>NZ_CP150363.1:0-2925000 GCF_051521615.1 Sorangium sp. So ce1335
ATGACGATTCCGAAACACGAGCCGCGCGAAGTCTTCGATCGGGCGATCGAGCATACGCGGGCGCTTTCTCCCGCAACTTTTGATCAGTGGTTTGGCGGAGTTCAGTTCGATGATCTGACGGACGGCGTCCTCACGCTGCGTGTCCAGAACGAGTTCGTCCTCGAGTGGGTAAGGGACAACTTCCTGCCCGCGTTGACGGACAAGATTCGCGAGCTCACGGGCTGGTCGGTCCAGGTGGCGTGGACGATCGATCAGCACCTCGACGCGCCGGTCGCCCGGCGTGTGGAGCTCACCCCCGTGCGTCCGCGGGCGCTCGTCGTGCGCCCGACGAGCGCGGCGCCGGCGCCCGCGCCCCGGCCCGAGCCGCCGGTGCGGCGCGTCTCGCCGCTGCCGGACGACCTCAACCCGAAGCACACCTTCGCGAGCTTCGTCGTCGGCCCCTCGAACCAGCTCGCGCACGCGGCCGCCATCGCGGCCGCGGGCGGCGGGGGGCGCCGGTACAACCCGCTCTTCATCTGCGGCGGCACGGGCCTCGGCAAGACCCACCTCATGCACGCGATCGCGCACCGCGTCTTCGAGGGGAGGCCCGACGCGCGCATCATCTACGTCTCGGCCGAGAAGTTCACGAACGACTTCATCACCGCCATCCAGCACCACCGGATGGACGAGTTCCGCGCGAGGTACAGGTCGAACTGCGACGTGCTGCTCGTCGACGACATCCAGTTCCTGGCCGGTCGCGAGCAGACGCAGGAGGAGTTCTTCCACACCTTCAACGCGCTCCACACGCTCGATCGGCAGATCGTGGTGACGAGCGACAAGTACCCCCAGAACCTCGAGCGCATGGAAGAGCGCCTCGTCTCGCGGTTCTCGTGGGGGCTCGTCGCCGACATCCAGGTGCCGGAGCTGGAGACGCGCGTCGCGATCGTCCGGAACAAGGCGGCGCTCGAGGGCATCGCGCTGACCGACGACGTCGCGCTCTACCTCGCGCAGATGGTCCGCTCGAACGTCCGCGAGCTCGAGGGGACGCTGATCCGGCTCGCGGCCAAGAGCTCGCTCACCGGCCGCCCGGTGGACCTGCCGTTCGCGCGCGCCGAGATCACGGCCACGTCGCCGCCGCGGGCGCAGATGATGAGCGTCGAGGACATCCAGCGCGCCGTGTGCCACCACTTCCACCTGCGCTCGATCGACCTCACCTCGAAGGACCGCCACAAGAGCGTGGCCTTCGCGCGCCACGTGGCGATGTACCTCTGCAAGCAGCGGCTGAAGTGCAGCTTCCCGGAGATCGGGCGGGCCTTCGGCAACCGCGACCACACGACCGTGATGAGCGCGGTCCGCAAGATCGAGGCGCAGCGGGACTCCGATCCGCAGGTCCGCGCCCACCTCGAGGCGCTCGAGAAGAAGCTCGCCGACGAGTAAGCGCCCACGTAAGCCCACGTCGACGACCGCGGGCCGCGCGGTCAGCGTCAGGACAGCGCGGCGCGCGCGTCGTCGGCGATGAGCTTGTTGCCGTACGCCGAGGCGAGCTCGAGCACCTCCTCGAGCTCGCGCCGCGCCTCCTCCGCGAGGCCGCGGTGCTTCAGGAGGGCGCCGAGCAGGTAGCGGCTCTCCAGGGCGTCCGTCCTGTACGAGCGCGCGTCGGCGTAGCGCGCGAGCTCGTTCAGCAGATCGACGGCGTCGGCCGCGCCGTTCAGGCCGTCGAGGTAGGCGAGGTGCGCGCGGTTGATCGCGACGAGGCGCTCGTGGCCGCTCTCCTCGGCGAGCTCCCGCGACTTCGTGAGCGCCGCGTACGCGCGCGGCAGATCGCCGAGCCGCCGGCTCGCGTCGCCGAGGTTGTGCAGCGCGGCGGCGGTCTCGAAGCGCAGGCCCGCGGACCGGGCGAGGTCGACCGCGCGGGCGGACGTCTTCACCGCCGCCTCGAAGTCGCGGAGGAAGACGTGCACGAGGACGCGCTGCTTCTCGCGCTCGCTCGCCGCCGCGAGATCGCCCGGCGCGGCGAGCGCCTCGGCCCGGTCGAGCGCGCGCAGCGCCGCCCCGATGTCGCCCATCGCCGCGCGCGTCTGCGAGATCGCGAGCAGCAGCCGGGCGTCGCCGATCTCGCCCATCGCCTCGAGCTGCTCGACGGCGCGCACCGCGCGGGCGTAGTCGCCCGTCCTGACGCCGATCTCCGTCTCGCACGCGAGCGCCTTGCGGCGGAGGTCCTCGCGGTCGCCGGCGAGGGCGTACGCCTCCTCGAGCTTCGCGTAGGCGTCCGCGAACAGGTCGACCGCGCCGAGCGCGCGCGCCACGTCGACGCGCGCCGAGAGCTTCTGCTCCGGGGTGCCGGCCTCGTCGATGCGCCGCTGCGCGCGGGCGACGACGTCGCCGAGATCGGGCGCGGAGCGCACGCGCACGACGACGTCCGCGAGCGCGCCGAGCCACGCCGCGAGCTCCGCCGGCGCGCGCCGGGCGTGGTCGGCGAGGTCGAGCGCCTGGAAGATCAGCCGGAGCGCGGGATCGAGCTGGCTCGCGCGGATCTTGTGGAGCGCCGCCCGCGCGTGGAACGTGGCGGCGCGGTCGCGGTCGCCGGCCTGGTAGAAGTGCTGCCCGATGCGCTCGGCGTGCTCGGCGCCGTCCTCGCCGACGACCGCGACGTAGGCCGCCGCGGCGGCGGCGTGCAGCTCCCGGCGGAGCTCCGGCGGGATCGCGTCGAGGACGATCTCGCCGTGCATCGGCGACGCGAAGCCCGCCTGCGCGGGCCCCTTGAGCCGCAGCAGATCGCGGGTCGCGAGCCCGGAGATCGCCCGGTTCACCGCCGAGAGCTTCTGCTGGAGCAGCGCCGCGAGGACCTCGGTCGGCACCGGATCGCCGAGGATCGCGGCGGCCTGGAGCACGGCGCGGTCGCTCGGTTCGAGCCGCCGCACCCGGGTGGCGATGAGGGTGCGCAGCGAGCGCGGCACCGCCGACGCGCCGTCGAGCCGCGCCTTCACGACGCCGCCCGAGACGCCGAGCGCGCCGGAGTCGCTGAGCTCCTTGATGAGCTCCTCGAGGAAGAGCGGGTGGCCGCCGGCGCGCTCGCGGCAGAAGGCGAGCAGCTCGGGCGGCAGGAGCGTGGCGCCGATGCGCGCCGCCATGAGGCGCGCGCCGTCGCTGTCCGAGAGCTCCCCGACCCGGATCCGGTAGAAGTGGGGGTGCGCCTCGAGCAGCGGCGGCGGGTCGCTGCGCGTCGCCAGGATCAGCACGGCGCGGAGCCCGCCGGCCCGGCCGGCCGTGGCGAGGAGCGTCTCGGCGGTGAGCTGGTCCATCGCCTGCGCGTCATCCCAGGCGAAGCAGTGGAGCCGATCCTCGCAGAGGCTCTGCACCATGCGCGGGAAGGCCGCGCGCAGGATCGCGCTCGTCCCCTGCGGCGCGCGCTGGTCGACGAGCGACGCGCCGAGCTGGCCGAGCACCGCCGCGGACTCGTCCTCGCGGAGGCCGAGCGCCCTGAGCCGCGGCAGCACCGCGCGGATGCGCTCCTCGTCGTCGCCCTCCTGGATGCCGCAGAGCACCTGCAGCATCGCGGTGAGGCCGCTCCACGGGACGTCGGCGCCGTTGTGCGGACACGACGCGACGTAGACGCCGACGTTGTAGTCGCCCTTCGAGAGCCGCCGCTCCATCTCGGCGAGGAGCCGCGTCTTGCCGATGCCGCGCTCACCCTGGATCACGGCGATCTGCGCGCGCTTGCGCGTGGCGGCGGCGAGGATGTCGCCGAGCTGCTTGAGCTCCTCGCGGCGGCCGACGAAGCGGCCGTAGGCGCCGTCCGGCGGGTGCGCGGAGGTGACGACGCGCCCCCCCTCGGGCGCCGTCCGGCCCGCGCCGGGCAGCTCCTCGGTCGTGAACGCGTTGCGCAGGACGCGCCCGGTGAGGTGTGAGACGGCGACCTGAGACTCGGTCGCGCGGGCGAGCGCCTGGGCGGAGGCGATGAGCGAGGCGAGCCGCTCGTCGCGGACGGGGGCGCCCGCGCTGTCGACGAGGATGCGGGCGAGGTGGATGCCGGCGGAGACGGCCGCGCCCCCGCCGCGCGAGCGCAGGATCACGAGCGCGGCGCGCACCGCGGCCTCGGTGTCGCGGCCGTCCGCGTCGCCGAGCCCGAAGACGGCGACGAGCTGGGACGCCTCCTCCTCGAGCAGCAGCGCGCCGTAGCGCGCGAGCACCTCGCGCGCCCGGGCGATGCGCCGCGCCGCGTCCTCTCCGGATCCGGTGAAGATGAGCACGAGCGCCGTGACCTCGCGCCGCTCGCCGAGCCCGCGCGCGGCCGGGCTGCTGTCGCCCCGCTCGAGGAGCTGGAGGAGCCCGGACGCCGCGCGGGCGCGCGAGCTCGTCGTGTGCGGCACCTCGACGGGCGTGCGCTCGTTGGCGCCGATCGGCTCCTCCTCGAGCGCGTTGCTCGCCTCGAGCTCGGCGCCCGCCTTCTCCTCGTGGAACGGCGCCAGGAACTCGGCGAGGTCGTTCGCCCCGAACCGCTCGCCCGTCGCGTAGAAGAAGCCGAGCAGCGCCTCGTGCAGCCGCCCGGCGTCGGGGAACCGATCCTCGGCGTTCCTCGCGAGCATCGTGCTCACGATGTCGACGAGCGGCCTCGGCACGTCGGGGCGCACGAGCGCGAGCGGCGGGTACTCGCTCGCCTGCAGCCTGCGCATGACCTCGAACGCGGTCGGCGCCGCGAACGGGTTCGAGCCGGCGAGCATCTCGTAGAGCACCGTCCCGAGCGAGAAGAGGTCGCTCCTGCCGTCGATCGCGCCCGCGCGCGACTGCTCGGGGCTCATGTAGGCGAGCTTGCCGCGGATGCGCCCGGCGCGCTTCTCGCCGACCTCCTCCTCGGTCATCGACTGCGTGGCCTTGGCGATGCCGAAGTCGGTGACCTTCACCTCGCCCTCCCAGGAGAGCAGGATGTTCTGGGGCGAGATGTCGCGGTGGACGATGCCGAGGGGGCGCGATTGCTCGTCGCGCCGTCGGTGGGCGTGGTCGAGCGCCTTCGCGATCTCGGCCGTCATGAACACGGCCATCCCGAGGGGGATCGGCCGCTTCGCCCGGCGGCAGCGGGCGAGGAGCGTCGCCAGGTCGAGCCCGGGGACGTACTCCATCGCGATGAAGTAGCTGGTCGGGTCGCCGTTCGGGTGGTCGACGCGGCCGAGGTCGAAGACCTGGACGATGTTCGCGTGCGAGAGGCGCACGGCGAGCTTCGCCTCGTGCACGAACATGTCCACGAAGCGCCCCTGCTCGGCGAGCCTGGGCAGGATGCGCTTGATGACGAGGACCTTCTCGAACCCCTCGACGCCGAAGCTCTTGGCCTTGAAGACCTCGGCCATGCCGCCTTCGCCGAGGCGCTCGAGCAGGCGATAGCGTCCGAAGGTCTCGTTCAGCATCGTCCCGCCTGCGCCCCGCGCGGCCCCGCGCCTAGAGCGCGCGCGGCGCTCCGGAGGGGGCGGCCGGCGGCCGCCGCGCGAGCCCGCGCGCGCCCGACGGCAGCGTCGCCGGGCCGCGCGTCATGTCTCAACGGCCTTGTTCGCGCCGGCGTCATCGTCCCCTCCATACATCGACTCCGCGATCCGGAACGCCGCCCCCTCCAGGCGCGCGTACGCGGCCCGGAGCGCGTCGAGGTCGCCGCCGCCGTCGAGCAGCTTCCGCAGCGCGGCGCAGTCGGCGTGGACCTCGCCGAGGAGCTCGGCGTCGAGCAGATCCCCGTAGCCCTCGAGGGCCTGCTCGGTCGTGTAGACGAGGGTCTCCGCCTGGTTGCGGAGCTCGGCGAGCTCCCGGCGGAGCGCGTCGGTCTGCTTGAACCGCTCGCCCTCCGAGACGAGCCTGTCGACCTCGTCGGGCGTGAGGCCGCTCGTCGGGGTCACCCGGACCTCCTGCACCCGCCCGGTGCCGAGATCGCGCGCCTCGACGCGGACGATCCCGTTCTCGTCGATGCGGAAGGTGACCTGGATCTTGGGCAGCCCGCGGGGCGCGGGCGGGATGCCGGTGAGCTCGAAGCGGGCGAGGCTCCGGCAGTCGGCGGCCATCTCGCGCTCGCCCTGGAGCACGTGCACGGGGACGAAGCTCTGGTTGTCCACGCTCGTCGTGAAGATCTCGCTCCGCTCGGTCGGGATCGTCGTGTTCCGCGGGATGAGCTTGAACATCACGCCGCCGCCCGTCTCGACGCCGAGCGACAGGGGCGTGACGTCGAGGAGCAGCACCTCGTCCACGTGCCCCGAGAGCGCGGCGCCCTGCAGCGCCGCCCCGACGGCGACGACCTCGTCCGGGTTCACGCCCTTGTTCGGCTCCCGGCCGAAGAAGTCGCGCACCGCCGCCTGCACCGCGGGCATCCGCGTCATGCCCCCGACGAGGACCACCGTGTTGACGGCGGCGACGGGGAGCTTCGCGTCCGCGAGCGTCGCGCGGCAGACGTCGATGGTGCGCTGGATGAGGCTCTCGCAGAGCATCTCGAGCTCGTTGCGCCGCATCGTCCGCTCGAGGTGGAGCGGCCCGCCGCCCGGGCCGACGGCGATGAAGGGGATGTTGATCTCGGTCTCGAGCGACGACGAGAGCTCGTGCTTCGCCTTCTCCGCCGCCTCCTTGAGCCGCTGCAGCGCCATGCGGTCCCGGCGCAGGTCGATGCGGTGGGCGCCCTCGAAATCGTCGGCGAGCAGGTCGATGAGGCGCTGGTCGAAGTCCTCGCCGCCGAGGTGGGTGTCGCCGCCGGTCGCCTTGACGCTGAAGACCCCGCTCGCGATCTCGAGGATCGAGATGTCGAACGTCCCGCCGCCGAGATCGTAGACCGCGATCGTCTCGGCCTTGGCCTTGTCGAGGCCGTAGGCGAGCGCCGCGGCGGTCGGCTCGTTGATGATGCGGCGCACGTCGAGGCCGGCGATCCGCCCTGCGTCCTTCGTGGCCTGTCGCTGCGCGTCGTCGAAGTACGCCGGGACGGTGATCACCGCCTCGGTCACCGGCTCGCCGAGGAAGCGCTCGGCGACCTGCTTCATCTGGCCGAGGATCATCGCGGAGATCTCGGGCGGCGAGTAGCTGCGCCCCTTGACCTCGACCCACGCGTCGCTGTTCGGCGCCTCGACGATCTTGTAGGGGGCGAGCGAGATCTGCTTGCTGACCTCGGGCGCGCTGAACTTGCGGCCCATCAGGCGCTTCACCGCGTAGACGGTGTTCTGCGGGTTCGTGACCGCCTGGCGCCGCGCGACCTGCCCGACGAGGCGCTCGCCGCTCGCCGGGAAGCCGACCACCGAGGGGGTCGTGCGCGCGCCCTCGGCGTTGGGGATGACCCGCACGTCGTTCGCCGAGCCGACCCCTGTCCCTTCGACGACGGCCACGCACGAGTTCGTCGTCCCGAGATCGATGCCGATCACCTTCCCCATATGCGGCGAAAGATACTACAGGCCTCGATGGTCGCTGGGTGGGGAGACGACCTCGGCGTCCGCGATATTTGAGGAGATCGTGCGGCGAGGTGGCGGGGCACAGCAGATCCCGGAGAGGACCACCGCCATGATGCGCGCGGCGCGGGAGGTGTGCGCCGATGGGAGCCGTCGCGCTGCGACGCGCCTCAGTTCGCTTCGGACGTCGACGACTCGCCGCCGGGCGAGCCCTTCGAGACGACGACCATCGCCGCGCGGATCAGGTAATCGCCGAGGATGTACCCCGGCTGGACCTCCGCGATCACGACGCCGGCCGGGTGCTCGGTCGACTCGATCTGCTGGATGGCCTCGTGCACGCTCGGATCGAAGGGCTTGCCGACCGCGGGGATGCGCTTGATGCCCATGCGATCGAGCGTGTCCACGAACTGCTTCGCCACGATCCGCACGCCCTCGGCGACCGACTTCACGTCGGGCGCGTTCTCGGCGTGGCTGGCGGCGCGCTCGAGGTTGTCGAAGACCGGGAGCAGATCCTTCAGGATCGACTCGCGGCCGCGGCGCTGCGCCTCCTCGACCTCGCGCCGGGAGCGCTTCCGGAAGTTGTCGAAATCGGCCGCGGTGCGCAGGAGCTGCTCGCGCGTCCGCGCCGCCTCGGCCTGCGCCTCGGCGAGCTTGTCTTCGAGGGTGGGGGCTCGCTGCTCTGCGGGCTCTGCGGGCTCTGCGCGCTCCGCCTGCACCTCCGCCTGCTCCTCGGTGTTCTGGCTCGACCCATTTTGTTCCGAATCGCTCATAGGACGGCGGCACTATAACCAGCCGCGATCCGCTGGCAATCGCCAGGCCCCGAGGGGGGGCCGGCGGCGAGCGCCGGCGCGCTCGGCCGCGGCGCCCCCCGGGGTCGGCCGCCGGCGCCCTCGGGCGGCCGCGGGCGCCGGCGCGCGGGCGCTCCGGACGCGCTTTCTCGCAGGTTTTGCCCGGGTCTCCGCGATCCGCGGCCGGCGTGCATCGACCGTTTGCTCCGACCCCCTGCCCGGCGTTAGATCGGGCCCCATGAGCATCGCCACAAGCCCCACCGGCGAACCGCCTCCGGCGAACGCCTCGACGCCCGCCACCTCGCGGCTCCTCGCCGCGCAGAAGCACCTCCTCGGCAACTACCGCCAGCCGCCGTTCGTCCTCGACCGCGGCCGGGGCTGCGAGCTCTTCGACACGGAGGGGCGCCGGTACCTCGACATGTTCGCCGGCGTGGCGGTGGCGTCGCTCGGCCATGCTCACCCGCGGCTCGTGGCGACCATCGCCGAGCAGGCGGGCCGCCTCATGCACGTCTCCAACTACTTCTTCAACGCCGAGAACCTCCGCCTCGCGGAGGAGCTCTGCGCGAAGACCGGCTTCGACCGCGCCTTCTTCTGCAACTCGGGCGCGGAGGCGAACGAGGCGATGCTCAAGCTGGCGCGCCGCCACTTCTTCAACCAGGGGCAGACCGAGCGCTACCGGATCATCGCGTTCGAGAACGCGTTCCACGGCCGCACGCTCGGCGCGGTCGCCCTGACCGGGACGCCGAAGTACCGCGAGGGCTTCGGCCCCTCGCTCGAGGGCGTCACGCACGTGCCCTACGGGGACGTGGACGCGGTGCGCGCCGCCATGGGCCCGGACGTCGCGGGGATCCTCGTGGAGCCGGTGCAGGGGGAGGGCGGCGTCCTGCCCGCGCCGGCCGGGTTCCTCGCCGAGCTGCGGCGCATCGCGGACGAGCACGGCGCGCTGCTGCTCCTCGACGAGGTGCAGACCGGCATCGGGCGCACGGGGCGCTGGCTCGGCGCGAACCACGACGGCGTCCAGGGCGACGCGGCGGCGCTCGCGAAGGGGCTCGGCGGCGGGTTCCCGATCGGCGCGCTCGTGCTGCGGGAGAAGCTCAACAGCGCGTTGCCGCCGGGCTCGCACGGCTCGACGTACGGCGGCAACGCGCTCGCCTCCGCCACGGCGCGCACGGTGCTCGCGGTGATCGAGGAGGAGAAGCTCTGCGAGGCGGCCGAGAAGCGCGGCGAGCAGCTCGGCCGCGGCCTCGCCGCGATCGCCGCGAAGCTGCCGCACGTGTGCGCCGGCGAGCGCGGGCGCGGACTGCTCCGCGGGCTCATCCTCGCGCCCGGCATCGACACGCGCGTCGCGCTCGGCCGCGCGCGCGACCGGGGCGTGCTGCTCACGGTCGCGGGCAGCAACGTGCTCCGGTTCACGCCGCCCCTCGTCGTGAGCGAGGCCCAGATCGACGAGGCGCTGGCCGAGGTCGAGGCCGCGCTCGCCGAGATGCCGGCTGCGGGTTGAGGTGGCCTCTCCGCGCGCAGCCGGGCCCACCGTCGCGCCCCTCCCGTGCTCGGGCTGCAGCAAGCTGATCGACCCGCTCCGCGCCGGGCACGTCGCGATCTTCGACCTGCGGTTCCATTACTTCTGCAACGCCCGGTGCCGCCACGCCTTCCTCGGCGAGGCGCCGCCCGCGCCGGGTGACGCCCGGCCCGCCGGCTTCGCGGCCGCGGGCGCCCCCCTCCACGGCGCGCCCGCCCGGGGGCCCTCGTCGGCGGCGCCGCCCGGCACCGCCGGGCCTCACGCCGCCGCCCCGCGCGCCGAGCCCGCGCGGGCGGGCGCCGACGACGGCGCCGCGCGCCCCGCCGATCTCGACGCGCCGATCGTCGACGCGTTCCCGCCCGTGTCGATCGACGAGCGGCTACCGGAGCTGCCCGTCCTCGACGACGACCGCGCGCTGCTCGAGCCGATCGGGAACACCATCCTCAGCGAGGAGCCGCAGCGCTACGAGGCGATCGAGGCGCGCGACATCGGCGCGCTCCTGCTCGTGCTCGCGATCATCGCGGGGACGCTCGCCGTCGCGCTCACCCTGGCCGGGGACGCGAAGCTCGTCATCGGCGCGCGCATCGTGCTCGCCACGGTGAGCGCGGGGATGCTCCTCGGCCGCGCCGCCACGACCGCGCGCGACGCCACGGATCCGCACCCGGCGCCGATGCTCGCCCCCGTCCTCGGCGGGCTCGTGGTCGCCGTCTGGGCCCTCTTCGGCCAGGATCGCGCCCTCGCGGCAGAGGCGGCGTCGCTCGCGGGCGTCATCGCCACCGCCAGCGCGATCAGCGCCTGGCTCATCGAGAGCGCGCGCCACCGCGTGTTCGCGGAGCGGGCCTGGATCGCGTCGGCGCTCTCCACGCCGGCCCGCCGGCCGCCGGTCGCGTGGGCGCAGGGCCCGGCGCCCTCCGACCGATCTCTGCCGCGCGGCGGCGAGGACGGCGCGGCCAGCGGGGCCGACGACGCGCTCTATGAGCTCCGGCCGGGCGAGAGCGTCCAGGTCGACGCCGGGGAGATCGTCCCCGTCGACCTCGTGGTCACGGGGGGCGACGTCGAGGTGCTCCCCTGGATCGGCGCCGCCACGCCGGCCCGTCGCCGCGACGGCGATCCGATCATCGCGGGGGCGACCGTGGTCCGGGGCCGCCTCGTCGGCGCCTGCACCTTCTCCGGCGGCGATCGCGCGGTCGCGCGCGTGCTGCTCGACGCCCGCCGGCGCGCGGACGCCCTCGCGCCCATCGCGCAGGCGTCCCGCGCCCTGACCGAGCGCTGGGCGCTCGGCGCCGCGGCGATCGCCGCGCTCTCCGCCTTCGTCGCCGGGCGCGCGCCCGTCGAGATCGCGATGACGGCGACCGCCGTGTTCGCCGCGCTGGCCACGGCGATCACGGCCTCGATCGCGTCGGTCCACGTCGCGCGCGGCATCCTGCTCGGGCTCCGCCGGGGCATCGTCTACAAGAGCGCCGACGCCTGGGACCGCGCCGGCCGGGTCTCGGTCGCCGTGTTCTGCGCCCGCGGCACGCTGCTGCTCGGCGAGCCCGAGCTCGCGGAGCTCGAGGCGACCGGCCAGAAGCTCACGCCGAGCGACGTGCTCGCGCTGGCGGCCGGCGCGGAGCGCACCGAGGAGCACCCGGTCGCGACCGCGATCGTCCGCGCCGCCCGCGTCCGCGGGTTGCGCCCCGACGGCGTGCGCAACCCCAACTTCCACCCGGGCCTCGGCGTGACGGCCGTCACGTCGTCCGGCGAGGAGCTCTGCGTCGGCAACCGCGCGCTCATGCTCGAGCAGCGGATCTCGATCGCCGCGGCCGAGACCCGCGTGGCGGAGCTCGAGGCGCTGGGGCGCACGGTCGTGCTCGTCGCGGTGGGCGCTCGCCTCGTCGGCCTCATCGGCCTGCAGGATGGGCTCCGCCCCGGGGCGCGGGCCGCCATCCAGCACCTGCTCGACGCGCAGGTCGAGCCCGTGCTGATGTCGGGCGACGCGCGCGAGACGTGCGAGGCGATCGGCCGGTCGCTCGACATCGACCACATCCGCCCCGAGATCCTCCCCGCGGATCGCGGCGCCGAGGTGCGCCGCCTGATCGACGCGGGCACGAGCGTCGCCGTGCTCGGCCACGCGGGCGTCGACGACGCCGCGCTCGGCGCCGCGGACGTCTCGGTGGCGCTCGGCGCCGCCGGCTCCGCGCCCGCCGACTTCTCCGTGGTCCTCGCCTCCGACGACGTCCGCGACGCCGCGCTCTCCCTCGCGCTCGCGCACCGCACGCGCCTGGAGGCGCGCGTCGGGCTCGCGCTGAGCGTCGCCCCGGCGCTCGTCGGCGCCGCGGTCATCTCCGCCTTCGTGCTCCCGCCGGCCTACGCCCCGATCGCCTCGCTGCTCGGCGGCGTCATGGCCGTCGTCCACGCCCGCGCGCTCGACGCGAAGAGCTGAGCGCGGCGCGCGCGGGCCGCCGCCGGTCCCTCACCCGGCGGCGCGGCGGGCTACGAGACGTCCGCCGACTCCGCGGGTTCCTTGGCGTCGCCCGTGCGGCACTCCAGGCAGACGCCGTACATCTCGTGCTTGTGCCAGTTCACCTCGAAGCCGTACTTCGCGGCGATCTCGTCCTGGAGCGCCTCGATGCGCGGCTCCTCGAACTCGATGATCTTCCCGCAGCTCACGCAGATGAGGTGGTCGTGGTGCGCGCTGGCGTCGTCGGCCAGCTCGTAGCGGCTGAGGCCGTCTCCGAACCGGCGCTCCGAGGCCACGCCGCACTCCGCGAGCAGCTTGAGCGTCCGGTACACGGTCGCGTACCCGATGCCCCGGTCGCGCGCGCGCACCTCCGTGAGCAGGTCCTCGATCGTCATGTGGGGGGCGCCCGAGAAGAACGTGTCGACGATGAGCCGGCGCTGCGCCGTCGATCTCAGCCCCTTCTTCTCCATGTACGCCTGGAGGCGAGCGCGCAGCCGGTCGAGGGCAACTTTGTCGACGTGGGTCACGCTGTCCCCCTCTCTCGCGATGACGGCCATGACGAGTTTATCCCGTTCGCGGCGAACCGCGTCAAGGCCGGCGGCCACGCTGCTCGGCGCGACGCGCCCTTCCGGGTCGCGTCACGCTTCTACCGATCCGGCACCGATCCGGCGAGCAATCCGGCACCGATCCAGTTCTGATCCGGCACCGAGCCGGTGCCAGCGCCGGCGTCCGGCGTCACTCGCCGACCTGCGCCATGTAGCTGACCTGCGCGGCCGAGCCTCCGAGGGGGCTGAGCAGCGTGACCGGGGGCGCGACGAGCCCGGCCGCGGCCGTGTTGTCGATGACGACGTAGTAGAGGCCCGGGCGCAGCGCGTAGCGCCGCGTCTCGATGATCCCGGGCTGCAGAGGGCCGCCCGCCTGCACCGGGCCGGGCGGGGGGCCGAGCGGCTTGCCGGTCTGGTAGGCCTCGCGCCACGCGTCGCCGGTGGGCTTGTCGACGATCATGATGTCCACCGGCGCGCCCTGCGCGCTCACCTTCAGGTAAAGCGCCTGGTCCACGTCGGCGACCTCGAACGGCCCGAGGTAGTCGCGCTGGTGCGCGTGCACCTCGACGACCTCGTTCGCGAACGTGTACCGCTCGTCGTCCTCCACCTCGAACGGGTGGTGCGGCCGCTGGGGCGGCGTCAGGATCCCGAGCGTGAAGTCCTTCCCCGTCTCCTCGTTGTAGACGACGGTGAACCCGCGGGTCATCTCGCCGGCCACGATCTGGTTGCCGAGCAGGTTGGCGAGCCCTCCGAACGGGGGGACGTTCGCCATCACGTCGATGACCGGGTTCTCGACGTAGCCGAGCTGGAAGCTCGGGCCCTGCACGATCCGGTTCAGCCGCCCCCACACGTAGATGTCGTCGCCCGCGATCTGGAAGTCGGGCCGGTACTCGACGGAGGTCGTGAGCGAGAAGCCCACCCGCTTCGCCGGCTGCATGTAGCCGTACCCCGTGCCGGCGATGTGCACGGTGACCGTCTGGGCCGCGTCGTTGACGTCGTACGAGCACTGCATCGGGAAGAACCGCCCGATGGACGACGACCTGTCCTGCAGGCGCAGCGAGACCCCGCTCTTCAGCATCTCGGGGCAGATCTTGCTGGCGCCGAAGTTCGAGAAGAGGAACCACCTGAGGCCCGGGCTCGCGTTCACCGGGCCGCTGAGGCACGGGCAGCCCACGAACGTGAACGACAGCGCGATGGCGGCGAGCGCCAGCGCGGCGGACGCGACAGAGGCGCGGGGGGGCGAGGGTCTTCGTGCGGGCACGCGGGCTAACATAGCGGGTCGACCTCGGGGCGAGAGCGGGTTTGCGCCCGGGAGGGCTGCGCCCCCCGGATCAGCGCACGAGCTGCCATTGGACGCCGGGGGTCACCTCGAGATGCAGGTGATTTTTGTGCGCCCGGTCGTAGTTGGGCGTGAGGATCGACGTGAAGATGTGCTGGTCCGCGGCCTCGCACACGATGGAGCGCAGCTCGCGCGCGGCCGCGTCCGCCGGCAGGCCGCTCGTCCCCCGGCCGGCCGCGCCGCGGCCCGCGGGCTTGCCCGCGCCCTCGCCGCACACCGGCGCGCCGCGCCTGCCCACGAAGTCGCGCTCGACGTCGAGCCACTCCTCCGCGAACGCGTCGCCGACGCGCCGCTTGACGAACCTGTAGGGATCGATGGCGAGCCCGCCGGGGTGCCTCGTCGCCAGCTTGCCCTCGGGCCACATGGCGTGCGGAGGCCGCCAGGCCGAGTACATCAGCACCTCGGTGATGTCGTGCACGCGCAGGATCCGGCTGAAGTCCGAGAGCGCGAGCGCGAGGCGGCAGTCGAAGACGTCGTACGGGTTGTCCGCGCGCCGGTGGGCCGGCAGCGCCGTCCGGTAGAGCACGCCGCCGACCCCCTGCATCAGCCGCACCGGCGCGAGCACGCCCGGCGCGCGCCGCACCGGCTCGAACGCGATCTTCCGCCGCACGAGCGCCTCCCGGCACTGCGCCGCGCTCATCGCCGCGTAGCGCGCCGACGGGTGCCTGGCCCAGTCCTGATGGAACTTCACCTTCGGCTTGCCCTGCGCGCTCGGCGCGGTCGCGAGCGGACCGAGCGCGAGGGCGAGCGCGCAGGCGATGGCGGCGTGACGTGCGGACGGCATCGGTGCTGGGGGGCCTCACCGCGCATCGAGCTCCCGGGTGGCCCGGGCTGACCAGGGAGCCTCGAGCGACAAGGGAACCACCGGAACTGCGGAACTGCGGAACTGCGGAACTGCGGAACTGCGGAACTGCGGGAACCACGACCTCCGGTGCGGCGGCCGCGCCCATCCTACCGCGCTATTTGACCGGGCCGCGCGATCGCCTCAAAATAGACCGCATGCGCCTCCGTGGGCCCAGCGCCCGCCCGCGCGTCTTGACGTATGGGAGCGAAGGCCCGGTCCGCATGGCTTCCCGGTCCGGGCAGTCCCTGGGCCAGGTAGCCACCGCGGCGCGCGCATGCGCCGCATGCAGCTGACATGGGAGATCTCTCCAATCGCGCTCGGAAGATCCTTTTCGCCGCGGTCACCGAGTTCATCGCGACGGGCGACCCTGTAGGCAGCAGGACGCTCGCGCGGAAGTACGGGCTCGATCTCTCGGCTGCCTCGATCCGGAACGTGCTCGCGGACCTCGAGGAGGCCGGCTACCTCCACCAGCCGCACACCTCCGCGGGGCGGATCCCGACCGACCGCGCGCTCCGGTTGTTCATCGACGCGCTCGTCGAGCTCCGGTCGCTCTCCCACGAGCAGCAGGCCGAGCTCACCGCCCGGTTCACCGAGATCTACGCGGTCGCCAGCGATCCGCTCCGCGAGACGGGGCGCTACCTCTCCGAGCTGTCGGGCGCCGCGGCGGTCGTCGCGGCGCCGCGGGCGGAGATCCGCGCCCTCGCCCAGCTCCGCTTCATCCCGACGAAGCCCGGGCAGCTCCTCGCCGTGCTCGTCTTCGCCGACGGCTCGGTCGAGAACCGCTTCATCTCGGTCGACGAGGCGGTCAGCGAGGGGGAGCTCACCCGGATCCACAACCTGCTCGCCGACGTCATCGAGGGGCGCACGCTGGGCGAGATCCGGGACCTCTTCGCCCGCCGCCTCGCGGACGAGCGCCTCCAGATCGACGCGCTGAGGCGCCGCGCCTTCGAGCTCGGCAGCAAGGCGACGGCCGACGTGACGCGGCGTAGCGGCGAGGTCGTCATCGAGGGGCAGAACCGCCTGATCGACCTGCCGGAGTACGCCGACGTCGACCGGCTCAAGAAGCTCATGAAGGCGCTCGAGGAGCGCGAGGAGCTCGTCGATCTGCTCGACCGGACCCTCGCCGCCGGCGCGGGCGAGGTCACCGTCTTCGTCGGCAGCGAGGCGGGCGATCTGGGCGGCGGCCAGCTCAGCCTCGTCGCCGCGCCGTACATGGAGAACGGGCGCGTCGCGGGGACCGTGGGCGTGCTCGGCCCGACGCGGATGGACTACGCGAAGGTGATGCCGCTCGTCGACGCCACCGCCGCGGCGATGAGCGAGGCGCGCGGCAAGGTCAAGTAGCGCCCTTCTGCCGCGGCTCGCGGAGCCGATCGAGCACCTCCTCGAAGTCGGCGGGCGGCGGCGCCTGGAACCGCATCGGCCGCTCGTCGGCCGGGTGGCTGAAGCCGAGCTCGGCCGCGTGGAGCATCAGCCGCGGGGCCTGGATCCTCGGCCCGCGGAAATCGCGCACGTAGACCGCCTCGCCGACGAGCGGGTGCCCGGACTCCGCGAGGTGGATGCGGATCTGGTGCGTGCGCCCCGTCTCGAGGCGGCAGGCGACGAGCGTCGCGCCCGCGGCCTCGCCCTGCAGCCCCCGGAGCGCCTCGACCGGCTCGACGTGCGTCACCGCGAGCTGCCCCTCGCGGCGCCCGTCCCGCGCCGAGCCGCGCAGCCCGTCGCCCCGATCCTCGACGAGGTAGCTGCGGTGCGTGCCGCGCGGGACCGCGCCGTGCGCGAGCGCGAGGTACTGCCGGTGCATCGAGCGGACGCGGAGCTGCTGCGCGAGGTGCTTCTTCGCGGCGAGCGTCCGCGCGAAGACGAGGAGCCCGCTCGTGCCCTTGTCGAGGCGCTGCACGACGCCGAGCGGCGCGCGCCCGCGCAGGCGGTCGCGCCGGGACAGCACCTCCCGCACGAGCGCGTCGAGCGTCGCGGCCTGCTCCGCGGGGTCCTCGTCGCCGTACGGGATGGTGCTCACCCCGGCGGGTTTGTTCACGACGACGACGCTCGCGTCCGCGTAGACGACGAGCTCGCCCTCGAGCTTGCGCCGCCGCACGGTCTCCGGCCGCGGCGCGCGCAGGCGGACCTCGATCCGCTCCCCGCCGAGCACCCGGCGCCGCGGGCTCGTCGCCACGGCGCTGCCGACCAGCACCTTGCCTGTCTCGATCAGCCGGCGCGCGTCGGACCACGAGACCGACGCGAGCGCCCGGACCGCGCCGTCGAGCGGCCGCCGGTCCAGCTCTGCCGGAACTATCCAGTGGCCGTCCTGCGGCGGTCGCACGGCCGCGGCCGGGTCGGCGGCGGTCGGCTCGGCGTGATCGTCAGCGTTGCGCGGGGGAAGCGGGGAAAGCGGCGGAACGGCGGGTCGGGGCGGGCGCATGAGGGCTCGTCGTGGGGCGCCTCGGCCCCGCCCACCAGCGTGGGGCCGGGCTCGACCGGCGCGAAAAAACGCTCATCCGCGGGGCCCGCGGGGCGAAATCGACCGCGAATGTTGACACATCGCGCGACCGGAGCCGAAGATATCCAGAGCCGTCATCGCTTTCTCGCCATCTGAGAGGAGACCCGTTCGTGGCCAGCACCCTTCTCGCCGTAGACGACAGCGTGACCATGCGCAAAGTGCTCGAAATCACCTTTGCGGGTCAGGATTTCCGCGTCGTGACGGCGAGCAGCGCCGACGCTGCGCTGCAGAAGCTCAAGAGCGATAAACCCGACCTGGTGATCGCCGACGTCACGCTCGAGCCGAAGAACGGCTACGAGCTGTGCAAGGCGATCAAGCAGGCATCCCCGTCGACGCCGGTCCTGATCCTGTCGTCCAAGCAGAACCCGTTCGACCCTGCGAAGGGCTCGAGCGCGCAGGCCGACGATCACATGGACAAGCCGTTCGACACGCAGCAGATGATCGACAAGGTCAAGAAGCTGCTGGCGTCGCGCGGCGAGGGGAAGCCGGCCGCGGCTGCTGCGGCCCCCGCCGCGGCAGCGGCCACGCCCGCGCGCGCACCTGCCGCCGCGGCGCAGCCTGCAGCCGCCGCGCAGCCCGCGGCCGCTGCTGCGCAGCCTGCCGGGGCCGCCGCGAGCCCGCTCCAGCGCGCGAAGACCCTCATCTACACGCCCAACGCGCCTGCCGCCGCCAGCGCCGCGCCGGCCCAGGCGTCGGTCAAGGCGGCGGCGCCGGCCGGCGCGTCGTCGGGCCTGCCGCAGACGACGATGGCCTTCTCGCCGACGCCGGTGTCTGGCGTGCCGAAGACGGCGTCGGGGCCTGCGGCGGTCGCGGCCACCGCCTCGGCGCAGGTCAACGGCCAGATGGCGGGCAAGCTCGAGGGCCTCGGGCTCACCGCCGAGCAGATCGAGGCCGTGATGGCGCTGTCCCGCGACGTCGTGGAGCGCGTCGTCTGGGAGGTCGTGCCGGTCCTCGCCGAGACGATCATCAAGGAAGAGATCGCGCGCTTGACGAAGTAGCCGCGCGCCGCGCCCGACGCGCGGCCGCTGCTTTGCCCGGCGACGTAGAGTTGCTACGTCAGGGCCGCGCCTCGTTCCGCGTCCGGCGCAGCCATGAACGAAACGCACGACAAGAGCGGCGGCGCGACCGCGGACGCCCGCGACGAGACGACCTCCGGCGACGGGCCGCGCGCTGCGTCGCCGGAGGGCGAGGCGGCCGAGGACGACCGCGCGGGCGGCACGGACGACGTCGAGCCCGACGCCGACGAGGAGCGCCTCGTCCCCCAGGGCAACCCGCTCCGCTGGCGCGGCGCTGCCGTGTTCGGCGCGGGCTCGCTCGTCGCGTTCGTCGTGATGGCGCTCGCGCCCCAGTTTCGCTGGGGGGTCCCGCTCGGCGCGCTCGCGGTCGGCGTCGCGACGCTCGGCCTGCTCGATCTGCTCGGCACGTTCGACGACCCACCCGAGCGCGTCGCCGCGCGCGTCGGGATCCGCGATCTGCTCGGCCCGCTCGCGCTGCTCGGGGGCGGGCTCGCCGCGTTCTTCGCGCTGATCACGCTGACCGTGGCGGGCTACTTCTCGCCGCTCTCCCTCTCGCGGGGCGGCGCGCCTGCGCTGCTCTCGCTGGCGATCCCCGCGGTCGCGATCCCTGCGGCGTTCCTCGCCGCGGTCGTCGGCGCGTTCCGGCTCGGCGAGCGCCTCGGCGCCCTCCGCGTCGACGAGACGGGCGCCCCGCGCCCCCTGCTCCGGCGGCATGGCTTCTGGCTCGTCGCCCTCGTCACGCTGCTCTACCTGCCCATGCTCGGGAGCCACTCGCTCACCGATCCGTGGGAGACGCACTACGGCGAGGTCGCGCGCGAGATCCTGGCGCGGAACGACTGGATCTCCCTGTGGTGGGCGCAGGACGGCTGGTTCTGGTCGAAGCCGGTGCTCGACTTCTGGATGCAAGCGCTCGCCATGGCGGCCTTCGGCGTCCGCTACCGCGCGGGGGAGATGCTCTCGGCGGTCGCCGAGGGGCGCACGCCGTGGCCCGAGTGGGCGGTCAGGCTGCCCATCTTCGCGCTGACGCTCATCGCCGTTTACCTCCTCTACAAGGCCATCGCGACGATCTTCAGCCGCCGCGCGGGGCTGCTCGCGGGGGTCGTCCTCGCGACGATGCCGCAGTGGTTTTTGGTCTCGCACCAGACCATGACGGACATGCCGTTCGTCGCGACCATGGCCGCGGCGATGGCGCTCCTCCTGCTCGGCATCCACACCGACGAGGCGCGCGAGGCGCGCGTCCACGAGGTCGACGTCGGCGGGCTGAAGGTCGGCCTCTCGGCCTACCACCTCGTGCTCGGGGCGATCATCGCGTGCGCGCTGCCGCAGATCCTCTACCTGCTCTCGAGGCACGTCGAGATCCAGGCGGCGCCCTTCGGCGTGCGCCTTCACGGCGACGTCTTCAGCTCGGGCTCCGCGGGCAACTGCGGGCTCCCGGGCAACGAGGCCTGCCGGGCGTTCGTGCCCGTGCTCCCCGGCTTGCAGCCGGCGCTCCAGGCGCTCGTCTGGGCGCAGACGCTCGGCATCGTCCTCTACGCGAGCTGGGGAGAGCGGCGCGTGCAGCGGCTCCTCTTCCTGTCGGCGTGGTTCTTCGCCGCCCTCTCCACGATGGCCAAGGGGCCGGCGGGCTTCGGCCTCCCGGTGCTCTGCGCGCTCGGCTACGTCGTCGTCTCGCGCCGGTACCGCGACCTGCTCAAGATGGAGATCCCCGTCGGGCTGCTCGTGCTCGCGTGCGTCGCGCTGCCCTGGTTCGTCGCGATGTACGCGCGGCACGGGCAGCCTTTCACCGACAGGCTGCTGTTCCACGACATGTTCAAGCGCGCCTTCACGCACGTCCACGACACGAACGAGGGCGATGACGTGAGCTTCCGCTACTACGTGTGGCAGCTCGGCTACGCGATGTTCCCGTGGACGGGGCTCGTGCCCGCCTCGCTCGTGTGGTGGCTCAGGCGGCGCGAGGGGGCAGCGGCAGGGGAGGGGGGAACGGGCGGTGAACGGGGAGAGGCCGCAGCCGGGGGCCCTGCCGGGGAGAGCCGAGCCTCGGGTGAGCCCGGCCTGGCCGACGTCCGCCAGAGCGACGCCTCGGTGTTCCTGGCCATGTGGTTCATCTTCGGCTTCGCGCTCTTCTCGCTGATGCTGACGAAGTTCCACCACTACATCCTGCCCGCCGTCCCGCCCGCGGCGATGCTCACGGGCATCCTGCTCGACGACATGCTGCGCCTTCAGGACGGCGCGCGAGGGCTCGCGCGCCGCTCGGGCGGAGCCTCCTCGGCGCCGCCGTCGGCGCGCTCCAGCGCGGCGGTCGTCTACGAGCGCGCCATGCTCGGCGCGGTCGCGATCGGCGCTGCGATCCTGGTCTTCTTCGTCGGGCGCGACCTCGCGATGGCCCGCGAGGGGCAGCCGAGCCAGGCCAGGCTGCTGCACCTCTTCACGTACAACTACAAGCGCCCCTGGCCGCAGTCGCTCGACTTCTCCGCGACCCTGTGGGCGTTCACCATCGCCGCGGCCGTCCTGTGCTTGCTGCTGGTGGTCGCGCGCTTTCGCCGCCACGTCCTTTATGCGCTGCTCTCGCTCGCCGTCGTGTTCACGGCGTGGGGGCTCGACGTCTACTTCGTGCGGACGTCACCGCACTGGGGCCAGCGCGAGACCTTGCTCGCCTACACGCGCGCGAGCCAGGAGATCCCCGGGCCGCTCATCGCCTACCAGCTGAACTGGAAGGGCGAGAACTTCTATGCCGGCAACAAGCTGGCGGCCTTCGTGTCGAGCGGAAAGAAGTTCCAGGACCACATCCATGAGCAGAAGAAGAAGGGCGTGAAGACCTTCTACTTCGTCACCGAGCACGGGCGCACCGGCTCGCTCTCGAACGAGCTCGGCAATCCCCGCTTCTTCGAGAAGCTCACCACCATCGAGCTCAACAACAAGTTCCTCGTCGTTCGCGCGACGTTCGAGTGAGCGTTCGTCTGGCCAGAGCGGCTCCTGAAGGGGCTCGGCCCACAGGCGCTGTCCAGCTGTGGCGCTGTACGTTTGCTCGGGTGTGAAGTACTTTATCGACGCAAGGTCGTATTGCTGCGTAAGGAAATTCCTAGCATGCCTGTCGCCATGAACGCGCAGGAGCGAAAGGTGTCTCCTGTCTACGCATCCCAAGTGCTTGAATTGATTGCAGGAAGGCGCAGGCACGCTCCGTGCTCAAACCGAGTCCGAGCGTCGCGGCGGAGACCTTCCCCCCCCCAGGTCCGCTGCGACGCTCTTTATTTTTTGTGCCGAGGCGCTGGCCGCACATCGTGCGACCAGCACGTCACTGGCCGACGCTTGCAGGGGCAGCCTGGAGAGCGGCGAAGTGCCGATCCAGCGCGTCCAGGAGACCTGCTGTGGTGCTCACCTCGGCGGTCACGCCGACCCGGAGCCCGCGTTTCTCGGCGGTCGCGGTCGTGATCGGTCCGATGCTCGCGAGGAGCACGCGGTCGAGCCGCGCCGCGGCGCCCTCGCCGAGGAGCTCGCAGAGGCTGTCGACGGTGCTGCTCGAGGTCAGCAGCACGACGTCGATCGCCCCCGCTGCGAGCGCCCGGAGCAGCTCTTCGCGTCGCGCGGCCGAGGCGGGGCGGGTCTCGTAGACGGGCACGACGTCGACCTCGCAGCCGGCGGCGCGGAGACGCTCCGGGAGCACTTCCCGGGCGACGAGCGCGCGCGGGAGGAGGACCCGGACGCCGGTCGCCGGGCGCGCCGCCAGCCGCTCGGCCAGCACCGGGTCGGCGAGGACGGCCTGCGCGAGCTCCTCGCCGCGGAACTCCCCCGGGACGATGTCGGCGCGGACGCCGCGCGCGGCGAGCGCGGCGGCCGTCCCGGGGCCGATCGCGGCGAGGCGCGCCGAGCCGAAGGCGCGCGCGTCCAGGCCGAGCCGATCCATCTCCCGGAAGAAGCAGGCGACGCCGTTCTCGCTGGTGAAGAGGACGGCGTCGTAGCCGGAGAGCCCGCGGACGGCGTCGGTGACCCGCGCGGGATCGGGCGGCGGGTGGATCTCGATGGTCGCGAGCTCCACCGCCTCGCCGCCGCGGAGGCGGATGAGCCTGGACGTCGAGCGCGCCTGGTGGCGCGGCCGGGTCACGAGCACGCGCTTGCCGAACAGCGGCTTGCGGTCGAACCAGCGCAGCGCGTCGCGCAGGCCGGTGACGGCGCCGACGACGATGACCGCGGGGCTCTGGAGCCCCGCCTCCCGGGCGCGCAGGGGCAGCTCGTCGAGGCGGCTCGAGACGACGCGCTGGTCAGCCCGCGTCCCCCACTGGATCGCGACCGCCGGCGTCGCGGGATCGCGGCGCCCCGGCCCCGTCAGCCCCGCGACCACGGCGTCGAGGGCCTGCATGCCCATCAGCACGCAGATGGTCCCGCGGACCGACGCGAGCTCGCTCCAGTCGAAGGACTTGCCCGCCCGGGTCACGCCGCTGACGATCATCACGCTGGAGGCGATGTTCCGGTGCGTCAGCGAGATGCCGGCGTAGGCCGTCGCGCCGAGCGGAGAGCAGACGCCCGGCACCACCTCGAACGGCACCCCGGCCCGCGCGAGCGCCTCCGCTTCCTCGGAGCCGCGCCCGAAGAGGAACGGATCGCCCCCCTTCAGCCGGACGACGCTGCGGCCCGCGAGCCCGAGCGCGACGAGCTCCGCGTCGATCTCCGCCTGCTTCGCGTCCTTCTGCACCCGGTCGCCGCCGCGCTTGCCGACCGAGCGCACCTCGGCGTCCTCCCGGACGCCGTCCAGCAGCGCGGGGTGGACGAGCTCGTCGTGCAGCACGACGTCGGCCGTGGCGAGGAGCTCCGCGCCGCGCAGCGTGAAGAGCCCCGGATCGCCCGGGCCGGCGCCGACGAGGTACACGACGCCGGGGCTCGCCGCGCCCGGCGCCGCGCGCGGCGGGGCGAGCGCGGCCCCCGCGCCATGGCCCTCGTCGGAGACATCGTGACGCCCGGAAAGCGCCATCAAACTCCCGTCATTCTGTCGCTCATTCATGGCAGACGTTGATTGTCATAGCGATTCTGCAGTGATGTTGACTCGTTGCGTTAGGGGTATAGAATCGCACCCGTTCGATTCAACGTCCGGCGGTTTCTGGAGTCCATTCGATGAGATCTGTGAAACTGTTCGAGGAGCTGCGGAGCTCGGAGCGCGGCTTTCCGGACCGATGGTACGTCAGCAACGGCGAGCGATCGGTCGGGCCGGTCAATCTCGACCAGCTCGCGCGGGGCATCGAGAGCGGAATGGTCCCGCTCGATAGCTTCGTCCGCAATGAGGCGTGGACCGTGTGGCGCCCGCTGTCCGACATCGCAATGGTCACGGTCGTCGACGCGGCGACGCCCGCGGTGCAGCCGGACGAGGAGTTTGCGGCGGACGACGACGACACGGTCCCGCTGTCCGGAGAAAGGACCTCGCTGCGCGCCGGAGCGGCGGCGCACCCGGCCGTGCGCCCTGGAGCGGCGCACCGCTGAGCGATCTCCCTCCGCGCGCCCGGCTGGCGCCGGCCGGGCGCGCCGCGCACGGCGGGGCGAGCGCGGCCGGATGACGGGGAGTGGGGGAGCCTGTCTCATGCGGGCGGTTTCGGGCGAACCCTAGCCGATTCGCCCGGCGTCCGCGATCTGCGGATCGCGCGCGCCGCGACCGGAGCGGCGCCCCCGGGCGCAGGGCTGCTATGCTCCGCCGCCGTGTTCCCCACGAAGAGACCGCGCCGGCTCCGTCGCTCTCCCGCCCTCCGCGCCCTGGTGCGGGAGACGTCCCTCGACCCGGGGGATTTCATCCTCCCCCTGTTCTTCAACGAGGTGCTCGACGCGCCTCGCCCGGTGGGGACGATGCCCGGCGTCTCGCAGCTCCCGGTGAGCGCCGCGGCCGCGCAGGCGCGGCTCTGCAAGGAGCTCGGCATCGGCGGGACGATCCTCTTCGGCCTCCCGCGCACGAAGGACGCGTCGGGCACGAGCGCCTACGATCCGGACGGCCCGGTCCCGCGCGCCGTGAGGGCGATGAAGGACGCGGTGCCGGAGCTCCTCGTGGTGACCGACGTGTGCGTGGACGAGTACACCGACCACGGCCACTGCGGGCTGCTCCGGGAGGACGCGTCCGGCGCGGTCGACGTCGACAACGACGCGACGCTCGAGGTGCTCGCGCGGGCGGCGGTGATCCACGCCAGGGCGGGGGCCGACGTCGTCGCGCCGAGCGACATGATGGACGGCCGCGTCGCGGCGATCCGGCGCGCGCTCGACGCCGAGTCGCTCACGAGGACGGCGATCCTCTCCTACGCCGTGAAGTATGCGTCCGGCTTCTACGGGCCGTTCCGCGAGGCGGCCGACTGCGCGCCCAAGTTCGGCGACAGGGCCGGCTACCAGATGGACCCTGGCAACGCGCGCGAGGGGCTGCGCGAGGCGGCGCTCGACGAGGAGGAGGGGGCCGACATGCTCATGGTGAAGCCCGCGCTCCCGTACCTCGACGTCATCGCCCGCGTGCGCGAGGCGACGACGCTGCCGCTCGGCGCCTACAACGTCAGCGGCGAATACGCGATGATCAAGGCGGCCGCGGAGCGCGGGATGATCGACGAGAAGCGCGCGGTGCTCGAGCTGCTCACGTCGATCCGGCGCGCCGGGGCGGACTTCATCCTCACCTACCACGCGCTCGACGCCGCGCGCTGGCTCGGCTGATCCATGCGAGACCGGGGCGCGGGCAGGGGGGCTGCGCGACGCTCGATGTGCGCCGCCGCGTGCGCGGTGGGCGCGGCGGCCGCGCTCGCCGCGGGGTGTGGGTCGAGCCGGTGCGATCGCTCCGAGAGCGCCAACCCGCCGATCGAGTTCACCGAGGCGGTGCCCGAGGGAGGGATCTACGAGACCTCGGCGCCGGACGGCGAGCTCCTCCATTTCCCGGGCGGCATGCGGTACGCGCTCAAGCATCACCTCGGGAGGCGGCCGACGTGGTGGCAGGTGTACCTGTCGTTCGAGCCCGACGGCACGAGGAGCGGCGGAACGCTGGCGCACGCGGCGGGCAACCAGGCGGAGGTGATCTGCGTGGACGACCAGCACGTGGTCGTCATGAACGGTAGCTGCTCCGAGTACTGGCTGCGGGTGGTCGTCGGAGGCGCAGAGGGCGCGGACAGCGAGAGCAGCGCCGACGACGGCGCGAGCGGGGCCGGCGGCGGCGCGGACGGCACGGACAGCGGTACGGCGGGGGCGGCGGGCGGTGCGGGCGCTGCTGGCGCGCGGTGCTACGCCGGCGATGGTGGCTGAGAGAGAGCGCACGGCCCAAGGGGCGGGCCGCGCGCGGTATCCGTCGGACGTGTCTCTCCGACGGAGCGCGGCCGCGCCGCTGCCGCGACCCTAGGCGTGCGCCGCCGCCTGCCGAGCGAACTGGAGCCTGTACAGCTTGCTGTACACGCCGCCGGCGGCGAGCAGGTCCTCGTGCGTGCCGTGCTCGACGACGCTCCCCTTGTGGAAGACGACGATCCGATCGACGGCGCGGATCGTCGAGAGGCGGTGCGCGATGATCAGCGCGGTGCGCCCCGCCATGGCCCCCTCGAGCGCGCGCTGGAGGCGCGCCTCCGTGTCGCTGTCGACGTTGGCCGTGGCCTCGTCCAGGATGAGGATCGGTGGGTCGCGGTAGAGCGCGCGCGCGAAGGCGATGAGCTGGCGCTCGCCTGCGCTGAAGTTGCTGCCGCGCTCCAGCACGGGGCCGTCGAGGCCGCCCTCGCGGCGCTCGAAAAGATCGAGGGCGCCGATGCGGTTCAGCGCGTTCACCACCTTCGCGCGATCGGGGATCGCGTCGCCCGCCGCGATGTTGGTGAGCACCGTGCCGGGGAACAGGAACACGTCCTGCGGGACAACGGCGAACTTGCGGCGCAGCTCGTCGCGAGGGTACGCGCTGACGTCGCGGCCGAACACGCGCACGGCGCCCTCCTCGACGTCGTAGAGGCGGAGCAGCAGCGACGCCACGGTGCTCTTGCCGGCGCCGGTCGCCCCGACCAGCGCGATCTTCTCGCCGCTCTTCGCCGCGATCGAGACCTGCCGCAGCACGGGCGCGCCCGGCTTGTAGCCGAACACGACGTTGTCGAGCTCGAACGCGACGCTCTCGTCCGCGGCCTTCGCGGCCTCGCCGCGACCGGTCGTCGCGGCCGCCGTCGACGCCATCGCGTCCTCGTCCTTGTTGTCGAGCAGCTCGAAGATGCGCTCCGCGCCGGACATGGCCGACTGCAGCAGCGTGTACCGGGCCGAGAGATCGCGGATCGGGACGAAGAACATGTCGATGTACGCGACGAAGGCGAACAGCGTCCCGAACGAGACCTGCTCCTTCAGGCTCTTGACGCCGGCGTACCAGAGCACGGCGGCGATGCAGACGCTCGAGACCATCTCGATGGCGGCGTCGAGCGTCGCGTCGAGCACGATGGAGCGGTTGTTCGCGCTGCGGTAGGCCTCGTTGATCTCGTCGAACTCCTCGGCCGAGCGCTCTTCCCGGGCGTAGGCCTGCACGACGGCCATCCCGGACACCTGCTCGTTCAGGTACGCGTTCATCCGGGCCGTCTTCGACCGCACCTCGCGGAAGGCGTCGCGGATCCGCCGCCGCGTCCAGTTGACGCCGATGGCGACGGGCGGCACCGCCGCGAAAGCGAGGAGCGACATGCGCCAGTCGAGCGACAGCATCACGGCGACGATGACGGCGAGCCGGAGCAGATCTCCGAACGCGTTGAGCGCGCCGGACGCGAACATCTCGCCGATCGCGTCCACGTCGTTCGTCACGCGCGTGACGAGCCGGCCGACCGGCGTGCGATCGAAGAACCCGAGCCGGCGCGTGTGCAGGAAGCCGAAGACGCGCACGCGCAGGTCGGCCATCGCGCGCGCGCCGGCGAGCTGCATCAGGTAGAGCTGCGGGAACGCGAGCGACTGCTCCAGGACCATGATGCCCGTGAGCAGGACGCCGGCGCGCGTGAGGTGAGCGAGCCCGCCGGGCTGGTCGAACGCGTCGAGCGCGTCGCGCATGATGAGCGGACGCAGCAGCGCCAGCGAGGCCGTGACGATGAGCAGCGCCAGCGAGAGCGCGAGGTGCTTGCCCTGGGGGCGGACGAACGGCCACAGCCGCAGCAGCATGCGCGCGTCGTACGCCTCGCCAAGCTGCGACTCCTCGTGGAAGCGGCTCAGCACGTCCTCGGTGCGGCTCGCCTTCTTCGCCCCGCGGCCGTTGCTCGTCGCCACCTGCGCCGGTCGCCGCGGGCGCGCGTCGGCCTCTCCGGCGGCCGGGCCGCCGCTCGATTTCGCCTGCATCGCCGCGCCCTCTCCGGTTCCCGGTTGCGTCACGACAGCCCCACCGGCTGCGAGGCGGGCGCCTCGAAGCTCGCGAGATCTTCCTCGAGCTGCTGCTCCTCGGCGAACGACGCGTACAGCCCGCCCGCGCGGACGAGCTCGTCGTGCGTGCCGCGCTCGATGACACGACCCTGCTCCAGCACGACGATCGCGTCGCACCGCCGCGCGGCCGCGACCCGGTGCGTGATCAGGATGACGGTCCGCCGCGCGGCCTGCCGCTCGATCGCCGCGAGGATGGCCTGCTCGGTCTTCGCGTCCACGGCGGAGAGCGGATCGTCGAGGACGAGCACGCTCGGCTCGCGCACGAGCGCGCGCGCGAGCGCGACGCGCTGGCGCTGTCCGCCGGAGAGCTGGACGCCCCGCTCCCCGACCACCGTGTCGAAGCCCTCCGGCAGCGAGAGCACCTCGTTCAGCACCTCGGCCTCGGCCGCGGCCGCGCGGATGACCTCGAACGAGGCGGGCGAGTCCGGGTCGTCGAGCGAGTAGCCGATGTTGCGGGCCACGGTGGTCGAGAAGAGGAAGGCGTCCTGCTGCGCGTAGCCGATGCTCGCGCGCACGGTCTCCAGGGGCAGATCGCAGATGTCGATGCCGTCGAGGAGCACCGTGCCGCGCGGCGTGGGCATGAGCCGGGCGAGCAGCGTGGCGATGGTGCTCTTGCCCGAGCCGGTGCGGCCCACGATCGCGAGCGACCCGCCCGCCTCGATCGCGAAGCTCACCCCGTCGACCACCTTCCTGGCGCCGTGGGAGAACGTCAGGTCGTTGACGGTGATGGCGCCGCGGACGACCTCGGGGGCGGGCGTCGGGCCGCTCACGACCTCGGGGACGGCATCGAAGATCGTCTTCAGCCGCGCGTAGCCGGCGCGGCCGCGCTGCACGATCGCGGCGACGAAGCCGAGGGCGAGCACCGGCCAGGTGAGCCGCAGCAGCGCGAGCCAGAAGGAGACGAAGTCGCCCTGCGTCATCTGCCCCTCCAGCACGAGCTGCCCGCCGTACCAGAAGACGATGAGCACGCCGACCGAGCTGATGGCCCCCATGAGGGGCCCCATGGAGCCGCGCAGCTTCGCGAGGGCGAGGCTCTTCTCGAGGTAGGCCTGGTTCGTGCTGGAGAACGCGGCCATCTCCGACGCCTCGAGCGCGAACGAGCGGACGACCCTGACGCCCGCGAGGCTCGCGAGGACGCGGTCACTCATGGCGCCGATCGCCTCCTGGTTGTCACGGGTGCGGACGAAGAGCTTCGTCGAGAACGATCGGGTGACGAGCATCAGCGCGGGCATCGTCACGAGCGCCGCGAGCGTGAGCCGCTTCGAGATGCTGAGCATCACGTAGAGGGCGCTCGCGAAGGCGAAGATCGAGCCGACGACGTTCAGCAGGCCGAAGCCGAGGAGCAGCCGGACCTGCGTCAGATCGTTCGTCGCCCGGCTCATGATCTCGCCGGTCGGCATCTTGCGGAAGAAGGCCGGCCCGAGCTTGTGCAGGCGCGCGAGCAGGACGGCCCGGAGCTCGTACTCGACGTTGCGGCCCGCCGTGAAGATGGTGACGCGCGAGAACACGCGCATGACCGCGGCGGCCACGCTCACGCCGAGCATGATGAGCGCGGCGCGCGAGGCCGCGGTCGACTGGAGCCTCACGGCCGCGTCGACGGCGTCCCTGACCAGGAAGTCCCGCTTGGCCATGAGGAGCTGCTGCGCCGCGAGCAGCGCCGCGCCGGCCAGGTAGAGCGGGAGCTTGTCGCGGAACTGGGCGCCGAGGCCGACGGGATAAGTTGAAGGATCTTGCTTGACCATTTCGGGGAGAGCCGCGCGGACGACGCTCAGCGCGCCTTGCGCGGCGTCGGGGCGAGCGGCTTGCGGTGCGACGTCGCGAGGGCAGGGCGCTCTCTTCCCTCGACGATGAGCTCGAGGTCGTCGATCTCGAGCCTCGTCGAGAGCAAGCCGAGCAGGACGCGCGCCCCTCCGCGCCCGTCGAGCTCGCTCACCACGCCGATCTTGTCGCCGAAGGGCCCTCGTCGCACGCGGACCCGGCTGCCCTTCTCGATGACGCCGCCCTTCGCGGGCTCCGGCGCGAGCCGCGCGGCGGTGTCCGGCTCGCCGGACGGCGCGCGCTGCGCTCGCGGCGCGTGCTCGGCCGACGGCCTCTGGGGAGCGGGCGCCTCGGCCTTCGCCGGGTGCTCCGCCTCGGCGTGCTGCGCTCGCCGGGCCGGAGCGCCGCCCTCTCCGCCGTGCCTCGGCGCGGGGCGCGGCTCTCCGCGACCGCCGCCGGCGGCGCTCGTCGACTTGAACAGCGTCGCCAGGGTCGGCCGGCGGGCGGGGAGGGCGGCCTCGACGCGCTCGTCGCCGCGCGCCCGCGCCTCTTCCATCGATCGCTCGCGCGCGCGGGCCTGCTCGGCGCGCCACCGCTCGTTCTCGGCCTCGAGCTCGGCGTGCGCGCGCGCTCGCTCCTGCTCGATGCCCTCGAGCTTGCGATCGAGCGCGATCCGGTCGTTCTCGCGCGACCACGCGACGAGCCGGTAGATGGGGGCGAGCGCGACGATCGCGTCCTCGAGCTGCTCGTCGAGGATGTCGGCGTGCTCGATCGCCGTCTCCCGCGGCACTGCCCAGCCGATCCAGAGCGGCACCTGGCCATCGGCGGCGCGGCGGAGCATCTCCGCGATGGCGTCGGGCGTGGCGGCGCTGCAGGCCACGCGCTCGCCCCCGCCGGCGCCGAACGAGAACTGCTCCGGGAGCGCGTGCAGCGCGCTCGTGAGCTCGGCGGCGAGCGGCGACGCCGGCGCGCCCGTCGGGTCCTCGGTCGCCGAGACGCGCGCCCGGAGGTTGTCGACATCGACCTTCGCGTCCGGGTGGACCGCGAAGCACACCTGCACCTCGCCCTCCGAGATGCGCAGCGCGAGGAACGCATGCCGCGTGTAGGGGCTCGGATCGTCGATCGCCTCGGAGATCGAACGGCCGCGGTCGAGCAGGCGATCGAGCTCGTCGCGCGCGGCCTGGTCGCGCCAGAAGAAGACCCACTGGCAGTCGGCCCGGTGCTTGTTGCGGATCGAGGGGTGCTCGTCCGAGCCGTGGACGTCGACGGAGATGCCGAGCTCGGCCAGCCGGGAGACGACGCCGCGCGCCCAGGCGAGCGCGCGCTGCTTCACCTCGAGGCGGGGGCGCGAGTAGGCCTTCGAGGTCGCCTTTTCGGCGGCGTACGCGTCGAAGTCACGAGCGGTGAGATGCAGGGAGGGGTGGCTCATTGCTTCGACTGGGCTGGGAGGGGCGCTGCGTGGGCGGGTGTTGCCCGTGGTCCTTCACGGGAGGAGCTGTACATGAGGAGCCGCGCTCCTCGGCGAAAGTCGCGCGGATGGTATCGTGAGGAGCTTCGAAATCAAAGCCTCCACGCCGCGCGATCGATCCCGGTGATGTGTGGAGGCGGCACGCTTGACCGCCCTGACAAGCATGTCACCGTAGGCGCTCCCGTGCCCCATCAAGAGGGCGATCCCACCCGTACCATCCAGATCCCCCGCGTAAAGTGCGCTCCTCCGGCGCAGCGGGGCAGCTCCCGGGCGCTCCGGTCACGTGCGTTCCGCAAGTTGCCCGAGCATCCGAGCCCGTGAGCCTGCGAGGCCCGTCGGCCTGACGAAAGAGGAATCATGGAACAGCATCGAGACGAGCACATTGTCTGCGCGAGCTGCGGCACGTCGTTCCTGTTCTCGGCTGCGGAAGCGGCCGTCTACGCCGAACGTAAGCTCGCGGCCCCGCCCAAGCGGTGCCGGACCTGCCGCCGCGCGCGAAAGGACAACCGAGGGGAGCACGCGAGCGCGTCGACGTCTCGCGCGGCGCAGCACCAGCGCCCCGGAACAGCCCGGAGCGCCGGAGGGTTCCGCGGCGCGGCGCGCGGCGGCGGACAGCCTCGGAAGCCTCGCTACACGGGCGACGTGAACGAGTACCGCAGCCCGATGCAGGACGCGTACTCGGGGATGACGCCTGCCTGGACGGCGCCGAGCCACTTCCACCAGCGCCCGCGCGGCGGCGCGCCTGTCCGCGACGATGGCAACTACCGCGCCCCGTCGTTCGCCGGCGAGCGTCGCGCGGCGCCGCCGGCCCGCGCCGCGGCGCAGCAGCCCCGCGCTCCGCGCAACCGTCCGACGTTCTCGATCACGTGCAAGTCGTGCGGCTCCGAGGGCGAGGTCCCGTTCAAGCCCGTCGAGGGCCGCGACGTGTTCTGTCAGGCGTGCTACCGCGCCCGCAAGCCTGCCTGAAGTTCCTGTAGACAAGCCCGGCGCCGCGTGCGTCCCGCCGACGATCGGCGGGCACGTGCCCCAGCAGGGGCCCTCGTCACGCGGCGCTGCGGCGCGACCTGCGCGCGACCGCGACGCTAGAGGCTGATCTCGCAGGCGAGCTCGGAGGTGAAGCCGAGCTCGCCGAGGGTGATCGTGACCTTCACGCCGCCCCCGGACGCGCGGCGCGCCGTCTCCTCGACCATCCCGACGACCCACAGCCGGAGCGGCAGCGAGGCCGGATCGAAGTCGCCGATGTGGAGGGTGACCCGCCCGGTCGGGCCGGTGGCCACGCGCCACGAGCCGAACGTGAAGAGCCGCGACCAGATCGACGTCCCGCGGCGCATCAGCGACGCGATGTCGGTCAGCGGGCGCGCGAACAGCGTGCGCACGAGGCTGTGCAGCTCGCCGCCGACGCCGAGCCTGCCGATGTCGCGCCAGCGCTCGAGATCGCGCAGGACCAGCGACGTCGCGAGCTCCATGTACGCGTCGAGCGCCTCGAGATCGTAGCCGACGAGCGCGTTGATCGAGTCGTGCCGGAAGTCGTCGGCGTAGCGGAGCGGCATCTGCGCGACGACCTCGTCGCGCGCGCTCCTGCCGTACTCGTCCACGATGGTGCGATCGACGCTCCGCAGCACGGGGCCGCGCACCTGGTACTGGCCCGCGAAGCGCGCCGGCAGCGGCCGGACCGGGGTCACGTTGGGCCGCCGCGTGTCGCGCTGCCGGTTGATCAGGCTGCCGAAGTCGGCGCTGCGCACGGTCGGCTCGGCGCGGAGGCCGAGGTCGGCGCTGCGCACCGTCGGCAGCGACTCGCCGCGCTGCGAGAGAAGGGTGGGCTCGGAGCCCCGGTTCCGCAGCGCGTTCGAGAGCGTCACGCCGGGCGCGGGCTTCGCCGGCTCGGACGACGGCCGCATGACGGGCGGCGCCTCGGTGACGCGGCTGCCGGACACGAGCGGCGGCGAGATGCGCATCGGCGGCGCGGAGCTCACGTCGAACGGCGGGCCCACGCGCGATCGGTCGCGCGACGACGAGAGGCGATCGCGCTCGTTCTCCGGCGGGGCGTTCCCGAGGCTCAGGGCCATCCGCCGCTGGACGTTGATCAACCTGCCGAGCGCCGCCGTCCGGCGGGCGGCGTCCGGCGCGACGCGCTCGAGCTCGCGGACGACGTCGCCCGCCGTCTGGAAGCGCTTCGCGGGATCCTTCTGGAGCAGCCGCTGCACGATCGCCTCGAGCCGCGGGTCGATGGTCACGCCCGCCGACGCGAGCGTGGGCACCTCCGCGTGCACGACGCGGAACGCGGTCGCCACGGCGGTCGGCGCGCGGAACGGCCGCGTTCCCGTGAGCACCTCGTAGAGCAGGACGCCGACCGAGAAGAGATCGCTCCGCCCGTCGAGCGGCGAGTCCCCCGTGGCCTGCTCCGGCGACAGGTAGTCCGGCGTGCCGAACACCACGCCCGTGCGCGTCCGCGGCGACGGGCCGTCGGAGTCGAGCACCTTGGCGATGCCGAAGTCGAGCAGCCGGACGACGGCCGAGCCGCGGCTCGGGTCGAAGGCGATGAAGATGTTCTCGGGCTTCAGATCGCGGTGGATGATCCCCGCGCGGTGCGCGGCGTCGAGCGCCTCGAGCACCGGGATCGCGACGCCGACGGCGGCTTCCATGTCGAGGCGGCCGAAGCGCGCGAGCGCCATGCCGAGCGACTCGCCGTCGAGGTGCTCCATCACGATGTACGGACCGAGGTCGCCGACGCCCGCGTCGATCACGTCGACGATGTTCGGGTGGCGGATCCGGTTGACCGCCTGCGCTTCCTGGAAGAACCGGTGCGAGAGCTCCGAGTTGTCCGCCAGCTCGGGGTGGAGGAATTTGATCGCAACGGCGCGACCTGCGAGCACGTGCTCCGCCCGGAACACGTCGCCCATGCCGCCCCCGCCGATGCGCTCCGCGAGGCGGTACTTGTTGTCGACGAGGAGGCCGGGGGTCGGGGGTCGAAACGCCATCTGCTGCCGCTGGCGGGCGAGGGACCAAAGTCATGGTCCCCGAGAACACGCGCCCCTGTAAAGGGTTGGGAGGCACGCTCCTCCCGAAAGCTCGATCCTATTCCTTTGGCGCGCGTCGCGGCTAGGGTACCTGCTCCATGTGTGGGGAGGATCGCAGCACGGGGCGATCACGGCGCGGGTGCATTCTTCCGCAGTTCGGCGATCCGGTGGGCGATTTCCGCGAACCCGCGCCCCATGGGAAGCGAGGCCACGAACCGCGGCGGCACCGAGAGCTTGCCGAGGTGGGCGCGCACGTTGGCGACGCCGAAGGTCAACAGAAATGCGGCGAAAGCGACGCCGTCGTTGCCGCTGTCCCCCACGAAGGCGTAACGGAGCCGCGCCCGGGTGGGATCCTCGCCGAACCGCGACGCGAGCAGGCGCACGGCGCCCGTGGCCTTGTCGGACGGGTCGCGCGTGAGGTGGAGGTGCACGCTGGACACCAGCGTCCTCACCCCCCGCTCGCGCAGCTCCGCGCGCATCTTCTGGATGTCCTCCTGCGGGACCCGCCGGTGCTCTCCGATGTCGAGGGTGACATCGGTCACCCTCTGATCGTTGTCGTCCGCGAGCGTCGCCGCAGGAAAACGACGCACCATGTCATCGGCGAGCGCGACGAGCTCGGCCCGGCGGGTTCGCCGGGCCTCGCGATCGAGCCCGTCGAGCAGGACGACGCGGCCGCTGCCGGCGCCAGGCGCGAGCCCTCGCTGGGGGCCGGCGCCGGGCGCCGCCGGCTCGCGGACCAGCGCGACGGCCCCGTTCTCGGCGATCGTCGCGTCGATCGGCCATTGCCGCTGGATCACCTCACCCCATCCGGCGGGCCTGCCGGTGCAGGCGATGAGCGCGAGGCCCGTCTCGCGCAGACGGAAGAGCGCGCCGTAGGCGACCTCGGTGAGGGCGCCGTGGTCCAGCACGGTGTCGTCGAGGTCGAAGATCACGCCGGCGAGGGAGCGGGCGGCGTCCGGGGTCAGCAGGGAGAGAGGTTGCATTGGCCGATCGTCAGAGCGCGTCGATGCGCGCGAGGAGGCTCTTCAGGTAGAGGCCTTCGGGGAAGGCGGCGGGGACGGGGTGGTCCCCTCCCTGGAAGTGCCGGTCGAACACGGCGGCCTGCATGCGCGCGTCGCGCGCGCCGAGCGCGAGCACCCGGGTCAGGTCGTCGAGGCTCACGGCGCTAGAGCAGGAGCACATGACGAGGACGCCCCCCGGCCGCGTGGCGCGGCACGCCGCGGCCGCGAGGCGCCGGTACGCCGTGAGCGCGGCGTCCTTCGACGCGCGCGTGCCGGCCAGCTTCGGAGGGTCGCAGATGACGAGGTCGTAGCCCCCCAGCCTGGACGCGTTCTGCAGCGCCTTGCGGGCGTCGTCGCGCGTGAAGGTGATCCGGTCGATCAGCCCGTTCTCCCGCGCGCACTCCGCGCCGACCTCGAGCGCCGTCGCGCTCTCGTCGATCGCGAGGACCTCGCTGGCCCCGCCGCGGGCCGCCGCCATGGCGAAGGTGCCGACGAAGCAGAACGCGTCGAGCACGCGCCGGTTGTGGGCGAGCTGCTCGACGCGGGTCCGCAGCGTCCGCTGGTCCAGGTAGAAGCCGGTCTTATGGCCGAGCGCGAGCGGGATCGTGTAGCGCAGCCCTCGCTCGACGAACCGGAGCTGATCCAGGCCGGGGTCGCCGCGCACGACGCCGGCGTCGGGGGTGAACCCCTCGAGCTTCGCGAGCGATTCCGGGGTCCTGTCCACGATCGCGCGGGGCGAGAGCGCCGCCTGGAGGGCGTCGAAGATCACCCCTTCGCGGCGCTTGACCCCGATCGTCCCGAGCTGCACGACCGCCACGTCGCCGAACAGATCGACGATCAGCCCCGGGAGGCCGTCCCCCTCCGCATGGACGAGCCGGAAGGCGTCGGTCTCGTGGCCGGGCGCCCGCGCGGGAAGGCCGAGCTCGCGGCGGTGGGCGATGGCGCGCTCGATCCGGTGCCGGAACAGGGCCGCGTCGATCGGCCTGTCCTCGCGCGTGTACATGCGCACCGGGATGGCCGAGCGCGGGGTGTAGAGCCCGCGGCCGAGCACGCTGCCGTAGGGGTCGGTGACCACGACCTCGTCGCCGGCCACGGCGCCGCCCTCGATGCGCGCGATCGCCTGGGCGAACACCCAGGGATGCCCCGACCACACGGGCCGAACATGGCCCTGCTTCAACGTAACCGTAGGCATGGTGGATCCGATTGCTCTCGATGTTGGCAGGGCCGCCGACGGGGGCGGCCGCGCCGTGACGTTTGCCGTTCGAGCTAGTACCCTGCTGGACGGCGCGCGTGTGAACCTTCCGCCACAGCGCGCCGTGGCGGCCGATGCACGCCGGCGTGCTTCCAGGCCATTGTGACGACAGTCCCGCGAGATGGTCGATGGCATCCCGGTTGCTAACTTCCCTGCACCGAAGAGGAGTCGCCCGATGCGCCGTTGCTTGACCCATGCCCTTGTTGCGGTGGCGATGACCGCGCCGATGAGCGCGCTCGCGCAGGAGAACGCCAACTGTCCTCCCGGCGCGTGGTTCTGCGAGGAAGTGGAGCCGCCCCCGGCGGCGGAGGCGCCGCCCGCCGAGGAGGCCCCGCCCGCCGAGGCGCTGCCCCCGCCGCCGCCCGCCCCGCCCCCGCCGCGGGCCAGGCGCGCGACCCGCCCGGCCCCGCCGCCGGTCGTCGTGTACCAGTCCCCCTCGGGTCCGCCCCCTCAGGTCATCGTTGTGGCGCCCGGGACCGCCCCTCCGCCCCGCGTGATCGTGCGCCGCACGACCCCGCCCGTGCCGCCCCCGCCTCCGAAGAAGCGCTGGCGGCGCCACTGGGGCGTCAATTTCCGCATGGAGGGCCTCATGATGGGCCGCGAGCACGGCGGGGCCGAGGACGCCGGGATGGGCGGCGTCGGGATCAGCCTGCGTTACCGGCCCGTTCCCGCGTTCGCGCTCGATCTCGGCGCCGACTTCCTCGCTGGCACCGACTACAACGGCGACGCGAGGACCGAGGTGCCGCTGTCGCTGAGCGGCATGCTGTTCGTCAACCCGCGAAGCCGCACGCAGTTCTACTTCACGGGCGGCCTCAACATGTCGCACGCCGAGGTCGAGCAGCGCCTCGGCGCGGCGTCGAGCGGCGAGGAGTTCGTTCCGAACACGGAGTACGACTACTTCGGCGTGCACGGCGGCATCGGCCTCGAGTTCCGGCTCTCCCCGCGGCTCGCCCTGAACATCGACGCGCTCGGCTTCGTGCGCGGACGCACGGACGACGGGCTCATTCCCGAGTTCCGGGATCCCGCGACCGGCCGCACGACCGATACGTCGGGCGGGGGCCTCTTCCGTGGTGGTCTCAGCGTGTACTGGTGAGCGGCGCGTCGTAGCCTCCTCCCCGCCTCGATCGGGCGGGGCTCGCCTCGGTTTCTCTCTCCCCCCTGGCGCCTTCGCGGCCCGGGCGCCCTCCGCGCGGTATAACGCCGCTTCGTGCCCAAGGCCTCGACCCAGCGCGCGCCTCGCGGCCGCGCCCCGCTGCTCCTCTCCGTCGCCGGCGGCGCGACGTTCGCCCTGACCGCTCCGCCCACGGATCTCTACCCCGCGGTCATCGCCGGCCTCGCCCTGCTGGCGGCCGCCGTCCACGACGCGCCGACGTTCTGGCGCGCGTTCGGCCGCGGTGCCGCCTGGGGAACGGCGGCGGGCATCGTGGGGCTGCGCTTCGTGCCCGAGGTCATCCAGCGCTTCACGCCGCTCGGCTCGGCTGCGTCGTACCTCGCGCTGGTCCTGCTCGCGGCCGCCCAGTCGCTGGTCTGGGCCGTCTGCGGCGGCATCACGAGCGCGCTCCTCCGGCGCCTGCGCGCCCCGCTCGAGCTCGCCTTCGCGGCCGGCGTGTTCGCCGCCGTGGCGATCCCCACCGTCTTCGGATGGACGCCGGCCGGCCTCATGAGCCCCTGGCCGGCGCTCGTCCAGCTCGCGGACCTCATCGGCGAGCGGGGCGTCTCCGTGCTGTTCGCCGTGGGGGCGGCCCTGCTCGCGCGCGCGGGGCTCGCGGCCTTCGGAAAGGCGCCGGGCGGGCGCCCGCTCGCGGGCGTGCCCGCGCAGGCGGCGCGTCCCGCCCGCCCGCGCCTGTCCCGCGCGGTCGCTTACCCTGCGCTCGCGAGCGCAGGGCTGTTCGGCCTGCTCGCGGCCCACGGCGCGCTGCGGATGGCCGCGGTGGAGCGCGCGAGCGCCGGCCTGCCCACGGCGCGGGTCGCGCTCGTCAACCAGGCCGTCGGGCCCCACGAGCGCTGGCAGCCGAAGAACCACCCCCGGATCCTTCGCACGCTGCACGAGCTCACCCGCGAGGCCGAGGCCGGCGGCGCCGAGCTCACCCTCTGGCCCGAGGCGGCGTATCCGTACCCGCTCCCGCACAGCGCCCGGCAGGCGCCGCGCGGCCGTCGCGCGATCCTGGGGCCTGGCGTCCGCGGCCCGGTCCTCGCCGGGCTCATCACGCAGGCGGCGCCCGTGAAGGCCGCCGACGGCGTCGAGGAACGGAACAGCCACAACTCCGCGACCCTCGTGCTCCCGGACGGGAGCATGCAGCCGACGCAGGACAAGCTCCAGCTCCTCTGGTTCGGCGAGACGGTCCCGGGCGGCGCCTACCTGCCCTGGCTGCGGCGCACCTTCCAGAAGAGCGGCGGGCTCATCCCGGGCGCGGAGCCGCGCGCCCTCACGCTCCCCCGGGAGCAGGGGCCCTCGCTGCGGATCGGCGTGCTCAACTGCTACGAGGACACGCTCACAGGGGTGGGGCGGTGGATCACCGCGACGCTCACCCCGAACCTCCTCGTCAACGTCACGAACGACGCCTGGTTCACCGGAAGCGCCGAGCCCGAGCTGCACGCGCGGCTCGCGGTGATGCGCGCGATCGAGCTGCGGCGCGACCTCGTTCGCGCCGTGAACCTGGGCGTCACGTCGTGGGTCGACGCCCGCGGCGTGGTGCGCAGCCGCAGCGAGGGCGCCGCGCCGGAGATCACCTTCGCGAGCCCGACGATCCGGGACACGCCGCTCACGCTCTACACCCGCCTGGGCGACGTCCCGCTCGCGTCGCTGCTCGTCCTCGCGGTCGTCGCCTGCGCGCTCCGGGCGCGCCGGGCCCCGGCGAACGCATCGCCGGGGGCCGCAGGCATCCCCTCGGATGCGCGCCAGTCCGCAGGAGAGCCGGAGCGCGCGTCGGCCGATGCGACCGCGCACGCTGCGGCCGATGTGCCGCTCAGCCGTCCTTGAGCGCCTTCACGGGCGCCGCGCGGAGCTTGCGGCTCGCCGGCTTGCCCTTGATGGTCATCGGCTGCTTCGTGAACGGATTGATGCCCTCCCGGTCCTGCGTGGCCGGGGTCTCCTTCGCCTTGATCTTCACCAGGCCGGGAACGGTGACCTCGCCCGGCCCGTCCGGACCGAGCTCCTTCTTCACCAGCTCGCTGAGCGCATCGAGCACGCTGGCCACGGACTTCTTGTCGAGGTTGGTGGTCTCGGCAAGACTGACGATCATCTGTGCCTTGGTCAGCTTGTTCGAACCGGGCATGTTTCCTCCAAGTCGAAAGGGGGCGTCCGTTTAACAAGCGAGGTTTCGCATCGCAAGCGATAAGTCATTGCGCCCCCGTCTTATTCGGCCTCGCGACGCCGGTGCGCGGCCGGATTCCAGTGGGACTGCTGCCCCGTGACGCGGCGGCGGCCTCGAGCTCCCGGGTCAGGGCCGTCATCTCCCGCTCCTCCGCGTCGGTCTTGTGGTCGTAGCCGAGCAGGTGGAGCAGGCCGTGCCCGAGCAGCATGGTGATCTCGTCGAGCAAGGGCCGGCCGCGCTCAGCGGCCTGCCGCGCGGCCGTGTCGACCGAGACGATCACGTCGCCGAGCAGGCCGTGCCATGCCGACGGATCGACGGGGCCGCGCCGGCCGCGGCGGCGCGCGGTGGCGCTGTTCTCGTCGCGCAGGGGGAAGGCGAGCACGTCGGTCGGCTTGTCCTTGCGCCGGTACGTGCGGTTCAGCTCGTGGATGGCCTCGTCGTTCACGAGGGCCACCGAGAGCTCCACGCCGTGCAGCGCGAGGTGATCGAGCATCTTGCCCGCCCGCCGGCGCACGACCGCCGTCGACACCCCCTTGAACGGCCCGCCCTGCGTCGTGATCGCCACGACCGCGGGGGCCGCCGGGCGGCTCCCGCCTCGCTTCAGCCCCGAGCTCTCCTTGCGCTTCTCCGCCACGGCTTCCGCTATACCAGCTCCGGGATCTTCTTCGCATCCGCCAGGAACTGGGCGAGCCCGACGTCGGTCAGCGGGTGCTTCGTGAGCTGCTTGATGACCTTGAGCGGCATCGTCGCGGCGTGCGAGCCGATCATGGCCGCCTGAACGAAGTGGACGGGGTGCCGCACGCTCGCGGTGAGCACCTGCGTGGGGAAGCCGTAGTTCCGGTAGATGGTCACGACCTGCAAGACGAGATCCATCCCGTCGCCGGCCGCGTCGTCGACCCGGCCGACGAACGGCGAGATGTACGTGGCGCCGGCCTTGGCCGCGAGGAGCGCCTGGGCAGCCGAGAAGCAGAGGGTGACGTTCGTCTTGATGCCCTCGGCGGCGAAGATCCGGACGGCCTTGAGCCCCTCGTCGATGAGCGGGACCTTGACCACCACGTTCCGGTGAATCCTGGCGAGCTCGCGCCCCTCCCGGAGGATCGCGTCCTTCTCGACCGCCACGACCTCTGCCGAGATGGGGCCGTCGACCACCTCGCAGATCTGGGCGATCACCTGCCTCGTCGGCCTGCCCCCCTTGGCGAGGAGCGACGGGTTCGTCGTCACGCCGTCGATGACCCCCATCGACTGCGCTTCCTTGATCTCCGTGATGTCCCCTGAATCGATGAAGACCTTCATGGCCCTGCCTCCCCGGGCCGGTGAGCCGGCCCTCCGCCGGTGTTCATGCGGGGGCAGGGCGCAGGAGCAAGGGCCTCGGGGAGGCCCTCGCCGCCAGATCGCGCCCCGTCAGGCGGGCAGGCAGCAGGGGAGGCGGCGGCTCAGACCGTCGCCTCGTCCTCGGCGCCGTGGCACTGGTTGAAGGGCTTGCCGCTGCCGCAGGGGCACTCCTGCTCCTGCGTGACCGCAGGCTGCGGCAGCGCCAGCGCGGGGTTCGCGCCGATCGGGAGGGACTCCTCGTGCTGCGCGACCGCGTCGAGCAGCGCGGCCGCGTGCCGCTGCCGATCGGCCGCCTCGATCTGCGCCTCTTCCTGCTCGGCGCGCCTGACGTTCACGCTGAAGAGCTTCGTGACCACGTTCGAGGAGACGCGGGCCACCATGTTGACGAACATGTTGTAGCCCTCCTTCTTGTACTCCTGCTTCGGGTCCTTCTGCCCGTAGCCGCGCAGGCCGATGCCGTCGCGGAGGTGGTCCATGTCGGTCAGGTGATCGACCCAGACCTTGTCGAGCTCCTCCAGGTAGAGGTGGCGGAAGATGCGGAGCGACAGCTCGATGCCGATCTCCTCCTCGCGCTTCTCGTAGGCCTTCTCGGCGCGCTCGTAGAGCTCCCGCGCCAGCGTCTCCTGGTCGCCGATGTGAGAGACGTCGTCCGGCAGATCGACGCCGAAGTGCTCGCGGAAGCCCTGGAAGATGCCGCCCCAGTCCCAGTCCTCCGGCGGCTTCCTGGGCGGGCACGACTCCTCGACCATCGCGCCGATGATGCGGTCCATCAGATCGAGCAGCCGCTCCCGCTGCTCCGTGAGCGCCTGCGGCACGAGCTCGATGCACTCGTCGTAGATCTCGAGGACCTTGTCGGCGCGCGACTCGAGCTCGACCTTGACGCCCCAGCGCGTGTAGACCTCGCGCTGCAGGTTCTCGAGCTCGACGAACCGCTCCGTCCCCTCGAAGTCCGCGCGCACGATCTCGCGGCGGTTGCCGTCCTTGTCGAGCGGCATCACCGGGTCGTTCGCGAACATCCCGAGCAGGTAGCCGACGTCCGGCCGGACCAGCTCCACGATGGACGCGAGCGGCTTGACGACGCGCTTCTCGCCCGTCGGCTTGCCCTCCTCGTCGAGGATCTCGGGCGAGTAGCGGCCGACGAGCAGCGCCTGGCGCATGTCGTAGATCGTCTTGCGCTGCGCGCTCATCACGTCGTCGTACTCGAGCAGGTTCTTGCGGATGTCGAAGTTGCGCTCCTCGACCTTCTTCTGCGCGTTCTCGACGCTCTTCGTCACCCACGGGTGCTCGATGGGCTCGTCGTCGGGCATGCCCATCCGCTCCATCAGGTTCTTCACCCGATCGCCGGCGAAGATGCGCATGAGGTCGTCCTCGAGCGACAGGTAGAACTTCGACGTCCCCGGGTCGCCCTGGCGGCCGGCGCGGCCGCGGAGCTGGTTGTCGATGCGGCGCGACTCGTGCCGCTCGGTGCCGAGGATGTACAGGCCGCCGAGCTCGCGGACCTCCTTGCCCTCCGCGCTGCACTCCTTCTTGAGCTCCTCGACGAGCGCCTCGAACGCCTCGGGCTCCGCCTCGGGGACGCGGTTCTGCTCCTTGAACTTGAGCTTCGCGAGCATCTCCGGGTTGCCGCCCAGGATGATGTCCGTCCCGCGACCGGCCATGTTGGTCGACACCGTGATGGCGCCCTTGCGGCCCGCCTGCGCGACCACGTAGGCCTCGTTCTCGTGGTGCTTCGCGTTCAGCACGTTGTGCTTCACGCCGCGCTTCGTGAGGATCCGGCTGATCGCGGTGCTCTTCTCGACGCTCGTCGTGCCCACCAGGATCGGCTGGCCGAGCTCGTGCTTCTCGAGGATCTCGTTGATGACCGCGGTGAACTTCTCCTTCTCGGTCTTGTAGACGAGATCCTCGTAGTCGACGCGGAGCACCGGCTTGTTCGTGGGGATGATGACGACGTCGAGCTTGTACGTGCTGTGGAACTCCGAGGCTTCCGTGTCGGCGGTGCCGGTCATCCCGGAGAGCTTCTTGTAGAGCCGGAAGAGGTTCTGGAAGGTGATCGTCGCCATCGTCCGGCTCTCCTCCTGGATCCGGACGTTCTCCTTCGCCTCGACCGCCTGGTGCAGGCCGTCCGACCACCGGCGGCCCGCGAGGACGCGGCCGGTGAACTCGTCGATGATGAGCACCTTGCCCTCGCGCACCATGTAGTTGACGTCGCGCTTGTAGAGCGTGTGCGCGCGCAGGCACTGGTTCAGGATGTGCAGCGTCTCGAGGTTCACCGGATCATAGAGGTTCGTGCCCTTGAGCACCTTGAGCGCGGCGAGCAGCCGCTCCGCCGTCTCCACCCCCTCGTCGGTCAGCGTCACCGAGTGCGCCTTCTCGTCGACGGCGTAATGCTCCTCGTTCCGGAGCTGGGGGATGACCTCGTTGATCGTGCGGTACTTGTCGCTCGAGCGCTCCCCCTGGCCGCTGATGATGAGCGGAGTCCGCGCCTCGTCGATGAGGATGGAGTCGACCTCGTCGACGATCGCGTAATGGAGCGGGCGCTGCGCGTACTCGAGCGCCGAAAACTTCATGTTGTCGCGCAGGTAGTCGAAGCCGAACTCGTTGTTCTGGCCGTACGTGATGTCGCAGCGGTAGGCCTGGCGCTTCTCGGCGTCGCCCTGCTGGTTGACGACCACGCCCGTCGACAGGCCGAGGAAGCCGTAGAGCTTGCCCATCCACTCGGCGTCGCGCCGCGCCAGGTAGTCGTTCACCGTGACGACGTGGACGCCCTTGCCCTCGAGGGCGTTCAGGTAGCAGGGGAGCGTTGCGACCAGCGTCTTGCCCTCGCCGGTGCGCATCTCGGCGATGCAGCCGTTGTGGAGCACCATGCCGCCGATGAGCTGGACGTCGTAATGGCGCATCTTGAGCGCGCGCCTCGACGCCTCGCGGCAGACCGCGAACGCCGGGACCAGGATGTCGTCCAGCGTCGCCCCGTTGGAGAGCTTCTCCTTGAACTCCGCGGTCTTGGCCCGAAGCTCGGCGTCCGAGAGCTTCTGCAGCTCCGGCTCCATCCTGCCGATCGCCTCGACCCGGGGTCGCATGCGGCGGATGGCACGCTCGTGCGAGGTGCCGAAAATCTTCTTCATCGCCCAAGTGAACATCTTTACGTGCCTTGGCTCCGCGGCGGTCAGGTGGGAGGAAAGGGTCCGGCCGAGGAACGCGAACGTAGTCGCGCCGCGGGCGCCGCGCAATTCCGGGACCGCGCGCGCCGTCGACTGCGCCGCCGCGTCGATCCGACCGGCGCGCGATCGGCGCCCGACCGACGCGCCGGCGCCCCGGATCGCCGGTCCTCGGCGGGCGGCGGCGGGCGGCCCGCGGAGCGCGCGCGGCGCGCAGGGCTGCGTGGACGCCCACCCGCTCCCACGCGCCAGCCGGTCCCACGCCCAGCCCGGACCGCCCCAGGGATGCCGCCCCCGTCGAAGAGGAGCTACGGCGCGTCGTGCCGCAAGGCGGTCGAGTTCAAGCCGTGGTGCACGAGGGGGGACTCGAACCCCCAAGCCTCGCGGCGCCGGAACCTAAAACCGGTGCGTATACCAATTCCGCCACTCGTGCGCGCGGACGCTTGTGGCACCCCACGCCAGCCTCATCAAGCGGGAAAATTAGTTTGCCGCGTTGCGCTGATCGCGTCAGGGCGGAGATTTGCAGGCGACCCGGACGGGAGGTCCACGCCGGGGCGGAACCTGGAGCACCGGGCGGATCGGCGGAGGGCACCGCCCCGGAGGGGCCGCAAACCTGGGCTGGCCCGTGCGCACGAACCGCGCACCGGCCAGCAGGCGCGCGGTGGGCGAGCCGACAGCATGGGGGCGCGGTCGTCGCCGGGGCGGAGGGGCGCCGCGCGAGGAGCGCGAAACGGGCACAGCGACGGTCGAGGGGGCCGCGGGGCAGCACGGCCCGCGGCGCCGCGCGAAGGGCTGCATTTGGCGCCTGGATCCACGGCCGAGGAGGGGAGGGCGACGGCGGCGGCCCTGCGTCGGCACGTGCGTTGCGAAGAGGGGGCACCGTCCGCGGACGCGGATGCTGCCGCTGAACGACGGGAGCGCCTTCGTGGCCGTCCCCGTCGATGCGGCGCACTTCGACTGCAAGCCGCAGGGATACCGATGACGTACCAACCGAACGTTCTCCTCCTCGATCAGGACCACGTCCTCCGGAGGGCCACGGCGCTCCTCCTCTGCAACCGCGGCGCCCTCGTCAGCCCGGCCGCGACGCTGGACGACGCGATCTCCCTCTCGCGCGAGCGCGTCTACGACGTCGCGCTGATCGATCTCGCCCCCGGGACGAAGAGCGCCCGCGAGATCCTCGGCCGCCTGCGGCGCGAGGGCACGATGCCCCGGCGGATCGTCTTCTGCGCCGACGAGCCGGTCTCGTGCGACGGCGCGGACGAGGTGAGCGAGGTCCTGCTCAAGCCGTACGCCTTCGGCCGGCTCCTCAGCACGATCTTCGTCGACCTCGGCGCCCCGCCCTCCACGAAGTCCGGGGTCTTCCCGCGCCTCCGGCTGCTCCGCGGCGAGCTCGGCGAGCCGGAGCGGTGCGGACCGGGCGAGCGAGACGTACCGGCCGCCCTCGAGGCGGCGGCCGCCCCGGCCGCCCTCGAGGCGGCGGCCGCCCCGGCCGCGCCGCGCGGCGCCGCCGTCGAGGCGCGCAGCGCCGCCTCCGCCGACACGCGCGGCGGCGCCGTGATCCGGCTCCCGCGCAGGACGCGCAGCGGCCCCTCCGGGCGGACGATCAGGTCGACGCGGCGCGCGCCGCGAGGTGCTCGCCATCCCGGATGACGATCCGCCGCCGGTCGAACGAGATCAGGCCAGCGCGCTTCAGCTTGCCGAGCAGCAGGGTGACCGTCTCGCGCGTGGAGCCGATGAGCAGCGCGATGTCGGCGTGCGTGAACGGCGCCGAGACCAGCTCGCCGGCGGCGTGAGGCTGTCCCCACCGCCGGGCGGCGGCGCGGAGGAACTCGAGGAGGCGCGCCTCGACCGTGCAGAGGAGCAGCGAGCCGAGCCGCGCCTCGGTCTCGAGCTGGCGCGCCACGAGCGCCGCCGCGAGCGCGGCGCGGAGGGTCGGGTCGGCGGCGAGGAGCCGGTCGAGCCCGGAGAGCGGCACGAAGAGCGCGTCGCCCTCGTCGAGCACCGTCGCGCTCTCGGAAGCGAGCTCCGCGCCAGCGACAGCGCTCTCGCCCACGAGATCGCCGGGCCCGCGGTGCCCGAGCGGGAAGACCCGCCCGTCGGCGACGCGCTCGACCTTCACGCGGCCCGCCCCGAGCACGACGAGGTGCCGCGCCGGCGCGCCCTGCTGGACGAGCGTCTGCCGGCGCGCGAGCCGCTCGAACCTGCCGATACCGAGCAGCGCCTGGCGGCTGATCGGCGTCAGGCGGGCGAGCGGTGAGCGCGACAGGATCCGCTCTTTCTCGGGGTCCTGCGATGCCTCGCCGCGCACCCCCTCGAGCCCCAGCGTAGGTCCGCGCTCCTTCGGCCGTTCCATCGCGCCTTCGCCCAGCCTTTCGGGATTTCAAGCCTCCCGTTCGATCGCCGATGGTGCAACGATCCGAGGACGGGGGCCAATCCAAACAGGTCGAGGGCAGAGCTCCCAGGCAGGGCGAAAAAATCCTGCCTCGGTCGATGGCTGACATGTGTTCAGCGATGCAGGACCCAGGCGCTGCGCTATTTTTTGGTGCAGACGTGAAAGCAAGACCCGGGCCGCAGCCCCGTTCGATGCTACGTTGGGGGTGAGGCCACCAATGAAACACTCGATGGCACGAACCTCGCGCAATGCCCCGGGCCCCCGTCGACGGGTGGCTCAGGCGGCGAACTGAGAGAAGGAGCTCCTCATGGGCATGGAGATGAAGCTCCAGTTCAAGCTGTCCCAGCAGCTTGTGATGACCCCGCAGCTGGTGCAGGCCATCCGGCTGCTGCAGCTCTCGCGGCTCGAGCTGGTCGACGAGATCAGGAAGGAGCTGGACGGCAACCCGGTCCTCGCGGACGACATGACCGACCCGAAGGCGCGGGACGGCGAGAAGGGGGATCAGAGGGGGAGGAACGCCGACCTGCCGACGGAGCAGCGGCTGGAGAACGGCGAGCGGTTCGACCGCGACACCGACATCGCGGCGCGCGAGACGGAAAAGCGGGTCAAGGAGGTCGACTGGGAGCAATTCCTGGAAAATCGCCAGCTCCAGCAGGCAATGCCAGCGCACCGGGGCGGCTTCGAGGAGCTGCCGCCGATCGACCAGAACCTGACGAAACCGTCGAACCTGCGCGATCACCTGCTCTGGCAGCTCCAGATGAGCGATTTCGTCGAGAACGAGCGGCAGTTCGCCCTGCTCGTCATCGGTAACCTCGACGAGAAAGGGTACCTGGACCTCAAGGGCGGCGAACGTCCGGACGGGACGAAGGGGCCCGACTTCAGCCTCGCCGACCTGGCGCGGGAGGCGGAGCTGCACCCGGACGACGCCGAGGAGGTGCTGGCGATGATCCAGCGCTTCGACCCGGTCGGGGTCGCGGCGCGCGACCTGTCGGAGTGCCTGCGCATCCAGGCCGAGGTGCTCGGCTTCGACGAGATCGAGATGGCGATCATCAAGGACCACCTCCACAACGTGGAGCGGCGCAACTTCCCCGCGATCGCGAAGGCGCTGAAGATCTCGCTGGAGGACGTCTACGACGCGGTCCAGGAGATCCAGAAGCTGGAGAGCGTGCCGGCGCGCAACTTCGCCGAGGTCGACGAGAAGACCATCGCCATCACCCCCGACGTGTACGTCATCAAGGACGGCGATCAGTTCGTCGTCACGGACAACGACAAGGGGCTCCAGCGGCTGTACATCAACGAGAACCTCGCCCAGCGGATGCTCAAGGACCCGAAGGCGAAGGAGTTCATCAGCGAGAAGCTCCGGAGCGCGCAGTGGTTGATCCGCGCCATCGAGCAGCGGCGGCGCACGATCATCAAGGTGACCGAGTGCATCGTCGAGAAGCAGCGCGAGTTCCTGGAGCGCGGCGTGGGCTACCTGAAGCCCATGATCCTGAGGGACGTCGCCGAGTCGGTCGGCATGCACGAGTCGACGATCTCCCGCGTGACGTCGAACAAGTACGTGCACACGCCCCAGGGGCTCTTCGAGCTCAAGTACTTCTTCAACTCATCCATCCACCGGGTGGCCGACGAGGACATCGCCTCGGAGAGCGTCAAGCAGGCGATCAAGAAGATCATCGTGGCCGAGGACAAGTCGAATCCGTACAGCGACCAGGCGATCGTCAAGATCCTCGAGGAGACGGACGGCATCAAGATCGCCCGCCGCACCGTGGCCAAGTACCGCGAGATGCTCGGCATCCTGAGCTCGTCGAAGCGCAAGAAGATGTTCTGAGCCGGGCCGCCCGCCGGGCGCCCCGCGATCTCCGCCCCGATTCCGGTCCCCATTTCCGCGGCTGTCCCCGCGCCTATCCCTGCTCCTGTCCCCGCCCTGGTTCCCGCCATGCCCGCCGATCCGATCACGGCCGCACAGCTCTTCGAGCGCTACTTCGCGCCGCACTACCCGCCCGACGCGCTCGCCGACCTGGCGCGCGCGCGCTCGACGGACGCGAACCCGGCCGGGAACCCGTCGATCCTGGCCCAGATCGAGCACGCGGCGGAGGTGTTCGCCCGGCTCGCGCCCGGGGCGTTCGGCGCGCCCGACCTCGGGCTCGACTTCTCCGACGCCTCGGTCCACCGCCTGGGCGCGGCGCTGACGCGCGAGCGGCGCGACGCGTGGCTCGCGCCGGCGACGAGCGCAGGGGATGCGCGGGGCGCGGGCGGCGCGCCGGCGGCGGGCAGGGCGGGGGAGCCGCCCATGATCGTCACCCTCGCGACGCACGGGGCGCTCTACGTCGGGGCGTGCGTCGTCAGGAACCACGGCGGGAAATGGCAGGTCCGGCGGCCGCTGTGGGAGTCGCTGGTCCGGCTCGAGTCGCGGGCGGGGACGGGCGATCTCGCGATCTTCCAGTGGTGGCTCAAGGCGCTCAGCGAGGAGGAGATCGGCCGCGGTAGGCTCGTGGATCGCTACCGCACCCACGTGGAGGTGCCGACCTTCGACGCCGAGCAGCTCCCGATCATCGCCGCGGGCGACCGGCGGATCCCGAGGCTCGCGAAGGTGCGGTACGACACGCTCTACAAGCACCTGCGCGCGCACCTGCCGGAGCTCAGGTCGGTCGGCGAGGATTTCCCGTCCCCCGAGCGCTTCGAGGAGATGGGCTTCAAGAGCCTCGAGTTCGCGCTGCTCGGCGGCGGGCGGATGCTCCTCCTGCACGGGGCGACCGCGGAGGGCGTCCACCTGTTCTGGCTCGACGCGGGCGGCTTCGTGAAATCCGTGTACTACCCGGCCGACAGCTTCCCCGCGCACGTGGTCCAGATCGAGGACCAGAAGATCCGGGTGATCGTGCCCGTCCGCGGCGAGAGCCAGGTGCACGAGATGCTCTGGTGGGGGGCGTAGCCGGCCGCCCTGGGGTAGTCTCGGCCCCGTGCTGTCGCCCGACGTCCGCTTCGAAGGGTTCACCGCGACCGACTGGGTCCGTGTGCTGTCGTTGTTCAGGCCCCGGCGCGCGGGCAGCGAGGAGCGCGAGGCCGACCGGCCGCGCGGCGGCGTCGTCGCGGTCCACACGGGCGGCAAGCTGAGGAAGCTCATGCACACGGACGCCGGCCGGCTCCGGATCGACGACGCGCAGCGCGCCCTCCCGCGCTCCGCGGAGGAGCTCGCGGCGAGCCACCACGCGAGCTGGGCCGCCGTGATCGAGGCGGGCGCCCTCGAGGCGATCGTGGAGCGGTTCGGCGCCCGGACGCGGCGCGGCGACGATCTCCTCGCGCAGACGCTCCTCCTGCTGCAGCTCGCGCGGGAAGAGCTCCTCGCGGGCAGGATCGATCTCTGGCCGGCGCGGCTGCGCGGCGTGCCGATCCCGTCGGCGGGCATCGTGCGGGGGACGCAGGAGTCGCTCGTCGGGGTCGGCAAGACGATGGTGATCGGCCTGTTCGAGGGCGGGGAGCTGTGGACGAGCGTCGCGATGCGCCGCGACGCGCGGGGGCTCAACCTGATCCTCGGGCCGGACGAGGTGCGCAAGGACATGGGGCTGCTCGCGGGCGACTGGCGCCGCGATTACCGGCACCTGTCGCGCGCGATCGAGGAGCGGGCAGGGGAGCTGTCGCTCGGCTGCTTCGCCGAGGCGGAGACCATCCGGAAGCTCGAGGTCGACCCGAGCCCGGGCGCCTGGGCCCGGGCGGTGGCGGTGCGGGACGTGATCCTCGCGCCGGTGCCCGCGGCCCTCGCCATCCCGCTCGGGATCGACGCGGGGCGCGCGGCGCTCAGCGCCCTCCGCGCGATCGCGGAGCGGATCGATCCGGTGGGCATCGTGGCGCCCGCGGTGCGGGCGGTGCTCGAGCGCGCCGGCACCGACAGCGAGATGGCCGCGATGCTGCCGTTCCACCCGCTGGAGCTCCTCCGCAAGCTGATCAGCCGGGAGCGCTGAGCCCGCGCTGGCGCGCGGCAGCGCGGTGCCGACGAGGCGGCGCGCGGCAGCGCTGTGCTGACGAGGCGGCGCGCGCCGTCGCGCCGTCGCGTCAGGGGTGCGCGGTGCTCGAGTCGGCGCCCTGCACCGCGGGCGCGAGCTGGAAGCGGCGCTCCTCGCAGGCGTACGCGGTCGGGGTCAGCTCGATGACGGTGTGCAGCGGGATCGGCAGCGTCGGGCACGAGGGCGCGGGGCGATCGACGAGGTAGGCGTAGAGCGCGCGCAGCACCGCCTGGTGGCCGATCACGAGCACGGGCGAGCGCTGGCGCTCGAGCTGGATGATCAGCGGGTCGAGGCGCTGGATGACGTCCTCGTACGACTCGCCGCGCGGGTAGCGGTAGCGGAACTTGTCGGCCGCGCGCGCGTTGAAGACCTCGGGCATCTGCTGCTTGATCTCCTCGTACGTCATGCCCTCGCAGACGCCCGCGTCGATCTCGTCGAGGGCGCGCCAGGCGACGTGGTTCTGCGTCATCGGGCGCGCGGTCTGGATGGTGCGGCGCAGGGTGCTCGTCCAGACGTTGACGTGCTCGTCGCCGGCCCGCTCGCGGATGAAGACGGAGAGGTTCTTCGCGTACTCCTCGCCGCGCGCGCTGAGATCCGAGTCGCCGCCGAGCAGGCCCTTCTCGTTGAACACGCTCTCGCCGTGGCGGGTGAGCCAGATCGGGTGCGGCGTGAGGTGCATGTTCATCAGGAGCGGGACGAGCCGCGCCGGCAGGTAGCCGTGGATGCGGTTCAGCACGACCTGACGGCCGACGTCGATGATCTTGATGTAGCTCTTCTCGGGCTCGCCGAGCGGCTCGTACGCGCGGGCGTAGTGGGCGATGCGCGCGCGGAAATCGCGCAGCGCCGCCTCCGGATCGACGCCCTGGTAGTCCGGGGAGCGGAGCTTCGTCTCGCGGACGTTGGTCTCGATGATCGACTCGTCGTTGCAGATCGACTCGATGAAGACGACCGGGAAGCCGTGCGCCTGGCAGCGCTCGGTGACGAGGTTCCGGCGCGCGCGGGTGCTGTTCGTGGCGTCGTAGATCGCCACCTCGCCGCCGGAGCTGAGCCAGCCGATGAGGTCGTCGAGCGCCGTCATCGCCATGCCGAGCAGCGCCTGGCGGCCCGCGTTGTTGTCCGGGTCGAAGAACTGGTGCGGCTGCGCGGTGCCGAGGTGCGCGCGGCGGTAGTTGCCGACGTTGAAGAGCCGCGTGGGGTGGCCGAGCCACGAGAGGTACCGCGCGATCTTGCGGGCGATGGATGTCTTGCCCCGAGCGGGCAGGCCCACCATGGCGAGGACGATCGGCGACGAGTCGCGCGCGAGCGAGACCATGAGGAGGTTCTAGCCGATGACGCTGCGGCCGGCGACGATCGCGGAGAGCAGCCGGCCGCTGCGCTGTCCGTCGCGCCGGTAGGAGAAGAAGCGGGCGGGGTCGCAGGCGGTGCACCCCCGGACGTCATCGACGCGCGCCGCGTCGAGCCCGACCTCGGCGAGCTGGGCCTTGAGGATGCTGCGGACGTCGACGTGCGGGCGCGCGCCGGGTGCGCCGCGGACGACCGCCGAGCCGCCGGCCGGAGAGCAGGCGGCGAGCTCGGCGGCGACGTCGTCGCCGACCTCGAAGCAGCACGCCTCGATGTGCGGGCCGATCGCGGCGACGAGATCCGCGTCGGAGCCGGCGAGCGATCGCAGCGCGCGGACCGCCTCGACGACGACGCGGAGGACGGTGCCGCGCCAGCCGCTGTGGACCGCGGCGACGGCGCCGCTCCGGCGGTCGGCGAGGAGGATCGGCGCGCAGTCGGCGCTGCGGACGCCGCAGCCGACCCCGGCGACGCGCGAGAGCGTGATGTCGCCGACCTCGCGGACGACGTCGTCGCGATCCTCGCCGCCGGCGAGCACCCGCGCGGCGACGCCGTGGACCTGGCTGAGGTAGTAGAGCCGCGCGGCGGAAATCCCGAGGCGGCGCGCGGCGCGCTCCAGGTTCTCGCGCACGGCGGCGGGGTCGTCGCCGAGGGCGACGGCGAAGCTCAGGGTGTCCCACGGGGGGGCGCTCACGCCGCCGCGCCGGGTGAAGAAGGCGTGCGAGAAGCCGGCGGCGCCGAGGAGCGGGCTCTCGAGCGCCTCGGCCGGCCCGCGGGCGTCCAGTTTTGCGGTCATTTGTCCTGTCACGGCGCGATCGGAGGGGTCCGCTGCTTCGGTCATAGACGATACGGGTGGGTTGCGTGGTATTTTCCGGCTCCACGCATGGCCGCCGGTCCGGACCCGAACATCGGTCGCGATCTGCTCGGGGGGCAGTTCCAGATTCTTCAGAAGATCGGCTCCGGCGGCATGGGGTCGGTCTACAAGGCCGCACAACCGGCGATGAACCGGATGGTGGCGGTGAAGATCCTCCACCCCAAGCTCGCGAACCGAAAAGACCTTGTCTCTCGCTTCCGCCGCGAGGCGCGGGCGATGAGCCATCTCACGCACCCGAACACCGTGAAGGTGCTGCTCTACGGCGAGCTCGAGGACGGCTCGCTGTACATCGTCATGGAGTACCTGGAGGGCAAGAACCTGAACCAGGTGGTCCGCAAGGAAGGGCCGCTGCCCGTCGAGCGCGCGATCCCGATCCTCATCCAGGTCTGCGGCGCCCTGCAGGAGGCGCACATCCAGGGGATCGTGCACCGCGATCTGAAGCCCGAGAACATCTTCCTGTCGACCAACGGCGGGCTGAAGGACTACCCGAAGGTGCTCGACTTCGGGCTCGCGAAGGTGACGGAGCGCGAGCTCAGGCCGGGGTCGGTGATGCTCACGCAGGAGGGCATGGTCTTCGGGACGCCGGAGTTCATGTCGCCCGAGCAGGCGCAAGGGAAGGTGCTCGACGCGCGCAGCGACATCTACTCGCTGGCGACCATCCTGTACGAGGTGCTCACGGGCAAGCTGCCGTTCGAGGCGCGCACGCCGATGGAGTACATCCAGCACCACGTGACGAAGAACCCGATCCCGCTCGACGAGCGCGTGCCCGGCAAGCAGTTCCCGCCGGGGCTCGGGGTCGTGCTCGCCAAGGCGCTCGAGAAGCGGCCCGAGGACCGGTTCGAGTCGGCCGCGGAGTTCGCGGACGCGCTCAAGCCGTTCGCAGGCGGCGCGGGCAAGGGCTACACGGCGATGATGCCGAAGAAAGCGAACGCGGCGCTCGAGCAGGCGTCGAAGCAGCACGCCGCCGCGCTCCAGGCGAGCAAAGGGTCCGCGCCCGCGCCCGCGTTCAAGTCGCCGGCGAAGACGGTGCAGATGATGCAGCAGCCGCCCGCGCCGGCCGCCAGACCGGCGCCCGCGCCGGCGCCCCTGGCCAAGACGCCGACGAAGGCCGATACGCCGGCCAGGGCAGAGACGAAGCCGCTGCTGCTCGTCGGGATCGCGGCGGGGTGCCTGATCGCCGGCATCCTGATCACGATCGTGGCCATGCGGCTGTTCCAGGGCTGATCCTCGTCGACAGCGCCCCAGGATCGAGGCGAGCCCCCGCGGGCGTGCTAGCGTCGCCGCTCCGGCGCGCCGGGCGCTCTGGATGCGCATCGCCTGCGCCAGCGTTCACGGGGACGGCGTCATGGCCTCGGACCAATCAGGGAACCCTGGGGGAAACGGGAACGATCCGATCGGGAAGGCCGAGCCGCCGCGGCGCGGCTCGGAACCGCCGCGGCGCGGCTCGGAACCGCCGCGGCAGCCGTCGGAACCGGCGTGGCGTGGCTCGGCGCCGCCGCGGCGAGCGTCGGAGCCGCCGCGGCAGCCGTCGGAACCGGCGTGGCAGCCGTCGGAACCGGCGTGGCGAGCGTCGGAACCGGCGCGGCAGCCGTCGGAACCGGCGTGGCGTGGCTCGGAGCCGCCGCGGCGCGCGTCGGAGCCGCCGCGGCATCCGTCGGAGCCGGCATGGCGGGCGTCGGAGCCGCGGAGATCCGGGCCGCCGGGGCGAGGGAGCGAGCCGCCGCAGCGGGGCAGCGCGGCGCCGCGGCCGACGAGCGCGCCGCACCTCGAGGGCGCGCCGCCCCCGCCGGACGGGGCGGCCGCGCAGGACAGGAACGCCAGGCTCGCGATCTGGGCGAAGCGCATCGGGATCGCGCTCGCAGCGCTGCTCGCGCTCGCGGCCACCGCGGTCGTGCTCGTCGTCCGGCACTACGAGGCGGACCTGCCCTCGACCCGCGAGCTGAAGGACTACCGGCCCCCGCAGGTGACGCGCATCCTCGCGCGCGACGGGACGCGCCTCGGCGAGCTCTTCACCGAGCGGCGCACCGTGGTGCGCATCGGCGAGATCCCGAACCAGGTGAAGCTCGCCGCGCTCGCCGCCGAGGACGCGGGCTTCTACGAGCACGCAGGGCTGAACTACCTCGGCATGCTCCGCGCCCTCGCGGTGAACCTCCGCTCGACCCAGACAAGGCAGGGCGCGAGCACGATCACCCAGCAGGTCATCAAGAACGTCCTGCTCACGCCGGACCGGACGTACGGCCGCAAGGCGCGCGAGATCATCCTGGCCCGCAGGATCGAGCAGGAGCTCACGAAGGACGAGATCCTGGAGCTCTACCTCAACAAGATCTACTTCGGCCACGGCCGCTACGGGGTCGAGGAGGCGAGCCGCTACTACTTCGGCAAGAGCGTGCGCGACGTGACGCTCGCCGAGGCCGCGCTGCTCGTCGCCGTCGTGAAGGGGCCGTCCGTGTACTCGCCCCGCGCGAACCTCGAGCGCGCCGTGGGGCGTCGCGACTTCGTGCTCGATCAGATGCAGCGCAAGGGCTTCGCGGACGAGGTGCTGGTCGAGCAGGCGAAGCGCGAGCCGGTGGTGCTCGCGATCGAGACCGAGTCGCTCGCGGAGCTCGCGCCCGAGGTGGTCTCCGAGGCGCAGCGCGTGCTGCGCGAGGTCGTGGGGCCCGCAGCGCAGCAGGGCGGCTACACGATCACGACCACGATCGACCCGGCGATGCAGGCGGCGGCGCGCGCCGCGGTCCGCAAGAACCTCGACGCGTACGCGAAGCGGCACAAGCTGTTCGGGCCGCTCGCGCGCGCCAAGAAGGAGCCGGCGCCGTTCGAGGGGACGCCCTCCGGGCACAAGGTGTTCCGGGGCATCGTCACCGGCGCCGACGACGCGCGCGGGACGCTGTCGGTGCGGGTGGGGACGCTCGAGGGCACGGTCTCGCTCCGCGGCGCGCAGCGGTACAACCCGAACGGGCTCGCGCCGAGCAAGTTCGCCGAGATCAACAAGGTGGTGCGCGTCAGCCTGATCGGCCCGGCGCCGGAGCCGGTCGCCGCGGCGGCCGCGCCGGCAGAGGACGACGACGACGCCGCCGCCGGGGACGCGAAGCGCGCCGCGCACACGATCAGCGCGGCGAAGCCGGCGGCGCCGGTGCCGCTGCGGCTCGAGCTCGGGCCCGAGGGAGCGCTCGTCGCGATCGACGTGCGGACGCGCGAGATCGTCGCGCTCGTCGGCGGCTACGAGGCGGTGCGCGGCGGGCTCGATCGGGCGACGTTCGCGCGGCGACAGCCGGGGTCGACGTTCAAGGCGTTCGTGTACGGGTACGGGATCCACGCGCGCACGCTGACGCCGGCGACGATCCTGGAGACCAACCCGTCGGCGATCTCCGGGTACAACCCGCAGAACCACGACGAGAGCGAGGGGAAGTCGCCCGCGCGGCTGCGCGAGGCGCTGGCGCACAGCGTGAACGTGGCCGCTGTGTCGGCGCTGTCGCACCTCGGCGCCTCGAACGTGGCCGCCTTCGCGGGCGCGCTCGGCATCCGGTCGAAGCTCGGCGCGGATCTGTCGCTCGCGCTCGGCGCCTACGAGGTCACGCCGCGCGAGATGGCGGCCGCGTACGCGAGCATCGCCGCGGGCGGCGTCCACGAGCAGCCGGTCCTGATCACGAAGATCGTCGGGCCCGGGGGCGTGGAGATCCCGCTGCCGCCGCGCCCGCCGGCGCACCGCGTGATGGACGAGGCCGAGGCCTACGTGCTCACGAGCCTGCTGACGTCGGTCGTGCAGGGCGGGACCGCGAAGCAGGCGCGCTCGCTCGGGCGGCCGATCGCCGGCAAGACGGGGACGACGAACGACGCGAAGGACACGTGGTTCGTCGGCTTCTCGACCGACATCGCGTGCGCCGTGTGGACCGGCTACGATGACGCGGCGCCGCTCGGCAAGGGCGAGGCGGGCGCCACGTCGGCGCTGCCGGCGTTCGTCGATTTCATGAAGCAGGCGCACGCGAAGCGCCCGGCGGCCGACTTCCCGGTGCCGAGCGGCGTCGTGCGCGTGAAGATCGATCCGCAGACGGGGCTCCTCGCGCGCGAGGGGCAAGAGGACGCGGTCGAGGAGGTGTTCGTCGCCGGCACGGAGCCCGCCGAGGAGGCGCCGGTCTCGGAGGCGGACGCGGGCGCGGAGGCAGCGGACGCCGGCGCTCCGGAAGACCTGCAGGGCGTCGTGCCGGCGCCGGGCGAGGGGCCGCAGCCGGGAGCGGCGGCGCCGGGAGCGGCGCAGGCGCCGGCCGAGTCGGAGCACGCGCCCGAGCCAGGCCCGCTGCCGGCGGGCGACCCGGCGCCGCCGCCGTTCTGAGCGGCGCCGGGCCGACGCGCTAGCCGGCGCCCGGCGCGGGCGCCGGCGCGGGCGGGCCGCCGGGGCCTGCGGCGGTCCCGGGGAACGGGCCCGTCACGGCCAGCGTGAGGCCGTCTTCCTGCATGTTCAGGAACAGCGCCCTGCCGTCGGGCGAGAAGCACACGCCGGCGAGCTCGCTCAGGCTCCGCGCGTTGTGCGCGAAGTCGAAGACGTGGCCGTCCACGGTCAGGACCCGGACGAAGTTGCCGAGCGGGCCGTCCTCCACGAGGAAGAGCTCGCCCCAGGGGGCCACGGTGATGTTGTCGGGCATGTCCAGCGCGTCCCGGTCGGCCGCGTGCGCGAGCACCTCGAGCGTGCCGCCGTCCCCGCTGGGGACGACGTGGAAGATCTGCCCTGCGCCGGCCGGGCCGCCGGTCGTCGCGCAGAAGTACACGGCGCCCTGCGAGAGGCAGATGCCCTCGCCGCGCCGGAAGACAGCGGCCCCCCTGGCCCGGGCCTGCTTGCGGACCGTGTCGTCCCGCGGGTCGGGATCGTCGACGTCCACCCACGCGATCTCGCGCCGGTCTCCGCGGGCCCAGTCCGACGTGTCGACGCCGCGCGCCCCGACGACGCCGAGCGCCTGGAGCTTGCCCTGGAACGGGGCCGCGGGGTCCGCGGGCTTGAAGCGGTAGAAGCAGCCGTCCGCGCGATCTTCGGTCAGGTAGGCGATGCTCGTCGCGGGATCGACGACCGCCGCCTCGTGGAAGAAGCGGCCATAGCCGGTCACGCGCTGCGGCGGCGCCACCCGGGACGCCGTCGCCGGGCACACGAAGACGTAGCCGTGGCGCGCGTCGACGTTCTCCTCGCAGGTGAGCCAGCCCCAGGGGCTCAGGCCGCCCGCGCAGTTCCGGTTCGTGCCGGCGAGCACGAGGTTGCTCGAGCGGCGCTCGAACGTCGTCGCGTCGACGACGAGCCGCGTGACGCCGCCCATGCTCGCCGGGTCGTACGCCTCCGCCGGCGCGCGCTGGCCGGCCTTGTACGGGCCGATCGCCCTGTCTGCCGGACCGTTCTCGTGGTTCCTGAGCAGGACGACCGTGCCGTCGGGCCCAGGGAAGCACCCCATCCCGTCGGGCCGGCCGGGCACCCGGTAGCCGTCGTCCATGTCGGCGCCGGCGCGCTCGAGGATCCGGTACGTGAAGCCCGCGGGAAGATCGAGGACGCCCGCGGGATCGGGCACGAGGGGCCCGAACCGGCCGGCCGCCCGCGTCGGCACCCTCCGCGAGAAGACCAGGGAGAACGGCAGGGCCAGCGTCGCGACCGCAGCCCCGCCGACGCGCAGGAACGATCGCCTCGGGACGCGCTGTTGCATGAGAGATCTGTATGCCGGCGAGCGGTCAGGCGAAAGCCATCGCCCTCGTGCGCTGCGGGGCCGACGCGAGGCGGGCGTGGGAGCAGGGATGCACCCGGAGCCGCCGGCGCCGACCTGGCGAGCCGGGAGAGCGCCCGCCGGGAGCGCTCGCCGCCGGCGCTGGCTCACCCGGCCTGTTCGTCGGGAGCTCCGTCGTGAACAGCGCGGACAGCAGGGCGAACCAGGACCTTCGAGGACGCGCGGCCGACGAGCCGGCGCAGGATCTGCTTCGCGCCGATCGCCCCGCCCGCGCCAACGGCGAAGACGAGGGGCGCCGCGGCGCCGCCCGTCACCGCGACGAGCCCCGCCGCGAGCAGCACGCCGGCGCCGGTCGCCACCGCGCCGGTCGAGGCCTCCTGGGCCGCGTGCGCGAGCGCTTCCTTCTTCGTCATCTCGCCTCGCTGGAAGGCCGTGACCCCCTCGTACGCGCCGAAGGCGCCGTCGATGACGAACCCGATCCCGGCCGCCTTGCCCGCGCCCTTCAGGACCTCCCGGCCCGCGGTCTTCATCGCCTCGCGCGCCAGCGCCCTGGCCGCTGCAGCCGACGCGCCGTCGGCGAGCGCCGCCTGGCCCGCCTGCCGCGCCGCCTCGCGCGCGACGAGCGCGCCCGCCTGTTTGCCGCCCTGATCCACGATGATCTTCGCCGCCGCCGTCGTCTGCGGGCCCAGCGAGAGCCCCGGCGCGAACGCGTCGACGACCGCCGTCGTGTTCTCGACCATCGCGCGCCGCAGGCCCTCCCGCGCGCCCTCGTCGAGGAGCCCCTTGCCCGCCGCCGAGAACAGCGCCTCTGCCGCCCCGCGGACGGCGACCGCGCCGCTCCCCGCAACCGAACCAAGGATCTTGTTTCGTCGTGAGCTCATCTCGACCTCTGCATCCCGCGCGCCGCCACGTCGCATCGCGTCGAGAAGGGGTAGCGCCCCGGGGCGGAAAGACAAGCTCAGCGCCGCGCGCGCGCACGCGGCGCGCGTCGGCGAGATCCGTCCCAGCGCACCGGGCGCATGGCGCCACGATGAGCCCGTCCGCGCGGCGCCGCGACGTGCGCTGGTCCTGAGCCGACGCGCCGGATCAGGCGCTCGCCGCGGGCGCCGACGCGGCCGGTGTGAAGACGACGCGCACGCAGCCGTCCAGCTTCTTCTTGAAGAGCTTGTATCCGTGCGGCCCGTCCTCGAGGCGCATCCGGTGCGTCGCGAGGAACGACGGATCGATCTCGCCGCGCTCGATGTGCTCGAGGAGGCGCGGCATGTAGCGCTGCCCGTGCTGCTGCCCCATCCGGAAGACGAGGCCCTTGTTCATGGCCGCGCCGAGCGGGAACTTGTCGACGAAGCCGCCGTACGCGCCGACGATCGACACCGTGCCGCCCTTGCGGCACGCCGTGATCGCCTGGCGCAGCGCGATCGGCCGGTCCGTCTCGATCCGCACCGCTTGCCTGGCGCGCTCGTAGGCGTACTCGAGGCCGCTCCCGTGCGCCTCCATCCCGACGGCGTCGATGCACGCGTCCGGACCGCGGCCCCCCGTCATGTCGCGGAGCGCCTCGTGCACGTCGACCTCGTCGCAATGCAGCACCTCCGCGCGGCCGCGCTCCCGGGCCAGCCGGAGGCGCTCGGGGATCCGGTCGATGGCGATCACCCGCTCCGCGCCGAGCAGGTAGGCGCTGAGGATCGCCATCAACCCCACGCCGCCGGCGCCCCAGACCGCGATCACGTCCCCGGGGCGGATCCCGCACATGTCCGCGCCCATGTAGCCCGTCGGCAAGGCGTCGGACACGAACAGCGCGCGCTCGTCCGGGACCCCGTCGGGGACCTTGAAGGCGCCCTGATCGGCGAACGGGACGCGGACGTACTCGGCGTGGCTGCCGGCGACGCCGCCGAAGGCGTGGCTGCAGCCGAAGATGGCCGCGGTCGTGTCGCCGTAGACCTTGTCGAGCGCCGCGTGGCCAGGGTTCGAGTTGTCGCAGAGCGACCAGAGCCCGTGCTCGCAGTAGTAGCAATGCCCGCAGCCGACGATCGAGCAGACGACGACGCGATCGCCCTTCTTCAGCTTGCTCACGTCGGGGCCGACGTCGACGACCTCGCCGATGAACTCGTGGCCGAGGATGTCCCCCTTCTTCATCGTGGGCACGTACCCGTCGATCAGGTGCAGATCGGAGCCGCACACGGACGACATCCGGACGCGGACGATGGCGTCGTGCGGCGCGAGGATCCGCGGATCCGGCACCGTCTCGACGCGGACATCGTTCACCCCGTTCCAGCAGAGCGCGCGCATGGCTTCACCCTCCGAGCACGGCCGACCTGCGGCCGCTGGGCTGCCCCTCGATCGTCGGGATCTCGCCCGCCTCCATGAGCTGCTTGAAATGGCGCAGGTCGTCCCGGAGCTGCTGATCGGGCTCCTCGCCGAGGACCTTCGCGACCGCGCGGCCGAGCGCGCCGGCCGGCGCCTCGTCGTCGATCGCCACATGCACCTCGGTGCCGCGGCCGCCCGGCGCAGGGACGAACCGCACCGAGCCCGCGTTGTGGATGTCCGCCGGCTCGCGGGATCGCCACGCGATGAGCTCGTTCTCCCGGTCGTCGATGATCTCGGCCTTCCAGGACACCGACCCGCCGCCGGGAGCCCGCGCCGTCCACAGGGAGCGCCTGCCGTCGATGAGCTCCACCCGCGTGAGGTGCTCCATGAAACGCGGCAAGTTCTCGAAATTACGCCAGAATTTGTAGAGCTCGTCCGCGGGCCTTGCGATCGTCACCGAGCGCGAGACGCGCGTCGCGGCGGGCGCCAGCGCGCCGAAGAGGCGGCCGGCGCGGAGCAGCGGCGCGCGCGGCGCGGCGCGATCGCCGGGCAGGCGGGCCGGCGCAGCGCGGCCCGAGGTGCCGCGCTGGATCAGCGCGCCGCCCGCCAGCGCGATCAGCAGGCCGGGCACGCTGCGGCGCGCGAGCCCGTACGCCACGAGGGCGCTGCCGCCGATCGTGGAGAGCCAGCGCTGCGCCGGTCGTCTGGCCTCGCCGGCCGGACCCCGCTCGGCCAGCGGCGGCGCGTCGGAGATCGGTTCGAGCATCGTCATGGGACCACTCCTCCCCTCCGGACACGGGTCAGCTCGCCTGCGCGGGCCGGCGAGCTCCTCCCCGCCGGCGAGCGTTTCCCCGCCGGCGAGCGCTGCCTCACGCCGCCGCGCGGCGCGCGACCTCATGGGGCGCGGCTCGAGCAGGGCGCCCTGTGCACGCGCAGACGTCAGCCCCTGTTCGCAGCACGGCGAGGCAAGGCCCGCGCCCGCGGCGGGGCTGCAGCCCACGCCCGAGGGCGCCCGGAGCGCCGCGCCGGCGAAGCCGCACGCGCCCGCGCGCCGCGCGTCAGAACCTCACGCGCAGGCGCGAGCCGACGCCGCCGGGCCACGGCGCGAGCGAGAGCTCGGCCGACGGCAGCGCGCCGCGCGGCGCGGGCGCGCCCTGGGCGGCGGACGCGCCCTGGGCCGCGGGCGGGCTGGAGGGGCTCATCAGGAGCAGCGTGACGCCGGTGCCGATCCCGACGAGACCGACGCCGGCGAAGACGCCGAAGAGCGTCGAGGCGGTCCTGCCGGTGTCGTAGTCCCCCTGGAGCGACGGCGGGCACACGTAGCCGTCGCCGGACGGGGCGCAGCCGCCCTCGACCGCGGACACCGCGCCGGCGCGCACCGCCAGCGCCACCGCGGCCGCGACCGCGCCCGCGCCGCCGATGCCCAGCGCGACGTAGCCGCCCGTGCGCAGGCCGCTTGAAGAGGATCGCGGCGCGGGGGCGATCGGGGCGGCGGGCGCGTCGCGCGCCGGGACTGGCGGGGGCACGGTGAGCGAGACGACCCGGTGGGCGCCGGGCGTGAGCTCGACGCGCTCCGTGAGCGGCGCGGCGCCGCCGTAGAACAGCTCGACCGTGTGCGCGCCGAGATCGCGCTCGAGCTCCACGCCGAGGAGCCTCGGATCGAGGGGCTTGCCGTCCAGCGCCACGCGGACCTGCCTCCCCTCGGCGCCCTGCACCTCGAGGGTCAACGTCCCGACCTTGCTGCCGAGCGCCCTGTAGCGGGCCTCGGCGTCCTCGCTCCACCCCGCGTACTTGGCCTCGGTGGACTGGAGCGCGGCGCGCCGCAGATCCCACCAGTCGCGCCGGGCCGAGGCGTAGAGGCCCAGCGCCTCCTCGCACTCGGCGATGTTCCGCAGGGCGCCGAGCCCCTCGGGGTAGATCTCCAGCGCGCTCCGGAAGGCGATGATCGCCCGCTCGCAGTCGCCGGCGCCCCGCAGCTCACGGCCCCGCGCGAACAGCGTCTTTGCGTCCTCCTCGGCCCCGGCGGCGAGCGCGGGCGCCGGCGCCGCCGCGAGCAGGGCGGCGCCGAGGAACGTGAGGAGCTGTCGCTCAAAGGATCTCACTCTTGTCGATCTCCTTGCGGCGCCGGGGCGAAAGGGGCGGGGGCGGCGACGAGGGCGCGGCCGTCGCGCGGGGAGCTGCCCTGTCACCCCCGGGGCGCGGCGGCTCCGAGCGCGGCGGCGCGGGCGCGGCCGACAGGGCGGGCCGAGCGGGCTCCTCCGCGGGCGCCGCGGCAGGCTCCTCCGCCGCGCCGGGCTCGGGCGGTGGTTGTCGCGGCGGCGGCGGGCGCCGCGCGACCTCCTGGAGCGCGCCGCGCAGGGCGGGGGCCAGGCGCCGCGCGGGCCGATCCGCGCGCGGCGGGTCGAGCAGGCGCCACGCGAGCGCGCTCGCGCCGACGAGCGTCGCAAGGCAGGCCAGCGCAACCGCGGCCATCGCCGTCGGGCGCCGGCGCGCCGGCGGGGCCTGCGCGGCGGGCGGCTCGGGCGGCGGCGCGGAGAGCGCGGCGCGGTAGGCCTGGACCATCTCGCGGATCGTGGAGAACCGCTGCGCCGGCTCCTTCGCGAGCGCGCGCGCGAACCAGCCGTCGAGCCCCTGGGGGAGCGACCGGCGGACCTTCGTGACGGGCTCGAATTCGCGCGTGCTCACCGCCACGATGAGCTCGGCGATCGTGTTGCCCTGGAAGGGCGGCCAGTCCGTCAGCACCTCGTAGGCGAGCACGCCGAGCGCCCAGATGTCGGCCCGCGCGTCGACCGAGAGCGGCGTGGCGAGCTGCTCCGGGCTCATGTAGTTCGGCGACCCCAGCATGACGTCGGCGTCCGTCTCGCGGGGCCGGTCGAGGCCGAGGTTGCCGTGCAGCGCCTTGGCGATGCCGAAATCGGCGACCTTCACCGTGAGCGCCGCGCCGGGCTCGTCGAGCAGCATCACGTTCGACGGCTTGAGATCGCGGTGGACGATGCCCATGTCGTGCGCGACCGTGAGCGCGTCCGCGATCTGGTCGAGCACGTCGGCGAAGCGCTGCGGATCGAACGGGCCCTTCTCGTTCAGCTCGGCGAACAGCGTCCGGCCCCGGATGTACTCCATCACCAGGTAGGGCACATCGTCGTGAATCCCGGCGTCGTGCACGGCGACGATGTGCCGCGTGCGCGCGCCGAGGCGGGCCGAGATCTGCGCCTCGAAGCGGAACCGCTCCAGGACGGTGCGGCAACGCTCCGCGTCGCCGGTGAGCGCGAGGCTGAGGAACTTGATGGCGAGCTCGGTCTTGAGCGTGACGTGGACGGCGAGCCAGACCTCCGCCATGCCCCCGCGCCCGAGCGGCCGGACGAGCCGGTACTTGCCGTCGACGACCTCGTCGGCCTCGTGCTGCCAGATGTCCGACGCGTCCGCGCTGGCCGGGCCTTCTGCTGCCGCGCTCGGGGTGACCCGGACGGTCGTCGGCATGCGGGAAGAGGCGGCGCTCACACGCCGAAGGATAGCCGGAACACGCGCCCGGATACGCCAGGAATGCGCGCCGGCCGCTTCACTCCGCGGCGTCGGCCAAAAGCTCCGCCGGCGCCGCGGCGGTGGGCGCAGCATCCCGGTCGACCGTGGAGAACGCGTCACACGATCCCCGAGGTTGGGAGACACGCCGGGGAGGGCGGGGCGTCAGGACGGCTGGGGGATCGCGTCCGGAAGGTGCCAGCGCGGCGATGTCATCGTGGCCTGACGCGCTCGACCAGCGCGGACGGGACCGCGAGCGCGAGCCGGGCGGCCGCGCGGGCGGCGTCGAGGAGCGCGGCGATCCCCGAGGTCGAGCGCCATCCGCCGCTGATCGAGGTCCAGTGTTTCATGGGCTCGAAGATGTTGCCGTCGGTGTGCGGCGCCGCGCGGTCGAGGAAGGTCGACCTCGTCACGTACGCGGCGATCACCGGCTCGGTGAGGCCCGGGAACAGGGCGAGCGCCGCGCTGGTGAAGCGCCCGGCGGCGCCGACGTGGACCTCGCGCCTCGGCCGCTCGGCGAGCGAGACCATCGCCTCCACGACCTGCTCGGGGCGGAGCACCGGGGAGATCGGCTGGACGGCCCGGCCCGTGTAATTGCCGGCGTGCTGGTAGATCGGGGTGTCGACCGCCGACGGGAGGAGCGTGCAAACGTGGATGTCCGGGGTGCCGGACAGCTCCTGTCGGAGGCAGGAGGCGAGGCCGAGGACGCCGAACTTGGCGCTCACGTAGGCGCTCATCGTCGGCCCGCCGAACTTGCCGAGGGCGGAGACGTTGTTGATGAGCACCCCGGCGCCCTGCCTGCGGAAATACGGGAGCGCCGCGCGCGCGCCGTGCACGTAGCCGAGGAGGTTCGTCTCGATGACCTGGCGGTAGGTCTCGTAGGGCGCCTCGTCCGCGCGCGCGTAGAGGAACACGGCGGCGTTGTTCACCCAGACGTCGATCCTGCCGAACGCCTCGCACGCGGCGCGGGCGAGGTCCCTGACGGCGCGCTCGTCCCGCACGTCCGTGGGCACGACGAGCGCCCGCGCGCCGACGCTCGCGCACTCGGCGGCGACCTCCTCGAGGGCCGACGCGTTCCGCGCGGCGACGACCACCCGCGCGCCGCGGCGCGCGAACGCGATCGCCGCTCCCCTGCCGATACCCGACGACGCCCCGGTGATGACGACCACCGCGTCGCGAACGCACTTCCTCATGACTGGCCCCCTCCCGCGCGGTCTGTCCCGCACAGGGAGGGGAGCAAGCCGCGGGCCACGCTGGCCCGAGGCGCGTCCAGGGAATCCGGGGCCGGCGCGCCGCTCCACACGCCGCGCGGGTGACGCTCGCCGCGCCGGATCTCTCATCCAATCAGCTCAAGCCAGTCCTCGTCTTGCGAGCGCGCAAGCGCGCAGAGCGCAGCCAGCGCTCTCCTGGTGCTCGGTGCGCATTCCAAGCGCGGCGATCACCCTCACTTGCATTCTCTGGAAGCCGGGCAATTCCTTCCCCACGGCCTCGGGCCAGTACACCGGCACCTTCGCGTGACCCCCCGGGGAAGAGAGCAGCGCCCGCAATCTCATCTGCCCCATCACCAGCTTCTTCTGGAAATGCCTGTGCTCGAGCAACGCCCTCTCCGCGTGCGCCTCGATCGTCCTCGGCGATACCACCCGATTCTGACCCAGCGCCTCGCGTAGCTGCGCCGTCATCCCCTCCACCACGCCCGTCGCCCCCTGCACCCACGGCATCTTGAAGACCTCGTGGATCGCCTCCACGGCTTCCTTCAGCTTCTTGTCCGCCATCGTGAGCGGGCTCGCCGCGGCCACCAGCGCCTTCAACGTCTCCAGCTCATCGAACGGGAACTCCAGCTCCCCGGCGACCAGCACGAGCGGCGGTACGAACGCCCCGTCCTCGCCCACGGCATCCGTCATCGCCTGCTCCAGGTCCTCCACCCGCATCGCCTGCCCGCGCGCGAGGATCGCCAGCACGTCCCGGCGATCCTTCGCCGACGGCCGCTTGCCCGGCGGCATGTCGTCGTCGAGCTCCTCGTCGTCGGGCCGCGGCTTCACGTTCGCGAGGATCCCCTTCCACGCCGGGTGCTTCCGGATTCGCGGCATCGCCGCAGGGCTGAACCAGAGCAGATCGACGATCTCGCGCCCGCTGCGTCTCGGCGCGACGACGGGCGCGGCCGCTGCAGGGATCGGCTCCACCGGCGGCGACGGGGGGCTGCTCGGAACGACGATCGAGCCCCCCATGGCCTCGACCGCGGACTGACCGATGGAAGGCCTCCCACCCGCCTCCAGACGGCTCCACGGGCCCGTTGTCGCAGGCCGGGCGACGGCCTCCGCCGCCGGCGGCAGCACCACGAGCGGCGGGGGCGGCGGCGTCACGGCGAGCGGCGCAGACGGCGGCGCCGGATCCACCGTGCGCGGCGGATGACCGCCCGGCCCGAACGGCAATGCCGCGTCCCGTGGCCTCGACATCGCCGGCGCGGGCGCTTGCCGCGGCTCGCCCCCGCCCTGGAACGGCATCACCGGCGTCACCGCCGCGCTGACCTGATCCCCGAGCTGGAGCGTTCCCTCCGCGTCCTCTTCCACGCCGCGCTTCTCCGCCTCGTCCCGTGTCTCTGGCGGGAGCGGCTTCACCTCGTCGACGGAAGCCCGGCCACCGGCGTCACCCTCGATCGTCACCGCGATCCGCCCCGCCTCATTCGGGTGCCTGAGCCCGATCCTTCCCCGCCAGACCACCGCGCATAGCCCACGATCGGTGTCGATCCACAGGGTGTCCGCGACGAGCGCCACCTCCTCGTGCTCCCCCGTGGCCCGGTGCACGACCGCCCTCGGCCGAACGCCCGGCAGGTTCGTCACCAGGCGGGCGTGCTCGGGGTTCAGGTTCTCGAGGACGATGTGCTCGTTGGGTCGGATCTGCTCCACCTGCTGGTCCAGGGGCGCCGCCTGGAAGTACACAGGGTCGAGCCCCTCCGGCAGCGGCCGCGCTTCCCATCCAGGCTGCGGGAACTTCCCGGCCAGATGCCCGAGCCACGATGTTCGCGCTGGCCAGCTTCGCCCGATCGGAGCGAAGCACACCGGAGCGAAGGTATCCGACGGCCTTACCACGTGGGTCCCGGGCGGCTGGAGGTTCGGGACCGCGACCCTGCCATAGATGTCCGGGGGAGCATCGAACCGCACGCCGACCGGGTTGCTGGTGTCGGGTCCGCCGGCGGCGCGCTCCCAGCAGAGCGGCATCTTCGTGAAGCCCTGTCCCTCGAGGAGCTGGCCGTCTCGCGCCCGGAAGACGCGGTCGCACCACACCTCGATGGATTTATCGATGTCCCCGACCACCACCCGCACCATCGCCGATCGCACCGGACGCTTGCCCGGAGCGTACGCATGCCCGACGAGCATCACGTCGGCGCGCGGCTTGTACGGCGCCCTGTCGCTCGGCGCGACGACGCTGCGCGACGCATCGTCGTCCCAGTGCCTGTCCTCCTCGTTCGGCGCCAGCTGCTCCGCCGCGAGACACGATGTTCCAGGCACGAGCGCGAACGTCGCCTTCACAACGACGGTCTGCGCAGCTCTCCCGTCCTGCGACTGCCAGACGAACCCCGACGCCGGCAACGGGCACAGCGACACCACATCCATCGGACGCGAGCGTACGAGGAACGAAGTGCAACGTTAAGACTTGAAAATCTACACCACGTTCGCCGCGCGCGTCCCCGCATGGCAGGAATGCGACGGATGCGGCATCGTGCGGCGATCTACCGACGTGGAAGCTTCGCTGCTCCGTGCGCCTGAGGTGCAATTTTGCAGGATCAGCGATAGAGTGCGCTCGCGTCGCAATCGTCGGGATCATCGACGGCGCGGCGCCAGCACGCATACCCTGGCATCGCCGCGCGTGGAGAGGCCACTGTGCTCCGGACGAGCACATACGGCGATCGCGCGCGGCCCACCTGGACGGCAGGTCCTGGACAGGAAACCAGATCTCGTGAGACGCTCCTCGGCGCACTCACAGCCACATGATTCGACTTGCCTGGTTCCGCAGGAGCGTTGGAGGCTCGTGAGCAGACGGACTGGACCGGAGCGCAGGAGGGCGCGAGGATGACGTACGTGAAGACCCATGATGAGGACCCCTCGCAGGCGACCGCTGGTGTGTCGGTCAAGGACCTCGGCAAGGCGGCCGGCGCCGCCGCGAGCCGCCTTGGCGGCAAGAACCTCGAGATCGAGGTCGCCTCGGGCGACGCGCTCGACGTGCGTAATTTCTCCGTGCAGCAGCGGCTCTCGTCCCTGTTCGAGGTCAACCTCGTCGCGGTCTCGGACAACCCGAGCATCGACTTCGACGCCGTCGTGGGCCAACCGGCGCGCTTCACGCTGCGCGCGGGCGCGCACGACAGGTCCTGGTCGGGCCTGTGCAACCACCTCGAGCAGGTGCGGGTCGAGCCGGGCGGGCTCTCGACGTATCAGCTCACCCTCGTGCCGACGATGTGGCTCCTCACCCAGCGGAAGAACTACCGCATGTTCCAGCACATCTCCGAGCCGGACATCGCGCTCAAGGTGCTCAAGGAGTGGGGCATCGCGCCCGAGGTGCGGATCGACGGCGGCGCCTACAAGAAACGAAAATACCGCGTCCAATACGCGGAGTCGGACTTCGCCTTCGTGAGCCGGATGCTCGAGGACGCTGGCATCACGTACGCGTTCGAGCAGATCGGGGAAGAGACGAGGCTCGTCCTGTCGGACGCGCCGCACACGAACGCGAAGCGCGGGGCTCCGCTGATGTTCCTCGACGACACGAGCCTTGTGCGCAGCCACGGCATCTCGTTCGTGACCGACGTCCGGATGGGCAAGCGCGTGCGGCCGGGGAAATACACGCTGCGGGATCACGACTATCGCCGGCCGCCGGGCTACAAGCTGATGGGCAGCGCCTCGGGCGGGCGGGGGATCGAGGAGAAGCTCGAGCGCTACCAGTACACGCCGGGCGCGTTCCTCTTCGGCACGGATCAGGGGGACGCGACGCCGAGCGCCGACGACAAGGGAAAGGCGCGCACCGACGAGAAGGAGGGGGCGAGCCTGGCGCAGCGGCGGCTCGACGCGAAGCGCGGCAGCGCGAAGGTCTGCACCTTCGAGACGAACGCGCATGACCTGGCGCCAGGGAGCGTGGTGAGCATCGCGGGGCACCCGCACGAGGCGCTCGCCGAGAGCCGGACGCTGCTCGTCGTCGAGTCGTCGATGAGCGGGAGCCATCACGGCGAGTGGTCGCATCGCTGCAAGGCGCGGGGGACGGACGTCCCCTTCCGGCCGGAGCTCGTGACGCCGAAGCCCAGGGTGAACGGGGTCGAGAGCGCGACCGTGGTGGGGCCGCCCGGGGAGGAGATCCACACGGACGAGTTCGGGCGGGTCCGGGTGCATTTCCACTGGGATCGCGAGAGCCAGATGGACGACAACAGCTCGTGCTGGATCCACGTGAGCCAGTCGTGGGGAGGCGCCGGGTACGGCGGGGTGACCTTGCCGCGGGTCGGGCAGGAGGTGCTGGTGGACTTCCTGAGTGGGGACCCGGACCGGCCGGTCATCGTGGGACGGGTGTACACGAACCTGCAGAAGGTGCCGTACAAGCTGCCGGACAACAAGACGCAGAGCGGGTGGAGGAGCAACTCCACGGGCGGGACAGGCGGTTACAACGAGATCATGTTCGAGGACGCGGCGGGGAAGGAGCTCGTCAACGTCCAGGCGCAGAGAGATCTCAACAAGCTCGTCAAGAACAACGAGACGGAGACGACGGGCGTCGATCGGACGATCACGGTCGGGCACGACGAGGCGATCACCGTGGGCAACGACCAGACGATCGCGGTCGGTCACAACCAGACGACCACGGTCGGCAACGACCGGGCCGCGGCGATCGGCGTCGTGGACTCGACGCTCGTGGGCAAGAGGCACACGGTCACGATCAAGCAACCCGCCGAGCCGCCGCCGGAGATCCCGCCCACCGGGACGCTGATGATCGATCAGCTCATCACGCAGACGACGGGGCGGTCCACGCTCACGATGAAGGGGCCGGACGTGAGCCTGACCGCCGAGGGGAGCGTGTCGATCAGCGCCGGCGAGAACATCAGCATGAGCGCGGGCGCGAACATCAAGATCAGCGCGGGCTCGACGATCCAGACGTCGGCGGGCGTGACGATCACGAACGCGGCGGGGGTGACGATCACGACCACGGCGGGCGCCGTCGTCGAGGTCAAGGCGGGCCAGCGCGCGAGCGTGGAGGCCGCGGCGGTGGAGGTCAACGGGGATCATGTCCTGATCGCGGCGTCGGGGGTGGTGGACATCGACGGCGAGTACATCGACCTCAACTGATCAGACGCTGGACAGGCGCTGCCATGATCCTACGGAACTACACCCGTTTCTGGCCTTTCCTCTTCGACAGCATCGATCCGCAGGGGCGCGAGTTCGGCGTGTTCGTGCTGCGCGGGGCTTTTCGCATCGTCCCTGGAGGCGTCGCGCAGCTCGATCCGGAGCAGCCCGAGGTGTCCGGGGAGAACGTGTTCCACGGGGACCCGAGCGCGTCGAGCTTGCGGATGGAGGGCGATCTCGCGCCGTTCAAGCAGCGGAGCGACATCCACATCAACGCGACGGCGCACGCGCCGGGGGGCTGGCCCGCGCCGGCGTGGTTCGTCCGCGCGCGCGTCGGCAAGGTGGACAAGACGCTCCGCGTGACCGGACCGCGGCGCTGGGTGCAGGAAGGCGGCGAGTACCGCCTGACCGACCCCGAGCCTTGCCGCGAGGTGCCCATGCGGTACGAGCACGCGTTCGGCGGGACGTTCCAGGACGCCTGGGGGGCGCGCCATGCGTTCGAGCAGAACCCCGTCGGGAAGGGCTATCTCCCCGAGGGGAAGGCGCCGACCGACGTCGCGTTCGAGGCGCCGCAGATCGAGTCGCCCGACGACCCCGTCACCGAGCTCGGCCGGATCCACAAGCCGGAGGGGCTCGGCCCGATGCCGGGGGTCTGGCTGCCGCGGCGGGCGTACGCGGGGACGTACGACGACGCGTGGCTCAACGAGCGCTGGCCGCACGTGCCGCTCGATTTCGACTACCGGTTCTACAACAGCGCTCATCCGGATCTCGTCTATCCGGGCTATCTCCGCGGCAACGAGGAGATCGTCCTCGAGAACCTGCACCCGGACGGGGTGCTCGAGTTCCGGCTGCCAGGGTACGAGCTCGGCCTCCTGGCGCTGCTCGAGACGGGCTCGCGCGCGGTGGTGCCGATGCTCCTCGACACGCTGATGATCGACGTGCCGGAAGGGCGCCTGTTCATGACATGGCGCGGTGCGTACAGCAAGAGGCGCCCGATCGAGGCGCTCGAGGCATGCATGGCGGCGCCGGGAGGGACGACTCGTGGCCGAGAATGAAGCGCTTTGCAAGACGGGGAACGCGTGGGTCGTCTGCACCGAGCCGGATGTCTGCAAGACGCCCATCGGCGACGAGATGAAGCCGGTGCCGTACCAGATCCGCGCCTGCCTGGCCGCCGGCGTGGACGAGGCGACCACGGTGAGGCTCGGGACGTTCGACACCGCGACGATGACGAGCCGGATCACCACCGTCCAGGGCGACGAGCCGGGGACGGGCGGCGGCGTCAAGAGCGGGGTGAACCTGGGGTACTGCCGGCCGATCACGCACAGCACGACCGTCCACGCGGGAGGGGCCAACGTCACCTATCACACATCGCTGTACGCGATGAACTGCGCGGGCCCGGATGGGCCGGAGAACACGCTCGGCAAGGCGGTGTTCATGGCCCACGGGCTGGCGCCTTATGCAGGGCCGCTCGTGGACCTCAACAAGATGCGCGAGGAGGCCGAGAAGAGCTGGTTCGGAAAATTCTGGGACGGGGCCTCGGAGTGGGTTCACGCAGGGCTCGATCTCGCCGGCTTCATCCCGGGGGTCGGTGAGATTGCGGATGGGTTGAACGCGGTCATCTATCTCGCGGAAGGCGACTATGCGAACGCGGCCATCTCCGCGGCGGGGATGATCCCGTTCGCGGGCTCGGCGGCCACGGGTGGGAGGCTGGCCGCAAAGGCGGGCAAAGCCATCGCGGAAGGGGTCGGCGAGCAGGGAGCCAAGCAGGGCGCGCAAGAGGCCGCCCAGCAGGCGGGGAAGCAGGGGGCGGAGCAGGCGGGCAAGAAGGGGGCGGAGCAGGCGGGCAAGGAGGGCGCCGAGAAGGCGGGCAAGGAGGGCGCCGAGAAGGCGGGCAAGGAGGGCGCCGAGAAGGCGGGCAAGAAGGGGGCCGACGACGCCACCGGCGGAGGTGCGAAGAAGCCGAAGAAGAAGGGCAACAACGGGGTCGTGGTCAAGGGGACCCCCGGCAAGGGAAGCAAAGCGGGTGGCGGGAAAGGGCGCCCGAAGCGCCCAAAGAAACACAAGAACCCGTCAAAGAAGCCGGCGCACCAAAAGTGCGTAGGAGATCCCGTCGACGTGGCGACAGGCGAGGTCGTCAATCAGGCGACAGATCTCTCGTTGCCCGGTATCATTCCGCTCGCCATCGAACGCCAATATGCTTCTTCGCGCTGCGGCGACCGCGACGCGGCGCTAGGGCCGGGGTGGGCCCACACTCTCGAGGAGTGGATCGAGGAGGGCGAGGAGACGCTCGACCTGCGCGACGGCGAAGGTCGATGGATCTATTTCGACAAGGTAGGCGCTGGCGAGGTAGCGTATCACCGCGGCGAGCGGATCGAGCTCCGCGTCGGCAGCGACGGGAGCTATCGTGTTTATAGCCCAGATGACCGCGTTACCCGCGTCTTCGCCGGCCCGGGGCGCAAGGCGCTGCTCCGCTCGATCGAGGACGCGAACGGTAACGCGATCACGCTCGAATACGACGAGGGATTGCTCTCACGCGTGGTCGACACGACCGGGCGTGAGGTCCTCGTCAGGTGGGACCGCGGCCGGCTCGTGCGGCTCGACGTTTGCGTTGACGGCCACATCGAACAATCTGTGGAGTACCGTTATTCGAAGGGCGGGAATCTAGCCGCCGTCGTCGATGCGCTCGGGAACGCCGAGGAGTACGAGTACGACGGCGCGGATCGGATGACCGCCGTGCGGCGCAAGAGTGGCGCGCGATTCCAGTACGCTTACGACGATGAGACCGGGCGGTGCGTGCGGACGTGGGGACCCGACGGGCTGCACGAGGTGGAGCTGTACGCCGACGAGCGGACGCAGACGACGAGGGCGGAGAGCGAGGAGCCGAGGATATATACATGGGACGACGAGGGGCTCGTCACGCGCGAGGAGACGACGACGGGCGTCGTCCTGGAGGAGCGCGAGTTCGACGAGGATGGCTTCCTCGTCGAGGAGCGCGACGGCGCGGGGAACACGACGCGCTTCGAGCGCGATGAGCGCGGCAACCTCGTGCGGGTCGTGGATCCGGCAGGGAATGTGACGGCGTGGACTTACGAGGGGGATCTCCCCGTCCAGCGCACGGGGCCCGACGGCCTTGAGACGCGTTATACGCACGACGCGCGCGGGAACCTCATCGAGATCCAGTACCCGACGGGCGTGACGTACAAGCTATCATACGACGGCCGAGGGCTCCTGTGCTCGATCGAGGGACCTGACGGGCCGGTCATGCGGTATGAATACGACGCCCGGCACAATGTGATCGCAGAGACGGACGCGCGCGGAGCGCGGGCCACGTTCGAATACGACGCGCTCGGACGGCCCGTGTCGATGACTGACGCGCTCGGGAGGGTGACGCGGCTCACGTATGATCGGCTGGGCCGGCCGATCGAGATCCAGCGTCCGGATGGAACCGTTTCGCGGCAGGCCTACGACGCGCAGGGGAATGTGACGCAGGTCACGGACGCTCTGGGGCAAGTGACGGCGATGGAGTATGCCGGCACGGGCGTGCTCACGCGTGTCACGCGGCCTGACGGGCACACGTGGTCCTTCCGGTACACGTCCCAGGAGCGGCTCCGGGAGATAGAGAATCCGCGTGGAGAGGTGTATGCGTTCGTGTACGACGTTGCGGGTCGCGTCGTCGAGGAGCAGACGTTCGACGGGCGGGCGCTGAAGTACGACTACTCGAAGGCCGGCGACCTGGCGCGGATCGACTACCCGGACGGGAGCTTCCGATCGTTCAACCACGACCGGCTGGGCAACATCGTCTTCGAGGAGTCGACCGACGGGATAGCGACCTATCCGCGCGACGCGCTCGGGCGGCTGCTCGGCGCGGTCGTGGAGGAAGGGGAGCGCAAGGTCGTCACGATGTTCGAGCGAGACAAGCTCGGGCGGATCGTGACGGAGCGACAGGGAGACAAGGCGCTTCGGTTCGAGCACGACGCGCTCGGGCGGCGAACCAGGCGGGTGCTGCCGAACGGCGCGACCACGAACTACGTGTACGACGCGCTGGATGCGCTGATCGCCGTGGAGCACGACGGCTACCGGATGGAGATCGAGCGCGACGTGCTCGGACGGGAGGTCCGGCGCGGCCGTCCGGATGAGCAGGTGTCGATCCAGAGCGGGTACGACGCGATGGATCGGCTCATCGAGCAGAGAGTATCGGCGTCGTCGTCTGGGGCGGAGATCACCAAGGGCCTGGTCGAGCGGAGATGGAGCTACGACGCGCTCGGGCGCGTGACGCAGATCGAGGACGGCCGGTGGGGCGCGACCACGTACCAGTATGACCGGATCGACCAGCTCCTCGGGGCGCAGCGCGGATCGCTGCGCGAGGTGTTCGCGTACGACGCGGCGGGCTCGCTGCAGAAGATGCTCGAGGGGCTCGAGGCGCAGGCGGGGTCCCCGGAGTGGGAGATCGCGCCGGGGGGGTTGTTGAGCCAGACGGACAAGGCCAAGTACACGTACGACAGGCGCGGGCGGCGCGTCGTCAAGCTCGACCTCGGCGTGCGCGGAGAGAGCGCTGAACGGGCGGCGACCGAGTACACGTGGGATTGTCGGGACCGGCTGCGCGAGGTACGGCGGCCTGACGGGACCCGAGTGCGTTTTTCCTACGATGCGTTCGGGCGGCGGATGCGCAAGGAGATCCTACCAGCGGGAGCTGAGGCGGCCGACCGTGCGATCGAGTTCGTCTGGGACGGAGATGAGCTGGCAGCGGATCTGGAGCGAACGCGAGGAGCACGCGTGTTCGTGCACGATCCACGGACGTTCGTGCCGCTGCTGCAAGCGGAGCAGGGACAGGTGTTCGCGGTGGTGAGCGATCACCTGGGGATGCCGAAGGAGCTCGTGGGGCCGGACGGTCGGGTGGCCTGGTCGGCGGCGCACTCGGCGTGGGGCCGAGTGGCCGAGGTCTTCAGGGACCCGGCGGCGCGGCACGCGCGGCCGGTGGAGAGCCCGTTCCGGCTGCTGGGGCAGTATGCGGACGAAGAGATCGGATTGTGCTACACGCGATTCCGGTACTTCGATCCGGAGGTGGGGAGCTGGTGCAGTTCGGACCCGCTGAGGATCAACGGCGGACTTCACCTGTTCGCATTCGACGGTAGCCCAACAGTTCACGTCGATCCTCTCGGTCTTACCAGGGGCAATAGAGTAGATAATTGGGGGGCAGGCGCGGACTGGGAGGAAGATGTCAGGGCAATGAGCGACGGAATATCAGACGTGATCGAGGGGCGCGAGTTCGACTCGGTGACATCCACGGAGCTCATCCAGGCGAAGGACTCATCATCTGCGGTCAACAGTCCAAGGAACTTCCTCGGCAAGAGCACGAGAAGACAGATCAAGGAGACGGTGCGCATTGCAGATGAGCTCGGCAAGCAGCCGGTTTACTGGTTCAAAGAGGAGCCGCACCCCGAGGTGCGGAGCTATATTGAAGAGAAGGGGGCCGAGGTGCGATCTGGAAAAGTCTCGAAGAAAGGAGGGGCGGGGAAAGGTGGCTGCTCTTCCTGATGTTCCAACGCAGAGCCCGCCTCTGCCCAGATCCTATCGATCGTCGCGCAGGAATGCACTCAGTAGGCGATCCTCATGTCGTATTTCTACTCGGTTCGCGGCTGGCTGGAGATTTCGCCCGACGCCTTTTCGGACGTCATAGCCATCATCTCAACAATGCGCGAGCGTTGGCACGGCAACGAGAGGGCGCAGCTCTACATGAATGGATGGTGCTGGAGCAGCGAGCCAGTTAATTGGACACGCTACATTTTTTACGGGGCGGATGTGGTGGAGGAAGGCGTGGGGATGCTTCGTTGCGTGATAAGCAACATGGTATCTCTCGGGCTTGATCTGTCTGGATATTTTCACGTGCAGGGCGAGGACGGGAAGCAGAGCCTGATCCTCAGAATTGAGAACGACGCTCTGATCGAAGAAGGATCCCAGCTATCGGGCTAAATGCGTAGGGCTCTGGTGACGTGCCACGAGCTTATCGAGGGCAGCATCGTCGAGAAGGACGCCGCGACGGGCGAGCACGGCGCCGTGCAGCGCAAGCTTTTTGTCTACATCGGTCCGTACGATCAGCGGCCCGGCGGGCGCCGGCCAGGGGGCTGTTGGGTCGCTACCGAGGTGGATGTCTACTTCGACGAGAGGAACACGTTCCGCCCCGATGTCGTCGGCTGGCGACGAGACCGCGTACCAGAGCGTCCGCGAGGCATCCTGGTCATGGCGCCCTGAACGGGGCCATCGCGGCGCGGAGGCGCATCGGGCGCGGTTCATCACCGCGCGATTCATGGGGCGCGGACTGCGGCGAGAACGCAATCCGTTCGCGCAACCGGGTACGATCCCGGTGCTCGCCGCGGTGGACAACGCCAGCGCGTGCGCTGTAGACACGAGGCCATGCGTAACAGAACGCGCGAGGCATGGATATCGGCTGCATCGATCCTCGCGGGCGGCGGTTGCGGGGCGCTCGTGGGGCTGGACGGCGACCATTACCTGCACGATCCAGCGGGCGGCGGGGCTAGCGACGGAGGCGGCGGGGCCGGCACCGGGGGCGCCGGAGGCGGCGAGGCATGCACGCCCGGCGGAACCGAATGCGTCGACCAGGCGTGTGTGGAGGGGGAGTGTACCGGCGAGTGCGGCCCTGACGACGTGCGCTGCTCGGGGGGCCAGCCGCAGCGGTGCGACGAGCGCGGGGCGTGGGTGGCCGCAGCGCCGTGCCCTGCGGCAGCCCCCGTGTGCGACGCAGGGAAGTGCACGGCGCCGCCCCGGAGCTGCAACGGGTTGGACGAGACCTGCGGCCCGGCGGCGAAGCCCGACGAGACCTGCTGCGCGGTGAGGGAGGTGCCCGGGGGGACCTTCGCACGTCAGGACGACGCCGGGATCAGCTCGGAAGTCGCCGTGAGCAAGTTCGTGCTGGATCGGTTCGAGGTGACGGTGGGACGGTTCCGGAAGTTCGTGGAACAGTATCCCGGTAGCAAGCCGGAACCGGGCGCGGGGGGGCACCCGCGCCACGAGATGAGTGGATGGGCCGGGGGGGAATGGGAGCAATATCTGCCTCAACGTGCGGCGGAGCTGAGGGAGGCCATCACGTGTGGCCAGAGCGCGGCCGCGACCTGGACGGATGAGCCTGGCGAGAACGAGAATCTGCCGATGAATTGCCTGAGCTGGTACGAAGCCTTCGCGTTCTGCGCGTGGGACGGGGGGCGGTTGCCGACCGATGCGGAGTGGCACTACGCGGCGGCGGGTGGAAGCGAGGAGCGGATGTATCCGTGGTCCCCGAGCTCGGACGCCATCGATACGAAGCATGCGGTGTACGGCTGCTCCGCGGAGGGGTCTGACGCCGGCTCGTGTATCATGCCCGTCGGGTCGCTGTCCGTGACGGGGGATGGAAGGTGGGAGCAGGCAGACCTGGCCGGGAACGTACGGGAGTGGGTCCTGGACTCGCACCCGCTCCGCTACGACCCTGCTTGCGAGAGCGACTGCGCCAGCATGAATGACGACGATGATCGGGTGGTCCGGGGAGGGGGCTTCCTCGATGATGCGCAGGCGCTGCGCTCGTCCGCTCGCCAGAATTTCCCCCCGATGTACCGCGACACGGTGACCGGGGTCCGGTGCGCGAGGAATCCGTAGTGTTCGGCGTTGAGATTGCCTGACGTGGCACCTCGCTTGAAGCTTGCGCGCTGTGCGAGCCGGTCCCGAAGCGGCAGCGCCGACACGAGAGACGCGCGGGACCTCGGGCGCGGCGTCGCGGCGGCGGCGCACCAGCGGCGCGCCGGTGGGCTTCGCCGCGGGACCGGGGAGGCGCGCTGCGGCGAGCGCGTCGCTGGCTGGTGCACGACGGTGTGATCCCGGCCATGAGCCGCGGTGGACAGCCTCCGCGCGGCGGCGGTAGAACGACGCCATGGCGAAGTCGAAGCACGCGGCATGGATAGGGGCGGCGTGGGCTGTCATGACCGGCGGGTGCGGGACGCTCGTGGGGCTCGGAGACGGCTATTACCTGCAGGAAGGGGCGGGCGGCGGGCGGCAGGAAGCGGCTGGCGGCGGGATACCGGAAGGGACGGGCGGCCGGATGCAGGAAGGGACGGGCGGCGGGACCGGTCCTGGAGAAGATTGCATGGGAGAGGCGTGCTCCACCCCGCCGAGCTGTGTCGGGCTGGACGAGACATGCGGCCCCACGGGCAAGGAGAGCTGCTGCGCGAGCATGCCGGTGGCCGGCGGGGGCTTCTATCGAGACAACAGCGAGTTGTATCCGGCGAGCGTGAGCGGGTTCGCGCTGGATCGGTTCGAGGTGACGGTGGGGCGGTTTCGAAAGTTCGTGGAGGCGTATCCCGAGAGCAAGCCCAAGCCGGGCGCGGGGAGGCACCCGTTGTTCGACCGGAGCGGGTGGGATGCAGGCTGGGATGGCAGCTGGCTGCCCGTGAACGCGGCGGAGCTCAAGGAAGCGGTGAAGTGCGACCAGGCCTTGCAGACATGGACGGATGTGCCCGACGCGCAGGAGAACCTGCCGATGAACTGCCTGAGCTGGTACCTGGCGTTCGCGTTCTGCGCGTGGGACGGGGGACGGCTGCCCACGGAGCTGGAGTGGAACTATGCCGCGGCCGGCGGCGACCAGCAGCGAAAGTACCCGTGGTCGGCAGATCCGGATGCGCCCATCGACGGGAGCTACGCGGTGTACGACTGTACCGACTATGAGTCTCCGGCCGGCGAGTGTGGGTATGAAGGCATACTGCCCGTCGGGGCCCGGCCAAAGGGTGATGGACGATGGGGGCAGGCGGACCTGGTGGGGAGCATGTGGGAGTGGAGCCTCGACTGGTACGCCGCCTATCCCGGGTCGTGCGTGGACTGTGCCAACCTGGCCCCTGCCTCGGGCCGGGTGGTCCGAGGCGGATCATTCGTCAACGATGCCTCGTACCTGCTCACGTACGAACGCACCAACGACGATCCGGCGGACATCGAAAATGACACCGGAGTCCGGTGCGCGAGAGACCGGTAGTCGTCGAGGCTCGCTGGAGCGCGCTCCCTCGGGGTGAGCGCCCGACGTACAGCACCACCCCGCGCGGTCGCAGCGCCGGTGATGCCCCCCGGGTGGAGCCGATGGCCGCCGGGTGATGGGCCACGTCGCCAGGTTGCCCTGGCGATCCACGACCCTTGACGAGCGCGACGCCGGCGGCCTGGCGTCCAGCTGCAAGACCGCTGCGCGCCGAGCCCGGCTGGCTGCGCGGCGGCACGGCGAGGCGAGGCGTGACGGCGGGCACGGAGGGAAAGCACCGTCGCGCTTGCCGGTGACCGATCGCGGATCCCCTGGATCCTCGCGGGTTCCATGGATCCTTGACGCCGCCAGCCCGGTAAGGGAGCCTTCCGCCGTGTCGGCCACACTCGCGGAGGGGACCGTCTTCGCGCGGCGCTATCGCGTGGTGCGCCTCATCGCCACCGGCGGAATGGGCAGCATCCACGAGGTGGTGCACCTGGAGACGGCGCGCCGCCGAGCGCTCAAGGCCATGCACGCGCACATCTTCGAAGACGAGGAGATGCGCGAGCGCTTCAAGCTCGAGGCCCGCATCGCGGCGAACGTCGAGAGCGAGTACATCGTCGAGGTCTTCGATGCGGGCGTCGACGAGGCGACCGGGACGCCCTTCCTGGTCATGGAGCTGCTTCGCGGCGAGGATCTCGGCAAGCGCCTCAAGCGCGCCGGCCGCCTGCCGCCCGCCGAGGTGGTCACCTACCTCCACCAGACGGCGCTCGCGCTCGACCGCACCCATGCCGCGGCCATCGTGCACCGGGACCTCAAGCCCGCGAACATCTTCCTGTCGGAGCGGGAGGACGGCTCGATCCGCGTGAAGCTCCTCGATTTCGGCATCGCGAAGCTCATCGCCGACGGCACGGCCGCGGCCGGCGCGACGCGCAACCTCGGCACGCCAATCTACATGGCGCCCGAGCAGTTCCAGGTCGGCGCGAGGCTCACGGGAGCCGCGGACATCTATGCGCTGGGCATGATCGCCTATGCGCTGCTCGTGGGGACACCTTACTGGCGGCAGGAAGCGAGGAGCGCCGGCGACATGGTCGCGTTCGCGCTGCTGGCCGCCCGCGGTCCCCAGGAGCCGCCGGTGCCGCGTGCGCACGCGCAGGGCGTGATGCTGCCGCCGGGCTTCGATGCATGGTTTGCGCGGGCCACCGCGGTCGATCCGGCGGCGCGGTTCGGCCGGGCGGTGGAGGCGGTGCAGGCCCTGGGCGAGGTGCTCGGCCTCCCGGTGGGCGTCGACCGGTGGACGATCCCAGGGGCGCCGTCCTGGCCCGGCGTGGTCCCCGCCGCCACGACGACGGCCCCGGCGCACGAGATGGCAGCGCCGGGGACGATCCCGTACCCGGAGCGCGACTCGCGCTCTCCCGGGCTGCCGCTCGCGAGGACCCAGACCGAGGCCGCGGTGTCGGCCAGGTCGACGAGCGCGGCGAAGCCCGTCCGAGGGCCGTTTGCCGCCGGGCTCGCGGTGCTGGGGTTAGGGGTCCTGGGCGCCGGGAGCTGGCTCCTGCTGGGCGCTCATGGTGGAGGCCATCCGGCGGTGGCGGCTCCCGGCACCGTCTCCGAGAGCCCGGCAGCGCCCGGGCCGACCGCGGCAGCGCCTGGACTCGCCGCGGCAGCGCCTGGGGCCGTCACCGCGCCGCCCGGACAGGTCACCGCGCCGCCCGGACAGGTCACCGCGCCGCCCGGACAGGTCACCGCGCCGCCCGGACCCGTCACCGCGCCGCCCGGATCCGTCACCGCGCCGCCCGGACCCGTCACCGCGCCTGGACCCGCGGTGCCTCCGGACGCGGCGGCGGCCGCCGCGGCCCCTCTCCGCCCGAGCGCACATCCGCCGGCGCCCACGAGCACGCCTGCGCCTTCGAGGCCCAGGCCGCCTTCGGCATCGTCCGCCAGCAAGAAGCCACCGCCGCGCAAACCCGACTCGACCTCCGACCTCTATGGGCGGCATTGATCTGGAGATCCGCCGCGACGCCGCCTCGCTCCCCGCGCGCGCCGCGACCGGCCTGATGCGTTTCGGCGAGGCGCACAGGCGCGATGAGGATTCATCTCACCTGCCTGCCCTTCCGCCTTCGTTCTCCGCGTCGCTCGTTCTCCCCATGCGCCCGTGTCCCCAGCTCCCTTGCCCGCTGAGCGCCAGAACATGACCCCTTGGTTCCGCCGGCCCACGCAGCTCCTCGCCGCCCTCGGCCTGCTCTCTCTCCCCGCGCCCGCCGCGGCGCAGGACATCGCGGCCGCCGAGGCGCTCTTCGATCGCGGGCTCGCCGACATGAAGGCAGGCCGCTACGAGACGGGCTGCGCGGCCCTCGCCGAGAGCGGGCGCCTGGACCCCCAGCCAGGCACGCTCTTCACGCTGGCCTCCTGCGAGGCGAGGTGGGGCCGTATCGCCACCGCGGTGGCGCGCTTCAAGGATTACATGGCGCTGTTCGAGCGGATGACGCGGGCAGAGCAGGCCCGTCAAGGCAGACGGCCGGAGGTCGCGAGACAGGAGATCGACACGCTGTCTCGAAGGGTCCCGCGGCTCGCGCTCTCCCTGCCGCCGGACACGCCGGCCGGGACGGTCGTGCGGCGCGACGGCCACGTGCTGGGAGACGCCTCGCTCGGCGTCGCGTTGCCGGTGGATCCAGGAGAGCACCGGATATCGATCGAGATCCCGGGAGGGGTTGTCCAGGAACAGCGCATCACGATCGCCGAAGGCGAGTCGAAGGAGATGGTGCTGGACATCAAGAATGGAGCGCCGCCGCCGACCTCCGGCGCGCAGGATGCCCCGGCGGGCCGTCGCGCGGCGCTCTACGTCGCGGGCGGGGTCGGCGCCGCGGGGCTCGTGCTGGGTGGGATCACGGGCGCGCTCGTGCTCGGGAAGAAGGGCGTCGTCGACCGGCACTGCGGCAGCGGCATCCAGGCCAGCGACGAGAAGGCCTGTGATGCGACAGGGCTCGACGCCGCGAACAGCGGGAGCACGATGGCCCTGGTGAGCACCCTCGGCTTCGGGGTGGGGCTGGCCGCGCTCGGAGCGGCGGCGGTGCTGCTGTGGACCGAGCCGACGCACGCCGGCGCAGCGACCGGCGCGCGCCCGATGTGGCTCAGCGCGGGCGTGCTGGAGGCGGGGCCGGCGGGGGCGGTCTTCGGCGCGAAGGGCAGCTTCTGACGAAGGCCACCGCCCGGCGAGCGCCGCCCGCGCCCCGGCGCGTCAGTCGTAAAAGTGCTTGCCCGTCCTCGCCGCCTCGACGAGCGCCGGGGCGGGCGTCCAGCGCTTGCCGAAGCGGCGCTCGTAGACCTCGATGCGGCGGAGCACCTCCGCGGCGCCGAGGCCGTCGACGTAACGGAACGGGCCGCCGCGGAACGGCGGGAAGCCGAGGCCGAAGATCGCGCCGATGTCGCCGTCGCGCGGGCTCCTCAGGATGCCCTCGCCGAGGCAATGCAGCGCCTCGTTCACGAGCTGGAGCGAGCACCGCATCTGGATCTCCTCGACAGGCACCGGCGGCTTCTCCTTCGCCTTCGGCACCGGCAGGCCGAGCACGGCATAGACACTCTCGTCCGCGTGCTTGCCCTTGCCCCGCTTCTTCGCCGCCGCGCCGTACAGGTACATCCCGCGCTCGTTCTTGCGGCCCTTGCGGTCGTCGGCGACGAGCTTTGCCATCGTGGGCGGCGGGGCGAGCCGCTCGCCGAACGCCTCGATCATGATCGGTCCGACGTGCGCGGCCACGTCGATGCCCACCTCATCGAGCAACGCCAGCGGGCCGACCGGCCAGCCCCACGCGACGAGCGCCCTGTCGATCTGCTCGATCGCCACCCCCTCGGCCAGGAGCCAGCTCGCCTCGTTCATGTACGGGCCGAGGACGCGGCTCGTGTAGAAGCCGACTCCATCGTTCACGACGATCACCGTCTTGCCCTGCCGCTTGCCGACCGCCACCGCCGTCGCGACCACCTCGGGAGACGTCCTGTCCGTCCGGATGACCTCGAGCAGCGGCATCTTGTGGACCGGGCTGAAGTAATGCATCCCGACCACGTTCTCCGGCCGCCTCGACGCGGCCGCGATGCGCGCGATCGGGATCGACGACGTGTTCGACGCGAAGATGAGGTCGTCCTTGCCGCCCGCCTCGACCTCGCGCAGGACGGCGTGCTTCACCGCGAGATCCTCGAACACCGCCTCGATCACGAGATCGGCGCCCCGGAGGCCCGTCGTGTCGGTCGTCGTCGTGAGCAGCGCGATCTTCTGATCGCGCTCGAGCGGCGTGAGCTGCTTCTTCTTCACCCGCTCGCCGAGGATGTCGGTCACGTACTTGAGGCCGCGGCCGAGCGACGCGTCGTCGCGATCCTTGAGCCGCACCGGGATGCCGGCGTTCAGGCTGACATAGGCGATGCCAGCGCCCATCAGGCCGGCGCCGAGCATCGCGATCTTCTCGACCTTCCTCGGCTGCACGGACGCGTCGTCCACGCCGGTGTCCTTCTTCATCGCCGTCGTGGCGAAGAAGATCTCCATCAGCCGGTGCGCCGTGCTCGAGACGACGAGCTCGCCGAACGCCCGGGCCTCGACGTCCTTCGACGCCTCGAAGCCCCGCTCCGCGTAAGCCCGCAGCACCTCGATGATCCGCTCGGGCGCCGGGTAGTGCCCGCCGGTCTTCTCGCGCGTCTGCTTCTGTGCTTGCTGGAAAAGTACAGCACGACCGATCGGGTTCTTTTCGAGGGCGACCCGGGTGAGCGCGGCGGGGTCGAGCTTCGGGCCCTTCTTCGCGGCGCGCGCGGGGCGGAACGGCGGGCCGCCTTCGACGCGCGCGAGCTTCAGCGCGAGCGCGGCGGCCGTCTCCTTGAGGATGGGCGCGGGGACCACGTCGTCGGCGACGCCGAGCTGCCGCGCCTTCGAGGGGCGCATGTTCTTGCCAGTGAGGCCGTGATCGAGCGCCGCCTGCAGGCCGGCGCGCTCCGCCAGCCGCTGGAGGCCGTTGATGCCGGGGAGCAGGCCGAGCTGCACCTCGGGCAGGCCGAGCACCGTCTTCCTGTCGTCGCTCAGCACGCGGGCGTGGCACGCGAGCGCGACCTCGAAGCCGCCGCCGAGCGCGGCGCCGTGGATCGCGGCGACGATCGGCTTCGGCGAGCGCACGATCCGCAGGACCGCCTCGTGGCCGGCCCGGCAGATCGCCTCGGCCTGCGCGGCCGTCGTGACGCTCTTCAGCATGTCGATGTCGGCGCCCGCGATCCACGTGTCGGCCTTGCCGGACACGAGGATGGCCGCCTTGATGAGCGGGTCGGCCGCGATCCGGTCCATGACCCGCTCGAGATCGCCGGCGAACGTGGGCTTCAGCGTGTTGACCGACTCGCCGGGGACATCGTAGGTGACGACGGCCACGCCGTCGGGGCGGACCTCGAGGGAGATCGGACCCCGCTCCGCGGAGGGCTGCGTCGCTTGCTCGAACGTCGTCGTCATGCTGCCTCCAGGACCACGGCGGCGCCGAGGCCGCCCGCCGCGCACACGGTGAGGAGCGCGTGCTGGCCGCCGCGCTTGTTGAGCTCGCGGAGCGTGGAGAGCACCATGCGCCCCCCCGTGGCCGCGAAGGGGTGGCCGAGCGCGATCGATCCGCCGTTCACGTTGAGCCTGTCGGGGTCGATCTCGCCGACGGCCTCGGACCGGCCGAGCTTCTCCGCGGCGAACGACGGCGACGCGAGCGCCTTCAGGTTGGACGCGACCTGGGCGGCGAAGGCCTCGTGCATGTCGACGAGATCCATGTCCGCGAGCGAGAGGCCGGCGCGATCGAGCGCCCGCGGCACCGCGAACACGGGCGCCATCAGCAGCTGCCAGCCCGGGTCGACGGCGGCGTAGGACCAGGACTTCACGTACCCGAGCGGCTTGTAGCCGAGCGCCTTCGCCCTGGACTCGCGCATCAGGAGCAGCGCGCTGGCGCCGTCGGTGAGCGGCGACGCGTTGCCGGCGGTGATGGTGCCGTGGCGCCTGTCGAACGCCGGCGACAGCTTCGCGTAGGCCTCGAGGGTGGAGTCGTCCCGGACCACGTTGTCGCGCTCGACCGGCTTGTCGTAGGGCGGGGGGATCACGTGCATGACCTCGGCCGCGTACGTGCCGTCGCGCCAGGCGCGCGCGGCGTTCGTGTGCGAGCGGTGGGCGATGGCGTCCTGCTCCTCGCGCGAGATGCCGTTCTGCTTCGCCATCTTCTCGGCGGCCTCGCCCATCTGCTCGCCGGTGGTCGGCTCGCGCGAGAAGCCGGGGATCGGCGGCACGACGTCCTTGAGCGAGAGGCGGGAGAGGATCGCGAGCCTCGCGCCGAGCGTCCTCGCCTTCTGGAGCTCGGTCAGCGCGGCGGCGAGCTTGCGGGAGACGCCGAGCGGGACGTCGCTCATGCTGTCGGCGCCGCCGACGATCGCGACGTCGTGCTGGCCGGAGAGCATCGCCTCCGCGGCGCTCGTCATGGCCTGGAGCGAGGTCGCGCAGGCGCGCGAGACGCTGTAGGCGTCGATGTCCTTCGGCAGGCCCGTGCGCAGCACGACCTCGCGCGCGATGTTGAGCCAGTCGAGCGTCGGCACCACCTGGCCGTAGACGACGAGCGTGACGTCGCGCGGGCTCACCTCGCTGCGCTGGATGAGCTCCTTGACCACCGTGGCGGCGAGATCGACGGTGCGCAGCGCCTTGAGCGCCGTCCCGGCCTTGGTGAACGGGGTGCGCAGCCCGGCGACGACGGCGACGCGGTCGCCGTCGCCCTTTCCGTTGCTCGCCACCCCGCCCGTCCCGCCGCTCGCCCCGCCGAGCTTGCCGCCGCCCTTCCCCTTCTTGCCTGAAGCCATGCCGACTCCTCCTCTGCCGGAGAGCCCGCCGCGGGCCCTCCCCGCGCGCCCCCGCGCAGCCCCCCGGGTTCCGGCTGGCCAGAGCACGCCGGTCGGGGGGAGATCCTTAGAAGGGCTGACGCGGCGTGTCAACCGCGCTCGAGGGGGCTCGAGGGAAGTCGAGGGAAGTGGAGGGGAGGAGAGGCGGAGAGCGCGCTCCCACGAAGCGGCGTAGGGGGCGGAAGACCGGCCGGAGCAGCGCGAGCGCTAATTTGGCCCACACGGAATATTCCCGATAGCGTGACCGGTCATGGGGAAACGGATTCGATTCGCAGCGCTGCTTTGCGTGCTGCCGGTGATCGGTGGGTGTTCGACGCTGGCGTCCAGCTCGGCGCCGGCGGCGCCGGGATACATGTATGTCACCGGCTACAAGGTGTACCCGTTCATCGGGGCCAAGCCGGAGATCTGGATGTGCCCTGATCAGGCGGGCAAGGGGGAGTGCACGTTGGTCGAGGTGACGGAGGTCGGCGAATGAAGCGTTCTTGGATCCTGGGGTTGCTGATCGCCGGGCTCGCTGCGACGGGGTGTCAGGCGAGCTACACGAGCATCCGGCAGATCGATGCGAATCGATACCACGTGACCCGCGTGAAGCAGGGCTTCCTCAAGCATTACGGCACGATCCTCGAGTGCCAGGCGCGCGGGGACGCGATGACGTGCACCGAGCTCAACGACCTGTGAGCCAGGCGCGGGAGCGCTGCTCCGCGCGTCGTCGCTAGAGCGCTCGCCGGTCGAACAACAAAGAATAAAAACGCAAAGGCGCAAAGGCGCGAAGGCGCAAAAAGACGTAAGGAGACGTAGAAGATCCCGAGAAGAACTGTCTCGGTTTCTTCTGGCGCCTTTGCACCTTTGCGCCTTTGCGTTTCATTCCTCCGCCGCCGCGCCGGCGCGCGCTCCGCGGCTGGCGCGGCCGCTCAGCCGTCGCGCAGGAAGGCCTCCAGCAGCCTCGCGGAGACGTCGAGGAGGTCGCGCTCGGTCACGATGCCGACCAGCCGCTCGCCGGCGACGACGGGGAGGCAGCCGACGCGCTGCTCGCGCATGATCCGCATCGCCTCCAGGGTCGGCGTCTCGGGCGTGATCGTCACCGGATCGGGGCGCATGATCGACGCGACCGTGGGCGGCGCGGCGCCGTTCTGCGGCGCGGCGCCGCGGGCGACCAGCCGGAGCAGGGCGCGGTGCGAGACGACGCCGACGAGGCGGCCCTGGTCGTCCTCGACGGGCACGTGGCGCACGTGCCGCCAGTCCATGACGCTCGCGGCGAAGTCGACGATGTCCGTCGGCCGCACCGTGAAGAGATCGGTCGACATGAACTGGCCGACGGTCCGGTAGCTGTCGCGCAGGAGGTCGAGGTCGGTCTCGAGCGCGGCGGGCTCCCAGGTGTGCACGGGGCGCGCGGCGCCGCCGCCGCGGGCCTCCTCCCGCTGGCGGGCGAGCATCGCGGCGCAGAGCGCGCGGTGCTGCAGCTCCGGGGTGGCCTGGCCGGCCATCGCCGCGAGCGAGCCGAGCGCCCACTGGGCGCCGGTCTGGCCGCGGCGCACGCGCTCCTCGACGACGCCGAGGTAACGGTCGACGTCCGCGGCGTCGATGCCCGCGGCCGACAGGCCCGCGCGGGCGGCCGGGAGGAGGCGCGAGAGGACGAGCTCGGCGGCGGGGAGGCTCTGCCCGCCGAACCACGTGAGCTGCGCCTTGAGGCCGTGGCGCGCCGCCGCGAAGAAGTTCGCCTTGGCGTCCGCGAACGGCATCTCGAGGTCGACGCGCGGGTGCTCGCCGGCGAGGCCCGACATGAGGCCGAAGAAGAAGGCGGCGTTCGCGACCTCGTCGAGGATCGTGGGGCCCGCGGGGAGCGCGCGGCTCTCGATGCGCAGGTGCGCGATCCCGTCCGCGACGCCGTAGCAGGGGCGGTTCCAGCGGTAGACGGTGCCGTTGTGGACGCGCAGGGCCTTGAGGTCCGGCACCTCGCCGCGCGAGAGCACGGCCGCGGGGGGCTCGCCGGTCTCGGCGGTCATGATCACGCGGAACCGGGCGATGTCCTCGCGGAACAGCTCGAGCGCGCCCTCGCTCACCCAGCCGTCGCCGAAGTGCACGCGGGGCCGGTGCTGCCGGAGCTCGCGGTCGGTCGGGCGCGTGTCGATCGAGCTCTCGAAGAGGGCGATCCGCGTCTCGTGCCAGAGCCGCTGCCCGAGGAGCAGCGGCGAGTTGACCGCGGCGGCGAGGACGGGGGCGGTCACCACCTGCGCCAGGTTGTAGAGCGGCGCGAACTCTCGCGCGCCGACCTGGAGGTGGACCTGGAAGCTCGTGTTGCACGCCTCGAGCAGGATGTTGTCGTGCGCCATCTCGAGCTCGTCGAGCCCGTGGATCGACACGCGGAAATGGCCCTGGCGGAGCTTCAGCAGCGCGCGGTTGAGCTCGTGGTAGCGCGGCGACGGCGTGAGGTTGTCGAGGCGGAGATCGCCGGCGCGCAGGGTGGGGAGGATGCCCGCGAGCAGCACGTCGGCGCCGAGCGCGCGCGCGGCCTCGGTGGCGCGGCCGACGACGTCGGAGAGCTCGGCCTCGAGCCGCCGGAGGCAGTCGCCGCCGAACGGCAGCGGGCAGAGGTTCGCCTCCAGGTTGAAGCGCGCGAGCTCGGTGGTGAGGCGGCCGTCGGCCGCCCGCTCGAGCACCTCCGGCGCGAGCGGCGCGGGCCGGAGCGCGCGGTCGACGAGGAACATCTCCTGCTCGGCGCCGATGCGGCGGACGCCCGACTCGATTCGATCGTCCTGGAGGAGGCGCTCGAGCGCCTCGACGTCGTCGAGCAGCGCCCGCATGAAGGCCTGAAGCTGCTCCTCGTTCGACTGCTCGGAGACCTGATGCTCGCCCATCGCCGACCCACCCGCCTTTCGCCCGCGTGCGCTCCCTGTGTGCAGCAGCGTACGACGGGCGGCGGCGGGTGCGCTCAGAACCTGTGGCCGACGGCGAGCCGGAGCGTGGCGATCTTGTCCTCGGCGAGGCCGAAGCCGAGCGACGGGTCGAGCGCCACGAGCAGCCCGGCGCGGCCGTAGAAGGCGGATTTCGCCGGGGCGTACACGGCGAACGGCTCGATCGCGACCTGCGCGAGGTCCTCCTGCGTGAGCGTCAGCGCCGTCTGCACCCGGAGGCCGCCGCCGAAGGCGCCCCGGGTGCGCAGCTCGAGCTCGTTCGACTGCTCGAGCACGAGCTCGGCGTCGCCCCCGCTGGTCGGGAGGGCGAGCATCACCGCGGCGTCCGCGCGGTAGACGAGCCGGGTGGCGACCTCGGTCTCGATGCCGCCGCGGATCCTCACGGGAAAATGCTGGGGGATGAGCCGGTACAGGTCGAAGTAGGCGCGCGCCGGGAGCGTCGCCTGGAGCGTGGCGCGCGCGTCGGCGTTGGGGTCGCTGAGGACGGGGAGCGAGAGCGAGCCGCCGAAGAAGACGGCGAGCTTTCGCGAGAGGTCGCGCGCGTAGTGGGCGCCGAGCGTGGGGTTGCCGAAGAGGAGGCTGCCGGCGCTGCTGCTCTCGTCGACGCCGAGCCGCGTCGACCGGAACGAGGCGTCGACGCTGCCGTAGGCGAGCGGGAGCTCCGCGTCGAGGTGGAGCCGGCCGCGCCACTGGAGCTGGCCGACGAGGGCGAAGCCGAGGCCGAACGTGCTCACCTCGGCGTCGACGTCGTCCATGGACCAGTCGGCCGACTTGCTCAGGACGTCGAGCTCGATCTGCGCGCGGGAGCCCTGGGATTGGACCCAGCCGTTCTTCTCTGCCGGGGCGGCCGACGGCGCCGCGAGCCACAGCGAGAGCAGGACGGCGGAGGAGAGAAGCGGTTTCGCGTTCAATCAGGCCCGGCTGCGATGACTAACATGGCTCGGCCGCGCTGTGGTCGTGGAACGGCGCCTGCCGTGGCTGCGAGATGGCATATCGGCCGAGGTGCGAGGGGGATGAAGGGAGATGTCGTGGCGCGCTGCTGGCGGCGCGCCACGAGGGCGCCCGACGCGGGGAGGCGCTACGACCTGCGCGGGGCAGGGCGGCTCGATGCGGACGCGGGCGCCCCCTGCTTGGCGTTGCCGGCGGGGGCCGACGCGGGCGCCTCTTCCTCGTCGCCGTCGTCGTCCTCGTCGTCGCCTTCCTCCTCGTCGTCGTCGTCCTCGTCCCTCGCGTCGTCGTCGTCCTCGTCGTCGCTGTCGTCGTCGAAGAGCAGGGAAGGCGCGCCATCGCTGCCGTGCTCCGCGAAGATCGCGTCGGCGGCGATCACGAGCTCCTCCATGCGTTCCGCGTCGACGGGGCCGTACGCCGCGAGCGCCATGACGCGGTCCTGCACGAAGAGCCACGCGTCGGGGAAGTCGTGCAGCGCATCGCGGACGCGCTTCGAGAGCCACCGGCCGATGGCCTTCGCCTCCGCCCCCTCGACGAGGAACTGCTCCATGAACTCCGGGTCCTTCTTGAACTGGATGCCGGTGTTCGGGACGCGCCTGCCGTCGAGGATGGGCAGCGGGCACACGGTGAGCCGGGGCGCCGGTTTGGCGAGCTTGGCGACGACCACCTGGTACTCGCTGCCGTTCTTCGCGTCCGGCCCGACGACGGCGACGTGGGCGAGCTTCGGGACGAGCTCGTAGCGGGCGATGACCGTGCCGCCGCCCGTCTCCTGCAGCATCCGCTCGAAGCTGGACGGCATCGAGCGCACGGGGCGCGGGCCGGCGACCTCGGCGGTCGTCTTCCGGCCGCCGCCCTGCGCCGCGGGCCGGCGCGAGGATGCCTGCGGGGTCATCAGGGCGCGCCACCGCACGAGCTCGGCGCCGCGCCGCGACTCGTGCCGACCGCGCAAGCCGGTCAGGTACCAGACGACGAGCAACGCGAGGGGACCTACGTACCAGAGCCAGGGCATGGGGCGGCGATGCTAGCAAACCTCGCGCAGGAGCGGTGGGGTCGCGCGCACGGGCGGGGCGGGGGCGGCGGTCAGGGCGCGGCGGCCGAGGGGGGCGGCGGCGCGTCGGCCCGCCGCTCGAAGATGCACCAGTAGCCGTTCTTGCTGTGGCGAACCATCCCGGCCACGTCGTAGACACCCCGGAAGCGACGGTCCCTCCGGAGCTTCTCCTGCGCCGGGAACGGGAGCTTGTCGCACGTGTCGGCGCCGCCGACGAAGACGAAATAGCGGGGAGCCTTGTCGAACACGCGCTGCACGTAGCCGGGGCCGGTCTTGTGCGTGTAACCGCCCGGGAGCTTGGAGATCACGGGGTCGACGAGGCCGAGCAGGTCGAGCACCGGATAGTCGGTCGTGTACCCGATGTACCCGATGTCGCCCACCGCGATCTCGCCGGGCTGGCCGTGCTGCTGGAACCACGCGGCCGCGCCGCCCGCGGCGCTGTCCCAGAACCGCTTCTCGTCGTCCAGGATCCGGTGCTGCGCGCCGCCGATCCGCTGCGCCCGGAACGCGCCGAGCGCGACGATGCAGCCGGCCGCGAGCAGCCCGGCGCCGGCGGCGAGGGCGAGGCCGGCGCCCGGGCGCTCCCCGGCCGCGCGGGCCGAGAGCGCGGGGAGCATCGGCTCGAGCAGCGAGCGCGCGCCGAGGCCGGCGAGCAGGAAGCAGAACGGCTCGAACGGGCTCATGAAGCGGTAGAACGGCATCCAGTCGCCGCCCACGAGGAGCACGTAGCCGCCCACCGCGAGCGCGAGGGCCGCGACGCACAGCGCGTCGCGATGCCGCGAGACGATCGCCACGCAGAGGCCGAAGAGCGCGAGCAGGAGCACCGGCCACGTGTGCTCCGCGTACTCGCCGAGGTAGTGCCGCCCGCCGGCGAGCTGCTGGGCGAGGCTCCCGGTCTTGGCGCTGAGCGTGTTCGGCAGCCACGTGCCGTAGTAGCTGTGCCGCCAGAGCATGTGGAGCGCGATGGGCGCGGCGAACACCACGCCGCGCAGGAGGTTCTGCCGCCCGAAGAAGCGAAGGCCGAGGAACAGCATCGGGATGCCGAGGAACATCGGCGCCTCGGGGCGGGTCAGGCCGGCCAGGCCGAAGACGAGGCCCGAATACGGGAAGCCGGTCCCCCGGTCGCGCTCGCGGAACATCATCTCCGTGCCGGCGAGGACGAGCAGCACGAAGAGCGGGGTCTCCAGGCCGAAGACGGCATATCCGCTCTGCACGATCGAGCTCGCGAACAGCCACGTGGCGATGCACGGGATCGCGCTGAGCGGGCGCAGCCGGTCCGCGAGCAGGTAGAGCGCGCCGAGCGATCCGCAGGCGGCGAGCCCGCCGAGCACCTTGGCGAGGACGTCGGGGTCGAGGCCGACCTTGATGCCGCCCGCGAGCAGCACGGTCCAGAGGAAGTTCGTGTACCCCTCGATGCGCTCGCCGGCGTTGTAGACGAGCCCGAGGCCCCGGGCGAGGTTGCGCGCGTAGCGGTAGGAGATGTACGCGTCGTCGATCGTGAACGAGCGCACGCGCACCATGTTCGCGACGAGGACGAGGGTCGGCAGCACGAGGCCGAGCGCGAGGTGCAGGCGGCGGGAGAGCGGCGCGCCGCCCAGCCATTCGCGCAGGCTGCGCGCAGGGGGCGCCTCCTGCTCGACGCCGCCCGCTTCGTCCGCGTCGCCGTCGATGGCGCCGCCGGGAGGCGCGTCGTCGGCGCGCGCGCGCTCGTCCTGCGGTTCCTGACCGCGTCCCCGCCCTTGCTCCAGCTCTTGTTCCAGGAAAGCCATGCGACGCGCTTCCCTAGCATGGACGCTTCATGCCGGGGTCGTTTCTTGGTCGAGGCGCGCCGTCCAGCTATCCTCGAAACATGCGTACAGCCATTGTCGCTCTTGCCGTCTCCTCCGCGCTCTTCCTCGCGCAGCCCGCGCTCGGGGCGCAGGGCGTGCCGTGCGGCTTCTATGGCATCGATCCCGGCGCGCCCGTCGAGGCAGGGAGGGTGATCCTCGACGACGGCCGCGCGGAGCAGCTCGCGCGCGCGGGCGCCGGCGCGGTGCGCGTCGAGTTCCGGCTCGACGGCGGCGAGGCGTGGGACGACGACAGGCTCGACGACTACGAGGCCGTCATCGAGGCCCTGCTCGCCGCGGGCCTCGAGCCGCTCGGGCTGCTGTCCCACCGCGCGGTCCAGGGAGGACAGGCGCTCTGGAACGACGACAGGGACGGGGACGGCAACAACCGCTATGTGGAATCGTTCGCCGACACGGCACAGAAGCTGATGGAGCATTTCGCCGGGCGCGTCGTGCGCTGGGAGATCTGGAGTCAGCCGAACTGCGCGGTGAGCCCCGACTTCGCCGTCGACCCCGCGAACGCCGGCTGCACCTACGTGCTGCCCCGCGTGCTCGCGCAGATCCTCGCCCAGATCCGGACCCGCAACGAGGCGCTCTTCAACACCGGCGAGCTCTCGCTGATCACGGGCGGGCTGCTCGCGTCCGACGACGACTTGCCGTCTCCAGCGGGCGATTACCTGCGCGAGCTCCACGACCAGCCCGTGTGGGACGAGCTCGAGGCGAGCTATGGCGAGCGGTATCCGTGGTCCTACCTGGGCCAACAGCTGTTCGTGAATCAGCTCGGCGAGGTCGATCCGGTGACGGTCGAAGCCCTCCTCGGCGAGGTGCGCGACGTCGCCGGGCGGGCGGGGGACGAGAGCGCGGTCGTCGTGACCGGGATCGGGTGGGAGACGACGCTCGTCGGTGAGGAGCTCCAGGCGGCGAACCTGACCGCCGCCTTCGACCTGCTCTCGGCGCGGCAGGACGTCGCCGGCGTCGTCTGGTCCGGCTTCCAGGACACCGTGCGCGATGATCACGCCTACGGCCTCGTCGACGAGACCGGCGTCGACAAGCTCGCGCTCGCCGCGCTCCGCGCGTCGGCCGCCGGCTGCGAGCCCGGGGAGGGCGAGGCGCCGGGGAGCGGCGGCGGCACCGGCGGCAACGGATCGAGCGGCGGCGTGAGCGGCGGCGTGAGCGGCACGCCGCCGAAGCCCTATGGCGGCGGCCCTGGCGGTCGGCCCATCGACGGAGAGCGGCGGGAGAGCTCCTGCAGCCTCGCCGCCGGCGCACCCCGCGGCACCGGAGCGCTGGCGGATGTGGGCTGGCTCGCATTGCTGGGGGCCGGAGCGCTCGCGCTCCGGCGCGGACGATCGCGGCACACCGTCTGATGGGCGGCGCGTCATGCTGACGTGATGAGCGGCGCGTCATGCCGACGTGATGAGCGGCGCGTCACCCAACCGAAACAGCGCCGGGCGCTTATATAGCCTACATTGACGTCATGCCTCACACGCCGGTGCGCTTCGCGCGGCTGATGGCCGTGCTCGTGGGCCTCTTGCTCTTCAATGGCTGCGCGGACAGCGACGGGGGCGAAACCCTGTCGGGCATCTGCGGCGACGGCGTGGTCGACGAGGGCGAGGTGTGCGACGACGGCAATACCGCCGACGACGACGGCTGCTCGCCGACGTGCCAGCGCGAGGAGCCGCCGGAGCCCGGCTGCGGCGACGGGGCGCTCGACCCGGGCGAGCAATGCGACGACAGCAACAAGGAGAACGGCGACGGCTGCTCGGCGGAGTGCCAGATCGAGGTGCCCCCGCGCTGCGGCGACGGCGCCGTCGATCCGGGCGAGCAGTGCGACGACGGCAACGTCGCGGGGGGCGACGGGTGCGAGGTCGTCTGCACGAAGACGCCGCCCAAGGAGATCGTCTGCGAGGAGCTGGCGCCGCTTTCGGAGGGGACGTGCGAGGTCGTCCCCGGCGCGGGCGCCACGCTGATCCGGGGCGTCGTGCTCACGCCGGACACGGTGCTCCGCGGCGGGCGGGTGCTCATCGACGAGCGCGGGACAATCGCGTGCGTCGGCTGCGACTGCGAGGCGGAGGGCGCGACGGAGATCGTGTGTCCGACCGGCGTCGTGTCCCCGGCGCTGATCAACACGCACGACCACATCACCTTCACGCAGAACAGCCCGTATACCCCGACCGAGGAGCGCTACGAGCACCGGCACGACTGGCGCACCGGCAATGGCGACCACACGCAGATCGACACCCCCGGCTCGGCCACCCAGGCGCAGATCCGGTGGGGCGAGCTCCGCTTCCTGATGGGCGGGGCGACGTCGATCGTCGGCTCCGGGGGCGCGGCCGGGCTGCTCCGGAACCTGGACCGGGCCGACCAGGAGGGCCTCGGCCAGAAGGAGGTCAACTTCGACACGTTCCCGCTCGGCGACTCGAGCGGCCGCGAGCTCGCGAGCAGCTGCGGCTACTCGGGCAACATGGTGACGCGGGAGGACATCGAGGGCGAGGACGCCTATTGCCCGCACGTCGCCGAGGGGATCGAGGCGTCGGCGCGCAACGAGTTCGTCTGTCTGCAGACCGCGCCGAACGACGTGCTGCTGCCGCAGAGCGCGTACATCCACGGGATCGGCCTGACCGCGCTCGACTACGCGGCCATGGCGGTGAACGGCACGGGGCTCATCTGGTCTCCGCGCTCCAACATCACCCTCTACGGCGACACGGCGGTCGTCACCGCGGCCGCCCGCCTCGGGGTGCAGATCGCGCTGGGCACGGACTGGATCGCGACCGGGTCGATGAACCTGCTGCGCGAGCTCCGGTGCGCGGCGTCGCTCAACGCGACCTACTACGGCGGCTTCTTCACCGACGAGGAGCTATGGACGATGGTGACCGGGAACGCCGCCGCGGTCACCGCCACGGACGACGTGATCGGGGCGCTCGCCACGGGGAAGATCGCGGACATCGCGATCTTCGACGGCGCGGAGCGCGCCGATCACGGCGCGATCGTGGCCGCCGAGCCGCAGGACGTCGTCCTCGTGATGCGCGGCGGGGAGGTCCTCTACGGCGACGAGGCCGTCGTGTCCGCGGTCCGGGGCGAGGCGGCGTGCGACGCGCTCGATGTGTGCGGCGTCTCCAAGCAGGTCTGTCTGCAGGACGAGATCGGCATGACGCTGGCGGAGCTCCAGGAGGCGGCGGGCGAGATCTACCCGGCCTTCTTCTGCGGCGAGCCCGAGCGCGAGCCGCTCTGCACGCCGTCCCGCACGGCGACCGCGCCCGTCAGCGCCTCGGTGAACGGCTCGACCGTTTACACCGGGGAGCCGACGGACGACGACCGCGACGGCGACGGCATCGCCAACGACGCGGACAACTGCCCCGGCGTCTTCAACCCCATCCGGCCGCTCGACAACGGGGGCCAGGCCGACTTCGACGCCGACGGCGAGGGCGACGCCTGCGACGCGTGTCCGCTCGACGCGGGCAGCGCGGTCTGCTCGGCGCTGAACCCGGACGACAGCGACAACGACGGCGTGCTGAACGAGGCCGACAACTGCCCGGTCCACCAGAACCACGAGCAGGCCGACATGGACGGCGACGGCAAGGGCGACCCGTGCGACGCCTGTCCGGCGGAGGCGAACCCGGGCGCGCGGGGCTGCACGGTGTCGATCTACGATATCAAGAATGGCACGGTCGCCGAGGGCGCCACGGTGGCCCTGCAGAACGCGCTCGTGACCGGGCGGCACGACAGCGGCTTCTTCGTGCAGGTGAAGCCGGGCGATCCGGGCTACACGGCGGCGGCCTACTCGGGCGTCTACGTGTACAGCCCGATGAACACCGTGAAGGTCGGCGATCGCGTGCGGATCACGAGCGCGGTGGTGTCGACCTTCTACGGCCAGATCCAGCTCGGCTCCGCGGCTGTCGAGGTGATCGCGTCGCTCGGGGAGGCGGCGCCCCCGCCGGAGCGCGTGGCGCCTGCCGACATCGCCACGGGCGGGCCGCGGGCCGCCGAGCTCGAGGGCGTCCTCGTCGAGGTGGAGGACGTCGACGTGGTCGGGCTCGACACCATGTACTACGAGTTCATCGTCACGGGCGATCTGCGCGTCGACGACCTCCTGTACCGGGCGGCGCCGTTCCCCGAGGTCGGCCACGAATTCACGAGGATCCGCGGCATTCTCACGTTCCGCAACGACAACTCGAAGGTGGAGCCGCGCGGCGCGGAGGACCTGGTCCTGGCCCCCCCACCGCTCTCCGCGTTCGGGCCGGCGGCGTCGTTCGCGTACGTCGGCCAGGCCGCCGCGCCGTCTGTCCCGGAGCCGCTCGCGGTGACGCTCTCCTGGCCTGCGCCGGCCGACACGTTCGTGGCGGTGACATCGGAGGATGCGGCGCTCGTGGTGGTGGGCGGCGGCGTCACCGTGCCCGCGGGCGCCGTGAGCGCTCCGGTGCTGCTCGACGGCGTGGCGGCGGCCGAGGCGGTGACGCTGACGGCCACGCTCGGCGAGGGGAGCCTTACCGCGTCCGTGCGTGTCCTCGACCCGGCCGAGGAGCCGGCGCTCGCCTCGCTCGACCCGGCCTCCGCCACGGTGGCGCCCGGCGGCACGGCGGTGTTCACCGTGACGCTCGACATCCCGGCGGCGCCGGACGGCGCCGTGGTGGAGCTCGCGCTGGACCCGCCGGGCGCTGGCACCCTGCCTGCATCGGTCACGGTCCCTGGCGGTCAGCAGAGCGCAACGTTCGACTACGTGGACGGCGGCTCGGCGGCCGGCGCCACGGTGACCGCCACGCTCGGATCGAGCGCGCTCACCGCGAGCATCGGGGCCGATCCGGCGACGGGACGGCTCGTGATCAACGAGGTCGATTACGACCAGGCGATGACCGACGGGGCCGAGTTCATCGAGATCTACAACGGTACCGGCGAGCCCGTCGATCTCGCGCAGCACGCGCTCGTGCTGGTCAACGGGAGCGGCAACGTCGTCTACGCCAGGTTCGACCTGAGCCCCGCCGGGACGCTCGCGGCGGGCCAGTACCTCGTGGTCGGCAGCACGGCCGTCGAGGTGGCGGAAGGCGCGCTGAAGATCGACTTCGAGGGCGCCCAGACCGACCGGGTCCAGAACGGGGCGCCCGACGGGATCGCGCTGATGAACACCGCCACGGGGACCCTGATCGACGCGCTCTCCTACGAGGGCGCCATCACCGCCGTCGCGATCGAGGACGCCACCGTGAGCCTCGTCGAGGGCACCGCGTTGCCGGCTTCGGTGGCGGACAGCAACCGGGCCGACGAGCCCGGCTCGCTCTGCCGCCTGCCGAACGGGACGGACACGAACCAGGCCGCCTCGGACTGGGCCTTCTCCGCGACCATCACGCCCGGCGCGGCGAACGTGCCGTGAGCCTCGGCCGAGGCGCTGCGCTCCTCTGCGCAGCGCGTCTCGGCCGGGCGCGGTCCCCCGGTCCGGCCGCGCGGCCGTCGCCGCGCGGCCCCTGCTGGCGCCTCCGTGGCGTCAGGTTCGCCAGGTTCGTCTCGAGGTTCGTCTGGAGGAGAGGGTGAGCCGCGGGCCGTGGCCCACGGGCAGCCGCAGGGCGCGTCGCCCTGCCTTCACGCGCACGTGGCGCGCCGCGCGCGATGGCTCACAGGCAGCCGCAGAGCGGGTCGCCCTGCTTGCACACGCACTTGCCGGCCTTCTTCGTCGACGCCCCCGCGCGGGCGCCCCGCGGCGCGACCTTCGCCGACGCCGCCCGGCCGCGCAGGACCCCGACCGCCTTCGTCGTGGGCTTCGACGTCTTCGCGCCGGCCTCGTCCTCCTCGCCCGCCGCGGCGGCCTTCGTCTGCGCCTCGGCCTTGTACGCGGCGAACGCCTTCTGCGCCTTCTCCGCGTCGCTCCTGGCGGTCTCGAGCGCGACGGTCAGCTCGGAGATCTTCTTGTTGCGCTCCTCGATCTCGAGGTTCAGCTGCGCGATCCGGTCCTGCTCGGCGATGCGGGCGGCGACCGCCTCGGCCTGCGCCGCCTCGGCCTCCCTGACCTTGCCCGCGAAGGTGGCGACCGCGACCGCCGCCGCGGCCGTCAGGATCAGCCCCATCCCGAAGACGAGCCGGTTCCGCCGCTTCTGCTGCGCGCCCTGGGCCAGCGCCTCCAGCTCGCGGTCCAGGTCCCCCGTGGTGGACATGGGCGGCACGCTCGCCGCCACGGGCGCGATGCTGTGAGGCGCCTGGACCGCCGCGTGCACGCCCGTCACCGTCCCCTGAACGTGCATGAGCGGCTGATAGGAATGCGCTCCCGGGCCCTCTTGCCTGTTGATCATCGCGCGAGACCTCCTCCCTCTTCCTCCGTGAGCGACTCCCCGCAAGGCAAGTGTGGTGCCAGGTGCGAGGATCTGGCCACGCGTGGACGAGCGCATGCGGCGCGCGGGCGCGGCGGGCGGGGCACGGCGCGTGCGATGATCGAGGAGCGCGCGGGGAGGGAGGGGGCGAGTCACCGTTGATCCGGGTGGATCCATCGTGCTGGTACACGGAGCGCCCACCCGGACGGCCGCGTGTTCCCCTGGTCCAACGGATGTCCTGCCCCTGCTCGGCGCATTGATTCAATGAGCCTGTCCACAGGACAACGGATGGAGATCCGCCTCTCTTCGATAAGAACCGCGCGCACCCCTCAGGGCTGCCGGATGAAGACGAACGCGTCCTGGTTCGTGGGGCTCGTCAGGGATCCTCCACCGGGATCGATGCTGCCGCGGAAGCTGCCCGTCAGCGCGATGTTCCCCATCGGGTCCACGGCGACGGCCACGGCGCGCTGCTCCTCTGCGTCGCCGAACGCGCTCGCCCAGACCGTGCTGCCGTCGGCCGGAGCGAGCTTCGCGAGGAACAGGTCGAAGCCGCCGCGGGACGTGTGGCGCGATGGCTCGAAGTCGATGGTGCCCTCGAACTCTCCGACGACGAGGACGTTGCCCGCCGGGTCGATCGCCACCCCGAGCGCCCGCTGATGCTCCGCGTCGCCGTAGGTGTGGCCCCAGCGATACGTCCCCTCGGGGGTGAAGGCCGCGACGACCGCGTCCGTCTCTCCGCGGTAGGGCAGGGGAGAATTGTCCAGGCGGAGCACTCCCTTCGTGCTCCCCGCAACGGCGATGGTGCCGTCGCGGCCCACCGCGACGCTCGTGAACTCCTGTTCCATCGTGTCGCCGAAGCCCTTGGACCACCGCGGCTCACCCGTCGCCCCGTCGAGCTTCGCCACGAAGGCGTCGTCGCCATTCGCGGCGTACACGCTTGTCCCGAAGCGCACCGTGCCCGCCACGCGGCCGGCCACGACCACGTCGTCGCCGGGCGCCACGGCCACGTCGAACGCGATCTGAGGGCTCGAGTCGCCGAAGTGGCTGTTCCAGACGTGGTTGCCTTCCGGGTCGATCTTCACGACGAAGATGTCCTCTCCGCCGGCGCCCTGCATTCGTGTCCCCCGATCCAGCACGAACGCCGTGTTGGAGAACATGCCCGCGACGACGACGTTGTTCTTGGAGTCCACCGCGACCCCGTGGACGCTATCGGCGTTCGGGCCGCTGATGCGCTTGATCCAGAGCAGGGTGCCCTTCGGGTCGAGCTTCGCCACGAACACGTCCGTGCTGCCGTCGCTCGTGAACGTCGTCCCGCCGAAGTTGACGGTGCCGTCGAAATTCCCTGCCACGATCACGTTGTTGTCCGCGTCGCGCGCCACCGCATTGCAGACATCCGTGCCCGACCCGCCGAACGCCCTCGGCCAGTCCACGTCGTCGCTGTGGGGAATGAGCTTGACGACGAAGCCGTCGGTCGAACCCTGGCTCTCGGCGAAATCCGTCCTCCCGGAGAAGCTGCCGGCGACAAGGAGGTCGCCTCCGCCGTCGAAGGTGATGTCGAGCCCGCGCTGGTCCCCGATCCCTCCGATCTGGGTGCTCCATCCGTGCGCCCCGGTGCACTCGCCGGTGCCGCCGTCGCACGTCTCGTCCTCCGCCGTCGCGCAGTTCTCGGCTCCGGGGACCACCTCGCCGACGCACGCCTCGCCCTGCCGGCAGCCGTCCTTGCACGCGCCGACGCCCCTGGTCTCGGCAGGACCCTGGTAGCAGGGCTCGCATTCCCCCCCGCCGCCTCCGGCGGAGGAGGTCGTCGACGTCGCGCCGCCCTGGCCGCCGGCGCCGCCCTGGCCGCCGGCGCCGCCCTGGCCGCCCACGCCGCCCTGGCCGCCCTGCGCGGTGCCGCCGTCGCCGGTGCCCGGCAGGAGGATGCCCCTGTCGAAGCACCCGCCCAGCGCGCCCGTCGCGCCGAGCGCGCCGCAAACGATCAGCAAGCCGCTGCGTTCCATCAGAAGACCCCCGCGATCCCCGCGCCCCACGGCGATATCCATGCATGGGCCGCCGCGCCGCCGGACGCTGACTTTGACGACGTGGACGACGTCGACGACGCGGACGGCACGGTGAGGAGCAGCGCGACGCCGCCCGCGGCGAGCACGCCGCCCACGATGAGCGCCGGCGCGGGGACGAGGCGCACCCTGTTGTACGAGCCCAGCTTGTCGCGCGTCTGCGGCGTGTCGGGGCACTCGACCCGCTCGGTGCACCCGAGGCCGATCAGGTCCCCGCGCAGCGCGCTGGCGACGCCGAACGTGATGCCGCCGACGACGAGCCCGGCCGTGCCCGCGCCCACCGCGGTCCAGCCGAACACGCGCTGCGCGATCTCCGGCGAGGGGCCGGCGCGCCGCGGGACGACAGGGGGCTTCGGGGGGGCGACGGGGAACTCGAGCGTGACGGCCGACTCGTCGCTCTCGGGCAGCGTGATCTCCCGCCGGACGACGCGGCCGGCCCACGCGCCCTCGACGACGTGCTTGCCGGGATCGACAGGCCGGCTGACCCCCACGAGCGCGGGCGGCACCGGCTTGCCGTCGATGGTGATCTGCACCTCGCGCTCCGGGGCGCCGCGCACCGCGACGGCGAGCTTCGGGATCCGCGGCTTGAGATCGTTGTACGCCCGCTCGGCGTCGGCGACCGCCGCCTTGAAGACGTCGCTGGCCGAGTCGTCGAGCTGCATGCGGCTCACCTGCAGGTAGCGCTCGGAGGCCTCGATGAGCCGCCCGAGCCGCTCGAGGCTGCGCGCCGCGTACAGGCCGATGGTGGGCGCCTGGATCAGCTCGTCGGCGCGCTGCAGCTTGTCGAGCGCCGCCTCGTACTCGCCCTTGTCGTAGTGGGAGAGGCCCTCTTCCGCGAGGGCCCGGGCGGCGTTCACGGTCGCAGGGTCGACGTCGGCGGCGCGCGCCGGCGCCGCGAGCGCGAGCGCGAGCGCGATGACTGCGGTCCCCAGGGCCCTCGATCGCGCGTTCATTCGCCTTCTCAGAAGCCGAGGCGCCTGTCCGCGGAGACCGGCGCGCTGGCGGCCGGCGGTGAGCCCGCGGACGCGGGCTGCGTCTTGGTCCGCTGCGCGGAGGAGGCCGGCTTGCCCTGTCGCGCCGGGGCCGCCGCCTGTCGCGTCGGGGCCGCCGCCGCGCCGGACAGCGCGCGCGGCGCCCACGTGGAGCTCGGGACGGGGGCGTGAGCGCGCGCGGACCCCGCCTGGCCCGCGGCCGTCACGGCCTCCGCGCCGCCCGGGGCCGGGGACGGCGCGATCTCGGGCGCCTGCCGGGCGGGGGCCGGCTCGGGCGCGGGGCCGCCGCTCGTCGAGGCGGCGGGCGGCCCGTTGAGCGCCACCGGCGGCGGCTCCGCGCGCGACGCCTGCTCCGGCGCGGCCGGGCCGCGGTCCGGCGCGGCCTCGCCGCCGTCCGGCGCGCCTCGGCCGACGAGGAGCCACACGCCGACGACCGAGGCCGCGAGCCCGAGCGCGACGGCGACCGGCCCGGTGCGGCGTGGCTTCCAGTCGACCTCCGCTGCCTCGAGGGCGACGCTCGGCCGCGGGGCCGCGTCCCCGCTCGGCGGGCCCGAGACCGGCGGCGCCGAGGCGGGCGACGCGGAGGCGGGCGACGCGGAGGCGGGCGACGCGGAGGCCGGCGGCGCCGAGGCGGGCGGCGCCGAGACCGGCCCGGAGGGCACGGCGGACGCCACGGAGGCCCTGCCGGTCTCCTGCGCCTCGCCCGCCGGCAGGAGCGCGGCCTGCAGCGCCTCGGCCATCGCGGTCGCCGAGGGGAAGCGCGCCGCCGGATCGCGGCTGCACGCCTGCAGGAACCACTCGTCGAACGCCGGCGGCACGGGCACGGGCGCGACCTGCGACGGGACGGGCAGCGGCTCGCTGCAGATCTCGAGGATCATCGCGCCCGGCGCCTCGGCCGTGATCGCCGCGCGGCCGCACACGCACTCGAAGGCGATGACGCCGAGCGCCCACAGGTCCGACCGGTGATCGACGGACGCGCCCTGCGCCTGCTCGGGGCTCATGTACGGGAGCGTCCCGATCAGCACCCCCGCCTGCGTGCCCATGCCCTCGTTGCCGTAGAGGCGCGTCTTCGCGACGCCGAAATCGAGGACCTTGGCCACCTCGCGGTCGTCGTCGCGCGCGAGGAAGATGTTCTCGGGCTTGAGGTCGCGGTGGACGATGCCGGCGTCGTGGGCCTTGCGCACCGCGCGCGCGACGTCGGCGAAGATGCGCGCCGTGTCGGCCGGAGAGAGCGGGCCGACGCGCTGGATCCGGCGCGAGAGATCCTCGCCCTCGAGGAGCTCCATCGCGATGAAAGGGACCTCGTTGTCGACGCCGTGATCGAGGATCTGCACGACGTTCGGGCTGCGGAGCGCCGCCGCCGCCTGCGCCTCCTGGTAGAAGCGCGCGCGGACCGCCTCGTCCTTCGCATACAGCGGGCCGAGCATCTTGATCGCGACCGGCGAGCCCAGCGTGAGATCGTCCGCGCGCCAGACGGTGCCCATGCTGCCCGAGCTGAGAGGGCGGATCAGCCGATACCGGCCGACCAGCACCTGTCCCTCCAGCCCGAACGCGTTCGTCGTCATTGTCGCAGGACCTGTGGTGCGCGCGTGGCCTACCCTACGCCGGTGATTGTTCAGTGCTGTTCAACAACAGTGACAGAGGGACTGAAAATCTACGGGGTATAGCGCGAGGCGTCAATCGGCCCACGCGTCGCGTGCTCGCAGGGCGCTTCTAGAGCACTGAACAGGTTGAAACGCCTTGCAGGAGAGAGTTTGAACCACAGAGGCACAGGGGGAACAACAACAAAAACTCTGCGCAACCGCGGTTCATTTCTGGTCTTTCGGGCCGGGCGGTACTCTAGATCAACACGAAGTCCTCGGCCACGGAGACCTCCTCGGCCATGATGCTCGTGGTCTCGTCGTCGCGCTGGACGGCGAGCTTGTAGAGTTGCGCCAGCACGGCCGGGTGATCCTCGACCAGACCCATGAACTCGGTGGCCGGCAGGTACAGCGCCACGGTGGGGTGGACGGCGATGACGTCTGCGTTCGCCGCGCGCCGCAGGACCATGGCGATCTCGCCGGCGACGTCGCCGGGGCCGAGCGTCGAGAGCACGAGCGGCTCGCCGCGGGGGCCGTCGGCGGCGTCGCGCCGGACCACGGCGACCTCGCCGGAGGCGATGAGGAACAGGCCGGGGGGACGCTCATCCTGGACGAGCAGGCGCTCGTTCTTCTCGAACGTGCGCGTGCGGAACCGCTTCACGAGCACGGGCCTGTCGGCCTCGGGCACGACGCGGAGCACGTCGCTCATGCGGACGAGGTTCTCCACCATGCGGTCGCGGCAGTAGTCGGCGAGCTCGGCGCCCACCTCGGGCTCGCGCCGCGCGATGTCGTCGATCGCGTCGCGCTTCACCTCGAGCACGATGGACGGCCGCGTGGCGATGACGCTCCCGGTGCGCGGGGCGCGCGACAGGAGCGCCATCTCGCCGAACATGGCGCCGTTCGTGAGCCGGGCGAGGACGATCTCCTCGCTCCCGCGGCGGCGGCGCGCCTCGAGCTCGCCGCGCGCCACGAAGTAGGCCTCGCTGCGCGCGGCGCCCTGCTCGATCACGGTCGTGCCCGCCGGCACCCAGATCGGCGCGAAGGCGGCGCAGAGCGCGCGGAGCGCGTCGCGCCCGACGGCCGAGAAGACGGGCTGGGGCGCGATGCCGGGGTGGTCTGCCTGCGCGGCGAGCCGGCGGGTCGCGTCGTGGATGATCTCGGTGGCCTTGTTGAGCAGGAGCGCCCCGGTGAGCACGGCGGCGAGCGGCTGGAACGCCTCCGCGGTGGGGAGGGGCGGCGGCGGCGGCGCGCCCTCGCCGAGCCGGGGCGAGTCCCTGCAGAACGCCTCGGCGATGAGGTCGAGCGAGGGCCCGGGATCGCCGCCGAAGCGCTCGCTCTCGCGCGCGGCCGCCACGGCGAGCGGCAGGTTCTCGAGGTCGATCGCGCGGACGACCGCGGTGGAGCACGCCTCGCGCGCGGCCTCGTGCCGGTTCAGCTCGCCGAGGAGGCGCCCGCAGAGGCAGAGCGCCGACGGCATGGTCGGGTCGTGCCGGACGAGCGCCGCGGCCCATCGGAGCGCCGCGTCGCGCTCTCCGGCGAGCGCGAGCGCGAGCGCTCGGTCGATCGGCGACTCCGCCTGCTGCGTCGAGCCCGGGAGCACCGGGGGGAGGGCCATGTAAGCGTGTATATCAGGGTTCGTTGCGCGACGGCAAAGAAGGCCGCTCCGCCGGCGCGTCGCCGGCCCGGCGCGCCCTGCCGGCGACGCGCAGCCGCATCGGCGCGGCGCGCCGGCGGGAGGCGCTGCGCCGGCGCGCGCGGGAGCGCGCCGACGCCCTCAGGCGAGGTGCTGCTTCAGGAACTCGATGCTCCGCTCCCAGGCGATCCTGGCCGCGTCGGGGTTGTGGACCTCGGGGCGCGTGTCGTTCGCGAACGCGTGGTCGGCGTCGTAGACGTGGAGCTCCATCGACTGGCCCCGCGCCGTGAGCTCCTTCCGGATCGCCTCGGCGGCGGCCGGCGTCGCCCACGCGTCGCGCGCGGCGAAATGGGCGAGGATCGGCGCCTTGACGCGCGAATAGTCGGGGGCGGGGCTCGGGACCCCGTAGAAGGGCACCACGGCCGCGAGCTCCGGGACGCTCGCCGCGGCGGCGAAGCTCAGCGCGCCGCCCATGCAGAACCCCATGACGCCGACCTTGCCGTTCGACCGCTCGTGCGCCGCGAGGAAGCGCGCCGCGCCGGCGATCTCCTCGAGCGCGCGGGGCTTGTCGAGCTCGGTCATGAGCCGGTTGGCCTCGGTCGCATCGCCGGTGGTCTTGCCGTGGTAGAGGTCGGGCGCGAGGGCGATGAACCCGGCGGCGCCGAGGCGGTCGAGCAGCGAGCGGATGTGATCGTTCAGGCCCCACCACTCCTGGATCAGGACGACGGCGGGCGACTTGCCGGCCTGCTTCGGCCAGACGATCTCGCCGGTCGCCGCGGATCCATCCTTCGCGGGGAATGACACCTTCTCGGACATGCGACTCCTCCCTTCAAGACGGGACCGGCGCGCACCGCTCCCTGTGCAAGGTCGAGGCTCGGCTGACGCCGGCCCCTGCGAACGATCGGGGCTCGGCTGACGCCGGCCCCTGCGAACGATCGGGGCTCGGCTGACGCCGGCCCCTGCGAACGATCGGGGCTCGGCTGACGCCGGCCCCTGCGAACGATCGGGGCTCGGCTGACGCCGGCCCCTGCGAACGATCGGGGCTCGGCTGACGCCGGCCCCTGCGAACGATCGGGGCTCGGCTGACGCCGGCCCCTCTGGCGCGGCGCAGGATAACCGCCCCCCAGGCGTCGCGCACCGCGATCTGCCGGGCGCGCTCCTCGCCGGCGCGTCGGCGAGCTAGATTGACCGCGTGGATCCGCTGGCGGAGCGATGGAGGCGGGCCGTCTCTTCCCTGAAGGAGCTCCGGCTGCGGGTGGCCTACGTGCGGAGCGAGCTGCTGAGCGACGACCTCTCCTCCGTGGCCCGCGCGCTCGACGACCTCTGTCGCGACGCGGAGCAGGCAAGCCCCGTCGCGCGCGACGTGCTCGGCGCCGCCGTGCCGGTCCTCGCGGATCCGGCGCTCGCAGGGCGCGTCGAGCAGCTCCGCGAGCTCGCCGCCTCGGGCGCCCTGCTGTCGCTCTCGCGGCTCCTGCGCCGCAAGCCGCGGCGGCACGAGGCGCCGTCGGCCTCGCCGGCGCCCGACGAGCGCCACGTCGCCACGTCGACCGCCGGCCGCGCGCTCACGCTGGGCGAGCGGCGCGCGCTCGCGCGGCGGCCGACGCGCGCCGCGTTCGACGCCCTGCTCCGGGACCCGCACCCGCTCGTCATCCGCAACCTGCTCGCGAACCCGCGCCTCACCGAGGACGACGTCGTCCGCCTCGCGGCGCGGCGCCCGGCGATCCCGGAGGTCGTGACCGAGATCGCGCGGCACCCGGAGTGGCCCCAGCGCTCGCGGGTGCGCATGGCGATCGTGCAGAACCCGGGCGCGCCGCCCGAGATCGCGGTGCCCATGGTGCGCCTGCTGCTGCGGCCGGAGCTCCTGCAGCTCGTGGCGGCGCCGGACGTGCCCGCCGTCGTCCGCGCGGCGGCGCGGGAGCTCCTAGAGCGCCGGCCGCCCGTCCCGAACAAGACTGGCGGCGCGCCCGAGCAGTGAGCGCCCGCGCGGCCAGCGCCGCCGCGAGGGCAGGCAGCGCCGCGAGGGCGGACAGCGCGCCGCGCGCGGGCCCGGCGGCGTGCGCGCAGGACGCCGCCTCGCCGCCGCCCGCCGTCGAGGCGCCGCCCGCCGTCGAGGCGCCGCCCGCCGTCGAGGCGCCGCCCGCCGTCGAGGCGCCGCCCGCAGGAGGACTCGCGAGGGCCGGGAGGCGCGGCGCGGCCGCGCAGGGCATGCCCAGGTCCGGCGCCGTCCAGAGCTGGTGGAACGCCGCCGCGCGTTCCACGGGGTCGCCGACGTTGGTCGCGTCCTCGGCCGGCTCCTCGCCGACCGCGATCCAGAGCCGCGCGCGGCGCTCCTCGGGGCTCCACGCGACAAGGTGATAGCGCCCGCGCGCCGGCACCTCGATCCGCCGTTCGAGCAGGAGCCAGGAGCGCGCCCCGGTGCCGGGCTCGCGGATCATCGTCGGGACGCGCACGCTCCAGGTCGCGAGGATCCGCGCGCCATGCCCCGCGGGCGCCTCGAAGGGCAGCGCCGTCGACGGCGGCAGGCCGGGGCCGAGCAGGGCGAGCGACGGACGCTCGCGGCGAAGCGCGGGGATCGCCGGCACGCCGAGCTGGACGAGCAGCGAATCTCCCCGCGCGGCGTCGAACGCGATCCACACAGGGCGGCTCGGACAGCCGAGCTCGGAATAGACGATGCGAGAAGGACGGACATCGGAGAACACGAGTGCATCCTCGGCGCGCGCGTGATCTCCGTAATCGAAGAAGGTCTGGCGAGCGCGCGCCGGCGACGCGGACGCGAGGAGGGCCGCGAGCGCCGCGAGGAGCGGGGTGATCCACGCGCGTCGCCCGCGTCGCGCGATGCGCCCGAGCCGCGTCGAGCGGCGGTGTGCGGTGCTCATGGCCCTCGACGATCTCTGGGGCGAGCGCAGGTGTTGTCCACGCCGGTCGAGCGCCGCCGCGGGGCAGCGAACCCCTGTTTGCCAGGAAGAAACGGAGGACGCCGAGGTTCGGGCCCCGATCAGGTCAAGCGACCTCGCCTGACCAGGTCAATCGACCACGCCTTGCCCGATCACGCGACCTCGGCCCAGCACCGCGCGAGGCGGCGCACGCCCTCGTCCAGGTCCTCGTCGCCCGACACCGACGAGAAGCACAGCCGCAGGGCGAAGGGCCGCACGGCGCCGTTCGCGCGGAACAGCGAGCCAGGGTCGAAGGCGACCCCGTGCTCGATGGCGGCGGCCAGGAAGAACGCCTCGTTCGGCTCGGCGTCGGGCTCGACCCAGATCGCGAACCCGCCCACGGGCGACTCGAAGCGCCAGCCGGGCAGGTGACGGCGGAGCGCCTGCTCCATGCGGGCGGCCCGGCGGGCGTAGAACTCCCGCAGGCGCACGAGCCGCTGATCGAAGTCCTCGTTGCGGAGGTAGTCCTCGAGGATGGCCTGCGGCAGGCTCGCGGCCTGCAGATCGGCGGCCTGCTTCAGCTTGAGCACATCGGCCCGGAGCGCCCGCGGCGGCACGAGCCAGCCGACGCGCAGGCCCGGGCACAGCGTCTTCGAGAAGGTCCCCACATGGAACACGCGATCGGGCGCCTCGGCCAGGAGCGGGCGCGGGGCGGCGCCGTCGAAGCAGAGATCGGCGTAGGCGTCGTCCTCGATGATGGGGCGGAGCGTCGAGAGGACCCGCGCGCGCTCGTACGCCGACAGCTTGCGTCCGCGCGGGTTGGAGACCGCGGGCATGAGGTAATAGGCGTCCACGTGGCTTCCGTCGTCGACGACGTTCATGCCGAGCGCCTGGAACAGATCGAGCGCGCCGGGGTAGCTCTCGGGGTCGACGCCGATCCTGGCGCCCGGCCCGCGGACCATCTGCGCCGCGAGGGACACCGCCTGCTGCGCGCCGCTCGTCACGATGATGTCGTCGCGGGCGACGCTGGCGCCGCGCCGGCGGAGCTGCCCGGCGATCCACGAGCGCAGGTCCTCGTCGCCCTCGGGCCAGCCGTACTGGAGCGCCGGGCAGCTCGGGGTCTGGAGCGCGCGGACGAACGAGGCCGCGAGCTTCGACCGCGGGAACTCCCCCGGCGCGGGCAGCCCACCGGCGAAGCTGATGAGGCCCGGCGTGTCGGCGGCCCGCCGCTTCAGCCCCTCGAATCCGCCGAGGCCGAACCGCGGACCGCTCCGCGGCGGGTCGCTGGGGGGCGGGGCCGGCGATGGGCGGGTGTGGGACGAGGGAGGGGAATTGAGTGCGAGCGCGGTGGCGTTCATAGATTCGGGATCCGAGCGGATCCCATTCAAGGACGGTGCCGTCTGCGCTGTCCGTCTTCAGACGGAGCGGACGACCTGGAGCGCAGCGGCGGGACGTATTTCGCTGGAGAATTCGTCACATTGCTGCAACCTCGGTCGGGCGAGGGCGTGTGCAGGGTGTGGCGTGAGCGCGCGCCGTGTCAGCCTGCCACGGGGCATCGCCGTGTGCGCGAAGCGCACTGCGGGCGTGACACGACCTGGAAATACGGAAGCCACCGTCCTGCGCACCATGGGATTGCCCGGAGATCCCTGGTCCGGAGCTCGCCGTTGTGCGACGTCTTGCGCCACAGCAAGCGCGGTGTGGGCCATGTGGCCGAACCCGACGACGAGCGTCCACGGGCGCGGTGCAGTGGGGGCGCGCGGCCGGAGCGCTGCAGGGGTGAGGGCGAGAACGTCAGACCGGGGAGGGCGAATGTCGGGGGCGTGCCGGGCGGACGGCGGCCGGACGCGGAGCTCGGCGCGGACAGCCGCGCGCGGCGCGGCTTGCGCAGCGGCTCGCGGCGCAGCGCGGTGCACGCCGCGCGGGGAGGAGGCTACGGCTCGGTGCCCCAGGCGAGCTCGCCGTCGCGGTAGGCGGTCATCTGCTCCCAGGGCGTGAAGGCGGTCAGCGTGGCGTCGAAGGAGTAGTCGTTCGTCTGCATCATCTGCTCGTAGGTCGCGGTGAAGATGCGGATCTGCGCCTCTCCCGACGTGGCGCCCGGGGCGAGGTTGCCGGCGGCCGAGGCGAAGCTGAGCTCGAAGTAGCGATCGGCCTCGGTGCCGGACGCCGTGCCGAACGCCCAGCTGACGTTGGCGCACCCGCCGGGAATCGACGCGTAATCGCACTCGCTGTCGAACGCCGAGGAGGCGCCGTCGGCCGTGAACCAGTAGCGGATCGTGACGTCGCTGAGCGCGACGGTCTGGCTCCCGGTGTTCCTGACCTGGACCTTGAACGACAGGCCCTGGACCCTGTCGGCGCGTTCCCGGACGGCATACTGCACCTCGAGCTCGCCCGTGGGGCCGCCGCCGGTGGAGGCGCTCGTCGTGGTGCTCGTGGCGCCACCCCCGCCGCCGGTAGAGGCGCTCGTGGAGCTGACGGAGCTGCTCGCCGTGGTGGAGCTGGCCGAGCTGCTCGCCGTGGTGGAGCTGGCCGAGCTGCTCGCCGTGGTGCTGGCGGAGCTGCTCGCCGTGGTGGAGCTGACGGAGCTGCTCGCCGTGGTGCTCGTGACGTCGGCACCGCCGTCGCCTCCAGCCCCGCCTGCGCCGCCGAAGCCGCCGTCGCCGCCGGTGCCGGACGAGCTGCTCGCGGTGCCGCCGCCGGTGCCGGACGAGCCGCTCGCGGCGGTGGTCGAGCTGCTCGTGGTGGACACCGCAGAGCTGGTGCTGCTCGAGCTGGAGGAGGTCACCCCGACCGCGCTGGTGCTGGCGACGCTCCCGCCTCCGGTGTTCTCGTCCAGATTGTGGCCTTCGGCGCACGCCGCGATCAGCAGGAGGGAGGCGGCCGAGAGCGCCGTCGCCCCACCCGGCCAGGAGCTCGACCGTCGAGCTCGATCGCCGCGACCGCCGGACGGCAGCGGCGCTCCGGGGCGCGTCGACGCCCTCGTCCGAGAACCCGGGAGGCTGGCTGCTCCAGACGTCGTACGGACGAGCAGAGACGCACACCTTGGCATCGGTCGCATCCTGAATACTCCTGCGAGCGCCCGACCAAGTCCGAAGGTCGAACGGAAGGAATCGAGACCGGCAGTTTATACAGCTTCACCAGACATCAGCAAGAGGTTTGATGTGGTAACTTTCTGCTGGTGTCAGAAGATGTGGCCCGTGTGCCGCGGTCTTTGACGCGGGTTTTTGCGTGTCCCGGCTACACGCTGACGCCGGCGGCGCCGAGATATCGCGCTCACGCGCTCACGCGCTCACGCGATCTCGCTGCCCCTTCCTTCTTCACTGTCTCCCGCTCATCCCTCCCTTCCCTCGCTGATGACGCGGGCCTTCCGCTGCTCCCATGAAGACGTTCATCGTGCCTGATGAGCCCGTCTCACGCGTCCTCCAGCGGAGGCGGCGCATGGAGCCAGTTGAGCTCGGAGTCGAGCATGAACCGCGTCGGCCACTGGGCGGGCTTCTCCCAGTCGCGGAACGAGAGCACCGCACCGCAGAACGCTTCCCCCGTGCGCTTTCCCGGCGCGTCGAGCAGCTCGTCGGAGAGGCGGAGTAGATCTGCGGGCTTCTCGGGCGCGTCGGCCACGAAGGCCCTCACCCACTTGTGGTACGGATACAGGATGCGGTTGTGCGCCAGGATCAGCCGGTACCCGAAGAGGACCGCGCGCGCCGAGGCCCAGGTGAGGAGATATCGATTGCCGTGGTGCTCCGCTGACTCGAGGTAATAGCGCATCGCCTCGAGCTGCGCGACGAAGCCCGTCATCTTGTGGGCGCGCTCGTGCTCCGGGTAGGTCGCGATCGCGCGCACGAGCGCCTCGACCCCGTCGGCGCCCGAGCGCCGCGACCAGGGGACCATCGCGCCGAGGAACGCCGCGCGCGCCGGCTCGCTGCCGCGGTCGCGGACCTCACGCAGGAAATCGAGGGTGACGATCTTGCCGTCGACGTACCCGCCTGGATAGTCCACGAGGCCCTCGTCGTTGGCGAAGTAGACGAGCTCCCCCCGCGCCCGACGCCGCGCGTGCTCCTCGTCGGTGACCACCCAGCAGAAGTCGACATCCGACGTCTCCTTCCCCAGGCCCTTCGCCTGGGAGCCGCCGACGATGATCGCCACGGAGCACGGGTCCGCGCTGAGCCGCTCGACGAGGCGCGAGACGGTCCTGAGATGGTGCGCTTGGAAGTTCGGTTCTCGCATGGATGCCATCCACCCTTCTTTCACCGGGGAAGTCTGCCGCACGGCAGCCCGTTGCACGGTAGCGCCGAAGCCGAGAAATTGCCCGCCCGGCGCGCGCAATCCACGCAGTCCGACGCAGTCCGACGCTGACGCGCTGGCCCCACGCACGGCGCTGACCGCGGTGACGGCGCCGACCGACGCACGCCGTGACAGCCTGCGTCATGTGTCCCGGGGCGGCCGGCTATGGACGGCAAGCTCCAGCGAGGGTATACGTCCGCCCGGCGGCAGTTCACGTTCAGGGGAAAGTTCATGAAGACCAAGGCGATCAGCGGTCGACTGGGCGCGTGGGCTCTGAGTGCCCTCGTCCTGGCCTCGTGCTCTCAGAAACAGGAGGGCTCGGCCGGGGGCGACAAGGGCGCAGCCGCGGGCGACAAGGGCTCGGCCGCGGGCGACAAGGCCGCCAAGCCGGCCGAGATCAAGATTGCCCTGCTCCTGCCGGAGTCGAAGACGGCGCGCTACGAGTCCAAGGACCGCCCCTACTTCGAGGCCCAGATCAAGTCCCTCTGTCCGGACTGCCAGATCCTCGCGAGCAACGCGAACCAGGACGCCTCGCAGCAGCAGGCCCAGGCCGAGGCGGCGCTCACCAACGGCGCGCGCGTGCTCGTGCTCGACGCGGTCGACAGCGCCTCGGCGGCCGTGATCGCGACAAAGGCAAAGGCCCAGAAGGTGCCTGTCATCGCCTACGACCGCCTCGTCCCGGAGACCGACGCCATCGACTACTACGTCTCGTTCGACAACGAGTCCGTGGGCAGGCTCCAGGGCGAGTCGCTGCTGACCGCGCTCGGCAACAAGCCGAACGCGCGCGTGGTGATGATCAACGGCGCGGCGACCGACAACAACGGGATGCTCTTCAAGAAGGGGGCGCACAGCGCGCTCGACGGCAAGGTCCAGGTCGTCAAGGAGTACGACACGCCGGACTGGAGCCCCGACAAGGCGCAGGAGCAGATGACCCAGGCCCTCACCGCGCTGAACAACCAGATCGACGGCGTGTACGCGGCCAACGACGGGACCGCCGGCGGGGCGATCGCCGCGATGAAGGCCGCCGGCATCAAGCCCCTGCCGCCGGTGACCGGACAGGACGCCGAGCTCGCCGCCGTTCAGCGGATCCTCCTCGGGGAGCAGTACATGACGGTGTACAAGGCGATCAAGCCGCAGGCGGAGGCCGCGGCGGTCATCGCGTACCACCTCGCCACGGGCAAGCCCGTGCCCACCGACATCACCGGCGGCAAGACGGTGAACAACGGGAAGAAGGACGTCCCCTCCGTGCTCTTGGTCCCCCTCGCGGTCACCAAGGAGAACGTGAAGGACACGGTCATCGCCGACGCCTTCTGGACCGCGGAGCAGATCTGCACGGCCCAGTACGCCGAGGCCTGCAAGGCGGCGGGCATCCTCTAGGTCGGGAGAGCCCGGGGGCATCCATGAGCGCTGCGCGGCGAACTCCGATCCTCGAGCTGCGCGGCATCAGGAAGCGGTTCGGCGCGGTGCAGGCCCTCTCGGGGGTCGATCTCGAGGTCTTCCCGGGCGAGGTCGTGGCCCTCGTGGGGGACAACGGGGCCGGCAAGTCGACCCTGATCAAGACCATCGCGGGCATCTTCCCGCCCGACGGCGGCGAGATGCGGTTCGCAGGGCAGCCCGTCGCGCTGCGGGGGCCCAAGGACGCTTCCCGGCTCGGGATCGCGACCGTGTATCAGGACCTCGCGCTGTGCGACAACCTCGATGTCGTCGCGAACCTGTTCCTTGGCAGGGAGGAGATCGACCCGCTCTCGCGCGCCATGAACGAGGAGCAGATGGAGCGGCGCGCGCTCGAGGTGCTGAGGACGCTCAACGTGAACATCCCTGTCGTGCGCGCGCCGGTCGCCGCGCTGTCGGGCGGACAGCGGCAGTCGGTGGCCGTGGCGCGCGCCGTCATGGGGGAGGCGAAGCTCGTCATGCTGGATGAGCCCACCGCCGCGCTCGGCGTCGCCCAGACGAGGCAGGTCCTCGAGCTCATCTCGCGCCTCAAGCAGCAGGGCCTGGGCGTCCTCGTCATCAGCCACAACCTCGCCGACGTGTTCGAGGTCTCGGACCGCATCGTCGTGCTCCGCCTCGGCCAGCTCGCCGGCACGTTCGACACGAGCGCGGCCTCGCGCGAGCAGGTCGTCGCGAGGATCACGGGGGCGGACGCCGGGGCGCCGCGGAGGGCAGGGTGATGGAGGTCCAGGGACAGACCCGTGAGGTGGTGGCCGCGGTCCCGCCGGGGTCAGGCGGGCTCTCGGCCCTCGCCCGGCGCCTGCGCCAGGGGGACGCGAGCTCGCTGCCGGTGCTCCTCGGGCTCGTTCTCATCTGGGGCATCTTCGCTTCCCAGAACGAGAACTTCCTGTCGGCGCGCAACCTCACGAACCTGGTGCTGCAGATCGCCGCGATGGGGACGATCTCGGTGGGGATCGTGCTGGTGCTGCTGCTCGGCGAGATCGACCTGTCGGTCGGCGCGGTGAGCGGGATGAGCGCCGCGGTGATGGCGATCCTGAACGTGCAGCACGGGGTGAGCCCGGCGCTGTCGCTGCTCGCCGGGGTGGGGACCGGCGCGGCGATCGGGCTCGCGCAGGGGTTCTGGTTCACGCGGTTCCGGGTGCCGTCGTTCGTCGTCACGCTCGCGGGGCTCCTCGCCTGGCAAGGGGCGCTGCTGTGGGTGCTCGGCACGACGGGCACCGTGAACGTCTATGATCCGCTCATCTCGGGGCTGGCGGGGACGTTCCTGTCGCCGGCGCTCGGGTGGGCGCTCGGCGCCGTGTGCGTCGGCATGGCGGTCGCCGGGCAGGCGGTGACGCTGCAGCGGCGGACGAAGGCCGGGCTGCCGCCGCTGCCGAGGGGCGCCATGGCGGCGCGCGTGGCGGTGGTGCTCGCGCTGGTGCCGGCCGTCGTCAGCGTGCTCAACGCGGACCGGGGGGTGCCGCTCGCGCTGCTGCTGCTGCTCGGGTTCGTGATCGGCTTCGACCTGCTGCTCCGGAGGACCCGGTTCGGGCGGTACGTCTTCGCGGTGGGCGGGAACGCGGAGGCGGCGCGGCGCGCCGGGATCCGCGTGGACGCGATCCGCGTGGCCGTGTTCACGCTGAGCGGGGCGATGGCGGCCGCGGGGGGGATCCTCGCCACGTCGCGGCTGCTCGCCGTGAACCAGTCGTCCGGGGGTGGCGACGTGCTGCTGAACGCGATCGCGGCCGCCGTGATCGGGGGGACGAGCCTGTTCGGGGGGCGAGGCACCGTGTGGTCGGCGCTGACGGGGGCGCTGCTGATCGGGTCGATCTCGAACGGGATGGATCTGCTGGCGCTGCCGTCGTCGGTGAAGTTCATGGTGACCGGGGCAGCGCTCCTCGCGGCGGTGACCATCGACGCGATCGCGAGATCCGGACGCCAGCCGGCCGGGCGGGGGTGATCGGGCGGGCGGGGCGGGGCACCCGCCCGGAGGTGCGCGGGGGCGTCAGGCGGCGTGGCCGGAGGAGGAGGCCTCGAGGCGGGCCTTCTCGGCGAGCAGCAGCTCGGTGAAGGCGGCGGTGAACATGCGCCTGGAGAGCGGGCCGAGGAAGCTGCCGACGAGCGGGAGCGGGATCTCGAAGCGCGAGGTCCAGTCGACCTCCGTGCCGTCGCCGCGCGGGGTGAAGCGGAGGCGGGAGCCCACGTGGCGGAGGGACGGGGTGCTCTCGAGGATGCGGTACTCGAACGACGACGGGCGCTCGAAGGCGGTGATCTCCTCGACGTAGCGGATGCGCCTGCCGACGCGGACCTCGCGCACGGCGCCGAGGCCGTTGCGCTCGGTGAGGCCCGGGCGGATGACCCTGGTCTGGGTGGTGGAGCCGGCGCGCAGGAAGCCCTCGTGGTCGGCGACCGCGTCGAAGACCCGGTCGACCGGGGCGTGGATGTAGACGTTGACGTGGACCTCTTCCATGCGGCGACCATCGCATGGATCCCGCCAGGCAAGCACGGACTGCCGGGGGCGGTGCGGTGTGGGGGGAAAATTGCGGTGGGGATCGAACCGAGCGCGGTGGAGCTCAACCTGGGTCGGACCGGGCGGCCCAACCTGGGTCGGACCGGGCGGCTCAACCTGGGTCAGACCGGGCGGCTCAACCTGGGTCGGACCGGGCGGGGTCGGACCGGCTGCTCAACCTGGGTCGGACCGGCTGCTCAACCTGGGTCGGACCGGCGGCTCAACCTCGGTCGGAGCCGCTCCCCAACCACGTTGCGGCTGCCCGCGGTCTTGCCCACCAGGCCAGTTGCTCCTAGAGTGAGTGAGCACTCACTCACCAAAAGGGAGGCACGCCATGACAGAAGCGTTGGACGCGCTCGTGGTCGGCGGAGGGCCGACGGGGCTCACGATGGCCGGGGAGCTCGCAAGGCGAGGGCTCACCGTGCGGATCGTCGACAAGGCGTCGGCGCCGCCGCCGGATCACTCGCGGGCGCTCGGCGTGCAGACGCGGACGATGGAGCTCCTCGGCCACATGGGCCTCGCCGATGCAGCCATGGCGCACGCCCGGCGCGTCGAGGGGCTCAACGTGCTGCTCGCGAGCGGACGGCGCGCGCGGCTGCCCATCTTCAACTTCCCGGAGCTGGCCACGCCCGTTCCAGGGCTCTTCGTCATCCAGCAATCCGACACCGAGGACGTCCTGGCCTCGCGGCTCCCCGGGCTCGGCGTGAGGCTCGAGCGCGGCGTCGAGCTCGCCTCCTACGCGCAGGACAGCGACGGCGTCACCTGCTCCCTCCGCCGGGCCGACGGGAGCGTCGAGGAGGTGCGCACCCGGTGGCTCCTCGGCTGCGACGGCGCGCGCAGCGCCGTCCGCAAGGGCGCGGACATCGCCTTCGAGGGCGACACCTACGACGACCACTGCATGCTCGGCGACCTCGTCGTGGACTGGCCGCTGCCGGACGGCGAGATCTACATCAGCCCCTCGCGCCGGGGCGTCGCAGCCGCCTTTCCCGTGCCCGGCGACCACCGCTTCCGGGTCATCCTCATCCGGCCCGAAGCGTCGCCGGCGCACGGCGCGCCGCCCTCGCTCGCGGAGTTCGAGGGCTCGATGCGCGAGATGATCCCCGTGCCGTTCACGGTCGAGAAGGCGATCGTCCTCTCGCGCTACCGGCTGCACCACCGCGTGGCAGCGCGGCTGCGCAAAGGGCGCGTGTTCCTCGCCGGAGACGCGGCCCACATCCACAGCCCGGCCGGCGCGCAGGGGATGAACACCGGGATCCAGGACGCCTACAATCTCGCGTGGAAGCTCGCGGCCGTCGAGCAGGGCCGCATGCCCGCGTGGGTCCTCGACACCTACGAGGCGGAACGAATGCCCGTGGCCCGCCGGCTCATCGACTTCACCGACCGCCTGTTCGGGCTCCTGGCCGGGCACGGCCCGGTGGGCCGGACGCTGCGCGCCGTCGCGCCGCGCCTCGTGTCCCGCGCGTTCGGCATCCCCGCCGTGCAGCGCCGGATCCTGGGGTTCGTCTCCCAGCTCAAGGTCCGCTACCGGAAGAGCCCCCTGTCGGTGCAGATCGGGACGCCGCCGGAGCGCGGACCTCGGCCCGGCGACCGCGCGCCCGACGCCGTGCTGCGCAACGAGGCGGGCGAGCAGGTCCACCTCTTCGAGCTGCTGCGCGGCGTCGGATCCTCGCTGCTGCTCTTCACCGGCCGGCAGCAGGCAGACGGCAGCCCGGACGGCGCGGCGCGCGAGCGCGCGCGGCGGCTCGCGGCGCAGCTCGGCGGGCCGGACGTCAGGGTCCTGGTCATCGGCGCGCCCGGGGACGGCGGCGGATACGCCGACCCCGACGGGCACGCGCACGCCGCATACGGCGTCGAGGGAGCGGCCGCCGTGCTCGTCCGGCCGGACGGCTACATCGGCGTGCGCAGCGATCCGCTCGACGAGCGCGAGCTCGGGCGGGCGCTCGACCGGATCTTCACGCGAAGGACGGCGGCGCCCGGCGCCGAGCAGAGAGGATGACGATGAGCCGACGCCCGCGCTCGAGCGACACGCTGACCGAAGCCCAGAAGAAGATCGTCGACGCCGCGGTGGCCGCCTTCGCGGAGCAGGGCTTCAACGGGACCGCGACGCGGGACATCGCCCGGCGCGCGGGCGTCGCGGAGGCGACGATCTTCAAGTACTTCCCCAGCAAGAGGGACCTCCTCCTCGGCGTGCTCGGACCGGCCATCGAGCAGCTCGTGGGGCCCGCGATGGCGCGCTCCATGGACCCGCTCTTCGACGCGACGTACCCGAGCTTCGAGGCGTTCCTGCGGGCGCTCCTCGCCGAGCGCACCGCCTTCGCGCGCGCGCACCCGCAGCTCGTGCGCATCCTCGCGCAGGAGCTGCCGTTCGACGCGGAGCTGCGGGTCGGCATCATCGGCCGGGTGTACGCGCCGTTCCTCGCGAGGGGGCTCGCCCTGATCGAGCGCTTCCAGCGCGAGGGGCAGATCGTGGACTGGCCGCCGCCCCTCGTCCTGCGCTGCATCGCCTCGGCGTTCGCGGGGTACGTCCTCCACCGCGTCTTCGTCGCCCCCGACGCGGCGTGGGACGACGACGCCGAGGTCGAGCGGGTCATCGCGTTCGTGACCCGCGGCCTCTCGCCCGGCCGGCCCGCGTGATCCGCGGCGGCGCGAGCGGCGCGGAGGGGGCGATCAGCTCGTCGTCAGCAGCGAGCGGAGCTGCGAGGGCGAGACCTGGTAGTCCTTGCCGCAGTAGTCGCAGCGGATGTCGAGGACCTTGCCGTCCTCGACCATCTCCTCGACGTCGCTCCTCGGCAGGCTCGCCAGCGTGGCCATGACCCGGAGCTCGCTGCAGCGACAGCTGAAGCTGAGCGGCGAGTCGTCGAGCCGCGAGAACGGCATGCCGTAGAGCAGCTCCTCGAGCAGCACGTCGGCCGACGCGCCCTCGTGCGCGAGCACGTCGTCGAGGCGCTCGAAGTCCTTCAGCCGCTCGGTCATCACCATGAGCGGGCCGCGCTCGACCTCGGGGAGGAGCTGCACGAGGTAGCCGCCGGAGGCGCCGACGCCGCCCTCGCCGAGGAGCGTCGCCACGGCGATCATCGAGACGACCTGCTCGGACTCCTGCATGTAGGTCATCAGGCCGCCGGAGATGCCGCCCTCGGCCGGGACCTCGACGACGCCCTGGTGGAGCATGCCGCTCGGGAGCGTGCGCATGACCTGGAGCAGCGACCCTTCGCCGACCTCCACGGTGCTGCCGTCGGCGGCGCCCTTGCCGAGGTTGACGAGCCCGCGGCTCGTGCCGTCGGGGTGCGAGTCGGCCACGAGCGTCCCGTGGCCGGTCGCGCCCTTGACGATCGCCTGCACCCGCAGGTTGGGCGCCATCGCCTCGCGCACGAGGATGGCGCCGGTGATCAGCTCTCCGAGCCGCTGCGCGGTCGCGCCGGTGGCCGACTGGACGGCGATCGCCCCGCGCACCGTCTCGGTGGTCAGCGCGGTGATGACTCGAAAGGCGCCATCGATCGTGATGGCGCGGACGACGGAATCAGAAGGTCGGAGCAAGATGCATTCTCCCGTGAAAAATTATCGTTAAGCCACGGACGGCAGATGGCAACCCGCGGCGTATCGGGCCGGGGGCTGGGGAAGGACGGGGCCGTCGAGCCGGGCAGCGAGGCCGGCGCGGGCAACCCGGGTGAGGGCGGGCGCCGACCTCGGACGGGCGGGGTCACCGCGCCGGCAGCGACGGCCCGGGTGGTCAGAAATCGCAATGGCTGTGCTGGTTTACAACGCCGGCACCCCCGTCTGCTCCGCGTCGGGGGCGCCGTCCAGGAGGCGCGCTCAGCTCCGCCGGCGGCGGCGGTGGAGCGCGGCGGCGCAGGCGCCGGCCGCGAGCAGGGCCCACGGCGCCGAGCGGCTGCCGTCGTCGGCGGCGCCCACCGTGCAGGCGCAGCCGCCGCCCTGCACAAGGACGCCGTCGCCCGGCGGCGCCGTGGGGCACGGAGCGATCGACCCGTCCGGAGCGCGGCAACCCGCGACGCACTCCTTCGTCGCCCCGTCGCACACCATCCCGGTCCCGCAATCGCCGTCCTCCTCGCACGCCGGGGGCACGTCGTCCGAGGGGTCGTTCGGATCCCGCTCGTCCTCGTCGACAACGCCGTCGTGATCCGCGTCCTCCTCGCCGTCGATCGCGCCGCCGCCGTCCGTGTCGGCCACGGTCGGATCGGTCGTGGTGTCCCCGCCGTCGCCGTCGGGCACGCAGGTCTTCACGTCGGTGTCCTCGTGCGAGCAGTCCTTGCCCATCTCGGTCCCGTCGAGGAGCCCATCGCCGTCGCTGTCGGGATCGAGCGCGTTGATCTTCCCGTCGTCGTCCGTGTCGGCGCCGCGATCGATCTCCTCGCCGTCGAGCACCCCGTCGTCGTCGCTGTCGGCGTCGTCCGGATCCGTGCCGAGCTCCGTCTCCTCGCTGTTCGAGAGCCCGTCGCCGTCGCGATCGCCGCGATCGTCGCCGGCGTTGTTCGGATCGGTCTCGGTGCTGCCCTCGTCGACCACGCCGTTGTGGTTCTGGTCCTCCTCGCCGTCGACCACGCCGCCGCGATCCGTGTCGGGATTTACCGCGCTCGTCGTCGTGAGCCCGCCGTCCGCGTCGGGCGTGCAGCTCGCGGCCTCGGCGTCGGTGTCCGCGTCGTCGCAGCCCTTCCCCGCCTCGGTGCCATCGAAGAGGCCGTCGCCGTCGCTGTCCGCGTCGAGGATGTCCGCCAGGCCGTCGCCGTCGCCGTCGTCGCTCGGGTTCGGCTCCTCGCCGTCGAAGAGGCCGTCGTCGTCGCTGTCGCGATCGGCCGGATCCGACCCGAGGAACACCTCGAGATCGTCGCCGAGCCCGTCGCCGTCGCCGTCCGCGTTCTGGTCGTCGTCGTCGCCGTGGCCCGCGCTCGGATCGGTCTCGCCCGCCTCGATCGCGCCGTTCAGGTTCGCGTCCTCCGAGCCGTCGGTCGCGCCGCCCCGATCGCTGTCGCGGCTGACCGCCGACGTCGTGACCGCGCTGTCGGCGTCCGCCGTGCAGTGGCCCGCCTCGGCGTCGGTGCCCGGACCGTCGCAGCCGAGGCCGAGCTCCGTGCCGTCGAACAGGCCGTCGTCGTCGCTGTCCACGTCGCGCGCGTTGACGAGCCCGTCGCCGTCCGTGTCGTCGCTGGGGTTCGGCTCGTGCCCGTCCTGCACGCCGTCGTCGTCGGAGTCCGCGTCGGCCGGGTCCGTGCCCAGCGTCTCCTCGAGGTCGTCGCTCAGCCCGTCCTCGTCCGCGTCGCCGTTCCCGCCGTCGTCGTCGCCGTGGCCGCGGGTCGGGTTGGTCTCGCCGTTGTCCGCGACGCCGTTCAGGTTCGCGTCCTCCGAGCCGTCGGTCGCGCCGCCGTTGTCCGTGTCCGCGTCGAGCGGCGACGTCCGCGTGGCGCCCGCGTCCGCGTCGGCGACGCAGCGCCCCGAGGGCGCGGTGCCGGGCCCGTCGCAGCCGAGGCCGAGCTCGGTGCCGTCGAAGAGGCCGTCGTCGTCGCTGTCGACGTCGAGCGGGTTGATGAGCCCGTCGCCGTCCGTGTCGTCCGCCGGGTTCGGCTCGAGCCCGTCGCGCACGCCGTCGCCGTCGGTGTCGGCGTCGTTCGGATCCGTGCCGAGCGCTGCCTCGAGGCCGTCGCTCAGCCCGTCGTCGTCGCTGTCCGTGACCAGCCGGTCGTCGGCGTGCTGACCGGCGCGGGGGTCGGTCTCGCCGGCGTCGACGACGCCGTCGAGGTCCGTGTCCTCCGAGCCGTCGGTCACGCCGCCGCGGTCGGTGTCGGCCTCGAGCGGCGACGTCCTCGTGGCGCCGGCGTCGCCGTCCGGCGTGCAGTGCCCCGCCGCCGCGTCGGTGCCCGGTCCGGTGCAGCCGAGGCCGAGCTCGGTCCCGTCGAAGAGGCCGTCGTTGTCGCTGTCGATGTCGAGCGCGTTGATCAGCCCGTCGCCGTCGTTGTCGTCCGTCGGGTTCGGCTCGGCGCCGTCCATCACGCCGTCATCGTCCGAGTCGGCGTCGGTCGGCGCCGTGCCGAGGTGCTCCTCGAGGGCGTCGCTGAGCCCGTCGCCGTCCGCGTCGGCGTTCTGGGTGTCGTCGCCGCCGCGCCCGCTCGTCGGATCCGTCTCGCCGGCGTCGAGCACGCCGTTCAGGTTCGCGTCCTCCGAGCCGTCGGGCATGCCGCCGTTGTCGGTGTCCGCGTCCAGCGGATCGGTCGTCGTCGCCCCGCCGTCGCCGTCGGGCACGCAGTGCCCCGCGAGCGTGTTCGTCCCCGGCCCGTTGCAGTCCGTGAGGCCGAGCTCCGTCGCGTCGAAGAGGCCGTCGTTGTCGCTGTCGACGTCGCGCGCGTTCACGAGGCCGTCGCCGTCGGTGTCGCGATCCCAGAGCTCCTCGTCGCCGTCGCCGATGCCGTCGTCGTCCGAGTCGGCGTCGTTCGGATCGGTGCCGGCGCGGATCTCGTCGCCGTCGCTCAGCCCGTCGCTGTCGCTGTCGACGAGGATCGCCGTGGGCTGCGCGCCCGGCGCGGCGCCGTCGCCGTCCGTCGGGTAGTCCTGGGCGGCCCCGCCCCCGGGGCTCTGCCCGGTGACGACGGCCTGGTTCACGATCTCGCCGTCCGTGTCCTCGTCGATGGTGACGCGGAACCGCACCGTCGTGGTCTCGCCGACGCCGAGCGATCCGCCGCTGGCCGCGCTGGCGCCGTTGCCGAGCCGGACGCGGATCCGCCTGGAGCCGGCGATGTACTCGCCCTCGTCGTCGCCCGCCGCGTCGGTGACGCCGCCCGCGTTCGGGCCCGTGGCGATCTCGAGCGAGCCCGCCACGTACGTGACGCCGGGGGGCAGCGGGTCGTTCAGCACGACCTCCGCGGCCTCATCGTCCCCGGTGTTCGCGACGATGATCGTGTACTCGAGCGTGTCGCCGGGCGAGACGCCGCCGCCGTCGAGGTCGAGGACCGACTTGCTCGTGGTGGAGAGATCCGGCAGGAGCGTCGGCACCGACGTGATGATGCCGCCGAGCAGGTAGCTGTCCGCGCCCGAGACGACCGCGCCGATCTGCGCCTCCGTGTCACCGGCCCTGAGCAGATTGGACGGGATCTGGACCACGTCGATGTCGATGCCGCTCATGCTCAGCGGCCCGCCGGTGAGCCTCGGCAGGTCGCCCGCCGTGGACATCATCGCGCCGAGGAACGAGCGGGAGCTGTTGAAGAAGTTGTTCGCCGGGTTCTGCGCGTCGAACAGCGCCGTGTCGTTCCACTCGAGCGCGTCGCCGGCCGAGCTGTCGCCGTCGTAGCCGATGACGCCGAGCTTCGCCTGGCCCCCGCCCGAGGGGACGACGAACCCCGAGACCGTCCAGTCCACCGTGACGCCGTCGATCACCGGATCCAGCCCGTCGAAGATGGCGAGGTTCCGCGCGGGGGCGGTCGTCTGCTCGTAGAGCACGACCATCCACCAGCCGGCGAACGTGAACGCCTGGTTCACGCCGTTGAGGGCGGCGGCGTTGGAGATGCCGCTCAGGCGGTAGGCGCCCGCGCCGCGCGCCTGCACGAGCGAGGTGACGTCGGCGACCACCTGGGAATGGGTGAGGCCCGAGATCGCCGTCTCGGCGGAGAGCGTGCCCGTCACCTCGGAGGTGAAGGCGGCGGGCCGATCCAGGGTCACGGTGAGGTCGGCCGAGCCCGAGGAGCGGCTCACCGCCCAGTAGAGGTACGCGTGCGTCACCCGCGCGCCGGTGGGGAGGCCGAGCACCGCGGTGCTGCGGGCGGCCGCGGGAGATATCGTGTTGTTCGCCTCGGCCTGCCCGGCGAGGGGGCTGTCGGACCGCCAGTAGATGTCGGGCGCCGAGTCGCTGAGCGTCGAGCTCGTGCCGCACGCGCCGACGGCGCCCACGACAGGCGCCGGCGTTGTCGAGGCGCAGTCGTGCGCGAGCGTGTTGCCGATGAGGACGAAATCGCCCCGCTGCGCCACCTGGATCCGGTTGAACGGCTGCGCGCTCGCGGTCCCCGCGAGCGCCCCGAGCAGCGCGGCGCTGGTGAGCCCCGTGTATGCCAATCGCTTTGCCATCGAAGCCTCCAGCCCTATGGCTGCTTCTTTGCCTTCTCGATGATGTTGAACTGGACGCGCCGGTTCTTCTGCCGCCCCGCCTCGGTCTTGTTGTCCGCGATCGGGACGTCGGGCCCGTAGCCCTTCGCCTGCATGCGCTCGATCGCGATGCCGCGCTCGACGAGCGCCCTCAGCACCGACTCGGCGCGGGCCTGGCTGAGCTTCGTGTTGAACTGGCGGGCGCCGCGGTCGTCGGTGTGGCCCTGGACCTCGATCTTGACGATCTCGGGGTGGTCCTTGAGCACGCCCGCGACCTCGTCGAGCAGCTCGTTGCTCACCGGCCGGATGGTCGCCTTCCCGGTATCGAATTGCACCTGCTGAAGGATGACGATCTCGGTCTCGGTGACGCGGACCGCGACCGGGCAGCCGTTCTGCTTCGGATCCTCGTCGGCCTTGCCCTTCTCGTTCGGGCAGGCGTCCTTGTCGTCGCGGATGCCGTCGCCGTCGGTGTCGCCCGGGCAGCCGTTCGTGGCCGGGTCGGTGGTGGCGACGCCGGGGATCTCCGGGCACGCGTCCGACGGGTCGGGGATCGTGTCGCTGTCGCGATCGGGCGGCGGCGGGCAGCCGTTCGTCTTCGGGTCGTCGCTCGCCGGGCCGGCCTGATCCGGGCACGCGTCGACGTCGTCGAGGACGCCGTCCTTGTCGCGGTCCCCGGGCGGCGGGCAGCCGTGCTTCTTCGGATCGGGCGAGGCGACGCCGGCCACGGCGGGGCAGGCGTCGACAGCGTCGAGGATGCCGTCCGTGTCCGCGTCCTTCGGCGGCGGACAGCCGTTCTTCGCGCGATCCGCGCTGCCGATGCCCGCGACGTCCGGGCAGGCGTCGTCCGCGTCGGGGATGCCGTCGCCGTCCCGGTCCTTCACGGGCGGCTTCACCTCGGGCGAGTAGGCGATGAGGGCGGCGGCGCGGAACGACGGCGTGCCGACGCCGGCGGTGAGGCCGGGGCCGATGCCGAGGCCGGCCTCGAAGTCGTCGGCGAAGCGGTAGCGCCCGCCGAGCAGGGCCTCGAGGTTGGTGGTGCGCTGCTGGACGTCGGAGACCGTGATGGAGCCGGTGATCTCCGGCCCGATCTGCAGGCGCCGCTCGTCGTCGAGCAGCAGCCCGACGCCGGCGCCCCAGTGCACCATCATCCCCTGCTCGACGTTGGCGAACTGCCGGGCGGATCGGAACTCCGGCCCCGCGGCGAGCGACCACACCGCGCGATCGAGGTGGCCGCCGAGGACGAGCTGCGGCCCGCCGCGCACGCCGCCGTCGCCGGAGTATGCCTCGGGGCTGCCGGTCGGCAGCCACACGTGGCCGGCGATCGCGATCTGGAACGGGTCGTGGTAGCCGCCGTAGAGCGTCGCGCGCGCGCCGAGCCGCAGGTCCCCGAGCGCGCTCGTGGTCGGCGGCGCGAGCACCGCGCCCGAGGCGGCCCCCCCGTCGCCGGACTGGAGCGCGAGCGGCAGATCGACGTTCACCGTGAGGTGCTTCCAGAGCGAGAGCGAGGCGCTCAGGTGGAGCAGGAGCTGGCTGCCGACGACCTTGCCGGCGTCGATCTCCTCGTTGCCCGACTCCCTCCGCAACACGAGCGGATCCTGGGCATAATCGCCGAGGAGCATGATGTGGGGTGAGCTGTCGCCTGCCGTGTAGGCGGATTGGACTCCGAACATCCTGTCGCCGGCGGGCGCGGGCTGGAACCTGTCGAGCGCGAACCCTTCGGGTCTCGCGGGTTCCTGTGCTTCGGCGCGGTCCGCTGCGCCGAGCAGGCACAGCGCCGCCGCGAGCGCGGCCGTCGGATGGGTCCCCTGTGTACGAGCCGGCATGGAACGAGGTCGCCTCCTTGCGGGAAGGAACAGCAAGCCCGGGAAGTATCGACCGAAACGGGCACGGCGTTCAATGTTTCGCGAGGTTTCCGGGCGCCTGCCGGCGTCGGGGCCGGTTCGATGGCGGGGCACAGCGCACCTCCGACCGCCCGACGGCCGCAGGCGCATGTGCGCGGCGCTCGCGTGCGATCGGGAGCGGGCTCACCTGGCGCGCGCCGAGCACCGGAGCGGCGCCTGCACCCGAATCACGGCGCGCCCTGCGCTGGTGTACGGATTTCCCTCATGGAGCTCCGGTGTCCGGCGTCGAGGCGGCCGTGTGTCACCGCCACGCCAGGGTTGCTACCGGACAGCAGCAGCGGTAGAGCGGCGACTTGACCCCGCGGCACGCGCTGCTCGCGGCACTCGTCAGGAGGCATCCATGGCCCGCGAACCGAAGAACTTCGACCACCTCCTCGGCGGCAACGCCAAGGGGTTGAGTGATCTGCAGCTCAAGGCGCATTTCACCCTGTACCAGGGCTACGTGAAGAAGCTCAACGAGATCTGGGAGCAGCTCGGCAAGGCTGACCGGAGCGCGCCGAACTACTCGTACAACGCGTACAGCGAGCTCAAGCGCCGCGAGCCGGTGGCCTTCAACGGCACGGTGCTCCACGAGCTCTACTTCGAGAACATCGGCAACGGCTCGACGCAGCCGAGCGCGAAGTCGAAGCAGCTCATCGAGGCGTCGTTCGGCAGCTTCGACAACTGGCTGGCTGACGCGAAGGCGGCGCTCATGAGCGCCCACGGCTGGACGGTGCTCGTGTACGACTATCAGGAGAAGAAGCTCTTCAACAACCTCATCCGGACCGAGCACGACGTGGGCCTGTTTGCGAACACGCATATCATGGTCGCCATCGACGCCTGGGAGCACGCTTACTTCGCGGACTACCAGACCAAGAAGGCGGACTACGTGGCCAACGTGCTCTCCGGCCTGAACTGGGACGTCATCAACGCGCGCCTCCAGCAGGTCGGCCCGCACTCGGCGGCGTAGTTACACGGCGGGGTCCCCGCGCGGCGCGACGAACACGGCCCGGTCGGGCCGGGCCGCTCGGCAAGACCCTCCACGGCGCGGCGCGACGAGCACGGCCCGGCCGGGCCGGGCCGCCCGGCAAGACCCTCCACGGCGCGGCGCGACGAAACATGGCGCTCGTCGCGATGTCCCCTTACCGCCTCCGTCCTGTAGGCTGCACGCGACAATGAGCAAGGCCGCGTCGAGCTCCCCCGAGACCGGGCAGGAGAGCCTCATCCACGTCCGCCGGATTCACCGACGCGACCTGAACCGCGTCTGGGAGTTTCTCAAGAAGGTGTTCCGGGACGTGAACCGGGAAACGGTCGAGTACCAGCGGCCACGCTCCAAGAAGCGGTTCCTGGAGGTCTACGAAGAAGAAGGGGTCGAGCAGCTCCTCTTCGAGGTCCGTCAAGACCAGGTGCAGGAGATCGTCGGCTACGCCGAGTGCGCGTTCGAGATCACCGGCACCGACAACTGGATGAACGAGCGGTACTTCACGAAGCACGACATGCGCCCGCTCTTCGTCGAGGAGCTCGCGGTCCACCCCGAGTACCAGGGCCGCGGCGTCGGCGCCTTCATCCTCGAGCAGCTCGAGCACCTCGCGCGCCTCCGCGGGTGCACCCACCTCGTGCTGGAGGTCGCCGAGAACAACATCGGCGCGCTCAGGTTCTATCGAAAGCGCAGCTTCTCCCGGCTCGACGCCGCGATCTTCATGGCGAAGAAGGTGGCCGTCGACTCGGAGCTCCTGCCGCCCCGCGCCCTCAAGAAGCCGCGCCCCCCGGAGGAGCTCGCCGCGCCGGCGAAGCCGAAGCGCTCGTCCCGCCGTGCTACGAGGGCGCGCGGCGCCGAGAAGAGGTCGAGCTCCGCGCCGCCCTCGCAGCCGCCGGAGTCCTCCCCGCCGGGCGCACCGGCCGGCGAGACGCGCGAGCCCCCCGCCAAGGCGGGCGCGCCGGAGGCGAAGCCGAACCGCCCCGAGCCCGCGCGCAGCCGCGGCGCGTCGTCCTGAGCCCGCGCGCGGCATCGCGCCGCGCGGGGCGAGGACGGCGCGCCCTCAGAGCTCGGCCGTGCCGTGATGGCGCAGGGTCGCGGGCAACGACAGCGCGTGATCGATGCAGGCGCGGATGTCGTCGAAGCTCGATAGCCCGTACCAGAACACCGTCCAGTTCTCGTTGCGGTAGCTGCCCTCGGCTTGCTGGAAATACCACGGGTTGATCTCGTTGCCGTTCCGCGCGCGCCAGAACAGCCGCGGGTTCTCGTTCTTCATCCGCGTCCAGAGCGAGCCGCCGATGCCCACGCCCTGCGCCTCCGTGGTCACCGCGAACTTGTCGAGGTACGGCGTCGACGGCGCCCTGTTGCTCGAGTCGAGCGTGAGGATCGCCGTCGCCCGGTACGAGTCGGACAGGTAGATGCGGTAGAACGACTTCTTGTCGAAGTAGTGCGCGTCGAGCTGCCGCTGGAAGCACGCCTCGAGCAGATCGCGCAGCCGGCCGCGGTCGATGCCGTCGAGCGTGTCGTGCCGCAGGATCCGCTCGCCGCGGCGGACGAGGGTGCCAGAGCCCGTGTGCGTGAAGAGCTCCTTCGCCAGGTGATCGGGCGCCGTGATCGAGACCGACGAGGTCGCCGGCAACCCGTCGAGCAGGAGCTTGATCTCCCGCAGCTTGAGCCGCACGCCGTCGTTCAACCAGGGCTGGGCGAGGAGGCCGGCGTAATCTTCCTCGAGGTTGATGGCCGAGATGATGCGCCCGTGCTCGTCGAGCAGGCCGCCCGCGCTCGTGAGGAAGATCATCTTGAACGGCTGGATCGCGAGCGCGAGCTCGCGCGCGGCCACGTCCGCGTTGATGTTCACGATCTGCCCGCCCGGCGTCTCGCCGAGGCAGGCGAGGATCGGCAGGTGCCCCGCGCGCAGGCTGGATCTCACCGCGTCGACATGGACGCGCTGGATCCTGCCGACGAGACCGAGGCGCTCCTCGTCCAGCAGCGACGCCTCGAAGACGCCCGCCGTGATCGGCCGCGTGCGCGTGCCCATCTCCTCGAGCGCCTCGACGAGCCGCAGGTTCTCGCGGAGGAAGACGCGGCGGGCGATCTCCAGGACGCGCGGCGTCGTGACGCGCAGCCCGTCGACGCGCTCGGTCGGGATGCCCGCCTCGGCGAGCGCCCGGTCGAGCTGCGGCCCGGCGCCGTGGATGACGATCGGGTACAGGCCGACCTGGTTCAGGAACACGAGCGAGGTCGCGAGCGCCTCGAGGTCCTCGTCGAGGATGGCGCCGCCCACCTTGATGACGGCGAACTTCTGCTGATCGACGGCCGCGTACTGCTTCAGGTACTGCTCGACCTCCTTGCGGCTGCCGAGGTTCCTGAGCAGGCGGACGATGACATCTTGCGTCGAGCCCATCGCGGTCACCACCCGTTCGCCAGCACGTCCATCACGGCCTTCTGGACATGCAGCCGGTTCTCGGCCTCGTCGATGACCATGGAGGCGGGGGAGTCGATCACCGCGTCCGTGACCTTGACGTTGCGCCGGACCGGGAGGCAATGGGAGAAGAGCCCGCCGGCGGTGAGCGCCATCTTCTGCTCGTCGACGATGAAGTGCTTGTGCTTGTCGCGGATGGGCTTCTCTTGCTCCCAGCGCCCGAAGTAGGGAATCGCTCCCCAGCTCTTCGCGTACACGACGTGGGCGCCGCGGTAGGCGGACTCGATGTCGTAGGTGATGGTGAGCTTCCTCCCGCTCTCCGCCGCGCTCTTCCTGGCGGCGTCGAGGTAACGGTCGTCGAGGTGGTACTCCTCGCCGGGGCAGAGGAGGGTGACGTCCATGCCGAGCTTGGAGGCGATGAGGACCGCGGAGTTTGCGACTGCGGTGTTGAGCGGGCGCGGGTGGTACGTCCAGGTGAGGACGAACTTCTTGCCGTCGAGGCGGCCGAGGCGCTCCTTCATGGCGAGCGCGAGCGCGAGCTCCTGGCAGGGGTGGGTGATGGTCTCGAGGTTGATGACGGGCACGGTGGCGTGCCGGGCGAAGCCCTGGAGCACCTTGTCCTGGCGATCCTCTTCCCAGCGCTGGAACCTGGGGAACGCGCGCACGCCGATGAGGTCGGCGTAGCGCGAGAGCACGCGGGCGACCTCCTGGACGTGCTCCTCCGGCTCGCCGTCCATCACGGCGCCGTCGTCGAACTCGATGGGCCAGGCGCCCCGGCCGGGCTCCAGCACGACCGCGTGGCCGCCGAGCTCCCGGATGCCGACGTCGAAGGAGGTGCGCGTGCGCAGCGACGGGTTGAAGAAGACGAGCGCGATCGTGCGATCCTTGAGGCGCGGCTCGATCGGCCGCCGCTTGAAGCGCTGCGCACGCTCGAGGAGGCCCTCGATCTCGGCGCGGGTGTAGTCCATCGTCGTCAGAAAGTGCCGCATCGGATGCCTCCTCGTTCGGACAAGCGCGGGGCGGGCGCTCGCATTGGAGCAATCCTGGCGGCGATGTCAACGACGCACGCGGGCGCGCGCGCCGTCGTCGCGCCGACTCGAGCGCGCGGCGGCGCGCGGCGGCCGCGCTGTCCGGGAGCGGCGCGGCCAGCAGCGCTCCCGAGCCGGCCGTCCTGGGAACGTGTCGTCCACCGGCGCGTGAAGGGTGAGGAAGGACAGGTGCTCTGGATACCGGTTCTCGAACGAGACGCCGAAGGAGGGGCTGCCGCCCCGCCGAGCCACCATGTCGGCGTCGCGCCATCGTCGCATCGTGTTGGCCCGGTGACGATCGCCGCCGCGGGATGGCCATCTGCAGCGCCGCTCGCCGGGCGGGCGCCCCTCGTCAGCCTGCAGATCCCGAGATGCCAGGGTTGCATGCCCCGATTTCAGGAACGAAAGGGGTACGCTGACCTCCCCAGGAAAATGCGCGGGAAACCAGGGGGCATCCCCTGGCCCGCATCCTGCTTATCACGTAGGGCAGAGCGCCCGTGACGGTTTCCCCCCCCCACCGTCGAATGGGCGCTCTTTTTTCTTTGTGCTCCTGCGGCTGCGTCGCGCGAGCATGGGTGTCCCGATGACGCTGGTCGTGATCCTCACGGTTCGGTGCGAGGCGCTCGACGCGTTCCGCGCCTACGAGAGGAAGGCCGCGGCCGTGATGGCACGGTATGGCGGCGCGATCGAGCGGACCGTGGTGACCGCGCCAGACAGCGCGGGGGTGAGCTTGAAGGAGGTTCACATCGTCACCTTTCCGGACGAACAAGCCTTCTCGGCGTATCGCCGTGACGGCGAGCTCGGGGCGGTGGCGCACCTGCGGGACGTTTCCGTTGTAGAGACCGAGATCCTGCGCGGGGAAGCGGGGCCGGACTACCACGCTGCCGCCGGCTGACGGAGGTCGCGGTGGAGCTCCGGGCTACGCCTTCTCGGGTGGCTCTGCGATGCACGCGGTGGCGATGCGACGGAACCCGACCCGCTCGTAAACGCGGGCGACATCGTCGTTCTGAGCGGAAAGGAACACCGTGCGATGGCCGGCGTCGAGGGCGTGGCGGGCCAGGATCGCGGTGACCGCGGCGGCGAGCCCTCGCCGCCGGGCCGCCGGCAGCGTCCCCACGCCGACGATCTCGGCCACGCCTCCTGCGTGCTGGTAGCTGCCCGCGCACAGCGGACCGGCGAGCGCGCCGTGGCGACCGCGGGCGGCGGCGTGCACCAGCGTCCCCTCGACGAGCGACGCGTGCCATGAGGCCGCGTGTCCGGCCGGGAGCGCGGCCGCTGTGGCGTCCCGCTCCGCCGGTCCCGCGGGGCCTGCCGCGGTGCTGAGCGCGCCGAACGCGACGTGCGCGACGGCCTGCACGGCGGCGAGATCCGGGTCCCCGGGGGTGACGAGCGACAGCGAGAGGTCCGCCGGCAAAGGCATCTGGACGGGCTCACCGGAGAGCACGAGCAGCGGGCAGCGCTGGACCAGGAGGCCGGCCGCCTCGGCAGCGGCGTCGAGCCCCGGGGTGGTCTCCAGCACCCACTCGAACGCTTCCGGAACGGAGAGCTCCCGCTGACGCGCGCGCACGGAGGCCACGTCCTCCGGCGACACGGGTCCAGGATGGTCCAGGGTGGGGCGGGCATAGTAGGGCCAGCCGTCGCCGCGGCGGACGAAGAGGGTCAGCGGCCCGTGGTCCTCGGCGTCAGCGCGCCGTCGAGGGACGGCATCGTAGAACCGCTCGATGGCGGCGAGGAGGGCGCTCACGGGCTGACGTGCCATGTCGTGGCGTCCACGGGGCGCGCCTCGGCGGCAGCGCCTCCCGGCGAGCGTGCGTGGAGGGCGGCGAGCTCGGAGGAGGGGAGGTGCGTCTCTGCCATGACACGCGACGGCGACGCGATGCTGGTAGTGGAGAACGGTGACGTTGTCGAGGAAGACAGGCGCTCCTGGCGCGGAGCGTCCGTCGAGGGCGCGGAGCGTCCGTCGAGGTCGTCGCGGCCCTGGACGCCTCCGTCGGGACCGCCGCCATGGTCCGGACGGGGTGCGTGGCAGTCGCTCGGACAGTTGCAGTCGTTCTCGCCCGCGCCGCAGGCGCCGTCGCCGCACTTTGCGCAGAGGTGCGCGTCGGGGGCCGTGATCACGCACTGGCCATCGATGCGATCCATCGCGGGAATGCGGGAGAGCTCCGGGCAGCAGGCGGTGAACGATTTGCCGGACGCCATCGCTCCTTCCCCCGAGCAGCGCGAGGCGAGCTCCGCGCACGAGCCGTCGGCTTGCTGGATGTAGCCGGGCGAGCAATCGCATTGCGGTCGCCGAGGGCGCAGCACAGGCACCGTGCCGGCCGGCCCTCTCGGCCCGAGCTGGACCGCGGTCGCGGCCGGAGAGCGCGCCGGTGCGGCGCCGCCGGGGCTCGCCGGCGGCGCGGGAGGCGAAGCGATCTTGCCGTCGGGCGTCTGGGAGGTGATCGGGATCCAGTCGATGATCTGGCCGTCCGGAGTGGCCGTGGTGGCCACGACGTTGCGGCGAGCCGACCGCAGCGCTCCACCCGGCGCGCAGGGGTCGTCGGCGCCCGGGCGAGGGGGACCCGCGGGGGCGGGCTCGCTGCCGGCGCAGCCCATCAAGAGGAGCAGCAGAGGCCAGAGGCGCGGGGCAGGCGGGGTCATGGGCATGAAACAGGGGAGCCTGCGGGATCTTACGGTGATGTACCGCTCGCCCGGCAATGGCTGCTGCGACGCGCTGAGGTGGGAGCGTTGCGGCTCCGCCGGGCTGAGCGGAGGAGCTGCGTGAGCGTCACGTCAGGCAGTCGTCGAGGGTGGGCGAGGTGAGGATGCGCTCGGTCCAGCCTTCGATCTGCGCGGCGTCGGCGGCGCGGACGCGCGCCACGACCGGCTCCGGCAGCTCGCCGAAGCGCAGCCGGAGCTGCTTCAGCAACGTGCTTCGCTGCCCTTCCAGGCGGCCCTCCCGCTCGCCCGCGAGGCGGCCCTCCCGCTCGCCCGCAAGGCGGCCCTGCTCGCGAAGGTAGTCTGCGATGGTCACGATCTCCTCCTCGGCCTCCGGCCCCGCCGCCACGAGCAGCCGCTGGAGCAGCTCCCGCGGCCGGACCGGGTCGGCGATGTTCAAGATATACCGCCACACGCGCGACAGCGCAGCCCCACCGCCGGGCGCGCCGCGCACCTCCCGGACCACCTCGTACCAGCCGGACAGCCGCGCCACGAGCTCCTCGGGGCGGCGGGCATGCCGGAAGCACCAGAGCACCAGTCGCCCCAGCGCCGTCATCGCCCGCGCCCGCAGCGCCTCGTCCGTCTCCGCGCTGATGTCGTCCAGCACGAAACGGAAGTGCGGCACGTACTCCGCCGCCAGCCGCAGCATTTCCGGCGGCAGGTCGATCAGGTCCTGGAACGCGACCGCCGCGGTCCAGCCGGCGTCGCTGTGGTGCAGAACCACCGGCAGGATGGCCGGAAGACGCGTCGATCTGGGGTGGCGCTCCAGGTGGTCCTTCCAGATGCGGACCATGTACTCGAGCAGCCGAAACGCCATCAGCGGGTGCGTCGTGCTCTGGTGCTCGAAGAGCACGTAGATGAACAGCGGCGCGTGCGCCAGCCTGGCGGAGAAGAGCAGATCGCTGTGGGTCGCGGCGAGCTCCTCGTCGATGAAGCTGCCGGACTGGAGCGCCAACGACGCGAAATCGATGCGGGCGGCCAGGGCAGCGGGTAACACCTGACGGAGCGCCGCGGCGGCGTGCTCGGGCTGGCTGAATGTGGACTTGAACAGGGCGTCGTGAGGGGTCGGCGTCATGGGATGTCACCCCGCGGGCACGGCGCGCGGCGGCGGGGCTCCATCTCTGAGTTCCGGGGAGGGCTGCCGGATGATCTGGGATCTCGCCTGAGATGGGCTTTCGCGTCAGGATGATGCGAGCGGGATCCGGGCCACGGGGACTGTCTCCGGGCCGCATTCCGCGCTCGCGATGGCGCCCTCGCCCGGGCGGCGACGGACCGACGCGGTCCCGTTCACCCGTCGTCGCGCTCGGCCCCGGTCTCCTCGTCGTCCATGAGCGGCGCCACCTCGGCCCACAGCGCATCGAGATCGAGCTCCAGCCCATCCAGGCCCTCCACGCGCACCTTGCCCTGCGAGGCCGGGAGCACATGGACGTAACGCCCATCGGGCCCGAGCTCGTACAGCTCGACGAGCTGCGCAGGGGGATCCACCAGCCAGTACCAGCGCACCCCGAACCGCGCATACTCGATCGCTTTTTCCATGCGGTCGCGCCGCACGTCGCGCGCCCGCTGCGAGAGCACCTCGACCGCCACCACCCGGGGGGATCCGGGAGAGCGCGTCGCGGCCTCGAAGGCGCGTGCCAGGGGCGTACATGCACACGTCGGGCTTGCGTCCGCGTTGCGCCGACACGGCGAGCTTGTGCTCCGACCCGAACACCCAGCCGCCCCGCGGCCGAGCCCATGCGCGCAGCACCTCGATCAGCCAGCTCACCACGGCCTCGTGCAGCGTCGTCGGAACCTCTTCCTCCACGAGGCGGCCATCCACCAGCTCGCCGGGCTCGTCCTCGTCCAGGTCGGCCCATTGCTCGAGCGTCATCGGCTCAGGCTGGAGGATCTCCGCGGTCGACCTCGAACCCATGAGGCCGATCATACCACCCGTGGCGCCCGCCCAGGCGACGCGCGCCCCTCACACCCTTAGCACCACCCCTCTCGCCCTCTCTCCCGTCGCCTCCGCGATCGCCTGCACGTAGAGCCGCACCTGCGCCTCCTGCGCCGCGTGCGCGGTGCCCGCGTCCGAGCCGGTCTTGAAATCGACAACGGTCCAGACGCCCACGTCGCCCACGCTCTCCCGGAACGAGAGGTCGACGACCCCCTCGGCGATCGTCCCGTCCTCGAGCCGCAGGAGCAGCGGCGTCTCCCGCTCGCACGCGCCGCGCGCCGCGCTCTCCGCCGCGCGCCGGAGCAGCGGGTGCTCGAGCGCCGCGACCGCCGCCGCCACCGCGGCGTCGAGCTCCTCCGCCGGCGCGCCGAGCAGCCGCGCCTGCGCGGTGGCCACTGCCCGCACCTCGTCCTCGCCGGCCCGGAGGTCGACCTCCGCCAGCACCGCGTGCACGAGCGTCCCGAACCGCTTGCCGTAGGGCCGGCCCTCGCGTGCGATCGCCGTCTGCTCGAACGAGATCACCGGCAGCGCGTCCGCCCGCTTCTCCCGCACCGCCCCGCCGCCGCCCGTCGGCCCCGCGGCGCCCGCCGCCCCGGCGGTCGCCTCCTCGGCCGCCGCCCGCGCCGCCTCGTGGCTGATCTCCGTCGCCGTCTTCACGCGGACCGCCGCCACCGAGCCGTCGCGGATCGCCCGCTGCCGCGCCTCCTGCCACACCTCGTGCCCGCGCTGCCCGAGCTCTCCGCCCAGCGCCCGCCCGTTCGCCGGTGCCCCGGCCCCTGCCGGGGCGCCGGCCCCCGCCGCGCCGGCTCCCGCCGCCGCGGCGCCGGCCCCCGCCGCGCCGGCCCCCGCGCCCGCCACGCCGGCGCCCGCCGCCGCCCCGGCGCCGCTCGCGTCCGCCTGCAATATCCGCTGCTGCCGCAGCCCCGCCTCCGGCTCGCGATCCAGCTCGAGCGTCGCCGGATCCCACCACACGACGCGGTGCGACCCCGCCATCGGCGTGTGCTCCCCGGGCGCCACCGCGTCGCGCTCGTCGGCCTCGCACCGCGCCGGGCGCTCCAGCACCGTGTCGCTCCCGAACGGCGGACAGCCGGCCGCCGGCCGCGCGCTCCGCCGCTCGCGCGGCGCCGGGTAGAGCACCGGGTGCAGCACGTCGAGCCAGCCGTCGCTCGAGCCGTCCCCGGGCCGCGCGTCGCCCACCGCGGGCACCACCAGGAGCTCGCGCGCCCGCGTCGCCGCCACGTACGCGAGCCGCACCGCCTCCTCGCGATCGCGGCGCAGCACCTCGTCGCGGCGCTCGACGAGCTCCGCGGGCACGCAGCCCGCGATCGGCTCCGCCCACAGGCCGAGCGCCGGATCCACGTGCCGCGACGGGTTCTGGTACACCGCCGGCGACGCGGGATCCGCCAGGATCACCACCGGGAACTCGAGCCCCTTGGCCCGGTGCACCGTCATGATCCGCACCCCCTCCGTCCCCTCCTCGACGACCGGCGCCTCGGCCACCTCGCCCCGCTCCGCGTCCGCCTCGAGCCGCTCGACGAACGCCCGGAACGACGTCGCCCCGCCCGCCTCGAACCGCCGCCCGAGATCCATCACCCGCAGCACGTTCGCGAGCGCCTGCTCCCCCGTCGGCCAGATCGCGATGCCCGCGTGCGCGCGCGTCTCGTCGAGCAGCCCGCCGATCGTGTCCGCGATCGGCCGCCGGTTGCGCTCGCGGTGCAGCCGCCCGAGCACCGCGAGCGCCTCCGCGACCTCCCGGAGCGGCCGCGCCCCGCCCTCCACCGCGAGATCCAGCGCGGCCTCGTCCGGCGCGAACAGCGGGTGCAGGCGCTGGAACCGGTCGCGGTACAGGAGCAGCACGTCGTCCGTCAGCGCGAACAGCGGCCCGCGCAGCGTCGCATACACGCTGAGCTCGTCGTCCGGCCACTCGATCGCGAGCAGCGCGCTCCGCACGGCCATCACCTCCTCGCGATCGTGGAACGACCGCCCGCCCACGAGCACGTGCGGGATCCGCCGCGCCTCGAGCGCCCGCACGTACGCGCGCGTCGCGTCCTCCCCGAACGTCTGGAAGCGCTTGAACAGGAGGCAGATGTGCCGCGCCTCGAGCGGCACCCGCTGGCTCGGGCGCTCGCGCTCGGTCACCGTCCAGCGCCGCTCGCCCGCGCCAGAGCCCCGGCCGGCGTGGATCAGGTGGTGGACGAACGCCCCCACCGCGTCCGGGATCGACTGCCGCACCCGGAAATCCGAGATCTTGCCGTAGTCGCCGTACGGCCGCGGCACCGGCAGCGCGATCACCGTCGGCTGCCCCTCCGGGTCGTCCCGGAACCGCTCGAGCGCGACGTACCGCGCCTGGCTCGCCGCGCCCTCGCCGTCGCCCCCCTGCATGAGCGGCGCGAACGCCGCGTTGACGGCCTCCTGGATCGACGGGGCGCTGCGGAAGCTCGTCGACAGGTACAGCACGCTCGCGCCGCAGGCGACGAGCCGCGCCTTCGTCGCCTCGTAGAGCGCGACCTCGGCGCGGCGGAAGCGGTAGATCGACTGCTTCGGATCGCCGACGACGAACAGCTTCCCGGGCACCGGGCGCGCCCGCGTCCAGTCGGCCTCGGCCGGGTCGTCGGCCGCGAGCAGGAGCAGGATCTCCGCCTGGAGCGGGTCGGTGTCCTGGAACTCGTCGACGAAGAGGTGCGAGAAGCGCAGGTTCAGCTCCTCGCGGACGCTGCGGCTCGAGCGGAGGAGGTTCCTCGCGCAGAGGAGCAGGTCGAGGAAGTCGAGCTTGCCGGCGCGCGCCTTGAGCGCGTCGTACGCCTCGATCGGCGGCCGGAGCTCGCGCGAGAGGCACGCCGCGAGGTCGGCGCTCGCGGCCGTGAGCACGGCGTCGAGCTCGTCCTTCACCCGGTCGCGCTGCGCGAGCACCTCGGCGCGCGAGAGATCCGCGCCGAACGCCTTGCCCGAGCCCTTCCAGCGCCACTCCTTCCAGCGGGCGATCTCGCCGAGCTCGGCCTCCAGCCCGTCGTGATCGCGCCCGCCCGTCACCTCCTCGCGGCGGCGGAGCTCCGCGAGGTACCTGTCGAGGTTCCTGAGGCTCTGCGCGAGGTAGTCGCCCTCCCTGTCGGCCTCGGCGCCGAGGTCCGCGAGCGCCGCGAGGCGATCGATGAGCTCGTCGATGGCGCGCTCGCGGTCGAACGGATCGCGGCGCCAGGGGCGCGTGAAGTCGCGGTGCTCGGCGAGCTTCCACGCCGCGCTCCGGAGCAGGTCGCGCGGGCCCTGCGCGCCGTCGCGCGGGCGCCGGCGCAGGACGCGGCGCACGCCCTCGGGCGGGTCGTTCAGGGTGCGCTGGAACCAGGCGTCGAAGGCCTGATCGAAGAGCGCCTCGGCCTGCTCCGCGGCCGCGACCTGGAACAGCGGGTCGACCAGCGCCTCGACCGGCCACTCGCGCAGGAGGTCGGCGCAGAACGAGTGGATCGTCCCGATGCGGGCCGCCTCCAGGTGCGCGAGCGCCTCGTCGAGCCGCGCGCGCTCCGCCGGGCCGGACCTCGCGTCGCCGCGCGCCCGCTCGATCTCGGCCCGCAGGCGCAGCTTCATCTCGCCCGCCGCCTTCTCCGTGAAGGTGACCGCGACGATGCGATCGAGCGTCCCGCCGCCCTCCTCGGGCGCCTTCCGCAGCACGGCGACGATCCGCGACACGAGCGCCGTCGTCTTGCCCGTGCCCGCGGCGGCCTCGACGACGAGCGTCGTCCGGAGGTCCTCGCGGATGCGGCGGCGGGCGGGCTCGTCCGCGAGCTCCCGCGCGCCGCGCGCCCAGGCCGCGCCCGCGCTCACGGGCGCCTCCGCGCGGGCGCGGGGCGCGGCTCGGGAGCGCGGCGCGCGGGCGCGGGGCGCGGCTCGGGAGCGCGGCGCAGGGGTGCGGGGCGCGGCTCGGGAGCGCGGCGCGGGGGCGCGCCGGCGGGGCTCTGGGAGGGGAGGGGGGCGTACCGCACGAGGTCGCGTGTCGAGGCCGTCGGGGAGTCCGGGAGTCGGGGATAAGGTGGCGCAGATCGGCGGCGAAGGAAACGCCGCACCGCGGCGTCGCTCCCAGGCGCGGGGCGGCCCTGCGGCGCCGCGCCGTCCAGCGCAGGGCGCCCCCCGTCGCGGACCGATCTCATGTGGCCCGCAAAGCGCGGAGGTTCTTGTGCTAGCAGCAGGAGAACCTGATCCATGCGCGTCGAGTCGATGAGCCCTGGAGCGCGGTGGCGGTATGCGCTCAAGCCCGCGAGCTGGCCCAAGGTGCTCGTCCCCGCCCTGTGCGGACAGGCCGTCGGCGCGGCCGTCGCCGGCCGGATCGACGCGGGCGCGCTCGCCTTCGGCGCGCTGTGGACGGTCGCCGACGTCGCCTTCATCGTGCTCCTCAACGACTGGGGCGACCGCGAGGTCGACGCCATCAAGCGGCGCATGTTCCCGGACGGCTGCTCGCCAAAGACCATCCCGGACGGCATCCTCCCGGCCCGCGCCCTCCTCCTCGCCGGCCTCGGGGCGGGCGCCGCCGCGCTGCTCGTCGCCTGGGGAGCCGGCGTCGCCCTGGATCGCCCGCTCCTGCTCCCCCTGACGGCGCTCGCCCTCCTCGTCTTCGGCGCCTACACGCTGCCGCCGCTCCGGCTCAACTACCGCGGCGGCGGCGAGCTCCTCGAGATGGCCGGCGTCGGCGGCGTCCTCCCGCTCCTGCACGCCTACGCCCAGTGCGGCGCGTGGGCGCCGCCGTGGCTCGCCGCGCTCCTGCCGGGCCTGCTCCTCTGCGCCCTGGCGAGCGCCCTGGCCAGCGGGCTGTCCGACGAGCAGAGCGACCGCGCCGGCGGCAAGCGCACGGTCGCCACGCTCCTCGGCAACGCGGCGACGCGGAGGGCCGCGGAGGCCCTGCTCGGCCTCGGCGCGGCCCTCTGGCCCGCGGCGTCGCTCCTCGGCGGCGCCGCCCCGCCGCCCTGGTCGGTCGCGCCCGCGGCGTCCATCGCGCTCTACTTCCGGGCGCGGGGCGTCCGGAAGAGCCCGGCGGCGGTGACCAACGCCTTCGCCGCGCAGGCGGCCTACAAGCGCGAGCTGCACCGCGCGATCTGGTGGGGGACGGCCGCGCTGGCGGCGGCGGTGCTCGCCGCCGGGCTCCGCGCCGGCGGGGGGCCGACGTGAGCGGGAGCCCGGTCCTCCCCGGCGACGCGCGCGACGAGCTCGCGCGCCTCACGCCGCTGCTCGGCGCGCGGGCGTCGGTCGCCCCGGGTCGGTCGTGCGCGCCCACCCCCGTCGCGCTCGTCGAGCAGATCGTGGACGGCAGCGACGACGAAGGGCGCGCGCGCGCCTTCGCCAGCGCGCTCGGCGAGGTGATCTGCGCGGTCGCCGACAACTTCCCCGACAACATCTTCTGGGACATCGACTACCTGGCCTGCTGCCTGTGGCAGGCCGGGAGCGCGCCCGCGATCGGCGACTTCGCCCGGCGCGTCGTGTCGCTCTGCGTCGGCTTCGGCAACAAGTCGAAGCTGCGCTTCCGCTACGCGCACGACTTCCTCTACGGCTACGACTGGGCCCGCTGGGTGATGCGCAAGCCGGACGAGCGCGCGGGCGTCGGGCCGTTCGACCTCGCGTTCTTCGACTACCTCGACGACCGGCAGAGGGCGCTCCTCGAGCTCGTGGCCAGCAACGATCGAAAGTACGCGCAGCTGAACGGCCGGGAGTTCCGCAACCCGTTCTCGTTCATCCGCGAGCCGCGCGAGGAGTCGCAGATCCATTACCTCCTCGCCCAGGTCGATCTCCTCCCGCTCAAGGCCTGGCGCCTCGACGGCGAGCGCCGCTGGGACCTGCCCTTCACCGAGCTGCGCGCCAAGCTGGCCGACCGCCTCGGCCTGTCGCGGGGCGACAGGCGATGAGCGCCGGGCCGGGGGCGCTCCGGGCCTGGCTCCGGGCGTCGCGGCTCGCCTCGCAGCCGACGATCGCGCTCCCGCTGCTGCTCGGGCAGCTCCTCGGCGCGCGCGCATCCGGCCGGCCGCTCGACCTCGCGACGCTCGCGGCGGTCCACCTGTTCGGCCTCCTCGACCAGCTCTTCATCGTCTACGCCAACGACGTCGCCGACCAGGAGACCGACCGCCACAACCGCACCGCCACGCCCTTCTCGGGCGGCTCGCGCGTGCTCGTCGAGGGGCGCCTCTCGCCGCGCGCGCTCGGCGCCGCCGCCGTCGCCTGCGCCGCGGCGCTCGTGGCCGTCTCGGCGTGGCTCGCGGCGGCGCGGTCGGCCCCGCTCCTCGTGCCGCTCGCGATCGCGGCGCTCCTCTTGCTCTGGGCCTACAGCTACCCGCCGCTCCGCCTCTCGTACCGCGGCGGCGGCGAGCTGCTCCAGATGGTGGGCGTCGGCGCGGTCCTGCCGCTCTACGGCTACGTCGCGCAGGGGGGCGACCTCGAGCGGTTCCCCTTCGCGCTGCTCGCGTTCCTGCTGCCGAGCCACCTCGGCTGCGCGATCGCGACGGCGCTCCCCGACGAGCCCTCGGATCGCGCGAGCGACAAGCGGACGCTGCCCGTGCGCGTGGGCGGGGAGCGGGCCGCGCTGTGCGTCGTGCTCCTGAACGGGCTGTCGCTCGCGCTCGCGCCGATCGGCCTCGGCGCGGCGGGGCTGCGCCCCGGCGCGTGGCTCCTCGTGCCGGCGGCGGCGTCGCTCGTCGTGCTGCTGGCGCGGCCGGCGCCGCCCGGCTCGCGCCGGTTGCTCGTCCGGGTGGCGGCCGCGGGCGCGGCGACGCTGTCGCTCGTCGCGGTCACGGCGCGGCTGGTGTTCGCCGCGCGGTGAGGAGGGCGGCGCGATGGCCCACGAGTTCCTGGTGCTCTCGCTGCTCTTCCTCGTGCCGGGGGGCGTCGTCTGGCTCGCGCGCCCGGACCTGCGCGGCCTGATGAAGCGGGTGGCGCTCGCCTCGCTGCCGTTCGCCGCGACAGAGCGGCTGTTCTATCCGGCGTACTGGACGCCGAAGTTCCTGTTCGATCTGGCCGACACGATCGGGTTCGGCGTCGAGGACGTGCTGTTCCTCGTCGGGCTCAGCGCCTTCTCCTCGACCGCGTATGCCGTCGTGCTGCGCCGGACGCCGGTGCCCCGCGCCTCGCCGGCGGCGCCGGGGGCGGCGGCGCGAACCTGGTGGAGGGCGGCGGCCGCCATCGCGCTCACGCTCGCGGCGGCCGGGGCGCTGCTCGCTGCCGGGGTGCCCATCCTCTACGCCGCCGTCGCGGCGATGGCGGGGGTCGCCGCGGCGCTCCTCGCGGCGCGCGCCGACCTGCTCGTCCCGAGCCTGCTCGGCGCGCTCCTGTCGGCGGCCATCTACCTCGGCCTGTGCCTCGTCTTCGCGGCGCTCGTGCCCGGCGTGTTCGCGCGCACCTGGCGGCCCAGCGTGCTGCTGCCGGGCAGGGCGCTCCTCGGCGTCCCGCTCGACGAGATCCTCTACGGGCTCGGCGCGGGCTTCGCGGGCACGGTGTTCCCGGCGTGGGCGTTCGACTTCAGGTACGCGAAGGCGGCTCGCCCGGCGCCGCGGGCGGGCTGGCGCCGCGCCGGCTGACGCTGCGGGCGGGCTGACGCCGCGCCGGCTGACGCTGCGGGCGGGCTGACGCCGCGCCGGCTGACGCCGCGCCGGCTGACGCCGGGGCGCGCTGCGGCTCACTGGGGGATCGGCTCGCAGTGGATGTCGAGCACCGTGTTCAGCCGGAACACCGACGAGCGGCCGTCTCGCTCGGCGTAGAAGACCTTGAGCGTGTGCTCCGACCCGGGCTTCATGTGGAGCCTCGCGGCCTCGTCGTCCAGACGCACGGTCTTGCCGTTCACCCCGTCGCGCACGGAGTGGCTGGCCACGATGGTGTCGTCGATCGATATCCAGACATCATCGCTCGCGTCGAAGGAGAAGAAGCTCCCCCTCCGGTAGGTGAACGGCACCTCGAACTCCACCGTGAATCCGAAGTTGTGCGCGTCGCCCTCGTTGCCGTAGCCGAGGTCGTCGACGTGGTAGAAATCCCTGCCGCCCAGGTGGCCGCCGCTGCTCCACAGGTCGAGGTGGATCTGCCGGTCGAACGAGATGTTGACGCCCGGCTTGTCCCGGAACCATTCGTTGAAGCTGTCGTCGTGAGCGAGGCCGTCCGCGGCCGTCTCCGCGGCCATCGGCTTGCCGTTCTCGAGCTCGCTCTTGAGCTCGACCTTCCTCCCGTCGGTGGTCTGGGAGGGGCCGAAATCCGGGTGCTCCCTGGGGAAGTCCCGCACGACCATGGGAAAGCTCGCCGTGCACAGGACCGCGGAGGGGTCGTCGGGAGGCCCGAGGCCGTTGTCGCCGGCCTCCTCGTCGTCGCCGTCACCGCTGCCGCCGTCCGCGCCGGGCGGGCCGCCGTCGGCGTTCTCCGGGCGCTCGCCCTCGCCGAGCTCGTCGTCGGGGAGGCCGGGCTCCCCGGGGGGCGACGTCGCGTCGTCCGCGTGGGCGATGATGGCGTCCTGGGGCGGGCACCCCCCGAGGGGGAGCGCTGCGGACGAGAGGAGCAGCAGGGCCATGGGCCGCCTGAAGACCCGGCAGAGGGACGTCGCGTGGTGGGCCGGGCTCATGGAACCGCCTCCTGGTCCCTGGATGCGATCGGCCGGGTCGTCCTTCGCGAAATCGTACCGGCGACGCCGCTCCGGGCGCAGGAGCGCCCGCGCAGCGGCGCCGCGGCGTCCTCGTTCGATCGCGCTGATACGGGAAGAATTCGATCGCGTTGACACGCGAAGAGCGCCAGGGGAGCTGGAATTCTCCACCGGCGCTCTCCGCGTCGTCGCTTCACCTCGCGCCGGAGCGGCGGCGCTCCAGGGCGCGAGCGCCGCTGGCGCGCGATCGACCCCGCCCGCGGGCGGGAGGGGTCGATCGCGCCCGCCGCGTCACGGCAGCATCAGGACGCACTCGGTCCGGCAGACCGGGCCGAAGCCGCCGGTGCCGCTCGGCTCCTCGCAGATGGTCCGCTTGATCGCCTCGGGGGGGCAGGTGGGCTCCTCCAGGCACTCGGTCCAGCACTCGACCGCGTGCCCGCCGCTGCCGCCCGCGCCGGTGTCGCCGCCGACGCCGGAGCAGACCTTCTGCTCGGTGGTGCCCGGCGGGCAGTAGGGCTCCACCGGGAGGCACTCGTTCCAGCAGCCGCCGCCGGGGTACGCGCCGCCGCTGCCGCCGTACCCGGTGCCGCTGCTGCCGCTCGTGCCGGGCATGGGGGCCTCGAAGGCCCCGTCGCCGTAGCCGCCGCTGCTGGCGCTCGTGCCGGGCATCGGGTCCTCGCAGACGGTCGTCAGGACGGTGTCCGGCGGGCAATAGGGCTCCACGGGCACGCACTCGGTCCAGCAGCCGCCGCCGGGGTACGCGCCGCCGCTGCCGCCGGTGCCGTAGCCGGTGCCGGTGCTGCCCGCGCTGCCGACCGTGCCGCTGCACACGGTCTGCTCCCGCGTGCCCGGCGGGCAATAGGGCTCCACGGGCACGCAATCGGTCCAGCAGCCGCCGCCGGGGTACGCGCCGCCGGCGCCGTAGCCGGTGCCGCTGCCGTAGCCGGTGCCGGCGGTGCCGGCGGTGCCGCTGCCGTAGCCGGTGCCGCTGCTGCTCGAGCTGCCGACCATGACGTCGCCGTCGCAGACGGTCTGCTCCCGCGTGCCCGGCGGGCAATAGGGCTCCACGGGGAGGCACTCGGTCCGGCAGCCGCCGCCGGTGGGGTAGGGCGGGGCCGCGAGCCCGTTGGTGCCGTCCCACGCGCCAGCGCCGCCCGTGCCGTCCCACGCGCCAGCGCCGCCCGTGCCGCCGGCGCCGCCGGCGCCGCCCGAGCCGCCGACGCCGACGCTGCTCGTGCTCGAGACGCTGGAGCTGCCCTCACAGACGGTGTGCGCCCTCGTGCCGGGCGGGCAGTAGGGCACGGGCACGCACTCGGTCCAGCACATGTCGGGGGGCGGCGCTGCGTCGGCGGCGCCATCCCAGCCGCCGCCGACCCCGACGCTGGCGCTGCCCCAGCCGCCGCTGCCGACGCTCGCGGTGGTGCTGCTCGTCGCGCTGCCGCCGCCGCACACGACCTGCTCGACCGTGCCCGGCGGGCACATCGGCGGCGGCACGCACTCGGTCCAGCACCCCGGATCGTGAGGGACCGGCATGCCGACGCCGCCGGCCGAGCCGCCCTGGCCCACGGAGGTGGTGACGGTGGTGACGCCGCCGCCGCAGGTGGTCTGCTCGAGCCACCCGGGAGGACAGGTGTCGTCGGGCACACACTGCGCCTCGCACATCTCGCCGATGTCGCACGGCGAACAGACCGTCTCCCAGTGAAAGCCTGGTCCGCAGTCGGGCTCGGGAGGCGGCTCGGGCACCTCCACCCCGCCGCAGCCCTGCCCCTTGGCGCCGGTGAGCACCACGAGCGCAGAGAGCGCCATGAGCCCCTGAAGCGAGGCGCGCGCGGTCGACGAACGCGAGATAAGGGAGGAGAAGATCGCGAATCGCATGGGTGTACTCCGTCCTGCGCGCCTGTGACAGACACGCGATCAAGCAACGATGGCTCTGCGCCGCGACGTGCGGAGCGCTGCTGCTCCGCGGCTGCTCGACGCCGACCCGGAGAGCTCGTCCGGACATAAAGCACCTGACATGCCACGCCCGTCCGGCCGCCCGGCGGCGCTCCTCCGCGCGCCGGCAGCCGCCGATCCCGGCGCTTTCCGCCGGCGCCCGGGTCCGCGCGCTGCCTCCGCCGCGGCCGCCGCAGCGCCCGCCAGGGCCGCCGTGTGACGGCGGGCGTCGCTATCGTGCCACGTTGGGCCAGGTGCGCCACCGGGCTGTGCCGGCTCCTAAATGCCGGGATGGACAAAAGAAAATCCACCTGGCAGGCGGCGTTGCGCCGTGGACCGCGTGGGGTCCTGTCGTGCCGGGTGGTGCCTCGTGGAGAGGGGCGGGGATCCGCCCCGGCGCGCCGGTCACCTGCCGAGCGGAGCGCTCACCGGGCGCGGCGAGGCGCCAGCGCGCGGTCTCTCAGGCCCGTGCTGGCCGACGCTGCCGGCGGGCCGGGATCAAGGGCACGCGATCGGCGGGGTCGCTGCCGCCATCTCGTCCGAGCAGACGCCGGTCAGGGTGCAGTTGCAGTACCCGCACGCGAGCAGCGCGCGGTACGTGGCCGCGCCCGCCGGGTGCTCCTCGGCGCACTGCGCGATGCAGGAGGACGCGCCGCACGCGACGACGCACCTCCGCAGGGCGTCGCAGTCGGCGTCCGCGGTGCACGCCTGGTCTTCCGCGGCGCAGCTCGTCTGGATCGAGCAGGTGGCACAGCCCGCCTCCGCGGGGAGCGAGCCCTGCTCGCGGGTCGCGGGGTCGTCCGGGATACCGCACCCGCCGTTGAACGCGTCGTAGCAGCCGCCGATGGCGACGCTGATGCTGGTGGCGCCCGGCCCGCCCGCGCCCCCGCCGGCGCCCTCGGCAGGATCGGGGGGGACCGTCGTCGACCCGCAGGCGCTCGCCATCGCGGCGATGCCCGACACGACGGCGGCGAAGAGGGCGCTGGCGCCCGCCCGGCTGGCGAGCAGGGCCGGGATCGACGTGGATGAGCGATGTCGATTCATGAGCTCCTCCGTGCAGAGGCACAGAGAATAAAGAAGCTCGGCGTCCCCGTGGTTCACTTCCGTACGAGATGAGCCAGGGGGAGGCGGCCGGCTGCGTGTCGCGCTGAGCCGGCGCCCCAGGCGGCGTGCCGCTCCGCGGCGCCGGCGCGCGACGCTCGGCGCCGTCCGACGCGGCGCCGGCGCGCGGCGCCGTCCGACGAAGAACGCCGCGACCGGGGCGAGGTGGGGGCAGGGGGAAGAACGCAGCCGCGTCGCGAGGGAGCGCGCGGGCCGCGCTGCAGGGCGGCGGGCGGCGCCTACTGCGCGGCGGCGCGCTGCTGGATGTAAGGCAGGCGCGCGGCCACCTTCTGGACCTCGTCGGCGCCCTCGAGGAGCTGGGCGATCGGGTCCCAGGTGCCCCGGATCAGCGACTCGCGCGCGCCGGGCTTGATGGTGAAGGGCACCGTGAGGTCGCCGGCCCGGACGACCTGCTCCTTCAGGTCGACCGTGACGAGCGTCGACGGGTCCTCGTTCACGCGGGCGGCGAGCGCGGCGCGGTGCTCGCGGCTCACCGAGACGCAGGGGATGCCGAGCGTCGTCGAGTTGCCGAAGAAGATCTCGGCGAAGCTCTCGGCGATCACGGCCTTGAAGCCGGCCTTGGCGATCGACTGCGGCGCGTGCTCGCGCGACGAGCCGCAGCCGAAGTTGCGGTCGGCGATGAGGACCGTCGCGCCCGAGAAGCGCGGGTCGTTCAGCGGGTGCTCCCGCTTCTGCCCGCGCTCGTCGAAGCGCACGTCGCGGAACAGGTGCTCGCCGATGCCGTCGAACGTGACGCACTTGAGGAAGCGCGCCGGGATGATGCGGTCCGTGTCGATGTCGTCGCCCGGAACGTGGACGGCGCGGCCGGTGACGGATTGGATCAAGTCGAGTGCCATCTGGATCTCCCTCGGGTGCGAGCGTCGTCAGATTCCGAACACGTCACGGGCGTCGGCGATCTCGCCGCGCACGGCGGCGGCGGCGACCATCACGGGGCTCATCAGCACGGTGCGGCCGGTGGGGCTGCCCTGCCGGCCCTTGAAGTTGCGGTTGGACGAGGAGGCGCAGAGCTCGTCGCCGACGAGCTTGTCGGGGTTCATCGCCAGGCACATCGAGCAGCCAGGCTCGCGCCACTCGAAGCCCGCCTCGCGGAAGACCTTGTCGAGCCCCTCGGCCTCGGCCGCGCGCGCGACATCCATCGACCCGGGCACGGCCAGCGCGCGCACGTGCGGCGCGACCTTGTGCCCCTGGATGCGCCGCGCGACCTCCCGGAAATCGGACAGCCGGCCGTTCGTGCAGCTGCCGATGAACGCGACGTTGATCTTCGTCCCCTCGATGGGCTTGCCGCCCTCGAGCCGCATGTACTCGAGCGCCTCGCGGATGAGCGCCCGCTCGGACTCGTTCGCCACGTCCTCGGCCGCCGGCACCCTCTCCTTCACCGAGATCGCCTGGCCCGGCGTGATGCCCCAGGTGACCGTCGGCGCGATCTCGCTCGCGTCGATCCGGACGACATCGTCGTACTGCGCGTCGGCGTCCGACGCGATCGAGCGCCAGTACTCGAGCGCCCTGTCCCACGCCTCGCCCGCCGGGGCGTACGGACGACCCTTGATGTAATCGAACGTCGTCTGGTCCGGGTTGACGTAGCCGACCCGGGCGCCGCCCTCGATCGACATGTTGCACAGGGTCATCCGCTCCTCCATCGAGAAGCCCTCGATGGTCGAGCCGCCGTACTCGTACGCGTAGCCCGTGCCGCCGGAGACGCCGAGCCGGCGGATGATCTCGAGGATGATGTCCTTCGCGTAGACGCCCGGGCCGAGCTTGCCGTCGACCTGGATGCGGCGGACCTTGAGCCGCTGGAGGCTCAACGTCTGCGTGGCGAGCACGTCGCGCACCTGGGTCGTGCCGATGCCGAACGCGATCGCGCCGAACGCGCCGTGCGTCGAGGTGTGCGAGTCGCCGCACGCGATCGTCATGCCGGGCTGCGTGAGGCCGAGCTCGGGGCCGATGATGTGGACGATGCCCTGCCGGCCGGACTCGAGATCGAAGAAGGTGACGCCCTGCTCCGTGCACGCCTTCTTCAGCGCGTCGACCATCCCCTCGGCGAGCGAGTCCTTGAACGGCCGCTTGCGGTTGTCGGTGGGGACGATGTGATCGAGCGTGGCGAACGTCCGCTCGGGCATGCGCACGCGCAGGCTCAGGTCGCGGAGCATCCCGAACGCCTGGGGGCTCGTCACCTCGTGGATCAGGTGAAGGCCGATGAAGAGCTGGTCCTCGCCGTTCGGCAACGTGCGGACTTTGTGGAGGTCCCAAACCTTGTCATAGAGACTCTTACCCATGATGGCCTCTCGGGGCGCGGCTGAACGCGGCTGAAGGGGACGGCGTGCGGAGCGGACCGGGCGCCAGCGGGCCGACGTCGGCCGACGCCGAGCGCGCAGGCGGCCTCCATGGGAGGCGGCCGGCGCGCTCGACGTCGGCGCAGCGTCGGGCTAGCGGCAGGACTATGCGGGAAGGGGAGCATTAAGTCGAATGAAACTTTTTTCACGATGGGTTAAGTAGCGCTACATGGACGCGTCGCTCCTGCCCGCGCTCGAGGATGTGCTGCTGGTGGCCCGGTCGGGCTCGGTCGCCGAGGCGGCGCGGCGGCTCCACAAGACGCCGTCGGCGGTGAGCCAGCAGGTGCGGCGGGTGGAGGAGCACTTCGGGGTGGCGCTGTTCGAGCGCGACGGGCGCGGCGTGCGGCTGAGCCCGGCGGGCGAGGCGGCGCTCGGGGCGATCACGCGGCTGTTCGACCAGGCGGAGGGGGTGTTCGAGCTCCTGTCGGAGCTCTCGGGGGAGTCGTCGGCGACGCTGCGGCTCGCGGCGAGCGACTACCTCGGCAAGGGGCTGCTCGTGCCGGTGATCCGCCAGATGCTCGAGCAGCGCGCGCCGGTGCGGTTCGCGATCACGACCGCGAACTCGGTGGACGCGGCGCGGTGGGTGGAGCGCGGGGAGGTGGACCTCGGGCTCGCGTCGGCGTCGTCGGCGGGGGGCGACCTCGTGCGGCAGCCGCTGTTCGTGCAGCCGTTCCTCTGGGTGGGGCCGCGGCTCAAGGGCGAGGCGCCGCCGCTCGGCGAGCGGCTCCGGCGCGAGCCGCTGCTCCGGCTCGCGCCCGGCAGCGTGGGCCGGCGGATGCTCGACGCGTACCTCGATCGCGAGCGGATCCGGCCGGTCTCGACGATCGACGTGTCGAGCGTGTCGCTGCTCGTGTCGTACGTGTCGGGCGGGCTCGGCATCGGCCTGGCGCCGGCGCTCGCGCTGACCGAGGTGGCGCGCTCGCGGCTCGACGTGGAGGTCGCCGAGGTGGAGCCGCTGCCGGTCGAGCTGATGACGCGCGAGAACTTCCGGCGCAGCCCGATCATCGAGCGGTTCATCGAGCGCCTCGCCGCCGAGGGGCGCCGCGCCGAGCAAAGGACGCGGGCGCTCGTCGGCGACTAGCGCCGGGCGGCGCGCGTCGGGGCTTCCTCGTCTGACCCTCAACGGGAGCGTTGACCCGCGGGACCGGCCTTGTCGGGGGACAGGTTGAACGCGGTGCCGACCAGCGCGAGATGGCTGAACGCCTGGGGGAAGTTTCCGAGCAGCCGCCCGCTCGCGGGGTCGTACTCCTCCGAGAGCAGGCCGACGTCGTTGCGCAGGGCGAGCAGCCGCTCGAACAGCGCCCTCGCCTCGCCGGCGCGGCCCATGAGCGCATAGCAGTCCGCCAGCCAGAAGCTGCACGCGAGGAACACCCCCTCGTCGCCGGGAAGGCCGTCGGGCGTCCCGCCGGGGCCGGTCGGGTAACGGAGCACGAAGCCCCCGCGCAGGAGCTCGCGCTCGATCGCCCGCACCGTGCCCGCGACGCGCGGGTCGTCCGGCGGCAAGAAGCCCACGAGCGGGATGAGCAGCGTGCTCGCGTCGAGCTCCTGGCTCCCGTACGACTGGGTGAACGTGCCGCGGCCGCGGTCGAACCCCTTCTCGCACACCTCGGCGTGCACCGCGCCGCGCAGCGCGCGCCAGCGGTCGACCGGGCCCTCCAGACCGAGCTGCTCCACGCTCTTCACGGCGCGGTCGAAGGCGACCCAGGCCATCACCCGCGAGTAGGTGAAGGCGCGCGGCCCGCCCCGCACCTCCCAGATGCCCTCGTCGGGTCGGCGCCAGCTCGACTCGAGGAAGTCCATCAGCTTGCGCTGGAGGCGCCAGGCCTCGGGCTCGGGCGGGAGGCCGACGCGGCGCGCCTGGTACATCGTATCCATCACCTCGCCGTAGACGTCGAGCTGGAGCTGCTCGACCGCGGCGTTGCCGACGCGCACAGGCCGCGAGCCCTCGTAGCCAGGCAGCCAGGGGAGCTCGATCTCGCGCAGCCGGCGCTCGCCCGCGATGCCGTAGAGGATCTGGAGCTTCGAGGGGTCGCCCGCGATCGCGCGCAGGAGCCAGTCGCGCCAGGCCGCGGCCTCCTCGCTGTAGCCGGCGAGCAGCAGCGCATAGAGCGTGAGCGTCGCGTCGCGCAGCCAGCAGTAGCGGTAATCCCAGTTGCGCACGCCGCCGAGCTGCTCGGGCAGCGAGGTCGTCGGCGCCGCGACGAGCCCGCCCGTGGGCGCGTGGGTGAGCGCCTTGAGCGCGATGAGCGACGAGACGACCGCCCCGCGCCACGGGCCGGCGTGGGTGCAGCGGCTCGACCAGGCGCGCCACCAGGCCTCGGCGTGCGCCACCTCGCGGTCCGCGTCGAGCGCCTCGGGCGGCGGCTCGTGCGACGGGTACCACGTGAGCACGAAGGGGACGCGCTCGCCCTCGCGGACGTCGAAGTCGGCGACCGTGGTGAGCCCCGCGCCGCGGACAGGCACCCCCGCGCGCAGGATCAGCGCGTCGGGCCCGCCGACCGCGCGCAGCGCCCCGCCGGCCGAGCGCACCCAGGGCACGATCGAGCCGTGATCGAAGCGGATGACGAGCTCGAGCGAGACGGGCACCCGGCCGCGCACGCCCTCGACGACGCGCACGACGTCCGGCGCCCTCCCGCGCAGCGGCATGCAGTCGATGACCCGCACCGCGCCCTCGGCCGTGGTGAACTCGGTCTCGAGCACGAGCGTGCCCTCGCGGTACCGGCGCCGGACGCGGGCCGCCGGGTCCTTCGGCGCGATCTTGAAGCGGCCGTGCTCGGGCGCGCCCAGCAGGGCGGCGAAGCTGGCGCCCGAGTCGAAGCGCGGCAGGCAGAGCCAGTCGATCGAGCCGTCTCGCCCGACCAGCGCGGCCGTCTGCGTGTCCCCGATCAGCGCGTAGTCCTCGATCCGCAGCGGCATGCGTGCTCCCGACCCGCGCGTCGGCGAGCGCCGGCGCGACGGCTCGGGCGAGAGCACGGGGGATGCCACGCGCGGCGGGCGGCGGACGCGGCGCGCGGCCCGGCCGAGCGCCGCGCCGGGGCGCCGGGCGTCTCGAACGCCGGGCCCGCTCCTCGCAGGAACGGGCGCGCTTGAAGGTGTCGAGAGGGCCAGTATCCTTACCATGAGTAAGGAGATGACCGGTGTCGAAGATCGCCGTTTCCAGGATCACGAGCAAGGGCCAGGTCACCATTCCGGAGGCGATCCGCCGTCGGGTCGGGCTTCAGGCGGGCGAGCAGATCGAGTGGGAAATCACGGACGCCGGAGCCATCACGATCCGGAAGACGGGGCGGAGCCTGGACGAGCTCGCGAGCATCCTCCCGAGACCCGAGCGGGCGCTGACCGTCGAGGAGATGGACCGGGCGGTGGGAGAGCGCCTCAGGGAGAAGCACCGTGTTCGTCGCTGACACGAACGTGATCGTCCGGGTGCTGGTGGGGGACGACCCGCGCCAGCAGAAGGCGGCGCTCGCGCGGCTGCGCAAGATCCGCGCGGACGGCGGCAGCGTCTTCGTGAGCGCGGTCGTCATCGCCGAGCTCGCGTGGGTCCTGAGCAGCGCTTATGCCTATGGCCGGTCCCAGATCGCCGACGCCCTGCGAGGCGTGCTGAACACGCCCCCTTTCTTCGTGCCCCAGCGCGCGGAGGTGCTGACCGCGATCGACGCGTATGCGAAGGGCTCGGCTGATCTCGCCGATCACCTGATCCTGTCGCTCGCGCAGGGCGAAGGCAGCACGACGTTGCTGACCTTCGATCGGCGATTGCTCAAGCACCCCGGGTGCGAGCTGCCCTGACCGACCAGCCGGCCGGCGTTCTCCTGCGTTCGTCTCGCATGACTCCATAGCACCCCTCCGATGCCGGCGCGCCGCGCTGGGTTGACGGGCCCGGCAGCCGGCGGAGGATACGTCCGAGGCGATGACGCGCTCCTGTGCGGACGTCGCGAGATCGCCGGCGCCCAGGGGCGGACCCGCCCGCTGGGGCGCGGTCCTGCGCGTTTGACACCACCCCCTGCGCGTCCAACAGATCGTCTCATGAGAGCTCTCTTTGCAATGGTCGTGTTGCTCGTCCCGACTCACCTCCTCGCCGAGGAGCCCGCCGCGAGCATCCCGCCCGCCACGCACGCCGGCGCGGCCGTCCGCTGCGCCGGCGCCGCGGCCGGCGCGCTGGCGGGCGAGCTCGATCCCTCGTTCGGCGAGGAGGGGACCGGGGTCGCGCGGGTGCGCTTCGGCGCCGACGACGACGGCGGCTTCTTCGCGCTCGACGTCGCGGGGGGCGAGATCGTGGCCGGCGGCTGGGGCCAGGGGGGGCTCGGCGGGGTCCGGTTCCGCGTCGCCCGCCTGACCGGGGGCGGCGCGCCCGACGCCGGGTTCGGCGACAGCGGCACGGTGCTGACCTCGTGGGCCGCCTCGACCGGCGACTATGTGTACCTGGCCGGCGTCGGCTCCCAGCGCGGCGGCGGGATCGTCGCCGTCGGCTGGCGCGACAGGTTCGGGGGCGGCTCGGCGGACGTGGCGCTGGCGCGGTACGCGAAGGACGGCGCGCTCGACCCGGGCTTCGGCGACGGCGGCAAGCGCCTGCTCGATCTCGGCGGAGACGAGGTGATCCGGGCCGGCCTCGTCGCGCGCGACGACCGGATCGTGGTCGTGGGCCAGCGCGACGGGCGCCTGCTGATCGCGCGCGCCACAGCGAACGGCGCCCTGGACACGTCGTTCGCGCGCCCGCACGGCTACCGGACGCTGGCGCTGGGGCCCTCCTCGGCCGCCGAGGCGGTCGCGATCGATCTGCGCGGCCGCATCGTCGTGGCGGGCTCGGTCGAGGCAGGCGGCCAGCGCGACATGGTGGTGCTCCGCCTGCACCCGAGCGGCGGGCTCGACGCCTCCTTCGGCGACCGGGGCGTGATCGTCGCCGGAGACCCCGGGCTCGACGAGCGCGCCGTCGCTGTCGCGCTGTCGCCCGACGGCCGCGTCGTCGTGGCCGGCGACGCGGGCCCCGCGGGGGCGCGCGACTTCCAGGTCCGCCGCTTCCTCGCGGACGGCGCGCCCGACCTCCAGTTCGGTGAGAGCGGCGTGGCCGCGTGGCCGACGACGGGCGGCGACGATCAGGCCGAGGACATGGTCCTCTTGCCGGGCGGCGCCGTCGTCGTCGCGGGCAACGGCGGCGACGGCGGCGCGGCCGCGCCGCTGCTCGCGCGGTACACGTGCGACGGCGCGCTCGACCCGGCGTTCGGCGACGGCGGCCTGCTCCCCGTCGACCTCGGCGAGTTCGGGGTGCTGCACACGGTGCGGGCGATCTCCGGGGATCAGGTCCTCCTCGGGGGCGGCGACGTCGGCATGTCCCCTGGGCCCGGGACATACGGCGTCGTGGCGCGGATGTGGATGTGATCGGGGCGGCCGAGGCCCGGGCGCCGGCGGCGCCGACGTCCGGCGCGCTCGCGCCATGACGCTGTCCATCGACGAGGCGACGGTGACGGGCCGGGCCTCGACGGACGGCGGATGACGTCAACCCTCGTTGACTTGCGCTCTCGTCAAGAAGTGTGAAGCGTTTCGTGAAGGACTGTCGTCGTCGCCGGAGCTGCCGTGAGCGGCGCGACGGCCATTGTTGTCCTGTGTTCCTGTCGTGTGAAGAAGTGTGATGCGGCCTCGCGACAGAGCGCGAGAATCGCCGGAAACACGGTGAGGGACGGCGTGAACGGCGCGGCGCGGCCATGCCGGCCCGTCCCCGCGGTCTTGCGCGCCGTGGGCGCGGTGCCATAGTGGCGCTCTGCCAGGTCGCACAACGCGCTTTGCGCGAGCGCGGCGCCCCTCTCGACGGCTCGATGGGCCCTCCGGGGAACACGGGATTCCGGGGAGCGTCGCGCCCGACGGGGCCACCGGATCCATGGCGAGATGCCGTGATCCGCAGGACCGTCGAGGCCGTGCGGCCTGCCTTGGCGAGGATGAACTGAAGCAGGCCGGCGCCGGTGGCCTGACGCGAAGACGTCGTGTCTCCCGGCCTCGAGCGATCCGGACAGTAAGGAAAGGCGAAAGCGATGATCAGGGTTCTCAGGCACACTACAGCTCTCGCGGCCGTGGCGGCGCTCTCGGGGTGCGCCTTCGAAGAGGCGCCCGGCGACGGCGAGCTCGAGGCCGCCGAGCAGGCGCTCGTGGACGAGCGGATCGAGGGCGGCGCGCTCTACGCGAGCACCTACGATTCTCCCGCGAACGAGCGCGTCGGCAACGCGTTCGACGAGGATGTCGGGACGAAGTGGCTCATCTTCGACGACCAGGGGTGGATCCAGCTCGACGCGCCGGACGATGAAGCCTACGTGATCGGCTCGTACAGCATCTCGTCGGCGAACGACCATCCGGAGCGCGATCCGAAGTCCTGGCGGCTGCTCGGCTCGAACGACGGACTGACCTGGACGACGCTCGACACGCGCACGAACGAGACCTTCTCGGCGCGCTTCCAGACACGCTCGTTCCCTGTCAGCGGCGCGCAGGCGTTCAAGAAGTTCCGCCTCGACATCCAGAGCAACCTCGGCGGCTGGTCCCAGATCCAGCTCTCCGAGCTCGCGCTCTTCGGGTCGCCGGGCACGCCCGTCCTGCCGCCGCCGCCCGTGATCGCCGCCAGCGGGGAGAACGGGCCCAGCGAGGGCGCGGCGAAGGCCTTCGACGGCCGCCCGACCAGCAAGTGGCTCACGTTCGCGAGCAGCGGCTGGATCAGCATCGAGTACCCGAGCGCCGTCACGATCGACGGATACGCCATCTCCTCGGCCAATGACCTCGCGGCGCGCGACCCGAGGAGCTGGACGGTCGAGGGCTCCAATGACGGCGTGACCTGGGCCCAGCTCGACGCGCGCGCTGGCGAGAGCTTCAGGAACAGGTACCAGCGCAACCATTACTTCATCAACAACAGCACCGCGTACAAGAAGTACCGCTTCAACCTGACCAGCGACAGCTCCATCCTCCAGCTCAGCGAGATCGAGCTCCTGCGGACGGACGATCCGTACCGCGCGGTCATCCCGCAGACGGTCCGCTACAGGAACCAGTCGACGACCGAGGGCGGACAGCGCTTCGACGACGCGATCGGGGCCTCGATCGAGCGGGACGCGAGCGAGATCCTCCGCGAGGTGGTCGAGGGGCTCTACGCGCAGCCCGGCGCGTTCTGGGCGCGAAGGAAGATCCTGAACATCGACGTCGTCGACTCGGGCGGCGTCGCCTGGGCGAGCGCCAGCGGCGACGAGGCCACCGTGGGGTTCAGCGCGCACTGGATCCGCGATGTCTACAACAGCGGTGACGACTTGCGGCGCGTCATCGTCGGCACGCTCTACCACGAGCTCGGCCACGTGGCGCAGCTCGACGACGTGGGGCCCAACAACGGGTACATCGTCGAGGGCGTCGCCGACGCGATGCGCCTGCGCGCCGGGCACCACGATCTGACCGTCCGGAAGGTCGGCGATTTCGTGAACAACGACGGCGACATGGCGACGTTCCTGCTCTGGATCGAGCAGTTCAAGAGGCCCGGCTTCATCGCGGCGTACAACGCGAGCCTCGCGCCGTACGACTCGATTCCGTACGACGAGAGCATCTTCGTCACGTTGACCGGGCAGACGCGCGAGGCGCTCTGGAACGAGTGCCGCGACCTGTACTGGTGGGGCGTGGACTTCCCCGGCAGCCCCTGAGCATCGGAGTCCCCGCCCACCCCCGGGAGAGCACGACGAGGGACGTCGATACGCCTTGACGGAGCGGCCTCTCGCGCGTTGCATGACCGCATGCTGCGGGCGATCGCCGAGGACGTGTGGGCGTACGAGAAGGACCTCCGGATGCCGTTCGGCTACCTGCCGTCGCGCACGACCGTGGTGCGGCGGGCCGACGGCGGGCTCGTCATCCACTCGCCGCTCGCGTTCGATGACGAGTCCGCCGCGGCGGTCGACGCGCTCGGCGAGGTGCGCGCCCTCGTCGCGCCGAGCTGCCTCCATCACCTCTTCCTGAAGGCCGCGAGCGAGCGCTGGCCGCGCGCGAGCGTGCTCGGGGCGCCAGGGCTCGAGAAGAAGCTCTCCGGCCTTCGCTTCACCCCGCTGCCCCGGTCCGGCGTGGCGCCGGAGATCGGCGACGATCTCGGGGTGCGCCTGTTCGAGGGCGTGCCGTACATCACGGAGCACGTCTTCCTTCACGCGCGGTCGCGGACGCTCGTCGTGACGGATCTCCTCTTCAACGTGCACGAGGTCCGCAACTTCGCCATGAAGGTCTTCCTCTGGGTCGGCGGCGCGTGGAAGAAGACCGCGCAGGACCACGTGTGGCGCCTGCTCATGAGGGACCGCGCCGCGGCGGCGCGGAGCGTCGCCGACATCCTCGCATGGGACTTCGACCGCGTCGTCATGGCCCACGGCGACGTTGTCGAGGGCGACGCGAAGGAGCAGCTGCGAAGGGCGCTCGCGTGGATCGGCGCCCGACCGACGCAGGCGCTGCCGGCGGCGCCGAAGGCGGAGCCCCGCGGGGCCGGGGAGCGCTCCGCCGGAGGGTAGCCGCTCCCTCGCCGGCGAGCGCGGCGCAGTCTCCATGACTCCGTCGTGGGCGCTCCTCCGCCGGGGCGCCGGGCGTCGCCGGAGGGGGGCTTTACCGCGCGCACCTGTTGTGGTGCATTGTCGTCGTGATTGCACCGAGCAAGCCCAGGGCGCCTGAGGGAGATCTCGCCACCTTCGCTCGCGAGCGCTTCACGCACGGCGGTGTCGCGCACGACGTCTATCGGAAAGGGGAGGGGCCCGCCGTCCTCGTGCTGACCGAGATGCCCGGGATCTCTCCCCAGGTGCTCGGGTTCGCCGACCGGGTCGTGGCGCTGGGCTGCACGGCCGTGCTGCCCAGCCTCTTCGGCACCCCCGGCCGCGACCCGCTGGGACCGGGCGTGTCCGGCGCGCTCTACGGCCTCTCGTCGATGCTGAGGGCCTGCATCAGCAAGGAGTTCACCGTGTTCGCGACGGGCCGCTCGTCGCCTGTCGTCGACTGGCTCCGGTCCCTCGCCGCGTCGGAGCACCAGCGCTGCGGCGGGCCGGGCGTGGGCGTCGTGGGGATGTGCTTCACCGGCGGGTTCGCGCTCGCGATGGCGGCGGACGCCCGGGTGCTGGCGCCCGTGATGTCGCAGCCGTCGCTCCCGGCCGCGCTCACGAAGAGCCGGCGGCGGACCATCGATTGCGATCCCGCGACCCTCGACGCGGTGGCGCAGCGCTGCGACCGGGAGGGCCTCCGGGTGATAGGGCTCCGCTTCAAGGGCGATCCCCTTGTGCCGGAGGAGCGGTTCCAGCTCCTCCGCGAGCGCCTCGGGGAAGGGTTCGTCGCCGTGGAGCTGGAGCAGGCCGACGGGCACCCCGAGGGGCCGGTCAAGAAGCACCATTCGGTGCTGACCGGCGCGCTGATCGACGCGCCGGGCGAGCCGACGCGCGCCGCGCTCGACAGGGTGCTCCAGCTCTTCCGCGACAAGCTGCTGGCCGCGTAGCGCGTCGCCTGGCGCGGCCGGTCAGCGAGGCGACGCAAATGGACGCGGCAGGGGCAAGGTTCAGCCGTGACGAGGAGGAGGGCGGGGATGATGAAGTCTGTTGATGCGTATCAGGTGTATCTCATGTCGGGTATGCGCAACGCGGAGCTCGTCGCGGAAGGCCTGAGGCTCCTGGGAATCGACGCGTCCGAGGTCACCGAGGCGAAGGAGATGGTCGAGGCCGCGGGCCTGCTCGAGTCGCTCTATGGCCGGTGCCATGCGGAGGACTACCGTCGCTTCCTCGGAGAGCCGCTGCGCACCGAGCGGGCGCGGGCGGAGGACCTGCCCTATCACACCACGATGATGTTCTACGCTCTGCCCGTGTGGCGGGCCCGGGAGCTCGAGCTGGAGCTGAGGTTCTCGGGCGCGGGGGAGCTCTCTGGCATCCAGTTCGTTCGCGCAGGGGGGCCTCGGGCGCGCGGGGATCGTCCGGGGGTTCGCCGGGCGCGCGGCGCAGGCGAGCCCAGGGGGCGTCGGGTCCGGTTCGAGGAGGTCGTGCCCTGGAGCGTGGTGGAGGACGACGTTCTCTTCTCGTGCAGCGAGGCGAGGAGCGCGGACGGGTTCGGAACGTTCATGGATTACCGCTGCGTCCTGCTCGATCGCGGGGGCGAAGCGTACTACTGGGCCTTCGACTTCGGCCTCTTGCAGCGTGTATGGCGCTGGGAGGAGCTGAGCCAGGACGAGGTGGAGAATCTCGCCCTCGGTGACGACATCATCGACGTCGATCCCTAGTCTCCGCCTGGCGATCAGGTTCCGGACCGTTGGACCAGCTGCGCGATGGCGCGCGCGCTTGCCTCGTCCGCGGGTGAGAACACGAACATCGAGAGGCCGGCGCTGCCTTCGACGTAGAACACCGACGACTCGAGCACGATCTCGCCGACATCGGGACGGATGAGTCGTTTCTGGAACCCTCCGTGCGACCGGACCTCACCTTCGTCCCACAGGCGGCGAAAGGCGGGGCTCGTCCCCATCAATTCGTCGATCAGCGCCGTCGCCTCGACCGATTGGCCAGCACGCGCGATGTCGACGCGAAACGCCGCGAGACAGACACGGCGAACGTCTTCGGCGTCGTGCACCTTGTTTTCTGAACCCGGTTGGAAGACCCGGCGCAGCAAGTTGCGGTCGCGCTCCGGTACCGCCGCGTAATCGCCGAACACCGCGACAAACGTGCGATTCCACGCGACGATCTGGAACGTCGGCGTCTTCACGAAGGCGGGGACGGAGAGGTTGTCGAGCACGAGCTGGAGCGACGGCGTGACCGCCGCGGGCGGCGCGGGCTTGCGCGGCGGCGGACGGCCGCTTGTTCGTACCGTGTCGTTACCGAGCCAGCTTCTCACTGCTCGACGCTGCTCTCGCGCAGGTCGGGTTCGCTCGCCGCGCTCGAGGTTCTCGAGCGGTCCGCCGCGCCGGCCATGCCGCGCAGGGTGGACAAGTTCACTTTCGCGTGCGCCAGGCGACACGATGAGGATATCTATCGCTCCGGGCTGGCATGCCCGTCAAGCCGAGCGGGCCTGATCCTCATGAAGGTGCGATAAGCTCAGAAGCGGATTCACGATGGCAACTCGGCGCCGACATGGGGCCGAGTCGCGCCGCTGCCCCAACCGCGGGCCACCGTGCTGGAAAAGTACCGTTCTGCGCCGCAAGGCAGCATGCCAGCTGACATGGACTCGTCATCAGCTCAACGGCAGAGCTCGCGCCGATCTGCTCACGGCTGCTCCGTGTAGGCATAGAGGCCGATGTACGTCCCGACGAAGCCGCCGGCCTGCTGCGTGCTCAGGATCTTCCCGTCGACCTCTTCCAGGAGGCTGACCCACGCCCCGGGCTCACGCGCGTAGGAGAAGCTGTAGGCGGCGCCCTGCGCCTCGATCTTGAGGTGGATGGGCGCGCCTGCGGAGAGATCGACCGGAGCCGAGGCGATCACCTGAGGTTCGCCGTTGGCGCTGCTCCCGGCCTTCTTCTCCAGCTGGATGACCGGCTTGCCGTCCGCCAGCGTGACGCCCAGGAAGTAATAGAAGTCGTCGTTCTGGAACGCGACCAGCCCCGCCGCGTCCCCGGGCGCCGACGGCAGGTACTTCATGGCCGTGGAGGCGGAGGCCCAGCCGTGCTGCTGCCGCCGGCCGACGAACGACGGTTGCTCGCGCCGCCCGAGGTGCGCAGGGCGCGCCTTCAAGGTCAGCCACCCGGGCGACGCGGTGAGATCGTGCCATTGCTCGACGGGCGTACGGATGAAGTTCCAGGCCGGGGCGAGCTCGTCGCCGTCGAAGTCATCCCGGTACGTGAAGTTGCCGCTCGTCGGGGTGGCCGGCGCCGGCTGCGGCGGCAGGGCTGGGACGTCGTGCACGTAGGGCACCGTCTCCGTGCCTGCCGTGATGACCGGCCAGCCGTCGACCCACCGGACGGGCATCAGGAACGTCTCGCGGCCCGTGTTGTAGAGATCGCCCTCGTAGGGCCGGGTGCCCAGAAAGACGGACCACCAGTCGCCGTTCGGCAGCTGAACGAAGTCGGCGTGGCCGGTGGAGGTCACCGGGAAAGGCCGGTCGCCATCGAGGTGGCGCTGCGTGAGGATCGGATTGCCCGCGTAGGGCTCAAACGGGCCGGTCACCGACGCGCTGCGGAACACCACCTCGGAGTGCTGATCGCCTGTGCCGCCCTCGGCGGCGATCAGGTAGTAGGTTCCATCCACCTTGAAGACGTGGGGGCCCTCGATCCAGATCGGTTTCTTCGAGATGTCGACGCCGCCGTCGACGATCACCGAGCGCGGGCCGACCATCTTCTGCGTCGCCACATCGAACTCCTGGATCCAGAGCGCTCGGTGGCCGTCGTAGAGCGGCTCGCCAGTCGGCGGGCCGTTGTTGACGACGTAGGCCTTGCCGTCGTCGTCGAAGAAGAAGGAGGGGTCGATCCCGTCGACGCTGTTGAGCCAGATGGGCTCTGACCATGGCCCCGCCGGGTCGGTGGCTGTCACGAAGAAGTTGCCGCCGCCGCCGACGAGCGTGGTGACCATGTAGAACACGCCGTCGTGGTACCTGATCGACGGCGCGAAGATGCCCTCGGAGATCGCCTGGCTGTCGAGGTCGAGCTGCGAGGGGCGGTCGAGCACGTGCCCGAGCTGCGTCCAGTGGACGAGATCGCGGCTGTGGAAGATCGGGACGCCGGGGAAGTAGGAAAAGGACGAGTTGACGAGGTAGTAGTCCTCCCCGACCCGGCAGATGCTGGGATCAGGGTAGAACCCTGCGAGGATCGGGTTCAAGTACTCGCCTTCCCCCGCCGTGAACTCCTGATAGACCGGGTCCTTGCCCTCGTACTCGAACCAGCGGAACTGCGGGTTCTTGCTGGGGGCCATCGAGGTATCCGGGTCGGTGCCGCCGGTGCCGCCGTCGCCGCCGGTGCCGCCGGTGCCGCCATCGCCGCCGGTGCCCGAGCCGGGGCTGGTGCCGCCGTCGCCGCCGTCGCCGCCGGTGCCCGAGCCGGGGCCTTGATCGCCGCTCGTACCAGGGGGTGCGTTCTCGCTGGTGCAGGCGCTCACGAGGAGCGCCAGCAGAACGAAGGCGAGGCGCGCAACGCGCCGATGGGAGCGCCCCGCCAGCCGTCGGCCTCCATCGACAGACAGGAGCTTGCCAGAAACCCCGGACGACCGGGCCTGACTCGGCTCGCTCTCACGACCACACAGCACATCCCTGCGCCTCCATTCACTCCCAGGAGGGGCACCGATCGCGGACAAGCTCTTCATGAAGAACACCTCGCTGGTCAGGCTGGACCCGACCACGTCAAGAACATCGGCAAGCCTCGGGGCTCGCCGGCAACGGCCCAATGCCGCCCGGAGAGTACTGATACCTCCGCATGAGAAAAACCCAGGAATTTAGGAATCAGCTTGAGCCAGTGTCGGGTCACCTCAACGGGGTCGGTTGATCCGCCCAGCCTGAACTTGGGTCGAGTCGCCACGTACGCTCGCAGGGTGGGTGATGGGGCGAAGATGTGGGCCTCGGGCTCGACGTTCGGCCCCAGCCCCGCTGGGCCGAGCGACCCCCAAGGGGTGGTGGGCGCGCCGCGGCGGCCAGCGCGCGGCGCAGCCGCCGAAGCATGCGATGCGGTTGCAGCGCGCCACCTTTTGCGGCAAGAGGACGCCGGGAGATTCTTCCCCAGGCGAAACGAAGACACACGAGAACATGCGAATTCCGAGCAACCTCACGTCGCTGGTCGACGAAGGGCTCATCGACGAGGTTGTGCGGCCGCTGATGAGCGGAAAGGAAGCGGAGGTCTTCCTCGTCCGGTCGGGCGGCGAGCTGCGCGTCGCGAAGGTCTACAAAGAAGCGCAGAACCGCAGCTTCAAGAACCGCGCAGCGTACACTGAGGGCCGCAAGGTACGCAACAGCCGCGACCAGCGCGCGATGGACAAACGCTCGCGCCACGGCCGGGCTCAGGATGAAGCCGCCTGGCGCTCGACCGAGGTCGACATGATCTACCGCCTGCGCGACGCAGGCGTCCGCGTGCCGACGCCGTACCACGTGATCGACGGCGTGCTCGTGATGGAGCTGGTCGCCGACGCCGACGGCAACCCCGCGCCTCGCCTCGCCGAGACGAGCCTCGACCGAGATCAGGCCACGTGGGTCTACCATCGCCTGATCGGCGAGGTCGTGCGGATGTTGTGCGCCGGCGTCGTGCACGGCGACCTGTCGGACTTCAACGTGCTCATGAGCGCCGACGGGCCGGTGATCATCGACTTCCCCCAATCGGTGGACGCCGCGAAGAACCAGAACGCCAGGAAGCTCCTGCTCCGTGACGTCGACAATCTACATCGCTTCCTCACGCGCTTCGTGCCCGAGCAACGGCGAGCCGCCTATGGCGAGGAGATGTGGGAGCTCTACGCCAACAGCGCGCTCACCCCTGAGACCCGATTGACCGGCCGCCATCGGGTCTCCGAGCGAAGGGTGGATACCCGCGCCGTGCTCGACCTCATCGGCGACGCGAACCACGACGAGCGCAAGCGCCGCGAGCGTCAGGGCATCAGCATGCGGGGGGCGCCGAAGACCGCCCAGTCGCCCGCGCCCGCCCCAGAGGCGCCCACGACCGAGGGGCGAACGACCGACAGGCGGGACCGACCGCGGCAGGCGGAGAGGCCGGCTGCGCATGAAAGGAATGGCGGCGGACCAAGGCCGCAGCAACACGGACCACGGCAAAGGCCGCAAAACGCCGGGCCTGACCAGAGGCAGCAGTACACGGGCAACGCGCCTGCCCAAAGACCACCGCAGCACCCATCCGGACGACCGCCGGTCCAGTACGAGGCGAGGCAGCGACCGCAGCAGCATGGGCCAGACCACCGGTTGGCCCAGCATGCGACGGCGCAACGGCCCGCGCAGCGCCAGTCCGCGCAAAGGCCGCAGCACCACGAGGCGCCGCAAAGGCCGCAGCACCACGAGGCGCCGCAAAGGCCGCAGCACCACGAGGCGCCGCAAAGGCCTCAACAGCACCAGGCGATGCAAGGGCCGCCGCAGCAAGGGGAGCCGCAGGCGGCGTCGCGACCACGCCGCCGTGTCGTCATCTCGGTGAGCACCAGCGATCGGCATTCGGGCACGCGCCGGAACCCCTGATAGGCCCCGCGTGGGGTCGCCCGCGGCGGGGCCGCGCGTCACCGCGTCTCAGGTCGATTCGTGTTGTCGCGGTCGCGGCCGCGCGCCCACTTCCTGCGCACGATCTACTCACGGTGGCGGACAAGAAAGCACGCTCAAAGCGATCGTGAGAACGCCTCCAGCCACGGCTGCAGGTCCAGCGCGTGCAGCGTGGCTGTACGGTGGGACGGTGATGCCGCGAGCCCGTCACCGTGGGCGACGCGGCGGCGGAGGGCGCTCCGCTCGGCCACACCGGAGCCGCCCTCGGCGGCGAAACAGGCGGAAGCCATGAGAATCGCTACTGCTTCCGGCGGCTCCTCGCTGTCGACCGGTTTCTCTGGCGGGATTTCTGACGCGCGGAACCAGGCGCCGCGGGCCGACGCGCTCGATTCCCGTCGAGCTTCGGTGCCCACGGAATCACGGCGAGGTTCGGACGCCGAACAGGCGCGCAGGGAGGCAACTCCATGGCTGTATCGACGACAACGAGGCTGATCAAGGCGCCCGCCGCGTCGAGCGCGGCGACGGCGCCCGACGGGCCCGAGCGGCCTCGGCCCCGCGCGGGCGGCGGCGTCGCCGTCGCCGCCGCCCTCTATCGGCTCAGGGGATCGCCGCGGACGTGAACGGCATCGTGAAGATCTGACCCGCCCGCCACGCCTCCGCGTGATCCGCGTAGTGGCACGTGCGCGGATCACCGCTGATTCCGGTGCTCATCACGCCGAGCGAGCCGTCGAGCGGGGCGAGGTTCCAGACCAACCGTGTCGCGCTGAGCGAGTCCTGATCGAGCGCGGCCCACACGCCGCCGGCATCCTCGAAGTCGCCGGGCGGGAGCGCGAGGACTCCGACGTTCTCGAACCACCCGCCGATGTTCACCGTCGCGACGTCGCCCGCCGCGGGGAAGGTGCCGATCGCGAACCGGGTATCCTCGCCGGCGAGCGGGTGGTTGTAGGTCAGCGTGTGGATGCCGCCCCAGGTCCAGGCGCTCACGTCGGGGCCCAGCGCGTCGCGGAGCATCGCGTCCGCCTGGCCGAGCGCCGTGCGGACGGCCTGGTCCCGCGCGGCCCCCGGGTCGACGCCGGCGGTGATGCCGAAGTACGGCGCGCGCGGGTTCTCGAGCACGTCGATGAGGCCGGCGAGCTGGCTCGTGAGGAACACGCTGGGCGCGAAGGCCGCGTATTCGTCGGGCCCGATCACGTCGCTCACCAGGTTGCGCAGCAGGATCAGGGTGAGCATCTCGTAGACGGCCGCGCCCTGGCTGCTCGCCGCCGCGTTGCCGTCCCACGCTTGAAGGGCCGCCGCCGCCGCCGCCGCGCTCGGATCGTCCGCCGGCAGCCCGACGCGTCCCAGCGCGGCAAGGTAGCTGTCGCGCAGCGGCAGCCCGATCGTCGTCTGCGTGTCGAGCTGGATCGACGCCATGGCCTCTGGCGTGAGCGGCGCCGTCGCCGAGGCGAGCCGCGTGATGATCCGCTGCGTGCGCCACGGCATGTCCCAGTAGTTGGCGAGGTGGACGGGGCGCCCCTGCGGCGCGTAGTTGCGCGGGACGATCCGGTGGTTCGCCGTCACGAGCATGTGCGAGGGCGGATCGTAGACCGACGGCAGCTCGGCGTTGGTGGCGTACCCGGTCCACTCGTACCCGCCCGTGCCCGGCACCGGGTAAAGCGCGTTCAGCGGGCTCTGGCGCTGCGGCGCGAGGCCCGAGTTCTGGTAGCCGATGTGCCCGTGGGTGCCCGCGTAGTCCGCGAAGATGAAGTTCCAGCCGATGCTCTGCTTCAGCGCCGCCGCCCTGAACTGCGTCCAGCTCGTCGCCGCCGGCATCTCGAAGAAGCCGTCGACCTTCCACGCCGGCTGACCCGCCGTCGACTTGAGCGCGAGCGTGCCGAACGACTCCAGCCCATCCAGACCGTCGTTGAGGATGGGCCCGTGGGGCGTCGCGCGGAACGTCCGCTGCACGTCGGGCCGCCCCTTCACGCGGACGGTCTCGACGCGCCGGGTGACGGGCTTCCACAGGCCGTTCATGAGCACCTCCTCGCCGCCTGCGCTGGTCGCGCGCAGCGTCTCCACGTAGAGGTCGACGCTGTCGAAGAGCGAGTAGGTAGGCACCCAGGCGATGTGCTCGGTGTGGCCGCTGAGGAACCCGGGGAACCCGGGCACCATCCAGCCCGCCACGTTGTACTGCCCGGTCACCTTGAGCTGCGCCACGTAGACGGCGGACGGGGTCGAATGAGGGAAGTGCGGGTCGGTCGCCAGCAGCGGCTTGCCCGTCGAGGTGAGGTGTCCGTCGACGGCCCAGGCGTTGCTCGCGCGGCCGCTCACGGACGCCATGCGCAGGGCCTGCCCTGCGAGCTGGGGCGCGCCGCTGATGCACGACGGCGGCGGCGGGTTGACGATGGTCGCCGTCGGCGCGCTCGGGCCGGGCGGGACGAGGAACTGCGAGATCGGGTTCAGGTTGCCCGCCGCGTCGAACATCGACACATCGTCGGGCGCCTCCTTGATCAGCGTCGTCGATACTTCGGTCCCGGCGATGCTCGCCACCGCCGCACGTTCGAGCTTGGTGAACCACGTCAGGGTATCGAAGGTGACCCCCACGTAGATGTAGGCGAGGATGCTGTCCTCGGGTGTCCAGGGCTCCGGCTGATAGCCAAGGATCTGGAACTCGAGCGGCAGGCCGCCGCTGGAGGCCTTGGCGTCTGCGATGTACTGGTTCACGCCCGCGGCGCACCCCTGCAGGATGCGCTTCGTCCGCGAGGCGGCCGTCGCGTAGCGCGCGGCGGCGAACGCGGACAGGTTCTGCGCGCGCGCGAGGAGGTCCTTCGCGAGGATGCTGTCGTCGTCGCCGGGCCCGTAGATCTCGGCGAGGCGCCCCTTCGCGCTCCGGCGCAGCTCGTCCATCTGGAAGAGCCGGTCGCGCGCCATCGCGTAGCAGAGGCCACCATAACCGGCGACCTCGTCCCCGGCGGTGACGTGGGACATCCCCCGATCATCCACGCGGATCGACACCGCGTAGCGCCCGTCGATCTCGAGGGCGATTCCCCTCTCCGCCGTCGGCTCATCGAGCCCTGCGCCATCGTGGGCGACGCTGCACGCAGCAGCAGACAACAGGAATGCCATGCCGGTCATTCGCCTCATCGTGTGAATCTCCTCCAGGTCCTCTCGCGAGGCCGTGCTCTACAGGCCATGTGCGCCGCCCTCACGCTGCGCCGATAAGCTCCGCCTCGACGCCCATGTACGGAGAACGGCTGACATGGCAGCACGCCGCTCCGGATGTGCTGGACGGCTATCAAAACCGGCAACCTAGCATCGGTCCGGCGTGCGTGCCACGCGTGTGGCCGCGACAGACACCCGTGCTCCACCGGGCTCATCCTGCGAGCCGACCACACCGCTCGCCGCTCTCGCACACGGAATGACGGGGCTCGTGAGCCGATGCGATCAGAGCGCCGCCGCCGAGGTGTCCTCTCGGCGGCGCGCCTCAGGGCGCGACGACGTCGCCGACCTGTGAGGTCGCGATAGTAAAGACATTTTCCTACAGCTCTTACATGCCTGTCGGCGGGGCGCCGCGACGACCGTGAGGCTCCTGCCCTCGTGTCGGGGCGCTCCACGCCCCGGCGAGGACACCGAGGGGCGCCGGCCGCGCGGTCCTCTCAGAGGAACCGCGCCGTGATGCTCCGCGCGCAGCGCTTCAGCTCCTCGGGCGGCCCCTCGAAGAGCACCTCACCGCCGGCGCTGCCCCCTTCCGGGCCGAGATCGATGATCCAGTCGGCCTGCCGGATCACATCGAGGTGGTGCTCGATCAGCACGACCGTGTTCCTCGCGTCCACCAGGCGGTCGATGATGCCCATCAAGAGCCCGATGTCGGAGAGGTGCAGCCCCGTGGTGGGCTCGTCCATCACGTAGACGCTGCCCTGCTTGTGGAGCTCGGTGGCGAGCTTCAGGCGCTGCCCCTCTCCGCCCGACATCGTGCTGAGCGGCTGCCCCAGCTTCAGGTAGCCCAGCCCCACGTCGCTCATCGCCTGCACCACGGCCCTGATCTTCTTCTCGCCGAAGAAGGCCAGGGCCTCCTCCACGGTCATGTCCAGCACGTCGCTGATCGTCTTGCCGCGCAGGCTGTACGCCAGCACCTCGGCCTTGAAGCGCTTGCCCTCGCAGATCTCGCAGGCGGAGACGATGCCCTCCATGAACGCCAGATCCGTGTACACGACGCCAAGGCCGTTGCAGCTCGAGCAGCTCCCCTCCGAGTTGAAGCTGAAGAGCGAGGCGCTCACCTTGTTGGCCTTCGCGAACGCCTGCCGGATGTCGTCCATGATCCCCGTGTAGGTGGCAGGGGCCGAGCGGCTGTTCGCCGTCACGCGGGACTGGTCGATCACGATCGCCTCCGGGTGCTGCGCCAGGAAGACATCGTTGATCAACGTGCTCTTGCCGGAGCCGGCCACCCCCGTGACGACCGTCAGCACGCCCGTGGGAATGCCCACCGTGACGTTCTTCAGGTTGTGCAGCGTGGCGTCCTTGATCACCATCTGCCCGGTGGGCTTTCGCACCTCCTGCTTGATCGGCAGGTGGTGCTTCAGGAATTTCCCGGTCAGCGTGTCAGCGTCCCTGAGCGCCTCGTAGCTCCCTTCGAAGACCACCCGGCCGCCGTGCACGCCGGCCTTCGGGCCGATGTCGACGACGTGGTCCGCGATCGCCATCACGTCCGGATCATGCTCGACGACGAGCACGGTGTTCCCCTTGTCGCGCAGCTTCTGGAGCAGGCCGTTGAGGCGGGCGACGTCGCGCGCGTGAAGCCCCACGCTGGGCTCGTCGAGGATGTAGAGCATCTCGGTCAGGCTGTTCCCGAGGTGCCTTATCATCTTCACGCGCTGCGACTCGCCGCCGGACAGGGTGGCGGTCTCCCGGCCGAGGCTCAGGTAGCCGAGCCCGATGTCCACGAGGTGCTGCAAGCGCTCGATCAGCCGCGCGGAGAGCCTCACGGCGACCGGATCGGTGAGGCCTTCAAGGAACTTGATGAGCTCCGTCGCCTCCATGTTGGAGAGCTCGGCGATGTTCCGGCCGTTGATCCGGCAATCGAGGGCGGCCTGGTTGAGCCGCGCGCCGCGGCAGACCGGGCAGGTCTGCGACGTCGTGAACTGCTCGAAGATCGCGCGGTTGCGCTCGGACATCGCCGCCGCGTCCTTCTTGATGTACACGCGGGTGAAGCGCTCGACGAGGCCCTCGTACTTCGAGCCGAACTCGCCGAAGGAGACCTTCACGTCGGCGCCGTACAGGAGGGCGTCGAGCTCCTCGGCGGTGTAGTCCTTGATCGGCTTGTCGCAGTCGAAGAGGCCGGAGAGCGGGTACATCTTCCACATCCACTTGCCGACCTTGAAGTCCGGGTGGAGGATCGCCCCGCCGTTCAGGGACCTCTCGCGATCGAGGAGCCTGTCCAGGTCGAGCTGAACGGTCTTGCCGATGCCCTCGCACTCCGGGCACATGCCCTGCGGGTTGTTGAACGAGAAGGCGAAGGCCGGCCCCGCGTGCGGCTGCCCGACCCGCGAGAAGAGCAGCCGCAGCGAGGCGGCGATGTCGGTGTAGGTGCCCGCCGTCGAGCGCGAGCCGCCCCCGACCCGCTTCTGATCGATGATGATCGGCGCGTTCAGGTGCTCGATGCGATCGACGTCGGGCTGGCCGTAGTGCGGCAGGAAGCCCTGCACGAACGCCGTGAAGGTCTCGTTGAGCTGGCGCTGCGCCTCGGCGGCGATGGTGTCGAAGACAAGCGAGGATTTGCCGGAGCCGGAGACGCCGGTGAACACCGTGATCTTCTGCTTGGGGATGTCCAGCGAGACGTCCTTGAGGTTGTTCTCGCGCGCGCCTCGGACCTGGATGAACTGGCGATCCGCCACGGTTGCCTCCTTGCTGAGCCAGAAGTGCCCGAACTCGCAGTCTCACCGCGAAGCAGGAGGGAAAACCAAAACGATGTGAGGATGTCAAGGCGGAATCGCCGCGCTCTGCCCGGGAGGGGCGAAGGGGCGTCGAAGAGAGCCGCCGGCGCGGCGGATCCCGCTGACGGTGACCGCGCTGGCTTTACAATTCTTATCGCGATCGTGATGGACGGGCCGCCCGGGCGCTCCTTGCCGCGCTTGCCCTCAGAACCGATAGAGGACGTTGCCCTCGTCGCCGGTGACGTAGATCGCGCCCGACGCGCCCACGGCGACGCTGCTCATCGCGAACGTCGGCACCGTCCCGGTGGTCGCGTCGAGCCCCACCGCGAGGCGCCGCGCCACGACCGACGTGTCGCCGGTCGACGGGTCGATGCGCAGGAGCCGGCGCCTTCCGCTCTCCACGACGAGCAGGGTGCCGTCGAGATCGACGGCCATCCCCTCCGGCTGGTCCAGGCCGGCGACCACCTCGAACGGCGGAGAGAGCGTCACGCCCCCGGACGCGAGCTGGAGGACCGCGCCCGTGGCCCAGTCGGCGGCCCAGAGATCGCCGCCCGACACGGCGAGGCCCGAGGGCACCACCATCGGCGCCAGCGTCTCGAGCCCGCCGCTCGTCTTGCGGACGACGCGCGCCGCGCCCGACGCCGCGCCGAGCTCGGCCACCACCAGATCTCCCTGGAACCGGACGGCGTTGAGCGGCGAGGCGAAATCCGTGTGGGTCTCGAGGACGGAGCCCGTCGCCGGGTCGTAGACCTGCACAACGCCGGCGAACCACGCGCTGAGGATCAGCGACGAGCCGTCCGCCGACACCGTGGCGGGCGCGTGGAAGTCCGTCTGGCCAAGGAACGACCGCGTGACGTCGAGCGGAGCGCCCGTGTCCCCGTCGAACTCCCGCAGCGAGGCCAGGTCGGCGACATAGACCGACTCGGCGCCTCCGTCGTTCACGACGGCCACGCCGCCCGGCAGGATCATGCCGCCCGGGAGCAGCGTGCGCACGCGCCCGTTCGGCTCGATCCGGACGACGAAGCCGTCGGAGGCGCTCGATACGTAGAGCTTGTTCTGCGCGTCGATGGCGAGGTTGTCGAGGCCGGGCGGGAGCTCCGCGAGCACCTCCTTGTCGCCTGTCGCGACGTCGATCCGCACCACCTCGCCGCTCTGATCGACGGCGTGGAGCCGGCCGAGCCCGTCGAACTTCACGGCCGCGGGGATGAAGAAGCCGTCCGCGACCGTCTCGATGTCGCACTCCACCTCCGGATCGACCGCGCCGGTGCACGAGTCAACATCGATGCTGACGACGCGGCCCTGCGTCCAGAACGGCCCGTACAGCCGGCCGTCGGGGCCCCAGTCCATGCCGTTCAGGAAGCCGAGGTTGCTCGCGATGAGGCGCGGTGGATCCGAGAGGTCCGGATCGAGCTCGTAGAGAGCGTCCCCGAGGAAGTCGAGGGCCACGAACAGCCTCCCCGTATCGGAGAAGGTGATGGGGTTGGCCCCGGGCGCGACGTGCTGCTGGGTGATGTCGCCCGACGGCGAGCGCCGCACGACGTTTCCGGTCATGAGCGAGGTCCAGTAGAGCGAGCCGTCCGGTCCGAAGGTGAGGTCGTCCGGGCCATCGACCCCGTCCGACGCGTCGAGCCGGCGCACGATGGCGCCGCTCTTGCGGTTCACGACGGCGATCTCGCTCCCGAGGAAGCTCGCGATGTACAGCTTGCCGTCGGGTCCCACGTTCATCCCGTTGGTGCCGTGGAGCCGCGCGCCCTCCACGAGGACGGAGCGCTTCGCGTGCGCCGTCGACGCGACGCCGAGGACCAATGTGCCAGCAAGCACGAATGCAAAAGGCTTATGCATAACTCTCCTTTGACCTCCGCGCGCGGGCCGCGAGCCCCTGGAACACAAGGAAGTCGGGCGCGAGACCAGCGCTGCGGGGGAATGTTCCCGCGGACTCACGGGTCGCGCAGGATTGCATGGCACGATATCACGGTCGGTCCGGCGTGTCCTTGCGGCCCGATGCGCGCGTGGGGGCATCGACGCCACCCCGGGCGGCGGCTCGGTGTATCCTGCCGCGCCGCGCAATCGCTCGGCCGTGCCGTGCTCCACCCGCGCTGGCTCTCGGCCGTCGCCGCGCCGGGGGGCCAACCGGGGTTGAGGGGCGGGGGACCGACCGGGGTTGAGGGGCGGGGGACCGACCGAGGTCGGGGGGCCGACCGGGGTCGGGGGGCCGACCGGGGTCGGGGGGCCGACCGAGGTCGGGGGGCCGACCGAGGCTGGGGAACCGACCGAGGCTGGGGAACCGACCGAGGCTGGGGAACCGACCGGGGTTGGGACGCCCGGCGCCGGCGAGACGTCGGGAGCGGCGCGCCGGGCTCGCACCGGGACGCCGCGTGCAGCGGTCGCGCGCGCCGCCTCACATCGAGCGGCGCGCCGAGCGCTTCACTTGCGCCTGGCCATGAAGTCCTGGAATGCGCTGGCGGCTTCGGCCTCGACCCTCTGGACGTGGGGCCGCTGTCGCATCAGCGCGAGGTAGCTGTGGAGCTGCGGCCAGTCCTCGTAAGGGTCCTTGCCGCCGACCGCCTTGAGCGCGATGCTCGCTATCGGCATGACCGTGACCGCGGCGAGATCCGCGTAAGTGAGCTCGCTGCCGGCGATGTAGGGGTTGAACTTCGCCATGCGCTTGAGGGCGCCGACGCCGCGCATGACGCCTTGCTGCGCGCGCTCCACCTGATCGGGCGCCGCGCTGTGGCCGAAGAGCACCGCGGGCAGCACCGGGCGAACCGGGGTGTCGATGCTGGTGTCGATGATGGACATGATCGCGCGACACTGCGCCGCCTCCCACGGGTCGGCGGGCAGCAGGCGGTTCTCCTTCGGCCCGATGGCCTCGATGTACTCGACGATCGGCTGGGACTCGACGAGGTAGTCGCTCGAGCCCGACCGCCCGATGAACGGGACCCTCCCCAGCGGGCTCTTCTCCAGGAACGACGGGTCCTGCGACGGCGGCGCCAGCTCCTCCACGAAGGGGACTCCCTTCTCGAGGAGAGAGAGCTTCACCTTGTTGTAAAAGTTGCTCAACTGAATGCCATAGAGCGTGATCATGCGGAGGCCTCCTGTCTTCAGGGCGGTCCAGCAGACGGCATGTTCCCCTCGCTGTCAAGGAGATCATCGAGCCGCTCGGGCGCCGGACATTCCGGCGCTCGGCGTCGCGATCAGCGGGTGATCGCTGTGGTGAATGCCCACCGGCGCGCGCCCCATCACCAGATCGCGGCAGGTCGCACCCCTCGACACAGCAAGTAGACGCCTGTCCCGATCATGACAGCGCCAGCGGCGATGTTCAGTCGCCTCCTTGCCCTCGAGTTCTCGAAGAACAAGGTCGCTCTGTCTGCCGCGTAGGCGTAGCCGAGCTTGACGCCGCCCACCACCACGGTGGCGATCGACGTGACGATGACCGCGTCCGCCAGCGACACCCTCGACAGGTCCAGGAACGCGGGGAACAGTCCCATGTAGAAGAGGATCGCCTTGGGATCCGACAGCGTCAGGGAGAAGCCGCCGAGAAACGCGGAGAACCGGGCAGCGTTCGTCGTCTCCCGGGCGGGCACGACATCGGCCCTGGCCCTGAGGAGGCCGATCCCTGTCCAGACGAGATACGCGGCGCAGGCGTACCTCGCCAGGTCGAACAGGCCGCCCATGGCCCCCGCGAGGGCCGTCAGGCTGTAGACGGCCAGCGCGATGAACACGAGGTCTGCGGCGACGATCCCGCCGACCATGAAGAGCGCGCTCGTGAGCCCCGACCCGGCGGACCTCGCGACCACCGCGATGTCGCTCGGCCCAGGGACGACCGCCAGCACCAGCATGGTTCCCACCAGCGCGACGATGCTGCCAGGGGTCATGGTCATTTCAGGGGACCCCGGGGACGTCCGCGGCACGTGGCCCGGCTCGATCCGCCTTCCGCCTCCGGCGCGTCCGCGCCGCGCCCGGCGCAGCGGGGTGCGACGCCGGCGGCCCCATCGTCCTTCGATAGCGCATGCGCGCGAGGGTATCATGGCATGGAGGCGGAGCGCTGCGCGTGGAGCGCGCGGCGCGCGGCGACCGACCCGCGCGCCCGGGCGAGACCGGGGCGCGGGGGCCTGCTGGAGCGGAGGCGGGCCGCAGGAGGTGGGGAAAGCAGGGATACGCGTCGATTCAAGGGAAGGAGCGGCTCAAGGGAAGGAGCGGCCGCGACGCCAGGAGGCGCGTCTTCCGATCGCGTCTCGGCGCTTCACGTCAAGCGGTTGTCAATCCAGGCGAAGTCGAGGAAGCGCGATCCCGTGAGATTCCTGCCTTCCTGATCGAGCCAGGACGCCGCTTCGCCCGTCCGGGTCCGGACGCGCGAAGCGGGAGGCGCTGCTCCACCGCGCCGTCAGATCTGCCGGCACGCGGCCGCGCAGCGGCGGCACTCGTCGGCGCACGTCTTCATCTGGACGTCGCCGGTGAGCTTGTCGCAGCTCGCCGCGCAGAGGTCGCAGAGGGCCGCGCACACGCTCGTGATCTGGGCGCGCTGCGGCGAGCTGCGCAGCAGGAGCTTGGTGGCCGCCTCGCAGATGTCGGCGCAGTCCTGGAGCAATCGCACGTGCGTGGCGTCGGCGTGGGCGCCGCCCATCTCGAGGCAATACTGGCTTGCATGGGTGCAGATCGCACCGCAATCCTGGGTGAACCGGGCCACCTCCCGGAACGATCTGTCCCCCGGAAACCTGCTCATGAGAACCCCCCTTCGGTCAACCGGTCCGCTCCTCGCCGCGGGGGTATCTCGCGACAAAGAGGCAACCTTGGTATCCAGAGGTTGAATGGATTGAGCGGCTTTCGCACGTCGGGCCATCCCGCATATGGGGCTCGGAACAGCGATTGACGCGCCGAGTCCTGGTGTCCTGAACGCGCCGCGCGACCGCCGGGGCGCCCGCCTGGCGCGCGTCGTCCCGTGGGAACGGCCGCGCCCGCCCTGGTCGCTCGCCCGGCGCGCCGCTCGACCCGTCGCTCACGCGGGGAGCTGCCCGGCGAGGGCGAGCTCGGACGGGGCTGCGGTCGGGCAGCCGCGCCTCCAGGCGGTCGATCCGGAGCGGACCTGCGGGCGTCGCGGCGAGCAGGGCATCCGCGCGGGTGGGGGGAGCGTCGAGGGGGCTCTCGCGCGCTGCCCGTCGAGGGGGCTCACGCGCGCTGCGCGTCGAGCCGCGGCCGGGCAGGGCGGTGCGGATGGGGTGTGCGGCTGGCGATCATGCGATGGGAAGCGACAGCGCGCTGCGGCTCCGGTCCGCGCCGCGCGAGGCGCTCACGTCGTTCGCCTGGGGGAGCTCCGTCGGGGCATTTTCTTTGCGGTCTGCCTCTTGCCTTGCTCGACGCAAACGACACGAAAGGAAAGATCCGCGAGCCACGGGGGGCAGCGCGAGACACGCGAGCGTGCTTGTCCCTGGCGCGGGCGCGCCACCCGGATCGCCGAAGAAGGCAGGAAAGAAAACGAAGGGAATCGGACGTCGGAAGTCGGAAGGAGAAATGCGATGATCGGAGCTGTGCAGTTCGTTCGGCGGGCGCTGCTGCCCGCGGCGTGCCTCGGCGCCGCCCTGACGCAGGCTGGAGACGCGCGCGCCCAGGCCGTGAAGCCCATCTGGGCCAGCAACACGTTCCAGTCCAGCGAGCACTGCGATCCGCAGACAAAGCTCCTCGGCGGCGACTACCTGAACCGTGGGTACGGGGTCTACTCTGCGAACCGCAAGTACCACCTGTTCATGCAGGACGACGGCAACCTCGTGCTGTACAAGGTGCCGTCGCAGCCGCTGTGGGCCACCGGCACCAACGGGCAGGCCATCAAGCACGCGATCATGCAGGCGGACGGCAACCTCGTGCTGTACGACTACGCGGGCCAGGCGAAGTGGGCGTCGAACACGCAGGGACACCGGGGGGCGTTCCTGGTCGTCCAGTGCGACGGCAACCTGGTCATCTACGCGCCGACGTAGCGGCCGGCTGGCAGGCGGGGAAGGACGAACGGCGAGACCACCTCGCGAGGCGAGGTTCAGGACACCTCCCGCGCCTCCTGGCGCGCACGCCGGAACATCACGATCCCGAGCAGGAGCCCGCCCGCCACGATGGCGATGTCCGCGACGTTGAAGACCGGCCAGCGATGGAGGTGGATGAAATCGATCACGTAGCCACGGGCGACGCGATCGATCGCGTTGCCGATCGCGCCGGCGACGATGAGCGCGTACCCGGCCTGCTCGGCGGCCGAGGCGTGGCGGCTGCGCCACCAGCCGAGGAGTATCACGCCGAGGGCCAGCATCGAGAAAACGAAGAGGATCGCCACCTTCGCCGGCGAGTGGATGCTCCGGAGCAGGCTGAAGGCCATGTCGCGGTTCTCGGCGTAGCGGAGATCGAGCAACCCCGGCACGATGGAGAGGGGCGCTCGCCGCTCGAGCGCGGCCTGCGCGACCGCCTTTGTCGCGTGGTCGCACCCGACCAGGGCCATCGTGAACAGGAGCAGGACCCAGCTCATCGCACGTCGCGCCATGGCCGCCAGAACGCGCGGCAGCGCCCGTCTGTTCCCGCCATGTTCCCGCCTGTCCGGCGATGACGGTCCGAGCGAGCGCCTCGTGAACGACCCGGCAGCCCGGGCGCAGGGACGGCTCGCCCCGGCGGATCCGTCGCCGCCCAGGGCGCCGAGCGACGTCGTGGCATGGCCCCTCAGGCGCGTCTTCGGCCCCATGCGCAGAAGACCACGTCACCGATATACGTGGCGTTGGCCTTCGTTCGCTCCGCGACGAGGCGATCCTCGAGCGTCTCGACGTCGAGCTCGGCCTCGGTGGCGACGCCCCGCTCCACGATGCGGGGCACCATCGCACGGACGATGGCCGCGGTGCGGTAGCGCGTCCGGGGCGTCTGCACGACCGCCTCGGCGCGCACGCGCTCCACGGCGAAGCCCGCCTGCTCCAGCACGGCCGCGAGATGGAAGCCCATGTGAATGTCGGCGCCCTCTCGCTCGACCGTTCGCCATATCCAGTGGTGCACGCGCTCGTGGAGCGGAAGGGGCGTGACGCTGGCCGGGACCATCGTGGCGTCGTGCTCCTGGAAGACGACAGCGCCTCCGGGGCGCAGGGCGCCGGAGAGGCCGCGCACGGCCGCGACGGCGTCAGGCTGGTACATCAGGACGCGCCGACCGACGATCGCATCGAAGAGGCCGAGCTCGGGCCCGAGCGCGCCCAGGTCTCCCTCCACGAAGGTCATGTTCGACAGACCTTGCTCGCGCGCCCGGTCCCGGGCCGCGGCGAGCGGCCGCGCGTCGCGGTCCACGCCCACCACCTGCCCCTGCGCACCGACGAGCTGCGCGATCATCAGCGATACATCGCCGCGACCGCAGCCCACGTCGAGGACGCGCATGCCGGCGCCGATGCCTGCGTCGGCCAGCAGCCGCCCCGTCATCTCGTCAACCACGTCGATCATGACCCGATTCGTAGCGCGAGCGGCAGCTTCGCAGCAGGGCGCCACTTTCGGCCGGATTGGCGAATTTTTCGACGCATCGTACGGAGGTGCGACCCGCGGTGCCCGGACCGCAGGCGGCGCTCTTCCGGACACGCCGGTTTCGAGGAACGCCATCGCCAGCAGGAAGGTACGCGCCGTGTAGGAATGTGAACCGTATCACATCGCGCTCGGCCGTCATCGTTCCTTGTCTGTCGCGATTTGTCGCCGCGTGGCGCGATTTGTCGCCTTCGCGACCGGTTTACAGCCGGGTACACAGGCGCCCGCGATGGGAGAGCGCCTGTGGCTGCGCGAGCAGGCCGGGCGAGAGCCGATTCGCGCCATCTCATCACATGAACGAGGCCGTCGAGGGCTTATTCCATGACAAGTCTCAGATCCTTGCTGATACGTCAGCTTGCTCAATCACGCGCTGCCCCATGGCGCGCGGGGCGCTTGCCGCTCCTCGTGTGCCTGGGCGCGTTCACGACCGCCTGTACGGCCGGCGCCGACGATCCGGTCGAGCTGGACGGGCCAGTCGGCCAGGCGGAACAGGCGCTGTGCGCGCCGGACGACAAGGCATGCAACGACACGACCATCCACGACTGGCCGACGTGGTCCCAGCAGCCCGATCGGCCGGACCCCGTCATCGAGGGGGAGGCCCCGGACGCCGGCACCGGCACGGGCACGTTCCAGGTCCAGGCGTGTGATCCGAGCCAGCTCGGCAAGCTGCCGGAGAACCCGAACCCGAAGGGCGCCGACCTCCAGAACATCACCACGAACTTCCACGTCCTCCAGTCGATCCAGCTCCTCGCGTCGATCGTCAACAAGACGGCCGAGGCGATAAGCGGCCTCAAGTCGGAGCCGGCCGCGGACGCGGACAAGGGCACGTGCATCTGCAGCCAGCAGGTGTCCGCCCAGTGCCTGGACGTCATCCAGCAGGACAAGACGACGTACGAGGAGTGCATCGACTTCTGCGACCCGAGCTCGCCGACGGCGGACCCGTGCAGCACCGGCGTCCTCGTGTGGCTCTCGAACGACATCCAGCAGACCCAGGCGGGCAAGGCCAAGTGGGCGCTCAGCACGGTGAAGTGGCTCGACAAGATCGCCGACGAGATCGGCGGCGGTCAGTTCGCCAATTTCCTGAGCCAGTTCGGCGGCGAGCTCGACAACATCAGCGAGGTGATGTCGAAGATCCAGTGCTACGTGGACCAGTACACCGAGGGCTACCACCTCGGCAGCTACTCGGACCAGCGGCCCGATCTGCACATGTGCATTCCGTGGGCCGGACACGGCGCGTACGCCAACCTGTCGGACAGCGACCGGTGGGGCATCGGCGGCCGTTACACGTCGCACACCCTGAGCAAGGAGCGCCGCGCCCAGATGCGCACCGGCGGCTTCGCCGTGACCGCGTTCGGCGAGACGCTGAGCATCCTGCCGGGGATGGAGTTCAACATGCAGCTTGACGGTTACAAGTGGTTCAACCGTGAAGCTCCCCTCGGCATCGAGGAGCTGGGCCACCTCGCCGGCGGCGGGGTCAGCCTCGACGCCGCGAAGAAGCTCGGCGTCTTCTACCTCGCGGACGAGGACCAGATGACGTCCCTCGACAGCGACGGCGACGGCCGCGTCTCCCCGCAGGAGTTCCTGATCGGCACGTACATGCCGTTCGACTACACGCCGACCGACGGCGTCCCGGCCCAGCTCACCTGGCCCCGGGAGGGCGCGGAGGCGATCGAGGACTGGGAGGGGAAGTCGGCCGCGATCCTCGCCGCGGCGCTCAACCTCGACCTGAAGCTGAAGCCGATCGAGAAGGAGCTGACGCCCATTCCCCTCCCGCCGGTACCCGGCGCGTACCTCATCCCGTACTTCAAGCTCGGCGCAGGGGCCAAGTGGTACGACGAGGCCTATCACATGCGCAAGCGCCTGCAGGAGGCGCTCAACAAGAACACGCCGAACAAGATCTCCGATCTCGACTTCAACCGCGACATGCACGGCTTCCAGGCGCCGGACGTGACCGCGGAGGCCGGGACGCAGGTGTCGGTGAGGCCGGAGGTGGGCGCGAAGCTCTTCCTCGGCGTGCCGATCGGCAAGTTCCTGAAGGTGGGCGTGGAGGCCAACATCGGCTTCTCGGTCGATCTCAAGCCGAAGGGCTCCGGCGGCGTGGTCGATCTCAACGCCTCGCTCGAGCAGGCGCTCGTGAACAGCAACCCGGACGAGGACCTCGAGTGCAAGCCCGTCTTCTCCTACAAGGATGAGGCGTCCTGCTCGAGCAAGTACGTCCCCGGGTCGTCGCTCGATCTCGCCTGCTCCCCGCTCGACACCAAGAACTCCTGCTGCCTCACCTTCATCAACGGCAGCCGCGCCTGCCTCGACGACTGGACGGGGATCACGCAGGATCTGTGCAGCCCGTCGAAGCTCTCCTACGCGCTGTTCTCGACCTTCCTGAAGGACAAGGACGCGAAGACGTACAAGAACATCTTCCAGCAGGGCTTCACGACCCAGTGGAACGCGAACAAGTCGTGCGAGGAGTGCGCGGACGACGGCACCTGCCCGAACAGCCTGCGCGCCCCCGCGCTGCCCGAGATCTCGGCGTGCGCCAAGCACGGCGTGTGCTGCCTGCCCTCGGTCTCGTCGCCCTACGGCCTGGCCTACACGCTGGCGCTCACGGACGGCACGTTCGGCGGGTCCCGCTTCCTCCAGCCCATCGACCTCGCCTACGACCGGACCGGAAACCGCCTCTACGTCGCGGACCGGACCGCCATCCGCCGCATCGATCCGCAGACCGGCCAGGTGACGACGATCGCCGGGTCGAGCGTGGCGGGCAACGTCGACGCGGTCGGGACCGCCGCGCGGTTCAACACGATCTCGGGGATCACGTATGACGCGGGCTCGCTCTACATCGCCGATCGCGGCGCTCGCTCGGTCCGCAAGCTCAACCTGAGCAACAACCAGGTGACCACGATCGCCAATCGGACGGTGTTCCTGACGCCGCGGGACGTCGCCGTACACGACGGCGCCCTCTACGTCACCGACGGCGGCGCCCGCACGCTGGTCAAGCTCGCGCTCCCCTCGGGCACGGCCACCACCGTGGCCGGCACGTCGGGCCAGGCGGGCGGCGCCGACGGCATCGGCGCAGCGGCCCAGTTCCAGGAGCCGACCAGCATCGTCGCCGACGGGCGCGGCAGGCTGTACATCAGCGACACGCCCAACAACACGCTGCGGCGGTTCGACGTCGCGTCGGCGGCGGTCACCACCGTGGCCGGGACCAGCGGCTCGGCGGGCTCGGCGGACGGCATCGGCGCGGCCGCCCGGTTCACCGCGCCGAAGGGCCTCGCCGTCGACAGCGCGGGTCACGTGCTCGTCGTCGAGGGCAACAAGCCCGGTCGCGTGCGGCGCTTCGACCCGGAGACCTCCGCCGTGACGACCGTCTCCGGTGCCCCCGGCACGGTGGCGACGGACGGCCTGGCCGACGACGCGATCTACGAGCTGCCGTCGGGCGTGGCCGTGCTCCCGAACGGCGACATCTACCTGTGCGACACGACCCCTGGGACGATCCGCAAGATCAGCGGCGACTGCGACTCGGGCATCCCCGGCGCCGTCGTGTACGACGTCACGGAGGCCGAGTGCCCCGGCAACTTCGACGCGTACAGCTGCCTGTCCGAGACCAAGGTCGACGCCACGGAGTGGCAGGGCCCCGGGTGCCACCCGCTCCAGACGGGCTTCCTGTCGGCGTGCGGCTGCACCTCGAACGCCGATTGCGCCAGCGGCGAGACGTGCGATGTCGAGGCGAAGGTGTGCACCGTCGGCGGGACCCCCGTCGACTGCGTCTGCACCGCGCAGAGCACCTGCCCGAACCAGCCCGGCCGCGCCTGCGTGAACGGGGCGTGCGCCCGGCACTGCACCTACAGCCCCGCGACGGCCAACACGGCCTGCGGCATGAACGAGGTCTGCACCCCGGGCGGCACGTGCGAGCCGAAGGCGGGCCCGAACGTCCCGTACGCCGAGGAGGTGATCTGGGGCATGAGGAACGGGGAGGACCCGACCCACGCGATCGCGACCTACGGCCTGACCGAGATCGAGCTCATCGCCGCGCTCAACGCCGGCATCCACGTGGGCCTCGAGGCGCGGCTGTTCAAGAAGTGGAAGAAGTTCACGCTGTGGAAGTGGCGCCGGACCTTCGATATCGGCTCGGTCTCGAAGTACAAGTTCCAGCCCGGGCTCGAGGCCACGTACCAGTGGGACAGCTCGCCGCTCGGCGAACTCACCAACTACCAGCCGAGCGAGGTCACGCGGTACGCGCAGGTGAGCGCGTCGACGGCCGATTTCCTCGCGTGGTGCAAGGACGAGATGCCGCTGCACTCGGCGGACCCGCTGCCCCCCACCACCGATGACGTGGTCGGCGGCGTGGAGGACGTCGTGAGCTTCGGCTTCGACATGGGCGAGACGGTCTCGTCGGCCGAGAACCTCTGCATCAACGGCCAGCCCATGACGGACTGGCTGCAGGATCAGGACGCGCTCACCCAGACGTTCGTGACCGGGACCTGCTCGTACGTCGGTCCGCAGACCGGCTCGCGCGGGAGCCTCAGCTTCCCTTGCCAGGAGTCGCATCGCCACCTGCTCAAGCACTGGGGTTGCCTCGACACGCAGCGCACGGGCACGTCCCTCGCGCTGGCCGGCGGCGACTTCAGCGGCGCCGTCGTCAACCCCGGCACGCCCCACTTCGACCTGACGAAGGTCCTCGTCGACCCGGACGCCGGCCTCGAGCCGGAGAACCTGGTGAAGCGGACGGCGACCTCCGAGGCGTGGCTCGCCGACGTGGAGACCTGCTTCGACGACCATTACGAGGACACGATCCCGTGCGCGTGCACGACGGACGCGGACTGCAACACCGGCCCTGGGCAGACCTGCGTGAACGGGACGTGCCAGACGCCGGAGAACACGGTCGCCGAGTGCTCCGTCGTGGAGAACGGGGGCGTCACCGTCGAGCGGTGCTGCGGCGACGGCGTGCAGCAGGCCTCCGAGCAGTGCGACGACGGCAACACCGTGAGCGGCGACGGCTGCTCGGCGCTCTGCAAACCGGAGTCGAAGGGGGCGTGCTGCCGGTCGGGCGGCTGCACCGACCTCGGCCAGGGCGGCATCAGCTCGGGCCAGAGCTGCGAGAACGCCGGCGGCTACTTCGTGAACGGCTATAGCTGCTCCGAGGTCGACGCGTGCGGCAGCGAGCCTGTCGGCGCTTGCCACGAGGCCGACGGGACGTGCCACGCCCCCACCTACCCGTCGCAGTGCGCCGCGGTGGGCGGGGTGTTCACGGTCAACGGAGCGTGCGAGAACCCGGTCCTGACGCTGGACCTGCAGCCCGGGAGCGCCGGGTTCGACGCGACCATCACCAACCTGGCCGGGAGCACCGGGGCGAACAACGGCAGCTCCGCCAACCTGACGGCGGGCGTCTGGACGGCCAGCGGCACCCAGTACGTGAACCGGGGCATGCTCCGCTTCGATCTCTCGCCGATCCCGGCGGGCGCCACGATCGAGCGGGCGCGGCTCAGCCTGTACGCGGACCCCGACGCCCGCCTGTACGGCCAGGGGACCCACAACGGCCTCGGCCCGGGGCACTCGACGCACGGCGGCTCCAACGCCTTCCTGCTCCAGCGCATCACCTCGTCGTGGCAGGAGAACACCGTCACGTGGGCGAACCAGCCGAGCGTGTCGACGGCGAACCAGGTGCTCCTGCCGCAGAGCACGTCGACGAGCCAGGACTATGAAAACATCGACGTGACCGCGCTCGTGCGAGACATGCTCGCCACGCCCGGGAACAACCATGGATTCATGATCCGGCTCGAGAGCGAGGGGACGAACTACCGGGAGGTCTCGTTCACGTCGAGCGACTACGCGACCGACGTGAGGCGCCCGAGGCTCGTGGTTCGCTACCGCAACCCGTAATAGCCGGCGCCGCCGGGCCGGCCAGGCAGGCGAGGGGGCGGGCAGCGCGTCCGTGTGACGCCGCCGGCCGCCCCCCGCCCCCGGCCCGGCGGCGCCGCATTCACCCGATCTTCAGCTTCTGTCCGAGAACGCAGCGGAACGCAGAGAAAGCATCAGAGACGACGATGAGATACGCAGCTCGAAACTTCGCAGGTATCACTGGCGGCCTCCTCGCGGGCCTCGTGGGGCTGTCCACGGCGCTGGCTCAGGTCACGCCGCTCGACACCAACCACGTGGTCATCATCGACCGCTCCGGCAGCATGACCGGGACCAACCTCGCCCTCGCGCAGCAGGCGGCGAAGATCTACCTGAACACGCTCGTCTCGAGCAACGTGCCCGGCGCGCAGTTGTTCACCGAGCAGATCGGCCTGGCGAGCTACTCGGACACGGCCTCGGAGTCGTTCCCGATCACGCCGATCCCGGCGTCCGGCTACGAGGCGGCCGTGGACGCGCTCGTCGCGAGCGGGTCGACGTCGATCGGGGCGGGCCTCGAGCAGGCGCTCGACATGCTCACCGCGGAGAACTCGAGCAAGGGTCCGCGCGAGTGCGTCGTCCTCCTCTCCGACGGGCAGCACAACACGCCGCCGGCGCCGGACGACTTCTGGAACGACTATTTCAGCCGCGTGGACGAGGTCCACTCGATCGCGCTCGGGTCGGGGGCCGACGAGGCGATGATGAGCGACATCGCGACGAATTTCGGGACCTCGCCCGGGCTCTTCATGCGCGCCGACGTCAGCTCCGACGTCGATCAGCTCGAGCTGCTCGGCGCGTTCAACCGCATGGCCAACGACTGCCGGGAGGGCGGCATGATCGATCTGGGGTTGACCCCGGTCCTCCCGGGAGGAATGGCATGCGTCCAGCCGACCGTCTCGGCCGCTCAGATCGTGGATTTCACGATGATCTTCCTCGGCAGCGTCGCCCCCGACGTGCGCCTGACGCCGCCGCCGCAGCACCCGACCTCCCAGATCGACGAGACGAACTACGGGACGTCGGGATCCGACCTGACCTTCTTCTCGGCCGACAACTTCAAGCGCTTCTCGCTGAACCTCACGCAGTCGTACGAGGAGGGCGACTGGTATTTCTGCGCCACCAACAACTCGTCGTCGACCATCTATCTCTACTCCTCGGTGTCGACGCTGATCGACAACATCCAGCTCCGGGTCACGACCAACGGCCTGAACGTCGGGGCGCAGCCGCTGACCGTCGAGGCCGAGGTCACCCACCTGGGCGTCCCGGTGACGGGCGCCGCGGTCAGCGCGGAGATGACGGCGCCGAGCGGCGCGGTCACGCAGCTTTCGCTCTATGACGACGGGCTCGCCGCGCACGGCGACCAGGTTGCCAACAACGGCGTCTACTCGCTGAAGTTCAACCAGTTCACCGAGACGGGGAGCCACCAGATCACGGTGTTCGCGGAGCACGACGGCAACTCCAGCGTCCCGAGGTTCATGCGCGAGTACACGTTCGGGGTCTACAAGAACCCGAACCCGACCGTGACCTGCCAGAGCCTCGGCCAGGCGGGGCCGGCGACCACCGCCACGGTGAACGGCACGGCGTGCTTCCAGATCGACCCGGCGCACTACCCGACCGGCTGGACGCCGGCGAACCTGTGGCTCCAGGTGACCTCGATGGACGGCCAGTCGCTGAACGGCGTCACCGTGTCCGTCAACGGCGGGCCGGCCCAGAGCCCCGCGGCGAACAGCTGGTCGACGCAGCTCTCGACACCGTTCCCGGGCGCGACGACCCCCCTCGTCTACGAGGTGAGCACGACGAGCAACCGGCAGCTCCAGCTCGCGTGGCATCCGTGATCGCCGCCGCGCCCCCGGCGCGGGCCCGCCGTCGCGGCGCCCGCGCGCGGGGGCGCGGGTGACTCGTGGCCGCGGCGCCGGCGGGCCTGGCCTCCCGGCGTCGCGTCGCGCCCGCCTACCGGCGGCTCAGCGCGCGGGACACGGAGCGGGCGCTCGCGTAGCCGAGCTCGGCGGCGAGCGTGTGCCGCGAGGGGCTGGCGCCGGCCAGGTACCGATCCATGAGCGCGGCGCGCGTCTCCGCGAGGAGCGCGCGGTGCGACGTGCCCTGCTCCCGCAGCTGCCGCTGGAGCGTGCGCGGGCTGACGCCCATGCGCTCGGCCACGTTGTCGATGTTCGGGTTGCCCTCGGCGATGCACTCGCGGAGCGCGTGGCGGACCTCGGCGGCGAAGCCGGACGGCGCGGCGGGCGGCGGCGCGTCGACCGGGCCTGGCTGCTGGAGCCGCATCTGCGCGAACGCTTCGAGGATCTCGCACAGCCGGGGGTCGGCGGCGCGGAACGGCACATCCAGGTGCTCGCGCCGGAAGACCAGCTCGTCGCAGGGGGCGCCGAACTCGACCGGCGCGTCGAAGAGCCGTTCGTAGGCACCTCTACCGCCCCTGCGGCGGTGCCGGAAGCGCACGGCCACCGGGCGGAGGTACTCGCCGGAGAACGCCCGCGCCCGGAGCACGGTCATGCCGGCGAGGAGCTCCGACACGGCGGGCACGCTGTTCGGCGCGACGTGGCGGAAGCGCGCGTGGCGGCTGTCGGCGTGCAAGCCCAGCACGCCGGAGTCGGCGAGCAGCGGGGCGAAGCGGATGAAGCGGGAGAGCGCGTCGCCGAAGCTGGCGCTGCTCCGCGACAGGTAGTCGAGGACGTCGAGCGTGCCGACGTCGAGCGTCTCGGCGACGCGGAGCCCGAGCAGGGGGTCGCCGCTCACCCGCTCGGCGGACGACCAGACGTACCGCGCTGCGCTCAAGGGGATCGGCACGCCGCGCTGGCCGAGGGCCGCCGGCGGCAGCGCCGCGCCTCGCAGGACCGCCTCGAGCGGCAGGCCGAGCTTCGGTGCGGCGGAGATGAGGAGCAGGATGAAGTCGGAAAACGCAGCCGGAGCTGGCTCTTTGCGCACAGTTCCTCACAAGTCTAAGAGCCTCCAGGATAGAGGGCGGTGAGCGGCCTTGCAACCGAGGCCAGGCGTCGCGAGCGTGCGCTCCGGTGGACACCACGCCTTCGTCATGGTCGGGCCACGCGGGTCCAGCAGGGGGAGCCTCGCGGCTCAGAGTCGGCAGATGCCTGTCGCGTCGTGGAAGTCCCGTGCGGGAGCTGGACGATGGCCCTCCGGGGGGGCAGGAGCGATCGTCGACCTCCTCTGGATGATCCACTCTGCGACCGCGACGTTGATCGCCCAGCCGGCGCCCATGAGGAGCGCTTTCTCCCCCGCGTCCGGCGGGCCGACGAGCAAGGCCCAGGGCGCGACGGTCAGCACCTGAGTTCCTGCGCCCATACCGATGGCGTAGCCGCGCAGCATCCAGGCGCCGTGGCGGACGAAGTCGCGCCGAAAGAGGGCGGCCACGCCGAGGAGGAGCGACGTCAACATGGCAGAGCCGACGAGCAGCCGGAGGACGGCGAGCGCGTCGCCGTCGCTCGCGGGGAGCTCGTGAAACGCCTGCATCCATAGACCCGAGGCCGCAGCGACGAGCCCCGCCGGGACCAGCGCCCACCCCGCCGTTCGGTGCCAGCGAGGTCTCCGGCGGCGAAGGCCGGAGGAGAACTGGAACGCGCCCAGGACCGCGTACACGCTGACGCTGACGATGTGCAGCACGACGGGCAGCGGCGCCGCGAAGAAGCGCGCGTTGTCCCGGGTGATCTCGGCGCCGGCGCCGAGCTCGAACAGGCGATACGCACCGGCACTGACGGGGACCGCGCCGAGGGCTATCAGGGACGCGGGCACGAGCCAGCCTCGCTTCGTCGACGGGATCGTGGGGCTCTTGTTCGTCATGAAGCAAACGTAGCCACCGCCCCAGCCACGGAACAATTGGCACAGAGGCCAGATCCGGGTCGACCGGGAGTCCGATGGTCCGATCGTACTTTCGGCCAGGTGTGCCTCCTGGCCCCCGCCCGAGGCGTCAGTCCCGAACGCGACCGGTCTCGTAGGCCCAGATGGCGATCTCGACCCGGTTGCGTGCGCCGAGCTTGGTCATGAGGCTGGCGATGTGGGCCTTGACGGTGCTCAGGCTGATGTGGAGCTCGTCGGCGATCTCCGCGTTGGTTCGCCCGCGGGCCACCGTGAGGAGGACCTCCTCCTCGCGGGCGGTGAGGGCCTCGCTCGGTTGCGCTCGTGGGAGGCTGGGCCGGGAGGCGGCGAACGCGGAGAGGAGGCGGGCGGTGATGCCTGGAGCGATCAAGGCGTCGCCCCTGGCGGCGGCGCGGATGGCCTGCGCGAGCAGATCCGGACCGGCGTCTTTCAGCAAGAAGCCACGGGCGCCGGCCTCGAGGGCGCCATACACATACTCGTCGTGGTCGAAGGTGGTGATCACGACGACCGCGAGCGGACGGTCGACCGTCGGGCCGGCGAGCCGTCGCGTGGCCTCGATGCCGTCGATCCCGGGCATGCGAATGTCGAACAGGCACACGTCGGGGCGGAGGGCGAGCGCCAGCTCCACGGCCCGGTGTCCGTCGGCGGCGACGCCCACGACCTCGATGTCGGGCTGGGCGTCGAGGATCATGCTGAGCCCGGTACGGACGATCTCCTGGTCGTCGGCGACGATGACGCGAATGCTCATGTGGACCGTCCATTCCGGGGCAGCACAGCCGTTACCGTCCAGCCACGCTCTGGGCCCGGGCCCGCGTGGCACGTGCCGCCGAGCAGCTCCGCTCGCTCGGTCATCCCGATGAGCCCGTATCCCATGGACTCTGAATGACGGGCGCGGACCACACGGCCATCGTCCGTGACCCGCAAACGTACGGAGGCGCTGTCAGCTGTGACTTCGACTTCAATCCGGGTTGCCTGGCGAGCGTGCCGGCGAGCGTTGGTGATCGACTCCTGCGCAAGACGAAAGATCGCGGCGGAGATCGACGACGGCACGTCATCGAAGTCCCCGGTCAGCTTGACCTCGACGGGGGGCCCCGCAGCCGACTGGCTCGCCAATCGCTCGATGTCGGAGACGCGCGGGCTCGGCGCGAGCCCCGCCGGCTCGTCCCGGCGCAGGAGCCGAACCATCGTGCGCATCTCCCCGAGCGCACGAGAGGCCTCGTCCGCGATCACGCGGAGCGCGTCCACGGGCGCCTCGGGGCGAGCCGATGCGGCTGCCAGACCGGCCTGCGCGCGGATCGCGATCGCCGACACGTGGTGGGCGACGGTGTCGTGCAAGTCACGGGCGAGGCGCTCTCGCTCGGCCAGCTTGGCTTCATCGAGCTCTCGCAGCCGCACGCGAGCCCGATAGCGCGCCGCCGCGCCCAGCGCCATGCAAGACAGCAGGACGGCCGAGCCCCCGACGATGTCGCCAATCCCGGCCCGGTTAATGATCAGCTCGAACGACGCCGCGGCCGCGATGACAGGCAGCCCGAGCGCCGCTTCGCGCCCTGTACCCCACCGGAACAGCGCGTAGGGGAGCAGCAGCATGTACGCCATCGCGTGCAGCCCTGGCGACCCGCTGCCGGCGAAGAGGGCCGCGATCTTCACGACCGTGACGAGGCCGAACGCGATCACCACCATCAGCAGCGGCCTGGTCCTCCGCCACAGCAGCGTCGGCAGGAGCCCGACGCCGACGATCAGCGAAGCGGTGCGCCAGGGTAGATCGGAGCGGAAGGCGGCCTCGAGCGACCCGATGACGGCGAACGCCGCCACGAGCACGCAGTCCATCCGGGTGCGCCGAGGTGAGCGCGGCGCTCGCGGCTCGGACCACACGGATCGCAGGAACCTTCGCGCCTGGCTCATGAGCGCGCGGGGTTCTCCGGTGAAGGCGGCGCTCAGCACCCCGGCGCGCGGCAGATGCCCATCTTGATGCGGGCGATCTCCTGGAGCTCCTCGGCGATCTCGAGCGTGCGCAGCGCGGCGGCGCGCGCGAGCGCCTGGGCCTCCTCGGTGACCGCGAGGCGCGCGAGGAGGCGCCGGCCCATCTCGTGGTGGTGGCCCTCGTCGGGCTGGATGACGTCGCGGTAGAGCCGCGCCGTCTCGGCGTCGCCCTGCGCCTCGCAGTACTCGATGAAGGCCAGGTTGTGCACCTTCGCGAGCGCCTCGCGCGTGAACTGGCCCGCCGCGACGCGCTCGACCGTGGAGCCGAGCCCCTTCAGGTACGCGTACATCGGCGTGGGCGGCCCGAACCTCGCCGGGATCGCCGCCGGATCGACGCCGAGCGCGCGCAGGCGCTCGGCGATGAGCCGGTAGTGCCGCGCCTCGTCGCCGCACTGGCGGGCGAGGGCGAGCTTCACCTCGACGTCGGCCTCGGTGGTGAGCCACAGCGCGGCCTCCTCGGTCGCCTCGAGCTCCTTCTTGAGCGCTGTCGCGAGCAGCTCCGGGATGCCGATGCCGCTCCGGGGCTCGGCCGCGCCGGCCGCGGCGCCGATGTGGGCGAGGCGCTCGCCGACCTTGCGGTCGAGCTCGTCGAGGAATTCCTCTGCATTCATGTGGGACATGATGGGTGTGCCCCGGGCGGCGGGTCAATAGGCGGCCCTTTCCCCGGGCGAGGAGGGTGTACGCTCCTGGAATGGCCTGGAGCTTTTTGCCCTCGTGGATCGATCTCGAGTCCGTCTCGATCTCGTTCGAGCTCCCCGCGCGCACCGTCCTGAAGCGCACCGGGGTGGCGTCCCTCGCGACGTCGAGCGCCACGGCGCTCCGCCTGACGCTCGCGCCGTCGCTGCTGCGCGTCGCGTTCGAGCCTTACCTCGTGATCGACCTGCCGCCGCCGCTCGGCGACATGGGGCTCCAGCAGGTCGAGTACGACTTCCGCACGGGCGCGATGGCCCCCAACGTCTTCTACACGGGCGGCCTCGTGCGGGTGGGGAAGGGGTCGGCCGAGGACGAGGCGCGCGCGTTCCTGCGCGGGCTCGTCACGTCGACGCCCATGGCGATTCCCCCGTACGATCCGACGAGCGATCCCGATCTCGTGCTGACGGTGCGTCAGGTGCTCTCGAACCTCGAGTCGGGCGGCGGCGGCCCCGCGGTCCGCGGCGCCCGCCTGTCCGCGCGGGCGACGCTGCGCGAGGAGCTCGCGGGCGCGGTGGGCCCGGACGGGTTCCGCATCCCGGCCGGCGCGACGATCGCCGCGAGCGTCGACCTCGAGGGCACCCGGGAGGAGATCGAGACGGCGCCGCGCGTGAAGCGCGTCGAGGTCGACTGCTCCTCCGCGGTGCTGCGCAAGAACGGCGCGGATCAGGCGGATCTGCGCCGGTTCGTCGTGCATCGCGGCGGCGAGATCGTCGTCGAGCAGGTGGAGCCGCTCGGCGCGGCCGGCCAGGCGGCGGGGATCGAGTCGCTCGTGCGCCTGTTCGGGGCCCTCGTGGCGGGCGGCGGCGTCGCGCTCGACCCGCAGCGCCTCGGGCCGAGCGCGGTCGAGGGGCTGGTCAAGGAGGAGATCGCGCGCGCGCTGCGCCCGGTGCTCGTGGAATGGGTGCAGCAGAACGCGGAGGTCGTCGCGGGGATGGACCTGCGGGAAGTGCTCGGCATCGCGGCGGAGGGGCAGGGGGTGGCGTGAGCGCCCGACGGGCGCCGCGGGCGGGCGGAGCGCGGAGGGGCGCGCGGCCGCCGCCTGCTGCGCGGCGCGGATCGTCAGCCGCCCGCTGTTCGCCGATGCCGCTTTACAGCGCGTCCCCCTGTTCTAGGTGCTCTTCATGAGATCTCTTCTTCGTGCCATGACCCGCTGGCAAGCGGCTTCCCTGATCTCCATTGCATGGCTATGTCTTCACTGCAGCTCGGGCGGCGCGCCGGGCTCGATCACCGGCGGCGGCAGCTCCGCCGGCGAGGGGGGCGCCGGCAGCAGCGCGACCGGCGAGGGGGGCAGCAGCGCGACCGGCGAGGGGGGCAATTCGGTCGGAGCGGGCGGCGAGGGCGGCTCGATCGGCGAGGGCGGCTCGATCGGCGAGGGCGGCTCGATCGGCGAGGGCGGCTCGGCCGGCGGCGGGTGTGGCCTGCCGAAGAATCCCGCGGTGTTCGAGATCGGGACAGGCGAGACCTGCTTCGAGCACATCGAGGATGGCGCCACGCTGCCCGTGATGGCCGGGCCGCAGGGGGGCTATCACCTCTGGCTCGCCGTCGCCTGCGGCGATTGCGGCGAGGCGGTCCGCCTGCGGTACAGCGTCAGGGACCCTGCGACCGGCGGCCTGTTCCCGTCGGGCGTGATGCACGAGGGGGTGATCCCGCTCCTCCCCGGGGATCTCCCGCACGCGTACGGGCTCGCCACGCGCCTCCCCGGAGCGCTATGGGATCCGGCCTCCGTGCTCCCCGAGGGGACCCGCGTGATCCTCGCGGCGGAGGCGCGCAACGATGACGGCTCGACGAAGCACGCGGCGCAGGTGGAGGTCGTCCTCGGCGCCACCCGGTCCTGGGGACTGCCGTGCAGCGACATCCCGGAGACCTGCGGCGCTCCCGGCGGGCTGCCGTGCTGCGACACGGTCGAGTGACGCCGCCGACGGGGCGAGGGGGCCGCCCGGCGCGAGCACCCGTGATGCCGGAGACCTCGGCGCACCACGAGGATGGTATAAGCCCCGGAATGCGACTCTCCGCCCTCCACATCTATCCAGTCAAGGGCTGCCGGGGCATCGCGCTCGACGCGGCGGCCGTCGACGAGCTCGGCATCGCCGGCGACCGGCGCTTCATGATCATCGACCCCGACGGCAAGCCGCTCACGCAGCGCCCGCTGCCGCGCATGGCGCTCATCGAGACGCAGCTCTCCCCGGGCGCGCTCACGCTGAGCGCCGCCGGCCGCGCGCCGATCTCGGTGCCGCGCTCGGCGCAGGGCGCGCCGCTGCTCACGGTCGAGGTCTGGAAGAGCACCGGCCTCGTGGCCGAGGACTGCGGCGACGAGGCCGCCGCGTGGCTCAGCGACTACCTGGAGCACCCGGCGCGGCTCGTCCGCATCGGCGAGGCGTACCGCCGGCCCGTCCTCAAGTCGTCGGTGGCGCGCCCGGAGGACGTCGTGTCGTTCGCCGACGAGTTCCCGCTGCTCGTCATCTCCGAGGCCTCCCTCGCCGAGCTGAACGCGCGCCTCGTGGCCAGCGGCGCCGCCCCGGTGCCGATGGATCGCTTCCGGCCCAACCTCGTCGTGAGCGGGTGCGCCGCCTTCGAGGAGGACCTGTGGACCCGCGTCCGCATCGGAGGCGTCGTGCTCCGCCCCGGCGGCCCGTGCGCCCGCTGCGTGGTCACGACGACCGACCAGCGCACCGCGGAGCGCGGCCCGGAGCCGCTCCGCGTGCTCGCCACCTTCCGGCGCGATCCGCAGAGGCACGGCGACATCAACTTCGGTCAGAACTACATCCACGAGACGAAGTCCGGCGCGCTGCGCGTGGGGGACGATGTGACGCTCGTGCAATGATGCGCTGACCGCGCCCGGAGAGGCGGCGGCGCCGTCGGGGCGACGCGGACCGCGGCGCATCCGTGATACAGAGGGAGCATGAGAAAGCATGCGCTTCGTTCCTGGATCGTCTCGCTCGCCGTCGTGACCGTGCTCTCCCTCGTCTCGCTCGGCACCGCCAGCGCAGGAGAGGCCGAGAAGAAGCTCGCCCGGGAGCTCACGCAACTCGTCATGCCGAAGGAGGTTTACAACGCGCTCCTCGATCAGCTCATGACCAACATGGGGGCCTCGATGCAGCAGGCGGGCGCGAAGATCTCCGCCAGCGACGCCGGGAAGCTGAAGAGGGTCGTCACCGAGGTGCTGCCGTACGACGAGCTCGTCCAGTGGAACACGGAGATCTACGCGACGAAGTTCACCGCCGATGAGCTGAGGGAGCTCATCAAGTTCTATGGCACGCCGGTCGGGAAGAAGGCGGCGAAGCTGCTCCCCGAGATCAGCGGCGAGGTGGGCAAGAAGGTCGGGGCGGTCATCGTCCAGCGGATGCCCGCGGCGATGAAGAAGGCCGGGATCCAGTAGCGCGCGCCGCGCGCGAGGGCGGCGCTCGCGCTACCGCTCCTCGCGCTACCGCTTGTAGACGAGGAAGCCGGCGACGGCGTCGAGGAGCGCCCGCGGCTCATCGGCGCGCACCGAGTGGCTGCTGCGTTCGAAGACGCGGAGATCGGCGCCGGGGATGAGGCGCGCGATCTCCTCCGAGAGATCGGGCGGGCAGATCCAGTCGTGCCGGCCGGCGATGACGAGGGTGGGCACCTTGATCTCGGGGAGGCGCGGCGTGAAGTCGAAGGTTCGCATGAACCGCTCCAGGGCGGCGTTCCACGCCTCGACGTTGTAGATGGTGCGCGCGCTCGACTCGGCCGCCTTCTGCGGATCGAAGGTGGTCGAGTAGAGCGGCCCCATGATCTCGAGGAATTCGGCGAACTGCTCGTCGCTCTCGAGCGCGCCGGCGAAGAGGCGCTCGCACGCCGCCTTCTGCCGCTCCGTGCCGCGCTCGGCCACGATCTGCTTCGCCCGGTCGATGAGGCGATGGCTGGCCGCGGTGGCCACCAGGATGAGATGAGAGATGTGCTGCTGGTATTCCAGCGCGTAGGCCATGGCCACCATGCCGCCATAGGAGGTGCCCATGACCGCGATGCGGTCGAGGCCGAGGTGCAGGCGCAGCGCCTCCATGTCCTCGACGTTGTTCTCGATCGTGTACGTGTCCTTCGGCCCGCGCGCCGAGCGGCCCTGTCCGCGATGATCGAAATAGACGAGCTGGGCCCGGTCGGCGAGCGGCGCCATCCCGGCCTTGTGCGAGGAGTGGTCTGCGCCCGGCCCGCCGTGCACGACGAACATCACCGGCTTCTCGCGCATCTCGGGGCCGTCGGGGACGAGGCCCATGCCGTCGACGTCGAAGTAGATCTCGGTGTCCCTGAGCTTCGCGCGCATCGCGCGAGGGTACCCGATCGACCGAGCGCCGGGCGCGCGTGGGGCGCCTCGGGGAGCGCGCTGCGGGTGCGCGCGGCGGGTGCGCGCAGAGGTGCAGCGGAGGCGCAGCTTGCTGCCGGGGCAGCAGCGGACGCCGGGGGCGGGGCGGCCGGGCGGGGCGGGGCGGCCGGGCGGGGCGGGGCGGCCGGGCGGGGCGGGGAGGGGGCGTCGCGGTCAGGCGACGCCGTGCTGGGCGAGCCAGTCGAGCTGGCGCTGCCAGGCGTCGGCGGCGGCCTCGGGGCGGTAGCTCGGCCGGTAGTCGGCGTAGAAGGCGTGAGGGACGTCCGGGTAGACGTGGACCGCCGAGCGCGCGGCGCCGGGCGCGGAGGCCGCCCGGAGGGCATCCTGGAGCTCGGAGACGGTCGACAGGGGGATGCCCTGGTCCTGGCCGGCGTAGAGGCCCAGGACGGGCACCTGGAGGGCGCTGGCGACGTCGATCGGGTGCTTCGGGTGCGTCTCGGTGCGATCGCCGGTGAGGCGGCCGTACCACGCCACCGCGGCCTTCAGCGACGGGTTGTGCGCGGCGTAGAGCCACGTGATGCGCCCGCCCCAGCAGAAGCCCACCACGGCCGCCCTTGTGACGTCGGCCTTCCCGGAGGCGTCCGCGAAGGCCACGCTGGCGTCGAGGTCGGCGAGCACCTGCGGGTCGGGCACGCGGCCCGCGAGGGCGCGGAACTCGTCGATGGCGCCGAGGCGGCTCGGGTCGCCCTGACGGACGAACAGGTCCGGGGCGAGAGCATAGTAGCCGCGCTTCGCCAAGCGGCGGACCACGTCGCGGATGTGCTCGTGGACGCCGAAGATCTCCTGGACGACAAGCACCAGGGGAAAGGGCCCGCCGGTGGCGGGGTGGGCGCGGTAGCCGGGGAGGTCGCCGGCGGGCGCGGGGAGGGTGACGGCGCCGGCGATGAGGCCGACGTCGTCGGTGTGGATGGGCTTCGGAGCGTTGCTCTCGGCGATGGGGGTGGAGGCGGTCATGGCCGGCCCGCGAGCAGGCTTCGTGCCACGGATGGGGCGGCCGACCGGGGTTGAGGCGGCTGACCCGGGTTGAGGCGACCGACCCGGGTTGAGGTGGCCGACCCGGGTTGAGGTGAGGCGGCTGAGACGGCCGACCCGGGTTGAGGCGACCGACCCGGGTTGAGGTGGCCGACCCGGGTTGAGGCGACCGACCCGGGTTGAGGCGACCGAGGTGGCCGACCCGGGTTGAGGCGACCGACCCGGGTTGAGGCCCCCCGCGCCTACCCCCCGGCGCCTACCCCCCCGCGCGCGCCCCCTCGCCTGCGGCCGCCTGCGGCCGCCGCTGCGCGGAGCTCCCGGTGTGCTCGGCGAAGAACTCCCGCGTGCGCCGCCACGCGAGCTGCGCCGCATCGGCGTTGTACGCCGGCCGCGTCTCGTTGAAGAACCCGTGCCGCGTCCCCGGGTACACGAACGCCGTCAACTCTCGCCCCGCCGACCGGAACGCCTCCTCCACCGCCGGCGCCCTGGGCGTGATCGCCGGATCGTCCTCCGCGTAATGCACCAGCAGCGGAAACCGCACGCTCTTCACCTGCTCCAGCGGCGGCGCCTGCCCGTAGAAGACCGCGCCCGCCGCGAGCTCCACGCCCCCGACCGCGAGCTGCCCCACGAGCCCCCCGCCCAGCGAGAAGCCCACGGCCGCGATGCTCCCCGGGCGCACGTCGGCCCGGTCCGCCAGGTGCGCGACCGCCGCCCTCGCGTCGGGCAGGTACGTCGACGTATCGCGGCCGCTGAACCACGCGAACACCTTCCGCAGCCGCTCCTGCTCCTCCGCCGGCAGCCGCGCCACCACCTCGTCCCTGTCGGCCGCGCGGAGCAGCCCCACGCCGCGCGCAACCTCCGCCTCGGTGAACGTCCGGTGGGCCGCGTCGTGCGAGTACAGGTTCGGCGCGAACGCCAGGTATCCCTCCTGCGCGAAGCGCCTCGCCAGCTCGATCGTGTGGGCCGTCAGCCCCAGCCCCTCGTGGAGGATCAGCACCGCCGCCGTCGGCGCGCGCCCGCCCGTGACCGGGCGGACCAGCACCGCCTCCACCGTGCCCCGCGGCCCCAGGAACGACGTCCTCTCGACGCCTGCGCCCGCGGCCGTCACGCCCGCACCTCCGCCTCGGGCGCGCCGTCCTTGCGGGCGGCCTTCGGCTTGCTCGGAGGCCGCTTGCCGAACGGCTCGCCGGCCACGATCTCCGACCGCACCCCGTCGACCCCGACCGGGATGTCCCCGGTCAGCGTCACGCGGTAGAGGACGCGCTCGACGTCGAGGTGCCCGAGGTCCTGCGGCCCGAGGTGCGCCGTCGCCCGGTTGTCCCAGAACGCGACGCTGCCCGGCTCCCACCGGAACCGTACGGTGTACGCCGGCCGGCTGATCTGCTCGAACAGGAGGTCGAGGATCGCGCTGCTCTCGCGCGGCGAGAGCCCCACGATGTGGCTCGTGAAACCGGGGCTGACGAACAGCGCGCGCTCGCCGGTCTCGGGGTGGACGCGCACGACGGGGTGGATCGAGATCAGCGGGTTGTCGCGCACCTTGCGCAGGTACGGGCTGTCCTGGTCCTGCGGGGCGAACCGCAGCCCGAAGCGGTGCTCGGCCCGCAGCCCGTCGACGAGCGCGCGCACCGGCGCCGACAGCCCCTCGTAGGCCGCAACGAGGTTGGTCCAGGTGGTGTCGCCGCCGTAGGGCGGCAGGATGTGCGCCCGCAGGATCGACGCCGCCGGCGGGTTCACGGCCGCGGTGACGTCGGTGTGCCAGCGGTTCTCGTAGCTGAACCGCCTGCCGTAGCGCCGATCGTAGCGGCGGCTGTCGATGGCGAGGATCTCCGGGTATTCGTCGAACGGCTCGTCCTCGTGCGGGTGGGCGTACGTCACCTCGCCGAAGCGCGCCGCGAAGGCGATCTGCTCGGCGTGGCCGATCGGCTGGTCCCGGAAGAAGACGACCTTCCACTTCAGCAGCGCCGCGCGGATGGCCGCGACGGTCTCGTCGGGCAGCGGCTTCGAGATGTCGGCGCCGTGGATCTCGGCGCCGATGTGCCCTGCGAGCGGCTTCACCTGGATCGGTTGATCGGATGGTCTCTGGCTCATGGATCTCCTCCGCGTCGTCCCCCCGCCACGGTGGTGGCGGTCAGCGGCAGCCCGGGTATGCGGATGTCGTGCCAGGGAGCGAGCGGCCGCTCGACCCGGCGAGATGCTCGCGCGAGGGACCGAGCTCGCTCGAGGAGCCCGTGCGGGAGCCCATCACCAGAGGGTCGAGACGAGGGGAGAGCTGCGGATCTGCTGAGCCTTCGTGACGAGCGCTGCACCGGCCGTGATCGCCGTCGCGACGATGAGCCGGTCTGCCGGATCTCCGTGCAACGGGAGCCGTGCGGCGAGCGCTGCGACGGCGGGCTCGATCGGCAAGAGGCGTGTTGCGCTGCTGGCGAGCGCGTCTTCGAGCCATCGGTGTGCCGGTCTGTCGAGCGCGATCCTTCCTTTCTCGGCGAGCATGGCGATCTCCCAGCAGCTCATCGCCGATACGCCAAGACTGTCTGCACCATCGATGGCGATCGCTGCCTGTTCGGAGAGGCGATCCGGGGACGCCACCAGCCAGAACCAGGCGTGCGTGTCCAGCACGATCACGGTTTCAGGTTCTCCTCGTCGCATGTCCACGCATCGGCGTTCTCAACGGGAGATTCGAGGTCATCGACGAACCGAGCGGAGCCGGCGAGCCGTCCAAACCGCTCGGGGTGGCGCCGGTGTGGCGGCGTCGGTGGTGTGTCCTGCGTCGCGGGCGCGCTTGCGAGGGCGATGCGCTTCGCCCTGAGGCGCTCGACGATGGGGAGCAGCGCATGAACGTCCTCATCGGAGAGGCCAGCGAGCTGTTGAACCAGGAGCTGTCGGGCGGTCACGGTGGTGAGCCTACTGCATGGCGCGCGCTCGCTCCACAGCCGGCGCCACGAGCGCCCCGGGAGCGGCCAAGCTGACCGCTCCGGGGCCTCCGTGCTTCTCCGTCAGGCTCGCGAGCTGCTCGGGTCAGCCGCAGTCGAGGGCGCCGTGGATGCTGCCTGACGCGCGGGAGGCAAGCGGTAGCGCCCGCGCGTCCGCTGCGCGAGGCGGACGCCGCTCGCTGTGCCATACTGCGCGACCATGGTCGCCCCGGCCCACCGCATCCACTACACGTACGCCGAGTACCTGGCCCTGGAGGCGTCCAGCAACGTCAAGCACGAGTACCTCGACGGCCAGATCTACGCGATGGCGGGCGGCACGCCCGAGCACGCCGCGCTCGCCGCGGCGGTCATAGGCCTCCTCTTTCCCGAGCTTCGCAGAGGTCGATGCCGGGCTTACGATGCCGACCTTCGCGTGCGCGTGCCCTCGACCGGCCTCGCCACCTACCCCGACGTCACGGTCGTGTGTGGGCCGATCGAGCGCGACGCCCAGGACGAGCACGCCGTGACGAACCCGACGCTCCTCGTCGAGGTGCTGAGCCGAAGCACCGAGGAGTACGACAGAGGCGACAAGTTCGAGCACTACAAGACCCTCGCCTCCTTGCGCCAGTACGTCCTCGTGTCGCACCGGGATCGCTGCGTGGAGGTGTGGACTCGCGACGCCGACGGCGGCTTCACATCGACCGTTGCGCGCGAGGGCGACGTCGCGCACCTCGCGTCGATCGGCGCCCGGCTCGACGTCCGCGAGCTCTACGAGGCTGCTGCAGAGCCGGGAGCCTAGGCTTCGAGCGCGTCTGGACGGTCTCCTCGACGGGCGCGAGGTCGTCGAGCGTCCGGAAGAACCCGTCGAGGCGCATCGTACACCAGCGGGCATGTGCTGGGAGCCTCGCGTGCTGCACCGCCCGAGCAGCATTCCTCACGCTCGCCCGGCATTGACACCGTGGCTCCTTCCGCGACCATCGTTCCATGGCACGCACAGCTCCGGTTCCGAACATCCCCGCAATCCCGGGAATGAACCCTGGCGTCTTCATCCTGGGCGGCGGCGGCGGCCGCGGCGGGCAGCAGGCGCGGAGTCGCCGCTGAACCGCGCGCGGCAGCAGGCCGCCGAGGGAAATACGGCGGCTCTCGACGATGCTCGTGGGGCCAACGCGACGCGGTATCGACAGCAGCTCGAGGCCGATCGGGCCGCAGGGCGCGATGACCTCTCCGACGCTGAGATTCAGCACCGCAGCAATCGCGTGGCCGGGATGACGCCGGGCGTCTTCGGAGGTACCGGCGAGAACAACGACTGGGGGCCGACGTGAAGAATCGATTCAGCCATCCCCTCCTCGGAACCACAGCGAAGGGCACGTTCGGCCCCGAGCTTCGGTCCCTCTGTGGAACGAGACAGCTCGAGGTCTCCGTCTCGGAGCTGAACGAGGTGGCCGTGATCTCGCCCGTGCGCTCGCCCTGAGCGAGGTCGAAGAGGCCAGCGACTCCATCGGCACGTTGTATGCCGGAGATGCGGCGCTGGTGTTCGAGCGCAGGCTAACCGGTCGAACCGTGACGCGCATGCGGGCGCTGCTCCCCGAGGCGGTGCGTGCCTGGGACGAGCTCACCTCGACCCTGCCTGAAGCACCGCGTGTTCCGTGACCTCATCGCCGGACCACAGGGGCTCGCCGCTCGTCGTCCTCAGGCCCCGGGGGCGCGCATGCGGGTCGTTGCCGTGGCGTGCGCGTCCGTGCTCCGTAGCTCGCGCTGGCGTGCGAGCTCGCGCTGGAGCGCGCCGGCGAGGCTCCGGCTCTCGGCGAGGCGCCTGGCCCAGACCCGCTTCAGCCGTATCCAGAGGGTGCGGCGGATGCCGAGCGAGTCGAGCGCGGCGGCGAGGTGTCCGCGCTCGGCCGCCACGGTGAGCCGCGCATAATCGGCGAGCTCGAACGGCCGGCGCTGCGCCTCCCATTCCTTGATGTAGGCGGCGTCGTAGGCGTCGCGGATCGCGTGGCGGCCGCGCCTGTCCTCCTCGTCCATCGCGCTTGTCCAGCGCCGCTCGAGCTCGGCGAAGCGTGCCTCGGAGAGCCCATGCGCGCCGAGCACGTCGGCCCGGGGCGCGCGCCGCTCGGAGAGCTGCGCTGCGAGGGTCGCATAGTGTTCGACGCCGATGTCCGCCGTGTCCGCCGGCGGGGCCGGCGTCGCCAGGGCCTGAGGGGTGCCGAGGGGGGGTGAGGAGGGCGCTGGCGGCGTGATCGAGGCGGGCGGTACGCTCGGCGCGAGCAGCGGGGGCGGTGCGACCTGCGTGGGCGGCGCGCTCGACGCAGGCGACACGCTCGATAGGGGCGACACGCTCGATAGGGGCGGCGCGCTCTCGGCCGACCACAGCGCGCCGACCACGGGGGCAGGTCTTGTCGGCTGTCGCTCCGGAAGCGCCCCGTGGGCGGCGGGAAATGGCAGCACCGCCGACGCAGACACGCGGGCTTGGTCGTCCGGAGACAATGCGTACGTGGAGAACAGCGCTGCTACTGTGGGCGCCGCCGTGGCGGCCGGCGTCACCGTGTCGAGCAGCGCCGCCGCGGCGGCCGGTGTCTCCGCGTCGACCGGCGCCGCCGCGAAGGCCCCGAGCCCCGCGCCCGACGCCGCGCCCGACGCCGGATCACGCTCGAAAGGCAGCGCGTGCCTCACGCTCGCCGCTGCGTCCTCCTCCGGTCCCAGCGCCATCGTTGCCGCCGGCGAGACCCGCGCGAGCCTGAACGGGATCACCGCGCGCCCGGTGGTCGCCAGCGCCTCCTCGGGCTCGAGGAACGCCGTCTCGGCCGGGCGCGGCCCGCTCGCGGGCGCTTCTTCCGCGATGAAGATGGTGCCCGCCCGCCCGAGCTGCGACACGGGCGCCGCCGCCTCGGCCCGACCCGCGCCCTGCAGCGGAGGCGGCGCCCACGCGATGGGGGCGCCCGGAAGCTCGACCCCCGCCACGACGCGCACCGCCGCGAGCGCGCCCTCGTGCGGGAGCGGCACGCTCCGCCGCCAGACGACGGTGCACCGCTGCTCCTCGCCGTCGATGTGCAGGGTGTCGGCCACGAGATCGAGGCGCATCCCCTCGGTGACCCCGAGGCTCCCGAGGCCGTGAATCCGCGCCGCGGCGCGCGCGCCGGGCAGGCGTGTGATCAGGCGCGGCAAGCTCGGGTGGAGCCCCTCGATCAGGATCCACTCGTCCCCGCGCAGGTGATCGATCTGCTGTCCCTCGGGCGCCGCCTGGAAATAGCCCCAGTCGAAGCCGGCCGGAATCTCGGCGATCGGCGCCTCGAGCAGCCTCCGCGGCGTCGAGCCGAGCCGCCGCCTGCGCGTCGGCAGCGCGCGCGCGATCGGCCCGAACCCCGCCGGCCGGCGCGGATCCCTCGGATCGACGATGTTCGCCGCGGCCGGGTCGGGGCCCCGCCCGAACGGGTTCTCCTGCCCGTCCACGCCGCTCGTCGCGCGGTCGCACGTGAGCGGCATTCGCTCGAAGCCGTCGCGATCGCGCACGAGGAGCTGCCTGTCGAGGAGGACCCGGCTGCTGTCGGCGATCGCGAGCCGCACGTACATCGATTGCGCCCTCGTCCCGCGCGGCGCGTACGCGTATCCCGTGAACAGCACGTCGGCGCGGCCGAGGTAGGGGGCGAGGTCGCTCGCGAAGCGGATGCCCCGGATCGGGTTGTTGCCGTGGTGCACCTCTGCGCGGAAGATGGGGTGCGGCTCCGCGAGCCGCATCTCCGCGTCCGGAGCGAAGGCGAAGGTCGCCTTGACGATGGTGGTGAGGTGGAGCTGTCCCTGGGCCGTGCGCCAGGCCATGGCGGTCGCGGTCGTCCCGGGGAGCGCCGTCACGGCGTCGCTGGGTAGAGCGGTCTCATGCATACTGCTGCTCCGCTCGTTAACATGGGCAGCGCGCCGCGGCCCGTTACGGCTCCGCGACAATCTCGTGTGGGTCGCCTCGACCCGAGAAACTGCTGCTCTGCTGTGAGCATGGGTAGCGCGCCGCGGCCTGTTACGACGCTGCGACAACGTCGTCCGGATCGCCTGGACCCCGAGGAGCGGAGCCCCCGGAGCGCGCTCTCCCACGGCGATCGCTCGGCCTGCGCGTCGAGGACTACGCCGCGAGCGCCTCGGTCAGCTCCCAGAGCCGCTCTTGCGCGGCCTCGCCGAGCGCGGCCGCCGCCGCCGGCTTGATGCGGCTCTCCTCGAAGTACTCCCCCGTCACCCCGTCGAGCTCCGGCGCCGTCGCGACGTGCAGCGAGCACGCGGCGCCCTGCTCTGGCGTGAGGAGGAAGAGCTGGAAGAGCTTCGTGAACAGCTTCGGAAAATCGCGCGTGAGCTCCGTCGCGACGACGCCCGGGTGGACGGCGTTGACGGTGACGCCGGTGCCCGCGAGCCGCCGCGCCAGCGCCTTCGTGAAGAGCACGTTGGCGAGCTTCGACTGGCTGTACGCCGCCATCGACCTGTACTTCCGCCGCTCGAACTGCAGATCTTCCCAGACCATCGCGCCGCGATAATGCAGCTTCGACGACAGGATCACGACCCGTGACGGCGCGCTCTGCTTCAGCAGCGGGAGGAGCTCCTGCGTGAGCAGCCATGTCCCGACGTGGTTCACGCCGAACGTCGCCTCGAGCCCGTCCTTTGTCGTGTTGCGCGAGCCCTGCCACACCCCCGCGTTGTTCACGAGGACGTCGAGGCGATCGCGCGTCGCGCGGAACCTCTCTCCGAAGGAGCGGATGCTCGCCTTGCTCGCGAGATCCAGCCCCATCACGCCCACGTCCCCGTTGCCGGTCGTGCGCGCGATGTCCTCGCGCGCTGCCTCGCCCTTTTCCGTGTCGCGGCACGCCAGCACCACCGTCGCGCCGCGTTGCGCCAGCCCGCGTGCCGTCTCCTTGCCGATGCCCGTGTTGCCGCCGGTGACGATGCAGAGCTTCCCTCTCATGCCGTTCTCTCTCCTGGTTCGCTCGTCCGCGGTCAGCCCACGGCCGCCGTCACGATCCACACGGCGCCTCCCATGCGCACGCCCTCGGGCCCGTCGTAGGGCGCGACGGCCTCGCGCAGGTCGGCGCGCACGCGCTCGACGAGCTCCGGCCCGGCCTGCGCCGCGCGCAGCGCAGCCGAAGCCGGCCCCAGCTGCAGGAGGAAGTCGACCGCCTCGTCGAGCGATCTCCCGCCTGCCACCGAGAGCTCCCGGTCGACCGGCTCGTGCTGGACGCGGACGAACCCGGCGCGCTCCAGGAGGTCGCGCACGCGCGCGGCGTCGGCGAACGCGAACGGGCCGGGCGCGCGCGGGTCGGCCTGCGGCACCTCGAGGTGCCTCGCCGCCGTCGTGGCCGGCACGAGCAGCCAGGGGTTCTCCTGGAGCGAGCGCCAGCAGACGAACGCGAGCCGCGCCCCGCTCCGCAGCGCCCCCCGCAGGTTCGCGAAGGCCGCCTCGGGCTCGGCGAAGAACATGACGCCGAAGCGCGAGTAGAGCACGTCGAACGGCCCGGGCAGCGCCGTCGTCTGCGCGTCCGCGTTCTCGAAGGCCACGTTCGCGGCGCCCGCGGCCAGCGCCGCCGCGCGCGCCCGCTCCAGCATCGGCGCGGAGATGTCGACGCCCAGCACCGAGCCGCCCGGGCCGACGCGCTGGCCGAGCTCCAGCGTCGTCTCGCCGATCCCGCAGCCGACGTCGAGGACGCGCTCACCCGCGGCGAGCCCGGCGCGATCCATGGCGAGGGCGCCCAGCGGCCGGATGTGCGCCGAGATGAGGTCGTGGAGGGCCACCCACTTCGGCCCGGCGACCTCGTTCCAGTACTGAATCTGATGGGCGTTCGGTCCGGCCACTTCGATCATCGGTCGAGCTCCTCTGGGTTGTGCGCCCGGTGAGCTGCTCACGTCCCTCCCGAGCGCGACGAACACGGTCACCTGGATGCCCTCGCCAGGGGCCCGTGCCATCGCACGGGCCCTTCGCGCAGTCCGCCGCGACCTCCTGGAGGCCCGCGTGACCGGCGCGAGCATGCGCTGGCACGGCAAGAACAGCAAGAGCAGCGGTCCTTCGAATTTCATGGAAGAAGCCCTTGCGCTCCTGCTTCGATTTCGTTAGAAGTAGTGCGTGCCGTCGAAGCTCGACCGCCACGCCGAACAGCTCGCCGCGCTCGGTCACCGCGTGCGGCTCGGCGTCCTGCGCTTCGTGGTGCAGGCGGGCGTCGAGGGGGCCTCTGCCGGCGAGATCCAGGCGCACGTCGGACTGCCGGCCTCGACGCTGAGCCACCACCTGAAGCGGCTCGTCGACGCCGGCATCCTGAGGACGCGCGGCGAAGGGACGTTTCACTACTACAGCGCTTCCTACGAGGAGCTCCGCGCCCTCACGGAGTTCCTCTGGGAGGACTGCTGCAAGCGCGGCAAGGCGTGCTGCTGATTTTTTTTCTCCACTACTTCGATATTTTTGGAAGGAAGGTGCGCGATGAACATCCTCAAGCCCCATATCTCGCTCAACGTGTCCAACATCGACGCCTCGGTCGCGTTCTACGAGAAGGCCTTTGGCGTGCCCGCGACAAAGCGTCGTCCCGGGTATGCGAAGTTCGATCTCGCGACGCCGTCGTTGAACCTCACGATGCAGGAGGCGCCGCGCACCGGCATCAACGCGAGCCATTTCGGCGTGCAGGTGGCGAGCACGGAGGACGTGCTCGCGGCCATGCGCCGCTTCGAGTCCGTGGGGCTCAAGACCTTCACGGAGGAGGACACGGCCTGCTGCTATGCGGTGCAGGACAAGGTCTGGATCGAGGATCCGGACGGCAACGCGTGGGAGGTGTTCGTCGTCAAGGGTGACGCCGCCGTGATGGGGAGTCAGCCCGCGATGCCGTCGAAGAACGACGCCGCGTGCTGCGCGCCCGCGTGCTGCGCCCCGTCCGATCGTGCGCTTCCGGAAGATGCTCCATGAAGACCGTGCTCTTCAAGGGCAAGCCGGTGGAGCGCGGGCGATCGATCCGCGACGAGGTGCGCGCGCGCGTGGCCGAGCTCGTCTCTCGCGAGGGCTGGGCTTGTGTTCGCACGGTCGAGAACGTCGGAGACGACCGGCGGTGATCTGCTGGCGCTGGCGGTGAGCGCGTCACGACAGCGCGCCTCTGTCGGCGGCGCCGACCAGCGCGGCGGCGGGGACGATGTCGCCCCGCCCGGGGCGCGCGCAGGTCAGCTCAGCGCGATCATCGCCGCCGTCGCCGCGTAGTCGACGCGCGGCGCGCGGTACGGGTAGGTCGGCGGGAAGCGCTCGAGCGCCGCGCGCAGGCGCCGGGCCGACGCGCTGTCGAGCGGGTCGAAGCGCAGGCCGACGGCGCGGCCCGGGTCGCCCTCGCGCCGGCCGTGGACGGTGCGCGCGATCGTCGCCGTCGCGTCGATCCAGACGTCCGTGCCCGGGACCCGGAACGAGACGATCACCGGCTCGCCCGTGAGCGCGCGGGCGCTCGTCAGCACGAGCATCCCGTCGACGGACAGGTCGATCGCCCGGGTCCCGAGCAGCCGGAAGCCCCGTTCGCACACGGCCTGGCACTCCACGATCGCGGCGCGGCGCGTGACGCGCCGCTCGCTGGCGAGCAGCATCTCCATGGTGTTTCTCCTCGGCGCGCTACGCTACGGAGGTCCGCTACAGGGGGGCAAGAAACCTACACCGGCACCCCGAGCCGACGCCGGACAGCACACGCTGACGGCCGAGCCCGCCGCCTGCCGGAGCCGCGGCCGGAGCCTTCGAGCTCCCCCGCGCCTCACACGTCCTGCTGAAGCCGCGCACGACTGCACACGTCGGAGCTCAGGGGCAGTGTGGGTCGGTGTCGCGCGGTCATGGCTCGTTGCCTACATGGGCTGCCAGGGGGCGATACAGCTCCTCCCGACGGTCGCTCGAGGTGCACGCCCTCCTGGAGCTGCTCCCGCTCGTGCATCTCCGGGAGCGTGCCGCGCGGATCCTCGCCGGGGGGGCGAGCAGGATCGCAGGTGAGGGCGAGCCGGTGAGCGCGCTTGCGGAAGGCCGCTGGACGGCTGCCGAGACCGCCGGGGCACGGCGCGTTTCCTTTCGCGCACCATCGCTGTAGCGGTCACGGCGCCTGCGCGGTGCACGGCCCGAAACATTGCCCTTCCTCGGGGCGAGGCGCCTCGCAAAAACAGCAAATGTAGCATGGCGGCTCGGGTTTGCGAGGTGCCCCGGGGCGCTGCCGTCGTGGGCCTCATCGCCTCAGCCATGATACCGCGTACCGCGCGCCGTCGGCCGCGGAGTGGCCCGCCGCGCGGCGTCTGGCGCGCGCATTCTCTGGTGGACACCCGCCGCGACGGAGCGCCGCCGCGCGCGGTGCGTGCGCGCCGAAGTGCCCAGGGTATCTCCGGGGGAAAGCGCCGTCCGCGAGGGGCGGCATGTGCCGGGGAGGCGGACGTCAGGGCGCTGGCGGGCGAGGAATCTTCCGCCGAGACGGTGCATGACGATATCACGCGACGGTTTCGCTCATGGCCCTTCGGGCTCATCGGCAAAGGTCGTCAAAGGCCGGCAAAGGCCGGCAAAGGCCGGCAAAGGACTGAGAGCGTGAAGCGTGAGAGGGTGACACGGCGATCAGGGTCCTCTTCGTCTGTGCAAAGGCCCAGTAGGGACGGCGAGCTCGAGAGCCCCGCCCTCGGCCAATTCGCTGGAGCGAGCGCTACGCGCGTGATACAATCCACGTTCCGGCGGTCGATGTCTCATGAGACCGTGCTACGAAGGGTACAGATGGGTAGGGCACGACGCCCCGAAGGAGAAGGAGTGAGGAATGGAGCTCAGGGCATGGTGCGCGGCGCTCTGCGCAGGGATCATGGGTCTCGTGGGGTGCGGAGATAGCTCGGGCCAGAACCAGAGCGGCGGCGCGGGCGCCTCGGGACCAGGCAGCGGAGGGACCGCCGGAGGAGGCCAGGGGCAGGGGGGGGACATCTTCGGTGGTCAGGGGGGTGACCCCTTCGGTGGTCAGGGGGGGGACCCCTTCGGCAACGGGAACGGCGGAGCGAACGGCGGGACGGGGAGCAGCGGCTCGAACACCATGGGTTGCGAGCACGTCGATGTCGTGTTCGCGCTCGACAACTCCCAGAGCATGGATGAGGAGAAGGAGGAGATGCGCGATGTCGTGTTCCCGGCCTTCGCGCGGGCGCTGCTCCAGATCGGCGGCATCAAGGACTTCCGCGCGGCCGTGCTCGACGCTTGCCCCCGCCCTGCGAATTTCCACACGCGCGGCGCCGCGGGCGAGTGCTCGTTCCAGAGCCAGAAGCCGTGGATGGATAGCTCGAGCTCCGAGATCGAGCGCGAGTTCCAGTGCGCGGCGGATCTCTATGCTGAGGACGTCGAGTGCAGCGGCGACAGCGACGACGAGCAGCCCGCGTCCGCCGTCGCCGCCTCGCTGGAGCCGCCGTTCTCGACCGGCGACAACGAGGGGTTCCTCCGCGACGATGCGCTGCTCGTGGTGGTGGCGATCACCGACGAGGACGAGCAGCCCGTCCCGGCCCAGCGCCCGCAAGAGATCCACGATCGGCTCGTCGCCGCGAAGGGCGAGGCAAAGAACGTCGTGTTCCTCGGCATCGGCGGGAGGGAGGACTGCGACGGTGTTTACGGAAGCGCGGATGAGGCCGATAACCTGCAGCGGCTCGTGGACACGTTCGCTGCCGACGACCGTGGCTTCTTCTGGGATCTGTGCGCTGGGCGTCTCGAGGACGGCCTGACGAACGCCCTCACGGCAATCGAGGAGGCGTGCACGGAGTTCGTGCCCACGGTGAATTGACGTGGACGCGATGTGACGAGGGGCGGGGTCGCCGGCTCAGCCGAACGCCGCGGCGACGAACCGGGCGACCTCCGCGTGCACGGCGTTCCGCGCGTCGGCGCTGGCCGACGGCACTTCGACGAAGCACGCGACGACGATCGGCGCGCGCGAGGGGGGCCAGGCGACCGCGACGTCGTTGGCGATGCCGTTTTCGCCGGTCCCGGTCTTGTCGCCGACGATCCAGTCGCGCGGCAGGCCCGCCCGGAGGCGGGCGAGGCCGGTGGTCGCCTGGACCATCCACGCCTTCAGGCGCGCGCGCGACGCCTCGCGCAGGGCGCGATCGTCGACGAGGAGGGTCCGGTAGGTATCGGTCATGGCGTCGGGGGTCGTCGTGTCGCGGGGGTCGCCGGGCAGGTTCGTGCTGAGGGTCGGCTCGTTGCGGTCGAGGCGCGTCACCTGGTCGCCGAGGCTGCGCACGTAGGCGGTGAGGCCGGCGGGGCCGCCGATCTGCGCGAGCAGGAGGTTGGCGGCCGTGTTGTCGCTGACCTCGACGGCGGCGGCGCAGAGCTCCTCGACGGTGAGGCTGCCCTCGGCGAGGCGGGCGCGCGCCACCGGCGCGTGCTCGAGGAGATCGGCCTCACGGTAGGCGATGCGGCGATCGAGCGTGAGCTGACCCTGGTCGACGCGCGCGAGGATGCACGCCGCGAGGAGCGTCTTGAAGGTGGAGCACATCGCGAAGCGTTCGCCGGCGCGGTGGCCGATGCGCGCCCCGGTGGCCGTGTCGAGGGCGGCCACGCCGAGGCGGAGGCGGCCGCCGAACTGCGCCTCGAAGCGCGCGAGGGCCGCCGCCTGCGCGTGCGGCTCGGGCGAGGTCGTCTGCGGAGCGCTGGTCGGAGCGGGCGTCGCCGCCGGGGGCGTCGTCGTCGGGCTTGCGCCCGAGGCTTCGGCTGCGGTGGCCCGGGGCTGCTGTGCTCCTCCACAGCCGAGCAGGAGAACGGAGGCGGCTCCACCGAGGAAGCCACGGCGTGATGAACGAGGGGGGGCTTGCATGCTGGCTGCCGTACGCCCGCGGAGCGAAGCTCATTCCCGGCGGGAGCGGAAAGGCGCGCACGTCACCCACCGGGGGCCGAGGCTCGTTGCGCGCGATGCGGACCGCATCACGGCGAGGCGCTCGCTGGGACAAGAAAGCTACGGGGCGTGAGATCGGGGTTCAGGAAGACAGGGTTACGTAGAAGCACCTGCTGACGAAGCAGGCCGGAGCTGGCAACAGCCTACGACTCGTCCGTCTCCGTCTCGACCCGCGTCTCGACTCGCGTCTCGACTCCCGTCTTCCGTCTCCCGTCTCCCGTCTCCGGCCCTCCCTCTTCGTCTCCCGTGCGCGTGCGCATTCCCGTGCTCGATCGTGCCGCTACACGTCTCTCGGTGACGAAAAACGAGATGGATCGGGAACGCGCACGCGAGACGAAGAGAGAAGAGGGAAGAGGGAATTGTGACATCGTGAGGGGGAGCGGGGACCCCTCAATCCCGCCCCTCCGGCGCCACCATGATCGCCGTCCGCAACCGGACGCCGCGCGCCCCCTCGGCCATCCCCCGGATCGGCGCGACATCCTCGTAGTCGCGCCCATAGCCCAGCACGATGTGCCCGGTCGCGCCCAGGCGCCCAACCGCCGGATCCAGGTCGTGCCAGCCGTCCGACGGCAGCCACACCGACGCCCACGCGTGCGAGGCGCGCGACGGCGCCGCGGCGGAGCCAGCGACATAGCCGCTCACGTAGCGCGCCGCGAGGCCCATCGATCGCAGGCTCGCCACGGCCAGGTGCGCGAAATCCTGGCAGACACCGCGCCGGAGCTCGCAGAAGGCAGCGAGGCCGGTCTCCGCGGTGGTGGCCCCGGGATCGAAGGCGAAATCCCGCCGGATCCGGGCGACCAGCCCCTCCAGCGCCGCGCCGAGCGGGCGGCCCTCCTGGAAGCTCCCCCGCGCGTACTCCGCCATCGCGGCGCTCCGCGGCGCGCGCGCCGTGCCCTCGACGAACGCGCGCAGCGCCGGATCCTCCGACGCGACAGCCTCCGTGCGCGCCGTCACCGCCCGCCAGTCGTCCCCGAGATCGCCGCCGCCGCCCGGCTCCTCCTCGCCAAGGCGCACCACGCTGAGCGCCGTCACCTCGACGGCGCCGAAGCGCCCCTCGAGCTCGATGCGCGCGCAGCGGTTCCCGAAGGCGTCCTCCTCGAGCCGCCGCGAGGACGGCAAGGGCCGAACCACGAGCTGGTGAAACTCGACGGCCTGGTGGGGCAACGCGCGCGGCGTGAGGTGCACCTCCAGCCGGCACGCGACCGCGCCCGCAGCCCCGAGCTCGTACCGACTGCGGTGCACAACGCGGTGACGACTCCCCGCCAGGACGGCGCCCCGCCCGGCCAGCCCCTCGGCCCCCCGGCGCCTCAGCCGCTCACCACGACCTTCGCCTGCGATGGCGCGACCTGCACCCCCATCGGCATGTTCGGGCTCTTGCCGTTCTGCGCCACCGAGCAGGTGTGGAACACGATCGGGTTTCCCTCGGCCTTCACCTTCACCGAGAACGTGCGGTACATCGCCTCCCCCTTGATCTTGCCGCTCACGACCCCGCCGGCAGAGCCCGGCTCGTCGCCGGTCGACATCGGGATCTCGCTCTGCTTCGTGAGCACCGGCTTGCCCGCCAGCAGCACCTTCAGGGAGCAGGTGCTCGGCACGGCCTGGTTGCACATCGCCACGTTCGGGTACGGCAGCGGCACCGGCGGGCCAGGCGGCGCCGGGGTCTTGCACGTGTCCGGCATCGCCTGGCAGATCCCGCCCTCCATCGTCGTCACAGGGAACATCGCAGCCCCTCCTATCCGAGGTTGATCCGCTGGCCATCGAGGCTCACGTCCTCGCGGGCGTCCACCGACACCTCGCGCCCGCGCAGCTCGATCACGTCCTCCACCAGCGCGCGCAGCCGCCCGGCGCGGAGCTGGTGCAGCTCGCGCACCTCCTGGAAGAGGTCCTCCGCGCGCGCGATCACCCGCCCCGCGATCGACTCGAGCTTGCCCACCGTGGTGTGCGCGCGCTCCAGCACGGCGGTGAGCGCCCGCCCCTCGTAGCGCGCCTCGGCGATGCGCACCTCGCCGCGCTCGGCCACGGCGGCGAGCGCCCCCCCGGCCACCGTGACGCGCTCGGGCGCGACCCGCACCGTCGCCCCCCGCCCCCCGGCGCGCGCGCCGAGGGTCGCGCCGCTCCTGCTCGAGATCGCGATCTCGCCGGCCGCCCAGCAGCGGATGGCGCCGCCCGCCACGAGATCGATGTCGCCCCCGGGCGCCGCGAGCGACAGGCCGCCCGCCGCCACGAGGCTGCCCCGGCCGGTCTCCGCGTCGTACTCGAAGAGCAGCCGGCCGGCCGGATCGTGCACCGCGACGACCTCGTGGCCGTCGCGGTCGACGATCGACGCCGAGGCGCCCGCGCGCGCCACGATGCGCAGCGGGCGCTCCCCCCGCGGAGCGCCGTCGCGGCGCGCCTCGGGGCTCGCGTCGGCGGGCGGGGGCTCGGCGGGGAGGGAAGGGAGGGCGGCGGTGGGCATGGCGGTGGTCCTCGGGTCGGGGCTTCGCAGCGGTCGTCGACGGCTCATAACGACGTGGGCGGGCGCCAGTCCTCGGCGCGGGCGCGCTCCGGATCGGTGGCGCGGGCGCCCTCGAGCTTCGCGCCGTCCCACCGCGCGCGCGCGGTGATCGCGCGGTGAAGGTTCGCGGCGCGGCAGTCGGCGCCGGACAGGTCGGCGCCGGACAGGTCGGCGTGCGACAGATCGGCGTGGACGAGCGAGGCGCCCTCGAGCCGCGCGCCGCTCAGATCCGCCTTGCGCACCATCGCCTCGTCGAGCCGCGCGCCGGCGAGATCGGCGCGCGCGAGCGCGGCGCCGTCGAGGCACGCCCGGGAGAGGTCCGCGCCGGTGAGCCGCGCGCCCCTGAGGCTCGCGCCCGTCAGGTTCGCGACCCCGAGGCGCGCCGAGACGAGCGAGGCGCCGCCCAGGTCGGCGCCGGCGAGGCTCGCCTGCGTCAGATCGGCCCCGTCGAGCCTCGCGTCCCGGAGATCCGCGCGCGACAGGTCGCAATCGCAGAGCGCCGCGTTCGAGAGATCCATCCCGGCGAGCTTCGCCTCGACGAGCGAGCTCCTCGCGAGCCGCGCGCCGGCCAGGCGTACGCCCCGCAGGTCGAGCCCGAGCAGCGAGGTCTGCTCGATCGAGGCCCCGGAGAGATCCGCGCCGGCGACGGTGGCGCCGGCGAGCTGCGCGCGCTGGAGCGCCGCGCCGCGGAGGCTCGCGCCGGACAGGTCCGCGCCGCGGAGGCGAGCGCCCGCGACGCGCGCCCCGGCGAGATCGGCGCCCGCGAGGGTGGCGTGCGAGAGATCGACGCCGACGAGCGCCGCGCGGGCGAGGCGGGCGCCCGAGAGGTCGGCGCGGCGCAGCTCCGCCCCGTCGAGCGTGGCGTCGAGCAGCGACGCCTCGGCGAGATCGGCGCCCGTCAGCTCGGTGCCGCGCAGCGTGGCGGCCGCGAGGAGCGCGCCCCGCAGGCGGGCGTCGCGGAGGCGGGCGCGCGAGAGATCGCAGCCCGACAGGTTCGCGCCGGTGAGGTCGGCCCGCTCGAGGCCGGCGCCGTCGAGCCGGGCGCCGTCGAGGTTGGCGCGCGCGAGCGCGGCGCCCTCGAGGTCGGCCCCGCTCAGTACGGCGCCGGCGAGGCGCGCGCCGCGCAGCGAGGCGCCGCGCAGCGAGGCGCCGCCGAGCTCGGCGGACGGGAGCTGGGCGCCGTCGAGGTCGGCCGCGTCGAGCTTGCAGCCGCGCAGGTCGAAGCCGGACAGGTCCTTGCCGGCGAGGTTCGCGCCCGTGAGATCGCCGCCCGCGAGGTCGCGCGGGAGCGCCGCGCGGCGGAGATCCTGGTTCGGGGCGCGGAGCCCGCGGACGAGGCGGGCGCGGGACAGATCGAGCGCGGCGAGCTCGACCCCGGTGAGCGTCACCGCGGCGAGCTCGGCGTCGACGAAGCTCGCCCCCGCGAGCGTGCAGCGGTCGAGCTCGACCTCGCCGAGCGTCGCGCGGTCGAGGCGCGCGCCGTCGAGGGCGCACTCCGCGAGCCCGGCGCCGGCCAGCGTGGCGGCCGAGAGATCGGCGCCGGTGAGATCGACGCCCTCGAGCCGGGCGCGCGACAGATCGGCGCCGCGGAGCGAGGCGCCGGCGAGCGAGGTGGCCCCGGCCCGGTACCCCGCGTACCCCGCGGCGCGCAGGGCCTCGACGACCTCGGGGCCGAGGTCGCGGTCGGCCTCGAGCGGCAGCGCCGCGGCCGCGGCGTCGCGGGTGAGCTGCGCGTTCCGGGCGAGCACCGCGCCCTCGAGGCGCGCGCCCGACAGGTCGGCGCCGCGGAGCGCCACGGCGAGGAAGACGGCGCCGGTGAGCGTCGCCCCGGCGAGGCGCGCGTCGCTCAGATCGACGCCGTTGAAGAGCACGCCCGAGAGATCGCGGCCCGAGAGGTCGACGCCGCGCAGGTCGAGGCCGACGACCATCGGCGGGTCGAGCGGCCCGGCGTCGAGGCGCGCCAGGAGATCGTCCCTGTCGCGCGCGAACCCGGCGGCGGCGGTCCCGGTCATGTCGCGCCTCGATCGCTGGTGAGCAGGGTGGCCGCGAGCTGCGCGCCCCGCAGGTCGGCGCCGTCGAGCCGCGCCTGCCACAGGGCGGCCTCGTAGAGCCCCGCGCCCCGCAGGTCGGCGCCGCGCAGGTCGGCGGCCTCGAGGCGGGCGCCGTGCAGGTTCGCCCCCTCGAGGCGGGCGCCTCCGAGCCGCGCCCGCGTCAGGTCGGCGCCCGCCATGTCGGCGCCGCGCAGGTCGGCGCCGCCGAGCTCTGCCCGGCCGAGATCCGCGCGGCGCAGGCTCGCCAGCGCGAGGTCGGCGCCGGTCAGGTCGGCGTGCATCCAGCGCGAGCCGTCGGCGCGGGCGCCGCGCGCCTGGGCGCCCGGCAGGCGGGTCTGCTCCGAGGCGCGCAGCCCGCGCAGGTCGGCGCCGCGCAGGTCGACCGCCTCGCCGTGCGCCCCCTCGAGGCTCGCGTCCTCGAGCGCGGCGCCGCGGAGCGAGGCGCGGTCGAGCGCCGCGCGCGCGAGGCGGGCGCCGGCGAGCCGCGCGCCGTCGAGCCGCGCGCCGGTGAGGTCGGCCTCGAGGAACGAGGCGCCGGCCGCGCCGGCGCCGGTCAGGTCGGCCCCGCGCAGCGCCGCGCCGTCCAGGCGGGCCTTGTCGAGGGTCGCGCCGGTCAGATCGGCGCCCGTGAGGTCGGCCCCGGAGAGGTCCGCGTCGCTCAGCCTGGCCGACGGGAGCCGCGCGCCGGCCATCCTGGCGCGCGCGAGCGTCGCCCCCTCGAGGTCGGCGGCGTCGAAGCGGGCGCCGGTCAGGTCGGCGCCCACGAGCAGGGCGCGCGCGAGCCGCGCCTCGCCGAAGTCGAGCTTCGACAGGTCGAGCCCCGAGAGGTCGGCGCCGGCCATGGTCTCGTGGATCGACAGGCAGAGCTCGACGCGCTCGCGCGTCCACGGCGCCGCGGCCGCCCGGGCCGCCTCGCGCCGCGCGTCGTCCGCGCGGTCGAGCTCGTCGAGCGCGTCGAGCTGCGCCGGGTCGTGCCCCTGCGCCTCGAGCGCCTTCTTCACCTGCTCGCTCGTCTTGCGCTGGACCTCCTCGAGCTGCGCCGGATCTCCGCCGAGCGCGTCGAGCCACGCCTCGAGCGCCGCGTCGCCCTCGGGGGTGCCGAGGGCGGCGACGAGCGCCGCCGGGGCGCCGCCCTTCTCGAGCGTCGCGCGGATGTGCGAGAGGAGCTCGGCGTCGTCGACGCCGGCCAGGGGAGGCGCGCCGTCGTTGTCGTTGCCGGGCGGCGCTGCGGCGGGCGCTGCGGCGGGCGGCGCTGCGGCGGGCGCTGCGGCGGGCGGCGCGGCGGCGGGGCGCGCCTCCAGCAGCGCGAGCGCGAGCCGCTCGCGGTAGTGCGCGGCGGCGAGGCGGCCCTCGCCGAGCGGCTCGCTCGCGAGGAGCACGTGCCGCACCTCGGGGTGGTCCTCGGCGGAGACGGGCGCGTGGCCGCGCCACACGAGGGTCAGCGACCCCGCCTCCAGGTCGACGTGGAGCGTGTCGAGGTTCATCTGCACCTCGCGGAAGCGGTCCGCGCCGTCCGCGAGCTCGTCGAGGAAGCAGCGGATCCGGACGCCGGGCAGCCGCGCGCGGTACTCGCGCCGCTCGCGGTGCAGGTTGAGGCAGACGATCTCCTCGTCGCCGCGCAGGTGCTCGGCCTGGAGCGCCGGCACGGCCGCGTTGAAGTGGCTCCAGTCGAAGTCCTCGGGGAAGAACGGCCAGCGCTGCTTCAGCCAGCGCGCGTCGTAGGTGCCGAGCTTGCTCGCGCGCGTCGCCCACGCGGGGGAGAGCGGCCCGAAGCCCGCGGGCGGCGGCCTCGCCGCGGGCGAGTCGACGGGCGCGCGCGGGTCGTCTACGTTCGGCAGCGGCCGCCGCCGCGGGTCGCGCTCGCCCGGGTCGAAGACGCCGCGTCCGACAGGGTTGGCCGCGAAGCCAGGGCCCCCGAAGGCGCGATCGAAGCCGAGCGGCATCTCGACGAACGGCTGCGGGTCGGCGCGCTTGCCGGCGGCCGGATCGATCCAGTGGCGGTCGCCGGTCACCAGCAGCGCCAGCGAGGTCTTGCCGACGGCGAAGCTGACCGGCAGCGACGTGACGGGCCGGCGGCCGGGCGCGTGCGCCTTCCCGGACAGCAGGAGGTCCGCCTTCGGCTTGAAGGGCGCGAAATCGGACGCGCGGCGGAGGGCCCGGCGCGGGTCGTCCTCGTCGTACAGGTCGCCGAGCGGCGGCTCCGGGGTGTCCGCCGGGACCGCCGGCTCGCCGGGCGAGAGGCGGTAGGTGCCCTTGGCGATGAGGCACAGGGCCCACTGCGGGGGCCGGAGCTGCCAGGAGATGGCGGCGAACGTCGTGGGGGTAGGGTTGACGATCTTCATGACAGCTCTCGACGCGCGTGGGGCCGCGCGCACGCCCGCGCGCCGCGCGCGCTCCTCCTAGAAGAACTGCAGCTGCTGGCCCTTGATGAGGGCTCCCACGGCGTCGACCTGGACCTGGCTGCCGCCGAACTTCAGGGTGGAGGCGGCGTTCGAGCCGCTCAGCTCCAGCACGGCGGGCCCTGACTGGGCCACGACGCCGGCGGCCGCGTCGACCTTGAGGCTGCTCGTGCCGCAGGTGAGCTCGATCGCGGCGGGCTCGATCTTGATGGTCGCGCCGGCCGGCCCGCCGCAGCGCAGCAGGATCTGGGTCGGCTCGATGATCAGCTCGGCGTCGTTCAGCGGGTTCGCGTGCGCGAGCTTGTGGACCAGGTACGACCCGACGAGCGCCCCGAGCGTCGCGATGCCCCACGTCATGCCCGTGAGCCCGCCGCCCTTGTCGAGGTCGTCCTTGCCCGCGGCCGCGCCGCCCGCGCCGAACACCGCGCCCGCGGCGCCCGCCGCCACCGCGGCGACCCACGGCTTCGCGGCCTCGATCGCGGGCTTGTCGGTGGCCCGCACGCGCAGGTGCACCCTGGAGCGCGCCTTGATGTCCTGCTCGTCGGCCGTGGTGAGCTTCTTCGTGTTGCCGAACTCGAGCACCGGGCCGTACGCGATGTTGCAGACCATCCCGGCCGTGATCCCGGTGTTGAGCCCGAGGAAGACGTTGCCGTTCACGCCCGCCGCGATGCTGTAGTTCCCGCCGAGGCTCATCCCGAAGTTGATGCCGGTGAAGAAGCTCGAGTTGTCGCCGTACGTGAGGTTGACCGACGAGACGTGGCTGCGCTGGGTCTTGCGCCAGCCCTGCCAGTCGTTGCTGAACGTCATCGAGTAGAAGTCGGCGTCGTAGATGCCGAGCGTCCGGTTGGGGATCACGAGCCGGTAATTCCCGAGGACGACGTCGGTGCGGTTGCCCGTGGTGACCGACTGGTAATCTCCCTGGGTCACGACCGTGCGGTTGCCGTCCGTGTGATCGTAGACCCCGTCGCTCGCGGCCCAGCCGAAGTGCGCGGCGCTCCCCTTGTCGCCGTCCGCCGAGCTGATGTCGTAGCCGGTGTCGAGGCTCGACCACGTCCAGCCGCTGTCGCCGAACCCGTCCGCCGGATCGAGCCGCGCGGACTCGGTGAAGCTGCCGGCCGGCGCGCTCGCGCGCTCGCCGTACCGCAGGTAGCTGTACTTCCCGTCGCTGTGCGGGACCGCGATGCGGATCCAGTCCTCCGCGGCGCTCGCGGTCGTCGTGATGTCGTCCTGGCCGAGCTGCTGCTCCAGCGGCAGCGCGCCGCCCGTGCCGGCCTGCGAGGCCGCCGGCGCGGCGTCCGTGCCGGCCTGCGAGGCCGCCGGCGCGCCGCCCGTGCCGCCCCGCGAGGCCGCCGGCGGGCCCGAGGCGCCTCGGGCGCGCCGGCGCCCGAAGCCGCCGCCCATCTCGACCATGGCCCCGTTCGGCATCCGGATGCGGCCGCGCCCCTCGTCGGCGCTCGTCACCACGCGGCTCTTCGCGTTGGGCACGACCCCGGTGATCACCGGCCGCTCGGGATCCCCGCCGACGCCGGTCCACAGCACCTCGGCGCCCTTGCGCAGCGTGAAATGCATGCCCTCGTCCTCGCCGCCGTAGGGCGTCGCCAGGCGCATCGGCACCGAGGCCTGCGCCTCGGCCGCGCCGCTCAGGTCGAACGGCATCACCACGCGGTAGCGGCCCTCGGCGTCGACCGCCGCGGTGCCCTCCGGGCCGCGCGCGTCGACGTGCGCGACCATCGCGCCCTCGAGGCGCGGTCTCGGCGTGATGCGCGGCGGGCGGTAGCGCGTCGAGGCCGGGATCGCCTCGAACTCGCAGGCGTAGCGCGGTCCGTCGCCCGCCTCGGCGCGGTGCACGGCGCGCGTCACCAGGTAATCGCGGTTCCAGTCGGCCCGGAAGTGGCCGGAGAGCCCGAGGCGGGCGCCCGCGGCGAGCGGCGCGCCGATCGCGCCGTCGTACACGGCCGCGCGGCAGCGCAGCTCCTCGGCGCGCGCAACGGCGAGCGCGGCGCCCTCCTCGGGCGTCGCGAACGGGCCGCCCTCGTCGATGAGCAGCCCGAAGCCGCGGCCGTCGACCTCGGCCTCGGCCTGGAGCGGCACCTCCGGCGTGCGCTCGTTGTAGTCGAGCAGCACGAGCGCGCGCGGCGACAGCCGGCGCCGGCAGCGCAGCGCGCGCACCTGGGCGGCCTCCCGCTCGCCCATGGAGGCCTCGACCGCGCCCCGGAAGCCGCCCGGGTGGTCGCAGAGGACGAGCCGCTCCGCCCCGCCCCGCGGCTCGATGACGTAGCTGATGCCCGCCTGCTCGAGCTGCCTCGAGACGAAGTCGAGCGCGCTCTCCTGGTACTGCACGGCGTGCTCGCGCGGCGGGTACGCCCGCTCGAGCCGCCGCTCCACCTCGATCGCGAGGCCGCTCTCGGCGATCACCGCCTCCACCAGGTCGGGCACGCTGAGCCGCTGGTAGATGCGCGTCTGCCGCGCGAGGCCGAGCAGCGCGAGGCGCGGCACGAGCGCGACCCGGTAGGCGTACCGGCCGGGGCCCAGCGCGCCGCCTTGCTCCACCTCGGCCACGACCCCCGGGATCGCGCGGCCGGCGAGGTCGAGCTCGCCGGCCGCGCCCGCGATGTCGTCGAGCGGCAGCGCGGGATCGGGCGAGGCGAGATCGATCTCGAAGCGGTAGGGGCGCGACAGCGCCTCCTCGCCGCGGAGCCCCAGCACGGTGAACGCCCCGGCCGGGGCGGCCTCGGAGCGGAAGTGGATCCCGACCGTCGTGGGCTTCGTCATTGCTTCTCCGAGATCTCGATCATGGCGCCCGAGGCCATGGTGATGCGGCTCTGGTTGGCGTTGCGCGCCACCACGGGCGAGGGCGCGAGCGGGTGGAACATGGCCCCGAGGATCACCGGGCGATCCGGGTCGCCGTTGGCGAACCCCACGATGACCTCGGTGCCCGGGCGCAGGGGGAAATGCATCCCGTGCCCCATGCCGCTGAACGGCTGCGCCATCCGGATCGGGCGCGAGGCCTTCTGCTCGCCCGGCTGCGCCGTGTCGAAATGGATCTGGACCGTGTAGCGCCCCTCGGCGTCGAGCTGCGCGATCCCGTTCGTCTTCCCCCCGGGCCCCGGCTGCACGATCCCGGTCACCACGCCGGAGATGCGCGGCCTCGGCGTCCGCCGCGGCGGCCGGTAGGCGACGTGGGCGGGGATCGCGCGAAAGGCGTTCCTGTAATAGGGGCTCTGCTCGCCGGTGTCCTTGAACGCGGGGAGGCGCGCCTCGTGCTCCACCTCGACGAGGAGCAGCTCCTCCGGCCCCGGGAGGCGCGGGTGTTCGACCAGCGTCACGCGCTGCCCGGCGGACAGCGCCGCGCGGCTGGCCTTGCCCTCGTACACGCGTTGCCGCGAGAGCCGCTCTTCGGCCCGGATCTGCGCGAGCTTCCGGGCCTCGTCGGGCGTCTTGACGTGGCTGCCGTACTCGACGACGCCGCCGCCGTCGCCCGAGCCCAGGCCGGCGTAGGCCGTCAGATCGAGCTGCGGAGCGCGGTAGTTGTAGTCCTGCACCACGTAGTTGGTGGGCACCAGATCGGTCGTCACCTCGAGGCCGAAGACGCCCGCGGCCTCGCCGCGGGCCCGGAACGGCACCGTCGCCGCGCCCGCGGCGGGGCGGAAGCCGGATGGATGGTCGGTGAAGACCAGCCTGTCGCGGCCGTCCTCGTGCTCGAAGAAGAAGCTTATCCCGACGTGCTCGGCCAGGCGGCTGATGAACGCGAGGTCGCTCTCGCCGTACTGCACGACGAACTCGCGCTCCGGGTAGCTCTCGATCAGCCGCAGCTCGATGTCCTCGGCGCCGAGACCGTGCCGCTCGAGCTTGCTCCGGAGGATGTCCGGAACGCTGCAGTCCATGAAGATCTCCTGCGTCTCGACGAGGGTGAGCCGGAACGCGCGCGGCACGAGGCGCAGGCGATAGGTGGGGCGCTCGGCCAGCGGCTCGAGGCGGTCCCGGATGGGGCCGAGCATGCCCGAGACGCGGCGGATCTCCTCGCCGTCGGACTCGAAGACGAGGCTGACCTCGGCGCCGGGCGCTGCGTCGGCCGGGAGCTCGTGGTCCTCGTCGAGCACGATGTCGAGATCGAACGAGAAGAGCTGCGAGATCGACTCTCGCCCGGAGAGCTCGCGGACCTGGACGTGGTCCCACGACCCCCGCTCCGACTCGATGCGAACGTCCAGCGTCCCCGAGGTTTCCTTCATCGCTCGTCCTCCGCTTCACTGCAGGTCGGGCCAGGAGCACCGATCCGGTGCGAGCGCCGCGCACGCGGCGGTGTGTGTTTGCCGCGAGAGCGCGGGGGCAACCGCGACAGCCGTGGTGGGCAACTGCGCCGCTTGGGGCCCTTCCCGGTCCTCGCGCGCATCGGCGGGTCAGCTCTGCCTCTTGCCGGGGCCGTACAGGAGGGCCTTCACGTCGAGCTTCGCGGGGCGCTTCGGCGGCCCGGCGGACGGCCCGGGGGGCGGCGGCTCGGGAGGCGGCGTGGACCACGCGAAGGCGCGGCCCGCGGCCGGCGGGGCGGGGGGCGTCGCGGCCGTCGGCGTCGCGGCCGTCGGCGTCGCGGCCGGCGGGGCGGGGGGCGTCGCGGCCGTCGGCGTCGCGGCCGGCGGGGCGGGGGGCGTCGCGGCCGTCGGCGTCGCGGCCGGCGGCGTCGCGGCCGCGAAGGGGGTCGCCGGTAGGCTTGCTGCGAAGTCGATGATTTCCTTCGGCAGAGGCACCGTCCTCGACCTGTCGACGGGCGCCTCGAGCGGCGGCGGCGCCGGTTGCGCCAGCGGCGACGCGCCCGCGGGCGCCGGTCGAAACGGCAGCGTCGACGCGGCCGGCAGCACCGCGACCGACCTGTCCGCGAGGTCGATCGTCCCGTCGAGCCTCGCCGTCCGGCTCGCCTCGGGGGACATCTCGGGGGTCGACTCCAGGGCGGCGCCGCCCCCATCGTCCGCGCCCGATCGGGGCGCGAGCCCTGGGCCCGCGGCTCCGGCGCCGTGGATCGCGGCGCCCGGGGCGGGCCACGCGATCGGCTCGCCCGGGAGCTCGACGCCGGCCAGGATGCGCACCCGAGAGAGCGCGCCTTCGGTCGGCACGGGAAAGCTGCCGCGCCACGTCACCGTGCAGCGCTGCTCGTCGCCGTCGATGCGCAGAACGTCGGCGCTGAGCGGGAGCGCCTCGCGCTCGTCCACGCCGAGATCCGAGAGGCCATGAACGCGGGCGAAGCCGCGCGCGCCGGGCAGGCGCATGCGTGCGCGCGGGGCGCTCGGGTGCAGGCCGTCCATCACGATCCACTCGTCGCCGCGCAGGAGGGGCGTGCGCTGATCGGGCGGCGCCGCCTGGAAATACTCCCAGCAGAGATCGTCGGGGATCTCGGCGATCTCGCGCTCGAGCAGGGCGCGCGGGGCCGCGCCGAGGAGCCGCCTGCGGGCAGGCATGGCCTGTGAGATCGGACCGAAGCCCGCCACGCGCTTCCCGTCGCGCGGATCGAGGATGTTCGGCTCGCCCGAGCCCTCCGCGTGGCCGACGCCGAACGGGTTCTCCGGGAAGCCGAGCCCGCCGTACGCGTGCTCGTGATCGATCGGGAGACGCACGAAGCCGCCCCGCTTCCGGACGATCAGCGTCTTGTCCAGCAGCGTCCATCCGCTCGACGAGAAGAGCCCGAGCCGGACAGGCAACGTGTCGACAGGGCGGCCGTGCGGCGCGTGCGCATGGCCGGTCCAGAGCACGTCGGCCTGGAGCAGGCGAGGGATCAGGTCGGTCGTGAACCGGACGCTCCGCGAGGGCACGGCGCCGTGGTGGATCTCCGCCCGGATGATCTCCTGCGGCGCGACGCGCGGCATCGCCGTGTCGCTGGCGAACGCGAAGGTGGCTTTCACGATCGCGGTCACCCGGAGCTCGCCCTTGAACCGCCAGCTCACGGCGGCGGCGGTCGCAGCTCCGAGGGGCGTCACGCTGGCACGCGGCGGGCTGCTCGTGGCCATGAGTCCACGATCGATGAGAGCGGCTCGCCGACGCCGCTGTCAAGCCACCATGGTTGCGTGGGAGCGCTCCTCCCCGCGGCGCTCACTGTCGCGCTCTCGCGGCGAGCCGCTGTGATGAGCGATCGCGCCGGTGATGATTCTCGGGGAAGGACGGGTGGGGCGCCCACGGCCGCCGGTGGGATCGTCCCCCGCCCTTTCAGGCGGGGGACGCGCGGCCGTGGGCCTTCGCTCGTCAGCTATCGTCGGCTAGCTGTCCGCGCGGCGCCGCCGGCGCAGCGCGAGGCCGGCGAGGGCGCCGAGCAGGGGCAGCAGCGTACCCGCGCCCGGGCCGCTGCCGGCGGGCGTGGGCCGCGCGGCGCAGAGGCCGTTGCCCTCGGCGAAGATGCCGCTCGGATCGTTCGGCTCCCCGGGACCGGGCTCCTCGGGCTCGCAGGTGCCCGGCGAGCTGTCGGTCGAGGTGCACACCTCGCCCGAGGGGCAGCCGTTGCCGTCGGCGCCGCGGCAGCCTTCGACGCACTGGTGTTCCTCGCAGATCATCCCGCTGTTCGCGTCGCCGCAGTCGATGTCCTGCCGGCACGCCGCGGGGCCCCGATCGTCCTCGCCGTCGTTCGGATCGGTCTCGCCCTCGTCGACCGCGCCGTTGTGGTTCGCGTCCTCCGCGCCGTCGCTCACGCCGCCGTTGTCCGTGTCCGGATCGAGCGGGTTCGTCGTCGTCTCGGGGTCCGCGTCCGCGATGCAGGTCCCTGCGTCCGCGTCGGTCGCCCCGTTGTCGCAGGGCAGGCCGAGCTCGGTGCCGTCGAACAGCCCGTCGCCGTCGCTGTCGGGGTCGAGCGCGTTGATGAGGCCGTCGCCGTCGTGGTCGTCGCTGAAGTTCGGCTCCGCCCCGTCGAGCACGCCGTCGTCGTCGCTGTCGGCGTCCTCCGGATCGGTGCCGATCTCGCCCTCGAGGGCGTCGCTCAGCCCGTCACCGTCGGTGTCCGCCGGCGCCACGTCGTCGTCGCCGTTGTTCGGATCGGTCTCGTCCGCGTTGATGGCGCCGTCGAGGTTGATGTCCTCGTCGCCGTCGTTCACGCCGCCGTCGTCCGTGTCCGCGTCGACCGGCGAGGTCTTCGTCGCCCCCTCGTCCGCGTCGGCGCGGCAGTGGCCCGCCTCGGCGTCCGTGCCCTCCTGGTCGCAGGGCAGGCCGAGCTCGGTGCCGTCGAAGAGCCCGTCGTTGTCGCTGTCGACGTCGAGCGCGTTGATGAGCCCGTCGTCGTCGGTGTCCTCGCCGGGGTTCACCTCCTGCCCATCGAGCGCGCCGTCGTCGTCGCTGTCGGCGTCGTCCGGATCGCTGCCGATCATCTCCTCGATCGCGTCGCTCAGCCCGTCGCCGTCGCGATCGTCAGGCACCGAGTCGTCGGCGGGGTCGTTGGGATCGGTCTCGCCCTCGTCGATCGCGCCGTTGTGGTTCGCGTCCTCCGCGCCGTCGCTCACGCCGCCGTCGTCCGTGTCCGGATCGAGCGGCGAGGTGGTCGTCTCGGTGTCCGCGTCCGCGATGCAGGTCCCCGCGTCCGCGTCGGTCGCCTCGTTGTCGCAGGGCAGGCCGAACTCGGTGCCGTCGAAGAGCCCGTCGTTGTCGCTGTCGGGGTCGAGCGCGTTGATGGCGCCGTCGCCGTCGTGATCGTCGCTGAAGTTCGGCTCCCGCCCGTCGAGCACACCGTCGTCGTCGCTGTCCGCGTCGCTCGGGTCGGTGCCGATCAGCACCTCGATCTCGTCGACGAGCCCGTCGCCGTCCGTGTCGACGATCGGCAGATCGTCGTCGCCGTCGTTCGGATCGGTCTCATCCGCGTCGATCGCGCCGTTGAGGTTGATGTCCTCCTGGCCGTCGCGCACGCCGCCGTCGTCGGAGTCCGCGTCGATCGGAGAGGTGGTCGTCGCCCCCGCGTCCGCGTCGGCGCGGCAGTGGCCCGCCTCGGTGTCGGTCGCCTCGTTGTCGCAGGGCAGGCCGAGCTCGGTGCCGTCGAAGAGCCCGTCGTTGTCGCTGTCGACGTCGAGCACGTTGATGAGCCCGTCGCCGTCCGTGTCGTCGGCCGGGTTCGGCTCCTGCCCGTCGAGCGCGCCGTCGTCGTCGCTGTCCGCGTCGTTCGGGTCGCTCCCGATCGTCTCCTCGAGGTCGTCGCTCAGCCCGTCGCCGTCGGTGTCCACCGGCGGCGCGTCGTCGTCGCCGACGTTCGGGTCGGTCTCGCCCTCGTCGACGACGCCGTCGAGGTCCACGTCCTCCTGCCCGTCGGGAACGCCGCCGTCGTCGGAGTCGGCGTCGAGCGGGTCGGTCGTCGTCGCCCCGGCGTCGCCGTCGACCCGGCAGTGGGCCGCGCGGACGTTCGTCGCCTCGTTGTCGCACTGCGACCCGAGCTCGGTGCCGTCGTAGAGCCCGTCGTTGTCGCTGTCCGGATCGAGCGCGTTGATGAGCCCGTCCCCGTCGGTGTCCTCGTCGAAGCGCGGCTCCTCGCCGTCGATCACGCCGTCGTCGTCGCTGTCGGCGTCGTTCGGGTCGGTGCCGGCCTCGACCTCGGCGGGATCCTCGATCCCGTCGCTGTCCGAGTCGCAGCCGTTGTTGAACACGCCGTCGCAGTCGTTGTCGATCGAGTCGCCGCAGACCTCGGCGCCCGTGGGCTCGCAGACGCAGGTGTTGCCCTCATCGCACGTCGGGGTGAGCGGCCCGCAGTGGTCGTCGGTGAGGCACTCGACGCACGTGTTGGGCGTCCCCGCCGTCTCGCAGTACGGCGTCGGCGCCGTGCACTGCGCGTTCGTCTCGCACTCGTCGACGACGCTCTCGGTCGGCGGCACGCCGTCGGTCGGCCCGTTGCCGTCGGTCGGCGTCTCCTCGGCCGGCGCGCCCTGCTGCCCGGCCGCGCTGACGATCGCCTGGTTGCGGATGAAGCCCGAGGCGCCGGCGTCGACCCTCACCTGGAAGGTGACCGTCGACGACCCGGTGGCGGCGGGGAGCGAGCCCCCCGCCGTCCCGTTCGCGCCGGTGCCGAGCCGCACGCGGACCGTGCGCGTCCCCGCGTCGTACTCGCCCTGGTCGTCGCCGGGCGCGTCCGTCTTCGGGCCCATGTTGGCGCCCACCGTGACCGAGAGCGACCCCGGCACGTACGTCACGCCCGCGGGCAGCGGATCGGTCAGCACGGTGTTGACCGACGCGTCGTTGCCGGTGTTGACGACCTGGATCGTGTACTGGATCAGGTCGCCCGGGAGCAGCAGCCCGCCGTTCACGTCGACGGCCAACTTCGTGGAGGTCGTGAAGTCCGGCTTGAAGGTCGAGATCGACGTGATGAAGCCGGCGAGGAAGTACAGGTCGTTGTTGCTCGACGCCTGGATGGGCGCCTCGGTCAGCCCCGGGGTCACCTTGGACGTGATATCGAAGACGTCGATATCCATCCCGGCCATGCTCCCCGCGGTCCCGGCGAGCTGCGGCAGGTCCCCGACGTTCGACACCGGCACGTTGAGATAGGAACGCGTGCCGTTGAAGAAGTTGTCGGCCGGGTTCACATCGTCGCCGAGCGCCGGCGGCCCGTTGAAGAAGAACTGATCTCCATCAAAGGCCACGTCGCCCTCGAACGCGACGATGCCGATCTTCGCGTCGTAGCCCGCGTTCGGCACCAGGAACCCCGACAGGGTGGCGCTCTGGGTCGACCCGCTGGCCACCGTGTCGAGCCCGTCGAAGAGCGCGAGGTTGCGCGGCGGCTCGGAGGCGAGCTCGTAGAACACGACGAGCCACCACCCGGCGAAGTGGTTGTCGAAGTTGTTGTTCGTGAAGCTCGCGGTGTCGATGCCGCCCACCCGGTACGCGCCGGAGCCTCGCGCCTGCACGACGTCGGTGATGTCCGCGACCGACTGGTAGTAGACGCGCCCCGAGCTGACCCTCTCGAAGCTATCGATGGCGGTCACCTCCTGGGAGAAGCCGCTCGCGCCGGGCCGCTCCAGGGTGACCGCCTCGTCCGCGTCCCCGCTGGTCCCGAGGTGCGCGCCCCAGTAGAGGTACGCGTGCGTGACCCTCGCGCCGGGCGGCACCTCCAGCACCGCGGAGCTGCGCGCCTGCGCGGCGGTGATGCTGCTGCTCGCCTCCGCCTGGCCCTCCGCGGGCGAGTCGGCGCGCCAGAACGTGTCGGGCGCGCTGTCGCCGGTGTTGCTCCCGCACGGGCCGATGTCGCCGAGCACGGGCGACCCGATGTCGTCCCTGCCGCACTCGTGGCCGAGCGTGTTCCCGATGAGGAGGAAGTCTCCCCGCTGATCGACCTGCACGCGCAGCGCGGGCGCGGCGTGCGCGGCGCCGCCCTGCCCGCCCACGCACGCGAGCCCGACAAGACCACCTATGACCCAACGTCTCTTCACGGCGCCTCCTGCTGCTGCTTCGGCTTCTTCTCGATGATCTTGAACTGCACGCGGCGGTTCTTCTGGCGTCCCTCTTCGGTGTCGTTCTCCGCGATCGGGACGTCAGGCCCGTAGCCCTTCGACGCGAGCCGCTCGGCCTCGATGCCGCGCTGGACCAGCGCCTTCGTGACCGACTCGGCCCTCGCCTGGCTGAGACGGACATTGTACGCGCGTCCGCCGCGCGGATCGGTGTGCCCCTGCACCTCGATCTTGGTGATCTCCGGGTGCTCCTTCAGCACACCCGCGACCTCGTCGAGGAGCTCGTCGCTCGCCTTCTTGATGGTCGCCTTGCCGGTGTCGAACTGCACCTGCTGCAGGATGACGATCTCCTGCTCGGTGACGCGCACCGCGACGGGGCAGCCGTTCTTCGCCGGATCCGGATCGGGCTTGCCCTTCTCGTCGGGGCAGGCGTCCTGATCGTCGCGCACCGTGTCGCCGTCGCGATCGCCGGGGCAGCCGTTCGTCGCCGGATCCGTGGTGCGGAGACCGGGGATATCGGGGCAGGCGTCCTCCGCGTCGATGACACCGTCGCCGTCCTTGTCCGGCGGCGGCGGGCAGCCGTTCTTCTTCGGGTCCTCGTTGGCCGGGCCGGACTCGTCCGGGCACGCGTCGACGTCGTCGGTGATGCCGTCCTTGTCGCGGTCGCCTGGCGGCGGGCAGCCGTGCTTCTTCGGGTCGTCGTTCGCGATGCCGGCGTTGTCCGGGCACGCGTCGACGCGGTCGAGGATGCCGTCCTCGTCGCGATCGGACGGCGGGCAGCCGTTCTTCTTCGGATCGGCGTCGGCGACGCCGGGCGTGTCCGGGCAGGCGTCCAGCTCGTTGGGGATGCGGTCCTTGTCGCGGTCCGGGTCCTCGCGCCGGACCTCGGGCGAGTACGCGAGCATCGCGACCGCGCGGAAGTCCGGCGTGCCGATGCCCGACGTGAAGCCGGGCCCGGCGGCGACGCCGATCTCGAAGTCGCGCACCGCGGGCGCGAAGCGGTAGCGCACGCCGAGCAGCGCCTCGACGTTCGTGTTGCGCGCGTCCGGGTCCTCCAGCACCGTCGAGACGTTCACCTCGGGCCCGATCTGGAGCTGCTCCTCGGGCAGCAGCAGCAGGCCGACGCCCGCGCCGCCGTTGAACATCAGGCCCTGCCGCACCTGCGCGAACGTCTGCGCGGGGCGCAGGTCGACGCCGGCCGCGACCGACCACGTGAGGTGCGGGGCGCGGCCGCCGGCGATGATCTGGGGCATGCCGCGCACCGTGCCCTCGCCGACGTACGAGCCGCGATCGCCGTTGCCGGTCGGCAGCCACACGTACCCGCCGACGGCGAGCTGGAACGGGTCGTAGTACTCGCCGAGCAGCCGCAGGCGCAGCCCGAGCCGCAGGTCGCCGATCTCCGCGCCGCTCGGCGACGGGAAGGAGAGGCCCTCCGCCGCCGGGCTCCCGCCCTCCTGGAGCACGGCGAGCGGCACGTCGACGTTGACGTGCAGCCGGTCCCAGATCGTGAACGAGCCGTTCAGGTGGAGGAAGAGCTGGTGCTCCACGATCGAGTCGATGGGCTCGTCCTGCCCCAGGCGCGTGAGCACGAGCGGGTTGTGCGCGTAGTCGCCGAGCAGCATCAGGTGGAGCGTCGGGCTGCCGTCCTGCCGGGGCGAGGCCGCGTAGGGCGACGGCACGCCGAACATCCGGTCGCCGGCGGGCGCCGGGCTGAAGCGGTCGAGGGCGAGGCCGCGCTCAGCGTCCGCCTCCTGAGCGGACGCTGGCGCGGCCCACGCCGCCGCCGCTAGCGCGGCGGCGCCGCAGATCCATCGAGGGGGAGAAAGGGCTCTCATGCGCAGGATCACCTTCTGAGTGCACGGGGCGAGCGGCCGTCGACTGCTCCGGCGCGCAGGCGAGTTGTGGAAAAGGCCGCATCCTCCAGCGGAGGAACGGCACGCTGCCGCGAATCCCGGGCCGTCTTATAGGACGCCGCCGGATGTCTCCGGTGGACTTTTCGAACGGCGGTCGACCGAAAAGAGGCGACCTCGGCAGGCGGCTCCTGCTGCGATCCGGGCTTCGCAGCGGCTGCCCATGCAATCCGTGTGCACGCACGGCGCGGCGTCGACGCCGGCGCCGCGCGGCGACTGTGCGGCTCCGCGGCGGGTCGATAGAGGCCTACAGGCATCAGCGCTGCGGCCCACGAGCATCGGGGGACGTGCGGGCGCTCGGCGCCATCGCGCGTCGTCGCGCGGGCGGCGCTCGGGCGTGGCGCGACGGCGACGCCGCCGAGGAGACTCGCTGTCGCGCTCCCGCGCAGAACTCGCGGCCGCGGCCGGCCATGTGCTACGCACCCTTGCGTGCAGCCGCACCCCTTCCGCCAGCCGGCGGAGCGCCCGACGGCGCCTCCCGAGGATCAGCGCCTCGGCGATCTCCTCTCCGTTCACGGCCAGCGCCGGAACGCCGCGCTGTTTCACGTCGCGCGGGGCGCGCTGCTCCTCGTGTTCACGAGCGTCCTCGGCGCGGTCATCGCCGGATGGCAAGGCTTCCTCCTCTCGCTGCCGTTCGGGATCGCGGGCGCCGCCGTGCTCGCGGCCGCTGCGCTGCGCCACCGGGGCCTGCGGATCGAGCTGTACGACCACGGCCTCGTCGTGGCGCGCCGGGAGGGGCGCGAGGTCGCTGTGTTCGACGACGTGGACGAGGTGTGGTTCGACCTCGACCGGAGCTCGACGCCGTTCGGGAGCTTCGTGTTCCTCCGCGGCGTCCGCCTCGTGGAGCACTCCGGCAAGCAGCGCTCGGTGCCTGTCGAGGTGGCGGACGGCCAGGAGGTCGCCCGCCGGATACTCCAGCGCTGCTCTCATCCCCTGCTCGACGAGGCGCGGCGCGCGGTCAAGGACGGCGAGGTCCTCACGTTCGGTCCGGTGCGCCTCGACCGGCAGGGGATCGCGATCCGCGACGCCCACGCCGCCTGGGGCGATCTCTCGCTCGTGCGCCTGCAATCGGGCCGAGTCGCCTTGTTCCGGGGACAGACCGTGCTCCCCTGGCGGACGGTGAGCCTCGATAGCGTCCCGCACCCGACGGTGTTCGCCAGGCTGGTGACCGAGCGGGCGCCGCGCGTGGAGCGCGACGACGTGTGGGCGGCGTGGACCGGGTGATGTGAGGCCCCGCGCGCTCGGAGCGACCCTTCGGCAGCCCGACGTCACGAACGAACAGCGTGCAGGTGCACCGCGGACGCTCGAACCGCGGTTCGTTCAGGCGCGCCATCCCCCGTCTGCATGGCCTAGCATCGTCTTCCGGCTCCAGCCGGCGGCAGCTCCCGGCCATTCCAGACGACGAGACGACGGAGGTCCTGGCCATGAATCTTTTCCCGGAAGAGACGCGGCGCGATCCCTATCCCCTCTATGACCAGATGCGGAGCAGCGCTCCCGTGCTCCACGTCGCGCCGCTCGATCTCTGGATGCTCTTCGATTACGAGGGCGTGAAGCGGGCGCTGACGGACCACGAGGCGTTCAGCTCCGTCGTCACGCCAGCGACCGGCAAGGCCCCCGACTGGCTCCTCTTCTCGGACCCGCCGCGCCACACGAAGCTCCGCGCCATCGTGATGCGGGCCTTCACCGCGCGATCCGTCGCGGCCCTCGAGCCGCGCGTCCGGGAGCTCTCGCGCGATCTGCTGGATCAGCACATGGAGCGGGGGGAGATGGACCTCGCGCTGGACTACGCGGGCCTGTTGCCCACGATCGTGATCGCCGAGATGCTCGGCATTCCGCTCGGGGACCGGGCGCGGTTCCTGCGCTGGAGCGAGGCGATCGTGAACCTCAGCTACGCGATCTCGGGCGGCGACGAGGCGGAGCGCATGATGAGCGAGCACGCCGCGGCGAAGGGCGAGATGGAGGCCTACCTCGCGGAGGTGCTCGCGGCGCGGCGGAGGGCGCCCAAGGACGACCTCTTGACCCGCCTCGTCGAGGCCGAGGTGGACGGCGAGCGGCTGACCGAGGACGAGCTCCTGGGCTTCTTCCAGGTCCTGCTCGCTGCGGGCACCGAGACGACAACGAACCTGATCAACAACGCGATCCTGTGCTTCATCGAGCGCCCGGAGGAGCTCGCTCGCCTGCGGGCGTCGCCGGATCTCCTGCCGTCGGCGATCGAGGAGGTCCTGCGCTACCGCTCGCCGGTGCAGATCACGTTCCGCGAGGCGCGGCGCGACGTCGAGGTGCACGGCCAGGTGATCCCGGCCGGGAAGCTGGTGCTGCCGGTGATGGGCTCCGCGAACCGGGATCCCCGGCAGTTTCGCGATCCTGACCGCTTCGACATCGGGCGCGATCCGAACCCGCACGTCGCGTTCGGGCAGGGCGTCCACTTCTGCCTCGGGGCGCTGCTCGCGCGCCTGGAGGCGAGGATCGCGCTGTCGGATCTGCTCTCCCGGCTGCGGGACATCGAGCGCGCGAGCAAGGAGCCGTGGGAGCCGCGCAAGGCGTTCAACGTGCACGGCCCGGCGCGCCTGCCGATCCGCTTCGAGCCGGGCAGGCGCAGCGCCGCCGCGAGCTGACGCCGGCGCGGGCGCCCGCTCGTGCCGGTCCCTCCGCCAGCCGACAACGTCGGGACGGCAGCCGATGCCGCCGAGCAGCGTGTCGACCTCCTGCGAGATCCACCAGCCTCCAGGGCCGCCCCCGCCGGACGCCTTCCGGTTGTAGGGCCACAGCTTCACGAAGATCCCCCCCCTGGGTGAAGCCGTGCTGCGGTCCGGGGGCTGCGTGATGGACGAGCGCGCCGTGGATCAGCTCGGCGCGCTCGCCCTCCGGAACGGCGAGCCACTCCTCGACGGTGGCGCGGTCGGACGGACCGGAGCTCAGGGCCAGGGGCGCCGCGCGCATGTGCCGAGCATACCCGGCTGACCGGCGTCGGGGCAGGCTCCCGCCGAGATCAAGGCTGCTGCTTCTTCTTCCACTTCTTCTTGGGGCGCGGCGGCAGCTTCGTCTTCTTCGGGTCCTTGGGCGCCCACGGCACGCGCGTGTCGATCGGCAGGATGTCCTCGTGCGGCAGGGCGCGCTCGCCCTCGCGCTTCACCGCGAACGACGCCGAGACCACGTTGACCCGGTGCGCGCCGACGTCGGACAGATCGCCCTTGGCGCGGAGGCCGATGGGGATGCAGAAGCGCCGTTTTCGCTCTTCCTCATCCATGTCGACCGCCGGCGGCGCGCCGTCGCTGCGCCCGCCGCGCGGCTCGCCGAGCTGGTTCGGGTTCTCCACGGCCTGCTGGAGCTTCTCGAGCATCTCCTCGGCGCACACGAGCTCCGCCTGGGGCTTCTTCTTGCTGCCGGAGGGATATTGCACCTTGGACTGGACCTTGACGGTCACGGTCACCGGCGCCCGGTCCGGCCCCATCCGGAGCGCGCTGCCGGCGAGCGCGCCCTTCGCCTCGCCCACGATGCGCTCCCACGTTGGGCCGTCCCCGGCCGTCGCGCTCACGAGCCGGACGCCGAGGACCTGGCCGTCGGCGCCGAGCTTGACCTCGAAGGTCGCGCGGGCGTCGAGGGGCGCGGCCGAGGCGCGCACCGTGTCCGCCAGCGTGGTCGCCACCACGCCCGCGGCGGGGACGCTGATGCCCACGCTCTTGTCCTTGTTGTGCAGCGTGCCGCTGAGGACCTTGCCCGCGATGGCCGGATCCACGGGGCGCGGGAGCGGGGCCGCCGTCGGTGCGGCCCGCGGCGCCTCGGGGCCGGGGAGCGCGCCGGGCACCGTCCAGAGGGGCGCGCCGAGCCCGGGCGCCAGCGCGATGCCGCCGTCGGCCGCGGGGGGCGCCGCTGGGGGTGGCCCGCCGTACTCGTCGCCGGGCGGCGCCGCCGGCGCGGGCCCGGGCGCCCCGGCGACGGGCGCGGGGGGCTCGGCCGCGGGCGGGGGCGCCTCGGCCGCGGGCGGGGTCGGCTCGGCCGCGGGCGGGGGCGCCTCGGCCGCGGGCGCAGGGGCCTCGGCCGCAGCCCTCGGGGCCTCGGCCGCGGGCGCAGGTGCCTCCTGCGGCGGCGCGGTCTCCGGCGCACGCCCCGGCTCGGCGGCGGGCGTCTCGGGGGCGGCCGGCGCGGGCCTGGCGCGCTCGACGGAGGCCACCTTGGCGGCCGCTGCGCCCGGCGCGGGCGCCTGCGTCTTCTCCTCCGGCGCGGCCTTGCCCACCTGCTCCGGCGCGCTCGCGCCCGGCGGCGCTGCGGCTGCGGCCCGGGGGGCCGGCTCCTCGAGCTCGAGGTCGATGCCGTCCACGAGCGCGGGCGGCCCGGCAGGCGGCTCGGAGACCCGCTCGCGCGTCGGCGCGGCGAGGAGCGCGAGGTGCGCCGCGATCGCCATGGCCAGGGCCGCGGCCTCGCGTGCTCGCAGCGAGAAGCTCACCGCCTCCTCGAGCCAAGGCGACCGCGCATGAAGATTTCTAGCACGCCCCCGGGCGCGCGCGCCGCCCGACCCGGGAGGGCCGCCGTCCACGCCGCGAGGAGCACGATTGCGACGCTGCCGCACCGTCGCGCGGTCGTCAGGCCGGCGCCGGCGTGCGCTCTGCCCCTCGGCCCTCGCCGCGCGCCGCGTCGTCCGCCCTCGCCGCGCGCCTCACGGCGGCTTCAGCGCGCGCCCTGTCCGCGCGATCGTGATGAGCTGGGTCCTTGTCGCTGACGTCCGCTGGGGCGCTGTCCCTCACGCCCAGTCAGCCCTCTGCCGCGGCCCGCGCGCCTGCGGCGTCTGCCGCGGCCCGCGCGCCTGCGGCGTCAGAGCACCGGCGTGCCGGGCGCCGCGTCCTCGACCGTGATGGTGCGGACGCGCCCCTCGACCTCGGCGGTCAGCAGCATGCCCTCGGACACGAGCCCCTTGCCGAAGTCGCGCGGCAGCAGGTTGCAGACGACGACGACCCGCTTGCCGACGAGCTCTTCCGGCGCGTAGCTCGCCGCGATCCCCGAGATGATGCGGCGGGGCGCGCCGTCGCCGGTGTCGACCCGGAGATCGAGCAGCCGGTCCTTCTTCTTCACCCGCTCGGCGCTCGTGACAACGCCGATCCGGAGGTCCAGCCTGGCGAAATCGTCGAACGCCACCGGGGCCTTGCCCTGGCGCGCGGGCGCGCCGGCGCCGCCTGCCGCCTCGGGAGCCGCGTTTGCGGCGGGAGAGGTGTTTGCAGGCGGAGCGGCCTTTGCCGCGGGAGCCGTGTTTGCGGCGCTCGCGGCCCTGGCCGCGGGGGCGGGCTTCGCCGCGGCGTCGGGCTGCGGCGCGGCGGCGGCGGCCGGGGGCGGGGCGAACCGGGCGAGCAGCTCGGCCTCTTTCTCCTTCTCGAGGCGCGGGAAGATGGGCGAGCCCCGGCGGAGCCTCGCGCCGGGCTCCCGGACAGGAGCGGTGAACGGCCACTGATCGCGGCCCACCTCGGGCGCGATCGGCGAGAGCCCGAGCTGCTCGCGCATCCTGTCGGCCACGACCGGCAGCACCGGGGAGATCATCACGCTGATCGCCTCGAGCTGCTCGATCAGCGTCGCGATGATCGTGCCGAGGCGCCGCGGGTCCGTCTTCTTGGCCGCCCACGGAGCGGCCTTGTCGATGTAGACGTTCGCCGCGGCGATCGCCGTCCAGATCGCGTCGAGCGCGCGCGTCGGCTGGTTCGCGTCGAAGGCCGCGACCGCCGCCGCCGAGGCCTGCCGGTGCGCGCCGGCGAGCTCGTCCTCGAGCGGGCCCGGATCGCCCTTCTCCGGGACCTCCTCGGCGAACGGCAGCACCCGGTTCAGCAGGTTGCCGAGGGCGTTGCCGAGCTCCGAGGCATACCGCGACAGGACGTCCTGGAGGCTGAAATCGCCGTCCTGGCCGAAGGAGATCGCGCGCATGAGGCAATAGCGCACGACGTCCACGCCGATGGGCGGCGCGTTCGCCGCGGCGCCCGGGCCGCCGGGAAGGGCCCCCGCCGCCGCCTCGGAGAGGGCCTCGGCCACCTCGACGGGGCTGATCGTGTTGCGGAGCGTCTTCGACATCTTCTGGCCGCTGTAGGTGAGGAACCCGTGGGCGAAGACCTGCCGCGGCAGCTCCGCCTCGCTGTGGCCGGCGGAGAGCAGGAACGCCGGCCAGTAGACGGCGTGGAAGCGGAGGATGTCCTTGCCAACGAGGTGCACGTCCGCGGGCCAGAAGCGCGTGTTGTCCTCGGGCTCCCGGAGGGCGGTCATGTAGTTCGCGAGCGCGTCGAACCAGACGTACATGACGTGCTTCGGATCGTCGGGGACGGGGATGCCCCACTGGAACGTGGTGCGGGAGACGGAGAGATCCTGGAGCCCTTCCCGCACGAAGCTCACCACCTCGTTGAGGCGGCTGGCAGGCTGCACGAAGCTGGGGTTGCGCTTGTAGAAGTCGAGCAGCGCGTCGCCGTACCTGGAGAGGCGGAAGAAATAGCTCTCTTCCTTGACGCTCTCGGCGGGCCTGTTGTGCAGCGGGCAGATGTTGCCGGGCTGCTGGAGGTCCTTCTCGGTGTAGTAGGCCTCGCACCCGACGCAGTAGAGCCCCTCGTAGTGGCCTAGGTAGATGTCCCCGCGCGCCTGGATGCGGCGCCACAGCTCCTGCACGCCCTTCTTGTGGCGCGGCTCGCTCGTGCGGATGAAGTCGTCCGGAGCGCAGCCGAGCCTCGGCCACGTGGCGCGGAAGGCGGCGGCGATCTCGTCGGCGTGGGCGGCCGGCGCGATGCCGCGCGCCTCGGCGGCGCGCTGGATCTTGAGGCCGTGCTCGTCCGTGCCGGTGAGCATGCGGCTCTCGTGGCCGCGCAGGCGGTGGTAGCGGCAGAGCACGTCCGCGGCGATCGTCGTGTAGGCGGTGCCGAGGTGCGGGACGTCGTTGATGTAGTAGATGGGCGTCGTGACGTAGAAGCGGCTCGCCATGGGGACGCGGTCATACCATGGGGGGCTGGCGCGCGGCGACGGGCGCAGAAGTCGGGGCGAGGCTCATCCAGACGAGCGAGGCCCGGCCCTCGATGTTCCTGAACGGCACGCCCGCGCCGAGCCCACCGCGCCCGTGGATCGAATCATGGCTGTTGTCGCGGTCGTCCACGTAGAGCTCCGCCGCCTGGCCCTCGTGGCGGAACCTCCCGACGTGGCAGTGCGGCGCGAGCCACCCGTTGATCATCACCCGCCCATTGACCACCTCCAGGGGGTTGCCCGGGAGCGCGATCGCGCGCTCGACGAACCCTGCCGCTCACCTCCCGGCGTACGGCGGCATGAAGGTCGTCGTGGGCTATCGGCGCGTCGAGCGCGTCCGGAGCGCGTTCGGTGGGCGTGTTCCCCGGGGCCGCGACGGGGCGCCAGGGTCGGAAGAGGCGCACCCCCGGGCGCGGGAGGGAGGCCGAGGATCGGGGGGAGCAATCCCCGGCTCGGGCGGTGGGACGGAGGGGGCGGTGGGCGAGATCCCCAGGGCGACGGGCGCGTCCCCCGGCCCGGAAGGTGTGCGCCCCGCGGGGGCTGACGCCGGCGAGGTGGGGGGTGAGTCGGGCGAGCCGGGGGACGAGTGCGGCGGGGCGGGGGGTGAGTCGGGCGAGCGGGGGGACGAGTGCGGCGGGGTGGGGCGGCGAAGGCGGGGGCGGGGGGCGACGTGGCGGGGACTCCGATGTTCGTCGATGACCGTCCTGACGGACGCGGACGAGCGTTCGTTCGATCTCGCCTCGCTGCGCCTCCAACGCGAACGGCTGAAAGCGTCTTCGACGCAGCGCACTCCCTGTTGCCCCGTGGACGACACCCGGGCACAGACCTCCCGATGAATGCCTTGAGCTCAGCATAGGGAAGGGGTATCGACTCCAGACCCGCGCTTGACGCGGTCCGCCGCGCCATGGCCTCCTCGGTGCGAGGGAAGCTGCGATGGCGCTCGCTCTTCGACGCGTTCTCCGGACGATCGTCCCGCTCTTGATGTGTCTCGCTTGCGTGCTCGCGCAGGGGGGATGCCAGTGCATCTTCGGCGGCCCGCCCCTGGAGCCGCCTGATGGCCTCGTCGCGTGCCGGACCCAGGGCGCACACGGCCCTGCGACGTCCCGCCCCGCGCCGGAGGTCGAGACCGTCGCCGCCGGCACGATTCCGGGGACGTTCTCCATCTCGAGCACCGGGGAGGCCGTGTACACGATGGACTTGACCACCGTGCCCTCCCGCGCGGGCATGGGACCTCGGCTCCAGCTCGTCTACCGCAGTGACGGCGGCGACGGCGTGCTCGGCGCCGGCTTCTCCATCGCAGGGCTCTCCGCGATCACGCGATGTCCGAGCACGCTCGCTCAAGACGGGGAGATCCGCGGCGTGAGGTACGACGGCGAGGACACGCTCTGTCTCGATGGGCAGCGCCTCGTTCCGGTGGGACAGGCGCCGGGGATCATCGAGTACCGGACGTTCCCGGATACCTTCGTCAAGGTGGTCGGGCACTACCCTCCAGAGGGGGCTGCGCCCGCCGAGGCGCTCTTCTTCGAGGCGCACCTGCCCGACGGCCGTGTCGTCGAGTACGGCCGCACCGAGGGCAGCAAGCCGCTCGCGCGGGGCAGCGTCCCGCGCGCGTGGCTCGCGAACAAGGTCCGCGACGGGCGTGGTAACGCCATGACGTACGCGTACTGCGTCGCCGAGGCGGAGGACGGCCATGCCGCCGAGTACGCGGTGGACGAGATCCGCTACACGGGCTTCGAAGGCACGCCGTCGCTCGCTCCTTCGCGGGCGGTGCGCTTCGTGTATGGGACGAAGGATCCGGCTGCGGTTGCGACCGGCTACTCGGGCGGCATGGCGCTCCAGCGCTCGCTTCGCCTGGACGAGATCCAGATGCTCGGCCCGGGCGATACCCTGGTCCGGCGCTACGGGTTCGGCTACGAGCTCAGCCCGGCGACGCGCCGCACGCTCCTGACGCAGATCGAGGAGTGCGCGAGCGACGGGGTGTGCAAGCCCGCCACGCGGTTTCGCTACAATCGAGCCACGCCCGGGTTCAAGCGGATCACGACGGACATCGACAAGCCGGTCTCCGAGAGGGCGAGCCCGATGGTGTTCGACGTCGACAGCGATGGGCGCGACGACCTCGTGATTCCGGATATTCTCGCGGGGTTCAGCACACCGAGCAACCCGATCACCGCGTGGTGGACGGCGCGAAACCTTGGGCCCCGCGCCTCGCCGTCCCTCCTCGCGCCGGCGGAGCTCGCGTTCCTCCAGGAGTGGTCGATGGTCGCCGATCCGAGTGGGCCCGCCGATCCGGCGCTTCTACAGCCGGAGCTCGGGACGGTCCTGGACTATGACGACGATGGGCGGGCGGACATCCTGATCCATGACGTCTACGGTTCCGAGGTCACATGGCATGTGCTCCTGTCCCGCCCGGACTGGACCTTCGCGCTCCATGACACCGGCATCCGCAGGCCCTTCCCGCTCCGAGCCACGCCCGCGCCGCCCGGGTTGAGCAGCCCCGGCGCGTCGATGCACCTCGCCGATCTGGACGGCGACGGCGTGCCGGATCTCATCCAGTGCGAGGACCACGCCCGCGACGCACAGGCACCGCTGCCGCTCTTTGCGGTGTGGACCGTCCACCTCTGGCGGCCTGCGCGCGGCGCGACGCCCGCGGGATTCGACCCCACGGGCGAATCGATCGAGCCGCTCTCCGGCTATCCCTGCGATACGGAATTCCACACGCTCGATCTCGACGCCGACAGCAAGATCGATCTCGTCGTGCCGTACTTGAGGCGGTTCGGGGACGGGTCGGTCCTCGTCGGAGCCAGCTACGACGCGATCATGCGCCGGGGCGATGGGCGCTGGGAGGTGTTCGACACCGCCCTCCCGGTCGTGGGCCCCGGCGGCCGCGTCGTCTTTCTCGACGCGAACGGCGACGGCTTGCCCGATGCCGTCGAATCCGGCTTCGGCCATCGCCAACTCACAACGTACATCAATACGGGGCCGACCTTCGTGCCCTCGGCGTTCCGGACCGTGGACGCGTTCAGCTTCGGCGATCTGCTGGATTTCCCGGATCAGGACGCGTTCTTCCGGTTCGCCGTGCCGCTCGACTTCAACGGCGATGGGCGGCAGGATCTGCTGATGCCGGTCCCTCCGGGCATGCTGCTGGGCGGCTCCGACGTGCTGCCGTCGTGGGCCGTCCTGCTGGCGACGGGCGACCGTGCGGGGCCGCCGTTCACGCTCGTCGACCCGCAGGTGCCGTTCGAGGCAAGCCTCGGCGAGGCGGTCACCCTCGCCGATCCGCGCGGGCCGCGCACCGGCGACGTCGACGGGGATGGGGCGCAGGACGTGATCCTCTCGCACGGCGGCGTGTTCAACGTCTTCCAGAACCTCTCTGCCGACCAGGATCTCCTGGTCGCGGTCTCCGACGGGATGAACGCGCACGACCCGACCGAGCCGGGCTTCGTGCCCAACGTGAGCATCTCGTACGGGCATCTGACCGACGACGCTTCGGTGGCAACAGGCGACGGAGCGGGGGATCCGGCGCGGGAGAGCCCGCTGTACCTCGCGCGTTCCGGCGCGGCGGACGACTGTGTCTATCCCCGCCGCTGCGTCGTGGGCCCTCGCCGGGTGGTCAGCGCGTATGCGCTCAACAACGGCGCGGATCGGCAGCGGCGCTTCGAGGTCGGCTACCGCGACGGGCGCTACCACCGGCTGGGCCGGGGATTTCTCGGGTTCGGGGAGCGGATCGTCACCGATCTGGACACGGGCGCCGTGGCGATCGACGTCTACGACCACGTCACCTTCGACGATGAGCTGCAGGTGTTTCCCTTCGCCGGGAGTGTCCAGCGGACGTTGCGCGGGGCTCCTGGGCTGGCGAGCCAGCCCAGGCCGGAGCAGATCGAGCTCGCGTTCGTCGACGTCCAGCGGACGCTCGTATCGACGAACGACGGCGCGACGTATTTCACGCTGCCCACCGAGCGCCGTCTGAGGCGAGCGCAAGGGATCTATCCGCCCCCGAGCGGCGAGCCGCCTTCGATCGAGGCGTACGTGCGGCAGGTCGAGGGCGGGGGAGGCGGCGCGACGGTGCTGCGCGACTCGGTATCGAAGGTGACGGACTTCGACGAGTTCGGCAACGTGCGCGCCGAGGAGGTCTCGACGGGCGGCGTCGATCTCACCCTCAACGTCACGCGGACGTTCAAGAACGACACCGAGCGCTGGGTCCTCGGCCAGCTTGAGACGCAGAAGGAGTGCAGCGCGGCGGCGGGGATGTCGCAGTGCCGGAGCCTCACGCGAACGACCACGATCTACGGCGAGGTGGAGACCGAGTCCACCGAGAGCGACGATGGCCTGCGGGACACGAAGCTGAAGCTCACCTATGCGCGCGACGACTTCGGGAACATCACCAACGTCACGGCGGAGGACGCCTTCGGGCACAAGCGCACATCCAGCACGGACTTCGACGAAGAGGGCCTCTTCCCCGAGAAGTACGTGAACGCGGCCGGGCACACAACGCTCGTGGAGTTCGACGGCGCGCTCGGCGTGCTCCTCGAGCAGGTCGATCCGAATCAGCTCGTGACGACGTGGGCGCACGACGGCTTCGGGCGGCTTGGCCGCGAGATGCGCCCGGATGGCACGACGACGACGGTGACGCTCTCCCGCACCAAGGACGGCGGCCCGGAGCACGATGCCTGGAGGGTGAGGCAGCGGAGCACCACGGCCGGCGGCGCCGACGACACGGTCGAATTCGACAGCCTCGGTCGCCCGATCCGGTGGTGGTGGTACGGGCCCGACCCGGAAGCTGCGCAGGGCTCGAGCAACGCAAAGCGCATCCTGCAAGAGATCGGGTACGACGCGCTGGGCGAGCGCATCGCGCGGCGCTCGGTGCCGGTCAGCGAAGATACGCCCGAGCGTGAGCGGCTGTACGAGCGCTACGAGCACGACGTGGTGGGCCGCGAGGTGCGCCACACGACGCCGTGGAACGCGGTCACGACGACGGCGTACGAGGGCCTGCTCGTGCGCGTCGCCGACCCGCTCGATCACGTGACGGTGACCGAGCAGGACCCGCTGGGGCGCATCAAGACCATCACCGACGCAGCCGACGGGATCATCCGCTACAGTTACGGCCCGTTCGGCATGCTCCACACGGTCACCGATCCAGGCGGTGCGGTGACGCGCACGACGCGCGACGCGTTCGGCCGCGTCCGGCGGCTCGACGACCCCGATCGGGGCACGACGGTCTCGATCCATGACGGCTTCGGCGAGCTGATCTCGTCGACCGATGCGCTCGGGCGAGAAACCACGTGGGCGTACGACGTGCTCGGCCGACCCCGCTCGCGCGTGGACCAGGATGGCGCGGAGAGCCTGACGACCACGTGGACCTGGGACACCGCGGCGCACGGGATCGGCAAGCTCCACGCGCTCGGGAGCCGCGACGGCGAGAAGACGTACGGGTACACCGACCGTGGCCAGCTCGACACGATCTCGCTCCGCATCGACGGCGAGCGCTCTCCCCTGGAGGCCAGGCTGGGCTACGACGAGCTCGGCCGCGTCGAGGCGGTCACGTATCCGGCGCCGGCCGGCGCGGCGCCGTTCGTCGTGGCCCACGATCGCGACGCGCACGGCCATGTGCTCGCCGTGCGCGACAGCGGAACGAAGCTCGCCTACTGGCGCCTTTCGGACGTGGACGACGCGGGGCGCTTCCGGGAGGAGGTGTTCGGCAACGGCGCCGTCACGGAGCGGAGCTACTTCGCCGACAAGCAGCGCCTGAGGCACATGGCGACGCAGAGCGCCGCGGGCGAGGTGCAAGACCTGGACTACGGCTATGACGATCTCCTGAACCTCACGCGCCGCACCGACGCGCTCCAGCCCGAGAACACGACGGAGCGCTTTCGCTACGACCCGCTCCAGCGGTTGACCTGCGCGTACTTCGGCGACGTCGAGCGCGCGTCGGCGCCCTGCGCGCTCCGATACGACTACCACCCGAACGGCAATCTCACCTTCAAGTCCGACGTCGGGACGCTCTCCTACGATGACCCGCTGCACCCGCACGCGGTCACCGGCGCGGACACGGGCAGCTTCGCCTACGACGCCGTTGGCAATCAGATCGCGCGGCCCGGCGGCACCACCGTGCGTTATACGCCGTTCGACCTGCCGGAGCGCATCACGCAGGGCGCGGCCACCACCACCTTCGGCTACGACGGCGACCAGCAGCGGATCCGCAAGACCACGCCGGAGAAGGAGACGCTCTACTTCGGCGATCTGTACGAACGGGTCACCGATCGGGCGTCGGGCACCGCGGAGCATCGGTACCACGTCCACTCGCCGGAGCGCGTGGTGGCGATCGTGACCCGGGGAGGCTCGGACGACGGCACCCGTTACGTGCACGTCGATCACCTCGGCTCGATCGATGCGCTCACCGACGAGGACGGCGACGTGATCGAACGGCGGAGCTACGACCCGTTCGGACAGCGCAGGAACCCCGTGTGGGGAGAGCGCCCGCCTGCGTCGTTCCCGAGCGAGACGACGCAGGGGTTCACCGGGCACGAGAGCGACGACGAGCTCGGGCTCGTGAACATGAAAGGCAGGATCTACGATCCCAGGATCGGGCGGTTCTTGACCACGGACCCGATCATCTCCCTCCCGTTCTTCGGACAGAGCTGGAACCCGTACAGCTACGTGCTGAACAACCCGCTCGCGCACGTCGACCCGGGCGGTTTTCAGCAAGCACCCCCGGAGGACGGGGCTCGCCCACCGCCGCCGGCCGGCGCGGAGCTCAGATTGGAAGTGCTCGACCTGGCGCCGATCGGACTCGAGCTGCGCGTCATCCCGTCGCCGAAGCACGAGGCGCGCTCCGGCGCCGATACAAACACCGTGGCTGCCGAGACGGGCGGCACCACGCCGCCGATCGACGTCAGCACGACCGGCAGCGCGTCCGGGCATGTGCCGCAGCCGGTGAGCACGGCGCCGGAGCACACGGGTGCCGGCGCCATGGTTGGCCAGAGCTTGCTGGGCGCTGCCGAGGGGACGGGCGAGCTGGCGCTCGCCCTCGCACAATCGCTGGTCCTGAATGCGATGACGCTTGGCGGTTACGGCGCCTACCAGCACGGCCGCGCGATGTGGGACGGCTACCAGCAGGACGGCTTCCTCGGCGCGCTCAACGCCGTCAACCCGCTCTATGAGATTGGGCGCAACGGGGCGGACACGGCCCTCGCGATCGACGGAGGCGACTATCGGGCGGCGGGCTCGGCGGGGGTGAAGGCGATCCTCCTCGGCGCGGCAACGGTGTACGGTGCGGGAAGAGGGCTGGGGGCAATCGCGGAGGGGTCGGCGGCTGCAGCGGGAGCCGCAAGGGGTGCAGCTACCCGAGCGAGAGAAATTCACAGTGTCCTTGATTCACGGGCGGCGCGCGCACGCACGACTGCCGTCACCGAAACCGCCGAGGGTACGAGGGTCGTCTCCTCCAGTGAGAGGCGACTAACACCCGCCCAAAGGGCTACACTCAGACCTGGCGAAGTCGAAGCTGTGGGAATCGGGCACGCCGAGATCACAGGGGTCAACGCTGCCAGGCAGATGGGACTCACACCGACCGGTGTTGGCGCTAGCCGGCCCATCTGCCCGGAGTGCGCAATGGCCCTGGAGCAGCAGAGGGTAGTTCCGCTAAGCCCGCTGAGATAAGCTGGAGGATAGAAGCGATGGAAGCTACATTCAGCGACGAACGACTTCTCGAAATGTTGTCGAAGATGGCGCCTCACCAACAACTAGCCTTTGGCGCTGTGCGCTGTGAGCGAATGCTGCCGAGCTACCAAACCTTCATGCGGGAGGTGGGCTGGAGAGACGTTGCCCCGCTGCGGGAGGCGCTCGACGCGGTCTGGGTCGCCTGTGAGTCTGAACGCATTACGGATGCCCAATTGGGGGAACTGCTTTCCAAATGCGAGGAGTGCGCGCCGAGCTCGGAAAACTTCACCTCGCTCTACACGTCGTCAGCTCAAGACGCCGTCTTCGCGATCTGTTCTCTGCTCGACTTCCTTCTCGACGGGGATGTGGCCCGCGTGGTCAGCGCTGCCCGATTCTCCATCGATTCGGTTGACTTGATCGTTCAGGAGCGCGAGGCCATGGACCCTCGGGATCCCCTTCGGGAGCACAAAATTCTCGCACATCCACTGATGCAGCAGGAGCTCTTGCGACAGCAGCGAGATCTCGAAGAAGCGAGCCAGATCGCGCCAGGCGATCGGACTGCCTTGCTCGCCTTCCGGACCCGAGCACAACGTGAGTCCAACCTAATCGTGTCGTCGTAAGGGCACACGAGCGACGTGGACACGACCGGAACCGCGTCGGGCTACGTGCCGCAGCCGGTAACTGTCTCGCCCGAGCACGTTGGCGCTGGCGGCCCGGGCACAGTCGTCGGCCACACATTGCTGGGCACCGCGGAAGGCACGCGCGACCTTGGTTTCGTCCTCGTCCGATCGCTGGTCGTGAATACGGTGATCCTTAGCGGTCACTATTGCAGTTCTATAGGCGTGTCGCTCACCGCAACGAAGCAATCCGGAGAATGTCAACAGGTTTGAGACAGGCCGGACGAGAATCCTATGAGTGGATCGCGCTAAGGGGCGCGTTCCGGCTCTGGGCAGCATCCGGTCGAGGCCTGGGCGGCTGCGGCACGGCGGTGGGCGTGGCGCCAGATTCGGGCGCGGCGAAGGTGGTGGCCGTGGGCGTCGGCGCCGCGGCCTCGGAGGCGGCGTCGTCGACGGACAGCGGGTTGATGGCTACCGAAGCGGGCGGCCTGCGCACGACGGGCGGCCCGTTCGGGGCGATCGCTGCGAGTACGACGCGGTAGGCCGCGAGGTGCGGCATACGACGCCATGGAACGCGGTCACGACGACCGAGTACGACGGCTTGCTCGTGCGCGTCGTCGACCCGCTCGATCACGTGACGGTGACCGAGCAGGACCCGCTGGGGCGCATCAAGACCATCACCGACGCAGCCGACGGAATCATCCGCTACAGTTACGGCCCGTTCGGCATGCTCCACACGGTCACCGATCCAGGCGGTGCGGTGACGCGCACGACGCGCGACGCGTTCGGCCGCGTCCGGCGGCTCGACGACCCCGATCGGGGCACGACGGTCTCGATCCATGACGGCTTCGGCGAGCTGATCTCGTCGACCGATGCGCTCGGGCGAGAAACCACGTGGGCGTACGACGTGCTCGGCCGACCCCGCTCGCGTGTGGACCAGGATGGCGCGGAGAGCCTGACGACCACGTGGACCTGGGACACCGCGGCGCACGGGATCGGCAAGCTCCACGCGCTCGGGAGCCGCGACGGCGAGAAGACGTACGGGTACACCGACCGTGGCCAGCTCGACACGATCTCGCTCCGCATCGACGGCGAGCGCTCTCCCCTGGAGGCCAGGCTCGGCTACGATGAGCTCGGCCGCGTCGAGGCGGTCACGTATCCGGCGCCGGCCGGCGCGGCGCCGTTCGTCGTGGCCCACGATCGCGACGCGCACGGCCATGTGCTCGCCGTGCGCGACAGCGGAACGAAGCTCGCCTACTGGCGCCTTTCGGACGTGGACGACGCGGGGCGCTTCCGGGAGGAGGTGTTCGGCAACGGCGCCGTCACGGAGCGGAGCTACTTCGCCGACAAGCAGCGCCTGAGGCACATGGCGACGCAGAGCGCCGCGGGCGAGGTGCAAGACCTGGACTACGGCTATGACGATCTCCTGAACCTCACGCGCCGCACCGACGCGCTCCAGCCCGAGAACACGACGGAGCGCTTCCGCTTTGATCCGCTCCAGCGGTTGACCTGCGCGTACTTCGGCGACGTCGAGCGCGCGTCGGCGCCCTGCGCGCTCCGCTACGACTACCACCCGAACGGCAATCTCACCTTCAAGTCCGACGTCGGGACGCTCTCCTACGATGACCCGCTGCACCCGCACGCGGTCACCGGCGCGGACACGGGCAGCTTCGCCTACGACGCCGTTGGCAATCAGATCGCGCGGCCCGGCGGCACCACCGTGCGTTATACGCCGTTCGACCTGCCGGAGCGCATCACGCAGGGCGCGGCCACCACCACCTTCGGCTACGACGGCGACCAGCAGCGGATCCGCAAGACCACGCCGGAGAAGGAGACGCTCTACTTCGGCGATCTGTACGAACGGGTCACCGATCGGGCGTCGGGCACCGCGGAGCATCGGTACCACGTCCACTCGCCGGAGCGCGTGGTGGCGATCGTGACCCGGGGAGGCACGGACGGCGGCACGCGGTACGTGCACGTCGACCACCTCGGCTCGGTCGACGCGCTCACCGACGAGGACGGCGACGTGATCGAGCGGCGGAGCTACGACCCGTTCGGGCAGCGCAGGAACCCCGTCTGGGGAGAGCGCCCGCCGGCGTCGTTCCCGAGCGAGACGACGCAGGGGTTCACCGGGCACGAGAGCGACGACGAGCTCGGGCTCGTGAACATGAAGGGCAGGATGTACGATCCGAGGATCGGGCGGTTCTTGACCACGGACCCGATCGTGTCGATCCCGTCCTTCGGGCAGAGCTGGAACCCGTACAGCTACGTGCTGAACAGCCCGCTCGCCTACGTCGACCCGGGCGGCTTTCAGCAAGCCCCCTCGGAGGACGGGGCTCGCTTACCGTCGCCGGCCGGCGCGGAGCTCAGGTGGGAGGTGCTCGACCTGGCGCCGCTCGGACTCGAGCTGCGCGTCGTCCCGTTGCAGAAGCACGAGGCGCGCGCCGACGCCGACACCAACATCACGGCTGCCAAGACGGGCGGCGCCACGCCGCCGATGGACGTCAGCGTGCTCGGGACCAGCGCGGGCTTCGTGCCCGAGCCGGCGCTGTCGTCGGCCGAGGCCACGAGCCCCGCCAGCCTGGTCGGCGGCACCTTGCTCGGCGCTGCCGAGGGGACGGGTGAGCTGGCGCTCGGCCTCGCGCAATCGCTGTTCCTGAATGCGATGACGCTCGGCCGTTACGGCGCCTACCAGCACGGCCGCGCGATGTGGGACGGCCACCAGCAAGACGGATTCCTCGGCGCGCTCAATGCCGTCAACCCGCTCTATGAGATTGGACGCAACGGGGCCGATACGGCCCTCGCCATCGACCGGGAGGATTATCGGGCGGCGAGCTCGCCCGCTTTCTCACATCGCCCGACGGCCCGCTCGCCCCAGGCGCCATCGACCGCGCGAACCTCTCGCGGCTCGTCGTGAACCTGCAGAGCGTCCGCTGGCCGTCCACCGTGCGCCCGGACCTCGGCGGCCACGCCGAGTACGTGCTCCGCGCCTTCCGCTGGGACGCCCGCGCCGGCCGCTACGCGCCGCTCGCCCTCGAGAACACGCCCGACGTCGCCCGCATCGCGCGCGACCCGCGGCAGCGCGAGCGGCTGCGCGCGTGGCTCTCGGCCCCCGACAACCTCGCGCGCATCGACCGCGGCACAGCGCTCCTGCCCGACGAGTTCCTCGCCACGAAGGCGCTGTCGGCGACGCCGCACGGCGCCATCGCGGTGCTCGACCCGTTCAACCGCTGCCTCGCCCAGGGGACGCTGTTCACCGAGTGCCTGAGCCGCCACGTCGCGCCCGCGGGCCTGCGCCGCTGCTCGAGCGAGGAGCCCTGTCGCGAGGACTACGTGTGCGCCCGGACGAGCTCGGGCGAGGGCGCCTGCATCCCGCCGTACTTCCTGTTCCAGCTCCGGGTCGACGGCCACGCGGTGCCCTGACCGGCGCAGCGCACGCCCCTGCTCAGGCGGCGAGCGCGACGGGGGCCGCTGTCCGGACCATGCCATCCGTCATCACGGAGCCTGCCCGATCACCGCCTCTCCGTCGCGCACGCCGCTCGATACCACCGGGCCGCGGACCAGGGAGGCGCCGCCGGTACGCTGTGAAACAAAGTCCTTGCTCGCAATCATCCGTTATAGTAGACATTTCATCCTATAAAACGGATGCGGCGGAGAGAGCCCGCTGCCTCGTTGCCCTCTCGGCCTCGTCACCGCTCGGAGCGTGCGCGCGCGCCGTCGGAAGCTCGTCGTCCCTGACTCCGCTTCCAGGACGGGCGCTGCCGCCTGAGCTCACGGGCCGAGCTTCATGGGTGCTCGGCCGCGGACACCGCGGCCGGGCCGACGCGAAGGTCCACGCCAACCACGGAGTTCCACGCCATGACCATCGATTCTCACGACAGCGATAGCCGCAGCGCTGCTTCGACGCCTGGCGCCCCGGGGCCCGCGAGCCCCGAGGCACCCTCGAGGCGACCGGGGGCCGAGAAGGTGACGGGCCGGCGCGCCTTCATGGGCGTGGCGGGCTCGCTCGCGGCGGGAGGCATCCTCGCCGGCAGCCCCGCCGTCGCGAGCGCGGCGCGGGGCCCGAGCGCCGAAGATCTCTTGAGCGGCCTCGAGTCGCTGCGCCGCGACCCGCGCGCCTCGCCGCTCGATCACGAGCTCCGCCTGCGCGCCCTGCGCGTCCGCGTGGAGGCCGCGGTCGACAGCTTCGAGGAGCCGATCGCGCCGCACCCGGACAACGGCGACGAGGCGCGCTACCGGAACAAGATCGGGACCGACACGCGCGGCCTGCCGCACGACGACCGCGGCGAGGTCGACCTCGACGCGTACCGCATCGCCTCGCGCGCGCACGCCTCGCGCGAATGGCACGATTTCGAGGCCATCCCGCTCGGCGGGACGCGCAAGCTGGTCAATCCGGTAGGCACGCTCGCCGTGAGCCTGATCGGCACCACCCCGCCCCAGATCGGCGTTCCCCCGGCCCCCGCGCTGGCGAGCGCCCAGAAGGCCGCCGAGGCGGTCGAGGTCTACTGGAAGGCGCTGCTGCGCGACATCCCGTTCGAGAGCTACGCGGACAGCAGCGATGTCGCGGACGCGATCGACGAGATCGACCGCCTCTCGGGCTACACCGGCCCTCGCGCCCGCGGCCGCGTGACGCTGGAGACGCTGTTCCGGGGCAGCGTCACCTACGTCGATGCCCGGGACCGCTCCGGCAGGACGGCCAGGCACGTGACCCCTCCCGGTGTGCTCGACGGCCCGTACATCTCGCAGTTCCTCCTGCGAGACATCCCCTATGGCCCGCAGCGCATCGAGGGCGCGATCCGCACCGCGCTGCCGGGCAACGATTTCCAGACCGATCACGACGAGTGGCTCGCCGTGCAGAACGGGATCGCGCCGACCCGGACCATCGCGTACGACCCGGTCCGCCGCTACATCTCGACAGGCCGCGATCTGGCGGAGTTCGTGCACAATGGCGGCGCCCTCTTCTGGGGTGCGGCGCTGCTCCTCGGCGCGGCGCGCAGCGCGAGCCCGGGCGTCCCGGGGGGCATCGCGGCCCCGCTGAGCCCCACGAACCCTTATCTCACGTCGGAGACGCAGGCCTCCGCGGCGGCGACCTTCGCGCTCGCCTACCTGCAAAGCCTGCTCCCGTTCGGCACGTCGCGCTCGATCCGCGCGGCGTACTGGCAGAAGTGGTTCGTGCACCGCAGCATCCGCCCCGAGGCGTACGGCGGGCTCGTCCACCACCGCCTCGCGAACGACGCGCGGGAGTACCCGCTGCACCGCGACATCCTCGATTCACGGGCGGTCGAGCTGACGTTCGACGCGTTCGGCAGCTACCTGCTGCCGCAGGCCTTCCCGGAGGGCGCTCCGCTCCACGGGTCGTATCCGGGCGGCGCGGCCGCGATCGCGGGCGTCAACGTGACGCTCCTGAAGGCGTTCTTCGACGAGGACCACGTGATCGAGGACCCGTTCGTCCCCGATCCGGCCGATCCGACGCGGCTCATCCCCTACAGCGGGCCGCCCCTGACCGTCGGCGGTGAGCTGAACAAGCTGGCGACCAACTACGCCTTCGGGCGCAACTGGGCGGGCATCCACTGGCGCACCGACGCCGCGGCGTCCCTCGCGCTGGGCGAGCAGGTGGCGATCAGCCTGCTCCGGGACGAGCGCCGGACCTTCCGGGAGCCGTTCGAGGGCTTCACGTTCACGAGGTTCGACGGCACGCGGATCACGGTGTGAGTCGGCCCGGCCCTTGGCCGGAGGGGCAAGGGCCACGTCCCCCTCACCGCCGTGCTCGCGCGGCGCCGGAGCTTGCGCGCCTGGAGCGCGGGGCCCTCCGAGCGGCAGCAGCTCGGCGAGCTCCTGGTCCGCGCCGCAGCGGATCGAGGGGGACGAAGCGCTGATCGAGCGCTCGTTGACCGAGGCCCGTCACACGGCGGCGCAGGCTTCGCGAGCCCCAGGTCCTCTTCCTCATCACGCCGCGCTTCGGTCGAATCCGGTGGAAATACCAGGCAATGGCCGACGCGCTCACCTTGAAGAACGTGGAGGGTTGCGTGTGCGCCGCGGTCGCGTTCCGTGCTGCGCCGCCTGGCACGCGGGGCGCATGTCCGGCGCTCGGAGGGCTTTCATGCCCGTACGCGCCGTTCGTGAGATGTTGCTGGCCGTGCTGCTCGGGACGGCCGTGGCGTCGGTCCATGGGTGTCAACGCCGCAAGACGCCCGAGCCGCAGGCGCGCGATGCGGCTGCGGTAACGTGCGCGGAGCCCGCGCGCGCCGATCTGGCGCTGGATCCGCCGCGCGTCGTGAACCTGACGCTCACGCCTCGCTCCGGCTTCGGGGAAGGCGGCGCCCTCGTGCGCGCGCAGGTGGCGGAGCATGGGCACCTGCCGCCCGAGCTCACGCTGCATATCGAGCAGGGCCTCGTCAAGCTGCGCGACGACGGCGAAGGCGCCGATGAGCAGCCCAGGGACGGGACGTACACGGGGCTCGCCCCCCTGTCTGCCGAGGAGATAGCGGCGGAGCGGGATCCGATCGAGCAAGCCGGGGACGGCTCGGCCACGGTCTTCGACGGGCGCGTCGTCGTTCCGCGACCGAACGAGCGCTGGCGTCGAGATCTCCTGCAGGAGCATCTGCGCGAGGAGTCGACGCACGTCGTCCGGAACGAGCATCGTGCGACGGAGGTCGATCCTGATAGGACCCTGCTGATCACGGATCTCTCCGTCATCGAGGACAAGTCGCGCACCTTTGACATCTGCGACAAGGCGAACCCGGGGACCTCGATGGGGAAATGGACGTTCGGTCACCTCGTGGCGCAGATGGCCAACGAGGGGGAGACCGGGGTCCGGCCGACCGATTTCATGGAGCGCTGGATCAAGCACTGGAGCGCGGAACAAAAGATCAACGGCTGGTCGGTGCCAGCGCGCGCCGGCGTTCAACGGACATTCGAGCAATGGCCCCGGCGTCAGGACGGGTCGCTCGACCTCGCGCGAGCCCCCTTCCGGCTCCTCGCGATCGTGAACCGGGTGGACCTCCGGGATGCTCTGGTCTTCGGGTCCGGCAGGGCCAGCGAGCTGCGTTTCGTGTTCGGAGTGGTCGAGCCGACGAGCTGCAGCCGGCTGCCGTTCACGGTCATCCTCGAGTATCGCGTGGAGCGCCAGGGGTGCAAGGAGCTGAAGGACTGGGCGCGGCAGTGGGTCGAGCTCACGAAGCTGGGCCAGAGCGCCTACAACGCCGCGCTGGAGGCGATCACAGAGTCGGTGACCCGGGCCGGCGCTGCGCCTGACAGGCCGAACGGCAGCGCGCTCGGCCAGCTGCGCACCAATCAGATCGAGCCCGGCGAGCTGTGGGAAATGCGAGAGTTCCGGATCGGGCGATCGGGGCCGAGCGCGAGATATCTCGTGGAGACGCCGGTCGTGCAGACTCCAGATCTCACGCTGAAGAACGAGCCGATACTCGCCGACTTCATCAGCAAACACACCGACGAGATCGGCGAGAACAGGCACGAGGTGCCCCTCGAGTTCCCGCCGGGCAAGATGTTCCTCGCAGGGTCTGCGATAGTCCCGCAAGGCCACTTCTGGCAGACAATGGGCGACGTGGCGTACGAGACACGTCGAAACTTCTCGCTGGCCACCTGCAACGGGTGCCACGCCGAGGAGACGAGCACCCCGTTTCTGCATATCGGTAACCGGGACCTCGGTAAGCGACCCGCGCTATCGGGCTTCCTCACCGGGCTCGACGTGCCTGATCCCGCCCAGACAGGGAAATCGAGCCGCTTCGCAGACATCGAGCGTCGCGGCCAGGATCTGGCCACGCTCGTGAACGAGAGCTGCCTGGCGGAGGTGCTTCGGGCGCCGCTGCGGATGACACACTGATCGAACGAGGCGAGGGCCTCACGCTCACCCGGGCCGACGGCACGCGCGTCAAGACGTGAGCCGGCCGTGCCTGCCGGGTCACCGCGGGAGGCTCACGGGCAGCTCGGGTTGTCCCGGCTGAACGATCCCAGCTCACACGCCCCGCGCCTCACCGCGCGCCCCGCCGCCCCGCGAGCTCGGCGTCCGCGGCCGCCGGGCCGGCGCGCCGCGCTTTCACCGCGGAGCCTGTGGAGACCGCTGCGCCGGCGCAGCGGCCCGGCAGGTTGCGCGTGAGCCTCCCGGTGGGATAAGATGGCCGATGGATCCCAGGTCCGTCCGCGGGGCCGGACTGCATGGGGGGGTCGTGCCGGGCGCCGCTGGCCAGGAGCGCCGCGCTGGCCGTCACGTCAGGCTCCGCTCGTCGTCATGGCCTGCTTATGTCGGACTTCAAAGAGCGAAAGCGCACGCCGCCGATCCTGCGAGAGTCCCAGAAAGAGCAGCTCTTACGCTACATCGTCTCGACGTTCCCTTACAGCATCTGGTGGAAAGATCGCAACTGCGTCTACATCGGCACGAACGAGCTGAACGCCCGCGGCGCGGGGCTGAGCCGCCCGGATGACATCATCGGCCTCACAGACCACGACCTGCCCTGGACCGCCGAGGAGGCCGAGCATTACATCCGCGTCGACAAGGCCGTCATGGCCTCGGGCGAGCCGCTGCTGAACATCGAGGAGACGCAGCGCCAGGCCGACGGCAGCCAGCGGTACCTGCTCACGTGCAAGGTGCCGCTCAAGGACGAGGACGGCGAGGTGTTCGGCATCCTCGGCGCCTGGACCGACATCACCGACCGCAAGCTCACCGAGCTCGCGCTCGCCCGCGCCAAGGACGAGGCGGAGCGCGCCAACCGCGCCAAGAGCGACTTCCTCGCCACGGTGAGCCACGAGCTGCGCACGCCCCTCACGTTGATCCTGTCGCCCCTCGAGCGCCTGATCGAGGCGCAGCACGGCGCGCTGCCGCGCGACGTGCGCGACGAGCTCGAGCTCATCCGCCGCAACACGGCGCGGCTGCTCAACGTGGTGAGCGACCTGCTCGATTTCTCGAAGGCCGAGGCGGCGCGGATGGATGCCGACTGGGAGCTCGTCGACGTGAACCGGATCACGGCGCAGATGCTGAATGACATCCGGCCGAGCGCGCTGTCCCGGGGGCGCGCCCTGGCGATGACGGGCGACGCGCTCGGCGCCGTTGCGCTGGATCGCTACAAATACGAGCGCATCCTGCTCAACCTCATCAGCAATGCGCTGAAGTTCTCTCACCGCGGCGGGCACATCGAGGTCTCGCTGCGCGCGCTCGACGGCGCATGGTTCGAGCTCGGCGTGCGCGATGAGGGCATCGGCATCGCCGCGGACGACCTCGGCAAGCTGTTCTCGAAATTTACCCAGGTCGACGGCTCGGTGAAGCGGCGGTACGAGGGCACGGGGCTCGGGCTCTCGCTGGTCAAGCATTTCGCGGAGCTCATGCACGGCGCGGTCTCGATCGAGAGCGAGCTGGGCAAGGGGACGACCGTCCGCGTGCGCCTGCCGCGGTCGATCCCGGGCGCCGCGCAGGATGGCGCCGCGGGCGCGGCGGAAGGCCACGCGGCGGACGCGGCGGGGGGCCGCGCGGAGCACCTCGCCGACGTGGGCCCCAGCAGCACGCCCAGCACCGCGCAGACGCGGCGCTGGCTCAGCGCGCTGCCGCCCGCGGAGGCCTCACCCGACGGCCTCGCCCCCGGGCAGATCGAGCCCGACGCCGGCCCCCGGGCCGCCGCGGCGTTGCCGGACGGCCCGCCGGGTCCGCCGGCCGTCGCGCCGCCGGCCGCCGGCGCGGAAAGGCCCCTGCTGCTCCTCGTCGACGACAACCCGGACATGCGGCAGTTCATGCGCTCGCTGCTGTCCCCGAGCTACCGCCTGCTGGAGGCGGCCAACGGCCTCGAAGCGCAGCGGCTGATCGAGCGGTCCCCGCCGCACGTCGTCGTCTCGGACGTGATGATGCCGCGGATGTCCGGCGTCGAGCTCACCGCCTGGCTGAAGGCCCACCCCGTGCTGCGCCACATCCCCATCGTCCTCGTCACGGCCCGCGCCGACGACGAGGCGGTCGCTTCGGGGCTCGACGGCGGCGCCGACGAGTACCTGGTCAAGCCGTTCTCCCCGCGCGAGCTCCTGGCGCGCGTGCGCTCGATGGTGCGGCTCTACGAGTCGTACCGGCAGCTCGGCGCGGAGCAGGCCGAGATCGCGCGCCACTCGGGCATGGCCCAGGTCGCAATGGACGTCCTTCACAGCGCGGGCAACACGCTGAACAGCGCCGGGGTCGCGGTCGACCTCGTGCGCGATCGCGCCGCGCGGTCGCGGCTCCCGCGCCTGAAGCGGGCGCTCGCCGAGCTCCTCGGGGGCGACGCGGGGGCCGCCGCGCCGGCCGACGCGCCGCGGGGCGAGAGCCTGCGCCGCTACGTCGAGCTGGCGCTCGCCGCCGTGGAGCAGGAGCAGCGGGAGACGGCGGAAGACATCGAGCGCGTGCGCGAACAGCTCGACGTCCTCCGCGACGCCCTCCGGGCGCAGGAGAGGTACGCGTACAGGAACGCGTACCGCACCGAGCGGCTCTCCGCGAACGAGGTCATCCGGGAGTCGCTGCGCGTGCACGGCGCGGCGCTCGGGAGCGCGCGTGTCGCCGTCCGGCTCGATCTGCGGCCGGTCGACGACATCGTGGCGAACCGCCACGACCTCTTGACCATCCTCTACAACCTGCTCGACAACGCGCGCGCCGCCGTCGTCGAGGGCGGCCCGAGCGAGCCCTGGATCGCGATCTCGACCTGGCACGACGGGGCCGACGTGTGCTGCGCCGTGGAGGACAACGGGCCCGGCATCCCCGAGGCCGCGCGGATCCAGGTGTTCCAGTACGGGTTTTCGACCAGGGAGGGCGCGAGCGGCATCGGGCTTCACTTCTCCGCGAACCGGATGAAGCTCTTCGGCGGATCCATCCGCGTCGAGGGCGGGCGCGAGGGTGGGGCCCGGGTCGTCCTCACGTTCGCGCCGGCGTCGGCCGCGGCGGGCCCCGGCGGCGCAGGAGCGGCCGCGGCGGGCCCCGGCGGGGCAGCCCCCGGCGCCGCCCGCCCGGACGGGGCGGCGCCCGCCCGCTGAGCGCACCGCCGCGCCGCCGCTGCCCGCTCAGCGCGCCCGCGCGGCGTGGTCCGCGATCACGCTCGCCACGCAGCAGGTCAGCTTCTTCCCCATGCCGAGGTGCAGGAACTCGTTCGGCCCGTGCGCGTTCGACTGCGGCCCGAGCACGCCCGTGATGAGGAACTGCGCCTCCGGGAACTTCTGCCCCAGCATCGCCATGAAGGGGATCGTCCCGCCCTCGCCGATCCCCATCGCGGGCCGCCCGAAGAACGCCTGCGACGCCTTCTTCGCCGCCGCTTGCAGCCACGGCGCCGTCGCCGGCGCGTCCCACCCCTCCGACGGCTCGCTCACGTGGAAGCGGACCTCGGCGCCGTACGGCGGGTCCTTCTCCAGCGCCTGCTTCAGGGCCGCCGCCGCGACCTTCGGCTCGACGCGCGGCGGGATGCGCATCGACAGCTTCGCCCTCGTGAACGGCCGCAGCACGTTGCCCGCGCTGGCGATGGGCGGCAGGCCCTCGGCGCCGGTCACCGAGAGCGCCGGCCGCCACGTGCGGTTCAGGAGGAGCTCGGCCACGTCGTCCGTCACCGGGCCGGCCCCCTGCACCCACGGCAGCTCGCTCACCACCGTCTTCCCGAGCACCTCGGCGGCCGCGCGCGCCTGCGCCACGCGCTCCTTCGGGATGTCCACGTGCAGCGCGTCCACGAGCACGCGCCCCGTGCGCTCGTCCTCGATGCGCGACAGGAGCTGCCGCAAGATCCGGAAGCTCGAGGGCACGACGCCGCTGCCCACGCCCGAGTGCACGCCCTCGCGCAGGATGCTCACCTCGAGCGTGCCCTGGAGCAGCCCGCGCAGCGACGTCGTGGTCCAGAGCTGCTCGTAGTTGCCGCAGCCGGAGTCGAGGCACACGATGAGGCTCGGCTTGCCGATGCGGCCCTCGAGCGCGTCGATGTAGGCCGGCAGGTCCGGGCTGCCGCTCTCCTCGCAGCCCTCGATGAGCACGACGCACCGCGCGTGCGGGATCCCCTGCTCGTGCAGCAGCCGCAGCGCGGCGAGCGACGCGAACGCCGAGTAGCCGTCGTCGGCGCCGCCGCGGCCGTAGAGCCGGTCGCCCTCGCGCACCGGCTCCCACGGGCCGAGCCCCTGGCGCCAGCCCACCATCTCGGGCTGCTTGTCGAGGTGCCCGTAGAGCAGCACCGTGTCGTCGGTCTTGCCCGGCACCTCCATCAGGATGACCGGCGTGCGGCTCCCGAGGCGCACCACCTCCACCTTGAGCCCGGGGATCGGCTGCTCCTTGCACCAGGCCTCGATGAGCGCCGCCGCCCTGTCCATGTGGCCGTTCTCCCGCCAGGCAGGGTCGAACGCGGGCGACTTGTTGGGGATGCGGATGTACTCGTGCAGCGCGGGGACGATCTCCTTCTCCCAGCAGCGCTCGCAGGACGCGACGGCTTCGTTCTCGTTGAGCTTGGTCAGCATGATCCCCTCCAGGGGTTGAGGACGGCGGTGATCTCCGGGGCCTGACTCTACCGCGCCGGCCCCGAGGGCATACCCCCCGGCGGAGCGGTCCGGCACCCGATGTGCGGGGGCGGGCGCGGCGCGCGACAGGGGATCGTCGGCGCCGGCTTCGAGGTGGAGAAGGCTGGAAGATCGGACCGAGGATCGCGAAGGTCACCGATCTCATCGGGCCGCGGGCGACGAGGAGCCTGTCGAACGCACAGGCGCCGCTCCACGCAAGGCGCCGCTCGCGCGCCTCCGAGAGGGCTGCGCGTCTCGCTGACCGCGCCGTCGCGCGCCCTGCAGGCCTCACGCGCTGGGCGGGGATGCCGTTGGTGCTGAAACGAAGCGAGCGCGAGGCCCGCGCCGCACGGCGCACGATGATCCAAGGTCATGTCAGGCCCGACGCGCGTTCTGCGGTAAGCTCCCCGCATGGATCCGACGGAGCTAGGCGCCGACGTACAGTTCCGCACCCTGATCGAAGGCGTGAAGGACTACGCCATCTTCATGCTCGACACCGAAGGCCGTGTGACGACGTGGAACGCCGGCGCCCAGCAGATCAACGGATACTCCGCGGAGGAGGTGATCGGCACGCACTTCTCGCGCTTCTATCCGCCCGAAGCGCTCGCGCGCAACTGGCCGGCGGTAGAGCTCGCCGAGGCGCGGCGCCAGGGCCGCTTCGAGGACGACGGCTGGCGCGTGCGCAAGGACGGAACGAGGTTCTGGGCGAACGTCATCATCACGGCCATCCGCGACGCCCGCGGCGAGCTGCGCGGCTTCTCGAAGATCACGCGCGACCTGACCGAGCGCAAGCGCCAGGAGGAGTCGCTGCGGCAGAGCGAGGAGCGCTTCCGCATGCTGGTCGAGGGCGTGAAGGACTACGCCATCTTCATGCTCGACCCCGAGGGCCGCGTGACCACGTGGAACGCCGGCGCGCAGCAGATCAAAGGATATTCCGCGGAGGAGGTGATCGGCACGCACTTCTCGCGCTTCTACCCGCCCGAAGCGCTCGCGCGCAACTGGCCAGAGACCGTGCTCGCCAGCGCGCGGCGCCACGGCCGCTTCGAGGACGAAGGCTGGCGCGTGCGCAAGGACGGCTCGAAGTTCTGGGCGAGCGTCGTCGTCACCGCCATCCGCGGCTCCGACGGCGAGCTGCGCGGCTTCTCGAAGATCACGCGCGATCTGACCGAGCGCAAGCGCCTCGAGCAGATCGAATCCAACGCGCGTCAGATGGAGGAATTCGTGGCGATGCTGGCGCACGAGCTGCGCAATCCGCTGGCGTCGATATCCAACGCGACCGCCGCCCTCAGGCCCGAAGGTGAGGTGAGCCCCGAGGTCGCCTGGGCGGCCGGCGTGATGGAGCGGCAGGTCGGCCAGCTCGTGCGGCTCGTGGACGACCTGCTCGACGTGAGCCGTATCACGCGGGGCAAGATCGCCCTGGAGTGCATGCGGGTCGACCTCGCCGACATCGTGACGCGCGCGGTCGAGGCGTCCCGGGCCTGGATCGACGCACGCGAGCAGGTCCTGGAGGTGCGTTTGCCCGCCGAGCCGATCTTCGTGGAGGGGGACCTGGCGCGGCTCACGCAGGTGGTGACCAACCTGCTGCACAACGCGGCGAAGTTCACGCCGCTGCGCGGCTCGATCTGGCTCACGCTGGAGGCGGACGGCGCGCGCGCGACGCTCCGCGTCCGCGACAACGGCGTCGGCATATCGCCCACGCTGCTACCGCAGGTGTTCGACCTGTTCACGCAGGGGGATCGCAGCCTCGATCGCGCGGAGGGCGGTCTGGGCATCGGCCTCACGATAGTGCGCCGGCTGATCGAGCTCCACGGGGGGACGGCGCGAGCGCACAGCGATGGCCCCGGCCGCGGCAGCGAGTTCATCGTGGAGCTCCCGCGGCCCGCGCACCCTGTCGCGCCGCCCACGCGACGCGCGCCCGCGGAGCGGCCGGTGGACAGGCTGTGCGTCCTCGTCGTCGACGACAACGAGGACTCGGCCGAGAGCATGGCCATGCTGCTGCGGCGCCTGGGCCATGAGGCGCATGCCGCGTTCGACGGCGCCTCGGCGATCGAGATGGCGACGCGGCTGAGGCCGGATCTCGTGCTGCTCGACATCGGCATGCCCGGCATGACGGGCCATGAGGTCGCGCGCGCGCTGCGGAGCACTCCAGGCCTCACCGAAACGTCGCTGTTCGCGATGACGGGCTACGGCCAGGAATCGGACCGGCGCTTGACGCAGGAGGCCGGGTTCGACGAGCACCTGGTCAAGCCGGTCAGCGTGGAGGTGCTGAAGCGGCACGTGGCCGACATCGCCGCGCGCGCCCGGGCGCGCGGCGCGAAGGAGGTCTGACGGACGAGCCTCGCGCGCTCAGGGGGCGGTGCGCCGGCTCAGGTGGGTTGCGCCCGGGCGCCGGAGCGCCTCACGGCGGCGGCTGCAGGGCGTCCGCCGCGCGCGGCGGGCGCCAGCGGGCGAGCAGCACCAGGAGCCCCGCGCCCGCGAGCGCGCCCAGGGTGTCGGCCACGAGATCCAGCCATTCCGCCGTGCGGTAGGGCAGCGCGGCCTGCGCCAGCTCGAGCAGCCCGCCGGCGCCGGCGCTCATCGCGACCGCCGCCCGGCGCCGCGCGGCGGCCGCGACCCCGAAGAGCGCGAGCTCGAACAGCCATTCGAGCCCAAGGAAGGCCGCGAAATGGGTGAGCTTGTCGACCGGCACCTCTGGCACCCTCGGCAGGCCGATGTTCGCGCAACCGAAATAGAAGATCGCGGCCGTGCAGAGCACCGCCGGCGCCCGGCGCGCCCACGCCGGCCATGTAAGGATCGAGCTCACCTGGGCCTGCCGCCTTCTCGAGGAGGGAGGTCTACCTCAACGGGGGGAACCGGCGAAGACAATTCGGCTCCACGCGACGCGAGCCTCCGCGTCACCGCGGGGGTTCAGGGCTGCAATCGAAGCCCGCGCTGCTGATCTGGGAGTTCGTCCGGAAGGAGTTGAGCTGCTGCCAGCTCTTCTTCATGTTCTCCGGGATCGTGCCGTCCTCGCGGACGTTGGTGACGTGATACGCATACTGGTTCCAGATGCGCCGCGCCGGGATCCATCGCTCATCGACGTCGCGCAGCACCGTGATCGTGGGGCCGGTCGCGGACGTCAAGTAGCTGGAGACATACACGATCTCCGCGGAGGCGTCGTTGTCGACGTCGGCGACGACCGGGTACTCGATCAGCGTCGCCGAGGTGCGCGGCCAGGTCAGGTTGATCTCGCCGGTCTCCCCGTCGAACACGTAGATCTGCTGCTCGTCGGCGTAGATCGCCTCGGCGACGCCGTCGCCGAGGAAGTCGAACGCCGTCGCCGTGGCGAGCCCGCTGACGTCGAACACCTCGGCGCTCCAGCGCAGCGTGAAGCCGTCCTCGCCGACGCCGTAGACCGAGTAGTCGGTGCAGGTCGCGGCGGCGACGTCGGCGATCCCGTCACCGTCGAAGTCGGTGACGACGGCGGGCTTGCCCCAGCAGTTACTCGACGGCGACGGGTCGGTCAGGCGAACCGGGCCGAACTTCACCGTGCCGTCGTGCTCGATGACGCTCATGCCTTCCGGGTTCGTGAAGAAGATCTCCGGCTCTGGATCGCCGTCGAGGTTCGCGACCTGCGGGTGCCCGGGGAGGAATCCGTCGAGCCCCCAGTAGAGCGTTCCGTCGTGGTGGACCGCCTGGTTGCCGAAGATCACCTCGAGCTTGCCGTCGCCGTCGAGGTCGGCCGCGGTCGGGGTGGCGCACCAGTACAGGGTGTCGAACGCCGCCTGGCTCGCCAGGTCGCCGAAGAGCCTGCGCCCGCGGTTGTCGAACACCTCCCAGCCGAGCAGGATCTCCGGCTTGCCGTCGCCGTCGAGATCGTAGATGGCGGCCGCCGCGCACTGGCCGGTGGAGGTGCTCTGGCGATACCCGGCGAGGTCGCCCGTCCACGCGAGCGTCCCGTCGTTCTCGTAGGCGACGACCCAGCCGGTGGGGCTCGCGGTGACGACCTCGGGGAGCCCATCGCCGTCGATATCGCCGAACGCCGGGGAGACGACGCTGTCGATCTTCCCCTCGAACACGACCTGCTGCGCGCCCGTGTCGCCGGCGAGCAGGTACAGCGTGCCGTCGGTCGCTCCGGTGCCCGGGAGGTAGTCAATCGCCGTCACCAGGATGTCCGGCACATCGCAGAGGTCGACGTTGCCGTCGCCGTTGTCGTCGGTGAAGTTGCCGACGAGCGGCGTCACCATGCTGCCGGACACGTAGCTGCCGGCGACAGCGGGCGGCGCCGTCCACTCCCACTGGACCACCGGCGTGAACGAATCGGCAGGCGCCTTGTCGGAGCAGATCGGGAGCGCATCGTCGCTGTCGCCGTCCTCGATCTTGCACATCGCCGACACGCCGGACCCTTCGAGCCCGCCCTCGGCCCCGATCGCCGGCGCGGCGTCGTCGTCGCCTCCGACGCCTCCGGTCGCCACGCCGGCTCCGGCGCCGCCGGCCTCACCCACCGCGTCGGCCCCGCCGGCCGACGCGGTCCCCGTGAGATCGTCCCGCTCGGGCGCGGCGGCGGAGCAGCCGCCGGCGCACAGCGCCGCGAGCCAGGCAGCCCCGATCAGCTCTCTGAAGTGCGCGGCGGGTATCGCGGCCCGCGCGCGTCGACGGCTGGATTGGTCCATGTCCATTGAACTCGACCTCCTGCGGCCGGACGGAGCGCTCGGGCGCGGCGTCCGGATGAGCCGGCGCAGCCTATCGAAGATCGCGGCGCAGCCGTGATCTCAGCAAGATGCTCGCGCCGGGAGGCCAGGCTCGCGCCGGGACTGGCGCGTCGCGCGGCACGAGCTCGGCGAGACGAAGCGTTGCGCCGGAGCGCTCGTGCAGCGGCTGCCGATCGCTCAGTCCGGCGGGAGCAGGGCGAGCAGCGCCCTGGCGGCGACCTTCTTGTCGAAGACGAGCACGCTCCGGATCATCTTCGCCTTTCCCGTGAGCTTTTCGCCCAGCGCCTCGCCCGTGACGTCGAGCCGGCACGCAAGGAGGCGCTGCGGGTAGCGGGAGAGGAGCGCGTCGCAGTCGCGGTAGAAGCGGGTGCTGCCGTCGCCCGCGAGGAAGAGGATGCGAGACGCGCGGGCGTTCTGCGGGCTCTCCGGGGTCTTCCTGGCCATGGCGTCGAGCCCCTTCTGCTCGCCGGCGAGCTTCTCGGTGATGAGCTCGAGGCCGTGGCACGCGTGGCTCGCCGCGAGCGCGCCGCGGAGCTCCGCGGCCAGGGCCTCGGTCATCGGGAGCGTCGCCACCTGATTTCGACCGCTCTCCCACAGCAGCCCTGCGTGTTTCGTGAGGAGATCGGAGACAGCGTCGTGGCGCGGGTCGGCGACCAGATCTTTCGGGAGCTTGAGCACGGGAACCTCGGCGCGCACCCTACCAGACCTGGCGCCGCGTGACGAACACGGCACCGGCGAGCGCCGCGCCGGCGAGCCTCCTTGAGCCGCCTGCCGGGCGCGTCCTGCGCGCGGTCTGCGAGCGGCGCCGAGGCGCCGCGCTCGGCGATTCCGGGGGATCCTGCATCGCAGACGGGGAGACTCCCGGCGGGCGCGGCGCGCGCGGGCGTGGCATGCTCGCGCTTCCGAGGCGCACCATGCGACGATTCGCCATCTCCACCTTTCTGGGGGCGTGCCTGTCGGCGTGTGCGTCCTCGCCGCCGTCCACGCCGGGGGAGGGGGATGTCGAGGGGCCTCCGCCCCGCGCGGCGTCGTGCCCGAGCGAGAAGCTCGCCTTCACGAGGGACACGGGGTGTGTGAACGACGGATCCGTGGAGTTTTGCCTGCCGACGGGCGACGAGGCGCTCGTCGCCCGCGTGCGGGACATCGCGCCCACCCTCCAGGCGGGCTCGTCGCGGGGGCGCGCGGGCTGCGATGTGCCCGCGGAGACGCTGTACTTCTTCCCCACGGGAGATGCCGAGTGCGTCGCGCCCCATGGCGCGCTCGAGGACGCGGCGTGGGACAAGCTTTGCCGTATCGCCGCGCTGCCCGAGGTGCGGGCGATCGTGCCGACGTGGTACGAGTGAACGAGTGAGCGGGGCGCAGCGGCTGACGGACACGACGGTCGTGGGCTGCTGCGTCCGCTCCCCGGGCGGCGCGGGCGCGCGGATTGATGTAGAACGACGGCTCAAACGACGCTGAAGGACCCCAAGCGCCACGAGGCTCGCCGATGAAGCTCGCTTTCGACAACACCTACGCCCGTCTCCCGGAGCGGTTTTACGCTCGCGTCTCTCCCGCCAGGGTCCGCGAGCCGCGCCTCGTGAAGGTCAACCGCGCGCTCGCGGAGCTGCTCGGGCTCGACGCGGACCAGCTCGCCTCGGCGGAGGGGGCGCAGGTCCTCGCGGGCAACGCGCTGCCCGAGGGCGCGGAGCCGATCGCGCTCGCCTACGCGGGGCACCAGTTCGGCAGCTTCGTTGGGCAGCTCGGGGACGGCCGGGCGATCCTGCTCGGCGAGGTCGTCGGCAAGGATGGCAAGCGGCGCGACATCCAGCTCAAGGGCGCAGGGCGGACGCCGTTCTCGCGCGGCGGGGACGGGCGTGCCGCTCTCGGGCCCGTGCTGCGCGAGTACGTCGTGAGCGAGGCCATGGCGGCGCTCGGCGTGCCGACCACGCGCACGCTCGCCGCCGTGACGACGGGCGAGCCGGTCTACCGCGAGGAGGTGCTCCCCGGCGCGGTCCTCACGCGCGTGGCCGCGAGCCACATCCGCGTGGGCACGTTCCAGTTCTTCGCCGCGCGGGGCGACCGGGAGGCGCTGGCGACCCTCGCCTCGTACGCGCTGTCCCGGCACTACCCCGACGCGGTGGGCAGCGGCAACGACGCGCTGGCGCTGCTCGACCGCGTCATCGAGGCCCAGGCGACCCTCGTCGCGAGCTGGCTCGGCGTCGGCTTCATCCACGGCGTGATGAACACCGACAACACGTCGATCTCCGGCGAGACGATCGACTACGGCCCGTGCGCGTTCCTCGACGAGTACGACCCCGAGAAGAAGTTCAGCTCGATCGATCGGGGCGGCCGCTACGCCTTCGGCAACCAGCCGCGGATCGCCCAGTGGAACATGGCGCGGCTCGCCGAGACGCTGCTCCCGCTGCTGTCCGACGACAAGGAGGAGGCCGTCCGCGTGGCGACCGAGCGCGTGCAGCGCTTCACCGGGTTGTTCGTGGAGGCGCACGAGCGCGTGCTCCGAGCCAAGCTGGGGCTCTTTCGCGCGGAGGACGAGGATCTCAAGCTCGCCGCCGATCTGCTGGATCTCCTCGCCTCGAACGGCGTCGATTACACGGTCTTCTTTCGCCGGCTCTGCGCTGCCGCGGCCGATCCCGCCGCCGACGCGCAGGTGGCGTCGCTGTTCGCGGATCCCGGCGTCTTCAGCGGCTGGGCCGAGGCGTGGCGCCAGCGGCTCGCCCGGGAGGACGTCACCCCCGAGGCCCGCGCGAGCGCGATGCGGAGCGTCAACCCCGCGTTCATCCCGCGCAATCACCGGATCGAGGAGCTCATCCAGGCGGCCGTTGCCCGGGACGACTACGGGCCCTTCGAGACGCTCGTCCGCGCGCTCGAGCGCCCGTACGACGATCAGCCGGAGCTCGCTCCTCTGAGCGAGCCTCCGCAGGTGAGCGAGCGCGTGCAATACACGTTCTGCGGGACGTGACGGCGCGTCGTGGGCGGCTCCAGCGGGCAACCCGGTGGTGGCCGCGGGGCCGCCCGCCGGGGTGCGCCGTCATGCGTCGGCCACGAAGCCGTTCGATCTCCGCAGGTAGCCGGCGAAAGGGGTCGCCCGCTGCTGCGCCGGGTCAGACACGGCGTCCTCCTCCCGTGGTGAGCGCTGCCCGCAGCCTTGTCCCCTGGAGCCCGGTGGACGGCAGCCACTCCAGCACGCCGTCGATGGCCCGCTCGATGGCGACGGGGTCGGCGCCGTCGCTGAGCATGTACTCCTCCGCGACAACCTGCCGCGGTACGTCGATCGCGAGCAGCGCCGCCGCGATGACGACGCCGGTCCGGTCTCTCCCCGACGTGCAGTGTACGTAGACCGGCCAGGCGAGATCGGGGGTCGCGAGCACGGAGAGGGCCTTGCCGAGCCACATCCTCACCCGGCGCTGCCGCGTGTCGTAGTTCTCGACGTCGTCGTCCGCGGCGACGTGTACATGCGTGATCCCCGCGAGATGACCGGGATCGGGGCCGCGTCGGAGGTTCAGTATCGTGCCGGGTGAGCCGAGATCGCTGGCCGTCGTCATGGAGTCGAATCGTCCACCGCGGAGCAGGCGGCCAGCAGGGATCGGCGAGACGTCGAACCAGAGCCCGAGGGCCTCGCCCACGTCTCGGTAGTTGGCCGGTCGGAACGTCGCACTCATACGCTGCGCTCTCTCGGGTCGATCCACGGGCCGGTCGTCGCGAGCATCGCCGGCCCGCACGCGTCGACAGAAAGGGCGGCCACGGCGGACGCGTCGCCGCGCAAGAGCTCCGGCGCGCTACCAGTTGTACCACACAACGAGCCGCAGGCGTGCGCAAGAGAACCGTGGATCCGTGGCGACCCGCTCCGCGATGTCGAACACGATGGCCCAGTCGCTGGACAGGACGTCCGGGCGGGCGGCGCGGAATGCAGAGAGCTCCGACCAGGTGGCGTAGGTGTAGCCGCCCAGCTCTCCCGGCCCGTGAATTCGTTCATGCTCGGCGATCCGCACGAGGTCTGCCCGAAGCTCGGCCGAGGGGTGTGGTGGGACGCCTCGTCGAGCGGCCACCGCCCCGTGCGGCTGCTCCGACGAGACGAGCCTCTTCGAGAGCCCGAACAGCTCCTCGGAGACCTCATCCGCGCCGTCCACGAGCGGCCCCACGCGCAGGAGCCCCTGCCAGGAGTGCTCGTCCTCCTCGGACGGCAGATCGCGCGTCACCTCGACCCAGCCTTCGATCCAGAACGGCAATCACCCCTCCTTCGTCATCGGGCCTTTCGTACCACGTCGGCCGATTTCTGCTGCATCGGATGCCTCCTCGGGCGCAGGGCGCCGTCGCGACGGTGCAGGGTTCCGAGCCTCGCGCGTGCCACCCGCGAACGGCGGTGCTCTCCGGGACCTTTCCGTGCGCGGTGCCGGCCCGGCCCTCGCCGGCTGGAGGCTACAGCCGCCAGGCGTGCGGCGCAGGCCTCGCCGCGCAGGTGACCCGTCCCGCGCCGCCGCTCGGCTCGGGAGGGGATCCACGCTACGATGGCGAGGCGCACATGAAGGAGGTCCTGCGCAACGCCCATTTCGTCGTCGCCGTCGATCACACGGCGAAGATCGTGAGGGTCATGCGGACCGCCGAGCCGTTCGAATCCATCGAGCAGATCGAGCAGAAATGCCAGGAGAACATCGACGCCCTCGCCCTCGTGGACCGGAGCGCGATGTCGCTGCTCCTGGATATCCGGGCCGCTCCGGCGCGGAATGATCCGAAATTCGAGAGCGCGACGCTGAAGCTGCGGACCGGCGCGGTCCGCGGCTTCGCGCGCGTGGCCGTCCTGGTGGGGACCTCCGCCGGGGCGCTGCAGGTCCGGCGCCACAGCCGCGAGGACGGCGTCGAGCGCATGATCAGCGACGACGAGGGCGAGCTGCTCGACTACCTCGCCGCCGCGCCGCGGAGCCGACGGTGATCTATACTCGCGCCGTGCCCACCGCCGAGGAGATCACGAAGCACCACGAGCCCGCGCCCGACCAGAGCCCCTGGGTGAACGGCCCACCACGACCGGCGCCGATCGTCGTCGCCGCGTACGACGAGCGCTGGCCGCGGCTGTTCGACGTGGTCGCCCAGAAGATCCGCGCCGCCCTCGGCGACGCCGCGCTCGCGATCGAGCACGTCGGATCGACCTCGGTCAAGGGGCTGGCCGCCAAGCCGACGATCGACGTCGACGTCACCGTCGCCGATCCAGCCGACGAGCTCGCGTACGTCCCCGCGCTATCGCGCGCCGGGTTCACGCTGGTCATTCGCGAACCGGAATGGCACCAGCACCGGTGCCTCCAGCTCGCCGAGCCGAACAGCAACGTGCATGTCTTCGGCCCCGATTGTCCGGAGGTGATCCGCCACCGGATGTTCCGCCAGTGGCTCCTGGATCATCCGGACGATCTCGAGCTCTACCGCCGGGCGAAGCTCGCGGCCGCGTCCGATATCTCGGCAGGGAGCGGCATGGTGATGGACTACAACAAGCACAAGGAGCCCGTGATCCGCGCGATCTACGAGCGGATGTTCCGCGCGAACGGCCTCATCCGCTGACGGGCCACCGCGCACGATGCGCCTCCGCCCCGCGTGGGGCGGCGGGGCGCGCCATGACAAGGAGGAATCGATGGGTGTCGAGTCTTCGGGGCTGAAGCGACAGCGGTATCCGATGCCGGACTTCGTGAAGAGCGCGCTGGACGAGCGCGGCTTGATGGAAGCCTACAGGCAGCGTCCCGCATACCAGCAGAACGACTACATCGGCTGGATCGTACGCGCGAAGCGCCAGGAGACGAAGGAGAGCCGGCTGCGCCAGATGCTGGACGAGCTCGAGAGGGGCGGCGTGTACATGAACATGAAGCACGCAGCGTCGGAGAAGAAGTAGGACGCCGAGCTTTCGTTCATGGGCCTCCTGCGCTTCCGGTCCGGGCAGCGGCCTCAGCGCGACGCCTGTCGGACGCCGCGCCTCCACACCGCGCGGATCGACAGCGTGTCGGCGATGTTGGTCGTCGGATCGCCGTCGACCAGCAGGAGGTCGGCCCGGGCGCCGGGGGCGACGCGACCGCGATCCGCCAGCCCGAAGCGCCGCGCGGGAAGGGCGGTCGCTGCACGCAGCGCCTCGATGGGCTGCTCGGGAGGGGACGGCGATGCTCGCCGAGCAGACAGCGCATTCTTTCATGAATGTCTCCGACTCTTCTCGGACTGAAGACCAGCCTGGCCTTCGATGGTTGGTGGACCGTTCGCTCGTGTGGTAGTCTGTCGCCTGGTCGATCGCTCGGACCGCGGCCACTCTCCAGGAGCCGGCGACCATGAAGCAGAGGAGCAGCAAGGCGCGCCCTGCCCGCCCCAAGGCCGGGAACAAGAGGCGTCGCGACGCCCACAAGGACGCCGAGGGACGCGTGCACCTCACGGTCCACCGCGACCCCGCGAGCGGGAACGAGCGCGTGGCGCTCAGGAGCCCGGTGTTCCAGGAGGCCTGGCAGAACGACGTCGCCGCGGCGACGGCCAACACCGCCTATGCCGTCCTGCGCGGCGAGCCGAGCGTCGACGGCGCGATCGAGCTCGCGCGCAACGCGATGGCGGCCACGTCTCGGCTCGCGGCGGGGCTCCTGGCGCGCGCGCCCGGCGGCGCGGTGGCGTGCAGGGCGGGCTGCGACCACTGCTGCTATCAGTCGGTCGGGGTCACCCCGCCGGAGGCGCTCGCGATCGCCGACCACCTCAAGACGACCTTGTCGGACGCCGCGCTCGCGCGGGTGACGCGGCGTGTGTCCGAGTGTCGCGACAGGACGCGCGATCTGCCGTCGGCAGAGCGGTTCTCGCCGGACCACCCGTGCCCGTTCCTGGAGTCGGGGAGGTGCTCGATCTACGAGGTCCGGCCGCTCTCCTGTCGGGGCATGAACTCGCTCGACGCGGGAGAGTGCGCGACCAGGCTGCGGGACCCGGATGCGCGCGCCGCGTTCCTGGCGCGCGGGCTGGGCGGCCGCTCGTTCATGGAGCCCATTCGCGCCTTCCAGGCCATCAGCGCCGGTCTGCAGCTCGGCCTCTCCGAGCTCTTCCGCCTCGACATGCGCCCCCTGGACCTGACCGCGGCCATGCACCTGCTCCTGACCGGGCCGGAGTCGCTCGCCGACGCATGGATCCGCGGGGAGCGGCCGTTCGAACCGGCGCGCGGCGCCGACCAGGGGAAGGACCCCGGCCTGGGCGCGCCCATCGAGGCCCTGGGCCTCGCCCGCGGCCGGGATCCGTGACCGCTCTCAGGCCTTGAGCTCGGTGAACTCGCCCGGCCTGGTGATGCCGGCTTCCGCGTCCCTGCTGTCGAATTGGCCCCACGTCTCGACAGGCCCGCCGCCTTCGGCCTTGCACCCGACGGCGTTCATCAGCGTCACGTAGAGCTTGTTGATGGGCACGTTGCCGGTGTTCGAGCCCGTACCGAAGCCGACGCTGGTGTCGTCGCCCGTGCAGTCGGCCTCGCTGTTGCCGGTGCCGAGCGTCCTGCCCTCGAGGTTCACGACCTGCCCCTGCTTCAGGTAACCCCCCGCGCTGCCCGCGATCACGATCGGCAGGTTGTTCGTGTTGTGGGCGTTGCCGTCGGCCAGCTCCGGGAGCCACATCGTGGCGGTGCTGTCGAGCAGCGTGCCGTCGCCCTCTGCGATGCTGTCGAGCAGCGTGACCAGCCGCACGTACTTGCTCGCGTACCAGGCGTCGATCTCCGCGATCATGTCGAGCACGCCGTTCTTGCAGGTCCCGCCCACCTGGAACGACCCGTTCCGGTGCGACAGGCCGTGGTGGTCGGCGTCGTGCTGCATGCCGTCCCAGCCGAAGGTCACGTAACCGGGATAGGCGAGGATGATCGACCGGTTCATGTCGCAGATCATGCTCAGCGCGATGAGGTTCATCATCATGTCCCCGCCGGCCGTGAACGAGGTCGCCAGGCCGCCGCCGAAGCCGCCGCCCGAGCTGGCGGCGTTGACCGAGCTGGCCGTGACGCCGTTCGCGGCCGCGGTCGCGTCGTTGCACGCCGCGGGCGTGAGCTTCTGCTCCGTGCTGCGGAGCAGATCGAGCCAGTCGCTGACCCGGCGCTGGTCGGCCTTGCTCATGTTGAGCGACTGGTAGCTCTTGAGATCCTCCCGGACGAGATCGATGGCGCTCTCCCCGCGCCGGACGCGGTGATCGCCCTCGGTTATCTCTCCGCCCCCGAACAGCCCGGTGAGCTGGTTGTATACCGTCTTGGGGTTGGCCACGGCCGGGAAGGCGGTGTTCGGCGCCGAGAAGGACAGCACCTCCTTGATGCTGGTGCTCGACGGCCCGACCGAGAGCACCAGCGGGCTCGCCCCGCCCGGGTTGATCTGCCTGGCGATCTCGTGATCGAGCGAGTGGGACGTCGCGTACCGCGTCGTGTCGTCGTTGATCAGGGCGCAGGTGAGCTTCGAGCCCATCGCCTGATCGTGCGGGTCGATGGTCTGGATCTCCGCGTAAGAATTGAACATCTTGAGCCCGCGCGGGAACAGCAGCTTCGACGCGAACGGCGCCAGCCCTGCCAGCGTGGTGCCCGCGAGGTGCTCGGCCGTGAGGGGACCGTTCTCGATGGTCGGGAACCAGCGGTTGGTGAGACATCCGTTGTGGGTGTAGAAGATCACCAGGCGTCTGGGCTGCGAGGACGGGGCGGGTTGCGCCTTGACCTCCTTCTCGTGGAGGGAGCTCAGGAACGGGGCCGCGAGCGCGGCGCCTGCGACACCTTTCAGAAAGACTCTGCGCTTCATCGGTCTACTCCTGTTCGACGGCCCGGGTCCTGAACGACGGAGACTGCGTGAGGTCGATGACGAGATCGAGGATCGTGTACCCTCCGGCGGTGATCCTGGCGGTCAGGTCGTTCACCGTGCACGCGTCCAGCGGGTGACCATCGCGCTCGTAGGCGTACGAGACCCACTTCTGCGCGTACTGGCGCTGCGCGTTCGGGGAGGCCGCGAGCTTCGCCATCAGGTCGGCCGGGCTCGCGACCCTCACGGGCTCCCCGTCGATGCGCACGTCCGCGACCGTGTCGATCGGCGCGCCGGTGGACGCCTCGTGCGTCTGCCACCTCCCCACGGCGTCGTACGCCTCCATCACGAAGCCCGGCGGGTTGATGAAGTTGTGGTGGCACGCGGCGCAGGCGGCGCCCGCCGTCTGCGCGTCCACGCGCTTGCGGTTCGTGTCGAGATCGGCCCCTTCCGGGAGGGGCGTCTCGAGCGCGCCGGGAGGCGGGGTGCCCGGATCGATGCCGAGCACGTCCTTGGTGATGAACACGCCGCGGAGGATGGGCGAGGTGCGGTTGTACGACGAGTACGCGTTGAGGAAGCCCACGCGCGTCAGGAACCCCGGCCGCTCGACGGGGTCGAGCGTGACCTCCTGGAGCGCGGACCCGAAATCGGCGGGGTCGAGGCCGTAGAGCGGCGCCGTCGCGGCGTTCACGAAGGCGGTCGGGCTGAGGAAGAGCTCCTGGAACCCTCCGCCGCGCGTGAAGGCCACATCGTCGAAGAACCGCTCGGTCTCTTCCGCCATGATCGGGATGAGCGAGCGATCGAACTCGGGGAACATCGTCGTGTCCCGCTGCGCCGAGTCCCAGCGCGTGTTCGGCCCCAGCTCCAGGTAGTATCGATGGAAGCCGGCCACCATCTGCCGGGCCCTGGGATCTTCGAGCATCCGCCGGGCCTGCGCCAGGATCTGCTCCGGGGTGGAGAGCTGCCCCTGATCGGCGGCCTGGTTCAGCGCCTCGTCCGGGATCGTCCCCCAGAGCATGTACGAGAGGCGAGACGCGACCTCGTGACTCGAGAGGGCGAAGCTCCCGGCGCCGTCCGGCGTCTCCGCGATCTCCGCGCGCTGGATGAACGAGGGGGAGATCAGGAACATGTACAGCAGCGCCTCCGCGACCTCCTCCGGGGTCCCGTTCGCGGTGATCTGGGGGCCCCTGGCCACGATCGCGTCGAACCTCGCCACCTCCGCCTGCGTCAGCGGCCGGCGGAAGGCGCGCCGCCCGAACTCGGTGATGGTGTCGTGCAAGCACGCCGTGCCGTCTCCGCTGGGTGTGCACTTCAGGAAGTTCCCCTTGAGCGCGGGGTCAGCCATCACCTGCGCGGCGATCATCTCGGCCACGGACCTGTAGGCGCTCCAGCCCAGATCCGTGAGGCTGCCTGCCTGGTCGGTCGCCAGCAGCGTCGAGGGCGCCACGTTGCCCGACGCGGCCAGCGTCGTGACGCCCAGGAGGTCGCGGATCGTCCTGTCGTACTGCGCGTTCGTCAGGCGCCGGATCTGAGAGGTCGGCGCGAGCCCTGGCTTGCACTCCGTGCTGCCGCCAGGAGAGCCGCTCCCGCCAGGAGAGCCCGGCTTGCCGCCCGCGCCTCCAGGGGGACTCTCCCCACCCGGCCCCGAGTCGGCCGGGTCGTGGTCGTCGCCGACGGTACCCACACAGCCAGCCGCGAACGTTGCGGCGACGATGATGCCGCTCCTCCAGGTGTACATGGCACGCACCTCGGGTGTTGTGTCCAGCTCAAAGAACCTAGACAGAACCAGCGAGGGCGTTTTTTTGCGATCAGCACGGGAAGGCTGATCCAAACCCTGCTCCCCGCGTCAAGTATCATCTCATGGCGGCATCCTGAGCGGCAATGCCATCTCCGGGGGGCTCTCTTTTTTTGCGTTCGCGAATTCAGTTTTTCATCAAGACATCGGGGGACATTTCGATGTTCAGCCTCGATGAATCGCCGGGACATTTCGACGTCCAGCAGCGCTGCCGCCAGGGAGCTCCACGCCTGCGGCGAGGCCCGCGCGTACTCCCTGGCGAACGCGGGCGGACAGGCAGCGCTGCAGCCCGCAGAGCTGGGATACGTCTCTGCAAATCTTCAACTGCGCCGCGTAGCGCCCCCGGCGCGCTGGATCGGGCTGGAACGTCGCCGTGGCCGTCCCGCGCCTCGCCTTCTCGGCCGCCTCGATGCACCCGGTCAGCCCGGCCCCGCGGCGGCGCCAGGCACGTCGCCTCGACCGTCGTGTCGCTGTCTCACCAGGCGTCGATCTCGCTCGAGAGCGGCACGCGCGCCGGCAGGCCGAAGAGGCGCGCGGCGAGCTGCTCGGAGAGCCCCGAGGCGAGCGCGTTGTACGCGCTGGCGTCCTGGTCGTAGCGGCGCCGCTCGATGCTCACCCGGTTGTCCGCGCCGGCGAGCTCCGCGTCGCGCTCGGGCGAGGGCGCCGCGCCCTCGTGGCGCGCGCGGGTGAGCTCCCGGCGCTCGACGACGTTCTCGACCTGCGCCCTCCTGCGCTCCACCTCGGCGCGCGCCTGCTCCAGCGAGGCGCGCGCCCAGAGGAGCAGGCCGCCGAGCACCAGGGCGATCGCCGAGAGGGCGGCGCCCGCCCAGCGGAGCCGCCGCCGCGCCGCGGCCCTCCGCGCCGCCTCGCGCTGCCGCCGCGCCGCGAGCTCCTCCACGGCCCGGCGCACGTGGTGAGGCGGTATCTCGAGCTCGGCGCCGACGCGCTCGAGGTCCTCGATCCGGAGCCGATCCTTGTCGGCCTCGGCGAGGCGCGCGGCGAGCGCGATCACCTCGTCGACGTCCTCGTGATCGACCTGCCTCGCCTGCTCGGCTTCGAGCTCTGTCGCACGCGCGTTCATCGACGTTCCTCCTACCAGCCAGAGCTCGCGCCGCCGCCCCCGAAGGAGCCGCCGCCGCCGCTGTAACCGCTGCTCGATGATGATGAGGACGAGGATGAGGACGACGAGTACGAGGACGAGGAGTACGAGGATGAGCTCGACGTCGACGACGAGCTCCAGGACGAGCTCGACGACCCGGCCGAGCTGCTGCTTCCGATGAATCCTCCCAGCGCCATCCCGCCCCCCATGAGGCCCGTGATGAGCGCGTGGGAGAGCAAACCGTGCGAGACCACCAGCCCGAACACGCCACCGGCGAGGGGGAGGGCGATGGCCATGGCGACGCCGAGGCCCCTCAGAAACCATAGTGCGGCATGCTCCGGCTCTCGCTTTTTGAAGAGGCTCAGCCCGCCGAGCAGCCCGATCGGCGTGGCGATGAGCGTCACGGCGAGGAACCAGCCGGCCTGGTTCGCGAGGTAGGCCGAGGCGGCGGCCTCGGAGCGCGCCGCGTAGGACCAGGCCGGCGCGTACGCCGCGAGCCCGGGGACGACGACGAAGGCGAGGACGGCCGTGACGGCGATGCGCCATTTCCCTCGCCGGGCCGCCATGTGCCCCTCGAGATCGCTCAGCGTCGCAGGAGAGCGCGGCGTGCGCCGGACCACGAAGCCGAGCAAGAGGCCGAACAGCGCACCCAGCATGTGATGAGCGACGTAACGCCCCAGGATGTGCTCCGACGGCGACCCGAGCAGCGCCAGCGTCCCCCCCGGGCCCATCTTCTGGTCCGCCGTGAGGGCGACCAGCCTGCCCACCACGAAGCCCGCGGCGCTGCCGTACTGCGAGCGCCGGAGGTCGTCGCGCGAGGCGTCGAGGATTGTCCGGCACACGCCGTCGGTCAGGATGTCCTCCAGGCCATACCCCACCTCGATGCGCATCCGCCTGTCGTCGATGGCCAGCGTGTACAGGACCCCGTTGTCCTGCTGCTTCGTTCCGCCGCCCCCGGCCTCGGCGATCTCCAGCGAGTAATCCTCGATGGGCACGCCGCCCGTGGTCCTCACGAGCAGGACGGCGATCTGCACGCCGGTCCTCTCGCGGTGCGCGAGGAGCTTGCGCGCGAGGTCGTCTCGCTCCTCCGGCGTGAGCACGCCCGCGTTGTCGGTCACCGGGGCCTGGATCGTCACGGCCGGCGCCGCGAGCGCGTAGGATGCCGTGAACAGCATCGCGAGCATACAGAGCGCGGCGGCGAAGAGGAGCCGCACGCCGCGGCCACTCCCCACCACTGGCCCCACCCCAGGCCACCCTCCCAGTCGAATTGAGCTCATCCGGCCATGGAGAGCCCGGGTCGAGGGGAGGAGCAACGCCGAAGCCCGGATCGGACGCCACGGCGTTGCGTCGTGACGCCGCCCACCTGCAAGGGGGAAACGATTTGTAGACGCAAAAACAATCCTGAATGATTCCGGCATGTTGTATTCTGTGCCCGGCAGCACGCGCGGCAAGCGCGGGGAGGCCGGGGGAGCTGTACGGGGCCATGGGCGCGCGCCCGTGCCGGTGGTGGTGGTCGCGGGTCGTCAAGGGCGCGGCTTCGGATCGCTGCGCGTGGGGCGCTGTTGCCGAGCACGCTCATTGATGGACAGGAGCCCCTCGACGATCCGGTTCTTTCATGGGAGGGGCGCGTAAGTACGCGACACCTGGACGAAGTGGATCAGCGGGTGCCATCTGAAATCGTCACCGACGCCCGGCGGGCCGGCCAGGTGGTGCGGCGGACGCGCGCGCTGATGAAGAAAGGCGAGGTGCAGATCGAGCGGTGCGACCTCAACGAGGCGGCCCGCGTGGTGGCGTGGCTCGCGGCCAACGACGCGCTCTTGCGCGGAGCGACGATCGTGCTGGAGCTCGCGACCGACCTGCCGGCCGTGCGGGGCGATGCGGTTCAGCTCCAGCAGGTGGCGCTGAACCTGATGTCGAACGCGCTCGACGCCGTCTCGGAGGCGCCGCACGGGCGCTGGCGCGTGATCGTGCGGGCGGCGCGCGCCGGCGGCCGCGTGGCGCTGGCGGTGGAGGACTCGGGCGAGGGGGGCGCAGGCGACGACCCGGAGCGGTTCTTCGAGCCGTTCTTCACGACGAAGCCGGCGGGGCTTGGCCTGGGGCTCTCCATCAGCCGGTCGATCGCGGCGGCGCATGGCGGCCGGCTGTGGGCTTCGCGCGCGCCTCGAGGCGGCGTGGTGGTGCGCCACGAGCTGCCGGGCGAGGAGGAGGAGGAGCGATGACGGGCGTGACGGCCAAGGTCGTGGTGATCGACGACGACGGCGCGGTGCTGCGGAGCCTGGCCCGGCTGCTCGACGCGTCGGGCTACGAGGTGGAGACGTTCGGCGGGGCGGGCGCGTTTCTCTCGTCGGTGGCGTCGGAGGCGCGGGCCGGCTGCGTGATCGTGGACCTTGCGATGCCGGAGCTCGACGGGCTCGCCCTGCAAGCGGCGCTGCGAGCGTCCGGGTGCCGCCTGCCGCTGATCTTCATCACCGGGCACGGGGACGTTCCTGGGGCTCACCCAGGGGGGCTCGACATGAGGGCTGGACATCGCAGTCCCGGCGCCCCGCGGCGGGGCGCGGGACGGCAAAAACTCGCAAAAACTCCATCCTACCACGACGAGACCCCGTCCGAAAGCTGGCTCAAGGTCCAGGTGGCGGCAGCGGGGTCTGCGGCTCACCTTGCCGTCGCCCGGCGTGACCCGAACGCTCCTGCGCCGGCGAAAAGGACAGGACTCATGACGCATTTCAGCTCCCCTCGTCGCCTCGGTTTGTTGGTCTCGCTGCTCGGCGCGAGCGGCTTCGCGGTGCTCGGCGGCGCCTGCACCGGCGCCGAAACGGACGACGAGCACGGCGACTCGGCCGACTCCGCCCTGACCGGCGCGCAGTGCGACACCTTCGACGTCAACGGCAAGGTCCAGATCTGCCACTTCACGGGCTCTGCCACCCACCCGTACACCATCATCAAGACGAGCGTGCAGGGGTGCATCAACGGCCACGCCGGCCACCCCGGCGACTACATCACGAGCACGGACCCGAGCTCGCCGACCTACGACCCGACCTGTCAGGGCGGCGGCTGCCTGCCCGTGGGCGCGCCGACCGACGCTACCCTGGAGTGCTGCGACGGGCTCATCAGCCAGAACGGCACGTGCGTCGACCTCTGCGCCGGCGTGACGTGCGCCGCCTCCGACCAGTGTCACGCCGCCGGCACCTGCAACCCGGCCGACGGGACCTGCTCCAACCCCGCCGTGGCCGATGGCACGGCCTGCAGCGACGGCGACGGCTGCTCCGTCACGGATGCCTGCGTCGCTGGCACCTGCACCGGAAGCAGCAACCCCTGCCAGAACGGCGGCACGTGCCTGAGCGTCTCCAACGCTTACACGTGCTCCTGCGCGCCCGGCTACGAGGGGGCGAACTGCGAGACGGCCGCCTGCGTCCCCACCACCTGCGCGGCGCAGGGCGCCACCTGCGGCACCATCCCCGACGGCTGCGGAGGCACGCTCACCTGCGGCTCGTGCGCGGCGGGCTCCACCTGCGAGGACGGCACTTGCCAGCCGTCGGGGCCGGTATGCCCGTGTGAGGCGCTGCCCGGATGGCTGGACTTCGTCGTCAGCGGTACCCAGTGCATCAACTATTCGGGCCAGCTAACCGCCGTCTCCCTCTACTTGAAAGACACCGGTAGCTCGCGAGGTATCGCCGTCAGCTCCGCGGTCGAGGAGAGTCCTGGCACCCCGGGCAACCCGGCCCTGTGCGGAGTCGTGGGCCCGAACAACGTGGGCAACGCCTTCGTCACGCTCGACACCCAAGATCTGGTGAACGCCTGCGCTCAGAGCCTCTCGAATGTCGCCTCGGCCGGCGGGGTGCCCTGCCCCTAGCGCCGCGCCTCGGTTTTGACGATCCGTTTCGCCCGGCTCGTGCGTCTGGGGGCGTGAGCGAAGAACGAAAGCAGCCGAGGCCGAGGTTCACGGGGCTCCAGCTCAGCCAGGAGGACCAGCAGGCACTGCGCCGACGCGAGAGGGAGGGCCCGCTCGGCATGCTGGTCGCACGGCGGATCCAGGCCCTCGAGATCCCGCGGTGTCGGCGGGGGCACTGCGATCGGCGTTGTCGCTGGAGGTGGCGACGACCACACGCGAGACAGAGGGACCTACTGCGCGACGATGTCGCGCATCTTCAGCTGGTCATTGATGGTCAGTCGTCGGAGGATCGGGCGCGTGACGGGCGAGCTGGCGAGGCGGACGAACGCCGCGCGCAGGATCCGCTGAGCTCCCCCGGACGGTGTGAAGAGCGCCCTCATTCTCAGCCCGTCGGCCTGCAGGCTCGTGATGAACGGGCGCAGCTTCTCCTCCCACGCGACGAGCGCGCGTCCCACGTCGTCAGGGTACTTCTCCAGCATGTTGCCCAGAAGCTCACTCCCGGCCATGCCGGTCGAAGCGCCCATCCCTGAATACAGCGTCAAGCACCACGCAGCGTCGCCGACCAGCACGACCCGCTCTTTGTGCCAGCGATTCATGCGAACCTGATTGACCGAGTCGAACAGGTACTCGTCTGCGGCCGCGAAACCGTCGAGGAGCTGGCTCAGCACGGGCCCTGCCGGTTCTGGTCCGTAAGCCCTGCGCAGCGACTCGATGGGGGTCCTCCGGAACTGCGCATCGATGTCGTCCACGCGGTAGGAGAAGAGCAGGCCTGGGTTGTGGCCCGCGAAGGGGAATACCCACGCCGACCGCCCGACCTCGGCAAGGACCAGCCCATCATGCAGGTGATAGCCGCGGACGGGTTCGCTCAGGATGGCCGCCCCGATCATGTAATTTAGCGGGTAGAGGAAATCTTCGTGCGGGCCGAAGACGAGCTTCCGGACGGTCGAGCGCATTCCGTCAGCCCCCACCACGAGGTCGAAGTGCTCGGTCACGGTCTCGCCGGTCTTCGTGTGGGTCGTCGTGACATCGACGCCGCGATCTCCTGGATCCATCCCCGTGGGGACTGTCGAGAAGCGGATCTCCACCTGCTCCGGCAGCGCGTTGAACAACGCATTCTCGACGTCGCCGCGCAGCAGCATGCGCGGCTCGCCGGGCACGTCGGCGAAGGTCATGCCCTTGCGACGACGATTGGCCCGGTCGACCTCGTACGTCTTGGTTTGCGGGTGCTTGCGGTTGCCCATGGCCTCGAGCACGCCGAGCCGCCTGGCGGACGCCTGGCCCGTGCCGAAGAGGGCAATGAAGTAGCCGCCTTTGCGGCGCTCGGGGGCCCGCTCGATGATCACGGGCTCCCAGCCGGCCCTGTGCAGCCGCAGCGCCGTGGCGATGCCGGCGATGCCAAGTCCGACGATCAGAACGCGGCGCCCGAGGGATGCTGAAGTCGTCATGATGCTTTGACTCTAGCCATCGACGGCGCACGCCGGCAGAGCGTGGCTTGGGGCGGAGATCGGCCTGGATTGGGGTCGGATGGCGGGGCCTTCAAGCCCCGGGGCGGCGGCGCTGATCGCGAAAGGCCCGGGGGGTCATCCCTTGGGCGCGCCGGAAGGTGCGAATGAAATGGGTGACGTCGGCGTAGCCAACCTGGTCTGCGATGCTCTCGATGCTCGCGTCCGTCTCCAGGAGCCGCCGCCGGGCCTCGGCTACGCGATGCTCGCGCAGCCAGTCCCCCACCGTCAGCCCTGTCTCCCGGCGGATGGCGTTGGCCAGGTGCGAAGGCGTGCGCCCGACCGCCGACGCGACATCCTGAAGCGAGAGGGGCTCCAGACAGTGCGCCTCGATGAACCTGAGCGCATCTTGCACGAGCCCGCTGAGCATGGGCGACGCCAGAGGCGCGCGCTCCGAAAGCTCGCGGATGAGCTCCGTGATCAGGAGGGTGAACAATGCGAGCGCGGCGTTGTCCGCGCCCCACTGGGCCTCTCGCAGCTCGGTATCCATCTCGGCCACCAGGCGCTCGATTCGCTGCCGCCGGGGCTCTCCGGGTCGCAGCCGGAGCAGTCCCCGGAGAAAGAGGCTGCGCACCGGCGCGTCCTTCGCATCGCCTCGGATTCGTGGCCGTCCCGGCAGCCGCTCCGGAGCGCTCAGCAGCGTCGGATCAAAGCCCACGATCCATCCCTCGAGGTCGCCGACATCAAGGGGCTGATGCTCCACGCCCGCGGGGATGAGGTGGATATCTCCGGCATGGAGATTGACCTGCTCCAGATGACGGCCTCGCCCCCTTCCCGCCGTCAGCACGAAGACCATGAAGAAGGTCGAGACGAGCGGCCCGGGCGGCAGCGTGGGCCGCCTTTGTCGTGGGACGCGAACGACACACAAGGGCAAGCCCCCGGCGCCGAACCCGTCCAGCGTGAGAACGCGGGGAGGGGGGTGCTGAGGCGTGCGACGCATGGCCTGCATGCATAGCATACTCCTGGATGCGACGCCTGCGCGTGCTCGGCATGGCCTGAGCGTCAGCAAGCCGATGCGAGCGCTGCTCGGCGCACGTCAGTACGTTTGGCCCCGCAGGCTGTGGAGCGAAAGCGGCCCCCTCGATGCATGAATAAGTTGCTGATACAGCGTCACTTTTCCAGGAGGGATGCAGATCGCGTAAGGTTCTATAGGATGATCACTCCGGAGAGAACGCGCAAAGGAAGGGGAGGGCAGGGACGGCGAACGAGACGGAGGAAGAGCTCCGGATGGCGGTGGCACTGAATAAGTGACTGCGAGGCCTACGTGCCGTCCTAGCAGATAGCGCGGCCGCGGCGTCGAGGTTCTCAAGCACGAACTCGGGGGCGGCCGCGACGCCGAGGAGGACGCCGGCGAGCTCGGGGGTCGTCGAATCCATCGCCGGGCGCGGAGCGGCCGCGAAGGTCGAGGGCCACATCGGGCGCTGATGACTGGACACTGGTGCTCAGTGCCGCGTGCTCGGGTCCGTCGCCGTCCACCCGGCCGAGATCGGCCACGTCGCCGGTGAGGTCCGCGAGCGCGGGCCGGTGCCGCGGCCTAGCTGAGCGCGGAGCGGCCGCGGGGGCGAGGTGGACGTCCGAGCGCTCGGGCTCGGGGTCGTCGGTGGCCACCTGGCTGGGGCACGGAGCGGCCGCGAGGGTAGGGGTACATCGGGCGCTGGTGACTGGCCGTTCGTCGACCAGTTGGTTGACGAACAGCCAGGGGGAGAAGCGTTCCAGCAGCAACGGACGCACTGGCGAAGGACTTCGCATCGTCACAGGCGCTATCCGATACGCCCTATTCCAACCTGTCGCCCGACGATGCGGCGCCAAATCGGCTCAGGTAAGGTGTGCCTTGTGCATCAAATTGGCATACCCATACGTGGTCAGGATCATACGCGGTAGCACCTCCGATAGATACAGGCGGGGCCGCTTGCACGCTCGGCAGCGCCTCGAGGATCTCCTCGCTCCCCGCACGCCATCGAAAGGACCATCTCGTCATCTCGGAAGGTCTCGGGTGATGCGCGTTCCGACGTTCGATGATGCGGCCTCGCGTATGGCGATGCCACTCATTGAGCCGTTTGGCAATGTACAGATCTCCCGTGTGTGGAAACCATGCAGCGAGCTCAGGTCCGGCGTTGAGTGCGTTGGCATACACTTTAACTGGCGAGAGCCATTCTTGCGATAGCTGTCGCAGGAGGAGCTCGTCAAAGAGCGACGGTAATAGCCCATTGCCTGCCCGTCGGGGAAAGAGTCCGGCATGATAACGCCCAAGGTTGGCCAACTGCGGGTGGAACATGCTCCCAGATGCACAGAACCTAGAAAAGGCAACGGGCGAGCGGCGGCACCACAATTTCCAGAGCGTAGCCGCGAAAGTTGTCTCGAGCTTCGACCATTGGACCACGGGCGGCTTGCGTAGCAGAGCATCCGCGACATAGATGGATATAGCCATGCCTGGGCCGGGCCCTTGCGGAAATGTTCCGGCGGTCTCTGGGCTGAGATCAACGACGAACACCGTACGCCCGCGCTCGACTACGGAAGCACAGATTCGACAGAGGCTCATCAGGCCGCCTGGTGTCGGCGGAAGCGCCACGCAGATCGGCGGCCCATCAGAACGCGCAAGCTCTTCATTGAGATCGGTAGACGGCTCTCCCCCCCAGTATCTAACGCGCGCAGCGCGATGACGTTTCGGAACGACTCTTGATGGACCCAGCAGGAGATTGTCATCGTCGGCCACGACCGGGGATGCAATCTTGGCTAGAGCCGCTCCGGCAACCCTGCCAACGGCAACATGTATTGTGCCCTGTATCGGAACATTCATCATCTGAATCCGCACGATCTGCATTTGCATGCTGGCGGGTATTGTGTTTCCTTTTGGCAGGCGTCGCGGCAACTTTCACACGGTGTGTGGCCCCATTTGTCGCAGCCTGGATATCCCGTGATGCACTTGCCGCCGATCTCTTGGCAAGCCACGAACATGTCTGTGCATGTCTTGTCGGGCGTGCACCCTGCCATCTCCCCGGTGGCGCCGCTCCCCACGTCGCCACCGTTCCCGAACCAGTCCCCCGTAGCTGCTGACCCCGGTGGGTATGGTTCTCCGGCCCCTGTGCCTTCCGTCCCCCTAAGATAGCACTCGCCCACGTCGTAGTTGCACGCCCACACCGTGAGACCGAGAGGAATAAGAACAGGGATCGCCTCCCATTTCAGCCTGTGGCGCATGTTCGTGCTCCAAGCTTTTCCAGATGCGTGTGCGGAGGGGCGGCGTCAACTGTGATTCAGGGCATGGATTGCGTCCCTGCGGCTACGGCTTGTCAATCTCGCCCCGGTCCGAAGCCGGGCTCGAGCTGAGCGCAGCGGGTTGCACATCGTCGCGGCCGAGCTCGGCGCGGACCATCGGAGGTCGAGGCGCACGTCGGCGCCGCCTTGAGCCTGCTCGGCGCATTGTGACGCCCGGGGCGGGAGGTCTCGAGCGTGAGCGCGGCGCAGCCCCCACGGCGGGGTGCGGAGGTCGAGGCGGACGGACATCGGCGAGCGCGGCGCGATCTCCGTCCACCTGGTCGAGTTCGGGCGCGTCGCCAGCGACGAGCAGATCGAGCGCGAGCTCGGTGCAGCCCCTCCGCGGCAGGGCGCGGCGGTCGAAGGGGACGCCGACGACGGCTGGCGACGAGGAGCGCGGGCGCGAGCGCTACATAGCCCTTCGCCGCGGCGGTGCGGCCGTCCGGGACGCGTCGACCCCAGAGCATGGGGATATGCTCGCCGAATTTCTCTTTGACGCCCACGTCATGCCCAGAAAGATCGTGCGCGCTCTCATATCGTCTGTCGCGGCTCGGCCAGGGCTCCCACCATGTCCATACGCTTACTCGGCAAGATCGGCTTGCTCTACGTCGGTGCGCTCGTCGTGGTTCCGGCACCGGCCCAAGCACTCGAGTTCAACGGCGGCGTGAGCGTGGGCGGGATCCAGATCGGGACCGAACCCAGGTTTGCCGTGAGCCCCTTCGCCGGATGGCTCTGGCGCAGCGAGGGGGACCTCCGGCTCGAAGTCCGCAACATGCTCAGCATTGTTCCAGGGGCAGGTATCGGGGTCTACGATCGAACGGCGGTCACTCTTGGGTATGCCACCAAGACAACCACCACCAGTCTCGGGCCGTCCCTGGCGATCTACTCGATGCCGGTGTGTGGTGCCGTGATCTGTACCGCGTAGTGGGGGTTGCTCCAGGCGGCCGCGCCCAGTCCGACTGGTACTTCGCCGGGCCCTTGGGCGTGTCCACCAGCGTCCATGTGGACTGGGCGGGCGGCAGTAGTCGCGTTCTCCCTGGAAGTATGGTCGTGACGTTGACCACTGGACCAACTTGGAGATTCGAGGTGAAGTCGAAATGAACAGGTTGGCTATTGTTGATGGTACTTCACTCCGCTCCTCCTTTCGCCTTGACGTCTGAGCTCGCGAACGCGGCGGCCTCGCCGGTGTCTACCTGGAGCGGCCGCGAAGGGCGAGGGAGACGGCGGGCGCTGGTGACGGACACCGGTGCTCAGCGTCGGCGAGCTCGGGGCCGTCGCCGTCTACCGGTTCGAGTTCGGCCACACCGCCGGCGAGGTCCCCGAACGCGCGCCGGTGCCGCGGCCTGGTTGAGCACGCGGGGAGCCGCGGGGTCGAGGTGGACGTCGGCGAGCTCGGGGCCCTCGATGTCCACCTGGTCGAGGGTGGAGCGCCTCCGCCAATCTGGCCGAGCTCGTGCGGCGCCGCCCGGCGAGAGCTCGAGACGAGCTCGCCAACTTCCCCCCGCGGCGGCGCAGGCGCCGGCGGTGAACGCCGGCGATCACGTGGCCGCGATCTTTACCGACCCGACGCGGGACGAGATGATCACCGACATGCCGTGTTCGGCATCGTGCTCGATCGCGCCTCGCGGCGCTCCCTGGCGCTCCAGCTGGCGGACGGGCTGCGCAGAGCGGTCGTCGCCGGCGAGCTCGCGCCCGGCGCCAGGCTCCCACCCTCGCGCCAGCTCGCGGCGGAGCTGGGTATCTCCCGGCGGCTGGTGACGGACGCCTACGAGCAGCTCACCAGCGCGGGCTATTTCGAGACCCGCGCCGGCCACGGGACGTGCGCCGCCGCGCTGCCCGTGCGGGCGCCGCACGCCAGCGTCTCGGGGGCAGCCATCCCGTCCCGCCGCTCGCCTCGCTCGACGCCGAGCGCGTCGTCTACCTGGGGACGTTCTCGAAGTGCCTCGCGCCCTTCGTGCGCGTCGGCTACCTCATCGCCCCGCCCCACCTCGTCGGCCCGATCGAGGACCTGGTGCGGCGCACCAACCTCCGGGGCTCCATCCCGCACCAGCGGACGCTGGCCCGCTTCATCGAGGAGGGCCACCTCGAGCGCCACGTCTTCGTTCGCGATGAAGCGGCGCTACCGCGCGCGGCTTGATGCGATCCTCGCCATCCTGGGGACCCGGTACGGCGATCGGGTCCGCACCGGCGGCGGCGAGACCGGCTTCCACCTGCACGTGCGCTTCGGCGGGCGGCGCTTCGGCCCGCGCTTCGCCGACGCCTGCAGCGCCGAGGGGCTGCGGATCTCGACCGAGGACGAGTTCCGGGCCGAGCCGTCGAGCGATGGCGACGCGCTGGTGATCGGTTATGGCAACGTGGCGGACGAGGAGCTCGACGAGGGTCTCGAGCTGCTGGGAGCCCTCGTCGAGCGGAATGCAGGCCGCGAGAGCCGTTCGCCCTGAGCCCTGCGTCGCCGCGTCTTCGGCGATGCGCCCTGCAAGGGAGAAACGATTCGGAGACGCAGAAATAATCCTGAGTGGTTCCGAATGGTTGGTTACTGTGCCCGGCACCTGCGGCGGCAAGCGCGGGGAGGCCGGGGGAGCTGTATGGGGCCATGGGCGCGCACCCGTGCCGGTGCTGGGGGTCGCGGGTCGTCAAGGGCGAGGCTTCGGATCGCTGCGCCTGGCGCACGCGCTCGGGGCTGTGGTCGTTCACCATAGAGCAGCTCGACGAGGAGGAACTCGGCGCGGCCGCCGTCGAGCACATGGGGCCGGAGCCGATCGGCGCGGCCCCTCTCCGCCGCTCCGGTCGTAGAGGCCGAAGCGCATGCCGGGAGCACGGTGCCGCTGCCATCGTCAAGCGCCATCGTGCGAGGCGCAGCGGATTTCTGGGCGAGGGCCGTTCGCCTGCCAAGTGGTTGACGAACACCCCAGTGGTTGGCCGAATGCGCACCCGCGCGCGCCCGGGACGGTCGATGCCTCCAGTTGAGTCCGACTGGCCGATTTTCTCTTTGACGTCCACGCCACCGGTCCGGAAAATCGTCCGCATCCCCACAGTGTGCGAGGCGATCTGACCCGGGCTTCCGCCATGTCTATCTGCACACACGGCAAGGTCTTCGTGCTCTGCGCTTGTGGGCTCGTCGTTGTCCCGGCGCCGGCACAAGCCATCGAGGTCACCGGAGGCGTGAGTGTGGGTGGGATCCAGATCGGGACCGAGCCAAGACTTGCGGTGAGTCCTTTCGTCGGATGGCTCTGGCGCAGAGAGAAGGATTTCCGCATCGAAGTGCACAACATGCTCAGCATCGTCCCAGGCACACGTGTAGGCGTCTACGATCGAACGGCACTCACTCTTGGTTACGTCACGAAGACAGGCAATGTCAGTCTTGGGCCGTCCCTTTCGTTCTATTCGATGCCCGTGTGCGGGATCATGATCTGTGACCGTGTTATGGGACTTGCTCCAGGTGGCCGCGCACAATCCGACTGGTTCGTTGCTGGGCGTCTGGGCGCGTCCGTAAGCGTCAATGTAGACTGGGCTGGCGGGAGTAGCCTTGTTCTTCCTGATGGCTGGGTCGTGATGGTTACCGCTGGGCCTATTTGGAGGTTTGGTGGGGAGTCAAAATGAACAAGTTGGTGACTGTTCTATGTTTCTGTTTGATGGGATGCAACTTCGATGTCGGAGACTGCTACCTCCGAAGTGAGGGCGAGGGAGGTGTCGGCGGTATCATCATAACCGCGACAGGTGTCGGCGGCTACGGCTTCGGCTCGACGGGGTCCGGAGGCTTCGGGCCCGTACCGCCACTGGAGCCGCAGGACATGGATCCGTCTTCTCCCGTCTGCAACATCGTGACCCAGAGCCCATGCCACGAGAAGTGCCAGGTGGACTACGAGGCTGATTCTGTCGCATGTGGCAAACCTGAGAGCGAAGCGCAGCGAAGGGCATGCGGTGATAGCGCCTATGTGAAGTATCGTAGCTGTCGAGAAAGATGCGAAAACAGCCCTTGTCTGAAGATTTGCGAGGAAAGGGCGGAAGCTTGCGAGGCGGAATGTCGCAAACTCCCTGAGGCGGATAAGCCGGCTCGTCGGAGATGCTGGGAAGCGTGCAATAATGCTTATGCTGAATGCATCAAGAGATGCAAGGACTGATCAATGAGCGCTCATGCGACCACCAGAGCGTTGACGCGCACGCTCCAAATGACACTGGCCGGATCGAGCGACGTTCACGATGTCGTCGTTCGTGTCTGGCTTCCAGAGCGAGATCCAGCTCCGGGTGGGGACTTTCGTGCACTGGTTGAGATTGACGGATTCGATATTCCGTATTCTCGGTATTTTTGCGGCGTCGACGAGTTACAAGCGTTCCTCGCGGGGTGCTGGACTGTGCCGCAAATCCTAACCATGCTCGCCCCAGCCGGGGCCAGTTTGACATGGCTCGGGGAGGGCGACCTCGGGTTCGGGACTTCTTCTGCAATCCCTTGAGGGGGCGCTGACAGTCACGCGAAAGCGGACGAGGCGCCCGTACTTCCAGAACGCCCCTGTACGGGCGTGCCGCCACGTGGTGATCGCACTCGCGCATGAGTGCTCGCTCGTCCTCAGTGTCGTTCCGGTGCAGGCAGACGCATCCGAGCTGAACGCCGGAATTAACTTCGGGTGGCTTCAGGCTGGCACCGGATGGTGAAGGCGAGCCGCCAGCCTCCATGGTCGCTTGGGCTTCCAGGTTCCTGGCGAGTTGACCGTTCGACCGGAGGCCCGGAGCTTCCTCCTAGACGTCGTGGAGATCCGCGCCGCTGTCCGCCTGTTGTAGAGCCCGCTGCTGGATGGATGATGCAGACACATCGGTCCAAGGATGGAGAGTCTATGAAGCACAGCATTGATGAGCTGCTCGATATCGTCTATCGATACTATCCCCGTGGGGTTGGGATGATGGATGACGGCGATATCGACGTCCAGCGATGCATGGAGACCGAAGAGCACGACAGGCTGGTGCGCGCGCGGATCCAGGCATCGAAGAGCGACCGATGGCGCGACCTGCGGCGTCGCATCCGAGACGGATTCCCTGGTAGGTTCATGAACCACTCGCTGCATCTCCCCGCCGGAGGCTGCGACGCCTGTTACTCTTTTTCGATCGACATGCCGGAGTCTACGGGGCGAAAGCTGTGGTTCCATGTGAGCTTTCTGGTCCCGTACTACATCGTCCATAGCGAACGCGCGATCGATATCGTGAAGCGAACGAGGGACTCGTTCTCGGTCAAGTTTCTCGGGTTCCATTTTATCGTTCCGCGCAGCCCGTTCGATCCGCGGTTCGTCGCTCGTCCTGACGATGGACGAAAGTTCGCCATCGTCAGGAGGGAATACGCCACCTTCGATCTGTTGCCCGATGAACAGCCATGCGCGGAGTGGATTTCCGGCGATATCGAAGCGACCTTCGGGTGCGAACGCATGCCGCCGGAGATCGGCACCGTGCTCGTGCCCGATGTGATGCCGGGCCTGCGCCTCCCCGGGGAGGCTAGACTCTACGACTGCCTGTTCACGGACCAGCACAGGTGGGTGGAGCCATCGCCGTCCGATGAGCCGGCACCCGGCGTCCAGATCGAAGCGAGCAACCTGACGCAGTCGCTCATCGCGGTGCTCACGGTGCTCGCGGCGCTCTACTGCATCGTGTGGCCCCTGATGCCAGAGATGCAGAGCGGTTCCTGCTACCGCGTGGTGGAGACGGATGGAGTCCTTCGCAAGGACGAGTTGATCGACGCGCTCGCGAAGATTCGCGTGCTCCTCGACCCGCCGATGACTCCATGGGGCATCGCTGCGAAGCGCGAGTTTGAAGCTGCCACCCGTGAGCTCGAAGCGCTGGTCGCTTCGTGGGACGGTGAAGGCGAGCCGCCGGCCGCCATGGTCGCCTGGGCCTCGAGCTTCCTGGCGAGTTGGCCCGTGAACTCGGAGCCCGTGGCGTCGTCGTAGCACCACTGCTGGAAGTCGCTCCGAACAGCAGAAAAGCCGCCGAGATCGCCAAGAGGAGAGCCGAGGGGGCGATCCCGGCATGTCCCCTCCTACTCCCACGGTTTCTTGGCGTCACGGCGGTTCGTTTCGCTGCCCGCCCTCCTGCAATCGTGGCAGCCGTCGTGGAGTCCGTGCCGCTCTCCCAGGACGTGACTTCGGCTATTCGGGAAACCTAAGCGTCTCGTGGGCCTCGCCGCTCTCCCCCACCGTCGTGCTGCCATCGTAGTTCCAGCTCGTGCCGCCCTGGCCCGGCTGTCCGATCTCGAAGGTGACGCCCTCGAGCGTGAGCTGATCGTCGTCGAGGTAGGCGACGCCGATCGAGTCGCCGCCGCGCCCCGGTCCGCCGTAGCCGCCAGGCCCTCCCTGGCCGCCGCGGCCCCCCATGCAGGCCTGAAAGACGTCTAGCAGGGCGGCGCCCGGTGCGCCTCTGCCGCCTCTGCCGCCCTCCTGGGGCGGCCCGCCGTCGCCGCCCGTGCCGCCGGGACCCGTGATGATCGCGCTGTCGCGCACGGTCAAGCGGGCGTGAAGCGCGACGACGCCGATCGCCGGATGTCCATTCGCTCCCCCGCGGCCCCCTCGGCCACCACAACCGCCGGCCCCGCCCGAGCCTCCTCCCGCGCCTCCGTTGGAGGCCACGCCGCACACGGCGAGTCCGCCGCGACGACCGCCGCCCCCGCCCCCGCCTTGACCCGGCGTGCCCCAACTCCCCTCGGCCCCCGTGTCGCCCTCCCATCCTCTCTCGGTGAGGCGCCCGATGCCCTCGCCGGGGGCGCCCTGTGTTCCCGGAGCCCCGGGGCCCCCGTCGGACCCGTCGTAGCAGCGGACATTCTCCTGCTCCGCCGTACCACCGATGCCCGAGGGCGATGGTTGTCGCTCCGGGACGGGCTCACCGTCGCCTCCATCCTCGGCGCTGTCGGCCAGCCCGTCCCCTCCCTTGCCGCCGATGCTCGTGAGCCCGCTCTCGCACCGGTTCACGGCGGCAGCCCCGCCGGCGACGATGGCCGCCGAGCACGCCTCCGCGGCGAACGTGCCGTCCTGTCCGTCGGGGGGGCTGTAGAAGGGCCACTTCTCGCCATCGCTGCCTCCCCTTCCGCTGAGTACGCGGATCTCGCTCCGCAGGATCTCCACCGCCGTGTTGGACTGAGCGATCACGCCGATCGTGGCTGACGTGTGGAAATCGAGATCGGCGAGCGTCGAGACGCCGTCCGCTGCCCCCTGGTCGTCGGGGCCCGCGGGCTCGATCGTCATCAGGGTATCGTAGAACTGCCTGTAATATAGCGTGGACCGCGGGCGCGTGGAGTCGGGCACCCATTTCCGGCAGTTGAAGCCGCCGAGGATGTCCACGCCAGAAGGCAACGTGATCGGCTCCTCCTCGAAGATGTCGTTGCAGAGGAACACGCGCCCTCGTCCAGCGCGCGCGAGCTCGATGGCACGCGCGACGGTGTACACCGGCTTCGCCTTCGTGCCGGGGTTCCTGTCGTCGCCGCCACCGTAGTTTCCAGCGACGAACACGCCGCAGCCGTCGTCGACGATACGGGCGGCGACGTGCTCGATGCAGACCGACTCCGGGGGCGGCTCGTCATCACACGAGGTGCCCTCGCAAGGCGCGCCAGGGTCGTTCACGTCGGGCACAGTTCCGCAGCCGGTCGCCCACGGTGACAACAGAAGGCACAGCGTAGCAGCAGTGGACTTTCTCATGTGCGTCTCTTGAGGTGTGTCGCCAGCGCAGGGCGGCTCATTGAGGCGGTTCGGGATCTGGCGCATCGAACCTGTACCAGAACAGCGCAGGTCCCGCTTGCCCCCGGCCTGGTGCGTCGTCGGTGACTGCATTGCTAGGACGACCACCCTGGCCAGGTTGTCCGGGCAAGACGATCGCATCCTCCAGAAGGTTCACGGAGGCGCTCATGGAGGCGATGCCGAAGGACGCGCCCCCGAGACCGCCGCCGCCGTCGCCCCCGCGGCCGCCGTTGCCTCCGGCTCCGCCGCTGCACCCACGCCACATATCACCGAGACCCGCGGGGGGCGTGCCACCGGAACCCCCGACAAACCCGCCACCGCCGGGTTGGCCCGTTCCGCCGACGCCGCCATCGCCGCCCTTGCCTCCGAGGACCTCGCTGGCCTTGACCGTCAGGGCGCTCCCTTGCAACGCCATTATCGCGATGCTCGCGCCGCCGTAGTCGCCCCCCTGGCCTCCCTTGCCACCGCAGCCGCCGCTGCCCCCTGATCCTCCGGCCGCACCGCCCTGGGGCCGGCCTGTCGGACATGCGAACGTGAAGCTGCGCGACCTGTTGCCGCCACCCCCGCCGCCGCCTTGGCCGACGCCGCCCCGCTTGCCGTCCTCGCCGCGGACGCCGATCCATCCGTCAAGGCCCAGACGACCAACGCCAACCGCTCCGGCAGCGTGCTCCGCATCGGCGCCGTCTGCTCCGCGGCCCCCGTTTGTGCACGGCATGCCGGACGCGCCGCGGCCAGCCAGACCGCGGTGGTCCGGATTGCCGGCCGGCTCCGGCAGCCCTGGAGCACCATCCCCGCCCGTCTCCATCCCGCCGTCTCCGCCGTACCCGCCCGTCGACTCGATCCCATCGCCGCACGCCGTCACGACAGGAAGGGCGCCCATCGCCACGTCGGCGGTGCAGGCGTCCGCGCCGTCGTTCCCCACCACGCCGGCGTTCGCGCGGAAGCTCGGCGCGTCATCGCCCGGCTTACCCTCCTTGCCTGCGCCCGCGACGACCTTGCTCGACACCAGGTTCGCCTTGGTCCCTTCGCTCAAGATCATCGCGATCGACGACTTGCCATCGCTCGCCGAGGCATCCGCCGCCACGACGCGCACGCCGAAGATCGTCGACGGCCCGTCCTCGTCTTCTCCCGTGATCACCCGCAGCGGGATCCCCACCGGCGGGGCAATGATCGTCGGGTGATCCGGTCCGCCGAACGACCCGTCATACGACCAATCGTCGCCGTGATCGCAGAGGCGCCCGCCCCACAGGTCCACCCCCGAGGGCAGCGCGATCTCCTCCTCGAACAACCCGCCGCACGCGTACACGCGCCGGGTCGGCAACTCGCCGTGGCTTCGCCCGTGCGCGGCGAGCCCGATCGCGTGCTGCAACGTCCTCACGGGCGCGCCCTTCGTTCCGGCGCTGTTGTCGTCGCCCTCCTCGCTGACGAACACCCCGCACTTGTCGAGCGCTGGCGCTGTGCCGGGCTCTCCCGCGCACGGGTCGGGCGTGTGCTCCGGATCCGGAGCACACGCCATCTTTGCCGAGCAATCATCGGGATACGCCGCGCAAGCTGTCAGCGTGCTAGCTCCCCACACGCAGAGAGCGAGAGCGGCGACCGACGTCACGGCGCTTCGGCCCGCCAGCGAACCCGTTCTCTCGGCCCCCCGCGCGCTCACCATACCCCCTGGATTCGCGCGCCGATTTCGCTCCCATTCGCCACGGGTGAGACATCGACATGGTCCTGAGCCGGCGTGAATCGCAGGAAGGAGAAGTCCGTGAGGAACGACGCGGCGGTCACGGCACCGACGACACCGCCGGTGATCACCGCGGCCAGACCGGCGCGACCGTGCATGTTGCGCGCGTCCAGCAGGCGCGCCAGCTCGCCACACGGCGAGTCCCGAGGCGCTTGCCAGCACATCGACGCGCTCGATGACGGCTCACTTTGGAGCCGAGCTCGCCGGGCGCTCAGATCGTCGTCGAGCTTGCCCGCCCGGACCATGAGGATGGTGCCCACCGTCACGCCAGCCGTCGTGACGGCGATCCCCGTGATGCGCAGCGTCCCCGGCCAGGAGGCCCGCGGGCTGGGAGTCTGCGCGCGCGCAGCGGGCAACGTGCGCAAGGGGGGCGGCGTCGCTGGTGCGGTGTCCTGGGCGCTGCTCGCCTCGTGGGCGCTGCTCGCCACCGCAAGGGGGAGCAGCTCCAGCGTCATCTCGTGCTCCGCGCCCACCACGCTGCGGAAACTCTGAAACGCCTCCGTGCGGCCCGGTGCGTGAGCCCGCACCATGACGTGCTTGCCCGGCTCGAAGAAGAGCGTGTAGGTCCGCGCGGTCCTCCCGATGCGCTCGCCGCCGATGAGCACCTCGGCGTCGGGCGGATCGACCGAGAGCACGAGCGTGGCGACGCGCTTCACTGCCTCGCGCTGGCCTGCCTCGAATCGCCGCTCGAGCGCGTCCGGGAGCGCTTCGCGCTGTTCGAGGCTCTTGGCAAGGTGCTCGGCCGCATCGCGATACTTGTGCAACGCGACCTCGCAGAGGCCGAGCTCGCCGGCGATCTCCGCCCGCTCCCGCTCGGTGCTGGTCGTCGGGTCTGCGGCCTCGAAAGCAGCCTTGTAGGCAGCGTATGCGTCCATCCACCGCCCGGCATGGCGCGCTCTCTGACCACGGCGAACATGGTCTTTGACCGATGCGCTGTCGCGCCGTCTTGCCTGTGGGGCGGAGATCGGCGGAGCAGGCAGACTTCGTGAAGCCTGTTGCGCCTTCGGGGGGCCATCCTTGGCGCTGGCCGAGGTCGGGAAGCCCGTTGCGACCCCGAGCAGGAGAGAAATCGAGAGCGAATGCGCAATGCAACGCATCCGGCGACGGTACTTCCGCCGGCCGTTCGGCGTCAACCGGCGGGGGCCGCGACAAGTCGGCCGTTTGGGTGAGAATCGGCGGCCGTATGACGCAACAAGCTCGGCCGTCCTGATAAGACCGCTTCAGTGTAGTCAAATGTGGCATTTGGCGCGCTCTATCCGACCAAAAATCGCTCGTTGCTTCTTTTCTCTGAAGCGTTTGGGTTGGCTCAAGTGTGCTGCTTACCGTGGACAAGCCAGCGAGCGTCTCCCCCGGCTTCGAGCTCTTCCGACGCCTCGCCCGGCGCCACGGTGTGCCGGCGCGAAACGCCGAGGATGTGGCCCAGGACGCGCTGCTGCGGGGCCTGGAGGCCGACAAGCGGCTCGACCCGGGGGCAGACCCAGCCCCGTACCGCGTCACGATCGCCATCAACCAGGCGCGCAATCACGTCCGTGACGCACACCGCCGCGGCGAGGTGCTGACATCGTTCGATGGGTGCGAGATCCAAGATGAGTGCCCCACGCCGGAAGAACTGCTCCGGAGACGGCAGCGGGAAGAGATCACGCGGCAGCTTCTGGACCGACTCGATCCCAAGTACCGAGATGTTCTGATCAAGCACGACCTCCAAGGGGTTCCACTCGCCGAGATCGCGGCCGAGCAGGGACTTCCGCTGGACACGGTGAGAACGCGACACTGGCGGGCGCACAAGGCGCTCAGGGTGCAGCGGGAGCGGTGGCAGCAGCAGCAGCGCTCTCGGGGATGGGACGACAGCGCCTGCGTGCCGCTTGCACTGGGCTTCCGCCGTCGCGTGTCGTGGGTGGCCTTGCTGCGCCGTCTGGGCGTGAGGATCCTTGTCCAGGGCGGGCTCGTCGTGCTGACCGGCGCGCTCGTCTCCTCGGCGGCATCGTTGCCCGACCCGGAATCGTGGCTCGGGGCGGCTGCGGTCCCTGCCACCCCGCACGCTGCCCAGGAGGCTGCCGCGTTCCCTGCGCGAGACGGCGCGCCCAGCGCCTCGGCGCCCACCGGCGGAGAACGCGCGCACAGCGCGGCGCCACTGGCCGCGACGATCGCGCGCGAGATCTCGTCGTCGACGGAGCAAGGAAGCGCGCGCGCGCAGGTGGTGGCGAGCAGCAGGCCCGCTCCCTCGACGACGACCGAGCGCCGGCCCGCGTCTTCGGTGAGCGCCGTTCGACCGACCCGCAGCGAGCGCGAGATGAGCCTGATCACCCAGGCTCGGAGGGCCGTCGAGGCCCGCAACGCCACGGCGAATGTCGAGGCTCTCCGGCTGCTGAACACCCACGCGCGGGAGTTCCCCCGTGGGCGGCTTGTCGCCGAGCGCGAAGCGCTCCTCCGGCAGCTTCGCTGAATCCTCGGCCGTCCTTCGGCAGCTAGCAGGCGGTGACCCTGGTGACGTCTTCGGACGGCATAAGGCGAAGATCCGCCTTGTGCCCCGACAAGAACGCTCACGTCCAGGAGACGAAACGCGATGAATACGATGGAGGATCTACTTGGTGCGATGTGGCTCATCTCGCCGCTCGGGCTCGCGATGATAGCCTGCGTCGCGATCGGCTACGCGGTCACCGCGCGCGAAGCGCTGGGACGGGCGCGAGGGCTTCGCGAGGCGCGCGAGCTCGCTCATGATGACGAGGAGGCCGCCCTCACCGATGCGAAGGACCAGGCAGCGGCGGAGCGGGACCGATACCGGCGCCTTCTGGACTGTCACGTCGATGCGGTGCTCGCCGCGCTGACAGACGTCCGCGCGCGCCCCGTCCCCTCGCCAGGAAGGGTCCTCGAGTCGTGCTGCGCGACGATGCCTTCGTGGAGGAGGAAGCTGGCCGAGAGCACGGGCTTGGAGCCGAGCGAGGTGGAGCGGCTCCTGAGGAGCGACCTCCCGATGACGCCCGGCCTCGCCCGGCAGCTCGAGGCCTTCACCGGCACGCCTGCTCGGTACTGGGAGCGCCTGTGGCGGCTACACGACGATCGTCGAGCGGACGCAGAGGAGACCGTGATGATGCAGGTCGGCGAGCCCGTCACCAAGCGCGAGAGCTCGGCGCGTCGCGCGGAGTCGGCGCCGCTGACTCCGCCGACGATACCTCCGCGCGCGCCCGACGTTCCTCCGCCTGTGGTGCCGTCTCCCGAGCTTGCGGCCAGAAGCCCGCGGGCGAAGCTACCGCCGCCTCCACTGCCGCGGCTTCGGTCGCCGCTGCCTGTCCGCGCCGCCATGGGGGCCGAGCTCGCCCGGCGCGCGGGGACGCTGACGAGCTTCCCGCTACAGCGTGACGAAGCGGGGCCGAGCTCTGCCGACGCGTCCGATTCGGAGGAGGCCGAGCGCTCTCCTCTGAACAAGACATCTCCGGGAGTAGGGAGCCATGGGTGAGCGTAGCCGTGCCTCGCGCTCATCGTAGGTGCGATTGCCCAAGGGGAGTAAGGCCATGGATCGTCCCAGCGAAGGCAAGCGCGCTGAGGCGTACGCGCGCTTGTTTTGCCCGATGTTGGTTCGCTCCGTGCTGCGCTGGTTGGAGAGGCTGGGGGTCCCACGGTGCCACCGTGGCGACGTCGCGGGCCAAGTCTGGCTCAATGTCTGCGAGAGCTGGCACAGGTTCGATCCGAAGCTCGGCAGGCCGGAGCGCTGGTTGAACACGATCACCGTACACGTTGCCGCGCACTACCACGAGCGTGCGCAGCACCGCAGGGAGGAGCTGGTCGATCTGATCGAGGTGCTTGATCCGGCGCCGGATGCTGCTGCTGTGCTCGAGTCCGACAACGTCAGGGCCAGCACCATCGATGCGGTGAATCAGCTCGTTCCGGAGCTGCGATTTGTTCTCGTAGAACACGACCTGAACGGAGTTCCGATGGCCCAGGTAGCCCAAGACGCAGGGGTGCCTCTCTCCACGATATACAAGCGACGCACAAGGGCCATTGGCGCGCTACGCGACATCATCGGGTGTCGGGAATCCGGGGAGACCATCACGCGGAGAGCGCGGTTGCAATGAGCGCCAAGGGTCTGGTTGTTCACTTCCGGCGTGACTTGGATGACCATGAGGCGGAGCGAATGATCGACGCTCTTATGATGATCAAAGGCGTCGTCAAGGTGTCACCCGTCGAGGCCGGTTACGAGGACGACCTGAACCGGCAGCGGGTCAGGCGAGATCTGCTCGACAAGATGCGCGCGCTTCTGGGCGAAGAATAGGCGTCGAACTCGGCGCTGGCGGACCGGGGTTCGAGGCCGTCAGCGTCGGCCGGTCACCGAGCCCGCCGACCCGTGCGTCACCCTCTGGTTCTACGTCTTCCACGTCGCGGCGCCTGCGATGTCGGCCGGCGCGCCCATGGTCTCGTGCTCGATCGGCGTGCGCAGGGCCCCGATGTGGTGCCCGCGTTCAGCGTCGCCGTGCGCCCGCTGGATCGGCATGCCTGGACATCCGCGCGCCATCGCCGGGTCTGGCCGGTCTGACGTGAAGCCCACCGCTGTCGCCGGTCTCGCACCCATTGTTGGTGAGCTCGTACTTGCGCTGCGGCGGAGGAATCCCGAGCTTCGGCGGCAAAGGCGGCGACGGGATGCCCGACGGCGCTCAGGACGGGGGCACCGGCTCGCCCGCGGCGTCGAACCCCACGAGCACAGGACGCGGTGGACGTGCGGAGCGGGAAAACTTCGGCTGTGAGCAGGGGGACCCCGGGAGCGCTGGGAACCCGGGGACGGTGGGCGCGATCGGCGAGGGCATCGGGCGCATCACCGAGACAGGCTGGGAAGGGGGCAAGGCCGGCGACGGCGAAAGGGGCACGCCGGGCCAGGGCGGCGGCGGAGGGGGCGGTCAGCGAGGCGGATGCGCGCTGTGCGGTGTGGCCACCAAGGGAGGCGCCGGCGGCGGCTCCGGAGGCGCTGGCGGCTGCGGCGGCAGGGGCGGCCGAGGGGGCGGAAACGGGCACCCGGCCATCGGCATCGTCGCGCTGCATGCCAAGGTGACCGTGCGCGATACGCTCATCACCACCCTCGACGCAGGCCCAGGCGGCGAAGGCGGGCCCCCCGAGGACGGCGGCGACGGCGGCCGAGGCGCGCCGGGCGGCTCCTTCGGCGACGGCATGTGGTCCTGTCAGGGGGCCGACGGTGGCCCCGGTGGCCCCGGCGGCTACGGCGGTCCCGGGCGTGGCGGCGACTCGATCGGCATCGCCTACCTGGACAAGGATCAGCTCGAGCTCGAGGGGGTCACGTACGAGCTGGGACCACCGGGCAAGGGCGGCACGAGCTGGTATTGGTCTGACGAGATGGTGACGGGGCAGGACGGCAACAAGGTCGAGACGCTCCGTTTCCCTGAATAGGATCGGCAATCGGGGCGCGAAGGGCCAGCACGGGCGACGTCCGCCCTTGTTCCCCTCTCGGGGAGCAGGCGGCCCGAGCGGAGCGGCTGGCAGTCCTTGGTGCGCGAGGAGACCGGGGCGCACGGACCGGGCGATGCGCGCGCCGAGCAAGACGTGCGCGCGGCTCCGCCCAGGCGAGGATCGCCGCGTACTGCGCCTCGGCGCCGAGTTCCTGGAGCTCCTCGCGCTCCATGAACAGCTCCGCCGCGGTGGCGCGCGCCGGCGTTGAAGGCGCTGAGCACGGCCGCGGCCGGAGGCCCTTGGAGCGCGAACTCATCGAGCGCGCTGACGTCGAGCTCGTGCTCCTCGAGCGCCCGGAGCGCGACCGCTGTGCGCCCTAGAGCGGCGCGTCCTCGTCGAGGTCTTCGCCGGCGCTTTCGTTGTCGGGGTCGCTGTTGCCTTCGAGCTTGCTGGCGAAGTGGAGGGTCAACAGGGACATGAGCTCGCGGAGCTGGGTGTCCTGCTGCTCGGCGGCCTCGTCTCCGTAGGGCTGCGCGGTGGGGCTGCTCTGCTCATCGGCTCGGGGCTTGTTCTTGTCGCGGGGCTGTGCGCGGGGGTAGGCGGGGCGTCCCCTCGGGCGCTTGGTCGCCCTGGAGGGCTTCGGCTCTTCCGGCGGTGGCGGCATCCGGCGTGGCGGACGCTCGCCCGCGAGGATCTTGCGGGCCCTCTCCTCCTGCTCCACGGCCGTCTCAGCGTACGCCACGAAGCGCAGCGCGTAGAACGGGACGCCGGCCCTATCGAGCTTTTCACCGAGAAGGGGCGGCAGCCGCGCGATCCGTGCGTACTGGCTCCGGCGCGCCTTCGACACCTGCGCACGCACCTTCGACGGCGTCTGGTACCAGAAGGCAGCGCACCAGGCATAGGTTATGAATTCCGGCACCAGCAGCCTCTCTTGGTGACGTTCGTCGAAGCCGTAGGTCGTCACGAAGCGGGGCGGCGGGGGCCTCCTGCGGCGCTGGAAGCGCCCGCCATCGCCGCCCGGCGTGGGCTCCAGGCGCGCAGCTTCTTCCTGGAGGCGCTTGTGCTCCCGCTCCAGCTCCGCCGCCCGGCGCTCGAGCGCCCGCTCCCTTCGCGCGAGCTCCCGCCGCTCCTGCTCGAGCTGATGGCGCTCCAGGGCGACCTGCATCTCCTGCGCGTGGGGATCGGTGCGGTCCTCGGTGAGCAGCTTAACGATCACCGGCAAGCCCACGGCCAGCGCGGGCGCGGCAGCAGTGAGGGCCTGGACCAGCGGCGAGGGCTGCGGCGGATGCGGGGAGGGCTGCGGCGACTGAGGGGCCTGCGGCGGCTGTGGCGGCTGCGTGCCCCGCGGGGGCTGCCGGTCAGGGGAGGCCATCTATCCCACCGTACCGATGGACGCGGCCGGGTCGACTCCATACCCGGTTTACGACGGCGTAAACCGACCGCCTCATCAGCGTGATCGTGGCCGGATGCCGAAACATTTTGCAGAGTTGGCCGTTCAGCAAAGGAGGGCTCAAGCGTCGTTTGGAGCGGCGCTGCGCGCAGCTGGAGGAGATGCTCTTCTGGCCGAGGGGCGCCCCGCGGCGCGCCCATACCGCCGACGCCGGCCGCTCCGCCCTCGGCGGCGATGTGGCCGGGCTCGACCAAGTGGCGGACCATGGCCCCAAACTCGCCGATGTGCGCCTCGACCTTCGCGCCCGCGCCGCCGCGGGAGAAGCCGCCAAGCTCGCCTCGAGCCCCTTGCCGAGCGGCGCGGCACGAACTCGGGTAGCTCGACGGCGGCGCTCCGCCCTCAACCAGGCGGACATCCAGGCGGACATCGACGCGGCCCCTCCGCTCTCGACCAGGTGGACATTGACGTCCCCGAACTCGTCGGCATCCATCCACCTTGACGCCCGCGGCCGCTCCCCCGCCTCGCGCCGCCCGTAGCAATCGGCGCCCCCCCCGCGGGGTACAAGCCTACCACGTCAGCGACGGCGCCGGAGGCCGAGGACGAGCGCGGCGCCCATGCCGACGGGCACGAGCAGGGCCACGCCGACCCACGCCCAATCCAGGGGATCCGAGCTAAAGGAGACGGCCTCCAGGCCGCACCCGGGAGAACACGCTCTCCTCATCAGGCAGCCCATCCTCTCATAAACCGCCTGCTCCGGTCCGCCGGAAGGTGCGGACCACGCCGCGGTGCTCCTCGACACGGCGCTGCTCTCCGCTCAGGCATCGTGTACGCTAGCGCGATGGCGAGCAGCTCCGGCGGCATCATCTGCACGCGACGGTGCTCTAGCGCACGGTGCGAGAGACCGCCCTCGCCGCCGGTCTGTCGAGGCGCGCGAGCTGCCACACCCTGCGCCACTCCTTCGCCACGCACCTGCTGGAAGCCGGCTACGACATCCGCACGATCGAGGGTGTGTGTCCGGCAACGTCACGATGAGGCGACCGCGCCGCGTGACCTACCCTATGGCGCTGGACAGCAGCTGGGTCTGTAGATGGCCTCGAAAATCCGCAGGAATCTGACCGCGACAATCCGCGGAAACGTGACCCTCGCGTCCGCAGAGAAATGACCGCGGCGCCCGCGGGAATCTCACCCTGGGCGCCGCGGAAATCTGACCCGATCTCGCCCGGGTCAGCGCCGCTTCGTTGCCGCGGGCGCAGGCGGCTCTGCGGCCTCCGCCCTCGGCCTGGAGCGCGCCTCGCTCATGGCCAGCGACTCCTTCTGCCGCCACGAGTCGGCATCGATGTCGAGGATGTGGCAGTGCTGGACGAAGCGGTCGATCAGCGCCGAGACGCACGCCGCGCCTGGAAACACCGTGCTCCACTGCTTGAATGGCAAGTTCGTCGTCAGCACGAGCGAGCGGCTCTCGTGCCTGCGGCTGATGATGTTGTAGAGCAGGTCGGCGGACTGACGGCTGCACGGCAGGTAGCCGATCTCGTCCAGGATCAGCAGCGACGGGGCCGTGTATTTCCGCAGCCGCCGCTCCAGGGCCGGCAGCGACTCCTGCTTGAGCAGATCGGCGAGCGCGGCCGACAGCGTCGTGAAGCGCACGGTGTAGCCGCGCTGGAGCGCGAGCATGCCGAGGTTCTGGGCGAGCATGGTCTTGCCGACGCCGCTCGGACCTCGGAGCAGGACGTTGTGCCCCTTGGCGATGAAGTCGAGGGTCATCAGCTCCTCGACGAGCTCACGCTGGATCGTGCGCGGGTGGTTCCAGTCGAAGCGTTCAAGGGGCTTGAAGGCGCCGAGGGTCGCCGCCTTGGCGCGCGCGGCGAGGTTGCGCTCCGCGCGCTCGCGGCGGGCGATGGCGGCGAGCTCCTCGAAGGTCTGCACCGGCGACAGGCGCGCCGTGGTGGCGTGCGCGATGAGCGCGAGCAGCGCCTCGCGCGACACGCGTACGCCGAGAGAGCGAATCAGCTCGGCGACGTCATCGTTGGGCATCGTAGGACTCCAGGTCGTGGGGGATCACGTCGCGATCGGGGACGTGGGCTCCGAGATCGATGTCGATGGGGACGGGGCCGTCGGCGGCGCGGCGGCGCTCCTCGCAGAGCACGGCGAGGGCGCCGGGATCGTGGGTGCCGCGGGCGATGGCCTCGCGCGCCGCAGCGCCCAGGATCTCGACGCCGTACAGGTCGAGAAGGCGCAGGGCCTTGGCGGTCATGAAGCCGACGTTGCGACCGGCCTCGACCCAGCGCGCTTGCAGGATCTCGAAGCCGGGGATCGCGGCGCCGAGCCGATCTCGCCCCTTGGCCTCGCGCGCGGCGCGCTTGTGGTCGAGCAGCTCGGCACGATGCTCGGGCGCCTCGATGATCTGGCGTCGTCCCCAGCAGCGCGCGTGCCGCGCTACCTCGGTGCTGCCGTCCGAGAGCCGCACGGTCCTGTCACTGGCGACGAGCGTCAGCGTCTTGCCGTGGTGGATCGACGGCGCCGAATAGCGGTTTCCGTCGAAGTGCACGAAGGCGGTCTTGTCGACGGACACGGGCTCGACGAGGTCGGTCTCCGGCAGCGGGTCGGGCAGCGCGAGCAGCCGCGTCCTTTCCTCCGCGAGCACCTGGTCGACGCGCCGCTCAGGCCACCGCGGGTGCGGGCGCACGTTGGCGATCTCGTCGAGGAAGGCGAGCAGCTCGGCGTTGCCCTGATCGAGGTCACGAATCGTCCGCGCGGCGAAGAAGCGGTCGCGCAGGAAGCGGATCGCTCGCTCAACCTTGCCCTTGTGCTGCGGCTTGCGCACGGCGCAGAGCCGCGGCGCGACGCAGAGCTGCCCGGCGAGCGAGAGCAGGTCCGGGTGGAAGCGCACCGCGTCGCCGTGGCGCTCGATGACAACGGTCTTGGGGTTGTCGAAGAGCCACTGTCTGGTCGCGCCGCCGAAGTAGCAGCACGCGCGCACGAGCGAGCGGCGGAGCGAGCTCGCGGACAGATCGAGCACGAGCTCGCCCCAGATCGCGCGCGAGTACGACAGGACCATGACGAAGGCCCAGAGCTGACGCGTGCCTCCCGCGACGCACAGCTTGCCGATATAGGCCCAGTCGATCTGGGCCTGCTCGGCGATGAGCGGCTCGACGCGGAGGAAGGCCTCGCTCTGAGGCGCCGGGCGCACGAGCCGGACATGCCGTCGCACCGTGCGGATGCTGCCCTCGTAGCCGCGCTCCACCAGCATGTCGTACAGGCGCGTGGCGCGGAGCCGGGGATACTGCGTCAGCGTCTCGATGACGAAGGCCTCGTAGCCGCGCAGCGGCAAAGGCACCTCGCTCATCGCGGCCTCCGCGTCGCGAACGATGGGCAGCGAGCGCGCCCCCTTGCCGAGGCCGAGCACGCGCTCGACGGTGTCGTGGTGCAGACCGAGCTGCGTCGCGATGGTGCCGACCTTCCAGTGCTCGGCGAAGTGCAGGCGGCGGATCTCCGCCTCCTTGGCCTGGTCGATCGTCATCGACCGAGGCTCCTGCGAAGGCGATGCTCGCCACGGAAGTTACCGATCCCCGGCAGCCGTTGACCACGGCGGGGCGGGGCGTCCATGAACAGAGGCTCGACAACGTAGTGAAGCGTCGCGCGCGCGACGCCGAGGCCGTCGCACAAACCCAGGGCGAACAAGACGTCCTCGGACTCCGCAGAAACGACAGCGCGGACCCTCTGATCGTGCCAGAGCGCCATCGACTCGCACAGCATGGGTCCGGCGAACCGATGCGCCGGCGTGGCCACCGACCGCAGCCGGGCCTTCATCACCTCGTCGGGCCCCTGCGTCAGCAACACCCGCGTCTCCCGCGGCGTCGCGGAGATCGTCATCACCAGCTCGTCCATCCCTCGACTCCTGCGGGCCGGCGACGGCCACGTCGTCCCTCGACGTCGGCGCGCCGGCCCGCGGGCACACGCTGGCGGACGGGGGCAAGTTATCGGAACCCGTATCCATCACGCGCCGGCCTTGTCGGGCGCGGTAGGCACGCTGGTGATCGCGGTGATCGAGGCGCCCCTCGGGGGAGCGCTGGTGCCGCAGCCGCGCCGCGCGCTGGGCCCGCTGGCGAGCCGCGTCGCGGCAACCGCTGCCGCAGTACATCTGCCCTCGATCACACCGCCCGCAGACGAAGAAGATGGCGGCGCAGAGCCCACAACGGGCGAGCCGGAAGCTGCCTTGCACGAGTCCCCGGACGAGCGCGCCGAGAAGTTGCCCTCGGCGGCTGGGTCGTGCGAGACAGGCCGAACATCGGTCTGTCGCCGATCCCCGGAAGGCCCTGGTCGCTACCCAGGGCCTTCGTCTTTTCGGCGCGCTGCTTGGGCGCGATCTCTACCGCCGCCCCTCGCGCTGGCGAACTTCCCGGCCGCCGGCGCTCGCCCCAGGCGTAACGACGCGAGGGTCACAAATCTGCGGATCGGGGTGGCCGTCTACACTGGGTCTTGCGGCGCAAAGCCGATCCGTGAGATCCCCCATGGGGGAGGTCACAAAAGACGACGATCTAGACAGACCTGGTCCGGCGGCTTGGGTTGACCAATTGACTAACAGTTGGGCGGACCGACATCATGAGACTGACCTTCCATTCGAACATGATTGCACGAGTGCCGTCCACCATATAGGTGATCCTGATGCCGAAAGAATGGCCTGGTATACTGTATCACTACACGTCATCACACGCCCTGATCAGCATCCTTCAGTCTCGATGCATTTGGCTTAGTGGTCGCTGGAACCTTAACGACACAGACGAGGGCGCCGTCTTCCGCAGGCATCTCCAATCCTATGCGGAGTCGGAGTCGCTCGACGGCTCGAACGTTGAGCGTGTTCTCGCGGAGTTGGCGTCGTTTGAGTCTTACGTTAGCTGCTTTAGTTCAAAGGGAGATATGCTGAGCCAGTGGCGTGGCTATGCGAATAATGGCACCGGCGTATCTATCGGATTTAACACTTCGAGCTTGATTGGCGTTATCGATGGGGGCAGTGTATGTCTGCTGCAAAAGGTTGCGTATGCAGACAAGGTTGAGGACCTGACCGTAGAAACGAAGTCGCTCATGAAAGCTCTGCTGACGAGGAAGGGCGAGCCCGGTCTTGAGTTCAAGCAGAGCGCGGCCAAGGTGATGTGGGCGATCAAGAATAGCGCCTTTGCGGAGGAGGATGAGTACAGACTGATTCTGACGTCACTGCCCGGCGCTCGAGATGTCGCATTGCCCAGCGGCGCGAGCGCAAAACTCAAGCACCGGCCGACTGACGCAGGAATTCGTGAGTACTATGAATTGAGTCTGGGACCGCGATATGATACCGCAATATCGGAGATAATTCTCGGTCCGAAGAACGACTCTCATGTCGATGTTGTGCAGCGTTTTCTTGCATCGGTAGGCCTTCCGGATGTTCCGGTCCGGAAGTCGGTGGCCACCTACCGTTGATGCGTCCCAGCCGCGGGCGGACCGCGCTTGCGGGCGACGCTGGCGCACGGGCTACGTCGTGCCCCTCTAAGCACGCCGCCGCTCGCACGCCGTCAGCGGCGTGGCCACGGCGCCGCCGTGAGGGACCGCGCTCGCACCGAACGGCAGCGCAAGGACGCCGCCCCGGAGACCAAGCGCCGTAATCTCACCTACTCAGGGGTCGACACCGACCGCGCGGTCAGGGAGCGGTTTACGGGACACCCCGGTGCTGCCGCGGTGTTCGGATCGCGTCACAGGCTGCGCACCCGAGCCACCTGGCGGGGCGTGGTACCATATCAGCTCGGTCGTCCGTGTACTACTCTTGACGTCAAGCAGGCGATCGGGCAATAAGAACACATGGGAATGTGGTGTTACGTGCGACTTGCGCCCGGCGAGCTTCGACCTTTGTCGACCAAGGCATTCGAGCTCTTTTATCACCAAGGGCATCCATTGCCTGAGGGTATCATCGAAGGCGAGGGACCGGTGTGCGTTGCTACCGTACTCGTTGAGATGACCAACAGGAAGGCTGAGGGCGTACTCAGGATTGATTGTATGATCGTTCGCGTGTGCTCGAACCGAACGATTGATGTGAGTCACCGATACGAGTCGATGAGTCTTGTTATGCGTCAGTTCCCTAGCTTGCTTCGATCGCCAGAAGAGAAGGGGCCGGAGTCCAACGTCGTCGACGCCTCGGAAAAGTTTGAAATCAGGAACCTTCAGCGATCTCACAAGTGGGTTCCGGATGACTCCGATTGGCAAGCTCTTCGCTCTCTCGTGAACAAGCGTGCGAAATGCGAGATCTTGCAACAAGCACATAGGAAGCTGATTCGTTAGGGTATGCGACTCCCACACGGCGACCTGCCCAGCTCCGGCCGAGTAGCGTTCTGGTGGGGGAGCGCTCGGAGAAGAGGCTACCTCACCGCCGGAGGACGACGCACGCTGGACCGGAGCGGTGCACTTTCCGTCAGTCCGATGTAACCACGTCCAGGCTCAGCGGCCGCAGGAAGTGCAGCCAAGATCGCGTGAAGGTGGCGATCGGCGAGGCAGCGGGGGGGCACCGCGATGATCGGCGAGGGGCGGGGGCTGCCAGCCGCTTCCCGCGTCTCTCCCCGCGGTGGAGCGCAGCGGTCAGCTCTGCGAACGCTCGACCGGAGTGGAAGCACCATCCATCGTGCCGAGATAGTCACGCGCCGATATCGACGGCGCGGGGAGCGCGGCGACGATCGGGGACGGCGAGGCGACCGGCGAGGGCGCGGCCAGCGCAGCGGCGATCGGAGCAGGGCGGAGCGCAGGCAGCTCCTGCGCACCATGCGCCGCTGATATCTGCGATGGATCGCGCCATGTAATCCTGATCTGTTTGTCCTTCATTGCCTCGACTTTCGAGGAGAACGCGCGGATCAGCGCTCGCTTGACGTCGATCGGCAGAACGCTCCACTCGTCGACTATCTGCTGAACATACGCATGCGCGTGCTTCCGAGTCTCGACGGTGTCGTTGCCCGCCGTTTCTTTGAACTCGACTTCCTTTGCCTCGATTGCTGCGAGCGCGTCATCGAGGCGATTCAGTTCTACCTTCACGTCCTCGACCGTGAAGAGCCCCTTCGCAACAAATTCCACGACGCGCTGTCGCGCGATCTTGATCTCCCGCCGCTGGGCGGCGAAATCGGGCTTCTCGATCTGGCGCGGCGGCCTGGTGAGCGAGGTGAGTAGCGATCGAGCAAACGCCAGGAATTGCTCTCCCACAGCGGCGTCCGCGTCCGGCTGGCGGAGGTATGCGGAGGACTTGCACCGCACGCCCTTCTCTTTCTGCTCAACATGGCCGCGGCAGACGTAGTAGCCTACCTTGTGCCGGCCGCTGCGTGATGGCGGAATCGCGGCGACGCTGCCGCCGCATTCCGCGCAGCGGCAGATGCTGCGCAGCAAGTGGTTCGCCGTCGCAGACTCGGCCTGTGGCTTTCTCCCGCGGCGTCGGTCTCTCAGTGCGAGCTGGACGTTGTTGAAGGTCTCATCGTCGACGATCGCCTCGTGAGCGGGGATCCATTCCGCCGGAAGCTGCACGGCGCCGCGTGTGGCCTTCGGCCGCACGGCGGTCTTTGCAATACGGCCCGTGTAGACGCGGTTCCGCAGAGCGATCACCACCCAGGCGCGTCCGAAGGCTTTGATGTTGCCGTACTCCTGGCGAAGCCGCTTCGCGATCTCAAACACGCTGCAGCCTTCCAGCGAGAGCGTAAACATGCGGCGCACCACCGCGGCGTGCTCCGGAACCACGCGGAGCGGCAGCGGCGTCTTCGTTCCTTTGGGCTTCGGCTGGCGTTCGTAGCCGAACGGCGGCTGCCCCTCGACGAAGTACCCCTGGACGCGCAGGTGCTTGCGCCCCCCTTCGGTCCGCTCCTTGATCCGGCGGCGCTCCTGTTCCGCGCCGACCGCCCAGTTGGCCAGCGTGTCCTCTGCCATCGGCGAGCGCGAATCGAAGCCCTTGTCAATGGCGACGAACACGGCGCCCTTGCGCATGATCTGCCGGACGTTCTTCACGATGAAGACCACGTCGCGCCCGAAGCGGTCGATGTCGGTCACGATCACCATGTCGCCGCGGCGGACGTCGGCCAGGAGCGCGGCGACCTTCTTCCTGTTCGCTTCGTTCTCCTCGCCGCCGCTCTCGACTTCCGGAAACAGGATCGGCTCCGGCAGCGAGTGGAGCCGGCAGTAGGTGCCGATCTTCTCGGTCTGGGCGTCCAGGGAGACGCCCGCGATTTCCTGCTCCCTCGTTGACACGCGCGGGTAGCCGAGGGTCCGACGGATCGCGGTGTTGGGGGTTGCGTCTTTCATTTGTTGCGCCTGTCCAAAAGGTTGATCCTACTCCGGCCGGCCAAGCTGAGCAAATCGCCGGTTTAAGCCGGAATTTCCGCCTCTCCTGCGTCTACCAAAAGCTCCGCAGCTCTGGATCTCCGCGCCAGCGACGCCGCCCACCAGGAACTCCGCGCCTGCGGCAGCTCCGCGGCCCCGCACCTACTCCCTGGTGAACGCCGCCAGCCGCCTCAGCAGCCCCGAGAGCTGCGGATACACGTCCCTGTAAATCTCCAGCAGCGCCGCATAGCGCCCCCGGCGCGCGGGATCCGGCTCGAACGTCGCCGTCGCCGTCCCGCGCATCGCCTTTGCGGCCGCCTCGATGCTCCCGACCAGCCCGGCGCCGGCGGCCGCGCACATGGCGGCGCCGAGGCACGCCGCCTCGACCGTCCCGGACCGCTCCAGGACCACGCCCGTCGCGTCGGCCATGACGGCGCACCAGAGGTCGCTCGCGGCGACGCCCCCGACCGCGGCGAACTCCGCGACCTCGATCCCCGCCCGGCCGCGCATCAGGTCGAGCACCAGCGCCTGCTCCAGCGCCACGCCCTCGATCAGCGCGCGGTAGACGTGCCCGCGCCCGTGCGCGTCCGACAGGCCCAGGATCGCGCCGCGCGCGTCGAGGTCCCAGTGCGGGTTCATGGCGCCCTCCCAGTAGGGCAGGAGCAGCAGCCCGCCGCTGCCGGGCGGCAGCGACGCCGCCTCCGCCTCGATCGCGGCCATCGCCGCGCCGTCGCGCGGGTCGACGCCCAGCAGGCGGCGCAGGAACCAGTCCGAGAGCAGCGCCCCGCTGCGCAGGCTGCTCTCCAGCACATAGCCGCGGCCGGTGGCGCTGGTCATCGTGCGGAAGGCCGGGTCCTGCCGCGGCTCCGGACACGAGACCCCGAACACGACGGCCGTGCCGAGGTTCAGGTAGGCGCGCCGCGGGTCCAGCGCGTCGACGCCGAGACCGGCCACCTGGCCGTCGCCGCCGCCCGCCAGCACCGGCGTGCCCGCGCGCAGCCCCGTGGCCGCCGCGGCCGCCTCCGTCACCGCGCCGAGCGGCGCGCCCGGGGCGAGCGCCTCCGGCAGCCGGTCGGGCGTGATGCCGACGGCGCCGCAGAGCTCCTCGGACCAGCGGTGCGCGCCGATGTCGAAGAGCGCGAGCGGATCGGCGCTCGCCCAGCTCGTGCGGGCGCGCCCGGTCAGCGCCCGCACGAGGTAGGCCTGCACGTCGCAGAACATGGCGGTGCGCCGGTGGGTCTCCGGCTCCTCCTCGGCCAGCCACGCGATCTTGGGCAGCGCCGGGCCGAAATCCGCCGCCTTCCCGGACAGCGCCCGCAGCCGGCCCTCCCCGATGCGGCGGACCAGGGCGCCGAGGTGCCCGCGCGCGCGCCCGTCCAGCCACAGCATGGCCGGGCGCAGCGGCTCGCCGTCGGGGCCGAGGCAGGCGAAGGTCTCGCGCTGGTGCGCGACGGCGAGGCCCGCGATGCGGCCCGGGTCCACCGCGGCGGTGACCTCCGCGACCGCCCGGCACAGGGCGCCCCACCAGTCCCGGGGATCCTGCTCGAACCGGTCGGGCGCCGGCCGCCCCAGCGAGAGCGGCGCCCGACCGAGGGCCAGCAAGCGGCCCTGCGCGTCGAAGGCGGCCGCCTTGGCGGCGGTGGTGCTCAGGTCGATGCCGAGGACGAGATCGGCCCGCATCGCGCCCGTCAGCAGCCCGGAAGGTGACGTTGACAGGCGATCACGGGGGCAGACTACAGTGCGCAGCGCGCCGGCTCAATCGTCCGGGTCGGCGCGGCCGCGGTACCGGCGCGGCGGCGAAAGGAGAATGAGACGGTGCGCGCAACCTTCATCCACGGCATCCGCGACGTTCGGCTCGGCGAGGTCGAGCCTCCGCAGCCGCGCGAGGGCATGGTCACGATCCAGGTCGCCGGCTGCGGGATCTGCGGCAGCGACCTTCATTACTACCTGGAGGGCGGCATCGGCGCGGCGCAGATCCATGATCCCTTCGTCCCAGGGCACGAGTTCGCCGGCTGGGTCGCCGAGGACCACCCGGAGCTCGGCCTCTCCAGGGGCCAGCTCGTCGCCGTCGACCCCGCGCATTCCTGCGGCCGCTGCGAATGGTGCCAGCGCGGCCACGTGAACCTCTGCCCCTTCGTCGCGTTCCTTGGCGCGCCGCCGCTCCACGGCGCCATGGCGGAGCGGCTCGCCGTGCACCCCGGCCAGGTCGTGCCGCTCCCCCCGGGCTTCTCGGTCCGCCGCGCCGTGATGCTGGAGCCGCTGGGCGTCGCGGTCCACGCCATGGACCTGGCGCGCCCGCGCCTGCAGGAGACGGTGGCGGTGCTGGGCTGCGGGCCCATCGGCCTGTGCCTCGTCCAGCTCGCGCGCCTGGCCGGCGCCGACCGCGTCTTCGCCGTCGACCCTGTCGCGTACCGGGCGGAGGCCGCGCGCCGGCTGGGCGCGCACGACGCGGCGCCGACGTTCGAGGCCGTCGCGGCGTGGACGGGCGGCCGGGGCGTCGATCTCGTCCTCGAGGCGACGAACTCGCCCGAGGGCTTCCACCACGCGGCCGAGGCCGCGCGCATCGGCGGGCGCGTCGTGCTGGCGGGCATCCCCGAGGGCGACCGCTACGCGCTGCCGGCGGCGCTGTGCCGCCGCAAGGGGCTGAAGATCAAGCTCTCCCGGCGCATGGGGCACGTGTACCCGCGGGCGATCCGCCTCGTCGCCGAGGGGGCGGTGGACGTCGACTCCATCGTCACCCACCGCTTCGACCTGTCGAACGCCGCCGAGGGCTTCCGCCTGCAGGCCGACTGCCGGGACGGGGCGCTGAAGTCGATCATCGTCCCGGAGGACGGCGACACGCCGTTCTGACCGGGCCAGCGAAGGAGCTCCTCATGGTCAGCATGTCCGAAGGTGCGTCATGACCTCGATCGAGCACGACGGGACCGCTCAGGGCCGGGCCAGCGGCTCTCCGGCCAGCCAGCTCGCCGCCGCGTTCGACCCGCTCGGGGAGCCGTACCTCTCGGATCCCTACCCGATCTTGCAGCAGCTCCGGACCGAGGCGCCGGTGTTCTACAGCCGGGAGCTCGATTGCTGGGTCGTCACGCGCCACGAGGACGTCGTCCGGATCTTCCGGGACGCCGACGCGTTCTCGGCCGCGATCGCCATCGAGCCCGTCACCCCGCCGCGGCCCAGGGCGATCCAGAAGCTCATCGAGATCGGGTATGTCCGGGGCCCCGCCCTCGTGAACGAGGACCCGCCCGTGCACACGAGCCGGCGCCGGCTCCTCGCCGAGGCCTTCACGCGGAAGCGCGTGAGCGACCTCGAGCCGAGGGTGCGGGCGTGGACGACCGAGTCCATCGACGCCTTCGTGAAGCACGGGAAGGCCGATCTCGTCGGCCAGCTCGCGTGGGAGATCCCCGCGCTCACCGTCTTCGCCTTCCTCGGCGCTCCGGACGAGGACATCCCCCTGGCGAAGGAGCTCGCCACCCCACGCGCGCTGTTCACCTGGGGCCGCCCCACGGAGGACGAGCAGGTCCGCCTCGTCGAGGAGCTCGGGGCGTGCTGGCATTACTGCAAGCGGCACATCAAGCGCCTCATGGACGCTCCCGGCGACGATTTCATGAGCGACGTGATCACGAGGTGGCGGGAGCACCCGGATCTCTACGACGAGAGCGCGCTGGCCAACCTCTGCATGAGCATCATGTTCGCCGGGCACGAGACGACGAGCAACGCGGCGGGCAGCGGCTTCCGCGTCCTGCTGGAGCACCGAGAGCAGTGGGAAGCTCTTTGCGCCGATCCCTCGCTGATCCCGAACGCTGTCGAGGAGATCCTCCGTCACCAGTCCTCGGTCCCCGCCTGGAGGCGGCGCGCCACGAGGCCCGTCGAGGTGGGGGGCGTGCAGATCCCGGAGGGCGCGAAGCTGCTCGTCATCACCGCGTCAGCGAACCACGACAGCGCCGTGTTCCCGGACGGCGAGCGGTTCGACATCCACCGGACGAACGCCGACAGGCACCTCGCCTTCGGCCACGGGCGACACTTCTGCATGGGGGCGCCCCTGGCGCGCATGGAGCTGCGGGTGTTCCTGGAGGAGGTCACGCGCCGGCTGCCGCACATGGAGCTCATCCCCGGCCAGGACTTCCAGTACGTGCCCAACATCTCGTTCCGGGGCCCGGACCACGTGTGGGTCCAGTGGGATCCCACGAAGAACCCCGCTCCGGGCGACCGGGCCTGAGGCAAGCCAGCGCGTCGGGTCGGCAGGACCGCGCGCTGGCTCGAGCGCGGCGGGCCGCGCGCCGCTCGAGCCTGCGCCTTTCAGGCGGACGCCGCCATCACATGCCCAGGAGGACCTTGAAGATCCTCTCGTTGCTGTTGTTGGGGGTGCTGTCCGTGCCTCCGGTGTTCGTCGTGGTCAGCCAGAGGTTGCCATCGCGGGTGGGCTCGACGGTGCGGAGGCGACCGTAGGTGCCCACGAAGAACTGCTGCACGCTCGTCAGGCTGCTCCCGCTGATGACCGCGCGGTACATCCGTGTCCCCCGCTGGCACGCGGCGTAGAAGACGTCGTTCACGATCGCGATACCGCTGCACGACCCCTCGGAGGTCCGGTACGTGAGCTTGGGCGCGATGTAGCCCGCCGTGCTGCAGCCGCTGCCGCCTTGCGACATGGTGCCCTCGCAGTTCGGCCAGCCGTAATTCCCACCTTTCTGGATGAGGTTCGTCTCATCCATGACGGTGTTGCCGAACTCCTGCTCCCAGAGCCGACCCTGGGAGTCGAACGCCAGCCCCTGCGGGTTCCGGTGTCCATAGCTCCACACGAGGTTCCCGAACGGGTTGTCCGACGGGACCCTGCCGTCGGGCTCGATCCGCAGGATCTTGCCCTCGAGGCGGCTCGTGTCCTGCGCGAGGCTCGCGTTCTGCGCGTCACCCGTCGAGGCGTAGAGCTTGCCGTCCGGCCCCCACCGCAGCCGGCCGCCGTTGTGGTACTTGTTCCGGAGGATGCCAGAGACGAGCACCTGCTCGGTCGACGTGTCGAGCCGGTTGCCGACGACCTTGATCCGCACGACGCGGTTGTCCGACGGCGACGTGTGCATGATGTACAGCCAGCGGTCGGTCTCGAACGTCGGCGCGATGGCCAGCCCCATCAGGCCGCCTTCGCCGTCCGTCCCAGCGACGTTCGGCACCGTGCCGATCGAGGTCTTCGCGCCGGTGCTCGGGTCGAGGCGGACGATGTCGTCCGCGTCCCTCCGGCTGTAGAGGACCGAGCCGTCCGGCAGCTCGACAAGCCCCCACGGGAGATCGTTGTCCGTGGCGACCTGGACGACATCGCAGATCGCCGAGCTGCAGGCGCGCCCCGTCGTCACCGAGATGGAGCCGCTCGCCGGCGACGCGTTGCCCTGCGCGTCGCGCGCGATCACGTGGTACGTGTGGGCCGTCGCCGCTGCGAGCCCGCTGTCGACGAAGGTCGTCGCGGGGGGGCTCGCGGCCGTGCCGGGGACGGTGCCGACCTTCGTGCCATTGCGGTAGACGTCGTAGGTCGTGACAGCGATGTTGTCGGTCGCCGCGGCCCACTGGAGCGTCACGCTGGTCCCGGACGCGCTGCCGGTCAGGTTGGCCGGCGCCGTCGGAGGCTCGTCGTCTGCCTCGCAGTGCGGCGTGCTGAGCCGCAGCGTCTCGCTCGCCTGCGAGACGTTCCCCGCGGCGTCGCGCGCGTTGACGTAGACCCCCCACTGCACGCCCGGCGCCACGGTGAGGGTCGTCGACAGCGTGGAGCCGCTCACCGACGTCATGTGCTGGCCGTCGTGGTAGATGTCGTAGGACGCGACGCCGACGTTGTCCGTCGACGCCGACCACGACAGCGTCGCCGCGCTGCACGTCACGTTGCTCGCCCTCACGCTGGATGGCGGCGTCGGCGGCTGGGTGTCTGCTCCTTCCTCTTCTCCCGGCGACGTCCATTGCTGGTTCGTCCCGCCATGGCAGTCGTACAGCTGGACAGGGGTGCTGTTGGCCGTCCGCCGGCCCTCGACGTCCAGGCACCGCCCGGACCGCTCATGGACGAGGGCGCCGCTGTTGCCCCTGGACCACCTCTGGTGGGCTTGCCCGCTGCAATTGGCGAGCACCACCCTGGTGCCGTTGCTGGTCCCACCGCCCGACGGCTCGACGCACCGGGTGCCTCCATAGACCTGGAGCGCTCCGGCGGCTGTCAGCGTGAAGGTCTGGTTCGCCCCGCCATTGCAGGTGTAGATTTGCACGGCGGTTCCTGGCGCGGTGTTCTGCCCTCGCACATCCAGGCAGCGCCCGGATCCGACGCCGATCAGCGGGGCGTTCGTCACGAGCGGCGCGTCGTCGGTGCTGATCACCTCCGTGTCCCCGCCGGCGTCGTCGATGCAGCCGGCAGGGAAGAGCGCCAGCGTGGCCACTCCGGTCATCAAGTACCGTGGTCTCCGATGTGTCCTCATGTCGTCCCATCCATGTTGGCAACCCGTTGTGCTCGCCGAAATATCGGCCCAAGACGTGGCTGACGCGACGTCTCGGCAACCATCTCGTACGATCTCGTCCAGTCTGGCTCGCGACGGACTTCGACAACCGACGGTGAACGCGCGGCTACGCCGGTGAGCCTGCTTCCTATCATGCTCGACCGGCCACGCAATGAATTTTATCGCGTGATCAAGCTAGCGAAAAAAATTCGAGCGCTCGGGTGTCGGTATGTCTGAAGTTGCGCATCGCCAGCGGAAGAATCGAATTGCCATCCGTGCAGTGAGCGTACCAGCGCTGGTCACCTTGGGGCACCGTCTGGTACCTTGTGATTGACGCGTCGATTCAGGCCTGGTTCACGCTGGGTTCACGTCTGGTTCACGCGTGGGTTCACGCCGGATTCGCCAGGCGCGCTCGGAGCGACGAGCGTTGGGTGGGACAAAATCGCCTCAGTGGGCGCCGCGCGGTGCAAAAGCGCCTCACCCGGAGATGCCGCCGCGCCGGCGTAGCATTGCGGTGCTCCGCCGTGAAACGGGCGACCGCCGGTGTCGACAGAGCTCCACGGTTATCGTGTGTCTGTTCGATTGCGATATCGCGCTATCGATGATGTCGTGGACCGCGTCGGCGGCGCAGCCCTGCGTCGATGAGGGAGCGGCTGGTGGTGCCGGGTGCGCGCGGGGGGCGGGTGGCGGGCTGAGCGATGGGCCGGGGGTGGCCGGCGCCCTGGCCGGCGCACCCCTCCTGGCCGGCGCTCAGCCCTGCTTGCGCGGCGCCTTCAGCGACAGCTTGAGCAGCACGTCGTCGCGGATCAGGTCATCCGCCTTGCCCGCATAGACGATCCCGAAATCCTTCCGGTTGATCACGAACTCGGCGTTGCCCGACACGGCGTCGGCGCCCTCGGTGATCGTGGCGGGGAAGGAGATCGTCTTCTTCACCCCGTGCAGATCGAGCTCGCCGGTGATCGTGTGCGTCGCGCCGTTCTCGCCGCCTGCCTTGATCTGCGTCGAGGTGAAGGTCGCCTTCGGGTACGTGGCGACGTCGAAGAAGTCCTTCGACTTGAGGTGCTCGTCGAGCTTCTCCGCGTCGCTCTTCACCGACGCGGTGTCGGCCTCGATGCTGATCTTGCCGCCCTCGGCCTTGCCGCCCGCGAGCGTGATGGTGCCCGAGATCTTCTCGAATTTCCCCTCGTGCTTGCCCGTGACCTTGGAGCCGACGAAGCCGATGGTCGACGCGGTCGCGTCGATGGGGAGCGCCTCGGCGGCGCCCGAGGGCGCGGCGGCCTGGGGCTGTGCCGGCGCGGCGGACGAGACGGTCGCCTTGGGCTTGTCCTTCGTCGGATCCTCGCAACCCGCGAGCGAGAGCAGGAGAGCCGCGGGGACCGCGATGCGAGCGATGCGGGACGTGATCATGAGAGACATTCTCCTTTTCGGTCAGCCAAACTGCACAGAACGCTTCGTGAACGAGCCATACGTGAGCCCCGTGATGGGGAACGCCACCGGCTCGCTCGCGTCGCTCGAGTCGATCGACGCGCCCATGGCGGCGACGACCGGCACGAAATGCTCGTGGGTCGGGAGCGCCATCCGCACCCCCGGCGCGCGCGCGCGGTAATCGAGCAGCGCGTCCACGTCGCGGCGCGCGAGGACCTCGGCGCACCAGGCGTCGAACTCGGTGGCCCAGGGCTGCGCGACCGCATCACCGCGCCAGTCTGCCGCGCGCAGGTTATGGGTCAAGAAACCGCTGCCCACGACGAGCACCCCCTCGTCGCGCAGCGGCGCGAGCGCTCGCCCCATCTCGAGGAGCGGGGCTGGAGACAGCGACGGTAACGAGACCTGGAGCACAGGAATGTCCGCGCCCGGAAACATGCAGAGGAGCGGCACGTAGGCGCCGTGATCGAGGCCGCGGCGCGGGGCCTCCGCGACAGGCCCGAGCGGGCCGAGCAGCTCCCGCACGCGCCGCGCGAGCGCGGGGGCGCCCGGCGCGGGATACGTCACCGTGTAGTACTTCTCGGGGAAGTTGTAGAAGTCGTAGACGAGCGGCACGGTCTCGGTGGCGCCGATCGTGACCGGCGCGTCCACCCAGTGGGCCGAGAGCATCAGGATCGCCCGCGGGCGCGGCATCGCCTGCGCCCAGGCGCCGAGCTCGGCCACCCACGCGCGGTCGTCGAGCAGGAAGGGGGAGCCGTGCGCGAGGAAGATGGCCGGCATGCGGCCCTCGCGCGCCGGGTTCTTGTGCTGGGTCTCGGACATGGAACCTCTCTCGGCCTTCGACGTGGAGCTCGACGTCGACGAGGGCCGGCATGCGCCCCCGAGGGGCACGGCCCCGCCCGCGAGCAGGAGCCTCAGCGCAGCGCGGCGATCCATGAGCCCACCCTAGGTTGTTTCCGGAAATGGTACAATATCCGCGGAATGAAACGTGAGGTTGTCAGGAGGGAAACCATCGACGCCGATCTGGCCGATCTGCGGGCCCTCTGCCTCGTCGTCGATCTCGGGTCGATCACGGAGGCCGCGAGGACGCTGGGCGAGACGAAGGGCAGCGTCAGCCGGCGCATCACGCGCCTCGAGCAGGCGCTCGGGGTGGAGCTGCTCCGGCGCAGCCCGCGGCGGGTGCAGGCGACGGAGGACGGCCTCGCCTACAGGATGCGGGTGGGCCGGGCCCTCGAGCTCCTGGAGGACGCGAACGTGGCGGTGCAGCAGGCGCGCGCGAAGCCGAGCGGGCACCTGCGCGTGACGGCGCCGTTCGATCTCGGCCTGAGCATCCTCGCGCCGCTGTCGGCGGGCTTCGCCGAGCGCTTCCCCGAGATCTCGCTGGAGATGGTGCTCACGGAGGCGCTCCTCGACTTCGACGCCCACCAGATCGACGTGGCCCTGCGCGCGACCTCGAGCCTGCCCGACTCGTCGCTCATCGCCCACAGGCTCCTGCTCCTCGAGGTCGGGCTCTTCGCCGCGCCGGCCTACCTCCGCAAGCACAGGCCGGTGCGCCGGCCCGAGGACCTGAGCGGCCACCGGCTGCTGATGGCCCAGACCACGCGCGGCCACGCGACGATCGCGCTCCAGCCGCGCGACGGCGGCGACCGCGCGGAGCTCCGCGTGCGCGCGGCGATCGCGGCCTCGGATTACTCCTTCTGCCGCGAGGTCGCCCTGGCCGGGGCGGGGATCGCGCTCGTCCCCGAGGTGAACGTGCGGGGCGACGTCGAGGCGAAGCGGCTCGTCCCCGTGCTGAAGGACCACGCGGTCGACGGCGCGGCGCCCCTCTACCTCGTCCATTCCGGGACGCGCTTCCTGCCGCCGAAGATCCGCGCCTTCCGCGACCACCTGCTCGACGCCTTCGGCGTCCGCGGCCGGCGCGCGTAACGACGCGCAACGACGCGCAACGACGCGTGACCGCGCGCCCGCGCGCCGGCGGCCCGACGCGCCGCCTCGCCCTCGGGACGGAGGCGGCCGTGCTCGCGCCGGAGCAGCGGATCACCACCGGCTGCTTCCGGGGCAGCAACGCGGCCGCAGGGCCGCGCCCGGGCGCCGCCGGACGCCGCGCGATGGCGGGCGCGCGGCCGCGGAGGGCTGCCCCGAGGAGGCGAGTCGCGCGGCGGCATGGGTGTTGCTGACCACGCGGGGCAAGGCGCGTAGAAGGCGCGGCGCCGTCGGCCTTGCCGGTCGCGATAGCCGCCCTGCGACGCCCATCTCCGCACCTCCCAGGGACCCCTCTCCGGCGCCGGCTGGGCGGCGGGGCGGCGCCTGGGCGCCCGAGCAACAGCCCTGCTTCCAGCCGCGCACCGAGGTCCATCTGCGCACGCTCATCGACAGGAAACGCTTTCTTCTGGCGCTCGCGGCGCTCGTCGCCCTGGCCGGGTGCAAGCGCGAGGGCGCGGCGAGCGCCGCTGCCCGGCTCGCCCCGGACGCCCCGATCCCGGACGAGCTCCCGCGCGAGACGCGGCTCAGCATCGGCGATCCGACCGTGCAGAAGCAGCTCCAGCTCTCCGGCGACATCGACAGGCTGCCGTTCGTCGTGGACTGGCAGAACATCAGCGGCGGGCCGGCGACGATCGAGGCGTTCCGCGCCGGCGCCCTCGACGCGGGCGCTGTCGGCGACACGCCGCCCATCCACGCCACCTTCACCGGGCTCGACGTGAAGATCGTCACGGTGTACATGCGGGAAAAGCCGATCTACGAGCTCGCCACGGCGCCGGGCGTGCGCCTGTCGTCGATTCACGATCTCCGCGGCAAGAAGATCGCCTATTCGCCGGGGCAGGCGCAGGGCGCGCTCGTCCAGCGCGTGCTCAAGGCGGCGCGGCTGTCGCCGCAGGACGTGGCGCTCGTCCAGCTCAGCAGCGGCGAGTTCAAGGAGGCGCTCACGAGCCGCCAGGTCGACGTCGCGCCGCTCTCCGGCACCATCCTGCGGCGCTACCTCAACGAGTACGGCGCCGAGGGCGCGTCGTCGATCGCGCACGGCGTCCGCGACAACCTCAGCTTCCTCCACGTGCGCGCGGCGGTGCTCGAGGACGCCCACAAGGCGGCGGCGCTGCGCGAGTACGTGAAGTGGCGGACCCGGGCCCAGCTCTGGGCGCACGCGCACCCGGACGCCTGGACCGAGGCGTATTACGTCAAGGATCAGGGGCTGACGGCCAGCGAAGGGCGCTTCCTCGTCGAGAGCGCCGGCAAGCCGCTGTATCCGGGCGACTGGGCCGAGGCGATCGCGCTGACCCAGGAGACCGTCGACCTGCTCGCCGAGGCCTCCGGCCAGAAGCGCTTCGAGGCCAGGACGATCTTCGACCTTCGGTTCCAGACGATCGGAGCGGAGGTGGCCGGCGCCGCGCAGGGCGCCGCGCCGACGGACCGGCCGGCGACGGCCGAAAGGAGCACGCCATGACGACCGCACTGCCCACGAGGGCCGCCTCGCCGCGCCTCGCCCGCCTCCCCGCGCTCTCCGCGACGGCCGACGTCGCCGCGCCGCTCGACGGCGCGCTCGCTCCGCCTGCGGGCGGCGTGGTCGACGCGGGCGGCGTGGTCGACGCGGGCGGCGTGGTCGACGCGGGCGGCGTGATCGACGCGGGCGGCGTGGCCGACGCGGGCGGCGTGGCCGACCGCCTTCTGCCCGGCCGCCGCCCGCGGCGCCGCCTGGGCCCCGGCCGGCGCATCCCGTACGGCCTGGCCATCGGCCCGGCGCTGCTGCTCGCCGGCTGGGTCGTCGCGTCGGCGACCGGCGCGCTCGACGAGCGCGTGCTCTCCGCGCCGTGGACCGTCGTCTCCACCGCCCGCGACCTGATCGCCGACGGGCGGCTCGTGTCCAACCTGCTCACGTCGGCGCAGCGCGCCTTCCTCGGCCTCGCGCTCGGCGTAGGCGCGGGAACCTCCCTGGCCCTGCTCTCCGGGCTGACCCGCGTCGGCGAGGCGCTTGTCGACGGGCCGGTGCAGATCAAGCGCGCGATCCCGACGCTCGCGCTAATCCCGCTGCTCATCCTCTGGTTCGGCATCGGCGAGCAGATGAAGGTGCTGACGATCGCCCTCGGCGTCGTCATCCCGGTCTACGTCCACACCCACGCCGCGCTGCGCACCATCGACGCGCGCTACGTGGAGCTGGCCGAGACGGTCCGCCTGTCGAGGTGGCAGTTCGTCCGGAAGGTGGCCTTGCCGGGGGCGCTGCCGGGCTTCCTGATGGGCGTCCGGCTGGCGGTGACCGGCGCGTGGCTCGCGCTCGTCGTCGTCGAGCAGATCAACGCCACGAGCGGCATCGGTCACATGATGTCGCTGGCCCGCTCGTACGGCCAGACCGAGATCATCCTCCTCGGCCTCGTCGTGTACGGGCTGTTCGGCCTGGCCTCCGACGCGACCGTCCGGCTGATCGAGAGAAGGACCCTGTCATGGCGTCGCATCCTGGCCGGCTGACCGCGGCGCCGCCCACGGTGCGGATCCGCGGCCTCGTCCGCCGCTTCGGCGCGCGCACCATCCTGGGCGGCGTCGACCTCGACATCCAGAGGGGCGAGTTCGTCGCGCTGCTCGGCCGCAGCGGCTCCGGCAAGAGCACGCTGCTGCGGGCGATCGCCGAGCTCGATCACGACGTGACCGGCTCGGGCGAGCTGGAGGTGCCGGAGAACAGGGCGGTCGTGTTCCAGGACACGCGGCTCTTGCCGTGGGCGCGGGTGCTCGACAACGTGATCCTGGGCCTCGACGAGCCCTCGGCGCGGGCGCGCGGCCTCGCCGCGCTCGCCGAGGTGGGGCTGGCCGGGCGGGAGCGCGCGTGGCCGGTCGAGCTGTCCGGCGGCGAGCAGCAGCGGGTGGCGCTGGCGCGGTCGCTCGTGCGCGAGCCGGAGCTCGTGCTGGCCGACGAGCCGTTCGGCGCGCTCGATGCCCTCACGCGCATGCGCATGCACGACCTGCTGCGCGAGCTGTGCGCGCGGCACCGCCCGGCCGTGCTGCTGGTCACCCACGACGTGGACGAGGCGATCGCGCTCGCCGACCGGGTGCTCGTGCTCGTCGAGGGCCGCATCGCCGAGGAGCGGCGGATCGACGTGCCGGCGCCGCGCCCGCTCCGCCACCCCCGGTTCCTCGAGCACCGCGAGGCGCTGCTGGCCGCGCTGGGCGTCGCGCCGGCCGCCGCCGGAGGCGTCGAGTCGGGGGCAGAGCTGGAGTCCTGAGATGGAAGCTCGATGTTGAAGACGTGGAATCTTGACGTGGAATCTGACGTGGAATCTTGACGTGGAAGGAAGTGTCTTGTGACCCATCGGCCTGGACAACTGCATCTCAACGCGTTTCTCATGAGCGTCGGCCACCACGAGGCCTCGTGGCGCTTGCCCGAGAGCGACCCGTTCGCGAACACGAACGTCGAGCACTTCAAGAACCTGGCGCGCATCGCGGAGCGGGGGAAGCTCGACTCGCTCTTCCTCGCCGACAGCCCGGTGCTCTGGAACAACGTCGGCCGCCGGCCGGCCGGGACGCTCGAGCCGACGGTGCTGCTGGCGGCGCTGGCGGGCGTGACCGAGCACATCGGGCTGATCGCCACGGCCTCGACGACGTACAACGAGCCGTTCAACCTGGCCCGGAGGTTCGCGTCGCTCGACCACATCAGCGGGGGCCGGGCCGGGTGGAACATCGTGACCACGGCCGGCGTGGACGCGGCGCGCAACTTCAACCTCGACGAGCTGCCGGCGCACAGCGAGCGGTATGCGCGGGCGGCCGAGTTCATCGAGGTGTCGTTGAAGCTCTGGGATAGCTGGGACGATGACGCCCCGCTCGGCGACAAGGAGAGGGGCGTCTGGGGGGACGACAGCAAGATCTACCCGCCGCGGCACGTGGGCCGGTACTTCAAGGTCGAGGGGGCGCTCAACGTGCCGCGCCCGCCGCAGGGATATCCGCTGCTCGTGCAGGCGGGCTCGTCGGAGGACGGCAAGGAGCTGGCGGCGCGCTACGCCGAGGCGGTGTTCACCGCGCAGCAGACGCTGGCGGACGCGCAGCAGTTCTACGCCGACCTGAAGGCGCGGGTGCGCGCGCTGGGGCGCGATCCGGAGGGGATCAAGATCCTGCCGGGCATCGTGCCGGTCATCGGGGCGACCGAGGCCGAGGCGCACGCGCTCGACGCGGAGCTCGATCGGCTGATCAAGCCGGAGTACGCGAAGCGCCAGCTCGCGCAGACGCTGCGCGTGAAGCCGGAGGACCTCGAGCTCGACGCCGAGCTGCCGAAGGATCTGCCGAGCGAGGATCAGATCGAGGGGGCGAAGAGCCGCTACACGCTGATCGTGACGCTGGCGCGGCGGGAGCGGCTGACGGTGCGCCAGCTCATCGGCCGGCTCGGCGGCGGCCGGGGCCACCGGACGTTCGCCGGCACGCCCGAGCAGGTGGCGGACGCGATCCAGCACTGGTGGGAGCAGGGCGCCGCCGACGGCTTCAACGTGATGCCGCCGGTGCTGCCGTCGGGCCTCGAGGCGTTCGTCGAGCACGTGGTCCCCATCCTGCAAAAGCGAGGTCTGTTCAGGACGCACTACGAGGGCACGACGCTGCGTGACCGCTATGGGCTGCCGCGGCCGGCGAACCTCAACCCCGGTCGGGATCTGGTCGAGGCGGCGGAGTGACCTGCGTTACTTGAGCCGGCCTCAACCCCGGTCGGTGGGACCTCAACCCCGGTGGGGACCTCAACCCCGGTGGGGACCTCAACCCCGGTCGGCCGGACCTCAACCCCGGTCGGCCGGACCTCCGGCCGGACCTCAACCCCGGTCGGCCGGACCTCAACCCCGGTCGGCCGGACCTCACCCAGTCATATTCCTGCCATGCTGCAATGTTGCCGCGTAGCCGCATCCGTCGTCGGCAAACCTCAACCCCGGTCCGGATCCCGGTCCGGAACCCGGCCGCCGCCCGGGCTCACCTCCGGGCCGACGCGCCGGTCTCGGCGAGCCACGCCTCGACGTCCGCGGCGAGCTCGCGCGGGGCGCCCACCGAGACGGCGTGCCCCGACTCGTACGTCGGGAACCGCAGCGCGATGTCTGCCCCGTCGCTCGTCAGGCGAACGACCCCGGGGCGAGCGGCGCCCGCGGGCAGCGACATGTCGATCGCGACGTCGTAGATCGAGCGCTCCGCGAAGAAGACCGGCAACGCCTCGGTGTACACGGCCGCGTCGTGGCGCGCATTGGTGATGAACGTCGCCGTGTGCGGCAGGATCTCGCCGAACGCGCGCAGCGAGCCGTGATCGCCGAGGTAGCCCTGGCACGGTAGCCCCATCGCCAGCCAGTAAGCGTCGTCCGCGCCGAGCCCGCCGAGCTCGGCCCGGAGCGCGCGCTCGCTCGCTGCCGCCGTCGCCGCCTCGTTGCCGCTCCAGAAGTACCGCGAGGAGGGCCACCGCTCCGGCGGCGTGAGCCCGGCGATCTCCGTCAGGCCCACGCCCAGCAGCGCCTCGAGGTGCTCCGCGTTGCGCATCGACCTGGCGGCGTGCTCCGCGACGAGCTCTCCTTCCTCCACCGTGCGGCGCACGTCGAAGCGGTCGCGCGCCCCCGGATCCGCGAAGTGCCCGGCGAGGTCCGGGTCCGCCCGCGCGAGCGGCTCTTCATACATCGCCTGCTCCACCCCGAAGAGGCTCGGCTGGATCAGCACCTGCCACCCGAACTGCTCGGCCACCTGCGCCGGCGCCCGAGGGGCGCCCGCGCGCGCCGGGAACGCCGCGTCGAGGTGCGCTTGCATCTTGCCCTTCAGCCAGGGGGGCGCGAGCCCCATCACCTCGAGCCCGTCCGCGCGGAGCGTGTAATGCTGCATCATGTAGAGCATCACCGCCGCGCGCGTGCCGCCATAGCTCTCTCCGGCGATGACGACCGGGTTGTCCCGGAGCGCCTCGTGCGCGTCGAGGAACTCGAGCAGCACAAAGATGAAGTCCGCCGCGTCGGCGATGTAGAGCTGCTCCTCTCCGTGGCAGTCCGACGGGCGGACGCTCGCGCGCTCGTACGAGAACCCCGTGCTGCGCGCGTCCACGTACAGCAGGTTGGCGAAGCGCGTATACGACGCGTCGTTCACGACCGGCGCGGCGTCGGCGGGCCCCGCGGGATCCAGCGTGTGGTGGCCGGTCCCGTAGGGCAGCAGGATGCTCGTCGTCGCGGCGCCGGGGCCGCCGTTGAAGAAGACGATGATCGGCGCGCGCTCCGGGCGCACCTCGGCGGGCAAGAACGAATAGAACATCCGTGAAGGCCACCCCGGGCCGAGCGTCTTCGAGCCCGGCACGTCGATGAACCCGGCCTCGGCGGCCAGCGCGGCAGGGCGGCCGTCGTCGGCGCCGCCTCGGTTGACCTCGCCGGCGGAGCTGCCCGGATCGTCGCGGGGTCCGACGCAACCGGCGAGCAAGAGCGCGACGAGCGTTGCCGCGACAACAGACCTGGCGCGAAGGGACGTCATGCCCGTTGGTGGACATTCCCCGCTTTCGCTCTCAAAGAAAGAACGCGTTCGGCAGCGCACACGGGCTAGCTTTTCCTGTCCGATTCCGGATCAGCCGAGCGCCGGCTCAGGTACTTGTGCCGGCATGCGCACTCCTCTCCTGTCGTGGTTCGCCTTCACCCTGTCCGCCCTGGCGGCCGTCGCCTGCGGCGACGACGCTGGCAGCGGCGCGCCACCCGGGGGCGCCGGCGGCGACGGCGGCGCGGCCGGCGCGAGCGACGGCGGAGGCGGCAGCGGCACGGGCGGCGATGCTGTCGGCGGCGCAGGCGGCGGCGACGCTGTCGGCGGCGCAGGCGGCGGCGACGCTGTCGGCGGCGCAGGCGGCGGCGATGCGGTCGGCGGCGGCGGCAGCGGCGCGGGCGGCAGCGGCGCGGGCGGCGGCGATGCGGGCGCCCGCGGGATCCTCGAGCAGCTCCAGGCCATCGACGGCCTCACGGTCTCGGAGCAGGAGTCGAGCTTTCCCGGATATCGCTACTTCGTCATGGATCTCGACCAGCCCGCGGATCACGCCCACCCCGACGCCGAGCGCTTCCGCCAGCGCGTCGTGCTGCACCACCGGGATCTCGCCGCGCCCACGGTGCTCGTCACCGAGGGCTACCAGCTCTCCCCTGAGTCCCAGTGGCTCGAGGAGCCGGCCGAGCTGCTCGCCGCCAACCAGATCCGGGTCGAGCATCGCTTCTTCACCCCCTCCCGCCCGGAATCCGAGGACTGGTCGCTGCTCACCATCGAGCAGGCCGCCGCGGACGTCCACCGCGTGATCGCCGCGATCCGGCCGCTCTACGAGGGCCGCTGGATCTCGACCGGAACGAGCAAGGGCGGGATGACCTCGGTCTATCACCGCCGCTTCTACCCCGCCGACGTGGACGGCACGGTGGCCTACGTGGCGCCGCACAGCGCTGGCATCTCCGACCCGCGCTACCTCGAGTTCGTCGCCGAGCGCGGCGACCCCGCGTGCCGGCAGGCGCTCCAGGGCTTCCAGCGCGAGGTGCTCCTGCGCCGCCCCGCCATGCTGGACGTCATGGAGGCCGAGGCCGAGGAGCTCGGCGTCACCTACGATCAACTCGGCGTCGAGCGGGCGCTGGAGGTCGCCGTCGTCGAGTCCGTCTTCTCCCTCTGGCAATACAGGGACTCGAGCTTCTGCGAGCGCGTCCCCACCGCGGCGTCGAGCGACGGCGACGTCTGGGCGTTCCTCGACGAGGCGAATCCCGCCTACCTCTGGTCCGACGCCTACCTCTCCACCTACGAGCCGTACCACTGGCAAGCCGCCGCGGAGCTCGGCTATCCCGGCTTCGCGGAGGAGCACATCGCCGATCTCCTCGTGTACCCCGGGGCGAACGTCCCCACCTCGTTCGTGCAGCCCGGTCCTGGCAAGACGCCTGTCTTCGAGCCCGGGGCGATGCAGGACGTCTCCGCCTGGCTCACCGCCGAGGGCGAGCGGTTCCTGTTCATCTACGGCGAGAACGACCCGTACACCGCCGCTGCCTTCGACCTCGGGGCCGCCCGGGACTCCCACCGTTTCATCGCGCCGGGCGGCACCCACGGCGCCGTCATCCTGGCGCTCGCGCCCGCCGATCAGTCGGTCGCCCTCGGCGCGCTCGCTGCCTGGACGGGGGTCACGCCCACCCGTCCTCCCGCGTCGACGCTGCGCCCCCTGCTCCGTGGCCGTCGCTGGATGACGCGCGACTAGCCTGCGTCGCGACCCCGTGGCCTCGCGCGGGGCGAGCCATCTTCAACGAAACGCAGAAACTGTTTCCGCGTGTCATCGCTTGTCCGCCAGGGCGCGCTCCTCAAACATGGAGGACCACCACGACGAGGAGACAAGCATGCATCGGTTTGCCCATCTCAAGCTCAAGCTCAAGAACGCGAGCCTCACGCTGGCCGCGGGCGCGGCCCTGGTCGCCGGCGCTGCGGCCTGCGGCGACGGCGCCAGCCCGGCGCGGCCCGCGCAGCCCACGCTCGAGGTCTATGCTCGGCTCGACGCGACCGGCGTCGGCGGCATCACCCAGATGCCCGACGGCCGGGTCATCATCGGCTTTCACCCGTTCTACAGCCCCAAGGTGCAGGTGGCGCTGCTCAACCCGGACCGGAGGTCCACGACACCGTATCCGAGCGCGGAGTGGCAAAGCTGCAAGAACGACGACGGCAGCTGGAAGTCCGACCATGACGCCTGCCTGGACTGGGTGCTCGGCCTGCACACGGACGAGAACGGCGTCCTCTGGATGCTGGACTCGGCCAGATCCACCGACAAGGCGGCGGGGCGCCCCGCCGGCCTCGTGCCCAAGCTCGTCGGGTGGAACACCCACCAGAACAAGCTCGAGCGCGTTATCCCCATCTCACCGGAAGCCACCCTCACCGAGTCGCAGCACAACGACTTCGTCGTCGACCTCAAGCACAACGTGATCGTGCTCGCCGATGAGGCCATCGGCGAAGGCTCGGGCGGCGTCGGCGACAAGGCGGCGCTCGTCGTGGTGGACCTCTCCACCGGCGAGAGCCGGCGCCTCTTGCAAGGCCATCACAGCGTGATGCCCGTGAAAGAGCCCATCCGCTGGGACGTGGGTCGACCCACGAGCGGGTCCGTCGACCTGTACGTGGGCGTGGACGGCATCGCCCTCGACAAGAACAGCGAATGGCTCTACTTCGCCCCGCTCAATGCGTACAAGATGTACCGTATCCGGATGAGCGACCTCCTGGACACGTCGCTCACCGCCGCGCAGCTCGGGGCGAAGGTGGAGACCTACGCGGACAAGCCCTTCAACGGCGGCCTGTCCATCGACAAGGACGACAACCTGTACCTCACCGAGGTCGGCGAGCGCGCCGTGGGCGTCATCCCGTCCGACACCCGCAAATACGAGCGACTGGTCAGCGACCCGGACATGGTCTGGCCCGACGGCGTCACCTACAACAGCGACGGCGCCATGTACACCGGCGCGGCGCAGCTGTCCCTCACCGGCGCGCTCCAGGCCGACGGCGTGGCCAGGAACAAGGCGCCCTACCTCGTCTATCGCTTCAAGCCCCTGGCGCCGGGCACACCGGGCTTCTGAGGCGAGAGGTCGCGGAGCTTCGCCGCGAGGAAGTCGACGAGGGCGCGCACCCGCGCCGGCACGAAGCGATGGCTCGGCAGGATGGCGTTCAGCGGATAGTGCTCACCCTGCCAGCCGGGCAGCAGGCGAACCAGACGGCCCTCGCGCAGATCGTGCGCCAGATCCAGCTCGGATTTGTAGAGCAGGCCGGCGCCGGCGAGGGCCCACTGGTGGGCGATGGCCGCGTCGTCGGCCTCGCGGTCGCCGTCGACGCGCACCTCGGTCCATGCGCCGTCCTTCTCGAAGCGCCAGGCCACGTGCCGCCTGTGGTTGACGTGGAAGGTCAGGCAGTTGTGCTGGGCCAGGTCCTCGGGCGAGCGCGGCGGCTCGCGCCGCGCGAGGTACGCGGGGGAAGCGCAGAGCACGCGGCGCGTCGTGGAGAGCGCCCGGGCCACCAGCCGTGAATCGCTGAGATCGCCGTAGCGCAAGGCCAGGTCCACCACGTCGCGCATCACGTCCTGCACGCGATCGGTCACGGACAGGGCCAGGCGCACGCCCGGATGGGCCGCCACGAACTCGTCGAGCCAGGGCAGGAGCACGCTGCGCGCGAGATCCGACGGCGCCGCCACGCGCACCGTGCCCACGAGCGAGCGGCGCTGCGACGCGAGCTGCGCCTCGCCTTCCTCCAGGAGCTCGAGCGCGCGGGAGGCGTAGTCCAGGAGGATCTGGCCCTCCGGCGTCAGGCGCAGCGCGCGCGTGGACCGCTCGAACAGCCGCTCGCCCAGCTGCGCCTCCAGCCGCTTGAGCATGGCGCTGGCCGCGGCCGGCGTGACGCCGAGGACCCGCGCCGCCGCCGTCAGCGTCCCGCGGCGAGCCGCCTCCACCAGCACGCGCAGATCGTCGATGTTCTCGATGCTCACGTGGACAGTCTCGCCCGAGGAGCGCTCCAGGCGGCAGAGATCCTCGACGGGGAGCGCTTCACCTCTCCGCGGCCCGGCCGCCCTTCGTCGCGACCAAGGCCCCGCCTGCGGCAAGTCGACCGTGGTGTGAGCGTGGATGTGCCACATGTCGGAGCCGGGCTGCTGCGCGTCGATGCTCCTCTGGCGTCCGTCGAAGTCCGTCCATGCCGAGGCACCGTTCCAGCGGAGGACCTGCCAGCCGCGCGTCCGGGCCCCTCGCCCTCGAAGGAGGCGCGGAGCGCCTTGGGGCGACGGCGAGGTGACGGGCCAGCGATCGGCGTTGCCCGCCCTTTGCGTTTCGTGGTGAGCTGGCGCCATGGTCGCTTCGAAGTCGGTCGCGGTCCTCTTTCCTTGTGCCCTCGCGCTGTCCGCCGCCATGACGACAGGCTGCGCCCTGTCCGACGAGACGCTGGCGCAGCCGGCAGCGGACTGCTCGACGGCCGGACAGAACGAGTTCCTGTTCAAGCTGATGAAGGATGTCTATCTCTGGTACGACGGCGTGCCGGACCTGGACCACCGCAGCTACCCCTCGCCCGAGGAGCTGCTCGTCGATCTCGTCGACAAGTCGCGGGACCGCTGGAGCTACATCTCGAGCAAGAGCGACTACGAGGCGTTCTTCCGTGAGGGGCAGACCCTCGGGATCGGCTTCCGGTGGGGCTACGACCTGGAGGGCAGCCTCCGGTTCGCCCTCGTCCACCCGGCCTCGCCCGCGGGCGCGGCGGGCCTCCGCCGCGGCGACCGGGTGCTGGCCGTCAACGGGATCGACGTCGAGGAGATCGCGCGCGACGGTCGCTGGGCCGAGGTGACCGGCCCCGACGAGGAAGGACACGAGATCTCGCTGACGATCGAGCGCCCGGGCGAGGAGGCCTTCACGGTCGCCGTCCAGAAGGCCTGGTACGGCGTCACCACGGTGCTGAACCCGCGCGTCCTGCAGGTCGGCGCGTCGACGGTCGGTTACCTCATGCTCACCACCTTCATCGAGCCTTCCGAGGAGGAGCTCGATCGCGCCTTCGCGACCTTCCGGGAGAGCCAGGTGACCGAGCTGGTCCTCGACCTGCGCTACAACGGCGGAGGGCGCCTCGCCGTCGAGCGGCACCTCGCGAGCCTGATCCACCGGCCGGCGACGTCCGGCGCGCTGCTCGACATCACCGCGCACAACGACAGGCACGGCGACTGGGACAAGCGCGCTTTGTTCAAGGAGCTCGACCAGCCGGCGCTCCCCCTGTCCCGGCTCGTCGTCATCACCTCCGGCGGCACGGCCTCCGCCAGCGAGACGCTGATCAACAGCCTCCGCCCCTACATCGACGTCAAGCTCGTCGGCTCGACGACGCACGGCAAGCCCGTCGGCATGCACGGCTGGGACTATTGCGACAAGATCATGCACCCGATCTCGTTCCGGGTGCTCAACGCCGCGGAAGAGGGGGATTACTACGACGGCTTCGCCCCGGACTGCCCCGCCGACGACACGCTCAACGCGGAGCTGGGCGACACGGGCGAGACGGCCCTCGCGGAGGCGCTGCACCTCCTGGAGCACGGGGAGTGCTCGACCCCCGCGCAGCCGGTCGGGGGCGGCGAGCGGCGCCGCGCGCCGCCGCCGGAGATCCGCTGGGAGGGCCTCCGGCACGAGATCGGCGCCCTCTGAGGCGCTCCCCGGGCGCGATCCAGGAGAATTTTACCCACCGAGGCCGCCCGGCGCCCTCCGATCCCGCCCGGACGCCACCGGGCCAGCGCCGCGCCGGCGCGCCCGTCGACGGCGCGCTCCCGGCGCCCCGGCGTGAAAGAACGCAGCGACGGCTTGACACCATGAGCGGCTTGGCAGAGATTCCTCCGCCATAGCGGACGTATTGCCGCGGCCAGGAGGGACTGACATGAGCCTGCAACTCGGAAGCATCGCGCCCGATTTCGAGCAAGAGTCCACGCACGGGACCATCCGTTTCCACGAGTGGGCCGGGAGCTCGTGGGTGATCCTGTTCTCGCACCCGAAGGACTTCACCCCGGTCTGCACGACCGAGCTCGGCGCGGTCGCGAACCTCAAGGCGGAGTTCGACAAGCGCGGCGTCAAGCCCATCGCCCTCAGCGTCGACGACGTCGACTCGCACAAGCGCTGGACCGTGGATATCGAGGAGACGCAGCGCACCAAGCTCAACTACCCGATCCTCGCCGACGTCGACCGCAAGGTGTCGGGCCTTTACGGGATGATCCACCCGCAGGCGAACGACACGCTCACGGTCCGCTCGGTCTTCATCATCGATCCGAACAAGAAGATCCGCGCGACGCTCACGTACCCGGCGAGCACGGGGCGCAACTTCGACGAGCTGCTGCGCCTCATCGACTCGCTCCAGCTCACGGACAGCCACTCCGTGGCGACGCCGGCCAACTGGAAGGACGGCGAGGACGTCGTGATCGTCCCCTCGCTCCAGGACCCCGAGGTCCTCCAGCAGAAGTTCCCGAAGGGCTACAACGCCGTCCGCCCGTACCTCCGCCTCACCCCTCAGCCGAACCGCTGAGGCGCGGGCCGCGCTGGTACCTGCGTGAGACGCATCGCCCGGCCGCTCGTCCTGCTCGCCCTGTCGCTGCCTGCGTGCTCCGGCGCGCCGGCGCGGGAGGCGCCCGGGACGAGCGCCGGCGCAGGGCAGCCGGGGGCGCGGACCGCGTCGACCCCGGCTGGTACGCCTGCCACGCCCGTTGCGCCTGTCGCGCCCGGTACGTCTGTCGCGCGGTGGAAGCTCGTGCACCACGAGACCTTCGACGCGCCGTTCCGCGAGCCCGCGGCGTGGACCGAGGACACCTACGGCGACCGGAGCCCCTACCATGTCGATGCCTTCGACGAGGACGGCGAGTTCTTCTTCGCGCGCGGCGGCGAGGTGTTCCGCCAGGGATTGAAGCGGTTCCGCTCGTTCCGGAAGTCCTTCACGTACGGCGATGGGGGCTGGCTCACGGTCGAGCTGTACGGCCGCGACAGCGACCGCGACGGCGTCCCCGAGACGGGCGGCCGCTTCGAGGCGGTGGGCGGCAAGGCGAGGCTCGTCTCGACCCGCCATCACGACGGCGCGATCCTCCGCTCCACCGCGCCCCTGCCGGCGCGGTACCGCGTCGAGGTGACCGTCTCGAACATCGACTTCGGCGGCACCACGGCGGGGAGCTGGACGCACGGGGGCAAGGTCAACGGCTACGACGGCGACGAGGCGGCCGACCCCTGGCGGTTCAGCGACAGGAGCACGACGCCGCTGTCCGCGGTCTTCGGAAACGGTGTTTACTTTCTCTGCATCACCGACTACGCGCGGCCGGCGCCGCACAACAACGTCTTCATCCATCACCACCGGAAGGTCGTGATGGACACCGACAGCAACTTCGGCGAGGGCGGCCCCTGGTCGTCGGTCTGGAACCCGCTGACCGGCCGGGCCGAGCCGGACGGCTCGCGCTACGTGAGCATGATCTGGCTGCGCGGCGACGCCTTCGGGAGCCCCTGGAACGGCAACGGCTTCACGTCGTACACGGCGGGCGGGTGGAAGCACGGCCCGGTCTTCGTCGACAAGTACGTCGACCGGGAGGCGTACGTGTTCACCGTCGAGCGCGACGGCCACGGCTACGCGATGTCCGCGGCGGGCAGGTTCCACCACGGCGGCCGCACGACGTACGCGGCGCGGAGGGGCTTCCGCGAGCCGCCGGTGACATGGCACTACAACCAGCGGCCCGAGGAGTACGATCCTCCCGCCCACAACGAGACGGTCGACCACGGCGAGACCTTCGACACCTGGCCGGCGGGGTCGGCCTATCCGGATCACTTCTTCTTCGGCGATCCGCACATCAACTACTACGAGGGAACCGCCGAGTTCGACGACGTGAAGCTGTACCTGCCGGACGACGGGTAGCGCCCGCTCCCCGGCGGACGCAAGGGCTCCGGCGCCCCGCCGGCTCGCCCGACGCGGCTACTGGTTCGAGCCGATGAGGTCGAGGAAGTCGTTGTAGGCGTCGATCTTGTCCGCCTGGACCACGTCGAGGCCGGTGTCGACCCGGCTGTCGTCGACCATCTGCGGGGCGAGGATCTGCCTTGTCGCGTCGATGCCGATGCTCTTGATGCCGTAGAGGATGTAGGGCACGAGGTAACCCTGGTAGTACTGTCGCTGGATGTGGGTGGCCTTGATGCGCCCCTCGCGCATGTGGTCGACGGTCCTCGGATCGAAGTCGAAGGCGACGATGGGGATGTCCCGCGCGCCCGCGGCCTCCGCGGCCATCGCGCACCGGTACGAGATGTTGAACAGGCCGATCATCCCCACGGCGGGCGGGTCCGCGGCCTCGATCATGGCCGCCATCTCCTCGACGTCCGCGGCCTCGCCCTCCTGGTCCCAGTTGGCCTGGTGCACAAGGACGTCGTACCCGGCTGCCTTGAGCGCGTCCCGGGCGCCCTGCGTTCGATCCGTCCCGTTGACCCAGCTCTCGTCCTCGTTGCCGTGGAGGATCACCGTACCTGGCCCCGCGGGGAGCATCGCGAGCAGGGTGTTGCCCGCCGTGGCGCCGGCCGCGCGGTCGAGGGTCCCGATGTGGAGCGCGCGCCTCGTCGTCGGCACATCCGTGTCGAGCGTCACCACGTGGACGCCCCTCGCGATCGCCTCGTCGACCGCGGTCGTCTGGTCGTTGTTGAAGGGCGCGATGCCGATCCCCTCCGCGCCGTCCGCCACCGCCTGTTCGATCTGCTGATTCTGGAGCTCGATGCGCTCCTCGTCATCCAACAGCGGTGCGATGGGCCCGATCACGCTCCCCGTGACGTCGAGCTCGCCCATGGCCCGGTTCGCGGCCCTGAGGACGGTCGCCCAGAAGCCGCCGGCCTCCTTGAGCAGGATCGCCATCTGCATGGGCTGGACGGCGTTCTTGTTGATCTCGGAGACGAGGCTGTCGACCGTCTCCTCGAGCTCCACGGGCGTGAAATCGTTCGCGAGGGTCGGCGCTCGCTGGACGGGCGTGGATCGCTTGCTCTCGCCGGGGACATCGCTCGAACCGCATGCCGCCGTCATCAGCGTGAGCCCGAGCGCCGCCATCCCCCGTCGTCCAATCGCCGCCATGAGACCCCTCCTCGTCTGTGCGCCCGACATCGACGTCACCGGGGAAGACTCTGCCCCTCGAAGGACAGGAGGCTCCCCATGACGCTCGCATCGTCGGGGTTGACCGGCGCTGTAGGTGTGCGCGGCACCGAGAGCAGGCACGCGAGTCCCACCATCGGTCCGGCCTCCACGCAGCACACGCGTCGTCCACGATAAACGGACCACAGGGAGGTTCGAGCTGTCAAGAGGGAGCGAGAAATAGCGAACGAGCGCTGGAATGGTGTCCTCGGCGCGCTGCAACCCCGATGGATTCCCCGGCGCGGTCCCGCGATTCGCCAGGTCGTCGGCGTCGCCGGCAACACGCGCGCGGCATTGGGCTGTTTCCTTCTCGTTGCCTCTCGTTGCTTCTCGTTGCCTCTCGTTGCTTCTCGTTCCTTCGCGTCCGGGCCCTGCTCTGGAGATCGAGCGCCGCGGTCGGCTTCTCGTCCGGGCGCCGCTCTAGAGATCGAGCGCCACGGTCAGCCGTGCGGCGGGCCCTCGCCACGCGAACGGCGCCGTGCGCGCCGGATCCCGGGTGGAGAGCGTCACGGTAGGGCCGAGGTCGTAGCCGCCCGAGGCGTCGAGCACGACGATCGCCGGCACGCGCCATTTCACCCCGGCGGCGAGCCCCACGAAGCCGAACGTCTCGGCGTCGCCGCCCGCCCTCGCGGAGCCCACGCCGCCTTGGCCCCGCATGTACAGGCCGAGCCGCGTCGGGACGGGCCAGAGCACGTAGCCCGCGAAGAGGTGCGCGCCGAAGCCGCCGGCCCTGGCCGAGCCGGCCGTCCCCGCGACTCCATGGACGCCGCCGCCGAGGAGCGGCCCGTGGTGCACGCGATACACCTCGAAGGCGAGGCCCGCCGAGACGGCGTTGCCCACGGACACCCGCGCCTCCGGGGCGACCGCAGCGCCCCAGAGCGGACCCCCGAAGACGACGCTCTCGCCTGGCTTGAACGGGCGATCGGGCCAGAGGCCGTGGATCTCGGCGCGACCGCCCGCCACATCGGTGACGACGCCCGTCCTCGTGTCGTGGCTCTCGCGCGCGAGGACCCGGGCCTCGTCGCCCTCGCCCGGCGGGGCGCCGCGGCTCCGCTGCACCGAGGCGCGCTCGCCGCGCGCCCCGACGACCGCCCCGCGCGGCAGCAGCTCCTCGAGCTGCTCCCGGACGCGCTCGGGCGTGCCGGACAGCGAGGGAGGGGCCCCGCGCAGGGCGGGCGGCCCTCCGCAGAGCGCGGGCGTGACGAGCTGGACGACCGACGTGAGCTCGCCGTACCTGGCCCGGCGCGCCTCGTACCTGTCGAGGTCCTCGTGCTCGACGCACACGCTGACCAGCGGAGCCTCCGGAAGCTCCTTCCGGCTCGGCACCGCCTCGCGGCGGAGGCACGTCCGCTCCGGCGCGCCGCGGGCGAACGTCAGCTCGTCCATGGCGACGAGCAGCAGCTCGGCCTTCGAGCGATCGAGCAGCGCGCAGAGGTCGCGCCGCGGGTCGCGCTGCGCCGAGTTGTCGGCGATGACCTCCTCGGAGTAGGCGAAGCGCGGCCCGCGGAACACGCCCTGGATCACCGTGGTGACCGCTCGGGAGCTCGTGATCGCGTGGACCCGCAGCTCGCCGTCCGAGAGCCCGCCGGAGATGTCGGCGGCCGTGGGGTTCGGCATGTACGTCGCGAGCTGCGTGTAGAAGACGCATCCGGCCGGCGCGAGGGCCACGGCGGCGGCAGCGCAGGCGCGGAGGAGGCGGCCCGCGGCACCGGACGGGAGCATCGAAGCCTCTCTACGGCCCGGACCCTCCCGCGACAACCCGGTTCGCCCGGGCGCGCGGCGGGCGACCGCCGGTCCGAGCTCGGCGGGCGACCGCCGGTCCGAGCTCGGCGGGTCAGCCGGCCAGCGCCTCGCGCGGGCGGCGGGCGACGAGCGCGTGGCCCTCGAGGACCTCGCGAAGTACGCCGTCCGCGCCGGCGTACTTCGCGAGGGTCTGGCGCACCTCGACGGCCAGGTCCTCCTCGCGCGACCCCGGCCGGCCGTGCCAGGTGGCCGCGAACGACAGGGCGCGGTCGACGAAGCGCTCCACGGGGGTCTCCCGCGGCTCGAGCACGGAGATGCGCTCGAGGTGGCCGAAGGCGGAGTCGAGCAGCACGGCCTCGTTCTTCAGGCCCTCGCGGATCTGCGGCCGCGCCGGGTCCTCTGTCGAGTACTTGTCGATGAGCGCCTGGAACTCCTTGTGCCACGCGTTCGCCGGGACCTCGGGGTAGCTCTCGCCGAACAGCGCCACGGCGCCGCCGCGCTCGAGCAGGGCGTCGAGCGACCTGAGGGTCTCGACGCGGTCCATCCAGTGGAACGCGCGGCCGATGGTCACCAGCTTGAAGCGGCCGAGGTGCGGCCCGAGCTCGTACGAGCTGCCCTGAACGAAGCGGATCGAGGCGCCGGCCCGCGCGGCGTTCTCCCGCGCGGCGGCGAGCATCTCGGGCGACGGATCCACCGCGGTCACCGACCCTGCGTGCGGCGCGAAATCGATCGCGAGGAACCCCGGCCCGGTGCCGAGATCGAGCACGCTGGCGTCCCGGTTGACCCCGACCAGCTCGGCCACCCGGCGGCCGAGGAGCTTCGGATAGGCAGGGCGGCCTGTCGTGTAGAACCGCGAGGCGGTCTTGAATCGTTCCGGGTAGAAGAGCTTGCGTTCTGACATGGCAATGGCACCTCTGCTGGCCTCAGGCCAGCGTCGCGCGATACAGCGCTCGCCGCTGATCGCCGTGATCGTGGATGGCGCGGTGCTGCACGAGCCGGTTGTCCCAGACCGCCGGCGCGGGGTGGGGGGCGCCGCGTCGACCGACGGGCATGGGGCGTACCAGGCGCGGACATGGCGCGCGGCAGGCGCGGCCGTGCAGGGGCGCGGCGCGGGCTGCTGCGCCGGGAGCAGCCGCTCAGCAACGCCGCTGGCCGGGGCGCACGGCGGACGTCGGGGGGCCGCCCGCCCCGGCCGCGCTCCGTGCCGGCGCGCTCGGCACGGTGCTCGATGTGCTCGGCGAGGCCACGGACTGAACCCGTTCAGTTGCTCCGGCGCGGCGCCGGCGCTCCTCGTCGCCGGCCCGCGCCGGCTCAGCGGCCGTCGCCGGCCCGCGCCGGCTCAGCGGCCGTCGCCGGCCCGCGCCGGCTCAGCGGCCGTCGCCGGCCCGCGCCGGCTCAGCGGCCGTCGCCGGCCCGCGCCGCGAGGACGTCGCGCACGATCGCGGCCACCTCGTCTGGCCGCGACAGGAACGGGGAGTGGCTCGCGTCGAGGCGCAGGACCTTCCTCGCGCGCCGCGACATCGCCCCCTGCGCGGACACCGGGATGGCGTTGTCGCGCTCGCAGATCACGTACGTCGAGGGCAGCTCTTGCCAGGCCGCGGCGCTCAGCGGCTGCGCGAAGGCCGCCCTCGCCTGCGGCACCAGGGCCGCCTCCGCGGCGGCCGCCACCTCGTCGGCGCAGTCGTTATAGAAGATGCTGCGCGGATCGGCGGGCGTCACCGTCCTGCCGTCGGCGGAGCTGATCCACCACGGCGGGTCCTGGCCGCCGATCGCCGACAGCAGCGACTCCCCCGGGCCGAGCATGAACGCGCACAGGTAAACGATGTGCGCGACCTTGCCCGTCTGGGCCGCCACCTCCGTCACCGGCACCCCCCCGTAGGAGTGCGCGACCACGACCGCCTCGCCGGGCACCTCGGCGAGCGCCGCGCGGACCGCGGCCGCGTCCGCCGCGAGGTCCCCGCGCTGGCCCGCCTCCGGCCCGGCGCTCGGGAGCTCGGGCAAGCGCACGTCGACCCCGCTGCCGAGCAGCCTGCACGCGACCTGGGACCAGCACGCCGGCCGGTGCCAGGCGCCGTGGACGAGCACGACCGAGGGGATTGCGCTCATGAACTCCTCGCCTCCTCTGCTTGCGCGCGCGGCGGATCGCGGCGCGCAACCGGACGATATCGGACGACGACGACGACGGCGACCGCGACGCGAGCCGACCCGCTCGATCGACACCGGCGCGCGCGTCGCCGGCGCCCTGGCGCCCGCCCTCCGCCGCGCACCGGGGACCGCGACGCGCGCATCGCGACCCCGCGGCGCGGCGGCGCGACCAGGCGCGCCCTGGACAGCGGGCCGGCGCGGCGGTATACCATATTCCGGAACGTCATTCCGGATAATGGAACGCTCGGGAACGGTCGACAAGGCGGTGCGCGCCCTCGAGGCGCTGCGGGAGAGCGGCGGCAGCGCGTCGCTCGCGGACCTCGCGGCGCGCCTCGGCATGCCCAAGGCGACGCTGCACCGGCTGCTCGCGTCGCTCGCGGCGCACGCGCTGGTCGAGCAGGACGGCGAGGGGCGCTACAGGCTCGGCGTCGGCCTCATCCGCCTCGGGCTCGGGGCGCAGGGGCTCGACCCCGTCGCGCGCGTGGCGAGGCCCGAGCTCGAGCGGGCGGCGCGCGCCTTCGGCGAGACGTTCTTCCTCGTCGCGGCGCGCGCGGGGCGGCTCGTCGTGCTCGACAAGGCGGAGGGCACGGGGCTGCTCCGCGCCGCGCCGACGGTCGGGGCCGAGGTCCCGGTCGACGTCACGGCGAGCGGCCGGCTCTACCTCGCGCACGCGCCGGAGCTCGTGGGCGCTCCGACCGTGGGCCCCGGCGCGCAGCGGGCCGCCCAGCGCGCCGCGAAGCGCGGCCACGACGTCAACGAGGGGGAGTGGATCGACGGGCTCACGGTCATCGCGGCCCCGGTGCTCGCGCGCGGCAGCCTGCACGGCTGCATCGCCTGCGCCGCGGCGGCCCAGAGCCTGCGCGGCGAGCGGCGCGACGCCGCGGTGCGCCACACGCGCGAGGTCGCCGAGCGCGTCGCGCGCGCGCTCGAGGGTGAAGGCAGGAGGTGAACGGCATGAAGACATGGATCGATGGGCGGGTCGTCGACGTGGCGGAGGCGACGGTGAACGTGACCGACCACGGGCTGCTCTACGGAGACGGCGTGTTCGAGGGCATCCGCGTCGCGGCGGGGCGGGTCTTCCGGATCGACCGCCACCTCGCGCGGCTCGAGGTCGGCGCGAGGGCGCTCGGCATCGCGCTGCCGCGCTCTCCCGCCGAGCTCCGCGCGATCGTCGAGGAGACGGCGCGCGCGCACGGCGAGCGCGAGGCCTATGTCCGCCTCGTGGTGACGCGCGGCGTCGGCCCGCTCGGCGTCGACCCGACGACCTGCGAGCGGCCCGGGCTGTTCTGCATCGTGGGGTCGATCCGCCTCTTCAGCGACGAGCAGCGGCGGCGCGGCCTGGATCTCATCACGTCGAGCCACCGGCGGCCGGACGCGGACGCGCTCGACATGCGGGTCAAGAGCCTCAACTACCTGGGCTCCGCGCTCGCGAAGCTCGAGGCCCGGCAGCGCGGCGCCGACGACGCGCTCTTGCTGAACGCGCGCGGCCACGTCTCCGAGGCCACCGTGGCCAACGTGTTCGCGCTGCGCGGCGACGTGCTCGCGACGCCGCCGGCGACCGACGGCTGCCTCGAGGGCATCAACCGCGCGGCCGTGATGGACGTCGCGCGCAGCGTCGGGCTCACGGTCGTCGAGCGCTCGCTCGGGCGGCTCGACTTCTTCGCCGCCGACGAGGCGTTCCTGACGGGCACGGGCGCCGGCGTCATCGCGATGAGGAGCCTCGACGGCCGCACGATCGGCGGCGGGGAGCGCGGCCCCGTCACCGCCCGCCTGACCGAGATGCACCGGCGGCTCGCCGAGCGCGAGGGCGTCGAGATCATCCCGCCGGCCGGCGGTCAGGCGTAGGCGCGGGGCGGCGCCGCGGAGCGGGTGGGGGAGGCGAGGGGGAGGGGAAGGAAAACTTAACCGATTCACATCTCGCGCCCTCCCGCTGGCGCCCGTCGAGCGGCGCCCGCGGGGCAGGTCAGGAGTCGCGGGCGATCTCGGCGAAGATACCGCGCAGCCACATGTGCGCCGGGTCCTTTGCATGCCGCTCGTGCCACACCTGATCCAGCGAGAACCCCCCGAGCTCCACGGGGGGCTTCATGACGCGCAGCGCCTCCGTGCTGGCGAACGCCTGCGCGATGCGCGCGGGCACGGTCAGCACGAGATCGGTCTCGGCGACGATGTGCGCGGCCACGAGGAAGTGCGGGATCTGCAGGGCCACGCGGCGCGAGAGCCCCTGCTCGGCCAGGACCTCGTCCACCCGTCCGCCGCTGTCGCCGCGCGGGCTGATGAGCGCGTGGGGCAGGCTCGTGTACATCTTGAGCGTCAGCTTGCTCCGCACCACGGGGTGATCCTTCCGCACGACGCACATGTAGCGCTCCTCCAGGAGCCGTTGCCGGTAGAACCCCGCGGGCACGCTGGGGAACATGCCGATCGCCAGGTCGACCTTGCCGGTCTCCATCGAGCTCCACATGTCGCTGGCGTAGGGGCGCGCGACGAGGTCGACGAAGGGCGCGTCGGAGAAGAGCTTTTGCACGAGGCGCGGCAGCAGGATGAGCTCGACGTAGTCCACCGTGGCGACCGAGAACGACCGGCGCGCGGTCGCGGGCTCGAAGTGCGGGCTCTGCGCGACCGTCGCCTCGATCTTGGCGAGGGCCTCGCGGATGGGGCCGGCGAGCTCCTGCGCGCGGGGGGTCGGGATCATCCCCCGCGGCGTGCGCACGAGGACGGGATCGTCGATCAGCGCGCGGAGGCGCCCGAGCGCGTGGCTCATCGCCGACTGGCTAAGCCCGACGCGCGCCGCCGCGCGCGTGACGCTCCCCTCCGCCAGCAGGGCGTCGAAGACGACGAGCAGGTTCAGGTCGATCGAGGCAAGATGCACGGGATGCATGGGCCCCATGCTACTAATGAGTTGGAGGAGCGCCATGGGAGGCCCTAGACGTTCCTCACCGATCCGGCAGGACGGACCGCCCGGGAGGCGGGGGATGCCGCCGGTCGCCGCGCCCATGCCTGGATCCGATCGTCAGAGCACGCCCGCGGGGCCTTGCTTCCGGCTCCTCCTCGCGGCAGCGTCGCGGCGATCGCAACCAGGTTGCAGGAGGCGCAGGCGGCGCATGTCGTCTCGTGGTCGTCCTTGTGAAGAAGCATGGAAGCAGTCAGAATCGTGCTGTGAGCCCGGTGCAGATTGATCTCCTGGTCTGGTCCGCTAAGTAGTCCGCCTTCCTGAGATCGCCCTGAAAGCCAGCCCCCGCGCGGCACGCTTCTCGGCGACGCGGCCAGAGAGCTCCCATGTCCCACGGGCCCGCGCAGGCTCGCAGGGGCGCGGAGCGGCGGGCTCTCGGCGCGCCCTGGGCCGCCTGAAGGTCGGCCCGGATGTTGGATCGATGTCGGATCGGCGTCGGATGGCCTGGACTGGCCATCTCGCCGCCAAGGGGCACTGCTGAGGTCGCTTCGTGCAGCGTTGTCCCTGTCGGGCTCGTTTCTTCCGCGTTTCGCGGGCATTGCCCGCGAAACGCGCGCGCCGCATCCACGCGCGGCGTGTCCTTGTCGCTGTACGGAACAACGGTAACAGGAAGTGAGAGCGCCATGCCAAGTCCCAAACTGAGTTCGTTGATCCTCGCTCCGCTCACCGCTGTCGCCTTCCTCGCCTCCTGCGCGCCGTCGCCCGAGGGCGAGCGCCACGACGCCGCGTCGAGCGCGCTCTCCGCCCGGGATCGGCTCATCGCGTGCGAACAGGATCCCCGGGTGGTTGCCGGTCTCGTCACGAGGGAAATTTGCGCAGGTGCTGATATCTTCTTTCGCGAGACGTTCGAGGGCAACGGCCGCACCTGCGGATCCTGCCATCCTGTCGAAAACAACTTCACGATTGACATCCCGTTCATCGACGCGCTCCTCGAGAGCAACCCGCTCGACCCGCTCTTCATCTTCGAGCAGGACCCGGAGCTGACCGATCTCGAGACGTTCGAGCTGAAGGCGAACGCCTTGGTCCGCGAGAACGTCGACGGCTTCGAGGACCTCGATCGCAAGTACGTGATGCGCGGGGTCCAGCACACGCTGTCGCTGGCGACGACCATCGCGCCGGACCCGGCGAACGGGACGGCGGACGTGCCGCTCCAGCGCACGGGCTGGTCGGGCGACGGCGCCCCGGGCGACGGCTCGTTGCGCGAGTTCCTCACCGGCGGGATCACGCAGCACCTCCCGACGGATCTCGGGCGCGAGCCGGGGGTCGCGTTCCGGCTCCCGACGGGGCAGGAGCTCGACCTCGTGCTGGCGTACCAGCTGAGCCTGGGCCGGACGAACGAGCTCGATCTGACGAAGGTCAGGCTGGTCGACCCGAAGGCGGAGGAGGGGCGGCTGGCGTTCCTCGACCCGAACCGGGGCCGTTGCAACGTGTGCCACAGCAACGCCGGCGCGAACCACCTGGACTCCGGGCGAAACCGCAACCTGGACACGGGGACCCGGACGGCCCCGGGGACCAACGACCCCTTCGGGGTGTTCGACGGCGGCTACGGCGGCAAGGGGAAGGCCGAGCCCGACCTCGACGTCCTCGAGACCATCGACGACGGAAACCTCACCGGGAACACCGGGTACGGCGACGGCACGTTCAACGTCCCGCCCATCATCGAGGCCGTGGACACGCCGCCGTTCTTCCACTCGAACGCCTTCGGGCCCGACATCGAGGGCGCGGTCCATTACTACACGCTGAACTTCTTCAGGGATTCGCCGGCCGGCAAGGAGCTGGAGAAGCGGTTCGGCAGCCCGATCGCGTTCCCCGACTCCGACATCGACAAGATGGGGCGCTTCCTCCGCGTCCTGAACGCCGCGTTCAACCTCGACCTCGCGAAGCAGCGCCTGGAAGCCGCCCAGGTGCTCGCCCTCCGGTTCCACGACACGCGGGCCGACGTCCAGCGGCGCCTGATGGAGCTGGCCGAGGTCGAGATCGACGACGCGCTGAAGGTCCTCTTCCGCCCCGACACGCCGCTGCACCCCATCGCGAGCGATCGCCTCCACCTGGCGAAGGGCGAGATCGCGGCGGGCCTCGATGCGCAGCGCTGGTCGCTGCGCGTGGGCCGGATCGCGGCGGCGATCTCGCGGGTCCGAAACGCGCGCGATCAGTTCGGCTCGAACATCACCTACCGCCTCGGCCGGGGTAACCTGATGTACTGACGCGGGGCGCGGCAGGCGCTGGAGCCGCGCGAGCGCGCCGCGGCCGCTGGCGAACGCCGCGCGAGCCGGTAGGTTACGGCCCCCCGGCGTGGCCGGCCTGCCAGGTGCCCCCGCTTCGATGTCGTCCGGTTCACGCCTCGCCCTCGGTTCTCCCCCTGCCCCGGCGACCGCGCGCCCCCGCGCCGGTCGCTCGCTCCTCGCGCGGCTCCTCGAGCTGACCTGGGCGTACCGCGGGCGGGTCGCCCGCGTCCTCGCCTACCAGGTCGTCCTGCTCTCGCTCGGGCTCGCGGGGCTCGGCCTGACAGGGCTCGCGATCGACATCCTCCGCCACCGGCTCGACCCGTCGGTCCCGGCGCCCGCGCTGCCGCTCGGCCTCGGCCGGCTCGTCGACCTCGAGCGGGCGCCGATGCTCGCCGTCGCCTCCATCGGCGGCGCCATCCTCGCGATGGCCGCCGCGCGCGCGGTGATCAACTACGGGTACGCGCTCTCGGTGGGCCACCTCGTCCACATGGAGATCGTCCCGGATCTCCGGGCGAGGGTGTACGACAAGCTCCAGCGGCTCAGCTTCCGGTTCTTCGACGCGAACAAGAGCGGCTCGCTCATCAACCGCGTGACGAGCGACGTGCAGCTCGTCCGCTCGTTCGTCGACGGCGTGCTGCTCCAGAGCGTCATCATGGTCCTCTCGCTCGGCGTGTACGTCGCGTACATGCTGCGCGCGCACGCGCTGCTGACGCTCGCGTGCCTCGCGCCGACGCCGCTGCTCTGGATCGCGAGCACGCTCTTCGCCCGGTGGGTGCGGCCCGCCTACCTGCAGAACCGGGAGCTCGTGGACCGCATGGTGCTGAGCTTCACCGAGGGGCTCCAGGGCATCCAGGTCATCAAGGGGCTCGGGCGGGAGAGCGAGGCGCACCGCCGCTTCGACGAGCGGAGCCGCGAGGTGCGCGAGCAGCAGCAGGACACGTTCCGGAAGGTCAGCGTGCTCAGCCCGACCATCGATCTGCTCGGGCAGCTCAACCTCGTCATCCTGCTCGGCATGGGCGGGTTGCTCGTGGCGCGCGACCGGATGACGCTCGGGCAGCTCGTCGTGTTCGCCGGCATCCTGCAGCAGTTCTCCGGGCAGATCGCGAGCATGGCGACCATCGTCAACACGGCGCAGCAGAGCTTCATCGGCGCGCGGCGCGTGTTCGAGGTGCTCGACACCCCCGTCGAGATCACGAGCCCCGAGGCGCCCGCGCGCCCCGCGGAGGTGGAGGGGCGGCTCGTGTTCGAGCGCGTCACGTTCGGCTACGACGCGGCGAGGCCCGTCCTGCACGACGTCCAGCTCGACGTCGCGCCCGGGCAGTTCGTCGCCGTCGTCGGCCCGACCGGCGCGGGGAAGAGCACCCTGCTCAGCCTGATCCCCCGCTTCTACGACCCGACGGCCGGGCGCGTCCTGCTCGACGGCATCGACCTCCGGCGCCACGACGTGGACTTCATCCGCCGGCGGATGGGGGTCGTCTTCCAGGACAACTTCCTCTTCAGCAACACGGTGGCGGCCAACATCGCGTTCGGCGCGCCGCACGCGACGCGGGAGCAGATCGAGCGCGCCGCGGCGGTCGCGTGCGCCCACGAGTTCATCCGGGAGCTGCCCGAGGGCTACGACACCGAGCTCGGCGAGTCGGCGGCGAACCTCTCGGGCGGCCAGCGGCAGCGGCTCGCCATCGCGCGCGCCGTGCTGCTCGACCCGCCGCTGCTCCTGCTCGACGACCCGACCGCCGCGGTGGACGCGAGCACCGAGCGCGAGATCCTCGACGCCATCCTGAGCGCCACCCGGGGGCGGACGACGATCATGGCCACGCACCGGCCCCACCTGCTCCGCCGCGCGGACCAGGTGATCGTGCTCGACAGGGGCCGCGTCGTCGAGCGGGGGACGCACGAGGAGCTGCTCGGGCGGCGCGGCCACTACGCGAGCGCGCTCGCGCTGCACGACGCGCACGTCGGCGCGGCGCGCGCCGAGGCCGCCCCGGCGAGCCGCGCGGGCGCGCGCCCGGCGCGGCCGACCCCGGCGGAGGACCCGGCGTGAGCGGCGCGCGCGAGAGGCCGAGGACGACCGAGGCGCCGCGCGGCGCGCGCGAGAGGCCGAGGACGGCCGAGGCGCCGCGCGGCGCGCCGGTGGCCACCGAGGCGCCGGGGGAGGCGCGCTCGCCGGCCGGGCCGCCGGCGCCGGCGATCGACGTGCGGCTCGGGCTCGCGCGCGCCTCGCGCGACGAGGAGGGGGACCACGGGCAGCGGCGGCTCGACCTCGGGCTCCTGCGGCGGCTGCTCGGCTTCACCCGCCCGTACGCGAGGAAGCGCAACGTGCTCTTTGTGCTGGTCGTCGTGCGGTCGATCCAGCTCCCGCTCCTCACGTGGGCGGTCGGCGCGATCATCAGCGGCCCGGTGGCCCGCCGCGACGCGCGCGGCACGCTGCTCGCCGTCCTAGGCTTCGCGCTGTTCGCCCTCGTCACCGGGGTCGTCTTCCACTTCCGCGCGCGGCTCGCCCTCGAGCTCGGCGAGGCGGTCGTGTTCGACCTGCGCGACAGCCTCCAGCGGCACCTGCTCCGCATGCCGATGAGCTTCTTCGTGAAGACGAAGGTGGGGCGCCTCATCGGCCGCATGACGTCCGATATCGACGCGATCCGGGTGGCCGTGCAGGACGTCGTGTTCGTGAGCACCGTGCAGCTCGGCACGATGGCTGTCGCCATGGGGCTGATGGCGTATTCCCATTTCCCCCTCTTCCTCGTGGTCCTGGCGATGGTCCCCGTCTTCTGGGGGCTCATCGTCTATTTCCACAAGCGGCTCGGCGCCGCGCACCAGCGCGCGCAGGAGAGCTTCAGCCGCGTCACGGCCACGCTCGCCGAGTCGGTCACCGGGGTCCGCGTGACGCAGGGGTTCGTGCGGCAGGACATCAACGGAGGGCTGTTCCGCGCGCTGATCTTCGATCACTCCCGCTACAACATGGATGCGGCGCGCCACTCGGCGGTCTTCCTGCCGCTCCTCGAGTTCAACGGGCAGCTCTTCCTGGCGGTCCTCGTCGTCGTCGGCGGGTATCAGGCGCTCGGCGGCGCGATCGAGCTCGGCGTGCTCGTGCAGTTCTTCTTCCTGGCGAACCTCCTGTTCAACCCGATCCCGGTGCTCGGCAACCAGTACAACCAGGCCCTCACGGCGATGGCGGGCGCGGAGCGGCTGTTCCGCGTGCTCGACACGGCGCCCGACTGGCCCGACGAGCGCGGGCTGCCGGCGCTGCCCCCGGTGCGCGGGCGGGTGGCCTTCGAGGGGGTTCACTTCGCGTACGAGCCGGGCAAGCCGGTGCTCCACGGGGTCGATCTCGTCGCCGAGCCGGGAGAGATGATCGCGCTCGTCGGGCACACGGGCAGCGGGAAGACGTCGATCCTGAACCTGCTCGCGAAGCTCTACCGGCCGACGGCGGGGGTCATCACCATCGACGGGCACGACCTCGCGGCGACGTCGTCCGCGTCGCTGCGCGCGCAGCTCGGGCTGGTGCTGCAGAGCAACTTCCTGTTCAGCGGGACGGTGCTCGACAACGTGCGCCTCGGCAACCCGGCGGCGACGGACGCGCAGATCCGCGAGGCGGCGCGGGGCCTCGACGTGCTCGACGTGCTGGAGGCGCTGCCGGACGGGCTGCGCACCGAGGTCGGCGAGCGGGGGACGGGGCTGTCGCTGGGGCAGCGGCAGATCGTGTGCTTCCTGCGCGCCATGGTGGCAGAGCCGCGGATCGTGCTGCTCGACGAGGCGACGAGCTCGGTGGACGCGCTCACCGAGGCCCGGCTGCAGGCGGCGCTGGGGCGGCTCCTGAAGGGGCGGACGAGCTTCGTCGTGGCGCACCGGCTGAGCACGATCCGGCACGCGGATCGGGTCGTCGTGCTCGACCACGGGCGGGTCGTCGAGCAGGGGACGCACGCGGAGCTGCTCGCGCGCGGGGGGGCGTTCGCGGCGCTCCATCGGGAGCTGGCGGGGGACGGGCGATCGTGAGCGGGAGAGCGCGCCGCGGCCAGAGCAGGCGCGGCGCGCTCGGGGGTCAGACGACCTCGAGGCGGACCGGGACGTTGTTGCGCGTGGCGTTGGAGTACGGGCAAACGTGGTGCGCCTTCTCGACGAGCTGCTCGGCCTGGGCGCGATCGAGGCCCGGAAGCGCGATCTTCAGGCCGACGTCGATGCCGAAGCCGCCCTCGGAGCGGGGGCCGATGCCGACCGTCGCGGTCACGGTGGCGTCGGCGGGGATCTTGGCCTTCTCCTGCGCGGCCGCGAACTTCAGGGCGCCGAGGAAGCAGGCCGCGTAACCCGCGGCGAAGAGCTGCTCGGGGTTGTTCCCGTCGCCGCCGGCGCCGCCGAGCTCCTTCGGCGTCGAGAGCTTCACGTCGAGGGCACCGTCCGCGGTCTTGGCGTGGCCATCCCGGCCCCCGGTGGCAGTGGCTTGGGTCGTGTACTTCACGTCGACAGGCATCGGAGCGCTCCTTTCATGGCAGAGCCAGGTCGGGCATGGTCCGGCCTGGCAGCCGTTCGGAGACGAACCCATACTGCCCAACTCCATCGTCTGCAATCGGTACGAGAGGCCGCCGGGCATCCTGACGCCGGAACACCGGCAAGGATCGCCTGCTCCGCCAACGCCTCTCCCGTAAGGGAAGCGGGCCGTCCCGGCATGGCCCCCTGTTCTTCGGGGTTCTTGGCGCCTCTGGCGGCTTGGCGGTTCGCTTCCCCGGCCGACTTCCCGCAGTAGAGCTACGACCACGAAGCGCCCCCGTGTTGTTCGAGCCGGCGGACGACGTCCGCGGGAACAGACCCAAGCTGCTCGACCTCTTTCCGGCGTCATCTCCACGTGCTCACACGTCCATCCACCACGGGGATCACCGTCCCAATGCCTTGCTCCCGAGATCTCCGCCTGGTCCCAAGTACCCGGTCCGAGATTGACCTGCTGTCCGCGCGCTGACATATTCGTCCATCACGGAATGCCACTCGCTCGGCAGCGCCTGAACGCAAGTAAGACCGCGCAGCCGGCGAGGCCCGCAGCTTCCGCGACCGCACATCGCGCAATGTAGAACAAGCATTGAAAGCACGCTCCATCAGAATGCGACAGAAATCCATAGTGTGTCTGTCGCACATGGTTTGCGGCGAGATCACGCCGCAACGCTGACGATCTGCCGCGTTCCCTGGAGGGAGCGCCGATCCGGGCACGGCCATGAGGCGAGCCAGGGCACGGCGCGCCGCTGTCGACGCTGAAGGTGCGCGCGAGCGCGCCCGAGAGGAAAGAACATGTCAATCCCGAACCCCTATATCATCAACATCGACCTGTTCTGGCCCAACATGAACCGCCCGACTCAGAACGAGATCGCGCGCGTGAGGGCATTCGATGTCGACGGCGCTGTCGAGACGGAGGTGGGCCAGAGCGAATACGACCCGGAGACCGGCGGCTGGCCGGTGGTCCTGCAGAACATCGCGGCGTTCTCCGCAACACGAGAGACGGCGAATCTGCGCTTCAGGATCTATAGCGCAAACGGGCAGGAGGTGGGCTGGACGCAGACGTTCAATGCGATCCAGAGCGGGTCGAGGGTGCGCATCATCATCGGCCAGAGCGCCGAGCTCGTGAGCGGCGCGACCTGGACCGCATCTTCGCGCCAGCACCGCGTCTTCGGCACCGTGCGGAACACGATCGGCCTTGCCGCTTCGGGCATGGTCGTCCAGGCGTTTCACGTCGGCTGGACGAGCAACGGCATCGAGGAGTTCCCGATCGGCACGGCGGAGAGCGACGCAGGCGGGAGCTTCGAGATCCTCTACAGCCCCCCGCCGGTGGCGAGCGCTTCGATCCCGATCGGCACACCCGCAGGGCAGATCAACCTGATCGTATACGCGAATGAAAAATTGAATCCGGAGGGCACGGAGCTGCGGCAGCTCTCGGCCTCGGACGTGATCTACAATGCCGCCCGCGAGCAGCGGCTCGACCTGGTGATCGATCGCGTGGTCGCCAGCGCCGACTCCGAGTACGAGCGCCTGGATACGGGGCTAAAACCCAGCCTGGGCACCGGAGAGGCCGCCCAGCTGTCGACCGTACGCAAGCTCGATGAACGGCCAGATTTCCTGTCCCTGGTCGCTCGATCGAGCGGCTTCGATGAGGCGTTGGTCCGCGCCTTCGTTCGATCCTGGCTCATCGCGCGAGAGATCGACACACAGCTTCCTCCTTCGACGCTGAGCGCGCCCATGTCGCGGGAAGTCATCTATCCGCTCGTGCGCGCCGGGCTCGGAGACAACCTGCGCGCGCTGCTCGACGTGAATCCCGACCAGTTCTTCCAGACGCTCGTCGCCGCCGTCCACCGCGGGATCATCTCCGCAGCCATCGAAGAACACATCCATCCGACCCTGGTCGGTGATTGGCGAACGGTGCTCGCGAAATTGATGAATTTCGTCCCGTTGGATGAGGGCAGCGACCGTCCGTGGCAGCAACAGCTGCTCGAGCTCGTGCTCGGCAAAGAAGAGCGATTTCCCAAGATCCTGAACGTCAGGCAGACCTCGTTCGGTACCGCCACCACGGCGCACCAGGTCGCCATGCCTCCGGCCGTCACGGCCGGCGACCTGCTCATCGCGCTGTTCGCCGCCAGCGATGGGCCGGCCGTGACGACGCCGGCCGGGTGGACGCAATTGTGGTCCAGCTCCCATCCTCTGGATGGCAGAGTCGGCCTGAGCGGCTACGCCAAAGTGGCGACGGGGAGTGAGGGCGGCACCCTGGTCGATTTCCAGACCTCGACCGCACAGCAGGCGGCCGCGCAGGTCTTTCGGGTGGCCAAGAACAGCTGGAAGGGAACGATATCGGCCGGTGTCACCGTTGCAGCATCGGCGTTTGGACTGAGCCCCGAGGCCAATCCGCCGGCGCTCACCCCCTCGACAGGCACCAGGGAGACCCTGTGGCTCCCATGCGCTGCATTCTTTGGCGCGCCAACCGTGACATCGTGGCCCAACGGCTACGATACACACAATTTCACGCGCTCCTCTACGAGCAGTGGGAATTGCGCGCTGGTGTCCGCCGCACGTGCAGAGGCGGCCCTCAGCGAAGATCCCCCGCCCTTTGCCGTCAGCGGGACCCCTGCGTTGTGGCTGGCGCGGACCGTCGGAATTCAAGGCCTGCCCGCGGCGGAGAACCCGTTCAGGGCCAAGAAGGAGGCGCTCATCGGCGCGCATTTCGACAACCTCGGGGAGCTCCCCGGGGTCCTCTCGGCGCTGGTCGATGATGAAGTGTTGACCGAGCAGGAGGCCGAGGACATCACGTTCGTGTTCGAGATGTACGAGAAGGTCGGCCGCTATTACCCGATCGTCGCCGCTGTCTACAACTACAAGGCGAACTCGGACTGGCGGACAATCGAGGATCTCGCCGCGCTGCCACTGGATGGCGAGTTTCCGAACTGGACCATCTTCGCTTCCGGCTCGACCAACTACAATGCCGGTCGATACCCCGGCGACGTTCCGGGATTCAGCAGCACGTACAGCCAGGGAGCTGTCTATGCGAGGCGCCTCTACGACCTCTTCGGCAAGGTGAGCCCGCAGCGTCGCTTCGTCTCGCGCATTCAGGGGACGCCCACCCTCGTGGCGGTGCGCCAGTTCCTGACCGACCACCCCGACTTCAGCCTGGAGAAGGGCGACATCGACGACTACGTCGCCGACAACGAGCTCGCGCTGAGCTCCGACACCGTCGGCTCGATCAAGCAGCTCCAGCGCGTGTTTCGCTTGACCCCCGATTTCGAGGCGGCCGCCCATCTCATCGAGCAGGAGCTCGACTCTGCGGTCCGGATCGCTCGCATCCCGGAAGACCGATTCGTGGCCGACCATGAAGAGCACGTGGGGGGCCTCACGGCGGCGCGCGATATCCACCGCACGGCGTCCCACTACGCGAACGAGATCCTCACGACGCTGGTCAAGTTCCACCCGAACCTGAACGAGGTGGGCGGGATGACCGCCGTACCGGGGCCTGTCAATTTCTCCGTGCTCGATCCGACGCACGGCTACACGCCCGGGCTCGTGACGTCGCCGAGCGAGGCAATTTCGAACAAGCTCCCGAACTGGATCACCCTGTTCGGCGACCTCAACAAATGTGCCTGCAAGCATTGCCAGACGGTGCTGAGCCCCGGCGCGTACCTGATGGACCTGCTGGAGTGGGTCGACGGCGCGCCCAGGAGAACGCTGTTCGAGCGCCGGCCCGACCTCGAGGACATCGAGCTCACGTGCTCCAATACGAACACGGTCTTGCCATATATCGACCTCGTCAACGAGGTCCTCGAAGCGGTCGTCGAGCCGCTCGAGTTCACCATCGCCCTCACGCCCGCGACCCTGGAGCAGGCCAAGGATGGCGACGCGGGGGCGCTCAGCGCGCTCCGCAGCGCGCTCGGCGCCGAAGGATACGTGCTCAGCGAGCGCGCGGTCGCCAACCGGAGCGCCGCCTACACCGAGGCGAGCAAGGAGTGGATCGTCGAGGACGACGCTGTCCGCTTCAGGATCCAGGGCAACGCCGCGCCGCTCGCGGTCTATCCAGCGCTCCAGACCAGCGGGACGAACGACTCGCTCGAGGTGTTTCCGGAGCACTTCAACCACAAGGCTTACGACAAGCTCGCGCAGGCCGTCTTCCCGTTCCATCTGCCGCTGGCGCTCGGAAGGGAAGAGATCGACATTCTCCTCAAGCAGAAGAACATCCGGAGGCATGAGATCCTCGAGGCGTTCTCGATGAGCGACGCCGACGTGAAGCTCCGGGATGTGAACATCGCGCTCGCATACCTGAACCTGACGCCCTCCGAGGCTCAGGCGATCCTCGGCGCTGAGCGCCCCGTTTCGGAGTACTGGGGCTTCGTGATCCCGCCCGGCGCCGAGGAGGTGACCATCCGGCGGCCCGACAAACCCACCCTCAAGATCACCGCCCGAGAGCCAGACCCGGAGGTCGACACGGACACGAGGCCGGCCTGGGTCAAGCTCGTGACGCTGGTGCCCGTATTCCTGCACCGCACGGGGCTGAGCTACCAGGAGCTGCTCGAGCTCCTGGATACCCGCTTCGTGCACGGCCAGGCCGCCGATCTGCACGGGCTCCACGTCGCGTCGAGCTCGGACGAGCTCGTCGAGTGCAACTACAACGAGTTCCAGATCGCGCACCTCACCACGGACACGCTGCGGCGCGTCAGCTTCTTCGTCCGGCTCTGGCGCAAGCTCGGCTGGAGCATGCGCGAGCTCGACGCCTATCTGATGGACCTCGAGGACGGCGACATTCCCGACGATCTCGTCAGGCTCGCTCAGGTAAAGCGCCTGGTCGACGAGCTGAAGGTCCCGCCGCTCGACGTCGTCGCGTGGTGGGCGCACCTCGACACGCGTCGCACCGGGCGAATCGAGAAGAGCCGCTTCGACGAGGTGTTCCTCGTCGGCGCCCCGAGCCAGGCCGAGCACCAAGGGCTCGATCGGGTGCGAATGGGCGCGACGATCAATCTCGCGACGGTGACGGATGACGAGGACTATCCGGCGCACATCCGCGCCTCCCTTCGTCTGAGCTCGACCGATATCGAGCGGCTGTGGGGGGAGGTCATCGCCTCACGGTCGGTCACGCACCTCGGGCTGGCCGAGCTCACGGAGATGTTCCGGGTAGCGACGTTCTCGAGGGCGATGGGGATCTCGATCGCCGAGTTCTACGACCTCGCGGCGCTCGTGGGCAACCCGTTCGACGGAGGGGCAACCGATCTTCAAGCGGCCATCCTGAACACCTACGCCGCCATCCGAGAGCTCGTGCGAGCTCGGGCGACGCGCATGTCGGCCGCCGAGATCGCCTATTATCTGCGCGATGAAAGCGCGCCGGGCGATCCGTTCGCGCCTACGGCAGAGGACATCGCTCGCGCCGTTCGGCGGCTCTCGGCGGCAGCGGCGGAGATCGAAGCGACCTACCCGGACCAGATCCCTGACGCGGCCGCGCTCGCCGCTGCGCTCAGCAAGATCATGCCGGCCGACAAGGTCGTGCGGACGATCCAGATCGTCGAGGGGCCGCCTCCGCCGCCCAACCAGGATGATTTCGATACACAGGCCGAATACGATAATGCGCTGGCGGCGTACGAGACGGTACACGCACCGTTGAGAGAGCAAAACCGGAGCTTCCTCCATCGCTATCTCGGGCGATTCATCGCGGGGGCACCCGGCGACGATCCCATCGAGCAGCTGGTTACCTATGACGCGGGTCGATCGCGCGTGCTGCGCTACAAGCTCGTGTGGGATCGGCTCCGCGGCTACCTGATCGACCAGGCGCGGGCGGCCTCGGCTCTCACCGTGGCTTCCGAGCTCATGGACCTCGCGCGGGACGAGACCGAGATGCTGCTCACGACGGCGCTCAAGCCGTTGACCGCCGACTTCGGCACCTCTCTCGATGACTGGAAGCAGTTCCTGAAAGGGGAATGGAACACCGCAGAACCGGGGGAGCGCAGGGCGTTCGTGGTTATCCCACGAGATGAAGAGTACACATTCACCATCTCCGTCAGCTTGCCGGTGGAGCCCAATGTCGAGGTAGCCTTGTGGGTCGACGGCGAGCAGCGCACCTCCTACACGTACATCGATGACGAACAGAACAGGGTCTACCTCTACCATGGTAGAAAGCTGAAAGCGGGCACGGTCCTGGACGTGCGTATCACCTATAGCGGCGCTGAGGACGTCGCGCTGCTCTGGCAGGTCGGCAACGCGGACGCGCTCCCCGTTCCCGCGAGCGCCGTCGTTTCATTCCGAACGGATGTCTACGTCAAGCTGCTCAAGGCCGTCGGGCTCGCGAAAGGTCTCGAGCTGACGAGGCCCGAGCTGAGATACCTGATCGAAGAGAGCAATGCGCTATCGCTCGAGGACCTCCCCGTGCGTGACGCCGACGTGGACGTGCCGTGGTCGGCGCTCGGCAACTTTATTGATCTGCTTGACCTCCAGCGTTCGGTGGCGCTCAAGACCAAGACCCTGTTCGATTTCTGGAGCGAAGGCGGCGGCTCTGCCGACGCGGGCGCCGATGATGTGGCGGCGCTCATTGGATGGAAGACCGAAGACATGCTGGCCGTCTTCGACCTGCTCTCTCCGGCTCCACCCCCGCCGCCGCCCTGGCATGAGGTCTTCGATCCATCGAATACGGTCAAGCTCTGGCAGATGCTCAGAGCGACGGCCGGGATCGTCCGGCGGCTCGAGCTGAACGCGAGCCAGATCGTCGACCTGTTGCTCAGCCCAGCGCCCACCATCGGCGCCGCCGTTCGGCTCAGGAACGTCTTTCGATCGCAGTTCAGCAGCGATGCCTGGAAGGAGGTCTTCAAGCCGCTCCGCGACCCGCTCCGGCGACGCCAGCGCGACGCGCTCACGGGGTACCTCACGACCGGCGCCGTCGAGATCGACGGCGCGATCGGCGAGCAGAAGCCCGATTTCTTCGACGAGAACGACCTCTTCGCTCACTTCCTGATCGACGTCGAGATGGAGCCCGACACGCTCATCTCGCGTGTCCGGCTCGCTCTGAACGTCGTGCAGCTCTTCGTCCAGCGCGTCTTCCTGGGTCTCGAGAACGACGCCTCGCTGATCCAGCTCGAGCAGGCCAAGGACCAGTGGACGTGGATGCAGAGCTACCGGGTCTGGGAGGCCAACCGCAAGGTCTTCCTCTACCCAGAGAACTGGATCGAGCCCGAGCTGCGCGACGACAAGACCGAGTTCTTCACGGAGCTCGAGAATGAGCTCCTCGAGGGCGACATCACGCACGAGCGGGGCCTCACGGCCCTCCGCAACTACCTGGAGAAGATGAGCGAGGTGTCGAACCTCGAGGTGGTAGGTACCTACGCCGAGGACGTCTTCTCTTCCGGCGTCAATCAGGTTCTCCACGTCGTGGGGCGCACGCGCTTCCAGTCGCGGAGCTTCTACTACCGGACGTTCCAGGCCAAGCAGTTTCACGACGGGGTGTGGACGCCGTGGAGGAAGATCAACATCGATATCAACGCCGACGTCGTCGCGCCGGTCGTCTTCAACGGGCGCCTCCACCTGTTCTGGCCCCTGGTGCAGAGCAAGCAGAAGCCGAAGCCCCTGCCGGCGAACAAGAGCTTCGTGGACGGCAACAACGCCGGTGACGTGCACGCGGAGTTCCAGGCGGAGATACGCCTCATGTGGAGCGAGTACGTGGCCTCGGAGAACAAGTGGCTCAAGCCCAAGCTCTCCAAGACCCGCGTGACGGATAACGATGCGGAGACGATCTTCGATCGCGAGCTCGGCGAAGACCAGCCTCGGACGACGGGCTACCACTTGCGGGTCGCCGTCGCGAGCAGCGAGTACGTGTCCGTGGATGTCGTCAAGACAAACATTCCGACAGGCGACGGCGCGCCCATCCCGGGCTGGCCCAGCTGGCTCATCGATTGGCCTTTGCAAGACCAAAACTTCTTCATACCGAGGCTGCTCGGCACGTTCGCCGTCTGGCACACGGGCGAGGACACGCTCGGGTCCAGCAACCTCGTGCTCAAGTTGGGGGAGAACTGGCCGGAAGGAACCGTGCTCAAGCAGAACGCCGCCGTCGAGGTCGATTTCATCGTCAACACCAAGGCCGCCGGCGATGAGCTTCGGTTCCTGGGCAATGCGCCGTTCTTCCGGAGGACCCCGGGCGCCTTCCGCGTCTTCGGCACGAACTTCCCTTATCTCGGCAGCGCCGAGCACAAGCCCTTCTTCTACGAGACACCCTCCACGAGCCTGTTCGCCGTGAACAAGGGGGTCGTGACGCAGCCGGGCTTGAGCCGGGAAAAGACGCAAGTCGCCTTGTTCTCGACGTTCAGCCATCCGCTGGTGACAGAGGTGCGAAAGCGCCTCCAGGCGTTCGGGCCGGAAGGCATCATGAACCGCGCGACGCAGGCGCTGCCCATCGCCGACAACCGGTACTACTCGAACTACTACTACAACTACTACGGCCACCTCTACCTGGGCTACCACATCGCCGGCGACAGGCAGGCCTGGGGTACGACGCAGCGCATGATCGAGACGGAGCTTCACCCGACCCGCAGCGTCGCGCAGCCGTATCCGCTGCCCACGATCGAGTTCGGCTACGGGACGCCGTTCGGCATCTACAACTGGGAGCTCTTCTTCCACCTGCCGATGCTGATCGCGGGGCGCCTGAGCCAGGACCTGAAGTTCGAAGACGCGATGAAGTGGTACCACTATGTCTTCGACCCCAAGCAGGAGCTCACTCGATACGAACAGACCAAGCGCTGGGTCGAGCGCCTGCCTGCCGGCTGCCGCTACTGGAACTTCCTGCCGTTCTTCGCCAACAAGGACGCGACCGACAGCCTCTCGGAGACGCTGGGCCTCACGAAGACGCTGTCGGCCTACGATCGCCAGGAGCTCACCGCGTTGATCGACGACTGGCGGCGCGACCCCTTCAATCCGCACCTCATCGCGCGGCAGCGCCTGGTGGCGTACCAGAAGTTCGTCGTGATGAAGTATCTCGACAACCTCATCGCCTGGGCAGATCAGCTCTTCCGGCTGGATACGATCGAGGCCATCAACCAAGCGACGCAGCTCTACATCCTGGCGGCCGAGCTGCTCGGCGACCGTCCTGAGGCGGTCGAGCCGCTGACGGGTGAGCCCAGGTACACGTACCGCGAGCTCAAGACGAAGGGCATCAAGACCTTCTCGAACGCCATCGTCGACGTCGAATACCGGCTCGTGAGCAACAGCGAGCACCTCAAGCAGACCCAGCTCGCGCCAGAGGGCTCAGCGGCGGCTTCAATCAAGAATCTCTCGCTCAAGACCCTCTTCTTCTGCGTGCCGAGGAACGAGCGGATCGATGGCTACTGGGACACGGTGCAGGACCGTCTCTTCAAGATCAGAAACAGCATGAACATCGACGGGATCAAGCGTCAGCTCAAGCTGTTCGAGCCCCCCATCGATCCGGCCCTGCTCGTGCGCGCCGCCGCGGCGGGCCTCGACCTCGGGAGCGTGCTCGCGCAGCTCAACACGCCGCTGCCTTGCTACCGCTTCGGCACGTGGATCCAGCGGGCGGTCGACCTCGCGAACGAGCTCAAGGGCTTCGGGGTGGCGCTGCTCGCGGCGCTCGAGAAGAAGGACGCCGAGGAGCTGCAGCTCGTGCGCCAGGGCCACGAGATCAAGATGCTGGAGCTCGTGCGCCGGGTGCGGCAGGCGCAGATCGCCGAGGCCGAGGAGAACATCAGGGCGCTCGAGCGCTCGCGGGCGCTCGCCGAGGAGCGCCACACGGAATACCGCTCGCGCGCTCGCATCAGCAAGAGCGAGAAGACACAGATCTCGATGACCGAGGCGAGCAACCTGCTCGAGGTGGGTCAGGGTACATTCCACACGCTCGGCGGGCTGTTCGCGGCCGTCCCCGACCCCGAGGCTGGCATGGTGGGGCCGTTTCCGCTCATCAACATGAAGGCGAAGGTCGGGACCGCCTTCATCACCACGATGAACTCCATCGCCAACGCGCTCGGCGCTGCGGCCAGCTGGACGCGAGGCCGCGCGAACCTCGCGGGCATCAACGCCGGCCACGAGCGGCGCTGGGAGGACTGGAAGCTGCAAGAGCGGCTGGCGCGGAAGGAGATCGAGCAGATCAACCAGCAGATCGTGGCCGCGCAGATCCGGCGCGACGTCGCGCAGCGCGAGCTCGAGAACCACGAAACGCAGATGGAGCACGCGGAAGAGGTGCGCGACTTCTTGCAGGAGAAGTTCACGAGCCGCGACCTCTACCAGTGGATGGTGCGCGAGCTCAGCCGCACCTACCAGCAGGTGTACAAGCTCGCCTATGACGTGGCGAAGAGCGCCGAGCGCACCTTCCAGTTCGAGCTCGGGCTCGAAGGGACGAGCTTCATCCAGTTCGGTTACTTCGACAGCTTGCGGCAAGGGTTGCTCGCCGGCGAGAAGCTCGTCCTCGACCTCAAGCGCATGGAAGTGGCCTACCTCGAGCGCAACAGGCGCGAGTTCGAGATCCAGAAGCCGATCTCGCTCGCCGCCATCAACCCGGCCGCGCTCCAGGACCTGCGCGAGAAGGGCGCCTGCGAGTTCGAGCTGCCGGAGGTGCTGTTCGATCTCGATCACCCGGGCCAGTACTTCCGGCGCATCCGAGCGGTGCGGCTCACGATCCCCTGCGTCACCGGGCCGCATACCAGCGTCAGCGCCAAGCTCACGCTGCTCGGCAGCGCCATCCGCAAGCAGAGCACGGCCAACCCGACCGCGTACCCCTACACCGGCTTCGACGACCCGCGCTTCGTCCACGACCTCGTCGGCATTCAATCGATAGCGACGAGCAGCGCGCAGAGCGACGCTGGGCTGTTCGAGCTCAACTTCCGCGACGAGCGCTACCTGCCCTTCGAGGGCGCGGGCGTCATCAGCCGGTGGAGGCTCGAGCTGCCGACGGCGTATCCGCAGTTCGATCACAACACCATCTCCGACGCTGTCATGCAGCTCAGCTACACCGCGCGCGACGGTGGCGGCACGCTCAAGGATGGCGCCGAATCCGCCATCATCGACGGGCTCAACAGGATCCTCAAGGTCGTCTCCGAGCAGGAGACCGGGCTGGTCCGGGTCTTCAGCCTCCGCAAGGAGTTCCCCGACGTGTTCCACCGCCTGCTGACCAGCCCGGGCGAGCCCGTCGACATGACGCTCCTGCCCGAGCACTTCCCGTTCGTGATCCGGCGCGCCCGCATGACGCTCGCGCTCGCCAACATCGTCGATGACGAGGGCCACGTCGACCTTCACGTCATCACCAAGCCCGGCGCCACGCTGAGCGGCGCCAACATCTCGCTGAACGGCGGCAACGCGACGCCAGTGAACCCGCAAAATGGCATCGCCGTGCAGTCCCTGCCCAAAGGCGGCAGCGCCTCCACGACGTTGCTCCAGAGCTGGGCCGCGGAGACCTGGGCGCTGCAGCAAACCGGCCTGAGCGGCGACGCCGTCGAAGATATCGTCTTTGTCGTGAGATACACGGCGGCGGCCGCCGACTGAAACCTGAACCGTCCGCGGTCTCTACTACGTCATGAGGAGAACAACATGGCAACAGTAATGATCTGGCCCGACATCTACAAGGAGCAGGGCCACTGGCTCCCGTGCATCAACCTGGCCAATTCCCTGCAGAGCTCCGGTTACACCGTGGAGTTCATGGGCATCCCAGATTGTCGTTTCATCATGGAACCGTACATGGATTCTCTGAGCGACCCGATGTTTCACGAGGTTTTACAATCGGTGTACCCGCTCGGGCACTCGTACGAGAACAACCTGGAGCCGCTCGACCAGCGCTGGAAGCCGCACCATCTCCTGCCGATCTGCCGCGGCGCGCTCGATGACATCTTTCTCGGGCCCTCCGCGCCGGATCTGCTCATCGGCGGCTACTTCACCGCGCTCGAGACGCTGCTCATCCATCGCAAGTACGGGATCCCCTTCGTCCTGATCACCACCTACCTCCGCCACCCCGACGACACGCCCAGGCTCCACGCGAAGACCAAGCTCGTCTACATGCCGCGCGCCGTCTCGCAAAAGATCATCGACTCCGTCGCGCCGCAGCCGGGCCTCGACATCGATCAGTTCATCGAGCCGCTCCGAGACAGGCTCGAGTTGATCCCTTGCCCCGGCGCCTTCGACCTCACCGACGATGACTGGAATCACGGCGACCACGTCAAGTACGTCGAGCCCATGATCGAGCGGCAGCACCTGAGCGGAGGCTCCTTGCCCGGCAATCCACCGGAGATCCCGACGGACAAGCCGCTCATCTTCGGCACCGCCGGCTCGCAGGTCCAGGACTACGAGTTCAAGGCACGGCAGTTCTTCAACAACCTCATCGATATGATGAAGACCCAGAGGATGGATAACTATCACCTGGTCCTCGCCGTCGGTGACAAGCTCCTCGCTCAGCTCAACGTCGAATACGGCGTCGACGTGAACCCGCTCGACAATCGCCTTCCAAAGAACGTCAGCCTCTTCTCCTGGGTCTCCCAGCTCGACATCCTGAAGCAAGCCGAGGTGGTGTTCATGCACGGCGGCCTCGCCACGATCAAGGAGTCCATCTGGGAGGAGGTCCCCATCGTCATCGTTCCCCACGGGAAGGACCAGATGGACAATGCCCTGAGGATCCGGCGGAGCGGCATCGGAGTCGTCTCCGAGGTCGCCGACCTCACTCCGCAGCAGCTCCGCAGCCTCTTCACGGCGGCCACATCGAGCAAGTGGATCCGGCAGAAGCTCGCGAAGATGAAGGCGCTGTTTCAGGCCGAGGAGAGCAAGGCACCGAAGCCCAGCATTCAATTGATCCAGAGCGTGGTGGCCCCTTGAAGCGTCGGTGAGGCGTCATGAAAAAGAGAGAGCGATCCAGCGAGGGCCGTGAAGGCCAACCGGACACGATGTCGACGAACCGCGCGCAGGGGAAGCCCGATGAGGGCGCTGAAGCGCGCGCTGCGCGCCAGGACGGCGGATCCGGCGACGGGAAGGGCCGCGAACCTGGCGGGCAGCCCCTGTTGCCCGCGCTCACCCTGCCGAAGGGCGGAGGTGCCATCCGCGGCATCGGCGAGAAGTTCTCGGTCAACGCGGCGACGGGCACCTCTTCGCTCGCCGTCCCGCTCCCCGCGTCGCCCGGTCGCGGCGGGTTCGGCCCCCAGATCGAGCTCGCGTACGACAGCGGGGGCGGCAATGGCGCCTTCGGCCTTGGATTCGCTCTCTCGATCGCGAGCATCACCCGGAAGACCGACAAGGGCCTCCCGCGCTACCTGGATGACATCGAGTCTGACGACTACATCCTCTCGGGCGCGGAGGATCTGGTCCCCACGCTCGGCCATACCGGCGAGCCTGAAGTCGATCGCGGCACCCACGTCGCGCGCACCTACAGGCCGCGGGTGGAAGGCCTCTTTGCGCGTATCGAGCGCTGGATCCGAAAGGACGACGGCGACGTGCATTGGCGTGTGACCACCAGGGACAATACAACCCACGTCTATGGCCAGACGCCCGAGGCGCGCATCGCGGACCCGAGGGGTCCGGAGGTGGGACGCGATGCGCGCATCTTCAGGTGGCTGATCGAAGAGAGCCGCGATGACAGGGGCAACATCATTCGTTACGAGTACAAGGCCGAGGATGGCGACGGCGTCGACCCCTCCGACTTGAGCGAGAAGAGCCGCTTCGAGCGCCAGGGCGGGGACCTTGTCTTCCTCGCCACGGCCCAGCGTTACCTGAAGCGCGTCCGATACTGCAACGCGGCTCCGTTCGTCGCGAGCGACTTCATGATGGAGATGGTGTTCGATTACGGCGAGCACACGCCCGCCGAGGCGACCACCACCTCCGTGCCCACACCGGCGGACTCCGGACCGGGGTCCGCACCCTGGACGGTCCGCCAGGACCCGTTCTCGAGCTACCGCGCCACGTTCGAGGTGCGGACGTACCGGCTTTGCCGTCGCGTGCTCATGTTTCACCGCTTCCCCGCCAATGGCGCGCCGGTGCTCGTCCGGTCGACGGACTTCGAGTATGATGTCAGCGGAGCCTTCACCTACCTCGTGGGGGTCACGCAGGCGGGTTATATGTTCGATGCCGTCGCGAGCACGTGGCAGCGCCAGGCGCTCCCCACGCTGCGCCTCGACTACGTGCGGCCCGTCATCAACGACACGCTGAGCGCGCTCCCGCGAGAGAGCCTCGCGGGGATCGAGGGCGGCGTGGACGGAGCGGCCAAGCAGTGGATCGATCTCAACGGCGAGGGCATCCCCGGGGTGCTCATCGACGAAGGATCGACCTGGTACTACAAGGCAAACCGCGGGCAAGGAAAGCTCGAAGCGCCCCGCACCCTCTCCGCCTTGCCCGCGCCGAGCACGCTCGTGGGGGGCATCCAGCAGCTGGAGGACCTCGGTGGGGATGGCCAGCTCGATCTGGTCGCCTATGGCGCCCCGCTCTCCGGCTACTTCTCGAGCACGCCAGAGGGCGGCTTCGAGGCGCTCCGGACGTTCGAGTCCCTGCCGAACATCGACTGGAACGATCCGAACTTGCGCTTCATCGATCTCGATGGCGACGGCCTCGCGGATCTGCTGATCACCGAGGACCACGCGTTCGTCTGGTACCGCTCGAAGGCGAAGCAGGGCTTTGACGAAGCCCAGCGCGTCTTCTATCCGGACGACGACGAGCGCGGGCCGGCGGTCGTGTTCGCGGATCCGGAGCAGAGCATCCAGCTCGCCGACATGAGCGGCGACGGGCTCGTCGACATCGTCCGCGTGCGCAACGGCGAGGTCTGCTACTGGCCCAACCTCGGTTTTGGGCGCTTCGGCAAGAAGGTCACGCTGGAGAGCAGCCCGGTCTTCGCGGCCATGGACGCGTTCGACGCGCGGCGCGTCCGCTTCGGCGACGTCGACGGCTCGGGCACCAGCGACCTCTTCTATCTGGGGAGCGATGGCGTCGCCCTTTACCTGAACGAATCCGGCAATCGCCTCGCCGCGCCGGTGCCCATTCACTCGCTGCCGCCGGTGGACAGCGTTGTACGGCTCGGCATCGTCGATCTGCTCGGCCAAGGCACCGCGTGCCTGGTCTGGTCGTCTCCGATCCCGACCGCGCGTTCCATCTTTTACGTGGACCTGATGGCGGGCGCGAAGCCGCACCTGCTCCGCTCGGTCGTCAACAACCTCGGCGCGGAGACGACGATCAGCTACGCCCCGTCGACGAAATTTTACCTGGAGGACAGGGCCGCCGGCATCCAGTGGCTCACGCGCCTCCCCTTCCCGGTGCACGTGGTCGATCATGTCGAGCGCGTCGACGCGATCTCGAAGAGCCGGCTCGTGACGACGTATCGGTACCGGCATGGGTTCTTCGACGGCGCGGAGCGCGAGTTTCGTGGGTTCGCCCGCGTCGAGCAGCGCGACGCGGAGGAGTTCACGGTGGGAGCCTCCGGGACCGAGCTCTTTCAGTCGCCGGTACGGACGGTGAGCTGGTATCACACGGGCGCTTGGCTCGAGAAAGAGCGGCTGGAACGGGAGCTGGCAGAGGAGTACTTCCAGAAGGGGCCGGCCGCCATGCTCTTGAGGGACACCGTGCTCCCGCAGGGCATGTCCATCCAGGACGAGCGCGAGGCGGCGCGAGCGCTGCGCGGGCGCCTGCTGCGTCAAGAAATTTATGCCCTGGACGGCACGGGCAAAGAGAATATCCCGTATCTCACGACCGAACAGAGCTTCGAGGTCAGGCGCATCAAGACGAGCGAAGGCACGCGGCACGGCGTGTTCATGGTGCATGAGCGAGAGCGCGTCCTCATTCACAGCGAGCGCAAGGCGGACGATCCGCGCGTCGTGCACGACCTCGTGATGGACGTCGACGACTTCGGCAACGTCGAGCGCAGGGTGTCGATCGCGTATGCACGCGCCACGGGAGAGCCGGAGCAGCGGCGTGCGTGGGCGACGGTAGCGGAGGCCGATTACATCAACAAGCCAGCGGAAGACACGTGGTACAGGGTTGGCGTGCAATGCGAAGGGCGGATCTTCGAGCTCACCGGGCTCACGCTGCCGGCTGCCGGTCAGGGCTTGCTGGCTCGCTCCGCGCTGCACGATGACCAGGGGACGGGTATCCTCGATCTGCTCGATCCGGAGGACGATCTGCCCTACGAGGGCGAGCCGACCGGCCTTGCACCGCAGCGCCGCCTGATCCAGCGAATGCAGCAGGTCTTTTACAAGGACGACCTTACCGGGCCCTTGACGCATGGCGAAATCGAGCCGCTGGCGCTGCCGTACGAGCGTTACGAGCTCGCGCTCACGCCTGGGCTCGTGAGCGAGATCGTTCAGGGGTCCGGGCAGCTCAGCGCGACGGCGTTCGATCCTGCGGTGTTGCTGTCCGAGGGGCGTTATGTTCAGCGCGACGGGGGGTACTGGACGGCCAGCGGCCACCTCATCTTCGATCCCGCGCGCTTCTACCTCCCTGTCGAAGCGGTCGACCCGTTCGGCGAGCACTCCTTCGTTACCTACGACGACTTTGCGCTGCTCGTCGAGACCGTTACCGACCCGCTGAACAATCAGGTCCAGGCCGAGAACGACTACCGCGTCCTTGCCCCGTGGCGCATCACCGACCCGAACCTCAACCGCTCCGCCGTCGCCTTCGACGCGCTCGGTATGGTCGTCCGCAGCGCCGTGATGGGCAAAGATGGCGCGAACGAGGGCGACACGCTCGACAACCCGACGTCGCGCATTGAGTACGATATCCTTCGCTGGCAGATCGAGCAGAAGCCGGCCTTCGTGCACACGTTCGCGCGCGAGGTGCATCATTCGCACAGTCCCAGCACCCCGTTTCGAGAGAGCGTCGCCTACTGCGACGGCTTCGGTCGCGTGGTGATGCAGAAGGTCCAGGCCGAGCCCGGCGATGCGCCGCTCCGCGATGGCCAAGGTGTCCTCGTGCGCGACGGAGATGGCGGGCTCGTCCTCGGGCCCGTGACGGCCCGCTGGGTCGGGACAGGCCGCACGGTCTTCAACAACAAGGGCAATCCGGTCAAGCAGTTCGAGCCGTTCTTCAGCTCCACCGCGGAATACGAGGACGAGGCGGACCTGGTGGAATGGGGCGTCACGCCCATCATTCACTACGACCCGCTCGATCGCGCGGTCCGCACGGAGTTTCCCGATGGCACCGAGACCCGCGTGGAGTTCGATGCCTGGCTCACACGGACGTTCGATCAGAACGACGCCGTCATCGGGACGCCCTGGCTGGCCGAGCGGCAGTCGGGCTCGGCGAGCCCTGCAGAGCAGCGGGCCGCGACGCTCGCGCTCGAGCACGCAGACACGCCGACGGCCACGCACCTCAATGCGCTCGGACGTGCCTTTTGGGCCGTGACCCCAAATAAGGTCCACGGGGTGGACGCCCCCTCGTACCAGACACGCAGCAAGCTCGATGTCCAAGGCAATGTGCTCCGTGTGGTCGACGCGCGCGGCATCGATGCGGTTACTGTCCAGTATGACGTCCTTGGGCGGCCGTTTTCCACGACGAGCCCGGATAGTGGAGCTCGACTGGACGTCGTCGATATCGGCAACAAGGCGGTACGCAGTTATAATGGCAGGAGACAGAATCGCCGTTACGCCTACGATGTCCTACGGCGTCCGACACGCACGTGGCTGTTCCTCGACGGCGAGCCCGAGCGCCTCGTCAAGCGCGTGGTCTATGGCGAAGCGCATCCGGAAGCGTTACAGCGCAACCTTCGCGGGCAGGCGTACCAGGTGTATGATGGCGCGGGTGGGGTGACCAGCCAGGCGTACGACTTCAAGGGCAATGTGCTGCAGGCGTCGCGCCGGCTGCGCAGCGAGGTGCATGCTGGCGCGGACTGGTCGGTACTTTCAGCGCTCACGGACGTGTCGGCCATCGCTGCCGCGGCCGACCCGCTGCTGGAGGTCGAGAGCTTCGAGACGCATACGGAGTACGACGCGCTGAACCGGCCGACGAGCCTGATCGCGCCGGATGCGAGCGAGATCAAGCCCACGTACAACGAGGCGGGCCTGCTCGAACGCGTCGAGGTGCGCATCCGGGGCGCGGCGGCATGGACGACGTTCGTTGACAACATCGACTACGACGCGAAGGGTCAGCGAGAGCGGATCGACTACGGCAACGGCACGTCCACGGTGTACACGTACGATCCGTTGACCTTCCGGCTCTCGCGCCTGAAGACGACGCGGAGCTCGGACAGCGCGGTGTTGCAGAACCTGACGTATGTGTACGACCCGGTCGGGAACATCGTGGAAATCGGGGACAGCGCGCAGCAGACGGTGTTCTTCAACGATGACGTGGTGTCGCCGAGCGCGCAGTACGTGTACGACGCGGTCTACCGGCTGGTCGAGGCGACGGGCCGGGAGCACGCGGGCGGGCTGGCGGACGTGCAGCGTGACCAGAACGACCTGCCGATCCAGTCGCTGCCGCACGCGAACGACGTGCAGGCGGTGAGGAACTATACCGAGCAGTATGTCTACGATGAGGTGGGCAACCTGCTGAGGATGGTGCACCAGGCGGGCGCCGGGACCTGGACGCGGCGGTATGCGTACGAGGCGGCGAGCAATCGGCTGACGAGCACGAGCGTACCTGGGGACCTGGAGAACGGGCCGTACGGCGCGACGTATGCGCATGACGCGCACGGCAACATGACGGCGATGCCGCACATCGCGCAGCTGACCTGGGACGAGAACGACCAGGTGCGGAGCACGAATCTCGGCGGCGGCGGGGTCGTCTACTATACCTACGACGCTGCGGGTCAGCGGGTGCGAAAGGTGTGGGAGCACAGCGGGCTCGTCGAGGAGCGCATCTACCTTGGCGGCTACGAGGTGTACCGCAGGCGCAACAGCTCGGGGCTGGAGCTGGAGCGGCAGACGCTGCACTTGATAGACGGCGCGCGGCGGGTCGCGATGGTAGAGACGAAGACGGTGGACACCTCGGGGCCGTTCACGGTGACGCCGCGGGTGCGCTACCAGCTCGGCAACCACCTCGGGTCGGCGTCGCTGGAGGTCGACGGGGCGGGGCTGGTGATCGGGTACGAGGAGTATCACCCCTACGGGACCACGGCGTACTGGTCGTCGGCGTCGGGGATCGAGGTCTCGCAGAGGAGGTACAGGTACACGGGCAAGGAGAAGGACGAGGAGACCGGACTCTACTACCACGGGGCGCGGTACTACGCGCCGTGGCTCGGGAGGTGGACGGCAGCGGATCCGGCGGGGATGGTGGACGGAACAAACTTGTATGCATATGCCCGCAACACTCCCATTGTGCTACATGATCCATCGGGCACACAGACGAGAGGTTATCTGGTTCAGACGGATCCAGGAAGCGTTCTCGTCGACGTTGTACCTGCCCCGGCCGACCCTCCTGCCCTTGAGGTAACGGTACGCGGGAGCCCCAGAAAACCGGCGGCACAGACGCGAAAGACCGAGGCCCAGGCTGCGCCGGAGGCGGCGCAGGCCCCTGAACCGCCGGATGATGATGGTACCATTGGCCAGCCCGGCTTGGTCGAGAGCCTGATCCCCATCTGGGGCTCCGGGCGCTCGGCCATCCAGCACTTCCAGAAGGGCAATATTGGACGCGGTCTCCTGTACAGCGCGCTGGCTGTCAGCGATGTCTTCTTGGTCAAATCCATGCTGACCGCCGCTGGGAAGGTATTCGCCCGGAGCATCGCTGAGGCGGCCATGAAGGAGGCGGCGGCGAATGCCGCGAAAAACATGACCGTAAAGGGTGGCGAGGAGGCCCTCGCAAAGGGGGCCGCGCAAGGCGTGGTCCACCTTACGACGCCCGAGGCGAAGCTGGCTATCGAGGCAACTGAAGGCGGGGCCAAGCTGGGCAGCAAATGGGGCGTCTTCGCGCTAGACGCAGGGAAGGTGCCTGCCTCTCAGTTCTGGCGCAACGTGAAGACGCTCGTCCCCGGCCCCCTGTCTGCCGAGGTCCAGGTCGGCGTGGATGCCGCAAGATGGTTTGGCCGGCCGCCGGTGTACGGGGCGTTTTCTACAATTCGCCGTATCGCAGGCGTCCGCTCGACGCCCCTCGGATCAGTGGGTTTGACAACGGGTCAATTTATTCCCGGTGAAATTTTCAAGAGTGGCGCGTTTCGGATGGCCACTCGCGAGGAGTATGTGCTACAGGTAGGCCATCAGTGGCTCTTGGATTATGGAATCGACGCCCTGATCTACACTGGCGTAAAAGGAGGGGCATGGACCTACGACATCAGTGATAGTGATGGTTCGGAGGCGCCCCAAATGTTCTTCAACTACGGATTCGGGGGCCTGTTCTGAGGATCGTTCAATGAGAGACAAACCCGAACACAGGGCGTCCTGGCTGCGCGCGGCGCTCGTCGCTTGCGTGGTCTTCGGTATACCGATGCTCTTTGTCATGAGCTACCCCATCCATGCGGCCGCTGCCTGGGGCGCGCTCGTTCTGGCGTACTTGGGCCTGCTCCGACTGTTCGGTACCCGGTTCGTGATCGAGGGCGCTGTGGCCATCACGGCGCTCTCGATCATATTGGCCATCGCCATTCACGCGACGCACATCGTCAAGGAACGGACCACAGTGCAGCCGCTCCCGGCGGAGCAGCCTCGATGAGGCTCGTGCGTGGGTTCGGCACCTGCGGCTGAGGGCGCGCCAAGCAGCACGCAATCGTCGTCGGCACGACCGGCACGGGCAAGAACTACGTCGGCGCCGCGCTCGCCGAGGCCGCCTGCCGCGACGGCTACCGCGCGCTGCGCGTGCGGGGGCCGCGGCTGCTCCAAGACCTGGCCATCGCCTGCGCCGACGGCCCGTGCGGCGCGGCGCTCAGCCGCCTAGCGAAGCTCGACGTGCTCGTGCTCGACGACCTGCTGATCGCGCCGATGAAAGACACCGAGCTGCGCGACCTGCTCGAGGTGCTGGAAGACAGGTACGACCAGCGGTCGACCGTGGTGACCAGCCAGGTCCCGACGAAAAGTTGGCACGAGATGCTCGTGGACCCCACCGTCGCCGACGCGATCTGGGGAGCACGGTGTAGACGGCCGCCCCGATCCGCAGATTTCTGACCCTCGCGTCGTGAGGCCTGGTGCGAGCACGGGCGGCCGGGAAGTTCGCCCGCACGAGGGGCGGCGGTGGAGATCGCGCCCAAGCGGCGCGAAGCGGCCTCGATCAGAGGTATCCAAGTGTCGGCGCAGCTCGCCGCGGCCGCTTTGCTGGTCACGCTCTATGAGAACGAGGCCCAGGCGGCAGACCTTGATACCGCGGCCAGATACAAGAGTGCAGAGGATGAGAAATCTTGGTTCGAGACGGCTCTGGAATGGGCTGGCCCATTTGGGCTTCTCGAATCGAGCTCTGTCGCGTTGGGGCCGAACTTCAGCAAGATCAAAGAGAGATCGGCGGCTGTGATCTCGGAGACAGAGAAGGAATTGGGAAGAAGTTTGACATCCGAAGAGGCTGGGATGATCCGGCAGGATATCTACAATATCTGGGCTGAATCTGCTACGAGCTCCCAGCATTGATGCTACGGCGCTCGTGCGAGTGAACCGACAAGGATAGGGCTGGTCCTGAGATGAAAATGACAGATGTTCGAGCTGCGTCTTGCGTTGTGCTGCCCGCAGGAAGGTTGCTGTACAAGCCCTCCGACGAGCTTCGCTACGTCGTGGTTCACAGAGGCCGAGCGGGCGAATTCTGGCTCGTGGAGGATGGATGGACAGCGGAGAGTATCGCTGCGGGGCCTTTTCGTCCCGAGGATATCCTGCGTGCCTTCAGGCTGGCGAATACGTTGGTGCCTGAGGGGTGCGAGCTCGGTCCGTGGCAGACCGGCATCGGCTTGTTCAAGCCAGCGAAACTGCCGTCCCACCCCGGTGATTGGTCGCGGGTCGAAGCTGCGTGGCTCGCGCCGTCGGTGTCGCGGTACTCCGACTCCGATATCAGGAAGCCCATCAACGAGATATGTTGCGCGCCGCCGCAGGATCCTCCTCGCGTCGAGTGGAAGGCTGCGGACACGCCGGAGACGCACGAGCCGCCTGACCTGGTGTACGAACTCTGCCAGGAGTCGCGTCTGAAAGAAGTGGGCACGCTCCGACGGCCATGGAACGCGCATCCTCCCGGCTCACCGCTGCTCGCAGAGAGCAAGGAGCTCAACGGCATATTCGTCGTCATCGATCTTCCGCCTGCGTGAACTCGTGGTCGACAACGTGCCCCACGGCGGGCTCGGGCGATAGACGAGGTACGACCAGGCGAAGAACAGGCGCATTCCCACGCCGATCGCCCTCGCTGGACACGAGCGGAGAACGGGACGGCGGTGAGCTCCGCGCACGTGAGGGGCGAGTTCGTCGAGGCGCAGCGCCGGCCCGAAGGCCCGGGGGCGGCCGGCTCAAGAGGCGCGCACGAAGCTCCGCTCCGATGTGGACCCGCGCGCGACAGCGGTCGTGGTCACGTCGTTCATCATCGGCGCGATGACCCAGCTCGGGGTCGACGCCGCGGCGTTCGAGTCCATCACGTCGCCAGCGAGCTCGATCGATGGCTCGCCGCCGCGCCATCCGCCGCGCCGGCCAGGCGGGCGCGCCGCCGCGCGTGAGGTGAACGCGCGTCGCGATCGTGCGCCGGTATATCGCCTGGCGCCCAAGGAGCGCATCCTGGGGACGTCGACGCGCGGGGAGCCGGCGGGGCGAGGGCGCTGCCTGTGCCCGAGCGGTCCAGCTCGGATCGCCTCGCCAGACTGACGCGCTGCAGCGCGGCGCGCTTCATGACGCCTCATGAATAACGACGAGCCGGGCAGGATTCAGTGAAGGATTGACGGGCTCGCCGTCATTTGAGATCGGTGACGCGCGCGACGGCGTGGGAGCCGCCGGAACGCCCGGGAGCTCCTTCGTGCCGCCGAGCGCGGGATCGGCCGGGGGGGCGCTCGCGTCGCGGGGCGCGCGTCGTGTGGGTCGTTGCCGAGGGAGACAGGTGCTGAGTCGATGAGACGTCGTCGTTTTCTGCAGTCGGGGGCGGCGCTGGGCGCGATGGCCGCGGCTGGCACGCTCTTCCGGAGCACGGGGGCCAGGGCGTCGTTCGGCGAGACCCCGGAGCCCTACCGGCAGATCGGGCTCCCGCCCGAGCTCCGCGCCGAGAACATCCTGGAGGTCTTCCTGTACGGCGGTCTGACCACGTGGGAGACGTTCTATGGAGTCCAGGAGTACGGACGCCCCGACGACCCGAATCCCGACCTGCGGCGGACGCAGCTCTACACCTTCCATGACCCCGCCGCGCCGAAGCACACCGTGCTCGCCGCGGCGCTCGGCGCGTGCGGGAGGGCGGAGGACAGCGCGCGGCTCGTCCCCTTCGCCCGCGACGCGCTCGGCATGAACGTCCACCTCGGGCCGCTCCTCGCGCCCCTGATCGCCCGGAAAGACATCCTCGACCGCATGCGGATCGTCGTGACGCGGCACGATCTCGAGCCGCACGAGGCCGCCATCCCCTATGCGCTGTGCGGCCGCACGCTCGGCTCACCGCAGATGGCGTGCCTCGGCGCCCACGTGCAGCGCCACGCGATGGAGCACGGCGATCCGGCGCGCTCGGCGCCCTACGCGTACACCTTCACGGATCTCGGCGTCCCCGGCGACAACCTGGGGGCCTCGCTCGCGACCGGGCTCCACCCGGCGACCGCGCGGCCGCTGCTCCTGCGCGCGAGCAGCGACGAGTTCCTTTCCCTGCTGCAGAGGCCGAAGCTCGGCGACGCGCCGCAGCGGGCGGCGTTCGACGGGCTCCTGTCGCGCTACGTCGAGCAGTACCGCGACCGGGTCCGGTACGACCGGCGAGGCGAGCCGCTCCGCGCCGCGCGCCTGTCGGAGCTCAGCCAGACGATCCGCTCCGTCGCGAGCGCGCACGAGCTCGACGCCGTGCTGGACAGCGCGCTGTTCGAGCAGACCGAGAGCCCCCTCTGCGGGGAACTGGGGGGCACGGCGGTCAACGCCCCGGCGATCTGCCTGCGGATCATCGCCCACCTGCTCACGCACCCCACGCTGCCGGCGCGCTACTGCTGCTTCATCGATCCGGGGCTCATCATGGCCGACGGCGGCGGCGGCTACGACACCCACGCCGAGACGTGCCTCACGCAGACGATGAACCTCGGCAACACGCTGACCGAGCTCCTGTCGCACGTCCGGAGCCCGGACGAAGAGGGGCCCAAGGCCGCGGGGAAGATCGATCTCCACAGGACCCTCATCATCCTCAACATGGAATTCGGCCGCTCGCCCGGCGCCCAGAACGATTTCGGCCGGAACCACTGGCCCTATGGCTATGTCACCGTGTACCTCGGCGGACCCATCCGCGAGGCGCAGCGGGGCATTTATGGGGCCATCGGGCCGGACGGGCGCGCCACGACGTACGTGAAGCCGCCGGAGCAGCGCATCGCGGCGCTGCTCGCGCTGGGCATCTGGCCGTTCGCCCAGGAGGGCTTCGGGGTGAGCGACGTGGAGGAGACGCGCAACGAGGGCGAGTCCGCAGAGGCGGCGCTCGCGAGGGTCCTCGGGCACGGATGAACGGAGCCACGACGATGAGACGCGCGACGCAGAGCTCCACGCTGCTCCTCGCAACAGGCCTCGCCTGCTGCGCCCTGCTCGGCGCCTGCGGCCCCTCCGGCGCGCCCGCGGCGCCTGCCGACGAGGCCGACGCGGGGACGCCGCCCTCCGATCCGCCCGGCCCGCCCGGCCCGCCCGACGCGGGCGTCGACGGCGAGGCCGTCGTCGACGAGCCGCCGAGAGAGCCCCTCGCGCGCTGCCAGGACTCCGACGCTGCGTTCGTGCGCCGGGCGTACCTGGCGACCCTGGGGCGGAGGCCGCGCGGCCAGGACGAGGTGCGCTTCTACACGGATCTCATCCGGGAGGTCGACGGCGGCGCGCCGCTCGCCGAGGGGGCGCCGCTCAGCGCGGGGCGGCGCCACGCGGTGCTCGCGATGATCAGGACGTCGCAGGACGACTACCTCCGGCGCTGGTCGGACTTCTACCTGGACAGCCTGCGCGTGGAGCGCGCCAGGGAGAGCTCCGTCGCGTGCTTCTCGACGCTGCTGAGCGCCGATCGAAGGAAGGCCGCGGAGCGCGTGCGGCGCGAGCCGGCGCGCGCCCAGGGCGACGTGTTCTCGATGCTGGATCTGACGATCGGCGCGCTGGAGAGCGACGATGTCTCGCCCATCTACATCGCGAACCTGTTCAGCATCGTGTCGCAGAGCTTCGCCGGCGCGAACGCCGATCCGGTGAAGCTCGAGCTCGCGCGCCGGGAGAACTTCGGCGCCCGCTTCAGCGGCGCATACCTGCACCGGGACATCGTGTGCCTGCGCTGCCACAGCAGCGAGGCGTCGGTCACCTTCGACCCGGATCCGAGCAAGAACCGGTTCTTCCCGCTGCCAGGGCTCCTGGAGAAGAGCCTGTTCTCCGACTCGAGCGGGCCGCCGGAGAAGGACGGCCACGACGGCGTCGCCCGGGCCTACGGGGCGTTCCGCTACGGCGGGTTCGCGGTCGCGTCGATGGCGGACGCCGAGCCGCTGCCCATCGTGCTGCCGAACGCCGTGGTGAGGCCCTGGGGCTGGATGGAGGCGTGCGGCGAGTTCTTCTCGGAGGTCGGCGACGATCCGGCGGGGGTCGACGCGCTCCTCGGCAGCGTGAAGGGCTCGCGCGCGTCGATGTGGGACCTGTCCGCCGCGCTGCAGCGGGGCTTCGCCGGCCTGCGCCAGCACGGCCTCTCGCGCGGCGAGCGCGGCGAGATCCCGAACCCCGACGAGGCGCTCGCGTACCTCGTGTCGGCGCACATCGCCGAGGAGGTGTGGCGCGAGGTGATCGGGACGCCGCTCACCGTCGCGCACTACTACCCCCGGAGCGCCGCGGCGCGCGGCGAGCTGCTGCGCACCACCGAGGCGTTCCTGGCCTCGGGCTTCTCCCACGTCAGCCTGCTGCTCGAGGTGCTCCGGAGCCCCGGGTTCAACCTGCAGGCGCCGGAGGAGGGGTGCGCGGACGAGCCCTACGCGTTCGCGCCGCTGTTCGACCCCTGGATCATCGCCGAGGAGGACCCGGCGCGCCGGCGCAACAGCGTCGCCGACGCGATCGCGCCGCTCACCGGCCGGACGCTGCTCAGCGCGGCCCACGGCGCGCTCGAGTGGCCCGGTCCGAGCCCGCTGCCGATCCACGACGTGGCGTTCCTCGGGGAGATCGGCGTGTTCGTCGACGACGCGCGGCCCGGCTACCGCGGGCTGGACTTCCAGGCGCGCCTCGCCTGGGAGGACCGGTTCGCGCGCTGCGACATCGCCCCGGAGGGCGACTTCGTCGCGCGGCTCTTCGAGACGGCCGCGGAGCACCCGGACGCCGCGGTGTCCGACGTGATCGCGGCGCTCAAGGACCGCCTCCTCGGCGACCCGGGGCTCGACGACGCGGGCGAGCGGGAGGCCCTCGAGGCGATGCTCGGGGCCTCGCTCGACACGGAGGTGGCGGCGCTCGACCGCGAGGAGCTCGAGCCCCGGGTGCGCAGCGTGTGCGGGGTGCTGCTCGAGTCGCCGCAGTTCATGCTGGGCACGCTGGTGCCGCGCGGGGTCGCGGCGGCCCCGAGGCTCACGCCGCCCGACGCGGCGTACGGCGCGATCTGCGAGCGGCTCGAGGCCGAGCCGCCCATCGACGGCCTCCGGGTCGAGTGCGCCTCGGGCGGCGTCCGGCTGCGCAGGGAGTGAACATGGTTTCATCGTGGTCCCGTGTCCCGGCGCGTCCTTGGCTGCTCCTCGGCGCGCTCCTCTTCGCGTCGTGCTCCGACGGCGGCGAGCCCGTGCCGCCCGCGAGCGGCACGGGCGGCGGCACGCCGTCGACCGGCGTACCGGGGGCATCGAGCGGGCCCGGCCCGGAGGTGAGCCCCGACCCGGCCGCGGCGCGCTTTCCCACGCCGCGGGCGCTGTACGAGCGCGCCGTCGCGCCGTCGTGCGCCGGCGCCGAGGGGAGCTGCCATCGCGGGTGGGCGCAGCCCGAGCTGTCGTCGTTCGAGGCGTTCATCGCGACGGCGGGCGCGTTCTGCCAGACGGGCGTCGGCGATCCGCGCGCGGTCCTCGACGGCTGCGAGCGCCCGGGGGACCGCCTCGTGTTCGCGGACGGCGTCGAGCGCGCCCTCGTGAGCGTCGCCGTGCCCGAGGGGGCGCCGCGGGTGCCGTCCGAGGTCGTCGTGACGCTGGACGGCCCCGCGGGCGACCTGCGCGAGGTGGCGCGCGTGCGGGCGCCCGTGGCGGAGGACCAGGCCGAGTACCGGCAGCCGCTCGCCGGCGTGAAGCTCACGCCGCTCGAGCCCGCGTCGCGCCTGAGGCTCGACCTGACCGGCGCGGGCGAGGACGTCGCGCGGGCGTTCGACCTCCGGCGATGGCCCCGGCGGGGGGCCGACGTCATCGTCGCGGACGCGAACGGCAACGGCCGGGGCGCCGAGGGCGCCGAGCTCCGGCAGCTCATGCCGGGGCGGCCCGAGCGGAGCTTCCTCTACCTGCGCCTCCTGAGCGACGAGCTCGGGCCGCGCATGCCGCTCGTCGAGGGCGGCTGGTCGAAGGAGGCGACGCGGGCGCTCCGCTGCTTCGTGCGCGGGCTGCCGGAGGGCTGGCAGCCGGACATGCGCGTCGCCGACGAGCCCATCGCGTACGAGGGGTGCCCGGACGACCCGGGCGACACCGGGCCTGTCGCGTCCGACTACGGGGCCGTGCAGCGGATCTTCGACCAGCGCTGCGCGTCGGGGTCGTGCCATGGCGCTGGGCGCGCGTCGGGGCTCGATCTGCGCGCGGAGGCGCTCGCGAGGGGAGAGGTGATCGGCGCGCCGTCCCGCGAGCTCCCGGACCGGGCGCTCATCGCGCCGGGCGCGGCGGACGAGAGCTATCTGGTTTGCAAGATCGATCCCGACTGCGCCGAGAGGGCGCAGGGCACCGCGCTGATGCCCGTCGGGGGTGAGCTCGACGCGCGGGAGCGGGCGGCGATCCGCGCGTGGATCGAGGCCGGGGCGAAGCTTGATTGAGCCGGAGAGACCGAAGCGATGGCACCCATCCGAGTGACGAAGAGCCGAAGCATGTCCGGAGAGCGGCGTCCTGGCGCGCGCCTCGATGACGTGGACGAGGTGGCCGGCGCAGGCGCGCGGCGGGGGGCGCTGTTCGCCGCGCTGCTCGGCGCCCTGCTCGCGGCCGCCTGCGGCGGCGAGCGCACGCCTGCTCCGCCGGCTCCCCCTGCGCCGTCGCTCGCGTGCGGCGACCGCACGGTGCAGCAAGGGAGCGAGTGCGTGGCCGAGACCGACGGCGAGCCGCCCGCGGTGCGGTGCGGGCCGGGGACCACGCTGGTGGCGGGCGAGTGCGTCCCCACGGCGACATCCGAGCACGACGATCTCATCGACAGGGAGATCGATCTGTCCGGCAGCGGCTACCTGCCGGCGTGCATCGACGCGCCCGCCGCGGCCCGGAGCAACGGGAGCTGCGTTGTCATGGACGCGCTCGTCGTCTCCTGCAATCCCGTCAGCAACGAGGGGTGCAGCGACATCGGGGGGCGCTGCACGTACGAGGCCTTCAGCGGCATGTTCATGTGCCTCGTGCAGCCGGGCGACCGGCAAAGCTGCGAGAGCTGCTCGTCCAGCTTCTTCGACACGTGTGCGCCGGGGTTCACGTGCCAGGGTGGGCTCTACTCGTGCCAGCGGTACTGCTGTGATGACGGAGACTGCGGGCAGGGGGCGGAGTGCGTGCTGCAGCCGCCCCTGACGTTCGGTATCTGCCAGGCGACGCGATCGGACATCTTCGCTCACCTGACGGGCTTCGGGTCCGGCGAGGGGGGCTGGTCCGGCGCGGGAGGCTGGTCCGGCGAGGGGGGCTGGTCCGGTGAGGGAGGCTGGTCCGGCGAGGGGGGCTGGTCCGGCGAGGGAGGCTGGTCCGGCGAGGGAGGATTCGGCGGGGATGGCTGGCCTGGCGAGGGCGGGTTCGGCGGCGAGCTCGGGCCTGGTGTCGGCGGCTTCGGAGAGGGCGGCTGGTCCGGCGACGGCGGCGCGGGAGGCCGGGAGGCGGGCGTCGGCGGGACGGGCGGGGCGGGAGGCCGAGGCGCTGGCGCCGGCGCCTCGGCAGGTGGGGATTCGCGTCCCTAGAGCAACAAACGGGTTGAACCCGCCTGAAACGAGCAGAACTTCGAACCGCCAAGACGCCAAAGACGCCAAGACATTGTCTTCTTCTTGGCGTCCTTGGCGTCTTGGCGGTTCATGTCTCGCTCGCTCAACGTGATCGTTGTTCCAGGACGAGCTTCCCGGGAGCGTCTCCGCTGTCGCGGAGCGCTCGGTGCGACATCGCGACGCAGGACAACGTGTCGCATGGTCGCGCGGCGTTGCGGCGCATAGATCACGCGTCATGAGACGACGACAGATCCTTGAACTCGCTGCCGTGAGCGCCGCGCTCGCCACCCTGCAGACGCTCGGCGGGTGCGCGCCGGACGACGGCGATTCCGAGCCATCCCCCGCGACGCCTCAAGGAGGAGACTCCCCGATGCAACACATCGCCATGCTTGTCTATCCTGGCTTCACCGCGCTCGACCTCATCGGTCCGCAGACCGCCTTCGGCTTCCTCGAGGACGTGCAGATACACCTCGTGTGGAAGACGCTCGACCCCGTGACGACCGACATGGGCATCACGCTCCACCCGACGGCGACCTTCGAGACGTGCCCTGAAGAGCTCGCGGTCCTCTTCGTCCCAGGCGGCGTGGCAGGCACGATCGCCCTGATGAGGGACGCCGCGGTCCTCGACTTCCTGGCGGCGAGGGCGGAGCGGGCGAGCTACGTGACGAGCGTTTGCACGGGGTCGCTCGTGCTGGGCGCGGCCGGTCTGCTCCGCGGCTACAGCGCGACAACGCACTGGGCCATGCGCGAGGTGCTGCCGCTCCTCGGGGCCGAGCGCGTCGACGCGCGCTATGTCGAGGACCGCAACCGCATCACGGGGGGCGGCGTGACGTCAGGCATCGATTTCGGCCTCCGGATCGTGGCAAAGATGCAGGGAGAGGAGACGGCGCAGCGGGCGCAGCTCGTCATGGAATACGACCCCGATCCGCCGTTCCAGGCGGGCTCGCCCGAGTCCGCGCCCGCGGCGATCGTCGAGAAGCTGCGCGGCATGATCGCGCCGGACGTCGCCGACGCCAGGCTGGCAGCGGAGCAGGCCCAGGCGCGCTGGTGACGGCGCGCTGGTAACGGTGCGCTGGTGACGGCGCGCTGGTGACGGCGCGTTGGTAACGGTGCGCTGGTGACGGCGACGCGGGCGACGCGCCGGCGCGGCCGGCCCGTCCGGAATCAGCGCGCCCGGAAGGCGCCGTACAGCGCGTCGCGCCACGCGATCAGGTCGGTGTAGCGCTCGCGCAGCTCGGGGTCGGTGAAGCTCCGCCGGCCGGCGGGGCTCAGCTTCAGCTCGGCGGGCGGCATCACGCCCACGAGCGCCTGGCTCACCGTGATGTCGGCGAACGTGAAGCCGCCGAGGAGCGTCTTCGGCCCAGCGTCCGGCCGCGCCTTCAGCGCGAGCGCCGCGCGGATCTCCTCCAGCGCTTCGACGAGCGCGCGCCGGTGCGCCTCGAGGTCGGCTGTGTGGCCGTCGTACTTGCGGAGGGTGCGGCGGACGCCCAGCGCCCCGAGCCGCGAGGCGAGGGGACCGAGCGCGCGGCGGATCGGCGGCGGCGCCATGTCGGCGAGCGCCTCGTCGTCGGCCAGCATGCGCGACAGCGAGAGGGCCCGCCCGGCGTTCAGGGCGCGCTCCGACAGCTCGATGAACCGCGCGATCTCGGCCTCGTGCTCGGCCGGGAACAGCGTCGGACCGTCGCCGCGCCCGTCGGCCCAGCGCGCGATGTCGGCCGAGTCGGCGATCACGCGCCCGTCGTCGGTCGTCAGCACCGGCACGGAGACGCGGCCCGTGAGCCGCCCGAGCTTCGCCCGGAGCGCCGGCTCGCCGATCAGCGGCTTGTAGTGCCGGAAGGTGTACGGGACGCGCCGGACGTCGAGCGCCCAGCGCGCCTTCTCGGTCCACGGCGAGAAAATCAGGCCCAGAAGCTCCGTCATGGCGCCGGCAGCCTACCACACGCGGCCGCGCGCCCCCGGCCGAACCCCAGCGGCCGAGCGCCCGCGGAGAGCGCGCCTCCTCGCCGGCGGGCCCTCCGGCGTGCCAGCGGCGCGCTCACGCGCCGTCGTCGGTCTCGACCCAGATCGGCTCGGGCGCGTCGAACCCCTTGAGCCGGAAGGCGCCTGCCCGGCGGAAGTCCGCGCGCGCCGCGTCGGGGAGCGCGGCGGCCGCGGCGCGCGAGAGCGTCACCCGGCCGGGGCGCGGCAGGGCCATCCCGGAGCTCGGCTCGTCCGCGCGATCCTCCTCGGTGAGCGCCTCGATCCGGAAGAGCCGGTGGACCTCCGTGCCGAGGACGTCGTGATCGCTCATCCGCACCCGGCCCCAGTGGACGACGAGCCGGAGCTGGGCAGGGTCGCCGACAGCGCGGCGGAGCACGCGGGCCGCCTCGATGGCGCGGGCCACCGTGGAATAGACAGCGAGGTACCCGTCGCCGGTCCCCTTCATCAGGCGCGGGTTCGTCGCCGCGCGCAGGGCGCCCCGGAGCCGGTGGACGTGGTCGACGAAGCCTGTATCGCCCATGTGCTGGAGCAGGCTCGTCGATCGGACGATATCGACGAGCAGCATCGCCACCTCCACCCGGTCGGTCAGCTCGATCTCCTCCTCCCGGCGCCCGGCCGGGAAGAGCTCGAGGAGCGCGAGGTGGAGCTCGTCCCAGTGGATCCGCTCCAGGTGCGCGCTGAGGCGGGCGAAGGTCGGCGAGGCGGCGAGCGCCCGGCGCGCGGCGTCGACGCCCGCGCCCTCGGCGACCTCGGCCGAGAGGCGGTCGAGGAGGGAGAACACCGCCTCGCCGATCTCCTCGTCGGCGTCCGGGCGCCGGAAGAGCTCGCGCTGGACGTCGACGACGAGGTCCCAGTGGCGGGGCCAGGGCTCCCCGTGGCCGATGACGACGTGGCGGACCGCGTGGAACCGGCCGCCGCCGGGGAGCGGCTCGATGAGCGCGCGGAGGGAAGGGTGGAGCAGGTAATACCGCGAGCGCGGCAGCGCGTGGCGCGGGCCGACGACGGCGTCGTGCGGCTGGCGGAAGCGCTGGATCTGGCGCTCGGCCCCGGGATCGGCGCCGAGGACGCCGAGGAGCCCGCACTCGAAGAGCTCGCGGAAAGGGTGGTAGACGTCGTCCGCGTCCCGGCCGTGGGCGTCGAAGAACGCGCGGTCGACCTCGTGAAACTTGCACCACACCTCGACGAGCTCGTCGTGGGTGAGGACGTCGCAGGGGAGCAGGGCGAGGAAGCGGTCCCGCTTGTCGCGGTGGCGGAGCACCTCGAGGAAGACCCGCATCTCGTCGAAGATGTTGGCGACGAGGAGGCCGGCGCTCGTGCTCTGCACGATCTGCGTGAAGGTCCGCTCGTCGAGGGCCTGCCGGTTGCGCGAGATCTCCGAGGCGAGGATCACGAGATCGCGCGGCCGCCCGAGGGTGTGGCGGTAGAGGAAGTCGAAGGTCGACTCGCCGCGGGCCGAGCGCCCCGCGCTCACCACGTCGAGGTGGATGAACTCGCGGAGCGGCACCCTCTCGTAATAATACGTGAGCTTCTCGAGCAGCTCGAAGAGCTCGTGCTTGGCGTAGCGGAGCGTCGAGGTCGCGCCGAAGAGGTTCGTCTTGATATCGGACTCGTAGGCGGAGAACGCCTCCTCCCGGATCGTGGCGAAGACCTTGACGTGCCGGTTGGCGTTCATCAGGTCCCACGCGGCCTCGATCATCCCCGCTTGCATGTGGATCCACGCCTCTCGCGGCAGCCGCCGGAGCGCCTGATCGAGCTTGTCGATGAAGATGAAGACGCCGCTGTGCAGCGAGCGGATCCGCCGCTCGAGCGGGCGCTCCATCGCGTCGATGACCTGGTTGATCTGGCGGACCGTGAGCGAGAGCAGCTCCTTCAGCACCATCGTCGGCTCGACAGGGCGGCCCTCGAGGAGCTCGCGCAGGCTCCGGGGCAGCGGCGCCAGATCCCTCGGATCGCCGGCGCCCGTCGCGGCGGACAGGTGGGAGACGATCGACATGCGGAGGCTGAAGCTCCAGAGCCGCTTGCACTCGTGGAGCCCGGACATGAGGTCGCGCCGGGTCTGATCGACGGTCGGCAGATCGCCCATCAGATCGAGGTACGGCCGCCCCTCCGGGATGAACTGCACGGCGGCGTGGCGGCGCTCGCGGCCGGTCGCCGCCAGGTAGATCTCGCTGAGGACCGAGCGCTTGTACGTGAGGAGGAGGGTCTTGCCGAGCCCCTTGCTCCCCGAGACGAAGTGCTTGTTGGCGCTGTCGAGGAACTCGCGGACGACGGCGTTCTTGAAGGTCAGGTCCTTCAGGGCGCCGATGTCGATCTGGTTGGCGTCCGAGGCCCAGCTCTGGTTGTTCGGGAGGTCGGCATGACCGCCGGGGGGCGGTCTGTACGCCGGCCTCTCCGGCGGGCGCCCGGCGAGCGCCCGGAGCGCCTCGATCAGCTCGTCGGCGGACGCGAACCGCCGGTCGGGGTCGCGGTGGGTCGCCCGGGCGAACCAGGCGTCGAAGCCGCTCGGGACCTCGGCCTGCCGCGACGGCGCGGGCGGGACGTCGAAGCAGATCTTGTGGACCAGCTCGAACAGCGACTCGCCGCGGAAGGGCCGGCGCCCTGTCATGCACTCGTAGGCGATCACGCCGAGCGACCAGAGATCCGCGCGGAGATCGACGCCACGGGCATTGGCGATCTGCTCCGGGCTCATGTAGCTCACCGTGCCGAGGGTGGCGCCCGCGTCCGTCTGCGGCGTCCCCTGGCGATCGAGCCCGAGGTCCTCGAGCTTGACGATCCCGAAGTCGAGGACCTTGCACAGCGGGCGATCGTCCTCGACGAGGAAGATGTTGGCCGGCTTGATGTCGCGGTGGACGACGCCGAGGCGGTGGGCCCTGCCGATCGCGCTGCAGACATCGCCGAGGACCGCCACCGTCTCCTCGTAGGAGAGCGGCCCGCGGGCGATCCGCTCGGCGAGGTCCTCGCCGCGGAGCAGCTCCATGGCGATGTAGGGCACCTGCGTCGCGGCATCGACGTCGAAGTCGAGGATCTGCACGACGTTCGTGCCCCGCAGCTTCGCCGCCGTCTGCGCCTCCCGGAAGAAGCGCGCGCGCGCCTTCTCGGTCCCGACGACCGCCGGATCCATCAGCTTGAGCGCCACCGGCTCGCCGAGGCGAAGGTCGGTCGCCCGGAAGACGCGGCCCATGCCCCCTTTCTTGAGGAACTCCTCGATCCGCCAGCGCTGGCCGACGACATCCCCCGGGCCGAGGCTCCGCGGCCGCTCTCGGCCGCTCTCACGCGCGGACGGCACCGTGGCTGCTTCCGGTCGGCGGGCACGCTCATCCGACATGTCGCGCAGCGTACCAGCCTCGGCGTGAGGAAAAGGAAGAAGCTTCGGGGGGCCCGGCGCCACGATCCTGCCCGGAAGCGGGCCGCCTTGCACACAGACCGACCGGTCGGTATAGTATGCTCGTGGCAGGGCGAACCTATCCCAGCGCGCGCGATCGCATCCTCGACGCGGCCGAGCGGCTCGTCGTCGCGCGCGGCGTGAACTCGCTCACCGTCGAGGCGGTGATCACCGAGGCGCAGATCAGCAAAGGGGGCTTCTTTCACCACTTCGCGACGAAGGACGCGCTCCTGACAGCGATCGTCGACCGGCTGAGCAAGCGGATGAGCGACGACGCCGCGGAGCGGGCCGCGCGGGACCCGGAGCCCCGCGGCGCCCGGCTGCGGGCGCAGATCGCGCTCGCCTTCGACGCCGGGAAGCTCGCGACGGCCGCGCCGCGCGCCTTGCTCCTCGCGCTCATCGAGGCGGCCGGCGCTCAGCCCGAGATAGCGCGCCACCTCTGCGAGCTGAACGGCGAGTCCTTCGCGCGCGACGCGGCCGAGGACATCTCCGAGGGCCGCGCCATCGCGATCCAGCTCGCCCTCGACGGTTACTGGCTCTCCCAGGCGCTCGGCACGGTCGCGCTCACGGAAGGGCAGATGCAGGCGCTGCGCGACGCGCTCCTCGCGCTCGCGCAGCCGGAGGCGGGCGCGGGGCGCCCGCCCAGGCGGCGACGAGCACCCAGGAAAGGCGGTTCCTCATGATGTCCATTCCCGACATTTCCAGCGCCCGGCATAAGGCGAACCCCCATCCGCTGTATGCGCGGCTGCGCTCCGAGGCGCCGGTCGTCCGCGTCGTGTTCGGAGACGGCAAGCCCGCGTGGCTCGTGACGCGTTATGCCGACGTGGCGTCTGCGCTGAAGGACCCGCGCCTCGGCAAGGACCCGTTCCGCGTGCTCAGCGCGGAGGAGCGGGCCAGGGAGACGCCGTGGGTGCCCGGGTTCTTGCGCCCGCTGTCGAGGAGCATGCTCGATCAGGATCCCCCGGATCACACCCGCTTGCGGGCCCTCGTGCACCAGGTCTTCACGCCCCGGCGGGTGGAGGACCTGCGCGGTCGAATCGTGACGATCACCGAGGGGCTCGTGGCGCGGGCCCGGGCGCGCGGCGCGTTCGATCTCCTGGAGGAGCTCGCGCTGCCGTTGCCGATGGCGGTGATCTGCGAGCTGCTCGGCGTTCCAGAGGCGGACTGGCCGCGTTTCCGGGCATGGACGAACCGCCTTGTCGGGATCGTCACGAGCCTGGACACGGTGCTCGCGATACCGTCTCTCTACATGCTCGTGCGCTACCTGCGCGCGCTCGTCGAGAAGCGGCGCCGCGCGGGCGGGGATGATCTCATCGCGGCGCTCGTGCGCGCCGAGGAGGAGGGCAGTCGGCTCAGCGAGGACGAGCTGCTGGCGATGGTCTTCCTCCTCATCGTGGCGGGGCACGAGACGACGGTGAACCTGATCGCCAGCGGGACGCTCGCCCTGCTCGACGACCCGGGGGCGCTCGACCTCCTGCGGCGCGGGCCCGCGCCGATCAAGCCGGCGGTCGAGGAGCTCCTGCGCTTCACGAGCCCGGTCGACCTCGCGACCGAGCGGTTCACGACGGAGGACGTCGCGTTCGGCGAGCACGTCATCCCGCGAGGACAGCGGGTGTTCGCGGTGCTCGGCTCGGCGAACCACGACGAGCAGGTCTTCGCGAGCCCCGAGCGGCTGGTGCTCGATCGGGAGCCCAACCGGCACCTCGCCTTCGGCAGCGGCGTTCACTATTGCCTCGGCGCCCCGCTCGCGCGCCTCGAGGCGCAGATCGCGTTCCCGGCGATCGTCCGCGATCTCCCCGGCCTCCGGCTCGCCGTGCCGCGTGCGTCCCTGACGTGGAAGCCGTCGCTCCCCCTGCGCGGGCTCACCCGCCTGCCTGTGCGGTGCGCGGCGGCGCCGGTCTACTCCGTCCCGAAAGCGGCCGGCCCGACAGCGGCGGGCGTCCAGCCCTAGAGGAACAGCCCGCCGTCGCGCCTCGCCGATGTCGCGAAGCGCCTCGGTGTGGCCGAAATGTCCTCCTCTCCGGCGACCCGCGCGGGCAGCGCGCGACGTCATGGGCGCTGCCGTCCGGGGGCGGGCCACACGGCGCCTGTCCGCTCACCGGATGGGGCGTTCACACCGGCATGGCCCGTGCAAGCCTCGGTGTCGGGGCGCGCATTGACACGCGATGCGCCCGTCCCTGTGCGAGTCCGTCCAGCGGCTGCTCCAGGCCGCGTGTCCGCGAGGGGAGCATGCGAATCCATCATCTCAACTGCATCTCGACCTGCCCGATCGGCGGCGCGCTGATGGACGGGCAGACGGTGGGGCTCCGGGGAAGGCTGACGTGCCATTGCCTGCTTCTCGAGACCGACAGCGGCCTCGTCCTCGTGGACACCGGGCTCGGGCTGCTGGACGTCTCGATGGCGAGGAAGCGGCTGAGCCGGTTCTTCCTCTTCCTCGTGCGGCCCGAGCTCCGGGCCGAGATGACGGCGCACCGGCAGATCCAGCGCCTCGGCTTCCGGCCTGAGGACGTCCGTCACATCGTGCTCACCCACCTCGATTTCGACCACGCCGGCGGCCTCGACGACTTCCCCTCCGCCGCTGTCCACCTGCTCGCCGCCGAGCGCGACGCCGCCGTCGCCCAGCGGACGCTGCTCGATCGCATGCGATACAGGCCCGCGCAATGGTCGACGCAGCCGAACTGGATCGCCTATCCCTCGGACGGCGGAGAGCGCTGGTTCGGCTTCGATGGCGCGCGCGCGGTGGGCGGCCTCAAGGAAGAGGTGCTGTTCGTCCCGCTGATCGGCCACACCTTCGGCCACGCCGGCGTGGCGGTCCGGAGCGACGGCGGCTGGCTGCTCCTCGCCGGCGACGCCTACTTCTATCATCGCGAGATGGATCCGGTGCGCCCGCGCTGCACGCCGGGCCTTCGCCTCTATCAGGTCATGATGGAGAAGGACCGCGCCGCGCGCCTCGAGAACCAGCGCCGGCTGCGCGCGTTGGGCCAGCAGAGCGGCCACGAGGTGAGGCTCGTGTGCTCCCACGACGTCGTGGAGTTCGAGCGCATCACCGGCCGGAGCCACGCCGTCCCCGCGGGCCCCCGCATCGTGCCCGGGCCGGCCTATCCCGCAGCAGGCATCCAGAGCCCCACCCGCGCGTGACGCTGCGCCCACCGGGGCCGGGCAGCGCTCGATCAACCAACCGCGTCACGCCGCCAGGACCGGCAGCGTGAAATAGAACGCCGTATGCCCGTCCCCCGGGCTCTCGACCCAGATATTGCCCCCGTGCGCCTCGACGAGGCCCTTCGCGATGTAGAGGCCGAGGCCGAGGCCCACGACCCGCTCTTCCCTCGCCTTGCCCCGGAAGAACCGCTCGAACAGGAGCGGCTGCTCCTCGGGCGGGATACTGCGCCCCCGGTTCCAGATGGATGTCTCGACCGCGTCCCCCCGCCGCTCCAGCCGCACCTGGATCGGCGTCCCATGATCCCCGTATTTCGCGGCGTTCGACAGCAGGTTGCTGAGGACCTGCTCCACGCGCCCCGCGTCCGCCGCCACGACCGGGATCTCGCCGCGGATCTCGATGTCGACCGGGTGCCCCTGGGTCTCGCCCGCCGTCCGCTCGACGACGGCCTGCACGAGCGCCGGCAGGTCGACCGGGCCGCGCTCGATCGCGAGCCGCCGCGACTCGATGCGGGAGATGTCCGTGAGATCGGAGACCATCCGACCGAGCCGCCTGGCGCTCGCCAGGATGTGGCCTGCCCTGGCCTTCACGGCCTCGGCGACGTGGGGCCTCCGCTCGATCTGCGCCGCATACCCGACGATCGTCGTCACGGGCTGCTTCAGATCGTGCGCCACCACCGACGTCCACTCCTCCTTGAGCCGCTCGAGCTCCTTCAGCCGCGTGATGTCCTCGAACGCGAGCACGGCGCCGAGGAGCTTCCCGTTGCCGTCGACGATCGGCCCGGCGCTCATGAGCAGCGCCAGGACGCCGCCGTCGGCGTGCCACAGCGACAGCTCCCGCGCCGTCGTGACCTCGCCCTGCAGCGCGCGCATCGCCGGGCACTCCCCGGCGGGGAGCGGCTGCCCGTCCGGGAGGCGCAGGCACGCCGTGCCGCCCATCGCGTCCGGCGAGGTCGTCCGGGCGAGCTCCTGGGCGCGGTGGTTCCAGGTGATCTGCTGGCCTGTCGGGTCGATCAGGACGATCCCGACCGGCGTGCGCTCGATGACCGTGTTGAGCCACGTCCGCTCGGTCGCGAGCTGCTCGACGAGCCGCTCGCGCTCCTCGTCGGCGAGCTTCTCCGCGGTGACGTCGCGCGAGATCCCGATCGCGGTGAGCGGCTCCCCGCTCTCGTCGCGCTCTATCGTGATGTGGGTCGCGACCCATCGGATCCGGCCGCTCCGGTCGATGATCCGGAACGTGAGCCGCCCGCCGGCGTCGGCCATGCGCTCGACGAACTCGTGATAGCGCCCCGTGTCCTCGGGGTGGATCAGCGAGAGGAAGAGCCGGGGGTTCGCGTACCAGGCCTCGGGCGGATAGCCCGTGTGCTCGACGACGGCGGGGTTGATGTACTCGTAGCCTTCCTCGGGGCTGAGCCGTATGCGGAAGATGACGTCGCTCGCGTGCTCCGCGATGAGCCGCAGGCGCGCCTCGCTGAGCCGCAGCGCGTCCTCCACTCGCCGCTGCTCGGTCACGTCGAGGGCGGTGCCGATCATCCGGAGCGGGGTTCCGTCCTCGGCGCGGACGACATCGGCCACGGTGTGGATGACGCGTTCCTCGCCGTCCGGGCGGAGGATCCGGTAATCGACGCGGTACGGCTCGGCCTTCTGCAGCGCGAGATCGACGGCGCGCATCAGGCCGGCGCGATCGTCTGGGTGGACGCGCTCGAGGAACGTCTCGTACGTGATCGGGCCGGCCTCGCGGGGCAGCCCCAGCATCCGATAGCTCTCTTCGGACCAGACGAGCTCGTTGCCCGCGATGCGCCAGTCCCAGTTGGCCAGCCTGGCGATCTTCTGCGCGCGGGCGAAGCTCTCCCCTCGGAGCCGGAGCGCCTCCTCGGTCCGCCGCGCCTCCGCCATCGTCGCCTCGAGCCTCTCGCGCGAGCGCTCGAGCTCCCTCTTCTCCCGCTCGAGCTCCGCGACCTGCGCGCTCAGCGCGCGCGACGCGGCGGCGGCGAGCGCCATCCCGAAGAGCCCCGACAGGGCGCCGGCGATCTCGGCCTCCTCGGCCTGCGACAGGGCCGGCTGCGCCGCGGCGCAGAGCAGCACGGAGCGCGGGTGGCCCGCGGAGGCGAGCGGGATCGCGAGCGCGTGGGCGCAGCCGCGCTCCGCGCGGAGGTGCGCGACGTCGAGGAGCGCCGCGGCGCGCTCGCCCCCGGGCGCGACCTGCACGACCCCCGCGCGCGCGGCCGCCGCGGCGAGGCTCTCGGCGTCGAGCGGCAGGCGCAGGAGCGCGCTCCCCGGGCCCCCCGGGGCGCCCTCGGAGGCGACGAGCGCGAGCGCGCGGGGCTCCTGCAAGACCTCGTAGAGACACGCGATCTCGGCGCGGAGGGCGCGCGCCGCCGCCGCCGCGATCGCCTCCCGCAGCGCGCCTGCGTCCTCGCCGGCGCGCGAGATGGCCAGCGACGCGTCGGCCACGGCGCGGGCCAGCGCGTCGCTGGCCACCTCGCGCGCCGGCACACGGCCGCGCCGCCCGCGCACGGGCGGTCCGCCCCCTCCGGCACCACGCCGTCTGTCGTCGCTGTTCACTCGGCCCCTCGCGCTTGCCGGCACGAATCCGGTGAGCGCGAGGCGAGCGTAACACGGCGCTCCACGCGCGTACCTCCGTTCGCGCCTCCGTGCTCACCGGAGCGCGACCGATGCGCCGCTGCTCGGCGCGGCCGCGACCGAGGCCCGCGAGGCGAGCGCCAGGTCAATTTTGTGCTCCCCCCACCTCGAAGGGTCCTCCCGAACCTCCGGTGCCACACGAAAGCACGGCATTCACACGGGGAGGAGAGCGACGGCTGTTACAGTGAGAGCGTCGCTTCACATCGATCGGGCTCATGCCGCCCCGGATCGGCAGGGTCGGCCTGGCGGTGCGCTCCCCCTGAACGCCCGGCCGCCGCTGGCCCCGCGCCGCTCCGCGCCCGGTTCGCCTCGCCGCCGCGCCGCCCGTTGACGCCCCCGGTCACGTCTCTCCATGTTCCCCGCGAACGCGGGTTGCCCGCGCACGGAGGAACCATGGCCAGGACAGGGGCGAACGAGAGCAGGAAGATCCGCTATGCCGTCGTCGGGGCGGGCAACATCGCGCAGGTCGCCGTGCTGCCGGCGTTCAAGAACGCCGCAGAGAACTCCGAGCTCGTCGCGATCGTCTCGGGCGACCCGGACAAGCGCGCCGCGCTCGGCGAGCGTTACGGCGTCTCGGCGCTCGGCGGGTACGACGAGCTCGAGGACATCCTGAAGCGCGCGCGGGTCGACGCTGTGTACATCGCCCTGCCGAACACGATGCACCGCGAGTACACCGAGCGCGCCGCGGCCGCGGGCGTCCACGTGCTCTGCGAGAAGCCGATGGCCATGACCGAGGAGGACTGCGAGGCGATGATCCGCGCCACGAAGGACCACGGCGTGAAGCTGATGATCGCCTACCGCCTCCACTTCGAGGAGGGGAACCTCGCGGCCGTCGAGATCGCCCGCTCGGGCAAGCTCGGCGAGGTGCGCGCCTTCACCTCCCTGTTCACGCACGCCGTGCGCCCCGGCGACATCCGCACCCGGAGCGAGCAGGGCGGCGGCGCGCTGTTCGATCTGGGCGTCTACTGCGTCAACGCCGCCCGCTACCTCTTCCGCGAGGAGCCGAGCGAGGCGCTCGCCCTCAGCCTGCGGATCGACGAGCGGCGCGCCAGGGACGTCGACGAGACCACCTCGGCCATCCTGCGCTTCCCGAGCGGCGCCGTCGCCACGTTCACCGTGAGCCAGGGGCTCGCGAGCGTGTCGTCGTTCCGCATCGCGGGCACCGAGGGCGAGCTCCGCGTGGAGCCGGCCTTCGATTACTCGTCCGATATAAAGCACTACCTCACAGTCGGCGGGAAGACCGAGGAGAAGACCTTCAAGGGCCGCGACCAGTTCGCCCCGGAGCTCGTCTATTTCTCGCGGTGCATCCTCGAGGACAGGGAGCCGGAGCCCTCGGGGCTCGAGGGGTTCGCGGACGTGCGGGTGATGCTCGCGATCCAGAACTCGGCCGCGAGCGGGAGGGCCGAGGCGATTCCCCCCTTCCATCGGGAGCAACGCCCCGGGTTGAGCCAGAGCATCAAGAAGCCCGCGATCGATCCGCCGGAGCCGGTGAAGGCGCCGTCGCCCTCGGAGCAGTGATCGGGGAGAGAGCCTGAGCGGCGCCCGCCGCCGCGAGGTGTCTGTCACAGCAGCGAGACGGCTCACCGGCGTTTGTCGCGCGGACCCTGGGACGCTCGGCGGGGCAGGGGGCCACGGCGTGCGCTCGTCGCGTCGCGCGGGAGGCCCACGCGAGGCGTGCAAGCGCGGCACGGCCGTGCCACGGTAGGCGCCCTTCACGAAGATCTCGATGCTGAGGCCCCCGCGTACGACAGGCCACTTTCTCGCCCTGCTCGCGCTCCTCGTTGCGGCGCCGGCCCAGGCCGACGAGGCCGAGGGACACCCGGCCTCGGCCGCACCCTCCGGATGGTCGAGCGCAGCGCCGGCGAGCGCGGCGCCGGTGAGCGCGGCGCCGGCAACGCACGGCATCTCCCCGGGGCGGCGCGCCCTCGCCGCGACCGGCGCGGTGATCCCCGGCCTCCTCGTGCACGGCACAGGGCACTTTCTCCTTGGCGAGGGGCGCACGGGCATGTCCCTGCTGGCGCTCGGGGGCGCGGGGACCGGGCTCGTCATCGGCGGGCTCGGGGGTGCGGCCGTCACCGGGGCCTCGCGGCGCGTCATCGCCCCGATCGTGCTCACCACGGTCACGGGCGCGGGCCTGTTCGGCATCTCCCTCCTCGCGGACCTGTATGGCGTGCTCGCCCCCGAGGGCGGCACGGGCAGCCCTCTTACCGCGCTCCCCTGGGTCGAGACGCAGCTCGGCGTGGCCTACGTCTACGACCCCACGTTCGCTTACCGCTCCTTCCTCGTGCCGGGCATGGATCTGCGCCTGCGCTCGCTCCGGCTCTCGGGCTCCGGCTGGTTTGCCCTGAACGACGACAACGCGCGCCTTCGCGGCGAGATGGCCTATCGCTTCCTCGGCCCCGGCACGCCGGACGGCCCGCGCGCGGCGGACGGCTCGTTCCTCGAGCTCGAGGGCGCGCTCACCCATCACCGCTACACCTCCGACGGCTTCTCGACCGTCACCGGCGAGGTCACGCTGAAGGGCCGGCTCGATCTCGCCCACATCGGGCCGACGCTGCGGGGCTCGTTCGCGGAGATGGGCTGGGGCATCGGGCTCGAGGCCTATCGCCACGGCCGCCGGGAGTTCGAGGGGAACGAGATCTTGACCCCGCATTTCGCGTTCGGGATGTACCTTGGGCACGAGGGGTATCCGCGCGGGGAGGCCAAGGTGTTTTACGATCACCGGCACGACGGCTACGCCGGCGGCGCGAAGCTCACGGGCCTCGGCAGCGGCGTCCCGGGCCACATCGGCGTGCAGGGCCGGCTCTACGCCTCGCCCCGCTGGGGCCTGCTCGCCGACGTCCAGGCGGGCTCCGCGTACGTCGGGCGGCTGTCGTTGCTCATGCGCCCCGGAGGATCGCCATGATCATGAGAGACCCGCGCTTCGTGCTCCTCGCCCTCGCCGCGCCGCTCGCGCTCTCCTGCCTCGACGTGGCCGAGGGCCGCGCGCGCCGCGATCTGGAGGTGGGGAAGGCCTCGCTGGGCTCGGCGCGCGTCGTCGTGGACGAGGGGCTCGCGGCGGTCCGCCGCCTCGAGCCCGGCGCGCTCTCGCTGTGGGCGAGCGCGCCCGTGCTCACGGCCCGTCTCATCGACGCTGCGGGCGGGCCGTGGACGGTCACGATCGAGAACATGCTCGCGGACGCGGAGCTCTCGGCCCACGTCGGTGGCGCGCGCGTGCCCGTGGAGCTCGTCGAGGCGCCCTTTCCGACCCAGCGCACGTTCCGCCTCTCCGTGCCGCCCGGCGCCGAGGTCGCGCTCTCGCTGGGCCCGCCGGACGCGGCGCGGCTCGATCCGTGGCGGTTCGCGGTCTTCGCCGATGTCCAGGAGGACATCGACCGTGTACAGGACATCTACGCGAAGATGAACGAGGCCGAGGGCATCCGCTTCGCGCTCATCAGCGGCGATCTCACGTCGCGGGGCTCGTCAGAGCAGCTCGAGCGGTTCCAGCGCGAGATGAAGACGCTCGCCTTTCCCTGTTATGCGACGCTCGGCAACCACGAGCTCGGCACGCGGGACGACCTCTACCACGAGTGGTTTGGCCGGGGGAATTTCCGCTTCGTGTTCCGTGGCGTGCAGTTCACGATGCTCGACTCGGCGAGCGCGACGATCGATCCGCTCGCCTACGGGTGGCTGTCCGGCTGGCTCACCGAGGGGCGCGATCTCCTGCACGTGGTCACGATGCACCTGGCGCCCCTCGATCCGGTGGGCTCCCGCAACGGCGCCTTCGCGAGCCGGGCCGAGGCGAACAAGCTGCTCACGATGCTCGCGGACGGGCGGGTGGACCTCACGTTCTACGGCCACATCCACTCGTTTTATGCGTTCGAGAACGCGGGGATCCCCGCGTACATCTCGGGCGGCGGCGGCGCCATCCCCGAGCGGCTCGACGGCATCGGGCGCCACTTCGTCACCGTCGACGTCGAGCCCCCCGGCCGGATAGCCCAGGTCGCTGTCGTCCGCGTGGATTGAGGCGCAGGCGAGGAGGCCGGTCGGACGGCCGCCGCGGGCGCCGGCGGCGGGGGCGCGAAGCGGGGGCTCGGCCCTGGGTTGCGCGTCGCGGAGACGGACGAGGCGCTGCGGGCGCGGGCGATGACGGCGCTGGGGCGGCTTGTGCTGTGGTGCTTCCGGCATGCCCGCCGCCCCGAGGAGCTCGTTGCGCGGCTGTCCGGCTGGTACGAGGTGGTCCGGGAGGTGCGCGGCGCGCCCGGCGGTGGGGCTGCGCTGTCGCGCGTGTGGCGGTAGTTCTTGAACATCGCCGACCCGGCCCAGCCACGGGAGCTGCTGCAGCGGCTGCTCGTGGCGGCCGGGCCGGAGGCCGAGGAGGAGATCGTGACCATCGCAGACTACCTACGCGAGCAGGGCCGCCTGGCGGGCGAGCGGGAGGGCCGCCTGGCGGGCGAGCGGGAGGGCCGTATGGAAGGCCAGCGAGGCACGCTGCTGAAGCTGCTCCGGCTTCGCTTCGGCGAGCTGCCGGAGCCGGTCGTGGCGCGCGTCCGCGCCGCCGATGCCGGGCAGCTCGAAGCGTGGACCGAGCGCGTCCTCACCTCGCCCTCGCTCGATGACTGCATGACCGAGCGCTGACGCGGCCTCGCGCGCGCGGCGGCAGAGCTGACCTGCTGGCGCCCGTGCGGCCTGGTGCCGAGTCGCCCAGGCTCGCGCCTGGGTCATGAGAATTTGAACCACAGAGGCACAGAGGGCACAGAGGAGAGAATAGAGAAGGGAAGCGAGATCCTGTTCTCTCCCTCTCCCCTCTGTGCCCTCTGTGCCTCTGTGGTTCATTCTCTCTCTCCCATCACAGGACCAGCGACGAACCCCAGGGACGCCGCGCTAGGGCCGCCGGCCGGCGGGGGCGCCGTGGCCCTCCTGAAGGTGCCGCGCGAGGAGGCTGTCGCCGAAGTCGTCCTGCAGATCGCGGAACACCGTGTGGATGTGATCGCCGCCGCGGTTGTCGTACTCGATCAGGTGGGTCGGCCCGTGGATGCGGTAGTAATGCGATTGCTTCGGCGCGGCGCTGCCCGCCCACGCGAAATGCAGCCGCTCCACGCCGGCCCGCTCGATGCGGTCGAGGTGCCCGCGGGCGACGTCATCAGGGAAGTTGCGGGCGTAGACCTCGAGGAGGCGCAGCAGCGCGGCGCGCTGCGCCGGCGTCATCTCGGCGGCGGGCAGGCCGTCGAAGCTCGCCAGCGCGGCGCGGCGGGAGGCCTCGGTCACGATGTCGAGCGGCGCCGTCGGGGCGATCACGGCGCGCCGACGCTGCACCGGGGTGAGGGACGCCAGGAACGCGCGGCCGAGATCCTCCTCCACCGCGAGCACGCGCAGGCCCTTCCGGGGACCGGAGGGCACCTCGGCCGGGTTGGCGCCCAGGAACGCCGGCGTGGTGGCCACGGCGCGCGCCGCCGACGTGAAGTTGAGCGAGACGTGGTGACCCTCGAAGCGGAAACCCCAGGGGGCCTGGCGCCCGGGCTGGCCGAAGACGGCGACGTGGTAGCGGCCCGGGTCCCGGAACGCCGGGTTGCCCTCGATGCCGCCGAGGATGCCCTCGAGGAGCAGGACGCCCTCCAGCTTGCGATAGCCCTCCGGGCTCAGCCCGGCCCGGAGCAGCGCGTGCGCGGCGCCGCGCTCGCCGTCGTCCATGTCCCCGAGCGCCAGGCCGGCGCGGCGGCGCGGCACGTAGTGCCAGTCCTCGCGCTCGCCGCTCTCGAACGCGAGCTGCGCCCGGCCCCGCGCCCCGCGATCGAGGCCGTCCAGGAAGGCGCCCGCCGAGGCCGCGATCGCGTCGGCCGTGGCGCCTCCCACGGCCGCGCCCTGGGGAAGCGCGAGGGCCGGAGCCCCGGCGGGGGCCGGCGGCGCGCTCTGCGCGGGCGCATGCTCGGCCGGCGCGGGCTGGTTGCCCGGGGCTGCCGCGGGCTCGCCGGGGCGGCCTTCCTGGGGTCGCACGCTGTTGCACGAGGTCGCCATCACGAGCGCCATGAGGGAAGCAAGCCGCGCGCCCGCTCTGGCCGAGCTCGCGTCGGAACGAGGCGTGAGGGCGAGCTCTTCAGCTCGTGGACAGCGCATGGGGCTCACGCTGTTCTCCAGGAGGCGTGGCGGATCGGCAAGCGAACGCCGTCGATGGCTGGCTGGAGCATCGGTGTTTTCTTGACCGCCGAGAGGCCTCTCGCAGATGGGGCAACCCGACCCCGAGAGGCCTCTCGCAGATGGGGCAACCCGACCCAGGTTGCGGCGGTAAAGTAACCCGATGCGATGGCGCGCTTGGATTTTTCTCGCTGTGTGCCCTGCTCTGAGCACAGCGCTTGGCTGCAACGCGATCTGGGGGATCTCCGAGGGGAAACCCGTCGACGAATCCGCGGTGGCCGGTTCCGGGGGCGCCGGTCCCATGGTGGCCGGGGGCGCCGGCGGAACCGGGACCGCCGGCGGAGCCAGTTCCTCCGGCACCACCGGCGGTGCCGGAGCCTCCGGAGGCGCCGGCGGGACGGGGGGGACCGGCGGAGCCGGCGGGGCCCCCTCCGCCTGCGCCTTCGAGCCGTTCACCGGACGCGCGCCCGACGCGTGCCACGCCAGCGACGGTGAGCACAACTACCTGGCCGATGCGGAGAACTGCTGTGTCCCCGGCAGGAGCTGCCTCGGCGGCGCGTGTGTGGAGGGCAAGTGTACGCCCGTCACCCTCACCACGGCCACCGAAGGCCACCAGGCGCGCGGCGTCGCCGTCGACGGGGACTCCGCGCGCGTGCTCTGGGCCAGCGCCACCAGGAGCATCGTGTTCGCGACCGAGAACACGGCTGACGGGGCGACCGAGCCGCTGGCGGAGCTCGGATCGGCAGCCCGCATGTCCATGCTCACGCGCCTTGAGGACTCGCTGTTCCTCAACGACTGGGCCAGCTCGAGTCTGCGCCGGATGCCGCTGCAGGGGAACATCACGGTCGCGACGGTCGCGACCGCCGAGGGATCGGGGCGCCACTGGCAGCCGGTGGTCGGAGATGGCTGGGTCTACTGGATCACCGGGGTGCCCCAGCGGCCGGAGCAGGATCCCGAAGCGCCCGACACCCCGCGACGTATCTGGGCAGCGCGGGCCGATAAGGCCGATCAGCAAGGCCTGCCGGTGCTCGACGGGGACATGTACGTCGGAGGCCTCGCGAAGGACGCGACCCATCTCTACTGGACCGCGATGCCTCTGGACGGGGCGCAGGCCTCGGTGCAGCGGATGGCGCTCGGCGAGCCCAGCGAGCCCGAGACCGTCGCGTCGATCGGCATCGATCCCGACGAGCGGCCCGGGGATATCGAGGTCGGCGAGCGTATCTACTGGATCGCCGGACCCAACATCTACGCCGTGGACAAGGACGGCTCCGGCCCAGGGGTGCTCGCAGCGGCGGATTACCCGAGGCGGCTCGTCGCGGATTCCACCTTCGTCTACTGGTACACCCCCGGCGCGCGGCAGATCCGGCGGGTGCGCACGTCGGGCGGCGCGACGGAGACGCTCGCCGACAGCACGTTCATCGGGGGCCTCGCGCAGGACTGCCGCGCTCTCTACTGGACGACCGTCGGTTCCGCAGAGTCGGCCTCCACGGTGCACAGGCTGGCAAAGTGAGCCGCCGAGGCGCGAACCCGGGTCGGGTCTCGGCAGGATATGATTCTCGTGTCGATGTAATCCGGGGGCGCGCTGCCGGCTCCATCGGTCCGGAGGCGCGCAGCGTTAAAGTACCGCGATGCGATCGAGCCCATCGATTTCTCTCGCGGTGTGCGCAGCCCTGAGCACGGCAGCCCTGGGCTGCAATGCGATCTGGGGGATCCCCAGCGGAAACCCCTCCGTGGATCCCGCTCCGGCCGGCGCCGGAGGGGGTGGTGGCGGGGGTGCCGGCGGCGTAGGCGGCGTAGGCGGCGCCGGTGGCACCGGTGGCGCCGGTGGCGCCGGCGGGAGCCCCTCGGCGTGCCCGCTCCCGTTCACCGGGCGTGCGCCGGAAGCGTGCCAGGCCGCCGACGGCGAGCACGACTACCTCTCCGAGCCGGAGAACTGCTGCGTTCCCGGCAGGAGCTGCCTCGGCGGCGAGTGCAAGGAGGGCCGGTGCGTGCCTGTCGTCCTCGCCACCACGGTCACAGAGGAGCACGAGACGATCGGCATCGCCGTCGAGGGAGACGGCGAAGGCGCGCGCGTGCTCTGGGGCAGCGGCTATGGAGGCACGGTCTTCGCGACCGAGAAGGTGGCGGAGGCGGACGGCGGCTCGACCGTGCCGCTCATCGAGCTGGACACCCGCGTCACCATGCTCGCGCGCGACGGGAGCTCGCTGTTCATCACCGACTGGAACGTGTCGGACGTGTTCCGGGTACCGCTTGAAGGAAACATCACGGTCCCGAGGGTCGCGAGCGCCGAGGGAGGGGCGCGCCACTGGAAGCCCGTGGCCGGCAACGGCTGGATCTACTGGGTCACCGAGACGTTCCAGCACGACGAGGCGCCGGACGCGCCGGACGCCCCACACCGCATCTGGGCCGCGCGTAGCGACCAGACCGACCAGACGGGCCTGCCGGTGCTCGACAGGGACGTGCACGTGGGGGGCCTCGCGCTGGACGACACCCACCTCTACTGGACCGAGATGGAGCTCGGCGCCGCGCAGATCTCGGTGCAGCGGATGGCGCTCGGCGAGCCCAGCGCGCCCGAGCGCGTCGCGTCGATCCGCGTCGATGACGGCGAGATGCCGGGGGACATCGCGGTGAGCGAGCGCATCTACTGGGTGGCCGCCGGCGACATCTACGCCGTGAACAAGGACGGCTCCGGCGCAGGGGTGCTCGCGGCGGCGGGTTACCCGAACCGGATCCTGGTGGACTCCACCTTCGTCTACTGGTTCAGCGCCGGCGCCGAACAGCTCCGGCGCGTGCGCACCTCGGGCGGCGCGACGGAGACGCTCGCCGACAGCCCGTACGCCCATGGCCTGGCGCAGGACTGCCGCGCCATCTACTGGACGACGGCCGCCACGGACACGTCGCCGCCCTCGGTCCGCATGCTGGCCAAGTGATGGGCCGGGGCGGCTCGGCGCCCGAGCCCCGGCGCATCGCCCCGCGCCGAGCGCGCCGAGCCCCGGCGCGTCGCCCCGCGCCGAGCGCGCCGCGCGCCGGCGCGTCGCCCCGCGCCGAGCGCGCCGAGCCCCGGCGCGTCGCCCCGCGCCGAGCGCGCCGCGCGCCGGCGCGCGCTACCATCGGGCCCATGGCCTCTCCCGAGACGATCGCGGCGCAGGCGCGCCACTCCATCGACGACGCGACCGGCGCGGTCGTGCCGCCGCTCCACACGAGCACGACGTACGCGCGCGACGAGGGGTATCGCCTACCCGCAGCGCACGAGTACACGCGCGACGACAACCCCACCTACCGCGCGCCCGAGCGGCTCCTCGCGGACCTCGAGGGCGGCGCCGACGCGCGCCTCTTCGCGTCGGGCATGGCGGCCGCGACCGCCGCGGTGCAGGCGCTCGTGCGTCCCGGGGCCCGCCTCGTCGCCTCGCGCGCGATGTACAACGGCCTCCGCCTCTGGATGACCGAGTGGTGCGAGGCGTGGAACGTCGGCCTCGAGCTCGTCGACGCGACCGACCTCGACGCGCTCCGCGCGGCCGTCCAGCGCGGCCCGACGTCCCTCGTCTGGATCGAGACGCCCGCGAACCCGACCTGGGACGTCGTCGACATCGCGGCCGCCGCGGAGATCGCGCGCGCGGGCGGCGCGCGGCTCGCCGTCGACTCGACCGTGGCGACGCCCGTGCACACGCGGCCGCTCGCCCTCGGCGCCGACCTGGTGATGCACGCGGCGACGAAGGCGCTGAACGGCCACAGCGACGTGCTCGCCGGCGCGCTCGCGACGGCGCGCGACGACGAGGCATGGCAGCGCATCTGCCGCGTCCGCCGCATGCAGGGCGCCGTCCCCGGCCCGTTCGAGGCGTGGCTCCTGCTGCGCGGCATGCGGACGCTCTTCGTGCGCGTGGAGCGGGCGAGCTCCACCGCGCTGGAGCTCGCCCGCCGCCTCTCGGGCCACGCGCGCGTCGAGCGGGTGCTGTACCCGGGGCTCGAGTCGCACCCCGGTCACCCGGTCGCGGCGCGGCAGATGAAGGGCGGCTTCGGGTCGATGCTCTCGATCCTCGTGGAGGGCGGCGCCGACGACGCGCTCCGCGCCGCGGGCCGCATGAAGGTGTTCCTCCGCGCGACCTCGCTCGGCGGCGTCGAGAGCCTCGTCGAGCACCGGGCGAGCGTCGAGGGCCCGGGGACGCTGGCGCCGCCGAGCCTGCTGCGGCTCTCGATCGGCCTCGAGTCGGTCGACGACCTCTGGGCCGACCTCGACGAGGCGCTCGGGGCGCGCTGACGGCGCGGCCAGGAGCGCCTCGCCCCGCGCCGCGTCGGGTCGTCGACGGGGCGAGCCCGGGCGCCCGGAGCGCCTCGCCGGACCCGGGACGCCGGCGGGCCCCTCGCCGCGCGCGTCAGCCCGCGCCGGACCCGGGACGCCGGCGGGCCCCTCGCCGCGCGCGTCAGCCCCCGCCGCCCCGGCGCTCGGCGAGCGTGAGGAGCCGCGCGGCGGCGCCCCCCGCCAGGCTGCGCGCGCCCGCGAGCGCAGGCCCCGCCGCGCGCTCGATGACGCGGCCCGCGAGCGCGGGCCGGAACAGCGCCGCGGGCGGGTCGAGGAAGTGCAGGACGCGCATCAGCGTGCGGCCCGCCTCGGCGTCGCCCTCCACGAGCCGGATCACCTGGTCCGAATACGCGCGCGCGAGCCGCTGCGTCGCGCCCGGGCGCCGCCCCACGGTCTCGGGCCAGCGGAAGTCCTCGCCGACCGCGAACTGCCAGGGCATGTCCGTGAGGCGCGCGAGCCGCCGCTGGAAGCACCGCGAGAGCCCGTCGAGGCCCTGCGCGCCCGCCCGCGCGCGCAGGCACGCGTCGAGCTCCTGCGCGCCGAGCGCCGCGACGCTCATGCCCTGGCCGTAGACGGGGTTGAAGGCCGCCGCGGCGTCGCCGAGCACGACGAGCCCCTCCGGGAAGCGCGCCATCTCCTCGAAATGGCGCCGCCGGTTCGCCGTCCTCCCGAAGCCGTGAATGGGAGAGAGCGGCTCGGCGTCCTGGAGCAAGGCGTGGATCTCCGGCAGCCGGAGGGAGCGGGCCCACGCGACGAACTCCGCGTCTCCGGTGGGCGCCCGGGCTCCGGCGATGCCCTGGAGCGTCACGAGCCACCGGCCGCCCTCGTGGCGCATGGCGGCGCCGCCCCGCGGGCGGTGCGGGGGAGATGGCATGTCGATGACCAGATCCCAGTCGCGCGTGTCCGCCGAGCGCGTCCGGTACCAGCGCGACGCGTACGAGAGGTGGGCGTCGACGACCTCCTCGCGGGGCGCGCCGCAGCCGATCTCCTCGAGCCAGGCCGGGACCGGCGCCTCGCGGCCGCACGCGGCCACGACGAGGTCGGCGCGCAGCGCCTCGTCGCCCCCGGCGCCCTGCCGCAGCCGCACGCCCGCGACCCGCTCGCGCTCGCCGAGCAGGCCCCTGACGACCGCGCCGTCGCGGAAGGTGATCCGCGCGTCGCGCTCCAGGCGCTCGCGGATCATGCGCTCGCGCAGCGCCCGGCTCGCGAAGCAGACGTCGAAGCCGAGGCGGCGGCGCGGCATCAGGCAGGCGGGAAAGTGGATGATCGTGCGAAGGCCGCAGTCGCCCCCCGGCGCGCCCGCCGCCGCGAGGTCCGCGCCCATGCCCGGGAAGTACCGCTCGACGACGCGGCTCCCGCCCGCGAGCAGGAGATGGACGTGGCGGCCCTGCGGGGCGCCCCTGCGCGCGTCGCCCTCGGGCGACGGGCGATCGCGCTCCAGCACGGTGACGTGCTCCACGTGGTCGGCGAGGACGCGAGCCGCGATGAGCCCGGCGATGCCGGCGCCGATGACAACGGCGTGACGGCCTGCGTGTCCGGCGGAGTCGAACATGGTCTGATCCTCCTGGAGTTCCGGTGCCCGCGGGATCAACTGACGCTGATCCGCGACATTACCGAGCCTCCCTGCGCCGTGCAAGAGGGGGTGGGGAGGCCGCCATGGGCGTCAGGGATCGTGTCGAACGTCTCCGACGTTCGACCGGTCCGAGAGGCTCCTGTTCCAGCATTTCGGTGGATTCGATGAAACCTGAAGATTCGAATCGTTCGATGGGCCGATGGGGCTGGCAGGCTCGGCAGTGGCACGCTCGTGCCGTCAGGAGCTCGAGCGGCGTCGAGGAAGGAAACAGGCTGGGTGTGGGCGCGGCGGCGGGGCATGCTCGTCACCGAGCGGCTGGCGTGATCGCTGGAGCAGCCGTGTCGGGGCGGAGCGCCGGGGCAGCGGCGCGGGCCAGCTCGACGCGGCGCAGGCAGGCTTCCCGGTTCGCGCGGGCCATGGCCTCGGGCACGCGGAGGAGGTCTATCCTCCGCTCGACGGGCATGCAGTAGGTGGTCGCCGCCCACAGCTTCGGGTCGTCGATGCCGCGGAGCGGCTCGAGGTCGGACCACACCCGCACGATCTTGTCGTCGGCCGCGGCGACGATGCGCTTCCCATCGGGGCTGAAGGCCGCGCTGTTGACGGCGGAGTCGACGCGAAGGATCAGTGGTTCGCCTGTCCCGTCGGCGCGCCATACGCGCACGGTCTTGTCCTGCGAGCCGGTGACGATCCGCCCACCGTCGGGGCTGAATGCCGCACCCAGGACCCAACGCTCATGACCGCGGAGGACCACGGGCTCGCCGGTGCCGTCGGCGTTCCACACCCGCGCGGTCTTGTCGTACGAGGCGGTGACGATGCGCTTGCCGTCAGGGCTGAACGCCGTCGCGTAGATCCCAGCTTCGTGGCCACGAAGGACCACGGGCTCGCCGGTGCCGTCGGCGTTCCACACCCGCGCGGTCTTGTCGTACGAGGCGGTGACGATGCGCCTGCCGTCAGGGCTGAACGCCGCCGAGTAGACCCCGGCCTCGTGGCCTTGAAGGATCAAGGGCTCGCCGGTGCCGTCGGCGTTCCACACCCGCGCGGTCTTGTCCTGCGAGCCGGTGACGATGCGCTTGCCGTCGGGGCTGAAGGCCGCCGTATAGGTCCGCTCCTTGTGACCACGAAGGACCAGGGGCTCGCCTCTGGCATCGGCACGCCACACCCGCACCGTCTTGTCCCCCGACGCGGTGACGATGCGCTTGCCATCGGGGCTGAACGCCGCTGATTGGACCCGCTCCTCGTGACCGCGAAGGACGAGGGGCGCGCCCGTCCCGTCGGCGTTCCACACCCGCGCGGTCTTGTCATAGGACGCGGAGACAATGCGTCTGCCGTCGGGGCTGAAGGCCGCCCCCAGGACCCCGTTCCCGTGGCCACGGAGGAGCAGGGGCTCGCTCGTGACGTCGATGTTCCACACCCGTGCTGTCTTGTCGTAGGACGCGGTGACGATGCGCTTGCCATCAGGGCTGTATGCCGCCGACATGACCGCCTCGTCGTGGCCGCGGAGGATCAGCGGCTCGCCCGTACCGCGGGCGTCCCACACCCGTGCTGTCTTGTCGTAGGACGCGGTGACGATGCGCTTGCCATCCGGGCTGAACTCCGCCCAGTAGACTCCATCCTCGTGGCCGCGAAGGACGAGGGGCTCGCCCGTGCCCCTCGCGTTCCACACCCGTGCTGTCTTGTCGTAGGACGAGGTGACGATGCGCGTGCCATCGGCGCTGAAAGCCGCCGAGTAGACTCCACCCTTGTGGCCGCGGAGGACGAGGGGCTCGCCCGTACCGTCGGCGCTCCACACCCGCGCGGTGCCGTCCTGCGACGCCGTGACGACACGCGCCCCATCGGGGCTGAACGCCGCCGAGTAAACCCCGTCCTCATGGCCGCGAAGGACGAGGGGCTCGCCCGTACCGTCGGCGTTCCACACGCGCGCGGTCCCGTCCCATGACGCCGTGACGATGCGCTCGTCGTCCGGGCTGAACACCGCCGAATAGACCCGACCCTCATGGCCGCGAAGGACGAGGGGCTCGCCCGTGCCGTCGGCGCTCCACACGCGCGCGGTCCCGTCCCATGACGCCGTGACGATGCGCTTGCCGTCGTTGCTGAACTCTGCCGACCGGACCTGATCTCGGTGGCCGCGAAGGACGAGGGGCTCGCCCGTGCCGTCGGCGCTCCACACGCGCGCGGTCCCGTCCCATGACGCCGTGACGATGCGCTTGCCGTCGGAGCTATAGCGCGCACGCATGACCCCGTCGGGGTGATCGAGCACCGCGCACGCGACCCCGCCGTGCAGCGCCCAGCGCGCGAGGGCGGCCCACCCTCGCGGCACGTCGGGCGGCTCGACCTCGCGCACGATCGCGAGCACGGTCGTTGGATCGGCTTGCATCTCGCGGGCCGTGGCCATGCGGGTCGCATTGCGTGCATCTCGGGCTTCGACCTGCGCGCGCGCCGCCTCCTGATCGGCGCGCGTGGCTTGCTGGCTGGCGCGGACCGCGAGGCACGACACCACGAGCGCGACCGCGCCCAGCGCGGCGATGACGCCCGCGGTGAGCCGCCGCCGCAGCCGCCGCGCTCGCTCGTGCAGGGCCACGACGGCCAGGATGTACCGCTCCTCGCGGCCGCCGAGCCCGGCGCGCCAGCCGGCTCCCCGCTCGGCGCGCCGGCGCTCGACCCATCGCCGGGCGTCCTCCGCCGCGCGCTCGCGCCAGAGCAGCCCCTCGGCCTCGCCGCTCGCCTCCCATTGCTGGGCCGCGGACCGCAGCCGGGCCCGGAGCTGCGTGTCGTGCTCGCACTCCGCGAGCCACTGCCCGAGCCTGGGCCACCTGTCGATCAACGACTCGTGGACCAGCTCCACCCTCGTGCGATCGCGCGCGCCGCCGGGCTCCTCGTCGCCGGCCTCGATGAGCAGGAGCCGCGCGCCCGCGAGGCGCTGGATCACGTGCGCCACAGCGTCCCCTGCGCTGCCCTCGCCGCCCTGCGCGGCGTCGCGGAGCTCGTCCAGGCTCACCACCGCGCGCGTGCGCTCGGGCGTGACGAGGCGCAGGAGCACCTCCCTGGCCAGCCGCTGCTCGCGCGACGGCAGCGCCGAGATCACCGCGTCCGCATGGGCGGAGAGGGCGCCGGCGACGCCGCCGAGCCGTTCATAGCTGGCCTGCGTGAGCAGCCGTCGCTCGCGGTCCCGCGCCTCCCACAGCTTCATGGCCGTGAATTGCAGGAGCGGCAGCGGGTTCCGCGTGCTCTCGAGCGCGCCCAGCATGTGCTCGACCATCCCGGCGGCCTCGAAGCGAACCCCGGCCGCCTCGAGCGGCGTCGTCAGGGCCTCGCGCAGGCCGGCGCGCCCCATCGGCGGCAAGAACCAGAGCCCCCGGGTCACGTCGCTGATGAACCCCTGGTCATCGGCCATGCGCTCGATGAAATCCGAGCGGACGGCGAGCAGCACGCGCACGGGCGACGAGGCGTCGTCGGCCGCGCCCTCCAGGCAGGAGATGAACACCGCCCGTTCGTCCGGGGAGGCGCCGAGCGTGTAGAGCTCCTCGAACTGGTCGACGAAGAGCAGGAGCCGGCGCGCTGGCCCCCCGCGTCGACAGCGCGCGCGCAGCTGTACACCCAGGTAACCGGGCTGGGCGCGCAGGGTGGCGACCAGCGCGTCGTGATCGGGGAGCTCGGGCGACCGGGCCCTCGCGTCGCCTCTGGCCGTCGCCGCCGTCCCCGCGGTCACCGCCGTCGCCCCGCTCGCGCGCTCCGCCTCGGCGACCTGCGTCAGCACGTCGGCGAGGGCGGACAGCGGCCGGCGCCCTGGCCGCAGCACGAACGCCTCCCAGCGGTCCCCGTCCGCTTTCAAGGCGGGGATCAAGCCCGCGCGCACGAACGACGACTTGCCCGCCCCCGAGGGCCCGGCCACGACGAGGAGCTCCTCGCTGCGCAGCCGCGTCGTCGCGGCGGCGACCTCGCGCTCGCGGCCGAAGAAGCGCGGGGCGTCGGCCTCCTGGAAGGCGGACAGGCCGGCGAACGGGCTGTCGTCCTCGCCCAGCCGGAGCGCCCTCCGGCCAGGCGCGAGCGCCTCGAGCTCGGCGAGCAGCTCCCTGGCCGAGCCGACGCGCTCGGCCTTGTGCTTCCTGAGGCAGCGGTCGACGAGGGCGCCGAGCGCGCCCAGCTCCGGACGCCGCGCGCGCAGGCTGGGCATGGGGAGCTCGAGGTTCATGATCTCCGGGAGCCGCGCGAACGAGAACGGGCGCAGCGGGTGCTCGCCCGTGAGCAGCTCGTGCAGGAGGACGCCGACGGCCCAGAGGTCGGTGCGACCATCGATATCCATGCCCAGCAGCTGCTCGGGCGCCATGTAGCCCGGTGTGCCGGAGATCGTGCTCTTCGGGGTCCGGCCGGCGTCTCCGTCGAGCGCCGCCCGCGCGCTCGTGGAGGGCGGGTCCACGGCCGTGTCCATCCGCTTGGCGAGGCCGAAATCGAGCACCTTGATGCACCCGGCGTCGTCGATGCGGATGTTCTCCGGCTTCAGATCGCGGTGCACGATCCCGAGGCCGTGCGCGCAGGCCAGGGCGCGCACGACGGGGATCATGATCTCGATCGCGACGCTGGCCGCCCCCGGGCCGGGCGGCGTACGGGCGGCCCGCGACCCGGGCGCGCTCGGGTGCTCGCGCTGGGTCAGCCATTCGCGCAGCGAGCGACCCTTGATGTACTCGAGCACGAGGTAGGGACACCCACGGATCTCGTCGGCCTCGTGGATGACGACGATGTTCTCGTGCCTGCAGCGCGCCGTGGCCCGCGCCTCTTCCAGGAAGCGCTCGATGCTCTGCCCTGTGTAGCTGAGGAGGAGCTTGATCGCGACGCGGCGGCCGAGCTTCGTGTCGCGGGCCAGGTACACGACGCCCATGCCGCCCTGGCCCAGCTTGCGGATGATCTCGTAGTGCTTGATGACGTCGCCGGCCTTCGGGTGCAGGCGGCCGGCGACGGGCTCCCTCCTCGCCCCCGCGTCGCCGTCCCGGGGAGGCGTGGCGCCGCGCGCTCGCACGCTGGATACCGGGCTGGTCGGGACCTCGGTGAGCACGCAGCTGCGTGCGGGCTCATCGATGGAGAGCTCGCGCGCCCCCGGGTCGTCACGGCGGATCGCCGCGCCTCGCCCCGACGCGGCCGCGGCAGCGACGGCGGACTCCGCTCGTCGCTCCGCTTCGGCGCCGTATGGCGCGTCCTTCAGGATCAGGTCCTCCCGGCGGAGGCCGTCGACGCCGCAGGCGTCGAGCTCCGACAGCAGGCCGTCGGCCGTGACGTCCCGGGCCGCGACGTCCTCGATGGTCGCGCGTCGCAGGATGGCGCCGAGCGGGTGATCGAGGAGCGCGCGCGGGAGCCGGGCGGGCTCGTCGCGTTCGGGGTGGAGGAGCGCGTCTCCGTCCGGGCAATTCCAGCGGCCTGGCCGGCTGCCGGTCAGGCACTCGAGGAACATGAGCCCCCACGCGTACAGGTCCGCGCGCGCGGTCGGCGGGAACCCCCGGCGCTGCTCGGGCGCCGCGTAGGCCAGCGAGCCGACGATCCCGGTGCCGGAGCGGTGGGCTCCGCCCTCTGCGACGCGCGCTTCCGCGGCGACGCTGCCGAAGCCGAAGCCGAACAGCAGCGCGTTCCGCTCTGCCCGCGAGGGCACGACCATCACACGGGCCGGCCGGACGTCCCCGTGGATCATGCCCTGCCGGTGGGCGAAGGCCAGCGCGTCGAGGACCTGCCTCATCAGGCGCCGCGCCTCCCGGGGATCGAGCGCGCCCTGCGCCGACAGCAGCTCGGCCAGGCTCTGCCCGGGCGCCCGCTCGAAGACCGCATAGAGCTGCCCGTCGTCCGTCTGCCCGGCGTCGACGAGCCGGGCGATGCCTGGATAGCGGAGCCGCGCGTGGCGGTTCATCTCCCGCACGAAGCGCGCGCGGCGCCGTCGCGCGATCTCCTCGGAGGTCCCCTCCGGCACGATGCGCACGACCTCGAGGACGACCGGCTGCCCGCTCGCTATCTGGCGCCCGCGGTAGACCGCGGCGAGAGCGGTCTCCTGGGGCGAAGAGAGGATCTCGTAGCGACCCTGGAACAATGTCGTTGGAGCGAGGTTCCCCTGGTTCATCATGGCCCCTTGGTCGCTGCCGGTCGCGCGGCAGCTTCTGCCGGAGCGCTCGCATCACGGCTCGATGGCGTCCGCGCGGCGAGCCCGTCGGTCGAGCCCGCCCCGCGCCTGCGATAGAGCGAGACGAGGTGGCCGGCCGGGCTCGCGGGCGGCCAGCGCCGCGCCCCGTCGCTGCTTCCTATAGAGCGAACTCCACCCGTCGTCCGGCACCGGCGCGCCTCATCGCGCCGCGTGGAGCGCTGCTGCCAGAGGCTCACCGCTCCCCCTGGGCAGCGGGGCGGGCCAGCTCGACACGGCGCAGGCAGGCTTCCCGGTTCGCGCGGGCCATGGCCCCGGGTAAGCGGAGGAGGTCCATCCTCCGATCGACGGGCATGCAGTAGGTGGTCGCGGCCCACAGCTTCGGATCGTCGACGTCGCGGAGCTCCTCGAGACCGGTCCACACCCGCACCACCGCGTCGTCCGCCGCGGTGACGATGCGCTGGCCCTCCGGGCTGAACGCCACGGCGTTGATCGGCGAATCGGAGGCGCGGAGGACCAGCGGCTCGCCCGTGGCGTCGACGTTCCACACCCGCACCGTGGCGTCCTGCGACCCGGTGGCGATGCGCTCGCCGTCGGGGCTGAACGCCACCCCGAGCACCCAGTGCTCGTGACCGCGAAGCACCAGCGGCTCGCCCGTGCCGTCGGCGCGCCACACCCGCGCGGTCCTGTCCCAGGACGCGGCGGCGACGCGCTGGCCGTCAGGGCTGAACGCCACCGCGTTGATCACGCCGTCGTGACCGCGGAGGACGACGGGCTCGCCGGTGCCGTCGGCGCTCCACACCCGGACGGTGTTGTCCGATGACCCGGAGACGATGCGCCTCCCGTCGGGGCTGAACGCCACCGCGTAGATCCGATCCTCGTGACCGCGAAGCACCAGCGGCTCGCCCGTGCCGTCGGCGTTCCACACCCGCACGGTCCGGTCCCACGACCCGGTGGCGATGCGCCGGCCGTCGGGGCTGAACACCGCCGCGTAGACCTGGTCGGTGTGGCCGCGGAGGACGAGGGGCTCGCCGGTGCCGTCGGCGTCCCACACCCGCGCCGTCCTGTCGGCCGACCCGGTGGCGACGCGCCGGCCATCCGGGCTGAACGCCGCCGAGATGACAGCGTCGTCGTGGCCGCGGAGGACGAGGGGCTCGCCGCTGCCGTCGGCGTCCCACACCCGCGCGGTGCGGTCGAGCGACGCGGCGGCGACGCGCCGGCCGTCGGGGCTGAACGCCACCCCGTAGATGCGATCCGTGTGGCCGCGGAGGGCCAGGGGCTCGCCGGTGCCGTCGGCGTCCCACACGCGCGCCGTCCTGTCGAGCGACGCGGTGACGACGCGCTTGCCATCGGGGCTGAACGCCACGGAATAGATCTGGTCGTCGTGGCCGCGGAGGACGAAGGCCTCGCCGGTGCCGTCGGTGTCCCACACCCGCGCCGTCTCGTCCTGCGACGCGGTGACGACGCGCTCGCCATCGGGGCTGAACGCCGCCGAATAGACGCGGTCGTCGTGGCCGCGGAGGACGAGGGGCTCGCCGGTGCCGTCGGCGTTCCACACCCGCGCCGTCCTGTCCCACGACGCCGTGACGATGCGCCGCCCATCGGGGCTGAACGCCACGGAATACACCCGCTCGTCGTGGCCGCGGAGGACGAGGGGCCCGCCGGCGCCGTCGGCGTTCCACACCCGCGCCGTTCTGTCCTGCGATCCCGTGACGATGCGCCGCCCGTCGGGGCTGAACGCCGCCGCGTAGACCTGATCGGTGTGGCCGCGGAGGACGAGGGGCTCGCCGGTGCCGTCGGCGTTCCACACCCGCGCCGTCCTGTCGGACGACGCGGTGACGATGCGCTTGCCATCGGGGCTGAACGCCGCCGAATAGACGCGATCGTCGTGGCCGCGGAGGACGAGCGGCTCGCCGGTGCCGTCGGCGTTCCACACCCGCGCCGTCCTGTCCCACGACGTCGTGACGATGCGCTTGCCATCGGGGCTGAACGCCACGGAGTTCACCCGCTCGTCGTGGCCGCGGAGGACGAGGGGCTCGCCGGTGCCGTCGGCGTTCCACACCCGCACGGCCTTGTCGGACGACGCGGTGACGACGCGCCTCCCGTCGGGGCTGAAGGCCGCGTCCAGCACGCCCTCCGGGTGGACGAGCACCGCGCGCGCGATCCTGCTGTACAGCGCCCAGCGCGCGAGGGCGGCCCACCCCCGCGGCTGGTCGGGCGGCTCGACCTCGCGCAGCAGCGCGAGCACGCTCGTGGGATCGGCCTCGAGCTCGCGCGCCGCGGCCACGCGCGCCGCGTTGCGCGCGCGCATGGCCTGCTGGTTGGCGCGGACCGCCAGGTACGACACCGTGATCGCGAACGCGGTGAGCGCGGCGATCACCCCCGTGGTGAGCCGCCGGCGCAGGCGGCGCGCCCGCTCGCAGTGCGCCACCACGGCGAGCAGGTAGCGCTCCTCGCGGCCGCCGAGCCCGGCGCGCCACCCGTCGCCCTGCTCGTCGCGGCGGCGCCTGTACCAGGCGCGGGCGTCCTCCGCGGCGCGGTCGCGCCAGAGCAGCCCTTCGGCCTCGCCGCTCGCCTCCCATTGCTGGGCCGCGGCGCGCAGCTGGGCCCGGAACTGCGCGTCCTTCTCGCTCTCGGCGAGCCAGTGCCCGAGCCTGGGCCACCTGTCGATCAACGACTCATGGACCAGCTCCACCCTCGTGCGATCGCGCGCGCCGCCGGGCTCCTCGTCGCCGGCCTCGATGAGCAGGAGCCGCGCGCCCGCGAGGCGCTGGATCACCTGCGTCACCGCGTCGCCGGCGCCGCCCTGCGCGGCGTCGCGGAGCTCGTCCAGGCTCACCACGGCGCGCGTGCGCTCGGGCGTGACGAGGCGCAGGAACACCGCCCGGGCCAGCCGCTGCTCGCCCTGTGGCAGCGCCAGCAGCACCGCGTCCGCGTGGGCGGAGAGGGCGCCGGCGACGCCGCCGAGCTGCTCGTAGCTGCCCTGCGTGAGCAGCCGGCGCTCGCGGTCCCGCGCCTCCCACAGCTTCATGGCCGTGAATTGCAGGAGCGGCAGCGGGTTCCGCGTGCTCTCGAGCGCGCCGAGCATGTGCTCGACCGTCCCTTCGGCCTCGAAGCGAACCCCGGCCGCCTCGAGCGGCGCCATCAAGGCTTCGCGCAGGCCGGCGCGCCCCATCGGCGGCAAGAACCAGAGCCCCCGGGTCACGTCGCCGGTGAACCCCTGGTCATCGGCCATGCGCTCGATGAAATCCGAGCGGACGGCGAGCAGCACGCGCAGGGGCGACGAGGCGTCGTCGGCCGCGCCCTCCAGGCAGGCGGTGAACACAGCCCGTTCCTCCGGGGAGGCGCCGAGCGTGTAGAGCTCCTCGAACTGGTCGACGAACAGCAGGACATGGCGACTCGCCCCCTCGCGTCGACAGCGCGCGCGCAGCCGCGCGCCCAGGTAGCCGGGCTGGGCGCGCAGCACGCCGACGAGCTCGTCGTGATCGCGGATCTCGGGCGAGCCCGCCGCGCCGGCGGGCTCCGCCTCGGCGAGCTGCTCCAGCACGTCGACGAGCGCGGACAGCGGGCGGCGGCCCGGGCGCAGGATGAACGCTGCCCAGCGGCTGCCCGAGCGCTTGAGCGCCGGGATCACGCCGGCGCGCACGAACGACGACTTGCCCGCCCCCGAGGCCCCGGCCACGACGACGAGCTCCTCGCTGCGCAGCCGCGCCGCCACGGCGGCGACCTCGCGCTCGCGGCCGAAGAAGCGCGGGGCGTCGGCCTCCTGGAAGGCGGACAGGCCGGCGAACGGGCTGTCGTCCTCGGCCAGCCGGAGCGCCCTCCGGCCAGGCGCGAGCGCCTCGAGCTCGGCGAGCAGCTCCCTGGCCGAGCCGATGCGCTCGGCCTTGCGCTTCTTGAGGCAGCGGTCGACGAGGGCGCCGAGCGCGCCCAGCTCCGGGTGCCGCTCGCGCAGGCTGGGCATGGGGAGCTCGAGGTTCATGATCTCCGGGAGCCGCGCGAGCGAGAACGGGCGCAGCGGATGCTCGCCCGTGAGCAGCTCGTAGAGGAGGACGCCGACGGCCCAGAGGTCGGTGCGGCCATCGACGTCCCCGCCCAGCAGCTGCTCGGGCGCCATGTAGCCCGGCGTGCCGGCGATCGTGCTCCTCCGGCGCCGGCCTGCGCCTCTGGCGAGCGCCGCCCGGGCGCTCGTGAAGGGCGGGGCCACGCGCGCGTCGATCCACTTGGCGAGGCCGAAATCGAGCACCTTGATGCACCCGGCGTCGTCGATGCGGATGTTCTCCGGCTTCAGATCGCGGTGCACGATCCCGCGTCCGTGCGCGCAGGCCAGGGCGCGAAGGACAGGGATCATGATCTCGATCACGGCGCCGGCCGCGCCCGGGCCAGACGGCGTACCGGCGGCGGCCGGCGGCCCGGACGCGCCGGGTTGCTCGCGCTGGATCATCCATTCGCGCAGCGAGCGACCCTTGATGTACTCGAGCACGAGGTAGGGACAGCCATCGATCTCGTCGACCTCGTGGATGACGACGATGTTCTCGTGCTTGCAGCGCGCCGTGGCCCGCGCCTCTTCCAGGAAGCGCTCGATGCTCTGCCCGGTGTAGCTGAGGAGGAGCTTGAGCGCGACGCGGCGGCCGAGGCTCGTGTCGCGGGCCAGGTACACGACGCCCATGCCGCCCCGGCCCACCTTGCGGATGATCTCGTAGTGCTTGATGACGTCGCCGGCCTTCGGGTGCAGGCGGCCGGCGGCGGGCTCCGCGCTCGCCCCCGCGCCGCCGGCCCGGGGAGGCGCTGCGCCGCGCCTCCCCGGGCTGGATACCGGGCTGGTCGGGACCTCGGTGAGCACGCAGCTGCGCGCGGGCTCGTCGATGGAGGTCCCGGGCGCGCCCGGGTCGTCACGGCGGACGGCCGCGTCTCGCCCCGACGCGCCCGGGGCAGCGCCGGCCGCGTCTCGCCCCGACGCGCCCGGGTCGTCACGGCGGACGGCCGCGTCTCGCCCCGACGCGGCCGGCGCTGCCCCGGCCGCCTCCGCCCGTCGCTCCGCTTCGGCGCCGTCTGGCGCGTCTTTCAGGATCAGGTCCTCCCGGCGGAGGCCGTCGACGTCGCAGGCGTCGAGCGCTGTGAGCAGGTCGTCGGCCGTGACGTCCCGCGCCGTGACGTCCTCGATCGTCGCGCGTCGCAGGATGGCGCCGAGCGGGTGCTCGAGGAGCGCGCGCGGGATCCGGGCGGGCTCACCGCTCTCCGGAGGGGGGAGCGCAGCTCCGTCCGGGCACGTCCCGCATCCCGGCCGGCGGCCCGTCAGGCACTCGAGGAACACGAGCCCCCAGGCGTACAGGTCCGAGCGCGCGGTCGGCGGGAACCCCCGGCGCTGCTCGGGCGCCGCGTAGGCCAGCGAGCCGACGATCCCGGTGCCGGAGAGGCGGGTTTCGCCCTCGGCGACGCATGCTCCCGCGGCGACGTTGCCGAAGCCGAAGCCGAACAGCAGCGCGCTCCGCTCCGCCCCGGAGGGCACGACCATCACGTGGGCCGGCCTGACGTCGCCGTGGACCATGCCCTGCCGGTGCGCGAAGGCGAGCGCGTCGAGGACCTGCCGCATCAGGCGCCGCGCCTCCCGGGGATCGAGCGCGCCCTGCGCCGACAGCAGCTCGGCGAGGCTCTGCCCGGGGACGCGCTCGAAGATCGCATAGAGCCGCCCGTCGTCCGTCTGCCCCGCGTCGACGAGCCGGGCGATGCCTGGATGGCGGAGCCGCGCGTGGCGGTTCATCTCCCGCACGAAGCGCGCGCGGCGCCGTCGCGCGATGTCCTCGGAGCTCCCCTCCGGCAGGATGCGCACGACCTCGAGGACGACCGGCTGTCCGCCCGCTATCTGCCGTCCGTGGTAGACCGCGGCGAGGGCGGTCTCCTGGGGCGAAGAGAGGATCTCGTAGCGACCCTGGAACACTGTCGTTGGAGCGAGGTTCTCCTGGTTCATCATGGCCCCTTGGTCGCTGCCGGTTCGCGCGGCAGCTCCGGGCGAAACGCTGCCGTCGCGCGCTCGACGCCGTCCGCGCGCCGTGTCCGTCGGACGAGCCCGTCCTGCGCCTGCTGGAAGGAGCTCGACGATGTGGCTGGTCCGTCGCTCGGGGAGGCTCGCTGCCCCGTCGCGCTTTCTATAACGTGATCTCCGCTCCTCGTCCGGCGCCGGCGCGCCTCGTCGCGCGCGAGGAGCGCTGTCGCCGGACCAGCCTGGCGGCATGGCCAGCCTGACGTGCGGTACGATGCGGCATCGAGACCGCCTCGACGCGTCGAGGCCGGCGGCGGCGCGCGCGCGTCCTCATCGGCGAGCGTCGCCGCTCGGCCGGGCAGCCGCGTCTAACCCGGGCGTCGGGGCAGCCGCGCGCGCCGCCTCGACGCGGCGCAGGCAGGCTTCCCGGTCGGCGCGCGCCGTGGCGTCGGGGACACCGAACAGCTCCTTCCTCCGCTCGACGGCCATGCAGTAGGTGGTCGCGGTCCAGAGCCTCGGGTCGTCGACGCCGCGGAGCGGATCGAGGTCGGTCCACAGCCGCACAGATCGGCGGTATGCGGTGACGATGCGTTCGCCGTCTGGACTGAACGCCGCGCTGATGGCAGGGAAATCGAAGCCGAGCGCCACCTGGGGCTCGCTCGTCCTGTCAGCGTCCCATAGCCGCACGGCCCCGTCCTGCGACGCGGTCACGATACGCCCCCCGTCGGGGCTGAACGCCGCCATGAGGACCTCACCTTGGTGCCCACGAAAGACCAGGGGCTCGCCCGAGCCATCGGCGTTCCAGACCCGCGCGGTCCTGTCGAAGGATGCGGTGAGAATGCGCTTGCCGTCGGGGCTGAACACCGCCGACATCACCTCATCTTCGTGGCCGCGAAGGACCAGGGGCTCGCCCGTGCCATCGGCATTCCACACCCGGACCGTCTCCCCCGAGGCGGTCACGATGCGCTCGCCGTCGGGGCTGAACGCCGCCGAGGCGACCCCGCTCTCGTGACCGCGAAAGACGAGAGGCTCGCCCGTGCCATCCGCGTTCCAGATCCGCGCGGTCCTGTCCTCCGACGCGGTGACGATGCGCTCGCCGCCGGGGCTGAACGCCGCCGAATAGATCACGTCCTTGTGACCGCGAACGACGATGGTCTTGCCCGTGCCGTCCGCGTTCCAGATCCGCGCGGTCCCGTCTTTTGACGCGGTGACGATACGGTTGCCGCCGGGGCTGAACGCCACCGACGTCACATTGTCCTCGTGGCCGCGAACGGCCACAGGCTCAACCGTGTCGTCGGTATCCCATATCCACGCGATCTTGCTCTTGTAGGACGCGGTAGCGACGTGACCGCCATCGGGGCTGAGAGCTGTCCGTATGACGACGCTCTCGTGGCCATGAAGAATCCGAGAGCCGTTCCAGTCGTCAGCGTTCCAGATCCGAACGGTCCTGTCGTTGCACGTGGCGACGATGCGCTTGCTGTCAGGGCTGAAATTCGCCCTGGAGACAATGGCCTCTTGCTGAAGGACCATGGGTTCGCCTGGGTCCTGAACGTTCCATAGTCGCACGGCCCTGTCGTAGGATAGAGTAGCAATGCGCTTGCCGTCAGGGCTGAACTCTGCGAAATATGCGGGTGCTTCGTAACCCTGAAGGACGACAGGCTTACCCGAGCCATCCGCGCTCCAGATCCGCGCGGTCCCGTCGTAGGATGCGGTGACGATGCGCTTGCCGTCGGGGCTGAACGCCGCCTCGATTACCGCATCTCGATGGCCCCGGAGGACCACGAGCTCGCCGCCGGCGTCGGCGTTCCAGACCCGCGCGGTCCTGTCCTTGGACGCGGTGACGATGCGCTTGCCGTCGGGGCTGAACGCCGCCTTGTGTACCGCACCTCGATGACCCCGGAGGACCATGGACTCGCCCGAGCCATCGGCGCGCCAGACCCGCGTCGTCTCATCCTCCGACACGGTGACGATGCGCTTGCCGTCGGGGCTGAAGCTCGCTTCGAGCACCGCACCTCGGTGACCCCGGAGGACCATGGGCTCGCCCGAGCCATCGGCATTCCACAGTCGCACGGTCTCGTCGCTCGATGCGGTGACGATGCGCGTACCCTCGGGGTTGAACTCCGCCGTGCGTACCTCCGCTTCGTGGCCGCGGAGGACGATCGCCTCGCCTGAGCCGTCGGCGTTCCACAGCCGCGCGGTCGTGTCCCTCGACGCGGTGACGATGCGCTTGCCATCGGGGCTGAACGCCGCCGAGCTTATCGCGTCCCGATGTCCCCGAAGAAGCACGGGGTCGCTCGTGCCATCCGCATTCCAGACCCGAGCGATCGCGTCCGTTGAGGCGGTGACAATGCGTTTCCCGTCACGACTGTACCTCGCCTCCGTGACCCCCGCCGGGTGGTCGAGCACCGCGCGCGCGGCCTCGAAGTGCAGCGCTCTGCTCGTGAGCTCGTGCCATCCTCGCGGCACCTCCGGCTCCATCTCGCGCAAGATCGCGAGCGCGATCGTCGGATCGGCTTGCCTGGCACGGGCCGTGGCCATGCGGGTGGCGTTGCGCGCCGCCCGGGCCTGGGCGTGCGCGCGGGCCGTCTCCTGGTCGGCGAGCGCGGCTTGCTCGGCGGCGCGCGTGGCTTGCTGCCTGGCGCGCGTGGCTTGCCGGTCGTTGTCGATCGCCAGCAACGACACCATGAGCGCAACGGCGCCGAGCACGGCGATGACGCCCGCGGTGATCCCCCGGCGTACCCGCTGCGCTCGCTCATGGAAGGCCACGACGGCCGACAGATAGCGTTCTTCTCGCCTGCCTATCCCGTCATCGCCCATCCCGCTCCGCTCGGCGCGGCGGCGCTCGTGCCACGCCCTGGCGTCCTCCGCCGCACGGTCGCGCCAGAGCAACCCCTCGGCGCTGCCGCTCGCCTCCCACTGCCGGGCTGCGGCCCGCAACCGCGCCAGGAACTCGGCGTCTTGCTCGCTCTCGGTGAGCCACTGCTTGAGCTTCGCCCACCGCTCGATCAGCGATTCATGCACCAGCTCCACGGTCGCGCCCTCGCGCTCGCCGCCGGTCTCGATGAGCAGGAGCCGCGCGTCGGCCAGGTGCTGCACCACCTGCGCCACCGTGTCCCCGGCGCCGCCCTCGCCGTCCTGCGCGCACTCGCGGAGCTCATCCAGGCTCACCACAGCGCGCGTGCGCTCGGGCGTGACCAGGCGGAGCAGCACCGCCCGGGCCAGCCGCTGCTCGCGTGACGACAGCGCCGAGAGCACCGCGTCCGCATGGGCGGACAGGGCACCCGCGACGCCGCCGAGCCGCTCATGGCTCTCCCGCGTCAGCAGCCGGCGCTCGCGGTCCCGCGCCTCCCACAGCTTCATGGCCGTGAATTGCAGGAGCGGCAGCGGGCTCCGCGCGCTCTCGAGCGAGTCGAGGATGTGCTCGACCATCTCCGCGGCCTCGAAGCGGTACCCGGCCGCCTCGCTCGGCCTCGCCAGCGCTTCGCGCAGGCCCTCGCGCCCCATCGGCGGCAGGAACCAGAGCCCGCGGGTCACGTCGGCCATGAAGCCGCGATCGTCGCCCACGCGGTCGAGGAAATCCGAGCGGATGGCGAGCATGGCGCGCACGGGCGACGAGGCGTCGTCCGCCGCTCCCTGCAAGCACGCGACGAAGATCGCCAGCTCCTCGGGCGCGGCGCCGAGCGTGTAGAGCTCCTCGAGCTGGTCGACGAAGAGCAGGATGCGCCGACTCTGCCCCTCGCGGCGGCAGCGCGCGCGCAGCGACGCGCCCAGGCTGCCCGGCTGGGTGCGCAGGCTGGCGATCAGCCCGTCCGGGTCCGGGAGCTCGGCCGAGCCCGCCGTCGCCCTGCTCCCGGCGGTCGCCCCGCGCATCGCGTCCGCCTCGGCGATCTGCGCCAGCACGTCGACGAGCGCGGCGAGCGGGCGGCGCCCCGGGCGCAGCACGAACGCTTCCCAGCGGTCCCCGGAGCGCTTCAAGGCCGGGATCACGCCCGCGCGCACGAACGACGACTTCCCCGCCCCGGAGGGCGCGGCGATGGCCACGAGCGGCTGGTTGCGCAGCCGCGCCGCCACGGCGGCGATCTCGCGATCGCGGCCGAAGAACCGCGCCGCGTCCGCCTCCTGGAAGGCGGTCAGGCCGGCGAACGGGCTCTCTTCCTCGCCGAGGTCGAGCGCTTTTCGCGCGGGCCGCAGCTCGTCGAGCTCGCCGAGGAGCTCCCTGGCCGACCCGATGCGCTCGGCCTTGCGCTTCCTGAGGCAGCGGTCGACGAGGGCGCCGAGCGCGCCCAGCTCCGGGTGCCTTTCACGGAGGCCGGGCATCGGCTCATCGAGGTCTGCGATGCTCGAGAGCCGCGCGAGCGAGAACGGCTGCAGCGGGTGCTGCCCCGTGAGCAGCTCGTGGAGCACGATGCCCACGGCCCAGAGGTCGGCGCGGTGATCGACATCCATGCCCAGCAACTGCTCCGGCGCCATGTAGCGAGGCGTACCGACAGCCGCGCTCTTTCTACGCCGGCGCGCGCCGCCGGCGAGCGCCGCGCGGGCGCCGGTCAACGTCGAGACCACGTTGACCTCGAGGTCCTTGGCGATGCCGAAGTCGACCACCTTGATGCAACCGGATTCATCGAGGAGGATGTTCTCGGGCTTGAGATCGCGGTGCACGATGCCGTGCTCGTGCGCGCAGACCAGCGCGCGGACGACAGGGACCATGAGCTCGATCACAGCGCCGGGCGCCCGCGAGCGAGGGGGCGTATCGATGGCTCGCGACCCGGGCGCGCTGGCCTGGTCGCGCTGCGCCATCCACTGGCGCAGCGTGGGGCCCTTGATGTACTCGAGCACGATGTAGGGGTATCCACGGATCTCGTCCACCTCGTGGATGACGACGATGTTCTCGTGCCTGCAGCGCGCCGTGACCCGCGCCTCGGCCAGGAAGCGCTCGATCCCGTGCCCGCTGTACCTGAGCAGGAGCTTTACCGCGATCAGGCGACCGAGCCGCATGTCGCGCGCCAGGAACACGACCCCCATGCCGCCCTGGCCCAGCTTGCGGATGATCTCGTAGTGTTTGATCGTGTCGCCGAGGCCCATGGGCATGCGTCCCGAGGTGGGCTCCTGCGATGCTTTCGCGGCGCCTGCCGGGGAAGGCTCAGCCCCATGCGCTCGGTCGCCGGGCACGGGGCTGACGGGGGCTTCACCCGCCGATGCCGTGGTGAGCGTGAGCAGGCGCTCGGGCTCCTCGACGGAAGCCGTGGGCGATCTCGGGCCCCTTGAACGCTGCGGCGCCGCCGCGTCCCGGCCCTCCGACTCCTCGGATATCCGTCGCTCCTCCGCTGACCCCTCTCGCCCCTCCCCGGCGCGCCTCGGAGCGCAAGGCGCGATCAGAGCGTCCCGGCGCAGCCCGCTCACCTCGCAGGCGTCGAGCTCACACAGCAGGGCGTCGGCCGTGGCGGCGCGCGCCGCGACCTCCTCGATCGTGGCGCTTCGCAAGATGGCGCCGAGCGGGTGATCGAGGAGCGCGGGAGGCATCCGCGCTCGCCCGCCGCTGTCGGACAGGAGGGCCTCTCGCTCCGGCGAGCTGCTCATGTCCGCACGTCTGCCCGTGAGGCACTCGAGGAACACGAGCCCCCAGGCGTACAGGTCCGAGCGGGCCGTGGGCGGGTACCCCCGGAGCTGCTCGGGGGACGCGTAAGCCTGCCAGGCAGCGAGCTCGCTCGATGCAGCGAGCGTCTCGCCCCGACCTGCCCGCGCGCCCGCGGCGATGGCCGCGAAGCCGAGATCGAGCACCATCGCGTCGCGCAGCGCCCCCGCCGGAACGGCCATCACGCGGCTCGGCTGGAGGGCTCCGTGGACCATGCCGCGCCGGTGCGCGCAGGCCAGCGCGTCGAGGACCTGCAACATCAGGTGCCGCGCCTCCTGCGGCTCGAGCGCGCCCTGCTCCGCGAGCAGCTCGGAGAGGCTCTGTCCGGACACGAGCTGGAAGACGGCATAGAGCTGTCCCTCGTCCGTCTGCCCGGCCTCGATGGGCCGGACGATGCGGGGATGCTGGAGCCGCGCGCAGGAGCGCATCTGCCGCAGGAATCGCGCGGCGTGGGCTCGCGCCATGGCCGCGGGAGCTCCGCCCCGGTCCAGGCGCACGACCTTGAGGATGATCGGGTGCCCCGTGGCGAGCTGCCGCCCTCTGTAGGCGGACACCAGGTCACCCCCGTGGAGCATGGAGACGACCTCATAGCGGCTCTGGAACACCATCCCTGGAGCGAGGATCTCGTGGTTCATCACAGCCCCTCCGGTCGCGCCGCCTCGCGCGGCAGCTTCGGGCGATCGAGCCGGCACCGCGTCCGACGCGGCGGCCGTCACGCGGAGCCCGCCCCGCGCGTGCGCCGGGGGAACTCGACGAGGCGGCCGTCCGATGCCCGGACAGCCAACCTCGCTGCCCATCGCGCTCTCCTATAGAGTCGTCTCTGCCCCTCGTCCGGCGCCGGCCCGCCGGCACAGCGCCGCGATGACGGACGAGCATGGCGGCACGCCCGCCGTGCGGCGTCCCGGGATGCGGGAGCGGAACGCGCGTGGAGGGCGCAGGGAGGTCGCGACCTGGCAGAGCGGCCTTTCGAGGCGTGCGGGCTGGGTCGAGATCGAGCGGGGCGGCCTCGGAGGGGGAGGCGGAGAGGTCGCGACCTGGCAGCGCGGCCTCGCGAGGGGGTCGGGTCGATCGGGAACCGAGCGGGGCGGCCTCGGAGGGGGCCGCGGAGAGGTCGCGACCTCGCAGGGCGGCCTCGCGAGGGGCCGCGGAGAGGTCGGGACGTGGCGGAGCGGCCTCGCGAGGGGGCCGGGTCGATCGGGAACCGAGCCGGGCGGCCCCGGAGGGGGAGGCGGAGAGGTCGGGACCTGGCGGGGCGGCCTCGCGAGGGGGGCAGGTCGATCTGGAACCGAGCGGAGCGGCCTCGCGAGGGGGCCGGGTCGATCGGGAGCCGAGCCGGGCGGCCTCGGAGGGGAGGCGAGCCCCTGGGATCCGGTATGCTCCGCCGCGCGCGAGGGGCAGGAGGGCGATGGCGAGGCCGGGCAAGCGGGGCGGGCGGCAGTACACCGAGGCCGAGGTGCGGGCCATCCTGGAGCGCGCCCTCCGGGACGCGCAGACGCGCGAGGTCGGCCACGACGAGCTCGTCGCGGCGGCGGAGGAGATCGGCATCTCGCGGGCCGCGATCGAGGCCGCGTCGCGCGACATCGAGCTGGTCCGGGGCGAGGAGGCGGCGCGCGCGGCGATCGTCGCGCGCCGGCGCAACGGCTTCCGGTCGCACCTGTTCTCGTTCGTCGTCGTGAACGCGTTCCTCTTCGCGATCAACGCGCTCACGCCCGGGCCGTGGTGGTTCTTCTGGCCGCTGCTCGGGTGGGGGCTGAGCCTCGCCTTCCACGCGCGCGCCGCCCTCTCCAGCGACGTGTCCCCGCAGGAGGTCCGGAAGGAGGTCGAGCGCAGCGCCGAGCAGGCGCGGCGGGAGGAGCTCCGGCGGCTGGAGGAGCAGCGAAGGGTCGAGCGCCTCGAGCGCAAGCAGCGCCTCGAGCGGAGCGCGGAGGAGCTCGGGCACGCCGTCGAGGAGGGCGTGGCGACGGTGCTCTCCCGGATCGCCCAGGAGATCCGCGGCAGCGTTCCGCCGCCGCCGCCGCCGGCGCCGGCTGACGACGCGGCGCGCAGGCCGCGGATCGCGCCGCTCGACGCGGACGACGCCGAGTCCGAGGCGCTCGGCGAGGACGAAGCAGCGCGCGCGGGGCGTCGAGACCGCGGCCGGCGCTGACGGCGGCGTCGTCGGCGTCGCTCGCGGTCGAAAAACTCGCCGATCGGACCGGAAGCCCCGCCCTTCAAGGGCCCCGCGCGCGGGGCTACGACGGGGGTGTGGCGAACGAGGCCGACGACCCGCTCCTCACGCGACGCGCGTGGCTTCAGGCGAGCGCGGCGCTCGTCACCACCCTCGTCGCCCCGGGCTGCGCGCCGGTGCGCGGCGCGACACGACAAGCACCCTCTGCGAGGAGACCCAGCATGGCATACGACGTCGTCATCGTGGGAGGCGGCCCTGCCGGGCTCTCCGCGGCACTCGCCCTCGGCCGCGCGCGCAAGCGCGTCCTGCTCTGCGACGCGGGGACGCGCAGGAACGCGGCCGCGGAACACCTCAACAACTTCGTCACGCGCGACGGGACGCCGCCGGGCGAGTTCCGTGCGATCGGCCGCCAGCAGCTCGCGGCGTACCCGAGCGTGGAGGCGCGCGACGTCCGGGTCGAGGCCATCGCGGGGGCACGAGGCGCGTTCCAGATCACCCTGCCGACGGGGGCCGTCGAGGCCCGCCGCGTCCTCCTCTGCACGGGGATGATCGACGAGCCGCTCGCCGTCGAAGGGTTCCGCGAGCTGTGGGGCCGCTCGATCGTCCAATGCCCCTACTGCCACGGATGGGAGCTCAGGGACCGGAGATGGGGTTACCTGGCCCGAGGGGCAGAGTCGCTCCACTTTCCGATCATGCTGCGTGGATGGACGCGAGATGTCGTGGTCTTCACGGGGGGAGCGTTCGACGTCCCCGCGGACGTGCGCGCCCACCTCAGCGCCGCGGGGATCCAGCTGGAGACACGGCCCGTCGCGCGCCTCGTCGCGCGCGAGGATCGCCTGGAGAGCGTCGCGCTCTCGGACGGCGCGACGATCCCCTGCGAGGTGCTGTTCGCCCATCCCCCGCAGCGGCAGGTGGACCTGGTCCGGGAGCTGGGCGTGGGCCTCGACGGCGACGGCTACGTGCAGATCGACCCCGTGCGCCGCGAGACGTCGGTCCCCGGGGTTTACGCGGCCGGGGATCTGCTCACGCGAATGCAAACGGCCATCGTCGCGGCGGCCTCCGGGGCGCAGGCCGCGGGGATGCTCAACCACGAGCTCACGGCCGAGCTGGTCACCGGCGGCTGGTCCGGAGGGCGGGCGTGAAGGACATCGGCGCTCGGCGAGGCGGCCGGCGCAACAGCGGCGCGCTCGCGACGGGCCCTCCAGCTCACCGCTGCTCCCGCGGCGCCGCGCGGGCCTCGAGGACGTGGCGCAGGCACGCTTCCCGGTCGGCCCGGGCCTGGGCTTCGGGCACGCGGAGGAGGTCGATCCTCCGCTCGACGGGCATGCAGTAGGTCGTCGCGGTCCACAGCCGCGGATCGCCGACGCCGCGGAGCGGCTCGATGTCGGACCACACCCGCGCGATCCTGTCGTCCGACGCGGTGACGATGCGCTTGCCATCCGGGCTGAACGCCGCGTCGTTGACCGGGGAGTCGGAGCTGCGGAGGATCAGCGGCTCACCCGTGCCGTCGGCGCTCCACACCCGCGTCGTCATGTCCTGTGAGGCGGTGGCGATGCGCTTGCCATCCGGGCTGAAGGTCGCCGAGAACACCCAGTGCTCGTGGCCGCGGAGGACGATGGCCTCGCCCGTTCCATCGGCGCTCCAGACGCGCGCGGTCTTGTCCAGGGACGCGGTGACGATGCGCGTGCCATCCGGGCTGAAGGCCGCCGACTGGAGGCCCTGCTCGTGGCCGCGAAGGACGAGGGGCTCGCCCGTTCCATCGGCGCTCCAGACGCGCGCGGACCTGTCGTAGGACGCGGTGAGGATGCGCTGGCCGTCGGGGCTGAAGGCCGCCCAGTTGACGCCCTGCCGGTGACCGCGAAGGACGAGGGGCTCGCCCGTTCCATCGGCGCTCCAGACGCGCGCCGTCCGGTCAAGAGACGCTGTGACGATGCGCTTGCCGTCGGGGCTGAATACGGCCGACGTGACGTTCTGCTCGTGGCCGCGAAGGACGATGGGCTGGCCGGTGCCGTCCGCGTTCCAGACGCGCGCGGTCCTGTCGTAGGACGCGGTGACGATGCGCTCGCCGTCGGGGCTGAACGTCGCCGCTGCGACGCGATCCCGATGACCGCGAAGGACGATGGGCTGGCCGGTGCCGTCCGCGTTCCAGACGCGCGCGGTCCTGTCGTAGGACGCGGTGAGGACACGTCGGCCATCAGGGCTGAACGCCGCCGCCCGGATCACGTCTTCGTGACCGCGGAGCAAGAGCATCTCGTTCGTGCCGTGGGCGCTCCAGACGCGCGCGGTCCTGTCGTAGGACGCGGTGACGATGTGCTCGCCGTCAGGGCTGAACGCCGCGGAGGAGACTCCATCTTCGTGAACGCAGAGGAGAGATGGCTCGCCTGCGCCGTCCGCATTCCACACGCGTGCGGTCCTGTCCCAGGACGCGGTGACGATGTGCTTGCCGTCGGGGCTGAACGCCGCCATGTAAACGAGGTCCTCGTGACCACGGAGGACCATGGGCTTGCCGGTGCCGTCGGCGTTCCGCACCCGCGCGGTCCTGTCCCAGGACGCGGTGACGACGCGCTTGCCGTCGGGGCTGAACGCCGCCCAGTACACCCGGTCCTGATGGCCGCGGAGGACCACGGGCTCGCCGGTGCCGTCGGCGTTCCACACGCGCGCGGTCCTGTCCCAGGACGCGGTGACGATGCGCCCGCCGTCGGGGCTGAACGCCGCGGAGGAGACCCGATCGCCATGACCGCGCAGGACCAGGAGCCCGCCTGTCCCGTCGGCGTTCCACACGCGCGCGGTCCCGTCCCATGAAGAGGTGACGATGCGCCTGCCGTCGGGGCTGAACGCCGCGGAGGTGACCCGATCGTCATGGCCACGGAGGACCACGGGCTCGCCGGTGCCGTCGGCGTTCCACACGCGCGCGGTCCCGTCATAGGACGCGGTGACGACGCGCCTGCCGTCGGGGCTGAACACCGCCGAGGCGACCGAATCCTGGTGACCTCGGAGGGCCACGGGCTCGCCGGTGCCGTCGGCGTTCCACACGCGCGCGACCCCGTCCCCATCGGCGGTGACGATGCGCTCGCCGTCGGGGCCGTAGCTCGCGTGGATGACCCAGTCCGGGTGGGGGAGCACCGCGCGGGCGATCCGGCGCTGCAGCGCCCAGCGCGCGAGGACGGCCCAGCCCCGCGGCACGTCGGGCGGCTCGACCTCGCGCGCGATCGCCAGGACCGTCGTCGGATCGGCCGCGAGCTCGCGCGCCGTGGCCATGCGGGTCGCGTTGCGCGCCTCGTGCGCTTCGGCCTGCGCGCGCGCCGCCTCCGCGTCGGCGCGCCGGGCCTCCCGGCTCGCGTCGACGGCCAGGCGCGACACGACGAGCGCGAGCGCGCCGAACATCGCGATCACGCCGACGGCCAGCCGCTGGCCGAGGCGCCGCGCGCGCTCGGCGCGCTCGGCGAGCGCCACGACGGCCCGCAGGTAGCGCTCCTCGCGCTGGCCCAGCTCGACGTGGGCGGCGGCGCCCCGCTCGGCGCGGCGGCGCTCGTACCACGCCCTGACCTCCTCCGCGGCGCGACCGCGCCAGATCAGCCCCTCGGGCTCGCCGCTCGACGCCCAGTGCTGGGCCGCGACGCGCAGCCGGGCCGCGAGCTGCGCGTCGCGCTCGCTCTCGGCGAGCCACTGCCCGAGCTTCGGCCACCGCTCGATCAGGGCGTCGTGGACGAGCTCCACGGTCGGACAGCCGCGCTCGCCGCCGGCCTCGATGAGCAGGAGCCGCGCGCCGGCCAGGTGCTGGACCACCTGCGCGATCGCCTCTGCGCCGCCGGCCTCGCCGCCCGGCGCGAGCTCGCGGAGCTCGTCCATCCCCACCACGGCGCGGGTGCGCTCGGGCGTGACGAGGCGGAGCAGCACCGCCCGGACGAGCCGCTGCTCGCGCGGCGGGAGCGCCGAGAGCACCGCGTCCGCGTGCGCGGACAGGGCGCCGGCGACGCCGCCGATCCGCTCGTAGCTCGACCGCGTGAGCAGGAGGCGCTCGCGATCGCGGGCGTCCCAGAGCTTGCTGGCCGTGAACTGCAGGAGCGGCAGCGGGCTCGGCGTGCTCTCCAGCGTGTCGAGCATGTGCTCGACCATCTCGGCCGTCTCGAAGCGGTACCCGGCCACCTCGAGCGGCCGCGTCAGCGCCTCGCGCAGGTCGCCGCGCCCCATCGGCGGCAGGAACCACAGCCCGCGGGTCGCGCCGAGCATGAAGTCGCGGTGCTCGGCCACGCGATCGAGGAAGTCCGAGCGGATGGCGAGCAGGAGGCGCAGGGGCGACGAGGCGTCGTCGGCCACGCCCTCGAGGCAGGCGACGAACGCCGCCCGCTCGTCGGGGGCGGCGCCGAGCGTGTAGAGCTCCTCGAGCTGGTCGACGAGGAGCACGGCGCGTCGGCCGGGCCCGCCGCGGCGGCATCGCGCGCGCAGCCGGGCGCCGAGGTACCCGGGCTGCGCGCGCAGCGTGGCGACGAGCGCGTCCTGAGGCGGCGGCTCGATCGGGCTCACCGCCGCGCCCGCGCTTCGCGCGGGCTCCGCCTCGGCGACCTGCGCGAGCACGTCGGCGAGCGCGCCGAGCGGGCGGCGCCCCGGCCGAAGGACGAAGGCCTCCCAGCGGTCGTCGGCGCGCTTGAGGGCCGGGATGACCCCCGCGCGGGCGAACGACGACTTGCCCGCCCCGGAGGGCCCGGCGATCACGAGGAGCTGCTGGTTGCGCAGCCGCGCCGCCGTGGCGGCGGCGTCGCGGTCGCGGCCGAAGAAGCGGGCGGCGTCTGCCTCCTGGAACGCGAACAGGCCGGCGAACGGGCTCTCGCCCTCGCGCAGGTCGAGCGCCTTGCGATCGGGCAGGAGCGCCTCGAGCTCCGCGAGGAGCTCCCTGGCCGAGCCGATGCGCTCGGCCCTGCGCTTCTTGAGGCAGCGATCGACGAGGTCGCCGAGCGCGCCCGCGTCCGGGCGCCGCGCGCTCACGCTGGGCATCGGGGCGTCGAGGTCCATGACGTCCGCGAGCCGCGCGCGCGAGAACGGGGCGAGCGGGTGCGCCCCCGTGAGCAGCTCGTACAGGACGATGCCGAAGGCCCAGAGGTCGATGCGGCCGTCGATGTCGCCGCCCAGGAGCTGCTCGGGCGCCATGTAATGGGGCGTGCCGACGATGGCGCTCCTGCGGTGCTGGCCGCCCGCGGCGAGCGCCGCCGGCGCGCCCGCGGCCGCCGGGGCCGCGCCGGCGTCGATGCGCTTGGCGAGGCCGAAATCGAGCACCTTGATGCACCCGGCGTCGCTCAGGCGGATGTTCTCGGGCTTGAGATCGCGGTGCACGATCCCGGCCTCGTGCGCGCAGAGGAGCGCGCGGGCCACCGGGATCATGAGCTCGATCGCGTGGCGGGGCGACACCGGGCCCGGCGCCGTGACGTGCGATCCGGGCGTCGCGGGGCGGTCGCGCTGGGTCATCCACTCGCGGAGCGAGCGGCCCGGGATGTACTCGAGGACGAGGTAGGGGCACCCGAGGAGCTCGTCGACCTCGTGGATGACGACGATGTTCTCGTGCCTGCAGCGCGCCGTGGCCCGCGCCTCGTCCAGGAAGCGCTCGACGCCGTGCCCTGTGTGGCTGAGGAGGAACTTGATCGCGACGAGGCGCCCGAGCCTCGTGTCGCGGGCCAGGTACACGACCCCCATGCCGCCCTGGTCGAGCTTGCGTAATAGCTCGTAATGCTTGATGAAATCTCCGGCCACCCGCGGCGTGTCGCGGTCCGCGGGGCGGACGGCCTGCGCGGCGGCCGCCGTGCTCCAGGTGGGCGTGGGAGGCGCGGCGCCATCCGCCGGGTGGCCCGGCGCGGCCGCGGGCGAGGGCGGCGGGGCAGCGGGCGAGGGCGGCGGCGCAGCGGAGGGGGGCGGCGGGGCAGCGGGCGAGGGCGGCGCGGCAGCGGAGGGGCGCGGCGGGGCAGCGGGCGGGGGCGGCGCGGCTCGGGCCGGCGGCTCGTCCAGCTTCACCAGGTCCTCGCGGCGGAGCTCGCGCACGTCGCAGGCGTCGAGCGCGCTCAGCAGGTCGTCGGCCGTGACGGCGCGCGCCGCGACGTCCTCGATCGTCGCCCGCCGCAGGATCGCGCCGAGCGGGTGATCGAGGAGCGCGGCGGGCAGCCGCGCCGGCCCGGCGCCGGCCGGCCGGGGAGCCGCCGCGTCGGGCGGCCAACCCGGGTCGGGCGGCCAACCCGGGTCGACGCGCCTGCCGGTGAGGCACTCCAGGAAGACGAGGCCCCAGGCGTACAGGTCCGAGCGCGCTGTCGGCGGGAATCCGCGGCGCTGCTCGGGCGCGGCGTAGGCCTGCGAGCCGGCGATCTCGCGGCCGGAGACGGGCGGCGCCTCGTCCTGGACAGCCCGCGCGGCCGCGGCGATCGCGCCGAAGCCGAAGCCGAGCACGAGCGCGCGCAGCCGCTCCGCTGCGGGCGCGAGCATCACGTGGGCCGGCCGGAGGTCGCCGTGGACGGCGCCCTGCCGGTGCGCGAAGGCGAGCGCGTCGAGGACCTGCCGCATCAGGTGCCGCGCCTCGTGCGGATCGAGCGCCCCCTGGGCCGCCAGCAGCTCGGCCAGGCTCTGCCCGGGCACGCGCTCGAAGACGGCATAGAGCTGCCCGTTGTCCGCCTGCCCGGCGTCGATGGGCCGGACGATGCCGGGGTGGCCGAGCCGCGCGCAGCGATGCATCTCCCGCAGGAACCGCGCGCGGTGGCGTCGCGCCAGGTCGGCGGGGGCGCCGTCGCGGGAGAGGCGCACGAGCTTGAGGACGATCGGCTGCCCGGTGGCGAGGTGCCGCCCTTCGTAGACGAGCGCGAACCAGCCCTCCCGGAGCAGGGCGTGGATCTCGTAGCGGCCCTGGAACACCGTCCTCGGAGCGAGGGTCCCGTGGTTCATCGCCGCCCCTCCTGCGGCTGCCTTCCTCGCGGCAGCCTCGGGCGAGAGGGCGCGTACCGCCAGGTGGGCGGGCGATCTCCGGGCGCCGCCGGGCTCTCCCGGCGGCTGGGCCGGGAGAGCCCGGCGGCTGCGCCGGGAGAGGCGAACGTGACGCCCCCGTGAGCCGCGGGGAGGGCCTCCGGGGACTTGAGGGGAGAGGAGCCTCGCCTGTCCCGCCCCCTGACGCTCGTCCGACCGCTGCCGCCGATCGCGAAGGACACCTTCGCGGGGGATGACGCGGCGCTCGTGGACGGGTTCCGGCGGGGCGACCGCAGGGCGCGCGCCGCCCTGTACGACCGGTACGCCGAGCACATCCACCGGGTGCTCTACCGGCTGCTCGGCTTCCGCCACGACCTGGCGGACCTGCACCACGACGTCTTCGTGCGCGCGCTCGGCTCGCTGCCGAACCTCGAGGACCCGAGCGCGCTCAAGGGGTGGCTGACGATGATCGCGGTGCACGTGGCGCGCTCGTCGATCACCCGCGCGCGGCGGCGGCGCTGGCTCTGGTTCCTGCCGAGCGAGGAGCTGCCCGAGATCGAGTCCAGCGCGGCGTCGGGCGAGGTGCTGGACGCGCTGCGGGCGACGTACGCGGTGCTCGACACGCTGCCGGTGGACGAGCGCATCGCCTTCGCCCTCCGGTTCATCGACGGCATGGAGCTGACCGAGGTGGCCGCGGCGTGCGACACGTCGCTCGCGACGATCAAGCGGCGGCTGGCGCGCGCCTCGGCCCGCTTCGGGGCCGAGGCGCGCAAGCAACCCGTGCTCGAGGCGTGGCTCGAGGGAGGTACCCGGTGGGGCAATCCGAGCGATCGCTGACCGCCCTCGGGCGGCGCGTGGCCGCGATGCAGGACCGGGCGCCGGCGGCGCGGCTCGACCTGGAGCGGGGGCGCGCGCGGCTGATGGAGGCGGAGCTGCCGGGGGGGCGGTGGGGCGGCGAGGACGGCACGGGGAGCGCGAGCGGGGCGCGGCTGCGGGCACCGGGGAGGAGGGACGGGGGCTGGGGCGTCGGCCGGGGGCGGGGCGCCGCGTGGATGGCGGCGGTGGCGGCGCTGGTGCTGTCGACGGTCGCGCTGGTGATCGTGGCGCGTCGGGGGGCGCCGATGCGGTTCGAGCTCGGGACGACCGAGGTGGGGGTCGTCGGGGCGTGGATCGCCGCGCCGGCGGCGGCGGACCTGCCGATCCGGTTCTCCGACGGATCGCTGCTGCGCCTTTCGCCGGACGGGCGGGCGCGCGTCGCGTCGGTGGACGCGGACGGCGCGGAGATCGCGCTGGAGCGGGGAGCGCTGGATGTCTCGGTGGTCCACCGCGACGGGGCGCGCTGGAGGGTGCGGGTGGGGCCGTTCCAGGTGAACGTGATCGGGACGCGCTTCGAGACCCGGTGGGACCCGGTGACCGAGCGGTTCGAGGTGGCCCTGCGCGAGGGGGCGATCACCGTGTCGGGGCCCGTCGTGGGGGAGGCGCGGGCGATCCGCGCCGGAGAGCGGCTCGTTGTTTCGCCTGGGACGAACACGCTGGAGGTGGCGCCGGTCGACCCAACCACGTTGGGGTCAGGGGCAACCTCGGTCGGATCGGAACCGGGCTCAACCCCGGTCGGGCCGGGCTCAACCCCGGTCGGTTCAACCTCGGTCGGGCCGGGCTCAACCCCGGTCGGTTCAACCCCGGTCGGGCCGGGCTCAACCCCGGTCGGGTCAACCTCGGTCGGGTCAACCTCGGTCGGGCCAGGCTCAACCTCGGTCGGGTCGACCGCGACCTCGGCCGCAACCACGTTGGGGTCGGGCTCACCGGTTGGTTCAACCTCGGTCGGGTCCACCCACCCGCCCCGCCCCGCAGACGCCGAGGCCTCGCCGGCTCACATGCCGACCGCCCAGGAGACGCCTCGCTGGCGGGCCCTCGCCCTCGACGCGCGGTACAAGGACGCCCTCGCCGCCGCGGAGCGCGAAGGCTTCGACGCCCTCTGCGCGACCGCGAGCGCCGGCGACCTCCACGCCCTCGGCGACGCCGCCCGCCTCGGCGGCAGCACGGCCCGCGCCGTTCAGGCCTTCACCGCCCTGCGCAGGCGGTTCCCCGGGTCGTCCGAGGCCGCGCCCGCGGCGTTCCTCCTCGGGCGGATCGCGCAGGACCAGAACAACGACCCCGCAGGCGCCGCGCGCTGGTTCACCCGGTACCTGAGCGAGCAGCCGGGGGGCGCGTTCGTCGCCGACGCCGCGGGACGCCTCGTCGAGGCCGAGGACAGGCGCGGCGACGAGGCCGGCGCCCGCCGCGCCGCAGAGCGCTACCTCGCCGCCTACCCGAACGGCTCCCACGCCCCCTACGCGCGGCGCCTGCTCGCCCGTACGCCAACCCCGACCGCCTCCGCCGCGCCCTCTCCCCCCGCGCCCCCCGCCGCCCCCGCCGAGCCCCCCGCTCCGTGACACGCCGCTCCTCGGCGCGCCTCCTCCTCACCCTCGCCGCGCTCGCCGCGGGGCCCTCGCTCGCCGCGGATGCGCGCGCCGACGAGGCCCGCCAGGAGGCGCCCTCGACCATCGCCGTCGTGAGCGCCCCCGGCGATCGCTTCGGCCTGCGGGTCGTCGCCGAGCTCGAGTCGCTCGGCTTCCGCACGGTGATCCTCGACCCCGCGGCCGACGAGCCGGCGTCGCGCGCCTTCCTCGAGGCCTCCGCGCGCGACGCCGGAGCGATCGCCGCGATCCGCGCCGTCCCTTCTGGAGGCGGCGTCGAGGTCTGGATCGCCGATCGGGTCACCGGCAAAACCGTGCTCCGCGAGATGGCCGACGACGCGGGCGACGCCGGCGCGCCCGGCCGCGACGCCGCGCTCGCGCTCCGCGTCGTGGAGCTCCTGCGCGCCAGCCTCCTCGAGGCCGCCCTGCCCGCGCCACCGCCCGGGGAGCTGCCCGCGACCCCCGAGATCCGCGAGAAGCTGCGCATCCTCGCGCCGGCCGCGCTCGCCGATGCCCCCTCGCCATCGCCGCCGCCGCCGGCGCTCCGCGTCTCGCTCGCGCCTGGCGCGCTGCTGAGCCCCGGCGGCCTCGGCGCGGCGGCGAGCCTCGACCTCGGCGTCGCGGTGATGCCGAGCGAGCACGTCGGCGTCGTCGCGTTCACGGCCATTCCGCTGACCGGCGCGCGGCTCGACCGAGCCCAGCGCAGCGTCGGCCTCTCGGTCCAGCTCACCGGCGCCGGCGTGCGCCTCACCACCCGCGCGGACCGGTGGGCTCCCTCGGCGGATCTCGGCCTGGTGGTTGTCTCGCTCCACGGCGCGGGGATGGCCGTCCGCTCGGGCTTCGGCGACGGCGAGTCCTCCGCGATGACCGTCGCCCCCTTCCTGCGCCTTGGCCTCGCCTTCGCCGTGACACCCAGGTTCCGCCTCCGCGCCGACGTCCTCGCCAGCGCGATCGTCGAGGGGGTCTCGATCCAGAGCGCCGAGCGCGACATCGCGACCTGGGGTCAACCGATGATGCTCTCCTCAGCGGGCGTCGATCTCGGCTGGTTCTGATGAGCCGTCCTCGTGCGCCGAGGGGACTTCACCCGAGAACCTGTCCTGGAGGTCGATCCAATGAAGCGAATGATCCTGGCTCTCGGCGTGATGGCGATTGCGAGCACCGGCTGCGACGAGATCGTGTTCGAGCCCGTCTTTGACTGGACATCCCCGTCCGACCCGGTCACCCCGCCGTCGCCCTCGGAGCCTGAAGAGGACGTCGAGCCGCCGACGCCGAGCGCCATCGCGATGCGGGCCGGCGACGCGCCCCCCGACTCCCCTTACTGGGGTATGGACGATCCCGATACCCTCATCCTGGCATTCAACAGCGATGTCCAGGAGTGTCCCCCGACGGCGATCAAGGCGACGTGCGAGAACGCGCCCATGTGGCAGCTCATCCTCACCATACCCTCCGATCTCGTCGTGCCGGGGCTCATCGATCTCTCGGATCGGCGGATCTTCTTCAGCGAGTCGCTTTCCTTGGCCGACCCGAGCTGCGCTTTCGGCGGCGGGGCAGGCACAGGCTACAGGGGCACGCTCGAGATCGTCACCAGCGATGAGACATCGATGTTCGTGAAGCTGCGCGGCGCCGGCATGAGGGATCAGGTGAACGGCGACTACACGGTCGAGCGCTGCGGCGCAGCCACCGGGCCGGCCACCGGCGGGTGATCTCCACCGCGCCGCGCCCGCCAGCCCGCCCGCTCCGGGCGCCGGCCCCCTCCGTCCTCGATCCGCCGAGCCCGCCTCTCGCGCGGCGGCGCGCGGCGCGCCGCCGCGCGACGTGCGGCGTGGTAGACTGTCGCCTCCGCGCCTGTGCCTCACGACCGCGCCCTCCGGGGCGCGCGCCGCGAGCCACTCCACCGAGGAGCGACGACGCGCATGATCCAGATCTTCGGCACGGCCAAGTGCAAGGCGACGCGGGCGGCGCAGCGGTTCTTCGCCGACCGGGGCATCAAGGTCCAGCTCGTCGATCTGCGCGAGAAGGGCCTCTCGAAGGGGGAGCTCGCGAGCGTGGCGCGCGCCGTCGGCGGCGTGCGCGCGCTCTATGACGCCGAGGGCGCCCGGGTGAAGGAGCGCGGCCTGCAGCACCTCGGCCCGAGCGAGGCCCGCATCGCCGAGCTCCTCGCGGAGGACCCGCTCCTGCTCCGCACGCCGATCGTGCGCGACGGCCAGCGCGCCAGCGTGGGCGCGGCCGAGGCGACGTGGAGGTCCTTCGCCGACGCCGCGAAGGGCAAGTAGAGGCGATCGGGAACGCCGATCGGGTCCGGCGGAGACCAGCGCCGTCGGTCGGCGGTCGAGCGAGGAGAAAGGGGGCGAGAATGGCACAGTACGTCGCGTTCCGGCCGGGCGTCGAGGTGCGCGCGGCCAACCTGCTGGCGCTCTTCGAGGCGCCGGGCCGCGCTTATGTACCGATGATCATGAAGATCATGATCAAGCACGGACTCCACCAGCTCATGGCCATCGACTGGCTCCCCATGCAGCTCTGGCTCGACGCCCAGCGGGAGATCGAGGACACGATCGGCGAGCATACCCTCTTCGCGCTGGGCAAGAAGGCTCCGGAGGTGGTCGCCTGGCCGGCGGGGATCGACAGCATCGAGGCGGCGCTCGCGTCGATCGACGTCGCCTATCACCTCAACCACCGCATCGACGGCGAGCCGATGTTCGATCTGCGGACCGGCGTGATGAAGGAAGGAATCGGCCACTATCGCTGTCACGCGCGCGGCGACCGGAGCATCGCCGTCGTCTGCGACACGCCCTACTCCTCCGAGCTCGAGCGCGGGCTCATCACCGGCACGGCCCGCAAGTTCAAGCCGGCCGCCGAGGTCACCCTGGACGAGGCCCAGCCCACCCGGAGGCGGGGCGGGGACTCGTGCACCTTCGTCGTGCGGTGGTGAGCCCGGCGCGCCGGCCCAGCCGCCGCGCTCACCGCGGCGGGCCGGCCGGTCGCGCTCACCGCGCCGGCCCGCGCCCGTACGCCTTGAGCTTGCGGTACAGCGTCGACACGCCGATCCCGAGCTCCGCCGCGGCGCGCGTCTGGTTCCCCTCTTTGCGCGCCAGCACCGCCAGGATGTACTCCCGCTCGACGTCGCCGAGCGTCCGCACGCGCGCCTCGACCGCCGGCGCCGACGGCACCGGCAGGGCCGAGCGCACCTCCTCGGGCAGATCCTCGACCTCGATCCGCCGCCCCTCGGCCAGGGCGACGGCCCGCTCCATCGCGTTCTCGAGCTCCCGCACGTTGCCCGGCCACGTGTGGCGCACGAGGCGGTCGGCGGCGCCGGGGCTGAGGCGCGGCGCCGGCCGCCTCATGCGCGCGGCCGCCTGGGCGAGCAGGCCCCGCGCGAGCGGCAGCACGTCCTCCCGGCGCTCGCGCAGCGGCGGGAGCCGCAGCTCGACCACCTTGAGCCGATAGTAAAGATCCTTTCTGAAGCACCCGGCCGACACCTCCGCGGCGAACTCGCGGTTCGTCGCCGCCACCACGCGCACATCGACAGGCCGGCTCCGGTTCTCGCCGACCCGCCGCACCTCGCGCGCCTGGAGCGCCCGGAGCAGCTTCACCTGCACCCCGGCCGGCAGCTCGCCCACCTCGTCGAGGAGCAGCGTCCCCCCGGCCGCCGCCTCGAAGATCCCCGCGCGGTCCCGCGTCGCGCCCGTGAAGGCGCCGCGCGCGTGCCCGAAGAGCTCGCTCTCGAGCAGCGGCTCCGGGATCGCCGCGCAGTTGATCGCGAGCAGCGGGCCCCGGGCGCGGGGCGAAGCGTCGTGGACGAGCCGCGCCACGCGCTCCTTGCCCGTCCCGCTCTCGCCCGTGACGAGCACCGTCGCGTCCACCTGCGCCACCCGCCGGGCGAGCTCCACGACGCGCTGCATGGCCGGGCTCGCCGCGACGAGCCCTCCCGCGTCCGCCGCCGCCGCCCCGGCCGCCCGCGACAGCGCCTCCGCGCGCGACTTCAGCCGGCGCTCGGCGCGCCCCAGCGCCTCGGCCGCGCGGCGCAGCGAGGCGTCGAGGCGGTGCGCCTCGAAGTACGGCAGGTGCGGGTCGAGGTCGGCGCCCCACGCCTCGGCCGTGCGGCCGGCGAACACGCAGCCCGCGTCGCCGCGGCCGAGGCAGCGGCGCTCGATCACGTAGATGTCCCGGCCCTCGACGCAGCTCAGGTAGCCGCTCGCGAACCCCGCGAGCGTCCAGCACACCGGCGCGTCCGCGCGGCCGAGGTGCAGGAGGTGCTGCTCCGCCTCGTACGACGCCTCCACCGTCGCGCCCCCGGGCGACAGCGGGCCGTCCGCGCCCGGCGCGAGGCGCATCATCCCTTGCAGCGCGTGGATGCGCCCGCCCGCGTCGCGCCACTCCTCGTCGCTCTCCAGCGCGAGCTCGTCGCGCGCCGCCTCGGCCGTGCGGTAGCCGTGCGCGAAGCCGAACCGGGTGAGGATCGCCCGCGCCGCCGCCGCGCCGACGCTGTCGATGAGCTGCCGGCGCAGGAGGCCCATCGCCACCGCGTCGAGCAGGATCGCCCGCGCCCCGGAGAACCGCAGCTCGCCGGCCTGCGGATCGACCGTGAGGAGCTCCGAGAGCTCGAGATCCGCCGCGCGCATGCTGTCTACCCGGCCGCCCCTGTCGGCGCTCCCGTCGTCACGAGCCCCCGGAATGCGCCATCGATGGGGATGGGCTCATCCTGGACTGCCGTGGACGCACTGCGCGCTTGCGGAGAGGCCTCATCCCGCTCAAGACCCACGGTGGGCCCCCGGAGAGGAGGTCTCGGCGCGGGGTGAGGGATGGACCGATGTCTGCCGCGGCTCAGAAAGACCGCTTCGCCCGGTAGCGCGTGTAGCAGCTCGGACAGCGCCACTCCATGATCCTGCGCCCGCTCGAGTCGGCGGTCCGCGTCAGCCTCCACCCATAACGCGAGCTGATCAGCGTGTAGTTCGTCTCCGTCTTCGGCGCGGGTGAACCGCAATCCACGCACCGCTGTGCTACACGCTGCTCGCTCTCCGGCGCCTCTCGCACCATGTGCCCTGATTCCACAGAAGGCGTGCTGCTGGGACCGTCGAGCATTTCCGGGAAGAGCGAGTCGCGTCTGGTCGCCGACATCTGAACCTCAGGAGGTGCGCTGGAGTTGCGCTGAGCGTGTCGCCTCACCTGTCCGCTGGGCGCCCGGAGCCAACATGGCAGAGTGTATCGGAGTCCCCCTGGAGTTCCAAGATCGATCTCGGAGGCCAATGGCCGTATCCAGCGGCTCGAATCAGCGCACTCTCGCTGTTTTCATGGGACTCCCATGATCGTGTGAGGCGCTCCAAGGAGCAAGTTCACGACAGCGCCGCGCCGGGTTGGTGGCCGGCCTTACATGTGCGGCCGGCGCGACGTCGCGCCGTTCCGCGTGTGATTCGATCGGTGAATGCCCGCAGCGCGCCCCGCCTTCACGGCGTGCGTCCGGAGGACGACCGGGCGCGCGCGGGCCGGCGGGGCGCGCGTCGCGGGGACGTCACGCCCGCCGTGATCGGTCGGTCAGGGGGAACGCCTGGGCCGCGCGTGCTCGACGTGGCGGCGGCGGTGCTCCACCCGCGGCTCGGCCGCCGGCCTGCTCGTCGTCGCGCGGTAGGCGTGGCCGTGGTGATGATGGTGGTGGTGATGGACGCGATTCCGGTCGAACTCGACGCGGTAGCGGACCAGGGCCCGGGGCTCCTCGCGGTAGTAGACCCAGCCGTGGCGCGACGGAGCGTACCAGCGGCCGTCCACGTAGTAGACGTAGGTCCCCCGGTAGTAGACGCGGGGGTAGGTCTCGATGTAGGCCGGCGGGGTCACGATGTGAACGACTGGCTCCTCGACCACCGCGAACTCCTGGTACGTGACGGTCGCAGGGGCGTGGGCGACGGTCCGGGTGCGGACCTCGGCGGCGCACCCGGTCGCGCCGAGGAACGCGAGCGCGGCCAGCGCGGCCAGCGCGGCGAGCCCGCTGCGCTGCGGGGAATACGCGGTGGTTCTGGGGGATGAGCTCTGGAGGTCAGGCGAATTGCTGTTCATGGGGCCTCAGGAGAGCAACCGCGGTGCCACCCGGCGGCGCCGGGGCGCCGCCGCGGCGCCGGGCAGCGCGCCGCTGCTGGTATGGCGCTTGCTGAACACGCCGGACAATCGGCCATCGTCGCGATGGCGCCAGACTCCAATCAAGGAAGACGACCCATGAAACTCTCGAACGTGCTCTCCGGTCTCGCTGCCTGCGTCCTCGCGTCTGCCTCGCTCACGGGGTGCATCATCGTCGAAGACGACCATATCCATTCCGGATACGGCTCGCTCACCGTGGCGCTGACGATCGACGGCCGCGCGGATCGGTTCCAGTGCTTCGACTACGACGTGGACGAGCTCTGGGTCAGCGTCGCGGACGAGGCGGGCTTCGTCGTCGCCGAGACATTCGCGGATTGCGATGACCTCGGCCTCACCATCGACGATCTGCCTGCGGGCTATTACGACGTCGAGACCTGGCTCGCGGATTTCGATGGCTTCCAGAAGAGCGACATCGTGCTCAACGAGTCCGTCGACGTGCACGGCGGCACGGACACGATCGTCCCCGTCGACTTCGCCTGGAGCTGGATCGACCCCTGACGCACGCGCGGCGCGCGCGAGCTCCGGCGCGGAGGCCGCCGGCGAGCCGCGCGCGCCCTGGGTGGCACCCGGCCGGGAAGATCTTCGATCGCGCCGCCGCCCGCCGGATCAGAACCTCTCCGTCGACGGGCGCACGTCGATCTCGTGCGTCCACGCGCTCGGCGGCTGGGCGTGGAGCTGGTAATACGTCTCCGCCAGCGCCTCCGGCGCGAGCAGCGTGGCGGCGCCCCTGCCGGGCACCATGGCGCGCACGCGCGGGGTGTCGATCAGCCCGTCGACGATCACGTGGGCGACGTGGATGCCGCGCGGGCCGAGCTCGCGCGCGAGCGACTGGGCGACGGCGCGGAGGCCGAATTTGCCGACGGCCAGGGCCGAGAAGCGCGGGCCGCCGCGGAGCGACGCCGTCGCGCCGGTGAAGAGGAGCGTGCCCCGGCCGCGCTCGAGCATGTCGGGCAGCGCGGCCTGCGCGCACACGAAGCCGCCGAGGCAGGTGATCCTCCAGGAAGCCTCGAGCTCCTGCGGCGTCAGCTCCAGGGCGCCGGCCACGCGAAAGTCGCTGGCGTTGTAGATCATCACCTCCGCCGGGCCGAGCGTCTGTTTCACCCGCGCGAAGGCCGCCGCGACCGAGACCGGGTCGGTGGCGTCCGCGGGGGCGCTCAGGGCGCGCCCCCCGGCCTGCTCGATCTCCCGCTGCACGGCCTCGCAGGTGGCGGCCGTGCGGGCCACGAGGCCGACGGCGAACCCCTCGCGCGCGAAGCGCCTGGACACCGCGGCCCCGAGGCCGGGGCCGACACCGACAACGACCGCTACCCTGTTCGAGCTCATGCGTCGATCTCCTCCTGCCAGGCCGCGCGCCCGGCGCGCGCCGGCAGGTTACCCCCGTTCGCGCGCCGCGGCGGAGAGCCGCTGGGTCGCCGGGGCCGGGCAGGAGGGCAGCGGGGGATGGACGCCGCCGGCGCGCGCCGCCGCTCAGGGCGAGCGCTCGTGCCCCGGCGGAGATCCTCCCGGGGCCTTCCGTTGACGCAGGTAGAAGGGCCACGCGCGCGCGACGTCGAGGCGCATGCCCGCGCAGGACGAGGGCCGCGGCGCGGGGCGCGAGGTGAGGGCGCCGCGCTGCCTACTGGGATTTTTCCGATTCCCCTTGCTGCTGCGCGTAGCGCTGCGGGCCTTGCTGCTGCTGGGCGGACTGCTGGCCCTGCATCTGAGCGCCATGCTGCTGGCCGCGCTGCTGCTGGGAGGACTGCTGGCCCTGGAGCTGGGAGCCTCGCTGTTGACCGCGCTGCTGCTGGGAGGACTGCTGGCCCTGGAGCTGGGAGCCTCGCTGCTGACCGCGCTGCTGCTGGGCGGACTGCTGGCCCTGGAGCTGGGTGCCTCGCTGCTGACCGCGCTGCTGCTGGGCGGATTGCTGGCCTTGCTGCTGCGCGTAGCGCTGCGGGCCTTGCTGCTGCTGGGCGGACTGCGGGCCTTGCTGCTGGGCGGACTGCGGGCCTTGCTGCTGGGCGGACTGCGGGCCTTGCTGCTGAGCGCCCTTCTGCTGGCCTTGCTGCTGGGCGCCTTGCTGCTGGCCGGATTGCTGCTGTTGCGATTGCAGCAGCGTGCAGAAGAGCTCCTCGGCGGCGCTCAGGTGCTGCTCGAGCTCCGAGCGCAGCTGGATGAGGTGGGACCGGAAATCCGCGTCCTTCGTGCGCTCGACGTGCGACTCGTCGAGGAGCTCGAGGGCGCGGCGGTGAAGGGAGACCTGGGCCCAGATGAACGAGACGTCGAACTCTGCGCCTTCGTGCTCTTGCAGCGATTCTTTGACCTCGATCGTATTGACCTGGAGCTGCTCGCACTGCGGGCAGGCCTGGATGCTGACCGTGGCGCCCCTCGTCAGCCGGACCCCGTGCTGCTCAGCCCGGGAGTGCTCGTCGATCATCCGCTGAGCGAAGCGCTGCACCTCCGGCGACTCGGCCTTCTGCAACGCGATCTCCGACAGCTGGAGCTCCTGCCGGTTGATGAGCGAGATCAGCGTCGCGATCTCCCCATGCGACATCTGCCGCATCGCGCTGTGACCGCCGGTCTGCTCGCCGCCGCGCTGGCCGCCCTGGAAGCCGGCCTGCTCGCCGCACGCCTGCTCCTGTCCACCGCCCTGCCGGCTCCCCTGGAAGCCGGCCTGTCCGCCGCCCTGCCTGCCGGCCTGTTCGCCGCCGCCCTGCCGGCCGCCCGAGCTTCCGCCCGTGCGCCTCGCGCGATCGCCGCCTGTCTGGCCGCCGCTCCTGCCGTCAGCGTCCGTGCTTTCACGGCTGCTGCTCTCGCCGCCGGCCGTCGACTCGCCGTCCGTCTCGGCCTCTTCGTCACCACCGGCGATGCACCCGCTAGCTCCCGCGAGTACAAAGCTCCCTGCGAACATGATCGCCGCGAGGCGACCTGAACGATTGCGCAACATCTTGCTTGCTCCTTGCTCGATATCGGCGCGCTGTCGCGCTCACCTGCCGGTTATCGGCCCCCAACATCTGGGTTCCCGTCCCGGGGTTGGTGAGCGAGGGAGAGCCCGAAGCCTGCATCGTCATTTCCCCGAGCGCCCGGCGCCCGGAGCGCGGCCGGCGCGAGATTCGATGTCTGGCGCAGCGTTGACCCTGGCCGCCGCGCCGCGGCCGGCGCGGGGACTCCTCCTCTCGATTGACCTGCTCGCGCCCTCGCCTGGCCGGGGAGCGGCGCCATCCGACGTCGCCCTCGCCCGCGTGAGCCCGGACAGCCGGTCTGACGCCGGGGAGCTCTGCTCGCCGCGCGGCGGGTGTGGGCGCGGCAGCCCGCCGCCGCGGGCGCCCGGGCCGCCGGCGCGGCGTGAGCGCCTCGGGCGCCGCGCGCGGGCGCCGGCTTTCGCGGAGCCGCCGATGCGCGTAAGCTCCGCGCGATGTCTGGACGAGCGACGCTTCGGCCCTGCGCCGAGCTTCTGGCCGCGATCACGCCACGGGAGCTCCCGCGCCGGGCCGCCCTCCTCGCGGCCCCGGGCCCCGGCCCGCGCTGACATGATGGATATCGAGGCCCTGAAGCGCGAGATCGAGCGGCTCCGTATCGTGGCCTCCCGCGATCGCGGGTGGCTCGACGCGGTGCTCGAGCACAGCCCGCACGGCGTCATCCTCTGCGACGCGTCCGGGAAGCTCATCCTGCACAACCGCGCGGCGGAGCGCATCTGGGCCGGCAGCGCCTCGACCGAGTCGATGCGCGACTGGACGCGCTACCGCGCCTTCCACGCGGACGGCCGCCCCTACGAGGCCGCGGACTGGGCCATGGCGCGCGCGATGGCCGCGAGGCAGGTCATCGAGAGCGAGGAGACCCCGATCCAGCGCTTCGACGGGACGCGCGGCGTCGTCCTCGGGAGCGCCGCGCCCATCCTCGGGCCGGACGGCGCGCTCGAGGGCGGCATCTCCGTGTTCGCCGACATCTCGCACCTCAAGCAGATCGAGGCGGAGCGCGGGGAGCTCGCGGCGCAGCTCGAGCGGCGCGTCGAGGAGCTCGATCGCAGCGCGCGGCTCACACAGGCGCTGCTCGCGGTCAGCTCGGCGCTGAGCGGCGCGGTGACGATCGAGCAGATGGCCGCCGCCGTCGTGGGCGACATCCACCGCGTGATCGCGGCCTCGTCGACGATGATGTACACGGCGGACGAGGCGGCCGGGGTGGCGACGCTCATCGGCCACGCCGGGCTGGAGGCGCAGCGCACGAGCCCCTATACGACCGTGCGCCTCGACGCCCGGCTGCCGCTGTCCGAGGCGCTCCGGGAGCGCCGCCCGTGCTGGGTGGGGACGAAGCAGGAGCTGCACGCCGCGTATCCAGAGCTCGCGGCGCTCAGGCCGGCGCGCGACGACATCCAGGCGCTCGCCGTCTTGCCGATCATCGCCCACGGGGGGCTGCTCGGCGGGATCTCGTTCTCGTTCGCGCGCGAGCGGTCGTGGAGCGCGGAGGACCGCGAGTTCCTGCTGAGCGTGGCGGCGCAGTGCGCGTCGGCGCTGGACAGGGCGCGCCTGCTCGATCAGGAGCGCAGGGCCCGGGCGCGCGCCGAGACGCTCGCGGCCGAGCTCGCGCGGCAGCAGGCGACGCTGCGCCTCCTGAGCGAGGCGGGCGCCGTGCTCTCCAACTCCCTCGATTACGAGGCGCGGCTCGCGCACCTGACGCACCTCGCGGTGCCCACGCTGGCGGACTGGTGCGCCGTGGACATGGTGAACGGCGAGACGATCGAGCGCGTGGCCGTTCACCACGCCGATCCGGCGAAGCTCGAGCTGGCCGAGCGCCTGCGGGCGATGTCGCCGCCCCGGCTCGACGCGCCGACGGGCGTCCCCGCGGTCATCCGCACCGGCCGCCCCGAGTGGGCCGCGGAGATCCCGGACGCCGTCCTCGAGGCCGGCGCGCTGGACGCGGGGCACCTGCGCCTGATCCGGTCGCTCGGGCTGCGGTCCTACGTCGTCGTCCCGCTCCGGGGGCGCGAGCGGAACATCGGCGCGCTCACGCTCGTCCACGCGGAGTCGGGCCGCCGCTTCAACGAGGCGGACGTCGCGCTCGCCGCGGAGCTCGCGAACCGCGTGGCCCTGATGATCGACAACGCGCGGCTGTTCCAGCAGGTCGACGCGTCCCGCCAGCAGCTCGCGAGCCTGTTCCGCCAGGCGCCCGCCGGCATCTGCATCCTGCGCGGCCCCCGGCACGTCTTCGAGCTGGTGAACCCGACGTACGCGGACATCCTCGGCGGCCGCGACGTGCTGGGCAGGCCCATCCGCGAGGCGCTGCCCGAGCTGGAGGGGCAGGGCATCTTCGAGCTGCTGGACGCCGTCCACCGGAGCGGGCAGCCCTACGTCGGCACGTCCGTGCCCCTGCGCCTGCGGCGCGGCACCGCCGGCCCGGAGGAAGAGCGCTTCTTCAACTTCGTGTACCAGGCGATGCGCGCCCCCGACGGCAGCGCCGAGGGCGTGATGGCGTTCGCCTTCGAGGTGACCGACCAGGTGCGGGCGCGCCGCCACGTCGAGCAGCTCGCGATCGAGCTCGCGACGAGCGAGGCGCGCCTGCGCACGCTGGTGCAGGCGACGACGGCCATCGTGTGGACGGCCACGGCGGTGGGCGAGGTCGTCGAGATCTCGCCGAGCTGGCTCGAGTTCACCGGCCAGACCGAGGCCGAGTACCTGAATGGCGGCTTCGTGGAGGCGATCCACCCCGACGATCGGGGGCCGACGATGCGGGCCTGGGCGGACGCCCTGGCGCGCGGCGCCATCTACGAGACCGAGTACCGGCTCCGCCGGAGGAACGGCACGTACGCGTACACGGCGGCCCGCGCGGCGCCGGTGCGCGCGACGGACGGCAGCGTCCGCGAGTACGTGGGCTGCAACATCGACATCAGCCAGCAGCGCGAGGCCGAGCGGCTCACGCGGGAGCACGCCGAGGTGCTCGGGACGCTGCACGAGGTCGGGCAGGTGCTGTCGGCCGAGCTCGAGCTCGACGCGCTCGTGCAGTCGGTCACCGACGCCGGGACGAAGCTCTCCGGCGCGGAGTTCGGCGCGTTCTTCTACAACGTGAGCGACGCGCAGGGCGGCAGCTACATGCTGTATGCGCTCTCGGGGGCGCCGAGAGAGGCCTTCTCGCGCTTCCCGATGCCGCGGAACACGGCGGTGTTCGCGCCGACGTTCGCCGGCGGGGGCGTGATCCGGCTCGACGACGTGACGAAGGATCCGCGTTATGGCAAGAACGCGCCTTACCAGGGGACGCCGGCGGGGCACCTCCCGGTCACGAGCTACCTGGCCGTGCCGGTCGTCTCCCGGAGCGGCAAGGTCATCGGCGGCATGTTCTTCGGCCACTCGAGGCCGGGGGTGTTCACCGAGCGGTCCGAGCGCGTCGCGGTCGGCCTCGCCGCGCAGGCGGCGGTGGCGATGGACAACGCCCGGCTGTTCCGGGAGGCGCAGGCGCTCATCCGGGCGCTGGAGCGCACGAACGCCGAGCTCGATCAGTTCGCGTACGTGACGAGCCACGATCTGAAGGCGCCGCTGCGCGGCATCGCGAGCCTGGCCCAGTGGATCGAGGAGGACCTGTCGGACAAGCTGACCGGCGACACGCGCCATCAGATGGAGCTGCTGCGCGGGCGCGTGCAGCGCATGGAGGCGCTGATCGAGGGGATCCTGGCCTACTCGCGCGCGACGAGGTTCCGCGAGAAGCCGGAGAGCGTGGACATCGACAAGCTCGCGAGGGAGGTCGTCGAGCTCATCGCGCCGAAGCCGCCCGCGCAGGTCACGCTCGACGTGCCGCCCGCCACCCTGCGGACGTACAAGGTGCCTTTGCAGCAGGTGCTGATGAACCTGATCACGAACGCGCTGAAGCACGCGGGCCGCGAGGACGCGCGGGTGTCCGTCGGCGCCCGCGATCAGGGCGCCACGGTCGAGTTCTCCGTGTCGGACAACGGCCCTGGCATCGCGCCCGCCTTCCAGGAGAAGGTGTGGGGGATGTTCCAGACGCTGCAGGCGCGGGACAAGGTGGAGAGCACCGGGATCGGGCTCGCGATCGTGCGGAAGATCGTGGAGAGCCGCGGCGGGCGGGCGTGGGTGGAGTCGGACGGCAAGAGCGGGGCGACGTTCCGGTTCACGTGGCCGAAGCGGGAAGAGGCGCAGGGGGCGGCGTAGGGCGCAACGTCGATATCGCGCCTGCGATGCCGGTCCGGAGCGTGAGAGAGCGGATGAGATGCGGCGATGGCCTCAGTTCGACGGCTTCGGCATCGTGAACACCATCGCTTCCTCGTCGGCTTCGAGGTCGTTGACGTTCCAGTAGATCGACCCGCAGTCGACGGCGATCTCGAAGAAGTACGGCTCCCCCGTCGCGAGGGTGATCGGATTGCCCTCGCCGATGCGCGCCCTCCGGACCTCGCCCTTCCCGTCGCTGTTCATGTAAACGGTCCAGTAGACAGACTCGTCGTCGACCGCGAGCGACTTGGAGACGGCCTGATTGTCGACCGTGTAGGTGAACGGCGGGGCGTCGAGCGAGGCGTCCGTCGCCTTGGACTGGACCGCGCCGCTGTCGTCCGTCACCCAGTACAGGACCCCGTTGGCGAGGACGATCTCGGTCGGGCTGCCGTTCGTCTCCGCGAACACCTCGGCGGTGGCGCCGAGCGGGTCTGTCGTCGTGCGCAGGATCTGGTGCGCCTGGTAGTCCGACCAGTAGACGTGCGTCGCGTCGGCGGCGATGCCGATCGGGTTGCCGCCGGAGGCGACCTGCTCGGCGAGGCTCTGGCTGCCGTCGGCCTTCGCCCGCCAGACGGCCTGGGGCACCTGGGTCACCCAGTAGACGCTGTCACCGAACGAGGCGATCCGGCCGTAGGCGGGGTAGACCGAGCCCTCTTCCAGCGGCGGGACCTCCGCGATCTGGATCGGGCTCGTGCTCGGCGGCTCGATGGAGATCCCGAGCACGTCGCCGTTGCTCCAGTTGAGCCACGAGAGCTGTCCGCCCGAGTAGGTGACCCAGGACGTCTCCCCGAACCCGAGGGTGCCGGGGAGCGTGCGCGCCGCCCCGCCGTCCTTCGGGATGGACATGATGGCCTCGCTGTTCGCCAGGAGCACGGCGTCCCGGGTGACGACCATGCCCTTCGGGTTCCTCCCGAGCTCTCCGGGCATCCGCGTCACCGGGCACTCGCCCGCGGTGCAGCTCGACGGCGCACACGAGGGCGTGCCCCCGGCCGCGCCGCCCTCACCGCCGTGGCCGCCGGAGCCCGACGTCGCCGGCGCCGCCCCGCCGCCCCCGGACTCCGTGCTCGCCGTCGTCGAGGACGAGGAGGTGTTCGCCTCCGTGCCGGGCTCGATGCCGAAGATGAGATTGCAGCCGGTGCCCGCCGCCGCGAGCGCGAGCAGGGAGCAGGGCAGAGCGCGCTTGCTGTACATGATGCGATGTATAGAACGCCGGCGCGGCGCCGGCTACGATGCCCTCCGGAACCTCTCGTGGAGGCGATATGCAAGCTGGATCCGAGCGCGTCCGGAGCGGCGGCTGCTCCTGCGGCGCGGTGCGCTTTCGTGTTCGCGGTGAGCCCATCCGTGTAGGGCTGTGCCACTGCGCGGACTGCAGGAAGGTGACGGGCAGCGTCTTCCTGGCGTTCGCCATATGGCCGTGGGCGAGCTTCGAGCTCACGGGCGAGACGAGGTGCTGGGATGGACGCAGCTTCTGCCCGACGTGCGGATCTCGGCTGTTCTCGCTGCGCGAAGAGGAGGGTGAGGCCGAGATCAAGCTGGGGTGTCTGGACGAGGCGCCGATGGATCTCGCGCCGACCTACGAGCTCTGGATCAAGCGCCGCGAGCGCTGGCTGCCCGCCCTCGCGGGCACGGAGCAGCACGTGGAAGACCCGCCGTGGGTGACCGGCGGATCGAGCGCGCCCGCAAAGCCCGGGTGACTGGCACCCTCGCCGCGCCCGGGCGCGGCGCGCGCTCAGGCCAGCCGGCGGAGCTGCTCCAGCCGACGGCGCTGGTCGATGTCGCGCCGCTTGATCTTGCCGGTCCTCAGCTCCTCGTACGGCCCGCACACCGGCCTGTAATCGCACTGCGCGCACGCGCCCTCGGCGGGCATCGGCAGGAGCGCCGCCCTGTCGATCGCGTCGCCGATGATCCCCGCCACCTGCGCGGCCGCCTCGCGCGCCCGCGCGTCCAGGTAGATCGGCACCTCCGTGAACCCGCCGGCGGAGGTGCAGTAATAGAGCCGCCCCGACTCGACCTGCGTCCCGGGCGGCATGAGCTTCTCCAGCGCGAGCGCGTAGAGCACCGGCTGGAGCGTCCCGCCGCCGCCGACGACAGCGTCGCGCGGCGCCCGGGCCTTGCCCGTCTTGTAGTCCGTCGCCCGCATCGCGCCCCACACGCTCCGCTCGACGAGATCGATCGACCCGCGGAGCCGCACGCCGCAGTCGAGCTCCACCGGCACGTCCGAGCTGCCCGGGTCGCGGGCGGTGAGGCGGCGCGGCAGCCCGAACGACAGCTCGAAGTGGATCGGCTCCCAGTCGCGGTCCTCCGCGGCGCGCCGCAGCCACTCGCGGAGATCGGCCCGCACCGAGGCGATGCCGTCGTCCCACACGCGCTGGATCGCGGGCGCGAGCTCGTCCGCGTAGCGCGCGGCCACGCGGTCGAGCGCCCGATCGAGCTCGGCCCGCGCCTCGTCGAGCGACGGCGGGCTCACCGGCAGCTTGCCCGCGTCGCGCAGGGCGACGAGCACCTCGTAGAGCACGTCGTGAACGAGCCGGCCGCGCTGGAGCGGGTCGAGCTCCTCGATCGCCTCGGGCGAGGGGCGCGGCGCGAGCTTGTGCACGGCGTAGAGGAAGAACCGGTAGGGGCACGCCGCGAAGTGCTGGAGCGCCGTGGGCGAGAACGAGCGGCGCCCGAACGCGTGCTTCGCGAGCGCCTCGCGCGCCTCCGCGACCGGCTTGAACAGCCCGTCGGCGCTCGTCCAGGCCGGGATCCAGCGCCGCGCGCGGAAGCGGAGCGCGCGCGCCAGGTGCGGGTTCGCGCCGAGCAGGTAGCGCGCGGTGCCGATGGTGTGCTCCTCCGGCAGGCTGAAGAGCGTCTCCAGGAGCGCGAGGTCGTGCTCCGCCGCGTCGATGGCGTCCTCGGGCCGCGCGGGCGCGGGCCAGCCGATGCGCGCGGCGCCGCCCTGCTCGGCGCGGCGCTCGAGCTCGCCGAAGCCGGGCAGCCGGCCCTCGGCGGCGCGCAGCAGCTCGAGCCCGTAGAACGACGGCACCCGCGGCCGCGACTGGTCCATGTCGACGCGCGGGTACGACACGACGAGCTTGCGCCGGGCCGCGCCGACGGCGAGCCGGAGCGCGAGCCGCTCGCGCGCCACGCGGTCGTCGCTCGTGTCGAGGCCCGAGGCGCCGCCGGCGATCGCGCGGCGGAGCGCGTCGCGGAGGATCGGGTCCTCGGCGACCTTCTGCGGGAAGATGCGCTCGGCGAGCCCGGGCACGAAGACGACGTCGAACGAGCGCCCGCGGGCGGCCTCGATGGGCGCGACGAACAGGCGGCCGTCGCGGCGGGCGGCCGGGGGCAGCACGAGATCGGTGAGGCGGTGCGCGAGGCAGAGGCGCACCTCGCCGAGGTCCACCGGGCCGACGTCGGCCATCGGCGCGAGCTCCGCGAGCACGGCGAGCACCCGCTCGGGCCGACGGAGCGCGCGCGTCGCGAGCGCCGAGAGCCTGTCGCGCCACGCGCCCCAGGTCGCGCGCTCGCCGGGGCTCGGCAGCGCCGCGAGCAGCGGCAGCGCGAAGTCGCGCAGCGCCGTGAGGTCGGCGAGCGTGCGCGAGATGCGCGATGTGTCGCGCTCCTCGGAGGCGCGCGAGAGGTCGATCCGGAGCTCCCGCTCGAAGCCGGAGAGCCGCGCCTTCCACCGATCGAGGCCGCCGATCACCGCGGCGTCGACGAGGATCCGCTCCCAGCGCCGCGGGGCGCGGAGGGTGCCGTCGTGCACCGGCGCGTCGGGGTCTGCGCCCGGCGGCGGCGCGGCCGCCGACCGCGCGTCCGGCGGGCCGGAGAGGGCGCCGTCGCCGCCGTGCGCGCCGTGCTGAGCCGGGTCGGCCGGCGTGCCCGGCGCGCCGTCGTCCACCGAGGAGGGCGCGCCGTCGTCCGCCGAGGAGGGCGCCGGCGGCTCGTCGTCGAGCCCGCCGCGCAGGAGCTCGGGGAAGAGGTCGTCGTCCGGCGGCACCCACCGGTCGGCCTCCGACGCGGCCGGCGGCGGCTCGCCGGCGGGGGTCGGATCGGGCACCTGCCCGAGCGAGAGGTACTCGGCGAAGCGCGACGCCGACAGGTGCTCGGCCGCGCACGCGAGCAGCGCGAGGAGCGCGCGCCCCGCGGGGTCGGGCTGGACCGTGCCCTGCGCGAAGTGCGCGGGGATCCCGGCCCGTCGCAGCGCCTCGACGAGGTGCGCGCGGTACTGCTCGGGCGCGCGCAGGAGGATCGCCATCCGCTCGAACGGCACGCCGGCGCGGGCCTCGCGCAGCGCGAGGCGCGCGATCTCCACGCACTCGCGGCTCTCGCCGGGCGCGGAGAGGATCTCGACCTCGTCGCCGAGCCCGGGGGCGTCGTCGGTCAGCGGGTCGAACAGGTGCTCTTGCAGGCGCGCCAGCGAGGTGCTCGGCGCCGGCGGCGGGCAGCGGCCGTCGTCGCCGTCGCCCTCGACGGCGTCGCCAGCGTCGCCGGCGCCGGCGCCGTCGTGCGCGGCCGAGACGGCGGTCAGCGAGACCCGGCGCGGCGGCGACCGGAGCGCCGCCTCGAGGTGGCGCAGCGACGCGGCGTCGCCGGCGGGCACGGTGGCGAGCGCGTCGGGCGAGCGCGCGGCGACGGCCTCGACGAGCTCGCGCTCGAGCGCGAAGCGCACGGGCAGGTCGAGCAGGAGCATCGGCAGGCCGAGCAGCGGGTGCCTCGCGCGCGGGTCGCCGCCGTCGTCGGCGCGGGCGCGCTCGGCCGCGAGGCGGAAGACGAGCGCGCGATCGGCGAGGCCCGCCTCGTCCAGGGCGGCGTCGAAGGCGCGGGCGATGCGGTCGAGGTCGGCCGGCGCGAGCGCGTCGGGCGCGACGCCGGCGAGCCGCGCCTCGTCGAGCGTGCGCGCCACGGCGCGCGGCAGCCCGGGCCTGTCCGCGACGCGGGCGAAGCGCCCGAGCTGCCCGTCCTGCGCGAGCCCGTCGATGGCGCGCGCGCACAGGGCCTCGATCGCGAGCGCGCTGGCCGGGACGAGGCCGCGCGCGGCGAGCGCCGGCATCGCGAGCGCGGCGGCGAGGCGGCCCAGCGTGAGCCGGTGCCAGCCGAAGGTGGCGCGGTGGCCGCGGAGCGACGCGCGGGCGAGCTCGCTCACGGCCTCGACCGAGGCGCCGACGAGGAGCACGCCCTCGGCGGGGCGCCGGCGGCGCAGCCAGCCCACGGCCCGATCGAGGCGGGCGGCGGCGCTCGGGGAGGTGATGAGGGCGTGAGGCACGGGGTCGCGGGGGTGGAAGCGGCGGAGGCCGGAAGGGGCGGGGGAGGCCGCTGCACGAGGGTGCAGTTCGGCGCAGGTGCGGTGGAGTGTGAAGCAGAACGGAGGGGGAGGAAACCCGCCGCGGGGCCGGGCGGGACGGCGCTCGGGCGGGGCCGGTCGAGGCCGCCGGGGTTGGGCCGGTCGAGGCCGCCGGATCGTAGGCCGCGGTGGCTCGCGGCCTACATGCTGGAATGCGCAGATAGGCCGTGCGGCACGGAGGATTGCGACGTTCGGCGGGCGACAGCGGAGAGCCTGATTCAGCCGCCGCTGGAGGCTGCGCTCGAAGGGGTTGCTCCCACCGCGGGAGCATGTCAAAGCCGCCTTCAGAAGCGTCGCCTTCCTCCCGAACAACCGGGTCGTGTTCGACATCAAGGGCAACAACTACCGCTTGATCGCTCAAGTCAAGTACGGTCCATTGTATCTGGTCTACATCCGATTCATCGGCACCCATGCCGAATACGACAGAGTTGATGCGACGAGCGTATGAGGGCACCGCGATGATCGAGCCTGTTGTGGATAAGGAGAGTCACGGTCGGGCGCTTCGCAGAATCGAGGAGCTCTGGGACGCCGAGCCAGGCTCGCCCGAGGCGCAAGAGCTCGATGCGCTCGCGACGCTGGTCGACGCGTACGAGCGCAAGCAGTTCCCCATTGCGCCCCCAGACCCGATCGCAGCGATCGAGGCGCGCTGCGAGCAACTCGGGTGGACTCGCAAGCAGCTCGAACCGCTGATCGGTTCCAGGGCACGGGTCTCGGAGGTCTTGGGCCGCAAACGGGCGCTCACGCTCCCGATGATCCGAAAGCTCCACGCATCGATGCAGATCCCAGCCGAAGTGCTGATCGCGCATCCGCCTCATTCGCGTGGAAAGCCGCCGCCGCGGCGAACGTCGGGACGGAGCACTCATGGCAAAGGCGCGAAACGCGCCGCGTGAACGGCGCCTTCGATCTGCCTGGAATGAGCCGCGGAGCAAGCCCATGCTGCCGACGGCGCTTCGCGCCGCGGCAGACCGGCAGATCGTCGGGCCGACGGAGCGTCGATCCACGGTCGAACGCCGGGGAGATCCTCGGGGGGCACCGGGAGGGCGTGAGACAGCATGGGATCGTTCAACCTCGAAATCCCGGACGACATCCTCGACGAGGCGCGCGTTCCGCCAGCCGAGCGGGAGGCCGTGCTCAAGCGGGAGCTCGCCGTGCAGCTGTACGCTCGCGAGCTCTTGCCCAAGGCCGCCGCTCGTCGGCTGTCGGGGATGGATCGGGTTGCCTTCGACGACCTCCTCGGGCAGCGCGGTGTCCCGTCACGGCTCACGGTCGAGGACTTCGATGAGGATCTCGCCGACCTCGCTGCGTTCCGTTGAGCCGCGGGCAGTGGCGGGCGCCAGGAGAGGTGACGACGGGGAGGCGCGAGGTCGCGGAGGCGGAAATGGCGGAGGGCCGGGAGGCGGCTGCAGCCGCGCACACCGCTGTTCGCGGCTGCAGGCCGGCGGAGCGCGCATCCGTACGGGGGTGGAGGAAACCCGCCGCGGCGCCGGGCGAGCGGGGCGGGGCGAGGCGCCGCGCCGGCCAGCCGGGGGCGGCGCTGCTCGGTCGCTGCCGACCGGCGGTCCTCCGCTATACTGGCGCCTCATGCTGTGCGACGCTGCGGCGGAACAGGTCAGCCGCCCCTCCCTGGACCGCCGTGGCCCGAGGCCGGCATGATCGACGTCGACCTTCGCTGGATGGAGCGCTGCCTCGAGCTCGCGGCGCGAGCCGCCGGGCACACCGCGCCGAACCCGATGGTCGGCTCGGTCATCGTGCGCGGCGACGAGCTCCTCGCCGAGGGGTTCCACGAGCGCGCCGGGCTGGCCCACGCCGAGGTCGACGCGCTCCGCAAGCTCGCCGGCCGCGCCGAGGGCGCCACGCTCTACGTCAACCTCGAGCCGTGCTGCCACCACGGCCGGACGCCGCCCTGCACCGACGCGCTCCTCCGCTCCGGCGTCCGGCGGGTCGTGGTCGGGATGATCGACCCGAACCCCCTCGTCTCCGGCAAGGGCGTGGCCCTCCTCGAGAGCGCCGGGATCGAGGTGGCGATCGGCGTCCGCGAGCTCGCGTGCCGCGAGCTCAATCGCGTCTACATCGCCGCCATGGCGGAGCGCAGCGCCCTGACCGATCGAGCGACCCCGGCCTCCTGACGCCGCACCCGCTCACCTCGTGAACGTCCCCGCCGTCCCGGCGGGCTCCATCGATCCGGCGAGATTCCCTCGCTCGCGCGCCATTCCAGGACCCCCGCGCTGCGCCGGCGCCGACTCGCGGTCTCGCGGGCCGCGGCGCTGGCACCACGCTTGTTATGCCCTCCGCCCAGCGGAGGACCGGAGTGGCGCAATGGTGTGCGCACCCTCACGCAATGGCCGCTCTAGACATCATTTCTAGACGGAAAGGTAGCAGTATGAAGAATGCTCTCCCGATCGCACTCCTCTGCCTCGGCGCGCCCGGCTGCGCGGATATGCTGGCCGGGGACGAGGGCGAGCAACCCGTGCTCACGTCCCAACAACGCATCGTCGGAGGCGCCGTGGACACAGCGCACGCCTATGTCGTGGGCGTGGGCAACCGGATGCGGGCGTACTGCACCGGGACGGTCATCTCGCGGCGCACCGTGATCACGGCGGGGCACTGCACCACCGGCGCCACGCGGGTCTACTTCGGCACCAACCTCGGATGGCGCTCGGCGAGCGTGCGGGTCGAAGCGTCGAGGAGGCACCCCGCGTTCGACTCGGCCACCCTCGAGAACGACATCACCCTCCTCAAGCTGGAGAGCGACGCGCCCGTGCAGCCCGCGCCGCTCCTGCGCGAGTCGATGGAGAACAACGGCTGGTACGTCGGGCCGGAATACACCTTCGTCGGCTACGGGGTCACCGACGGCGTGGCAGGGACGGGGTTCGGCACGCGCCGTGTCGCCACGTTCCCCATCCTGGCGGTCGGGCCCGCCCGTGTGGGCGGCACGCCGGGGACCATCACCGAGAACCAGTTCTATTACCAGGTCCCGGCCATGAACACGTGCGCCGGCGACTCCGGAGGTCCGGCGTTCCTCGTGCGCTGGGGCGTGGAGCGCCACGCCGGCGTGACCTCGTTCGGCGACGACCCGTGCACCCTCGACGGGGTGCAGGCGCGCACGGATCACCACCAGATCGCCCGGTTCATCCAGCCGACCCTCGACGAGTTCGAGGCGGACAACCCGTGCCGCGCGGACGGCCTCTGCGAGGCGTCGTGCGATGTCGGCCCCGAGGTCATCGACCCCGATTGCGCCGAGCACCACTGCGGCGCAGACGGCGTGTGCTCGCTGGCCTGCGTGCTGCCCGCCGACCCGGACTGCGCGCTCGACGACGCGCCGGAGGGGTGAAGAGGGGCGCTCGCGCGGCGGCGCTCAGGGCGTGTCGGAGGGGTCCGCCGGGTCGCTGCCGGCGGCCCGCTCGTCGCCGTCGAGGAAGCCGTCCTCGTCGCGATCGACGCCGATGCGGTAGCCCGATCCCGGCGGCGCGCACGTGTACGTCACCGCGCGCCCCGCCGCGACAGCGAGCTTTCGGAGCGCCGTGTCCGGGAGGGGCGGCAGGGCCGTCCGGTCGACGGCGAAGCGCCCTCCTCCGGTGTAGAGAAAGCCGATCTCCTGCAGGAGAAGGTGGCTCTTGGCGACGAGATCGCACTCGCCCGCCTCGGCCCGGGCGATCAGCAGATCGATGCGCGGCCCGGCGACGGCCTGGTTCCCGGAGCGCAGCGTCACCTGCTGGCCGACGATCGGCGCGACGTTCGAGTCGAAGGCGAGGACGAACGCCTCGAGCTGGCGGCGGACGAGGTCGCCGGCCGGTGAGTCCGGGAGGCCGTTCGGGTTGTCGGGGAACGTGCCGAACTGGTTCGTGAAGCCGGTGAACGGCGAGAAGCCCATCCCGCGGAAGAACCGGAACAGCGTGTCGAAGCTCCCGTCGTGCAGGAAGCCGAACCCGCGCACCTGATCTCCCTTGTGATCGTTGTCGCCCGGCAGGATGCCGAACATCGGCGCTGCCATCCCGAACATCCCGACCTTCTGGTACATGTTGCGCAGGTGCGGCGTCTTGATGAGCTGCGGCTGGAAGTCGAACGTCATGTTGCCGTCCGTGCCGAAGAATCCTGGCTTCTCGGCGCCGGGATTGCCGTCCGGATCGAGGACGTGGCACCCATTGCAGACGGCCGTCCCGTCCAGGTTGCTGTTGAAGAACGTGTCGCGCCCGGCCTGCTGATCGGGCGTGAGCGCGTTGTCGAGGCGGCGGATCGGGTTGGGCGGGTAGGTGACCTGGAGGATGAAGTCCGCGAACGCCTCCATGTCGGCGGCGGGGATGTGGCTGCTGCGGCCGAGCAGGTCGGTGAAGCCGTCCTGGAACTTCATGAACCCGGCGCGCTCGTCGTACGAGCCGCTGTCCGGCTGCGCGGTCGGCGCGTCGTTGCCGCCCGTGCGGTCGCCGCGCCAGTGCATGGGGCCGTGGTTCGCCATGCCCCGCAGGCTCTGGGTCGTCGTCGGGCCCTTCATCGGGTGAAACTCCTGCGCCATCGGCTGCTGCGTGAACAGGTTGAGCAGCGGGCCGACGAACGGGCCCGGGTTGTTCAGGACCGCCGCGTCCGGATTGCCGAGATCCCACCCGAGGCTGTCGAGGTCGCCGAAGACATGGCAGCTCGCGCACGACGAGTCGCCGTGCGCCGAGCTCGATCGCGCGTCGTAGAGGAAGCGCCGCCCGGCCGTGACGCTCGGCGGCTCGGGGTTGTACATGGGGACGTGCGCTTCCTCGACCCCGGTCGCCGTGTCGACGATCGAGATCGCGTTGTCGAAGCGGGTGAGCACGAAGAGCTGGCCTCGCGCCTCGTCCAGCGCGAGCCCGGACGGCCCGCCGCCGCTCACCTCGATGTGGTCGGCCGCGTCGGGGACGAACGTGTCGTCCTCGAGCGCGGCCGTGCTGAACACGCCGACCTTGCTCGATCCGAGCGCGGCCACATAGAGCGTCGCGCCGTCGCTCGTCACCGCCATGTCGACAGGCTGGGCCAGGCTCGTCTCGCTCTCCGCGTTCGGCGTCGGGGCGCAGCAGACGGCGTAGTCGATGTGCTTGTTGAGGTGCCGCGGGGCGACGCGCGGGGTCGTGTCGTCCGCGCCGAGCACGGTGACGCGGCTCTCGTGCAGGTGCCCCCGCAGGCTCTGCCCGGCGAAGACGCCGGGGCCCTCGAACCGCCGCTCGTTCCTCGCGTCCGTGTTGGAGACGTAGACCTTCCCGTTCACCGGGTTGACGACCATGTTGAAGAGGATCGTCCCGACCCCGGTGAAGCGGCCAGAGGGCCCGGCGACGGGCGCCGGGGGGCTCGCCATCGCGTCGATGGCGAACACGTCCCTGTCGGGCAGCGAGAACCTCACCTGGTCGTCCCAGCGCCGGCCGAGCTCGTCGACCCAGTGCGCGCCGTCGAACTTGACGATGAGGCTGACCTCGGGCGCCGGATCACCGTACGCGTTGGTCGTCGGGCCCGGTGAGCCGCCGTTCGCCGCGCCGCCGTCGGGCACGAGCAGCTCGGTGACGACGGTCGTCTGGTTGCCCGAGTGGAAGCCGGCGGCGTAAACGCGGGTGCCGTCGGGCGTGGCGGCGAGCGCGCGCGGGGTGTCCGTGAAGAGGGTGAGGATCGTGAGCGGGGTGCCGCCGAGCGTCGCGCCCAGGTGGTTCGCGTCGAACACCCAGACGTCGGCCCGGCCCACGCCCGGCGTCGTGAGCTGCGGGTCGTTCGGGTTGTTCTGGCCGCGGTGCGCGGCCGTGATGAAGGCGCGGCGCCGCCCGGGGCCCGCGAACACGATGTCCCGCGGCTCGTCGCCGACGAGCAGCGTGCGCTCGACGTGGCCGCCGAACCCGCCGGCCGCGACGCGGACGACGCTCACGCTGTCGGACACGTGGTTCACGACCCACACCTCGGTCTCGCTCCGCGCCGCGACGGCGACCGGATCGATCCCGACCGGGATCGAGCCCCTGTGGGCGAGCGCGCCGTCGTGGACGCGGAAGATCTCGAGGCGACCATCCGGTGTGTTGAGCGCGAACAGCAAGCGTCCGCTGGGAGAGAGCGCGAGCGGGCGCACCTGCCCGCTCTCGAAGAGCGTGTAAGAAGGGTCGGCCAGCGCCGGCGCGCTTGCCGCGAGGACAGCGGCGGACGCCGCGGCGAACAGGGGTCGTGCGGCAGTCCTCCGCAGGGCGAAAGGTGACTTCATGGGGCCTCCTCGAGGAGTGATGTCAGGGAGCGAGCCGGAGTCGGTCCATCATCGACCAGGTGACGCGCTCTCGCGCTCTCCGAGCATCGAATCAGCGCCCATGTCGAGGCGCCGAGCGCCCTGGCGCGCCGCACCACGGGCGCGCCGCGCGTCAGGCTCGCAGGGCGTCGGCCGGCGGACGTCGAGCGGCGAGCCCCCGGCGTCCCGCGCACGGCCGAGCTGGCGCCCGGTGCGCAGAACGGTGGTCTCCTGTGAGGCCGTATCGGCTACTTCTTCGCCATCACGTAGCGGAAGTCGCACCGCTCGGCGCCCGTGCCGAGCGTCCCCGTGCGGTGGAGCTCGATGCCGTGGAGCGCTTGCACCTGGAGGTCGTCGAGCCGGCAGATCATCGGGACGACCTCCGGCGCGCCGTGCCGCCGCGCGAACGTCACGAGCGGGCACTCGCGCACGTCGAAGGCGAGGAGGGCGCCGGCGTCGCTGGCCCGGTCGAGGCGGAAGCCGCCCGGCTCGCGCGCGAGCATGCGCTTCAGGAGCAGGCTCCGCGCGGGCTTCAGCCGGAGCACGACATCCATGGCGGCGCCGAGGAGCGGGCTCCGGCTCCGCTGCTTGCGGTGAAACGCGAGCAGCATGTCCTCGGTGAGGCGCAGGGCCGGCTCCCGATCCACGCCGAGGTCGTCGTGGAGCGCCTGGTAAATCGCGAGCACGGCCGGGCCGAGCTCGAAGAGCTTGCGATTCATGCTGCTCCGGAAGCGAGGTATCGTCTCCTCCAGCGCGAGATACCGCTCCTTGGCGTGCGTGTGGAGCTCCGCCGCGCTCTCTTCGCCGAGCTCGCGAATCGCGACGTACCGGCCTTCCGTGAGGATCTGAGCAAGACGTTCGGACGGCGACGACATGGTCCCAAATTACCACATGGGGTGCCCTGGTAAACTTTCATCGTCGACGCCTCGCCGAGGAAAGCACCTGTCGACGTGGCCGGCCTGGCCGGCCAGCAGGCCAGTCGCGCTGGCCGGCCAGCAGGCCAGTCGCGCTGGGCGGTCAGCTTGTCAGTATGGAAGTCGGCCAGCCCGTCGGTCGGCTCGGCCGGCACGCATCTCCATGCATCTCGTCGAAATGAGGCAGACGCCCCGCGGAAACACGTCCCGGACGGTGCGTATCCTCCGCAGACCCGGGGCGCTCGGACGGGAGCGCTACGCGGCGGACTGTCCCCACAGGCCGGGCACGCGCGTCCCGCACGAGGGGCACGCGCCGCCGGACAGGAGGACCTCCTGCGTCTCGTAGTTGAACCGCCGCACGACGACCTCGTAGCAACCCGGACAGCGCGTATGCGAGAGCTCGCGCACGCGGTCGGCCACGTTGCTGACGTAGACGTACTTCATGCCGCGGGCATAGGCGACGCCGGCCACGTCCACGAGGAGCGCCGGGTCGGTCATCGCGCGGTCGCGCATCTTGTAGCGCGGGTAAAAGGCGTTGAGGTGCCAGGGGATGTCCGGGTCGACCCGGGCGATCTCGGCCCCGAGGGCGCGGAGGCCGTCGGGCTTGTCGTTGAAGCCGGGGACGACGAGCGTCACGACCTCGACCCAGTAGCCGAGGCGCCGGGCCTCGCCGATGGCCGCGAGCACGGGCTCAACGCGGCCGCCGAGCGTCCGGTACTGGTCGGCGCTCCACCCCTTCAGGTCGACGCGGAAGACGTCGGCGACAGGGCGCATGTACTCGAGCGCCTCGGGCGTCGTGTTGCCGTCCGAGATCAGCGCCGTGACGAGCCCCCGCCGCCGCGCCTCGGTGAAGACGGCCCGCGCCCACTCCGCCGTGATCATCGGCTCGTTGTAGGCGCTCGCGAGCACCTCGCAGCCCGCCGCGACGGCCACCTCGACGAGGTCCGCCGCGCTGATGTCGATCGGCTCGCCGTCGCTCCCGGGCTCGCGCAGCGCCTGCGAGACCTTCCAGTTCTGGCAATAAGGACAGCGGAGATCGCACCCGAACATCCCGAACGTGAGCGACCGCGCGCCGGGGCGCACATGGAAGATCGTGTTCGTCTCGACCGAGCGCACGTAATGGCGAGCGACGTACCCGAACGGGACGCGGAGCTCACCGTCCTGCTCGAAGCGGATCCCGCACGCGCCCGCGCGCCCGGGCGCGAGGACGCAGCGGTGCGCGCACGCGGTGCACCGGAGATACCCCTCCTCCGGCCCCCGCTCGTAGAGCGCGCCGGGCACGGTGCGGCGGGCGAGCTTCGCCGTGAGCGGCTCGCCGTCCCCGGCCCCCTCGACGGCGCACCCGGAACCGGAAGCAGAGGGAGCAGAATACGCGGGCTCGCCGGCAGCGCACCCGGAACCGGAAGAGGAAGCGGCCTCGCCCGAAGGCCCGTGGGCGGGCCCGCGCACGAGGTCCTCGAGGCGGACGTGCGGCCGGGCGCCCGGCTCCGGCGGATCGTCGAGGGGTGCTTGCGGCGCGCCGCCGTCGTTCGTCTCCATGGAACGGCGCGCATCGTCGCATCGGCGGCGCGAAAGACAAGGGCCCGGCGCCCGGCCGAGCGACGCTGTCAGGCCGGCAGCGCGCCCGCGGCCTCGGCGAGCCTGGCGAGCTCTTCTTCACCGAGCTCGCGCTCGCCGGCGAACGCGATCCCCACGACGGCGCGCACGCCCGTCGCGGCGTCGCGCACCGGCAGGGCCACGGCGGCCTGCGCCGCGACCGCCCTGGCCCCCGGCCGGACGTCGCCGGACGTGTCCGTCTGCAGATTGCATGTCTGCACGGGCTCGCCGCGCTCCCAGGCGAGCCCGGCCATGCCCTTGCCGCGCGGGACGCGGCGCGTGATCTCCTGCACCTTGTCGGGGATGTTCACGGCGGCGGCCAGCGCGAGCGCGTCCCCCTCGACGAGGTGCACGGTGCCGGCGATGCCCCCGTTGTCAGCGACGAAGCTCCGCAGCCACGGCTCGAACGACTCTCGGCGCGCATCCATGCCCGCACCCTCGACCGGCGCGGCGCGCGCGTCAACCGCGGGGCCCGCGCGGGGCCGTCAGTCGGACTCGCAGATGAAGCGCAGGTGCAGAGAGCAGGGCTCGTCGTTCCAGCCGGGCTCGGGGTAAAACCGGTTGAGCTGGGCGCAGTCCTCGTTGCCGACGTTGTTCGGCTCGAAGGGGTACCAGTTCGTGTACGACACGGCGTCGCCGCTGTCCCAGGTGAACGCGCCCTCGGAGGCCCTGTCGTTCAGGCCGATCCACCACTTCTGGGTCGAGTGCGCCGAGGCGAGGCGGTTGACCCACGCCTCCTCCTCCGCGTCGTTGAGCGTCACGAGGCTCATGCCCTGGCTCGCGCAGGTCGCCCTGGCGTCGGTCCACGACTCCTGTCCGTCGCAGAACAGGTAATCGTGCCCGTTGTGGGTCTGCATGTCGCACGTCGTCGAGCCGCAGACGACGATCGTGTGCGCGCACAGGACCGATTGGACCGTGCCGTTGATCTCGATGTCCACGTAGAAGTAGATCGTCTGCTCGACGCAGTCGTCGATGGATTGCGGCTGCGCCCCCGGCGTGCGGCTGCCGTGCTCGCGCGCGATCATCCGCTCGACCTCGAGGGCCGCGATGTCGTCGGCGGTGAGCTCGGGGATGTTCGCGGGATCCGCGGTGATCACGAAGCGCCCGTCCTGGGCCTCGAGGGGGCTGTACGGGTGAGAGAACAGGGGCGCCATCACGTCGGAGAGCGGCGCCTTGCCCTCGCCGAAGGCGATATCGACCCGGCTGAAGTCGAGCCCATCGAACGCGACGTGCGCCACCACCTCCCGCGCGCCGAGGTCGACCGAGAGCCGCTCGCCGGGCGCGAGGCGCGCGACGCTCCGGGCGTCGATCAGCACGTTCGAGGCGCCCGCCTCCTCGATCGCCGCGTCGTCGGGGGCGGCGGTGCTACAGCCCGCGAGGCCGACGGCGGCCAGCGAGACCGCGGTGAGGGGTAGCGCCACAAGTCGAGAGATCCGAGCGAGCCGTTCGAGCATGTTCCCTCCTGATGTGATGAATCCCGACGGCGAGCCGCGCCGTCGCGCCGAGGCGCGGCGCGCCGCGCGCGCCGGCGCTCGCCGCAGCGCCGGCGCGGGACGCACCCCATGAGCGCGCCGCGCCCCGAGCCGGGGCAGGTTGCCTGTCGGGCCCTCACGGGCCCGGTGTCCCCCTGGCTCCGGCGCGTCCGCCGCCCGCGTGATGAGCGCTGCTGCCGAGATGCCGCTGTGTAGGGCGGAGCACGCTCGTCATGCGATGAGCGAGCGGACTGCCACCCTACCAGATAGATCGCGAGTATGCGGACAGCGTGGCTTCACGCCAAGGAGAAAATTGAACTCGCCAACTTTCAGGGAGAAGGTGTCCGGGCGTGTGCGTCCTCACGGGAGCTCCCGCGCACTCACGCCTCCTCCTTCACACGCTTCGGCCAGCGCACGAAGAACGTCGCCCCTGCGCCCGGGTGCGACTCGACCCACACGGTCCCGCCGCGGCTCTGCACGATCTTCTTCACGACGGAAAGCCCGATCCCGGTGCCCTCCACCTTGTCGCGCGCCTCGAGGGTCTGGAAGAGCCCCCAGATGCGTTCGTGGTACTCGGGCGCGATGCCAGGCCCGTTGTCCTTGACGGCGAACTCGTGAGCATCGCCGGCGTCCGTGCAGGTCACCTCGACGCGCGGGTCGCCGCGGCGCGCGTGCTTGAGGGCGTTGCCGATGAGGTTCTGGAACACCTGCTGCAGCGGGACGCGCTCGGTGACGACCGTCGGCATCCCGGGCGCGATCTCGACCCGCGCCTCGGGGGGCGGCGAGAGCAGCTCGACGATCTCGGCGAGCAGCTGCCCGGTGTCGACGCTGACGACGTCGCCGCGCACGCGCCCGGCCCGCGAGTAGTGGAGGATCCCGTCGATGAGCGCCTCGAGGCGGCGCACGCGCCCGCGCAGGAGGTGGATCTGCTCCTGCGTCTCGTCGTCCATCTTCCCCGTGAGCGACTCCTCGATCCACTCCGACAGGTTCGCGATGCCCCGGAGCGGCGCCTTGAGGTCGTGCGAGGCCACGTAGGCGAACTGGTCGAGCTCCTGGTTCGTCTTCGCGAGCGCGGCGATGAGCTCCTCGCGGTGCTGGCTGAGCTGCTCGATGCGGCGCCGCGCGAGCACCTGCGCGGTGACCTCGAAGGCGATCACCATGACGCCCGTGACGGCGCCGGACGCGTCGCGGATGGGCTGCGCGACGTAGTTGAAGAAGGCGTCGCTCACCACGCCGCCGCGCTCGATGGGGATGTTCAGCTCGGTCACGTGCAGCGGCCGGCCGCTCGTCAGCGCGCGGTCGAGCGTCGCGATCACCTCGTGCTCGCCGAGCTCCGGGAACGCCTCGCGCACGGTCTTCCCGACGAGCACCGGCCGGCCGACCATCTCGCAGTACGGGGGGTTCGCGACCTCGTAGCGGTGCTCGGGGCCGGCGAACACGGCGATGGGGACCGGCGCCTGCATGAACAGGTCGTAGAGCTTCTCGCGCTCGCGCTCGGCCGCCGCGCGCAGGCGCGCGAGCTGGAGGTGCGTGGCGACGCGGGCGACGAGCTCGCGCGCGGAGAACGGCTTCGCGAGGTAATCGTCCGCGCCCGCCTCGAGCCCCTCGATGCGCGACTCGTCGCCCGCGCGCGCGGAGAGCATGATGACCGGGATGGCCCTCGTGCGCTCGTCGCCGCGCAGCGCGCGGAGCAGGCCGAAGCCGTCGAGGTTCGGCATCATCACGTCGGTGAGCACGAGATCCGGCGGGCTCTCGCGCGCGGCCTCGAGCGCGGCGGCGCCGTCCGGGACCGCGTCGACCGTCCAGCGCTCGCGCAGCACGCGCCCGACGTACTCGCGCATGTCGGCGTTGTCGTCCGCGAGGAGGATGCGCGCCGCCGGGCTCGCCTCGACGGCCGCGTTCGCCGGCGACGTCACCGCCGGCGCGAGCTGGCCGACGTCCTCGCCGGGCGCCGCCCCGGGCAGCCAGCGGAGCGCCTCCTGCACGTAGGGCGCCGCGCCGGTCGCGGTCGACGCGAGCGTTCGCCTCGCGTTCACGCGGTCCTGGGGGAGGTGCGCCGTGCCGCTCGGGATCGAGATGGTGAACGTCGTCCCCTCGGCGACCTTGCTCGCGACGTGGATGGTCCCGCCGTGGAGGCGGACGAGCTCGTGGACGAGCGCGAGCCCGATCCCGGACCCTTCGTGGGTGCGGGACCGCGCGCCCTGGACGCGGTGGAACCGCTTGAACAGGTGCGAGAGCTCGTGATCCGGGATGCCCGTCCCGGTGTCCCGCACGGTGAGCTCGACGCGGTCGCCGCGAGCGCGGAGCGCGATCGCGATCGTCCCCTCGAACGTGAACTTGAGCGCGTTCGAGAGGAGGTTGAGCACGATCTTCTCCCACATGTCGTGATCGACGTAGGTGGGCTCGGGCAGCGGCGGGCAGTCGACCTCGAACGCGAGCCCGGCGCGCTGCATGGCGGAGCGGAAGGCGCTCGCGAGGTCCGCGGTGAGCGCGGAGAGATCGGTCGGCTCGTACGACGCCTGGATCCGGCCCGCCTCGATGCGCGAGAAATCGAGCAGGGCGTTGACCAGCTTGAGGAGGCGGGTCGCGTTGCGGTAGGCGGTCTCGAGGTCGGCGCCGGACAGGCCTCGCTTCGGCGACGCGAGCGCGTCCTCGAGCGGCCCGAGCATCAGCGTGAGCGGCGTGCGGAACTCGTGGCTCACGTTGCTGAAGAAGTGGGTCTTCGCGCGATCGAGCTCGGCGAGCGCCTCCGCGCGGCGCTTCTCCTCCTCGTAGGCCTGCGCGTTGGCGATGCTCGCCGCGATCTGACCGGCGACGAGGTGGAGGAAGCCGCGGTAATCGTCGTCGAGGAGGCGAAAGGGGTTCAGCCCGACGATGAGGACCCCCGCGCGCCCCGTCTCGCCCGAGGGGGCGATCGAGAGCGCGGCGGCCCGCGACGGCGGCCTCGGCCACGCGCCGGTCGGGAGATCGCGCTGTCGATCGCGCGGCAGCTCGATCACGCGGCAGGTCTCGTGCCCGCGCGCGACCTCGGCGACAGGCCAGGGAGACTCGTCCGTGAGCTCGATCGTCTCCGGGGCCGCGGCGTGCCCGCGCGCGATGCCCGTGGTCCCGGCGAGGTGCATGCGCCGCCGGTCCGCGTCGAGGATGTAGAGGAGCGCGAACGGGAGATCCTTCGGGTCGGTCTCGAGCGCGGCCACGCCGTGGGCGCAGACTTCTTCCCAGGTGCGCGCGTTCGCCGTGCGCGCCGCGAGATCGCGGAGGAGCGCGAGCTGGCGCTCCCCGATGATGCGCCGCGTGTCGTCGGTGTTGGCGCAGATGATCCCGCCGGTCCCGCCCTGATCGTTGGGCACCGGGCTGTAGGAGAACGTGTAATACGTCTCCTCCTCGTAGCCGTGCCGCTCCATGATGAGGAGGAGCGCCTCGTCGTAGGTGCCCTCGTCGCGGCGCATCGCCGAGGCGGCGCGCGGCCCGACCTGGTCCCATATCTCGCGCCAGACGACGGAGGCGGGCTGTCCGAGCGCCTCGGGGTGCTTGCCGCCGACGATCGACTTGTAGGCGTCGTTGTAGAGGTTGATGAGCGAGTCGCCCCACCAGACGAACATCGGCTGGCGCGAGGTCAGGATGATGCGCAGGCACGTCTTGAGGCTCTGGGGCCATGACGAGACCGGGCCGAGCGGCGTCTTCGACCAGTCGAGGGCGCGCATGCGCTCGCCCATCTCACCCCCTCCGGCGAGGACGGCCCGAGCGTCCGCGCGATCCGACGGGGTACTCTCCGACCTGAACGACATGGCCCCTTGTAGCGTGGCGGAGGTGGCCAGAGAAGTGCCGACCGAGGGGGCGTGTCGGGGGGGAGCGGCGGCCCGGCGGGGCGCGAACGCAGCGTGGCGTTATGCCTCGTCGTCGTCGGGCGGCGGGGCGTCGGTCGCGTCCACGGCGTCGCTCACCGCGCGCATCGCCCGGCGCACGACGTCGGGCGCGTAGCCCTGCCGCGCGAGGAAGGCATAGAGCTTCTGCCGCCGCTCCGCGGGCTCGAGGCGCCCCAGGGTGCGCAGCTTCTTGCGCGCCGCCCGCTCCGCCACGGCGAGCTCATCCGTCCCCTCGTCGGCCATCACCTGCCGGATCGCCGCGTCGGCCACGTCGCGGGCGACGCCCTTCCGGGCGAGGTCCTGCTCGATCCTGCGGCGCGATCGCGGCCTGCCCACGATGCCGGCGCGCGCCTTCGCCTCGGCGTAGCGCGCGTCGTCGAGGAGCCCGTTCGCGCAGAGTCGCGCGATCGCGGCCGCCACGTGCTCGCGGGGCTCGCCCTTCTCGATCAGCCGCTTCTCCAGCTCCCTGGCCGACCGCGCCCGGAACGAGAGGAGCCGCAGCGCCCGCTCGTACGTCTTCTGGGCGCCCTCGCCGGCAGGCCGGAGCGGCTCCGCCGCCGTCCCCGGGCTGCTCTGCCCGGGCGCGAGGCCCGCGGCGCGCTCCTCGGGGACCGTGGCGAAGGCGACCCCGTCGACGAGGATGACGACGTGACCGGGCTTGTCGGGCGAGGGGACGACCCCCGTGATGATCGGCATGCGCAGGGACGATGGCGCGGACCGCGCGCGCCGCAAGCGCCGCGCGGCGGGAGGGGGCGGAAGAGCCCGCCGCGCGGTGCTCGCGACACGAGGTGTGCCGCCTGCCCGGCTCAGGGCTCGATCACGAGCGCTCCGAACGCCTCGGGCACGTGGAAGTTCGGCTTCTTCGTCCTGGGCGGGCTCCACGCGAGGTAGTGGCGCGGGGATTTCCCCTCCATGCGGTACAGGTTCATGGGCAGCCGCTCCTTCGGGGCGAGCGCCTGAACGATGCCCGGCGCCGTGAGCAGCGCCTCGATCACGGCCGTTCGCGCCGCGGCGCGGCGGCTCGTCGCGATCGTGGCGCCGCTCGACCACCCCGTGTCTTCCTGGCGCGCGCCGCGATCGACAGCGATGTCGAAGAAATGCCCGAAAGGCCCGATCTCCACCTCGAAGTACCGCTCCGGCGACGCCGGCGCCGGCGTCAGGAAGAGCTCGACGCAATCCTCCTTGTAAAGCCCCGTTCGCTCGACGCCGACCGGCTTCGATCGATCGGTGTTGAGCCCGGCGCTCGAGAGCTCGAAGAGCGCATAGAGCCCGTCCTTGGACCAGAGGAACCGCGCCCGCGTCAGGATCCCGGTGCTCTTGCCGGCGTAATCGGTGTCCCACTGCACGGCCTTCGCGCGGCTCCAGGCCGCGTCGTCGGCCTTGCCGTCGATCGCGATCTCCTCGCCCGGCAAGAGCCGCGACGCGCGCGCCTCCGGCTTCGGGGGGGCGGCGCCCGCCCCGGCGTCCTGCTGGCCGGCGGGCGCCTCGGGCGCGGGCCGCGGCGCGGGGTCGGGCGCCTTCGCGGGCCCGCCGGGCAGGGGCGCCTGGCCGGGCTCCCAGTCGAGGCGGAACGGCGCCATCGCCTTGTAGTGCACAGGTCTCGGGCTCTTCAGCAGGTCTGCCCCGTCTCCCGTGATGGCCGTCGCCTGGAGATCCAGCCCGAAGCGCTTCGCCGCGGCCTCGATGAGCGGCGACGTCCGGTGGCCGCCGAGCTCGCGCGCGAGCGCGGGGCTGTTCCACACCCCCATGAACTCCGCCACGACGCGGTCGACGCGCACCGGGTTCGTGCCGCCGATCGCCACCATCTCCGCGGTGGGGCGCAGGACCTGGAAGCCGTCGCCGCCCATCCCCGGCGCGCCGTCGCCGAGCACCGCGTCCGGCGTCGAGATCTCGAGCACGTCGACCATCCGCTCGGCGAAGACCCGGAGCGACGAGAGGTAGAGCGCGCGGTCGTCCTGCCCGGCCGACCTCGAATCGAGGTACGGCTTGAGCTCCCGGTGCATCCGCCACTTCTGCTTGTAGGCGGGCGCGCTGTCCGACAGCATGACCGTCCCCTGCATGCCCTTGATGCCGGCCGAGATGACCGAATACCGGTGCATCTTGATCCGGGGGAGCGACAGGAACAGCCCGCGATCGAGGTGCTCGGCGAGCAGCCGCGGCATGAGCAGCGTCGGCACGTGGCTCGCCTGGATGCCGCGGATGGCGAGGGGCTGTCCGGGCCTGTCCCCGGCGACGTCGTAGACGCCGTCGTCGTCCATGGCCACGAGCGCGACGCCCTCCTCGGCGGCCATCGCCTCGTAGCCGGTGCGCTTCGCGAGATCCTTCCAGAACTTGTGCGAGTGGCCGCACCCCTCGGCGATCGTGATCTTCGTGTGGCCGCGCGCCTTGAGGCATTGAACGACGCCGCGCACGAACTCGGGCTGGGTGATCCGGCCTGTCACGCCGTCGTCGCCCTTGTGCTTCGCCGGGTCCTTCACGCTGTCGAACCCGCAGAGGTTCGGCTTGAGGAGCACGGGCGTCGCCGCGGGCCGCCGCGGCACCACCGCCTCGCAGATGCGCTTGCCGAGATCCAGGGGACCCTGGCCGCGCAGCACGGTGACGGGGGAATCGTCGGCCTTGATCCGCGCGACGTGCCGCTTTCTGAGGGCGGCGCCGTCGACGCTGTCCGACGCGATCACCGAGGGGCCGGCGTCGTAGCGCTGCGACGCGCCCGCGACGACGTCGCTCGACGCGCTGGGCACCGCGGTGGGCACGGCCGGGTGCGCGGAGGCGGCGGCGAACGAGGAGGCCGTCGCCGAGGCCGCGGCGGTCGCGGCCGGCGGGGCCGCGTCGGGCGGCGGCTGCGCGGCGGTGGAGGTGGCGCTGCCCGCGAGGCCGTCCGGCGGGCGCTGCCGGTCCCCGCAGCCCGCGAGGGCGGCGAGCAGCGCCGGGAGCGCCGCGATCGCGGCGGGGAGACGCCGTGCCCGGCCGCCATGGCTCGCTCGTGTGCTGTTCATCCTCGCGGGACACAGTGAGGCCAAACGGCAGCGAGGAGAAGACATAAACTGTCGTGTGCGTGCCGGTGGTGGTTCGGGCGGCGCTCCCCGCGATCCACGGTGCCATGGAGCGCGAACGGGCTCTGCTTCCCCGCAGGCCGTGGATCCTGTTATGCCCTTCAGGGAAGGGTCCCGGGATCCCTCTCTTCCAATGGAGAATAGAATGAAGTCAATCTCTCGCAGGTGCTCGAGCTTGCTCGCGGTGCCCCTCCTCTTGCTGCCCGCGTGCGGCGACGACAGCAGCGGCGACGGTGGAGCCGCCTGCGGAGAGGTCGCGGCGTGCGGCGGCGACCCGACCGGAGCCTGGTCGATCGCGGACATGTGCCTCGACGCCTCGCTGTTCCGGGATCTCACGGAGGGATGCAATGCCGAGATCGACATCGACGGCGTCGATTTCAGCGGGAGCGCCGAGTTCAGGTCCGACGGCACCTATGTCGTGACGTCCGCGGTGCGAGGGCCGATGAGGGTGGTCTACCCGCCGGCGTGCCTCACCCAGGACGGCGTCACGTTCACGTGCGCGCAGCTCGACGAGGGGCTGAAGTCGATCGCGGGCACGGAGGGCTCGCCCCTCGCCTCGGTGACGTGCGCAGCCGCGGGCGCGAGCTGCGCGTGCGACCTGGTCTACAACGGGACCTCCGCCACCGAGGACGGCACCTGGTCGGTCTCCGGCACCACCTTGACGACGACGAGCGACGATGGGGTGCCGGAGGAGGTGCCGTTCTGCATCGATGGCTCCTCGCTGACGCTCGGTGTCGAGGCCGAAGAAGGGGCGGTGAGCGTGGATCCGATGAAGTACTACATGCGGCTGACGAAGCGGTGACGCGCCGCGCGCCCGGGATCCTCTCGAGACCGGCGACTGGCGCTCAGCGGCCAGCGGCGGGCGATCCAAGGCGCGGAGGGCTGACAGCGCTCTTCCGGGCCGAGGCCACCGAGAGGCCCGGGACGAGCGCCTCGATCCGCGCCCGCTGCCGGGCCGTCAGCTCGTCGAGGGCGCGCACGATGGCGAGATCCTTCTGCTTCGCCTCCACGATCACCACCACCTCACGGCCGCCCGAGGCCTCCTCGATCTCCTCGCAGAAGCGGAGCAGCCCGCGGCCGGTGATGTGCTCGGCGTGCGCCCCGGCCGGCTTTCCCTTCCACTGCTCGCTGTAATGCAGCTCGGGCAGCCGATCCGCCGGCCAGGAGCGGAGCGCTGCCTCGAGCTCCACCTCGTACGGCGCGCTCCGCGGGTTCGCCGACCAGTGCAGGTTGTCGAACACGATGGGCACCTCGCCCCCGGTGGCGTCGAGCAGCTCCGGCACCGTCCAGCAGCGCTCGTCGTTCTCCAGCGCGAGCCGCTCGCGCGCCCGCGGCGCGAGCCGCGCGATGCCCTCCCGCAGCCGCGCGGCGGTGCTCTCGCGGTCGCCGTAGACACCGCCGCCGTGAAGGGTGATCGACCCCCGCGCGCCGAGCAGATCCATGACCCAGCCCTGGTCGTTCATGATCGCGAGCGAGTTCTGCAGCACCTCCTCGCGCGGCGAGGAGAGCACGACGAACTGGCTCGGATGATTCGACAGGTGCACATCGCCCCGCTCGGCTGCGCGGCGGACGGATCGCAGGTCCGGCACCAGCATGCGCGCGCCCGGCGCGATGTCGAGGAGCGGGAAGAGGTCGCTCGAGATGCGGTGCGCCGTCAGGCCGAGGCCGGTCGAGTACACGAGAGATCGCCGGACGTACTCGGCGTTGTACCTGTAGATCGGCGTGAGATCGACAAGGCCCTTGAGGTAGCGACCGAGCTGGGCGCTCTTCAGCGAGGGCTCCGGCATTCCGAGCGACTGACAGACATGGCCGAGTCGAATCATGCCGACAGGGTGTGTCGTCCTCGGCTCACCGGCATCGGGCTTGCAGCAATTTTATTCCATGCTGTCCGCCGACAAGGCCCGCGAGGCCGCGCGGGATCTCCTCTGCCGCGCCGGGGCGCAGGGCGCCCGGGTGGCCGTCGTGTACCACGCCGACGCGGACGGGACGTCGTCCGCCGCGCTCGTCTGCTTCGCTGTCCGTGCCCTCGGCGGCGAGGTGGCCCCGGAGACGCCCGGGAAGGGGGACAACGTGCATGGCGCCGCGTTCGGCGCGCGCGTGCTGGCGACGGGCGCCGCGCTCGCCGTGGTGCTCGACACGGGATCTCGGCCGGGGCGGCTGTTCACGATACCGACGCTGATCGTCGACCACCACCGGATCGACCCGGCGCAGGCGCCCGAGGTGGAGGCCTTCGTGAGCACGCTCGGGGACGACCCGGAGACCTCGACGAGCGCGCTCACGTACGAGCTCCTCGCGCCGGTCGTCGAGCCGCTTGCGCCGATCGCGCCGCGCGCGTGGCTCGCGGCGCTGGGCCTGCTCGGCGACCTCGGCGACGGGGCGCGCCGGCACCCGCTCGTCGCGGCGGCGGCCCGGCAGCACGGCCTGTCGGCGCTGCGCGAGGCCGTCGCGCTGGTGAACGCCGCCGGCCGCTCGGCGGCCCACGACGCGGGCGTCGCGCTCGAGGCGCTGCTCGAGGCCGAGCGCCCCGCGGATCTCGCGCGCGGCGGCGGCGAGGCGGCGCGCCGGCTGCGCGCGCTCAAGGAGGAGGTGTCGGCGGCGACCCGGCGCGCGATCCGCGTCGCGCCGCGCGTCCACGGGCGCTGGGCGGTCATCCAGCTCGACGAGCCGTACCGCGTCCACGGCCCCGTCGCGAGCGCGTGGACGCGCCGGCTCCCCGACCGGATCGTCCTCGTCGCCAACCGCGGCTACATGCCGGGCCGCGTGCATTTCTCGGTGCGATCCCACCTGCCGCTCGACCTCCGGGCGGCGCTCACCGCGCTGCTGCCCGACGCCGGCCCCGATTTCGCCGCCGGCCACGACCGCGCGACCGGCGGGATCGTGCGCGCGGAGGTGTTCGACGAGCTGCTCCGGCGCATCCGGGACGAGGCCGCGCGCGGCGCCGTGGCGTGAGCGGCGGGCCGCGGGGCCTCGTGTCGTTCCTGTTGGCTCCGCGGCGCGCGGATCGTCTACCCTCGACAGCCGATCTCCTTTCGAGAGCGCGCTGCGCGACGCAGCCGCGCCTCGCGCGATGCGCGATCGGGACCCGGAGCGCATCGGCCAGATAGCACCTGCAGTCACCCGTCGTCGTCCGCGCCACGGCCTACCATCGAGGTTGACCATGCCCCACCTGCGGTTCTTCTTTCTCCTGAGCTTCGCCTTCCTCATCGCGGCCTGCTCGAGCGATTCCCCCGGGTCGAGCAGCGGCGGAGCACCCCAGTGCGGGACAGGCCAGGCGCTGTGCGGCGATGTGTGCGCGGATCTGTCCACCGATCCGGCGCACTGCGGGGCCTGCGGCGTCGCCTGCGGGGCGGGTGAGCTCTGCAACGGAGCAGGCGAGTGCGCGGTGACGTGCACGGCGGGGCGCCTGGCCTGCGGCGGCACGTGCGTCGACCCGGACACCGATCGCGACCATTGCGGCGCGACGGGCGATTGCCGCGGGGACAGCGCGGGGGTCGCGTGCGCGGCCGGCGAGATCTGCGACGGATCCGGGGAGTGCGCGCTGTCGTGCCAGAGCGGGCTCGTCGCGTGCGACGGCACGTGCATCGACCCCGACACCGACCGCAGCCACTGCGGCGCGACGGGCGACTGCCGCGGGGAGCGCGCGGGGGTCGCGTGCGCGGCCGGCGAGATCTGCAATGGGGCCGGTGAATGTGAGCTGTCGTGCCAGAGCGGGCTCGTCGCGTGCGACGGCACGTGCGTCGACCCCGACACCGATCGCCATCACTGCGGCGCGACGGGCGATTGCCGCGGGGACAGCGCGGGGGTCGCGTGCGCGGCCGGCGAGATCTGCAACGGCGCGGGGGAGTGCGAGCTGTCGTGTCAGGGCGGGCTCGTCGCGTGCGACGGCACGTGCGTCGACCCCGACACCGATCGACATCACTGCGGCGCGACCGGCGATTGCCGCGGGGACAGCGCGGGGGTCGCGTGCGCGGCCGGCGAGATCTGCAATGGCGCCGGGGCGTGCGAGCTGTCGTGCCAGCGCGGGCTCGTCGCGTGCGACGGCACGTGCGTCGACCCCGACACGGATCGCCATCACTGCGGCGCGACGGGCGACTGCCGCGGGGAGAACGCGGGCGTCGCGTGCGGGGCCGGCGAGATCTGCAATGGCGCGGGGGCGTGCGAGCTGTCGTGCCAGCGCGGCCTCGTCGCGTGCGGCGGCACGTGCGTCGACCCCGACACCGACCGCGACCACTGCGGCGCGACGGGCGACTGCCGCGGGGAGAGCGCGGGCGTCGCGTGCGGGGCCGGCGAGATCTGCAACGGGGCGGGGGCGTGCGAGCTGTCGTGTCAGCGCGGGCTCGTCGCGTGCGGCGGCACGTGCATCGACCCGGCGACCGACCGCGAACACTGCGGCGCGACCGGCGACTGCCGCGGGGACAGGGCGGGCGTCGCCTGCTCGGCCGGAGAGATCTGCAATGGCGCGGGGGCGTGCGAGCTGTCGTGCCAGCGCGGGCTCGTCGCGTGCGACGGCACGTGCATCGACCCGGCGACCGACCGCGATCACTGCGGCGCGACCGGCGATTGCCGCGGGGACAGCGCGGGCGTCGCGTGCCCGGCCGGGGAGATCTGCAATGGCGCGGGGGCGTGCGAGCTGTCGTGCCAGCGCGGGCTCGTCGCGTGCGACGGCACGTGCGTCGACCCCGCCACCGACCGCGATCATTGCGGCGCGGCCGGCGACTGCCGCGGAAGCGACGCGGGCGCCGTCTGCGGCGCGGGCGAGATCTGCAGCCACGGCGCGTGCGAGGCCTCCTGCGCGCCGCCCCTCGTCGCCTGCGGCGGCGGCTGCGTCGACCCGGCGACCGACGAGACCTACTGCGGCGCGACCGGCGACTGCGCCGGGGCCAGCGCCGGCGCCACCTGCGGCGCCGGCGAGGCGTGCGTCGCGGGGGCGTGCGCGAGCGCGGACTCGAGCCTCTCCGGCCTCGCTGTCTCGAGCGGCAGCCTGAGCCCCGACTTCGACCCTGGCGCGGCGCTGTATGTCGTGTCCGTCGAGGATCACATCGCGTCGATCACCGTGACGCCGACAGCGTCGGCGCCGGGCGCGGCCATCGAGGTCAACGGCACCCCCGTCGCCTCGGGGAGCGCCTCGCCGCCGATCGCGCTCACCGAGGGCGGCGCCACGGCCATCACCGTCGAGGTCACCGCGCCGAGCGGGGACGCGACGACGTATGGTGTTGTGGTCCTCCGCGGCGGCATCGCCTCGGCGTACCTCAAGGCCTCCAACACGGACGCGGGCGACCAGTTCGGCTACGCTGTCGCGCTCGACGGCGACACGCTCGCCGTATCCGCGCTCCTGGAGGCCAGCGCCGCGACAGGGGTCGGTGGAGACCAGACCGACAACTCGAAGATCAGCGGCGCCGTGTACGTGTTCGCGCGCGAGGGCGTCGCCTGGGTCCAGCAGGCGTACCTGAAGCCGTCCACCTCGGACCGGACCGACAACTTCGGCCACAGCCTCGCGCTCTCGGGCGACACGCTGGCCGTCTCCGCGCCGGGGGAGGACAGCAGCGCCCGCGGCGTGAACGGCGACCAGGGGAGCAACACCGCGCCGAACGCCGGCGCTGTCTACGTCTTCACGCGCAGCGGCGCGACGTGGTCCCAGCAGGCCTACCTCAAGGCGTCCAACACGGAGGCGCAGGACCAGTTCGGCCACGCGGTGGCGCTCGACGGCGACGTCCTCGTCGTGGGCGCGCCCAACGAGGACAGCTCCGCCACCGGCGTGAACGGCGCGCAGTCCAACAACAGCGCGTCTCAGGCGGGCGCCGCCTACGTGTTCACGCGCAGCGGCGCGGCGTGGACCCAGCAGGCGTACCTCAAGGCGTCGAACACCGGACGGGACGACCGGTTCGGCGCGAGCGTCGCGCTCTACAGGGACACCCTGGCCGTGGGCGCGACAGGCGAGGCGAGCAGCGCGGCGGGCGTGAACGGCGTAGAGGCCGACGACGCGGCGGCCGGGAGCGGCGCCGTCTACGTGTTCACGCGCGGCGGCGCCTCGTGGACGCAGCAGGCGTACGTGAAGGCCTCGAACACCGGCGCGGGCGACGCGTTCGGCGCGAGCGTCGCGATCCATCGAGACACCCTCGTCGTTGGCGCGACGGGCGAGGCGAGCGGCGCGACGGGCGTGAACGGCGCGCAGGCGGACGACGCGGCGCCCGGGAGCGGCGCCGTCTACGTGTTCACGCGCGGCGGGGCCGCGTGGGCGCAGCAGGCCTATCTCAAGGCGTCGAACGCAGAGGCCGGCGACGCGTTCGGCTCATCGGTCTCGATCGACGACGACTTCCTCGCCGTGGGCGCGCCCGGAGAGGACAGCAGCGCCGCGGGGTGGGGCGGCGTCGAGTCCGACAACGGCGCTCCCGCCAGCGGGGCGGCGTACCTGTTCGAGCGCTCCGGCGGCGCCTGGGTGCAGGCCTCGTACATCAAGGCGGCGAACACCGGCGCGTCGGACGCGTTCGGGGCGCGGCTCTCCCTCTCGGCCACCACGCTCGTCGTCGCCGCGGCCGGAGAGGACAGCAGCGCCACGGGCGTCGACGGCGACGGCGAAAGCGACGCGGCGGCCGACAGCGGCGCCTGCTACAGCGCCCGCTGGTAGGTCGGCGGTGTTGCGCCGATCGCGTCGAGGCGGTCGAGGTGTGATGGGGACGAGCCTGGGCGCGCTGACGTGGAGTCCGCGCGCCCAGGCGGAGTCAATCAGGAGACGCCTCCCCGGCAGGCTTACCGCATCAGGCGTCGGTCAGTTCACGCACTCCCACTGGACCGTGTAGCAGATGTAGCGGCCGAGCTCGTCCACCCCGCAGTCGCCGCCGCCGTCGAAGAACCGCTGCCCCGGCCTCTCGCAGGAGGTCGCCCCTTCGCAGTACCCGCACACGTTACCGCAGGTGCCTCCGATGGCGCCGGCGGCCGCGTAGCCGAGCTCCTGGCAGATGAGGTCGATATGGAAGTAGCCCTCGATGTTGGCCGAGACCCACGCCGTGTCCTCGTCCGCATCGCACACGACCCAGGGCGAGCCGAACCCGATGTCGTTCCCGGTCTGGCACACCTCCGCGCTGCCGCCGCCGCCGCCACACTCCTCCTCCAGCGAGACGTGGATCGGGAACGTGAGCGAGGTGCCGTAGCCCCACGTGTCGTACGCGATCACGCCCAGCTCGTAGTTGCCGGCCACCGCCGCGCTGAACGTCGCCGTCGCGCCGTCGGGCGAGAGCGCCCCCCAGCTCGGTCCGGAGACCTGGTACCAGTAGTAGGTCACCTCGTCGCCGTCCGGATCGGTGGCGCTGGCCGTGATCGTCGCCTCCTCGCACGTGGTGATGAACTTGCTCTCGGCGATGTCGAGATCGGTGATCTGCGGCGGCGAGTTCAGCGCCGCGATCACGTCGAGCCCGCCGTTCGGCTGGGCGCTGCAGTGCGAGACGAGCGTCGTCTCGACGGTCGAGCCGCCGAACACCGAGACGTAGCCCTCGGACGTATAGCAGTACGACGAGGGACCGCCGTACTCGGACTGCGGCGTCGCGCAGACCCAGTAGTCGCCAGGCGGGAGGACGAACAGCGCATCCGCGAAGGGATGATTCTCGCCGCCGGACGGGCTCAGGTCCGCCGGCAGCGCCTCCTCCTCCAGGGGCACCGTCGCCTCGGCGACGGCCTCCCCGTAATAACAGCTGTCGTAGGCGTTCACGACCCGGATGTTGATCGCGGAGACATCGTACGTGGGTCCTGGCGTGGAGAGCGCCACGCGGACCTGCCCGACCTCGCCCTCCTCACCGGACTCGGGCGCAGGTGAACCGTTGCATGCCCCGGCAAACAGCCCAAGAACCAGCGCGCCGCACTTCAGTGCTCTCATTGTCCTGTTCCTCCCGGCGGGGGGAACGCGCACAGAACGTGATGCGCTCGCCAACCCCCGCAGATGTAGTATGCACACGTCTCATGTGACGAGAAGCGACTTCGCGGTGATGAGCACGATTCCCACAATGCTGTGGTCATCGCACAAGACGCCTGTGTGACGTCGATGCCGGCGAGATGTCCGGGCTTGACATTCACGTCGATGGCTCGTGGGATGAGGCGCGCGCACGAGGTGCGGAGTGCGCGTCGGGATCGCCTATGGCTCGAGCGAGCCTTCGGTGATCGGGCGCGAGGGGGGATCGAGAGGAGACGGCTTTGACGGCGGGACGGCCGCGTCAGGCGCGCGTCAGTTCACGCGTCAGTTCACGCGTCGGTTCACGCGTCGGTTCACGCGTCAGGCGCGTCAGTTCACGCACTCCCACTGGACCGTGTAGCAGATCATGCGGCCCCACTCGTCGACGTCGCAATCCCCGTTGCCGTCGAAGATCCGCTGTCCGGGTGCATCGCAGGACGTCGGCTCCTCGCAGTAGCCGCAGACGTTACCGCACGTGCCGCCGAACGCCCCGGCGGCCGCATAACCGAGCTCCTGGCAGATGAGATCGAGGTGGTAAAAGCCCGAGCTGTCGGCCGAGACCCACGCGGAGCGCTCGTCCGCGGCGCACACGACCCACGGCGAGCTCTCCCTCCCGATGTCGTTCCCTCGCTGACACACCTCGGCGCTGCCACCGCCGCCGCCGCCGCCGCCACCACCACCGCCGCCTCCTCCTTCACAGTCCTCCTCCAGCGAGACGTGGATCGGGAACGTGAGCGAGGTGCCGTAGCCCCACGAATCGTACGCGATGACGCCGAGCTCGTAATTGCCGGCCAGCGGGGCGCTGAACGTCGCCGTCGCGCCGTTCGGCGAGAGCGCGCCCCACGCCGGTCCAGAGACCTGGACCCACTCGTACCAGACGTCGTCGCCATCCGGGTCGCTGGCGCTGACCGTGATGGTCGCCTCCTCGCACGTGGTGATGAACTTGCTCTCGGCGATGTCGAGATCGTCGATCACCGGCGGAGAGTTGAGCGCCGCGATCACGTCGAGCCCGCCGTTTGCCTGACCGCTGCAGTGCGAGACAAGCGCCGTCTCGGTGGTCGAGCCGCCGAACACCGTGACGTAGTTTTCAGCCATATAGCAATACGACGAGGGCGTACCGAGCTCCGTCTGCGGTGTGGCGCAGACCCAGTAGTCTCCAGGCGGGAGAACGAACAGCGCATCCGCGAACGGATGGTTCGCTCCGCCGGACGGGATCAGGTCCGCCGGGAGCGCCTCTTCCTCCAGGGGAACGGTCGCCTCGGCGACGGCTTCCCCGTAGTAACAGCCATCGTAGGCGTTCACGACCCGGATGTTCATCGCGGCGACGTCATACGTCGGTCCGGGCGTGGAGAGCGCCACGCGGATCCGTCCGATATCGCCCTCTTCCCCTGATCCGGCCGACGGTGATCCGTCGCACGCCCCCGCGAGCAGCCCAAGAACCAGCGCGCCGCACTTCAGTGCTTTCATGTGTCCTCCTCCCGGCAGGGGGAATGCGCAAACCGCTGATGCGCTGTCGAACCCCCGCAAGCGTACGCAGTATGCACAGGTCCCACGTTGCGCGGATTACGTCCTTCGGGGTGAGCACGATTCCCGCAGCGACCGGGGGCCCCGCGTGCAGCCCGTGTGAACTCTCGCCCCCGAGGTGGCTCGGGCTTGACACCCGTGTCGTTTTCGGGGGCTCGCTACGGGCTCGAACGATCCTGCGATCGGCCCGCCGCGCCGCTCATCGCGCCTCGGCGGCGTCCCGGACCCGCGCGTCGAGCCCCACGATGCGGTCGAGCAGCGCCCGATCGAGGCTCGCCTCCACGGCGGCGGCGAGCCGGTCGTACTCGTCGTGACGGCTCGGGATCGCCGGCTCGCCCGCGGGCGCCGCGAGCCCCCGCCGCCCGCGCAGCGCCGCGAGCAGCGCGCGCCGGAGCCCGTCGTTCTCGAAGATGCCGTGGATCATCGTCCCCACGACGGCGCCGTCCGCCGACACGGCCCCGTCGAGCGCCGGCTCCGCCCGTCCGCTCCTCGACGCGATCGCGAACGCCGCGCGCGCGCCGGGCGCCCGCTCCACCTGGCCCATGTGGATCTCGTAGCCGGTCAGCTCTGCCCCGGCCGCGCCCGCCGCGCCCGCCATGCCAAGGAACGAGTCGCCCGCGATCCGCGCCCGGACCTGCGCTGTCGTCTTGGTCCGCTCGAACCGCGTCGACACCTCGAGGAGGTCGAGCCCTCGCGCCGACGGCTCGGCCGACTCGACGCCTTCCGGGTCCTCGATCGCCCCGCCGAGCATCTGGCAGCCGCCGCAGATCCCGAGCGTCCACCCGCCCTGCCGGGCGCGCGCCGCCACCGCCTCCGCGAGCCCGCTCGCGCGCAGCCACGCGAGATCGGCCATCGTGCTCTTCGTCCCGGGGAGCACGACGAGGTCCGCGCCGCCGATCTCGTCCGGCCGCTCGATGAACCGCACCACGACGCCCCGCTCGTGCTCCAGCGGCTCCACGTCGTCGTGGTTCGATATCCGCGGCAGCCGCACGACGGCGATGTCGAGCTCCCCCGGGCCCGCCGGCCCCCGCCGCCGCCGGTTCTCCAGCGCCACCGAGTCCTCGTCCGCGATGCGGAGCTGCTTCAGGTAAGGCACGACGCCGAGCACCGGGACGCCCGTCCGCGCCGTCAGCATCTCGAGCCCCGGCTCGAGCAGCTTGATGTCGCCGCGGAACTTGTTGATGACGAACGCGGCCACGCGCGCGCGCTCGTCCGGCTCGAGGAGCGCCATCGTCCCGACCAGCGCGGCGAACACCCCGCCGCGGTCGATGTCGCCGGCGAGGAGCACCGGCGCGTCGGCGACGCGCGCGACGTGCATGTTCACGATGTCGCGGTCCTTCAGGTTGATCTCCGCGGGGCTGCCCGCCCCCTCGATCACGATGACGTCGTGCGCCTCGCGGAGCCGCCCGAGCGAGCGGGCGATGATGTCCTTGAGCTCCCCGCGGTAAGCGAAGTAGTCGCGCGCGTGGAGGCTCCCGATGGGCTTGCCGAGGACGACCACCTGGGAGCGCGAGTCGCCCTCCGGCTTGAGCAGGATCGGGTTCATCTCGACCGTCGGCGCGACGCGCGCCGCCTCGGCCTGCACCGCCTGCGCCCGGCCGATCTCGCCGCCGTCCAGGGTCGCGAACGAGTTCAGCGCCATGTTCTGCGACTTGAACGGCGCGACCCGAAGGCCCCGCCGCTGGAACATCCGGCAGAGCGCCGTGCACAGGAGGCTCTTGCCGACCGAGGACGCCGTGCCCTGCACCATCACCGTGAGCGCTGTCATCGAAGGAGCCCCTCTCCCATCGTGGAACCCGCCGCGAGCGCGGCCGCCGCGATCGCGGCGAAGAGAAGCGACGCGAGCGCGACGATCCGGCACGCCTCGTCGATGAGCCCCCGCCGGAGCGGCTCGATCGGGTCGCCGAGGCGGTAGTGGCCGCGCTTCTCGAGCTCGACGCGGAGCAGCCCGGCCATCGCCGCCATCGGCCGCCCGGCGTTCGGGCTCTCGGTGCGCCCGCCGTCGCGCAGCAGCACGGCGAGGCCGCGGCGCGCGTCGGCGCCGCGCAGCCACCCGGCGGCGAGCAGCAGGAGGGCCGTGATCCGCGCCGGCACGAAGTTCAGCGCGTCGTCGAGCCGCGCCGACGCCTTGCCCAGGTACTCGTAGCGGCCGCGGTACCCCACCATGGCGTCGAGGGTGTTCACCGCCCTGTAGAAGAGCGCGCCCGGCAGCCCGAACAGGGCGAAGTAGAAGAGCGGCGCGACGAAGCTGTCCGACGCGTTCTCCGCCACCGACTCGACCGACGCCGCCACGAGCGCGGGCTCGTCGAGCTCGGACGGGTCGCGGCTGCAGAGGCTCCGCAGGGCGAAGCGCGCCGCGGGGAGGTCGCCGGCCGCGAGGGCGTCGCGCACGCCGAAGGCCGCGTCGCGGAGCGCGCGCAGCGCGAACGTCGGCTTCAGCAACAGTCCTGACAAAGTGAGGCCAACGAGCGGGTGCGGGGCGATCAGCGCCGCGAGCCCGGCGCCGAGCGCCGCGAAGAGGCAGGGGACGGCGAGGGCCATGACGGCGCCGAAGACGAGCTCGGCCGCGCGGCCGGAGCGCGGCGCGCGGCGCTTCAGGGCCTGGATCATGGAGCCCATCCACACGACCGGGTGGACGGCGGCCGGGGGCTCGCCGCAGGCGAGGTCGAGCGCGACGGCCACGAGCAGCGCGGCGGCGGCGGTCATCGCGCGTCCCCGTCCACGACCTCGACCGGGCCGGGGCGCAGGCGCAGGACGACGCCCATCACGGCCACGTAGAGCTCGCCGGCCGAGCGGTTGAGCCGCTGGTGCGCGCGGCCGGCGAGGTCGCGGAAGGCCCGGCCGAGCCGGCTCTCGGGGACGACGCCCATGCCCACCTCGTTCGAGACGAGGACGACGTGGGGGGTCGCCGACTCCACGGCGGCCGCGAGCTCCTCGATGCGCGCCTCGATCGGATCGAGCCGGCGGCCCTCGGTCTCGTCGCGGAGCAAGAGGTTCGAGAGCCACAGGGTGAGGCAGTCCACGACGACGACGTCGACGCCGGAGAGCGCCGCGATGCGCTCGGGCAGCGCGAGCGGCTCCTCGACGGTGGCGAACGCGTCGCCGCGCTCGAGGGCGTGGGCCGCGATGCGCGCCCGCATCTCGTCGTCGAACGGCTCGGCGGTCGCGATGAAGGCGCGGCGCGCCCCGAGCGAGCGCCCGAGCGAGAGCGCGAAGGCGCTCTTGCCGGAGCGCACGCCGCCGCCGACGAGGGCGACCCGCCGCGGCGCCGCGCGCGCGCCGCTCAACGTCCGAGCTCCTTCCGGTGCGCGGCGGCGCTCGCCACGAGCCCCTCGGGCACGAGCGGGTTCGAGGCCCAGTGCGCGTGGACGTAGGAGGCGAGGACGCGCTGCGCCAGGTACCCCTCGCGCGCGACCTGGCCGCCGCGCCGGCGCCGCACGGAGTAGGCGTGCTCGATCGGCAGGGGCGCCTGCGCGGCGGGCGCAAGCGGCGACGCCTGCGCGGCGGGCGTCGCCTGCGCGGCGGGCGCGGGCGGCGGCTCCGGCGCCGGCGCTGCCTGCGTCGGGCGGAGCTCGGAGTAGCGGAACTGGTGCCCGCGGAAGCGGAGCCCGGCGCCGCCGAGGATCGTGCGCACCTGCGTCTCGACCTCCACGTAGCCGAGCGCCTGCAGCTTCTCGCACATCACGGCCTCGGCCGGCACGAGCCCGACCATCGGGTGCGCGCGCCCGTCGAGCGTGCGGATCGCCTCGGTCAGGACCATGAGCCCGCCGCACTCGGCGTAGATCGGCCCCCTGCGGCCGGCGAACGCGCGGATCTCCGCGCGCATCGCGGCGTTGTCGGCCAGCCGCTCCGCGTGCGCCTCGGGGTAGCCGCCGCCGAGGTAGAGCGCGTCGACCTCGGGCAGGCGCGCGTCGCGGAGCGGCGAGAACCGCACGAGCTCGGCCCCCGCGGCCTCGAGGCGGCGCAGGTTGTCCGCGTAGTAGAAGTGGAACGCCTCGTCGAACGCCACGCCGATGCGCGCCCGGGGCGCTGCCGCGCGGGCCCCGCCCGCCGGCGCGCCCTGCGCCGGCCCCGGCGACACCGTCGCGCCCTGCGCCGGCTCCGGCAACGCCGGCGCCCCGCGCGCCATCTCGAGCAGCGCGTCGAGCCCGATCCATTCCTCGGCCCGCGCGCCCCAGTGCTCGAACCGCGCCTCGGGGAGCGCGGCCTCGTCGGCCGTGCGCAGCCCGAGGTGGCGCTCGGGGAAGCTCTGCGCCTGCTCGCGCGGCAGGCCCCCGAGCACGGGCGGCGAGCGCTGCGCCTGTCGAAGGATATCGAGGTGCCCCCGGCTGCCCACCTGGTTGCACACGACCGCGGCCACGCGCAGCCCCGGATCGAAGCCAGCGAACCCCTGCACGAGCGCCGCGACGCTGCGCGCCATCCCCGACGCGTCGACCACGAGCGCGACCGGCGCGTCGAGCCACTTCGCGATCTCGGCCGTCGAGCCCTCCTCGCCCGTGGGGCTCGCGCCGTCGAACAGCCCCATCACCCCCTCGATCAGCGCCACGTCGGCGCCCTCGGCCTCGGCCGCGAACGTCGACAGCACGGCGTCCCGGCCCATCATCCAGCCGTCGAGGTTGTGCGACGTCCCGGCCACGGCGCGCGCGTGGTACGTCGGATCCAGGTAGTCGGGGCCGCACTTGAACAGCGCGACCCTGAGCCCGCGGGCGCGGAGCGCGCGCGCGATCGCCACCGTGGTCGTCGTCTTGCCCACGCCGCTCGCCGTGCCGGCGACGACGAGCCTGGGGATCGCCCGCGCCATCAGAAATCGACCCCGATCTGCGCCTTGTGGCCCTGCTCGAACGGGTGCTTCACCGATCGCATCTCCGTCACGAGGTCGGCGAGCGCGACGAGCGCGTCGGGGGCGTTCCGGCCGGTGATCACCACGTGAACGTGCGCGGGCCGGGCGCGCAGCGCGTCGAGGAGCTCTTCCTCCGCGACGAAGCCGTAATGGAGCGCATACGTGATCTCGTCGAGCACGACGATGTCCTGCTCGCCGCCGGCGATGAGCGCCGCGGCCTCCTGGAAGGCCGCGCGCGCCGCCGCCTTGTCGCGCGAGAGGTCGTCGCTCTCCCAGGTGAAGCCGCGCCCCATCACGAGGAAGGTGAGGCCCGGGAGCGTCTCGGCGAACAGGCGCTCTCCCGTCTTCCACTTCCCCTTGATGAACTGCACGACGGCGACGCGCATCCCGCGGCCGAGCGCGCGGAACACCATCCCGAGCGCGGCCGTCGTCTTGCCCTTGCCGTGGCCCGTGTAGACGATGACGAGGCCTCTTCTACCTGCCGTCGCTTCCGCGCTCACGAGCCCTCCTCCGCCGGGCGCGGATCGCGGGGCTTCTTCTCGGCCTTGCGGAACCGGTGGCTGAACTCCGGATCATAGAGCCGCGAGTCGGCGAAGTCCGTCGACGTGAGCACGCGGCCGACGAGGATCATCGACTGGGTCTTGATCCCCTCGGCGCGCACCTTCTCCCGGATGTCGGCGAGCGTGCCCGTCACGATCTTCTGATCGGGGCAGCTCGCCTTGTGCACCACCGCGACCGGGCAGTCGGCGCCGTAGGACGGGATGAGCGCCTCGGTCACGTCCTTGAGGAGGGTGATGCTCAGGAACAGGCACAGCGTCGCCTGGTGGCGCGCGAGCTCCTCGAGCCGCTCGGCCGGCGGCACCGGCGTGCGCCCCTCGGCGCGCGTCAGGATCACCGTCTGCGAGAGCTCGGGCAGCGTGAGCTCGCGCCCGAGCGCCGCCGCCGCCGCGGTGAACGACGAGACGCCGGGGACGATCTCGTACGGGATCCCGAGCGCGTCCAGCCGGCGCATCTGCTCGGCGGTCGACCCGAACAGCACCGGGTCGCCCGTGTGCACGCGCGCCACGTCGTGCCCCGCGTCCCGCGCCTCGACGAAGACCTCCACGATCTGGTCGAGGGTCATGCCCGAAGAGTCGATGACCCGGGCGTCCGGCCGCGCGGAGGCGACGACCTCCCGCGGCACGAGGGAGCCCGTGTACATGACGACCGGGCAGCGGGCGACGAGCTCGGCGCCGCGGACGGTGATGAGCCCGGGATCGCCCGGGCCCGCGCCGATGATGTAGACGCGCATGGGGGTTCTCTCCTCGTTTCGTGCGCCTGTGATCCCGCCGGGGACCGCGGGCGCGCGAAGCTAGAGCGATCGCGTGGCGAACGCCAGGGGGCCGAGCGGGGCGGGGCGTCGAGGAAGCGCGCATCCGGCGCGGACCGGAAGGGTTCAGGCGCGCGCGCGAGGGGCTCCGACGCGCGCCAGGAGCTCCCGGCCGAGCGCGCGGCGCCGGGGCGAGAGGATCCGGGGTCGCTCCTCGCGCACGCCCGCGAGACCCACGAGCGACCGCTGCCTCGGTGCGTGGAGCAGGCGTCCCGCGAACACCTGCGCTGCGGAGTCGTCGCGTACGGCTCTCTCCGGCTCCATCGCGACGAGTCGAGTCACGCCGGCCGTCGTCGTGCCGAGTTGCTGCGCTCGCAGGCTGCTCCGGCGCGAGCACTGATTCGGCGGCGGGGCACGTCGGTTGCGCCGGATTGCTGCACTCGCAGGCTGCTCCAGCGCGAGCACTGATTCGGCGCCTCTGTCAGTCGATTGCTTTTCCTACAAGCGATGGGCCGCGATAGGCTCCTTCGGGACGCGCCGCCCTGGCCACGCTGGAGGGACGCGGCGCTCGCTCATCCCGACACTGCCTGTCGCCCTCACCGCCTTTGCACGGAAGGAGCAACGTTGCACATGTCTGCCGCAGCCCCCTTGCGCGCCGTCCGCGCCTACGATCTCCGCGACCCCGCCCTGCTCCGCGACCCGCACCCGCTGCTCCACCGGATGCGCGACGAGGAGCCTGTGTACTGGAGCCCTCAGCTCGAATCGTGGGTGCTCACCAGCTACCAGGATGTCTGCGCGGCGCTCCGCGACCCGCGGCTCTCCGTCGTGGAGGAGCTCAAGCGCATCGAGGGATTGCCGACGTCCGACCAGCGCGCGCTCGGGCCCCTCCGGCGCATCTTTCTGGCATGGGGGGACCGCGCCGATCCGGAGCGGCACGCGCTCTTCATCAAGCTCCTCAAGCGCCACTTCACGCCGCAGCACGTCGAGGCCCAGCGCCCGCGGATCCAGGCGCTCCTCGACGGTCTGCTCGACGCCGCGGCGCAGCGCGGGGAGATGGATCTCGTCAACGACGTCGCGCACCCGATGGCGATGGGCGTCGTGGCCGGCATGACCGGGCTCCCGACCGACGCCGTCGACCTGTACCTGCGCTGCTCGAACAAGATATCCCAGCTCCTCGAGATGGGGGATCGGGAGCAGCTCTTCATCTGTCAGGAGGGCATGATCGAGCTGTCCGAGTTCCTGCGGCCCCTCGTCGCGCGGCGCAGGCGCGAGCCCGGCGCCGACCTGCTGGGCGTGTTCCTGGAGGCGGACCCGGACGGCGCACACTTCAGCGACGAGTATATCGTCGCGCAATGCATCATGTTCCTCGTCGTCGGATACCACACGACGGCGAACCAGCTCTGCAACGGTGTGCAGATCCTGTTCGACCACGCCGAGGAGCGGGCGAGGCTCGCGCGCGATCGCGCGCTCCTCCCGAACGCCTTCGACGAGATGATGCGGTATCACGGCGCGGTCGCCTCGGTGCGGCGGATGGCGACGGTCGACCTCGCGATCCGCGACAAGCACATCCGCGCCGGCGAGACGCTCGTCCTCGCGCTCGCCGCGGCGAACCGCGATCCGCAGGCGTTCCCCGCGCCCGACCGCTTCGACCCCGCGCGGGAGGGCGCGGGGCGGCAGGTCGGCTTCACCATCGGCCCTTACTCCTGCATGGGCCAGGCGCTGGCGCGCCTGGAGGCGCAGGTCTTCTTCAGCACCCTGTTCGACCGCTTCCCGCGCCTCCGGCCCCGGGACGCCGCCCCGGACCTGGTGTTGTTCCGCCCGCTCGGCCAGGAGCTCAGGACGCTGCGGGTCCTGTTCGATTGACGGCGCGTCGCCCGGGAGGAGCGGAGGGAGGCACCATGAAGCACGTCGTCGAGCTGATCGAGCAGAAGAAGCGGGAGATCGCCGCGCACCCGTTCTACCGATGGATGGCGAGCGGCCCCACGTCGCTGGAGACGAGGTTCGATTTCGCGCCGATCATCGCGAACTTCATCATGGGGTTCAGCGACATGAACCGCTGGTTCATGAGGTACCCGGCGCCCGCGAGCGCGTTCGAGCGCGCCATCAACAGGCACACGCGGGAGGACGAGACGCACGCCAGGCTGTTCCTCGAGGACTGGCGGAAGCTCGGGCTCGACACGCGCCTCGGCTGGCGCGCGAGCGACATGCTCGGGTGGTATTACGCGGGCTCCGAGACGGAGATTTTCAGGGAGTACGGCATGGAGATCATGCAGATGTGCACCCTGAACGAGGACCCTCTCGTGCGCTCCGCCGTGATGCAGTCGATCGAGGCCTGGGGCCATGTCTTCTTCACGGCCTCCGCGGGCGCCGCCGCCGAGCTCACGAGCAGCTCCGGCGTGGAGTACCGCTACTTCGGCCCGTACCACCTGAAGCGGGAGATAGGGCACCTGCTCTTCGACAGCCGGCTCTTCGAGGAGGCGACGCTCGACGAGGGCCGGCGCGCCCGGGCCACGGCGCTTGTGAACCGCCTCTTCGAGATGATCCGCGACAAGAGCGACAGGCTCCTCCGCCACGCCGAGCGGGCCGCCGGAGACGCCGGGCCGCCGTCCACGGCCCGCATCGCGGCCGCCGCGGCGCGCGCCCCCCGGCGCGCGCCGTTGCCGGGCGAGGGGAGCCCGACGCGCCGGCGGGGCGGGCCCGTCGCGCCGAGCCAGGAGCCGGTGCAGCGGGCGCTGGAGCAGCGCAAGCGCGCCGCGGCGGAGCACGCGCTGTTCGCGTGGATGCGGGCGCCGGGCCCGGTGGATCCCGAGGAGAAGCTCCGGCGCATCGCGCTCTTCTGGACGCCGGACTGCATGGGATACCGGGACCTGAACGTGTACGCCCTCGCGTACAGGCGGCCGACGGACCGGCGCGAGCGGGCCATCAACCGCTGGGTCGCCGATCTCCAGTCCCACCACGGGCTGTACCTGCGCGACTGGATCGAGCTCGACATGGACCGGCGGCTCGGCTGGAGCGCGAGCGACACGCTCGAGTTCTACTGCGCGAGCCAGCACTCGGAGGCGCAGCGGCGGAGCATGTCCGCCTTCGTCAAGCTCGCGTTCGCTCACCCCGAGCCGGCGCTGCGGTTCTGGCTGATGGAGGCGCTGGAGGCGAGCGGCGACGCCTTCTTCGAGAACACGCGCGCGCTGGCGCGCCGGGTCGAGGCCGAGCGCCCGTTGCGGCTCGACTACCTGGCCGACCGCCACGCGCTGTCGCACCCCGCGCTCGAGCCCGACGAGGAGGCCGACGCCGTCGCCTTCAAGGCCGAGGCGCTCGACGCGCGCGGCCGCGAGATCGCCGTGGGGATGATCGACACCGTCTTCGACTGCCTCGAGCTCCAGTTCTCGCTGTCGCTCGAGCTCGCGACACGGGGGGCGCCGTGACGAGCGATCGCGCGTCGACGCAGCGCTTCCCCTGGCGCAGGGCGCTCCTCGTCCCCACGCTCGTCCGCGCCGGGCTGCGCGCGCTCAGGGCCCGGGGCGGAGCCTGGGACCGTTACTGGAGCAGCGTCCGGCAGACCGGCCCCGACGGCGAGGTGCTCTGGGACGGCGACAGCGCGGAGGAGCGGGACTGGCTCGTCGGCCTGGCCCGCCGCGCCATGGACTCGGCCCTTCCGCTCGTCGACATCGGGTGCGGCAACGGCCGCTACACGCGCGCCCTCGCGCCCTGGTTCACGGCCGCGCTGGGCGTCGACGTCTCGGCGCAGGCCGTGGCGCGCGCCGAGCGGGAGACGCGCGCCGCGCCGGAGGCGCCCGACCGGACGAGCGCGGCGCCCGCGCCCGTCTCGCCGGGCGCCGCGCCCGCGCCCGTCTCGCCGGGCGCCGTCCCTCGAGGGATCTCGGCTCTTCCGCGCGTCTCGTTTCGCGTGCTGGACATGACCGAGGCGGGGGCCGGAGCGCGCCTTGGCGCCGAGGTGGGCGCCGCCAACGTGTTCGTCCGCGGGCTCTTCCACACGCTCGATGCGGCGCAGCGAGGCCGCCTGGCCGAGAGCTGCCGCGCGCTCGTCGGCGAGCGCGGCACCCTGCTGCTCGTGGAGACCGACTTCCCTGGCAGCGCGCTCGCGTACCTCGAGTTCCTCGGGGCGCGGGGCGGCGACTACCCGGCGCCGCTGCTGCGTTGCCTCGAGGCGGGGCTCCCGCCGCCTTCGCGCTTCGGCGCGCGGGAGCTCGCGCTGTGCTTCCCCGAGGCGTCGTGGGAGCACGTCGAGGCCGGCAGCGCGGAGCTGCGCTCGGCCGCGATGCGGCCGGGCCAGACCTCGACGCGGATCCCGGCGTTCTTCGCCGTGCTGCGGGCGAGGCCGGGCAGGGGCTCGCCATGAGCGCTCCGGCCACGTCGCGCGCCCCCGCGGCGCCAGCGCGCGCCCCCGCGGCGCAGGCGGCCCCCCGGGGCCTCGGCGCCAGCCTGCGCAACGCGCGGGAGTTCAAGGCGAACCCGCTCGCGTTCTACTGGAGGCTCACCCGCAGCGGCGAGTCCGGCTACAGCGAGGTCGCGTTCTTCGACCTCTTCGCTCCCAACTACCTCGTCAACGACGTCGACGAGGCGGGGCGCATCCTCACGAGCGCGCTCGAGGGCGGCGGCGCCACGAAGGACGGGCTGCGCTTCTTCGAGGTGATGGGCCGGCTGCTCGGGCGCGGCCTCTTCACGGCCGAGGGCGACGTTCACCTCCGGCAGCGCCGGCTCCTGCAGCCGTCGTTCCAGCCGAGGTCGGTGGAGGGCATGGCGGGCGGCATCGCGCGCGCGGCGGCCGCGACAGGGGCGCGCTGGTCGACGCAGGTGGGCGCGGTGCTGGACGTCGAGGGCGAGATGCGCCGCCTGGCGCTCGATCTCCTGGCCGAGCTGCTGATCGGCGCCGATCTGCGCGACGACGTCCACGAGTTCGGCGCCCTGAACGAGGAGATGGAGGCGCGGCTCGTCGAGGCGATGGGCGCGCCGCTCCTGGCCCCGGCGTGGCTGCCCACGCCGGGCAACCGGCGCTTCGCCGCGACGGCCGCGCAGGTCCGCGCGGTCGTGGCGCGCCTCGTCGCGCGGCGCCGCGCGAGCCTGGAGGCGGCGCGCGCCCCCGACGTGCTGCTCACGCGCCTGCTCGCCGACGAGCTGAGCACGGGGGCGATGGGGGAGCGGCAGTTCCTCGACGAGATCGCGACGCTCCTCGTGGGCGGCTACAAGAGCACGGCGCTCGCGCTCACCTGGACGTGGTACCTGCTCGCGGCGCACCCCGACGCCGCGCGGCGGCTGGCCGCCGAGGTGTCGGAGCAGATCGGGCAGCGGCCGCCGACGTTCGCCGACGCGCGCCGGCTGCGCTTCACGCGGATGGTCGTCCAGGAGTCGATGCGCCTTTACCCGCCGGTATGGGTGATCAACCGGATCGCCACCCGGCGGGACGTCCTCGGCGGGGTGTCGATCCCGCGGGGCGCGATCCTCGCCGTCAGCCCGTACACGCTGCACCGCCACCCCGCCCACTGGTCCCGGCCGGACGACTTCCATCCCGAGCACTTCGCGGAGGGCGTCACCCGGCCGGCCCACGCCTACCTCCCGTTCGGCGCTGGCCGGCACAAGTGCATCGGCAACCATTACGCGATGGCCGCGGCGGTCCTGACCCTCGCGACGCTCGCGGCCCGGTACGCCTTCGAGCCGCCCGCGCACCCGGTCGCGGCCAGCGCGCGGGCCTTCACCACGCCCGAGGCCGGGATGCGCATGCGCCTCACCGCGGCGCCGGCGTAGCCGCGGGGCGAGCGCCGAGGGGGCGAGTCGCTACATGTCCGGGAAATCGATCTTCTCGAGCTCGAGGAGGAGCGCGAGGTTCGCGGGCGCGGTGCGCGAAGGCGCGAAGCCGATCCACCGGAGGCCGCTGGCCCTCGCCTTTTCCCACGTCGCGCGGCACGCCTCGAACCAGTCACGAACGAGCTCGTCCTGGCTATCTCGGAACTGTTCCGGCCGGTACATCATGGATCGATAGGACTGGAGCATGATGAGCTTCTTGAACGTCGACGCTTCGACGTTGCGCGGCCTCTCATCCGACCAGACGAGCATCCCCTTGGTCAGCTCGTAGCTCACCCTCGCGTCCGGATCCTCCGTGAGCGCCTCGATCTTCGCCCGGTCGGCGGGCGGGAACAGATCGTTCGAGTCCATCGAGAAGCTAGAGGCAGCGCAGCACGTTGTCGCGCACGAGCTGCCAGATCGTCTCGGGGATGTCCCCGAGCCAGCGCGCGTCGCGCTCGACCGGCGCCTCGGCGTCGTCGAGCGGGTCATCCGGGCTGTAGACGAGCCGCCAGAGCCGCTCGCTCACCGAGCCGTTCCTGTCGATCACGAAGCGCTGGACGAGCTTCTTCGCGAGCTCCTCGCCCTCGACGTCGAGCAGGAGGACCGGCGCCTCCACCTTGACCTCGCGCAGCGGCTTGAGCCGGAGATAGGCCCCCTTCACGAGCTCGACCTCGTCCGGCGGCTCGAACCCCGCGTTCCGGAAGTCGACAGGCGCCTTCGTGTTGCCGACGAGGTAATACGCTCCCTGAGTCTCGGCGAGGATCGCGCCGCCCAGCCTGCCTACGCGTGCCATCTAGACCTCCTCTCCAGCGGCGCTCTCGTCCGAGAGCACCAGCGAGCGCCCCGGCGTCTGGCCCGGGAGCGCTTCCCCATCCCACGTGTACTTGTTCGTATATCCGCGCGGCGTGACCATGTATCCCTCGAAGACGAAGGTGTTGGTCGACCCGACGAGCACCGTGGTCAGCATCCCGATCTCGTAGTCGAGGAAGCTGTCGAGATCGGTGAGCACGGCGCTCTCCAGCTTGCGGTAAGCGCTCTTCACGAGCGCCACCGGCGTCGTGCCCGGCCGGTGCTGGCGGATGATCTCCTGGGCCCGCACGATCTGGCGCGTGCGGCGCCCGCTCGCGGGATTGTAAAGGCCAATGACGAAGTCGGCCGCGGCGGCGGCCTCGAGCCGCCGCTCGATGACCGGCCACGGGGTCAAGAGGTCGGACAGCGAGATCGCGCAGAAGTCGTGCCCGAGCGGCGCGCCGACGAGCGACGCGCACGAATTGAGCGCGGTCATGCCGGGCACGATGCGCAGCTCCGGCGAGTCGCCCCGCTTCCAGCCGATCTCCTCCAGCACCTGAAACACGAGCCCGGCCATGCCGTACACGCCCGCGTCGCCCGACGAGATGATCGCGACCCGCGCCCCGTCCCGCGCCCGCTCCACGGCGGCGCGCGCCCGGCCGATCTCCTCGGTCATGCCGGTCTTGATCACCTCCTTGCCCTCGATGAGGTGCTTCACCAGCCGGATGTACGTCGTGTACCCAACGATCAGGTCCGACGCGGCGATCGCCTCCAGGGCGGCGCGCGACGCGTGCTCCTCGGCGCCGGGGCCGATGCCGACAACCGACAGGACTCCTCTGTCACCCATGGCTCTCCTCGACATTGCGCTTGGGGAAGGGGACGCGCGCCACGGCGAGCGTCATGGACCGGCCGACGCCCGGCTCGGTGTACGCCCGCTTCGGCACGAGCAGCCTCGCCGCCCCGGCCGCGCGCAGGGCGGCCGGCTCGGCGACGCCCCGGGCGCCGACGTGCTTCTTCACGGTCTCCGACGGGTTCTCGATGCCCTCGGTCGCGTCGAGCTCCTCGGCGGTGAACGTGACGAGCGGCCACCCACGCCGCGCCGACAGCGCGAGCAGCGCCTCCTCGTCGGCCTTCTTGTCGATCGTGGCGAGCGCCTTCACCGACCTGGCCGACAGCCCGTGCTCCTCGAGCAGCCGGTCGACCCCGCGCTCCACCATGTCGAGCGGCGCCCCACGGTCGCAGCCGACGCCGACGACGAGGCTCTTCGGGCGGTAGATCACGGCGCGCTCCACGATGGCCGGGTGTGAGCGGGCGAGATCGCGATCGCTCGCGACGAGCAGCATCTCCCACGCGTCCGGGTCCACGCCGTCGAGCGAGGTCGCGTAGCGCACCCCGGGCGGCAGCGGCCTGTCCTCGGGCCAGAACGACGGCTCGCCCGCCTCCTGGACGAACAGCACGGGCGCGGCGTTCACGACGGCGGCGCAGCCGCGCGTGACGTTGCGGTCGGGGTCGTCCAGCGTCCAGCCGAGCTCCCGGCCGAGGATGTCGACCGTCAGCGTCCCGAGCGCGTCGGACGCCGTCGTCACCACCGGCTGCGCGCCGAGCAGCGCGGCCACCTTCTCGGTGAACGCATTGCCCCGCCCGACGTGGCCGGACAGCACGCAGATCGAGAACCGCGCCGTGTCGTCCACGCACACGACCGCCGGATCGACCTTCTTGTTCTTGAGCAGCGGCGCGATCATCCGCACGACGGCGCCGACGCTGATCACGAACACGTGGCAGTCGTAGGCCGTGAACGCCTCGGTGAGCAGCGGCCCCATCGGCAGCGGGAGCGGCTTCGCGCCCTCTGGCGCCCCGTCGAACAGCTTCTGCGAGACATAGAGATCCGCGCCCGGCAGCCCCGGGGCGAGCTTCTTCGCGATCTCGATCCCGTGGCGGGTGATCGCGTAGATGGCGTACGGCTTGCGCGCGGGCGTCACGAGGCCTCCGGTTCGTCAAGTGTCCTGTCGAAGCTGCCCGGCGGCGAGGCCTCGGCCTCCCCGACGAGCAGCCCGCTGCGCTCGCCGCGCGTGACGACCACCATGGCGAAGCAGTCGCCCCGCTCGCCCTCGGCGGCGCGGAGGTCCCGGACGATCCGCTGCTCGGGCATGGTCGCCTTGGAGACGAACACGGCCCGATCGAGGAGCCCCGCCCGCTTGAGCGCCTCGGTCACCTTGGGCATCTCCGGGCCGATCTTCATGAGGACCACGGTGTCGAAGCGGCGGAGGACGTCGGTCAGGTCGTCGACGCCGTACGTGGCGGGGAGGATGGCGATCCGCTCCTGCCCGTCCGCCAGCGAGAGCCCGCTCACGGCCGGGACCGCGGTGACCGAGGTGACGCCGGGGACGACCTCGACCTCGAGCCCGGGGAGGCGGCGGAGCGCCTCGCGGCGGACGTAGACGAACGTGCTGAAGAGCGACGGATCGCCCTCGGTCGCGAACGCGACGGAGAGGCCGCGCGAGAGCCGCTCGCCGATCTTGTCCACGGCCGCGTCGACGTACGGGCGGACGCGATCCGGGTCCTTGCTCATGGGGAAGGTGAGGAGCAGCCGCTCCTGGTCCTGCCGCTTCCCGACGACCGGCGCGAGGATCTTGTAGGCCATCGAGGCGCCGAAATCCGAGCTGCGCGGGAGCGCGAGCACGTCCGCGCCCTCGAGCACGCGCACGGCGCGCAGCGTGAGCAGATCCGGCGCGCCCGGGCCGACGCCCACGCCGTAGAGCTTGCCGAGGCCGCTCACGACGCCTCCTTCGCCGGCTTCGTCGCGGCGAAGACGTGGATCGGGTTCAGCGCCTCGTACCGCATGTAGCGCGCGAGCGGGACGCCGCGCGAGACCGAGAGCATCGTGATCTCGGGGTCGATCCCCCGCGCCCGGAGCGCGCGGTACGCCTCGGCCACGTTCTCCATCGTGATCGCGTTGACGACGAGCCGGCCGCCGGGCCGCAGCCGGTCGAGCGCCGCCGTGATGATCTCCTCCATGCTCCCCTTGCTCCCGCCCACGAACACGGCGTCCGGGTCCTCGAGCGCGCCGAGCGCCTCGGGCGCGCGGCCCGCGACGACGCGCACGTTGTCGACCCCGTGCGTGCGGACGTTGTCCCGGCAGATCTCCACGCCCTCCGGGTCGACCTCGATCGCGTAGACCCGCCCGAGGGGGCACAGCATCGCCGCCTCGATCGCGACGGATCCCGAGCCGGCGCCGATGTCCCAGACCACCGCGTCGGGGCGGATCGCCATCGACGCGATCGAGAGAAGGCGCACCTCGCGCTTCGTGATCAGGCCGTTCTTCGGCATGCGCTTGGCGAACGCGTCCTCGTGCAGGTAGGGGACGGCCGGCGGCTGGCGCCAGGCCGGGTCGCTCCGGAGGAGCAGCAGCACGTTGAGCGGCCCGATGTCCTCGCACGCCGCGAGCGCGGCGAGCTCGAACGCGCGCACGCGCTCGCCCGCGCCCGCCAGGCTCTCGCAGACCCACGCCTTCCAGCCGGCGTCGCCGTGCTCGATGAGCCGCGCCGCGAGGCGGGCCGGGCCGTTCTCCCCGTCGGTCAGCACCGCGACCTTCGAGAGCCGGCGCAGGCGCGTCGCGAACCCCTCGGGCGAGCGCCCGTGGACCGACACGAACGCGGCGTCGTCCCAGGCGATGCCCGTGCGCGCGAACGCCCACTGGACCGAGCTCAGGCTCGGGATGATCTCGACGTGCTCGCCCCCGAGCTTCTTCACCACGAGCGCGCCGATCCCGAAGAACAGCGGGTCGCCCGAGGCGAGGATGCACACGTTCTGCTCGGCCGAGAGCGCCTCCACGCGGTCGAGCGCCGCGGAGAGCCCGCCCTTCAGGGCGATCGTCTCGCCGCGGAACTGGGGGAAGAACTCGAGGTGCCGCTCGCCGCCCACGAGCACGTCGGCCCGGGCGACGGCGGACGCGGCGCGGCTCGACAGGCTCGCGCACCCGTCGTCGCCGATGCCGACGACGGTCACGGCGCGGCGCGCGCTCATCGCGCCCCCTGCGCTGGCGCCGGCGACCCCGCGGCCCCGGTGGGTTGCGTCGCTCCGGTGGCGCCCGTGGCTCCCGCGGACTGCGTCGCCTGCGCCGGCTCCGCCGAGAGGAGCAGCAGCGCGTGGACGATCGCGACGGCGATCGGGCTGCCGCCCTTGCGCCCGCGCGCCACGATGGAGGGAAGCCCGGACTCGAGCAGCGCCTCCTTCGACTCCGCCGCCGAGACGAACCCGACCGGCACGCCGATCACGAGCGCCGGCCGAGCCCCCTCCTCGCGGGCGAGGCGCACGACCTCGAGCAGCGCCGTCGGCGCGTTGCCGATCGCCACGATCGCCCCGTCGAGCAGCCCGAGCCGGTGCGCCTTGCGCATCGACTCGATCGCGCGGGTCGAGCCGGCCGCCGACGCGGCCTGGATGACGTCGTCGTCGGAGATGAAGCAGTGGATCTTGCAGCCGTACGACGCGAGCCGCTGCTCGTTCAGCCCGACGCCGATCATCTTCACGTCGACGAGGACCGGCGCGCCGCCCTTGAGCGCCGCGATCCCCCGCGCGATCGCCTCGGGGTGCAGCCGCATCAGCGACGAGAACTCGAAGTCCGCCGTCGCGTGGATCACGCGGCGCACGACCTGCCACTCCGCGTCCGGGAAGCCGTGGTCCCCGACCTCCTCGTCGATGATCGCGAAGCTTTTGTCCTCGATGCGCCGGCCGAGCGCGGTCATCTGCCGCATGTCGTTCGCCGCGCGCGCTCCTTCGTCGATCTGGGCATCGGTCCTGGCGCCGATCGTGGAACCGCTCATCGCTCCTCCGCTCTGTCTGCACTGGCGTCGCCCGCCGGGTACCGGCCGAGGAGCGCCCCGTTGAAATCGACAAGGCACGCGTGCACCTCGAGGGCGCCGCCCGCGTGCCGCGAGGTGTGCTCGACGACGCGCCGGCAGATCCCCCCGGGCACCCCGGTGAGCCCCTCGCGCTGGCACAGCTCGAGGACGTGCCGCGCCGTGTTCGCCTGCCGGATCTCCGCCGCGATCTCGGGCCGCGCGCCGAGCTCCTCGGCGATCTGCGCGAGCAGCTCCATGCTCACCTCCGAGCCGGCGGCGTGCGTCATCATCTTGCCGTCGGCCATCTTCGACAGCTTGCCGATCATCCCGACGATGATCGCGCGGGCGATCCGCCGCCGCGCCGCGTGGCGGACCCCGGTGCCGATGAAGTCGCCCACCTGGATGAACGCGTCCTCCGGCAGCTCCGGGTAGAGCTTCATCGCGTACGCCTCGGACTTGCCGCCCGTTGTCAGCACGAGCGTCGCAATGCCGCGCTCGGCGGCGACGTCGATCGCCTGCACGACGCTCGCGCGGAAGGCGGCGGTCGAGTACGGCTTCACGATCCCGCTCGTCCCGAGGATCGAGATCCCGCCGATGAGCCCGAGGCGCGCGTTGATGGTCTGCTTCGCCATCTCCTCGCCCTGAGGGACGCTGATCGTGACCGTGGCCCCGGCGAAGCCCGAGCCCTCGAGCTCCTCGAGCACCATCTCGGTGATGTTCCGGCGCGGCACCGGGTTCACGGCCGGCGCGCCGACGGGCAGCCCGAGCCCGGGCTTCGTGACGACGGCGACCCCGTCGCCGCCGCGGATCTCGACACCAGGCTCGCTGCGGAGCTCGACCTCGGCGACGAGCTCGGCGCCGTGGGTGCAGTCCGGGTCGTCGCCGGCGTCCTTGATGACGCTGCACGTGGCGCGCGGCCCGTCGCGGTCGCAGCGCTTCAGCGGGAAGGTCACCCGCTGCCCGTTCGGCAGGGTCGTCTCGATGGCGTCGACCGCCGCGCCCCGCGCGAGCACGCGCGCCGCCGCCTTGGCCGCGGCGGCCGCGCACGCGCCCGTCGTGAACCCCTCGCGCTGCCCTTTCGGGTCCCTCGGCCGGAGCTCTGACATCAAGAATCCCGAGTAGTTACACGGACTTCTTCAACGGGTTGTTGAAGAAGCTCTCCAGGAGCACGCTGCCCTCCGGCGCGCCGAGCGAGGCGAGCCGGTCGCGCAGCGGCCCATCGCGCAGCGGCCCGTCGCGCAGCGGATAAATGACGGCGCCGTCGCCCGCGCAGAGCACGGCGTCGTAGGGCCCCGCGGCGAGCTGATCCTCGACGAGCGCGCACGCGCGCGCTGGCCGCTCCGGGTGGCCGGCCGGGAGGAAGCCGCCGGCGACCGTCAGGCGCACCGGGGGCGGGAGGCGCTCGCGGACGAACGCCTCGGAGACGAAGTAGTCGTCGGACTCGACGAGCCAGAGCAGGTCGAGCTGCGCGGCGCCGGCGGCGGCCGCGCCCCGCGCGACGCCGAGCGCCGCGGTGATCCCGGTGTCGGTGGCGACGACGAGGGCGCGGCCGGAGAAGCCGGGCGGCAGGCGCAGCTTGCCCCAGGGGCCGCTCCATTCGAGCTCCGCGCCGACGGCGATGTCGTTGAGCACGTTCGACCCCGGCCCGGCGCCGATGCGCTTGACCGCGATCTCGACGGCGCGCTGCTCGGCGTCGCTCGAGATCAGCGAGTAGGCGCGCTTCGCGAGCTTGCCGCCGGGCAGGGTGACCCCTGTGTTGATGATCACGTACTGCCCGCCGGCGAAGCCGAGCTCCGCGCCGTCGACGCGCTCGATGCGGAGCAGCCGGGCGCCCTGCCCGAGCGGCTCCGCGTGGGCGATCCTGATCTTCGCGCTTCCCTGGGCCACCGGTAGCCTCCGTTTCCTCGGCCTGCGCCGCCAGCTGCGCCGGCTGCGCCTACTCTGCCTGCTCCGCCGACTCTGCCGACTCTGCCGACTCTGATTGCTCCGCCGGGTAGATCTCGTGAACGAAGTCGTGCATCTCCTCGAGCTCGCGGTACAGCCGGGCGAGCCCGTCGACCTGGGCGCGCAGGTCGAGCTCGACCTGCTTCGTGAGGATGAGGAGCGAGCGCATGTAGGGCAGCTTCGCGTCCCCCGGCGGCGTCTTCGCGACCTTCTCCTGGAGCTCGGCGAGCGACCCCTCGAACAGGCGCGAGAGGTTCCTCAGGTCCCCGGCGCGCAGCATCGCCGAGACCGGCCCCGGCTCCGCGGCCGCGGGGCCGAGCTCCGCGAGCTCGTGCGCGCGCTCGCCGGGGTCGTCGATGCCGAGGACGTTCATGAGCCCAAGGCGGAGCGCGGCGATCTCGTGACAGGCCATATCGGTTCTCCTGGGAGGCCTCCTACCAGCTAGGGAGGAGGGCGGGAAGGAGCAGGAGGGGAGGGTCGACGTGCGCGCCGTCCATGCTAGGTGGGCCGCCCGCGCCGCGCTCCTTCAGGGCGCGGCGCCCGCGCGCCCCATGCAGAAGATCACCTTCCTGGATCGCCTCCACTACCGCTTCGATCTCACCATGGCGAAGGGCGCGCCCGCGCTCATCGCCTGGCTGTTCGCGCTCTCGACGGCGATGGTCGTCGTGTTCGCGGCGATCGTCGTGGCCCTCGGGCTCGCCCCGGCCGAGGAGGACGGCGCCCCTGTGTCGTTTCCCTCGGCCCTCTGGATCACGCTGATGCGCGCGCTCGACGCCGGCACCGTCGCCGGCGACACAGGCAGCCGCGGTTACCTCGCCGTGATGTTCGCCGTCACGCTCGGCGGCATCTTCATGGTCAGCATCCTCATCGGCATCATCACGAGCGGCATCGAGGACCGCGTGGGCGAGCTCCGCAAGGGCCGCTCGCTCGTGTGCGAGGAGGGGCACACGGTCATCCTCGGCTGGTCGCCGCAGATCTTCTCGATGATCCAGGAGCTCGCGATCGCGAACGAGAGCCGCCCGCGCGCGGCGATCGCCGTGCTCGCCGACAAGGACAAGGTCGAGATGGAGGACGAGATCCGCGCGCGCGTCGGCTCGACCGGCAGGACGCGCGTCGTCTGCCGCACCGGAGACCCGACCGATCCCGCGGACATCGCCATCGTGAACCCGGACGCCGCGCGGTCGATCATCATCCTCTCACCCGAGGAGGGGAACCCCGACTCCCGGGTGATCAAGTCGATCCTGGCGCTCACCAACAAGGCGGGTCGCAAGAAGGGCCGTTACCCGATCGTCACGCAGATCCGCGACCAGCGGAACCTCGACGCCGCGCGGCTCGTGGCGCGCGACGAGGCGGCGCTCATCCCCACGGAGGACGTGCTCACGCGCATCACGGTGCAGACCTGCCGCAGCGAGGGCCTCAGCGTCGTCTACAGCGAGCTGCTCGACTTCGAGGGCCACGAGATCTACACGCGCGAGGAGCCCGCGCTCGCGGGCAGGACGTTCGGCGAGGCCCTCTTCGCGTACGACGGCTGCGCCGTCATCGGCCTGCGCCTTCGCTCCGGCGAGGTGCGGCTCAACCCACCCATGAACGCGCGGATCGAGCCCGGCGATGCGGTCATCCTCATCGCCGAGGACGACAGCGCGATCGGCGCGCCATCGAAGCGCGCGCCGTCCATCGACGAGCGGGCGATCCGCGACGGCAAGCCCGCCGCGCCGAGGCCCGAGCGCACGCTCCTCCTCGGCTGGAATCGCCGCGCCGTCGCGTTCATCAACGAGCTCGATCACTACGTCGCGGAGGGCTCCGAGGTCACCGTCGTCGCCGACGTCCCCGACGCCCCGGCGCAGCTCGAGGCCGAGCGCGGTGAGCTCAGGAACCTCACCGTCACGTTCCAGCCGGGCGACACGACCGACCGGCGCACGCTCGACAGGGTCGTGGGGGCCCACGATCACGTGGTGACGCTGAGCTACTCCGACGCGCTCGAGCCGCAGGAGGCCGACGCGCGCACCCTCGTCACGCTGCTCCACCTGCGCGACATCGAGGCGAAGCGCGGCCAGCGCTTCAGCATCGTGAGCGAGATGCTCGACGTCAGGAACCGCGAGCTCGCCGAGGTCGCGCACGCGGACGACTTCATCGTGAGCGACAAGCTCGTCAGCCTGATGCTCGCGCAGATCTCCGAGAACCGGGATCTCGCCGCCGTCTTCACCGATCTGTTCGATCCGGAGGGGTCCGAGCTCTACCTGAAGCCCGCCGGCGACTACGTCCGCCTCGCCCGTCCGGTGACCTTCGCCACCATCGTCGAGGCGGCGCGGCGCCGCGGCGAGGTCGCCGTCGGCGTCCGCCTCGCGTCGCAGGCCGACGACGCCTCGCAGGCCTACGGCGTGAAGGTGAACCCGAGGAAGCGCGCGAAGCTGACGCTCGCCAGGGGCGACAGGATCATCGTCCTGGCCGAGCAGTAGCGAGGCGGGCTCAGCGCGCGTCGGTGCGCTCGAGGAGCACGCCCGAGGCGGCGATGGAGATCGCGGCGAGCGGGATCGCGATCGCCAGCGCGACAGGGCCGAGCCAGGTCGAGGTGGCGTCGCGCCAGAGCAGCGACGCGAGCACGATCGCCTCCCTGAGCCCCTCGTGCGGCTCGAACGCGTCGGGCCGGTAAATGAACGCCGCCGTGGGCAAGAGCGGCGCGATCCACGCGGCCGACGCGACGAGGAGCGCGAGGAAGCCGTCTCGCATCCGCACCAGGAGCGGCAGGAGCGCCGAGAGCAGCGCGATCGCGAGCGCGACGAGGAAGAGGCCGGCGCCGAGCGCGCCCGCTGCGCTGATCATGTCGACCGCCTCGATGTACGGCGCGACGGCGAGCGCGGTGCAGGCCGCGACGACGACGCCCGCCCCGGCCCCGGCGAGCAGCGAGGGCGCCGTGCGCGCGGCGACGAGGACGCGGGCGCGGACCGGCTTGGCGAGCAGGAGCTCGAGCCGATGCTCCTCTCGCGCCGTGACCGTCGCGTCGACGAGGCCCGCGAGGGCGACGAAGTACGCGACGAAATAGACGGCGAGGAGATCGTTGATGAGGAGCACGGAGGCCATCCCCTCGATCGCGAAGGCCTGCTCCATGAAGCGGATGACCTGCTCCGGCAGGCGCACGATCAGCGCGTGGCTGCCGAGCACGACGAGCGCGCCGGCGACCGCCGCGGCGAGCGAGGCGCGGCGCGGGGCGCGGCGCGCCTCGAGCGCGAAGTAGCCGCGGAGCGAGCCCGCGGCGGGGGCGGTCGCCCGGGTCATGCTTCCATCCTCCGGACGCCCGCGGCGCCCACCGCGAGGGTGAGGGCGGTGAGGGCGGTGAGGGCGAGCATCGGGGGGCCGAGCACGGCGGGGCCGAGGTGGTCGAGGCTCCCGAGGCCGAGCGCGCCGAGGGTGATCGGGTTCGCGAGGGTGAGGCTCCGCCAGGCGGGCTGGTAGAAGCCGATCAGCGAGAGGCCCACGAGGCCCCCGAGCGTGCCGAACCCGATGAGCGCCGAGGCGGCCCGGTGCCTCACCCACGCGGCGATCGCGGCGCAGAGCGCGGTCGCGAAGAGCGCCGCGAAGGCGTGGAGCGACATCGCGCCGAGGAAGGGGCCGGGGCGGAAGCCGGGGACGCGCGCCGTGAAGTAGGCGGCGCCGGCGAGCTGGGTCGCGGCGTGCAGGGTCACCATCACCGCGCACGCGCTCAGCGCGCGGAGCACGAAGTAGCGGGGGATCGAGACCGGCTTGCTGGCGAGGAGCGGCAGCACGCCGGTGTCGCGCTCGCGGAGCACGACGCCGCTGGCGAGCACCACGGGCAGGAACGCGATCGCCTTGTTCATCGTCAGGTCGATCCACACGTACATGAAGACCTGGAACGGCGCGGCGTCGCCGAACCAGGCGGCGATCGCGGCGCGCACGTGATCGGGCGGCCGCGCGAGCACGACGGGGATCGCGACGAGGGCGTAGGCGAGCATCGCGACGCAGAGCCAGGTCTTCCGCTCGCGCAGCGTCGTGAGGTAGTCGAGCCAGAGGAGCCGGATCACGCGGCCTCCCTGCGCACGAGCGCGAGGTAGAGATCGTCCATGGTGCGCGCGCTGTGCGCGTCCTTGAGGCGCTCGACCTCGTCGCAGGCGACGAGGCGCGAGCGGTGCATCACGGCGACGCGCCGGCAGAGGGCCTCGACGTCGGAGAGGATGTGCGACGAGAACCCGATGGTGACGCCGCGCTCGCGCGCGAGCGCCCGGAGCACCTCGAGGAGCTCGTGGCGGCCGAGGGGGTCGAGGCCCGAGGTCGGCTCGTCGAGCAGGAGCACCGCGGGCTCGTTGATCAGGGCCTGGGCGATGCCGACCTTCTGGGCCATGCCGGTGGAGAAGCCGCGCAGGGGGCGGTCTGCCTCGCGCTCCAGCCCGAAGCGGCGCAGGAGGGCGTCGGCGCGCGCGGCCGCGACGTCGCGGGGCAGCGCGAACATCGCGGCGATGTAGCCGAGAAAGCCGCGCGCCGTCATGTCGGGGGGCAGCGAGTACGACGCGGGCAGGTAACCTGCGTTCCGCCGGACCTCGAGCGTCTCGTGGACGACGTCGCGCCCGAGCACGCGCGCGGTGCCCGCGGTGGGCCGGGTCAGTCCGAGGAGCATGCGCAGCGTCGTCGTCTTGCCGGCGCCGTTGTGCCCCATGAAGCCGAAGATCTCGCCGGCCGCGACGGTGAAGCTCACGCCGTCGACGGCCGTGACCTTCCCGAAGCGCTTGCCGAGCGCGTTCACCTCGATCGCCTGGTTCATCGCTTGCTCCTCGCGCGCGACGCGGTCGCGCGCTGCTCCGTGGGAATCGTCGTCGTGGAGGTCGTCTCCGCGGGGCTCGCCGCGGGGCGCGCGGCCAGGCCGGCGCGGAAGATGTCGGCGATCGCGTCGAGCGTGCGCTCGCCCGAGAACGCGCCGAACGACGTGGCCAGCCCGAGGTGCTGGGGCGCGAAGCGCAGCACGCCGAGGACGAAGGGGATCGCGTCGCGGTCGACGTCGGGCCGGATCTCGCCGCGCGCGATGCCCTCGTCGACCCACCCGTAGATCTGGGCGAGCTGCGCCTCCGCGGCGGCGGCGCTCGCGGCGTCGTCCTGCAGGCGGAGCGCGCGGAGATCGGGGTCCTCGCGGAGGAGCTTGCCGAAGAGCGGTTCGGCGGCCTGCTGGCGGTAGGCGAAGCGGAGCGTCGCGACGAGGCGTTCGAGCGGGGAGTCGAAGCCCATCACCTCGGCGGCGAAGCGGGCGCGGATCGCGGCGAAGGACTGCTCGACCACCTCGCGCAGGAGCGACTCCTTGTCGGCGAACTCCAGGTAGAGCGCGCCCTTCGCGCAGCCGGCCTCGGCGGCGACGGCGTCGAGGTTCACGCCCTTGAAGCCGCGCTCGGCGAACTGGCGCCTGGCGGCCTCGAGGATCCTGGTGCGCCGCGCAGGATCGCGGGGCTTTTCGGGGCGGCGAACGGGCACAGAACTAATATGACTAATTCAGACATATCAGTCAAATCGGGCGGCCAGCCGCCGGCGCGGACAGGGACCACGAGCGCCGGGGGGGCGCGCGGGCCTCGGGGGGGAGGCCCCGCGCGTCGGCGTTCGGTGCTCGAGGGCGGCGCCGGGCGCCGCGCCTCATTGCATGATGTCGTCCACGAGCCGCGCCACCAGCCGGTCGCCGAGCAGGTGCTCTTCCACGAGGTCCTTCGCGTCCTCCTCGCGGACGCCCCGGTACCAGACCCCGTCCGGATAGACCGCCACGGTGGGCCCCTCGCCGCAGCGCCCCATGCACGACGTCCTGGTCACGCGGATCTGCTGCTGCTGCCCGGCCTGCTTCAGGCGCCGCCGCAGCGCCTCGAGCAGCGCCAGGCTGCCGCGGTCCACGCAGTCGGCGTTGCCGCAGACGAGCACGTGCTTGCGCAGCGAGCGGTGCGCGTGCGGGTGGTTCGACGCCTGCGTGTGCGTCAGCGTGTGGCGCACGCTGTAGAGCATCGCCTTCAGCCCGCCGACCTCCCGCGCGAGCCCCGGCATGGCGGTGCGGTACATGCACGTGTCGCAGGGCAAGGGCGCCTCGCCCGCGAGCGCCTGGCGCGCGCGCTCGTCGATCAGCCCCGACAGCGCGCTCGACCGGCCGAGGTGCGGCGCGAGCGACGCGCGGATCCACGGGTACGCCGCCGAGAAGCGGTCGACCTGCTCGGCGAGCTTCGTCATGAGCCGCCCGGCGAAGAGGAAGTAGGGCACGACGACGACCCGCTCGGGCCGCTGGCGCGCGACGCGCTCCAGCGTCTCCTCGACCGAAGGCCGGGTGACGCCGATGAACGTCGGCTCGACGAGCAGCAGCCCCCGGCCCTCGCCGATGAGGCGCGCCATCTTGCAGAAATCGCCGTTCGCGTCCGGGTCGCTCGACCCGCGCCCCACGACGACGAGCGCCGTCCGGGCGCGCGCGGCCGGATCCTCCGGCAGCACGGACGCCGCCCGCTCGAACGCGATCTCCGCGAGCGCCGGGTGCACGCCGAGGGGGCGCGCCGCGGAGAAGCGCACGCCCGGGAAGGCGGCCCGCGCCTGCTCGAGCGCGAGCGGGATGTCGTTCTTCACGTGCCCCGCCGCGAACAGGAAGAGCGGCACGACCGCGACCCGCGACACCTGCGCCGCGAGCGTGGCGAGCGCGTCGGCGAGGTGCGGCGTCGCGAGCTCGATGTAGCCGTGCTGCACGACGAGCCCGGGCCGCGCCGCGCGGTGCTCGGCCACGAGCGCCTCGAACTCGGCGTTTGACGCGGCGTCGCGGCTGCCGTGGCCGATCAGCAGGAGCCCTTCGTCATGCATGCGAGCGCCTCCTCCAGGGTGAGCGGAAGGTCCGCGGGGTCGGGCGGCCCGGCCGCGGGGCCGGGCGGCTCGGCCGCGGGGCCGGGCGGCCCGGCCGCGGGGCCGGGCGGCTCGGCCGAGGTCATCCGGGTCCAGAGCTCCGCGACCCACGGCCGCCTGAGCCGCGCCCGCGCGAGCAGCTCCCCGCGCGCGAAGACCTCCCGCGGCGGCCCGTCCGCGAGGACCTGCCCGTCGCCGAGCAGGACGGCGCGCGTGGCGAACAGCGGCACGAGGTCGACCGCGTGCGTCGCGGTGACGAGCGTGGTCCCCTGCTGCTCCGAGAGCGCGCGCAGCGTCCGGCACAGCGAGAGCTCGCCCTCCGGGTCGAGCCCCGCGGTCGGCTCGTCGAGCAGGAGCACGCGCGGCCGCATCGCGAGCATCCCGGCGATGCACGCGCGCTTGCGCTCGCCGAAGCTGAGCGCCTCGATCGCGCGGCCCTCGAGGTGCGCGATCTGCACGGCGGCGAGCGCCGCCTCTGCGCGGCGCCGCGCCTCGGCGGCGGGCAGCCCGAGGTTCCTCGGGCCGAACAGGACATCGTCGAGGAGCGTCGCGCCGAGGAGCTGGTCGTCCGGGTCCTGCAGCACGAGCGCGGCGCCCGCCGCGACGGCGTCCGACGGCGACGCCACGCGGCGGCCGGCGATCTCGACGCCGCCGCCGGGCGCGGGGAGGAGCCCGACGAGCGCGCGGAGCAGCGCGGTCTTCCCGGCGCCGTTGCCGCCGAGCACCGCCACGGACTCGCCCTCGGCGACGTCGAGGCGCACGTCGCGGAGGACGGCCTCGGCGCCGCGGTAGCCGATCGCCGGCGCGCGCAGCGCGATCGCCGGCGCGCGCATCGCGTTCGCGCTCACCCCGCGCCCCCGGCGGCCACGCAGAGGGTCAGCCCGAGGGCGGCGGCGGCCGTGAAGGCGAGGTTCGCGGCGGGGGCGCTCGCCCGTCGGTCGGCGACGGGGAGCTTCCCCTTGTAGCCGCGGAGCTGCATGGCGACGGCGGCGTGCTCGGAGCGCTCCAGCGTCCGGAGCGCCACGACGCCGGCGATCGCGCCGGCCGAGCGCGCGGCGGCGGCGGGCCGCGAGAACCCGCCGCGGAGGGCGGCGGCGCTGAAGGCGCTGTCGGCGGCGCGCTGCAGCACGCCGGCGAAGCGCCGCGCGAGCGCGAGCAGCTCGACGAGCGCCGCGGGCGCGCCGAGGCCGGCGAGGGCGGCCTCGATCTCGGCGGGGGCGGCGGCGCGGGAGAGCCACCGGAGCACCGCGGCCGCCGCGAGGACGCGCGCGCCGAGGGCGGCGGCGCGGCGGGCGCCCTCGCGGGTGAGCGCGTCGAGCGGGAACGGCGCGCCGGCGAGGAGCGGCTCGCCCGGGGTGAGCGCGAGCGCGAGCGCCGCCGCGAGGCCGCCGATCCAGGCGGCGGGCGCGAAGGCGCGGAGGGTGTCGCCCGCGGTCATGCCCTGGAGCCGGAGGGCGCCGCACGCGAGCAGGAGCAGCGCGGCCGGCGTCCAGGGCGAGCGCGCGCCCGCGGCGACGCAGCACGCCGCCACGGCGGCGCCGAGGCGGAGCCGCGGGTCCACGTCGCGGAGCCGCGCGCGGGTGCGCGCGGGCAGGTCACTTTGCACGGAGCCCTTCGCCGCCGGGCTTGCCCGCGGGCTGATCGGCGCGCTCCACGAAGAGCACGCGCGAGAGGTAGCCGAGGGCGAAGCCGGCGAGGAGCCCGGCCCAGAGGAACGCGAAGAGCAGGAGGTCGCCTTCGAGGCCGAAGACCGGCCCCGTGTCGTGGCGCCCGGCGTCCTCGGCGATGCGGCGGACCACGGCCTCGTCGACGCCGTCCCAGGACGCGCCGCCGCACCCGGCGAGCCACAGCGCGGCGGTCGGCAGCGCGGCGCCCCGGAGCGCGGCGGCCGACAGCGCGGCGAGCCGGAGCGCGGCGAGCCGGAGCGCGGCGGCCGGCAGCGCGGCGGCCGGCAGCGCGGCCGACCGGCGCAGCCTCGGCCGCCGGCTCACGACGCCCCCGCGGGCAGCGGGACGACCCGGAGCCGGTCCAGGATGTCGGGCCGCCGGGCGCGCAGGAAGACGAGGGCTCCGGCGGTCATGGCGCCCTCGAGCAGCCCGAGCGGGAGCTGGGTGGGGACGAAGGCGAGCGCGACGGCCGTGAACATCGAGCCCACCGACCCCTCGCCGGCGAGGCCGAGGGCGAGCTCGAGCGCCGTCGTCGCGTAGGTCGCCCAGTCCGAGAGTACGCCGGCGAGGAACCCCGCGACCCAGAGGCTCGCGCCGCAGCGCCGCGCGAGCCGGAAGGCGAGGTACCCGGTGAACGCGCCCGCGATGCCCATGGACGCGACGTCGGCGCCGAGCGTCGTGAGCCCGCCGTGGGCGAGGAAGAGGGCCTGGATGAGGAGCGCCACGACGGTGACGAGGACGGTCATCCAGGGCCCGATGAGCACCGCGGCGAGCCCGGTGCCGCACGGGTGGGAGCACGTCCCTGCGGTCGGCACCGGCACGGGCATGCACGAGATCGCGAAGACGGCGGCGGCGACGAGGCCGACGAACGGCTTGTAGAAGGCGTCCTGCTGGGTGCGCTTCCGGAGCAGGTGGAGGGCGACGGCGACGAACGGCAGGGCGAGCGCGTTCCATGCAGCGCACCACCCGAGCGGCAGGACGCCCTCTGCGAGGTGCATCGCGGCCGCGGGCCTCGCCGCGAGCGACGCGGCAAGGAACACGGCAAAGAGGAACAAGGGGCGGCCGGGGAGACCTGTTTCGGCGTTCCGGGTGAAGTCCGCACCCGAACGCCACGAAGACGTGCGCAAACTGCACCTCGTGGGACTCGGGTAGGTCTCCCGGCTCATGGGTTCAGGGGGCCTTTCGAGCTCCCGGCGCTGCGTCCACCTTCCCAGGCCTCTTCACGAGGCCCAGTGGTCTCCGGATGCAGCTCCCCATTCACGGTGGCGGGACCGCGCCGGTTTCGCACCGGCTTCCCTGTTATGCCCGCGAGGGCACCCGAGGAAATGGATTGTCAGATGGCTGCTCGGTAGGCCCGTCTCGTGCCCGGCGTCAAGGAGGTCGCGGCGCGCCCCCGCTGCGGCGCATGGCCGACGCGGCGCCGGGCGGATGGGGCGCGTGGTCGACGCGGCGCGCCCCCGCTGCGGCGCGTGGCCGACGCGGCGCGCCCCCGCTGCGGCGCGTGGCCGACGCGGCGCGCCCCCGCTGCGGCGCATGGCCGACGCGGCGCACGGTGACTCCGCGCTCGCTGGCACCCCGAACGCGCCCTCTCCCGCCGTCCCGCGTGCCCTGCGCCGTCCGGGCCCCTCATCCGACGGGCCGGCCGCTCGCCCTCGTCCGTGCCCTGTCGCTGCCGCGTCGCCGCGAGCGGGCGATCCGCCGCTGCCGTCGTCCGCCGCGCGCTCGTTGTTCCGCCCGCTGAGCGAACAGGCGGCGTCATGGCCCGGGCTCCTCCTTATCAATCGAATCGTGGCACAGGCCGCGAAATTGACCGAGACGAACACACCGGGGGCAATCGGTCAGTTTCTATCCCTCCTGCTTCCGCGGTAAACACACTTTACAATCGCCGTGCCTGGACGCTCCTGCCCGGTGTCCTTTCTGGAGCGCGCCGTCCCGTGTTTCGCGTCGTTCGGCCTCGGTCGGTACGTTTCTCGTTGGAGCGCGCTCTGTTCGTCCTGGCTCTTTACTTACATAAGCCGGCGTCCGGCCCCTGCCATCCTGCGTCGTTGTGACGTCCGGAGGACGCGGATTGACGTGGCCGGCGGGCTTTGGCGTTGTCTTTTCTCGGAACCCGGCGAGCTCGTCCCATCGAGCGCTGTCGGTTGTGGATGGGTATGCCCGGCCCGGACGCGCATTCCGGGAAATCGGGCGAATGCGCGTCGCGCGGTCGCCTGGCTGTCATCGCGGCGTGCTCGATTCGCGCATCGGCGCGCACGCCTTGCACTTTGTTATCGACAGCGGGCGCCCGGGTGCCACACTCTTCTCACCGCATGCGCGCCGGCGCAGCCCCCCCCAGCCCGGAGCGCATGCGGTCTTTCTTGCGCACCGCGGCGGACATCCGGTGTTCCTCCGCGGTCCCCCTGCCGCGCTCATGTTGGCCCCCCCTCCGGCATGATGCGCGGTCTTTTTTTCTGGTGAGCTGTTGGTTGCCGTCGGTTGTCCTCGGTTGCCGTCAGTTGCCCTCGATTGCCGTCAGGTTACTTCCCGGTGAATGCGGCCTGCGATTTCGACAGGAACGCTTTCATTCCCGTCTTTTGATCTTCGCTGCCGAAGAGCGCGGCGAACGCCTGGGCTTCCAGCTCGTTGGCGGCGGCGAGGTCGAGGCTCTCGCCGCGCAGGAGGACGCGCTTGGCGGCCGCGACGGCGAGCGGCCCGCGCGAGGCGATCTTGAGGGCGGCCTCGCGGGCGCGCGGGAGGAGCTCGGCGGCCGGGAAGACGGCGTTGACGAGCCCGATGGCGAGCGCCTGTTCAGCGGTGATCATGTCTCCTGAATAGACGAGCTCCCGGGCGCGGCCGATGCCGACCCGGCGCAGCAATCGCTGGGTCCCGCCGAACCCGGGGATGACGCCCAGGTTCACCTCGGGCTGTCCGAGCCTGGCGCCCTCGGCCGCGTAGATGAAATCGCAGGCGAGGGCGAGCTCGCACCCGCCGCCCAGCGCGAACCCGTTCACGGCGGCGATCACGGGGAACGGGGCGCTCTCGATGAGGTCGGCGAGCCGGTGGCCGGCGTCGGCGAACCGCTTCGCGGCGATGCTGTTCATGGTCGCCATCTCGGCGATATCGGCCCCGGCGACGAACGCCTTGCCGGCGCCGGTCAGCACGGCCGCGCGGACCTCGTCGCCCTCGGCGGGCGCGAGGAGCTCCTGGAAGGCGGTGGTGAGCTCGCCGAGGACGGCGGGGTTCAGGGCGTTGAGCTTGTCGGGCCGCTGGATTGTCACGGTGGCGACGTGCCCCGTGCGCTCGACGGCGACGAACTGGAGGGTACCGCGAGCAGGGACCCCCGGCTGCTGTTCTTGAGCGGTCATGCCCGGTGGCTAGCAGCGCGCCGCGCCGGGGGGAAGCGCCCGCCGTGCAACACCGATGCTGATGTGCGCCACGTGCCTTGTTCGTGGACTTGCTGGTGAAGACGAGGAATTCCCCCAACGCACCTGCGGTATCTGTCATCTCCCGCTGTGGTCGATCGAGTTCCAGCCACGGGTCGCTCTCAGGCGGGTCGTGTGCCGATCTGCAGCGCCCGAGGCCGTCATTCGCGCCGCAGCCCACCCCCACCCGCTCCTCGGAGAGAGCCAGCGGGGGAGGGGGTGCCGCGCGAGGGGGCCGGCGGGGGAGGGCCCCACAAACCCGAGCGCCGGCCCGCTCCTCGCGCCTCCCTCCCGGACCGCCCCACCCGCGCCCACGGCAATAGCCCCCCGAGAGGCGCGAGTTTGTGGGAGGGCCCCCCGCCGGCCCCCTCGCGCGGCATCCCCTCCCCCGCTGGCTCCCCCGCAGGAACGAACCTACACCGCCCGCCCGCTCTTCTGCCCCTTGGCGTCGTACACGTAGAACCCCCGCCCGCTCTTCTTCCCGTACCACCCCGCCGCCACGAGGTTCCGCAGGAGCGTGGGCGCCCGGTACTTCGAGTCCCCGAACTCCCGGTGCAGCACCTCCGCGATCGACAGCACCGTGTCGAGCCCGATCAGGTCCGCCAGCTCGAGCGGCCCCATCGGGTGGTTCAGCCCGAGCCGCGCCCCCGCGTCGATGTCCTCCGGCGTCGACAGCCCCTCCTGGAGGGCGAAGCACGCCTCGTTGAGGAACGGGATCAGCATCCGGTTCACGATGAACCCCGGCTGATCCTTCGACGTGATCACCGTCTTGCCGAGCCCCTCCGCGAGCGCCCGGACGGCCTCGTACGTCGCGTCCGACGTCTGCACCCCGCGGACGAGCTCGACGAGCTTCATCAGCGGCACCGGGTTCATGAAGTGCATGCCGATGACCAGCTCAGGCCGGCTGGTCACCGCCGCGAGCCGCGTGATCGAGATCGACGACGTGTTCGACGCCAGGATCGCCCCCTTCGGCAGCGCCGCGTCGGCGAGCTTGAAGATCCCGCTCTTCACGTCGAAGCTCTCGGTCACCGCCTCGACCGCCAGGTCGGCCCCCGAGAGCCCGGCGATGCCGTCGGCCACCGCGATGCGGCCGAGCAGCCCCTCGCGCGCCTCCGCGGCCATCTTGCCCTTCTCCACCTGCTTCGCGAGGATCGCGGCGATCTGAGCCTTGCCCGACTCCGCCAGCGCCCTCGAGACGTCGCACAGGACCACCTCGAGGCCCGCGGCCGCGGCGACCTGGGCGATGCCTCGCCCCATCTGACCCGCGCCGATCACCCCGAAGCGCTTGATCGTCGTAGCTTCCATGCCGCGGTTGATAGCCGATGCCGCGACCGCGGTGAACCGCCGGCGTCCACGTCGCGCCGCCCCGCCGCCCCGCGGCCCGCGGACGTCCCCGGCGCAGAAGCGCGCGAGAGCTTCGCCCGCGCTTCCAGACCCGCGGGGCCGAGGATCCTTGAAACCGTGTCGTCCGGCCGGGTATCTTCGGCCGGCCCGTGAACGGACCCGACCGAATTCGCGAGGTCCGCGGAGAGACGATGAGCGTTGAGACGATTCGGATGGCCCTTGGGCGCCTGCAGGATGAGCCTGAAAACGAGGCGGCCTGGAACGAGCTCGCGGAGGCCGTGACCGCCCCGAGCAACGGTGCGGGCGCCGGGGACGTCGAGCGCCTGCTCGGCGCGGCCCGCGCGCGGCACGAGCAGCGGCACGAGTGGGACGCCGTCGCCCGCCTGCTCGAGCTGGAGATCGCCCTCGCCGCCGGGAGCGCGGTCGAGCCCGCGATGCAGGCGGAGCTCGCCCGCGTCTACCACGAGGAGCTCATCGACGTGGACCGCGCCGCGGCCGCCTACAAGCGGCTGCTCGAGCTGCGCCCCGACGACGACACCGCCGCCGAGGCGCTCGAGACCGACGCCTCGAAGCGCGAGCGGTGGCGCGACCTCGTCGACCGCTACGTGGCCGAGGCCGAGGGCGCGACCGACGGCGCCTTCCAGAGCGCGCTCTACACGAGCGCCGCCGACATCGGCTACCGCTACGGCCGCGCCGAGCTCGGCGAGAAGGTCGCCGAGCTGCTCGACCTCGCCCTCAAGCTCGACCCGAAGAACCGCCGCGCCACGAGCCTCGCCGAGATCGCCTTCGCCGCCGCGGGCGACTGGGAGGCGGTCGTGCGCGTCCAGTCGCTCGTCAAGGCCGAGGCCCAGAGCAAGGAAGACCGCATCGCCGCGGGCGTCCGCGCCGCGCGCACGATCAAGGCCCACCTGAGCGACCCGGCCCGCGCCGTGGCGGCGTACGAGGAGGTGCTCGACCTCTCGCCCGGCCAGCCCGAGGCGCTCTCGTTCCTCGCCGAGGCGTACTCCGCCGCGGGCGACTGGGATCGCCTCGTCGCCCTCTACGAGGACCAGCTCCGCAGCGGCGGCGTCAAGCCGGGCGAGGAGCTCGGGATGCTCGTGCAGATCGCCATGGTCCACTGGCGCATGCGCGGCCAGCCCCAGGCGGCGGAGCCCTATTTCGACCGCGTGCGGCGCGCCGACCCCGCGCACGCCGGCATGCTCAACTTCTACCGCGAGGTCCTGGAGCAGCGCGGCGACAAGCCGCGGCTCACGACGATCCTCACGGACGCGCAGCGCGCCCTGCCCGACGGCGCCGAGAAGCGCGCGATCGCCACCGAGCTCGCCCGCCTCGCCGAGTCGCAGGAGAACGCCGCCAAGGCGATCGAGCAGTACAAGTCGGTGCTCCGGACCGACCCGGAGAACCGCCAGGCGCGCGACGCCCTGAAGCGGCTCTACCTCCAGACGGAAGGGTACAACGCCCTCGTCGAGCTCCACCGGCAGGACCTCGAGCGCACGCCCGCCGACGACGTCGCCGGCCGGGTCGCCGTGCTCCGCGAGATCGCCGGGATCTACCGCGACCGCGCCAAGAACGACGCGGCGCTCGTCACGGTGCTCACCCAGATCGTCCAGCTCGACGACAAGGACGTCGACGCCGTCCGGGAGCTCACGCGCATCTACGAGTCGCTCGGGCGCTGGCGCGACCTCTTGTCGTACCAGCAGCGCCTCGCCGAGCTGACCGAGAGCCGCGCCGAGAAGGCGGGGCTCTACCGCGCCGTCGCGCGGCGCTGGTTCGACCAGTTCTCGAACGTGCAGAACGCCATCGCCGCGTACGAGGCGCTGCTCACGGTCGAGCCGATCGACGAGGAGGCGCAGCAGAAGCTCCGGGAGCTCTACCTGAAGCGCCGCGCCTGGCCGCAGCTCTACTCGCTCTACGAGCGCAAGCTCGAGAGCGCCGAGGGCGCCGCGAAGATCGAGCTGCTCGGCGAGATGGCCAAGCTCGCCGCCGAGCGGCTCGACCGCGGCGCGGACGCCATCGCGCTGCAGAAGCGGATCCTCGAGCTCGACCCGAACGCCCCCGGGGTGCTCGACGCGCTGGAGAAGCAGGCCGAGCGCGAGAAGGACTTCGCCACGGTCGCCGAGGTGCTCGAGCGGCGCGTCGACCTCGCGCCCGACGACGCGGCGCGGCTCGTGTCGCTGCAGAAGCTCGGGGCCGTGTACGCCGAGCGCCTCAAGGACGCGGCCGCGGCGGCGCGGACGTGGCGGCGCGTGCTCACGATCTCGCCGGGGCACGCGCGCGCGCTCCGCGTGCTGCGCGACGCGTACTTCGCCGCGGGCGACTGGGACGGGCTCGAGGAGCTCTACGCCTCGCAGAACGACTGGGAGGGCCTCGTCGACTTCCTCTCGGGCGCGGCGGACAAGGCGACCGACCCGGCCACGAAGCTCGACATCTCGTTCCGCGCCGCGCGGATCTTCGAGGAGCAGCTCAAGGCGCCCGAGCGCGCGGCGCGCTCGTACGAGCGCGTGCTCAGCGTCTCGCCGAGGGACGCGCGCGCGGCCGCGGCGCTCGTGCCGATCTACGAGGAGGAGGAGAAGTGGGCCCGGCTGCCGGCGCTCTATGAGATCCTCCTCGACGCGACGGACGACGCCGAGGCGCAGGTCGGCATGCTGCGCAAGCTGGCGGCGGTGACGGGCGGCCCGCTCTCGGACAAGCCGAGCGCGCTCGGCTACGCGCGCCGCGCCTACGAGCTCAAGCCGGACGAGGAGGGGCTCGATCTGCTCGAGGCCTGGTCCCGGGCGGCGGGCTCCTGGGGGCCGTTCGTCGAGGCGGTCGAGGGCCGGCTCCGGACGGCGACGTTCGTCCCGACCGACGTGCAGCGCACGCTGCGGCTGAAGCTCGCGGAGGTGTACGCGCGCGAGATGGGCAAGCTCGACGAGGCGGTCACCGTCTACCGCGGCCTCGTGGAGGACGACCCGTCCGACGAGAGCACGGTGCGGGCGCTCGACGCGCTCCTCCGCGCGAACGAGCGGCAGGAGGACCTGCGGTGGCTCTTTGACCTCAGGGCGAGCCAGGTCGAGGGCGAGGCGCGCGCCGAGATCCTCGAGGAGTGGGCGACGCTCGAGGAGGAGGTCTTCGGCGACCCGGCGAAGGCGATCGAGCTCCTGCGCAAGGTCATCGCGCTCACGCCCGGGCGCGTCGACGCGCTGCGGGTGCTCTCGCGCCTGCTCATCGCCGCGGGCGAGTACGAGTCCGCGGCCGAGATCGTGGCCACGCACCGCGACGTCAGCGAGGGCGACGAGCGCGCGCGGCGCGAGATCGAGCTCGCGGGGCTCTACCTCGACCGGCTGGACCGGCCGACGGACGCCTTCGAGGCCGCGGTGCGCGCGCTCGACCTCGCGGCGCACGACCCGGACGCGATCGCCGTCCTCTCGCGCCTCGTCGAGCGCCCGGAGACGCGCGTGCGCGCGGCCCGGGTGCTCGCGATCGAGTACGCCGAGACCGGCAACCACCGGCGCGAGGCCATGGCCCTGCGGGTCATCCTCGAGGCGGAGCGCGATCCGGCGCGGCGGCGTGAGCTCTACGTCACGCTCGCGGACGTCGAGGAGACGAAGCTCCACGCGGCCGGGACGGCGTTCGACGCGATGCTCCGGGCGCTCCACGAGTTCTCGGACGACCTCGAGCTCTGGGACCGCGCCGCGGAGCTGTCGCGGCGCGCGGGCAGGCCGACGGACCTGGCCGAGGCCTACCGGGTGCACCTCGTCGCGGGGCGCACCGAGGGCGACAAGGTGCTCGGGAGCGCCGTGGAGGTCGAGCTGTGCGAGCGCGCGGCGAGCCTGCACGACGAGCAGCTCGGCGACCCCGAGGGGGCGCGGCCGTACCTGGAGCGGGTCCTGAACCTCGACCCGAACAACCACCGCGCCTTCGAGCGGCTGAAGCAGATCCTGACGGCGGCCGAGCGCTGGGGCGAGCTCGAGGAGCTCTACGACCGCGCCGCGAAGGGCACGACCGACCAGGCCGAGCGCATCGAGCTGCTCAACGAGGTGGCGCTGATCGCCGAGGAGATCATCGGCGACGCGGCCAAGGCCATCGGCTACTACGAGCGCATCCTCGAGCTCGACCCGTTCTACACGGCGGCGCTCGACTCGCTGGAGAAGCTCTACGAGCGCGAGGGGCGCTTCCGCGACCTCGCGGCGCTGCTCGAGCAGCGCCTGAAGACGGCGACCGAGTCGGAGAGCGTGGAGATCAAGCTGTCGCTCGGCAGCATCTACCTCGACCGGCTCCACGAGCCCGAGGGGGCGCTCGGCCACCTCGAGGACGTGCTCAGGATCCGGCAGAACGACCCGAAGGCGCGCGAGCTCGTCGAGCGGCTGCTCGACATCGGGGCGCTCCGGCTCCGGGCGGCGCGCGTGCTCGAGGCGGTGTACGAGGCGCGCGACGAGATCCGGCAGCTCGTGCGGGTGCTCGAGATCCGGCGCGAGGGGGCGGAGTCCGAGTCGGAGCGGCGCGAGCTGCTCCGCCGGGTCAGCGTGCTCCAGGACGAGCGGCTCAAGGACGACGCCGGCGCGTTCGCCAGCCTGTCGGAGCTCCTGCCGCTCGAGCCGGAGGACCTCGCGGCGCGCGAGCGGCTCATCGAGATCGGCCGGCGCCTCGGGGAGCACGAGCAGGTCGCCGAGGTGCTCACGGCGGCCGCCGACGCGTGCGGGACGCCCTCGATCCGCGGCGAGATCCTGATGGAAGTCGCGAGGATCTGCGAGGACCAGCTCGGCGACGCCGACAGGGCCGAGAAGGTCTACCGGCGCGTGCTCGCCATCGATCCGACCGACCCGTCGCTGGTGATCCCGGCGGCGCAGGCGCTCGGCCGGATCTACGCGGCGAAGGAGCAGCACCAGGCGCTCGCGGGCGTGCTCGCGATCGAGGTGCGCCTCGAGGAGGACCCCGAGACGCGGCGGTCGCTCTACGAGCGCATCGGCACGCTGTACGAGACGGTGCTCGACGACCCGCAGAAGGCGATCGAGGCCTGGCAGGCGCGGCTCGGCGACGACAGCGCCGACACGGCGGCGCTCGCGGCGCTCGAGCGGCTCTACGAGCGGACGGCGCAGTGGCGCGAGCTCGTCGGCATCCTCCGGGCGCGGGAGCAGTCGACGGCGGACGGCGAGGAGCGGCGCCGCGCGATGACGAAGGCGGCGGAGACGCTCGCGCAGAAGCTCGCCGACGTGCCCGAGGCGATCAACGCCTGGCGCGCGGTGCTCGACGAGTTCGGCCCCGAGCGCCCGACCCTCGCGGCCCTCGAGGAGCTCTACGAGCTCGACGAGCGCTGGGTCGACCTCGCCGAGACGCTGGAGACGGACCTCTCCCTCGCCGTGGAGACGCCCGCCCGGCTCGATCTCCTGGCGCGGCTCGGCGACGTGCGGCGGCTGCACCAGGCCGACGCGACGGGCGCCCTGGAGGCGTACCGCCAGGCGCTCTCGCTCGATCCGTCGAACGCGCGCTGCCGCGCGGCGCTCGAGGCGATGCTCGAGCGGGACGACGCGCGGCGCGACGCGGCCGAGACGCTCGAGCCGCTCTACGAGGCGGACGGCGACGCCGAGCGCCTGCTCCGGGTGCTCGAGATCAAGGTCGAGACGTCGGATCTCCCGACCGAGCGGCTCGCCACCCTGCAGAAGGCGCTCCGCACCGCGGAGGGGCCGCTCGGCGACACGTCGCGGGCGTTCGGCTACGCGCTCCGCGGCGTGCGCGAGGCGGCCGGCGAGCCCGACGTGACGACCTGGATCGAGACGGTTGAGCGGCTCGGCGAGGCCACCGGCCGCTGGGCCGAGGTGTGCGAGCTGTTCCAGCGCATCGCGCCGGACATCCTCGACGGCGACGTGCAGCAGAGCGTCCGGCTCCGGGTCGGCGAGCTCGCGCGGCACAAGCTGGGCGACCGCGAGCTCGCGGTCGAGCAGTACAAGAAGGCGCTCGAGGCCCGCGGCGACGACCGGCGGGCGATGATCGCCCTCGAGGAGCTCTACGGCGAGGCGAACGACGCGGGCCGGCTGCTCGAGATCCTGAAGCTCCGGGTCGAGAACGCCGAGAACGACGAGGAGAAGACGGGGCTCCTGTTCCGGATCGCCGAGCTCGAGCGGGGCCCGCTCGGGGACCCGGCCGCCGCGATCGCGACGTACGAGACGATCCTCGACATCGCGCTCCACCCGGACGCCATCGCGGCGCTCGACGGCCTCTACCGGGAGGCGGGGCGCTTCGAGGACCTCATCCGGCTCTACGAGCGGCAGCTCGACGTGCGCGCCGGCGACCTCGCCGAGCTGCACGTGAAGATCGCGCTCGTCGCGCACCGGCACACAGGGGACGTGCAGCGCGCGTTCGACGAGCTCTCCGAGGCGCTGCTCATCGACCCGGCGCACGAGGGCGCCGTCGCGCTGCTCGAGACCATCCTCGAGGGCTCGGCCGAGGCCGAGCACCGGGCGCGCGCGGGCGAGATGCTCGAGCCGGTGTACCTGCGCCGGGCGGACTGGAACCGGGTGAGGGTCGCGCTCGAGGCGCGCCTCGCCGCGAGCCAGGACCCTGTCGAGCGCCGCGACCTCCTGCAGCGGCTCGCGACGCTGCACGAGGAGCAGCTCGAGGACTACCGCGCGGCCCTGGAGACGGTGGCGAAGCTCCTGCACGAGGACCTCACGGACGAGGGGGTCTGGGCGGAGCTCGAGCGGCTCGCGAAGGTGGCGAGCGCCGAGCGGCGGCTCGCGGAGATCTACGCGGCGGAGCTCGGCGAGCTCTCCTCGGACGACGCGTCGAGCGCGAAGCTCAGCCGGCGCACCGGCGAGCTCTACGCCGAGCTCGGCGACGTGGCCGACGCGCTGACGTGGTACCGGCGCGCGCACGAGTTCGAGCCGGACTCGCGCGAGCTGTTCGAAGCGATCGACCGGCTGCTCATCAAGGAGGGCCGCCACGCCGAGCGCATCGAGCTCTACCGCGCGGCGCTCGACTACCGGAAGGACGAGGACCGGCTCGACGCCCTCCACACGATCGCGCGCCTGGAGCGGACGGAGCTCCGCGAGCCCGCGCGCGCCATCGAGACGTACCGGGCGGCGCTGGACGTCGACGAGAACGACGCCCGGGCGCTCGACGCGCTGACCGAGCTCTACCGCGAGCTCGACAGGCCGCGCGACCTCGCCGACCTGTACCTGCGCCGCGCCGAGGCGGCCCCGAACGGGGAGCGCGCGGCGCCCTACCGGCTCGCGCTGGCGGAGCTGCTCCGCACGCGGCTCGACGACACCGCGGGGGCGATCGACCAGCTCGAGGCGATCGTCGGCGAGGTGCCGACGCACGCCGAGGCGATCCGGGCGCTCGAGGCGCTCATCCAGGATGCGCAGCACAAGGCCCGGGTGGTCGAGATCCTGCGGCCGCTCTACGAGGGGGCGGACGACTGGCGGCAGCTCATCCGGCTCAACGAGGAGCGGTTCGGCCTCGCGACGGACGCGCGCGACAAGGTCGCGGTGCTCCGGGAGACGGCGAAGCTCTGGGAGACGCGGGGCGACGACGAGCTGCGCGCCTTCGACGCGACCCGGTCGGCGTTCAGCCTCGACCCGGACGACGGCGAGACGCGCGGCGAGCTCGAGCGGCTCGCCGAGCAGCTCGGCGCCTGGGAGGAGCTCGCGGAGAGCCTCGAGCAGGGCGTGACGATCACGTCCGACGAGCTCACGAAGCGCGAGCTGCTCTCGTCGCTGGCCAGGGTCTATGACACGCGCGTCGACGACCCGCGCCGGGCGCTCCGCGCGTACGCGCGGCTGTCCGAGCTCGACCCGAGCGACCCCGAGCCGCTCGAGCAGATGGACACGCTCGCCGTGCTCCTCAGCGACTGGGACACGCTCATCGCCGTCCTCGAGAAGAAGAGCGAGATGGCGTCGGACGAGGAGAACGCCTCGATCTGCCGGCGCATCGCCGAGACGAAGCTCGAGATGCTCGAGGACACCGAGGGCGCGATCCAGGCGTACGAGCGGGCGCTCGAGCTCGATCCCGAGAGCGCGATGACCATCGACGCGCTCATCGAGCTGCACGAGCCGCGCGGCGCGGCGAGCCGGCTCGTGGAGCTCTACGGCCGCCGCGTCGAGCTCGCGGGCCCCGACGAGGAGGAGCTGCGCTACGACCTCAACGTGCGCGCCGCCGAGCGGTACGAGAAGGACCTCTCGAGCCCGCGCGACGCGATCACCGCGCTGAACGCGGCGCTCGAGGCGAAGGCGGGCGACCCGGCGGTGCTCAAGTCGCTGGAGCGGCTCTACCGGGCCGAGCGGATGTGGGACGAGCTCCTCTCGAACCTCATGCTCCAGGCGAGCGCCGCCGCGGACAGGGACGCGCGCATCAAGCTGCGGACGGCGATCGGCGACCTCTACGCGGGGGAGCTCGAGAGCCCGAGCGACGCGATCGAGCAGTACCGGCTCGTCCTCGACGAGGATCCGGTGAACGACCACGCGATCCGGGCGGTCCGGGCCATCGGCGAGGGCCGCGAGGAGCTGCGCCTCGACGCCGCCCAGGTGCTCGAGCCCGTCCTGCGCGCGGCCGGCCGTCACGAGGAGCTCGCGGCCGCGCTCGAGCTGCGCCTGCGCGCGCAGACCGAGCCGTCCGACCGCGCCGAGACGCTGCGGGCGATCGCGGCGGTGCAGGACGTGCAGCTCGGCCGGCCGATCGAGGCGGAGCAGGCGCTGCTCCGCGCCCTGGAGGACGCGCCGGACGACGCGTCGCTGCACGGCGAGATCGAGCGGCTGGCGGAGCGCACGGACGGCTTCGGGCGCTACTGCGACGCGCTCGCGCAGCGGGCCGCGTCGACGTTCGACGCGACGATCGCGAAGGACCTGTTCCTCCGGATCGGCCGCATCGCCGAGGAGAAGCTCAAGGACGACCGGCGCAGCGCCCAGGCGTATGCCAAGGCCGTCGAGCACGCCGGCGACACGCCGGAGCTCCTCGAGGCGCTCGACCGGCTCTACGGCCGGCTCGGCGACGAGAAGGCGCTCGCGGACGTGCTCGAGCGGCGCGTCGCGGTCACGCCCGGCGATCGCGACCAGGCGGACCTCTTCTACCGGCTCGCGGTGATCCAGATCGAGTCGTTCGGCGACAAGTCGCAGGGGCTGAACACCCTGCGGCAGGCGCTCGATCGCGCGGTCGACCACGAGCGGGCGAGCGCCGCGCTCGAGGCGCTCACCGAGGATCCGGCGCTCTTCGACGAGGCGGCCGAGGCGCTCGAGGGCGTCTACCGCACGCGGGGCGACAACGCCGCGCTGGCGCGCCTCTACGAGAAGCGCATCCGCTTCGCGCCGACCGGCGTGGAGCGGATCCGGATGCGGCTCGACCTGGCCAAGGTGCTCGAGGTGCGCTCGAACGACCCGCGGGCGGCGCTGGAGACGCTCGAGAAGGCGCTCGCCGACGACCCGTCGGACCCGGACGTGCTCGGCGAGATCGAGCGCCTGGCCCCGCTGACCGGCGGCTGGCCGAGCGCCGCGGCCGCCCTGGAGCGGGCGGTGCGGGCCGGGGCCGACCTCGACGGCGACACGGCGCGCGACCTCTGGATGCGCATCGCCGAGTGGCAGAAGAACAAGGTCGGCGACGCGAAGGCGGCCGAGGCGGCGTACGAGGCGGCGCTCACGCACGACCCCACGAGCGAGCACATCCTGCGCTCGATCGAGGAGCTCCAGCGGGCGCCGGGGCGCGAGCGCGACCTCATCGGCACGCTCCGGCGGATCGCGTCCCTCGACGGCATGGAGGGGATGGCGGGCGAGCTCCGGCGCGAGGCGAAGGAGCTCGCGGAGCGCGCGCTGGGCGACAGGGAGCTCGTCGAGGCGATCCTGCGCGAGATGATCGCGGCGGACGAGGGCGACACCTGGGCCCTCGCCGAGCTCACGAAGGTGCGGGAGGAGGCGGGCGACCACAAGGAGGTCTTCCGGCTGCTCGTGCGCCAGTCCGAGCTCTACGCCGAGGCCGATCGCATCCGGGACGCGCGGCACGCCGCCGCGGCGGTCGCGCGCGAGAAGCTCGGCGACGACGCGGCGGCGATCGAGCTCTACGAGACGCTCTTCGAGGCGGATCCGGGCGACGCGCGCGCGGCGACGGCGCTGCGCGAGCTGTACGCGAAGGCCGGCAAGCACAAGGAGCTGCTCGCGCTGCTCGAGCGGCTCACCGACCTGGCCGAGTCGCCCGAGGCCCGGTCGGCGCTGCGCCTGGAGAGCGCCGAGATCTGCTTGTCGCGGCTCGACGCCGTGAGCGAGGCGACCGAGCACCTGCGCGCCGTCCTCGACGAGCAGCCCGACAACGAGAAGGCGACGGTCCTGCTCGCGCAGCTGCTCGAGAAGACCGGCCGCGATCAGGAGCTGTCGGACCTGTTCGTCACGCAGATCGAGCGCGCGAAGGACCGCGGCGACGTCGCGGCGGAGCTGTCGTACAGCGTCCGCCTCGGCGAGGTCTACGAGACCCGGCTGAACGACACGGCGCGGGCGATCGAGACCTACCGCGCGGTGCTCGAGCGCGAGCCGCGCCACCCCGGCGCGCTCCTCGCGCTGGCCCGGCTGCACGAGCAGCGCGGCGAGAAGGCCGAGGCGGCGCAGCGGCTCGAGGTGATCCTCGAGGACGCCCGCGCTGCCGAGGCGGTGAGCACGGCGCTCCGGCTCGCGGACCTGCACCGGGCCCTCGGCGACGAGGGCGCGGTCCGGCGGGTGCTCGAGCGGGGCCTCGCGGCGGACGCGTCGGCGCAGGACATCAGGAAGCAGCTCCTCGCGCTCTACGAGAAGCAGCAGGCCTACACCGAGCTCGCCGATCTCATCACCGGCGACGCGGAGACGGCGGCGCAGCCGGCCGAGAAGGTGGCGCTCTACCGCAAGGCGGCGGGCATCCACCTGACGAAGCGGAGCGATCCCGGCCGCGCCGCCGACCTCCTGGAGAAGGCCACCGAGCTCGTCCCGGGCGATCGGGAGCTCCTGCTCGCGCTGTGCGACGCCTACAGCGCCTCGGGCCGCGGCCAGAAGGCGGCCGAGGCGCTCCAGAAGATCGTCGAGTCCTACGGCGGCCGCCGCTCGAAGGACCTCGCCGCGATCCACCACCGCCTCGCCAAGGCCTACCTGGCCGAGGGGCAGCGGGACCGGGCGCTCGCCGAGCTCGACGTCGCGTTCAAGATCGACCCGGGCTCGATCGCCATCCTCCGGGACCTCGGGGTGCTGGCGCTCGAGCTGTCCGAGTCGAGCGACGACGCGGCGGCGAAGGCGGCGCACATCGATCGCGCGCAGAAGACCTTCCGGGCGCTGCTCCTGCAGAAGCTCGACGAGGGCGCGCCGATCAGCAAGGGCGAGGTCTTCTATTACCTGGGCGTCATCAGCCACCGTCAGAACGACGACAAGAAGGCGATCCAGATGCTGGAGCGCGCGCTCGACAACGACAGGGACTTCGCGCCCGCGAAGGAGCTCCTGGCGCAGCTCAAGAAGTGACGTAATCTCGCCGTGTGACGCGGCTTGTCAGCATCGACGGTGTCGTCTTCCCGCCGGAGGAAGCCAGGGTCTCTGTCTACGACCGCGGCTTCCTCTACGGCGATAGCGTCTTCGAGACCATCCGCACCTACGGCGGCGAGCCGTTCGCCCTGGAGGAGCACCTCGCCCGCCTCGAGCGCTCGGCCGCGCGGATCGCGATCGCCCTGCCGATCTCCCGCGACGAGCTCGAGCGCGAGGTGCGCGCGCTCGTCCGGGCCGCCCATGCGGCCGGCGGTCCCGGCGCCGCGGCGGGCTCGGCCGGCGCGGCGACCTCGGCCGGCGCGGCGACCTCGGCCGGCGCAGCGGCTGCCATGCCGACCGAGAGCTACGTCCGCGTGATGCTCACCCGCGGCAGCGGCCCGCTCGGGCTCGACCCCGCGCTCGCGGGCGCGCCCCTCCGCGTCATCCTCGTCGAGCCGCTGAAGCCGCTGCCGGGCGCGCTCTACCGCGACGGGATCGCGGTCGTCACGATCCGCACCCAGCGGGCCGGCGACGCGGCGCCCGGGGCGAAGGTCTCGAACTACCTCGAGAGCTTGCTCGCCCTTCGCGAGGCGCGGGCCGCCGGGGCGCACGAGGCGCTCATCCTGGACCCGTCAGGCCACGTCGTCGAAGGGACGACGTCCAACGTCTTCCTCGTGGAGCGGAGACCCCCGGCGCACGAGGGCGAGGAAGGCCCCGGACCCGTGCTGATCACCCCGCCCAAGGAGGCTGGGATCCTCGTCGGCATCACCCGGGCCAACGTGATCGAGGTCGCGGGCGAGCTCGGCCTTCCCGTGTGCTGCGAGCCCGTCACCATGGCCCGGCTCCTCGCGGCCGAGGAGGCGTTCATCACCTCGAGCCTCCGCGAGATCGTTCCGGTCGTCCGCGTTGACGCGCACCTCATCGGCGCCGGAGCTCCCGGCCCGCAGACCCGCGCGCTTCACGCCGCTTTCCGCAAGAAGGTGGGTCTCGGTGCGGCACCTCTCCCCTGGGACGCACCGTGAGCCCCGCAGCCGACCCGACCGCGTCGAATTCTTGCGATCCCTGATGGTCCGCACGGCGCGCGCGTCCAAGGAGCAACCTGGCACGCTCCCTGCGCGGTGGGACGGGGCTCGACCCTCGCCCGCCGTACACTCAGTCCGAGAGGAATCCATGATGAATCGCTCGCTTCGAATCGCCTGCTTCCTGATCTGCGCCACGTCCGCCGCGGCGACGGCCGGGTGCGCCATCACCACCGGCGAGAACTCGATCACCGCCGAGACCCTCGTCCGCTACGAGGGCAGCGACGAGAGCGCGCGCGTCGAGTACCTCCCGACCCAGAGCGTCCGCATCGTGAGCGACAACGGTGACGTCGAGGTCGTCACCGGGGACGTCAGCGATGTCGTCGTCACCTTCTCGCCCTTCACGATGCGCAAGAAGGACGAGAACAGCCTCGCGAAGGCGGAGATGGAGAACGACCTCCGGCTCGCCGCGAAGATCGACGGCGACGTCGTCATCTCGACCCAGACGACGTCGGGCGCCTCGGGCTACCTCGGCGCCGACATCCGCGTCGTCCTGCCGGCCGACTTCGACGGCGTGCTCCGCGTGGAGCAGGACAACGGCAGCGTCGACGTCGACCTCGACGGCGCCCCGTCCCGCGGCACCACGGTGCTCAGCGACAACGGCAGCGTCGATGTGGTCGGCGCGCGCGGCGCGATCGACGTGTCCACCGACAACGGCAGCGTCTTCGTCGACCTCGACGCGTGGAGCGACACGGACGGCACGATCTCGAGCGGCAACGGCGAGATCGAGCTCTCGGTGCCGGCCGGGGTGGACGGGACGATGACCGCGCAGACGCTCCTCGGCGACGTCGTCGAGCAGGGCCTGCCCTCGACGTGGGCGGTCGCCGCGAACGACGCCGGCACGTCGTACACGATGGGCGACGGCGACGGCGGCCACCTCACGCTCTTCACCGAGAACGGCGACATCGAGATCCGCGTGAAGTAGCTCCGCCAGCACAAGAAGCCGAGAGGCGAGCCCCGGGGAGACCCGGCGCTCGCCTCTCGTCCTTTGTCTGTCCGGCGCCGGCCGGCCCGGCGCTCCGGATCACCGGCCCATCGAGCCAGCGCTCCGGATCACCGGCCAGCCGGGGTCAGCGCTCGGATCACCCGCAGCCGATCACCCGCCGGCCGGCGGCTGGGCCTCGGCGCCCTGATCGCCCGCGGGGGCCTCCTCGCCGCCCGCCGGGGCTCCCCCGGCGCTCGGGGCCGCGCCGGCCGGGACCGGCACCCGGAGCTGCCCGCCGCCCTGCTGCGCGAGCACGCCGAGCGCCTTCTGGAAGAACGCCGCCAGGAACGGGATCTCGCGCGGCGGCGAGGTGATGAGCCCCGCCTCCTTGACCGCGCGCGCGACGGCGAGGGCGGCGGTGGCCGCCGCGTCGCCCTTGCGCGCGCGCAGCGAGACGGCGCTGCTCCGCATCCGCGTCGCGAGCTGCGTGCGCACCTCGGGCGAGAAGAACCTGTCGGTCGCGAGCTCGATCTCCTCCCGCAGCGCCACGTTCACCTTCTCGGCGTCGCGCGCCCCGGCGGCCCCGAGCCGCTGGCCGACCTTCTGCAGGAGCTCGTCGAGCGCCTGCCGCGCGGGCAGCCAGTGCCGGAACTCCGGCTCCTCGTGGAGGGCGGCGGAGCCGGCGATGTGCGCCGTCACCTGCTCGTCCGTCAGGCTCTCCTCGAGGTCGGCGACCGGGTGCCGCGGCTCGGCCTCCGGCGCGGGCTCGACGAGATCGCGGCACCCCTCCAGCCCGAGCGGCAGGACCTGCCCCGACACGGCGTTCTGCCGCTTCGCGGCCGCGATCCGGTGGCGCGCCCACTCCAGGGGGACGGGCACGGGCGCCGTGCCCAGGTTGTCGTACGCGCGCGCGCGGCCCTCCTTGAGCTGCGAGCCGCTGAGCCACCCCGCGCCGGCGTGGAGCACGCCGACCGCCTCGCGCACGATCACCTCCGCGATGCGGTAGCGGCCGCTCGTGTCGCGGCTCGTGATCGCGATCGCCTCGGTCCCGCTCGAGTCCGGCGGGATCAGCGTCGCCTCGAGCACCTCGGCGCGGTCGTCCGCGAGCCGCGCCACGCGCGGGCGCGTCGGGATCGCCGCCCCGCGCGACTTCAGCACGTTGAGCGCGCGCCGCGCCGCCTTGCGCGCCGCGCCGGAGGCGTCCTCCGCCTCGGCGGCCGCCGCGATCGCCTCGGCGTTCGAGGCGCCGAGCCACGCGTCGACGAGCGCCGGCGCGGCGTCGCCCGCGGCCCGCAGCGCCTCGAGCGCCCGATCCCAGCCCGCCGCGAGCACCTCGGCGTCGAAGTCGACCTTCGCCGCCGCGCCGCCTTCCTGCCGCGCGCCGCCCTCGGCCTTGCTCTTCGCGGCCGGCGCGGCCTGCTTGGCCTTCGCGGTGCGCGCCTTGAGCGCCTCGCGCGCCGTGAGCGCCGGCTTGTCCGAGGCCGCGACCTGCTTCGCCTTGGCCGCCGGCAGCGCGAACAGGAGGTGCGCCGGCCTCGCCGGGCCCTGCTGCCGCGGGTCCTTGCCGGTCACGACCGTCGCGGTCGCGCCCTGCCCGACGACGGTCACCATCTGGCTCGGAGGCTTCGCCGCCGCGGGCGCTCGTCCCTCGGCGCCCCCCTGCGCCCGCGCTCCCTGCGGCCGCCCGCCCTCGGCGACGGGCCGCGGTCCGCGGTCGGGCCTGGGCCCCCGCTCCGGCCGCGGTCCGCGGTCGGGCCTCGGCCCGCGGTCGAGCCTCGGGCCCTGCTCCGCGCCGGCTCCCTCCGCCCTGGGTCCACGCTCCGGCCGCGGTCCGCGGTCGGGCCTCGGCCCGCGGTCGGGCCTCGGGCCGCGGTCGGGGCGCGGCCCGCGGTCGGGCCTCGGGCCGCGGTCGGGGCGCGGTCCGCGGTCGGGCCTCGGCCCGCCGGCCGCGGCGGCCGGCCGCTCGGGCCGTGGCGCGCGGTAGTCGCGCACGACGCGCGGCGCGGCGGTGGGCGGCGGCGCGGCGTCCTCGCTCGTGGGCGGCGGCGGCGCGTCGGCCAGCGCCGGCCGCTTGCGGGGCGCGATCACGTCCAGCAGCGAGCCCTGCGGCTCCTTGGCGGCGGCCCTGGCCGCGGGGCGCTCGCCCGCGGGCTGCGCGCCCTCGGCCGGCTCGTCGGCCCTGCTCGCGACGGACGTGCTGGCCGAGCGGACGACCCTCCGCGCGCGCGGCTTGTCTGCGCTCTCTGCATCGGGGGCGCCCTCGCGCGCAGCTTCGGGAACTGCGCTGGCGGTCCGCTCCGTGCTCTCGCTCTCGTTCTTTGTGCTCATGTCGAGGCTCCCGGGGGCATTTTGGAGATGGGGGCCGCGGCCGCGGCCCCCCGATTATCGCGATAGATGGGCAACAGCTTCGATCTCGACGGCGGCGCCCTTGGGCAGCGCCGCCACCTGCACCGTCGCCCGTGCGGGCAGCACGCCGCCGACGGCCGCCCCGTACACCTGGTTGACGACGGCGAAATCGGCGAGGTCCGTGAGGTAAATCGTGGTCTTCACCACGTCGTTCCAGCTCGCTCCGGCCGCGGACAGCACCTCGCTCAGGTTCTTGATCACCTGGGCGGTCTGCGCGTCGATCCCGCCGGCGACGAGCTCGCCCGTCGCGGGATCGATCGGGATCTGGCCGCTGCAGAACACGAGGTCGCCGGCCCTTACGGCCTGCGAGTAGGGGCCGATGGCGCGCGGGGCCCGATCGGATGTGATGGCGGTGTTGGACATGTCGACCTCTGCATGATGGAGCGCCCCGGCATGCGGAAGGCCCGCCCGCCCGGCGCGGGCGCGCCGGGGGCCGGTCGGCGCGGTTTCTCTAGCCGAAGCTCTTCCGGCCTTCGATGGCTCGCCCCAGCGTCACCTGGTCGGCGAACTCCAGATCTCCCCCGTGCGGCACGCCGCTGGCGATGCGCGTGACCTGGATCCCCATGGCGCCGAGCTCGCGCGCGATGAGCAGCGCGGTCGCCTCTCCGTCCACCGACGGCGGCGTGGCGACGAGCACCTCGCGCACCGGCTGCTCCGGGTCGCGCGCGCGCGCCCGGAGCGCCTCGAGCGGCAGCTCCTCGGCGCCGACCCCCTCGAGCGGCGAGAGGAGCCGGCCGAGCACGAAGTAGCGCCCGCGCATCGCCCCGCTCCGCTCGATCGCGAGCAGGTCCTGGACGCGCGCGACGACGCAGAGCAGCGCGCCGTCGCGCCGCGTGTCGAGGCAGACGGCGCAGAGCGCCTGGCCGTCCTCGCCGATCTCGGCGATGTTGCCGCACCGGGCGCACGGCCGGATGTGGTCGCAGAGCTCCACGAGCTCGCTGCCCAGCTCGCGCGCCGTGTCCTCGCCGGCGGTCACGAGGAAGAGGGCGAAGCGCTGGGCTGTCTTCTCGCCGACGCCGGGGAGGCGCGCGAGGAGCTGGGCGACGCGCGACAGCCGGGCGGGCAGGCCGCCGGGCGCGCTGCGGAAGCCGGGCGCGGGCGCGGCGCGGCCGCCGTTCGGGACCTTCGAGGAGCCGGGGGGCGACGCCGGGGGACGCAACGCGATCAAGTGTGCATGCCGGGGAGCTTGACGCCGCCGGTGACCTTGGCGATCTCGCTCTCGACGAGCTTGTCGGCCGTGTCGAGCGCCGAGTTCGTCGCCGCGACGATGGAGTCGAGCGCCATCTCCAGGCCCTCGCTCTGGAGGAAGGCGGGATCGACGTCGATCCGGCGCAGCTTGCCCTCGCAGGTGACGACGACGGTTACCTTGTCGCCGGCGGCGGTCGCGCTCACCTCGCGGTCCTTCAGCTCGCCCTTGACCTGGTCGATCTTGCGCTGCATGCGCGCCGCCTGGCGCACGAGCTCGTTCATTCCGCCGCGAAATTGCATGGTCAGGCGGCGGTCTATGCCGTGAACCGCGCCGGGCCGCAACCGGGAAGGGGAGCGGGAAGGGAAGCGGCAAGGGGAGCGGCAAGGGCGCCGCGGACCCTTCCGGCTCTCCAGGCACTCCCTGGCGCTCCCTGGCGCTCCCTGGCGCACCTTGCCCGCTGCGGTGGCCGCGCAGACGGCCGTGACGGAGCGGGGTGCGTTCGGCGCGGCAAGTCTGGCAAACTCTCCGGAATGCGGGGCGAGCCCGGTGCCGGCCACAGCCGCGGCGACGCGCCCGCGAGAAGGTGCTAGTCGAGCAGCGTATGAGCTACGTCGTCCTCGCGCGGAAATGGCGCCCGCAGTCCTTCGAGGATCTCGTCGGCCAGGAGCACGTCTCCACGACGCTCGCCAACGCCATCGCGCGCGATCGCGTCGCGCACGCCTTCCTGTTCACGGGCGTCCGCGGCGTCGGCAAGACGACGAGCGCCCGCATCCTCGCGAAGGCGCTGAACTGCGTGCAGGGCCCCACGGCGAAGCCGTGCCAGGCGTGCGCGCCGTGCACCGAGATCACGGTGGGCGCGGACGTCGACGTCCAGGAGATCGACGGCGCGAGCTACAACGGCGTCGACGAGGTGCGCAAGCTCCAGGAGAGCCTGCCGTACCGGCCGGCGCGCGACCGGTTCAAGATCTTCATCGTGGACGAGGTCCACATGCTCTCGAACGCGGCGTGGAACGCGTTCCTGAAGACCCTGGAGGAGCCGCCGCCGCACGTGAAGTTCATCTTCGCGACGACGGAGGTGCACAAGGTCCCTGTCACGATCCTGAGCCGGTGCCAGCGCTACGACTTCAAGCTCATCAGCGCGCAGTCGATCGCGGCGCGGCTCCGCTGGGTGCTCGAGCAGGAGAAGATCCCCGCCGACGATCCGGCGCTCAGCGCGCTCGCGCGCGAGGCGGCGGGGAGCATGCGCGACGCGATGAGCCTGCTCGACCAGGTGATCGCGTGGGTGGGGACGAGCGGCGATCGCATCACGGCCGAGGGCGTGGCGAAGGTGCTCGGCGTGGCCGACCGCGTCGTGCTGCACCGGCTCGCGGGGGCGCTCGTGGACGGCGACCCGGCGGCGTGCGTGCGCATCGTCGGCGAGCTCGCGCAGCAGGGGTACGACCTGCCGCACGTGGCGCGCGACTTCCTCGCGCACCTGCGCGACCTCGTCGTGGCCAAGGTCTGCGACGACCCTGCGCCGCTGCTCGATCTCGCCGACGAGGAGATCGCCGACGCGCGCGCGCTCGCGGCGCGGGCGGACGCGGACGACCTCACGCGGCTGCACCAGGGCTTCTCGCGCGCGTTCGACGACATCGTCCGGAGCGGCCAGCCGCGCGCCTCGCTCGAGATGGCGCTCGTGCGCCTCGCGCGGCGGCCGCCGCTCTTGCCGATCGACGAGCTCTTGCGCCGCCTCGGCGATCTCGAGCGGCGCCTGAACGGCGGCGGCGGCGGCGGTGGTGGCGGCGGCGGCGCGCCGGAGCGCGGGCCGCAGCGGCCCGGCGCGCCGTCCGGCGGCGCGGCTGCGCCGAGGCGCGGCGCGGCGCTGGCCGAGGCGGCGCCGGAGGACGCGCGGGCGGATGGGCGCGGCGCGGGCGCGGCGCCTGCGTTCGGCGGGGCGGCGAACGGCGGGGCGGCGCACGGCGCGGCGGCGCACGGTGTCGCGTTCGCGAGCGGTGCGCCGGGTGCGGGCGGGCCGGCGAGGGCGAACGGCGCGGCGGCGAACGGCGTCGCGTTCGCGAGCGGTGCGCCGGGCGCGGGCGGGCCGGCGAGGGCGAACGGCGCGGCGGTGAACGGCGCGGCGGCAGCGCACGGCCCCGTCGCCATGGCGGGCGGCGTGACGGCGGCGGGCGGCGTGGCGCGAGCCAACGGCGCGGCGGCTGCGTACGGCGCGCCGGCGCCGGGCGGGGTGGCGAGGGCGAGCGGCGGCGTGGCGGCGAACGGCGCGGCGGCGAACGTCGTCTCCCTTGTGAACGGCGCGGCGGGCGCGAACGGCGCGGCGGCGTCCTTCGCGGGCAGCGCCGCGCCGGCCTTCGCGGGCGGCGCCGCGCCGGCGTTCGCGAAGGCGCCGTACGCGAACGGGGCGGCCGCGCCGGCGTACCGCCCCGACAGCGCGCCGCCTCCTTCGCCGCGCGGCGCGCTGTACTCCGTGCCGCAGAGCGCCCCGGCGGGTCCGCAGAGCGCCCCGGCGGCCCCCGCGGCGCCGGGCCCTGTGTCAAGGACGAGCGCGCCGCCCCCGTCGATGAGCGCCGCCGACCTCGCCACCTGGCGCGCGGTGATCACCGGGGTCCGGGCGCTGCGGCCGGCGCTCGCCTCGGTGCTCGAGCACGCGGCCGTGCTGGAGCTGTCGCCGACCCGGGTCGCCCTCGGCTACTACGAGACGAACGCGTTCCTGGCCGGCCAGGCCACCGAGCCCGCGGCCCGCGAGATGCTCGCCCGCGTCCTGCAATCCCATTTCGGCGGCCCCGTCGAGCTCGTCTTCGAGACGATCACCCGCGGCAGCGCCGGCCCGTCGCTCGCGCAGGTCGAGACCGCCGAGCGCAAGGCGCGCGTCGATGCCGCCCGCCGCGCCGTGGCCGACCACCCGCTCGTCACGGCCGCGATCGAGCTGCTCGGCGCCGAGCTCAAGGACGTGCGGCTCGCTCAGGACTTCGCGGACGGGTGAGCGCCGGGGGGCGCGGCGCGAGGCGGCTGGCGCGACGGTAGGAAGGAAGAGAGAAAAACCACAGAGGACACAGAGGGCACAGAGGGAGAGAAGAGAGATTTATATTCTTCTCATCCTCTGTGCCCTCTGTGCCTCTGTGGTTCGATTCTCTTTCTCGTTGATGTGGTTGTGAGGTCCGGCGCCGGGGTCAGCTTCCGGTCCGCAGCCAGGAGCGGAACGCCTTGACCGCCTCGTGCTGGTCCGGCCAGCGCACGAACCGTGCGAGCGCGCCGAAATCCAGGTCCGGAACGAGCTCGCTGGCCGCGAGAGGCTCGTATTTCTCGCCGCGCAGCACATGGAGATGGAAAGCGTCGCGCTCCCAGAACCAGACCTCGCGAACGCCGAGCCCGCTATAGACAGGCAGCTTGTCGAGCCCACCGCTCGTCAGCACCACCTCGATCGCGATATCGGAGAACTCCTTGAGCGTGCCGCCCACGCAGTAACACTCGTCGGGCTCGAGGCCGCGCGCCTTGGCTTCTTGGCGGAACGTCGTCGAGCTGTAGCCATAGAGCGGCACATCGCGCTCCAGCGCGAAGATCTCGATCAGGCGGGCGATGCTTTTCTTCGCTGCTTCGTGCTCGACGGACGGACGCATCAGCTCCAGGGTGCCCTCGCAGAAGGTCATTCGCAGGCCGGGGGTGTCCACCTCGTCCCGCAAGCTGACGTAGGTTTGCCAGGAGACGCCTTGGAGCACGAAGCGCTGCTCACCTTGCATTGCCCACCTCCATGCGGCTCGCCAGGAACTCCGCCCGCTCCTCCACCGTGCCGGGGGCGACGTCGACCACCTCGAAGCCTGCCGCGCGGTACATCGCGCCGAGCCGCAGGTTGATCCGCTCCGCCTCGGCGGCGCGCTCCTCCCGGCTCCTGCCCCAGCGCGGCGCCTGCAGCTCCGGCATCACGGCGAACAGGAACACGAGCGCATAGCGCTCGAAGGCGGGCTCGCCGGGCGGCCACGGATACTCCGCCTCTCCGCTCGTGCGCAGGTAGTACTCGACCGGATCGAGGTAGCCGCGCTCCAGCCAGTCCCCGCTGCGCGCCTCCGCCTCGATCGCCTTCTGCGTCTCCAGCACCCGCGCGGCGAACTCCCGCTTTCGGCACAGGGGACAGACGTGCTCCGGCGCGTCGATCGGGCGAAACGGCGCGTCCGGCGGGTGGCCGTGGGTGCGCGCGCCGAGCTCGTCGAGCACGCGCCGGTGCGCCTCGCCGTGCACGCGGTGGCCCCGCGTGGACGCGAGGTGACGGAGCGTCGTCGTCTTGCCGCACGAATAGGCGCCCGTCGCCACGAAGAGACGCTTGCTCATCGAAGGCTCACCGCCGCGTCCACCACACGGAGTCCGCGCCGATCTCGATAGAGCGCCCAGCGCGCGCCGTGAACCGCGCGACAGCCTCCGTGACGCCTGCGTGCTCCTCGTTGTGATCATGGCCGGCCAGGATCGCGCCCGGCTTGAGCCTGGGCCACCAGGCCTCGATGTCCGCGAGCACCGCCGCCTCATCGTGCGAGCCGTCGAGGAAGACGAGATCCAGGCTCGCCTCGGCGAAGCGCGCCGCCGCGTCCGTGGAGGCCAACCGGTGGACGATCGGCCGGATCCCGAGCGCCTCCATGTTCGCCCTGAACACGCCGGGCACGTCCTCCGCGGCCAGCATGGCGCTGTACCGCGCGGCGTATTCGTCGCTCGATCCCTCCCAGGCGTCGACGCAATGGAGCGCGACCCCGCTCCTCGCCGCGAGCCGCCCGACGTAGGCCGTGGAGAGCCCCTTCCACGAGCCCACCTCGACCATCGCGCCGCCGCGGATCGAGCGCACGAGCGCGCGGTACGCGAGGCCGGCCTCCTCGGAGAACCAGCCCTGGATCGGATCGACCCGGGTCACCGGGAACAGCGCGAGGAGCGCCGCCGGCTTCTGCGCTGGATCGCTGTATTCGTATTGCCTGTCGCACAGCTTCACGAAGCAGCGGGCGTCGTGCGCCACGAACAGCGGCCGCCCGATGACGGCGAACTTCTTGAGCGACGTGGACCGCTCGGGCTCCCGCTCTCCCCTCCGGATCTCGTCGGCGGTCGTCGCGAAGATCACGTCCTCGTGCCGGATCGGGCGCCCCTGATCCGGGCCGTCGGTCCACGGCCGCTCTCCGGGGTACCCGGCGCGGTCGGTGCCGTGCTCGAGGAGGCGAGCCAGCTTGTCCACCTCGCTCGCGCGGAACAGCAGAGGGGCCTTGATGCCGCGCGCCTCGAGCTCGTCCAGCACCTCCTCGAGGAAGAGCAGGTTCCGGCCGATGTAGGGCAGGGGGATGACGGGCGCCGTCATGACGCGTCGAGCCCGGCGCGCGCTGTCGTCGTTGGCGGCGGCGGGCCCAGGATGCCGTCCCAGGGCTGCCAGGTGGAGGCGAGCCGGGCGTTCGGGTGGAAGATGAGCTCGTGGACGATGCCCGGGCCCGAGCGCTTCGTCTCCTCGAGCTGCGCGAGATCGGCCTCCTCGAAGACGACATCGATGTTCTCGAAGCGGAACACCTCGACATAGTAGTAATAGCCGACGATCTGCCGCTCGAACGAGAACCGCGCGTCGGCGCTCAGCGCGTCGAGGATCGGCTCGAGCCGGACGCGGGCGCGATCGCTGTACTTGACGACGTGGTTCTCGACGACCGCTGTCGGGTCGGTCTTCATCAGTTGCCGGAAGATCACGTTGTCCACGCCGAGCGACTGCGCGAACCGCAGATAGGCCACGATGGGCTCCACGGCGTCGATCTGCCCCTCCAGGAGCACGCAGGAGAGGCGCACCCGCGTCCCGCCCGCCGCTGCCGCAGCGACGACATGGCGGAGCTCGTCGACGCTCAGGCCGTCCTTCATCACCATGAGCCGCGCGTTCTTGTCGTGATCGGGGTGGGCGCGGCTGATGTTGAGGTGCTGGACGCCCGTGTCGACGATCCAGTCGATCACCCGCTTTCCCTCGCGCTCCTGGAGCAGCCCCGAGCCGTTCGTCGTGAGCGTCCGCTTGCGACCGCGCCGCGCCTGGCCGATCGCGAGGATGCGGGGAAGCCGCGGATCGTGGCTCGGCTCGCCGCCGGTGATCGACACCGTGGGATCGAGCGGCCGGAGCGCGTCAAGGGATTCGGCCATGGCGTCGAAGTAGCGCCCGTCGTCGTCCTCTACGGTCTTCTGCACGGCGAGGCTCCGCCCGCGCGACGCGGGCCTGAGCTCCTCGACGCAGAAGTGGCACTTCGCGTTGCAGGGCTGCCGGCTGTAGATGGAGAAGTTCGCGTTGCGGTAGACCTCGACAGGCCGACCCCACAGGTCGAAGCGCACCGTCGCGCCGGCGGTGCTGTTGCCTGTCAGGTCGAAGGCGCGGCTCTTCAGGCGGCGCCATTCGTCGCGGAACGGGCGCGCGCTCACGGCAGCCTCCGCATGGCGTCGGAGCGCGCCACGAGGTCGGGGCCGAAGGCGCTGCCGTCCGGGTTGAGCATCGTGAAGTGGGTGCCGACGAGGAAGGGCTCTTCCCAGTCCTCGTGCTTCTGCGCGAAGCCGTAGCGCTGCAGGTGGAAGACGTTGGCGAGCTCGATGAGCCCCGCGTCGCGCACCGCCTGCACGATCCACGCGTCGCCGTCCGGCTCTGTCCTGCGCAGCCGGACGTTCAGCACGAGCTGGCGGTCGCCGCCGAGCGCCGCGAGCCGCTCGCGCAGGGCGCGCGCGAGGTCGAGAAGGCCGCTGTCGTGCTCGAGGAGGTGGTGGTTGACCGAGAGCTTTATCGTGGTGGGCTCGCCGAGCTTCTCCAGCCAGGCGTCGAGCCCGGCCGGGTCGCGCGGGAGCTCGACCCCGTTGGTCACGACGACGACGCGCGCGCACCGGCGCTCGGCGCGGGCGAGCCGCACCATCTCGTCGAAGTATGGGTGGATCGTGGGCTCGCCGCCCTCGAGCTGCACCTCGAACGGGCCCTCGGCCGGGAAGCTCGCGCGGTAGCGGTCGAGGGCGAGGAAGGTCTGCCCCCGGGGCGACGAGCACGTGCAGCACCACGGGCACGAGCGGTTGCAGTGGTTCGAGGTGGCCACGTAGAGCCGGTGCGGCCGCTCCTCCGTGGGCCTGTCGAGCGGCAGCGCGCCCGTGAGCGTGGCGTTCTGGGATCTCGTCGCGGTCGGCATGGAGCGCCTCCAGCGAGGAGGATACGGCGGGGTGGGGAGGGGATGAAGGAGATCCGGGAGGCGCGGATCACGGCGCCGGGGCCATCGCGTGCGCGGAGCGGGTCACTTCGACGTGATCGCGCTTATCACGAATTATTGCGAACGCGCCCCGAACGCAATCGCACTACCTCGCCAGCGTCCTCGGTCCCTCAGCTCCCCCCCGCCTCCGCCCGCCGCGGCAGCCTCGCCGTGAACGTCGTCCCCCGCGCCGCCTTGCTCTCCACCTCGATCCCCCCGCCGTGCGCCCGCGCTATCTGCTGCGCGACGAACAGCCCGAGCCCCAGCCCGCGCCCCGTGCTCGTCCTGCCTCCCGCGGGCGCCTTCTGGAACGGGTCGAACAGCGTCTCCAGCAGCTCCGGCGCGATCGCCGGCCCGTCGTTGTGCACCTCGATCAGGATCTCGTCCCCGCGCCCCCCGCGCCCGCCGTGCCCGCGCGGGCGCACGGTCACCCCGACGGCGCTGCCCGGGTCGGCGTGATCGAGCGCGTTCTGCACGAGGTTCGTCACCATCTGCGCGATGCGCTCGGGGTCCCAGAGCCCGGCGCCGCTCCCCACGAGGTCGAGCCGGATCGGCACGTCCGGGTGCGCCGCCCCGAGCTCGTCGATCGCGCTCTTGCAGAGCGCGTGGAGGTCCTCCGGCCTCGGCGCGATCGGGATGCCGCCGCCGCCGCAGCGGCTCCGCGTCAGGTCGAGCAGGTCGTTGATGGTCCGCGCCATGCGTCGCGCGCTCGCCGCGATCCGCTCGACGTTCCTCGCCTGGCGCGGCGTCAGGTTGCCGTGGTGCGAAAGCACGCTGGCCGCCAGCGTGACCGAGGTCAGCGGCGTGTTCAGGTAATGGCTGAGCGCCGCCATGAACCGATCGCGAAGCACGAGCTCCTCGCGCCGCGCCACCTCCACCCGCTTGCGCTCGGTGATGTCGATCACCGTGCCGATCATCCGGACGCTGCGCCCCGCGGCGTCGAAGAACGTGCGCCCCTGCACCGCGATCCAGCGCTCCACCCCGTCGCAGAGCCCCACGGTGCGGTACTCGACGCTGTACTCGCCGCCGCTCTCCGGGGTCTGCGCGCGCCGCACGGCCGCCTCGACGCGCGCGCGATCGTCCGGGTGGATCGACGAGAGGAAGAGGTCGTACCGGACCTCTGACTCCCGATCGAGCCCGGCCACCTCCCGGGTGCGCTCGTCCCAGCGCAGCGCGCCGGTCACGGTGTCGTAGTCCCACACCCCCACGCCGCCGGCGCGCGTGGCGAGCCGCAGCCGCGCGCCGCTGTCCTCGAGCGCGGCGCGCGTCGCCGCCTCGATCTCGAGCGCGCTCGCCCACATGCTCGCGTCGAGGACCGCGTGGAGGACCTGCGCCTCGCTCACCCCGAGCGAGATTCCCTGCTCGGCGCAGACCTCGATCAGCGTCGCCCGGAGGTGCGACAGCTCCCGCAGCGCCGCGACGATGCAGCGCCCCTGCGCGGCGCAGAGGCGCGCGTGCTCCCCGACCCGCGCGGAGGCGCCGAGGAGCTCCGCGTCCTCGCCGCCGCCCTGCCCGGCGCGCCGGCTCGCCGCCAGCGCCTCGACGAGATCGTCGAAGAGCTCCGGGACCGCGCGCGCGAGCACGGGCTTCGCCGGCCGCTGCGCCGTCGGCGCCGTCGGCGCCCTCGGATCCTCGAGCACCCGGCGCGCCCAGCGCTCCAGCACGTCGCCCTTGCAGCCTCTGAGCCTCGCCGTGAGAGACGTCTCAACGAACGGACCGTCGTCATCCATCGAGACATAAGCGAGCGCCCGCCGGCGCGGATGTCACGTGAGGACACGCCCTGATTGACGCGTCGGTGACCGTCTTCTACCGAGCGACGCGCTCGTGATGCGCAATCGGACGAGAAGGACGAGAAGAGAGTAAACCGCCAAGGCGCCAGGAGCGCCAAGAGAAGAGGAGAGGAGAGAAGCAGAGAGAAGAGGAGATGAGCGCTCTTCTATCGAGCCTCTTCTCTTCTTCTCTCCCCTTGGCGTCCTTGGCGTCTTGGCGGTTTATTCTTCTTCATGTCCACGTCACGTCCACCGCCGCGCCCGACGCGGAGCGCGCCGCGCTAGAACTTGCCGAGCACCCCGACGCCGCCGCCGTCCGGGGCGATGAGCGGCACGACGCGCGCCTGCACCCGGCCGCTCGCGGCGCGCGCACCTTCCGTCCTCGACGGGCCCGAGGTCAGCACGAGGATCGCGCCCGCGCCGAGCGCGGCGATCCCCACGCCAAAGCCGATGGTGGACAGGAGCGCCTTGGTCTCCGCCGCGTCGATCTCCTCGCGGCCCAGGGGCGTGCACTGCTTGTTCGGGCAGAGCGCCGGGTCCTTCTCCGCGTCGCTCGCCTGGCCCGACGCGAGGGCCCCGAACACGGCGCCGACGCCGAGCACCGCGACGCCGGCGCCGCCGATCACGAAGCCCGCGGTGCGCAGGCCCTCGCCGCCGCTGCTGCCGCCGCTGTCGGCGCCGCCCACCGCCGGCCCCTGCGGGGCGGCGGCCTTCTCGGGGGCGGGCGCGGGCTGGAGCTTCGGGATGGCGATCGTCTTCAGGTCGGCGCTGTCGCCGACCTGCACGGTCGTCGACCAGACAGCGTAGCCCTGCGCGGTCGCCTCGACCTGGTGCGTGCCCGGGTCGATCGGGATCGGCGTGCCGAGCGCCGCGGCGGGGATGTCGCTGCCGCCGACGCGGATCAGCAGGCCGGGCGTGCTCTCGGCGTTGAGCTGGATCTTCGACAGCCGCGGCTCCAGGGCGCTGATGTGCTCCTGCGCGAACGCCTCGCGCGCCGCGTTGCCCTCCTTCTTCGAGGCGAAGAGCGCCTCCTTGAACTGCCCCCACGCCGTCGCCGTCCTGCCGAGCGCCTCGTTGCACAGCGCCAGGTTGAGCAGCGTGCCCGTGCCGGGACGCAGGCGCTGGCTCTCCGCCAGCTTGGGGCACGCCTCCGCGTACGACTTCGCCTCCATCAGGCGGCGCCCCTCCTCGAACAGCGTCTGGGCGAGGGTCGGATCGCCGCCCGCGCCCTGCGCAGCAGCGCCCGCGGGCGCGAGCAGGGCGGCCGAGGCGAGGACGACCGAGGCGAGGGCGAGGCGGGCGCGGCGGAGCGCGCGGGGTGCGTGCGATTTCGAGGGGATCATGGGCGGTGGGCTCAGTGCGGATCGTTCAGGTCGATGCCTTGGGGAGGTCGCTGCGTCGTCGGAGGCGGCGCGGGCCGGGCGGCCGGCTTGTTGCGGCGCGCGGGCGCGGGCGCGGTCGCTGCAGGCGCAGACGCCGGCGTCGCCGCCGAGGCGGGCGTCGCAGCGGCGCCCGCGGCCGTCGAGGCGCCCGCGGCCGTCGAGGCGCCCGCGGCCGTCGATGCGCCCACGGCCGTCGATGCGCCCGCGGCCGCCGAGGCGCTCGCCGCCGGGCCGGTGGCCGCGGCGTCGTTCGCCGCCGCGGTGGGCCGGACCTCCGGCTCGTCCGGCGTCGCGGCCCCCGCGCTCGCCCCGGTCTCGGGCGCCGGCGCGGCGGGCGGGGTCGCGCTCGCGGTCTCTGCCAGCGTCGCCGGCGTGCCGCCCGCGTCGTCCCCGTCAAGCCCGCGGAGCACGAACACGCCGACGGCGATGACCCCGAGGAGGAGCGTCGCCGAGAGCAGCGCGATCGCGACGACCGCGGCGGGGGAAGCCTGCAGGCCCGGGATCCGGCGCCCTTCCGTCGACAGCCCGAGGTTCGTCGACGACGCGAAGGTCGCGGCCGCGCGGGTGCTCATCGGCGCGCTGTACGGACCGGGCACGATCTGCTGCCCGGGCCCCGCAACGCCTTCCGGCGGCACCGGGCTCGGCCTGCCGCCGTCCGCGCCGTACGGCCCCCCGGGCGCGCCGCCGGCGCCCTGCGGCGCCTGGGAGAACGGTGACGGCGGGTGCGGGTACGGCGTCTGCGCGTGGGCGGCCGCCGCGGGCCCCTGCTGCGAGAACGGCGACGACGGGTGCGGGTACGGCGTCGTCGCGTGGGCGGCCGCCGCGGGCCCCTGCTGCGAGAACGGCGACGGCGGGTGCGGGTACGGCGTCGGCGGGCGCGACAGCGCGGCGTCGGCCTGCCCGGGCGGGGACGACGGGACCCCCGGCCACGACGGCTCGCGGAGCGCCGGCGCCGAGCCCCTCGCCTCCGCGGTGAACGAGGGCTGCGACGCCCGGTGCCCCCCGACGGCGGCGCGCAGCGACAGCCCGCCCATGCGCGCGATCCGGTCGATCGTCGGGTACGTGCGCGCGGGCGCGAACGGCGCGAGCGCCACGACGAGCTCGGCGACCGACGCGTACCGGTGCTCGCGATCGCGGGCGTAGGCCCTCTCCAGCACGGTCGCGAGCGCGGCGGGCAGGTCGTGGCGGATGTCCCGCAGCGGCGTCGGCGTGCCCGTCAGCACCTCGGCGCAGAGCTGCGGCAGCGTCTCCGCGTAGTACGGCTGCCTCCCGGCGAGCAGCTCGTACAGCGTCACGCCGAGCGCATAGATGTCGGTGCGGTGGTCCACCGAGCGCGTCTGCCGCATCTGCTCAGGGGACATGTACAGCGCCGAACCGAGCGCCGCGTCCGTCCCCGTCAGGATGTCGACCGCCGCGGTCGCCATCTTGGAGATGCCGAAGTCGAGCACCTTCACGAGCGGCGACCCGTCCGCGCGCGTCGTGAGGAACAGGTTCGCCGGCTTCAGATCGCGGTGCACGATGCCGATCCCGTGGGCCTCGGCGATCGCCTCGCTCCCCTGGACGACGTAATCCACCGCGTCTTCCAGGCCGAGCACGCCCTGGTCCCGGATCAGGCGCGCAAGGTCGCTCCCGACCAGGTACTCCATGACCATGTAGGGGGCGCCGTTCTCGAGCGTGCCGACGTCCGAGACGCGGGCGACGTGCTCGCTCCGGATCCGCATCCCGGCCTTCGCCTCCCGGAGGAAGCGCGCCGACCCTTCCGGGTGCCGCGTGAACTCGGGCAGCAGGAACTTCAGCGCGACGCGCTCGTCGAGCACCACGTGCCGCGCCTCGACGACGACCCCCATCCCGCCCTGGCCGATGATCCGCTCCACGCGGTACTTGCCGGCGAGCACGGTCCCCGGCTCGACCGGGGCCACCGAGGGCTGTTTCGTCTCGGAATCCGACACAGCGCGCGATGATCACCGCTTCCCCCTCGGACGGCAAGAGCGCGGCGCCGCTGCGGGGCCCGCAACACCCCGCGGCGCGCAGAACCGGGCGAAAGGTGCAGCAACGCCGCTGCTACCGCACGGTCTCGTCGCTTCGCCGTCTCCTCGTTCGTCAGCGGTAGGCTCGAGGGAAGGCGGCTCACCGCGCGCGGGGGACGGGCCGATGTCGTCGCGCGCGAGGTTCGTCAGCGGTAGGTCCGAGGGGAGGGGCCTCGCCGCGCGGGGGACGGGCCGATGTCGTCGCGCGCGAGGTTCCGTCAGCGGTAGGCCCGAGGGGAGGGGCCTCGCCGCGCGGGGGACGGACCGGGCAGCTCTACGACACCTCACCGAGCGCCGCGAGCAAGTGACGAGCTCGCCAACGATCCCAACCTCGTCCGCGACCCGCGCACCGCGCTCCACGTCACGCGCCGTCACCTCATCGCACAACGCGCCGCCACACCGCCGTTCCCTGCCTGAATCATCCCGGAAACGATCGCGCGCCGCCTCGCGCAGAGCGAGACGAGCGCGGTCACTTCTGGTTGGATAGGGCCACTCCCGGAGACAACCACCGTGCGCCTGCTCATCCAGCACCGGACCCGTTACTCGTATCCAACCCCCGCCTCGCTCGGCCCGCACCTCATCCGCCTGCGGCCCGCCACCCACGCGAAGGCGAAGATCGAGTCGTACAGCCTCACGATCGACCCGCCCATCCCGGTCCGCTGGCAGCAGGACCCGTACAACAACCACGTCGCCCGCGTGCTCCTGCCCGCAGGCGAGCGCGCCCCGCACCTCGATATCCTCGTCGAGCTCGCGGTCAGCGTGCGCCCCGTCAACCCGTTCGATTTCTACCTCGACGAGCGCGTCGAGAAGGTCCCGTTCGCCTACCCCGCAGAGCTCAAGCAGGACCTCGCCCCCTTCCTCGACAGCGCCGATCCGACCATCTCCCGCGGCCCGCTGCTCGACGAGTTCCTCGCCGGCCTCCCCCGCGACGGCGACACCGTCTCGCTCCTCGTCGCCCTCAACGCCGCCGTCAACCGCCGCGTCAAATACGTCATCCGCGAGGAGGCCGGCATCTGGACGCCCGAGGAGACGCTCGCCCACGGCCGCGGCAGCTGCCGCGACTCGGCCGTCCTGCTCATCGCGGCGCTCCGGTCGCGCGGGCTCGCCGCGCGCTTCGTCAGCGGCTACCTCGTCCAGCTCACCGACGAGGGGATGATCCCCGACCAGCCGCGCGGCGTGAGCCGCGACGTCGTCGACCTGCACGCCTGGGCCGAGGTCTACCTGCCCGGCGCCGGCTGGATCGGCCTCGACGCGACGAGCGGCCTGCTCTGCGGCGAGGGCCACATCCCGCTCGCCTGCACGGCGTCGCCCGCGCTCGCCGCGCCCGTCGAGGGCACGAGCGACGTGCGCGCGAGCGACGTGCGCTTCGAGATGAAGGTCGGCCGGCTCGGCCACGAGCCGCGGCCCACGACGCCCTACGAGGAGCCCGTGTGGCAAGAGCTCCTGTCCGTCGCCGATCGCGCCGACGAGCGGCTCGCCGCCGCGGGCCTCACCCTGACCATGGGCGGCGAGCCGACGTTCAACTCGCGCGAGTACCCGGACGCGCCGGAGTGGCGCGAGGGCGCGCTCGGCCCGACGAAGTGGTCGCAGGGCCTCCGGCTCGCGAACGAGCTGCGGCGCCGCATCGCGCCGGGCGGCGTCCTGCTGCTCCGCGCCGGCAAGCACTACCCCGGCGAGAGCCTGCCGCGCTGGGCCCTCGAGATCCTCGGCCGCCGCGACGGCGTCCCCCTCTGGACCGAGATGTCCGAGGCGCGCCACGCCGACCCCGCGATCTCGGCGCGGAGCTCGTCGCGCGGCCGCGGCCCGCTCCAGGCGCGGCAGTTCGCCCAGGCGCTCGCGGCGCGGCTCGGGCTCTCCGAGTTCCTGCTGCCCGCCTACGAGGACCCGTGGCGCCACCTCCAGGACGAGGCGAGCCTGCCCGTCGACGTCGACCCGCTCAAGGCGGACCTCGACGACCCCGAGGAGCGCCGGCGCCTCGCGCGCGTGCTCGACAGGGGCCTCGGCTCGGAGGTCGGCTTCGTCCTGCCGCTCACGCGCCAGTGGGGGTCGTGGATCAGCGAGCGCTGGGGCTTCCGGCGCGGGCACCTCTTCCTCTTGCCCGGCGACAGCGCCATCGGCCTGCGCCTGCCGCTCCGGTCGCTCATCGCCATGGCGCCGCCCCCGCCGCTCGAGGAGCTCGTGTCGCCGCCGGACCCGCGGCGCGGCGAGCCCGACGACGAAGCCGAGGAAGCCGCGAAGCAGCGCCGCATCGACGCGCTGCCCGGCGACGGCGACGCCGACCCCCTCGAGACGGCGCGCGCGCTCGCCGCGCACCGCCACGCCGCCCCGGACGAGCGCGCCGCCGCGGCCCAGCGCCCCGCGCCGGCCGCGGGGCGGTCGGGCTACGGCGTGCGCACGGCGCTCTGCGTCGAGACGCGCGACGGCACCGTCCACGTCTTCCTGCCGCCGCTCCTCTCGCCCGCGGACTTCTTCGACCTCATCGCCGCCATCGACGCGACCCGGAAGGAGACGGGCATCGACGTGCTGCTCGAGGGCTATCCGCCGCCGCCCGGCGCGGATCTGCTCCGTTTCTCCGTGACGCCGGACCCGGGCGTGCTCGAGGTGAACCTGCCGCCGACCGACGGCGTGCGCGCGTACGCGTCGCTGCTGGAGACGGTGTTCGACGCGTCGCTCCACAGCGGCCTTCACTGCGAGAAGTACCTGATCGACGGGCGCATGGCGGGCAGCGGGGGCGGCCATCACCTCACCTTCGGCGGCCCGACGCCGCTCTCGAGCCCCTTCCTGCGCCGGCCGGATCTCCTGGCCAGCCTGCTCACCTTCAACCAGCACCACCCGTCGCTCTCGTACATGTTCGCGGGCCTCTTCGTCGGCCCGACGTCGCAGGCGCCGCGCGTGGACGAGGCGCGCCACGAGAACCTCTACGAGCTCGAGATCGCGCTCTCGCGCGCGTTCGAGCGGCGCGAGGGCGAGCCGCCGTGGCTCGCGGACATGCTGTTCCGCCACCTCCTCGTCGACATGACGGGCAACACGCACCGCGCCGAGGTGAGCATCGACAAGCTGTTCGATCCGCAGACCGCGCACGGCCGCCAGGGGCTCATCGAGCTGCGCGCCTTCGAGATGCCGCCGCATTTCCGCATGGCGGTCGCGCAGACGCTCCTCCTCCGCACGCTCCTGGCCGCGTTCGCCGAGGAGCCTTACTCGGGCAAGCTCGTGCGCTGGGGCCAGGCGCTGCACGACCGCTTTCTCCTGCCGTACTACCTGTGGCGCGACTTCGAGGACGTGCTCGACCATCTGAAGCAGCGCGGGCTCGCCCTGCCGGCGGACGCGTACCGTCCGTTCATCGAGCTGCGCTGCCCGGTGGTGGGCACGCTGCACGCGGGCGACGTGACGCTGGAGGTGCGCAACGCGATCGAGCCGTGGAACGTGCTCGGCGAGGAGCTGACGACGACGGGCACGTCGCGTTATGTCGACTCGTCGATGGAGCGCATCGAGGTGCGCGTGCAGGGGCTCACGCCCGAGCGCCACCGCGTCCTCGTGAACGGCCACGTGCTGCCGCTCCGCCCGACCGGCGTGGCGGCCGAGTACGTCGGCGGCGTGCGGTTCCGCGCCTGGGCGCCGCCGCACAGCCTGCACGCGCACCTCGGCATCCACCACCCGATCCACCTCGACATCCTGGACACGTGGGGCAAGCGCTCGATCGGCGCGTGCGCCTACCACGTGTGGCACCCTGAGGGCCGCGCCTTCGACGCCCCGCCGCTCACGCGCTTCGAGGCGGCGGCGCGGCGCGCGCAGCGGTTCACGCTGGAGGGCCAGACGCCGTGGCCGGTCACCGGCACGCCGGCGTACCCCCACGAGGACGCGCCGTACACGCTGGATCTGCGGCGCTACCCGGCGGACCGCCCGCCGCCGAAGCCGAAGAAGCCCGAGGGGTGATCCGCCCGGGCGGCGGCCCCGCGCGGCCGCCGCCCTCTTCGGAACCGCCGTGGGCCCGCCGTGGGAGACCGGACGCGCGTCTGGACGGGTGTCGGGCGCTCACGGTCGAGGCGGGTGTGGCAGTCTGGCGCAGCGCCTCGGAAGAGGCCGTATCGCGCCGGTGCTCCGCGAAATCAGGCCTGCCGCGCGGCCGAGCGCGGCCGCGCCCTGCGACCCTGTGGCGATTTGCCTTTCCGCGCGACCTCGCCGGTCTGCCGCCTGGGGTGACGCGCGGTGACGTGACGTTCCGTGCCGGGCTCATTTTCGCGGCGTCGAGCTGGCTTTGCGCGGCGCCTCGCGTCTCCGGGGTTCGCGCGCCAACAGGCGAGTCGTGGCGGAGGGTGATTGGTATATCCCCTGCTTGAGTGCTCGATGTCCCCTGCATCGCATGCGGACAGTACACCCTGAAGGAGGACAACCCATGATGCGTAAGATCCTTTCCGTGCTCGTGTTTGCCTCGATTCCCCTCGCGGCGGGCTGTTTCGTCGACGCGGACGACGACCCCGGTCCGGGCGACAGCGGCGATGACTGCATCACCGCGTGCCAGACGGAGTACGACGATTGCATCTCGGCGTGCGACGACGACGGCGACTGCGTCTCGGCGTGCGAAGAGGACCACGACTGCGACTCTCTCTGCATCTGAGCGCGCCCAGCGCATCGCCCGATAGCGGTCGGCGCACGTCGCGCCCGTGAGCAGCTCCCGCTTCCAGGCCAGGAGGTCCGGAGGCGGGAGCGCTCCGTTTCAGGCGTCGTGTCCTCGGCGCGCGGTCGGAGGGCTCAGGCGAGCTCGGCGGGGCCCCCACCCCGCGCCGAGAACACCCCCTCCGGGGGCCGGGCTGCTCGGAGCTCCGGGGGCCGGGCTGCTCGGAATCGAAGCCTCCGCTCGAGCCCATCGAGCACCGCGTACCTCGGCGCCCGCCGCTGGTACGCCCGCATCGCGACCCCGGAGAGGAGGAGGCTCGCGCCGAGGATCATCGCATAGGCGCCGACCCACGAGACGAGCGCCAGCGCACCCGCGCTCGGGAGCGCCATCACGAGCACCCCGAGGGCGACCGCGATCACCCCCGCGAACGCGAGCAGCCACTCGCTGGCGACCCGTTGACGGAAGCGGACCGCCTCCACGATGTCCCGCGCGCCGCTCACGATGGCCCACGCCGCGACCAGATAGAGCAGGATCAGCACCGAGAGCCCTGGCCAGGCCAGGATCACGATGCCGCCCGCGAGGCTGATGAGCCCGTGCGCCGCGCGCCCCTGCCACCGCTGATCGAGCCGCGCGCCGCGCGCCGCCCCCACGAGCGCGATGAGCGCCTCGACGGCGAGGTACGCGCCGAAGACGACGGCGAGCGCGCTGAGGCCATGCCCAGGCAGGAGCAGGGTCAGGAGACCCAACCCGAGCGCCGCGATCCCGCGGAGCACGAGGAGCCACCAGGCTTCTGTCGTCCTTCTCATGGGGGACGGCGCGGCAACGCGCGTGCCGCGCGCTCCATTCATGCGCCGGACAGCGCGCCGGAGCCCCGTCCGCGATCATCGACACGCCGAGAGCCGGAGGCGATCTGTCACAGTCGTGGCAGAACACGGCAGCCTCTTCCATGAAATCACGGGCCCGATGACGAGAAGTCCACCTCTCCCGTGAGGGCCAGCACGCCTTTCCTCTGGCCGCCTGAACAGCGGCTCACCCCGCGAGCTGCGCTGTCGTGCCCCACCGCCGTCCGCGGCGCGCCCCGCGGATCAGCCCGCCGGCAGGTGGTGGCGCGCGAGGAGGTCGTTCTGGATCCAGAGCAGCTTGTTGAAGGCGCGGAGCGTGCGCACCTCGGTCTCCCGGTCGAGGCCCAGCGACAGGATCGTCTGGAGGAGCGCGTCCGACACGAAGCCCATGAGCGCGTTGATCTGGACGAGCGGGACGACGAGCTCTGCATTGCCCGCCTTGGCCGTGTGGATCTTCCCCACCATGTCGAGGTACGAGACGAGCTTCGCGTCGTACGGGTGGGTCACGAGCCGGACAAGATACTCCCCGAGGTGCTTCTTGCGGAACTGGATCTGCTCGTGATTCAGCGTGAGCGACAGGAGATCCGTCGGGGCCTGGCCTTCGTAGCCGTGCTGCTTCGGCACGAAGTGGCGCTTCGTGGCGTCGTAGAGGAACAGCTTCTCGTACACCGCGTCGACGAGCGCCTCGACCCGCGGGGCGAGGTGGAGCGCGGCCCCGTGGATGGCGGCGATGTCGGCCTCTCCGAAGCCGATGAACTCGATGAGGTACCCGAACCGATATTCGAGGCTCGACTCCAGCAGCTTCTCGTCGATGTGCTTCATGGCAGCCGTTGCTCCTTTTCTCCTCCGCGTTCTCGTCCGCGCCGCGTGCGCCGCGAACAACGCAGAGGCGACGACACCGGAGCAACTGCCCGCTGTCAAGGTCTCACATGACGGACACGGCAGCCCGCCGCGCGATGGCGCGGCCTAACCGCCTCTCTTCCGCCGCGCGCGGCCCGGCATCCCAGGCTCCCCCAGCGTAAGGCGCGCTCCGATCCGCAGTGCAGGCTGGGACCGATGGCAGGGCCTCGAGGCCGTCACTATGGCCACGTACCGCTGGGAGCGCGATCCGCCTCCCACCATCGAACCGCATCAGGAGGAGGCATGCAGAACACTGGACCGACCCAGGATCCGAAGGACGCAGGCCCGAAGCCGCCTTTCGAGGGCAAGAGCCAGGAGCGGCCCGGCATCGAGGCAAGGATGGATCCGAGGCCCGATTACGGCGAGTCGTCGTACAAGGGGCTCGGCCGTCTGAAGGACCGCGTCGCGCTGATCACCGGCGGCGACAGCGGGATCGGCCGCGCCGTCGCGCTCGCTTTCGCCCGGGAAGGGGCCCACGTGGCGATCTCCTACCTGAGCGAGCACGAGGACGCGAAGGAGACCGCGCGCGTCGTCAAGGAGGCGGGGCGCGAGGCGATCACGATCCCCGGCGACCTGGCCGACGAGGCCCATTGCCGCAAGGTCGTCGAGGAGGCGGCCCGCAAGTTCGGGCGGATCGACATCCTCGTGAACAACGCCGCGGAGCAGGGCAAGGCGGCCGAGCGCTTCGAGGACATCGACGCCGCGCGCGTCGAGCGCACCTTCCGCGTCAACATCGTGGCCATGTTCCACCTCGTCCGGCACGCGCTGCCGCACATGAAGGAGGGCAGCGCGATCATCAACGTCGCCTCGATCCAGGCGTACCAGCCGAGCCCGAACATCCTCGACTACGCGTCGACGAAGGGCGCGATCGTCACCTTCAGCAAGGGCCTGGCGCAGGACCTCATCAAGCGCGGCATCCGGGTCAACGTGGTGGCGCCCGGCCCCGTCTGGACGCCGCTCATCGAGCAATCGTTCCCGGCGGAGAAGGTGGCCACCTTCGGCAAGGACTCCCCGATGCAGCGCCCCGCGCAGCCGGCAGAGCTCGCCCCGGCGTTCGTGTTCCTCGCCTCGAACGAGGCGAGCTACATCAACGGCGAGGTGCTCGGCGTCACGGGCGGCAAGCCGCTCTCCTGACGTCGCACGTCGCACGTCGCACGCCGCGCTCGGTCGCGACCAGGAGCGGGGCGCTTCGCTACCAGCCCGCGAGCTGCGTCAGATCGAGCTGCACGCCGAGGTGGAGGAGCGCGTCCTCGGACCTCGTGAAGGTGGCCACGGGCCGGACATAGCCCTTCGAGATGCGCCCGACCTGGAGCACCCCTGTCGCGCTCTTCAGGATAACAGCCGTCTTCTTGAACCCCTGCACGAGCCGCGCGTGACACCGCGCGAACGCGCCGTCGAACGTGTCGTCGTTGCGGAACGGTGCGTCCCGGGCGTCCACGAGCAGGAGAGAGCGCTGTTGCTGCGCCAGGAGACCGAGCGCCTGCTCGATGCGCTCGAAGTTCTGCTCGAGCACGCCGATGCTCGGATAGTGCCGAGAAGACCGCTTGAGCGCGACGAGCTGCTGGGTGGAATCGTGGTAGAGGGCCGTGTACGGGTTCCGCTCGATCTGGCGCAAGCCGTGGTGAGGCACGGGCGCGATGCTAGGCCGGTTCGCCGGGGGCGTCGACCCCTGCGATGTGGGGCGCGTCACCCACCCTCGCACGCCGCGCGGCACACGTCGCCCTCGCACGCGGCGACCTTGCGGGCGTCCAGCTCGCCGGCCTCGTACTGCGCCGCGCACCGCTCCTCGCAGAGGGAATCGCCCGCCTTGCACGCGTCCGTGCACGAGCGGAGCGACCTGCACGACGGGTTGGCGACACACGCGTTCATGTCGTCGGCGCACCGCGAGAAAAGGCAGGTGTCGCAGGGCGACAGCGGGGCTCGCGACGGGCACTGCACCCTGCAGAGCTCGGACGCGCAGCCGCCCTCGAGGAGATGGTCGGAGATGCCGGCCTCGTGCGGGGTCAAGCACGTCTGCTCGCAGGCCATGTCCCCGGCGTCGCAGATCAGCAAGCAGTTGGCCAGGGCGGCGCACTCCGGGTTCTCCCGGCACGCGCAGTAGCTCTCCTGGCATCGCAGCGACAGGCACGTCGTGCACGGATCGCCGAGCGAGGCGCACGCGTACGCCGGCCCGCCCCCCTCGCCGCCGCCGCTCGTCGTGGAGCTCGCCGCCCCGCCGGCCCCGTCGCCGCCGCTGCCGCTCGTCCCGCCGGCCCCGCCGCCGCTCGTCCCGGCGCCGCCGCCGCCGCCCGTCCCGCCGCCGCCGGCGCCCCCGGCGCCGCCAGCGCCCCCGGCGCCCCCGGCTCCCCCGGTCCCCGCGCCGCCGGCACCGCCGGCCCCGGCGCTGGGCGGCGCCGAACTGCAGGCCACCGCGAGCAGCGCCGCCACGGCGCACGTCCTCCAGGAAGAATAGGCCATGGCGGACGCTACCTCGAAGGCTGGCGGCAGCTCAAGCTGGGGGGCGGAGCCCGGCGCGCGGGCGCCATCGTGACTCCCATCGAGGAACCCTCCCCATGACAGCCATCGTCCATCCAGAGATCGACCGCTACGCCCACGACCACACGGAGCCGCCGACCGCGCTCCTCGACGAGCTGCGCGAGTACACCCACGCCAACGAGCCGAGCGCTGGCATGCAGGTCGGGCGGGTCGAGGGCACCCTGCTCGGGATGCTCGTCGCGCTCATGCGGGCGCGCCGCGTCCTCGAGATCGGCACGTTCACGGGCTACTCGGCGCTCAGCATGGCCCAGGCGCTGCCGCCGGACGGCGAGCTCGTCACGTGCGAGCGCGACCCCGGCGTGGCCCGCGTCGCCCGGTCGTTCTTCGACCGCAGCGAGCACGGCAAGAAGATCCGGATCGCCCTCGGCGACGCGCTCGACACGATCCGCGGCCTGCCCGCGAGCCCGCCGTTCGATCTCGTGTTCATCGACGCCGACAAGGCGCGGTATCCGGACTACTACGAGGAAGCGCTCCCGCGCCTGCGCCAGGGCGGGCTGATCGTCGCCGACAACACCCTGTGGAGCGGCGAGGTCCTCGCCCCGGAGACCGAGGACGCCCGCGCCCTCGCCGCCTTCAACGAGCGCGTGGCCCGGGATCCGCGGGTCGAGAAGGTCCTGCTCCCGGTCCGCGACGGGGTGACGCTCGCGCGCAAGCGCTGAAATCCTGACGGGATCTCCGCGCGCAGCGCTAGAGTCCGGCCAGCATGTTGCTCGCCATCGACGTCGGGAACACGAACATCAGCTTCGGGGTGCTGGAGGGCGAGGCGCTGCGGCACCACCTCCGCTGCGAGAGCGCGCGCTCGCGCACCGCGGACGAGTACGCCGTGCTCGTCCGGCAGATGCTCGACCTCCGCCGCGTCGACCTCGCCCGCATCGACAGCGCCATCGTCGCGAGCGTTGTCCCGACGCTCACCGACACGATGGTGGGGCTCGTCGAGCGGGCGTTCGGGATCGAGCCGCTCGTCGTGGGGCCGGGCATCAAGACCGGCATGTCGATCCTCTACGAGAACCCGCGCGAGGTCGGCGCCGACCGGATCGTCAACGCGGTCGCCGCGCACGAGTGGGTGAAGCGCCACCCGGAGCCCGCGCCGGCGCGCGAGCACGGGATCGAGCCCGGCCGTGGCGGCGAGGCGGGCCGGGGCGACAGCGCCGGGGCGACCGGCGTCATCGTCGTCGACTTCGGCACCGCGACGACGTTCGACTGCGTGACCCCGCGGGGCGAGTACCTCGGCGGCGTCATCGCGCCGGGCATCCAGATCAGCGCCGAGGCGCTCTTCTCCCGCGCCGCGCGGCTCTCCCGCGTCGAGATCGCCCTCCCGCCCCGGGTCGTCGGCCGCAACCCCGTCCACTCGATGCAGTCGGGCATCGTGTACGGCTACGCCGGGCTCGTCGACGGGCTCGTGGGCCGGCTCCGGCGGGAGCTCGGCTACCCGTGCCGGGTCATCGCGACGGGCGGCCTCGCGCGGCTCATCGCGCCGCAGACAGACACCATCGAGGCGGTCGACGACGACCTCACGCTCACCGGGCTGCGCCTCATCTACGAGCGGAACGCCGATCGCAACAGCGGGCCCGCCACCCTGCCGCCCGCGGCGCGCGGAGGCGGCCAGGATTGACGGCCCCCGGGACCGGCCGCGCGCTCGCCCCCGCCGCGGCGCCCGCGCGCGCGCTCTCCCTCGCCGCGGCGCCCGCCGCGCTCGTCGTCGCGCTCCTCGCCGCCGTCCTCCTCGGCGCCGAGCCCGTCTCGGTCGAGCGCGCCCTCGCGGGCCCGGGCCTCGACAGGACGCTCCTGCTCGACGTGCGCCTGCCGCGCGTGCTCCTCGCGGCCGTCTCCGGCGCCGGCCTCGCGGCCGTCGGCGCCGCGTTCCAGGCGCTGCTCCGCAACCCGCTCGCCGAGCCGTACGTGCTCGGCGTCTCCGGCGGCTCCGCCCTCGGCGCCGCGCTCGCCATCGCGCTCGGCGTCGGCGCGACGACCGTGCTCGGCGCGACGCTCCTGCCCGCGGCGGCGCTCGCCGGCGGCCTCCTCGCGACGGTGCTCGTCTACGCCATCGCGCGCGGCGCGGCCGAGGGCACCTCCGGCGCCTCCATGCTCCTCGCCGGCGTGATCGTGAACTCCATCGCGGCCGGCCTCATCACCTTCCTGAAGACGGTCGTCTCCCCCTCGCGCGCCCAGCAGCTCCTCCGGTGGCTCATCGGCTTCGTCGAGCTGCCCACGCCCTCGGTCCTCCTCGGCGTCACCGCCTACGTGGCCGCGGGCTGCGCCGTGCTCCTCGCCGACGCCGCGCGCCTGAACCTGCTCTCGCTCGGCGACGAGTCGGCCGGCACCCTGGGCGTCGACGTGCGCGCCGTCGAGCGCCGGATCTTCTTCGCGTCCTCGTGCGTCGTCGGCGCGATCGTCAGCCGCACCGGGCTCATCGGCTTCGTCGGGCTCATCGTCCCGCACGCCGTCCGCCGGCTCGCCGGCGCGGATCACCGGCGGCTCCTGCCGCTCACGCTCATCGCGGGCGCCGTGCTGCTCACCACGTGCGACCTGCTCGCGCGGCTCCTCTTCCGCTGGCTCGGCACCGAGCCGCCCGTCGGCGCCGTGACCGCCGTCCTCGGCGGCCCGCTGTTCCTCGTGCTGTTGCGGCGCTCGCCGCGCCTCTAGGTCATGCCGAGGAGCTTGTTCATGCTGGCCTCGTCGGCCGGCGTGAACGGGTACCGGTCGAACTCGGCGCTCGTGACCCACCGGAACGCGTTCACGGCGAGCGAGGCGAGCTCGCCGCTCCGGATGTGGCACTCGTAGAGGTACAGGTCGACGACGTAGCGGTCGTACGGGTGGCTCACGAACGAGATGAGCTGGCCCACCTCGATCTCGACGCCGAGCCGGTGCCGGACCTCGCGCTTCAGCGCGGCCGCGTCCGTCTCGGTCTCCTCCACGCGCCCGCCGGGGAACTCCCAGAGCAGCGGCAGCACGGCGTTCGGGCGGCGCTGGGTGATGAGGTAGCGGCCGTCCTGCTCGATCACGGCGGCGACCACGCGGATGGTACGGACACTTTCCATGGCGGCGTCTCAGGGGTCCCCAGGGTACGACGGGGCGTCGGGTTGTGCGAGCGGGACGGCCGCGTCCCCGGCGCGCGGGCCTCGCTCGTCAGACGGTCACGCGGAAGAGCTGCTGACCCATGAGGAGGATGTCGCCCCCCGAGATCTCGGTCTCGCCGAGGACGCGGAGGAAGGTGCCGTTCGAGCTGCCCAGATCCGTGAGGAACAGCCGGCCGCCCTGGACCGAGATCTGGCAGTGGAGTCCCGAGACGTAGCCGTCCTCGGGGAAGAGGATGTCGCCGCGCTCGCGCCCGAGGTGCAGGCCCGTGTCGGGGACGGGGAACGCATTGCCGGTCGCGTCCCGGCCGATGATCAGCGCCAGCCGCGCGACGTACCCCTTCGACGGGCTGCCGAGCCGCTCGACGCCGTCCGGCGTCGCGGGCGCGGGGGTGAGCGGCTCCAGGCGGACGATCTCCTGGCCGATGCGGAAGACGTCGCCGTACTCGAGCTGCACCGGCGTGTCGCGGCGCAGCCTGCGGTAGACGCCGTTCAGCGAGCTCTCGTCCTTGACGAAGAGCCGCCCGCCCTTGATCGAGAACGTCGCGTGGCGCGGGGAGAGGTAGCTGTCGCTGCCGAAGATCGCGCCCGCGTCGCGCCCGACCGTGCTCGGGTTCGTCGGCAGCGTGTACGCGCCGGCCTCGGAGCCGTCGGCCCGGAGCGCCGTCAGCACGACGTTCGCGGCGCCGGACGTCGACACGACGGGCGCGGGCGGCTGGACCGACGGGTGCGCCGGCTTGAGGAGCTTGAAGCCGCAGAGCGCGCAGAACTTGTTCGACGGCGGGTTGGGCTCCTGGCACTGCGGGCAGACGACCGTCCCCGCGCCGGCCGCGGCCGCGGCGGGCGGCGACGCCGCAGCGGGCGTCGCGGCGGCCGCTGCGGCGGCCGCCTTCCGGCTCGCCGTGTCCTCTCCCCGGACCGGGGCGAGGAACGCCGCGGGGTCGACGAGCGCGGGCGGCTGGATCGCGGGCGGCTGGGACTTGCGAGGCGCCGCGAGCGGGGGGCCCTTCTGGGCGCCGGTGCCGATGGCGGTCGGCTCATCGCCGTAGTTGTGCGACCGCGAGGCCGCCGGCACGCCGTGGGGCGGGGTGCCCGGCGCGAACTTCTTCGGCGAAACGTCGCGAGGCAGCTCGGCGCCGCAGCCGAGGCAGAACTTGTAATGGTCCTGATTTTCCTTGGAGCACTTCGGGCAGGTGATCACCAGGCCTCCTCACAACGAGCGACCGGACAGGGTCTCGGGGCAACGGCGGCGGGAGCATATTCGCCGCGGCCGCCTTCTGTCGACTGTCTGTCGCGCCTTCGCGCGCGCGCCAGTGTCGGTGCGCCGCGCCGCGCCGCGCCGCGCGGGCTCGGGCTGCGCGCCGGGGAGCGCGCCGGCCGCCCGCGCCCCGGGGCCGCTGTCGCGCGGGCGCATCACTTGGACAGCAGCGCGAGCGCGTCGCGCACGAGGTCGCCGAGCGGGGCGCTCTCGACGCGCGCGCCGAGGGCGGTGACCGCGCGTTCGGCCTCGGCCGGCCGGTAGCCCATGCGGGTGAGCGCGCTGTGCAGCAGGTCCTGCTTGGCGCCGGCGGGGGCGGGCGTCGGCGCGGCGGGGGAGGGCGGGACGGTGGGGAGGGCGACGAGCTTGTCCTTCAGCTCGAGGACGAGCCGCTCGGCGGTCTTCTTGCCGACGCCGGGGATGGCGGTGAGGCGCGCGGTCTCCCGGCGCGCGATCACCGCGGCGAGCTCCGCCGCCCCGAGGGCGCTGAGGATGGCGAGCGCGATCTTCGGGCCGATGCTCGAGATGCCGATGAGCACGCGGAAGGCCGTCCGATCCTCGCGGGTCGCGAAGCCGTAGAGGAGGAGCGCGTCCTCGCGCACGTGGGTGTGGACGAAGAGCGTGATCGCGTCCGAGCCGGCGATGCCGCGCGCGCGGCCCACGGCGCCGAGCGGGACGGTCACCTCGTAGCCGACGCCGCCGACGTCGACGACGACCGTGCCCTCGTCGCCCTCCTCGACGACGTGACCGGAGAGCCGGCCGATCAATTGACCTTGGCCCCCTGCTGGATCCACCTGCGGATGGCGTCCCGCTCCGCCGCGGGCAGGAGGTCGCCGCCGGCGGGCATGGTCCTGCCGCAGTCGTCGGCGGCGCACTCGAGGTCGCCGCAGGTCAGGGTGCCGTCGAGCTTGTGCATGAGGAAGCTGTTCGCGGGGTCGCCGGCCGCGATCCGCGCCATGCCGGAGGGCGCCCGCGACGGGACGCCGACGTTCTGGGCCACGATCGCGTCGATCTGCGCGTCCGTCGCCTGCTCGCTCAGCGGCGGGCCGAGGTACGCGAAGCCGGCCGAGCCGGCCTCGGCGCCGTGGCAGGTCGAGCTGAACGCGCAGCCGCGCTGGAAGACGGGGAGCACGTCGGTCCTGAAGCTCACCTCCGGGGTCGCGCCGTCGAACTTGCTGTAGTCGAAGCACGCGGTCGCCCCGGGGGGCGACTCGCCGTCATCGCCGCACGCGGCCCCGGCGCACGCTGTCACGGCCACGAAAATCGCGAACAGTTTCCGCACGTTGTCCCCTCTCGCAAGGTTGGCGACGCGCGACCCTAGCAGAACTCCGCGCGCGCGCGGAGATCGCCGCGCGTTTGGCCGGCCGGCGCGGCGGCGGGTAGGCTGGGCGCTGCATGAGGACACGCCTGGGCATCTGCTCGCTGGGGCTGTCGCTCGCCGCGCTCTCCGCCGGGTGCGGCGGGGGGCGGGGCGCGATCGTCGATCGGGAGCTCGCCGAGCTGCGCGCGGAGCTCGTGAGGATCCGCGCGGACAACGCGGTGCTCGCGGACCGGGTGGGCTCGCTGGAGCGCTCGCGCGGCGATCGCCTCGGCGCCGCGCGCGCCGAGGCGGCCGGGACCCGCGCCGCGCCCCCGGACGAGCCGGACCGGCCCGACCTCGAGGTGGTGCGGCTCGCGCCGGAGCCCGGGGCGGAGCCCGAGACCGACGGCGCCGCGCGGCCGCCGGTGCTCCGCTCGACCGCGCGCGGCGTCGTGCTCGACGAGCCTCCGGGCGGGACGCCGCCGGGCCCGCCCCCCTCCACCCAGTCGAGGCGCAAGCGATGAAGCTCCCCGCGAAGACAGCGATGATCCCGGTGTTCCTTGCGCTCGCCGCGGCGCCGCCGGCGCTCGCCCAGGATCAGGGCGGCGAGGAGGGCGGCGGCCAGGCGCCGGGCGTCACCGTGGTCCAGCTCCCGCCGGGCGAGCCGACGGTCGAGACGCAGGTCGTTTCGCCGTATGGCTTGCCGCAGCCGGGGTTCGATCCGAACGCCCACCTGCCCTCGAGCTCGCGGGGCACGACGGACACGTCGCGCGCCTCGGACGGCTTCGATCTGGGCCAGCGCAGCGAGGGCCCCGCCTCGGTGCGGGGCAGCGCGAACGGCAGCTACGTCGTCGAGGGGCAGTTCGTGCCCGAGTCGCACTCGGTGCGGCGCGGCGACACGCTCTGGGACATCTCGGGCCGGTACTACACGAACCCCTACGCCTGGCCGCAGGTCTGGGCGCTGAACCCGCAGCTCCAGAACCCGCACTGGATCTACCCGGGCGACAGGATCCGCCTCCGCGACCCGAACGAGGGGCCGACCCGCGGCAGCATCGGCCTCCGCACGGGCGCGGCCGGCCGTGGCTCGCGCGTGCCGCCGAAGACGATCTTCCTGCGCGGCCTCGGCTGGGTCGACGACATCAAGAAGGACACGTGGGGCGAGCTCGTCGCGAGCCCCGAGGATCAGATGCTCCTCAGCGAGGGCGACGACATCTACCTCAAGCTCTCGGACGATCACGACGTCGCGATCGGCCAGGCGCTCACGATCTTCCGCGAGATCAAGAAGGTGAGGAGCGGGGATGTGCGGGGCGAGCTCGTGACCGTGCGCGGCACGGCGCGCGTGGACCGCTACAACCCGAAGACGCACATGGTGCGCGCGCGGCTCGTCGAGTCGCTCGACGTGGTCGAGCGAGGGGACAAGGTGGGCTCGGTGCTGCGCCGCTTCGACGTCGTCCCGCCGGCGGCCGCCGAGCAGGATCTCGAGGCGAAGATCATCGCGGCCATCTACCCGTACCAGCTCGTCGGGCAGCACCAGGTCGTGTTCATCGACAAGGGCGAGAAGGACGGCGTGAAGCCCGGGCAGCGCTTCTTCGCGGTCCGGCGCGGCGACCGCTGGGTGCAGCAGCTCGGGGGCGCCGGCAAGATGGCGACGCTCCGGCCGAAGCTGCAGGACGAGCGGCCGGCGCAGGTCGACGCGCCGAAGTTCAGCGTCGACGAGGAGCTGCTGCCCGACGAGACCTACGCCGAGCTGCGCGTCGTGAATGTCCGGGAGCGCACGGCCGCGGCGCTCGTGACGCAGGCGATGCACGAGATCGAGCGGGACGCGGTGCTCGTGTCGCGCAAGGGCCTCTGAGGTCACGGCCGCCGCCGCGCCGACCGCGACGCAACGCGCGGGCGACCCGGGGCGCCGTCGGCGTCGGAGCCGGCGAGACCCCGGGAGCCTGCCCAAAAAATTCGGGAGAGCGCCGGAGGTCCGTAGGAGGGCGCCCGGAGCTTCCGTAAGAAAGCACCTGGAGCGCGCCCGGCGCGTGCCCGGAGCGTTGCCTGGGCATCGCTCGCGCGGCGCCGGCGCCCGCGCAATGTCTCCACGGGGGAGGCGCCGTCGCGGTATGATGGGCCCTCTATCATGCCCATGCTTCGCCGTGCCGACGCCCAGCCCGAGCCGAAGGGGGTGGATGGCGATCCTCCTACCCAGCGCTCCTTCGACAGCGTGAGCGAGCGCTGCGCGCCGAAGAGCGGATCGGTGGCCGAGGCGTTCGGCGACGGCGGGATGCGGGGGCCCCGGTCCAGCGCCGTGCCGCCGCCGCCGAGCCTCAGCGGCGCCGCGCCCGAGGCGCGCGGCCACGCGCTGCGCGAGCGCGCCAACCTGCTGCTCCGGCGCAACGACTACGCGAACGCCGGGCGCGACTACGACGAGGCGCTCGCGCTCTTCCAGGCCGCGGGCGACGCGCTCGGCCAGGCGCAGGTGCTCATGGACCGCGGCGCGCTGCGCCTGCGGGAGGGCGTCCCGGTCCAGGCGGTGCGCGACTACGACGAGGCGCTCGCGCTCTTCCAGGCCGCGGGCGATCGCGCGGGGGAGGGGGACGCGCTGCGGGCGCGCGGCTTCGCGCGCGCCGAGGAGGGCGACCTCGGCGGCGCGGTCTGCGACTACGACGCGGCGATCCAGCTCTTCCTGCAGCTCGGCGATCGCGAGCCGCTCAAGCCGCGCGCCGGGTCGCGCGCGCCGTCCTCCGACGTCGACGGCCCGGTGGCGTCGGAGCAGCCGCGCGCCCGCCCCCACGGCGCCGCGCACGGGCGGGCGCTCAAGGCGCGCGGCGACCTCCGCGTCCGCCTCCGCAACCTCCCGGGCGCCGCGCGCGACTACAGCACCGCGCTCGCGCTGTTCCAGGGGGCGGGGGACCGCGGCGGGCAGGCCAGCGTGCTCAAGGCGCGGGGCGACATGCGCCTCGGCCAGGACAACGTGACGGGCGCCGCGCGCGACTACGACTGGGCGCTCACGCTGTACCAGGCCACCGAGGACCACCTCGGGCACGCCAGCGTGCTCAAGGCGCGCGGCGACCTCCGGACCCGGCAGGGGGACCTCGCGGGCGCCGAGCGGGACTACGATCAGGCGCTCGAGCTGTTCACGACGACGCGCGATCTCCTGGGCCAGGCCCTGGTGCTGAAGGCGCGGGGCGATCTGCGGTCGCAGCAGGAGGACCTCGTGGACGCGGTGCGCGACTACGATCGCGCGCTCGCGCTGTTCCGCTCGGGCTTCGAGCGCCGGGGCCAGGCCGCGACGCTCAAGGCGCGGGGCGATCTCCGCCGCGCGCAGTTCGAGCTGGTGGCCGAGCTCGTGGGCGTGGCGGCCGCCGACGCGTCGGACCTGGAGGACGCGCTCACGGACTACGACCAGGCGCTCGCCCTGTTCGAGGTGCTGGAGGACGGCGCCGGCCAGGCCGGCGTGCTCCGGGCGCGCGGCGATCTCGCGCGCATCCAGGGGGATCTCGCCGGGGCGCTGTCGCTCTACCTGAGCGCGAAGCGGCTGCTGGAGGTCTCCGGCAACGCCGCGGAGCTCTCCGCGACGCTGGCCGAGATCGCGCGGACGCACGCGCTCGCGGGCCGCTCGGTCGAGGCGCGCGCCGCGGCGGAGCAGTCGCTCGCGCGCGCCGACCGCGCGACGGCCGCCGTGTACCGCGAGCTGGCCGAGGCGGTCCTCGCCGGCCGGATCGCGCCGCGCCCGGAGGAGGGCGGCAGGCGCGACTCCAGGGTGCCGAGCAGCGCGAGGCGGCACGAGCGGGACAGGTTCTGAGCGACGGGGCGCGGCGGCACGGAAGGGCCTGAGGTCGTCGGACGAGGGGGCGCTGCGACTTGGACGGAGTCTTCTGGCGCATCAAGCGGTACCCGTGCGCCAGGTGCTCGGGCGACGGGCCGACGCTGCTGCGTTTCCTCATCGGCGCCGCCCACGTTACCCGTTGATGGCGACACCTTCGCGCTGGAGCGCATCATGTCGCTCGCGCCCACCTGGAAGGTGAGTCTCCACGGTCGCTCGCGCTTCAGGGTGCTTCTTGGCCACAACGCGAGCGGCCGAGAGGAGATCTTCCACGGTACGGGATACAATGCGCGTCCGGCAGGTGTCCGGCGCGGACGCCTGGGGCAAGCGTGAGATGAGGATGTTGGGACCCATCCAGTGGCTTACCAGCGCGTCCGAAGCCTCCTCGAGGATGGGAAGAGCGAGCGCCTGCGCGATTGCAGGTCCCTCGTCCGCCACGAAGAACGTCGCGGCGTACTCGCGCATCTCTCGTCGTACGTCGTCCTCGAGCGCGATACGTTCCAGGAACGTCGACACAGATGCAGACAGCAGGTCAACACGGTCCAGCGCAGGAATGTACCAGAACATCCAGCCGGCTTCACTCATATAGAGGTCTCCCTCCATTGTGTACAAGCCCACGTGGAGCAACAGATCGTCGGTGAATGTCAGGCGCGCCGTCGGCCATTTCAACGAGATCAGTGCAGAGTCGTCCGTGGGCTCTTCCTCGGTGGGGGAGTCGAGGTCGAGGCATATGAGCTGATAAAGTCCGAGGGCCAGAGACGGCGTCTTGGGATGTGCGCCGCGACGCACCAGACCACCGAACTCTTCTTCCAGCTCGAACACCTTGTCGAACCACGGTGCGCCTCGGCGATCAAGCTCCTCCGCGAGGCGCTCGAAGCTGCATGTCCTCGATGCGTCCCGAAAAATCCGCTCTCGCATGAAGAATGATCTCACGCGGCCCGAGAGCGGCCCGCAGAAAGCATCCAGTGATGGTCTATCTTGGCTCATACATCCCCCGCTAGGAGTAGCGCCTCCAGCCCTTGTTGGTGAGTGACCAGGTTCCCAGATTGTCCGTCCCGGGTACAGGCGCGTTGGGTGACTTGTTGCTCGGGTTCTTGTGAAAACCCTCGTTCGGCTGAGAGAATCGTTCGACCGGTCCGACGCCTCTCCGGTTCTGATATCCTGGGGCGAGCACCTTGGTGGGGGGCATCATCCCAGCGAGCGCGAAGAGCCTGGGTACCGTTTGTGAGCAGTTCGGGCATGCCGCGCGAGCCACGTCGGATTTTTCGTGCTTTGACGAGATGCCGTTCTCTTCGTCTATCTCTCGCATCGCGGAACGTAGGTTTTTTTTCCAACCCTTCGTGCCGGGGTCACATTTCTTGGGTTTATTTCTCTCCTCCCAGTCCCTGATGTGTGCCGAGAGCGCTGCTGGCTCGGCGCAGTTCCATGGCGCTGTCGGGTCATCGGGATCGCGAGCTGGCGTCGGAGGTAACGCGGCCAGAACTGCCTTGTGCAGATCGTTTGGACTTCTGTCCTGACTCGAGCCGGTTACGACCGTGCCATCTTTTCTGCGGATTGTGCAGACGACCGGATCCTTCTTGAGCCCATCCAGATCGATGGTCTCGGGCAGCCACGCATCTGCGTAAGCATACGCCTTGAGGCTCCCCTCGAGCCCGATCGGCTCCGGGCTGAGGTACGCCCCCGTCTCCGGGTCGTAGTACCTGTGCCCGTTGTAGTGGAGCCCGGTCTCCTCATCGGCGTATTGCCCGGGAAACCGCAGCGGCGTGTGCCGCGCCTGCTCCGCCGGGACGTCGCCGTAGAGCCCCGCCTCGAGCTCGGCCGCTACGCTGCCGTCCCCCTCGACCAGCGCCTCGGGCAGCCCGTTCACCCCGTGGACGAAGTACCTGAGTGCCCCCGCGGCGCCGTCCCGCTGCGCGAGCGGCAGCGCGCTCTCCGGCAGCGTGACGTAGCTGCGCTCCTCCACGACGCGCGCGCCCGCGGCGTCCGCCCGCTCGCGGCGCTCGTGCACCAGCGCGTCGCCGCGCCAGGCGTAGCGCGTCACGCTCTCCAGCGCGCCCAGCCGCGCCACGCGCTTCTCGATCCGGCGGCCGAAGGCGTCGTACGCGAAGGCGATCGCGCATCCCTCCGGCGTCCGCGCCTCCATCAGCCGCCCATCGCCGCTCCATGCATAGGCCCACACGCGCTCGCGCGCCTGCTCGCCGGCGGCATCCGATCCGGTCACGCGCTTGCTCACGACATCGCCGCGCTCGCTGTGGTCGTACCGCACGGTCTCTCGTCCCGCCGCGCGCGCCGTGAGCCGCCCCCCCGGCGCGTACGTCCGCTGCTCGCCTGCTCGCTCCAGGTCTCCCGCCGCCGTGAACCGGAAGCGCTCCGCCGCCTTGCCCGCCCTGCGCCGCTCGATGACGCGGCCGTTCGCGTCGCGGAGCAGCTCTCCCCTCATCGTGCCGCCGCGGTCGTCGTCGGCGCGCAGCAGGCCCGCGGGCGACCACGCGTACGTCCTGCGCCATGTCTCCGGCGCCACGAGCGGCCCGACCCACGGCGGCTCGCCGGGCCCGACCCGCGGCGTGGCGGGCTTGCCGAGCACGCTCTGGCGCGCGAGCAGCCGCTCGGCGTTCACCTCGGTCGCGATCCTGCCGCCGCCGGGCAGGAGCCGCTCGATCTCGAAGCCTCGCGCGTCGTAGGCGAGCCGCAGCGGCTCGCGCTCGTCGCCCACCAGCGCGGCGATGGGCCGCCCCATGACGTCGCGCTGCAGGCTCACCTCGCCGTCCGGCCCGCGCACGCCGGCGACCTTGCCCATCGCGTCGTAAGTCCACGCGAACGCCGCCAGGACCTCCGCACCCCGCCGCGTCACCTCGGTCGCCACGCGCCCTCGCCGGTCGTAGGTGAACACGCACTCGACGTCGCCGCTCGCGGCGCGCTCGATCCTGCCGAGCGGATCGTAGTCGAACACGTCCTCGCGCCCGTCGGAGGTGGTGCGCCTGACGAGCCTCCCGACCGCGTCGTATTCGAAGTCGATCGCGGCGGGGCCGCACCGCGTCTGCGCGATCCTGCCCTGCAGGTCGAGCCGGTACGCGATCTCCCGTCCATCGAAGGTCCGCTCGCCGGTGATGCGCCCCTCGCCGTCGCGCTGGATCCGGTGCTCGTCGCCCGCCTCGTTGACGATGCGCACCAGGTCCTGCTCGCGATCGTAGCGGTAGAGCCCTGGTCCCGTCGGGCCGGACGAGCTCGGTGACGACGTGGAAGCCGCCCCAGCGCAGCGTCGTTGTGCGCCCGTCGGCGTCGGTGATCGTGGCCAGGTTGCCGTCGGCGTCGAAGCCGTGGCGCGTCACCGCGCCGCCGGGCCCGAACACGGCGCAGAGCCGGCCGCACGTGTCGTAGGCGTAGCGCGTCTCGTGGCCGGCCTCGTCGGTGAAGCCCACGACGCGGCCGAGGAAGTCGTAGCGGATGCGCCGCTCGGCCCCATCGGGCTCGACGACGCGGACGCGGTTGGCGAGCGCGTCGTACTCCATGCGCGTCTCGCCGCCGTTGGGGAGGGTGGCGCCGACGAGCAGGCCGCGGCCGTCGTAGGCGAAGCCCGCCACGAAGCCCGCGTCGTCGTGGACGGCGATCACGTCGCCGTGCGCGTCGCGCTCGTAGCGCGCGGCGCCGCCGAGCGCGTCGATCATGGCCGAGACGAACCCGCGCGCGTCGCGCTCGTAATCCGTCCTGTTCCCGAGCGGGTCGACCTCCGCGAGGAGCCGCCCCTCGGGGTCGCGTTCCCAGCGGAAGACCTGCTGCGTCGCGTCCTGGTACTCCAGCAGCGCGCCCGCGTCGTCGTAGCGGAAGGTGTGCACGCCGCTGCCGCCGCCCCAGACCATCTTGTCGAGCTTGCCGAAGGCGTTGCCGTCGAGGCGCCGGATCGAGCGCGAGGTGATCACCTCGACGAGCCCGCCGTCGTGGCGGTCGATCTTGACGTGCAGGAACCCCCTCGCCGGAGACCCGTCGCGCAAGGTCTCCGGCGCCTCCGCGTCGAGCGCGTCGTTGCCGACGCGGTGGCACCACGCCTCGAAGCACCGCCCGTCCTTGTAGCGGAACTCCGCCACGAGGCCCCCGGGCTCCTCGCGCCGCAGCAGGCGGTGGTCCTCGTCATAGGTGAAGCGGTGCGCGTGCCCCGCGGCGTCCTCGGTCGCGACGAGATCGCCGCGCGCGTCGAACGCGTAGCGCCGCCGCGCTTCCCAGCGCCCCTGCGCCGAGGCGTTCTTGACCTCGAAGGCGGCGATGCGGCCGTCCCTGTGCCGCCGCACGCGCACGACGCGGCCCACGCTGTCGATCACGCGCGCGAGCCGGCCGTCCTCGTACGTCAGAGCGATGTGGTTGTCATGCCGGTCGACGATCCGGCTCAGCAGCCATCGGCTGCCCCGCGCTTCCGCGAAGAGGTAGGCCAGCCCGTCCGCGCCGAGCGCGTAGCCCCACGCGTAGCGGGTCAGCACGCCGCACGGCAGCCGCGCCGACTCGCCCGGATCGAGCTTCCTCGGTAGCTCCGTCGGCGCCGCGTGCGGCTCCAGCACGCGCAGCCCGCGGCGCCTTTCCTCGACCTGCCAGGCCATCGAGTGCGTCCAGCCGAAGCCGAGGCCGCAGTCCTCCTCGACGAGCGCGGAGCTGTAGCTGCGCCGGATCACGAGCGGGATCGTGCCGGGCAGCGCCAGGTCGACGACCGCGACCGTGTAGACGCGGCCGGTGATGGGATCGACCGGATCGCCGGCGTGCGTGCCGCCTCCGCTGCCGTGCGAGGGGTTGGGGCAGCCGCCGCCGCTGCCGGGGCCGCAGCTCCCTGCATCCTTGCTGCCGCCGCGCGCGCCGTTGCCGCCGTTCTTGCCGCCGCTGCCCTGGCCATCGCCGCGGCCGTTGCCCCCGCGGCCATTGCCGCCCCCGCCCGCCCCGCCGCCGCCCAGGATGAAGACGCCGGGATTCATGCCGGGGATCACCAGCGCGTTCGGAAAGGGGGCCGTCCGTGCCATGCGGGCATGCTCGGCGGCGGGCGCGCCTTGGACAAGCTGCCCGCAGTTCCTCCACGCTGCTCAAGCTTCCACCGCCGCGCTCGACGCCTGGCGCCGGCGGCGGTCCCCCCACGGCGTTCTGCACGCCGGCGGGCGTCCCCCCACGCGGCGCCGCACGCCGGCGGGCGTCCCCCCACGCGGCGCCGCACGCCGGCGGGCGTCGGCGACGCGCCCTGGGGAGCCATCCACCCGCCGCCGTGGCGGCGCACCGCGGGTGAGGTCGCCCGAAGGGCGATCAGCCCCGCCGCCTGCCGCGCGGGGTGGGCTTGCCGCCGCCGCGCGGGGTGGGCTTGCCGCCGCCGCGTGACCCCGGCTTGGCCCCGCTGGCGCGCGGCGCGGGCCTGTCCCCGCCGGGGCGCGGCGCGGGCTTCTCCGGCGGCGCCTCCGTCGTCCGCACGACGAGCAGCGCCCGGCCGCGCTCGAAGGTCGGCGTCACGCTGACGTAGCCGTTCTCGCGCGCGAAGCCCGCCATGTCGCCGCGGTGCTCATCCATGTGCCGGCTGAACCGCGTCCAGAGATCGCGCGCCTCCTCGTCGGAGAGGGGCGCGCCGTCGAGGGTGGCGGCGAGGTTCGAACGGTCGCTCACGGGATCCTGTGCGCGTGGCGCCGCGGCGCGACGAGGGTGGCGCGCCCGTTCCACACGGCGGAAGCCTGCCCGGGGGCGCGCAGCCCGGCAAGACCGCAACGCGCGCGCCTCGGTCCGCGCGCCGCCCGCCATGCGCCGCCCGCCACGCGCCGGGCCGGCGCGCGCGGGCCCGCGGCGTGCCGCGGTCAGCGCTTGCCGCGGCGTGCCCCGGTCAGCGCTTGCCGCGGCGCGTCCCGGTCAGCGCTTGCCCCGGCCCGCCAGCGCCGCGGCCGCCAGCGCGCTCGCCGGCTGCCCCTGCCACCACCGCCGGGCCGCCGATCGGGCCCGCTCCACGAGATCGGCGCCGGCCCGAAGCTCCCGGGACGCGTCGCCCCCCAGCCGGAACGCAGCAGCCGCGGGCCTCCCGCGCGCGCGCCAGTAGACAGCGAAGGTCGCCAGCGCCTCGGCGTGGATCGCCGCACCCGCCGGATCGCCGTCGAACCGGCGGGCCTGATCGGCGACGGCGAGGAGCGCCACGGCCTGCTGGTACAGGAGCAGCGGCGAGGCAGGCGCCGCCTCGCGGACGGCCGGCGCCCGCGCCCGCGACGGGCGAGCCCCCGCGCGGTCGCCCGCCGCGGGTGCAGGCGCCGGAGCGCCGCCCGTCGCCAGCAGGTGCGCGAGCGCCTTCTGGTAGCTCTCCCCGGTCTCGCTCATGCGCGCGAGGACCCGCGCGCGCAGCTTCTTGTTCGCTCGTCGATTCGGCATCCGACCGCTCCCCGCGACCGCGCACGCGTCGTCCCGGCGCGACGGGCGGCCGCTCTGGAGGATCGCGACGAACCCACCCGAAGGGCCGCGCCCTCTTCGCCCCTCCCATCGACCCTGCCGGGAACGGGCCGCGAGGAGCAGGGCCCGGGAGAGCCCACCTCCACGAGGCTCGCGCAAAGCAGATCCCGGGTCAAGGCGCCCGCGGCGCTGCTGGATGCCGTACTCTTTCAGGCGCCGGTAGAACGAACGTCCCGCGCGGCAGGCCGACCCCCTGCGCCGCCTGCACGCCTTCACGCCTCTCCACCCGGTTCCCGTTGCAGCTCGAGAGCGCGACGAGGAGCACCGCCTTGCCGCGCCTCGCGTCCCCCTCCAGGCTTCGCCCATGGGCCAGCCCGCCGAGAAGCCGCGCCGCGCGACGTACGCCGACCTCGAGGCCGTCCCGCCGAACAAGGTGGCAGAGCTCATCGGGGGCGTGCTCCACGTCCTGCCCCGGCCGGCGCCGCGGCATGCGCAGGCAGAGACCGAGCTGGCCACCGAGCTCGTTGGCGCGTTCGGTCGCGGGCGCGGCGGTCCCGGTGGCTGGCGCATCCTGGTAGAGCCCGAGCTGCACTTCCCCGACCCGGACGCGCCGGGAGAGATCGACGCGCTCGTCCCCGACCTCGCCGGCTGGCGCCGCGAACGCATGCCCGAGCTGCCGGAGACCGCCTACTTCGCGCTCGCCCCGGACTGGATCTGCGAGGTGCTGAGCGCCTCCACCGAGGACGTCGACCGCCACGAGAAGATGCCCGTCTACGCGCGCGAGGGCGTGCGGCACGCGTGGCTCGTCGACCCGATCGCGCGCACGCTCGAGGTCTACACGCTCGGCGACGATCGCCGCTGGGGGCCGGCGGTCGTCCACCGCGACGCCGCGCGCGTCCGCGCCCAGCCCTTCGACGCCGTCGAGCTCGACCTCTCGGTCCTCTGGGCGAAGTAGCAGGGCGCAGCGCCGCGGCACGGCGATGTCGTGTCCGGCGCCATGCGCCCGGATACGGTCGCCCCGCCAGCTTCGCCCGCGCCGCGCCCAGGGCGCGGCCCTCGCGTCACTGGATGCCGTACTCCTTCAGGCGCCGGTAGAACGTCCTGCGCGGCAGGCCGACCACCTGCGCCGCCTTCACCCGGTTCCAGTTGCAGCTCGACAGCGCGACGAGGATCCGCTCTCGCTCGCTCGCCTTGTGCGCGTCGAGCGACGTCTCGAGGCGCCGATCGCTCGGCGGCGGCGCGGCCCGCCCGGCGCTCGCGGGGGCCGCGCCGGCCGCGGGCGCGCGCGGCGTGGACGCCGGCGGCTCGGGGGCCCGCAGCGACCGCGGCGCCGCGTCGGGGAGCTCGAAGTCGTCGCTCTCCAGCTCGGGGCGGTCCGAGAGGACCCACGCGTTGAGCAGCACGTTCTCGAGCTGCCGCACGTTGCCGGGCCAGCTGTAGGCCGACAGCCGCTTCAGCGCGGCGCGCGAGACGCTGCGGCGATCGCGCCCGTAGCGCGCCGCGAAGATCCCGAGGAAGTAGTCGATGAGCAGCGGGATGTCCTCGATCCGCTGCCGCAGCGCCGGCACCCGCACCTCGACGACGTGCAGCCGGTAATAGAGATCCTCGCGGAACGTGCCGCGCGAGACCATGTCGGCGAGATCGCGGTGCGTCGCCGCGATGACGCGCGCGTCGACAGGCTCCTCGCGCGCGCCGCCGACCGGGCGCACGACCTTCTCCTGCAGCACCCGGAGCAGCCCCGCCTGCATCTTCTGCGGCATCTCGCCGATCTCGTCGAGGAGGATCGTCCCCCCCGTCACCTCCCGGAAGAGCCCCTTGCGGTCGCGGTCAGCGCCCGTGAACGCCCCGCGGACGTGCCCGAACAGCTCGCTCTCGAGCAGGTGCTCCGGGATCGCGCCGCAGTTGACGCCGACGAACGGCTTCTTCGCCCGCGGGCTCGCGTTGTGGATCGTCCGCGCGACGACCTCCTTGCCCGTCCCGCTCTCGCCGGTGATGAGGATCGGGATGTCCGTGTCCTTCACCCGGTCGATCAGCGCGTAGACGCGGCGCATCGCCTCGCTCGTGCCGACGAGCCCCTCGTAGCCGAAGTGCCCGCGGATCACCGCGCGCGCCGAGCGCAGATCGCGCCGCGTCGCGGCGAGCTGCGCGGTGCGGTGGCCGAGCAGCTCCTCCAGCTTGGCGCGCGCGGCCCGCAGCTCCTCGTTGGCCCGCTCGAGCTCGCGGGCGCGGCGCTCGTTCTCGCCGACGAGCCGCGCCGTCTCGATCGCGATCGCCACCTGGTCGGCCAGCGCCGTCAGCGTGGGCAGCTCGGCCTCGAACTTCGCCGCCGCGCTCAGGCGCGTCTCCAGGTACAGCGCGCCGATCACCTGCCCGCTCCGCTGCCGGATCGGCACGCAGGCGACCGACTGCAGCATGAGCTGGTGGACCGAGACGTAATCGCTCATGCGCGCGTCGTCCCGCGCGCTCGCGGTCACGACAGGCTCGCCGGTGGAGATCACCCGCTCGGCGATCGAGCTGGAGAACCGCGCGTGCGGGTCGTCCCCGGCCTGGTCGCGCGAGGCGTGGATCGACAGGTCGACCGCGCCCTCGCGCGCGGACGGCGGCGGCTCGTCGCGCGGGGGCCGCTGCAGGATGATGAACCCGCGCTCGGCCTGGAGCAGCGCGATCGCGTGATCGGTCACCTTCGCGAGCAGGCGCGCGAGGTCGTGCTCACCCGCGATCTCCCGGTTGATCTCGAGCACCCGCGCCAGCCGGTCCTCGCCGGGCGGGGTCGCCGCCGCGCTCTGCGTGAACGGCACCGTGCGGCCGCTCATCAGCTCGAGCATCGCGGCCGCCCGGATCTCCTTGCGGCGCGCGTCGTTCCAGAAGACCTCGCGCAGGTCGCGCGGCAGCTTCGAGGCGATCTCCTCGAGCGTGATCAGCGCCTCCTCGCGGTCGTGGCGCGCCCGGATGACGTGCCCCCGCTCCGTCTCGAGCTGCGCCCGCGCCTCGAGCGCGCGCCAGATCCAGTCGCGCTGGCCCGCGGCGCGCGCCGCCTCCAGCGCCTCGTCGTACGCGGCCCGGGCCTGCCGCTCGTCGCGCGCGAGCGCCGCGACGCGCCCGCGCGCGAGCGCGAGCAGCGCGCGGTGGGCGCCCGTCGACCCGAGGCGCTCGGCGGCCACGTCGATCTCCTCGCCGAGCGCGCGCGGGTCGGCCCCGGGGCGCGCCGCCGCGAAGAGCACGCGCTCGAGCCGCGCCTCGACCCCGTCGACCCGCCGGCCCATCGCCTCGTACGCCTCGGCGCACTGGAGGCAGAGCCGCTCGGCCTGCTCCAGGTCGCCGGAGCGCGCCGCGTGCTCCGCCTCGAGCGCGAGCAGCTGCGCGTGCTGCTGCGGCGCGAGGTCGGCGCGGTGGGCGGCGAGCGCGTCGATCGACACCCGCGCCCGCGCGAGCCGCCCGAGGTAGAGGTCGAGGTTCGCGAGGTTGAGGAGCGCCTGCCGGATGGTCGCCACGCGGCCCGAGCGCCGGCCGAGGTCGACGGCGGCCTCGAGGTGGCGGATCGCCGCCCCGAGGTCGCCCTGCAGCTTCGTGAGCGCGGCGAGGTTCAGCCGCGTCGTCGCGAGCGTGCCCGCGTCGCCGGCCTGCTCCGCCGCCGTGAGCGCCTCCTCGTAGACCGCCTTCGCCTCGCTCAGGCGGTCGTCCCGCTGGAGCGCGAACGCGAGCGAGACGAGCGCGACCGACAGGATCCGCGGCTCGCCCGTGAGCCGCGCGAGCCGGACCGCGTGCTCCAGCGTGCGCTTCGCCTCCTCGTGCCGCGAGGCGAAGCTCTGCGCGAGCCCGCGCGTCGCCACCGCCTCGGAGGCGATCGCCTCGGGCGAGGCGCCGAACGCGGCGACCGACGCGAGCTGCGAGCGCGCGCCCCCGGCGAGCTCCGCCTCGAGCTTGATGGGGCCGACCCGCTCCACGGCCTCGCCCGCGCGGCGCTCCGCCTCGCCGTAGTCGCCGACGCGGACGAGCGCCCGGGCCATCTGCAGCGACCAGAACGCCGCGAGCGCGTGGTCGCCCGAGGCCTCGACGTCGTCCTTCACGCGCCCGAGCTCGGCGAGCGCCCGCGCGGCGTCGCCGCGGTTCATGGCGAGCCGCGCGCGCGCGATCATCAGGGTGGGCGTCAGGGTGGGCACGACGGCGGGCGAGCCGTCGCCCTCGTACCGGCCGAGCGCCTCCGCCGCCGCGTCGAAGTGGCCGCGATCGAGCAGCCGGTGGATCTCCGCGGGCGGCAGCGCCTCCCCCTCGGCGCCCGCGCCGCCGCGGCCCGAGGCCGCCGCCCCCGAGGCGGGCGGCGCGTCGAGCAGGCGGTCGACGTCCTCGGTCGACGCGACGGGCGCGCGGGCGATGCGCGCGACGATCTCCCGGATGCGCCCCGGCCACCGCCCCGCGCGCGCGACGACGTGCGCGGCCACCGCGTCGCTCAGCGACGGGATGGTGCGCTGGACGAGCTCGCGGGCGACCTGCTCGTCGAGCGGCGCCATCTCGAAGCGCTCGAACCCGCGCCCCTCGATGTGAGCGCGCGCGGGGAGCGCGGCGCGCGCGGCGGTCGCGCCTGGCGCGCCGCGCTCTCCCGCCGCCTGCGCGCCCGCGGCCTGCGACCCGACGACGAGCACGAGCTTGCCGCCCGCCTTGCGCACCTCGTCGAGCCGCTCGAGCTCCGCGTCGCCGAGCCGGTCGGCGTCGTCGACGAGCGCCGTCACCCGGCCGGGGTCGTGCCCGGACAGCTCGATCGCGAGCGCCTCGCGCGGGGCGGCCACGCCGGCCGCCTCGACCCACGCGACGCCGTAGCCGCCGACCTCGAGCGACCACGCGATGCGCCGGAGCAGCGCGCTCCGCCCGGACCCGGGCGGCCCTGCGATCGAGAGCCCGCCGCCCGCGGGCAGGCTCATGATCTGCGCGAGCAGCCGCGCCGAGGGCGCGTCCAGCCCGACGATCGGCCACACGACCGCGCCCGCGCCGGCGTCGGGCCGCGCCTCGGCGTCGGGCCGCGCGGCCTCCTCGTGCGGCCCGCAGGGCAGCCGCGCGGCGCGCCGGAGCGCGTTCGCGAGCTCGTCCGCGCTCGGGTAGCGCGCGTTCGGGTCCCTGGCGGTCGCCCTGTCGACGACGGCCTGGAGCTCCGCGATCACGCCGGGGTCGCACTCGCCCGCGCTGTCGCGGAGGGCCTCGGCGATCGTCGCGCCGAGCGCGAACACCTCGGCGCGGACGGTGAGCGGGTCGCCCTTGAACAGCTCCGGCGCGGCGTAGCGGGGCGTGAGGCCCACGGGCCGCGCGCCGCCGTCGCGGAACGGCGCGGCGAGGCCGAGGTCGACGAGCGTCGCGCGGCCGCCCTCGCCGACGATGATGTTCGCGGGCTTGACGTCGCCGTGCAGCAGGAGGGCGCGGTGCAGGCGCGTCAGCTGGTCGGCCGCGTCGGCGATGGCCGCGAGCTTCTTCGGCAGGTCGCCCGCGCGCACGAGCAGGTCGGCGAGGCTCGTCCCCTCGACGAGCTCGCGCACCATGAAGGGCCGCCCCGTCCCGGGCAGCCGGCCGAAGCGCAGGACGCGCGGCACGCCGAGCCCCTCGACGCCCGACAGCGCCGCCGCCTCGCGGACGAGCGCGAGCACCTCCGACTCGTCCGCGTCCTCGCCGAGCGTCTTCAGCGCGACCGTCTTGCCGGTGATCCGGTCGCGGACCGCCCACACCTCGCCGCCGCCGCCCTTGCCGAGCGTCGCGATCGGCTCGTAGCGCGGGGGAAACAGCGGATTCGACGTCACGTCATCCCTCGATCAGAGCCCGTACGCGGCGGACATCCCGAAGAAGAACCCGGTGATGGACATGCCGACGTCGAGCCGCGTCTGGAGCTGCTTGATCGGCTTGTACCGGAAGCTCACCTGCGGGAACGAGACCCAGGGGAACACCGACGGCTTCGCGCCCCCGTTGACCCAGCTCGGCTCCTCGTAGTCGCCGTAGTGGTTGTTGGACGCGTCGCAGTAGGGGCCACCCGCGCCGCCCGGGCCGGCGCACCGGCTCCACCCGCTCACGTCGTCGGGGCCTGGGTTCGCCACGGTGCCGTTCGGGTACGCCTGGGCGCGGCGGAGGTTGCCGAAGACGACGCCGAGCCCGACGCCGCCGCCGACGAGGAGCGAGAAGCGGCCCTTCTCCTCGTCGAGCGGGATCTCGAAGAGCAGGTCGCTCGTGAAATAGACGAGCTTCATGTCGCTGGAGACCATCTCCCAGGCGAACTCGTTGTCGTTCTTCCCCTTGAAGAGGAAGGGATCCATCGAGTAGTCGGCGTACGACAGCGCCAGATCGAGCTCGAGGCCGTTCTTGCGCGTCGTGAACTCCGGGCCGAACGTGAACACGTTCACCGACGATCCGCCGTCGGCGAAGAGGTTGATCATGAACTTCGGGACGATGACGTTCCGGAACCGCATCCCGATGAACTTGTAAGCCTTGCCGTCCTTCTCGAGCGGGGCGTTGTCGTCGGCGGGCTCCGGCGCGGCCTCAGGCTCCTTTTCCTTCTCGCCGGGCGCCGCGTCGCCCTGCGCCTTCTCGTCAGCCTGCTTCTCGGCCGCGAGGGGATCGTCCTGGCCACCGTCGGAGCCCTCCTCCGACTGAGCGCGCGCGCTCGGCGCGAAGCTCATGGCACCGAGCAGCGCGGCGAGCGCGGCGGCCCTGGCGTGCACCCCGACCGCGAGCTGCCGACCCATCTTCGAGTGGTACATTGTAGGTCACCTGGCGATGCGTAAGATCGAGGCCGGACCCGGGCACCCACGATCGGACGCGCCGGCGGCGACTCCGGTTCGCCGCGCGCCCCGGAGTACCGGGTACCAGCCGAGGGGGGAGGGTACACGAGACGCAGCGTTGTGTGGCGCCCCCGGGCCGCCCATGGCGGAGCTTTTTCCGGCATGACGGCCGTTGCCGGGGGGGGGCGCGCGGTGCGGCGGGCGGCGCAGGAGGCGCGCGCGGCGCGGCAGAGCGCGCTCGCCAGGCCCGGCATCGGAGGTGATACGACGCCGGCGCGGGAAACTTCGACGGCCTGCGCCTCCAGCACGGCAGCGGTCGAGACGCGAGGTTGCGCACAGCGCAATGATCCGCAATAGACGGAAAGGATGATCCTTCACCAGTCCCAGGTGGAGCAGACGGTCGACCGCGATGAGCGGGACAGGTTCATCAAGGAGCTCGTGGTGGTGCGGGTTCGCAGCACCGCGGCCGAGGTGGCGCCGGCGAGCCGCGGCATCGAGGGGGCGCGCGCGCCGGGGGGGGAGGACCCGGTTGTCGACCGGGAGCTGGTGGTCCACGACGTGCCGCTCGCGATGGTCCGGAAGCGGAGCGCGCGGCTGCGGAGCACGGTGGCGAGCGTGCTGCTGGTCCACGGGTACGGCCAGAACCGGTACATCTGGCACCTGCCGTCGCGGAGCTTCTCGAACTACCTGGCGCGGGCGGGCTTCGACGTCTTCAACCTGGATCTGCGGGGGCACGGGCGATCGCGGCACCTCGGGGCGCGGCGGCCGGCCCACGTCACGGACTTCGTCCGCGAGGACGTGCCGGCGGCGATCGAGGAGGTCCGGCGCATCTCGGGCCCGCGGCCGGTGTACCTGATCGGGCACTCGCTCGGGGGTCTCATCAGCTACGCGACAGCGCCGACGATGGGCGACGCGGTGGGGGGGATCGTCACGCTGGGGAGCCCGTACCTGTTCACGCACGGCTCGCGCGCGCTCGCGCTGCTCGGCCGGCTGATGTTGACGGTCGACCGCCGGGTCCCGCTCGGGCAGGGGGCGCTGGCGCTCTCGGCGTGGGGCGAGCCGTTCCGGTTCGTGCGCGCGTTCGTCGAGAGCCCGATCTTTCCGCTGCCGATCCGGGGGTTCGTGCCGGGCTCGATGGAGACGCGGGTGCTCACGCAGCACATGTCGCTGGCCATGGACAGCGGCAGCATCACGGTGCTGCGGAACATGTTCCTGGACGCGGCGGCGTCGCGGAAGAGCGGCCACCACATGGGGAGCCTCTTCGGGTACGCCAGGGCGTTCGAGGGCCTGGATCTGCCGCTCCTCGTCGTCGCCGGCGCGTTCGACGACCTCGCGCCGCCGGCGTCGGTGAAGCCGGCGTACGACTTCAGCCTTTCCTCGGACAAGACGTACCGCGAGTTCCCGCGCGGCCACCTCGACATCGTCGTCGGCCGGGACGCGCCGCTCACGGTCTGGCCGCTCATCGAGGCGTGGCTGAAGACGCGCGTCCGACGGGCGGCGGCGCGGGAGCGCGAGCGGTTGAGCGCATAGGGGCGGGAGCCTCTCCCGGGCCGCGGAACCTTGCCCGCGCTCCCGGGACGCGCAGCTCCTTTGCTATGGTCGCCGCATGAACATCGAGCTCCGGCAGTTGACCGCCGATCAACACGGCGAGGCGGCTCATCCCATCCTCACCGCGTTCGGCGCGATGGTGAACCCCGAGCGGTTGGAGGGGATGATGCGCCTCACGGAGCTCTCGTCGCGCATCGGCGCGTACGACGGCAACACCATCGTCGGCGCCGCGGGCTCGTTCTCGTTCACGATGACGACGCCCGGCGGCGCCGTCCCCGTCGCCGGGCTCACGATGGTCGCGGTCATGCCGACGCACCGCCGCCGCGGCATCCTCACGTCCCTCATCCGCCGCCACCTCGACGACGCGCGCGCCGAGGGGCGGCCGATCTCCGCGCTCTGGGCCACGGAGGGCACCATCTACGGCCGCTTCGGCTACGGCCTCGCGTCCCAGGCGTGCTCCATCTCGATCGAGCGGGATCGCGCCGCGTTCCGCGGGGAGCCGAGCGCGGCGGGCCGCGCGCGGCTGCTCGGAGAGGACGAGGCGCTCGAGGCCTTCGCGCCGGTCTGGGAGCGCGCACGCCCGCTCTCCCCGGGGATGCTCGCGCGCTCGAAGGTGTGGTGGCAGGTCCGCCGGCTGAGCGACAACGACCTCGTCCGCCAGGGAGGCGGCCCGCTCCAGCGCGTCGTCATCGAGGTCGACGGCCGCCCCGAGGCGTACGCGCTCTACTGCCTTCACCACCGGTTTGACGCGTCCACCATCCCGGTCGGCTCGGTCCGCGTGATCGAGGCGGTCGGCGCGACGCCGCTCGGGACCCGGCTCGTCTGGCGGTACCTCTTCGACATCGACCTGGCGCAGCGGATCGAGGCGAGCCTCCTGCCGCCGGACCACCCGCTCGGCCTGCTCGTCGCCGAGCCGCGGCGCCTGCGCCTCACGGCGAGCGACGGGCTGTGGGTGCGCGTCGTCGACGTCGAGGCCGCGCTCGCGGCGCGCGCCTACGGCAGCGGCGAGCTGCTCACCCTCGAGATCATCGACCGCGATTGCCCCTGGAACGCCGGGCGCTTCCGGCTCCACGGGGGCGAGCGGCGCGCGGCGCGCACAACGCAGGCGCCGGACCTCCGCCTCGACATCACGGCGCTCGGCTCGGCGTACCTCGGCGGCGTCTCGTTCCAGGGCCTGGCCGACGCCGGCCAGGTCGAGGCGCTCTCCGGGGACGCCCTCGCGCGCGCCGACCGCCTGTTCCGCGCCGCGCGCGCCCCGTGGTGCCCCGAGATCTTCTGATCGGCCGCCGGGCGCGCCGGCCGCCGCTCGCCGTTCGGGCCGATCCGTGCCACCGTCCGCGGCGATGACGCTCCCGCTCCGCGGCGTCTACGCGGTGACGCCGACGCGCCGCCGCCGCTTCCTGTGGGCCGCCTGGTGGACGGCCGAGCCCGCGCGCGAGCCGTTCCGCCCGCCGGACGCGAGCCAGGGCGGCGCGCGGACCGTGGACGAGGCGCGGGCGCAGGCCGAGCGCGCCGCCGGGCGCCCGCTCGTCGAGATCGCGCCGGCGTGGGCGACGGCCTGGACGCGCATCCTGCGCGGCGAGCCCCCCTGGCCCAGGCCCCGCGCGCGCCGCGAGGCCCCCCCGCCGCCGCCCCCGGGGCCGTCGCGGCGCGCGCCGTCGCGGCCCGCCTCCGCGCGCGGCGCGTCGCCGTTCGCCGTGCTCGGCCTCTCCGAGGCGGCCGGCGCGGACGAGATCCGCCAGGCGTTCCGCCGGCTCGCGCTCGTCACGCACCCCGATCGCGGCGGCGACGCCGGCGAGTTCATGCGCGTCAAGTGGGCCCACGACGAGGCCATGTCCCGGCTGTCGCGCCCGAAGCGCCGGTAGCGGCGCCGGGGCCTCGGTTCAGAGATCCTGCCGGGGCTCTGCCTCTCCAGCGGGGGGAGAAATTTCAACGCAAAGACGCAAAGACGCAAAATGCATGAAATTATTGTCTTTTTTTGCCTTTGCGTTGAATTCTCTCTCCGGATCCCTGGCCCGACACCCGGCATGTGGAACTAGAGCAACAAACGGGTTGAACCCGCCTGAAACGAGCAGAGCTTCGAACCGCCAAGACGCCAAGACATTGTCTTCTTCTTGGCGTTCTTGGCGGTTTATTTCTCGCTAGCTCAACGTGATCGTTGTTCTACGGCCCGCTCGCCTCCGCGACCTTCCTCGCCTCGTCGAGCAGCGGCGCGTGCTCGCGTGCGAGCAGCGGGTTGTCCTGGAGCGCCCGCTCGAGCACGTCGACGGCGCGGCGGGCCAGCTCCAGGCGCAGCGCCCTGTCGCGCTCCGCCTTCGCCTTGAGCAGGAGCAGCGCGCCCTGCTCGGCGCTCGCCGCCGGGTAGGCCGGGTCGATCGCCAGCGCGCGATCGACCAGCGCGAGCCCCGCCTCGACCTCGGCGCGCGCGTCGAGCAGCCCCGGCGCGGCGAGCGCCGCGCGCAGCCGGTGGACCTCGGCCAGCGTCGCGAACATCCTCGCGTCCCCGTCGTTCGCCTCGACGGCGCGGAGCAGCGCCCGCTCCGCGGCGTCGAGCGGCGCCACGGGGATGCGCCCCCGGGACGCGGCCCAGCGCGCCGCGATCAGGTCGACGCCCCCGAGCGCGAGCAGCGCCTCCGCGTTGCGCGGCCGCGCGGCCACGATGCGCTCCATCTCGCCCCGCGCCGCGCGGAGCGCCTCGGTCGGATCCTCGCCGCGCGAGAGAGCCCAGCGCGCCGACTCGGCGAGCGCGAGCGCCGTCCCCTGCTGCGCCTCGAGGTCCTCCGGGCTGAGGTGCGACGCCGCGACGTAGCCGTCGAGCGACCGCGCGAGCGACACCTCCGGGCTCCGGCCGGTGAGCCGCTCGTACCGGCCCTGGATCAGGTACGCCAGGGCCAGGTTGTTGTACGACTGGTAGCTGTCCGGCCGCAGCCGGAGCGCCTCCTCGAGGTTGTCCATGGCCACCTCGATCGAGGCCTCGGGCGACGCCCCGTGGTCGAGCTCGTAGCGCGCCCGCTGCGCGTGGAACCACCCCTGGTTCAGGCGCGGCGGCGCGTCGTTCGGGGCGATCTCGATCGCCCGCTCGATGTGCGACGCGCTGAGCTCGAAGAGGCGGATCGGGTCGGCGCCGCGGGACGCGCTGTACTCGGCCATCATGCCGAAGGCGATGCCCGTGTCGTTCCACGCCCAGAACGAGTTCGGGTCGAGGGCGAGCGACCGCTGCATGCTCTCGATCGCGCGCTCGAGCGACGGCCGCGCGTCGAGCCCGAGCGTGCCCTCGTGCGACGCGATGAGGAAGAAGCTCGCCCCCATCGCGCCGTGCGCCGTCGCGTCCGACGGGTCCCCCTGGATCGCCTGCTCGCTCGCCGCGATCGCCTGGGTCAGGTCCGGCCGCGGGTCCACGCCCCTCGACAGGTCCCGCCGGGCCCGGTGCACGTGGGCCCAGGCCTTCTTCGCGTGCGCCCCGCTCGCGCCCGGGCTCGCGCGGAGCGCCCTGTCGCAGCGGTCGATGACCTGCGCGAAGAGCTGCTCCACGTCGCCGCCGTGCTGCGCCTCGATCAGCAGGATCTCGCTCAGGGCGCTCGCGGTCGCCTCGTGGACGTCGGGGTCGCTCTCGGCCATCAGCGCCGCCGCGTCGTACGACGCGACGGCGGCCCGGAACTCGACGAGCGCCGCGGCGTGGTCGCCGGCGTCCCGCGCCGCCGCCCCCTTCGCGAACAGGACGTCGCCCTCCAGCTTCTTCGCCTCGTACTCCCAGGGCGACCGCGCGAACGCCCGCCGCGCGTCGCCGAGCGCCTCGTCGAAGCGCCCCTCGTAGAGCTCGATCAGCGCCGCGGCGTACGCCGACGGCTCCGCGGCCGACCTCACGCTGTTGCGCAGGTACCTGATCGCCGGCCCCTTGTGCCGCTCCTCGAGCTCGATCTGCTGCGCGGACCGCTCCCCCTTGTCGGCGACGCGCCGCGCCCGGTCGAGCCCCTTCCGGTAGAGCATCCCGTGCGCGAGCCCGGCCGCGAACTTCGCCTCCCGCGGGGCATACCCGCTCGCGAGCGCCGCCTCCAGGTGCCGCAGCGCCTCCTCGGGCTCGTGCAGCGCCAGGTGCCCGCGCCCGAGCGCGTAACGGCCCGGCCCCTCGACGAGGTCGCCCGCGGCCCCGCGCATCGCCTGCATCTTCCGGTCGATCTCGCCCATGCGCGCGCGGATGACCTCCTTCTCGCGCGACACGTCGTGGAGGGGGAGCGCGTACGCGTAGCGCATGAACAGCTCCATCTCCTTCACGTCCTGACCGAAGCCCTGGGCCAGCGACGCCACGTGCGCCGCGAGCTCGGCCTGGCGCGCGGCGGCGAGCCTCGCGCGGAGGGCGACGGCGCCCGACAGCGAGAGCACGACGAGCGCCGCGGCGCCCGCCGCGACCGCGAGCCGGTGCTTCCTCGCCCGCTTCAGCGCGCGGTACACGAGGCTCCGCGGCCGCGCGTCGATCGGCTCGCCCTCGAGATAGCGCCCGAGATCGAGGGCGAGCGTCTTCGCGGAGTCGTACCGCCGCTGAGGCTCCTTCTCGAGGCACTTCATCACGATGGTCTCCAGATCGACAGGTATCCCCTCGTCGATCTGGCGCGGCGGCACGGGACGCTCGTTCACCACCCGCCAGATGAGGCTCGTCATCGACGGATCGACGAACGGCGGGCGCCCGGAGAGGACCTCGTAGAGCGTCGCGCCGAGGCAGTAGACGTCCGTGCGGCGGTCGAGCTGGCGCTGCCCCCCGGACACCTGCTCCGGCGCCATGTACGCGGGCGTCCCTTCATCGCTCGTCGTCGTCCGCCCGTCCGCCCCGATGTCGCGCGCGAGCCCGAAATCGAGGAGATAAGGCCGGAAGGCGCCGCTTTCGGTCCGCTCGACGAGGATGTTCGCCGGCTTGATGTCGCGGTGGATCAGCCCGAGCCGGTGGGCGGCGTGGAGGCCGTCCGCCACGTCGGCGACGATCTTGAGCCGCTGCTCGAGCGACATGTGCTGCGCCACGCGGTGCAGCGGCTGGCCGTCGATGTACTGCATGGCGATGAACGGCTGGCCCTGCGCCTCGCCGACCTCGTACACCTTGCAGACGTTCGGGTGCTCGACCCGGGCCTGGGCCCGCGCCTCCCAGACGAAGCGCTGGGCGAGCTCCGGATCGTTGCCCCGGATGAGCTTGATCGCCACGTACCTCTGGAGTCGGGGATCCCTGGCCTTGTAGACCGTCCCCATTCCCCCCTTGCCGATGAGCGACACGCACTCATAGCGATCCCAGTCGCGGATCGGAAACCGGATCGGCGTGCGCGAGGAGGGCGGATCGACGCAGACGAACACCGTGTCCTGCGCGGCGCCCGGGCCCTCCGACGGAACGGGCGCTGCGGACGACACGGCCGCCGGCCTCGCCGCGTGCGCGCTCTCCGGGGCCGCTCTTCCCATTCGGCTCATGACTCGGACCCTTCTCGACAGCAAAGGCGGAGCCCCCGGGGGCTCGGGGCCCGGATTCTATTCGAGGAAGGTCGTGATGACCTCCGTCGAACCGCTGCACGCTGCATAGCCCATCGCCGGGTCGCCTGCGGCCGAGCAGGCGGAAGAGCAGTCTCCCGTCCGCTGGATGATGCCGCACCCGACGACCCCCGCGCCGGTGTCATGCCCTGTCGCACACGATCGGCTCCTCGCGCGCGAGCGCTCCAGGTTGTCCGGGACGTGGCATGTGTAGAGCGCCGGCGTGTCGCTGAACAGGTTGCCCCAGAACGCGCCCTCCCTGACGGCGAAGGCGCCGCGCTCCTCGGCGCCGGCGCCCAGCTGCGCGCTCGCCTGCGAGCGCATCGAGACCATCACGGGCGCGCCGGAGCGGTTGGTCCGCGCGGCGATGCAGGCCGAGACCCACCGCTGCTTGACCGGAGAGAGCGGCCCGTCCGCCCATTCCGGAGCGAGCCCGACGGCCCCCCGGTGCTCCTCCGCGCCGCCCGGCCCGTCGAGCGTGATCGCCTGCGATCGATCGAGCGCGCACCCGACCGCATAACGGATGAAGTCGCGGGACACGGCCCCTTCGAGCGCCTGGACCCGGAGAGCGCGCAGGGCGGTGGACGGTATCGAGTCCGGCCTGAGCGCATTCGGCCATATCCCGTTCGATACGACGCCGCTCGACCAGGGCTCGCCCGGCGCCGGGATGACCGACTCCTCCTCTCCGGTCGACAGGAGTTGGGCCGTCGCCGCGAGGCGCCCCTCCTCGAACACGTCCGGAGCGCAGCCGCACACAAGGGCAAGGAGCAGCGTGGACATCAACCTTCGCATCAGCACCTCCCTTGGCAGGCCCCCGGCGCATGGCCGCGAATCGCCATCGTCCTGGATCGCCTGGGTCGCTTGCCAGTGAGCGTCTTGGGTCGTGAGCGCCTGGCGATACGACAGCGCTGCCGTACGACGGTAAACCGGGGTTTACGTCCATGTCAATACCCGGACGCGTCGTGTCGCCGCGCTCTGCAGGCTTCCAGTATGGCGCGAGCCTGCGACGCTGGCTACGCGGTGATCGCTGCGCGCGGCAGCGAGGTGGGCGGGTGTTCTGATCGGAGGAGAGAGCCCGGCGAGGAAAGATGCCAGCGTGGAATACGGCTGGTGTGGAAAGCGGCCGGAGAGGAAAGACGCCAGCGCAGCGAGGTGCGCGCCGCCCGCGTCACGGGTCGATGGCTGCGGCGCGACATGCGGCCAAGGTGGGTCAAGCTGCGATGTCGCGCCTGGCCCGCCGGACCGCACCTCAGTACTTGACCGTGCAGCCGAACGCCTCGGTCTCTTTCGTGGAGATCGGCTTGCCGGCGGCGAGCTCGGCCAGCGCGGCCTCGACGTAGTTCGTGACCTGCTCGCCCGGCTCGGGCTCACCGCCCTTCGTGCTGTCGATCGCGCCCGCGTAGACGAGCGTGCCCTGCGGGTCGATGATGACCATGTGCGGTGTGCGCTGGGCGCCGTAGGCGCGCCCGACATCGCCCTTCTCATCGACGAGGATCGGGTAGCTCATCCCGAACTCGCCCTTGGCCTTCACGTTGTCTTCCCTGGCGGCGCCCTGCTTGCCGGGAGCGCCGGAGTTGACGGCGAGCCACACGACGCCCTTGGCCATCTGCTGCGCGGGCACGTCCTTCAGGCCGCCCTTGCGGTGCGCGAGCTGCACGAACGGGCAACCGGGGTTGAACCACTCGAGAACGACCGTCTTGCCCTTGTGGTCGGCGAGCTTGACCGGCTTGCCGTCGAGGTCCGGCAGCGTGAAATCCGGCGCGGGCTGGCCGACCTTCGCCGGACCTGCGCTTCCCGGGTTCGCCGCCGGCGCGTCCGGGGCCTTCGCGGCCTCCGTCCTGGCAGGCTGCTGCGCCGCGGCGCTCGTCGCCGCGGGGGCAGAGGGCGCGCTGGCGTCGCCGGGCTGGGTGCACGCCGCGAGCGACGCGGCGAGGAAGGTCAGGGGGACGAGCTTGTTCATGCCGGGACGATTACCACGCCGCGTGCCCGGCGCCTCGATCACGGGAACTCCGGCCACCGATCGCCGGTGGCCCACCGGTACCGCAGGCCGAGCTGCCCGAGATCCGCGCCCAGCAGGCCGAGCCGGTCGGGCGTCGCCGCCACCACCATCACCGTCGCCACCGCGTCCAGGTGGTGTGTCAGCGAGATCGCCAGCACCGGGCCGAGGCGCACGATGACGCTCTCGCGGCCCGGGTTGCCGAGCACCTCGGCGGCGGCGCCGAGCCGGAGCTCGCCGAACCGGTCCATCTCCCCCATGTAGCCGAGCCGGGCGCGGTAGAGATACGGCGGCTTCATCACCGTGTGGAGCGCCTCCTCGTAGAGGTAGTAGCCCCGCGGCGTCCCCAGGACCGCGTAGCCCGTCGCGACGCCGAACAGGCTGCCTCCGAGCAGCGGTATCGAGCCCGAGACCTCGATCTCTCCGGCGACGTAGCGCGACCGGGGGCCCTGCATGAGCTCGGTCTCCCTGCGCGTGTACGACGCCCGCGGCTCGAGGAAGTGCTGCGTCGTCGAGAACGCGTACCGCGCGCCGCCGCGGATCTCCAGCTGGGGCAGGGCCGCGCGCAGCCCGACGTACTCCGCGCCGCCGGACGGCGAGACGCTCGAGTACCCCTCGACCCCGATCCACGACCAGTGAGGCCGTCCGACGCCGAGCGCGAGGCTCGGCCTGAAGTAGATGACGCCGAGCTCGAGGACCGCGGAGACGAACGGGCGCGCGGCCGCGCTCCGCGCCCAGTACGAGCGCTTCTGCAGGAGGTCGATCCCCGCGGACACCGACGGCGGATCGCTGGCGGGCGGCGGCAGGTCGGCCGGGTCCTGGGCGACGGCCGCGGCGGGCGCGAGGGCCAGCGCGGCGAGCGTCGCGGCGGCGAGCGTGCGTCGACGCGCCATCGCTAGAACCTGCCCACCAGGTACCCGCCGAGCGGCGCGGGCACGAAGCCGATCGAGACCGCCTCCGCGCGCGGCGGGCCGGCCGCCGCGGCGCCGCCGCGGTAATGAAGGAGCCACGGGACCCCGAAGCCCGTCAGGGTGCCGACGGCCGCGCCCGTGAGCGCGTCGGTCGCGAAGTGCTGGTCCGAGACGACCCGCAGCGTCGCCACGGCGGCCGCCGCGCCGAGCGACGCGGCGCACGCGAGCGCGTCGGGCGCGCCGCCGCCGTAGAGGGGCAGGTGCATGTGGTGCGAGCACATGAGCCCCGCCGCCGTGAACGCCGTCGAGCTGTGGCCGCTGAAGAAGCTCCGGTACCGCTTGCTCCCACGGCAATCGCGGTCCTGCTCCTCCTCGGGCCCGACGCACGCGGCGCGGTAGGGGCGCTCGCGGCTCGTGAGCCCCGCGACGAGGCCGTTGACGGCCGCGTTCAGCGCGAGCGCCTCGATGTCGATCATCGCGATCTCCCACGCGACGCTGCCGCGCCCGTGCCCCCACCAGGCCACGAGCAGGGCGTCCACCGCGAGCTGGTTCGTCATCAGCGTGAGCAGGAGATCGCTCGCGTCCCGCGCCATCTCGCGCTGGCGGTCGCTGCGGATCCGCAGGGCGTCGCGCGCGGCGCCGTCGAAGCCGCTCACGGCCCTCCACCGGCCCTCCACCGGCGGGATGGCCAGCGTCGCGAAGGCGGTCGCGGCGAAGAGCCCCGTGGCCACGTACTCGCTCGCGCGGAAGCGCGGCCAGCTCGGGTCCCACTCGAGCTCGGGCCGCGCGGCCTCGCGCCCGGGCGGCGCCGGGCCGGGGGGCGCCGCCGCGGCGCCGCCGGCGCGCGCCGCGGGATCGTCGGCCCGCGCCGCCGGCGCGCCGAGCAGCGCCGCCGCGGCGATCGCGCCGGAGGCCAGCCGCAGCGCTGCAGTGCACCTCAAGGAGCGGACCGCGCGATCAGAAATCGGGGTGGCCGATGACGAGGAACTCGAGCGGCCCGGCGCCCGCGTTGCGCAGCCCGTGGTGCACGTTCTTCTCGACGTGCATCATCTGGCCGGGGCCGAGGGGCACCTCGCGGTCGCCGATGATGCCGAGCGCCTTGCCGGCCAGGATGTAGATGGTCTCCGTCGTGTCGGTGTGGAGCTCGCGCGAGATCTCACAGCCGGGCTCCATCTTGCCCTTGTAGAAGCCGAAGCCGTCCCCGCGGTGCCTTCCCAGCAGCTGGGCGAAGAAGACGCCTCGGTTGGGCAAATACTCCATGACGTCTTGCTCGGCCGCGGTGAGCACCACGGCCCCATCGATCTGCTGCCTCATGGCAACCCTCCTTCCACGCGAATGAAGCTGCTGGAGAATCCACCAGTTACAGAAGCTTACGGCGCTTTGTCAACGGCGGCCCGCGGGCGGACGCTGCAGTGGCGGCGCGTTTCAGAATGGCAATACGACGCTCGCACCCGCGCGGAGCTCGTAGCTGAATGACATCGTCTTCAGCCCTTTCGGGGGCAGCTCGACGCGGCTGCGGAGAAACCCGTCCTTCTCGTCCAGCGTCCATCCGACGGCCTCGACGAGCGCGACCTCCACCTCGGCCACCTCGCTGACGGGAATGCGCTCGGTGACGAGCACCCGCCTGGCAATGCTGGAGAGATTGGAAAGCGAGAGCTTCACGCACCGGCGGATCTTGCGGCTGCCGGTGATCGCCGAGGTGTCCTGCTCCTCGTCCACGGTGCGCCGCACGCGCACAGCGTCATCCATCCCGAAGCCGATCTCGAACGGCTCGCCGGCGCCGACGAAGTCGATCCGGGCGCGTCCGACGAGGCTGCCGCCGCGCGCGATCTGCACCGGGCCGGCGAGCAGCGGGCGCGGTCTCCCGGCGCCGCCCTTGCCGGCGCTGCCGGCGTCGAGCGTCGCTGTCGCGCGCAGGTGCGCCGCGGGGTGGGCCTCGGGGTACAGCACGAGCGCGAGCTCGGCCGGGAGCGAGCGCCGCGCGATCTCCACGCGGAGGGGGCGGCCGTCGGAGGGCAGGGTGACCGGCTCGGCGGCCTCGAAGACGAGCGGCTCGCCCCCGTCGTCGACGCCGGGCATCTCGTCGACGGCGCGCGCCCCGCGGTCGAGCCCGGCCGCGGCGATCGCCTGGTCGCGCGCCTCGACGACGACGCGGCGGCGCTCGAGGTCCGTCTTGCGCCGCAGCCGGAGGACATCGTCGGCGAGGAGCGGCGCCTCGGCGCTCCGCGCCGGCCGCGCCGTCGAGAAGCGCGCGGCGACGTTCTCCCAGGCCTCGCCCGTCGCCTGCCACGCCGTCGCCCAGGTGGTGAGCTCGACCGAGCCGCCCGCCCCCTGCGCCGCGCCCGCGGCGCTGGTTGCCCCCGCTGCGCCCGCTGCGTCGGCGGAGAGCCGCGCCAGGTGCTCGGGGCGCCAGACCGCGCACGCGACGCGGTACGTCAGCTCGAGCTCGACGGGCTGCGGCGCGGCGGCGTGGATCTCCACCTCGATGACCGCCTCGTAGCGCGGCTGCTCGCGCGACCCCTCGCGCAGCCGCGCCGCGGCGCGCCGGGCGTCGTCCAGCGCGCGGGCCCGCGCCGCGCGCGCCTCGGCCGACGCGGCGAGCGCCTCGTCGAGCGCCGCGCGCAGCGCCTCGACGCCGGCGCGCCACGACGCGAGCCGCGCGGGCTCGCCCGCGTCCTTCGGGACCTCGCTCATCGCCTGCGCCCACGTCGCGAGGAGCTGGTCGAGGTGCGCCTCGCGGCGCGCCGCCCGGTCGCGCGCGAGCTCGGCCGCCGCGGCCCGCCGGGACGCCTCGCGCCGCTCGCGCTCCAGCGCGTCGATCGCCTCCCGCCCGAGCGCCGCCTCCCGGTGCGCCCGCCACCGCACGCGCGCCGCCGTCACCCGGACCGCGCCGCCCGGGCCCCCCGCCGGCGCGACGCGCGCCTGCACGGTGCGCTCGTCGACGAACACCGACACGCCGCCGATCGCGACCCACTGCGCCCCGGCCGCGACCTCGACGCGCGCCGTGCGCACGACCTCGGCGCGATCCTCGAACAGCGTCACCGCGCGCGCCGCGCTCGGGTGGGGCGCGCGCTCGGCGGCGAGGCCCGCGCCGGCGCTCCCGCCCGCGGCGCTCGCTGCGCCCGCGCCCCCCTCGCCGGCGCCCCGTTCAGCCTGGCCCGAACCGTTCGCATCGCTTGCCATGGCTCGCTCGTTTCCCCAGTTATTCCCGTCGGTTACCGCCGACGACCTCGCTCTTCGACGAGAACACGACCCGGTAGGTGAAGGCCACGGAGGCCTTGCCGCCGGGCGCGAGCGGCACGCGCCAGCGCAGCCCGCCGCGCACGGGCTCGCCGAGCTCCTCCTGCGTGTACGGCTCGGCCTTCGGCTGCGACGAGAGCAGCTTGATCTCGACGTCCTTGTCGTCGGTCACCGGGATGCGGTCGAGGACCTCGACCTCGACGCCCACCCCGAGCGACGAGGAGAGCTCGATGGTGACCGCGTGCTCGACGGCGAGCGAGCCGCCGAGCAGGCCGGCGCTCGCCTCGTCCACGCGCGCGTTCCTCGCGACGCGGAGCCGCTCCTCGACGCCGAGGCCGGCGCGCAGGACGCCGCCCCGGTCGACGTGCCCGAGCGCGGACTGCGCGGCGAGGGCGCCGTCGACGAAGATCTCGACCGGCCCGTCGAGGAGCGGGGCGTCGAACGGGTTCTCGACGCGCGCCTCGCGGTAGACCTCGGCGGCCTCGCGCGGCACGGTCACGAACCGGGGCGTCGCGGAGGCGCGCGCGGCGCTCAGGGCGACGCGGTGGAGCCTGCCGTTCGACGGCACGTCGGCGGCGCCCTCGCCGACGTAGAGGTGGTCGAACTGCCCGCGCGACGCGCGCGGGTCCACCGCGCGGGGCGGGGCGGGGAGGTCCATGACGTCCGTCTCCGCCCGCCGCGCGAGGCGCCGCGAGGCCCGGGACCCCTCGCGCGTGAGCCGGCCGCGCTGCGGGCCCGCGCCGGGCAGGTGGAGCGCGTCGAAGTCGAGCCATTCCTCGACGAGCGCCGGCTCGAGCGGCGCCGGGGCCGCGCCGCCGCCCTCGGGCGCCTCGGCGTCGGCGAGCGCGTCGTCGAGCAGGCCGGCCGCGAGCTCGGCGGACCCTGCGAAGGCGCCCCTCGGGGCCGGGGGCGCGCTCGCCTGGGGCGACGCCGGCGGCGGGGCCCCGTAGCCCCCGCCGAACGACGGCAGCGACAGCGACAGCCCGCGCGCCTTGCTGCGCGCCGGCGCGGGCATCGGCATCGGCATCGGCGCGGCCATCTGTACCGGCGCGGCCATCATCGGGGGTGGCGGTGGCGGCGCGAAGGCCGCGCCGGGCGCCGCCGCCGGCGGGCGGGCGGTGGTCGGCGGCGGGGGCGCGTCGGTCGACGGCGCCCTCCGCGCCATCTCGAGCAGCTCCTCGCCGGCCATGCGGGCGTCGCCCGCGAGCCCGGCCGGTCCCAGCGCGCGCTCGGCCTCGCCCTGCTCGCGCGCGGGCGGCGGGAGCTCCGGCGGCGCGCCCTTCGTCCGCGCGGCGGGCGCGGGGAGGGCGGCGACGAAGCGGTCGAACCCCTCGAACATGGCGTCGAGCCCCTCGGGCGCGGGGCGGTAGCCGCGGCGCGGGGGGCGCTGCGCGCGGCTGAGCCGCAGCGACGCGAGCTCCGGCAGCCGCGTGTCCTGCACGAGCTCGGCGGTGGAGAGCGCGAGGCGCACGTCCTTCCAGTCCTCGCCGGAGGCCTGCGCCACGAACGCGTCGAGCTGCAGGGCGACCTCGGTCGCGCCGCGCGAGAACCGCGCCGCGTACGCGGGCCACCAGCGCGCGGCGGGGACCGCGTACTCGAGCCGGAGCGTCGGTCGCCCGTCTGCTTGCCCGCGTGCTTGCCCGTTCGCTTCCCCGTCCGCGCCGTCGCGCGCGGGCGCGAGCCGCACGACGACGTCGAGGCGCGCCGGGTCGCGCTCCTCGACCTCGCCGCTCGGCGCCTGCGCGGCGTCGAGCTGCGCGGCGTGGAGCTCCCTCCGGGCGCGCTCGAGCTCCGCCTCGAGGGCGGCGGCGCGGGCGTCGAGCGCGGCGAGCTCGTCCGAGAGGAGCCCGCTCACGGCGAGCGCGTCCCGGACGCGGGCCGCCGGGTCGCCCGGCCGGAAGCGCCGCGCGAGCTCCGGATCGAGCACGACGTCGGCGAGCCGGTCGCGCCAGCGGCGGACGTGATCGTGCTCGGCCGACAGGCGCTCCAGCGCGAGCTCGAGCTCCCGGAGCTGCGCCGAGAGAGCGCTCCTCGAGACGGGCGCCGGCGGCACGACGAGCCGCGCGCGCACGCCGACGACCTCGCGCGGGGCGCGCGTTGCGCCCGCGGCCCCCGCCTCCTCGCCCGCGGCGGCGACGAGCGCGCGGAAGCTGCCCGGCTCGGCGAGCGGGGTGATCCCCGGCACCGCGATCTCGGTCGCCCCGCGGGGGAGCGCCGCCGCGAGCTCGACGCGGCGGGTGACGATCGCCCCGCGCGCGTACACGACGACGCCCTCGATACGGCTCGCGCACTCGATCCTCTCCGCCGTCATCCGCTCGTCCCTCGCTCGCGAACGCCTGTGGGAGCGCGACCGTATCACGCCGCGCCACGGCGATGGAGCGTGCTATCTCCTGGTGTCGACGAAGCTGAACCGCGGGAGCGCGTCGATGTCGTAGGCGCGGAGCGCGAGCTCGTCGATCCCCTCGAAGTCGCGCCGCCGGAACGCGCCGCGGAGATCGCACATCACGTCTTCCGCGACGCTCGACGGCGGGGGCAGGCGGATCCGCCGCAGGTACTGCGCCTGGAAGCGCAGGTAGCCCCCGCGCATCTTGACCGCGTAGGACCACACGAAGAAGAGGGCGACCCTGGAGCTGAGCAGCCCGCCGAGCGCCTCGAGATCCCAGCCTTCCGAGGTGATGAAATAGAGGTTGTGGTGCGGGTGAAACCTGCCCTCGTCGTAGACCACCTCGTTGGATCCTGCGATGTCGGGGATGAGCAGCTTCCGGGCCGAGGCCAGCTCGGGGTGGACGCGATCGATGGTGCGGAACCAGCTCGCGGTGTTCTTCTGGGCGACGTAGCGCTTCCTGATCTCGGCCTCGTGGGCGCGCAGGTACGCGGTGAGCTTCGGGTACGCCTCCAGGCGGACGACCTTGCCGTCGTCTCCGAAGGTGTTGATGACGAACCGCCCGGCGTCGCGGATGCGGCCGTCCTCGATGTCGTCTCGCATGACGAGCGGCACGAGGCGATCGCGCTCGATGTCGACGTCCCCGCGGACGATGTAGATCCTGTCGCTCCCGGTGGCGACGCCGATGCCGACGCGCGTCCCGCCCACCTCCTCGATCGGCGCGAACCGCGCCTCGAGGGAGCGCAGGGCCTCGAGGTGCTCCGGCGAGCTGAGCACCCAGGGGTCGTCCCCGTCGAACCAGGAGGGATATTGCGCCACGGTGACGCCGGGGCATCGCTCCGGCGCGCCCCCCTCCGCGCGCCGAAGCGCCGAGGACGCGGCCTCGCACTCCTCGGGAGACGCGGTGCTCAGCGTCGCGACAGGCACGCTCCCCGTCTTGCCGCGCGACACGGCGAATATCGACGGATACGCGACGACCTCGGACTCGAAGGGAGAGGCCCCGTGCAGGTCGATGTAGCACTGCACCCGGAACCACCTCGAGAGCATCCGGCGGAGCGGCGCGCCGTAGCGGTTCAGGGTCCACCTGTCGGCGCAGATGAAGGAGAGGACGCCGCCCGGCGCGAGGAGATCCAGGCCGCGCTCGATGAACGCCACGTAGAGATCGGCGCGGTCGTAGAGCGAGCTGTAGCGCTGCCTGTATTCCTCCTGGAGCTCCGGCGAGAGCTGCTCGATCCGGATGTAGGGCGGGTTGCCCACCACCGCGTCGAAGCGGCGCCCCTGGCCGGTGAGGAGGAAGTCGCCGTGGGCGATCCAGGCCTCCGGCAGGCGCCGCGCCTCGTCGAGCGGCAGCCCGAGCCGCGCGAGGGCGCCGGCGACCGCGAGGCGCGCGCGGTCGACATGATCGCGCGCGACGTCGTAGGAGCGGATCGCGGGCTCGATGTCTCGCAGGTCGCGGCCGTGGCGGCGCGCCGACGCGATCAGCCGCTCGGCGGCCGGGACGAGGAACGCCCCGTGGCCGCAGGCCGGCTCGAGCAGCGACAGCGACGCGAGGTCCCGGTCCGCCGTGTAGCCCGCGAGATCGAGGATGAGGTTCACGACGTGGGGCTTTGTCAGCACCACGCCGTGGGCCTCTCCTGACGAGCGCTCGCCGTAGTCGTAGGCGCTCTGCGGGAGCATGACCGTCAGATCGAGGGCTGTCTGCATGGGCGCGCCGCGGGGATGCTAGAGCAACAAACCGGTTGAACCCGCCTGAAACGAGCAAAGCTTCGAACCGCCAAGGCGCCAAGGACGCCAAGAAGGAGACAGGATCGAACCGCCAAGGCGCCAAGATCTTCTCTCCGTCTTGGCGTCCTTGGCGCCTTGGCGGTTCATTTCTCGCTCGATCAACGTGATCGTTGTTCTAGCCGCGAACGGCGCTCGGCGGCGACGCCCGCGCGCGGTGTCCGGGGTGCGCCGCGGCCGCGCGCCTCCCGCGGGCGGCCGGCGGTCTCGCACGGCCGGCGGCTTCGCGCTGGCGGCGCGCCTCCTTCCTCGCGAGCGCGCCTGCGGGGGTCGCCTCCGCGCTGCGGGGTGCCGCGCAGGCGCGTTTCGCGGGGCGTTGCCGGCGATTGGGGTAAAGTCGCCGGCATGGTCTTCCCCCCGCGCGTCTGCTCCGTCGATCGCGCCGCGTCGAGCGCCGCCTGCGCGGTCGTCCTCGCGCCGCCGCCCGCGGGCCTCGGCCCCGGGCCGCTCGAGGTGGGCGCGTGATCCTCGGCATCGGCATCGACGTCTGCGGCATCGGGCGCATGGAGGAGGCGCTCGCGCGGTGGGGGGAGCCGTTCTGGGAGCGGATTTTGTCCGAGCCCGAGCGCCGCTCGCTCGCGCACCGCGTGGACCGGGCGACCGCGCTCGCTGGCCGCTTCGCCGCCAAGGAGGCCGCGGTGAAGGCGCTCTCCGGGGCGCCCGGCGTCGGCTGGCACCACCTGGAGGTGCGCGGCGCGCCGCGGACGCCCCCGACGATGGCGTTCCACGGCCCGGCGCGCGCGCTGGCGGACCGCATGGGCGTCCAGCGGGTGCACCTGTCGATCACGCACGACGCCGGCGTGGCGGCTGCAGTGGTGATTCTGGAAGGGGACGGCGAACGCCGATCCCCGATGGACGATGAAGGGGAGGGCGAACGCCGATCCCCGATGGACGATGAAGGGGACGGCGAACGCCGATCCCCGATGGACGATGAAGGGGAGGGCGAACGCCGATCCCCGATGGACGATGAAGGGGACGGCGAACGCCGATCCCCGATGGACGATGAAGGGGACGGCGAACGCCGATCCCACCTGGACGACGAAGGGAAAGAGCGATCGTGATTCCGGTCCTCTCGCGCGCGCAGATGCGCGCCTACGACAAGCATGCGATCCACCAGTGCCACGTCCCCGGCGTGGTCCTCATGGAGAACGCGGGCCGCGGCGCCGCCGACGTCATCTCGGCGATCATCGAGGCGCGCTCCGCCGGACGGCCCGGCGCCGCCGGGCTCCCCGCCCACGCCGCGCACCCGGCCGCGCCCGGCCACGCGCCGCAGCGGGCGCTCTGGCCCGCCACGCTGCCCTCCGGCGGCGGCCGTCGCGCCGGGAGCGTCCCGCCGCCGCCGAACGGCCGCCGCGACGTCGAGGACGCCCGCGCCGCGCGCATCCGCGCGTTCCCGGTGCGGCACGTCCCGAGCCCAGGGCAGCCCGCGACGTACCCGCTCCTCGCCCGCGTCGTCGTCGTCTGCGGCGCCGGCAACAACGGCGGCGACGGCTTCGTCGTGGCGCGCCACCTCCTCGCCCGCGGCGCCGAGGTCCAGGTCTTCCTCGCGGCCCCGTCCGAGAAGGTCACCGGCGACAGCCGCATCAACCACGACGCGTACGTCGACCTCGGCGGCGCGCTGACCGAGCTCCCCCCGGGCGCGCCGCTCGCCCCGCTCGAGGCCGCGCTCGCCGAGGCCGACCTCGTCGTCGACGCCCTCTTCGGCACCGGCCTCGACCGCCCGATCGAGGGTCACCTCGCCGACGTCATCGGCGTCCTCAACACGGCGACCTGCCTCTGCATCGCGCTCGACGTGCCCTCGGGCCTCGACGCCGACAGCGGCGCGCCGCTCGGCGCCGCGGTGCAGGCCGACGAGACCGTCACGTTCGGCCACCTCAAGATCGGCCTGCTCACCCCCGAGGGCACGCGGCTCGCGGGCAACGTCCACGTCGTCGACCTCGGGGTCCCGGACCGGCCGATCCTCGCCCAGGTCGGCCACGTGGCGGAGGTCATCCGCAAGGAGACGGTCGGCGCGCACCTCCGCCCGCGCGAGGCGAGCGTCTACAAGCACCAGGCGGGCAACGTGCTCGTGATCGCCGGCTCGTCCGGCAAGCTCGGCGCCGCGCTGCTCACCGCGCGCGCCGCGATGCGCACGGGCGCGGGCCTCGTGACGATCTGCACCTGGGCCGACGCCGCCCCGGCGATGGAGTCGCGCGTCGTCGAGCTGATGACGACCGCGATCGACCCGGCCCGCATCGAGGCGTCGCTCGACGGCGCCCTCGCCGGGCGGCGGGCGGTCGCGATCGGCCCCGGCTTCGGCCTCGACGACAGGGCGCGCGCCGCCGTGGACCACGTCGTGCTGGGCTGGGACGGCCTGAAGGTCGTCGACGCCGACGCCCTCACGCACTTCGCCGGCCGCCCCGAGGCGCTCGCGACGGCGCGCGGATGCCTCGTCCTGACCCCGCACTCCGGCGAGCTCGGCCGCCTGCTGGGCCGCAGCGCGCGCGCCGTCGAGGAGGACCGCTTCGGCGCCGTGCGCGAGGCCGTGGCGCTGACCCGGGCGATCGTCCTGCTCAAGGGCGCGCGCACGGTGATCGCCCTCCCGGACGGGCGCATGTTCATCTGCATGGCGGGCAACCCGGCGCTCGCCACCGCCGGCTCGGGCGACGTCCTCTCCGGGATGATCGCGGCCCTGCTCTGCTCGATGGATCCCTCCGCCGCCGCGTGCGCGGGGGTGCTGATCCACGCGCTCGCCGGCGACGTGTGGCGCGCCCGGACGGGCAGCGACAGGGGGCTGCTCGCGAGCGAGATCGCCGAGCTGGTCCCCGGCCTGATCGCCTCGCTCGCCGCCGGCAGCGATCCGTTGTCCATGTAATTTTGAACGGTGCGCGCGGCGCGTGGAGGCGCCGCGCGCCCTGCGCGGCTGTCCGCCCGGCTACCTCTTCAGGAGCTTGAACGCGTGCGTCCACCGGTTGTTCAGCAGCCCGGGGATGCACCAGAGCATGCAGAGCGGCTCGATCGCGCGCGCAGCCTCCACGCTCCCCATGTCCTCGGTCTCCCACCCGAAGGCGTCGAGGATGCGCTCCACCTGCTTCTTCGCGGCGGCGCTGTCGCCACAGATGAACATGGTCGGACGGACATCGCCGAAGTCCGGGTCGACCATCCACACGCTGCCGACGCACGAGAACGCCTTCACGAAATTCGCTTCGGGGGCGCGCCGCGAGAGCCGCTCCATCAGCGACTCGTTCGGCCCCGTGAAGAACTTGAGCACGCCGTGGACGGGCGGCTCGTCCGCGATCGGGTTCGTGGCGTCGATGACCGTCTTGCCCGCGAGCGCCTCGGGGCCCGCGAGATCGACCGCCTGCTCCGCCGCGGTCCCCTTCACGGCGAGCACCACGAGCTCGCCGAACTGCGCTGCCTCCGCGAACGTCCCCACCGCCGCGTTCGGCCCTGCGTCCGAGATCCAGCTCGCGAGCTTCGAGGGGTCGCGCGTGGCGCGCATCACGCTGTAACCGTGCTTGAGAAACCCGTCTGCCAGCGTCTGCCCGACAATCCCCGAACCGAGAACAGCGATCTTGTTCATGGCGGGATGATGGCACGCTCACGGAGCCGGGCTCCAGCGGTGCTGTCCGGAAACCGAAGCACGCTCGGGCCGCGATCTCGAGGCGGCGCCGGACGCAGGAGGCCTATGAAGAAAGCGCACGTCGCAACGTGGCTCGCCGCGCTCGCCGCCGCGGCCATCGGGGGATGTGATGAAGGCGAGGAGTGGTTTCCTTACGATGGCCAGCCTGGCAGCTCCGGGTCGTCGGGGGGCTTCTCGTCGGGGGACTTCTCGACCGGAGGCTTCCTGGGGGCGGGCGGAGGCGGGGCCATCGAGGACCTGCCCCCCGAGGTGTCCCCGGTGCCGCCGCCCCCCATCAGCGGCGGTACGCTCCTCGTGACCGCCGACAAGAAGCTCGCCGTCGCCGCGGATCCGGACCGCGACAGGGTATCGATCGTCGATCTCGTCACCGGCGAGGTCGTGCCGGACCTCGCCTTGCAAGCGGGCGACGAGCCCGGGCGCGTGATCGAGGGGGCGCCGGGCACCGCGCACGTGGCGCTCCGCCGCGGGGGCGCCGTGGTCACGATCGATCTCGCGACCCGCGAGATGCACCGCAGGCCCGTCTGCCCCGCGCCGCGCGGGCTCGCCTACGACGCGGGGGCGGACCTGCTCCACGTGGCGTGCGCGGGCGGAGAGCTCGTCACGCTCTCCTCCGATCTCGAGGCCCCGCCCGTGCGCGCGCTGCGCCTCGACCGCGACCTGCGCGACGTCGTCGTCGAGGGCGACGCGCTCCTCGTGAGCCGGTTCCGGTCGCCCGAGCTCCTCGTCGTGGCGCAGGACGGCGCGGTGGTCGAGCGCGTGAAGCCGCCGACGTACGTCCAGCCCACGAGCAAGCGCGTGTTCGAGGCGGCGGTGGCGTGGAGGATGATCGCGCTGCCCGGGGGCGGCGTGGCGATGGTGCACCAGCGCGGCCTCGTCGATCCCATCGACATCGCGGACGCGCCGCAGAACAGCTACTCGGGGTTCGACTGCAGCTCGAGCGTGATCCAGCCGGCGGTGACCGTGATGCGCCCGCTGAGCAGCGAGGCAGACCCGGCGCCGCCCGCGGCCCGCGTGGGCGGCTTCCGGTTCGGCGTGCTCCCGGTCGACATGGCGATATCGCCGGACGGGTTCCGCGGGGCGATCTTGATGGCGGGCAGCCGCGCGGTGGTCGAGACGCCGCTCGATCTGCTCGAGGAGGCGAATGCGCTCGACTGCGAGCCCTCCGGCGCTCAGCGCCGCATCCATGTGTCCGGGGAGCCCATCGCGCTCGGCTACGACGAGGCGAGCAACCTGCTCGTGCAGCTGCGGCAGCCGCCGAGCGTCGTGCGGCTCTCGGCCCTGACCGGCGCGCCCATCGCGACGTTCTCGCTCCCCGGCGAGAGCCGGATCGACACGAGCCACGCGCTGTTTCATGGCGACGGCGCCGGGCAGATGTCCCTCGCGTGCGCGTCGTGCCACCCGGAGGGGCTCGACGACGGGCGGGTGTGGTCCTTCAGCCCGATCGGCGCGCGGCGGACGCAGTCGCTCGCGGGCGGCATCACCGCGACGGCGCCGCTGCACTGGGACGGCGACATGACCGACGTCGGCACGATCATGGGCGAGGTGTTCGAGCGGCGGATGGGCGGCCGGCGGCAGAGCGACGAGCGCGTGGCGGCGTTCGCGTCGTGGCTCGACACGATCAAGCCCGTGCCCCTGTCGGAGCCGGCGGACGAGGACGCCGTCCGGCGCGGCGAGGCGCTCTTCAACGACCAGACCGTCGCCTGCGCCTCGTGCCATTCCGGCGAGAAGATCACGGACAACCGGACGGCCGACGTGGGGACGGGCAAGGCCTTCCAGGTGCCCTCGCTGCGCGGGCTCGCCGCGCGCGCGCCGTACATGCACGACGGCTGCGCCGCGACCCTCCGCGACCGCTTCGGGCCGTGCGGCGGCGGCGACAAGCACGGCGTCACGTCGACGCTCACGCCGGCCCAGATCGACGATCTCGTCGCCTACCTCGAGACGCTCTGACGCGCCGCTGAACGCCTGCGCCGCGCCTCCGCGGTCGCGACCACCCGGCCGGGGCGTGTCGCGCGCCGGTTCGCCACTCTGACGTTCCCTGGCGACCTGCTGTCGTTTTGACACGCGCCCGCGTGTCTCCGCCCGCGCCATCCGGCGTCTTTCGCGGTCATCGCGCGGTCCTCCCGGTGGCACCTGCCTTGCCAGTGCCGAGGTGAAGGAGGTCCCGCCCATGCTCGTCCCCGCCGCCCACGTCCCCGCCCGGTCCACGAATCCAGCGCCGCTGCCGCCCGGCGTGAGGCGCGCGCTCGGGCCCGGGCCGTCCCTCGGCGCGGCCGGGACGGCGCCGGGCGGCGGACAGCGGGCGGCGATCGACGAGCTCCTCCGCGGCCTTGTCGAAATGACACCGGAGCTCTTCGGCCGCGCGCTCCGGCTCTCCCGATCGCCCGCGACGGCGGAGGACCTCGTGCAGGACACGGTGGAGCGCGCGATCCGGTTCGCGGGGAGCTACGCGCCTGGGACCAACCTGCGGGCGTGGGTGCATCAGATCCTGTTCAGCGTGTTCATCACCCGTTGCCGGCGCAGCCGCCGCGAGCGCAACGCCCTCGACGTGCTCGCGACCGACCCTTGCGCGTGGACCGCGCCCGAGCGCCGCGTGGAGATGCACGCCCTGTCGCCGGGCGTGCGCCGCGCGCTCGCCGCGCTCCCGCCGAGCTTCCGCGACACCGTGGTGCTCGTGGACCTCGAGGAGATGTCCTACAAGGACGCGGCGACGCAGCTCGGCGTCCCGGTCGGCACCGTCATGAGCCGCCTTCATCGCGGCCGGAAGCTGCTCGCCGAGGTGCTGCGGGCCGAGGCGGAGCCCGAAGCGACGAGCGAGGTGAAGACGGCCGCGTGAGGGGAGATCGCGGCAGCTTGCCGCGTCGTCGCGCCCGCTTGCCGCGTCGTCGCGCCCGCTTGCCGCGTCGTCGCGCCCGCTTGCCGCGCTGATCCGCGACCCCTACCATCGGTGTGCCACGCGAGGAAGCGTCCTCGCCAGGAGGCACCATGGCCATCCCCGCGAAAGAGCCCCACGTCGTGATCGTCGGCGGAGGGTTCGGCGGCCTGAACGCGGCGAAGGCGCTCCGCGGCGCGCCCGTCCGGGTCACGCTCGTCGACAGGACGAATCACCACCTGTTCCAGCCGCTGCTCTACCAGGTGGCGACCGCGAGCCTCTCGCCGGCCGACATCGCCGTTCCGATCCGATCGGTCCTGTCGCGCCAGCGCAACGCGCGCGTCCTGCTCGGCGAGGTGACGCGCGTGGATCTCGCCGGCCAGCGCATCACCGTCGACGACGACACGCTCGAGTACGATTACCTGATCCTCGCCGTCGGCGCGGCGAACAACTACTTTGGCCACGACGAGTGGGCCCGGTTCGCGCCCGCGCTCAAGAACCTCGACGAGGCGCTCACCATCCGCGAGCGCATGCTGCTCGCCTTCGAGGCGGCCGAGCGCGAGGAGGACCCGGCCGCGCGCCGGCGGCTGCTCACGTTCGTCGTCATCGGCGGCGGCGCCACGGGCGTCGAGATGGCCGGCGCCTTCGCCGAGCTCGCGCGCTACATCCTCGCGCGCGACTTCCGCGCCCTCGACCCCTCGCTCTCGCGGGTGCTGCTCGTCGAGATCGGCCCGCGCATCCTCCAGGCCTTCCCCGAGCGCCTCTCGGCGAGCGCCGAGGAGCAGCTCGCGTCGCTCGGCGTGGAGGTCATCAAGGGCCGCCGCTTCCGGACCATCGACGCGCAGGGCGTCGAGTTCGAGGACGGCGAGCGCCTCCCCGCCGCGACCGTCATCTGGGCCGCCGGTGTCCGCGGCACCCCGCTCGCGAGCGCGCTCGGGGTCGAGCTCGATCGCATCGGCCGCGTGAAGGTCGCGCCGGACTGCTCGCTGCCAGGGCACCCGAACGCCTTCGCCATCGGCGACATGGCCATGCTCCGCGACCGCAACGGCGTCGACGTGCCCGGCCTCAGCCCCGCCGCCATCCAAGAGGGGCGCTTCGTCGCGCGCTGCATCCTCGGCGACCTGGAGGGCCGCGCGCGCGGGCAGTTCGCCTACCGCGACAAGGGCACGATGGCGACGATCGGCCGCTCGCGCGCCATCGCGAAGGTCGGGCGCCTCCAGATGTCGGGCATGCTCGCGTGGCTCGCCTGGCTCGGCGTCCACGTGCTCTTCCTCATCGGGTTCAAGAACCGCTTCGCCGTCATGTTCGCGTGGATGTGGCAGTACATCACCTTCAAGCGCGGCGCCCGGCTCATCACCGGCCACACAGCGCGGAGCGCGCTCCCGGCCGCGGCGCCCGCCGTCGCGCCGCCGGCGCCCCGCTCTTCCTCCAGGGCCGCGGTGGCGGACGCCGTCTCCGGCGGTGTCTGAGCGCCTTCTGGCGGCGCCAGAGCGCCTCCCGCCCTCGCTCGCTTGACGCGCGCCCTCCACCATGGCGGATACGCCTCCAGTGAAGGCACGCAAGGCCCAGCAAACTGCCCGATCCCTGGCCGCCGAGCCGCCGCCGGCGCCCCCGGCGAGCGAGCCGGGTGTGGACGATGTGGCGTTCGACGAGCCCTCGGACCTGACGCCGGTCGTCGCCTCGAACCTGAAGCGGTTCCGCGCCGAGCGCGGCCTGTCGCTCGAGCGCCTGGCGAAGGCGTCCGGGGTGAGCCGGGCGATGCTCGGGCAGATCGAGCTGGGCCAGAGCACGCCGACGATCAACGTCCTCTGGAAGATCGCGCGCGCCCTCGGGGTCCCGTTCTCGGCCCTGATGAGCCAGGCCGCGTCCCCGGTGACGACGGTCATGCACGCCGCGCACGCGCGCATCCTCCGCTCGAAGAACGGCGAGTTCTCTTCCCGCGCGCTCTTCCCGATGGACCGGCCGCGCAACGTCGAGTTCTACGAGCTCCGCCTCGCGCCGCGCTCCGTGGAGCACGCCGACGCGCACGCCCCCGGCACCTCGGAGAACCTGATCGTCACCGAGGGCTCGGTGGAGATCACCGTGTCCGGCGAGCGGCGCGTCCTCGAGACCGGCGACGCCATCCTCTTCGAGGCCGACAGCCCGCACAGCTACCGCAACCTGGGCGGGACCGAGGCCATCATGTACCTCGTCATGACCTACGGCTCGCGCGGGTAGCCCCGCGAGGGCCCCCTGGCGGCTCCGCCCGCGTCGCCGGCCCGGCCAGCGCTCCGCCTGTCCTTACGTCGCCCGCTCGCTCTGCCTTGCGCTGCCCGCTCTGCCTGGTCTGCCTGGTCTGTTTCCGGATCCCAGCCGCCCCGTGTCCCTCCGGTATCCAAGACATGTTCTCCGTTATACTGACAGATCTTCCTTGCGTCCTCCGTTTTAGCGTGGAATATGTCCGTTATAGCGGCGATGCGCTGCTGGACGTAGCAAGGAGACGGCGCGATGCGGATCACCTGGATCGGGGGGTTGGATCGCAATCAGGCCCAGCTCGAGCGGATGGCGTTGCAGGCGGGCCATCACCTGGAGTTTCACACGGGCAACACCGGGGGGCGCGGGGCGGCCGAGCTGCGGGCGGCCATCGAGCGCGCGGACCTGGTGATCGTGCTGACGGACGTGAACAGCCACGGCGGCGTGCTGCTCGCGAAGAAGCTCTGCCACAAGCTCGGCCGCGCGGCCTTCATGGCGCGCCGCTGCGGCGCGGCGCGCTTCCAGCAGCTGCTCGATGCGCTCGCGCAGCGGGAAGCGCGATACCTGGCCACGGGATGAGGGAGTGAGGACGAGCGATGCGATGCTGGATGATGGTGCTCTGCTGCGTGCTCTCGCTGGCGGCTTGCTCGAAGGGCGACGCGAGCAAGTCGGGGGAGGTGCAGCTCCTGAACGTCTCGTATGACCCGACGCGCGAGCTCTACGAGGAGGTGAACGCCGCCTTCGCGAAGCGCTGGAAGGAGCAGAGCGGCAAGGGCGTCACCATCAAGCAGTCGCACGGCGGCTCGGGCAAGCAGGCCCGCTCGGTGATCGACGGGCTCGAGGCCGACGTTGTCACGCTGGCGCTCGCCTACGACGTCGACGCGCTCGTGCCGAGCGGCCGCGTCAAGGAGGGGTGGCAGTCGCGCCTCAAGGACAACAGCGCTCCTTACACGTCGACCATCGTCTTCCTTGTGCGCAAGGGCAACCCGAAGGGCATCAAGGACTGGGACGATCTCGTGAAGGAGGGCGTCGGGGTCATCACGCCGAACCCGAAGACCTCGGGCGGGGCGCGGTGGAACTACCTGGCGGCGTGGGGCTACGAGCTGAAGCGCTCGGGCGGCGACGAGGCGAAGGCGAAGGAGTTCGTTGGCCGCCTGTTCAAGAACGTGCCCGTCCTCGACACCGGCGCGCGCGGCTCGACCACGACGTTCGTCGAGCGCGGCATCGGCGACGTGCTGATCGCCTGGGAGAACGAGGCGCTCCTCGCGGTGAAGCAGGCGGGCAAGGACAAGTTCGAGGTGGTCGTCCCCTCGATCAGCATCCTCGCCGAGCCGCCGGTCGCGGTCGTCGACAAGGTGGTCGACAAGCGCGGGACGAGGGCGGCGGCGGAGGCGTATCTCGAGTTCCTCTACACGGAGGAGGGGCAGCGCATCGCGGTGAAGCACTTCTACCGCCCGCGTCATCCGGCGGTGCTCGCGGCGGCCGAGTCGGAGGGTGTCTTCCAGAAGGTCGCGCTCTTCTCGATTGACGAGGTGTTCGGCGGATGGCAGAAAGCCCAGAAGACGCACTTCTCCGACGGCGGCGTCTTCGACCAGATCTACCAGGCCGGCAAGTAAGAATTTCGTGGCTCTCCTGTGGCGGCGACAGAGCGTTCTGCCCGGCTTCGGGCTCGCGATGGGTATCACGGTAACGTACCTGTCGCTGCTCGTGCTCGTCCCGCTATCGATGATCTTCCTCAAGACGGCGACGCTCCACCCGGGTGAGATCTGGGCGGTGGTGACGTCGCCGCGCGCGCTCGCTTCCCTGAAGATGAGCTTTGCCGCGTCGCTCATCGCGGCGGGCATCAACGCGGTCTTCGGCGTCCTCGTGGCGTGGGTGCTCGTGCGCTACACGTTTCCGGGCAAATCGATCGTCGACGCGCTCGTCGACCTGCCCTTCGCGCTCCCCACGGCGGTGGGCGGCATCGCGCTCACGGCCATTTACGCGCAGCAAGGGTGGGTGGGCCAGTTCCTCTACCCGCTCGGCATCCAGAGCGCGTTCAGCCGCCTTGGCGTCGTCATCGCGCTCACCTTCGTCGGGCTCCCGTTCGTCGTGCGCACGGTCCAGCCGGTGATGGAGGAGCTCGAGATCGATCAGGAAGAGGCCGCGGCGTCGCTCGGCGCGGGTCGATTCGAGATCTTCCGTCGCGTCCTCCTGCCGTCGCTCTGGCCGTCGATCCTCACCGGCTTCGCGATGTCGTTCGCGCGGGCGTTCGGCGAGTACGGGTCGGTCGTGTTCATCTCCGGGAACATGCCGCTCAAGACGGAGATCACGCCGCTCGTCATCATGACCAAGCTCGAGCAGTACGACTACGCAGGTGCGACGGCGCTCGCGCTGGTGATGCTGCTCTGCTCCTTCGTGCTTCTCTTCCTGATCAACCGGCTCCAGGCCTGGAGCGGCGCGCGCGTGTCGTCGCGGAGCCCTGTCGAGGCGCCGCGGCCGGCGGCCGCCGGCTCCGAGGGCGCCGGCGCGCCCGGGGTCGCGTCGTAATGGCGGGCGCGGCGGGCAAGCTGCGGGTGAGGTCGCGCGGCGCGGTGCGCGGCGCGACCTCCGAGCCGCCGCTCGTGCGGTGGGCGCTCACGGCGGCGGCGCTCGCGTTCCTCGGGTTCTTCCTCTTCCTGCCGGTCGTGGCGGTGTTCATCGAGGCGCTGAAGGACGGCCTCGCCGGGTACTGGCGGGCGATCACCGCGCCGGACGCCGTGGCGGCCATCGAGCTGACGCTCACGACGGCGCTCATCGCGGTGCCGCTCAACCTCGTCTTCGGCGTGGCCGCGGCGTGGGCGATCGCGCGGTTCGAGTTCACCGGCAAGAGCTTGCTGGTCACGCTCATCGATCTGCCGTTCGCTGTCTCGCCGGTGATCTCCGGCATGATCTTCGTCCTGCTCTTCGGGGCGCACGGGGTGATCGGCCCCTGGCTCCAGGATCACGACATCCGGGTGATCTTCGATCGCCCCGGCATCATCCTGGCGACGACGTTCGTGACGTTCCCCTTCGTCGCGCGCGAGCTCATCCCGTTCCTGGAGAGCCAGGGGGCGGACGAGGAGCACGCGGCGCTGTCGCTCGGCGCGAGCGGGTGGAGCATGTTCTTCCGCATCACGCTCCCCAACGCGAAGTGGGGTCTCCTCTACGGCGTTGTGCTCTGCAACGCGCGGGCGATGGGCGAGTTCGGCGCGGTGTCGGTCGTCTCGGGGCATATCCGGGGGCAGACGAACACGATGCCGCTGCACGTCGAGGTGCTCTACAACGAGTTCCACTTCTCGGCGGCGTTCGCGGTCGCCTCGCTGCTCGTCCTGCTCGCGCTGCTCACGCTCGTGGTGAAGCGCCTCATCGAGCACCGGGCGCAGCGGGAGACGGCCCCGGAGCTCGACCCGGCCGCGAAGGCCGGCGCGCCGTAGCGCGCGCCGGGCGCGCTCGTCGCCGCGCGCGGTCGCGCGGCGCGCCTGGAGAGGCGAGGGCGGCTGGAGGACCGGAGCCGCGCGGGAGCGCGCGGGGCGCTCTGCTTTGCTGGAATCGCCCCTGCGTGGGAGGGCGGAGGCGGCGCGGAGAACAGCGGATCTCGGCGCGGTGAGCGCGAGCGGCGAGGAGAGCGGTGTCGCGCTGCGCCCGGCTTGCGATGGGTCCCCGGCGCTCCAGGTTGGATGGAGGGGGGGCGTCATGCGGTTCTTTGAAGCGATTGGGCGTGCGATCGGGGGGGCCCTGTCTCCCATTGTCTGGCAAGGCAGTCTTCTCCGGAGAGCGAGGCTGTTCCATGCCGACGGCGTTGTCTACTGCGCGGGGGTGAAGGCGCTGGCGGTGGAGGGCGAGGTCGGCGCGCTGGCGCAGCGGCTCGCGGGGCCGGCGCTCGTGCGGCTGTCGAGCGCGCTATGGCGGTGGCGCGGCGGCAGGAGGGAAGGCCGCCCGGATGTGCTGGGGATCGCGGTGCGCTTCCGCGCGAGCGAGGAGGTGACGCCGGCGGCGAGCGAGGGGGATCAGGACCTCATTTTCCTGAGCGCGCGCCGGTTCTCGTTGATTCCGATCGCCTTCTTCACGACGAAGACGCGCGATTTCATGGACAACGACTATTACGCGCAGTTGCCGTTCGATGTGGCCGATTTCGGTCGTGCGGAGTTCCGCCTGGTGCCGCTGCGCGCGTTGACGGTGGAGGGCAATCGCCTGGAGAGGCTGGAGCGCGCTGCGGCGTCGGGGCTGGCGCTGCTGCGGCTCGAGGTGCGGCGGGGGAAGCGGGCGCGGTGGATGGCGGTGGCCGACCTCGAGCTGTACGAGCCGGTGGACATCGACCAGAACGCGCTCCGCTTCGATCCGTTCCGCACAGGGCGGGGGATCGTGCCGCGCGGGCTGCTCCAGGCGACGCGGCTGGCGACGTACACGGCGAGCTACCTCGGGCGCATGCTGGGGGCACGGGGGACGCGGAGGACGCGGCGGCGGGTGCCAGGGACGCGCGGCGGGCGCTAGCGGTAAGAGAGAGCAGGCCCGGGGCGAGGACGCTGCCGGAGCGAGGGTGATCCGAGACGCAGGGGCCGGCGGAGGGTGGAGGGGGTGCGCACCGCGCGCGCCGGGGCCCCGCCGGACTCGCAAGGCCGCCGCTTCCCCTCGCTGCGCGAGGAGAAGCGGCGGCGAGATGCTCAGACATCGGCCCGTCCCCAGCGCGCGCGGTGCGCACCCCCTCCACCCTCCGCCGGCTCGCGAGAGAGACAGCCATCAACCACCACGGCGGACATCGGCCCGCCCCAGCGCGCGCGGTGCGCACCCCGTCCGCCGGCTCGGAGGACGCAAGGCGCGCGACGGCGCGGTGGAGCGATCCCGCTGAGGTGGCTCGGCTGCACAAAGTGAAGCGCAAAGTGAAAACGCTCTGCCGAAGGCATTGACACCGGCGCCGGGATGAGGCATGACCACGCGCCGCTTCGGACAGTCGGTGAGGTAGCCAAGTGGTTAGGCAACGGTTTGCAAAACCGTTATACGCGGGTTCGAATCCCGTCCTCACCTCCGCACATACGACAGCCCAGCGCTGACCCAGACGCTGCCCCCGTATCTGCCAGCAGAGCCTTGCGGCCCCGGCGCGCGTTCCGCGATCGACGTTCCTCCCCAGCACAGGGGTCGAGGGGCGGGAGCCCGGCGGCGATCTCCTGCTGGACCTGCACGTCGTCCGGCGAGCTCGCCCGGCATGTCGCAGGGACAACCCTGCACGACGTCCAGCTCGACGCCTGGGCCTCGTCGAGGTGAGCCCCGGCGAATCGCCGTATCACGAGGACACCGCACCTTCGAATACGCCGTTGCGATGGCCTCGGCGTCCGCCTCTCGAACGCGACGAGCCGGCGTCCGCGCCGTCGGCGCGTGACGCGCCCGCGGCCACGCCGCGGGCTCGCGTCGAGCTCACCCGAGAGGGCGGAGCGGACCCGATCCGCCCTCTCGGCGCGAGCCGCTCGGCTCAGCTCGGATCGGCCTTGGGCGTGGCCGGCGTGCTCGCGGGCAGCTCGGGCTTCTTGATGTACTCGGTCGGGAGCTCGCCGGTGAGCGCCTTCAGGAAGGAGACGACCGCCTTCACCTCGTCGGGCTTGGCCTCCACGCCGAGCTGGTGCCACGCCATCTTGGTCACCGTCTCGTCGAGCGTCGTGATCGAGCCGTCGTGGAAGTAGGGGAAGGTCTTCTCGACGTTCCTGAGGCTCGGGACGCGGAAGAAGAACTTGTCCTTCTCATCCTTCGTGTGGTCGAAGCGCCCGAAGTCCTTGAGGCCGGTGAACTCCTTCACGAGGCCGAGCTTCTGGAACGTCGAGCCGCCGACGGCGACGCCCGTGTGGCAGGTCGGGCAGCCGAGCGAGATGAACTTGTGGAACCCGACCTTCTCCTCGGCGGTGAGGGCCTTGTCGTCGCCGTCGAGGTACTTGTCGAAGCGCGACGGCGTGACGAGGCCGCGCTCGAACGCGCCGATCGCCTTCGCCATGTTGTCGTAGGTGATCGGCTCCTTGTCCTCGGGGAACGCGGCCTTGAAGCGGTTCACGTACTCGGGGATCGACTTGAGCGTCGTGATGACCCGCTTCTCGTCCGGCATGGCCATCTCGACCGGGTTCAGGATAGGCCCCTTGGCCTGGTCCTCGAGCGTGGCCGCGCGGCCGTCCCAGAACTGGGCGATGTGGTGGCCCGCGTTGTACGCGGAGGGCGAGTTGCGGCCGCCGAGCTGGCCCTTGTGACCGGTCGAAAACTGCTTGTTGTCGACCCCGTACGTCGTGAGGTCATGACAGGAGTTGCAGGAGATATCGTGGTTCTTCGAGAGTCGCGTCTCGTACCACAGCATCCGGCCCAGGGTCACCTTCTCATCGGTGATCGGGTTCTTGTCGTACTCGAACTTTGCGGGCAGGACCTTGAAGGACTTGACGTCGTCCGGATTGAAGACGAGCGGCTTCGTCTCGCCCGCCCCCGGCGCGGCGGGCTTGCCCGTGGTCGAGGGCGCGGGAGGCTGATACTGGTAATCCGCCTCCCGTTCGCACGCGCCCAGCCCGGCGGCGACGAGGAGCAAGCTGATGAGAGATGAGGGCCAACGCATGATGTCTCCTGGCTCGTGAGGACGCGGTCCACGGTAGAAGTAGCCGCCCTGAACGTCAACGCGCGCCGCGGCCGCGACGCCGCAAGGCTGCCGACCGCCGCCGCGTCCGTCGGCCAGGACGCGCGCTGCGCCGCGTCTGGCGCGGGGGGCCTGGCCGGGGGCTGCGTGTTACCGAGGGGTTGCGACTGCTGGTCTCGAAGGTAGCGCGATGGAGGCCGAGATGCCCCCTGAGCGCCCATTGACCGCCGGGGTGCGTTCTCCCGCTTCGCCCTGGTTTCGTGCGCCCCGCGCAGCGAGGCGCGGGGCGCGCCCGCGGGGATGGCCGGGGCAGTCGCGGCCGCGCGGCGAGGGGGCCCCTTGCGCGCCCGGGGGCGGCTGGGCAACCCTTGCGGCCGTGGAGTCGCCCATCGACAGCGGGGTCGTCCTCATCACGGGCGCGTCATCCGGCATCGGCCGCGCGCTGGCGCACGAGGTCGCCCGCCGGGCCCGGGCGCTCGTGCTGGTGGCGCGCCGCACGGATCGCCTGGAGGCGCTGCGCGCCGAGCTCGCCGCGGCGCGGCCGGAGCTCACGGTGCGGGTCTTCGGCTGCGACGTCACCGATCGGGCGGCGGTCGACGCGATGCTCCGCGCCGTCGCCGCCGAGGTCGGGCAGGTCGACGTCCTCGTCAACAACGCCGGCTTCGGCGACGTCGGCGTGTTCGACCTCTCCGAGTGGCCGCGCACCGAGCAGATGATCGCGCTGAACGTGACGAGCCTCGCGTACCTCACGCACCGGCTCGTCGGCCCGATGGTGTCGCGCGGGCGCGGCGCGATCGCGAACGTGAGCTCCGGCTTCGGGCTCACGTTCGGGCCGGGGATGGCCGCGTACATCGGCACGAAGCACTTCGTCACCAGCTTTACCGAAGCCCTCCGCCTCGACCTTGCCGGCACCGGTGTGCGGGTGACGCAGGTCTGTCCGGGCCCGGTGCAGACGGAGTTCAACGAGGTGGCCGGCAACTTCACGGGCCTCGAGCCGCCCGCGTTCCTGTCGATCTCCCCGGAGCGCTGCGCGCGCTCTCTCGTCCGCGCGGTGGACCGGGGTCGCGCGCTCGTCGTGCCCGGGCTCGTCGCGTGGTTCGTCGTGCACCTCGGCGTCGTCTGCCCCCGCTGGCTCCTCCGGCTGGCCTACGGGCCGATCGCGCGCGCGCTGCGCAAGAAGCAGCTCGCGGTGCGCGGCGCGCCGGCGCCGCCCTGAGGCGCGCGCCGCGGCGCTCGCGGCCCCGGGGCGCGCGCTTCCGGCCGCTTCCGGCCGCGGCCGCGCTCACGGCGCGCCGGTGAGCGCGGCCGCGGCCGATGGGCGATGAGCGCGGCGGGCCGGGCTGGTTCGCCCGCGGCGGCGTCCGCCCTTGTGGTAGCGTCGTCCGCGGCTCGCCAGGCCCTGAGGAGAACGACGGATGAAGAAATATCGGTGCGTGGTCTGCGGATTCATCTATGACCCGGCGCTCGGTGACCCCGACACCGGCATCTCGCCGGGGACGCTGTTCGAGCACCTGCCCGACACCTGGGTTTGCCCCGATTGCGGCGCGACGAAGGCCGACTTCGAGCCGATCGACGACTGAGCGGGGACGCGCGGGCAGGGGGCGGGCACGTCGGTTGGCCGTCTTCCGTGCCCGCGCTCCTCCCGGGCCGGCGCTGCGCGCCGCGAACCCCGGGACCGGCGCTGCGCGCCGCGCACAAGGCTTCCCCCGACCGGCTACGGCGCGGCATGATATCCGCACCCGGTCACCGCGCGACGCGGCGTGCAGCACGCCTCTCCGCGCGGCGGTCGCGAGACGTGCCGCTGGAGGAGCAACACGCTCCGCGTGAGCTCAACGCCGGGCTCGAACGCTGTTCCAGGTATGCTTCGAGGCGAGCTCACGCTCGCCATCGCGAAGCAATAACCTGAAGATGAAAAGAAGACGAATTAAGAAAGAGGTATTGACGACTTCGAGGGTGGACCTGACAGGGATCGAACCTGCGACCTCTAGAGTGCGATTCTAGCGCTCTCCCAACTGAGCTACAGGCCCTCGCTTTCGAGAGCGCGGACTGTACTCGCCGGGGCGCGCCTGTCAAGCGCTGATCTCGTTTTCCGTCCGCCCCCCGTCCGTTTCGCGCATTTCGCGGATCTTTTGTCTGTCGCGCCATCGCGCCAGCTCTGGTCCGTGCGGCGCCAGCGCCTCGCCGCCCACCAGGTTCCCCCTGGCCGAGCTCGTCCGAGGTTCCGCGGTAGGCGCGAGGAAGGGCCGCGCGTTGCGCGGCGCGGGGTGGCCGATGTCTGAGCCCGGTCGCCCTCGCTCCTCTGGCTTGCCGGAGGAGCGAGGGCCAAGGCGAGTCTGGCGGGGTCCCCGCGCCGCGCAACGCGCGGCCGCTCCTCGGGCCGCCGCGCAACGCACGGCCTCTCCTCGGGCCGGGCAGCCCGGGAAGCCCTCTCGCCCGACGCGCCACCAGGCGCGCCCTCGGCGACTACCGACGTATCAGTTCGCGGGGGTTTGCGGCGCCTGCGGCGGCTCGGCCTGCGCCTGCGCCTGCGCCTTCGGGTTGTAGAAGGTGAAGAGCTTCTCGCGCTCCTCCCCGTAGCTCTCCGTGCGCCCCCACTTCGGGTTCCAGTCCTTCACCCAGTACACCTCCCCGGAGACGATCGCGTCCTCGGGCCGGCCCGTCCGCTCGGGGTAGCGGTACATGTACTCCTTCATCGCGTCCCGGTACGCCGTGTTGGCCGGCAGCTTGATGCGCGCGAAGTAGTCGCACCAGATCTGGCTGTACGCGAAGCTCTTCGCGTGGAGGAGGTCGAAGTTCGGCGGCTCGCCCGTGAACGGATCGATGTGGCGGCCGTCGACCGTCACGGCGTCGACGACGATCGTCCCGTCGTCCATCACCGGGTTGGGCGAGAACATGAACCAGCCCTGGAGGAACCGGAGCTTCTGCGCGAGGACCCGCGTCTCCTCGGGGTGCGGCACCTTCCAGCGGTTCTTGATGACCCAGAGCTCGACCGCCGCCTGGTTGACCGCGCCGACGAACATCACGACGACGCCGACCTCGCGCAGCGCGCCGAGCGCCGTCCGCCCCCACAGCCGGAGCGGCGCCGGAGGGGGCGCGACCTCCGAGCGCTCCGGGATCCGCGCGCCGAGCGCCCGGCCCAGGCTGCGGCGGTGCGCCGCCGCCATCGCCGCCGTCACCGCGTCGCGCACGAGCGGCAGGCGGAGCGCCCACGCCACGGCGGGGCCGAGCGGGATCGCCGTGACGATGTCCGCGAGCGCGCCGGCGCCCTCGACGAGCGCGCCGTCGGGGCGCCGCACCGACAGCCCGTGCGCCGCGGAGGTCGACGCCTCGAAGGTGAGCAGCCCGAACCGGTCCAGCCGCTTCAGCACGCGGCAGGCGAGGACGGCGCCCGGCGAGCGCGGGTCGAAGAGCACGACCCGGGCCCGGTGCGCGCGCCGCATCGTCCGCGCGGCGATCTCCCAGTCCTCGCGCCCGAAGAGGAGCGTCGACATCACGCAGAGCGCCCACGCGAACGGGCCGAGCACGAACGTCGTGCCGAACCCGACGTGGAGCACGTTCATCATCACCATCGCGAACCGGCGCGCCCACGCCCGGCCGAGCGGCGACAGGAGGCTCACAGGGATGGCGGCCTCGAAGGCGATCACCATCCTGGTCATGAACAGGATGACGAAGTTCGGCGCGTAGTCGCGGATGTCCGCCACGATGGGCGTCACCATCCGGTCGACGTAGAGCACGTAGTGGATCGCGGTCCCGTTCTTCCAGGCGGGGCCGGTCTTGTGCACGACGTTGAAGAAGTAGATCGCCGAGATCTGGATCAGCAGGACGGGCCCGAGCACGGTCACGTGGGCGTCCGGCTTGAGCGGGTCGTCGAGCGTGCTCCGATCGTTCAGATCGGCGGCGGTCCGCTCGCGGCTCCGCTTCATCGAGGCGAGGAGCGCGTCGACCGAGAAGCGATCGCCCATCGGCAGGAAGCACGTCCAGAGCAGGAGCAGGTTGTGGACGACGTAGCCGCCGTTCTCGATGAGCAGGACGCGCCCGTTCATGCTCGTGACGAACACGAGCGAGAGCACCTGCATGAGCTTCGTCTTCCAGCCGATGAGCAGGCAGACGTAGGTCGCGAAGATCACGACCCAGAGGACCCACAGCTCGCCCGGCGTGGAGAAGGCGTTGACGATCGAGAAGTTGCCGCTGCCCTGCGGGCGCCAGAGGTTCACGTGGTTCGGCAGGACGCCGATGTCCGCGAACATGTCGCTCCACGCCCACGACCGGCGGAACAGGTCGCCGATCAGGAAGAAGCCGAGCAGGATGCGCGTGAAGCCGAGCGTCCGGCGATCGAACGTGAAGAAGCTGTCCCGGAGGATGTCCCACATCGAGGGCGCGCGCGGCGGCGGGGCGGGCGCCTCGCCTTCGTCCTCCGCGCCGTCGTCCTCCTCGGCGGCGGCGTCGTCCTCCTCCTCTGCGGCGCCGTCGTCCGCGGGCGCGCCGTCGCGCGCTCCCGCGTCCTCGCGCGCTCCCGCGCCCTTCGCCGCGGCGGGCTTCCCGCCCGCGCCGCGGCCCTCGCCGGGGTCCTCATTCCGGAGCGCGTCCTCGCGCTCGCCCTCGTCGCGATCGTCGTTTGCGTTCATAAGGCGTCGAGATCGATCCTGCGCGAGCCGAGCGCTCGCCGCTGTCGGACCTACCTACCGCAACCGCGCTGGCGCCGCACGAGGCGACCAGGGGCGCGACGGCGGGCGCCGGCCGGCGCGGGGGCCGCGCGGGGCGCTTGATGCGCGCGGCGCGGGCGGGTAACGAGGACACGAGGTGCCCCGGATGCCCGACGCGCAAGAGCGCCTCACGCTCGCGACCTGCGCCTTCGTGGCGGGCTGCATCCTGCTCGCGCCGCGCGAGTGGGTCTCGGCCGGGCTCGCGCTGACGCTCGCCGCGGCGCTCTTCGCGTGGCACCTCCGGCTCCGCAGCAAGGCGTCGCCGAAGAGCTCGGCTGCCGGGCCGGCGGGCGCCCCGCGCTCGTCGGGCGAGCGCTCGTCGGGCGAGGCGGTCGAGCGCTCACCGAACGAGGCCGGCGAGGCGGTCGAGCGCTCACCGAACGAGGCGGGCGAGCGCTCGTCGGGCGAGGCGGTCGAGCGCTCACCGAACGAGGCGGGCGCTCAACCTCGGCCGGGCGACGAGCGGCGCGAGTCTGCCTGAACGCGCAGCGGCGGGCGGCCGAAGCGGGCGCGCACACGATCGGCGAAGGAGCGCATCTTCGGCGTCCCGAGGAGCCGCCGCTCCATGCGCCGCTTGCCCGGGATGTCGAGCAGCATCACCCCGATCAGGATCACCAGCGCGCCCGGCCCCGGCACGCCGGGCAGCGAGAGCATGACCCCGAGCGCCACGGCGAGGACGCCGAGCAAGTTCTTCCCGATGCGCGCCGAGACGCGCATCCAGGCCGGGCGACCCGGCAGAAAGGGCTCCTCGTCCTGCTTCTCCAGGTAGTCCTCGGGCAGCCGTACGAGCACGAACGCGACGAGCGCCATGCCACCGACGAAGCTGACGAGGGCCACCGCGGCCCCGATCGCGATCTTCTCGGGGTTCGCCTGAACGAACGACAGCGCTGCCCGGAAGGCATCCATCATCGAGGAGGCGGGGAGCATACGGCCACGCGGGGAGCATACGGCGCGCGGCCGGTCCGGGCGAGCCGGCCGCGCGGCTCAGGGCGCGGCTCAGGGGACGAGCACCGTCCCGACGGATCCCGGCGCGCTCGCCTCGCGCGCGAGGTCGCCCGGGCGCAGGCGGCCCAGGATGTGGATGCGGCGCACCCCCTCGGCGAGCGCGGCGAACGACTCCTCGAGCTTCGGGATCATCCCGCGCGTGACGGCGCCGCTCGCGATGAGGGCGCGCCCCTCGGCGACCGTGAGGCTCGGGATGCGCGAGGCGGGATCGGAGACGTCGCGCAGCACGCCCGGCACGTCGCTCACGAGGAAGAGCCCGGCGGCGCCGAGCTCGATGGCGACGCGGTTCGCGACCGTGTCGGCGTTGATGTTGTAGACCTGCCCGTCCGCGCCCGCGCCGAGGCACGCGAGCACGGGCAGGTAGCCGCCGCTGCCGAGCAGATCGAGGAGCCCGCGGTCGACGTCGGTGATGTCGCCGACGAGGCCGAGGTCCACCGGATCGGGCCCGACGCTCGGGTGGACCTTCGGCGGCCGCTTGACGGCCGAGAGCGCTGGCCCGCTCGCGCCGTGCAGCCCGACCGGCCGCGCGCCCGCGGCGAGGAGCGCGGCGCAGAGGTCGACGTTGAGCTTGCCGGCGACGACCATCTTCATGACGTCGAGCGTGTCCGCGTCGGTGACGCGCTGGCCCGCCACCTGCCGGACGGGGATGCCCAGCCGCTCCTGGAGCCGGGTCGCCTGCGCGCCGCCGCCGTGGACGACGATCGCGCGCGCGCCCGCGCGGCTGAGCGCCGCGAGGTCGCTGGCGAGGACGGCGAGGGCGGGGCTGCCCACGACCTCGCCGCCGAGCTTGATAACGAGCGGTCCTGCCGACGCTGTCACGGGCGCCTCCGCGCTGAACTGGAACCTTGCATGAGCGGACACGTACCACTTCTGCAGCGACCAGGGCAGAGGTCGCCGGCCGCGCCCGTGCGGGCGCGGTGCGCTGATCGCAGGTCGGCCGCCGCGGGGGCGCCCGGGGGGCCGGGGCGCGGCGGGGCGCGGCGGCGCCCAGGGTTCCGTGGCATGCTGGCGCGGTGATTGAGGCCATCCAACAGGCGCTCTCCGGCCGCACGGAGACGATGCTCGCGCTCCTCGAGCGGCTCGTGAACCTCAACTCGTTCACGGACAACCCGCGCGGCGGCGACGCGGTGGGCGAGGTCATCGCCAACGAGCTCTCGACGATCCCCGGCCTGTGCGTGCGGCGGATCGCGAGCGCGCGCTACGCGGCGCACTGGGTAGCGGAGAGCGAGGCGGCGAAGGCGTCGCCGGCGGGGCACGTCGCCCTCGTCGGGCACCTCGACACGGTGTTCCCTCCGGGGACCTTCGAGGGCTTCCGCCTGGACGGGGAGCTCGCGCGCGGGCCCGGCGTGCTCGACATGAAGGGCGGGATCGTCGTCGCGATCGAGGCGCTCAGGGCGCTGGCGACGATCGGCGCGCTGCCGGAGATCCCGGTGCGGTTCGCGATCGTGTCGGACGAGGAGGTCGGGTCGCCCGAGGGGCGCCCGCTGCTCCAGCGCGAGCTCGCCGGCGCGGCGTGCGCGCTCGTGTTCGAGGCGGGGCGCGAGGGGGACAGGATCATCACCGCGCGCAGGGGCGGAGGGAAAGCGGTGGTGAGGGCCACGGGCAAGGCGGCGCACGCCGGCAACGCGTACCAGCACGGCGCGAACGCGATCTGGGCGCTCGCGCGCTTCATCGACTGGGCGCAGCGGCTCACCGACCACACGCGCGGGGTGACGGTCAACGTCGGCATGGTGAGCGGCGGGCACGGGAGGAACACGGTGCCCGACGCGGCCGAGGCGGGCGTCGACTTCCGCTTCGTGCGCCGCGCGGACGGCGAGGCGATCCTGGCGGCGCTCGCCGCGGCGGCGCACGAGGCGGAAGTCGAGGTGCCCGGCACCGCCGTGCGCGTCGACGGCGAGCTCTCGCGGTCGCCGCTCGTGCGGACCGAGGCGAGCGCGGCGCTCTGCCGGGAGTACGCGGCGTGCGCGCGGGCCGCGGGGCTCGGCGACGCCGAGGCGCCGCTCATCGGCGGCGGGTCCGACGCGAGCTCGACGGCGGACATCGGGATCCCGTCGATCGACGGCCTGGGCCCGCGGGGCAGCGGCTTCCACACGAAGGACGAGCTCATCGAGGTGAAGACCCTGGCGCCCAAGGCGGAGGCGCTGGCGGCGTTCCTGCTGGGGCGGCGCGCGCGGTGAGGTGGATGTGCCGATCCAGCCCTGGTTCGAGCCCCTCGGGCTCGGTCTGGTCGAATGGGACGGCGCGTTCGAGGGGATGGGCGGTCCGTGGCTGCGATGGCGCCGGGAGGACGGCACCGTCCTGCCCACCGGAGCAGAGCGCGCCGAGAGCGAGCGCAAGCGCGCCGAGGACGCGGAGACCCGCGCGCAGCGGCTCGCCGCGCGCCTGCGGGAGCTGGGCGTGGACCCCGACGGCGACGCCTGACACCTCACCACGGCCCCGCGGCCGCCGCGCGCAACGCCGGCCCGGCGCCCTGGCGCGCTCCTCTCGCGCCCTCGCCCCTCACTCCAGGACGACGAACTTCAGGTACCGCCCCTCCCACCACGCCGGCAGCGTCGGGTGGTCCTCCGGCTGCCCGTGGATCGCCCGGATCCGAAGGTCGTCCCGCTCCAGGGTCGCGTCGTCCAGCGTGGCCAGGAAGTCCTCCGCCGTGATGTGGCTCGAGCACGACGCCGCGCACAGCACACCGCCGCGATCGAGCACGCGCGCGACCGCCGTGTGCAGCCGCCGGTAGGCGCCGAGCGCGCGCGGCTTGGCGCGCTCGCTCGGCGCGAAGCTCGGCGGATCCGAGATGATGAGGTCGTACCTGTCGCCGCGCGCGTGCGCCTTCTCGAGGAAGTCGAACGCGTCCGCCGTCACGAACTCGTGCGCCGCCGGGTCGACGCCGTTTTCCCGGAAGGTGCGCTGCGCCGACGCGTGCGCGGCCGACGCCGAGTCCACCGAGGTGACCCGGCCCGCGCCCCCGAGCGCCGCGGCCACCGAGAACCCCCCCGCGTAGCTGAACAGGTTCAGGACGCGCCGGCGCCCGGCCGCGAGCGCGCGCACGCGGGCGCGGTTGTCGCGCTGGTCGAGGAACGCCCCCGTCTTCTGCCCACGCGCGAGATCGACCTCCATCGCGACCCCGCTCTCCCTCACGAACAGCCGATCCGGCAGCGGCGGCCCGTGCAGGTGCGCGAGCTTCTTGCCCTCCGCGTCCCCGCTCGCCAGCGGCGCGCGCGCCCGCAGCCCGATCGAGCGCACGCCGCGGGCGCCCAGCGCGCGGGCGAGGTGCGGGAGCAGGCGGTCGAGCCACGGCGCGAGCATGTCGCCGTCGAGGCGGACCACCGCGGCGCGGTCGTACCGATCGATGACGAGCGACGGCACCCGGTCGCCCTCGCCGTTGCACAGGCGGTAGGCCGTCGTGTCGCGGCCGGCGAACCAGCCGTCGCGCAGCGCGAAGGCCCGCTCGAGCCGCTCGGCGATGGCGCGCTCGTCGAGCTTCGGCGCCTGCGTGCGCTGGAAGACGCGGACGGCGATCGCCGACTCCGCGTCCCAGAGCCCCCGCCCGAGGAACGGCGCGCCCTCGGCCGACAGCTCGACGACGTCGCCCGAGGCCGCCGCGCCGCCGGCGCGGGGCGCGCTCTCTCCGCGCCGGCGCTCCCCGCGCCGCGCGGCGCCCTCGCCGCCGCCTGCGATACCGTCTCGGTACACCCACGGGTGGCCGCGGCGGACGGCGGCGGCGGCTGTCGCGGTGAGATGGACCCGCATCGACCCCGCCTAGCACGGTAAGCTCGCAGCGTGCTGCACCGCGTTCGCCCGATCGGCTGGGCCTGCCTCCCCGGGATCCTGCTCGCCGCGCTCGGCGGCGCCGGCTGCACGCAGGACCACGACCTCCTCAGCAGGGATCCCCCCGCCGCGGCGAGCACGTCCGGCGCCGGCGGCGGCCCTGGGGCGACCTCGAGCAGCGCGGCGACCTCGGGCGCGGGCGGCGGCGACGTCGTCGAGCCGCCGGGGCCGACGAAGCTCACGGTGGTGAACGGCGTCGCCGACCGCGACGCGGTCCGCTTCTGCTTCCTCGCCCACCCCGACGGCACCGGCGCCGGCGTCGATCCCTGGCCGAGCGCCCGCGAAGGCCTCGCGTTCGCCCGGGCCCAGGTCGTCGAGCCGCTCGACGCGGCGATCGCCGGGGGGGCGAGCGTGCGCCCCCACGTGATCGCCGGCGATCTCGGCGCGATCGAGGGGCGCGACTGCGCCGAGATCCTCGCCCTCGCCGCCGAGGCCGCGCCCCCGGTCGTGGCCGTGGGGCTCCCCGTCGTGCCGGCGCCGGTGTTCGCCGAGGAGAAGAGCCTGCTCCTCGTCGCGACCGGCTGCCTCGGCGGCGAGGGGCACACGCACGCCCTGGAGAAGCAGGCCTGCGGCGACGCCTACGCGGTCGACACGCCGACCGCCGGCCTCGTGGCGGCCGCCATGTCACGCCGGGCGAGCTTCGACAGGATCTCGCTCCAGGTCGCGCACGCGAGCGCGGCGACGCCGGTGGTCGACGTCCACCTCACGCCCGGGCGCTCGTCGGTGAGCGGGGTGATCCTCGCGCAGGACCTCTCGTACGGGGCGATCTCGCCCTCCCCGCCGTTCACCGGGCTCGGGCGGGGCGATCTCGGCGCGCCCGAGGACATCGAGGTCCACACCTACGATCCCGTCGACGGCAGCCGGCTGGCCTCGGTGCCGATGCGCGAGGTCCTGGCGAACAGCGACGTGGAGGCGGCCGGTATCGCGAACGGTCGGGGGTTCGTGCTCGTCGCCGTCGGCGCTGCCGCCGGGACGGAGCGCGATGGGTTCTGGCACCCGCACACGTACACGTTGCTGTGGGCGGATCCCTGATCCTCTCTGAACGCCCCGTTGGCGGCGGAGTCCTGCTCTCGCGTCGTTCGTCGCCGGCTCAACAGCACCTCGGCCGGCTGCCACGGCGACCTGGTGTGATTCCGCCTTGGGCATGAGGGCTCCCGCGAGCCCACGTCATCTCGCGTCCTCGCGTGGTGCGCTGCGTCGTCCGGCGTGCGGCGCGCTACCGATATGGCCTCTCACCGAGCGACTCGTGGCGTCTCCGGCGCGCCTCACGGCCTTGCAGCGCACGTTGTCTTGTTGAAGGATAACGATTCTGCCCCCGCGGTCCCCGGGCGTCGCTCTCTCCCCCGCAGGTCTCCTCGTCGCAGGTCCGCAGGCCCCGCCGCGGCTCCGTCCGGCCCTTCGCCCCCGCGCGTCGCCGGGAAAACCGCGAGTCGATGGATGGGAAGAATCGCCCTGCACGGACGACAGGCCGGGAGACCCACGCGCCGTGACGAGCGAGCGAATCTCCAGTATAACGCGAGTGCCTGAATTGTGAGGGGGGAAGACGATATGACGACACAGGTCTTTATCGGGGCGAGCTCCACGGCGGATCCAGCGAAGGCTGCGGCCGAGTCCGTGGCTGCGGCGCTCCGCGAGTCGGCGCGCTCCGAGCGCGTTGCCTGGCCGCCCGGATCGGCCTCGTCGCCCGGATCGGCCTCGCCGCCCGGATCGGCCTCGCCGCCCGGACCGGCGCGCCCCGCGTTCGCGCTCGTCCTGTCGACGGACCAGTACGACGCCGACGCGCTCGCAGCGGCCGTGACGAGCGAGCTGCCCGGGGTCCCGTGGGCGGGGTGCTGCACGGCGGGGGTCTTCGCGGGCAGCCGGCTCCTCCGGCAGGGGCTCGTCGTAGGGCTTGTCGTCTCGGACGCCGTGCGCGTCGGCGTCGGGGTCGCGCACCCGGTGAGCCAGGACGGACGGCGCGCGGGCGTGCTCGCCGCCGCGCGCGCTCTCGAAGGGTTCCCGCCGTCCCCCGCGCCGGGGTGGAGCCGGGCGCTCATCGTGCTGCCGGACGCGCTCACGGGCAACGCGGCCGACGTCGTGCGCGGCGCGGTCGAGGTCGGCGGGACGGGCGTCGTCTGGGCCGGCGGCGGCGCGGGCGACAACCTCCGCTTCGTGCGCACCGCGCAGTTCGCGGGCGGCCGCGCCTACTCGGACAGCGTCGTGGTCGTCGCGATCGACTCGCCGGCCCGCATGGCCACCGGCATCGGCCACGGCTTCCGGCCCTACGGCCCCCCGACGATGGTCACGCGCGCCGAGGGGACGGTCGTCGCGGAGCTCGAGTACGAGGGGGCCTTCTCGGTCTACCAGCGCACCGCGCGCGCGCGGGGGGATCAGGTGAACCTCGACGGCTTCGCGAGGTTCGCGATGACCCACCCGCTCGGCATCCCGCAGGCCGACGGCGAGCACGTCATCCGCGACCCGCTGCGCGTCGTCACGCCCGGCGGGCTCTACTGCGTCGGCGAGGTCCCGGATGGGTGCCTCATCCGCGTCATGGAGGGCGACCCGATCGGCCTCGTCAGCGCCGCGCGCGAGGCGGCGACCACCGCGCGCGACGCCGTCGCCGGGCCGATCGCCGGCGCGTTCGTGTTCGACTGCATCTCGCGGTGCATGATGCTCGGCGACACGGTGCGCGACGAGCTGACCACCTTCGAGAACGAGCTCGGCCAGAGCGTCCCGGTGATGGGCTGTCTGACGTTCGGCGAGGTGGGCGCGCTGGGCCGGGGCGTACCGCAGTTCCACAACAAGACCGCTGTCGTGCTCGCGCTGGGGGCCTGAGCGCCGGAGCGGCTGGAGCCCTGCCTATGGCGAGCGATGAAGATCACGAGATCCAGGAGGAACGGCTGGCGCTCCTCAGCGTCCTCCAGGAGCTCACGGTCGCAGCGCTCGACCTGTTCGATCCACGCCAGTCGATGGCCGTCTTCCTGGAGCGGCTCGCCGAGCGGCTGAGCTGCGTCGCGGTCATCGTGCTCGTCGAGCCGACGCCGCTCGCCCCTCGGCTCCTCGACGCCGCGGGGCTCTCGGCGAGCTCGCGCGCGCTGCCCATCCCGCCGCGGTCCCCGCCCCCGGCGTCCGCGGCGGGCGCGCCGGGCGAGGCGTGCGAGGGCCTCTGCCTGCCATACCCCGAGCTCGCGCGGCCCGGGCTCGTGACATGGCACTTCTCGCTGGAGGGGCAGGGCGACAGCGGCGCCTCCAGCCTCATCCTTTGCTTCGAGGGCGAGCCCCCGTTCGCGCCGCGGTACCGGGGCATGATGCGCCGGCTCGCGGGCACGTTCCGCACGGCGCTCGTCCACCGGCTGCTCTACGCCCGCATGCTCGAGAACGAGCGCGAGCGGGCGCGGCACCTCGCCGCCGCGGAGGCGGGGCGCGCGGCGGCGGAGGCGGCGCAGCGCCGCGCCGCGTTCCTCTCGGAGGCGAGCCGGCTGCTCTCCAGCTCGCTGAACTACGAGGCGACGCTCGTGCGCGTCGCGCGCCTGCCGGTCCCGTTCGTCGCGGACTGGTGCATGGTCGACATGATGGAGCGCGAGGCGATGCTCCGGCGCGCCGTCGTCGTCCACGCCGACCCGCAGAAGAGCGAGCTCGCGCGCCTCCTGCAGGGCCAGACGCCGATGGACTCGGTCCTCCCGGCCGGCGTGGCGCGCGTGCTGGAGACGGGTGAGGCGGTGCTCTGCGAGGTCGCGGGCGCGCCCGCCGACGCGGAGCGCGGGCCGGGCGCGCGCGACAGCGAGCCGCCCGTGTCGGCCAGCGAGGCGCTCCTCAAGGAGCTCGGCCTCCGGCGCTACATCTCCGTGCCGCTCGTCACCCGCGGCACGATGCTCGGCGTGCTCACGATCGCCTCCGGCCGCGACGATCTGCTGTACGGCGCCGAGGACCGGGCGCTCGCCGAGGAGCTCGGGCGTCGGGCCGCCCTGGCGATCGACAACGCGCGGCTCTACGAGAGCGCGCAGCGCGCGATCCGCGCCCGCGAAGAGCTCGTGGCGGTGGTGTCGCACGACCTCAAGAGCCCGCTCGCGACCATCGTCATGAACACGAGCATCCTGCGCCGGAAGCTGCCGGGCACGGACGACGCGGCCGATATGCGGCGCCCTGTCGAGCGCATCCAGAAGTCGGCCGATCGCATGAACCGCCTCATCCGCGATCTGCTCGACCTGGCGAAGCTCGACGGCGGCCACATCTCGATCCAGCCGGCGCCGCACGACGTCGCCGTCCTGCTGAGCGACGCCATCGAGCTCTTGCGGGAGGAGGCGGCCGAGAAATCGCTGCGCATCGACCAGGGGGTCGCCATCGGCGTCGAGCGGGCGCTCTGCGATCGCGAGCGGGTCCTTCAGGTGATCGCGAACATCGTCGGCAACGCGATCAAGTTCACGCCCGCGGGCGGCGAGGTCGCGCTCCGCGCCGAGCCGTGGGGCCGGGAGGTGCTCCTCTCGGTGCGCGACACCGGCCCGGGCATCCCGGAGGATCAGCGAACGCGCATCTTCGAGCGCTACTGGCAGGCGAAGGAGACCGCCCACAAGGGCACGGGGCTCGGCCTCTCGATCGCGAAGGCGCTCGTCGAGATCCACGGCGGGCGCATCTGGGTCGAGAGCAAGGTGGGGGAGGGGAGCACGTTCTTCTTCACGCTCCCGATGGCGGGCGCCGCGGGGGCCGCCTCGGGCGTCACGGCGGGCACGCGCCTCGGCGTCTGACAGCCTCCATCGGGGCTCGCCGTACGGCTGCGTAGTCTCCTCACTGAGGCAGAATTGTCCCTTGTTTCGTGTCTTGGCGGGCCGATCCCTTCATCGCTATACCTAGCGCGATGAACGACGTCGGGACCGACAAGGGCAACGTGGCGCCGGCCCAGGCTCGAGCGGGCGAGGACGAGCGGGAGCTCGTCAGGGCCGCATTGCAGCTCCTGGGCATCCGCAACCTGGTGCTCGCGATCCACGATCCGAGCTTCCCGTCCGAGGACGCGGAGGACACCGGGCGCGGCTCCCCGTACACCGAGGGGGGCCGCCGGTTCCTCCGGTTCGCGCGCGATCTCGGGTTCAACGGCATCCAGCTCGGCCCTCAGGGCGAGACCTCGGCCGACAACGCATCTCCCTACGACGGCACCATCTTCTCGCGGAGCACGCTGTCGATCGCGCTCGCCCGGCTGACGGAGGACGGCCCCTGGGGCGCGCTCCTTCGCCCCGGGTCGGTGGCGAAGATCGTCGCCGGCAAGCCCGGCGGCCACGAGGGGCGCGCGCAGCACGGCTACGCGTACCGCGCGCAGCGCGCCGCGCTCCGGGAGGCGTTCGCGTCGTACGTCGAGCGGCGGAGGCGCGGCGAGCTCGACGACCTCGCCGCCCGCCTCGACGCGTTCAGGAAGCGGAACGCGGCGTGGATCGAGCGGGACGCGCTCTACGCTCCCCTCTGCGAGGAGCACCGGAGCGGCTGGTTCCACGGCTGGACCGGCGCGCCGGATCTCGACCGCCGCCTCTTCGCGCCCGGCCCCGGCGAGGTGGTCGCCTGCGAGGATCGCCGGCGGGAGCTCCTCGACAGGCATCGCGACGACGTCGACTTCTACGCCTTCTGCCAGCTCCTCGCGCACGAGCAGCACGCGGCGCTCCGGGGCGTGACGGCCGCGCTCGGGCTCAAGCTCTATGGCGATCTGCAGATCGGTTATTCGCCCCAGGACGCCTGGGCACATCAATCGGTCTTCCTGAAGGGCTATCTCATGGGGGCGCCGCCGAGCCGGACCAACCCGGAGGGCCAGGTGTGGAATTACCCTGTCCTCGATCCGGCGCAGTACACGGACGCCTCCTCCGGCGCGCTCGCGCTCGTGCGGGCGCGGATGGACAAGATGTTCGACGAGTTCGACGGCGTGCGCCTCGACCACCCGCACGGCCTCGTCTGCCCCTGGGTCTATGTCGCCGACGCCCCCGATCCGCTCCGCGCGGTCCAGGGCGGCGCGCGGCTCTTCTCGTCGCCCGATCTGCCCGATCACCCGCTGCTCGCCCGCTACGCCATCGTCTCTCCCGCGCAGCTCAACCGCGCCGTGCCCCGGTATGCCGACGACTGGGTCACCGCGCTGACGCCGGAGCAGGTCGGGCGCTACAGCGTCATCTTCGACACGATCGCGAGCTGCGCCGAGGCGCGCGGGCGCGCGACGACCGACATCGTGTGCGAGGTGCTGAGCACGCTCCCGTTCCCGCTCCGGGCCGTGCTCGAGCGGCACGGGCTCGGTCGCTTCCGGGTCACGCAGAAGGCCGATCTCGACAACCCGAAGGACGTCTATCGCAGCGAGAACGCCGGGCCCTCCGACTGGATCATGGTGGGGACCCACGACACGCCGCCGCTCTGGAGGCTCCTCGACGCGTGGGAGCGGAGCGGCGCGCTGGAGCGGCAGGCGGCGTACCTGGCCTCGCGCCTCGCGCCCTCGCCGGCCGAGGAGGGGGCGATGGCGCGCGCGCTCGCGTCCGACCCGCGCGCGCTCGCGCAGGCCAAGTTCGCGGACCTCTTCGCGAGCCAGGCGTCGAACGTGATGGTCTTCTTCTCCGATCTGCTCGGGCTCAAGGAGATCTACAACGCTCCCGGGACGATGGGCGACCACAACTGGTCGCTGCGGGTGCCTCGCGATTACGAGCGGTCGTATCAGGAGATGCGCGCCCGCGGCGCGGCGCTCGATCTCCCGCGCGTGCTGGCGCTCGCGCTGCGCGCGCGCGGAGGCGCGGAGTCGGAGGAGCGCCGGGCGCTCGCTGCACGCCTGGAGGCGCGGGCGGGAGCGGCGGGCGGGAGGCGTTGACGGACCGCCGCGCTGGCGCGACGGTCGGCCCGCGTTGCCAGCGTTGACGGAGCGCCGGGGCGGGGGCCCGGAGCCTACGCCGCCGACGGGAGGGACACCTCCTTCCCGGCGCGCTTCGCGTCGATGATGTGAGCCGTGTTGACGAGCCCGATGTGAGAGAACGCCTGCGGGAAGTTGCCGAGCTGGCGACCCAGCTCAGGGCTGTACTCCTCGGAGAGCAGGCCGACGTCATTGCAGAGCGATACCAGCCTACCGAGGAGCGCCTCCGCGTCGTCCAGGCGGCCGGCCATCGCGTAGTTGTCGGCGAGCCAGAAGCTGCAGATGAGGAACGTCGCCTCGTGGCCCGGCAGACCGTCCACTCCCGTCTCGGTCGCGTAGCGCAGGACGAGACCATCCCGGGTGAGGCCCTCCTCGATCGCCGCGACGGTGGACAGCATGCGCGGATCGTCCGCGGCCAGGAAGCCCATGTGCGGGATCAAGAGCACGCTGGCGTCGAGGGCGTCCGAGCCGTACGACTGCGTGAACGCGCCGACGCGCGCGTTGAACCCGCGCGTGAGCAGGTCGCTGCGGATCTCCTCGCGCAACGCGCGCCAGCGCTGGGCCCGCTTCCCCAGGCGATGCTGTCCGCCTACGCCGAACTCCTCGATCATGCGCACGGCGCGATCGACGGCCACCCAGGCCATCAGCTTCGAGTGCGTGAAGTGGAGCTGCTTCGCCCCGCGGACCTCCCAGATGCCCTCGTCCGGCCGCTGCCAGGCCTTCTCGACGAAGTCGACGATCTCCACGATGGGGTCCCAGGTGTGCGGCAGATCCGGCAGCCCCTGCACGTGGGCATCGTAGAGCGTGTTGAGCACCTCGCCGTAGACATCGAGCTGGAACTGATCGTATGCGCCATTGCCGATCCGCACCGGCTTCGACTCCTCGTATCCAGGGAGCCACGACAGCTCGACCTCGGTGAGCCGATGCTCGCCGGCCACGCCATACATGATCTGCAGCTGCGCTGGAGCGCCGGCCACGGCGCGCATGAGCCAGTCGCGCCACGCCTGGGCCTCCTCCAGGTACCCGCCGCGCATCAGCGCGTCGAGCGTCAGGGTTGAGTCCCGCAACCAGCAGTAGCGATAGTCCCAGTTGCGAACGCCGCCGAGATCCTCCGGCAACGACGTCGTCGGCGCCGCCACGATGCCGCCCGTGGGCGCATAGGTGAGCGCCTTCAGCGTGAGGAGCGATCGCACAACGGCGTCGCGAAAGCGGCCCTGGTAGGGACAGCGGCTCGCCCACGCCCGCCAGTGACGCTCGGTTCGCGCGAGCTCCCGCTCCGCGTCGACGGGGTGGTCGGGCGCGTGCTCGTGCGACGGGTAATAGGTGAGGGTGAACGGCAGGCGCTGCCCCGCGCGGATGATGAAGCTCGCCTCCAGCCGCGCGGCGCTCCAGTCGGGGTCGAGCGGCGCAGGGCTGCTGAACGCGAGCGCGGCCGGCCCGGACGTGAGCGTGGCCCGGCATTCATCGCACCTGATCCAGGGGATCACGCGGCCATAGCCGAACCGCGCCTTCAGATCGGAGTGCATCGGGACCTGGCCCTCGATCCCCTCGACGATCCGGATGACGTCGTGCGCGGCGACCCCCTGGGCTCCCTCGTCGATCCGGGCGGCATCGTGCGCGGCGGCCCACGGAGGCATGAAGTCGATGACCCGCGCCCGTCCGCTGTCACAGGAGAACTCGGTCTCGAGGATCAGCGTGTCTGGCCGATACCGCCGCTCCACGCTTCGTATCCTCGTGGCTGGCCGGAGCGTCCAGTAACCGTGGTCGTCATGCCCGAGCAGCCTGGCGAAACACGCATCCGAGTCGACGCGCGGCAGGCACAGCCAGTCGAGCGAGCCGCTACGTGAGATCAGGCCGACCGTCGTCGTGTCACCGATGAGAGCATAGTGTTCGATCGGAGCTGGCATGGCCAGTACATGCGCGCCGATGCCCGGTCCGCAAGCCCGGAGGCGAGAGCTGCCTGCCCGGACAGCCTGATCCGACGCGCGGCGCCAGCTCCGACGTGCTCGCACGCTCCAGGTCCAACCGGGCAATCGGTGGGGGTCGGAGGGCGCTCGAGGAGCGGGCGGGCGCCCGACCTGCCGCTGCCACCCGGACCGCGAAGTCGGGCTCCGGGATTGACCGCGCCACCACGAGGAGCCGCTGCGCGCCCAAACCGCTCCGTGACATCACAGCAATGGGCACGCCCCTTGCTCTGCCGAGGCCGCGACGGCGAGACCGGCAACCCGGATACACGGATTCATCATGCGGCAGGCAAGAGATCTCATCCAGGCCCTCGTGGTGGGGCGGTACGACGCCCGTCTGCGAGGCACGCGGAAGGTATGTGCTCTGACGCTCACCGACGGCGAGCGCGTCGTGGTGGAGGTCGATGATGGGTCGTTCAGGATCGCGCCCGAGGGCGCGAGCGAGGATTGTGAGCTCTCCTGCTCGCTCGACGACTTCTCGCGCATCGTCCACGGCGAACAGAACCTGATCACCGCGATCATGCAGGGCCGCGTCGGTGTGCGCGGAGACCTGGCCGTCGCGCAGCTGTTCCAGAGCGCCTTCTGTCCGGGCGACGGACGGGCTCCCGAAGCGACGCCCCGGGGGACGAGCGAGCTCCCGGAGCGACGCGCAGGCTGATCGTCGTCGGAGGGGAACATGGAACGGCAAGTGAGCATCCTGGATGGCGGCACGTTCGTCGTCAGCGACCTGCGCGGCAACATCGAACATTCGATCAACCGTCCGCTCGGCCTCTTTCACCTCGACACGCGCTTTCTCTCCGAATGGATCTTGACGATCGACGGCGTCGTGCCGGCCGCGCTGTCCACGGACGACGTGCAGTACTTCCAGGCCCAGTTCTTCCTCGTGCCGAGGCCTGCTGCGATGTACGTCCAATCGACCCTGTCGGTCGTTCGGACCCGGTTCGCGGGCGACGGGTTCCACGAGGACCTCCTGCTCATGAACCACGACAAGGTCCCCGTCGATCTCGACGTCCGCATCCGGGCCGCCGCCGATTTCGCTGACCTGTTCGAGGTCAAGGACATGCTTCGAAAGAAAGGCGAGCACTATCACCGCATCGAGGACAACCGACTCGTGCTCGGATACCGGCGCGAGCGCTTCGTGCGCGAGACATGGATCTCGGCATCGCAGCCCGCGCGGATCGATCCGAGCGGCCTCGCCTTCCGGGTGCACATCGAGCCGCACGGCACCTGGAGCACCTGCCTCGACGTCCTGGCGGCCATCGACGGGCTGGAGGAGCGGCACAGCCGGGTGAAGTACGCCCACGGCGAGAGCCACGCGCGCCCGAACATCGGCACCAGCCTGGAGAGCTGGCTCGACAGGGCGCCACGGCTCATCACCTCGAACGACCCCCTCGCGCGGACGTACGAGCGGAGCCTCATCGACCTGGCCGCGCTGCGCTTCTTCTCGAAGCTCATGCCGGACGCCGCCATACCGGCCGCTGGCCTGCCGTGGTTCATGGCGGCGTTCGGTCGCGACAGCATCATCACGAGCCTGCAAGCGTTGCCGTTCGTCCCCGAGCTCGCGCGCTCCACCGTCCGCTACCTCGCGCGCCGCCAGGGCACCCGCCGGGACGATTTCCGCGACGAGGAGCCGGGGAAGATCCTCCACGAGGTCCGATGGGGCGAGCTGACCGCCTTCGAAGAGCGGCCGCACTCTCCCTATTTCGGCGCTGCCGACTCGACGCCGCTCTTCCTGATCCTGCTGGACGAGTACGAGCGCTGGACCGGCGACGCGGAGCTCGTCCTGTCGATGGAGCACGCCGCGCGCGCCGCCCTCCGGTGGATCGACGCGTGGGGAGATCAGGACGGCGACGGGTACGTCGAGTACGACACGCGCAACCCCGAGACGGGCCTGGAGAACCAGTGCTGGAAGGACTCATGGGACTCCATCGCGTTCCATGACGGATCGCTCGCGCCGCGGCCCATCGCGTGTTGTGAGATCCAGGGCTATGTCTACGACGCGAAGGTGCGGAGCGCCCGGCTCGCGCGCGAGCTCTGGCGGGACCCCGAGCTCGCGGCGCGTCTGGAGCGAGAGGCGGAGGAGCTGAAGCGTCGCTTCAACCGGGACTTCTGGCTCGACGATCGTGGGTTCTTCGCGCTCGCCCTGGATGGCCAGAAGCGCAGGGTCGATTCCCTGACCTCGAACATCGGCCACCTGCTCTGGAGCGGCATCGTCGAGGAATCCAGGGCCGAACGCGTGGTCGAGCACCTCCTCGGCCCCCGCCTGTTCAGCGGTTGGGGGGTGCGTACGATGGCCGACGACGAAGGCGCGTACAACCCCATCGGATATCACGTGGGGACGGTGTGGCCGCACGAAAATTCGCTGATCGCGCTGGGGCTCCGGCGCTATGGCTTCAGCGTGGAGGCCGGGCGTGTGGCGACGAGCAACCTGGCCGCGGCTCCCTTTTTCCATCACCGCTTGCCGGAGGCGTTCGCCGGTTATCCGCGAGAGCTCACGAAGTTTCCGGTCGAGTATCCTACCGCGTGCAGCCCGCAGGCGTGGGCCGCCGGGGCTCCTCTGCTCTTTCTCCGCGCCTTGCTCGGGCTCGATCCGGTGGGTAACCGCCTGGTCGTCGATCCGGCGGTCCCTGCCGAGCTCGGGGAGATCCGGCTCCTCGACATCCCTGGGCGCTGGGGCAGGAGCGACGCCTTCGGCCGCGCGCGTCCGGAGCCAGGCGCCCATGTTCGAACCTGACCGCCGCCGTGCCCGCCGGCGCCGGCGCAGGCGACCTCACGCGGCCTTCAGGTTCACGGGCGACATCGGCTCTTGCCCGGAGAGGACGCGAACGACCTCGTTCGCCGCGAACCGGCGGACGAACTCGAGCGACTCTTCCGAGTAGTAGGCCGCGTGAGGCGTCACGACGACATTATCGAGCGAGAAGAGCGGGCTCGCCGGCGTCCAGCCGCGCCGCTTCGCCGGCTCCTCGGCGATGTCGTCGAGCCCGGCTCCTGCGATCCATCCCTCCCGGAGCGCCCGGTACAGGGCGTGGTCGTCGATGATGGGCCCGCGGGCCGTGTTCACGAGGATCGCTGTCGGCTTCATGCGCCGGAGCTCGCGCTCCCCGATGAGACCACGCGTCTCGGCCGTGAGCGGCGCCTGGACGACGACGTAGTCGGAGCGCTCCAGGAGCGCGTCGAAGGACACGGGGGCAGCGCCGGCGGCGCGGATCTCGTCCGGATCGAGGAACGGGTCGTGCGCCGTCACGCGCACGCCGAAGCTCGCCATCCGCGCGCCGATGCCCCGCGCGATCGCCCCGAACGACAGCAGGCCCAGGATCGCCCCCCGCATGCGGTGGATGGGCCGGCCGTCCTGCCACGACCAGGAGCCGCGGCGCGTGGCGCGATCGTACGCGGGGAGCTTGCGGGCGAGCGTGAGCAGGAGCGCCACGGCGTGGTCGGCGACCTCGTCGGCGCACCACTCGTTCGGCGCGTTGGTCACGCGGATCCCACGCCGCGTCGCCGCCGCGACGTCGACGGTGTCGACGCCGGTGCCGTACCGAGCGATCACCCGGCAGCGCCGGAGCCCAGCGATGGCTCGCTCCTTGACCTCTGCGTACTGCGTGAGCACGCCGGCGGCGTCGCGCGCGACGGCAACGACGTCCTCTTCGGTCTTGCATTGCGCGGCGACCACCTCCAGGCCGGCCGGTTCCATGATGGAGCGCTCGATATCGATGTCGCCGAAATCGCGGTCCAGCACGACGACCGGCCCCGCCTTGTGCATGCTCATGGCTCTCACCTCATGCTTCCCGATCCGTTCAGTGCGAGTGGCGAGGCAGCCCGCGGAGCTGAACGAGGCGCTGGTACCGGATCGCCGGCTCGAAGCACGCGCCGGTGGACAGCGGACCGACCGAGCTCCGGTAGAGCTCCTGCCATGGAGTCTGGCTCTCGCGGTGGGGCGTCGTGATGGACTTGCGGCGCTGCTCGATCTCCTCGTCGGAGAGCAGCACGTCCACGCGGCGCCGGCGCAGGTCGACCTGGATGCGATCCCCGGTCCGGAGCAGCGCGAGGCCCCCTCCCATCGCGGACTCGGGCGACGCGTTCAGGATCGAGGGGCTGTCCGACGTACCGCTCTGGCGACCGTCGCCGAGCGTCGGCAGCGACATCACCCCGCGCCGGATCAGCGCGTCGGGCGGCTGCATGTTCACGACCTCCGCGGAGCCCGGATAGCCGACCGGCCCCGTGTTGCGCATGACGAGGATACAGCTCTCGTCGATCTCGAGCGATGGGTCGTTGATGCGCGCGTGGTAATCCTCCGGCCCCTCGAAGACGACGGCCCGCGCCGTGAAGGCGTCGGGGTGCTCGGGGTCCGACAGGTAGCGGTCGCGAAAGGCCTCTCCGATGACGCTCGTCTTCATGACGGCCGAGTCGAAGAGGTTCCCGCTCAGGATGAGCAAGCCTGCCGTGGGGCGCAGGGGCTCCTCGTACCGTCGGATCACGTCGCGGTCGGTGGCGGCGGCGTTCGCCACGTTCTCCCCCACGGTGCGTCCGGACACCGTGCGGGCATCCGCGTGGAGGCGGCCGGCGCGGAGCAGCTCGTTCATGACGGCGGGCGCCCCTCCCGCGCGATGGAAGTCCTCTCCCAGGAAGCGCCCGGCGGGCTGGCAGTCGACGAGCAAGGGCACGCTTTTCCCCACCCTCTGCCAATCGTCGTTGGTCAATTCGACCCCGATGTGGCGCGCGATGGCGTTCACGTGGATCGGACAGTTGGTCGACGCGCCGATCGCATCTGCGACGGCGATGGCGTTCTCGAACGCCGCCTTGGTCATGATCGCGCTCGGCCTCAGGTCCTCGTGGACCATCTCCACGATCCGGCGTCCGGTCGCGTACGCCATCTGCGCCCGCTCCCGGTACGGCGCCGGGATCGCGGCGCATCCGGGCAACGACATCCCGAGGGCCTCGGCGAGGACGTTCATCGACAGCGCCGTTCCCATGCTGTTGCAGTGTCCTGCGCTGGGCGCGGCCGCGGCGACCATGTCCATGAACTCCGCGTAGCCGATCTCGCCGGCCGCCAGCAGCCTGCGCGCCTCCCACAGCACGAGCCCCGAGCCGGCGCGCCTTCCCTGGTAATACCCGTTCAACATCGGCCCGCCCGAGAGCACGATCGCGGGCAGATCGACCGTCGCCGCCGCCATCAGGCAGGACGGCGTCGTCTTGTCGCAGCCCGTCGTGAGCACCACGCCGTCGAGCGGATATCCGAAGAGCACCTCCACCAACCCGAGGTACGCGAGGTTCCTGTCGAGGGCTGCGGTGGGCCTCTTGCCCGTCTCCTGGAGGGGGTGAGCCGGAAATTCCAGCGGGATCCCGCCTGCGTCGCGCACGCCCTCCTTGATCCGCGCGGCCAGGCTCACCAGGTGTCGATTGCATGGCACGAGATCGCTCCCCGTCTGGGCGATCCCGATGATGGGGCGGCCGGACTGCAGCTCTTTCAGCGTCAGCCCGAAGTTCAGGTAACGCTCGACGTACAGCGCCGTCATGTCCGGAGCGGTCTCATCGTCCCACCAGGCCTGGCTCCGCAGCTTTCGCGTCTGGCTCATCGCGCGCTCACCCTCCGCGATCCGATCGCGCCGCGGCCCGCCCGGGCGTCGGGATCCGCTGGTCGCGCGTCGCCGCTCCGGCCTCGGCGATGTGGATCACCGTCTTCACGCCGCCCCCTGGCTGTCGCAGCAAGGCTGGCGCCTCGTCGAGCGCGACGCGCCGCTGGATCACCCGTCGCACCGCGTCGGGAAAGAGGATCAGGAACCGTTCGAGCATGCGAACGGCTTCCTCGTAGGAATCGTGACCGGCGTTGACGGTCCCGAAGATCACCTGATTCTGCAGGACGAGATCGCGCATCAAGCCGGCTGCGTCGAAGTCGATCGCGGGCCTCGGCGCGGGGACGCCCGTGACGATGAACGCGCCGTTGGGCGCCAGCGCAGGAACGGTCCGGAACGCGAACTCGGGCACGCCGACCGCTTCGATGATCACGTCGAACCGCCCGGCGCGGCGCACGAGCCCATGGACGTCCGTGGACCCGCTCGAAACGTAGTCGGCGCCGATGCCGCGCACGAGCTGCGCCCGGTCGTCGTCTTCGGGCTCTCTCGAGTAGACGACCGTCCGAGCTCCCTTCGCGACCAGGCCCATCGCCGTGAGCACGCCGATCGGCCCAGCGCCGAGGACCAGGCCGCGCGTCCCGTCATGATCCCATGGCAGGCGCGTCCGGATGGCGTCGAGCTGGGCGAGCGCTTTGGCCGTGATGCTCAGCGGCTCGACGAGGGCGCCGAGCTCGCTGGCCGCCGCTGGGAGGTGAACGAGGTAGCGTTCCTCGTCGACGACCAGCTCGGTCATGAAGCCGTCCGCCCTGCAGATCCCGCGCTCGATGAACTCGCCCGTCGTGCAGAAGTCCTGGCGCCCCGCGCGGCAGGCCGGGCACTCGACGCGGTCGCAGGGCCGGCGCACCATCGGCACCACGATATCTCCGGGACGAACGCGCTCCACACCCTCGCCGGTCCGCGCGACCTCCGCGACAGCCTCGTGTCCAAGCACGAGCCGATCCTTCCCTGGAGGCGCGGATCCATAAGCGAACGCCGCGATCTCGCGGTCCGTTCCGCACACGCCGACTTCGAGTGGGCGAAGCAGCACGTGCCCGCGCGCCAGCGGCAGGGCATCCGGTCCGTCTTCCTCCACGAGGCGCACCACCCCGTCGGACATGAAGGCAGCAACCGATCTCACGCGTTCCCCTCCTGCGCGCATTGGCTCGCGCGCCGCCGCGCGATGCGTTCCATGGGTCGCCTGTACAATCGCGGCAAGCCCGCTCTGGGAGGTCTGGCCCGCGACCCCCGGGCCAGATGGCAGATCCTCCGCGCCGTCAAGCTGCCGAGCGCTCCCCCTCCTCGGCGGGCCGCTCCGGCGGCGCCATGAACTCGGGACCCACCGGGTCGTTCACCGTCTGGGCGAGCACAGCGTCGATATGGGCGCAGGCCTCGTCGTCGAGGCCAAAGCCCATGACATCCCTCATCGGCGCGAGCTCCTCCGGCCGCCGGGCTCCCCAGAGAGCCACCGAGACGCCGGGTTGATCGAGCACCCAGCGTACCGCGAGCGCGAGCACGCTCCGGCCGTAGCGGTCGCGCGCGAACCGCTCGAGGCGCCTCACCGCGTCGAGGTACTGCGCGAAGCGCGGCGGCTGGAACTTCGGGTCGACCCTCCTGAGGTCGTCACCAAGGAACTCGGTCTTCTCGTCGATCGCGCCGCTCAAGAGCCCGCGGCAGAGCGCGCCGTACGTGAGCGTTGCGACCCCGTTGTCGCGGCACCAGGGCAGGATGTCGGCCTCCGCCTGCCTCTCGAAGAGGTTCAGCGGCGGCTGGGCCGAGGCGATCGGCGCGACGGCGCGGAACCGCAGCATCGCGTCGATCGGATAGTTGGAGACGCCGATCGCGCGGATCTTGCCCTCCCGCTGTAGATCGAGGAGGGCCTCGGCCGTCTCTTCGTAGGGTGTTTGTGGATCCGGCCAATGGACCTGGTACAGGTCGATGTAGTCGGTGCGCAGCCGGCTGAGCGAGAGCTCGATCTCCTCCAGGATCTGCGCTCGCGTCCCGTTCCTGAAGAGCGCGTCTCCGCGCCGCTCGAGGCCAACCTTTGTCGCGAGGACGACCCGGTCGCGCTGGCCCCGCTCGGCGATCGCCCGGCCGACGACCTCTTCGGAGTGCCCGAACCCATAGGCAGGCGCGGTGTCGATCAGGTTGATCCCGTGGTCGAGCGCCGCGTGAATCGTTCGAACCGACACATCATCGTCGGCGCCACCCCATTGATACCCGCCGATGGCCCACGTCCCGAGGCCGATCCGGCTCGCCGGGATCGGCACATCACGAATGTTCACGTGCTCCATGTCCAGCCTCCTCGGCTCACTCCGGATCGGTCCCCCATCGCCGCCAGCGTGAGGCGATCCGCGCCGGAGCGTCGTCGATCCCCCAGGACAGCGCACGTGCCGTCACGGATCGGCACGCTCACGTCGATCCACGGCTCCCCGGACTGGCACAGGAGGGATCGCTCCATGGCCGTGCCCATCGAAGGCATCTGGCATGCCCGCTGGCGCCGGCGGCCTCAAGCACCCAGCCGCTCGGCGCCGCGCCCTGCGGGCCGAGGGCGCGGGCAGCCCGGTGGCCCCATCATCGGCGCCGCCCGGCGCCCCGGCGGAGCGCGCCCCTCGCGCGGCGCGGAGCGTGCCCGTGCTCCCGTGTCCCGTGGATCGCGACCGGCACGCTCTCGCCGGTGGAGGCCCGGAGCGCCGCGACGGAGCGCGCGCGCCATCCCCCGCGGTCAGGATCGCGTGGACGCCGTCGTCGCTCCAGCTCGTTGGCTCCTTCCAGGCGAGTGCTTTCCTCCTTCTGACCCTGTCCCGACGCGGGGCGTCGCAGGGCCTCAGCGGTCAAAAAGCTTGCATCCAGCGCGCTCGGGCTGCATTGATCCGGGCGAGCGCCGCGGTTCATGGGGCCTCGCCCGTGCGGCGCGGCGGCGCGGCGGCGGCAGTGCGACAAGGTGGTCAATCGCCCGCGCACCCCTCGAGTCCAGAACGAGATGGGAGACACCAGGTGAGCACGACCAAAGCGTCTCTTGGTACCCTGTTCCTCATGCTCTCCTTGGCCGCGCCAGCGCTCGCGCAGGAGGCGGCGCCGCGTCAGCCCATCACGGACAAGACGAAGGAGCGCTGGGCGAAGAGCCAGGGAGGCCGGTTCGGATTCGAGATCGACGTCCTCAGCTCGTCGTATCAGACGTACGCCGCGGAGGTCGGCGGCGATCCGGGCGAGGTCGAGGTCACGGACTCCGAGCGGCTCGGCATCGCCATCACCGCCGCCGCGCAGTACAAGCTCTTCGCCGGTCTCCACCTCGACGCGGAGATGCCGTTCGCCTACGGCGATGTCGTGGGCCCGCAGTCCACGGATCTGTTCGGCAGGCAGTTCGAGAGCGACGCGCGCTACAGCAGGTTCTTCCTCGGCAATCCCACGTTCGGCCTCCACTACGCGGGCAACCTGCTGCCCAACCTGGCGCTCTTCGGCGGCATGGGCATGACGATCCCGCTCCATCCGCACCCCGGGCGGAGGCTCGAGGTCGCGTCGGTGGCGAACTTCCCCGCGCGGGCCTACTTCGACGCGCAGCGCGTGCTGCTCGGGCACTGGGCCTTCCGCGCGCGCGTCGGGACCGAGATCCATTTCGGCAAGATGCTGTTCCTCACGCACGACGTCGCGGCTCAGTTCTTCGTCCCGACCCGGGACGGCGACATGACGAAGTCCGTGATCGAGCAGGGCAACGAGATCGCGTTTCGCCCGTTCGGTAGCTTCGGCATCGGCATGCGCCTCCAGGCGGCGTTCCCCCTCTCGTCCAGCAACTCAGCCCAGCTCGCGGCCGAGCCGTTCATCGACTGGGAGCCGCTCGTGAAGGGCTCGTTCACCCGCGTCGGCGCGCTCGTCGCGCTGGACGACGATCTCGGCTTCGGGCTCGATCAGGGCAAGGTCGCGACCATCCGCGTGGCGCTCGGCAGCAAGTGGTAGCGAGCGGGCGCGGCGAGCTACCCTGAGCGCCACCAATGACCACGCCCTCGACGTCCAGCGCGTGGGTCGGCTGCCCCCGACCGAACCCCGCTTCCCGGCTCCGCCTCTTCTGCTTTCCGTACGCGGGCGGCGGCGCGTCCATCTACAGCGCCTGGTGGCGCGAGCTCCCCGCGCACACGGAGCTCTGCGCGATCAAGCTCCCCGGCCGGGAGGCGCGGCTCGGCGAGCCGCCGATCGAGCGCCTCACGCCGCTCGTGCAGGCCCTCGCGAGCGCGCTCGACGGCTGGCTCGCGAAGCCGTTCGCCTTCTACGGCCACAGCATGGGCGCGCTGGTGAGCTTCGAGCTCGCGCGCGAGCTGCGCCGCCGGGGCGCTCCGTCCCCGCGCCACCTGTTCGTCGCGGCCAGACGCGCGCCCCACCTGCCCGCCTCCGCGCCGCTCCACGACCTGCCGGACGACGAGTTCCTGGCGTGGCTCCGCCGCATCGGCGGCACGCCCGAGGAGGTCCTGAGCGATCCGGAGCTCCTCGCGCTCTTCATGCCCGTCCTCCGCGCCGACCTGGCGGTCAACGAGGCCGAGCCGTTCGTCGCCGGGGCCCCGCTCGACTGCCCGATCTCGGCCTTCGGCGGCGTGGACGATGAGCGCGCGGCCGCCGCCGATCTCGAGGCCTGGGGCCAGCACACGCGCGGGCCCTTCCGGGTCGAGGTGTTCCCCGGCGGGCACTTCTTCCTGCGGACCGCCCGCGAGCCGCTCCTGCGGTCGATTTCAGCCACCCTCGACGGCATCGAGCGCGCGCTCAGCGCGTGACGGGACGGCGCCGGGCAAGTGTTGAGCCCGGGGCCTCCGCCGTGCAAAGAAGGGGGACCGCTGCCTCCTGCCCCCGGAGACCCGAACGATGACCGATTTTCAGTACCAGGACATGCTGCCCCTCGGCCATGACGAGACGCCTTACCGCCTCGTCAGCCGCGACCATGTCTCCACCTTCGACGCCGCCGGCTCGACCTTCCTCAAGGTCGAGCCGGAGGGGCTCACCCTGCTCGCGCGCGAGGCCATGCGCGACATCGCGCACCTCCTCCGGCCCGGTCACCTCGCGCAGCTCGCGCGCATCCTCGCCGATCCCGAGGCCTCCTCGAACGACCGCTTCGTCGCCCTCGAGCTCCTCAAGAACGCGAGCATCGCCGCGGGGGGCGTGCTCCCGTCGTGCCAGGACACCGGCACGGCCATCGTCATGGGCAAGAAGGGCCAGCTCGTCTTCACCGGCGGCGGCGACGAGGCCGCGATCGCGCGCGGCGTCTTCGACACCTACCGCGCGCAGAACCTCCGCTACTCGCAGCTCGCGCCGCTCGACATGTACAAGGAGGTCAACACGAACGACAACCTCCCTGCGCAGATCGAGATCTTCGCGACGGACGGCGACGCCTACAAGTTCCTCTTCATGGCGAAGGGCGGCGGCTCGGCGAACAAGAGCTATCTTTACCAGGAGACCAAGGCGCTCCTGAACCCGGAGAGCCTCCTCTCGTTCCTCGAGGCGAAGATCCGCGCGCTCGGCACGGCGGCGTGCCCGCCGTACCACCTCGCGATCGTCGTCGGCGGCACCTCGGCCGAGCACACGCTCAAGGTCGCGAAGCTCGCCTCGGCGCGCTACCTCGACACGCTCCCGGCCGAGGGCAACGCGCGCGGCCGCGGCTTCCGCGACCGCGACCTCGAGCAGAAGGTCCTCGAGCTCGCGCAGCGCACCGGGATCGGCGCCCAGTTCGGGGGCAAGTACTTCTGCCACGACGTGCGGGTCATCCGCCTGCCGCGCCACGGCGCCTCCTGCCCGGTGGGCATCGCCGTCTCCTGCTCCGCCGACCGCCAGGCGCTCGGCAAGATCACGCGCGAGGGCATCTTCCTCGAGCAGCTCGAGGCCGATCCCGCGAAGTACCTGCCCGACCCCACCGAGGCGGATCTCGGGGGCGAGGTCGTGAAGCTCGATCTCCGCCGCCCCATGCGCGAGATCCGGGCGGAGCTCTCGAAGTACCCGATCCGGACGCGGCTCTCGTTGACCGGGCCGATGATCGTCGCGCGCGACATCGCGCACGCCAAGATCAAGGAGCGCCTCGATCGCGGCGACGGCATGCCGAGCTACATGCAGGAGTTCATGGTCTACTACGCCGGCCCCGCGAAGACGCCGGCGGGCTACGCCTCCGGCTCGTTCGGGCCGACCACGGCCGGCCGCATGGACGCGTACGTCGATCTCTTCCAGGCGAACGGCGGCAGCTTCGTCATGCTCGCCAAGGGCAACCGTTCCCCCGCGGTCACCGCGGCGTGCAAGAAGCACGGCGGCTTCTATCTCGGCTCGATCGGCGGCCCGGCCGCGCGTCTCGCCAAGGACTGCATCAAGAAGGTCGAGGTCCTCGAGTACCCCGAGCTCGGCATGGAGGCGGTCTGGAAGATCGAGGTCGAGGACTTCCCCGCCTTCATCGTTGTGGACGACAAGGGCAACGACTTCTTCGCGGACATCAACAAGCCCTCTGGCCGCAAGCTCGAAGTCGCCGGCTGAGCTCCGGCGCCCGGGGCGGCGCGGGGACCTCACGTTCGTTCGTCCGCGACACGGCGGATGGGCGTGAAGTACACATCTCGCGCCACGAACGTCCCCTGAGGCGAAACGTCACGCCTGGGGCGCGTTTGCGCCTGTTCAGCCCGGTATTCGCTGCACGAGAGTCTCTGGAGCCGCGATCTGCGGGGGCATGGTCCGTGCTCTTCGGTTCCTGCGAAAGGAGCTGAGCATGACGGTTCGACCTGATCGCACGGTGCCCCAGGGCCCGCCGCATCCCGTGCACCACCCCTACGAGGATCGGCACGGAGGTCTGGACGGGGCGCGCCATCACCTGGAGGAGGAGCGCCTGGAGAGGCTTGTGCGCGCCGCGCAGGAGGTCTCGGATCAAGCTGCGCGCGGCAGGCGCCGCGAGGCCGACGAGGACCGACCGGCCGACGGCGGCCGCGTCGACGAGCGACCGGCGCCGAGGACCGCCAGCATGGCGGACATCGAGCGCGCGGACGACGAGGGCATGCTCTCGCCGGAGGAGACGTGATGGCGGCGCGCGCGATGAGCCTCGATGCGGTCGTTGGACGGCTCGCGCCGCGCGTGCTCCGCAAGGCGGAGCGCGCCCCCCTCGCCCCTGCGCTCGACGCGGAGGTCCGGCACGTGGACACGTGGAGCGCGGGCCGCCTCGCCTATTACGTGGACACGCGCGCCGCCGGGCGCCCGGTGGTGCTCCTGCACGCGATCGACGCGGCCGCTTCCTCGAAGGAGGTGGCTCCCCTGTTCGACGCGCTCCGCGCGGAGCGGCCCGTCTATGCGCTCGATCTCCCGGGGTTCGGCCTCTCGGAGCGCGACGATCGCGATTACGACCGCGAGCTCTATCGCGCCGCCGTGCGCCGGTTCCTCACGGACGTGGTGCGCGAGCCGGGCGGCGCCGACGTCATCGCGCTGTCCCTGTCCTCGGAGTTCGCCGCCGCCGTCGCCTGCGAGGAGATGAGCCTCGTCCACAGCCTCGTGCTCGTGTCCCCCACGGGGCTCGGCCGCGAGGCGCCCGGCGCGGGATTCCTGCTCCGGGCTATCTCGCACGTACCCCGCCTGTCCGAGGCGCTCTTCCGCGCGCTCGTCACGCCGCCGAGCATCCGCTGGTTCCTGAAGAAGAGCTTCGTCGGCGAGCCGGATCCCGGCCTTGTCGACTACGCCATCCACACATCGAAGGAGCCTGGCGCCCACCGCGCCCCGCTCGCGTTCATCGCCGGCGACCTGTTCACCGAGGATGCCTTCCAGCGCCTCTACGCGCGTCTGCCCGTCCCCACGCTGGTCCTGCACGATCGCGACCCGCACGCGCACTTCGACCGCCTCGACGAGCTCGCGCAGCAGAACCCGCGCGTCGAGATCGCGCGCGTCGCGCCGACGCGGGGGCTCCCCCACTTCGAGCAGCTCGACGCCACGCTCGAGGTCGTGCGCAGGTTCTGGACGCAGGACCCTTGGTAGTCCCCTGACCGCCCTGCGCGGAGCCACGCCGGCGGCGGCTCCGCGCAGGGCGGACATCGCTCCTGGCGCTGACCTCCACGGGACGCCGTTCAGCAGCGTGTTGGCACCATCACCAACAGGCGCCATCACCGACATGAGCTCGGCCAGCGCTGGCCCGTTGCGGCCACCGTGCTCGGAGCCGCCGGTGTACAATCACGCTGCCGAACTCGATGGATATGTGGTCCCGAATACGATCTGTGCTCGGTCACCTACCACGAGGTTCGACGCGGACCACGATGTCAGCAGCCCTACGATTTTTCTCTTCGACGCGGTGGCTCTCCTGGCGGCCATGAAGCGCCGCGCCAGGATGCCGCGCCGCGACGGCAGGGCGATGGTGCAGCGCGCCACACGCGTCCGGTGTGCGCGCATGTTTCCGAACGTAAAAGTCTTTGCAAACTTCAGGTCAACGGAGTAGTTAAGCTCTTATAGCGGGGGATGTCGTGAATGCAGGCGGTCAAATCATCTCGACGAACAAGCAAGCGAGTAACAGCTTGCTTGGTCGATACCGCCTAGTTGCAAAATTAGGTCGCGGCGGGATGGCGGATGTGTTCCTCGCCGTCTCGCGCGGGCCCGGGTCGTTCAACAAGCTCGTTGTCGTGAAGTGCCTCCGCGTCGGGATGGCGGAGGACCCACGCTACGTCTTGATGTTCCTGGACGAGGCCAAGCTCTCGGCTCGGCTCAACCACCCGAACGTCATCCAGACCTACGAGATCGGCGGCGAGAGCGGCGGGTACTTCATCGTCATGGAGTACCTGGAAGGCCAGCCGCTGAAGGACATCGTGCGGGCGGTCGTGAGCGGCTGTCATGGCGCCGCCAGCTTCACGCGCACGGCGTGGATCAGGATCATCGCCGAGGCGCTCCGCGGCCTGCATTACGCGCACGAGCTCACGGATTTCGACGGGCAGCTCCTCGGCATCGTCCACCGCGACGTCTCGCCGCACAACATCTTCGTCACGTACGACGGCGCCGTGAAGATCGTCGATTTCGGCGTCGCGAAGGCCTCGCTCAACGCGGCGCACACGGAGAACGGCACCTTCAAGGGCAAGATGGCGTATGCCGCGCCCGAGCAGGCGATGGCGAGCGGGGACGTCGACCGGCGGGCCGACATCTTCGCGATCGGCATCGTGCTCTGGGAGCTGCTGGCGATGCGCCGGCTGTTCGACGGCGATCACGTCGCCGTGATGCACCAGCTCCTCACGCGGGACATCCCCCGGCTCTCCACCGTGGTGCCGGACATCGACCCGGCGCTCGACGAGATCGTGGCGAAGGCGCTCCAGCGCGACCCGGCGCGGCGGTACGCCACCGCGCAGGAGATGGGCGACGCGCTGGAGGGCTACCTCCTGGTCTCGGGTGAGGACGTCCGGACGGAGCAGCTCGGCGCGTACGTGCTCGAGATGTTCGCGGAGAGCCGGGCGCTCGTGCGCCAGCAGGTCACCGCGCAGTTCGAGTACCTGAGCTCGCTCGACGTCACCGGCGACATCCAGCGCGCCTCGATGATCAGCGACTTCCCCCGCGCCTCGATGGTCATGGGGATGAACCGCTCGATGTGGCCCTCCGCGAGCGGGCTGCCGGTCCTCACCGAGCACAGCTCCCCTGGCCAGCCCCAGCACGAGCCGCCGGCGGCCGATCCCGACAGCCTGGGCGCGACGGTGGGGCGGCCCTCGCCCTGGCGGCAGCGCGGCTACCTCTTCACGGCGCTCGGCGCGGCGGCGCTGCTGGCCGCGGGGGTCGTCGCGATGGTGCAACGGGGTGGCGCGCAGCCGGACGGCTCCGCGCACGCGTTGGAGCCGGTGACGACGACGGCGCCGACGGAGACGACCCCGGTCCCTCCGGAGAGCACTGGCCTGAAGGCCAAGGTCACGATCAAGAGCGAGCCGTCCGACGCCAAGGTGACGTGGAACGGCACGGAGCTCGGCAAGACGCCGCTCAGCATCGAGCTCCCGGTCGGGATGCAGGTCGTCGTCGTGTCGCGCGCCGGATCCTTCGACGAGTCGCTGTTCCTGCAGCTCGCCGCGTCCGACGTCGTCGAGCGCACGGTCACGCTCCGGCGCCAGGAGATCACGCCGGCGACGGGCGGAGCGTCCCGCTAGGGTCGCCGTCCGACAGCGAGGCGTCGCGCGACCGCGGGTCGGGGACCGCTCCGGCGGCTCGGCGCCGGCGCGCGCGTCCACGCCCCGCGGAGGCTCCGAGGGGCGCGGAGGTCGCGTCGCGGAGGGCTACTCCAGCTCGATGAGGCCGCAGCCGATGCGGCCACCCGCTTCCGGATCGGCCGCGGCGTGAATGACGATCGAGTACTTCGTCACGTCGGTGCTGGCGCCGTCGCCGACGGTCCAGACGTCGGTGCCGCGCGTGACCGTCTGCGTGCCCGCGCCGCTCTCATCGCAGGTGAAGCCGCCGAGCCCTTCTCCGTTCGGGATCCAGTGGCCGCCCGCGGCGTTCGCGTCGTCCTCGCAGCTCTTGTTCTCGTGCAAATGAGCGGAGTGCTCGCCTTCAGGGCAGCCGGACACCGTGATGGTGAGCGTCACCTCGTCTCCGCTCTGCGTGAAGACGGCAGTCCCGGACAGCTCGCTCGAGCTCGTCCCCTCGATAGCCGCCTCGGCGCGCGCGGAGGCGCCACCGCCGTCGCCGCCGCCGTTGCCGCCGTTGCCGCCGTCGCCGCCGCCGGTCCCCGACGCCGACGTGCTCGTGGAGGCATCGCCGCCGCCGCTCCCCGTGCCGCTCGCGGACGAGGTGCTGGCGCTGCCGGATCCAGCCGACGAATCGCCGTCATCTCCGCACGCCGCCAGGAGGGCGCTGGCGCCAACGGCGATCAGCGAGAGTTTCAACCATCGTGACATGAGTCTCCTTTCCTCGGCGCGACCCGAGCGGGCACGCATTTGCCCGCTGGACGCAGCCAGGTCATCGAGCGCGCGAGTATGTCCCAACACGGCGTGTATCCAAACAGCTCCGCAACAAAAAACACACCCGCAGCGTCGCGCCGGCGGTGCGAATCCGATTACGCTCGAAAAGTGTAGGCCGCTGCGCGCCGCCCTTTTCGGCGCCTCGTGCACCCTGAGCGGGGCTATCGCGCCTTGAGCGCCGGAGCGATCGACGCCGCCCTGGAGGCGAGGCGCTCGTATTCTCGACCAAGCCAGTCAAGGAAATCCTGATCCCACGGAGGGCCGTCAGGCCAGCCCTCACGGACGCGGGCGGCGAGCTCGAGGTCCCAGCGCCCGTAGAGGTCCACGAGCGCGTCCTGGGCCCTGCGGCCCGCCAGCGCTTCAGGGTCGCCGCCGGGCTCGCCGCCATGCGCGAACGCGTCGTCGCAGACGTAGTAATTGCACGTCGCCGCGCGCCGCTGCGGCGGGATGGTGCAGCCCTCATGACCGTGGAAAGCGCACCGCTTCGGCAGCGCGCGACCCTCGCTGTCCCGGGGCTCGACGCGGAGGATGAGCAGGCCGCGCTGGCCAGGGCGCAGGCTGCCGGCGGCGATCTGCTCGAACAGCCAGGCTGCGCCGCCGAGCGACACGATTCTCCCGATGTCGGACCACTCGACCCCTGGCGGGCTCGCGCAGCAGCCGGTCGGCCCCTGCGGACAGGCGCCGCACAACGTCGAGTGCACCCGCGTGTGCGCGCCTGCGAGCTCCAGCCGGATCATGGCCCCTCCGGCGCTCCAGGATAACCGCGTCGCCCGGACCGTCCAGCGAGCGGCCCTGGCCCTTCAGCGCAGCGTACCGTGACCACGCTACCTCGGCGAACGGCGGGCGGGCACCCGCGCTCTCGCCACGTCGGGGATCACCACACGCCCCGCACCGCCACGCCGCTGGCCGACGCCGTGATCTCGGTGCGCTGGTGCGTGAGGAGCGCGAACCCGAGCGTGCCGGCTGCGAGCAGGCCGCCCGCGATGAAGCTGGCCGTGCCGAGCTCGCGCGCCGTGAACATGGTGTCCTCGTACTCGGCGGCCTTCTTGCACTCCGGGGCGATGAGGCGAAGGCAGTTGTTGCCGCCCACGCTCCGCGCCGTCTCGTCCCGGTTCGCTTCCGCGTCGTGCGCCACGACCATCAGCACGCCGCCGAGCGCCAGGAAGAGCGCCGAGCCCCCGATCCCTCCAGCGATGAGGCCGGTCCGCAGCCCCGAGCTTGGCGGCGCGCTCGCCGGCGCCGGGCCGCTCGCCGCCGTGGGCCCGAGCGCCGGGGCGGTCAGATCGAGCCGCACCTCGCGGACCTCTCCGCGTCGAACATCGGTGTCGACCCGGACGGCGGCGCCGCTCAGCGTCGCGGCGATGGTGTGGCGTCCGGGGTTGACGGGGATGAGCTTGTCGCGCTCGATCGCGACCGGCTCGCCGTCGATGGTGCACGACGCCCCGGCGGGGAGCATGATGCGGATCTCGCCCACGAGCTGGCGCGCGCGCGCCAGATCGAACAGCCGTGACTCGTAGAGCTCACGCTCCTCCGGCGTGCTCGGCGGCCGCATGATCTCCTTGCAGAGCGACAGCCAGCGCACGGCAGCGGGCGCGTCGCCGATCCGGTAAGAGAGCGCGCCGATGTTGCAGGCAGCCACCTGCGAGCGCTCCATCCTCCATACCGCCTGCCACATGTCGCGCGACTCCGCGAAGCGGCCCTCCGCCTGCGCGGCGTTCGCCTGGGCGCGCAGGCGGGTCACCGCATCTTCCACCCTCACCGGCTCTTTTGTGGGCTCGGCGCGACCGATGGGTGAGAAAAATAGGAGGGTCGTGGCAATGCACAGTCTCAGGCCGAGGTGCGAACTCTTGCTCACTGGGGTGGACCTCCTGGCCCGAGGTTCAGGTCAAGCGCGCTCTCGGGGCTCTTTTCGGCGGCGCGAGCCGACAGCCTACCAGAGGATGCCTCCGGACGACTTGACTCTTCGTCGGCCGAACGAGCCAGTGGCTCCTTGCCGGCGCGTCTCCTCTTCGCGCGTCGAGGCAAGCGCCTCCGGGCACCTCCGCGCAATGGCACCGCCGCGTGGGCGAGCCGGGCGCGGGGGGTCACGTCTTTGCGAGCGCCGAGCCTCGGGCGCGCGCCCAGCAGGGCGCGCCCGAGGCCGTTCTGAGCAGGGAATCGGGAAGGGGAGGGGGAGGGGGCTTGGGAGTGATATTACGCCTTGGGCGTAATTAGATGCTCCAGCCCGCGCATCGGGATGTCGAGCCAGTCCGGACGGTTGTTCAGCTCGTAGCCGACCTCGTAGATGCACTTCTCGAGCTGATAGAAGTCGAGAAGGAGCACCGTATCCGCGTCGCTCGCGGGCACGTACGGCCACGTGTCGTCAGTCCGCGGCTCGGCGGCCGCCTGAGCGCGCGCGATCGTCTCGATGTAGCCCGCGAGGTAGCTCGCGGAGATCCAGGCCACCCAGGCGTCGGTCCACGGCTTGAGGACGGCGACGTCCTCGGGCCGGAGGCGAGCGTCCCGGAGCGCCGAGGCGCCGGCGTAGTCGAACGAGCGCAGCATCCCGGCCACGTCCCGGAGCGGGCCGCGCTTGTAGCGCCGCTCGCTCAGCGGCCTCGCCGGCTCCCCCTCGAAGTCGATCAGGATGAAGTCGTCGCCCGTCGAGAGCACCTGGCCGAGGTGGAAGTCGCCGTGCGTCCGGATGCGGGGGACGTCGAACTTCCTCGACACGATCTGCTGGAGCTTCGCGTTGATCTCGGCCTCGCGCGGCAGCATCGCCGACACCTGCTGCCGCACGTTCTCGGGGAGCGCGTGCTCGCGCTTCCTCAGCAGCGCGAAGGTGCGCGCGAGCATGCCGTGCGCCGACTGGAAGATCGACTGCTGGTGCAGCGTCGTGAACGGCTGCTGCCCGAACGAGGGATCCTTGCTCTCCTTGCCGAGCGTGAGGTGGAGCTGCGCGGTGCGCTCGCCGAGCAGCCGCATCCTCACGAGCTCGGTGCCCATGAGCTGGTTCACGATCGGAGGCGGCGTCGCGCGCGACGCCTCGACCAGCGTGCCGGCCGGCATCGGCGGCGCGCCGCCCTTCACCGACTCCTCGTCGGCGAGCACCCGCTCGAAGAAGCGGTTCAGCGCCTCGAGCGTGCTCGTCCACGCGTCGCCCTGGCTCTGCACGTACTCCTGGAGCATCGCCACCGTGATCGCCTCGCGACCGCGGCCCCGGTACTCGATCGCCCCGGCGAGCCGCGCCGTGGCCGGGAACTGGTGCTCCGTCAGGAACCGGCCGATCTCGAGCTCCGGGTTGATGCCCTCCTCCACCTGGCGGAAGATCTTGAGGAGCAGCTTGTCGCCGTAAATGATGGTCGTGTTGCTCTGCTCGCTCTCGGCGATGCGCGCCGGGAGCTCCCCCTCGGCGCCGAGCGCCTCGAGCGTCGTCCCGAGCGGCAGCGCGTGGAGCTCGCCGACGGAGCCCGTCGCGACCCCCTGCGCCCGGATCGCGGCGAGGACCAGCGCGGCGAACTCCGGGGTCGCCAGCGCGTCGTAGAGGACGCCCTCCGGCGCCGCCGCGCTCTCCGGGTCCGGATCGCGCACCGTGACGTCCGCGATGACCGCGTGGCGCGTGCGCGTCGCGAGCTCGCGCGCGCGATCTGCCGTCGCGAAGCCGACCGGCACGACGTACGTCTCCGGCGAGCCGTCCGTGTACTCGACGCGCACGAGCAGGATGAAGTGCTGCGCCGCGCCCCGCTCGTCGCGCGCCATCGGGATGACGTCCGCGAGCGTCGTCGAGCGCCGGGTGCGCGCCTTGCCGCGGAACCAGCGGCGCGCCGCGATGTACTTGCCGATCGCCGGCTCGAGCGCCTTGCGGCCCTCCGGCGAGAGGAGCGCCTGCCACGCGCCCTTCGTCGAGATGGCGGGCGCGGCCTGGCTGTCTCCCGTGGACACCGCGGTCACCGCCGGCTCCAGCGCGAACCAGAAGAAGTCGTGCGGCCCGAGCGACAGGGAGTAACAGCGGCTCGTGATCTCCGGGAAGCGGCTCCTGCCGAACAGCTCGACGGGCACCATGCCCGCGAAGCGCGCGAGGTCGAGCTCGACGTGCTGCGCGTAGCGCGAGAGGTTCGCCACGACGAGGACCCGCTCGTCGTCGTACGCGCGGATGAACGCGAGCACCTTGCTGTTGTCCGGGTGCAGGAACTCGATCGTCCCGCGGCCGAGCACCTTGTTCTGCTTGCGCAGGGTGATGAGCCGCTTCATCCACCAGAGGAGCGACGAGGGGTTCTGCTGCTGCGCCTCGACGTTGATCGCCTCGTAGTGGTACTCGGGGTCGATGATGATCGGCAGGTACAGCTTCTGCGGGTTCGCCCTGGAGAAGCCGGCGTTCCGGTCGGCGCTCCACTGCATCGGCGTGCGCACGCCGTCGCGGTCGCCGAGATAGATGTTGTCGCCCATCCCGATCTCGTCGCCGTAGTAGAGGACGGGCGTCCCGGGGAGCGAGAAGAGCAGCGCGTTCATCAGCTCGATCCGGCGCCGCGTCTTCATGAGCGGGGCCAGCCGGCGGCGGATGCCCAGGTTGATGCGCGCCGTGTGCTCCTGCGCGTAGACGCGGTACATGTAGTCCCGGTCCTCGTCGGTCACCATCTCGAGCGTCAGCTCGTCGTGGTTCCGGAGGAACGTCGCCCACTGGCAGGTGTCGTGGACCACGGGCGTCTGCCGCAGGATGTTGACGATCGGGAAGCTGTCCTCGAGCTCCACCGCCATGAACATCCTGGGCATGAGCGGGAAGTGGAAGTTCATGTGGCACTCGTCGCCGTTGCCGAAGTACGCGGCGGCGTCGGCGGGCCACTGGTTGGCCTCGGCGAGGAGCATGCGATCGGAGAAATTCGCGTCGATGTGGCGCCTGAGCTTCCGCAGGAACTCGTGCGTCTCCGGCAGGTTCTCGCAGTTCGTCCCGTCGCGCTCGTAGAGGTACGGCACGGCGTCGAGCCGGAGCCCGTCGACGCCCATCTCCAGCCAGAAGTCGACGACCTTGAACACGGCCGCGTGCACGTCCGGGTTGTCGAAATTCAGGTCGGGCTGGTGGGAGTAGAAGCGGTGCCAGTAATAGGCGTTGGCCACCGGATCCCAGGCCCAGTTCGACGTCTCGAAGTCCTTGAAGATGATCCGGGCGTCCTTGTAGCGGTGGGGGGTGTCGCTCCACACGTAGAAGTCGCGCCAGCGCGAGCCCTTGGGGGACGTCCGCGCCCGCTGGAACCACTCATGCTCGTTCGATGTGTGGTTCAGGACGAGCTCGGTGATGACGCGGATGTCGCGGCGGTGCGCCTCGCGCAGCAGGCGGGCGAAATCTCGCCGGGTCCCGTAAGACGGGTTGATGTTCGTGTAGTCTGCGATGTCGTATCCGCCGTCGCGCAGCGGCGAGGGGTAAAACGGCAGGAGCCAGATCGCGGTGACGCCGAGATCCTGGAGATAGTCGAGCTTCTCGATGAGCCCCTCGAAGTCGCCGATCCCGTCGGCGTTCGAGTCGCTGAACGCGCGGACGTGGAGCTCGTAAATGATCGCGTCCTTGTACCAGAGGGCGTTGCCTTCGGCGGGAGGGGGCTTCTGATCCTGGCTCATGGCTGCTCCGACGGATGCGCGCTATCCGCGCGACGACGCCGGGCGCAAAGGACGCAGCGGTACGGACCTCGTGCGGCGCGCGCCGCCGCCGAGCCAGGAGAGGCCAGGAGGCAAGGCACGCTGGGAGGTCCACCACTGGGCGCGCACTGCCGTCCCACGCAGGTGACGCGAATCACGTGTATAGTTTGACTACTTGGAATTGCAAGACCGCGCTGGCCCAACCTCGGATAGCACGTCAGGGGCGGGGCGCAAAGCGGCGCGGCGGGCGGCCGCCGGCCTCTGGCGGCCTCGGCGCTCGGCGCTCGGCGCTCGGCGCTCGGCGCCCGGCGCCCGCGCTGGGCGCTCGGTGATGGCGCGGGCGCTGCCGAGATCGCTGCTTCGCGCGCTCTCCCCACACGTCGAACCGCAGCCGGTGTAAGAAGCGCTGGCACCTGGTTCTGTGATCGGGCGAGCTCATGCCCATCGAAGGAGCATTCTCATGATGCGTGTCTTCCACGTACTCCCGCTCTGCCTCGCCGCGCTCGGAGCGCTCGCGTGCTCGTCCACGCCCGAGCCGACGACGGACCCGACAAACCCGTGCCCGCCCGGCCAGTGGTGCGCCGCGGCCGTGCCGACCACGCCCGCGACGGCAGCGACCCCGGCCACCACCGCCGCCGCGCCCGCGGGCACCGTCGCCACGCCGGTCCCGCCCGTCGCCGCAGTGGCCGCCACGCCGATCCTCCAGGGGATGGGCACGACCGAGGCCCCGGGGATGAAGGCGGACGGCGGGCCGTTCGCGGGTCAGTTCCAGGAGGGCCAGGTGCTGGAGCAGGACATCAACATCTCGGCCGGCAAGTGCTACACGGTCGTCGGCATCGGCATCGGGGTCCAGGAGCTCGACATCCAGCTCGTCTCGCAGCCGGCGCCCGCGCTGCCGCCCGTGGTGCTCGCGCAGGACAGCACCACCGGCGCCGCGGCGACGCTCGGCGGCAAGGCCTCCGGCTGCTGGAAGAACCCGCTGCCGATCGGCGGCCCGGGCAAGGTGATCCTCAAGGCGACGAAGGGCGCGGGCATCGCGGCCGCGCAGGTCTTCTCCAAGTAAGCCTGCTCCGGAAGTGAGCTTGCTCCGGCGCGCGGCGGCGCGGCGCCCCGCGCGAGGGCGACGGCGGCGCCGTGCCGCGCGCGACGCTTCCTATTCCCGCCGCCTGCCAGCTCCCCTAAAGGCTGGCGAGCGCGGCGGAGCGCCGCGCGCGACGCCATGAGCGAGACCATCTTCCTCGGCCCCGAGGCCAGCAGCTGCGCGACGTCGCGCTGGGCGTGGCTGTCGCCCCGGCTGCCGCCGGACCTCGAGGAGCAGGCGGTGCGGCGCGTCGCCTGGATGTCGCTCTGTACGGTCGTCGTCGGCGCCCTCGGCTTCGCCGTATCGGAGATCTTCCCGAGCCTCCGGCTCGGACCTCACGCGATCCGCTTCGCGGTCTACCTGCCGTTCATGCTCGTCTCGGCCGCGCTCTTCGTCGTCGCGCGGCGGAGGCTCCTCTCGCCGCCGCGGATCGTCGATCTGTCGTTCGCCTACAAGATCCTGGGCGCCGCCTCGCTCGCCGTGGTCACGAACGCGCAGCCGTGGCCCGAGGGGCCGATGCTGCCGGGCTGGTCGCCGGTGGCGATCTGGGTGCTGATGTTCCCCATCATCGTCCCGGCCCCGAGCGTGCGCACGCTGCTCACCTCGACGCTGGCGATCCTCACCGAGCCGGCGTGCCTCTGGGGGCTCGTCGCGTCGGGGTTCATGGAGCTGCCCTCGCGCGACGCGATGCTCCGCCGCTTCTTCCCGAGCGTCGTCGCGCTGGCGCTCTCCGTGCTCGTGTCGCGCGTCGTCTTCGGGCTCGGGCGCAAGCTCGACGCGGTGCGGGAGCTCGGCAGCTACCGGCTCGTCGAGCGGCTCGGCGGCGGGGGCATGGGCGAGGTGTGGCGCGCGAAGCACCGGATGCTCGCGCGCCCGGCGGCCGTGAAGCTGATCCGCCCCGAGGCGTTCGAGGGCGGCGCGGCGAGCTACGGCACCGCGAAGGTGCGGTTCGAACGCGAGGCGCAGGCGACGGCGGCGCTCCGGTCGCCGCACACGATAAGCCTCTTCGACTTCGGCGTCGCCCGCGACGGGTCGTTCTACTACGTGATGGAGCTGCTCGAAGGCATGGACCTCGACACCCTCGTCAAGCTGGACGGCCCGCAGCCGCCCGCGCGCGTGGTCCACCTGCTCCGGCAGGCCTGCCACTCGCTCCACGAGGCGCACAAGGCCTTCCTCGTGCACCGCGACATCAAGCCGGCGAACCTGTTCCTGTGCCGCTACGGCGCGGATCTCGACTTCCTGAAGGTGCTCGATTTCGGGCTGGTGGCCGAGCGCAGGAAGGACGCGGCCCCCTCCACGCTGACGGCGGACAACGCGATCACCGGGACGCCCGCGTTCATGGCGCCGGAGGTCGTGACCGGCGATCGCCCGATCGACGGCCGGACCGACATCTATTCGCTCGGGTGCGTCGCCTACTGGCTGCTCACGGGCGCGCTCGTGTTCGAGGGCGAGACGGCGATGAAGATGGTGCTGCTCCACGCGACCGAGGCGCCCGTCGAGCCGTCCAAGCGGGCGGCGCGCGCGATCCCGCCGGCGCTCGACCGCATCGTGCTCGACTGCCTGGAGAAGGACCCGGCGAAGCGGCCGCAGTCGGCGCGCGAGCTGTCCGAGCGGCTCGCCGCGCTGCGCATGGACGCCGCGTGGACCGAGCAGCACGCGGCGGCCTGGTGGGAGTCGGTCGCGCCGCCGTCGCTCGCGAGCCGGCCGGCCCGGGCGGCCGTCGACGCGTTCGGCTGAGCCCCGCGCCGCCGGCGCGCGCCGCCGTCAGCGGACGCTCACGTCGACGGTCATGAGCTGGCCGCCGCGCTCGATCGCGATCGACAGGTGGCTCGCGGTCCGGAGCTGCGCGTGGGCCTCCTGCACCCGCTCGGGGTCGGTGACGTCGAACCCGTTGATCGACCGCAGCAGATCGCCGCTCTCCAGCCCGAGCGTCTCGAGCGGCGAGCCCCGCCTGAGCCGGAGCTTCAGCCCGACGATCGGGTCCCCCCGGCCGTCCGGGATCGTCCGGGCGGCGCGCAGGAGGCCCGCCTGCTGATCGAGGATCCGCTCGACCGCCGCACGGTCGACGTGGATCTCCGTGGCGCTCGCCCGCTGGAGGCGCGCGGCGATCTCGGGCGGGATCAGGCTGGCGTCGCCGCCGACCGGCCTGGCCTGAGGCCTGGGCGGCTCTGGCGGCGCCTCTTCGACCCGGGCGCCCCCGAGCCGCATCTGACAGCGCGCGCCGCCCGCGGCGATCCAGACGCGGTCCCAGGCGATGCGCGCGATGGTGCCGCCCGGCGTGCGGCTGCCGAGCCGCTGGAGCTCCGTCCGTCCGTCGGGGCCCTCGATCGCCGCGAACGACCACGCCGCGTCCTCCGACGCCGCGATGAGAACAACGCGCCCGGCCTCGCAGATCGGATCGCGCCGCCATGCATCGCCGCCCGGCGTGGGCGCGCGCCCCTCGGCAGCGCCGCCCGGCGCGGGCGCGCGCCCCTCGGCAGCGCCGCCCGGCGCGGGCGCGCGCCCCTCGTCAGCGCCGCCGGGCGGCGGGAGGAGCGGCCCGGTCGCGGAGTCGAACGGGTTGCGCCGCAGGATCGCCTCGGCGCTCGTCGCGTGGAGGCCGTCGTGCGGCGCACGGCGGGGGGCAGGGGGTACGGAAGAGAGCCGGGCGGCTCTGTCCGGGATGATCGCCCCCCCGGCCAGGCGCGAGACCCCGGTCGCCTGCAAGTAGACGGCGAGCGCGATCATCGTGCCCGCGACCCACGGGAAGTGATGCTTCACAGCCGCATCCAGGTCCACCGGTCCTGCCCTTTCTGGGATGCGCGCGCCGTTGTCCTCGACGTTGCCCTCGAGGCGAGCGCCGCGCGCACGCCGGCGCGGAGGCGACCGTGCACGATGTCGCCACCGGCTCGCTCCTTCGGGCCGCACAGCACCGCGCGTGCCGGCGCGCCGCACCGCGGGCGCCCCGCGCGGGCGCATGCCGGCGCGCGCCTTGACCCGAACGGATCGCGCCGCTCTGGCGAGCGCCGCGCCGACGTTCATCGGCCGACGTTCAGGGAGTGTTCGAGATGGGGGCGAGGAAAGCCTGGGACGACGGCGGTCCGCGCGCTGTGCGCCCAGGGCTTTTTCTAGAGCGACAAACGGGTTGAACCCGCCTGAAACGAGCAGAACTTCGAACCGCCAAGACGCCAAGGCATTGTCTTCTTCTTGGCGCCCTCGGCGTCTTGGCGGTTCATTTCTCGCTCGATCAACGTGACCGTTGTTCTAGGGCGTCTTGGCGGCGGTCGGCTTCCCGGACTCCCCGCGCGCGCGGCGGTACACCCAGGCGGCGAGGAGCTTCCTGTCGTTCGCGGCGATCTTGTCCTCGAACGCCGGCATGTGGCCCTCGAGGTCCTTCGACATGGCCGCCGGCGGGTAGGCCTTGCCGCTGCCGGGGTTCGTGATCTGCGCCTCGATCCACGGGATGGAGGCCCAGCCGCGCAGCTCGGGCGCGGCGGACTCCTCGTCGTCGGTCTTGCCGTCGAGCCGGTGGCAGCTCGTGCACCGCTGCCGGACGAGCTTCTCGCCCGGCGTCCCGGCGGCGGTCTCCCCGCGCGCCTGCGCCTCCAGGAACGCGACGATCGTCTCCTGGTCGGCCTCGCTCATCGGCGTGAACATCTTCGCCGCCTCGGGGTCCGCGGGCGGCTTGGACACCGACGGCATCATCTCCTTGAACGCCGTCTTGCCGAAGAGGTGGTCGGCGTCCGGATCCCTCAGCACCTCGAGCGCCCAGGCCTTCGTCCCGAACCCGGTGAGGTCCGGCGCCGTCTGCTTGTCCTTGGGCGGGCCGAGATCGTTCAGCCGGTGGCAGCTCGCGCACTCCTTCTTGTAGAGGTCCTCGCCGCGGATCTCCGGGTCGTTCCGGAGCATCGCGAGCGCGCCCTCGGGCGGGACGCCCTGCTTGAACAGCGCCATCGCGCGCGCGGTGCGCTCGGCGTTCTGCGCCTGCGAGCGCTGGTAGCCCTCGTCCTTCCGGTCGGCCACGAACGACATCGCCAGCAGGCCCACGGCCCCGAGGCCGACGAAAAACAGCGGCGCGAGCGCCGGGATCCGCGCGCGGAGCGGGCCGGGCTTCCGATCGATGAACGGGAGCAGCGCGAGGTACAGCCCGACGACCCCCGGCACGCCGACGGTCGCGATGAGCTCCAGCTTGCCGGGGAAGAACTTGCGCAGCTCGAAGAGCGGGCGGAAGTACCACGCCGGGCGGGCGGTGTAGTCGCTCACCGGGTCCGCTGGCGCCTCGAGCGGGGCGCCGTGCTCGATGGCCGCGAGGTCGAAGATGACGACGAGCACGAGCGCCGCGGCCAGCAGGATCATGCCGAGCTGCTTCGGGTAGAACCGGTCCGCCTTGCGGAGATCGGCGCCGTGCGGCGCGCCGAAGCCGTGCTTGCGGAACAGCGCGAAGCTCGCGGCGAGCAGCAGGGCCATGACCGCCGGCAGCACGAAGACGTGCAGGCTGTAGAGCCGCGTCACGGTCAGGTGGCCGAGCGACGTCCCGCCGACGACGAGCTGCTGCGTGGCCGGCCCGACGACGGGGACGGCGCCCATGATGCCCGTCTCGACGCGCGCTCCCCAGTAGCCGTCCTGGTCCCACGGCAGCGGGTTGCCCGAGAAGGCGAACCCGAGGATCACGCCGAACAGGCCGAGCTGGACCAGCCAGTTCACCTCGCGCGGCGCGCGGTAGGCCCCGTGGATCGCGATCTGCCCGAGGTGGACGGCGATCAGGACGATCAGCGCCTGCGCCCCGAAGTAGTGGAGGCCCCGGATGAGCCAGCCGGCGCGCAGGGTGAAGTTGATGTGCGCGACGCTCGCCCACGCCGTCGTCGCGCTCGGCGCGTAGGCCGACATGAGCAGCGCGCCCGTGACGACCTCGACGAGCAGCAGCAGCGCGATCGTGCCCCCCCAGACGTAGCCGATGCGCGCGCCGCCGGGGATCGGCTCGTCGAGCAGGCGGCGGATGGGCTCGCGGTGCCCGATGCGTTCGTTCAGCCAGTCGCCGAGGCTCACCCTGCAATCTCCTGGAGCTCGGCGGTCCCGTCACGGTAACGCCGGAAGTCCACCTCGAGCCAGCCGTCCACGACGCGCGTGGCGAGCGGATCCATCGGGCGCGGGGACGGCCCGGTCTCCGGCGCGCCCGACAGCGCGAAGCGCGACGCGTGGCACGGGCAGTTGAAGCTCTTCTTGTCGTCGTTGAGCTCGATGCCGCAGCCGAGGTGCGGGCACGAGGCGCTCATCGCGCGGATCTTCTCGCCCTCGCGGATGACCCAGATCGCGCCGAGCATCTGGTCCTTCGCGACCGTGAAGGCGTCGCGCTCCTCGCCGATCACCTTGAGGCGCCGCGGCTCGCCCGGCGGCAGATCATCGAGGCGCCCGACCCGGACCCAGCGCTCGCGCCCGCCTGCGGAGCCGCCGGCGGCGGCGGGGCCGGCCAGGAAGGTCGCCGCCGGGGCGGCGAGCGCGCCCGCGTAGGCCAGGCCGCCGATCGCCACGAGCGCCTTCAGGGCGCCGCGCCGCTCCTCGGGGGGAGGGGCTCCGAGCGGCGCGCCGGCGTTCGTGGGCGCGCCGGGCACCCCAGGTTCGTGCGGCAATCCATATCCGAGGTACCCACCGGCACCAGGTTCCTTTTGCGTCGGCTCTGCCATCTCGTAGGCTCTCCCTCGCTCGCGCCGCGCTCCGAGCGCCCACCCAGACCCGGGGCGGGCACTCGACGGTCGGAGCGGACGGCAGCATATCGAAAACACAGGCGTAACGTTGAATCCTCGCCATCGCGCACACCGGGGCGATCGCATCGCCGCCGGCACAACCGAAAGTTACCTTTCAGGTGTCCGGGCCCCGCTCGCGCGATCCGTCGCCGCAGCGCTCGTCTCGTCCGTTGCGCTCGGGGCGTCGGCCTGCACTGCCTCGCGTCAGCCGCCGCCGTGTACGCGCCCGGACCTCAGCGGGTGCGCCATCGAGGAGGTGTCCTTCGAGGGCGAGCGGGTGATCAGCGGCGATGAGCTCGCCGAGCGCATCGCGACGGCCGAGAGCTCGCACCTGCTCGGCGGGGCGTTCGAGCGCGTGCCGATCCTGAGCATCTGGGACGCGCTGACGGTCGAGTACGAGCGCTTCGACCGGTTCGTCCTGGAGCGCGACATGGCCCGGATCGAGCGGTACTACCGGGCGCGCGGGTTCTACAGCGCGAGGGCGCGCGCGGCGCGGGTGCAGCGGATGGGCGGCCCGGACAAGGAGGGGCGCGTCCGGGTGCGCATCGTCGTCTCCGAGGGAGATCCGGTGAAGGTCGCGTCCGTGGATCTCCAGTGGCGGGACTGGACGCTGGAGAAGGGGCGGGACATCGCCCGGCCGGTGACCGAGGCGAAGGACCAGCTGAAGATCGGCGAGCGCCTCGACGAGGAGCAGTACGAGGAGATCAAGAAGGCGCTGCTCCGGGTCCTCACCGATCGCGGCTTCGCCTACGCGACCGTCGAGGGGCACGTCGACGTGGACCTCGTGAAGAACGAGGCGCGGGTCCGCTACACGATCGAGCTCGGCCCCGAGTGCACGTTCGGCAAGGTCTACCTGAAGGGGCTCGGCGAGATCCCGGAGGCGCCCGTCAGGACGGCGATCGGCATCGAGGAGGGCGAGCGCTTCTCGACCGCGGTGCTCGCGGACGCCGAGCAGGCGCTCGCCGACTTCGGCGTGTTCGGCGCCGTCGCCGTGAAGCCCGAGCTCGCGCCGCCCGGGCAGCCGAGGAACCCGGTTGTCCCCGTGACCTTCTCCGTCGAGCCCGCGGCGCTGCGCGCCGTGCGGCTCGGCGGCGGCGCCGAGGTCGGCTCGCGCGTCGAGGCGCACCTCGTCGCCGGGTGGGAGGACCGCAACTTCCTCGGCGGGCTTCGCCGCTTCAACATCGAGGCGAGGCCGGGGGTCGTGTTCTACCCGGTGGAGTTCTCGACCCTGTTCGGCGAGCTGAAGGACGACTTCCGCCTCCTGCCGGAGATCCAGATCCGCTCCGAGCTCCGCCAGCCGGGCGCGATCGAGCGGCGCACGGCCGCGGTGCTGCGCGGCTCGTTCAAGCTCTACTGCCCGCAGACAGGCGAGTTCTGCACAAAGCCGGATGACGATCCCGACGCGGGAGAGGGGGAGTCGGGAAATGCTGCAGACCCTCCTCAGGAAAAAGCGGAGCACTCGATTGTAGGTTACCGCGAGTACGTCGGATCCATCGGCCTCGAGCGGCCGTTCCTGAAGTCGGACCTGAACGCCGCCCTTCTCTACAACGTTCAGCTCAACAGCCCGTTCACCTACAACTCGGCGCCGCTGCCCGTGGGGTTCGGGACCATCTTCATCCCCTATCTCCAGGCGACCGTGTCCTACGATCGCCGCCTGAACCGCGCGGGGAAGCCCGACAGGTTATCCCCCCACCATGGCTACTACGTCTCGCTCGACGCTCAGCTCGCCGGCTATCTGGAGGCCGACACAGCGCTGGCCAGGGCCCTCGTCGGACCGACCGCGGTCCGGGAGAAGAGGTTCCACGACGCTCGGGACATCCGCCTGCAGCCCGAGTTCCGCGCCTACCTGCCGGTCTCGCGGCGATGGACCCTCGGCTTCCGCCTGATGACCGGGTGGCTCATCCCGACCAACTCGGATCTCCAGTACGGCGAGGCGTCCTTCGACCCGACCCGGTGCGACGCCGGGGCGAGCGCCGAGGAGAGGGCGAGGTGCGGCGCCGACCTCCAGCTCATGCAGTTCCGCGGGTTCTTCAGCGGCGGCGCGACGAGCAACCGCGGCTACGGCTTCAACGAGGTCGGCCCCCACGCGCGCGTGCCGTCTCCCACCGCGCGGGGCGGCACGAACGCCGCCGCGGAGGCCCCGCTGATCCCGATCGGCGGCCGGCAGCTCTGGGAAGCGAGCCTCGAGCTCCGGATCCCGCTCGGGGAGAGCTTCGGCACCGTGATCTTTGCCGACGCCGGCGACGTCAAGCGCGGGTTCGGGCTCTTCCGCTCGGGGGCGCAGCGGCCGCACGTCTCGGCGGGCGTCGGGCTGCGCTACACGACGCCTGTCGGCCCGCTTCGCTTCGACGTCGGCTACCGCGTCCCGTGCCTGCAGGTGCTCGGCAAGTGTACGCCCGGCGAGGCGGGCTGGCCCGACGACGAGCGGACCCCGGAGGCGCTCCTCGACGTGCTGCCGATCGCCGTGAACCTGGCGATCGGCGAGGCGTTCTGACGGGAAACCCACGCGATGGAGTGACGCTGCGGTGGAGCACAGGCCGCCGGGCGGCGGCGCGGCCCGCGCCGCTCGGCGGGCCGCAGGAGCGGGCTCAGCCCTCTTCTTCCTCGACGTTCCAGGCGGACAGCGCGGTCATCCCGATGGCGACGGCGCAGCCGCCGCACAGGGCGGGCTCCTCGAACCGGAGCTCGTCGCCGCGCGACCACACATAGAGGCCGCGCCCGGCGGGCTCGCCCTCGATGGCCGTTTCGCACACGTCGCAGCGGAGCTCCGTTGCGCCCGAGGCCGCCTGGCGCGCGCGCAGCGCGCTGTCGGCGACCGCGTCGACCGAGATGCAGATCGGGTGAGTCAATGTCCCGGTGAGCCGGTAATCCGCGTTCGCGGTCCCTTCCGGCGTAGGGCGGGGGTCCAGGTTTGCTGTCCCCTTCAGAGCGCCTTCAATCACATCCACCTCCGGCGGCACGGCCGAATCTAGCTCAGGCCGAGACGGGACGCACGAGAAGGCTGCTCCTGATCTCCGTCAGGCTTGCTCCAGGGCGTAAATGTGGGGAAACACGCGGGATCGTGCGCCGTGGTCCTCACGGCGCGGCGGTCCCGCGTGCGCTCGCAGCAGAACTGGGAGGGGTCTAGGCGCTGGCGGACGCGGCCGTATCGGCGGCCTCTTGCGCGGAGGCCGCGCGGCTGCCGGCCGGGCGGTCGAGGGCGCAGCTCTCTTCGAGCAGCTCGACGACGTCGAGCTGGCGGATCGAGTCCTCCTTGGACTGATCCTTGAGGCCGTCCGTGATCATCGTCTGGCAGAACGGGCAGGCGGTCGCGATCGTCTTCGCCTCGGTCTGGAGGAGCTGCAGCGTCCGCTTGACGTTCACGCGGTCCTTGTTCTGCTCCTCCATCCACATCTGCGCGCCGCCGGCGCCGCAGCAGAGCCCCTTCTGCCGGTTCCACCCCTCGGCCTCGACGAGCTGGACGCCGGGGATGCTCTTCAGGATGTCGCGCGGCTGCTCGTACACGTCGTTGTAGCGGCCGAGGTAGCAGGAGTCGTGGAAGACGACCTTGCCCTGGACCGGCTTCTTCGGGACGAGCTTCTTCTCGGCGACGAGGCCGAGGAGGAAGTCGGTGTGGTGCACGACCTCGAACTTCGCGCCGAAATCGGGGTACTCGTTGGCGAGCGTGTTGAAGCAGTGCGGGCAGGTCGTGATGATCTTCCGGATGCCCCCCTGCTCCTTGTAGCCGTTCAGGGTCGCGGCGTTCTGCTCGGCGAGCATCGCGAAGAGGTACTCGTTCCCCGCGCGGCGCGCCGGGTCGCCGGTGCACGTCTCCTCCTGGCCGAGGATCGCGAAGTCGACGCCGGCGGCCTTCAGCAGCCGGGCTGTCGCGCGCGCGATCTTCTTCGCGCGGTCGTCGTAGCTCGCCGCGCAGCCGACCCAGTAGAGCACGGGCGCCTGCGGCTTCTCCGCCATGGTCGGGACCTCGAGCCCCTCGGCCCAGTTGCCGCGATCGATGCGCGCGAGGTTCCAGGGGTTGCCGTTGACCTCCATCGCGTTGAACGGATTGCCGAGCTCGGCCGGGAACTCGCCCTTCACCATGACGAGGTGGCGGCGCATGGAGACGATCTTGTCGACGTAGCTGATCATCACCGGGCACTGCTCCTCGCAGGCGCGGCACGTCGTGCACGCCCAGAGCACGTCCGGGTGGACGACGTTCGCCACGAGGTCGACCGGCTTGTACGCGGGCTCGGGGCTCGGGACCGGGTTCTCCGGCGCGGCCTGCTCCGCTTGCTCGGCCTGCGCCTCGGCGCCCTGGCCGTCCGTCGCCGCCCCGTCGCCGGGCTGTCCGTTCGCCTGGGCGTGGCCGTTCGCGGCGGCGCCCCTCGGGCCGCCCGGCCTGTTGATGAACTCGCTCTCCCGGCCGTACAGGTGGTCGCGCAGGTCGAGCGTGAGCTGCTTGGGGCTCAGCATCTTGCCCGTCTTGTGGGCCGGACAGTTGTCGGTGCAGCGGCCGCACTCGGTGCACGTGTAGAAGTCGAGGATCGCCTTCCAGGTGAAGTCCTCGATGCGGCCCACGCCGACCGGCTCGGCCTTCTCGGGCTCCTCGGCGGCCTTCATGACCATCTCGCCGATCGCCTCGGCGCTGCCCGCGACGAGCGGCAGCCGGCCGCGCGGGTCGAGGTTGCGCGCGAAGACGTTCGGGATCGCCGTGATGATGTGGAAGTGCTTCGAGTGCGGCAGCAGGTTGAGGAACACGAGCACCAGCGTGACGTGCGTCCAGAACCCGACGTGCGCGAGGACGACGAGGGTCCCCGGGCTGGCGCCGCCGAGGAGCACGCCGAAGAGCGACCCCGCCGGGGCGGGGAAGAGGTGCCAGCGGAGCGCCGCCGGATCCGCGGGGACGCCGGCGAACGGGGCCGTGACCGTCGCGATGCGCTCGCAGAGCGCCGCGTCGCCGGGGGCGCACGTCATCGTCGACCACCGGTGGTGCAGCGCCATCGCGGCGCCGTCGTAGAGCATGTCGCTCACCATCATCGTGAGGATGATGCCGAGGATGAGCAGCCCCTCGCCGGACAGGGTCATGCGCCGCTCGCGCCTGATCGCCCGGTAGTAGATGAACACGAGCGCGCCGGCGACGACCAGCGTCGCCATGACGTCCTTCACGAACTCGTAGATGCCCCCGAGCGGCACCGCGCCGATGCCCGGAAGCTGCACGGGCTGGTGCCCCAGGATCCAGAGGTCGAACGCCGGGTCGAAGCCGCGGCCCCACAGGATCAGCGTGCGGAGCAGGAGAACGAGGAATCCGAAGAAGATGAGCTTATGCGCCAGCCCGGCGAGCGGGTAGTAACCCATCTTCCGCTGCCGGAAGGCGTACTCCCAGGTGCCCTTGAGGCGCTCGGCGATCCGATCGAGCCGGCTTTCCCCGCGCCCGACCTTGAGGAGCTGCCAACGCCGGTTGGCGCTCCACGCAAAGGCGGCGAAGAGGCCGACGAGCAATGTGAGCATCCACGTGGGATTCATTCGCGGGACATCTCCGAGTGTAAAATGGCCATGTCTTTTAAGGTGGGGGAGCGGCGGACGTCAACCGCGCGGCGGCCGCGAGGCGCGCGCGGAGCGCTCGCGCGCGCGTCGTCTCTCGCGCGGTTCGCGTTGCTCGCGCACGGTTGCCGCGAGGGCGGATAGGCCGGATGCGCGGGGGGCGTGGTCGCGTTGTGACCACGGCAGGCGCGCCTCGCCAGGGGTTCAGAGCGTGAACTCGACGCTCTTCTCCTCGGTCGAGGCGGACGGGGACAGGTCGAGCGCCATGCTGTACGAGCGCTGGCCGATCCGCGCGCTCAGGCGGACGCGGATGGGAGCGGTCGCGTCGTTCAGCTTGTCGAGCCGCACGACGACGCGGTAGCGGCCCCGGACCGGCTCGCCCTCGGTGAGGAAGACGTTCTCCACGTTCTGCTCCTGGCACTCGCCGCTCGCGCGCGGGCAATCGCGGTCCTTCATGAGGCCGCTCGCGGTCGGCTCGCCGATGCGGGCGAGCTCTCCCGTCGGGTCGTAGACGTTGAGGTCGACGTCGGCCTCGGGCTCCTCCCAGGCGATCGTGAACTGGAGGATCCCGGTGTGGAGCCCGCACCCCTCGTCGATGACGCCGTTGCAGTTGTTGTCGCGGGCGTCGAAGCAGAGCTCGACGCCCGTCGGCGTACAGGCCATCTCGAGCCCGACGCCCTCGGAGACCTGGAGGTCCTTCGGCTCGAGCGGCGGCCTCGGCGGGGGCGGCGGCACCTCGATGCAGCCCGCGAGCAGCAGGGCGAGCGGCGCGGCCGCGCGCGGGAAGGCGAGCGCCGCGCGCGGGGAGGCGAGCGCCGCGCAGGCAGCGGCGAGGCGCGCGCGGAGGCCGCGGGGGGCCGGCAGGGGCGGGACGGCGCCGCGGGCGCGGCGGGCGCGCCGCGGGGGAACGGGGCTTCGCATGGGGGGCTGCATGCTAGCCACCTTCGCGCTCCTCGGGGGCGCCCGCGCCGCGCTCTCCGGCCCCCGGCAGCGCTGGCCGGCGCGGCTTCGGGCCGCGCGGCTTCGGCGGGGGCGGGGGCGGCCCCCCGAGCGGCGACGGCAGGTGCATGCCCCGCGCGGCCAGGATCTCCGCGGCGTGCGGCACGGTGAGCACCAGCGCGCGGGCGTAGAGCCGGCTCTGGTAGGGCTCGGGCAGATCGCCCGGGCGGCCGTTCGTCGCGTGCTCGAGGAGGATCGCCGCGGTCACGCTCACGTTGAGGCTCTCCGCGAAGCCGCGCATCGGGACGCGCACGGCGCGGGCGCAGGCGGCGGCGAGGTCGGGGCGGATGCCGTCGCGCTCGTTGCCGAGCACCAGCGCGAGCCGCGGGATGCTCGAGAGGTCGCGCGGCGTCAGCTCGCCGTCCGGGTGGGTCGCCACGAGCTCGTGCCCCGAGGCGCGGAGCGCGGCCACCGCGGCCTCCGTCGTCGCGTGCGCGTTCACGTCGACCCAGCGCTCCGAGCCGCGCGAGACGGTGTTCGAGACGAGGAAGGGCTCGGCCCGCTCGATGATGTGCAGCCGCTGCAGGCCGAACGCGTCGCAGGACCGGAGCACGGCGGCCCCGTTGTGCGGGTCGTGCGGCGCGTCCATGGCCACGGTGACCGCGTCGAGCCGCGCCGCGATGACGCCGCGTAGCCGCGCCCTGCGCTCGCTGGTGACGAACTCCTCGAGGATGCGGGCGACGGCGGCGACGTCGAGGACATCGAGCGCGGCGAGCAGCCTTCGCTGCTCCTGCGCGACGAACGAGCAATTGGGGGTCGAGCGGCGCATGACGGGTCGGGCCGCCTCTATAGCGCGGCGCGCGCCCGGAGGCTGCGGCGCCGCGCGCGAGGTGGCGCGGCGCGGAGGGGCGCGGCGCGGAGGGAGCGGCCTCCGCCGCCGCGGTCGCGCCTGCGGCGCCGGCGCCGCGCGTCGCAGGACCGGCGGCGACGCAGGAGAGGTCCGGGGATCAGGGGTCGAGCGCGATCGCGACCTGCTCGGCCTCGTCGTACGCGACGACGGCGCAGTCGCCGGGAGATCCGTCTTCCCAGACCATGCAGACGAAGTCGGTCTCGGCGTCGAGCGCGATCATCGGGTGGTGCCACACGCCGGGGCGATAGGTGATGCCCTGCGCGCCGTTGGCGATGAAGGCGGCGAGCGTGCCGAGGTCGGGCCGGTCGCCGCCCAGCGCGACGACGACGAGGTAGCGGCGCGCTGTCATCGGCACGAACGCCTGCGTCGAGCCGGGGTGCTTCTCGAGCAGCGCGATCGGGATCGGAAAGGTCGTCCGGGGCGCGCAGCGAAACACCGAGACGTTCAGCGCGGCGCGCCCGGGACGGAGGTTCTCCAGCGCCGCGAGGTGATCGAAGCGGCGGGCCGTCCCCTGGTTGGCCGGCTTGCCCGCCTGTCCGTGCGGCGCGGCCATGAGGACGTCGCCGAACGGCGCATACGCTGCGGGGCTGAGCGAATGGGCTGCGATGCGGTGGCTCATCGGGTCCGTCGACTGTGGCGGTGCGCCACGCCTGTGGCCCGCCTGCAGGGGAAGGCTGGGGCGTGATCGCAGCGCGAGAGGCTATCACGTCACCGTCGCTCCGGACCGTACGGCGCCTGCGGGCGCACCGGGGCCGAGGTCTTGCATGGCGACGAACCGCGTCTACCCCGAGCGGTGAAGCAAGCGACCCTGGAGTCAGTCATGCGGATTGTTCACCAATTGTCGTTCCGGAAGCGCCTGACGGTGGTTCCCCTTTTCCTGGCGGTGCTCGCCCTCATGGTGTCGGCGATCGGCTGCCAGCGTTACGACGTGCTCGTGGAGAAGGATCAGATCGCGGCCCAGAAGTGGTCGGATCTCGAGGCGAACCTCCAGCGCCGCTACGATCTCGTCCCGAACCTCGTGGCGGTCGTGAAGGCGTCGGCCAAGCACGAGGAGCAGACGCTGGCGAGCGTCGCCGAGGCGCGCGCCCGCGCCACGAGCATCCAGCTCAAGGCGGAGGACCTGACCGATCCCGAGAAGGTGCAGGCCTTCCAGAAGGCGCAGGAGCAGCTCAGCGGCTCGCTCTCACGGCTCCTCGTCGTGCAGGAGCAATATCCCGATCTCAAGGCGAACCAGAGCTTCCATGGCCTCCAGGTCCAGCTCGAGGGCATCGAGAACCGGATCCTCCGGGCGCGCGAGGAGTACAACCAGGCGGCGCGCGAGTACAACGCGGAGCTCCTGAAGATCCGGGGCCAGGTGGTGAACAAGGCCACGGGTCAGCCGTTCAAGCCGCGCGTGTACTTCACCGCCTCTCCCGAGGTGCAATCGGCGCCCAAGGTTTCGTTCTGATGAGGGAGGCGGCGATGCGCCCGGTGGTCTCGAGCGGCGTGCGGCTGCGGGCCGTGGTCCGCGCCGTCGCGGCCGCCGTCGCGCTCGTCTGCGCGCTCGTCGCCCGGCCCGCCCTCGCCGACTTCAAGCCGCCGGCGCTCACGGGGCACGTCGTCGACACGGCGGGGCGCCTCGACCCGGCCGACATTCGCACCCTCGACGCCAAGCTCGACCGCATCCGCCGCCAGACCGGGTTCGAGATCGTCGCCTTCGTGGCCGGATCGCTCGAAGGGGAGACGATCGAGGACGTCGCCTACGAGGCCTTCAACACGTGGCAGCTCGGCCAGCGGGGGGCCGACAACGGCGTCCTCCTGGTGATCGCCCCTTCCGAGCGCCGCGTCCGCATCGAGACGGGCAAGGGCGTGGGCGGAGCGCTGACGGATCTCCAGTCGAACGACATCATCCGGCAGACGATCAACCCGCTGCTCCGGCAGGATCGTTTCCGCGACGCCATCGATCAGGGGACGACAGAGATCGCCCGGGCGCTCATCGCCGGGACGCCCGAGGAGGAGCGGCGACCGGCCCCTGGCGCGCAACCGGCGCCCACCCCGGTCTCGCCGATCAAGGTCGGCGTCACGGTCATCGCCGTCGTGGCAGCGCTGCTGCTCGCGCTCATCTCGCCCATCTTCCGCTGGTTCCTGTGGTTCGCCCTGCAGGCGATCCTCTTCCGGGGCGGCGGTCGCGGTGGCGGCGGCCGCGGCGGCTCCGGGTTCGGCGGCGGCTCCGGGTTCGGCGGCGGCGGCGGTGGTCGCTCCGGCGGCGGCGGGTCGAGCGACAGCTACTGAGCCGCTGCCGTCTCCTCGGCGCTCAGGCCTCGAGCGCTCACGACGTACCGAACGGATCGGCTGGCTCGGTCGCGTTCGAGCCCGGGTCCGGCGAATCGGGCTCGCCGGAGCGACCGTGTCCTGTCGCTCCTGCCATCTCCGGATATCGAGGCAGGGTGGTGTCCGGTGAATATCGGGCAGCCGAGTTGAATCGATGCAGGGGCGTGTAAGCCCGCCTGCGAAAGGGGCGGGCCGGCGGACTGCGCCCGGCGCGGCGCCCTCCGGCAGGCGGACGCAACATCGCAGCGGGCCGCGCCGAACGGACGCGGAATCAGACGTCGAGCCGACGTCGAGCCGACGTCGAGCGCACGCGATCTTCAACGGCGCCTTCACGAGGCGAAGCTACGCTCGCTTCATGGCCGTTGCTCTCCGCCCCGTCTTCGTCGTCGACGCCGTCCGGACCCCGATCGCCCGTTACGCCGGCGCCCTGGCGATGGTCCGCCCCGACGACCTCGCGGCGTTCGTCATCGACGCCCTCGTGCGCCGTCAATCCTCGCTCGCGCCGCGCCTCGATCAGGTCGTCTTCGGCGCGACGAACCAGGCCGGAGAGGACAACCGCAACGTCGCGCGCATGGCCGCCCTGCTCGCCGGGCTCCCGTACGAGGTCCCGGGCGTGACGGTGAACCGCCTCTGCGGCTCGGGGCTCGAGGCGGTGGCCGACGCCGCGCGCCTGATCGCGACGGGCGAGGCCGACTGCGCGATCGCGGGCGGCGTCGAGAGCATGACGCGCGCGCCGTTCTCGATGCCCAAGCAGGCCGAGCGGTTCGACCGGAGCGCGCCGGCCGTCTACGACACGACGCTCGGCTGGCGCTACCCGAACCCGAGGATGGCCGCGCGGTTCGAGCTCCAGTCGATGGGCGAGACGGCCGAGAACGTGGCCAAGAAGCACGGTATCAGCCGCGAGGAGCAGGACCGGTTCGCGCTGCTGTCCCACGAGCGCGCGACGCTCGCCTGGGAGGCGGGGGGCTTCGCCGCCGAGGTCGTCCCTGTCCCCGTCCCGCAGAAGAAGGGCGATCCCGTCCTGTTCGAGCGCGACGAGTCGGTGCGCGCCGACGCCTCGCTCGAGGCGCTGTCGAAGCTCAAGCCGGCCTTCCGCGAGGGCGGGTCCGTCACGGCGGGCAACTCGTCGCCGCTCAACGACGGCGCCGCCGCCCTCCTGCTCGCCTCGAGCGACGCCGTCCAGGCCGCCGGCGCGACGCCGATCGCGCGCGTCGTCGCGACAGCGACCGCGGGGGTGGATCCCAACCTGATGGGGGAGGGGCCGATCCCTGCCGTGAAGAAGCTCCTCCAGCGGACCGGGCTGCGCGTGCCCAACGTGGATCTGTTCGAGCTCAACGAGGCGTTCGCCGCGCAGGCGCTCGCGTGCTCGCGGGCGCTGGAGCTCGACCCGGCGCGCGTGAACGTGCGCGGCGGATCGATCGCGCTCGGACATCCCATCGGCTGCTCGGGCGCGCGCATCGCGTGCACGCTCGTGCATGCGATGCGTGCGCGCGGCGCCAAGGTCGGGGTCGCCTCGCTGTGCGTCGGCGTCGGCCAGGGCATCGCGACGCTCTTCGAGCGCGCCTGAGGCAACTTCGCCGGTCTCCCGCGGCGCGAGATGCGCTAAGACCGCGGCACCAGACCGCAGCAGGGGGGCCGCGCGGCTCTCCTCTCCGGCTGATTCGGCTGACGTCGCCGCCCCGGCGGCAAGGAACAGGAGAAGGCCCGATGGAATTCCCCCCGATCAACGTGCCCGGCACCGGCGAGCTGCACGCCCGACTGAAGACCTCGCTCGGCGACATCACCATCCGGCTCGAGGAGAAGCGCGCGCCCGAGACGGTCAAGAACTTCGTCGGCCTCGCCACCGGCGCCATCAGCTGGAAAGACCCGGTGAGCGGCAAGGGCATGCAGGGCACGCCCTGTTACGACGGCGTCCGCTTTCACCGCGTCATCTCCGGCTTCATGATCCAGTGCGGCGATCCGCTCTCGCGCTACCCGGAGAAGGCGCCGCTCTGGGGCACCGGCGGCCCTGGCTACAAGTTCGCGGACGAGTTCCACCCCGAGCTGCGGCACGACAGCGCCGGCGTGCTCTCGATGGCGAACTCCGGCAAGAACACGAACGGCGCGCAGTGGTTCATCACCGAGGGGCCCACGCCGCACCTCGACAACCGGCACGCGGTGTTCGGCAAGGTCGTGAGCGGCCTGGACGTCGTCCACCGCATCGCCAACGTCGCGACGACGCGCGATCGGCCGAACCAGGACGTCGTCCTCGAGAGCGTCGAGATCTTCCGGCAGTAGCCGCGTCGGCCGCCGCGCGACGCCGCTCCGCGTCGCGCGGCGCGGGGGGCGACCGCGCGCCGCCGCTCAGCGGGCGCAGCAGACGGTGATCTTGTCGTCGCCTTCCTCGATCTCTCCGGTAGGGGCGCCGCCGCGCGGCTGACAGTCGCCGGTCGGGGTCACCTCGAGCGACAGGGAGGCGGCAGCGGGGATGTCCTCGGCGCACGCGCCGTCGAAGGAGGCGGTCGCGATCGGCCTCTCGCAACCGTCCCTCTGGAAGAAGGTCAGCGTCGCCGCGCAGCCCACGCCGTCCGCGTCGCACGTGCACCGCGTGCACCCGCGGTCGTCGTCCACGGAGCTCGCGAACTCGTGCCGCTCGTCGAACCCGTCGGGGCAGCGCCGCTCGCCCTCCCGCCAGATGCAGACGCCCGGCTCGAACGGCGCGTCGATGTCCCGCGGGGCGCAGGCTTCGCCCGCCGCGCAGCCGCCGGTGTCCGCCCTGGGGGCGCACACGAGCCCCTCGGTCGCGAAGCGCGGCGGCGGCAGCGTCGCCTCGCCGCCGGACGCCTCGCAGCGCGCCGTGTCGACGTCGGGCGCCTGCGCGCGGTAGCTGCCGGGATCGATGCCTTCCACGACGAAGCATCCATCGACAGGAACCGACAGCGTCGCGCTCGACCCGTCGCACGCCTCGCCCCGGTACACCGTGGCCCTGGGCGCCTCGCACGCCACGGTCGGCGCGCCGCATTCGCACGGGCTGCAGGTCGCCGGCTCGTCGAGCGGACCGCGGCCGCCCACGTCCACGCGCATGGGAAAGCCCGCGGGGCAGTCGACGTCCGCGGCGTCCGGGCCCGCGTAGAGGATGCCGGGCCCCTCCCAGCCCTCGGGGACGGCGACGCAGGCGAACCCGGCGCAGTCATCGTCGGCGCAGTCGACCGCGCCGTCGCGGTCGTCGTCGTCGCCGTTCGTGCATTGCTCGGCGCCGCCCGCGCCGCTGCCCGAGGTGGCCGCCGTCTGACCGCCGCCGCCCGAGCTCCCGGACGAGCCCGGGGAGGGCAGGGGGTTGAACTGGTCGAAGTCCTGGGTGCAGGCGCTCGCCGCGAGGAGAGCGACGAGCGCGGTGACGCTTGGGAAGGCACAGCGGCGCAACACGACCTCCGGGATCGGCGAGCTTCGCCTCGGAAATGAAGCCCTGGCGACGGTATCACGAACCGCCTGCCCTCTTCGCGGGCTCCGCAGCCGGAGCCTGCAGGCCCGTCCGCGGCGCCCTTGCCGCGGTGCTCCGTGCTGCGCTGCGCGCCGCGCGCCGCGTCACCCTGGCGGGGGCGTCGGAGGCTCGTCCGACCAGAGCGCCGCGAGCGTCTCGAGCTCCTGCGCGAGCTCCTCGGTCGCCTTGTGGGCGATCCGCGCCCGCTCTGCGCTGAGCGCGCCGGTGACGGCCGCGCGCTCGTCGGGCGACAGCCCTTCGGCGTTCCTCATCTGCGCGAGCGCCTCGTCGACGTCGTGGAGCTGGCCGAGGCGGCGCTGGAGCCGCGCCGCGGACTTCGCCGTGCGCTCGGCGCGCTCGCCGAAGAGCGGAGAGAACGTCTCGGCGGAGTAGCGCAGCCGCTTGAAGCGGATCCGGAGCGCGTGCATGCCCGCGCCGTCGCTCGGCTCGGTCGCCGCGAGCGCGCGCACGTCGTCCAGGGCGTCGACGATCGTTCGCCGCGCGAGCGCCTTGGCGCCGCGCCGCTTCGCCTTCTTCTTGTGCGAGACGCGCCGCTCGAGCCGCGCGAGGTGCTTCTCCAGCCGGAGCCGCTTGCCTGCCGTCGCGTCATCCCTTGGCGTGCATGCGTCGCCCGGCGCCGTCGCGTTGTCCTTCGGCGCGCCCGCGTCGCGCGGCGCCGTCGCGTCGCCCGGCCGGTCCCGCCGCAGCAGATCGACGATGTGCGCTCGCGCGTCGTGCTCCCGGCGCGAACGCCGCGCGATCCAGGCGTCGACGGCGCCACGCGCCCCGTCGTCCAGCTCGAGCGCGGTGAGGGTCTCGCGCAGCACCTCCTCGTCGCGCAGCGTCCCGGTCGCCCGCGCGAGCTCCCGGAGCCCGTCCGCGATGGGCCGGAGCCGCCGCTTGCCGTAGATGCGGCGCGCGGGCTTGAGCAGCGTCCGGAGCCGGCGGAGCGCGACGCGGAAGTCGTGCACCGCCTCGACGTCCGGCTCGGCGTCCGCGCCCTGCCCGCTCGTGGCGACGACGCGCCGCGCGTCGGCGCGCACCCGTTCGATGCACGAGAGCAGCACCGGCGCCAGGAAGTCCGCGGCCGAGAGCTTCCCGCCGCCATGGCCCGCGCCGCCGCCATGGCCCGCGCCGCCGCCTTCAGCCGCGGCGTCGCCTTCAGCCGCGGCGTCGCCTTCACCCGCGCCGCCGCCCTGCGGCGAGGCGTTCTCCTCCGCGGGCGTCACAGCCGCGTGAGCGCCACCGTCACCAGCGGGCGCCTCCCGAGCTTCGCCTCGATCGTCCGGCGCGCCGCGAGCCGCGCCGCCTCGATGATGTCGTTGTCGCGGCGCCGCGCGCGCGGCTCGCAGTCGTTCACCGCCTGGGCGACCGCGCGCGCCGCGGCCCTCAGCGCGCCCCCCTCGAGCTCGCCCGTGACGCCGCGCGCGAGGACCTGCGGCGGCGCCGCGAGGGCGCCGTGGACGTCGACGACGAGCGACACGAACGCCACGCCGGCGCGGCCGAGGTTCGCGCGCTCCCGGAGGACCTCGTCCCCGAGCTCCTCGCCGTTCGCGGTGGCCACGCGGCCGGTGACGGCCCGGCCGCTCCGCCCGAGCGGCTGCGCCGCGCCGATCTCGACGACGTGACCGTTCTCGGCGACGAGCACCTCGGCCACGCCGCGCTCCCGCGCGAGCGCCGCGTGCCGCGTCAGGTGGTGCAGCGCGCCGTGCACGGGGAGGAAGCTGCGCGGCTCGGTCATCTCGATCATGCGTGCCTGCTCTGTCCGGTGCGCGTGCCCGCTCGCGTGGACCCGCCGATCCGTCGACCAGGTCACGAGCTCGACGCCGAGGCGGAGCAGCCCGGCCATCATATCGACCACCGGACGGTCGTTGCCCGGGATGACCCGGCTCGAGAGGATCACCCGATCCCCCTCCTCCAGGCGCAGGTGCGGGTGCGTGCCCGACGCGAACCGCGTCAGCGTGGACGCCCGCTCGGCCTGGGTGCCGCTCGCGACGACGAGCAGCCGCTCCCGCGGCATCGACGACGCGACCTCGGGCGGCACGAGCAGGTCGCTCGGCCACGGCAGCCGCCCCACGGCCTGGGCGGCCCGCACGTGCGTCTGCACGCTGCGGCCGAGGAGGCAGATCTTGCGGCGCGCGCGGGCCGCGGCCTGCCCGAGGGCGAGCAGGCGCTGGACGTTGGAGGCGAAGACGCCGACGACGACGCGCGCCCGCGCGGTCTCGACGAGCTCGGCCAGCGCGTGGGCGACGTCGCGCTCGCTGCCCGCCTCGCCTGGCGAGTCCACGTTCGTGCTGTCGGAGAGCAGCAGCCGGACCCCCTCCTTGCCGAGCGCCCGGAAGCGGGCCTCGTCCGTCGGCTCGCCGTCGAGCGGCGCAGGGTCCAGCTTGAAGTCGCCGGTGTGGACGACGAGCCCCGCGGCCGTGCGGATCGCGAGCGCTGTGGCGTCGACGATCGAGTGCGTCACCCGGAGCGGCTCCACGACGAAGCCGCCGATCGCGACCTCGCGCCCGACCTGCGTCGGCACGAGCCGCGCCTTCTCGTCGAGCGCGTGCTCGGCGAGCCGGTACCGCACGAGCTCCAGCGCGTGCGGCGGACCCCAGACGGGGACGTCGAGGTGGCGCAGGAGGAATGGCAGCCCGCCGATGTGGTCCTCGTGGCCGTGGGTCAGCACGACGCCGCGCACCCGGTCGCGGAGCGCGAGCACGTGATCGAAGCGCGGATGGTAGACGTCGACGCCGAGGTCCGAGCTCGGGAACGTCACGCCGCAGTCGATGAGCAGCAGGCCGTCCGCCTGCTCCAGCGCGAGGCAGTTCATCCCGACCTCGCCGAGGCCGCCGAGAGGCACGAGCCGCAAGGTGGACGGGGCTGGCGGGGGGAGCTGGCTCGTGGCGGGGGCGCTCTGCTCGGGATGCACGTTCCGTGGAGGGGGGCTGCCACCCAGGGCGCCGGGGGCCTTCGGCCCGCGGCTTGCTGAGCTGGTCTGTAGGAGAGGGGGCGACGGCTTCACGACGTAGAACGAGATCCGCTCGCCGTCCCCTTCGAAACTTAGCGCGACAGTGTAGCCACAGGGTGGCCCCTTGCGTCACGCTCTCTCTTTGTGGCGCCGGCGCGAGGCCCGCGGCCCCGGCTCACCCGGGCGACCCGGGGCTCGCGCCGCGCGGTCCGTTCCAGCGCACCTTGTCTTCCCCGGCTCTCCCCCGCCGTGGCCTGGCCGCCGCTCGCCGGCGGACGCTGCCTCTCCCCTGAACGTTCCCAGGAGCCACCGGTGATCGCTGCCCTGTTCATCAACCTCCTCCGCCTGCTGCTGCTCCCGGTCAGCGCGCTCCGCTGGGCGTTTGCTGCACCGCGGGGCGGGTATGTCGTCCTCGAAATCGACGGCCGCGTCGTCGATCTTCAGCCCCCGCGGGTCCGGCTCGCCCTCTGGTGGCGACCCCGGCGGCGGGCGCCGCTGTCGGTGGAGCGCGTCCGGGAGCTGGGCAAGCACCTGATGAAGGACCCGCGCCCGGCGGGGCTGCTCCTCCGGATGCGGTCGGTCCACGCGGGCCCCGCGGTGATCGCGTCGCTGCGGGACGCGCTCCTCGAGATCCGGGCCGGGGGCAAGGACCTCGTGGCGTACCTGCCGATGGGGGCCGACAACACGATGCTCCTGCTCGCGTCGGCGGCGCGGGCCGTCGTCGTCGGGCCCGAGACGCTCGTGTCGCCGCTCGGGTTCGCCGTGGAGGGGCGCTACGTGCGCCGCGCGCTGGAGCAGGTCGGCGTCGAGCCCGAGGTGTTCGCGAAGGGCATGTACAAGAACGCCGGCGAGGTGCTCGTGCGCGACTCGATGAGCGCGGCGCAGCGCGAGCAGGTCGGCGCGCTGCTCGACGCGCGCCTCGTCGATCTGATCGCGTCGCTCGCGCAGGGGCGCCGCGTCGAGCGCGAGGCGGCCGCGCGGTGGATCGACGAGGCGCCCTTCGGCGCGGAGCAGGCGGTGGCGCGGGGCATCGTCGACGCGGTCGCGTACGAGGACGAGCTCGAGCACATGCTCGCGACGGGGCTGCTCCCCGGCACGACCGCGCCGCGCCGCGCCGAGGGCGGCGCCGGCGGGGCGGCGCACGCGGCCGATCGTCCTGCGAGGGCGCGCCTCGTGCCGGCGGCGCGCTACCTCGGCGCGCGGCGCGCGCTGTCGCTGCGGCCGATGTGGCCGCGGCCCATCATCGGCGTCGTCGAGGTGCACGGCGCGATCGTCAGCCGCGCCCACTTCCGGGGCGCCTCGCTGGCGAGCGAGGAGCGGCTCGTCGCGAGCCTGCGCGCGGCGCGCCAGAACCCGCGGATCCGGGGGGTGATCCTCCACATCGACTCGCCTGGCGGCTCGGCGCTCGCGTCGGACCGGATCCACCACGAGGTCACGCGGCTCGCCGAGGTGAAGCCGGTCGTCGCCTGCATGTCGAACGTGGCGGCGAGCGGCGGCTACTACGTGGCGGCGGCGGCGCACGCGATCGTGGCGCAGCCGCAGACGATCACGGGGAGCATCGGGGTGGTCTCGGCGCGCTTCGCGCTCGGCCCGCTGCTCGAGCGGCTCGGCGTGTCGACGGACGTGGTGAAGCGCGGCGCGCGGGCCGATCTCTTCTCGCCGTCGCGCCGCCTCGACGCGGGGGAGCGGTCGGTGATGGAGCGCGAGCTCGACGCGATCTACGCGACGTTCCTGCGCGTCGTGGCGCGCGGGCGGAGGCGGCCCGTCGAGGAGATCGAGCCGCTCGCGCAGGGGCGCGTCTACAGCGGCGCGGAGGCGCAGGCGCGCGGGCTCGTCGACATGCTCGGCGGGTTCGAGCGGGCGCTCCACGAGCTGCGCCAGATGATCGGGCCGAAGGCGGCGGCCATCGAGCCGGCGATCGTGCGGGCGTCGCGGTACATCCCGCCGCCGCCGCTCTTGCCGGCGCCGGTGCCGACGCTGCTCGAGCTCGTCGGGTTGCGGGGGCTCGCGGCGGAGGTCGAGCTCGCGATCCACTGCGAGGGGGAACGGGTGCTCGCGTACTGCGGGGAGGCGGCGGAGCTCGACGGCTGACCTCGACTGGAAAGCCCGCAGCGGAGATCGGCCGCCCCAGCGCGCACCTGGGCGCAGATGTGGGATAGCTTTCCGAAACGACAGGTAATTTTGTCGGGGGAAAGCTGTGAGTAATCTGTGCGCCTGGTGGGTAGCAGCTGTTCAGAACTGATCAGAGAACGCTACGAAACACGGGCCGAACGGACGAGGCCCTATATGTGGGCCCTGTTGAGCCCGTGCTCCCAACATGTAGCGGTTCTCCTTGACGCACGGGGCGTTCGCGGGTTTGACTAGCGGGCGGTCAGGCGCTCCCGAACGCCAGCTCACGCCTTTCGGGCATGGGACCTGAAACTATGCTCACTGCTCGGGAAACGGAACGTTTGAGCAGGTAGTCGGGGAGAAGCGGCGAGGACCCGTGGGAGATCCAGGCGATGAGCGCCTCGGCGTCTCCAGGGAACTCTTTGTGCTTTCGGTACGGCCCGGGTCACCGACAGGTGCGGTGGCTCACAGGAGGACTTGGAAATGGCCCAGTCGGCAGTGGTGGGTGACGGCGGTAAGCTTCCCGCCGGGAACGGCAAGATGACGGCACGGACGAAGGAAGAAGGAGGGGCCCGTCCGGTGACCGGGGGGGCTGCCAGGGCGCAGGTCAACGGCGCGGCCGCGAAGGCTGCGAAGAAGGGGGCCTCGCGGCCGCGCGGGCTTTCGTTCGAGCGGCGGTTCACGCACCGCGGCGTGGACCCGCTCGACGAGGTCACCTGGGAGCGCCGCTCGAGCGTCATCACCAACCCCGACGGCTCGGTCGTCTTCAAGATGGAAGGGGCCGAGATCCCCGCCGGCTGGTCGCAGCTCGCCACCGACATCGTCGTCTCCAAGTACTTCCGCAAGGCCGGGATCCACGGCAAGAAGGAGCTCGGCGAGACGAGCGTCCGCCAGGTCGTGCACCGGCTCGCGCGCACCATCCGCGAGGCGGGCGAGCACTTCGGCGGCTACTTCGCCTCGACGAAGGAAGCCGACACCTTCGAGGCGGAGCTCGCCTACCTGCTCGTCCATCAGTACGGGGCGTTCAACTCGCCCGTCTGGTTCAACTGCGGGCTCTACCACCGCTACGGCATCGAGGGATCCGGCGGGAACTACGCGTGGAACGAGGCGTCCGCCGACGCGGGGAACGGCAGCGCCGCCCTGAAGGGCGCGTCGGCGCAGCGGGCGGGCGCGGTCGACGAGATCATCGAGACCCGCAACGCCTACGAGCGGCCGCAGTGCTCGGCGTGCTTCATCCAGGCGGTCCAGGACGACCTGATGAGCATCTACGACCTCGTGAAGGCCGAGGCCCGGCTGTTCAAGTACGGGTCGGGGACGGGGACGAACTTCAGCGCGATCCGCGGCAAGCAGGAGAAGCTATCGGGCGGCGGGACGAGCTCGGGGCTCATGAGCTTCCTCGAGGTGTTCGACCGCGCCGCCGGCGCGACGAAGAGCGGCGGGACGACGCGGCGCGCCGCCAAGATGGTCTGCCTCGACATGGACCACCCGGAGATCGTCGACTTCATCCAGTGGAAGGTCCGCGAGGAGAAGAAGGCGATGGCGCTCATCGCCTCGGGGTACCCGTCCGACTTCAACGGTGAGGCCTACCACACCGTCAGCGGGCAGAACTCGAACAACTCGGTGCGCGTGAGCGACGACTTCATGCGCGCGGCGGCGACGGGCGCGGCGTGGGAGACGCGCGCCCGGACGACCGGCGAGGTCGTCGACACGCTGAGCGCCAAGGATCTCTGGCGCCAGATCGCCGAGGCGGCGTGGGGCTGCGCCGATCCGGGCGTGCAGTACGACACGACGATCAACCGCTGGCACACCTGCCCGAACACGGCGCGGATCAACGCATCGAACCCGTGCTCGGAGTACATGTTCCTCGACGACTCGGCCTGCAACCTGGCGAGCCTGAACCTTACCCGGTTCCTCCGCGAGGACGGCTCGTTCGACATCGAGGGCTACCGCCACGCGGTGCGGATCTTCTTCGTCGCCCAGGAGATCCTCGTCGACTTCTCGGCCTACCCGACGCGGAACATCGCGAAGAACTCGCACGACTACCGCCCGCTCGGGCTCGGCTACGCCAACCTGGGCACCCTGCTCATGCTGCAGGGCATCCCGTACGACTCGGACCAGGGGCGCGCGGTCGCCGGCGCGCTCACCGCGATCCTCTGCGGCCACGCGTACCGCGTCTCGGCCGAGATGGCCGCCTCGAAGGGTCCGTTCGCCGGCTTCGCGAGGAACCGCGAGCCGATGCTCCGGGTCATGGGCATGCACCGCGACGCCGCCTACGCGATCGACCGCGACCGCTGCCCGGAGTCGCTCTGGCGGGCGGCGTGCGCCGACTGGGACGAGGCGGTGCGCATCGGGCAGGAGCACGGCTACCGCAACGCGCAGGCGACGGTGCTCGCGCCGACCGGCACCATCGGCCTCCTGATGGACTGCGACACGACCGGCATCGAGCCCGACTTCTCGCTCGTGAAGTTCAAGAAGCTCGCCGGCGGCGGCTACTTCAAGATCGTGAACCAGTCCGTGCCCGAGGCGCTCCGGCGGCTCGGCTACCCCGAGGCCGAGGTGCAGGAGATCGTCGCCTACGTCTCCGGCACGAACACCCTCCTCGCGGCGCCGCACGTGAACCGGGCGTCGCTCAAGCAGAAGGGGCTCACGAACGACGACCTCGCGAAGGTCGAGGCCGCCATCCCGGGGGTGTTCGATCTGGATCTCGCCTTCGGCCCGTGGATCCTCGGCGAGGAGGCGTACGACCGGCTCGGCGTCTCCAAGGAGTCGCGGGCGCGCTTCGGCTTCTCGCTGCTCCAGCACCTCGGCTTCTCGCCCGCGGAGATCGAGGAGGCGAACGAGACGATCATCGGCCGCATGACGGTGGAGGGCGCGCCGCACCTGCGCGAGGAGCACTATGCGGTGTTCGACTGCGCCAACCGCTGCGGCAAGAAGGGCCGGCGGTACCTCGCGCCGATGGCGCACGTCCGGATGATGGCCGCGGCGCAGCCGTTCCTGTCCGGCGCCATCTCGAAGACCGTGAACCTGCCGAACGACGCGACGGTCGAGGACGTGCAGCGCATCTACGAGGAGGGGTGGCGCCTCGGGCTGAAGGCGGTCGCGCTCTACCGTGACGGCTGCAAGGCGTCGCAGCCGCTCTCGTCGACCTCGAGCACGAGCGAGAGCAAGGACGCGAAGAGCAAGGCCGACAAGGCCGAGATCGCCGGGCCCGTCCTCCAGGCGGCGGCCGCGATCCAGCCGCGCCCGCGCTCGCCCTCGGCGGCGGCGCCGGAGCGGTTCCGCCTGCCGAGGAAGCGCAAGGGCTTCACGCAGGAGGCGCGCGTCGGCGGTCACAAGATCTACCTGCGCACCGGCGAGTACGACGACGGGACGCTCGGCGAGATCTTCATCGACCTCCACAAGGAGGGGGCCGCGTTCCGCTCGATGATGAACTGCTTCGCGATGGCGGTGTCGATCGGGCTCCAGTACGGCGTGCCGCTCGAGACGTTCGTCGAGCAGTACACGTTCACCCGGTTCGAGCCGCAGGGCGTCGTCGAGGGGCACGACTACGTGAAGTTCTCGACGTCGATCGTGGACTACCTGTTCCGCGTGCTCGGGGTCGAGTACCTGAACCGCTACGACCTCGCCCACGTGCAGCCGGTCACCTCGGCCATGGAGGACCCCGTCGAGTCGCGGGCGCAGGAGAGCGGCGTGGCGTCGTTCACGCAGACCTCGACAGCGACCGCGCTGCTCGACGGCGGGGGGCGGACGGCGAGCGCGCTCGACGCGCAGCTCGAGGACATGATGGGCGACGCGCCGGTCTGCGACGGGTGCGGGCACATCACCGTGCGCAACGGCGCCTGCTACAAGTGCCTCAACTGCGGTAACAGCATGGGGTGCAGCTAGGCAACGGGCGGGGGTGGGGGTGAGGCGGGAGGGGGTGGCGGGGGGGCCCTCCCACGAACTCGCGCCTCTTGGTGGCTAGTGCCTCACGAACGGGGAAGCTGGGTCTGGGCGCGCGTCGCTGCGCTGCGGGCCGGCGCTCGGATTCGTGGGGCCCTCCCCCCACCACCCGAATGAGATCGCGGACCGCCGGCCATGATCGTGGACTGCTGCGGTGAGGGGGACCTCGCGCTGCGCGGCCTGCGGGGACGTCCGGACGAGCTTCTACCGGGCCGCCCGGATGGCTGCGCTTTGCGAGGCTCTGTAGAAAACAGGGCATGATCCCGTCGCGTTCGTCCTTGGTCTTCGTCGTTCTCGGCTGCGGCATCCTGTCCGGCGCCTGCCAGAGAGAAGAGGCAGAGCCGGAGACGATCCCCACGCCCGCACAATCGGTCGCACCGGTGGCCGCCGATCCCGTGCCGGCAGCGACCCAGGCGCCTGCGGCAACCCAGGAGCCCGCCGCAGCACAGGAGCCGGCCGCTGCGGCTTCCGCGACGCCGGCGACAGATGCTGATGCGGGGGCAGAGACGGGGGAGGGGGCGACGGCGACGGCCCGCGGGGGAGGCGCCTCCATCCAGGCGTGCTGCACCGCGCTCCACGCCGTCGCCACCAAATCGGGCAAGTCGCCGGATGCCAAGTCGAAGGCGGCGACGGCATCCCATCTGTGCGCCGGGATCGAGAAGCTCGTGAAGAGCGGGAAGACGCCGCGCGCCAAGGCGCTCACGCAGATCCGAGCCAGCCTCGCCGGGACCACGCCGCCCGACGAGTGCAAGTGAGCCGCGGCGCGCTGCGCCGAGGAGGCCGCGACCAGGAGCCGCCATGCCCTCCAAGCGGGTTACCGATCGTCAGAAGAGCGCCAGCGCGGTCATCGCGGCGGGCGAGACCCACGCGGACCGGATCGCCGCCGAGATCGAGGCGCTGCTCTCTCCCTACCTCCGCAAGGGAGAGAAGATGCCGAACATCGCCCTCCTCACGCACCTCGTCACGCGCGCGCTCGCCGACGCGCGCGACCGCATGGTGACGGCCGACGAGGCCCTCGCCGACGAGCTCGCCGACGATGGGCCGCCGCGTGAAGGCCGCGACGAGGCCGCCCACGAGCTCTACGACGAGCTCACCGACCTACGCGACTGGCTCACCAGCCTGCACGACGCCGCGGCCCTCGAGGACCTCGGCTTCACAGAGGCCACCCCGCGCGATCCGGTGCAGCTCGAGCGCTTCGCCGGCGAGGTGACCCGCGCGCTCAGCCGCAAGGAGCTGCCGAAACCCCGCCGCGAGGGGGTCCGCTGGGATGCCGACGACGCGGTGCTCCGGATCGAGCGGCTGCGGGACGCGCTCCTCAGCCACCTGAAGGACGTCGCGCGCGAGGCGCGCGAGGCCGCAGCGACGCGGATGGCCAAGAGCACGGCCATCGCGCTGTACGACGAGCGGTTCGGCCGCATCGCGACCTTCCTGGGAGGGCTCTTCCGGCTGGCAGGCCACGCCGACCTCGCGAACCACGTGCGCCCGTCGTCGCGCCGCTCCGGGCGGACCGACGTGGACGCTCCGCCGGCGGATGCCCCCAGCGCTCCGCCGGCGAAGCGCGGAGGCTCCGCGCCCTCGAACGGATGAGCGCGGCGGCGGAGAGCTAACCCGTCGCCGCGCGCTCGCGATGAGGCGCCGTCGCGAAATGGTCGTATCCCCGCGCCTCGACGCCCGTCACCCGCCCCTCCGGCCCGAGCAGCGCGACCTCGCTCGCGCCCTCCTCGCGCGGCGCGCAGCGGCCGATCGGCACGAAGCCCGGGAGCGACCCGACGTCAGGGCCCGCGACGGCGATCGCGTAGTCCTCGCCGCCGTGCAGCGCGAGCCCGAGCGCGTCCGCGCCGAGCAGCGCGGCGGCCTCGCGGAGGTCGGCGTCCACGAGCGCCTCGGGATCGAGCAGCACGCGCACGCCGCTCGCGCGCGCGAGGTGCGCGAGATCGGCGGCGAGGCCGTCGGAGATGTCGATCGCCGCGCGGGCGACCGCTGCCGCGCGGAGGCCCGCGTCGATGCGCGCCACGGGCCGGCGAAACGCCTGGATCGCCCGCCCGGCCGCCGCGCCGGCGGGCGACATCCCGCGGTCGAGCAGCGCGAAGCCCGCCGCGGCGAGGCCCACCGGGCCCGCCAGCGCGAGCGCGTCCCCCGGGCGCGCGCCGTCGCGCCGGAGCGGCCGCGCCGCGGCGCCGAGCGCCGTCGTCGTGACCGAGATCTCGCCGCCTCGCGAGAGGTTCCCCCCGATGACCGCCGTGCCGATCTCGTCGCACGCGGCGCGCTGACCCCGGGCGAGGGCGCCGAGCTCGTCGTCGCTCACGTCGAGCGGCAGCACCAGCGCGGCCAGCAGGCCGACCGGGCGCGCCCCCATCGCCGCCAGATCGCTCGCCGCCGCCATCGTCGCCCGGTAGCCGAGATCCTCGAAGCTCAGCAGATCGCGCCGGAAATGCACGCCCTCGACAGCGCTGTCCACCGTCCAGACGAGCGGCTCCGCGGCGCCCGACAGCGCCCCGCCGGGCGACGTCGCCGCGGGCGCGAGGATCGCGGCGTCGTCGCCGATGCCGTAGAGCACGTGGTCGCCCGCAGCGCCCCCGAGCACGGCGCGCAGGATGTCGATGCGCTTCCACTCGGAGCGCGCGCTCATTGGAAGATGGGCGGCACGATGCTGTTCGCCGGCGAGCCCGTCACCGTGGGCAGCTTGACGACGAACACGGTGCCCCGCGGCTCGTTCGGCTCGATGCGCACCGTGCCGCTGTGCGCCTCGACGAGGCGCTTCACGATCGAGAGGCCGAGCCCCGTGCCGCCGTGCTCCCGCGTCGAGCTCTGGTCGATCTGGTAGAACGGGTCGAACACCCTCAAGCGCTCGGCCGCAGGGATGCCGATGCCGGTGTCCACGACGCGGATCTCGACCGCCTGCTGGAGCGGCGCGACGAGCACCAGCCCGGGGAGGTCGTCCGTGTCGTCGCTCACGGCGCGCGCGACGAGCGTGACCTCGCCGCCCGGCTCGGTGAACTTCACCGCGTTCTCGACGAGGTTGATGAACACCTGCCGCAGCCGGTCGCCGTCCCCGAGCACCGGCGGCAGATCGCCCTCCGCGTTGATCCGGAGCTCGACCCCCTTCTTCGCCGCCGCCGGCGCGATCGTCGACGCCGCCTCGAAGAGCACCGGGCCGACGGCCACCTCGCTGCGGTGCACGATCAGCGTGCCGCTCTCCAGCTTCGAGAGGTCCAGGAGGCTCATGATGAGCCCGAGGAGCTGCTCGCTCTTCGACCGGATCGTCTCGACGAACTCTCGCTGCTCGTCGGTGAGCGGCCCGCCGATGCCCTCGGCGAGCATCTCGCCGTAGCCCATGATCGACGTGAGCGGCGTCCGGAGCTCGTGCGAGACCGTGGCGAGGAAGTTCGACTTGAGCCGGTCGAGCTCCTTCAGCCGCTCGTACGCCTGCTGCAGCTCGGCGTTCTTCTGCGAGAGCTCGCGGAAGCTCTCGCGGATCGACGCGACGTGCATCGTCGACGTGAGCAGCGACTTGTGCCCGCTGAACAGGATGAGGTCGAGGACGGCGCGGAGGTGGTCGGCGATCTCGCCGAGCCGCTCCGGCCGCAGCCTCGCCACGCGCGGGAGCCCCTCCGCCGCGCGGTGAGCGTCGCACTGCGCCGCCGGCTCGCCCTGCGCCGCGGGGCCTGCCGCGGCGTCCTCGGGCAGGTACGGCCCGAGGACCGAGCGGCCGATCGTGCGGCCGTCGTACTCGATGGGGACCACCTGGTAGAGCGCGCCGCTCAACGACGCGTCCGCGAGCTCGCCGCCGGACTCCGCGAGCGTCGCGCCGCTCGTCGACTGGATCCGGATCGGCAGGCCGAACAGCTTGTGGAACGAGGCCGTCATCTCCCCGAGGGCCTGGCGGTCCACGAGATCCTCGAGCGAGAGCGGGCCGATGCCGACCATGTCGACGACCGGCGCGGCTGCCGGGGGAGGCAGCGTCGAGGGCTCCTGTGCGCTCTGTGCCCCGTCGCGCTTCGAGGAGCTGGGCGCGTCCGCGACGCGGGCCGACGGGACCGGCGCGGAGCTCGGCATGTCGAGGAGATCCTCGTCGTCGAGGCCGAAGTCCGCCGGCGTCCCCTTGTGGGCGTCGGGCCTCATGGAACGATCCGGGAGCTCTTCTCGAAGCTGCCGCCCATTCGCCTCGCCAGGAGGTCGTTCACCGAGCCCGTCACCCCGAGCTGGCGCGCCGCGCTGTTCAGGAGCTCCTCGCCGCTGATCGACAGCCGCTTCGAGAGCTGGTGCGTCTGATCCAGCGTCTCCCACGTGAGGTGGAGCAGCCCCATGAACGTCTCCACCGTGCCGAGGCCGCGAGTCGCGATCGCCCTGTACACCGGCTCCTTGCCGCGCGCCGCGAGCCGCGCCAGCTCCTCATCGCTGCGGATGTCGGGGAGGTCGCGCTTGTTGAACTGGATGACGAGCGGCATCCGCGCGAGGTCGAGGCCGTTCTCCCGCAGGTTCTGGCGGAGATCGAAGAACGCGTCGGCGTTGCGCTGCGTCTCGGAGGTCTGCGAGTCGGCGATCAGCGCGACCCCGTCCGCGCCCTGGAGCACGAGCCGCCGCGTGGCCGCGTGCATCGGCTGGCCGGGCACGGTGAACAGCTTGATGCGCAGCGAGACGTCGCCGTCCTTCGCGCGGAAGGTGAGCGGCAGGAGATCGAAGAACAGCGTGCGATCGTCCTGCGTCTCGAGCGTCATCAGGCGTCCGCGGGCGTCCGACCCGGCGAGGCCGTGCAGCGAGACGAGGTTCGTCGTCTTGCCGCTGAGCGCGGGGCCGTAATAGACGAGCTTGATCGTCACTTCACGGGCTGCGAAATCGAGCTGCACGGCCGCATTCTCGCATGAGCGCCGGACGATTGGATATGGTGACGGCGGCGCGGGCGAGGCGCCCGGACCGGGCGCCGTCTCCTCCCTTGTCAGGAGGCGTGCGCGCCGCTCAGGCCGCGTTCAGGCCGAGCCGCCGGGCGCGTTGGGGATGCTGGAGACGGGAGGGGGGATCAGCTTGCTCTCGCCGTTCTCGACGGTCCAGAGGGCGCTCCGGAGCCCCTCCAGGCGCGCTGTCAGCGCCTTCAGCGCCTCGGCCTGCGCGTCGCACGCCTTGAGCTGGGTCTCGCTGCTCGGCTCGGCGCGCGCCCGCTCCTCGCGGGCCGCCTTGAGCACCTCGATGACCTCCCGGTGCAGCTCCTGGCCGGCCGTGACCACCCACGCGTCGAGCCGGCTCGCGAACTCCTGGATCATCTCGTCGAGCTTCGGCCCGATCCGGACGGCCGCCTCGCGCAGCGCGATGGGCGCCATCTCCTTCGCCTTCTTGCGGGTCTCGGCCTCGACCTTGTCCTTCACGTAGACGGCCAGGACCGGGGCGGCGAGCGCCAGGATCCCGCCGAGCAGGGCGTTCGTGAACATCACGCCGAGCCCGATCGTGAAGAGCGCGAAGACACCGACATCGTAGCCGAAGGTGTCGACCTCGACGTTCGGCGGCTTCACGTCGCCCCCGAGCGCCTCGCTGACGCGCTTGGCCACGTCGTGCGCGTCCTCCCGGACGAGCGCGATCGTCTTCTCGGCGAGCTCCTCGAGCGCCGTGGCGATCTCCTTCGTCTCGGCCTGCGCCCACTCGGCGAAGGTGCGCTCCAGGAAGGCGCCGAGGTAGACCTTGATCTCGTCGGTGTTCGCCTCGTCGATGATCGCCGGGAGCTGCCGGAGCACGTCGTCGACGAAGCGGTCGAGGTCGCGGCGCACCCACGCCCGGATGGCGCTGACCTCCTCGCGGATGCCGGCGCGCCGCTCCTCGATGGTGCGCGACTGGCCGGCCAGGTCCTTCTCGATCAGCTCGATGCGGCGGCTGAGCTCCTCGCGGGACATCGCGGTCGCCCGCCGCCGCGCGTCGACGCCCTTGCCGAGCAGGCGCGCGGCCTCGATGCCCTCGCCGAGCGCGTTGTCGAGGAGGATGCGCCCGCGCTCCTCGGCGAGGAACCGCGTCAGGTGATCGAGCAGCTCCGGCATCCCGCTGCCGGGCCTGTCGCCCTCCAGCGCCCGCTCGCTCGAGATCGGGAAGACCACCGGCGACTTCACGAGCTTGCCGAGCTCGCTCTTGATGTACGCGAGCGCCTCGACCTCCTCGTCCTGGCTCCAGATGTCGCGCTTCGTGACGACGAAGAGGATCTTGTCGCGCGACTGGCCGAGCAGCTTGTCCTGGAGGAAGACCCGCTCGCTCTCCTTGAGCGGCTGGCCGGCGTCGATGAGGAACAGCACGGCGTCCGACCGCGGGATGTAGCTGTAGGTGATGTCCGCGCGCTGGAGCGAGAGGTCGTTCACCCCGGGGGTGTCGACGAGCACCACGCGCTCGCGCAGGAGCTCGGCCGGGTAGCCGACCTCGAGGTACTTCACCTCGCCGGCGCTCGACGAGCGCTCGCCGCCGACGGTGAACGCGCGCACGTCCTCGAAGGGCAGGGGCGTGCGCTCGCCGGACGCGTGGACGACCTCGGCGCGCGGATCGGCCGCGTACTCGAGGTGGTGGATCACCGCCGTCGTGGGCGTCACGCCGACGGGGAGGATCGAGGCGCCGAGCAGGGCGTTCACGAAGGTCGTCTTGCCGTGGTTGAACTCGCCCACCACGACGAGGTGGAAGCGGTCGGCGTCGAGCTTCTTCACGAGATCGTTCGTGATGCGCGTCGCGACGCTCCTGGCGCCGAGCGACTCGGCGAACTCCACGAGATCCCTGAGCGCCCCGGTCACGTCGTCTTTGCGGCTGTGGAAGGATTCGAGCATGTGCGTTGGACCTCGGCCTTGGTCGGGGAGCTGGCGAGGAGGGTGCCCCTCAGCCCCAGACTTTGATGACTTCGTGGACCTTCTCGTCGACCTCCTCCATGGAGAGGCCGCCCGCGCCGAGCCCGGCGTGGCGCTTGTAGAGCTCGCTCTCGGCGAAGGCCCGGAGCGCCAGGACGCGCTTCGGCAGCCACGGGTGGCTCGCCGTGAACTCGGCGAACCTGCCGATCCCGCCCTTGCCCTCCTCGTGCTGGGCGATGAACGCCTCGAGGTTCAGCTCCTCGTAGAGCTTCGTCGAGCCGAGCGCGAGCTTCGTGAGCGCGCGCGTCGAGACGTCGAGGCTCTTCGCGCAGAGCAGCCCGGCGCGGTCGCAGGTGACCTCGGCGCGGCGCGACCAGCCGGAGAGCGCGAGCATCGCCGGGCCGACGATCCACTTCACGAACACCGACGCCATCCGCGTCAGGTAGTGCATCGCGGTCAGGTAGACCACGTGGCTGTTGTGGATGTGGCCGCACTCGTGGCCGATGACGCTGAGCAGCTCGTCGTCGGTGAAATGGTCGACGAGCGCCGAGTGCACCATGATGAACGAGTCGTCGTTCGTGCCGTAGGTGGCGGCGTTCAGGGTGGGGCTGTTGACGATGTAGAGCGTCGGGGTCGCGATCCCGAGCGTCTCGGCGCAGTGGACCGCGAGGTTGTGGACGCGAGGGAACTGCGTGGGCCCGACCTTGACGGCGTGGCCGAGGAGCTCGTTCTTGCCGACCGTCTTGAACAGCCTGACCGCGGCGGTCACGGCGAGCTCGACCGGACGCATCTTCTCGAAGGCGAGCCGCGTGTTCTTATCGGACACGTAGGCATACGCGTTGCCAGCGCCATCGCTGCCGCCGGCGCGCTGGCCCTTCCGTCTCTCGATGAAGCCCTTGAAATCGAGCGATCCGACCTGTGCCATCCGGCGAAGGTAACGGTCGGGCAGCGGCCGCGCAACGCCACCCTCGCCCGGCGCCGTGAACTTGACGCAAATTCACAGGGCGGCGTTCGCTCGCACCCGAACCCGACGCGGATCGGACGTGAACCGCACGTAGACCGTGCGTGGACCGGACGTGAACCGTACGTAGACCGTGCGTGGACCGTGCGCGGACGGTCCGCGGATCAGACGCCGAGCAGGGAGAGAAGCCCCTCCGGACCGAGGCGCTCGAGCGTCCGCTGCCGCGCAAGGAAGCGCCTGAAGTCCTTGTAGACGCCGCTGCCCTTCGGGCGGAGCTCGAAATCGGTGATGCGCGTGATCGAGAAGCGCAGCGCGGCGACAAGGCTCTCGTGAAAGAGCCGGCCGCGCTCCTCCGGCGCAAGCGGCCGCACCGATGTGTAGCCGGCGGCGAGCGCGGCCGCGAGCGCGGGGTCGAGGTCGTCGCCGAAGCACCACGCGAGCATCGTGACAGCGAGGTCGAACGCGGCGCTCCCGCGCGAGGCGCTCTCGAAGTCGAGGAGGGCGGAGATCTCGCCGCCCTGCCAGAGCACGTTGTCGCGGAAGAGATCGCCATGGATCAGCGTCTCGGGCCCGGACGTCCGCGGCGTGGCCGCGCGGATCCGCTCGAGCCGGCCGGTGAGCTCGTCCACGGCCGCGGCCACCTCGGGCGGCAGGGCCGGCGCGGCGGCCTCCGGCCCGGGCGCGCGGAGGCCGCGGAGCCGCTGGTCGAGGCCGTCGAGGTCGAACCGGCTCGCGCTCGCCCCCTCGAACGAGGCGCCGACGAGGTGCACCCGCGCGAGCGCCGAGCCGACGCGGCGGGTCGCTTCCGGCGTGACGCGCGCCTGGCAGATCGAATCGCCGGCGACCCACGGGAAGAGCGCGACGGGCTTTCCAGCGTGCTCGGCGATGAACGCGGCGCCTGCCGACCTGGACGCTCCGTCGATGCGCCGGAGCGGCTGCGGCGTGGCGACGCCCCCGGCCGCGAGGTGCTCCAGCATGCGCGCCTCGCGGGAGGCGGCGGCGAGCTGCTGCTCCTCGTACACGCGAAGGAACACCTGGCCGCGGCCGCCGGCGAGCGTCAGCGCGAAGTTGGAGTTCACGCTCCCGGCGAGGAGGCCGCGCACGTCGGCGATCTCCAGGCCGTAGAGCGCGCCGATGCGGCGGGCGTCCACGAGCGATAGCGGGGTCAGGATGGCCATCGCGCGCAGGGTAGCCTCGACGCGCGCGGCGCCTCTACAGGAACTTGCCGGCGTACAGGGAACACGGGCGACGGCCGGCAACCCACGGCGCGCCGAGCAGGTGAGGAGGGCCGGGGAGACCGCGGGAGGCCGAGGGGAAACGGAGGCGAGCGGCGAATGGCAGAAGCGAAAAATGAGGGCTCCCAGCGACGATCTGCAGGGGCCCTGCTCGCGGACCGGACCCGGGTGCATTATGAATGTGTGGGAGCAACATCCCCTTCTTCTATCGAATGCCCACGCTCTACGGAAACACCACCGGACTCAGCCCCCTAGCCACCAAGACCCTCGAGCGCATCTACCGGCGCAAGGTCCCGCTCGCCAGCATCGCCACGCCCGAGCTCATCAAGGCGCTCGCCGAGGCGTCGCACGAGACGGGGCGCCAGGTCGGCGCGCTCGTCCACCGATCAGGCGAGATCGACTACGTCGTCGTCGGCGACGCGACCCGGCTGATGCTGCCGGACATCGGGCGACTCCGCGCCGCGCAGGGGCGCTTCAGGGCGCTCCGGCTCGTCCACACGCACCTCTTCAACGAGCCGCTCACGCGGGACGATCTCGTCGACCTCGTCCGTCTCCGGCTCGACCTTGTCGCGGCCGTGCAGCTCACGCCGCAGGGCGAGCCGCGCACGATCCAGTACGCGTACAACGTACCGGTCCACGGCAAGGACGAGGTCACGGTCACCGTGGAGGGCGCCGCGGGCGACAGCGACAGCGACGGCGGCGACGGCCGCCGGCAGGCGGAGCTGCCGTACCGGACCGTGGGGCCCGTCGCGGTCGGGCGCGTCGACGTGGATTTCGGCGCGCTCATCCAGGCGCTCGAGGACGAGTTCGCGAAGCGCTCGCGCACGCGTTCGGTCGCGGCGAAGGACGGGCGGGCGATCCTCGTCCACGTCGCCGAGAAATCGAAGGTGGGCGCGCTCGCGCGGGCCGAGGAGAGCCTGCGCGAGCTCACCGAGCTCGCCGGGACCGCGGGCGTCGACGTCGCGGACACGGTCCTCCAGCTCCGCGACCGCATCGACCCGCGGCTCGTGCTCGGCAAGGGCAAGCTGGACGAGGTCGTCCTGCGCGCCTCCGAGCTCGACGCGGAGACGCTCGTCTTCGACCGGGACCTGACCCCCTCGCAGGCGTCGGCGATCGCGAAGCACACCGACCTCAAGGTGATCGACCGGACGCAGCTCATCCTCGACATCTTCGCCCAGCGGGCCGAGTCGTCGGACGGCAAGCTCCAGGTCGAGCTGGCCCAGCTCAAGTACACGCTCCCCAGGCTCGGGCAGAAGGACGACTCCCTGTCGCGCCTGACCGGCGGCATCGGCGGGCGCGGCCCTGGCGAGACGAAGCTCGAGATCGGGCGCCGCCGCGCGAAGGAGCGCGTCTCCTTCCTGGAGGGGCAGCTCAAGCGGCTCTCCCGGCAGCGCGAGCAGCGCCGCCGCCGCCGCGCCCGGCTCGGCGTGCCGGTGGTCTCGATCGTGGGCTACACGAACGCCGGCAAGAGCACGCTGCTGAACACGCTGACCGGCGCCGACGTCGTCGCGGAGAACAAGCTGTTCGCGACGCTCGACACGCGCTCGCGGCGGCTGCGCTTTCCCGAGGAGCGCGAGGTGGTGATCACCGACACCGTCGGCTTCATCCGTGAGCTCCCGAAGGACCTGTTCGCCGCCTTCCGGGCGACGTTCGAGGAGGCGGCCGACGCGGACCTCCTGCTCCACGTCGTGGATGCGAGCGATCCCGCGCGCGACCAGCACATCGAGACGACCGAGGCGCTGCTGACCGAGCTCGATCTCATCGGAATCCCCCGCATCCTCGTGTTCAACAAGGCGGACCTCATCGCGCCGGAGGAAGGGCGGCGGTTGCTCCTCGGACACCCCGACGCGGTGCTCCTGTCCGCGACCGATCGGGAGACGACGAGGGAGCTGCTCGCCAAGCTGGCGGATCGGCTCAAGAGCCGCTGGGAAGAGGCCGCGACGGTCCCCGCCTACGAGACGGAGGCTGAGGACGGCGAGCTGGACGACGGGGGGCTGTTCGACGGCGAGGCGGAGTCGATGACGGTGCTCGGTACGCCGTCGGGCTCCGGCGGCGAGGGGGGCAGCACACGGGTGAGAGGGACGTTCGAGGTCTGAGCACCGCGCCGGGCTCGCCGTGGAGCCCGGCGCAGCGCACGTCGGGGTGACGGAGCGCCGCCGGGCTCGCGATGAGCCCGGCTCAGCGCACGTCGGGGTGGCGGAGCGCCGCCGGGCTCGCGATGAGCCCGGCGGACACTCGGGGGGAGCTCAGGGCTCCCCGCCGCCGCCGCCGCCGCCGCCCCCGCCCGCGCCGCCGCCGGCGCCGCCGCCCCCGCCCGTGCCCTCGTCCTCCGGGAAGTCGGCGCAGACGAAGACGCCGAGGCAGTTGCCGCTCGCGCACTCCTCGTCCGTCGTGCACGCCTCGGTGGGCGCCAGCCCGCAGACGCCGCTCCCGCTGCAGACGTTGGCGCCGCTGCAGTCCGCCCCGTCCTCCTCGCCGGCCGGGACGTTCGAGCACGTGCCCTCCGAGCCCGCGATGTTGCAGGCCTGGCACGCCGTGTCGCACCCGGTGTCGCAGCAGACGCCGTCGACGCAGTTACCGGTCGCGCACGGCTCCGCGTCCGTGCACTCCTGACCGTTCGCGGCCTTGCACGCGCCCGTCGCGTCGCAGGCCTGATCGTCCTCGCAGCCACGGCCCGTCGTGCCCGCCGAGGCCAGCACGCACTCGCCCGAGTCCGTATCGCAGACGTGGCACAGCGTGCAGTGCGAGTCCTCCGAGCACTCGGTGAAGCACGCGTTCTCCTCCGGATCGCAGGCGAACGTCTCGCACTCCTTCTCCTCGCCCGGCCCGCACTCGACGCTATCCCCGTCGCAGGTGCCGCGGCCCGTCTCGACGCCCTCGGAGCACGTCGACTCGCCGCACGCGGTGTCGGCCTTGGTGGGGCCGCACGCGCCGCTCTCGTCGCCCGACTCCTTGAGATCCGCGGCGCAGGAGTCGCACTCGTCGTCGCAGGCGGTGTCGCAGCAGACGCTGTCGGCGCAGAAGCCGCTCGCGCAGTCATCCGCCTCGTCGCACGCCTTGGCGATCGCGCACTGCGGGCAGGTGGAGCCGCCGCAGTCGACGTCGGTCTCGTCGCCGTTCTTCTCGCCGTCGGTACAGAGATCGGCGACGCCTTCGTCCCCCGGGATGCGCGAACGATCGACCGTGGCGATGAGCTCGCAGCCCATCCCGAGAATCGAGATCGTGCCGGCGCAGAGCGCCATCGCGAGAGTGTGCTGGTTCTTCCACATGGTAGTCCCCTTAGAAGGTAAACCGCGCAGCGGCGCCGCCGCCGGTCGGGCTGACGAACGGAGCGACGAACGCATTCCTCTTCATGCTCGAAGACGCGGCCTTCGTCTCGGCCGGCGTGTCATCGCTGAGGAGCAGGACCGCCCCGGTGACGCCGAACGTGAGCGCCACGGCGAAGGACATGTCCGCGATGAGCGCGTTGCGATCGACGCTGTCCGCCGTCTTCGTGGTCGGGTTCTCGTCGAAGTCGCCCTTCGCGCTGAGCGCCTGGATGCCGAAGATCGTCCCGACCACGACGCCAGCGCCGGCGAGGCCGAGCGTGACGTACGCCGGCACCGGGGAGCGCGGCTCGACGGGCGCTGCAGGCGGCGGCGGGGCCGGCGGCGGCGTGGTGGCCGGCGGCGGGGCCGGGGGCTGCGCCGGCGTCGCGGCGACCGGCTGCGGCTCCTGCGGCGTCAGCGTGACGCTGACGTCGCGCGTCTCGGCGAAGCTGACCTCGATCTCCTGGCTCGCGTCCGCGAACCCCTGGGCCGAGACGGTCAGCGTGTGCTTGCCGGGCGGCACCGAGAGCTCCGCGCCCGTCTGGGGCACGCCGTCGATCGCGATCTTGAGCCCCTGCGGCGCCTCCGGCGTGGTCGCCACGCGCACCTTCGCCGGCGTCTTCTTCAGCGCCTCGATGCGCCCCTGCGCCTCGGCGATCTTGTCCTTGAACTTCTCGGCGTCCGGCTTCGAGTCGAGGAACGCCTGCCACGCCGCGACCGCGTCGACGGCGAGCCCCTGCTTGTCGAGCGAGAGCGCGAGCTTGTACTTCGGCGCGGCGCCGGGGACGTGCTCGTCGGCCTGGCGATAGAGGTCGGCCGCGACGGCGTACTCGCCCTTGTCGAACCGGGCCTCGGCTTCCTTGTAGAGCTTCTTCGCCTCGTCCTTCTTCTGCTTCTCGGTCAGCGGCTTCTTCGGCTTCGTGGTGGTGACCTTGGCCGCGGGCTCGGCGGCCTTCCCGGGGGTCGCCGTCGCGGGCGTACCGGTCGCGGGGGGCGTCGTCCCCGTCGCGGGCGACGTCGCGCCGGCAGCAGGCGGCGTCCCGGTCGTGGTGGGCGCCTGCGCCGCGGTGGGGGCCGCCGTCGTCGCGGCCCCGGCGGGCGCCTGCGCGGCGGGCTTGGCCGCCGGAGGTGCCGCCGGCTTGGCATCCGCCTGCGCGAATGCCGGGCTGACGTTCGTCAGCGTCAGGAGCCCAGAGACCATCGCCGCCGAGGTCAACATCGTCAGCCGGCCCGATCGTGAACGCATACCGTAAGCCCTCCTCCGCGGATAGTGTCGCGTGGGCGCCCACTTAAGCCTTGAAGGCCGCTTTACACAAGGGTTTTCGCGTTGGTTTGGTCGCGCGCGCCTTCAATCGCACGGTTCTCGGTTCACGGTTCGCGTCGCCCGGGGCGCCTCAGGACATCAAGGCTCGTCGCCCCGCTCCAGCCATGCAGGGAAGCGGAGCCTCGCCTCGACACCAAAGCCCAGGGTCGCCTGGCGCATGCGCGCGGCCCGCTCGGCGCCGCGAGGGAGGCTCTCGCGGAGCCGCCGTAGCGCGTCGATGTAGCGCGCGAACCGAGGATCCGAGAACAGCGCGCTCAGGTCCTCCCGGATGCGCCGAATCGTCCCTGGGCTGACGCCATGGCTGCTGAAGCTCATGGTCAGTCCGGGGGCGGCCACGACCGAGGGATTGATGAAATTCGATACCTCCGGACGGTCCAGCGTGCAGACGAGGCGCCCGGCGTCCGTGAGCTCGCGATGGAGGCGCCGCGAGAGCGCGTCGTCGCCCGGCGCGAGGAACACGATCGCCGCGCCGGCGAGGTCGTCGTCCACGAACGCGCGCCGGTGCAGCTCGAGCAGGCCCTCCCGGCCGGCGCGCTCGATCGCCCCGTCGACCTGCCCGGGCGCGACGACCGAGACGCGGGCGCCCGCCGCGAGGAGCCGCTCCACCGTGTACGGCGCCTCGCCGTCGGCGCCGACGACGAGGGCCCGGCGGCCGTTGAGATCGAGCGCGATGGGAAAGAGGCGCATGAGGGGAGTAGACACGAACGTCCGCGTCCGCGCAGCGGTCGTGGACCGGCGCGCCGCCCGGCGGGGGAGGCGCAGGACCCGGGGCGCGCTCGCAGCCCGTCCGCGCGCCGGTCAACGGCTGGGCGGGCTCTGGGGCGGCGGGCTCTGGGGCGGCGGGCTCTGGGGCGGCGGGCTCTGGGGTGGTGGATTCGGCGGGGGGGGCGGCGCGGACGGGGGGAGGAACGGCTGCGTCCGGAAGGAGAGCTTCCGGTCGGCGTTTCCGATGCGCGTCACGAACAGGCCGACGAAGGAGCCGAACAGCGAGTCGCCCGGGCCGATGGCGGTGGAGCCGGGCGGCCGGGTGACCCACCGCTTGATGCGGTCGAGCATCTCGGCGCTCATGGGGTTCACCTCGACCAGCACGGCGACGAAATAGCGGCTGCCGTCTCGGAGGAGAGAGCGCTCCACGAGCGGCAGCTTCCGGGCCTCGGCGCAGTTGCGGAGCACGCCCTCCACGTTGACCGCGACCGTGCTCGCCTGCCCCCCTGCCTGGATGAGCTGGATCCGGAACACCTCGTCCCAGAGATCGTAGACGACGCGGCAGCTCTTGGCGGCGAGCGCGAGAGGGGTGCCGCCGCTCTCGTGGAAGAGGTAGCCGCGCATCGTGATCACGGTGGGGAGCCCGCTGAGCAGCTTCTTCGAGATCTCGCCGTCGACCACGTCGCGGAAGCTCACGGTCAGCTGCACGATCGTCCGGTCGAGCGTCAGGCTCGCCGCCCGCGTGGGCAGCGCGGCCGGCGCGTCGAGCGCCTGCTGGGCGTCGGCGTCGGCGATCTCCTTCGGCGGCTGCCGCCCCTCCGCCGCGCTGGCCCGCTCCTGGGCCGAGGACCGGCGCGCCGGGAGGCAGAGCGCCGCGAGCAGCGCAACCCCGACCCAGCGCGCCGCGCGCCGCTGCCGGCGGCCTGCGTCCGGGCAGGTCATTTCCGCTCACCGCGCCGCGCCGGGATCATCCCGAGCAGGTTCGAGAAGGCGAGCGTCACGCCGCCGACCGCCGTATCGACCCGCAGACCGAGGTTGTAGGTGATGTCCACCGGCACGCGGGCGAAGCCCTCGTACCCGGTCGGCGCGTCGGTGAGCTCGCGGCGGGTCGCGAGCCCGTACAGGCCCGCGGCGGCGAAGAGGTCGACGCCGTAGATGGAGCCGCGGCCGGAATAGACCGGGATCCGGTACTCCGCCTCGAGCTTCGCGGCGAAGTCGCCGTACCGGACCTCGATGATGTCGGTGCTGAGGAAGTTCGGCGGCTGCCGCCGATCCGGGGCGAGGTCGAGCAGCCGATCCGGCAGGAGGTCGGTCAGATCGCCGACATAGAACTTCTCGAAGAACGGCGCGTCCCCCGCGACGGCGCCGGCGAACGCCTCGAGGCGCAGCACGTGCCGCCGCGGCAGGCGGAACCAGCGCTGCGCCCCGAACTCGAACTTCTGGTAACCGTAATCGCTGCCGAACGGCGGCACCCCCACCGTGACCGCGAGCGAGGCGAGCGTGCCCTGCGTCGTCAGGAAGGGCGCGTCGCGCGTGTCGTGATCGATCGCGGCGCGCAGCGATGAGAGCACCGTCCTGCCGCCCAGGATGTCGAAATCGATGGGCTCGCGGCTCTCGCCGCGCATGTGCGACGCGACCGTGGGCACCGTCGCGTCGATCTGCTCGAGGTGGTAGTCGAGCGAGAGGTGCCACGACGAGGAGACGTCGTGACCCGTGCCGAGCGTCGCGCCGAACCGCTTGTAGGCGACGACGGCGTAGCCGGTGACCTCCCGCTGCTCGAGCAGCGGGGACTCGAACGAGACGTCCCGGTTGCCGAAGAAGTCGCGTGCGTCGTTGTAGAGCAACGTCACCGCGGCCGACCAGCGGGACCCCACGAACGCGGGGTCGACGAAGCGGGTCCTCAGCGCGAGCTGGTCCGCGGCGAGCCCGATGCCGGCGCCGAGCGTGATCCCTGTACCGGCGAGGTTTGTCTCGGCGACCTGCACGCCGGTGAACGCGGAGAGCGGCCGCGCGTTGCCGGCCGTGTCCTCGTCCGCCGCGATGCCCAGCCAGAGGTCCTGGACGACGAAGGTGTTGCGCTCGACCACGTCGATCACGAGCGTCGCGCTGCCGCGCTCGACGCCCTTGCGGAGCGAGAGCCCGACCGAGGCGAAGAACCCGGTCCCGAGGAGGCGATAGCGGGTGAGCTCGATCTCCGGATCCTCGACGTCGAGCACGTCCCCCGCGCGGAACCTGACGTAGCGGAGGATCACGCGCGCGGCGGTCCGCGTGTTTCCTCGGATCTCGACGCCATCGAGGGCGTACCGGACGCGGTGTCTCGCCTGGAGCGCCGCGCCCCCGGACGGCCCTGCAGCGTGGAGGCGCGCGGCCGCGGGGGGCCTCTGCTCCGGCGCCGCGGGCGCGCTGCCCGCGGCGGCCGCGGCGCGTTGCCCGAGGGCGCGCCCCGGGGACGACCCTACGAGCAGCGCGCTACAGAGCGCGAGGAGTGCGCGGCTGAGCACGGGGGGCAGGGGGATGGCCGGGGAGGGTGAGGGACTCCAGAACCGAGGAGGAGCCACCGGATCGCCGCGGCATCGCCAGCGCCTCCGGAGACCTCAGCGACGCAGCGTAGCACGATCGATCACCTCGCCGCAGGGGTCGGCCGCCTCCGGCGGCGGCTCTACCACCCCGCGCGCGATCTCCGCATGCGGGAGCGCGTGGATCGCCGGCGCCCTGGAGCGGCGCTGCGCCACCGGCGGATCGTGCTGCGGCCACCGCGGCGCGCTCGAGGTCGAGGCCGCCTCGGTGTGCTCCGCCAGCACGAGCAGGTCCAGCCGGGCTGGCGTCGGCTCGATCAGGTGATCGGCCGCTGCGAGCAGCAGCCCCCGGACCTCGGTCCGGACGCTGGCGTCGCGCGTCCAGCGCGCGCCGACGCTCGCGGCGATGGCGCGCGCGAGGAGGAGCTCCGCGCGTCCGCGCACGTCCGCGGGGATCCAGTCGGCGATGAGCGGATCCGCGAGCATGGCCAGCGTCCTGCGCAGCGCGGTGACGTGGCGCGGGCCGAACTGCTCCGGCGCGCGCGCCGCGTGGCGCGCGAGGCGCAACGCCCTGCGGAGCGCGCGCCTCGCGGCCCTGCCGACCACGGCGCCGCGCACGGTGGGCCGCTCGCGCGGCGTATCGATGGCGTGCAGCACCGCGGCCAGCGAGAGCCCACCGGCGATGACGAGCGCCACCGTCGCGGCGGTGGCCCCGGCGCCGCGCAGCTCGCAGCCGCCGGTCGCCGCCACGAACGCGCAGGCGGCGACCAGCAAGAGCCCCAGCGAGCCGAGCGCGCCTGCCGCGTGCGACCGGCCGCGCCAGGGCCCGCCGTCGCCGTGGAGGATCCGCGCGTACCCGTCGGGCGCGATGAGCCGCCCGCCGCTCGGGATGAGCGCCACCATCGCTCGCCGCGCCGCGCGCCCGAGGCCGACCTCCAGCGGGCCGAGCTCGATGCCGGGCGGCTCACGGAACGGGCTCACGCGTCCAGGATAGCCCATCCCTCGCCGGCGAAGGACGCCGGCGCGAACGGCGCGCCAGGGCCCTCGGCGCTGCGGCGGCGACGGAAGCGCGCCGTCCGGAGGCGCGCCCCGCGTCAGGCGACCGGCGCGCAACGCGTCACGGCTCTCCCGACTTCTGCTTCTGCGCCCGCTGTGCCTTCTCGACGAGGCCGCTCGTGCCCATGCGCGACGCCAGCGCCGAGAGGACCGCGCGCAGCGGGACGCCGCGCGACGCGAGGCCGACCAGCAGGTGGTAGATCACGTCTGCAGCCTCGGACGCGACGCGCTCCTCGCTCTCCCCGGCGATCGCCTGCGCGAGCTCGCCGGCCTCCTCGCGGAGCTTCGCGCCGATGAGCGTCGCGCCGCCGTCGAGCAGCTTCCGGGTGTAGCTCTTCGTCGCCGTGGACGCCTTGCGCGCCTCGATCTCCCGCTCGAGCGCCTCGAGCAGCGCGGTCGCGTCCTGCCCCTCGTCGGCGGCCTCCGGCCCGGCGTCGCCGCGGGCGTCGACCTGCCGGAAGAAGCAGCTCGGGCTCCCCGTGTGGCATGTCGGGCCGCGCGGCTCGGCGAGGATCAGGAGCGCGTCCCCGTCGCAGTCGGCGTGGACGCTCGTCACCGCCAGCGTGTTGCCGCTCGTCGCCCCCTTCTCCCACAGCTCGCCGCGCGATCGGCTGAAGAAGGTGGCGCGCCCCGTCTCCAGCGTCCGGGCGAGCGACTCCCGCGTCATGTACGCGAGCATCCGGACCTGTCCTGTCAGCCGATCCTGCACGACGGCCGGTATGAGCTTGCCCTCTCCGAATTCGATCTTCACAGCCTATGCCTCTCCGGTGGTGTCGGGCGCCTCGGCGGCCGCGCCGCGTTCGCGGGCCGTCGCCCGGTCGTCGTCCTTCGCGCCCCCGCGCTTGACCCGCGACGGCTTGTCGCTGGCCTTCGTCGGCGCGCCTCGCTTCTCGTCCGGCCTGTCGTCCTCGTCGTCCTCCTCGTCCTCGTCCTCGTCGTCGTCGGCTGCCCGGTCCGCGGCGGCGGGGCTCTCCGGGAGGTTGAGCGCCATCGCCTGCTCCGGGTGATCCAGGGCGGCCTTGTAGTACACCGCGAACGCGATCGACGCGGCCAGCCCGGTCGCCAGCGCGACGGCCTGGGAGGTCGAGTACTGGATCGTCGTGGAGGCGCCGAACGTCTCGGGTTTGAGCGCGAGGTACAGGGCGATCGCCGGGACGAAGGCGAGCGCCTGCGTCACCTTGCGCAGCACGCCGTCGCGGACGACGTGAGAGAACCCGATCGTGTACCCCACGGCGAAGATGACGAGCCCGGCGGGGAGCAGCACGTGCTCCGGCAGCGAGGGCGGGATCGAGCCGCGCTCTGCGTCGTCGCGAAGGAGCTCGAGCAGGTAGCGGCAGACGCCGTACGAGAACGTGAAGAGGAGGAAGATCTCCCCGCGGAACTTCTGCCGTCGCCGCGCGAGCAGCAGGAGCGCGAGCAGCCCCGCGCCGACGAGCGACTCGTAGATCTGCGTCGGGTGCACGGCGAGCGACGCCTCGGAGGTCGGATCCAGCCCGCGCTCCTTGACGTGCTGCACCCACGCCGGGGACCCGCTGCCGTGGTCCAGCGTGCCGTCGGGCCAGTGCGGGAAGGTGCCGAGCTTCTTCAGCCACGCCGGCGCCGTCTCGCCGAGCGGTCGGCCGAAATCGCAGCCGAAGAGGTAGCACCCGATGCGCGTGATCATGAGGCCCGAGGCGAGGCTCGGGACGGCGACGTCGGCCCAGGGGAGCAGCGGGATGCGATGGGATCGCAGGAACAGGTACGAGCCCAGGAAGCCGCCCAGGAACCCGCCGTAGGCGACGAGCCCGCCGCGGCGGATGTCGAACATCGCGCCGAACGAGTCGAACTCGTCGAGGTTCGTGAGGATGTAGAGCACGCGTGAGCCGAGGACCGCGGCGAGCGCCGTGACGACGTAGCAGTTCGCCATCGTCTCCTTCGGCAGGCCGTCGCGCTCCGCGAGCCCGAGCGTCAGGTACCAGCCGACGACGAGCGAGAGGCCGAGCATGACGCCGTAGCTGTAGATGGGCAGCGGACCCAGGGTGTAGGTCTGCTCCTTGAACTGGGAGGCGAGCGCGGCGAGCGCGACGCCCGCGATGCCCGCCGCGGCTGCGCCCGGCTTGTTCTTCGCGATGAACAGCCCGATCGCGCCCGCGAAAGCGATGCCCGCAGCGATCAGGAAGACCCAGAGCAGGGGCACGGTCCACACGGGCAGCGGGACGCGGAACAGGATGGGATGCATGGCGCCTCTCCTTACGCCTGGGATTGGGCACCATCAAGCGCCGTCTCTCGGGCATGACGCGGCGGGCCAAGGCGCTCGCAGACGCTTGTCCGGCCGCATCGGGCGATCGCGATGCGCCCGGGCCGACAGCGCAGCGTCGTCCCCCTGACGATGACGTCCGCGAGCGGCCCTCGAAGTCCGCGCGCGCCGCTGCTAGCATCGATTCCGTGCTCTCTGGCCGCGCCGCCGTCCGCGTCTTCGCAGTCCCCGGGCTGCTCGTGAGCGCGTCGTGCGTCCCCGAGGGGCCGGCCACGGGCGATGCGAGCACACGGCCGGCCGGGACGGTCGCGACCTCGGCGCCCAGCGCGGCGGCCGCTGCGGTTCAAGGCGCGCAGGCGGCGGGCGCGTTCGAGGACGATTTCAACCGGTCGACGCTTGGCCCCGACTGGAACGCGCTCAGCCCCAGGTGGAAGATCGAGGACGGGCGGCTCTGTGCGCGCGCCGCGAGGAACCGCGGCGTGTGGCTGAAGCGCCCGCTGCCGGAGAACGCGCGGATCGAGTTCGACGCCATCGCCGAGGCTCCCGACGGCGATCTCAAGGCGGAGCTCTGGGGAGACGGACGGAGCGGTGCGACGACGGCGAGCTACACGAACGCGACGAGCTACCTCGTGATCCTCGGCGGGTGGAAGAACACGAAGCACGTGCTCGCCCGGCTCGACGAGCACGGCGCCGACCGGCTGGAGATCGACGTGGATCCGGACAGCGACGACGAGCGAGCGCGCCCTGTCGCGCCGGGGCAGCCGTACCGCTTCCGGATCGAGCGCCACGACGGAAAGACGATCTCCTGGTCGGTGAACGGCGTCGAGTACCTGGAGCTCAGCGATCCCGAGCCGCTCTCCGGGCCGGGGCACGAGCACCTGGGCTTCAACGAATGGGATGCGCCGGTCTGCTTCGACAACCTGCGCATCACGCCCCTCTAGCCGCGATGGAATCGAGCGAGATCGAGCGGGAGCTTGAGGAGCTGGAGACGCGCATCGAGCGGCTGCGCGCGCTGTACGAGCAGTACTTCATGGGGATCGAGCGGCTGGAGCCGCTCATCCCGCGGAAGGACGTCGACCGCCGCATCTGGGTGCTGCGGCGGGAGCAGATCAGGAACACCGGGCTCCGGTTCAAGTTCCAGATGCTGCTCCAGCGCTACAACACGTTCCAGCAGTACTGGGGCCGCATCTCGCGCGAGATCGAGAACGGGACGTACCGTCGCGATGTCATCCGCGCGGCGAAGCGGGTCGGGGCGAAGGAAGCGCTCACGATCGTCGGCCGCAAGCGGGCGGAGCGGTACGCGGATCTCGCCGAGCAGCAGGCGACGGCGCGCGAGGCGGCCCGCCGCGGCGAGGACGCCGAGGATCACGAGGAGATCGACGTCGACGACGAGGCGGTCACGCTGGCGCCTCCGCCCTTGCCCCCCGCGCCGCCAGCGCGAAAGCGAGCGCCGGCCGTCGAGGAGGCCCCTCCGCCCGAGGCCCCCGTGCAGCCGGAGGCGCCGAGCGCGGCGCCCGCCGGCCCGGAGGTGCGCCCCCTTGTCGCGCTCGTGCCGCCTGCCCCGCCCCAGGCCACGCCAGCCGTGAAGCCCGCCCCGCTGGGAGGCTTGCCCCGGGGGCTCGGCCTCACCAGACCCCAGCAGAAGCCCGCCGAGATCAGGCCGGCGGAGGCGAAGCCGGCCGAGGCATCCGTGGCGGGCACCAGGACCGCCGCGCGACCCGCGGCTGACCGGAACCAGCCCGCGGCCGGCGCCGGGAACCGCCAGCGGCTGGCCGAGCTCGCGGCGGAGATGCGCGCCAAGCGCGCGCAGAGCCCCCAGGCCGGCGACGCGAAGGCCGCGGCGGCACCGCCCGCCGTCCTGGCGGACGCCGCGCCTGAGCCGCCGTCCCCGCCGAAGCGCCCGCCGCCGCCGCTCCCGGTCAGACCGCCGCCGGCGGCTCCCGCGGCGGCCGCAGCATCACCGGCCGCCGCAGCCGCGGCCGCAGCGTCGCCGGCCGCCGCAGCCGCGGCCGCAGCGTCGCCGGCCGCGGCGGCGGGCGCTGGGGCGAAGCGGCAGGAGCGCGTGCATTCGGAGCGGCCGCCGCCGACCCGGCGCCGTCGATCCACCATGCCGCCCGCCGCGGACGCCGGCGCAGCGAGCGGCGCTCGGCATGCGGCCCCGCGCACGCCGTCGCGCCCGCCGGAGGCCGCACGCGCGGGCGTGGACGCAGGCGGGCGCGCGCGACCCGGGCCGCCCCCGCAGCGGCCCGCCGCGCGCGACGACGATCTCCCGGAGCAGCGGCTGCGCCAGATCTATGCGAAGTACGTCGAGACAAAGCGCGCAGCGCGGGAGTCGACGGCCGGCGTCACCTACGAGCGCCTGGCCGAGAGCCTCCGCGCGCAGGCCGCGAAGCTGCGCGCGACGAACCCGGCCCGATCCGTCGACTACGACGTCGTCATCAAGGACGGCAAGACGCTGCTGAAGCCGATCCTCAAGTAACCGGCAGCCGACGGACCTACGCCATCAGCGAGCGCGGACGCGCCCGGCCGGCGCTGGCCTCGATCTGGCCGGGCACGCGGACAAACCCCGCCGTTGCGAGCGCCAGGACCGAGCTCGCCGAGCAGCGCTCGGCGAGCTGCGTCCCTGCAATGCGCTCGCTACGTCAGGTGGCTGGGTGGGTGATGGTGTTCTGGCGGGTCAGTGGTGTGCGACGCGGCGCCAGAGCTGAGGCAGGCGCTGGACCCGCGACGGGACCGCGCCATCGTCCTCGACGAAGAGGATCGCACATGCCGTGCGATCGGCTTCACGCATCCTCGCACATAAGTCCGCGAGGTCATCATCAGCGTCCACAACGTCGGCTTCGGCCGGCTGGGAGCCGCCCTGAACATACCTGACGTTGTCGAGGGCGACCCAGCGCCCAGCGAACTCTTCAGAACGACATATGTCGCGCCAGGTCATTCGAGGCGCGACCAAACGAATCTTACTGCCCATTTCCCGTGAGCGACCTTCTCCCCCATGTTCCAAAGTCAAGAGCCGACCTAACAAGCCCGGGTGCGGCGTTCCATGAACTTTCAGAACCTCAGGGCGCGATCTAGCACCTGTCAAAATCGGGCGTCAAGGCAAGCATGGAACAGCCGGGACCCCCCGAGCGTTGTGCCCAGCTCGCACGTCGCCGACGTCGTCACTGGCAGCGCGCCGGCAGCTGGGACATCGCTTCGCCCGCCCCGATCCGCGCGGCGGCCAGCGCGTGGGACTTCGCCGCACACCCCCTGGACGCCACGGCCCGCTTGGCGCTGGCGCTGATCGCGGATCGCGCCTCGGCCTTCCTGGGGCCGTCGCAGCCCGCGAAGCGCTTCGCCGCGAGGTCGGTGTTGCCGCCGTTTGCCAGGTTGATCGCGGCCCTGCACTCCTGCTCGGCCTTCTCGTTGCCAGCGGGCGGGGTCTTGGGCGCCGCGGTCGCGGTCGGCGTGCTCTTCGGCGGGTCGGTCGCGGGCGTCTTGCCGGGCTCGACCTTGCTGTCGGGTGGCGGTTCGGGGGCGGAGGGCTCGCTCGTGGGAACGGCCACGGTGGGATCGGACGCGACGGTGGCCACGCTCGGCAGCGGGATCGGGTCCGGTGCGCTCTCGTCGGTCGCGCTCCCGCTGTTCCCCTTCGTCATCATGACGATGCCCACGACGCCGAGCACCGCGGCGGCCGCCACGGCCGCGAGGATCGGGGCGGTCTTGCTCTTCTGTGCGGGCGGGGGAGGCGGCGCGGGGAACACCTGGCCGCTGCCCGTGTGCACGGGCGGGTGCGCTGGCACCGCGCCCGGCGGCACCGCCGCCTGATCCATCACGGTGGCCGGGTGATGGCCCGCCTGAGGGTTGACGACGGTCCTGCCGGCCCCCGTGGGCGGTCCCGAGACGAAGAGCGGCTCGCCGATCTGCGTCTGCCCAGAGCGCGACGGCATCAGCGCCGTCCCGCTGGTCGGGGCCTCGAGCCCGACCTGGGTGCGCGGCGCCGCCCCGAGCACCGAGAGCCGGGGTCCCGCGCCGATCGTGAGCTCCTCGTAGAACTCCCGCGCCGACTGCTGGCGGTCCTCGCGCTTCTTGCTGAGGGCCCTCATGACGGCCGCCTTCATCTTCGGCGGCGCCGCGGCGCCCATCGGCACGGCCTCGAACGGGAACGGCTGCGCCGTCATGTGCTGCGTCGCCCACGCCCACGGCGTGTCGGCGTCGAACGGCAGGCGGCCGGTGAGCATCTCGTAGGTCAGCACGCCCAGCGAGTAGATGTCGCTCGTCGCGTCGAGCTCCGTGCCCGTGAACTGCTCGGGGCTCATGTACGGCGGGGTGCCGAGCACCGTCCCCTGCTGCGTCAGCTTCTGCTCCGCCTTGGCGCTCCGCTCGTCGCGCTTCGCGATGCCGAAGTCGAGGACCTTGACGTAGTCCTCCTCGCCGGCGCGCCGGGTCAAGAAGATGTTGGCGGGCTTCAGATCGCGGTGGACGATCCCCTTCTCGTGCGCCTCCTGGAGCGACCCGCACACCTGCGCGATGATGCGATCGACCCGCTCCGGCGCGAGCGCGCCGCCCCGCTCGAGCGCCGTCTCGAGCGACTGCCCGTTGAGGAGCTCCATCGCGATGTAGAGCTCCCCGGTGTTGGTCTGCCCGAAGTCGTAGACCTTGATCGTGTTCGGGTGCTCGAGCTCGCTGACCGTGCCGCACTCTCGCATGAAGCGCGCGACCACCTGCGGGTCCTTCGCGTGCTGCGAGAGGAGCGTCTTGATGGCGACCTTCCGGACCGACGTCCCCATCGGCTGCTCGCCGTTGTAGACGCGGCCCATCCCGCCCTCGCCGAGCACCCCGACGATCCGGAACCGGCCGCCGACGATCGTGCCGATGAGCGGATCTGCTTCCACCGGCGCGGCAGGGAGCAGCGCGCCGCACGTGGCGCAGAAGCGCGCCCCATCGATGTTTGGCTGATGGCAAGCGGGACAGTCCATGCGATCGAACCTCTACCCCCGGAGCATGACGAGACGCGGGCGGCCGCCTCGGGCTGCTCTCCTGCGCACCCGAGCGAACGCGCGCCGGGCAGGATCGCAGCAGCCGAGCGCCGAGCGCAAGGGAGCTCTCGCGCGGCCGAGGCGTGGCCTCTCACCCGCGTGCCCGCGGCGCCGCCACGGGCGCGCCGCGCGTCGTGGCGCCGGGGTCCAGCCGCGCGGGCCTCGCGGTAGCGGCGCGCGCGACAAGGCGGCGGGGGGCGCGCAGGTCGACGCTGGGTCGTCGCGATCGCCGCCAATTTTGCCGTGCGTGCGACGTTCATCTTGAAAGCGGCCAGCTCTCGAGCGAGATCCGCGCCGCCGGACGCGAGGCGCGACAGCCCGCGCTCCCGCGGCGATTCCAGCGAAACGGACGAAAACGATACACACCGCTTGACACGTCTCTTGCAGGGGGCTAAGAGCCTCCTCCCTTCGCGGGACTCGTCTACCTTCGGAGCGACGTGAGCGGCACCAACAGCTTCACGTCGCCGGGTCCAGCCCGGTCGGCACGCTCCGAACGGTGCAGGCAGACGGTCCGGCAGGGCCGGGAGTAGATTGCTCGCACAGAAGTGATCGGTCTTGGGAAGTTCGCTAGGTCAGCACGCACGCCTCCCGACGCTTCGGGGGCGGGCAGCCGGTCGAAGTCGCTGGCGTAGCTCAATCGGTAGAGCACCTGCCTTGTAAGCAGGGGGTTAGGGGTTCAAGTCCCCTCGCCAGCTCCGATGCAAGGCAGCAGATCGACGGTTCGGGAGGTCACGGCAGGAACAAGATCCGGTATACTCGGATAGTAGAGAAATTCTGGAGGGTTGCCCGAGCGGCCAAAGGGAGCAGACTGTAAATCTGCCGGCAATGCCTACGATGGTTCGAATCCATCACCCTCCACCGGAGCGGTCTTTCGCTCCGACAGCGATCCGACCAAGATATATCCGCCGGGACCTCTCCCGGCGGACGCCCGCGGGCGTAGCTCAGTTGGTAGAGCGTCAGCCTTCCAAGCTGAACGTCGCCGGTTCGAACCCGGTCGCCCGCTCTGTGGTCGGTCGTCTGCCCACCTAGCTCAGTTGGCAGAGCACGTCCTTGGTAAGGACGAGGTCGTCGGTTCAATCCCGATGGTGGGCTCCAGCGAGGACAGCGCAACGCATCCGCGAACTTCATTCCGGCAGGAGACATCTCGATGGCCAAGGAGAAATTCACTCGTACGAAGCCGCACGTGAACGTGGGCACCATCGGCCACATCGACCACGGCAAGACCACGCTCACGGCCGCGCTCGTCAAGGTGCAGTCGAAGCGCCAGCTGGCGAAGGCGATCTCGTACGCCGACATCGCCAAGGGCGGGACGGTCCGTGACGAGACGAAGACGGTGACCATCGCCGCGGCGCACGTGGAGTACGAGTCGGAGAAGCGCCACTACGCGCACGTCGACTGCCCGGGGCACGCCGACTACATCAAGAACATGATCACCGGCGCGGCGCAGATGGACGGGGCGATCCTCGTCGTGTCGTCGCTCGACAGCGTGATGCCGCAGACGCGCGAGCACGTGCTCCTCGCCCGGCAGGTCGGCCTGAACCACATCGTCGTGTTCCTCAACAAGTGCGACGCGGTGGACGACCCGGAGATGCTCGACCTCGTCGAGATGGAGGTCCGCGAGCTCCTGTCGAAGTACAAGTTCGACGGCGACAACGCGCCGGTCGTCCGGGGCGCGTCGCTGCCTGCGCTGCAGGGCGACCCGAAGTGGGAGGAGACGATCCAGCAGCTCCTCAACGCGCTCGACAGCTACATCCCCGAGCCGGTGCGCGACATCGACAAGCCGTTCCTGATGGCGATCGAGGACGTGTTCTCGATCAAGGGCCGCGGCACGGTGGCCACGGGCCGCATCGAGCGCGGCGTGATCAAGGTCGGCGACGAGGTCCAGATCATCGGCTTCAAGGACACGAAGAAGTCGGTCGTCACCGGCGTCGAGATGTTCCGGAAGCTGCTCGATCAGGGGCAGGCGGGCGACAACGTCGGGTGTCTGCTCCGCGGCGTGGAGAAGGAAGAGATCGAGCGCGGCCAGGTGCTCGCGAAGCCCGGGTCGATCACGCCGCACACGAAGTTCACCGGTGAGGTGTACGTCCTCAAGAAGGAGGAGGGCGGGCGCCACACGCCGTTCTTCACCAACTACCGGCCGCAGTTCTACATCCGGACGACGGACGTGACCGGCACGGTGAACCTCCCCGAGGGGGTGAAGATGGTGATGCCGGGCGACAACATCACGATGACGATCGAGCTCATCGCCCCGGTCGCGCTGGAGGAGCAGATGCGCTTCGCCATCCGCGAGGGCGGCAAGACGGTGGGCGCCGGCGTCGTCACGAAGATCCTCGCGTAGGGAGGCCGACGTGGGCGAGCAGGCCGGTGGGTGGCGTGCGGCGCGCATCGCCGTCTCACTGGCCTGCTGCGAGTGCAAGTCGCGGAACTACAAGACGACGAAGGCGCCCGACCAGGTGGTTTCGCTCAAGAAGTTCTGCAAGCAGTGCAAGAAGCACACGGTTCACAACGAGACGAAGTGAACGCGTGCTCAGGAAGGCGCAGCAGTTCTAGGGGTATAGCTCAGTTGGTAGAGCAGCGGATTCCAAATCCGCAGGTCGGGAGTTCGAGCCTCTCTGCCCCTGCCGGGGAATGTGGGCGCCGAGGGGCGGCCCTCGGAACCCCATCGAGCAGGCTTCCGCCTGCCGCGGGTCGGCGCGTTTGGTGTGGTTATGGCGAAGGGTCAAAAAGACAAGCAGACGCCGAAGGTCGCGGAGGATGGGGAGCCGGAGGAATCTGGAACGGCCGCGCCCGCCGAGACGTCGTCCCTCGCGACGCGGAGCGAGGAGCCGGGGACCGCTGACGCGGAAGGCTCCGAAGCCACCGAGGCGCAACGCGCCGGTGAGACCGACGAGGACGAAGAAGAGGTCGCAGCGACTCAGCTCGGCACCGAGCGCTACGTGCTCGCCGGCTTCTTTGCCGGCGGGATGCTGCTCGCCTACCTGCTCGGCAAGATCGTCCACAGCCTCTGGTCGGCCCTCTCCAACAAGGACTGGTTCAGCCGGACGCTGCCGGCGGTGTCTGCGGTGGGCGACGACGACCAGGCGACCTACGGCATGGTCATCGGCGGCATCATCGCGCTCGTTGTCGTGCTGCGTTCGTTCCGCAACGCGGAGCTCCGCACCTGGGCCGACGAGGTCGCTTCCGAGCTTGCCAAGGTGAAGTGGCCCACCAAGAAAGAGGTGACGAACTCGACGTTCGTCGTGATCGCGACGACCACCGTGGCGACCCTCTACCTGGCGCTGCTCGACCGCTTCTGGGCATTCGTGACCAACATCGTTTACGGCGATGGAAGCTGAAGCAGGGAGATCCTGAGGGAACCAAGCGCCATGGCCAAGAAGTGGTACGTCATCCATACCTACTCGGGATACGAGGCGAAGGTGCGCGACGCGCTCCAGCAGCGCGTGAAGCAGTACGGACTGGAAGATCGGTTCGGCGAGATCCTCATCCCGAGCGAGACGGTCACGGAGAACCGTCCCGGTGGCAAGACCCGCGTTCGTCAGAAGCTCAGCCTGCCCGGTTACATCTTCGTCGAGATGGACATGAACGAGCAGGTCTGGCACCTGGTCAAGGACACGCCCAAGGTGACCGGCTTCATCGGCAACCAGACGCCCCAGGAGGTCCCGCTCGTTCAGATCGACAATCTCCGGCGCGGGATCGTCGAGGGGTCGGTCAAGCCGAAGCCGCGGCTCACGTTCGAGGTGGGTGAGGAGGTGCGGGTGCTCGACGGCGCCTTCGCGAACTTCACCGGCACGGTCGACGACGTGAAGATGGACAAGCAGAAGCTCAAGGTGAAGGTCAGCATCTTCGGTCGGCCCACCAGCGTCGAACTCGACTTCTCTGCCGTGGAGAAGCGCTAGCCAGGGACGAGCGGCTGCAAACCTGTGGGCGAGGACCGCGCCTCCGCGGTCCCTCACTGTTTCTCTGAAAAGTAGACCGCCCGTCGGGCGGCGGTTCGATAGGGTGCGAGATTCATCATGGCGAAGAAAGTCACTGGGTATGTGAAGCTGCAGCTTCCGGCGGGCAAGGCCAACCCGTCGCCCCCCGTCGGTCCGGCGCTCGGCCAGCACGGCGTCAACATCATGGCGTTCTGCAAGGACTTCAACTCGCGGACGGCGGCGCAGGGAGACATGATCATCCCGGTGGTGATCACGGTCTACTCGGACCGCTCGTTCACGTTCATCATGAAGACGCCGCCGGCCTCCGTGCTCCTCAAGAAGGCGGCGGGGCTCGAGACGAAGAAGAAGCCGGGCGCGGGCTCCAAGGAGCCCAACAAGGTCAAGGTGGGCAAGGTGACGCAGAAGCAGCTGCAGGAGCTTGCCCAGCTCAAGATGCAGGACATGAACACGACGAACCTCGAGTCCGCGATGCGCAGCATGGCGGGCACCGCCCGCTCGATGGGCATCGACATCGTCGACTGAGGTTTGTCGCAGCCGCGCCCCGCGATCGGGGCGCGCCGCCCCGGCGTCCCTCGAGAGGGGGCGCCCCGGCGAGCAGTGCAAGGACTTACCACGGTAGTTTAAGGCGCACCGTGGGAGGCGAGAGCCGTTAAGAAGGAGGGCATGTGCCGAAAGTCGCCAAGAAGAAACTCGCAGCGCGAGCAGTCGTCGATCGCGCTCGAAAGTACACGTTGCCGGAGGCGTGCGCGCTGGTGAAGCAAGCCGCACCGGCCAAGTTCGACGAGACCGTGGACCTCGCGGTCCGGCTCGGGGTCAACCCGCGGCACGCTGACCAGATGGTCCGCGGCGCCGTGGTGCTCCCGGCCGGCACGGGGCAGTCGCTCCGGGTCCTCGTATTCGCCAAGGGCGAGAAGGCCAAGGAGGCGGAGGCCGCCGGGGCCGACTTCGTCGGCGAGGCCGATCTCGTGAACAAGGTCCAGGAAGGCTTCATGGACTTTGATCGCGTGATCGCCACGCCGGACATGATGGGTCTGGTGGGCAAGCTCGGTCGTATCCTCGGTCCGCGCGGCCTGATGCCGAACCCGAAGGTCGGGACCGTGACGTTCGACGTGAAGACGGCCGTATCGGAGGCCAAGGCCGGCAAGGTCGAGTACCGCGTCGAGAAGGCGGGCATCGTGCACGCCCGGATCGGCAAGGTCTCCTTCGCGGAGAACGCGCTCCAGGCGAACGCGGACGCGCTGATCCAGGCGCTCGTCCGGGCCAAGCCGGCGACGGCGAAGGGCGTCTACCTCCGGAGCATCACGATGTCCTCGACGATGGGCCCGGGGGTTCGTATCGACCCGGTCCACTTCATCGGGAAGGCAGAGGAGGCGTAGCCCATGGAACGGTCCCAGAAGGAAGCGGTCGTCGGCTCGGTCCGGCAGAAGTTCGAGCGGATGTCTTCCGCGGTCTTCCTGGATTTCAAGGGGATGAACGTCGAGGCGGTCACCAAGCTTCGCGATGAGTTCCGGAAGTCCGGCGTCGAGTACCGGGTCGTGAAGAACACGCTCGTCCGCCACGCCATCAAGGAGCACCCCTGGGCGAACACCCTCGCGAAGAGCCTGACCGGCATGACCGGCGTGGCCTGGAGCTACGAGGATCCGAGCGCGGCGGCCAAGGTCGTCAAGGCTTTCCGCAAGGACAACCAGAAGCTCCAGATCAAGGCCGGGCTCATCGAGGGGCAGATCCTCTCGGGCGACGCCGTCGAGACGCAGCTCGCGACGATGCCCGGCAAGGATGAGCTTCGTGCCACGCTGCTCGCGACGCTCCAGGCGCCGCTCCAGCAGTTCGTTCAGCAGCTCAACGCACCGCTCCAGAATTTCGCCTATCTCCTGAAGGCGAAGGAGGACGCGGGCTCGTCGGGCTGAGCGGGCGCTTTCGTATCAATTGGGCCTTGCGCCCGTCTGGTTTTGGTTTACATGGCCCCCTCCCCCGGGGCGCGCAGAAGAGTTTGAAGGAGTCTTGCAATGGCTGAGATCACGCGCGAGCAGGTCGTCGATTACCTCTCCAACCTCCCTGTCATCCAGATCGCCGAGCTCATCAAGGACCTCGAGAACAAGTGGGGCGTCAAGGCTGCCCCCGCGGCCGTCGCTGTCGCGGCTGGCCCCGCCGCCGGCGCCGCTCCGGCCGAGAAGGCCCCGGAGCAGACCGAGTTCGACGTCGTCCTCGCGAACGCCGGCAGCAACAAGATCGGCGTCATCAAGGCGATCCGCGAGATCACCGGTCTGGGCCTGAAGGAGGCGAAGGACCTGGTCGAGGCCGCGCCGAAGACCGTCAAGGAGCAGGTTTCCAAGGCGGACGCGGAGGAGATGAAGAAGAAGCTCGTCGAGGCAGGTGCTACCGTCGAGCTCAAGTAACGATCACCGCTCCCTGCTAGGGAAATCGGGATCCGCCGGAGGACGGCGGCAGGGGCGGTCGTCCCTGCCGCACGTCCCGCTTTTGTCTGAAAAAAGGGACCGCGCGTGCGGGCCCTCCGACGAGGACTGCGCGTACGGGTCCTCGACCGCTGCTGAAGAAGAGGACCACTGGTACGGGTCCTCGGTCAACTCTGAAGAGGACCGCGGGTGCGGGTCCTCGACCAATGCCGGAGCTCAATGGGTCGCCACGCGGTCCGCTCTGCCCCCACAGCCAAAACGTTTTGGGTCCTCACAGCCTGGGGACGCTCGCGCGCCATTGGTGCGTAGCTTCGTGTTCGTTGCTCGGTTCGAGCCGTGCGCCCGCCCCGCACTGCTCGTGTGAGCCGGAGGAAATCGATGCCGTCGGTCGTCCAATCCAACTTCCGCGTCCGTAAGAACCTGGGTCGCGTTCGTCGCATCATCGACGTCCCCAACCTGATCGACATCCAGAAGTCGAGCTACGACAAATTCCTCCAGATGAGCGTTCCGCCGAACGAGCGGGAGGAGGTCGGGCTGCAGGCGGTGTTCCGCTCGGTCTTCCCGATCAAAGACTTCAACGGCACGAGCGAGCTCGTCTTCGTCTCGTACAACCTCGAGCCGCCGAAGTACGACGTCGATGAGTGTCGCCAGCGCGGTATGACCTACTCGGCGCCGATCAAGGTGACGAACCAGCTCATGATCTATGACACCCGCGACGGCGGGGAGCGGATCGTGCGCGACATCAAGGAGCAGGAGGTCTACTTCGGCGAGCTGCCGCTGATGACCGAGACGGGCACGTTCATCATCAACGGCACCGAGCGCGTCGTCGTCAGCCAGCTCCACCGCAGCCCCGGCGTCTTCTTCGATCACGACAAGGGCAAGACGCACTCGAGCGGCAAGCTGCTCTATTCGGCGCGCGTCATCCCCTATCGCGGCTCGTGGCTCGACTTCGAGTTCGACCCGAAGGACATCATCTACGTTCGCATCGACCGTCGGCGGAAGATGCACGCGACCGTGCTGCTGCGCGCGCTCGGCTACTCGACGCAGGACCTGCTGAACTACTTCTACTCGACGGAGACCGTGTACCTCGAGAAGGGGGGCAAGTACGCGAAGAGCATCGAGTACGACCTCCTGGCCGGTCAGCGGACGACGCGCGACATCAAGATCGGCAACGACGTCATCGTCAAGAAGAACACGAAGTTCACGCGCGCTGCCATCCGGAAGATGAAGGAGGCGAAGCTCGAGCGGCTCAGCCTCGAGCCGGAGGAGCTCGTCGGGAAGGTGGCGGCGCACGACATCGTCGACCCCGAGACGGGCGAGGTCGTGGTCGAGGTGAACGAGGAGCTCACCGAGGCGAAGCTCGAGCGGCTGCGCGAGGCGAACATCGAGCAGTTCCGTATCCTCTTCATCGACGGCCTCAACGTCGGCTCGTACCTCCGCGACACGCTGCTCACCGACAAGGTGAAGACGATGGAGGACGCGATCCTGGAGATCTACCGGCGCCTGCGGCCGGGCGATCCGCCCACGCTCGAGACCGCCAAGACCCTGTTCCACAACCTGTTCTTCAACGCCGAGCGCTACGATCTGTCGAAGGTCGGCCGGCTGAAGCTGAACTACAAGTTCTACCGGGACGTCCCCGAGGAGGAGCGGCCGGGGCTCGATCTCACCGTGCTCACGCCGCAGGACATCCTGGAGACGGTGCGGCACCTCATCGAGCTCAAGAACGGCCGCGGCTCGGTCGATGACATCGACCACCTCGGCAACCGCCGCGTGCGCGCGGTCGGCGAGCTGATGGAGAACCAGTACCGCATCGGCCTCGTCCGCATGGAGCGCGCGATCAAGGAGCGCATGAGCATGTCGCAGGAGATCGACACGCTCATGCCGCACGACCTGATCAACGCGAAGCCGGTCAGCGCGGTCGTGAAGGAGTACTTCGGGAGCTCTCAGCTCTCGCAGTTCATGGATCAGACCAACCCGCTCTCGGAGGTCACCCACAAGCGCCGCCTGTCGGCGCTCGGGCCCGGCGGCCTCACCCGCGAGCGCGCGGGCTTCGAGGTGCGCGACGTCCACGCGACCCACTACGGTCGTATCTGCCCGATCGAGACGCCGGAAGGCCCGAACATCGGCCTCATCGCGTCGCTGTCGACGTTCGCCCGCGTGAACGAGTTCGGCTTCGTCGAGACGCCCTACCGCAAGGTCGAGAACGGCCGGGTGACCGAGGACGTGATCTGGCTCTCCGCGCTCGAGGAAGAGGGCAAGTACATCGCGCAGGCGACCGTGAACCTCGACGAGGGCGGGCGCTTCAAGGAGTCGCTCGTCTCGGCTCGTTACAACGGCGAGTTCAAGATCGTCACGCCCGAGATGGTCGAGCTGATGGACGTCGCGCCGAACCAGATGGTGTCGGTCGCCGCCGCGCTCGTGCCCTTCCTCGAGCACGACGACGCGAACCGCGCGCTCATGGGCGCCAACATGCAGCGCCAGGCCGTGCCGCTCGTCCAGTCGCACGCCCCGCTCGTCGGCACCGGCATGGAGGAGCGGCTCGCCCGCGACTCCGGCGTCTGCGTCATCGCGCGGCGCCCCGGCGTCGTCGAGAGCGTGGACGCGACGCGCATCGTCGTCCGCGCCGAGGGCGAGGGCGCCGAGGTGCCCGACATCTACCACCTCATGAAGTTCCAGCGCTCGAACCAGTCGACCTGCTACACGCAGAAGCCGGTCGTCAGGACGGGCGAGGTGGTGAAGAAGGGCGACGTGCTCGCCGACGGGCCGTCGACGGACATGGGCGAGCTCGCGCTCGGCCAGAACGTGCTCGTCGCGTTCATGCCGTGGCAGGGCTACAACTTCGAGGACTCGATCCTGGTCTCCGAGCGCATCGCCAAGGACGACGTGTTCACCTCGATCCACATCGAGGAGTTCGAGTGCGTCGCCCGCGACACGAAGCTCGGCAAGGAAGAGATCACCCGCGACATCCCGAACGTCGGCGAGGAGGCGCTCAAGGACCTCGACGACTCCGGCATCGTGCGCATCGGGGCCGAGGTGCGCCCGGGCGACATCCTGGTCGGCAAGATCACCCCGAAGGGCGAGACCCAGCTCTCGCCCGAGGAGAAGCTGCTCCGGGCGATCTTCGGCGAGAAGGCCGGCGACGTCCGCGACAGCTCGCTCAAGGTGCCGCCCGGCGTCGGCGGGATCGTCATCAACGCCCGGGTGTTCTCGCGCAAGGGGACCGAGAAGGACGACCGCGCGCGGGACATCGAGGATCAGGAGCGGGCCCGGATCGAGCGGACGCGCGACGAGGAGATCAAGATCCTCCGCGACTCGTTCTTCCGCCGCATCCGCGAGATCCTCATCGGCAAGGAGACGACGGGCAAGCTCGTCGACGACAAGGGCAAGGTGCTCTTCCAGAAGGGCGCGATCATCGACGAGGCGTCGCTCGCCGAGATCCCGCGCAAGTACTGGGGCGAGATCCCCGTCGACGACGCCGATCGGGTCCAGCAGATCCTGCGCGACCTCGAGGAGCTCGTCCGCACGCGCGAGGAGCACTTCCGCGACAAGATCGATCGCCTCTCCAAGGGCGACGAGCTGCCGCCGGGCGTCATCAAGATGGTGAAGGTCTATATCGCCATCAAGCGCAAGCTCCAGGTCGGCGACAAGATGGCGGGCCGCCACGGCAACAAGGGTGTCATCAGCCGGATCCTCCCCGAGGAGGACATGCCGTATCTCCAGGACGGCAGGCCGGTGGACCTCGTGCTCAATCCTCTCGGCGTGCCGAGCCGCATGAACGTCGGCCAGATCCTCGAGATTCACCTCGGGTGGGGCGCCTTCGAGCTCGGCAACCAGCTCCAGCGCATGCTGGAGCAGCAGCGGTCTGCCGCGGAGATCAAGGAGCACCTGAAGGCCATCTACGCGGGCGACGAGTCGATGGACGGCTTCTTCGACGACCTCGACGACGGCGACGTCAAGCGCTTCGTCAAGACGGTCGATGAGGGCGTCTTCATGGGATCGCCGGTGTTCGACGGCGCGCACGAGTCCGACATCAAGGGCGCCCTCGACCTCGCCGGACTCCCGACCTCGGGTCAGGCGATCCTCTTCGACGGCCGGACGGGCGATGCGTTCGACCAGAACGTCACGGTGGGCATCATGTACATGCTGAAGCTCCACCACCTTGTCGACGACAAGATCCACGCTCGTTCGATCGGGCCCTACTCGCTGGTCACGCAGCAGCCGCTCGGCGGCAAGGCGCAGTTCGGCGGGCAGCGCCTCGGCGAGATGGAGGTCTGGGCCATGGAAGCCTACGGCGCGGCCTACGCGCTGCAGGAGTTCCTCACGGTGAAGAGCGACGACGTGATGGGCCGCACCCGGATGTACGAGGCCATCGTGAAGGGGGACTACACCCTGGAGGCGGGGCTGCCGGAGAGCTTCAACGTGCTCATCAAGGAGCTCCAGTCGCTGTGCCTGAACGTCGAGCTGGTCGAGACGAGCGGAGGCGTGGAGGCCTCGGCCGCGGAGGAAGAGGAGTGATGCAGTTCGTCACGTCACGATCGCCGCGCGCGCTGTCGGTGATGACGGGCGAGGCGCGCCGCGAGGGCGGCGCGCCCGCGAGGGCAGACGCAGTGGGCGCGGACAGGTTCATCGGTTTCGTTTCCGTCTCCGGAGGTCTCCATGCGTGACATCTTCAGCTTCTTCGAGAAGCCCAAAGACCCGCTGTCGTTCAGCGCCATCCGCATCTCGCTCGCGAGCCCGGAGAAGATCCGCGAGTGGTCGCACGGCGAGGTCAAGAAGCCGGAGACCATCAACTACCGGACGTTCAAGCCGGAGCGGGATGGTCTGTTCTGCGCCAAGATCTTCGGGCCGGTGAAGGACTACGAGTGCAATTGCGGCAAGTACAAGCGCATGAAGCACCGTGGGATCGTGTGCGAGAAGTGCGGCGTCGAGGTCATCCAGTCGAAGGTCCGGCGCGAGCGGCTCGGGCACATCTCGCTGGCCACGCCGGTGGCCCACATCTGGTTCCTGAAGAGCCTGCCGTCGCGCATCGGCAACATGCTCGACATCACGCTCAAGGACCTGGAGAAGGTGCTCTATTGCGAGGCCTACATCGTCATCGATCCGAAGGAGACCGGCCTCATGCGGGGCGATCTCCTGAGCGAGGAGCGGTATCTGCAGCTCCTCGACGAGTACGGTGACGACAAGTTCAGCGCCGGGATGGGCGGCGAGGCGATCCTCGAGATGCTCAAGCAGGTCGACGTCCACGGCCTGGCAGAGCTGCTCAGGACCGAGATGCGCGCCGCGACCAGCGAGGCGAAGCGGAAGAAGCTCGCCAAGCGGCTGAAGGTCGTCGAGGCCTTCCGCGAGAGCGGAAACCGGCCGGAGTGGATGATGCTGACCGTGATCCCGGTGCTGCCGCCGGATCTTCGCCCGCTCGTCCCCCTGGACGGCGGCCGCTTCGCGACGAGCGATCTGAACGACCTCTACCGGCGCGTCATCAACCGCAACAACCGCCTGAAGCGCCTCCTCGAGCTGAACGCGCCGGAGATCATCATCCGGAACGAGCGGCGGATGCTGCAGGAGGCGGTCGACGCGCTGTTCGACAACGGCCGGCGCGGCAAGACGATCACCGGTCCGAACAAGCGCCCGCTCAAGTCGCTCTCCGACATGCTGAAGGGCAAGCAGGGCCGGTTCCGCCAGAACCTGCTCGGCAAGCGCGTCGACTACTCGGGCCGGTCCGTCATCGTCGTCGGCCCGACGCTGCGCCTGCACCAGTGCGGTCTGCCCAAGAAGATGGCGCTCGAGCTCTTCAAGCCGTTCATCTACAACAAGCTGGAAGAGCGCGGCTACGTCAACACCATCAAGAGCGCGAAGAAGATGGTGGAGAAGGAGCGCCCGGAGGTCTGGGACATCCTCGAGGAGGTCATCAGCGAGCACCCGGTGCTCCTGAACCGCGCCCCGACGCTGCACCGCCTCGGCATCCAGGCGTTCGAGCCGGTCCTCATCGAGGGCAAGGCGATCCAGCTCCACCCGCTGGTCTGCGCGGCGTTCAACGCCGACTTCGACGGCGACCAGATGGCGGTCCACGTGCCGCTGTCGGTCGAGGCGCAGATGGAGGCGCGCGTGCTCATGATGAGCACGAACAACATCCTCTCGCCCGCGAGCGGCAAGCCGATCATCAACCCGACGCAGGACATCGTGCTCGGGCTCTACTACGCGACCCGCGAGCGGAAGTTCGAGAAGGGGTCCTACCGCGCCGACACCCTCTCCTTCGGCGAGGACGGCGTGGCGCAGGGCTACCTCCGGGGCATCTACGCCTCCCCCGAGGAGGTGCGGATGGCCTACGACAACGGCGAGGTCGCGCTGCACGCCGGCGTCCGCGTCCGCGTCCCGGTCATCGACGATGACGGCAACCCGCAGCTCGACGAGAACGGCCACGTGAAGCGCCGCATCGTCGAGACGACGGTCGGCCGCGTCCTCATCTCCGAGGTGCTCCCGAAGGGCGTCGCGTTCGAGTACGCGAACAAGACCCTCGACAAGAAGGCGCTCTCGGCGCTGATCGACGTCTGCTACCGCATCCACCGCAACAAGGAGACCGTCCTCCTCGCGGACCGGCTCCGCACGCTCGGCTTCGACCACGCGATGCGGGCGGGCATCTCCATCTGCATGGATCACATGGTGATCCCCCCGGCCAAGAAGGTCCTCCTCGGCGAGGCGCAGAAGGAGGTCGAGCGCGTCGTCGAGCAGTACCAGGAGGGGCTCATCACCGACGGCGAGCGGTACAACAAGATCGTCGACATCTGGGCGAGCATCGCCGACCAGGTGACGACCGAGATGATGGCCGGCATCGGCAAGGAGACGGTCGTCGACCATGAGACGGGCAAGGAGTCGATCGAGCCGAGCTTCAACCCGATCTACATCATGGCCGACTCCGGCGCGCGCGGCTCCACGCAGCAGATCCGGCAGCTCGCCGCCATGCGCGGCCTGATGGCCAAGCCGTCCGGCGAGATCATCGAGACGCCGATCACCGCGAACTTCCGCGAGGGTCTCAGCGTGCTCCAGTACTTCATCTCGACGCACGGCGCCCGGAAGGGCCTCGCGGACACGGCGCTCAAGACGGCGAACTCGGGTTACCTCACCCGGCGCCTCGTCGACGTGGCGCAGGACGCGGTCATCTCCGAGTTCGACTGCGGCACCCTCGACGGCATCCGCGTGGCGAAGCTCGAGGAGGCCGGCGAGGTCATCCAGCCGCTCGGCGACCGCATCCTCGGCCGCGTCGCGCTCGAGGACGTCGTCGACCCGCTCACCGGCGAGGTGCTCATCACGGCGAACACCGAGCTCGACGAGCAGGCGGTGCGGTCCATCGAGGACGCCGGCATCGAGGAGGTCGTCATCCGCTCGGTGCTCACGTGCCAGCTCCGCCGCGGGGTGTGCGCGCTGTGCTACGGGCGCGATCTCGCGCGCGGCTACCGGGTCAACATCGGCGAGGCGGTCGGCATCATCGCCGCCCAGTCGATCGGCGAGCCCGGTACGCAGCTCACGATGCGCACGTTCCACATCGGCGGCACCGCGGCGCGCGGCAAGATCGAGGCGAGCTACCTCGAGGCCCGCACCGAAGGCACCGTTCGCCTGCGCCGCGCGGTCGTCCAGAAGAAGAAGGACGGCACCATGGTGGTGATGAACCGCCACGGCGAGATCGTGGTCGTCGACGAGACGGGCCGCGAGCGCGAGCACAACCGCCTCGTCTACGGCGCCATCCTCAAGAAGGCCGACGGCGAGCGCACGAAGCCCGGCGAGCTGCTCGCCGAGTGGGACCAGTTCGCGACGCCGATCCTCACCGAGGTCTCCGGCGTGGTGAAGTTCGGCGACCTCATCGAGGGCGTCAGCGTGCAGGATCGCCTCGACGAGGTGACGGGCCTCTCCCGGAAGGTCGTCATCGAGTCGAAGGCGGCCGACGTCCGCCCGCGCATCTCGCTGAAGGACCCCGAGACGGGCAGGACGCTGAAGCTCCCGAACAGCGAGCTCGAGGCGCGCTACCTGCTCCCTGTCGGCGCGCACATCGTCGCGCAGGAGGGGGATCTCATCGAGGCCGGCGAGGTCATCGCCAAGATCCCGCGCGACACGACGAAGGTGCAGGACATCACCGGCGGTCTGCCCCGCGTCGCCGAGCTGTTCGAGGCCCGCAAGCCGAAGGATCACGCGATCATCAGCGAGATCGACGGCGAGGTCACGTTCGGCAAGGACACGAAGGGCAAGCGGAAGGTCATCATCACGCCGTACTCGCCGGACGGGCACGCGCTCGGCGATCAGGCGCGCGAGTACCTGATCCCGAAGGGCAAGCACATCCAGGTGCAGCCGGGCGACCGGGTGCGCGCGGGTGACCCCCTCCAGGACGGCCCGCCGAACCCGCACGACATCCTCCGGGTGAAGGGCGAGAAGGAGCTGTCGGCCTGGCTCGTGAACGAGATCCAGCAGGTCTACCGGCTCCAGGGCGTCGGTATCAACGACAAGCACATCGAGGTCATCGTCCGGCAGATGCTCCGGCGGGTCCGCGTGCGCGAGGTCGGCGACACCAACTTCCTGGTCGACGAGCAGGTCGAGAAGCACATCTTCGAGAAGGAGAACGAGACCGTCCTCGAGCGCGGCGGCAAGCCCGCCATCGCCGAGGCGCTCCTCCTCGGCATCACCAAGGCCAGCCTGTCGACCGAGTCGTTCATCAGCGCCTCGTCGTTCCAGGAGACGACCAAGGTGCTCACCGAGGCCGCGATCAACGGCAAGACGGACGATCTCCGCGGTCTCAAGGAGAACGTCATCATGGGCCGCCTGATCCCGGCCGGGACGGGGCTGCCCGCCTACAAGCGCCTCCAGGTCGTTGTCGAGGGCGAGCCGGTGGTCCAGGCGCCGTACGTCGCCCCGCGGCCGCGCCCCGAGGAGACGCTCACCGCCGTGAACGAGGAGTAGCGGCCATCCGGCGCGCCAGGGGTGGGGGGCACCCCGCCCCTGAGCGCGCCTGTCTCCTGCGAGGTGCTCGCGCGCCGGTCAGGAGACGACCGCTTTCCCCGCGCACCCAAGGCTCCGCGCACCCTGGAGCCTGCCGGCCAGGCGAAGCGCGCCGGACGTGGCGCGCGCGCCTACCCGGGGTCAGCCTTCACTTCCACGGTGCAGCGCATCGGTCGAGCGGGCCCACGGGAGCAACCGGCGCTCGCCGGGACGTTCACGGGGCTCGCGCGACGCGCCCAGCTCTGCTCTCATCTATCGAGCGCACCCCATGGCTGTATACGCCGCGAGCGGCAAGCCAGCTCTCCCCGCGTGCTCCTGTCCGCGAGGGTTCTCCGGCGCGCGCCCACCCCCAATTTTTGAGTAGAATCAGGGTTTCGATGGCTTCCGTTCACGGATTGAACCAGCGGATTGCCGATCGCCTCGTCCTCGAGGGGCGCATCACCCCGGACGACCACCGTCGCGCGGTGGAGTACGCGATGCGTACGCGCGGCCGCATCGAGGATGCCATCATCGAGCTCGATATCGTCAACGAGGCCGAGCTCCTGAAGTTCATCGCGACCGTCCACAACACCCGCTTCGTCTCGACCGAGAAGCTCTCGAAGGCGATCATCGAGCCCCGCGTCCTCGCCAAGGTCTCGGCGATCACCGCGACGTTGCACGGCGTCTTCCCGGTCCTGCTCGACGAGCGCAACACGACGCTCTCGGTCGCGACAGCGGACCCCGACAACGACGCCGCGCTGCACGAGATCCGGCTGGCCGCGGGCGTGCGGGACGTGCGCGCCATCGTCGCCAGGCCGGCGGCCGTGCGCGCGGCCATCGCGTACCACTACCGGGGCGACACGACCGCGTTCAACTCGCTGCTCCGACCGGTCAGCTCGTTCGACGAGATCCTGTACAACAACGCCAACAGCAACCCCTTCGAGCGCACGTCGGCGTCCCACGATCGCGCGTCCATGATGCACGACCGCGCATCGATGATTCACGATCGCGCGTCGATGACCCACGTGCCCGCGCCGCATCCGCAGACGATGCACGGGCAGACGATGCACGGGCAGACGATGCACGGACAGCCCACGCACGGGCAGACGATCCCCGGGCAGACGATGCACGGGCAGCCCATGCTCGCCCAGCCCGCGCACGCGCAGCCGCCGCACGTCCAGCCGATGCACACGCAGACGATGCACACGCAGACGATGCACGGGCAGCCTGCGCACGCGACCCCGCCGCTCGCGCCGATCCCTGTGCCGCTCGTCGCGACGCCGCCGGTTCCGGCCGTCATGCGGGCGCCCTCGGCGCCGCCCCGGGGTGCCACGGCCGGCCCCCCGCCCACGCCGGTGCCGCCATCGCCTCCGGTCCAGCCGCAGCAGGCCGCGCCGGTGTCGGCGCCGGTCCCTCCGCCGCCGCACCCGACGACGAGCCACGCGTACGTCGAGACGCTCAACGTCCTCGTCAGCCTGCTCGAGAACAACCGGCAGGACCTGCGGGGCCATTCCTCCACGGTCGCGCGCATCGTCCGGAAGCTCTGCGAGCGCATCGGCCTGCCGCCGACGACGGTCGCGAGCTACGTGGCCTCGGCCTACCTGCACGACCTCGGCAAGAACGGCCCGTACCACCTCACCGCGCTCAACGTCGCCGAGTACGAGGGCCACCGGCTCGCCGCGACGAAGAGCGTCGACCTGCCGGCGCACCTCATGGAGTCGGTGGGCCTGCCGCAGGATGTCGTCTCGTCGATGAGCCTGATGTACGAGCGCTACGACGGCAGCGGCTTCCCCGATGGCCTGTCCGGCAAGGAGATCCCGCTCGGCGCGCGCATCCTCGCGGTCGCGGACACCTACGCGGACCTGACGCAGAACCCGCGCAATCCGTACCGCAAGGCGCTCCGCCCGGCCGAGGCCTGCGACGTGCTCGCCCAGTACCGCGGCACGATCTTCGATCCGAACATCGTCGACCTCTTCCGCCAGGTCATGACCGGCGACGACATGCGCGCGAAGCTCCTGTCCGACCGGCACCAGGCGCTCATCGTCGACCCGGATCCCGAGGAGACGACCGTGCTCGAGCTGCGGCTCCTCGAGCAGGGGTTCGAGGTCTCGATCGCGCGCAACGTGGCGCAAGCGCGCCGCGAGCTCGAGACGAAGGACATCGAGGTGGTCGTCAGCGAGATCGACCTCGAGGAGCCCGACGCCGGCCTCACGCTCCGGGCCGACGCGCTGAAGCTCGGCTTCGGCCGCGACAAGACGTGGGTCATCCTCACCGCGAAGACGGACCGGCAGACCGCCCAGCGCGCGTTCGACCTCGGCGTCGACGACTTCGTCTCGAAGCCCGCCTCCACCGACGTGATGGCCGCCAAGCTCCGCCAGCTCATCGAGCGGCGCTCCTCGACCGCCGTCCCGCGCGGCGTGTCCGGCTCGCTCGCCGAGATGGGCCTGCCGGACATGATCCAGATCCTCTGGCACGGCCGGAAGACGTGCGCGCTCAAGATCCAGGCGAACTCGATGGCCGGCGAGATCCACTTCGCCGACGGGCAGGTCGTGCACGCGCTCTGGGCCGGCGCGCAGGGCGAGGACGCGTTCTACCGGATGCTCACCCTCCGCGAGGGCGACTTCCGCCTCGATCCGAGCTTCTCGCCGAGCACCCGCAGCATCACCGCCTCGCCCGAGGCGCTGCTCCTCGAGGGGATGCGACGCCTCGACGAAGGGACCCTGTCGTAGGCGCGTCGCGCGCGGAGGCCGGGTTGAAGAGCCCCGTCTGCATCGAGACGCCGCGGCTGCGCCTCCTCGTCCCGCCCCCCGAGCTCGCCGGCCGCTACCTCGCCTATTTCGAGCGCAACCGCGACCACCTGGCCCGGTGGGATCCGCCGCGCCCGGAGGGCTTCTACACCGAGGCGTTCTGGCGCGAGCGCCTCCTCCGCGATCACGACGACCTCGCCGCGGACCGGGCGCTGCGGCTCGCGCTGCAGTGGCGCGGCGATCCCGAGGGCGAGGTGATCGGCGTCTGCAACTTCACGCAGTTCGTCCGCGGCGCCTTCCAGGCCGCGACCCTCGGCTACTCGCTCGACCAGCGCGCCGTGGGCTCGGGCGTCATGTTCGAGGCGCTCCAGGCGGCGCTCGCGTACATGTTCGACACGCTCGGCTTCCACCGGGTGATGGCGAACTACCTGCCGCACAACGAGCGCAGCGGCCGGTTGCTCCGGCGCCTCGGCTTCGTCGTCGAGGGGTACGCCCGCGACTACCTCTACATCGACGGCGCCTGGCGCGACCACGTCCTGACGGCGCTGACGAACCCCCGCGCCGCGCCGCCGCGCGCGCCGGCCGCGGCGCTCCCCCCCGGGAGCGCCGGCCAGCGCCAAGGTTGACCGGGCTGCGCGGCTGCGCGACGGCGCGACGGCGCAACGTCCGTGGCGACCCGTAACCGTGGGAGATCGCTGGAGATTGCGGCAGGGCGACCGCGGCGGCCCGCGCGCCGCGTCTTGCCCGGGAGCCGGCCCCGCTCTAGCCTCCCCGGAGGCGTGGACCGCAGGTGCGGCCGCGACCCGGAGGCACAATGTACGGTCCGCAAGGCAATGGTGGCGGCAGCGCGCGCAGACCGGCGCAGCGCTCGGCGAAGGTCACTGTCCCCGAGATCCGCTCCCGCAAGGGGATCTCGCCGATCGCGATGGTGACGGCCTACGACTTCACGATGGCGCGGCTGCTCGACGAGGGCGGCGCCGACATGCTGCTCGTCGGCGACTCGCTCGGGATGGTCGTGCAGGGGCACAACACGACGCTCCCCGTGACGGTCGAGGAGATCTGCTACCACGGGCGCGCGGTGGCGCGGGGCGCGCGGCGGGCTCACGTCGTCGGCGACATGCCGTTCATGAGCTTCCAGCTCTCCCCGGTGCACGCGCTCGAGAACGCCGGGCGGATGATGAAGGAGGGCAGCTTCGAGAGCATCAAGCTCGAGGGCGGCGCGGAGATCGCCGAACACGTGCGCCGGATCGTCGCCGCCGGCATCCCGGTGATGGGCCACCTCGGGCTCACGCCGCAGTCCGTGCACGCGATGGGCGGCTTCAAGGTGCAGGGCAAGGGCGACGAGGCGGCCGAGCGCCTCATCGCCGACGCGCGCACCCTCGACGAGGCGGGCGTCTACGCGATCGTGCTCGAGGCCATCCCGCCGGACCTCGCGCAGGAGGTGACCGCGGCCGTGTCCGTCCCGACGATCGGCATCGGCGCCGGGGCCGGGTGCGACGGGCAGGTGCTCGTCTGTTACGACCTGCTCGGGATGTTCCGCGAGCTGACCCCGAAGTTCGCGAAGCGCTTCGCCGAGGTCGGCGACCAGATCGTGGAGGCCACGCGCGCCTACGTGGACGAGGTGCAGTCGCGCACGTTCCCCGCCGCGGAGCACAGCTTCAAGCCGAACGGGCCGCGCCGGGCCCCCGTGGCCGCGGCGCCCGCGAAGCCCGAGTTCCCGCCGGCGGACGAGATCCCCGCGCACTGGCAGACGCACTGAGGCCCTCGGCCGGCTCCGGCCGGCCTGGACCCTCGCCTGCTCATCCGGCCCGGGCCTCCGCCGGCTCTCGCCGCGCTCCGATGGCGCGCAGCAGGAGCTCGGCCGCGAGCAGCAACAGGAGCAGCAGCGCCACGTAGGGCGACGCGTCGATCGACGCGGACATGCCGCCCAGCTCCGCCGCGCGGGCGCTCTCGGCGACGCGCCGGGGGCGCAGGTCGATCTCGCGCTCCGGGACCGACACGACGCGCGTCGAGCGCTCGCCGTCCAGGGTCAGCTCGTAGAGACCGGCGATCGGGGGCGACACGCGCAGCCTCCGCTCGACCTCGGCGACGGGGAGCGGCTCGCGCGCCGCGGAGCCCTGGCTGCTGTCGACCCGCACGCGCTCGACCTTCACGTCCTTGTAGCCGTCGAACGTCCACGTCTCGCCCGCGGCGAGGCGGCGCGCCCCGCCCCGGGCGCGCGCGGCGCCGACGAACCCGTCGAGGAGCGACAGGAACGCCGGCCGCAGGGCGACGTCGCTCTCCTCCGTGCTGAGCGGCAGCGTCATGAACAGCACAACGCCGCGCCCCAGCGGGCGGCGCACGAGGAACGGGGCGCCGTCCTTCCACCGGGCGAGCACCTCGGCGCCCTCGGAGGCCTCCGGGCCGAGGGTGGCCCGGCCGCGCGGGGCGACGTCGGCGAGGCCGGCCGCCGACGGGCCGAGCCAGCCCGCCGTCGCGGGATCCACGCCCGGCACCGGGGACGTCGACCATCGGACGACGCCGGGCACCAGCGGCTCGAACCCGGCGCCGAGCGGCGCCGCGGCCGCGCGCTGGCCGAGCGTCAGGAGCGCGACGCCGCCGCGCTCGACCCACGCCGCGAGCGAGCGGCGCACCTCGGGCGTGAACCCCGGCGCGTCGTCGACGATGAGCCCCGCGTGCGCGGCCAGCTCGTCCGCGTGCTCCGGAACGGTGGGCAGCGGCCGGATCTGCGCGTCCAGGTCGAGCGCCGAGAGCGCCTGCTCGAGCGGCGGAGGGCCGCCCGTCTCGACGTGCGTCGTCGCGGGGTCGACGACGACCGCGATCGAGAGCGGGCCGCCGGCGGAGATGATCGGCGCGCGGTCGTCCTCGGCGATCGCGTCGCTGCCCGTGAGCGCGGCGATCAGGATCTCGGGCGTCCCGGAGGGCAGGTCGATCGCGATCTCCTCGGCGCGCAGCGCCGGAGGGAGCGCGACCGTGGCGAGCACCGCGTCGCCGGCGCGCACCTCGAGCGAGCGCCCCGCGGCGGCGGAGGCGCCCGCGGCGGCCGCCGGCGCCGCGCCGCCGTCGCGCTCCGGGGCGGCGGCGGCCCCTTGCGCGTCGGCCGACGCGGCGGTGCACACGACGCGGACGCGCGCCCTCTGGCCGGATCGATCGGCGCGCACGATCCCGCAGTCCTCGCCGCCCGCCTCGAGCTCCCTGAGCGGCACCCACGTCGCGATGTCGGGGGTGCCCGCGATGGGCGGGGCGCCGGGCGCGCCGTCCGCGAGATCGCTGAGCAGCACGATCCGCTTGTCGCCCTGGGGCAGCCCCCGGAGCAGGTCGCGGGCGAGGTCGAGCGCGCCGTCGAGATCGGTGGCGCGGTCCGACGGCGTCACCGCGGCGAGCGCCTCGGTGACGGCGGCGAGGTTCGTCGTCGACGCGAGGGCGACGCGGGCCGGGGCGCCCGCGAGGACGATCGCCGCGGCGTCGCCGGGCGCGAGCCCGCCGGCGAGCTCGCGCGCGGCCGTCAGCGCGCGCTCGAACCGCGAGGGCGCGCCGCCAGGCCGCGCGTCGCTCCCGCCGCCCCCGCCGCCCGACCGCGCCCGCATGCTCAGCGAGTCGTCGACGACGATCGCGAGCGCGACGGACGCGCCGGCCTTCCGGCTGAGCGACAGGTGCGAGCAGCGCAGGAGCGGCGTCGCGCCGAGCACCGCGAGCGCGAGCACGGAGAGCGCCCGGGTGGCGAAGAGGGCGCGGTCCTCGAGGAGGCTCCGGCGCCGCGCCGTCGGCGGCGTGGCCGGGACCAGGCGCGCGGGCGGAAAAGGCCGCTCCTCGGCGCGGCGGCGGCGCAAGAGGTGCGCGGCGATCGGCGCGCCGACGAGCAGCGCGACGAGGAGCGCGCCGAGCGTGACGAAGCTCATCGCCGCGCCTCCGCGATCGCCCGCACGAGGGCGCGGACGACGTCGGTCGGCGGCTCGTCGGTCGTCGCCCGGAGCAGTCGCCCGCCGCGCGACGCGAGCGCGCGCGACCAGGCGTCCGTGAGCTCGGCGAGGCGCGCCTGGTACTGCGCGCGGACAGCGCCCGCGTCGGCCTCGACCACTGCGCCGCCCTCGAGGGCGCGGAGGCGCACGTTGCCCTCGAAGTCGAGCTCCGCCTCGCTGGGGTCGAGCACCTGGAGGGCGATCAGCGTGCGGCCGCCCGTGCCGAGCGGCGCGAACGCGGAGAGCGCGCCCTCCGCGCCAGATTCCTGAGCGAGATCCAGTAGATCCGAGATGAGCAGGACCACCGCGCCGCGGCGGGCCTTCTTCGCGACGGGCGCGAGCGCCCGCTCGATGGCGCTCGCGTCGCCGCTCCAGTCCTGCGCGGCCGACGTGGCCTCCAGGGCGCCGACGATCCGCTCGAACGCCTCGCGCCCGGCCATGGCGGGCAGGCCGTGGGTGCCGGCCCCGCCGAGCCAGGCGAGCCCCACCGGGTCGCCGGTGGCGAGCGCGACGCGGGCCATCGCCGCGGCGACGAGCGCCGCGTAGGCGAGCTTGGCGCCGGGGGCGCGCCGGCCGCGGTAGGACATCGAGGCGGTCGCGTCGACGCACAGCCAGAGGGCGCGATCGGTCTCGGTCTCGAACTCGCGCACCATCAGGCGGTCGTGGCGGAGCAGCGCGCGGCGATCGAAGAAGCGGAGATCGTCGCCCGGCACGTACGGCCGCTGCCCGCCGAACTCGACGCCTGCGCCCTTGCGGATGCTCCGGTGCATCCCGGCGTAGACGCCCTCGGCGATGGCCCGCGACCTGAGGCGCAGCGGGGCGAGCCCGCCCCAGTCGATGGGAATTGCGGCGAGCGGGGCGCGGGCAGGAGAGGGCGGCACAGGGGCGCTTTCTTAGCGTGGATCCCCGGGGCGATCACCCGCCGTGCGGGCCCTGCCGGGCCGCGCTCGGCCGGCCCTGCGTTCCTTCCCTCGCGCGGCTTTACCGCTTGCTTTCCCGTTCTTCCGGGGCCGAGGGCTTGCCGTGGCGACGCCCACCACACATCAGCTCCATGGAATGGCTGACGAGAGGAGACCGGTGTCGCGCGCGTGGCTCGGATACCTGCTGATCGCCGTCGCGATCCTGGTCTTTTCCGGGATCCTCGGGCCGCTGAGGCGGCCGCTCGTGCCGTACGACGAGGCGGTCGCCGAGGTGCGGCGCGGGGAGGTCGCCGCGGCGGTCGTGAAGCCCGACGAGGTCGAGCTGGTCCGCCGCGGCAGCGCGGAGCGGCCCGGGGAGCGCGTCCGCGTGACGCGGCTGCCCGGCGTCCAGGACGAGCCGCTCATGAGGGCGCTGCTCGACCAGGGGATCCGCATCGAGGCGAAGAGCGCGGCCTCCTCGGCGTGGCTGCAGGTGGCGATCTGGCTCGTGCCGCTCGTCCTCATCAACGCGGTGTTCTTCCTGATGCTGCGCCGGGCGGGGCAGGGGGCCGGAGGGCCGCTCGGGTTCCTGCGCAGCAAGGCGAAGGTCTACGACCGGTCGAGGCAGGAGCCGGTGCGCTTCTCGGACGTGGCGGGGGTCGACGAGGCCAAGGACGAGCTCGTCGAGGTCGTCGACTTTCTCAAGGAGCCGTCGCGGTACCGGTCGCTCGGCGGGCGGATCCCGCGCGGCCTCCTGCTGATCGGGCCGCCCGGCACGGGCAAGACGCTGCTCGCGCGCGCCGTGGCGGGCGAGGCGAACGTGCCGTTCTTCTCGCTGAACGCGAGCGAGTTCGTCGAGATGTTCGTCGGGCTCGGGGCCGCGCGGGTGCGCGAGCTCTTCGAGGAGGCGCGCAGGAGCGCGCCCAGCATCGTGTTCATCGACGAGATCGACGCCGTGGGCAGGGCGCGGGGCGGCCTCGGCGCCATCGCGACCCACGACGAGCGGGAGCAGACGCTCCACCAGCTCCTCGCCGAGCTCGACGGCTTCGACGCGCGCACCACGGTGATCCTGATGGCCGCCACGAACCGGCCCGAGGTGCTCGATCCTGCCCTGCTGCGGCCCGGTCGCTTCGACCGTCAGGTCATCGTGGACCGGCCCGACCTGCGGGGCCGCGAGGCGATCCTCGCCGTGCACGCGCGGCGGGTGCCGCTCGCGAACGGCGTCGACCTCGGGCTCGTCGCGCGCCGGACGCCCGGCATGGTGGGGGCCGATCTCGCCAAGATCGTCAACGAGGCGGCGCTGGCCGGGGCGCGGCGAGGCGCCAGGGAGATCGGGCAGGCCGACTTCGACGAGGCGCTCGATCGATCGCAGCTCGGGCTCCGGCGGCGCGGGCAGATCATGACCGCGGAGGAGCGGCGGCGCGTGGCCTACCACGAGGCCGGGCACGCGCTCGTCGCGCTCGCGCTGCCGGCCGCCGATCCGGTGGAGCGGGTGTCGATCGTGGCGCGCACGATCGGCGCGCTCGGGGTCACGATCCAGGTGCCCCGCGACGAGCGCCAGCTCGTCACGGAGCAGGAGATCGAGTCGCGCGTCACGGTGATGCTCGGCGGCAGGGCGGCCGAGGAGATCGCGCTGGGCCAGGTGTCGAGCGGCGCGCACGACGACCTCGGGCGGGCCACTGCGCTCGTGCGCGAGATGGTGACCCGCCTCGGGATGAGCCGGCGCCTCGGGCTGCCCGCGCTGTCGCGCAACGTCGGCGCGCCGATGCTCGGGGTGATCCAGGAGGAGCGCACCTGCAGCGAGGAGACCGCGCGCGAGATCGACGAGGAGGTGAGGGAGCGGCTCGGCGAGATGTACCTGAAGGCAAAGCAGCTCCTCGTCGATCGCCGCGAGGGCCTCGAGGCGGCCGCGGAGGCGCTCGTGCTCAAGGAGACCCTGCGCGGCGAGGAGCTGGAGCGCATCGCGGCGGTGTCGACGCGCCGGAAGATCTCCGTGGGGTCGCCGAGCGCCGCCTGAGGCTCAGGCCGCGCGGCGCCGGCGCCCGAGGCCGCCCGCGAGCGCGGCGAGCGACAGCCCGGCGGCTGCCCACGCCCCGCCGCCGCCGCGCTGCGCGCCGGCCGCGCGGCACGCGCAGCCGCTGTCCTGCGCCGGCGGCTCACCGCCGTCCTGCGGCGCCTCCGGCCTCTCGACCCCGACGCCCCTCACGGTGATCGCCTGCTCCGGGGCGTCCGGATCGTTCGACGCGACGAGGACCGTCGCGGTGAACTCGCCGGCGGCCTTCGGCGCGAAGCGGATCGCGAGATCGACGGCCGTCTCGGCGTCGATCTCGAGCGCCGCGTCCGCGAGCTCGAAGCTCTCCGCGTCGTCGGTCGTCACGGCGACGTCGAGCCGCGCCTCTCCGGCGTTGGACAGCGCGACGAGCTCCGCGTTGACCTTGCCGACCTCCACCGCGCCGAAGTCGATCTCCTGCGTGTCCAGCGCGAGGTCCGGGAGCGGCACGTGGACGCGCTCGCCCTCGAAGATCCAGTCCCGCTCGGTGATCGGGAAATCGAGCGGGATGTCGGCGATCGGGATCGACCACTCGCGGCCGAGCAGGCTGACGGCGAACGCGGGGATGAGGTGGAGCGTGCCCTCGTACCGCACCGAGCCCTCGGGCCGCACGTTGAGCTCGACCGACGGGCCGCCCAGGTACTCCGTCGAGGACGCGCCCTGCTCCGCGGTGATGTCGCCCCCGCGCACCGTCGTCTGCTCGAGTGTCTCGATGGCCACGCGATGCGTCACGTAATGGGCGGTGACGTCCATGGCGACATCGAGCTCGAACCTGCCGTCGATGCCGGGGATCGATCCGAGGATGTCGGCGAGGGAGACGGACGCGAGCCGCTGGACGTCGGTCGAGCTCGCCAGCGTGATGCCCGGCTCCCAGCCCCAGCCGTCGAACGTGTCGCGGGTGTGCACCTGGAAGTCGACCTGGGGGATGTAGGGGATATCGCCTGTCCAGTCGACGTCCTGGCCCAGGACGGAGACGTTGATGCGCCCCTGGGCGCTGACGTCGAGCCCATAATCGCAGGTAAACGAGCTTCCGCCGTCGTCGCCGGGGGCGGTGAGCGAGAGCGCCTCTGGCCACGTCGCCTCGAGCGCGCCGCTCAGGGAAACCTCGGTGTTCGCATAGACCGCCGCCCGCAAGCTCACTTGCAGCGGCGAGCCCGGCGGAATCCAGCCCGTCTCGAAATCGAGCTCGAGCGGGATGGCCTCTCTGCGCTGGAAGGTGACAGGCCCCCGCTCACAGAACAGCGGGTCGTCGGGGCACGGCGCGGCGAGCGCGTCGTAGGCGGAAGCCGCGGCGGGGGCGAGGAGGGTGAGCGCCGCGGCGGCGCAGCGGAGCGCGCCCACGCGCCGGCGCCGAGCAGAGAGGAGAGCCGCGGGGGCAGCGTCGCCGTACAGCAGGGAGCGCATGATCGCGATTATCGCGATCCGGGCGCGCCACGTCATCATCGCATTCCAGGGCGGCGCGCGGTCAACGTGCTCCGAACAGCGTGCCGACCGCGATCCCGGCGACGGCGCAGAGAATGGCCACCACGGTCCAGAGAATGCGCTCGCGCGACAAGCCGCCCGCCGTCGTCGCGCCGTTGCCAGGCGCTCCGCTGAGGCCCGCCGTCGTCGCGCCGTTGCCAGGCGCCTCGCTGAACACCGGAGCTCTCGCCGCGGGCAGCTCCGGGACGACCGCGCTCCCCCGCGGCGCGGCGGGAGGCGCGACGTCCGGGATGAAAGCGTCGCTCGCGGCGAAGGCGGCGTGGTCCAGGCCGGTGCGCTCGAGCTCCAGCTCGGTGATCGAGATGGCGTCGTGGAGGCTCTCGCGGGAGTGGCCGACGAAGCGCCGCTCGCGGCAGGCGCGCAGGGCGTCGGCGAAGGCGCGGGCGCTCGGGTGCCGGTCGGCCGGGCTCTTGGCGAGCGCCCTCAGGATGACCGCCTCCAGGCCGGCCGAGATGAGCCGGCCGCGCTCGCTGGCGCGCGGCGGCAGCGGCTGCTCGGCGATCTGCGCCGTCATCACGGCGATGGGCGTCCGCTTGCTGAACGGCACGGCGCCGACGACCATCTCGTAGAGGATGCAGCCGAGCGCGTAGACGTCGCAGCGCGGATCGACGTCGTCTCCGCGCACCTGCTCCGGCGCCATGTACTCGGGCGTGCCGAAGATCATGTCCTGCTCGGTGAGCCCGGTCGTCATCTGCTCGCCGTGCACCACCTTCGCGAGCCCGAAATCGACGACGCGCACGCGGCCCGCGAGCGGCGCGGGCGCGGCGCCGGCGTGCTCGTCCGGCGACGCGGACGGGCGCTCGACGAGCACGTTGGCCGGCTTGAGGTCGCGGTGGATCACGCCCGCAGCGTGCGCGGTCTCCAGCGCGGAGCAGATCTGGACGGCGATCTCGATCGCCAGGTCGATGTCGAGCGGCGCGCGCTCCTGCAGGAGCTCCTCGAGGGAGCTGCCGTCGATGTGCTCCAGCGCGATCGCGATGAGCCCGCCCTCCTCGATGAAATCGAGCATCCGGACGACGTGGGGACCCTCGACGCGCTTCAGGATCGCGGCCTCGCGGTGGTAGCGCCTGAAGATCTGCGGCGTGCCGGAGAGGTGCCTGTGGATCACCTTGAGCGCGACGCGCCGGCCGTCCTCGTCGCGGGCGGCGCGGTACACGACGCCGGAGGCGCCCTCGCCGATGACCGACTCCACCGTGTACCGCGAGGCGACGCGGTGCCCGGCGGGCAGGCGCTCGGGCGCGGGCTCCGGGGAGATCACCGCGCGACCCCCGCGTCCACGGGGGGCGGCGTGGGCTCCGGCGCTGGGGCCCTGAGGTGCAGATCCGTCGACGAGGTGCACGCGCGAACGATCTTCGGGCTCAGCTCGATCGGGTCGAGCGGCGCGGTCGGATCGGCCTCGCGCCACGCGGCGCAGGCGGTCTCGGCGAGCCCGGTCGCGTCGAGCGCGACGTAGGCCTCGAGCAGGTGCCGGTGCACCGTGGCGACCTGCATCCGGGCGAGGTCGCCGTAGCCGAGCAGGCGGTTCGCCCGGGCCACGGCGTCGATGTAGCGGCCGCTCCGCACGTCGCCGGCGAGCTGCGGGAGCTCGGCGTCGACGCGGCGCTGGGCCTCGCGCGCGCGGCCCGCCCCTTCGGAGCGCACGAGCGCGCCGGCGCTCGCGGCCTCGGCCTTGCCCTCCGCCGTGAGCGGCAGATCCGTCAGCGGCACGAGGATCACCATGCCGCGGCGCAGCGTGTCCTTCTTGAGGTGGTTGTACTTGTGGAGCATCCACGCCTTGTCCCGCTTGCCGAGGAAGCGATAGGCGATGGTGAGCAGGTTGTCGTTCTGGCCGACGACGTACCGCAGGTTGTACGGCACGATGATCTCCAGGCCGTCGGTCGGCTCGATCCACGGGTAGGTGTCGTTCGACAGCGCGAGGACGTCGCTGCGGTCGGCGGCGCCGAGCAGCCGCTCCGCGAGGCTCGCCCAGGTCTCGCCGGCGGTGACGCGGTGGTGGCCGAGCGCGGGCACCTCGAGCCGGAGGCCGGGCATGATCGGGACGCCGGCGCCCGCGTCGAGCGCGTTGGCGGCGACGAGCACCTGCTCCATCTGCACGCGCCCGTAGGTGCGCTCCGCGATCTGCGCGAGGGTCTCGCCCTCGCGGACGACGTGCGGGAACGCCGCCGCGGCGCTGGCAGCCAGCGTCGTCGCGGCCAGGACTCCCACGGAAAACCAGGTGCGCCGAGAGCTCACGGGGGCCGAGGGTACCAGGGGTCCGCGGCGCAGCGCGATGGGCTCGCGCGGCGGAGCCCGCGCAGGGCCGGGCGCGCGCCCGCAATTTCGTCCTGCCCGCGGTTTCATGCCAGAGTCGGCGGGGTTCATGAGACACACGACGATGGCCGGCTCGATCCCGGCGTGGTTCTCGCGGCGCTCGCCCGCCGCGGCGCGGCTCCTCGCGGTGGGCTTGCTCGGGCTGGCGACGCCGGGCTGCCTCGTCCGGCAGGAGCTCTACGACCAGGCGCGCGCCGAGATCCGGAGAGAGCGTGAGGAGGGAAACAAGGCCCGGGCCGAGGCCCAGGGCGCCCGCGCCGAGGCGGCGCAGCGGTCGGCGCAGGTCGCCGCGCTCGAGGCAGAGCTCGGGCGCCTCGAGGACGACCTCCGCGAGCGCGACCTCCGGCTGTCCGAGGCGACGACCGCGGAGGCCGGGCTCGTTCGGCGGCTGGACGAGCTCGCCGCGATGAACGAGGAGCTGTCGGCGCGGCTCCGGAGCGCCGGGCAGAGCGTTGGCCAGCTCGCCAACGAGCGCGGCAGCCTGTCGGCCGAGCTGGCCGAGGCGCGGGCCAAGGTCGACGAGCTGCGCCGCCAGCAGGCGGCGGCCGAGGCGCGGGCGGCGCGCATGCGCGACCTCGCGAGCCGGTTCCAGGCGATGGTCGACGGCGGGAAGGTCCGCGTCGCGATGCGCGGTGGGCTGCCGTTGATCGAGATCTCGAGCGACGCGCTGTTCGACGCCGGCAGGGCCGAGGTCAAGCCGGCGGGGCGGAAGGTGCTGGCGGACATCGCCGGTGTGCTCCGGACGATACCGGATCACAGGTTCCAGGTCGGCGGGCACACGGACGATAGGAAGCCGAGGAAGAACGCGAAGCTCGCGTCGAACTGGGACGTCGCGGCGGCGCGCGCGGTGGCGGTCGTCGAGGCGCTCGTCGAGCGCGGGGTGTCGCCTCAGCGCCTGTCCGCGGCCGGGTACGGGGAGTTCGCGCCGGTGGCGTCGAACGCCGCGGAGGAGGGGCGGGCGAAGAACCGGCGCATCGAGATCGTCCTCCTGGCGGACCAGGAAGCGGAAGCGGCAGGGAAGACGGGGAAGGCGCCCGGCGAGGCGGGGGCGGCCGCGCCCTGAGGGCACGGGCCCGGCGGGCGGCGGTTCGGTGGAATCGGTGTCAACGGAGCCGCGTCGGCCAGCACGGCACTGCACCGCGCCGCCTGCTGTGCTGGCTCGCGCGCGCTCCCTGAACAGCCCCGTCGCGTCAGCGAGCGATCGTCCGCGCCGCTGCGCCTGCCGCCCCGCCGCGCCGCAGCGCGCACGCCGCGAGGATGCACAGCGCCGGCGTGACGACCATGTGATAGCGGTCCTCGCCGAAGAACACCGCGTGCGTCAGCGCCACCGAGGCGACGGCGAACGCGAGATAGCCGACGACGCCGCCGTTCGCGGGCCGGCCCGGCAGCGGCAGCGCGGCGATGACCGGGATCGCCACGGCGAGCGGCCAGAAGGCGTGATCGTCGCCGAGCACGCCCCACGCGACGAGCCCCAGCACCGCCGCGAGCGCCGCGAGCTGCGCGAGGAGCGCCCGCCACGGGCGCAGGCGCGGGAGCGCCACGACCCCGAGCGCCGCGGCCGAGAGAAGGCCGAGGTGCGACGCCGTGAGCACGCGGCGCCCGGCCGCGCGCCGCGCCTCGGGCCACGCCGCGGGGTTCGCCTCGCCCAGGTAGCCCACGGGGAACGACTCGTGGTCGAAGGTGAAGCTCAGCTTCTTCGGGATGAGCGCCAGCCAGCGCGCGGGATCGTCCTTGATCCACTTCAGGCCCTCGGCCATCCAGCACCGGTCCTGGGCGACCTGCCCGCGCGTGATCGGGCAGCCGTCGCCGGCGCGCAGCGTCTCGAAGCGGCCCGTCGCGCGCGGGAACGCGCCGATGGCGAGGTTCCAGCCGCCGTTCGTCGAGACGAGCGCGCAGCCGTCCATCACGCGGCAGTTCCGGATCGTCCACGGCGCGATCACCGCGAGGGCCGTGGCGGCCGACAGCGTCGCCGCGAGCGCGCCGCGCCTCCACATCGCCGCGCGCGACGCGCCGGCCGCCCCGCCGGGGCGAGGCCACGCCAGCAGCGCGAGCGCCGGCGCGCAGAGCAGGCTCTGCGGCCGCACCAGGGCCGTCAGGCCGAGCGCCGCGCCCGCGAGGAGCGCGCCCCGGACAGGGCGGCCGCGCGCGGCGTCGCGCGCGAGCAGCCACGGTGACGTGACGAGGCCGAGCGCCGCGAGCGGCTCGGTCATGAGCAGCGCCGCGTACACGATGAGCCCCGGGGAGAGCGCCGCGAGCAGCGCCGCGACGCGGGCGCGCGCCGGCGTCGTCGCGTACCGCGCGAGGCGATGGACGACGACGACGAGCAGCGCGCCGGTCACCGCGTTCGCGACCGTCGCGACGTGCGGCCCGGCGCCGAACACCTTGTAGACGAGGCCCAGGAAGCCGCTGTAGCCGACCGGGTAGTGGCACCACGGGTGCCACACCGGCTGGCCTCCGACGATCAGGTCGTCCGAGTAACCGAGGCCGGCGGCGATGCGGCGCGCGCCGAAGTCGTAGTAATGGCCGTCCCACACCGGCTCGCGCGCCCACGCGAGCGCCACGTAGAGCCGCGGCAGCAGCGCGAGCACGAACGCGATCGCGGAGAACGCGAGATCCCGGCCGGGGCTCGCCGGGGCGCGTCCGGCGCGCGCCGGTCCGGCGCCGTCCCGCGGCGCCTCGGCGCTGTCCGGCGACGCCTCGGCGCCGTCCCGCGGCGCCTCAGCCATGCTGCTTCGCGCGCGTGCCAGCGGAGAGCTCGCGCAGGCGGCGCATGTAGGTCTTCGCGACCTGGGCCGGATCGAGCCGCAGGTACTTGGCAATTTCCTGAACGAATCCCTGTACATAGACGGGCGCCGGCAGGTCGCCCATCGACTCGTTCTCGATCGCCTGGAGGTGGGCCAGCGAGATCTTCGTCCGCTGCGAGATGTCGGTGAGCTCGACGCCCTGCGACTCGCGCACCTTGCGGAGCAGCGCGCCGCTGAACTGCGTCTCGGCGTTGATCTCGCGCGCGAGCTCGGCCTGGAGCATCGCGAGCTCGGCCGCGACAGCGGCGTTGTCGGGGCGCGCCGGGCCGAGCGGCGTGCGCGGATCGTCGGGGTAGGTCGACAGGTCGTAGGCGCGGCGGCGCACGGGATCGAGGAGCGTGTCGTGCGCCTCCTCGATGCGCGCCTGCTCCTTCTGGAGCACCGCGGGGCTCAGCACGCTGACGACCGGCAGGCTCCCCTCGCGGTAGATGTCGCGCTGCCGCTTGTAGGCGCGCCGGATCTCGTCGTCGGCGGCCGTCCGCGCGAGGCCGAGCGCCTCGTAGAGGGTGGCCGGCGCGGCGCCCTTCGCGGCGGCGGCGAGGGCGCGCGCGTGCGCGTCGGCAGGGCGCGAGTCGCGCGCGGCGAGCAGCGCGAGGATGCGCCGGGCCACGCGCTCGAGGTTGCGCGCGCTCTTCGACGTCGGGCTGTCGATGAGGAGCGGCTGGCGCCGCCGCGCGGTGAGCCACACCGCGTCGTCGTGCTCGATGTGCCCGAGGTAGTCGAGGGAGATGCCGAGGAAGCGCTGCGACACCGCGCTCATCGCCGGGCCGAGCTCCAGGTCCGAGCGGTGCCGCGTCTGGCTGACGACGAGGTGCGGCGTCACCCGCGGGAGCTGCGCGGCCGCGAGCGCCGCGACCCCCTCGTCGAACCGCTTCACCTCCATGATGAAGTCGCGCGGCGTCGCGAGCGCCGGGAGCGACGCGGCCACCTTCTCGACGAGGCGGATCTTGAAGCGCTCCTTCATGAGCGCGCGGCGCAGGGTGCGCTGGTAGAGCGCGCGGCAGAAGCGGTAGGCGTGCTCGACCGCGAGCGGCTCGGGCGTGGTGACGCAGATGCCGACGTCGGCGTGCAGGAAGAGGTCGAGCGTCGAGGAGCCGGTCGCCGCGCCGAGGCTGACGATCACGTAGTCGACGTCGAGCTCCTGGATCATCTTCATCCAGTAGGCGGCGCGGCTCGGCCGGAGCGGCGTCGCGGTCATCGGGTCGTACGCGGTCGGGACGAGCCGGAGCCCGGGCACCGTCGTCGCGATCGGCTCGGCCTTGCCCTCCTCGATGTCCTCGCGCGTGACGAGCGGCGGCGCCTCGATCCCGAGCGCCGCGTGGAGACCCGGGCTGTAGGCGTCGGTGTCGATGATGATCACGTCGCGGCCGAGCTGGGCGAAGTACACCCCGAGGTTGACCGCGAGCGTCGCCTTCCCGACGCCCCCGCGGCCGCCCCCGACGGCGATCACGCGGCGGGAGCGCGACGTGGAGAACGAGGGGGCCTCGCCCGGCAGGGCGAGGTCGTCGTCCGACGAGCCGGGCGGGAGCGTCGAGTAGCGGGAGGGAGGGTAGGACTCACCGGAGCTGGACAAGGTTCCTCGTGATGCGGTGTGCGGGCGCGGGGCGCGGTGTCGAAGACCGGCGCGGCGAGCTGCTCGTGGAGCGGGCGTGTCCCTCCTAGCACGCGCCGCGCGCCGCCATCAGCGTCGCCGTCGCCGGGGCTCCGCGCGGGCGCGCGACCGGGGCGCCGGTCCCGTCGCGGGCCCCGAGAGCCGCCTCGACGCGCCCCGGCCGCTGGAGTACGCGCTCGCCGTGGCCACCGTTCGACCCTTCCGCGCTTACCGACCTCCCCAGGCGCACGCGGCCCGCGTCGCCAGCCCGCCGTACGACGTCATCTCCACCGCCGAGGCGCGCGCGCTGGCGGCGGGGGGGCTGCACAGCTTCCTCCGCGTCTCCCGCCCCGAGATCGACCTGCCCGAGGGGACCGACGAGCACGACGACGCGGTGTACGCCCGCGGCGCGCAGAACCTCGCCGACCTCATCGCCCGCGGCGATCTCGCGCAGGACCCGGAGCCGCACCTCTACCTCTACGCCCAGAAGATGGGCGATCACCGGCAGATCGGCGTCGTCGGCTGCGCCTCGGTCGCGGAGTACGAGCAGGACGTCATCAAGAAGCACGAGAAGACGCGCCCCGACAAGGAGGACGACCGCACCCGCCACATCGAGGAGCTCGGGGCCCACGACGAGCCGGTCTTCCTCACGTACCGCGCCGACCCGAGCATCGACCGCGCGGTCGCGCAGGCAACGCAGTCGCCGCCCATCTACGATTTCACGACGACCGACGGCGTCGAGCACAAGCTCTGGGTCCTCGGCCGCGAGGCGACCGCCGACCTCGAGGAGCGCTTCCAGCAGATCCCGACGCTCTACGTGGCCGACGGCCACCACCGCAGCGCCGCGGCGGCGCGCGTCCACAGGAAGCTGCGCGGCGACGGCGGCGAGCACGACGTGTTCCTGGCCGTCGTCTTCCCGCACGACCAGATGAACATCATGCCGTACAACCGCGTCGTGAAAGACCTCGCGGGCCGGAGCGCGGAGGCGATCCTCGCCGCGCTCGGCGAGCGGCTCGACGTCTGGCCGGCGCCGGTCCAGGATGGCGCGGCCGCGACGCCGGCCGGCCCGAAGACCTTCGGGCTCTACCTCGGCGGCCGCTGGTACGCCGCCCGGGTGCGCCCGGGGTCGTTCGACGCCAAAGACCCGGTGGCCTCGCTCGATTGCTCGATATGCCAGGACCAGATCCTCGGCCCGATCTTCGGCGTCGGCGACCCGCGGCGGGACAAGCACGTCGATTTCGTCGGGGGCATCCGCGGGATCGCGGAGCTCGAGCGGCGCGTCGACTCGGGCGCGTTCACGATGGCGATCGTCCTGTATCCGACGCAGATAGGCGAGCTGTTCGCCGTCAGCGACGCGGGGCTGCTCATGCCGCCGAAGAGCACGTGGTTCGAGCCGAAGCTCCGGAGCGGGCTCTTCGTGCATACGTTCTGACGAGCGCGCCGCGCCGGGGCTAGACTGCGCTCATGGCGGACATCAAGCGCGTATCACCCGAACAGGCGAAGAAGCTCATCGACGAGGAGGGATATCTCTACCTCGACGTCCGGAGCGAACCCGAATACGCGGCAGGCCACCCGAGCGGCGCCCACAACGTGCCGCTCCTGCACGCCGCCGCCGGCGGCATGAAGCCCAACCCGGACTTCCTCGACGTCGTCTGCGCCCTTTACCCCAAGGACGCGAAGATCGTCGTTGGCTGTCGATCCGGACAGCGCTCGATGCGCGCGGCCGAGGCCATGGTGTCGGCCGGCTTCACGGCCGTCATCGACCAGCGCGCCGGCTTCGAGGGGCCGCGCGACGCGTTCGGCGCGCTGACCGAGCGGGGGTGGGGGCCGGCCGGGCTGCCGGTCGAGACGACGACGCCTGGCGCGTCGTACGCCGAGCTCCGGCAGAAGGCCGGCAGGTGACGGGCCACGGCCCTGCGCGCGTTGCCGAGGGCCGCGCCTTCCGCTACGAACCGGCGTGCTCCACGGTGCGCGCGTCGCAGTGGTCATCCCCGCGCGGGACGAGGCGCGCTGGATCGCCGAGGCGGTAGGGGCGGTCCCGGCCTTCGTCGACCACGTGATCGTCGTGGACGACGCCAGCCGGGACGGCACCGCCGGCGTCGCGCGCGCGGCCGGCGACGAGCGGCTCGAGGTGCTCGTGCACCCGACGTGCCGCGGCGTCGGCGCGGCGATCGTCGCCGGCTACCGGCGCGCGCGCGCCCTCGGCGCGGCCGCGGTCGCCGTCATGGCCGGCGACGGGCAGATGGACCCGCGCGACCTGCCGCGCGTCGTCGCGCCGATCACCTCCGGCGAGGCCGATTACGTGAAGGGCGATCGCCTGCGGCACCCCGACGTGTGGCGCGTCATGCCCCTCCAGCGGCTCGCCGCGACGGCGGCGCTCGCCGCGCTCACCCGCCGCGCGGCGGGGCTCGACGCCCTCTCCGACAGCCAGTGCGGGTACACCGCCATTTCGGCGCGCGCGCTCGACGCGCTCGACCTCGACGCCCTCTGGCCCCGCTACGGCTACCCGAACGACCTGCTCGCCGCCCTCGCGGCGCGCCGCCTCCGCGTCCGCGAGGTCAGCGTGCGCCCCGTCTACCGCGGCGAGGCCAGCGGCCTGCGCGCGCGCCACGTGCTCACCATCCTCTTCCTCATCGCCAGGTGCGCCATAAGGAAGCGCCTGAGTTGAGCACAAACACCCCCTCACCACGTTTCGTCATTGCCAGAAGCGCCATGAGGGAGCGCCTGAGTCGAGCCAGGAAACCCAGGCAGACCAGGCCAGGACGGAAAGCGTCAGTCGGACGAATCGACACGAGGGGCTGCGCAAATCGGTCGACAACTCGCTGGTTGGTTCCATAGCAAGGCTGGACTGGCGACCTGACTCATCGACGGGTCGCCGCGGGCCCCGCAGGCGCGGACCCCAGGGCCATGCTTCAACCGGTGGGGGTGACGGACGTGGCGATCAGCCGAGCCGCCTGGTTCAGAGTCTGGAATCCGGGGAGGGCGCGGACTCCCTCCTTCACGCCCCGGGTCGTGGCCTATGCGTTCGGCATCGAGCTGCCGTATAGCCTGCTTGTCCCGGTCGCTCACCTGCGGCTGCTCGGCGTCGTGGACTCGCGTGTCCAGGCGCGCATGCTCGGGCTCATCGGGGTCCTGTACATCATCAAGACAGCGGGCCTCATCGCGCTGCTCGTCCACATGCTGCGCCCGATCGAGCGCCTGCGGCGGCACGCCGTCGGCCACCCCCTCCGCAGCGGCGCCGCGTTCGAGGAGACCGGCGACGGCGCGGCGCCCCCGCAGGATCTCATCCTCGCCGCGGCGAACGCCGCCTACGACACGCCGCTCTCGTTCGCGACGGTCTGGGCCGTCTCGTGGGCGCTCCTGTACCTGCCCGCCACCGTGGCCTACTACGTCATCGCGCCGGACCAGGCCCCGCTCGGCGTCCAGCGCGGCATCGCGCTGGCCCTCTTCGCGCTGGCGCTCTTCGCGGCCGCGCTGCCGCTCGCCTACAGCATCCTCGGCCGCCTGCTCTCGCCCGCCGCCGGCGTCATCTCGCTCCTCGCCCGCGAGCGCGGCCTCTCCGTCCCGGGCAAGGGCTACTCGCTCGCGGTCCGGCTCGTGATCCTCGGCGCCTGCCTCGCCATCGCGCCGACGAGCTGGATGGCGGCGATGGTGCTCGGCGAGACGGCGGTGCCGTCGAGGCCCGGCCTGAACCTCACGCTGGCGATCTTCTCGATGGTCGCCGTCACCTGGGCGCCCGTCTGCGCTGGCTTCCTCGCGGGCGCCCTGGCGGGCCCGTTCCAGCAGGTCGCCGCGGTCATCCAGACGATCGTCCAGCGCGGCGAGGTCGACCGGCTGGAGCGCATCCCCGTCTACTTCAAGGACGAGATCGGCGCCCTGGCGGGCGGCGTCAACGCCATGGTCGATCGCCTGGAGGAGTCGTCCCGCCGCATGCGCAGCTACCTGGCCGAGCGCGAGCGCCTGCTGCAGGACGCGGCGCAGCGCGCGGCGCAGCTCGGGGCCGTGCTGGACAACCTCGTCGAGGGGGTGTTCGCGTGCGACCGCCAGGGCCGGCTGACGATGCTCAACGCCTCGGGGATCCGGCTGCTCGGCCTGTCGGGCCGCTCCGGGCAGGTCGGCCGGATGGTCGAGGAGGTGATGGACCTCAGCCGCATGCGCCACTCCGACGGCCGCCCCTTCACGCGCGACGAGCTGCCCATGGTGCGGGCGCTCGCCGGCGAGACCATCGTCCAGGAGGAGCAGGTGCTCGTGAACGGCCGCGCGGGCCGGGACGTCTTCCTGCGCACGAGCGCCGCGCCGATCCGCAGCGAGTGCGGGGCGATCCTCGGCGCGGTCACCGTCGCCCGCGACGTGACGGAGCTCATGGAGCTCGACCTCGTGAAGGACCAGTTCATCCGCGTCGGCGCGCACGAGCTCAAGACGCCGGTCGCGATCATGAAGGGCTACGCGCTGGCCATGCTGCGCAACACGAACGACCTGCCGGCGCCCCGCCGCAAGATGCTGGAGGCGATCGACCGCGGCGCCGACCGGATCAACCGCATCGTCGACGATCTCCTCGCCATCTCGCAGGTGTCGCTCGACGTCCTCCACGTCTCGGCAGAGGACGTCGACCTGAAGGCGCTCCTGGAGGAGACGGTCGACCGCGTCGCGAAGTCGGCGACCCGCCACCGCGTGCGGCTGTCGATCGACGCCGAGCGGCCGACCGTCGTGCGCGCCGATCCGGAGCGGCTGCGCCAGGTGCTCGCGAGCCTGCTCGACAACGCCGTGAAGTACTCGCCGGACGGCGGCGACATCGACGTCCGCGTCGCGGTGGCCGAGCGCGCGCCGGCGTCCTCGCCGTCGCCGTGCGACGCCGCGCTCTTCTCGCAGCGCCACGGCTCGGCGCCGGGCTTCGAGGCGGTCGTGTCCGTGCGCGATCAGGGCGTCGGCATCCCGGCCCACAAGCAGGCGAGGATCTTCGAGCGCTTCTTCCGCGCCCACACGGACACCCGACACGACTACGGCGGCATGGGGATCGGGCTGTTCCTTGCCAAGGACATGATCACCCGCCACGGCGGTCGCATCTGGTTCGAGAGCGAGGAGGACAAGGGCAGCACGTTCTATTTCACCGTTCCACTCCGCAACGAGGCCCCCGCGGCGGACCGACGATGAGCGACAGACATGCAAAGACGGTGCTCCTCGTGGAGGACGACGCGGACCTCGTGGCGCTCGTCTGCCTCGTGCTCCAGGAGGACGGCTACCGGGTGAAGATCGCGTGCAACGGGCGCGAGGCGCTCGCCAAGCTGGAGAACGACATCCCCGATCTCATCCTGCTCGACATGAAGATGCCGGTGATGAACGGACCGGAGTTCGCCCGCGAGCTCGAGGTCCGGCACGGGCGGCAGGCGCCCATCATCGTGCTGACCGCCGCGGCGGACGCGCACAGGCGGGCGGCCGAGGTCGGCGCGGACGCGTGGCTGGGCAAGCCGTTCGACCCGGACGCGCTGCTCTCGACCGTGAGGCGTTACACAGGGTGAGCGCGCAGGAGCTGCCGGCGCCCGGCGAGGTCGCGCCGCACCTCGGCCCAGTACCGCGCGGGGAAGCGCCGGTAATCGAAGCCGGTCGCGCGGAATACGCGGGTGATGCGGGCATACCGGCGCAGGCTCCACGCCCTCATGATCTCGAGCGAGGGGTGGAGGCCGCGCGCCTCGATGAACGGCGCCGCCCGCGCGTAGAGCGTCGGCATGACCTCATCGAGCCACGACCGCATCAGGCGCTCGTACCCGGACGTACCGATGCAGCGGCCGGAGATCACCTGAGCGCGCGTGACGCCGTGCCGCGCGAGCTCCTCCTCGGGCAGATAGCAGAGGCCCCGATCGGCGTCCTCCTGCATGTCCCTGAGGTTGTTGAAGAACTGATCGAGCCGGCCGAACTCCCCGGCTGCGTCCCAGTGCTCCAGCGTCAGGAACGGAACGAGCTGGAAGATGTGGCCCGAGAGCCGCATGAGCATCGTGTCGTGCTCCCTCATCGTGCGGATGAGGAGGCCGGGCGCGTGGTAGTCGGCGAGGGCGAGCAGGTAAGCGTCCCAGGCGGCCAGCGACCGCCCCTCGATGTCGTCCGCCTCACGCGCGTCACACGCCTCATGCGCCTCACGCCGATCGCGCGCGGCGCCGCGCTCCGGGTCGCCCGCGCTCCGGAGCCACAGCGCGCGGATGGCCGAGAGCTCGCTCGCGAAGGGGCAGCTCGGATCGACGAAGCCGCGTGAACGGAGCAGCCTCCACGCCTCCATGAACCGGCTGAACCGCCGCTCGTGGGGCTCGATGCGCTCGTTCTCGGCCAGGCGATCGACGATGCGGATCCAGCGGATGCGGTCGAGCCACGCCTGCCTCACGTCGGGCTCGAGGCCGAGCACCCAGGCGGCGTTGTCCTCGTCCTTCAAGGCGTCGTCCGACAGGGCGCGATAATGCGATGAGCCGACGACCGCTGAGATGGGCTGGTAAGCGCTCCTCTCCGACACCGGCGCCGCGGCGGGTAGGCTAGGCAGTCGAGGAGAGGTGGGTTGAATAGGTTTCACGAGATCGCGTGCCGCCGTTGAGTGTGAATGTCGCCGGTGTCGCCCTGCGCTCGCGTACAGTCATTGGCAATGATGGCTGTCGCCCATCCCGGGGACGCGGAGCGCCTGTGTCAGCGACGACGCGTTGTCCGCTGTCCGGTAGAACTTTCCGCTCCTCCCCGAGATGCAAGCTGACGCCCGCTCGCCTTCCTTTATGAGACCTTATAGTCTCCCAGTCGACGCGGAAATTCGTCGTCCAGGGCACGGGTGCCTGGGACAATGCATGGATTCCCTGCGTGTTTTGCGGGTGCGCTGGGGCCACGCCGTCAATGAGCGTCGGTGTATACCCCGGGTTGATACGTTGTCCAACGGATAAAACCGAGGCTGGCCCGGCGTTTTTGCCGTTTCCTGAGCTGTCGCCGTTCGCCCGCAGGCGTCCTGGGCAGATGCGTTTTCCGGAGTTCCTGGTGGAGTGGTCTCGGCGCCACGGACCGCCGGCGTGTCGGCCGCGGCGCCCCGCGGCGCCGGCCGGTGAATCTCTGTTTCTCGTGCTTCATGTGCGCACGATTCCACGGCGCGCGGCGCGACTCGGGCGCTCCGACGCGCGAGCAGCGCGAGGCTAGACGCTCTCGTGCGCTGAACGATTCAGCGATTGTCGTCGTGTCGCGGTGAACGCGGTGAATCTGTGGTTGTGATCACCACCTGATACGGCCATCCGGTCTCGGCGCGCCGAGGGGATATCCGCTCCAGACATAGAGACTGGAGGAGAGACCTCATCAGAGGCGCCCGGCGTTCTCGCGCGGGCGGGCGCTGGCCCGGGAGGACGGCAGCGCCGGCCGTCCGGCGCGGCCGCGGGCTACCGGTCGTCGCGCAGCCGCTCCACGCGGCCCTGCCAGTACTGCAGGTCCAGCGTCGAGAAGAGCGCGGCGGCGCGCGCGATGTGGCGCCCGCGCGCCGGATCGCGGCGCGCGAGGTGCCGCGCGAGCTCGTAGCGGGCGCGCGCCTCGTCGACGGGCAGCCCGCGCGCGAGCGCCTCGTCGATCGCCGCGGCCCAGAGCCGCCGCGCGCGCGCGCGGCGACCGGCGAGCCACGCGGCGAGGCCCCGCAGGCGGAGCGACGTGGAGCGGCCGAGCGGGAAGATGCGCGCGTACCGGGCGATCGCGCGGCACGCCGCTGCCGCGAGCCGCGCGAGCTCGCGCCGATCGACGGGGCTCCGGGCGTCCTCGAGCAGCGCGAGCAGCACCTCGCACGTCGCCGCGTAGCCGTACAGGCAGTGGTAGCCGGCCGGCTGTCCGTCGCGGATGAGCAGCAGCGTCCGCTCGGCGGCCGCGCGCGCGTCGTCGCGCGCGCCGCGGAGCAGGTACCCCAGCGCGACCTGGCCGTGCGTGATCTGCTGCGAGCGGTCGCCCAGCCGCTGCACCTCGGCGGCCAGCCCGTTGAAGATGGCGATCGCGCCCTCGCCGTCGCCGAGCAGCAGCCGGCACTGCGCGCGGCCGCTCTCCGCCCAGACGTGGCCCTGCGCGTTGTCGCTCTGGCGCGCCGCGACCGAGAGCTCGCCGTAGCGGTCGAGCGCCTCCATCCAGCGGCCCTCGGTGTGCGCCACGCTGGCGAGCAGCGTGATGCACTCCTCCTTGCGGCGGCGGTCCTGCAGCGCCTCCGCCAGCCGGTCCGCCTCGGTGAGCAGCGCGCGCGCGTCCCGGCACCGGCCCTCGCCGAGCGCCGTCAGCCCCCGCAGGCACGAGACGAACGCGACGGCGCGCGGATCGTCGAGCGCGGCCGCGGTCGCGGCCGCGCGCGCGGCGTAGGCGTCGACGACGGCCTTCCACGGCACGTACCCGAACGCGACGCTCAGGGTCGCGTAGCCGCGCGCGAGCGCGAGCGACGGGCCGAGGCGCGCCGCGGCGTTCGTCGCGGTCAGCGCGGCGAGGAAGGCGCGCGTCGGCTCGTTGCGGAACAGGTACGTCTCCGACAGCTTCTCCGCCGCGAGCGACGCCTCGGCGAGGCGCTCGCGCTCCAGCGCCGCGCGCGCGATGGGGATCGGCGCCCCCGCGACGTGCGCGAGCTGCAGGCCGAGCTGCCGCAGCGAGGCCACGACGGGCCGGATCCGCTCCCGGAGCGGCGCGCGCTCGCCCGCCCGGGGCCCAGGCGCGCGCTCCGCCCCCGCGCGCAGCCACGGCGCGCGCTCTCCCCCTCCGCGCTCCGCCCCCGCGCGCAGCCACGGCGCGCGCTCTCCCCCTCCGCGCTCCGCCCCCGCGCGCAGCCACGCCGCCTCGTCGCGCGAGAGCAGCTCGAGCGCCGCCGCGCAGTGCCGCTCCGCCCCGAACAGGTCGCCGACGTTGTAGAGGGCCTGCCCGAGCTGCCGCTCCCAGCGCGCGCGCCGGAGCGGCGGCGCGCGCTCCTCCGGCGGGAGCGCGCCGTCGAGCTCGAGCGCCCGCCTGTAAAAATCCACCGCGTCGCCGGACGCGCCCGTCGCGAGCGCCTGGGCGCCCGCCTTGTCGAGGTACTCGAGCGTCTTGTCGACGACGCCCGCGGTCGCGTAGTGGTGGGCGAGGAGCGGGTACGACAGCGCGAGATCCGGCGCGTCGCGGTGCCGCTGCTCGATCGTGCGCGCGGCCGCGCGGTGCAGGGCCCGCCGCTCCGGCTCGGGGATGCCGGCGTAGACGGTCTCGCGGAGCTTGTCGTGCACGAAGCGGAGCTGCCCCGGCTCGGTCGCCTCGAGGACCTGGCGGTCGGCGAGCTCCGCGAGCGCGTCCATCGCCTCGACCTCGGCGAGGCCGGCGGCGCCGAGGAGCAGGCGCTCCTCGATCTGGCGGCCGAGCACCGAGGCGAGCCGCGCGAGCGCGAGCGCCCCCGGGCTCAGGCCCGACAGGCGGCGCGCGACGAGCTCGCGCAGCGAGCCGGGCAGCGGCAGCGCCGCGGGCGGCTGGCTCGCGCGCGCGGCGCGGGAGAGCTCCGCGGCGGCGCCCTCGGCGCCCGCGCGGATGCGCCACACGTAGCCCTCGTCCCTGTAGATCATCCGCTCCTGGATGGCGGCCCGGAGGTACTCCGCGATGAAGAACGGGTTCCCCTCCGACTGCTCGAAGAGGGTGCGCACGAAGGCCTCGGGCGGCTCGTCGAGGGCGAGCATGTCGCGCACCATGCGGCCGACCGACGCCCGGTCGAGCCGCCCGAGCGCGATGCGCGAGGCCCAGGGCGCCGCGAGCAGCGACGAGAGCGCGGAGGTCCTCTCCTCGGTGCGGTACGTGCCGAGCAGCACCACGGGGTGCGCGGCGAAGTAGTCGGCGTCGAGGCGCTCGAGGACGCCGCGCGAGTTCTCGTCGGCCCACTGGAGGTCGTCGATGACGAGCAGGACGGGCCGCGTCGCCGCGAACGCGGCGAGCGTGTCGGCGAGCGCGGTCCGCAGCCGGTAGCGGGCCGCGTCCGGGGGCAGCTCGGGCGGCTCGGGGTAGCGCTCGTGGCCGCGGAGCTGGGCGAGCGACGGCTCGTACGGCGCGAGGACCCTGCCGCGCGGCCCGAGCAGCGCGTCGTAGGCCCCGGGCCCGAGCTCGTTGCACCGGTCGGCCACCGCGAGCAGGAGCGGGCGGAACGGGTGCAGCGGCGCGGCCTTCACGGCGCCCCCGCGCCCGTCGGCCGCGGACACGGCCACGCAAGCGCCCGCGACGACGGTCATGTGGATGAGCGCCGCCTGGTGCGCCGCCTCGACCGCGAGGCGCGTCTTGCCGACGCCGCTCTCGCCGCCGACGAAGACGAGGCTGCCCTGCCGGCGCTCCCGGGCCCGCTCGAGCGCCTCGCCGAGCTGCCGCAGCGCCTCGCCGCGCCCGGCGAGCCGCGGCCGGTAGAGGTACGGCCGCGCCGCGGGCGCGCGCGCCTCGTCGCGCGGCGGGGGCGCGTCGTCGGCGCCGAGCCGGGCGAGGGCGGTCGCGACGTCGTCGGCGTAGCCGAGCCGGTCCTCGGGGCGCTTCTTCAGGAGCCGCGCGATGAGCGCGTCGAGCTCGGGGGGCACGTCGGCCACGAGCTCGGAGGCCGGGAGCGGCTCGGCGTAGAGGTGCATCGACAGCACGACCGAGCTCGAGTCGCCGAGGAACGGGACCGCCCCGGTCACGGCCTCGTAGATCATGCACCCGAGCGCGTAGAGGTCCGCCCGCGCGTCGACGAGGTCGCCGCGGATCTGCTCGGGGGCCATGTAATCGGGGCTGCCCATCAGCCGGCCGCCCGCCTGGAGCTCGTCGCGCCCCTTGTGGCCCTCGAACTGGAAGGCGAGGCCGAAGTCGAAGAGCACCGGCGCGCCGTCGTCGCGGATGAAGACGTTGTCCGGCTTGAGGTCGCGGTGGACGAGGCCGCGGCCGTGGACGTACGCGAGCGGCCGGCAGATCGCGCGCAGGAGCGTCAGCGCCTGGCGCAGCGCCCCGCCGGCCGCGCGGTGGAACGGGCGCGGCGCGAACGGCTGGTACGAGCGCGGGACGATCGAGACGGGGCCCATCTCGGCCGTCGCCGTGCTCGTCAGCGCGTCGAGGCTCGCGGACAGGACGCTCACGGTGGGCTCGCTGTTCATGCTCGCCCGGCCGCGCCAGCGCTCCTGGTTGTGGTCGCGGAGCGTGCGCCCCTCGAGCAGCTCCATCGCGTACCACGGGATCCCGCCCTGGATGCCCTCGTCGAGGATGCGCACGACGCCCGGGTGCTCGACGCCGCGGAGCGCATGGATCTCGCGGCGGATGCTCGAGACGAGGCTCTCGTCGCTCACCGAGACGGTCTTCAGCGCCGCGTGCGCGCCCGTGACGCTGTGCTGGGCGCGGTAGACGACCCCCATTCCGCCGCGGCCGAGCGGCTCGAGCACCCGCCACGGCCCGACGGACGCCGGGACGTCCGGAGAGGGCCTGGCCTGTCGCGAGCTCGGCGTCGTGATCATCTGGGGACCCAGGCGACCCTGGCCTGGGCCGGGATCCGCTTCAGGTAGTAGGCCCGAGGCGAGCTCCCCACATCGCCGCTGAGGCTGAGTACATCCACCCGACGGCCTGCCATGATGTCACGGAGCGGCCGACCGTACAACAAGTCCGTGTCGAGCGCCGGTCATCGCACGGACGCCGCTTGAAGGGCGCTCGCACCGACAGGGGACCACACGCGACGCTGCGTGAGGCGGTGAGAGTGCCTGTCGGGACAACGTGCGGCTGTCGTGCGGCGATTGCGCGGGCGCGCGTGGGCGCGTGGACCGCGCCCACGCGCCGTCCGCCCGTGGCGTCGGCGGTGCGTGCACGGAACGACCCCCCCTCGGCGCGCGCGCCTCGGGCGTTCCGGGGAGCGGTGCGCGGCGGAGCCGGGACTCGGTGGAGTGCCGCGAGCGCCGCTCCGCCGCCAGCGTCAGCCGGCGCCGGCAGGAGGACGCGAGACGCGAATTCGCGGCGAGGCTGGCGGCGCGGCGCTCGGGCGAGAACGTCTCGATTCGTCGGCGCGCGCGCGGCGCCAAGAAACGTTTGCTTTCCCCGCTTGGCGGATTCCGCATCTCCGATGGGATTGTCCCGCTTCACCCGGCGCCTGGCGCCGCCGCGCGGTCCAATCGTGCACAACTGCGCTCCCGGTACACGGCTTGCTCGCCGGTGCCCCACGGCCGCGCCCGCGGCCGCACTTAGAAAGGGAGACAACGAATGAAGCGTACGATTCATCTCGGGGCCCTCGCGACCGTCCTGTCCCTCGCCGCGTGCGGCGGCGAAGGTGCGGATACTGCCCCGGCGGACACCGCCATGAGCAGCAAGCAGCTGAAGGATCTGACGGCCGATGACGTCCGGTCCGCGTGCGAGTCGCTCGAGGCGAGGGTGAAGCTCTCCAAGGAAGATGCTTGTGAGTATTTCGGCCTCATGGCGGCCCCCGCCATGGGGAAGCCGTGCAGCGAGCTGAAGGACGAGTGCGTCTCCGCGGCCGACGAGTCGACCGAGGGCCAGGCCGTCACCGCCGACTGCCTGCCTCCCGACGACCAGCGCGCGGGCTGCACGGCCACCGTGGCCGAGTACGAGGTCTGTCTCCTGGCCCAGACCCAGATGATTCGGTCGCTCACGTGCGACTCGACCCTGACCACGCTCGAGACGGCCCCTCCGGACTGCGACGTGGTGGCGCGGAAGTGCCCGCAGGTCGTCTCCACGGGCGACGGTGAGGGGCAGGGCGACGAGAGCCCTTGATCGCGGCGCGGCGGCTGGAATCTGCGCGCGCGCAGGGCGCCGGCTGAACGAATTGCGGGTAGGCGCGTCACGGCCGCTCGGCGGCCGTGAGCCCCCTTGTCCCACCTCCGTTCGCCTGTATCTTTCGATTCACACCGATATTCGCGCTCGTCCGCGCCTCGGGGGGCATCTCGTCGTATGATGGGCTCCGAAGCCGGTGCGCCCGGGGAGGTTTTGGCCTCGGCGCGCCGGACCGAGCGAAGCCGCGGCTCCGGCCGAGGGTCCGCTCGCACCGAGGAGGATTTCATGAAGATCACCAAGCTTTCCGGAGTGTTCGCCGTGCTGCTCATCGCCGCGGCCGCATGCGGCAAGGGCGAAGAGCAGCAGGTCGAGGCGAACGCGACGGCCGAGGTGACCGCCACCGCCGAGTCGGCGATCGGCGAAGGCGCCTACGTCGAGGAGCACGAGAGCGGCAAGGCCGCCTTCAACGTCGCCGCGGACGGGAGCGTCAAGGCGGCCGTGACCGGGCCGGACGGCAAGCCGATCCGGGAGGACGTCGGCGGCACGCTGCTGTGGAAGGACGCGGCCGGCGAGGAGAAGACGGTGCCCCTGACGCTCGACGCGAAGACAGGCCTGCTCGTCGCCTCCGGCCCCAAGCTCGAGGCGGACCTCACGCAGATCGGCTACACGCTGAACGTCGCCGGCAAGCCGTGGAGCGGCACGCTGCACGTCCCCGCCGGCGGCACCGCCGAGCTCCACGCCCACGCCAAGGCGGCGGCGGATCTCGCGCTCCCCGAGGGGAAGCTCGGCCCGCACGGCGGGCGCATCGAGATCGTCGGCGACGACCGCCTGGAGCTGCTCGTGGACGAGGCGACCGGCGAGGTCCGCGTGTTCGTGCTCGACGCCGATCTGAAGCCGGTCGACATCGGCGAGCGCAAGGTCACGCTGGGCGTCGTCGCCGAGGCGCCGCAGGTGGTCGTGCTGACGCCCGTGGCGGCGACCGCGGGCGTGGCCGCGGGGGCGTACCTGACCGGCAAGCTCGCGCTCGCCGCCGATCCGCTGAAGGTGACCGTCGCGGTGCGCAACGCGGGCCGCTCGGCGGTGGCCCTCTGCGGCTACCGCGCCGGGGCGGCGTTCGCCGTCCACGCGAACGCCCCGCGGGTGAAGGTGCGCATGAAGACCGACTGGCACGCGCACGCCCACGCGCACGCGGACCTCAAGGCGAAGGCCGACATCGACCCGAAGGTCCACGTCCACGCGGCGTCCGGCGCCGCCGCCAGGGCGAAGGCGAACGCCCACGTCCACGTCAAGGCGCCGAGCGTCCGCGTGACGCCGCCGAGCGTGAACGTCCAGATCAAGGCGCCCAACATCTCGATCCCCAAGCCGAGCTTCAAGGCGTCGGCGTCGGCCCGGGCGAGCGCGGGCGCGAAGGTGGGGACGCGCTGACGTCAGCGGGGGAGCGGGCCGGGCGGCGCGCGCCGCCTGGCGGGTCCTCCCTCGGCGCGCACCGTTGACGCGGAAGATCTCGGCGAGGCGGCCAGCGCGGGCGCCCGCGCCCCGAGGCGCGGTGACGGCCGTGGTGCTCGATCCGACATCGCGCGCGCCGCTGCACCGGCAGGTCGACGAGGCGCTGCGCGGGGCGGCCGGCCGCGGCGCGCTGCTGCTCGGCTACGCGGCGGTGCCGGAGGACGCGATCGACGAGGGCGTCCGGCGGCTCGAGGCGGCCCTCGGCTAGCGGGATCTCCTGCGCGCGGGTGGATCCAGCGGATCGTCGCGACGTGGCCCTCGTCGATGTGCCGCGAGCGGCCTAGATGTGCGCTGTGGACGCCGGTGAGGCCGTCACGAGAAGGGATATCACGGAGGACGGGGTGAATATGGATTCAGGCATGAGTTCACGGTCCGACCAGCGCATCGATTACGTGAGCGTCGCCCCCGAGACGTACAAGGCGATGCTCGGGCTGAGCGCCATCGTGAGGCGCTGCGCGCTGGAGGAGGCGCTGAAGCACCTGGTGCTCCTCCGCGCCTCGCAGATCAACGGCTGCGCGTTCTGCATCGACATGCACTGGAGGGAGGCGCGGGCCGCGGGGGAGGGCGAGCAGCGGCTCTACGGCCTGAGCGCGTGGCGCGAGGCGCCCTATTACAGCGATCGCGAGCGGGCGGCGCTGGCGTGGACGGAGGCGGTGACGCTCGTGGCGGAGGACCAGGTGCCCGATCGCATCCACGACGCCGTGCGCCCGCATTTCTCGGAGCGGGAGCTCACGGACCTGACCTGGCTCGTGGCGATGATCAACGCGTGGAACAGGATGGCGATCGCGCTCCGGAAGGTGCCTGGATCCCATCGACCGGAGGGGCGGGCGAGCGGCTGAGGCGGCGCGAGGCCGGTCGCGAGCGCGCCCGCACACGGCCATGGGAATGCGAGCACGACGGTCCTCCGGCGACGGCGACGTGTGCCCGCTCGACTGCCACGGACGCCGTCCGCGTCCGGTCATGCCAGGTGTGCGTCAGCCCGCGCCGCGAGGGCGCGATAGTCGATCTTCCCCGTCGAGGTCCGCGGCAGCTCGTCCATCGCGACGATCGTCTCCGGGACCATGTACGGAGGCAGCCGCTCCGCGAGGTACATCCTGAGCGCGCGCTCGTCCGCTTCGCCGGCGAGGGCGACGAAGCCGCGGAGGGTCTTGCCGAGGCGCGGGTCCTCCACGGCGATCACGGCGGCCTGGCGCACGGCGGGGTGCGACGCGAGCGCCGCCTCCACCTCGCCCGGCTCGACCCGGTAGCCCCGGACCTTCACCATCCGGTCGATGCGGCCGCGGAAGTAGAAGAGCCCGTCGGCCTTGCGCTCCACCCGGTCGCGCGTCCGGTACGGGCCGCCGTCCACGGTCGTCGGCCCGGAGACCACGAGCTCGCCCGTGCCGGGGCCCTCGATGACGCGCCCGCTCTCGTCCTCGGCGACGAGCGCGCACGCGGCGTAGGGGCACGCGACGCCGATCGGGATCTCGCTCGCCCCGTCGAGCGCGGCGCGGTCGACGCGGTGGAACGTGCACACGTTCGTCTCGGTCGGCCCGTACAGGTTGTAGAGCGCCGCGCCGGGCGCGCGCGCCGCGAGCGCGGCGAGCTCGCGCGGCGGGAACACCTCGCCGGCGAACAGGACGGCGCGCACCGGAGGGGAGAGCGCCCCGGCGGGCGCGCCCGCGTCCGGCGCGGGGAGCGCCGCGGCGAGCTTCATGAACATCGACGGCACGCCGTAGATGACCGTCGGCGCGAGCGCGACGACGGCGTCGCGGAGCGCGCGGCCCGAGGCGAGGTCGCGCCGGGCCATGGTCGCGAGCGTCGCGCCGGCGCGGAAGGTCGCGAGGTGGTCGAACCAGGCGAGATCGAAGACCAGCTCGGCCACGCGGAGGACCCGGTCCGCCGGCGAGAGGCCGATGAGATCGATGCAGAAGGCCGTGAACGCGTCGAGCCCGGCCCAGGTGATGGGCACCGGCTTCGGCTCCCCGGTGCTGCCCGAGGTGTGGAGGATGCACGCGACGTCCTGCGCCCCGGCGCCCTCGCCGGCGGCGTCGCGCTCGCCGCCTGGACCGGAGGACGCCGTCGCGCGCACCAACCGGCCCTCCGCGTCGAGCTCCAGGCGCGGCAGGGCTGCGCCGAGCGCGGCGTCGATGCCGTCGGCGAGGCCCGTGGCCGCCGCGTCGAGCACGAGCGCCCGGCAGCCGCGGGCCCGCGCGATCCGGCCGAGCCGCGCGGGCGGCGCGGTCGCGTCGAGCGGGACGGCCACGGCGCCGGCCGCGAGCACCCCGGCGAGCGCCGCCGGCTCGTCGTGCGCGCGTCCCGACGAGAGCAGCGCCACCCGGTCCCCCGGGCGCGCGCCCGTCCCGGCGAGCGCGGCGCCCACGGCCGCCGCGCGCGCCGCGAGCTCGGCGTAGGTCACCGCGGCGCCGCGCGACGCGAGCGCGACGGCGTCGCCGCGCGCGGCCAGGTCCTCGACGCGCAGCCGGTAGGGGCCGGCCATCGCGGCCCCGCTAGCCCCGCGCGGCCGCGATGCGGCCGGCCACGAAGCGCGCCATCCTCTCGACCGTGGACACCTCGTCGAGGTCCACCTCCTCGTCCGGGATCTTCACGCCGAAGCGCTGCTCGATGAACACGAGCACGCGCGTCAGCGACATCGAATCGAACCCGGACCCTCCGGCAAAGAGATCCTCGTCCGGGGCGAGCGGCGCCTTGCGGAGCAGGATCTCCTTCACGATATGATCGTGCAGCGCGCGCTGCACGGCGTCGACATCGAGCGTCACGGCCACGTTCCTCTCCGGGTCAGTTCCAGTCAGTTCAAGTCAGTTTCAGGTCAGTTCCAGTTCCTGTCGAGATGCTAGAGCGACAAACGGGTTGAACTCGCCTGAAACGAGCAGAATTTCGAACCGCCAAGACGCCAAGGACGCCAAGGGCGCAAAAATATTGTCTTCTTCTTGGCGTCCTTGGCGCCTTGGCGGTTCATTTCTCGCTCGCTCGACGAGATCGGTGTTCTAGCTCGCCGCCGGCGTCGCCTTGCGAGCGAGGTAATCGATGAGGTCGATCTTGGACACGACGCCGAGCACCGTCTCCTCGTCGACGACGAGCGCGACCCGCGCGTCGCTCAGCACGCCCTTCAGGAGCTCGACCTTCGTCGCCGGCGTCACGGTCGCGTAATCGCTCTCGACGAGCCCGCTGATGCTCGAGTCGAGCGTGCCGCTCCCCTCCACGAGGTGCCGCAAGAGGTCGACCTCATGGACCAGCCCCCGGAGCTTGCCGCCCTCGGTGACAGGGAGCTGGCTGATACCGTGCGATTTCATCATGTCGATGACCTGGCGGACCCGCGCGCTCGCGTCGGCGGTGACCACCGCCGCGCTGGGCTTGCCGGCGAGCAGGTCGCGCACCGTCCCGAGGCTCTTCTCCTCCTCGAGGAAGCCGTTCTCCCGCATCCAGTCGTCATTGAAGATCTTCGAGATGTACTTGGACGCGCCGTCGGGCAAGAGGACGAGGATGTTCTCCTTCTTCCCGCTCTGGCGCGCGTACTTGATCGCGCCCGCGACGGCCGCGCCCGCGGAGCCGCCAACGAAGAGGCCCTCGAGCCGCACGAGATCGCGCGTCATGAGGAAGCACTCCTTGTCATCCACCCGGATGATCTCGTCGATGATCTCGAGGTTCATCGTGCTCGGGAAGAAGTCCTCGCCGATCCCCTCGACCTTGTACGCGAAAGGCTTCGTGATCCGCTGGGTCTTCACGTAATCGTAATAGAGCGAGCCCACCGGGTCGACGCCGACCATCTTGATGTCCGGCTTCCGCTGCTTGAGGTACTTGCCGACGCCGCTGATGGTGCCGCCCGTCCCCATGCCGGCGACGAAGACGTCGAGATCGTCCCCGCACTGCCGCCATATCTCGGGGCCCGTGGAGCCGACGTGGGCCTCGGGGTTCGACGGGTTGTGGTACTGGTTCGCGTAAAAGCAGTTCGGCGTCTCGTCGGCGATGCGCTTCGCGACCTGGTAGTAGCTGCGCGGGTCCTCGGGCTCGACGGCGGTGGGACAGACGACGACGCGGGCGCCGTAGGCGCGCAGGGTCGCGATCTTCTCCTGCGACATCTTGTCTGGCATGACGAAGACGCATTTGTAACCGCGGATGGCGGCGACCATGGCGAGGGCGGCGCCGGTGTTGCCGCTCGTCGCCTCGACGATCGTCCCGCCCGGCCTGAGCCCGTGCGCCTCCGCGTCGCGGATCATGTTCAGCGCGACCCGATCCTTGTGGCTGCCGCCCGGGTTCAGGTACTCGCACTTCACATAGATGTCGCTCTTCAGCCCCTCGGTGACCCGGTTCAGCTTGACGATCGGCGTGTCGCCGACGGCTCTCGTGATGTCGCTGAGCGCGCCTCGCATCATGGATGCGACTCTTAGCCGCCGCGCGCCGCAGCGACAAGGGGAGCAGGCGGCCGCGGCGGGCCGCATCACATCGGTCCTTGCCTCGGTGAACGCCGGCTCCACGGGCGCTCTCGCGGCGGCCTCACCGCTCATGGTATAGGGCCTTATCCATGGTCTCCCGCCGCGCCCTGCTCGCCACGGCCGGCCTGCTCTCCGCCGGCGCGCTCGCCTCGAGGCTGGCCCGCGCCGCGGGGCCCGCGGCCGCGCCCGTCCACGCGTTTCCCCTGTCGATCGCCGTGGCGGAGGACGAGGCCGGCCATCCGGCGCGCGACGAGGCCTGGGTCGACGCGCAGGTCGCCGAGGCGGCCCGGCTGTTCGAGCCCGCGGGCGTCGCGCTGCGCAAGGTCGCCTCGCGCGCGCTGCCCCCGAGGTTCTCGCGGGTCGAGACGCGCGAGGATCGCGACGCCCTCGCCGCCGCGATCGAGGCGCGCCGGATCAACGTGATGGTCGTCGGGTCGCTGCGGGACGTCGACGATCCGCGGCGCTTCCGGATGGGCGTGCACTGGCGCCGCCGGGCGACGCCCGAGCGCCGGTGCGTCATCCTGGCGGCGAACGCGCGGCCCACCGTGCTCGCGCACGAGCTCGGCCACTTCTTCGGGCTCGGGCACAGCGGCACGGACGACAACGTGATGAGCTACACGCGCACCGGTGCGCCCGTCTCCTTCGACGCGGCGCAGATCGAGAAGATCCGGTCCTCCGCGCGCAGGTACGCGGCGAGCAAGGCGTTCGATCCCGCCTAGGACGGGCCCTCGCCGCGGCCGGTCAGGCGCGCGGTCTCTGCCGCTCTCGCGCCCGCTCGTTCCTCATCGGCTCACCGGCAGGATAAAGGAAGGAGTATTTACAATGAGGCCCATGATGACGCACGTCGCGCTTCACGTCGGCGATATCGACGCGACGATCGACTTTTATCGCGAGTTCTGCGGGCTCAAGGTGGTTCACGAGCGCACCGACGACGGCACGCGGGTCGCGTGGCTGGCCGAGGAGGGGAAGGAGCGGAGCTTCGTCCTCGTGGTCATCGAGGGGGGCCGCCGCGCGCCGCAGGCTCCGGAGGACATGAGCCATTTCGGGTTCGCGCTCGAGAGCCGCGCCGCCGTCGATGAGGTGGCGAATCGCGGCCGGGCGCACCTCGTCTGGCCTCCCAGGGAGCTGCCCTATCCGGTCGCGTACTTCTGCGCGCTCAGGGATCCGGACGGCAATTACGTCGAGTTCTCCTACGGCCAGCCGCTGGGGCCTGGCGCCGAGGCGCGGGACGCCGAGGTGCTGGGCGCCACGGGGTGAGCCACGGGCGGCTCGATCGCGCGTCGTCGCTCTCGCTGCTTCCTGCTTCCGATCGCCGCTCAGCGCCCGCCCCGCGCGAGCCCGAGCCGCCGCGCCACGCTCTCGGCGGTGCGCACGCCGCCTGTCGCCGTCGCCAGCGTGCTCTGCCCGGGAAAGACCGAGTCACCGACCATCCAGAGCCCGTCCTGCACCGGGCGCGGCCACACCGAAAGGTAGTGCCCGAGCCCCGCGCGCCGCGGCGCGCCGCCCACGGCGCCGCCCGCGCGCCCGGTGAAGCGCGCGAACGTCCGCGGCGAGGCCGTCAGCGTGTGCACGACGTTCTCGCTCCACTCGGGCGCGAGCGCCGCGAGCCCCTCGCGCATCCGCGCCTGGATCGCGCCGATGGTGTCGCCCTGCTGCTCGGCCGGAAGCGCGCTGTGCTTCGCGAGCGGGACGTGCGTCGACACGGTCAGCGTGCGGTGCCCGGGCGGCGCGCGGCCCTCGTCCGCCGCGCCGCTCACGGACACGAACAGGTGGTTGCCCTCCGTGAACGGCGCTGCCGGGTCCTGCACCAGCTCCAGGTGGTGCGCCGCGGCCGGCGCGCCCTCGGGCGCGCGCGCCACGAGGTAGAGCATCGCCGCGCCCCAGCCGCCCTCGACGTCGCGCGCGAGCCGGTCGAGCCGCGGCAGCGCGCCCGGCGCGGCGCCGAGCAGCGCGCGCAGGTCCTGCGGGAGCAGGTTGGCGATGACGTGGCGCGCGCGGATCTCGCCCGAGCGGGTCCCGACGCGGAAGCCGCCGCCCGGGACTGGATCGAGCGAGCGCACGCGGCTCGCCATGCGCACCTCGCCGCCGAGCCGCTCGACCGCCCAGACGAGCGCCCACGCGAGCGCGCCGATGCCGCCGCGGACGTGGCCCGTGCCGCGGAAGTAGTAGTCCATCGCCGCCATGGCGAACGGCGCCTCGGCCTCGGCGACCCCGCACTGCACCGTGATCTGACAGAGCCCGTCGAGGTATTGCCGCAGCGGGGCGAAGCCCGCCACGCCGAACCGCGCGAGCACGCGCTCGAGCGGGCGCCCGAGCACCGGCAGCAGCGCGGCGTAGCGCGGCGCGCTCGCCGCGTGGCGCAGGAGCGCGCCGGCGCCGAGCGGCGGCAGCAGGGCCGGGTCGTCGAAGAGCGCCCAGAGCGTGTCGGCGATCCGCGCCTGGTAGGCGAAGAAGTCGCGGAGACCGCGCGCCGGGGCGCCCGGCAGGCCCGCGAGGGCGGAGACGAGCGCGTCGCGGTCGCGCCCGATCCGGAGGCGGAGCGAGGGCGTCCGCAGCTCGACGAGCGGGTCGATCCAGTCCACCGTGACGTCGAGGCCGTGGCGCGCGATCCACCGCCCGAAGAGCTGCTCCGGGGCGAGCCCGGAGAACAGCGTGGCCCCGGATTCGAAGCGGTAGCCGCCGCGCTCGAAGGTGCTGGCGCAGCCGCCGGGGTACCGGAGCGCCTCGCACAGGATCACCCTTGCCCCCCGCTCCGCCAGCGAGAGCGCCGCGCCGAGGCCGCCGAAGCCGGCGCCGATCACGAGGACGTCCGCGTCGGCGCCGCGCGGCGCGCCTGGGCTGGCCGGGGTCATGGCGGACCCCTGTAGGGCTCCGGTGCGCCCGCGGGAAGCCGCTGCGCCCGGGGGCCACCGACCGGCCCCGGCGGCGCAGGGCCTCGTGGTACGCTGGCGCAATGGGCTCCGAGGCGAAAGGTCACGCGAGCGCCGAGACGGCGCTCCTCAAGGTCCGCTCCAAGGAGATCGCGTTCAGCCGCTTCCGCGTGCAGGTGACGGCCGGCCCGGACGCCGGGGCGGCCCAGGTGTCGGACGCGGCCGAGTTCGTGATCGGCACCGCACCCGGCAACCAGCTCATCCTGACCGACCGCGCCGTGTCGCGGCACCACTGCGTGATCACCGTCACCCCGCGGGGCTTCCTGCTCCGCGATCTCGGCAGCAAGAACGGCACGACCCTCTCGGGCTTCCGCATCGAGGCCGCCTACCTCCAGCCGGGCGCCGCGCTCGGGATCGGGCAGTCGACGCTCCGCTTCGAGCTGCTGGCCGAGGAGATCCGCGAGCCGCTCGGCGACGAGGACCGGTACGGCCGGGTGCTCGGACAGAGCCCCGCGATGCGCCGCATCTTCGCGGCGTTGCCGCGGATCGCCGCGTCGGACTCGACGGTGCTCATCGAGGGCGAGACGGGCACGGGCAAGGGCCTGCTCGCCGAGGCCATCCACGAGAGCAGCCCGCGCGCGAACGGGCCGTTCGTCGTGATCGACTGCGGCTCGATCCCGCCGACGCTGATCGAGGCCGAGCTCTTCGGGCACGCGAAGGGGGCGTTCACGGGCGCGCAGTCGGCGCGCGTCGGCGCCTTCGAGGCGGCGCGGGGCGGCACGGTGCTGCTCGACGAGATGGGCGAGCTCCCGCTCGACATGCAGCCGAAGCTCCTGCGCGTGCTTGAAGAGCGGCAGATCCGGCGCATCGGCACGGTCGAGCCGACAAGGCTCGACATCCGCGTCATCGCGACGACGAACCGCGATCTCCGCCAGGAGGTGAACCGCGGCAATTTCCGGTCGGACCTCTATTACCGGCTGAACATCGTCCGCCTCCGCGTCCCGGCGCTGCGCGAGCGCCCGGACGACATCGCGCTGCTCACGGCGCATTTCTACCGGCAGTTCGCGCAGGGGCCGGATCAAAGCCCGCCCGGCGAGCTCCTCGAGAGCTTCATGCGCCAGGACTGGCCGGGCAACGTCCGCGAGCTCCGCGGCGCCGTGGAGCGGGCGGTGCTCATGATCGATCCGGCGCTCTTTCGCGAGGCGGTGATGGGCCCGGAGGGGCGGGAGGGCGGCTCCCCGGCGGCGGAGGCGCTCCGGGACGACGAGCTCAGCCTGTCGTTCCGCGAGGCCAAGGAGCGCGCCGTCGCGCGCTGGGAGCGGGCGTTCCTGACGGCGCTCGTGCGCGCGAACGGCGGCAACCTCTCGCGCGCCGCGCGCGCAGCCCGGATGGACCGGAGCCACCTGCGCGAGCTGCTCCAGCGGCACGCCGTGTCGGCGACGGAGGCGTGACGGCGCGACACCGTGACCACGCGACAGCGTGACGGCGCGACAGCGTGACGGCGCGCCGGGGAAGTGGGGAGTCGATCCGCCCCTCGGCCGCGGAAACTCGGGGTAAGCGGCCCGCCATGGTAGGCTCTCCGCATGAGCGACGCCTGGGACTGGGTCATTCCGATTCGTCAGAAGCACTTTGGCGAGCCGCTCGCCGGCCTCTACCCGGTCGAGCGGCTCGCCGGCGCGGAGGCGTACTGGGCGCTGCACGACGCCGAGCTGCGCCGCCATTTCCCTGCCGAGGTCTTCTTCGATCTCCGGGCGCTGTCGGGCGGGGAGGGCCAGCGCGCCCGCGCGTTGCTCGCGGCGTCGGAGGGGGCCCATCGCCTCGCGGACTTCTGGGTGGCGCGCGACGGCGAGGCGATCGTGGCCATGTTCTCCGGCCATCAGAAGGATGACGAGACGTACCGGATGTGGCACTCGAACGTCCACCCCGCCTACCGCCGGCGCGGCATCTATGCGGAGATCGTCCGGCGAATCCTCGCCTACACGCGCGAGCTCGGCTTCGATTACGTGGTGAGCGAGCACGCGCCGTGCAACAATGCGGTAATCATCGCCAAGCTGAAGGCGGGATTCCGGATCGTGGCCATGGAGATCGACGCGGCCGTCGGACCCGGCGTGAACCTCAGGTACTTTCACAACGAGGCGCACCTCCGGGCGTATGAGTTCCGCTGTGGCCTGGCCAGGCTCGACGAGCGCCTCGTCAACGCCGGGTTCGGCGCGATGCCGCTCCTGCTGGAGCAGCTCCGGCGCGGGCCGGCCGCCGAGGCGCGAACCTCCGAGCCACCCCGACCGCCTCTCGACCCGGCGGAGTAGCGCGCGCGCACATCGGCTCGAATGTAATTTGAACTACCATGGTCGCCCTGTCGAGCTGCTGAGCTCGGCAATGGACCGGGCGGACGCTGCCCTCGAACAGCGCAGCAGGCAGCGTGCTGTCCGGGGGCAGCGCCCCGTTCCGGGCGTGAGCTCTACCTACTGATTGTCCCTCTGCCGGTTCTCGCCCTGGAGCTCCTTGGCCTTCCCCTCGGCGGCCATCTGCTCGTTGTCGACCAGCTTGCCGATCCGGTTCTTGATGGCGCCGGCGGCCTCCTCGAGCGCGCCCTTCGCGCGTTCCTCCGCCTTGGCGTCCTCCTGCTGGACCTTTCCCCTGACCTCCTTGGCGCGGCCTTCCGCTTCCATCTGCTCGTCGCCCACCAGCTTGCCGAGCCCCTTCTTGAGCTTGCCGCCCAGCTCCTCCGCGGCTCCTTCGTTACGGTCGCTTTCGTTGCTCATCGTACCTTCCTCTTGAGTGGTCATCCGACGCGCCTCTCTGCGGCGCGCCGTTGCGCTCCACCCCGTGCAACCGCCACGCCACGACGGCGCGATCCGACCCCATCCGGAAGGGGGAGGGGGACATTGAGGCAGGCTACCCCGCCCGCGCTCTCCCTTTCAGCTCGTTTGAGGCAATACGCCACGCCGAGACGGGGGAAGCGTCCCCGCCGGACGAGCAGGCCGTCCCGGCTCTCCCGGCCGCATTGCGTGCTGCAGCCGGATTCTGCTGTGAAATGGCGCGCCCGGGCTCTGTCCGCGGCGTCCTGTCCGCCCGGGCGCCTGTGGAGAGCGCGGACTTCGCGGCATGGCGCGGCGCTTGCTGAACAGTCTGCAAGCAACGAGGAGCACTTCGCTCCTTCCTGGGAGGTTCATCATGTCGTTCGTTCTCTTTCTCCTGTTTGGCCTCGTCGTCGGTGCTCTGGCGCGCCTTATTGTCCCGGGCCGTGAGCCGGGCGGGTGGGTCGTCTCGATGATCATCGGCGTCGTCGGCTCGTTCGTCGGCGGGCTGCTCGGCCGCATGCTGTTCATGTACCGCGAGGGCGAGCCGGCGGGGTTCTTCATGTCCCTGATCGGCGCCATCCTCCTCACCGCGGCCTATCAGGCGATCACGCGGCGTCGCTCGGTGGTATGAACGGGTCGACTGACCCTCTGCTGAGGCGCTACGCCCGATGCCGTCACAGGGCGCGACATGCAGGAGCTCCTGTTCCGCTGCTGCGCTCTGTGATGTCGGGGATCACCTCGGGTCTGTCGTACGAGGCGTGGAGCAAGCCTTGCTGTCCATGAGCCCCAGCCGGGCTCGGCCGACGCACCGCTCGCTGCCGCTCGTCACGGTAGACCAGAGGGGGCCCTGTCCGTCGCATGGCTCGACCCCCCCAGGGTCGTGCGACGAACAGGGCCTCCTCCAGAGCAAGCAGAGCAAGGGAGGTCCCGCTCGTCGCATGGCTCGAACCCCCCCAGGGTCGTGCGGCGAACAGGGCCTCTCCTGCAAAGCAAGGCAGCGGAGGTCGTGCTCGTCGCATGGCTCGAACCCCCCCAGGGTCGTGCGGCGAGCAGGGCCTCTCCTGCAAAGCAAGGCAGCGGAGGTCGTGCTCGCCGCATGGCTCGAACCCCCCCAGGGTCGTGCGGCGAACAGGGCCTCTCCTGGCCGGCAGCTCGCGCTGGCTCCGGACATCCAGGAGCGACGACGTGACGGAACGTGACGGAAGGCGTCAGGGCCCGCCGGCCGACCCCGTCCGCCAAGAGCCGCGCCCGCTTGCCGGGTAAAACTTGACGCGGCAGGATGCATTGGGCTTGCTAGCGGGCTCCGCGCCCTCGCCCAAGGTTCTGGCCATGTCGTTCTCCATCCTGCCCCCGCCGATCACGCCCCTCGCCACGATCCTGCCGTCCGAGCCGCTGCTCCTGATGGGCGCCGGCCCGGTGCCCATCCCGCAGGCGGTGGCGCAGGCGAACGGGGTCATCATCAACCACCTCGGCCCGACCATGGACCGCGTCATCCAGAACGTGAAGTACATGGCGGCCTACGCGTTCCAGACGCGCAGCGACAAGATCCTCGGCATCGCCGGGCCGGCGTCCGCGGCGATGGAGATGGCCGTGGCGAACCTGTGCTGGCCCGGGCGCAAGGTCCTCTGCGTGAAGGTGGGGACGTTCAGCGGCCGCCTCGGCGAGATGGCGCTCGGCGTCGGCGCGGACGTCACCTTCCTCGAGGGCCCGCCCGGGCGGCCCGTCACCCTCGCGGACGTGCGCGAGGCGCTGAAGAAGCAGCGCTACGACGTCGTCACGATGGCGCACGGCGAGACGTCCTGCGGCGTCCGCATGGTGGAGCTGCCGGAGATCTGCAAGCTCGCGAAGTCGCAGGGCGCGCTCACGATCGTCGACGCGGTGGTCACGCTCACGGCCATGCCGGTGCACATGGACGAGTGGGGCATCGACGTGGGCATCGTCGGCGGGCAGAAGGCGCTGTCGTCGATCCCGGGCGTCTCGGCCTGCGCGTTCTCGCAGGACGCGTGGAAGGTGGTCGAGGAGCGCCCCTCGCCGCGCCCGCACTGGTGCTACGACGCCACGCGCGCGCAGCGGTTCTGGGGCTACCAGCAGTACCACTACACAGCGCCCGTGCCCGGCGTGCTCGCGCTCCACGAGGCGCTGCGCCTCGTCTGCGAGGAGACGCTCGAGCGGCGGTTCCGCCGCCACGAGATGAGCTCGCTGGCCATGCAGGCGGGCCTCGAGGCGATGGGGCTCGAGCTGTTCGCGGCGAAGGACGTGCGCCTCAACAGCGTGCTCGCCATCAAGCTGCCGAGCGGCGTCGACAGCGCCCGCATCCGTGAGTACATGACCAAGGCCTTCCGCGTCGAGATCTCGGGCGCCTTCGGCCTCAACATCGTGCGCGTCGGCCAGATGGGCGAGCAGTGCCGCTCGCACAACCTGTTCAAGACGCTCTACGCCATGGGGATGAGCTTCCAGCGCGAGGGCGTGAAGCTCGACGTCTCCAAGGGCATGGCCGCGCTCGAGCAGGGGCTCGCCGGCGACCGCGAGTACTTCGTCGATTAGCGACCTGCGAGCGCCTGCTCGCGGCGCTGCCCGGCCTCGATCCGGCTCCGGTGCGCGTCGAGCAGGTCGCTGCGCGTCAGCATCCCGAGCACCTTGCGGGGGGCCTCCCTCGACACGACCGGGAGCCTGCCCACCCCCTCGGTGACCATGTGATCGGCGGCCTCCCGGAGGGAGCTGTCCTCGAACACCACGGCGGGCGGCCGCCCGATGAGCGCGCGGATCGGGAGATCGCCGGTCTGCTGGGCGAGCACGTTGCGCGTCATGACCACGCCGACCAGCTCCCCGCGGCCGTCCACGACCGGGAAGCCCTGGTGCCGCGACCCCGCGCCCTGCGACATCAGGAACGCGCGGGCCACCTCGACCGTGTCCTCGGCGGCCAGCGTCACGGCGGGGCGGGAGGCGGCCTCGCGCACGGTGAGCTGCGCCAGGTGATCGGCCGCGTACTCCGCCATCACGCGCGCGCCGCGGCGGGCGAGCTTCTCCGTCATGATGGAGTGCCGCATGAGCAGGCTCGACACGAGGAAGGCCGCGCTGCAGCCGCCGAGCAGCGGCAGGAGCCCCATCGGCTGCCGGGTCGTCTCGAAGGCGAAGACGACCGAGGCGAGCAGCGCGTGGGAGGAGCCCGCGAAGATCGCCGCCATCCCGACGAGCGCGGCCACGCGTGCGTCCACGTGGAACCAGGGAAAGAGCGCGCCGGCGACGAGGCCGAGGGCCGCGCCGAGCGCGCCGCCGATGGTGAAGAGCGGCGCGAGCGTCCCGCCCGATGTGCCGCTGCCGAGCGCGATCGACCAGGAGACGAACTTCAGCAGCGCGAGCGCGACGAGCGCGGCGAGCGCCAGGCGGCCGCTCAGGATGTCGTCGATGTTGTTGTACCCCACGCCCAGCGTCCGCGGCGCGACGTAACCCACGACGCCGATCGCGACGGCGCCGATCGCCGGCCACCACATCCAGTGCAGCGGCAGCCGCTCGAACGCCTCCTCGATCGCGTAGACCGCGCGGGTCACGCCCATCGCCGCGACGCCGAGCGCCGCGCCGAGCGCGATGTAGAAGGCGAGCGCGGCGCCGGTCGCGGGCGGCACGGCCGGCATCTCGAACGCCGGCGCGGTCACGCCCGCGCCGAAGCGCGCGGCGGCCGCCGTGGCGGCGGCGAGGGCGACGGGGATCACCGAGCGCGGCCGGTACTCGAACAGCAAGAGCTCGATCGCGAGCAGCACGGCGGCCACCGGGCTCCCGAAGGTCGCCGACATGCCCGCCGCGGCGCCCGCGGCGAGCAGCGTCTTGCGCTCGTCCGCGGTGATCCGGAGCACCTGGCCGACCACCGAGCCGAGCGCGCCGCCGGTCGCGATGATCGGCCCCTCCGCGCCGAACGGCCCGCCGGTGCCGATCGCGATCGCGGCGGAGAGCGGCTTGAGCAGCGTCATCCGCGGCGGGATGCGGCTCTGGTTGAAGAGCACCTGCTCCATCGCCTCCGGGATCCCGTGGCCGCGGATCGCCTGCGAGCCGTAGCGCGCCATCACGCCGACGACGAGCGCGCCGAGGATCGGCACGACGAGCACGAGCGCGCCCAGGTTGTGGTCGGCGGGCGACGCGGGGGCGGCGGAGAGCCGGCCGAAGAACGCGAGGTTCGTGATGACGGCGATGAGCGCGGTGAGCAGCTCCGCCGCGAGGAACGCGACGACGGCGATCGCGATCGCGAGGCCGCTCACGAGGACGACCCGCCGGTCGACGGCGGCCCTCGGGGCGGGGACGCGGAGGTCCTCGAGGGTCGGACCCATCGAGGGGGCGACCGGGATGCTCCCGGCGGCCGCGGTATGTGGGGGGGTCGCGCTCGACATGTCAGCTCTCCTCGCGATCTCCCGCCCCGGTGCCGGAGCGGGCCTCGTCGCCTTCGAACAACAGGGGTGGGGCCTCGTCGCTGGCGCCGAGCGCCCGGGCGAGGGTGGTGAGGCTCTCCGCGAGCCCGCGGCGCTCGTCCGCCGGCAGGCGGTCCACGGCGGCGATGAGCTCGGCCTGCGCCGTGCGCGGCGCGCGGCGGAGCAGCGCGCGGCCGGCGGGGGTGAGCGCGATCTCTGTCCGGCGCGCGTCCTCGGGCGAGGCGCGCCGGGTGACGAGCCCGCGCTCCGCGAGGCGCGTCACCACGACCGACACCGAGCTCTGGTGCGTGAGCGTGCGCTGCGCGAGCTCGGCGATCGACGCGGCCGCCGCCTGGTCGAGCTGCTGCAGCACGAAGAGCTGCGCGCTGCTCACGCCGAGCTGCCGCTCGCACGCCCGCGACGAGACGCGCAGGCGCTGCACGATGCCGCGGATCGCGTCCATGACCCGCTGGGCGTCCGGCCCGCCGGGCGCTCGCTGGGCGGCGGCCTTCCGCCGCGCCGGCGAGGATGCATGGGAGCCCATACGATTGCGCCGGAAACTACGCCGCTCGCCAGGCAGACGCAAGCGGCCTGGGGCGTGCCGCGCGGATCTGCGCGTGGCGGGCCGCGAGGGGTCCCGCTACCGCCGTTCCGCGTCGAGCACGCGCAGCAGCGCGCTCGATCGCCGCGACGTCGGCGCGGGCTGCGCGGCGACGCCGAGCCCGTCGAGCGCGGCCGGCGACGCGAACACGCCCTCCGCCGTCCCCTCGGGCACCCAGGCGGCGAGCTCCAGCAGGTCTCCGCCCGTCAGCGCGCCGTCGTTGCTCGCGATGAGCTCGCCGGCGTGCACGCAGAGGCGGACGTGGACCCTCCGGTCGCGCCCGGCGCGCGCGTCGAGCCGGCGCATCAGCGACAGCGCCGCGTCCACCGCGCCGCGCCGGGCCGCCTGGTCTCCCGCCGGATCGAGCGGCCGGTCGGCCGTGGCCAGCGCGGCCGTGCCCGCCTCGACGACCGCCGCGAACCCAGCGTCCGCGAGCGCGCCGAGCGCGAGCGGCAGGACCGCCTCGAAATCGTCGAGCAGCTCGGCGTCGGGCGCCTCGAGGGCGCCGGGGTCGGCCTGCACCTCGACGTGGATGCCCACCGCGGGGCGCCGCGCGCCTCCAGCGCCGCGATCGCCGCGCGATCCTGGCGCCGCGATCGCCGCGCGCACGCCGGCGATGAACTCGCCCACCGACGCCTGGCGCTCCGCAGGGTCCTTGCTGAGCGCCTGGAGCACCACGCGGTCGAGCGACGGGCTCACGCGCGCCCGCGCGCTCGGGCGGGGCGGGCTCGCGAACAGGTGGAGCTGGCGCAGCACCACGAGCGACGCGCCCGAGAACGGCGGCTCCCCCGCGATCATCGTGTACGTCAGCGCGCCGAGCGCGTAGATGTCCGACCGCGCGTCGACCGGTCGGCCCGTGAGCTGCTCGGGGGACATGCACGCGGGCGAGCCCACGACGTGCCGCGACGTCGTGAGCGCAGGCCCGGCCGCGTCGAGCAGCTTCGCCACCCCGAAGTCGAGCAGCGCCACGCGCGGGCGGTCGCCCCCGGCGCACAGGAAGACGTTCGACGGCTTGATGTCGCGGTGCACGATCGCCTGCGCGTGCGCCGCCTCGAGCGCGCTGCACAGCGGCTCGAGGATGGCGAGCGCCTCCTCCGGCGGCAGCCGGCCGCGGTCGCGCAGGAGCTGCGCGAGATCGATGCCCTCGAGCAGCTCCATGACGAGGTAGGGGCGCCCGTCCGCGAGCCGGCCGACGTCGAGGATCTCGACGACGCCCGGGTGCCGCACCCGCCGCGTCGCCTCGACCTCGCGTCCGAAGCGGGCGAGCAGGTCGGGGTGCAGGGCGAGCTCGGGGTGCAGCACCTTGACCGCCGCTTGCGCGCCGTGCTCCACGTGCTCCCCGCGGTAGACGACGCCGAAGCCCCCCTGGGCGAGGGCGCTCACGATCCGGTAGTCGCCGGCGCGCTCCGGCGCCTCGGCCGCGTGCTCGCCCCCGGCGGCCGCCTGCCCCTCGTCCGCGGGGAGGGCGACCGTCTCGCCGGCAGCCCCTGGGACCTCGGTCGGCGCGCTCCGGAGGGTATGATCATCGGCGCGTCCCATCGACCAGCGGGCGCGACGATACCACAGGGAAGGCCGGCGCTCGCGCGCGCCCCTCCGCCGGAGCCATCATCGAGTGCACCGCTGCCCATCCTGTCACCGGCGCCGCGAAGTCGGCTCTCCGTGCCCCCTCGACGGGTGGACGCCCCCGCCGGCGAGCGAGCGCCCGGAGCCCGTCCCGCCGCGCATCGACGGGATCACGCTGGGCGAGCGCATCGGACAGGGCGGGTTCGCCGCGGTCTGGGCGGGGATCTCGGGCAGCGACGGCGCCGAGGTCGCCGTCAAGGTCGGCTTCTCCGCCACGCCGGTGCTCGAGGAGCGCTTCCGCCGCGAGGCGGACGCGCTCCAGCGCATCGGCCCGCCGCACGCCCCGCAGCTCCACCGGCGCGGTCGGCTCGACGACGGCCGCCCCTACCTCGTGATGGAGCGGCTCTCCGGCCGCACGCTCGCCGCGGAGCTCGCCTCGCTGACCGAGCCGCCCGGCCCGGACTGGGCCGCCGCGCGGGCCGACGCCGCGCTCGCCGCGCTCGAGGCCGCGCACGCCGAGGGCGTGATCCACCGCGATCTGAAGCCGGAAAACATCTTCATCGCGCGCTCTGCGGGCGCGCCCTCCGCCGCCGGAGCGCGCGTCGTGCTGCTCGACTTCGGCCTCGCGAAGCGCGCCGCCGGCGCTCCTTTCGGAGAGGCGCAGCTCACCCGCACCGGCGCGGTCCTCGGGACCCCCGACTACATGGCCCCCGAGCAGATCCGGGGCGAGGCGATCGACGAGCGCGCCGACCTCTATGCGTTCGGCGTCGTCCTCTTCGAGCTGCTCACGCTGGAGCTGCCGTTCGCGGGCGACGGCAGCGCCGTCGAGCACGGCCACCTCGCGCTGCGCCCGCGGCGCCCGGGCGAGCGCGCGCCGGTGCCCGCGGCGCTGGAGGAGCTGACGCTCGCGTGCCTCGCCAAGGACCGCGACCGCCGCCCCGCGAGCGCCTCGGCGCTGCGGCGGGCGCTCGCGGCGGCGCGCGCCGAGGCGGCTCGGGCGGTCGCCGCGCAGCGGGCCGCGCCGGCGGCCGCCGCGCCGGCCAGGCTCATCGCCGAGGGGGGGCACCCGGTCGTCCTGCTCGTCGCCGACACCTCCGCCCCGGCGGCGCCGGTCATCGCCGCCGTGACCGGCCGCAACGGGTTCATCGCGCGGCAGCGCGGCAGCCGCTATGTGGCCGTGTTCTCCGGCCGGAACACCGATCACCCGGCCGAGGCCGCGCTCGCCGCCGCGCGCGAGCTCGGCGAGCGGCACGGCGCGCGCGCGGCGCTCCACCTGGCCTCCGTCACGCTCCGCCGCAAGGCGCGGAGCGCCGCCGCGGCGTACGGCGCCGCCGTCGAGCGCCCGGAGACCTGGCTGCCCCCGGAGCCCTGGTCGGGCGTCGCGCTCACCGCGGAGCTCGAGCGCGCCCTGCCGGCACGCGACGACCCGGACCCCGCCTCGGCGCGCGCCGCCCCCTCGGCCGAGCTCGAGGCCCCGCTCGCCGGCCGCGCCGACGTCGTCGCGGCGCTCTCCGCGAGCGCCGGGGCGGCGTTCGACGGGACGTGCCCGGGCCTGTTCACGCTCCTCGGCGAGCCGGGGCTCGGCAAGAGCCGCCTCGTGGCGGAGGCCGCCGCCGTGGCGCGCCGCCTTTCGGCCGCGTCGCCCGAGGCGCGGGTGATCTCGCTGCGCGCCGCGCAGCCGCTGCCCGGGGAGCCAGCGCGCGACGCGGCGGAGCTCCTGCGCCAGGTGCTCGACGCGCCCGCCGATCCGCCGGCGGATCCCGCCGCCTTCTGCCGCGAGCGGCTGGGCGACGCGCTCGGCTCGGCGACGTGGCCGGCGGTGGCGGCGGCGCTGGGCTGGTCGCTCCCCGCGGGCGGCGGCGCGCCCGCGTCGCTCCACCACGGCGTGGTGCAGGCGCTCGGGGAGGGGCTGCGCCGGCTCGCGCGCCGCGGCCCGGTGGCGGTGCTCCTCGACGACGCGCACCGCGCCGACGACGCGCTGGTCGACGCGCTCGAGTACGCGACGCTCGACGGCGCGGGCGTCGCGCTCTGGGTCGTGGTCGCCGCGCACCCCCGCTTCGAGCAGGTGCGCCGCGCGTGGGGCTCGCGCACGCAGCGCCACGGCCGGGCGGCGCTCGCGCCCCTCGACGAGGAGGCCGCGATGGCGCTCGCCGCCGAGCTCCTGCGGCCGGCGGAGTACCCGCCCGCCGCCACGCTGCGCCGGCTCGCGGCCTGGGCGGGCGGGAACCCCGCCTGCCTCTCGGAGCTGGTGCGCTCGCTGAAGCGGGCCGGCATCGTGCGGCGCCGCGCGGGCTCCGGCAGCCACTACGTCGCGACGGCGGAGCTCGACGCGTTGCCTCCGTCGCCGGCCTGGCAGTGGCTCGCGGAGCGGCAGATGGACGCCCTGCCGCCGGAGCTCGCGGCCTGCGTCAGGCTCTGCTCGGTGCTGGGCGCCTCGTTCGGCCGCGCGGAGCTCGAGCAGGTCCAGGACGCGATCGAGCGCGCGGGCGGCGCGGGCACGCCCATCGACGCCGGCTACGGCCTCGGCGCGCTCGCGGAGCGGGGGATCCTCCAGCGCGGCGCGGGCGAGCGCTGCTCGTTCCAGAGCGCGGTGTTCCAGAACGCGGTCTACGAGCTGCTCGACCCGGCGCACCGCGCGCAGATCCACAGGCACGCGCTCGCCTGCTTCCGGTCCAGGGTCGAGGCGGAGGGGCCTCGCCCCGAGCTCCTCGAGCCGCTCGCGCGGCACGCCGGCGGCTGCGGGGCGCTGGACGAGGCGGCGGACGCTTGCCTCCGGCTCGGCGACGCCGCGCTCTCGCGGCACCGCCACGTCGAGGCGGATCAGCACTACACCGCGTGCCTCTCGTTCGCGGCGGAGGGCGCGCCGCGCGTGCGCGCGCTCGCGCGGCTCGGGCGCGGCAAGAGCCGCTACGGCGTCCACCGCCCGCGCGAGGCGCTGGAGGATCTCGCCGCCGCGCGGGCGCTCGCGGAGCAGCTCGGGGACGCCGCGTTCCTGGCCGACGTCCTCCTCGTCGAGGCGACCGCCCTCGACTGGGCGAACGACTTCGAGACCTCGGCCAGGCGGGTGGAGGAGGCGCGACCGCTGGTCGAGCGCGCCGGATCGCCGGGCCTCACCGCCCGGCTCCTCGTCGGGCTCGGGCGGACCTGCATGCGGCAGGGGCGCATGGCGGAGGCGGCCGACCTCCTCGCCCAGGGCGTCGCGGCCGCCGAGGTCGCGCGCGACTACGAGGCGCGCGTCCTGGCGCTCGTCATGCAGTCCGCGGCGCTCGTCTTCGCCGGGCGGCAGGAGGAGGCGGAGGCGGCGTTCCAGACCGGCATCGCGCTGGCGGCGCAGGTCGAGGACTGGCTCCACGTCTGCGCGATGTACGTCAACCGCGTCATGCTGTGGTCCATCAGGAACGAGCTGCTCCTCGCGATCGACGACATGCGCCGGACGATCGCCCTGGCGCGGGAGATCGGCAACCCGCTCTTCGAGCGGATGGCGACGCACAACGTCGCCGAGCTGCTCTACGCCAACCACCAGGACGAGGAGGCCCTCCCGCTGGCGCGGCGCGCTCTCGTCCTCGAGGAGCGGTTCGTGGAGGTCCCGGTGCCGGAGAGCTCGCTGCTGCTCGCCCGGATCCTGATCGCGCGCGGCGGCCACGAAGAGGCGGCGCGCCTCGTCGACTGGATTGGCCGGCGCTGCCCGCCGGACGCCGCGGCCCCCTCGCTGTCGGCGCTCTTCCGGATGCTCGGGCTCGTCCTGGCGCAGCTCGGCGCGCAGCCGCCCGGCGCGCCCGACGCCGGCGCGCTGGGGCATCGCTGGGACGCGCTGCTCGCCGAGGCCAGCGGTGGGTTGCCCCCGTTCGAGCTCCTGGAGCTCCTCTACTGGCGCGCGGCGATGGCGATCCGGCGCGGGGCGCGGGGCGAGGCATCCAGCGCGCTCGCGCAGGCCGGCCCGCTCCTCGTCGCGTGCCCGATCTGGCAGCCTCGCTTCGACGACCTGTGGCGGCGCTTCCGGGAGCTGGAGGCGCGAGCCTCCAGGGGCTGAGGGCCGGCGCCTCCGGTCGAGCGTGGCCTCCGCCCGGCGCCGCCGCCTTCGCGCATCGACACACGGCGCGCTTCGGGCGGAGAGCGGCGCTCCTCGTGACGGCGGCGCCGCCGCGCGTCGCTGGCACGATCCATGGACTTGGCGAGGGCGTTCGCATGCCGCGCCACGCGGCGGAAGGAAGCGCATGTTCAACGTCCGATCGTCCCTTGCTGTCGTTGCCGGTTCTCTCCTCTTCGCGTCCGGTTGCGTCGCGGCGCCGCAGGGCGAAGCGGAAGGCGAGCTCGCGGTCGCGGAGGACGCGCTCATCTGGGCGAACGGCGACGAGCCGTCGTTCTTCTGGAGCTCCTCCACGCAGGTCGCCTTGCGGCGGCTCGCGTCCTCTCCGCTCGTCAACGCCAACACCGGCCTGCTCACGACCACGCCGCTCCTGAACAGCGTCCAGGGGCGCGAGCTCCTCCACTACGTCGTGGGCTGCGCGCTCGGTCCTGGCACGAAGGTGAGCACGTCGGTGCCAGCGGTCTCCTTCGAGGGGGCGATCGGCCTGGCGCCGACGTGGAAGGCGGGGAAGCTGGGCGACATGTCGTCGCAGCGCTGGGTGACGGCGTGCCTGCTCCAGACCCTCAACGGGATCGGCGCGAAGGTGCCGATCCGCATGGTGGGGAGCCACCTGGGGCTCACGGACGCCTCGGCGAAGGACGCCGTGGACTACCCGATCCCCGACGCCACGATGTTCGGCAACCTCTTCGACGCCGCCAAGGTGGAGGTCTTCGCCTGCGCGGACAGCGGCGCGGCGGCGGCGTGCGGCGAGAACTGGAGCGCCTTTGCGAGGCTGCGCGTCTGCGACTCCTCGCCCGTCTGCGGCATCACCCTCCTCGGCCCGTGCCAGGGCGACGACGGCATCCACTGCTGGCGCGACGACCTCGGCAAGCCGGTCTGCAGGACGGGCAGCACCGTGTACGAGGAGGCGATCTCGACGTACCTCGACGCGACGGGCTTCGCCAGGCTCTACCCGTCGTGCGGCTCGCGGCGCTGAGCCACGCCCGATCGCCTATCCTTAACCTACCCGCGCGCGGGCAGGCGAGCGGCCGTCGGCGCTGCAGGGGATCCGGGCCCGCGTCGTCCTCGACGGCGAGGGAGGCCGGAGGGCGGCGGCGGCTTTTCGGGCGGCGCCGGGCTGCATGTCGCCTGCGCGGGCGATCCAGGTTAAGAACCGGCTCTCCCATGACCTTCCAAAACCTCATCCTCGCACTGCAGAAGTTCTGGGCCGAGCGCGGCTGCCTCGTCGTGCAGCCGTACAACTCGGAGGTCGGCGCCGGCACCTTCAACCCGGCGACGTTCCTGCGCGCGCTCGGCCCCGAGCCCTGGAACGTCGCCTTCGTCGAGCCTTCCCGGCGGCCCGCGGACGGTCGCTACGGCGAAAATCCCAATCGTCTCCAGCAGTTCCACCAGTTTCAGGTGATCCTGAAGCCGAGCCCGATCGACATCCAGGACCTCTACCTGGAGTCGCTGCGCGCCATCGGCACGAACCCGCTCGAGCACGACGTCCGGTTCCTCGAGGACGACTGGGAGTCGCCGACGCTCGGGGCGTGGGGGCTCGGCTGGCAGGTGTGGCTCGACGGGCTCGAGATCTCGCAGTTCACCTACTTCCAGCAGATCGGCGGCATCGACTGCCGCCCCGTGTCCGGCGAGCTCACGTACGGCCTCGAGCGGATCGCGATGTACCTGCAGGACAAGGACAGCATCTACGACGTCGTCTACTCCGACACCGGCGGGAAGGTCGTGCGGTACGGGGATCTCTACCAGCGCGCGGAGTGGGAGTGGTCGACCTACAACTTCGAGGAGGCCGACATCGCCGAGCACTTCGCGGCGTTCGACGTGTGCGAGGCCGAGGTGAAGCGGCTCCTGTACCGGGGCGCGGACCCGACGGCGAAGGGAGCGGCGATCGATCCGCGCAAGGCGCTCGTGCTGCCGGCGTACGACTTCGTCGTGAAGGCGGCGCACCGCTTCAACGTCCTCGACGCGCGCGGCGCGATCAGCGTGACCGAGCGGCAGCGCTTCATCGGCCGGGTCCGCGCGCTCGCGCGGGCGGTCGCCGAGACGTACCTCGCGCAGCGCGAGGCGCTCGGCTTCCCGCTCCTCGGCGAGCCGCAGGCGAAGGCCGCGGAGTAGCGCCGCGGGCGGGGACGGGGAGCAGCGCGCGCTCGCGAAGGGGCGCTGCTGCGCGCGCTGCGAAGAGGGGGATGGGGAGCGCAGCGCGCCGCCGACGGGCCGCGGCAGCGCGCGTCGCCTCAGCCGGGCGGGCTGTCCGGCAGGAAATCCCGCCGCGTGCAGATCGCGACGACCGGCAGCCCCGCGGCGCGGATCGCCTCCGCGCCGCCCTCGAGCCGGTCGACGAGGGCGACCACGCCGACGACCGAGGCGCCCGCGGCGCGCAGCTTCTCGACCGCCTTCAGCGTCGAGCCGCCGGTCGTGATCACGTCCTCCAGGATCGCGACGGGCATCCCGGGAACGAGCCCGCGATCGCCCTCGACGAGGCGGCGCGAGCCGTGGTCCTTGACCTCCTTGCGCACGTAGAGCGCGGGGAGGGGGCGGCCGCGCAGGAAGCTCGTCAGCGACACAGCGCTCGCGAGGGGGCACCCCCCGAGCTCGACGCCGGCGACCGCCTCGCACCGGGGGAGCGCGTCGAGCGCCTCGAACATCAGCGCGCCGACGAGGGCGTGGCCCTCGGCGGTCAGCACCGACTGCTTGCAGTCGATGAAGAAGTCGCTCTCGCGCCCGGACGCGAGCACGACGCGCTTCTGCTCGAACGACCGCTCGCGCAGCAGCGCGACGAGCCGCTCCCGCTCCGAGGTGCCGGCGGCGCTCACCGCCCGCCCCGCTTGCGCAGCGAGGCCTTCGCGGCCCCCTTCCGGAGCGCAGGGACCACGGGCGGCGGCGGCCCGCCGGCGCCCTCGGCCCCCTCGGCCTCGTCGCCCTCGCCGCCCGCCGAGGCCGCCAGATCGGCCTCGTCCTCGTCGTGCGACGCCGCGAGGCGCGGCTCGGGCGCGGGCGCCGCCTCGACCGGCGCGGGGCGCGCTGCCGGCGCGGGGCGCGCTGCCGGCGCGGGGCGCGCTGCCGGCGCGGGGCGCGCTGCCGGCGCGGGCGCGACGCGGGGCGCAGGCCGCGCTGCCGGCGCCGGCGCGCGGGCCGGCCGCGCGGCCGCGGGAGCGGCGGCGGCGCGGGGCGCGGCCTCCGCCGCCGCGGCGCGCGCCGCGGCGGGCTGCGCGGCGAGCGGCGCGCCGGTGGTGACGTTGCCGCGCACGAGCGCGCCCGCGTGGATGCCGATCTGCGGCGCGCCGAGGTCGCCGACGACGCGCGCGCCGGGCTCGAGGATCACGGCCTCTTCCCCGGAGACGTTCCCGGCGACCGCGCCGCGGACGACGACGCGCCGCCCGCGGACGTCGCTCTGGATGAGCGCGCCCTCACCGATGGTCACGTCGCCGGTCATGACGACGCTCCCCTCGACGCGCCCGAGGATCTCGAGATCCCCGTCGCCCTGCACGTTGCCGCGGATGGCCGTCGTCGGCCCGATCGAGGACTGGGCGGCCATCGGCTACACGTCCATGTCGACGTTGCCCTTGAACGAGGCTCCGTCCGCGATGGTCAGCCGCGACGCCTTCACGTCGCCGACGAGGCGCCCGCCCGCGAGGAGGTCCACGCGATCGGCCGCCGTGACGTTGCCGGTCACGTTGCCGCCCACCTGGAGCGACGCCGCCCCGATGTCCGCCTCGACGAGCGCCCCTGCGTCGATGGTCAGCGGCCCCTCGACGGTGAGCCTGCCGCGCACCGTCCCGGCAACGATCACCTCCTCGTCGGAGGTGATCTCGCCCTCGATCGTGAGCCCGTTTCCGATGATCGTACCCGCCACGTTCGTGCTCCTCGTCGCGCCCTCGAGGCGCGATGCTTCATCCGTCAACGCGCGCTGCCCGCCCGGCGCGCGCTACCGCCCCGCCGGCTCGCGCCGGGGGCCCTGACCGCGCCCGCCGGTCCGCTCCGAGAGCTCGGGCGGGAGGTCGAACTCCGCCTCGATACGACCGGCGAACGCCGCGCCCTCCTCGAGGATCACCTCGCTGCCGCCCACGTTCCCGGCGTACTGCGCGGTCGCCCGGATGGTGACGGGGCCGCGCGACGCAACGTCGCCCGTGAGCTGCCCGGCGACGACGACCGAGGTCGCCTCGACGTCCCCGGTGACCGAAGCGCCGTCCTCGATCTCGAGGTCGCCGGTCAGCCGGATGTCCCCCTCGACGCTCCCCTCGACCCGGAGCGAGCCGTCGCCGTGGACCCGCCCGCGGATGCGGGCGCCCCGGCCGATGAGCGATTCGGCAGCGTCCGATTCGCTGCGCGTGGTTGTCGAGCCTCGGGCCATCATCGTCTCCCGTGCGCGGTGGGGGCCGCGCGAGCCGGGGCGCGCACCAGAAGCCCGGCTCGTCCGCTGGAGCTGGGCGAGCGACACGCCCGGGCTCCGCGGCGGCGCGGACGCTACTCCAAGGCGTCGCGCCTCGCAACCAGAGGGCTGCGGCTGCGGCTGCGGCGGAGAGCCCGGGAGGGGTGGGGTGTCGCGCGGGGGGGCGAGGGGGGCCCTCCCACGAACTCGCGCCTCGTGGTGGCTGTTGCCCGCTGTTACGGAAGTGCCGAGTCCAGGAGCGACCCGCTGCGACGCGGGCCGGCGCTCGGATTCGTGGGGCCCTCCCCCTCGCCCCCCCGCGCGACACCCCACCCCTCCCGGGCTCTCTCCTGGTGGGGGTGGGGGGTGGTCCCAGACGGCAGCGGGGGACTTGCGGGGGGGGGGCGCTGCAGGGGACTTGCGGAGGCGTTGCGGGGGGACGTGCGGGGACTCGCGGGGTGCTGCGGGAGGCTTCCTGGGGGACTGGCTCTGGTGATACGGTGCGAGGTTGGACTGGGCTCCTCCTGCTCGCGACGCGTCCGGCGGCACGGACGACGGACCGACTTGGACGGCTCAGCGCGGGTCGTCGTGAGGCGATCGCGGACGAACGCAACCCGGGGGTATCCTATGCGGAAGATAGCTATCGTGGGGTCCGGACAGGCTGGCCTGCTCGCGGCGCATGGCCTCGTGAAGGCCGGTTATGACGTCACCCTCTACTCGGATCGCACGCCCGAGCAGTGGCTGAACGAGTCGAAGCCCACCGGCTCGGCCGCGCGGTTCGACATGGCGCTCGAGTTCGAGCGCGAGCTCGGCCTCGCCTTCTGGGAAGACGCCGCGCCCAGGGGCCAGGCCGCCCACGTGACCGCGTGCGCCGCCCCGGGCAACCGACTCCTGACGCTGACGGGGCGCCTGGAGCGGCCGTTCATGGCGATCGATCTCCGGCTCCAGAGCCACCGGTGGATGCTCGAGCTCGAGGCGCGCGGCGGCAAGATCGAGATCGAGCCCGTCACCGTCGCGCGGCTCGACCAGATCGCGGCGGAGAACGATCTCACCGTCGTCGCTGCAGGGCGGGGCGACCTGTGCAACCTGTTCGAGCGCGACGCGGCGCGCAGCGCCCACACGCAGGCGCAGCGCAACGTCGTCATGATGTGCGTGACGGGCCCGAAGCTCGGGTTCGACGGCGTCCCGCTGCTCCCCGTCAAGTTCAACCTGCTCGCGGGGCTCGGAGAGGCGTTCTGGATTCCCTACCACCACAAGGACGTGGGCCCGAGCTGGAACTGTCTCATCGAGGCCATCCCCGGCGGGCCGCTCGACAGGTTCCAGGGCGCGGCGTCGGGGGAGGAGATCGTCGCGATCGCGAAGGGGCTCGTGAAGGAGCTCATCCCGTGGGATCATGAATGGTTCAGGACAGCCACGCTCTCGGACAGGCACGGATGGCAGAACGGCCGGATCGTGCCGACCGTGCGCAAGCCCGTCGGCCGCCTGCCCTCGGGGAGGATCGTGACGCCGCTCGGCGACACGGCGATGTCGCTCGATCCCATCGGCGGCCAGGGCGCCAACAGCGGCAACAAGATGGCGCGCAACCTCATCGAGCGCGTCGTGGAGCACGGCGATCGCCCCTTCGACGCCGGATGGATGACGCGCACCTTCGAGCGCTTCTACGCGCGGCACGGCGGCCCCATCGACAGGTTCAACAACCTGCTCCTCGGCGGCGCCTCCCCCGGGATATTCCACATCCTCTTCGCGCAATACGGCAGCGACGGGCGGGCGGACAACACGAGCGGGCAGCAGGCGCTCGCGGACGCGTTCGTGAACAATTTCAACGACCCTGCACGACTGACATCGATCCTCGAGGACGTGGGGCGCGTGCGCGCGTTCATCGGGCAGAAGACCGGCAGGCCCTGGCCGCTCGCGCTCGCCGCGGGGGGCGTCGGCGTCGGCATCGCACAGCTGCGGCAGCGCCTCGGGCTGCCGCCCGGGCACCCGGGAGCGCCGGCGCACGCCGGGGGAGCGCTCGCGTAAACCCGCGTACAACTGGCGCCCTGCCTCTCGCCTTCAGCGCGCTCCGGATGTGCAACACGGCGGTTTGCCGCATGGCCACGCCTCGTGGACCGCGCCGAGCCCCCCTGACGCCAGGGGGTGAGACTCCCGGGTACACGAGCGCACAGGCACGTTTGCACGCTCGTGAATATCTTGCGCTGTGATCGTCGCGGCGCGACGAGGTCTCTTTTTCATACAGACGTCACGCACGGTGCAGCGATCTCGGTTATACTCCACAATGGTCCCGGAGTTTCACGATGTGGTCCGGCAGGGTGCCGTCTCCGGAGGCCTCCTCGCTTCGAATGCTGACGCGCCGGCGCCGGTGAGGGCGAAGGCGCTGGCACGTGCTTAAGAGGAGTTGGACCATGAGATCGCTTACGATGACCATTGCTTTGTCGATGGTGGCTCTGGCCGGCGCTGCGTGCGGAGGGGCCTCGAACAGCAGCGACGGCGGCGGCAGCTCGGGCGGCGGCAGCTCGCCGAGCGGCTCGGCGGGCACCGGCGACTTCGGGGTGGGCGCCGGCGCTGGCCCGGGTGGTAATCCCGGCTCGGGCGGCGGCAGCGGGGTTGGCTCGTCGGGCGCAGGGCAAGCGTGCGCCAGCCAGTCTGCCGACGCCGGGCTTCAACAGGTGTACCTTGCCTTTGCGTTCGATGTGTCGGGCAGCATGGGAGCGAACAACGAGGAGTGGCACGACAAGGAGCTCAAGTGGGATCCCGTCGTCGCCGCCACGAAGCAGTTCTTCTCGGATCCCGAGTCCACCGGGCTCATGGCGTCGCTCACGTTCTTCCCCGGCCCCGATCAGCGGAGGATGTGCAGGGCCGGCACGTACGAGAACCCGGATGTCCCGATGACGGCACTGCCCTCGCAGGAGTTCGGCCAGGCGATCGACGACGTCACGCCCAGGCGCGAGCGCGACTGGCGCATGGGCACGCCGACGGCGTTCGTCGTCGAGGGCACGAACAGCTTCATCGAGGAAGAGCGGCGGCAGAACCCCGGGAAATACGCGGTCGTGCTCGTGACCGACGGCTACCCGCAGCTCTGCGAGGGGTCGGACTCGATCGAGGCCGTCGTGCGGCACGTCGAGGCGGCGCGCGCGAACGGCGTCGCGACCTACGTGGTCGGCGTCGCGAACCCGCCGGTGCCGGACGCGCCGGAGAACGTCGAGAACCTGCACGAGATCGCCGAGGCGGGCGGCACGGGCGAGGCGTTCATCATCGACACAGGCGACCCGGCGCAGACGACGGCCACGTTCAAGGCGGCCATCGATCAGATCCGCGGCACCGCGATCTCGTGCTCGATCGAGATCCCGCCGGCGCCCGACGGCAGGACGTTCGACAAGCAGAAGGTCAACGTGACCTACACGAGCGGCACGAGCGACACCCCGACGACCCTCGTGTACGATCAGGACTGCGCGGCCGAGAGCGCATGGCGCTACGACAACCCGGCGAGTCCGACGTCGATCGAGCTCTGCCCCAGCGCGTGCTCCAGGGTGCAGGCCGATCCCGCGGCGTCGCTGGGCGTCGAGTTCACCTGCGAGGACGTGATCGAAATCCCGCTGTGATCGGCGGCGCTCCCTGGCCGGCGAGGCCCGTTCACGACGACCCTCGCCGGCCACGCGCTCGCCTCACGCCGACGAGCACCGGGCCGCGGGCACTGGCGCCGTCACGAGCGCCAGGCGCGTCCCTGGTTTCATGATGAGAAGAATTTGAACCACAGAGGCACAGAGGGCACAGAGGAAGAGAAGAAGAGAAGAAGAGAGGGGAGAGAGGAAGAGAATTTTCTCTTCTCTCTCCCCCTCTGTGCCCTCTGTGCCTCTGTGGTCCCTCTCTCTCGCTCTCTCATGAACCAGGGATGGGCTCGGGCGACACGGCACGGATCGACGGCGCACTGCGGATGCCGCCTCTCCGCGCGCACCGCCGAGCGCGCTCATCCTCCGCGTCGCGACGGCCGATAGGCCATGTCACAGGCGCCCGCGGCGCCGGGCCAGGATCTTCTCCGCCGCGGTGAGCGGCCGCCCCTCGCGCGTCGGCTCCTGTGCTGCGGGAGCCGCTGTCCCTCGCGAACTTCGCCCCGCCGCCGGCGCCCCGGCCGTCCCGCGCTGATCCGGTCGCGCGGCCGCCTGCTCCGCCGCCGCGGCCGCCTGCTCCGCCGCCGCGGCCGCCTGGTCCGCGGTCCACGCCGGCTGCGCCGGCTTCTCGGGCGGCGGCGTCCACGCCGGCTGCGCCGCCGTCCCGGGAGGCGCCGCCCACGCCGGCCCCCGCTCGCCGCGCCCGCCGCGCTCGCCGCCTCGCGCCCCCGGCCCCTCCAGCGCCCCCTCGCGCGGCGCGCCCTCGCGCCGCCCGCGCCCCCGCTCCCTCGCGGACAGCAGCGCCCCGACCGTCGCCCCCGCGCCGGCCGCCTCGGCCGCGGCGCCCCATCGCGGCGCCCGCAGCCGCTCCGCCGCCCGCGCGGCCCACGCCACGGCCGCCTCCGGCAGCGCGAGCCGCCGCGCCGCGACGGCGAGCAGCAGCGCGAGCGCGGCGAAGAGCACGAGCCCGGGCGTCGCGTCCCTGTACGCGAAGCGCCGCGACGCCCGGTCCTCGAAGACGCCCGCGAGCGTGTCCCGCCGCTTGCCCCCGGTGAACTCCGCGATCCGCCCGAGCAGCGCCAGATCGCTGCCCGTCGGGCGCAGCTCCTCGCCGGCCGTCATCGCCGCCCCCGTGGTCCCGACGGCCTCGCCCGTGAGCTCGTCCCGCGCCACCGCGACGTAGGTCCCCGGCCGCGACAGCGGCAGCGTCGCCGTGTACGACCCCGCGCCCGTCGCCTCGAGCGGCAGCTCGCGCGAGAAGCCGTCGGGCCCCGCGACGTGCACGACCAGCCGGCGGAACGACTGCGCCCGCCCATCGTCGCCGACGACGCTCGCGCGCACCGACAGCTCGCCGCCCGACGCGTCCGCCTCGAGGCGCACCCGCGGATCCTCGGCCTTGCGCGTCACGTCCCGCGCCGCCTGCGCGATCATCCGCGCCGCGCCGGGCCACCGCGTCCACGCCGCGCCCCACCGGCCCTTCAGATCGCTCGTGAACGCCGCGGCCCGCCCGAGCCCCGCCGACCACACGGCGAGCACCGGATCGCCCTCCGGCCCCGACAGCAGCACCGTCGCCCGGCTCTTCGGGATCGTCACCACGTAGCCATCGAGCGGCGGCGCCTCGCCGAACGGCACGCCGGCCGTGATCGACGAGGGCGCGCCCAGCGCGACCTGGAACGGCTCCTCCACGAGCGCGCTCCGCGCCGCGAGGATCGTCTCCTGCGTGAACACCGCCGGCAGCCGCGCGGCGTCCTCGACGAGGTAGAAGCGGCCGTTGCCGAGGCGCGACAGCGTCTCGAGCTCCGGCACGTCGCTGCCCTGGCCCAGCGCCACGACGCTCGTCGTGATCCCGCGGCGCACGGCCGCCTCGACCATCGCGCGGCAAGGCCCCGTGTTCTCCGCGTCCGAGCCGTCGGCGAAGACCAGCACGTGCTTCAGGCTCGAGGCGTCCCTGTCGAGCGCGCGGTAGGCCGCCTCGAGCGTGATGTCGACGTAGATGCCGCCGCCGCCCGGGCCCACCGCGCGGATCGCCCTGTCGATCGCCGCCTTGTCCGCGACCGGCCCGAGCGGCACGCTCCACGTCACCGCCGTGTCGACGTGCGCGACGCCGAGCCGGTCGCCGGGGCCGAGCAGCGCCGCCGACCGGGCGGCCGCCTCGTTGGCGAGCTCGAGCTTCGTGTGCGCGCCGGCGGTCTCCGCCATCGAGCCGGAGATGTCGATGCCGATCACCTGGGCCAGGCTCCCCCGCCGGCGCTCCTGCTTCAGGTCGAACGAGACGGGCGACACCTCCTCGATCGGCGTCCGCGCGTAGCCGCCGGGCCCCATGCTCCTGTCGCCGCCCATCAGGATGAGGCCCCCGCCGAGGTCGCGGACGTAGCTCGCGAGCGCGTCGATCTGCCCCGGCGAGAGGCTCGACGCGCGGATGTCGCTGAGCACCACGACGTCGTGGCCGGCGAGCGCCCCGAGGTCGGCGGGGACGCTGTCGAGGCCGCCCTCGACCACCCGGAACGCGCCGCCCTCGAGCGCCCGCGCGATGAACGCGCCCTGCCCCGCGTCGCCCTCCAGCACGAGCGCCGAGGCGGCGCCGCGCACGCGCAGGAAGGCGCTCGCCGCGTTGTCCTCGGCGGCCTCGTCGAGCCGCGGATCCTTCGCGGTGATCTCGACGTCGTAGCGGTGAAGCCCCGGCCCGGGAGCCTCCTCGCGGATGCGCAGCACGTCCTCGCCCGCGGCGATCGACGCGCCGGTGCGCGCGATGAGCTCGCCGTCGCGGCGCAGGCGGATCTCGACCTCGGCCGGCGCCGGCGACGACGTGACGAGCCGCAGATCGAGCGCCTCGCCCTCGTCGGCCCGCGCGGGCGCGCGCAGGGCGACGACGCGGACGTCGGGGACCGCCCGCTGCTCCAGCGGGATCACGTCGACCGGGACGCCGGCGGCGACGGCGGCCGCTGCCGCGGCCATCGTGTCGCCGCGGGTCGCGACGCCGTCGGTGACGAGCACGACGCGCGCCGCGGAGTCGGGCGGCACCTCGGCGAGCGCGCGCCGGATGCCCGCGGCGAGGTCCGTCCCGTCCCGGCCGAGCGCGACCCGCTGCGGGGCGGGGAGCTGCGATCGCGGGCGCGGCGGATCCTCGGTGGCCGCGCCGGCGGCGAACGCGATCGTGGCGATCCGGTCGTCCTCGCGCATGCCGAGCTCGGCGACGGAGAGCTCCTGCGCGACGCGCTTGTCGGCGTTCGGGACGAGATCGATCGAGCGGCTGCGATCGATGACGACGAGGACGGTGAGCCTGTCGAGTGGCCGGCCGATCTCCGGCCCGGCCACGGCCATGGCCGCGGCGAACGCGGCGAAGGGGGCGAGGAGATCGCCGAGCCGCGCGCGCCACGCCCCCTGCGCGCGGGCGCGCGGCGAGGCGAGCGCGAGCGCGAGGTACCGGAGCGCGACGAACGACGTCGCGCCCAGCGCGAGCGGCGCGGCCCAGGGGCGCGCGAGCCGGAGGTAGACGTCCGGCGCGAGGCCGCACCAGACGAGGCCCACGTGGAGCGCCGGCAGCGCGCCGACGAGCATCCACGCGAGGAGGATCGGCCGGCGGCGCGCGCCGCGGCGGAGGGCGAGGCGGAGCAGCGCGGCGAAGGCGAGCGCGCCGACCACCGTGGCGACAAAGGGCAGGGCGCGCAGCGCGGCCGCCGGGATCAGGCTGGCCTCCGTTCGATCCGCATGCGGGGGTGCCGCAGTAAACCACCTTTGCGCGCGCCGGGGGACGCCGCCTGGGTGGGGTGTGGCCGACTGCCCCATCGGGGCAGCCGTGCGGCGCCCCTGTCGGTGTCGCGCGTGTTTCGTGCGGCATTTCGGCCGCTCCTGGAATCCTTTCCAGTTTTACCAGGGATGGCACGCTGTCTGCTTCTGCCCCGTCACGACCGCGGCGGGGCCGCGTGGCAGGGGGCAGGAGAGTCATGTCGCGCATCGAGATCACGGACGCCTGGAGCAGCACGGACGACAGCTCGTGGGACCTCGGTGAGGGGTTCGGTGAGTCGCCCTGCAGCGTTCACTACCAGGAGGGTGATCTCATCGCGGGCAAGTACCGCCTCCTCCGCAAGATCGGCGAGGGGGCGATGGGCACGGTCTGGGTCGCGACGAACGTGGCGGTCGAGTCGACGGTCGCGATCAAGCTGATGCGGCCGGAGCTCCGGTCGGCGGAGCTCGTGGACTACTTCCAGCGCGAGGCGCGGGCCGCGGGCCGGATGAACCACGCGGAGATCGTGCGGGTGTTCGACCTCGGCGAGACGGCCGCGGGCGATCCGTACCTCGTGATGGAGCTCATCGAGGGCGAGTCGCTGCGCAGCGTGCTGGCGCGCGAGGGGTGGATGTCGCCGGAGCGGGCGATCGCGCTGCTCCTGCCGGTCGCGGCCGCGATGCATGCCGCGCACGAGAAGGGGGTCATCCACCGCGATCTCAAGCCGGACAACGTGATGCTCGTCCGCCGCGCCGGCGGCCGGCTGCAGCCGAAGATCGTCGACTTCGGCGTGGCGAAGATCGTCTCCGAGCGCGAGGAGAGCCCGGCGTCGGCGAGCTTCGAGGTGTTCGGGACCCCGGACTACATGCCGCCGGAGCAGGCGCTCGCCGTGCCCACCATCGATCGCCGCGCCGACGTCTGGTCGTTCTGCGCGATGCTGTACGAGCTCCTGTCGGGCCGCCCCCCGTTCTCGTCAAGGAACGCGCTGGACGGCCTGCGGGCGGTCCTGCAGGACGCGGTGCCGTCGCTCGTGGAGACGTGCAACCTCGACGGGGATCTCTGGGCGATCCTGGCGCGCGGGCTCCAGAAGGAGCCGACGGCGCGCTGGTCGAGCCTGCGCGAGCTCGGCGAGGCGCTCGCCGCGTGGCTCTGGGCGCGGGGCGTCCGCGAGGACGCGCGCGGGGTGTCGCTCCAGGGCGAGTGGATCCCGCGCGAGGAAGCCTGTGTGCCGGCAAACTGTGGCGTAACGCCACGCCTTTCATGGCTGGAAGAGCGGGGCCGGCCAAGCCGCCGGTGGTCGTCGCGCCGGCGCGGGGGGCACCGGCAGCACCGGGGGCGGCCTCAGGGCGAGCAGCCGGCCTGCCACTGACGGCCGGCGGACGCTGAGGAGCGGTCCGGGCTCGGCGGAGGCGGGCGGTAGTGAGTGCGCTTGCGGCCCGGCGGAAGCGCGGCACCGCGGAGGATGGCTTGACCTCGCGGCCTGCGTCTTGCTCTGCTCTGGCCGGTGAACGCCCGCGCTACACCGTCGCTGCGCATCGCGCGGCTCGTGATCGAGAACTTCCGGACATTCCGGGGGCCCACGGAGATCGCCTTCACCTCCGGCGGCGCGGCGGACGAGATGCCCGTGTTCCACGGCGCCAACGGGGCGGGCAAGTCGAACGCGCTGGCGGCGATCGACCTGTTCTTTCGGGTGGCGTCGTACTGGTTGAGCAAGGCCGTTAGTACCGGAGGGATCAAGCCACTGGACACAGCGCTCAAGCTGCGGTGGGATTTCAGAGACAGCCACTTCGGCCTATCAATGAACCACCGGAGCTGGCCTCCCGGTGTTCGTGATCCACAGCGGATCGAGGTTCATTTCGATGATGCCCGGCTCGGTGCACTCCGCGTCACGCTGACTCCGTCGGGCAATGACGTCATCCTCGGACTGGAGATGGCGACATCCTCCCAAGCAAAGAGCTGGAGGGAGCCGAAGGGCAAGACGGTGTCGCGACTGCCGTCGAAGCCGGGCGCTCCCCCGTGGGAAGCGCCCACGGAGAATGGGCCGCAAGATGACGAGATTTCCGCGCTGAAGAACGCCATCGAGGCTCCGCTCGGCCCTGGGAGCAAACCGTTCTTCCTGCTGGATGCTCGCCGCCGAGACTTCCGCGGCATCGGCGAGGGAGGGCCGCACGAAGAGGGGGCAAGCACTCTGTCTTCCGCCACAGCCGAACGCCTGCTCGCGCTGGCTACGTCACTCGATCCGGAGGAGACGGAGCGCTGGCGCATCTTCGTGGATCTCATCCATCGGTTCAAGACGCTGTCGGATCGAGAAATCTCCGTGCTCCGGGCTCCCATGGCCGGCGGCGAGGTTACCGATCTGCGCTTCGAGGTCCGGGGCAAGCAGATCCTCCGCCTCTCTGAGCTCAGCTCCGGCGAGCAGCAGGTGGTCGCCCTTGTCGCCGCCGTGCTCACGTCCCGCGCCGCGCTGGTCGCCATCGAGGAGCCGGAGATGAGCTTGCACCCCGAGAACCAGGAGCTCGTCCGCGACATCCTGCGCGAGCAGGTGCAACGCGGGGTCGTCGATCAGATCTTCCTCGAGAGCCACGTCCAGGTCTTCGACGGCCCGGAGGTGCTCCGGTTCAGCCGCTCCACCGAGGGGGAGACTCTCGTCACACGGCAGCCTTCGCGCTCGGATCGCGAGCTCCGGGCCCGCGCGCGAGAGAGCGGCGCCGACGAGCAGTGGGTCACGCCGGACGGTTATACCCGGCTTCCCTCGGAGATGCGAAACAACCTAGGCCTGCAGAACGGCGGATATCTCTGGTTCTTGCGCTCCCGGCCGGAGGGCCGCTGGGAGGCATGGACAGAGGCAGAGCTCGACGAGCAGCTCGGCCTGGGCGGCACGTCCTCCAAGGACGCTTGAAGTGCGCCTCTGGATCGATACCAATGCGGCACGCAACCCCCGCGCCATTCGAGACCTCTGCCGCCTCGCTCGAAGCCGCGGGGTCGAGGTGGTCGTCCACGCTCAGGTCTATCTCGAGAGGCGCCGCCAGCAGCGGGCACATCTCGGTGACCGTTTTCTGGAGACGGCCTTCGACGACTTCCTCACGCAACACCGGATCAGGGTGGTCGACATCCACCTCGATCAAGCGACCGCCGCTCGGTGGGCTGACGACCTGTGCGAGCGATACCCCACGGACGCCGCGTGGGAGCTGGCCAAGCACCGCACGCTCGGCGGCGAGCTGAGCGCGGATTTCAAGATCGTCCCCGGAAAGATGCCGATGACCACGGACTGGCTCATCGCGCTCGCCGTGGAGGACGACGCGGCATCGCGGATCATCACCCAGGACGAGGGCGAGGAATGGCGGTGGCTTCGCGAGGCCGAGCCGAGGCGCGCCCTGAGCTGCGACGAGGCTGTCACCTGGCTCCAGAGCCTTCCCGCAGCAGAGCCATCGCCTGGCCGAAGCGCGTAGGCGCTGCGCCGGGCGCGCCGTCAAGGCGGGCGTTCCGGCCAGACGGCTGGCGCTCGCTCGGCCGTACCGCGCTTGCCGGGAGCCCAGCCACCGCTGCCGCGGCGGGGTATGCTCGCCCTACGGTGCGCATGAACCTCGCCGACAAGCTCGTCCAGGCCGCCACGCTCGCCGATCTCGACGAGCTTCCGCCGAACTGGGGAGGCGAGATCATCGACGGCACGCTGTACGCCTTCCCCCGTCGGCGCTTCGCTCACGCGAACATCGAGGGCCTGATCACGGCCGACCTCAAGAACCCCTTTCAACGGGGCAGGGGCGGCCCCGGCGGATGGTGGATCCTGCCCGAACCGGGCATCCAGCTCGATCGCGCCCCCGAGATCTCGCCCGACGTCGCAGGCTGGCGCCGGGCGCGCATGCCGAGGCCGCCGCGGACCGGGGAGCCCATCCGGCTCGTTCCTGACTGGGCCTGCGAGATCCTCTCGCCGCGCACGGCGGGCTACGCCAACCTCGTCAAGCGCCGCTTCTACGCCGAGGTTGGCGTCTCTCACCTCTGGTACGTGGATCCCGCCCGGCGGACGCTGCTGGTCAGTCAGCTCGAGAACGGGCGGTGGACCGAGCTGGGACTCTACGGGCGCGACGAGAAGGTACGCGCGGCGCCGTTCGAGGACGTGGAGATCGACCTGGCCGAGTGGTGGGAGGGTCTCGATGACGAGGAGGACGACGAGACCTAGGCTAGGCCGCTGTCCGGGCGTGGCTCCGCAGGGGCCGGCGCGGACACGTCTTGCCCTCCCGCCTGGCCAGAGCGACCCATGGGGCGATGGGCTCGCCGCCGGGACCTTGCGCGCGAGATCGCGCGCGTTCATCCTCGCGGGGGCCGCATGAGCAGGATAGAGGCGTTTGTTCCGACAGCGATGCTCTTTCAGATGATCGCCGACGTCGCTCGTCCTCACAAGGCGCGTCTCGTGCTCCAGCGCTTCGAGACCGCTCATCACGGCGCGGGGCTCTCCGTCGTCGGAGCAACCCCCCTCGCGGCTGACGAGTACCTGAGCGGCGGCTATGCGCTTGTGTATCTGGCGCTGCGGAAGGCGCCCGCGAGCGAGCAGGACTGGAGCTTCATCGATCGTGAGGCCGCCGATCTGCTCGAGTTCGCCGGTGGGCGTCAGCGCGGTGAGGATCTCGAGCAGGTCACGATCCGCCCTTTGGCCAGGAAGACGAACGTGGCCAGGTTGTTCGCCGCGACGAAGGCGGCGATCGCGGCCGCCTGCAAACAAGGGGTGATGCTCAACGGTCAGCTCTACCCGAAGATCTTCTACGCGAAGGAGCTCGAGGCTCGAAGATCTCGGCTGTGGGTCGATATCGAGACGAAGACCATATCAGCCAGGGTGGTCGGGTAGGATCCCGGCGCTGCCGCGGGACGTCGGGCCGGGGAGCGGGCCGCCGTGCGCCTTCGCGCCGCTGCGTTGAAACCTCTCCTCTCTCGCGAGGCTGAGCCCTGGCAGGGTGTCTGACCCGAGGTGCTAGAGCAACAAACGGGCTGAACCCGCCTGAAACGAGCAGGACTTCGAACCGCCAAGACGCCAAGACATTGTCTTCTTCTTGGCGTCCTTGGCGTCCTTGGCGTCCTGGCGGTTCATTTCTCGCTGCCTCATCGTCGTTGTTCTAGGCCGCGGGCGGCTCGTGCCCCCGCAGCGGCCCGGGCACGCGCGTGAAGTACCAGACGTCGAACACCACGAAGGCGAGCGCCGCGAGCGCCAGGAGCCACGTCCACTCCGTGTGCGCGTCCGGCTGGCTCCCCGCGCTCGAGACGGCGACCTCGCCGCCGCCCTCGGCGACGAGCGGCTTCGGCGTGAGGTCGCTCTCGGCGACGCTCGTCAGGTTGGCCGGCACCACGACGGACCCGGCCTGCGGGCCCTGCCAGGACAGGCGGTAGAAGCCGGCGCGCGGCGTCTCGGCGATCACCGCGAGGCCGGCGCGCTGCGCGACCTCGAGCCGCTCGCCGTCGGGGCCGATGGCCTCCAGATCCCGCGCCGTCGCCGGGACGCTCGCGCGCAGCGGCTCGCCCGTGCGCGCGGGGCCCGTGACGCCGTGGGCGCGGTGGGCTCGCGCCTGCTCGAGCAGGTTGCGCACGAAGAGCACGAACGACGCCTTGAGCGGCCAGTCGCTCTCGCCGACGTCGAAGCCGAGCAGCGTGCCGGTCCGCGAGGCGGTGGAGATGTCGGTCGCCACCGTGCCCTCCTGGGCGCGGATCAGCGCCCGCGTCGCGGCCTCGGGCTCGAGCGACGAGGCCGCGCTGAGGTGCACGCCGTCGAGCGTGAGGAAGCGCAGCCGCGGGTCGGCCGTGTCCCATGACGTGAGCGTCGGCCGCTCGAGCGTCGCGCCGACGACCGTGCCGAAGCAGCGCCCGGGCGGCGGGTTCACGATGAGCAGGTCGCCGCCAGGCACGTCGGGCGGGCAGGCGCCGTCGATCACGACGAACGTGTCGGGATCGAGCGCGGGCGCCCCGCGGAGATCCGCGAGCGAGCCCGCGGTCACCGAGGTCATCGGGTCCGACGCCAGCGCCCGCGCGAGCCACGGCGAGCCGCTGGAGGCCGTCGCCCCCGCCGGCCCGCCCTGGCCGCCGGGCCCGGGCTTGCCGGGGCCGCCCTGGCCCGGCCCGGCCTGGCCCCCGCCGCCCGACGCGAGGAACACGGGGAGCCTGTCGCCCGCCGGCACGCGGCCGTACGCGACGTCGTCGACAGGCATCGCGTCCCGCGGCGACAGCTCGAAGAGCAGCCCCTTGCGGTAGTCGCCGGGCGACGGGCGGAACGTGAGCACGACGGGCAGGCGCTCGCCCGGCTTCACCAGCACGCGCCGCGAGCTGAGCACGTCGGAGGCGTTGTCCTGCCGCATCGTCACGTAGAGATCGCGCGGCTGCGCCCCGAGGTTCGCGACGACGAGGAAGGCCTGCACCTCCTCGCGCGCCTCCGTCCGCGCGTCGTCGGCGTCGCCCGCGCCCGCGGGCCCGCTCCCGGAGCGCACGTCGACGCGGACGATGGCCGCGTTGTCCACCGGGTCGCCCACCGTGATGACCTCGAGCGGGAGCGACACCCCGCGCAGCGCGGCGGGGCGGGCCAGGTTGCCGTCCGTGATCACGACGATCCGCCGGGCGCCGCCGAGCTGCCGGAGCCGGTCGGCAGCCAGCGCGACAGCGGCCCCGAGATCGCCCTCCACGTCGCGCGCGGCGACGGTGTCGATCGCCGCCCTGAGCCGGACGAGATCGCGGTCGAGCGCCGCGACGAGCCGCGCGTCGCGCCCCGCCTCGAGGATCAGCGCGTCGCTGCCCGGGGTGAGGCCCGAGAGGAGGTCCCTGGCGAGCTGCTTTCCGAGCTCGATGCGCGTCGTCGCCTCGCCGGACGGCGATCGCGCGGCCGCGGACATCGAGGCGCTCGCGTCGAGGATGATCGCCACGTGATCGCCGGTGAGCGCGCGCCCGCGCGACGCGGGGCGCGCCAGGGCGAGCGCCAGCAGCGCGAGCGCGAGCGCCTGGAGAATGAGCGGGAGCTGGGCGATGAGCCGCCGGAAGGGCGCGCGCGCCATGAGGTCGCGCTGCGCGGCGGCCCACAGCCACGTCGAGGGGACGCGGCGGCGGCTCCGCTTGATCTTGAGGATGTAGAGGAGGACCAGCGGCCCGAGCAGCGCGAGCAGCCACAGCCCGCCGGGCGCGAGCAGCGAGAGCGGTGAGCCCGCCGAGGCCTGCGCGAGCGGCGCGCCCACCTCAGTCGACGCTCCTCGAGACGAAGCGCCGGACGGCGCCCTCGAGGGGCTCGTCGCTCCGCGCGCGCACGTACGTCGCCCCGTGCCGGCGCGCCCAGGCGCGCAGCGCCTCGCACAGGCCGGCGAAGCGCGCGGCGTAGGCGGCGAGGGCCGCGGCGTCCATGGTCACGTCGACGAGCGCCCCGGTCTCGGCGTCCTCCAGCGTCAGGTCGCCCTCGAAGCTCGGCGCGAGCTCCTCGGCGGCGACGACCTGGACGACGGCGACGTCGTGGCCGGCCTGCGCCGCGCGCCCGAGCGCGGCGGTGACGGGGCCCGGGTCGAAGAAGTCGGAGAGGACGCAGAGGAGGCCCGGCCGGGCGCTCTTGCGCACGACGGCGTCGATCGCCCGCGCGAGGTGCGTCCCGCCGGACGCCCTCACGCCGTCGAGCGCGCGGAGCAGCGCGGCGAGCCCGCCGCGCCCGCGCACGGGCGCGTGCTCGCGGGCGATGCCGTCGCCCGCGACGAAGAGCTGCGCCCGCTCGGAGCGCGCGAGCGTCATGTACCCGATGGCGGCCGCGAGCCGCCGGGCGGCGTCGAGCTTCGTCGGCTCGCCGAAATCGAGGGACGCCGACGCGTCGCAGACGAGCCGGGCGATGACGTCCTCCTCGGCGCGGAACAGCTTGAGCACCGGCTCGCCCGTGCGCGCATACGCCGCCCAGTCGATGCGCCGCAGGTCGTCACCGGGCGCGTAGGCCCGGTGCTCCTTGAACTCGGCCGACCCGCCGCGGCGCCGCGCGAGGTGCTCGCCGGCGCCCCCGGAGCGGGCGCGGATCTCGAGCCGCCGCTGCAGGACCTCGAGCTCGCGAACGAAGCTCGCGCCGAGGAGCGGCTCAGGGGGGGAGGGCAGCATCCGGGAGGAGTAGACCGCGTCGGGGCCGGCGGTGCCAGCGGGGTCGCGCGGGAGGGGCGCTTGCGGGCGAGGCGGCAGGGGCGGCAGACGACGGAGACGACCGGCAGACGGGCAGAGGGCGGGCGGCAGACGACGGAGACGACGGGCAGAGACGGGCAGCGGACCGGCTCGGCTCGCCGCTGCCCTCCGATTTCGGGACAAACCGCCACCGTGGGGCACCGCGCCACATCCCGATTCGCTGTAACTGCGCGTTTTCCGCCCGCTTTCCGTGCTCTTCCGCGCACGGGCGCCGCCTCCTTCGTGGCTCGCTTTATGCGAGCCGCGCAGCGGTTCAGCTGTTCGTGCGTGGGCTCGACCGGGTAGAGCCGTCGATCGCCCGATACCGAGGTTTCACCTGAAGAGGAGGTATCGTGAAGGCCCTTGTTTTCCACAAACCTTCCGACGTCCGCGTCGACAACGTTCCGGATCCCAGGATTGAAGAGCCCACCGACGCCATCGTGCGCGTCACCGCGACGGCGATCTGCGGCTCCGATCTCCATATCTACAACGGCTTCTTCCCCCAGGTGCGGCCCATGGTGCTCGGCCACGAGTTCATGGGGATCGTCGAGGAGGTCGGCCCGCAGGTCACGAAGCTGAAGAAGGGCGACCGGGTGATCGTCCCGTTCCCCATCGCGTGCGGGCATTGCTTCTTCTGTCAGGCGGAGCTCCCCGTCCACTGCGAGAACTCGAACCCCAAGCACTACGGCCCCGAGGGCGGCGTGATCGAGAGCAAGGGCGCCGCCCTCTTCGGGTACACGGACCTCTACGGCGGCTACGACGGCGGCCAGGCCGAGCTCGTGCGCGTCCCCTACGCCGACTTCGGGCCGCGGAGGGTGCCCGATGGGCTCACCGACGAGCAGGTCCTCTTCGCGACCGACATCCTCCCCACCGGGTGGACGGCGGTCGAGTGGGCCGAGCTCAAGGGCGGCGAGACGGTCGCCGTGTTCGGCTGCGGGCCGGTCGGCCTCGCCACGATGAAGATCGCCTGGCTCCGCGGCGCGGGGCGCGTCATCGGCGTCGACCGGGAGGCGTACCGCCTGAAGAAGGCCCGCGAGGTCGCCCAGGCCGAGACGATCAACGTCGACGAGGTCAACGCCGTCGAGGCGATCCGATCCATGACGAACGGGCGCGGCGCGGACGTGTGCATCGACGCCGTCGGGATGGAGGCGCACCGCACCGTCCTCGAGAAGGCCGCCAACGTCATCCACGGCCAGGTCGGGACGATATCGGCGCTCAAGCTCGCCTTCAGCGCCGTGCGCCGCGGCGGCGCCGTGCCGGTCGTGGGCGTCTACGGCGTGCCCTACGACAACTTCCCCCTTGGCCAGTTCTTCGACAAGGGCCTGAAGCTCCGGGCCGGCCAGGCCCCGGCGCACAACTTCGTCGATCAGATCCTCAAGCACATCCAGGAGGGCCACCTCCGCGCGGACGACATCATCACCCACCGCCTGCCGCTCTCGCGCGCCCCGCACGGCTACGAGATCTTCAACAAGAAGCAGGAGGACTGCGTCAAGGTCGTCCTCACGCCCTGACGCTGCTCCCGCCAGCAGATCGCCCGGCGCGCCGCGCTCCCCGCCACGGCACCCGCCCTCCGTCAATCGCTCGCCCCCCGCCGATCGCTCGCCCCCAGGTCCCGGAGCCCGCGCCCGGCGACGCGGACCCGGCCGGCTGACACCGACGTCAGGGGGCGCGCCGCTGTATCGCCTCGTAACCTACCGAAATCACGACAGTTCCTTCCGGGTATGTCGCTTGCTGGGCGCCGGCCTTCAGCAAGCCGCTCGCTTGCTTGGCCGCCCGTGCAGGCCCCTCATCGCACGGAGGGATAGCTCTGATGTCTCGAGATCTGCGCTCGCATCGATCGCTCCTTCATCCTCTATGGCTCGGCGCCCTGGCGCTCCTCGTCCTCAACGATCACGCCCTCAAGGGATCTGGCCTCCTCCCCGGGTGGCTGACCGGAAAGCTCAGCGACTTCGCCGGGCTCCTCGTCGCGCCCGCGGTCCTCGCCGCGCTGCTCCGCGTCTCCTCGCGCCGCGGCCTCCTCGGCGCCCACCTCGCCACCGGCGCCGTCTTCTCGGCCATCAAGCTCGCTCCGGAGGCCGCCCGCGCGGTCGAGGCGCTCATGGCGCTCACGCCGCTGCCGTGGCGCATCACCGTCGATCCGACGGACCTCATCGCGCTGCCGGCGCTCTTCGTCTCGTACCGCGTGCTCGGCGAGGCCGCGCGGTGGCCGGAGGCGGCGCGGCGGCCGGAGGCGGCGCGGCAACCGGTCGCAGAGCGGCTGGCGCTGATGGCGGGCAGCCTCGCGTGCGCGGCGACGAGCCGCGCGCCGGGGCCGTGCGAGGGGCCGGACGCGTGCATGCTGCCGCAGGCGCAGGCGCAGGAGCTCGCGTCGCTCGTGATCGGCAACACGACAGAGACCGAGCTGCTCATCCGCGTGCGCCGGCTGCGCGAGTCGGTGCGGGTCGACTGCGGCGTCCTGCTCGCCGACCCGACGAGCGCCCTCTCGCGGGATCTGTTCGCGAACGCCGAGGCCTGGCTCGTCCAGCCGGGCCGCGCGCTCCCGCTGGGCAACGCGGGGTGCGACGCCTACCTCATCGACGCCGACGGGCTGCCGCTCACGCTGCTCGCGTGGTCCGCGGCGCAGTTCCCTGAGCAGCTCGTCACCACCTCGACGGAGGGCCCGCAGCCGGAGCGGATGATCGCGATCCAGCGCGCCGGGGCGCGGCTCGAGCTCGCCGAGCACCCGGCGGTGTTCGACGCGCCGCCCGTCGAGCCTCCGCCGCCCGGCGACGCGTGCAGGCCCTTCGCCGGGAGCCGGCTGGACTGGACCGAGCCCGGCGAGCTGACGGCGGTCGTCGCCAGCGTGACGTCGTCGCCCGACGGCTGTCACGCGATCGCGCTCGAGTCAGGCAGGACCATCTACGTCTGCGTGCCCGCCGAGGCGCTGCCGGTGAAGGCCGGCGACATGGTCACCCTGCGCTCCGTCGAGATCGCCGGCGGGATCTACCCGGAGCTCCGGCAGGGAGAGCGGGCGCGCGCGCGCGGGATCGCCATCGAGAGCGAGGCGTACGCCGTCGTCGCGCTGCAAGGCAACGTGCTCGCCCGCCCGTGGATGCTCGACCGGGGCGCGAACGCCGGTGACTTCTCGGTCGACCTCGCGACGATCGCGGGCTGCGACGCGTTCCTCGACGCGTGCGGCAGCCTCGTCGCGCCGATCGAGGTGTCGCTCCTCGGGGGGGGCATCTCCGGGGTCGTCTCGCTGCGCGCCGGGGAGAGCGCGGAGCTCGCCGAGGGCGTCGGGACGCTCCACCTCGTGCGCGCGGACGACATGCCCGTGCGCGACGCGGAGTGCTTCACCGCCCCGCTCGACCAATCCCGCCTGATCGAGTCGGTCTTCGTCGCCGCCGCGGCGGCCCAGTAGGAGGTCACGCCATGAAGCTTCGAATCCATGATCTTCTCGCGCTCGCCGTCGCCGCGGCGATGGGCGGCGCGTCCGGCTGCGGCATGGACGCGGGCTCGGATGACGCGTCCGGGGTCGTTGCGCCCGGCGTGCCCGGGCCGCCCGGCAGCGTCGGTGTCTCCCAGGGCGGATCGCAGGACTTCGGCCTGTTCCGCCAGATCCTCGAGGACGGCGAGATCCCCGGGCCGGGCACGCTCGACGACGTCGGCTTCTTCGCCGAGCACAAGCTCGACTACCCGCCCGCGACCTGCGGCGAGGACGTGTGCATGCACGGCCTGCTCGGGATCATGGGCAACATGATCAGCGGGTCGCCCTGCACGCTCATCCAGATCGGGATGAACTCGCCCGTCGACCTCGGCGCGATCGAGCGGCCGCCGCTGCACCTCGTCATCGCGGTCGACACGAGCGGCTCGATGGCAGGCAGCCCGATCGCCTACCTCAAGGCGGGGCTCGTCGAGATGATCGACGCGCTCGGGCCGACCGATCGGATCTCGCTCGTCAGCTACTCGGGCGAGGCCGAGATCGTCCTCGAGACGGTCGAGGCCTCGGACCGGGACGCGCTGACGGAGGCGTTCGAGGGCCTCACCGCGTACGGGTCGACGAACCTGTACGACGGGCTCTTCACCGCCTTCGCGCTCGCCGAGCGGCACCTCGATCCGGCGTGGCAAAACCGCGTGATCTTCCTCTCTGACGGCGTGGCCACCGCCGGGCTCACCTCGCCCGAGCGGCTCAAGTCGCTCGCGGCGGGCTACGCGGAGATGGGGATCGGCGTCACCGCCGTCGGCGTCGGCAGCGAGTTCGACGTCGACGCGATGCGCGGGATCAGCGAGGTCGGCGCGGGCAACTTCTACTTCCTCGAGGACCCGAGGGCGGTCGAGGAGGTCTTCACGGAGGAGGTGAAGACGTTCCTCGTGCCCCTGGCGCTCGACGTCGATCTCGATGTCACGCTGGGCGACGGCTACGTCGTGCGCGGCGCCTACGGCACGAACGGCTGGCGCGCCGGCGAGGGCGGCGGCACCGTGCACATCCCGAGCCTGTTCCTCGCCGGGCGGACGAGCGCCGCGGAGCCCGTCGGCGCCGGCCGTCGCGGCGGCGGCGGCGCGATCCTTCTGGAGCTCGTCCCGCGGGAGGACCAGAGCGGGGTCCGCGATCCGCACGCCGTCGGCAGCCTCGCGCTGTCCTGGAAGCACCCGCTGACCGGCGAGGTGCGCTCGCAGAGGGTCGATATCGAGGCGCCGAGCACGCCCGACGCGCCGCCCAAGGCCGGCTATTTCTCCGACGCCACCGTCGAGAAAGGGTTCGTGATGCTGAACCTCTTCGCCGGGTTCAAGCTCGCCGCGCAGCTCGCGGCGGACGCCGACCCGCGCACCGCGCGCCGCACGCTGGAGGCGCTGCGCCCGAACGTGGAGGCGTGGCTCGAGGAGAACGAGGACCCGGACGTGAAGGACGACCTGCGGTACGTCGACCTGTTCATCCAGAACCTCATCGAGGCCGAGGCGAACGTGCAGCCCTACACGCCGGCCGATCCGCCGAACCCCTGGCCAGCCGACTGATCGAAGGAAATCGCCCCTCCCGCGAGCGTATCCATCGTTGCCGCCGGCGCAGGCCGCGCGCGGGGGGAATCTGACGATGCACGATGCACGACGCGAGGCGTACGACGCAGGACGCAACGCGCAAGACGCCCCCGCGTGCGGGTGCGCCACGAACGTGCGCGGCAGGGATGGCGCTTCCCTTGGCAAGCGCCGTGTGTAGAATGTTTGGTTTACCGTTGCGGGGAAGGGATTTGTTCATGCGAAGAGCCAGTTTTCTTGGGTTGGCGGCCATCGTCGCCTGTCTGACGGCCGCTCTCCCGGCGAGCGCGGGTGTCGAGGAGTGTGGCAACATCCGGTTCGACGGGCTGTCGAACTGCGAAGTGCGCGTCTCGGCCGAGTGCTCCGCGGGCTGCAGCGAGCTCGGGATCTACAAGACGGCGTGCGCGACGAAGCTCGTGCCGGTCTGCAAGACGCAGTGCACCCTCTCGGCGGAGGCGACCTGCACGGACAGCTGCACAACGCAGTGCAAGACGGACTGCGACCGAGGTGTCAACGTCATCTGCTCTCACAACTGCTTCGCCGAGTGCACGACGACGCGGGACGTCGAGTGCGCCGGCACGACGGACGCCTCGCAGTGCGCCGCCACGTGGGACGCGAACTGCGACGCCGAGTGCGATGCCCAGTGCGTCACGGTGGACGGCGGCTGTTACCAGCACTGCATCGAGTGTTGCGGGGGCTCCTGCACGGCCGACGCGAACATGGATTGCCAGACCACCTGCCAGAACGAGGAGTTCGAGGACTGCGAGTACGACTTTCGCGCGGACTGCAATGCTTCCTGCACCGGCGACGGCGCGCTCTTCTGCGACGGCAAGTACATCATCTCCGGATCGCAGATCCCGGCCTGCGTGAAGGCGCTGCTCGAGCAGGGCATCTCGGTGAAGGCGGAGGTGAAGGGGGAGGTCACCCTCGGTCCAGACGGCATCGACGGCGACATCGCCGCCGGCGTCTGCGCCTTCAGCCCGCCCACGAACAAGGCCTCGCTGGCCGCGCCGTTCGCCGCGCTCGCCGCGGCGGCGGGCTGGATCGCGCGGCGGCGCCGCCGCGCGTCGCGTTGACCGCCGCCAGGTGATCGTGAGGCCGGCCCCCCGGACGCTGCTCGCGCTGCTCGCCCTCTGCTCCGCGGGGTGCGCGGGCGAGGACGCCGACGCGCTCGTGGTGGTCGGCCTCGCGACGGACATGGCGGTCGGCTTCGAGCTCCACATCATCGAGAGCACCACGACGGTGGATGGCGCCGTCGCGCGCGCCGAGCGCTCCTCGTACCGCCGGGGCGAGCTGTCGCTCCCGGCGGAGCTCGCGGCCCAGCCGGCGCACGACGGCGCGCTCGTCGAGGTGTCCGTCGCGGCGTTCCGCGACGGCGAGGCGTCGCCGCTCGTGGCGCGGACGGCCGCGACCCGCGCGGTCGGCGGGCGAACGCTGCTCCTGCCGGTCTCGCTCGACGCGGCGTGCTCCGCGATCTCCTGCCCGGCCGGCGCGACGTGCGCGGCGGGGGCGTGCGTCGACCCCTTCATCGCGCCGTCGGGCCTCGCGGAGCACGACCCGACGTGGATCGCGTCGGCCAGGGATGCGTGCAAGACGCCGTCGTCGGGCGGCCCGGCGGTCGTGATCGGGCAGGGGGAGGGCGCGTTCGCGCCGCTTCAGCACGGCGACGTGGTGCCGATCGAGCCTGGCCCTCAAGGGGGCCATCACGTGTGGCTCGCGCTGCGTGTGACCGGCCTCCGTCAGATGGGCACGCGCCTGACGGTGGGGGGGTACTTCCCCGAGCTCGCGTTCGAGCTGCTCCCGTTCACCTCGCTGCTCACGCTGCGCAAGGCAGGCGACGCCGGTTGCGAGATCCACGGGATACGCTTTCAGGTGGATCGGGGCCTCCCGGTGGAGTCCGTGCGGGGCCGAGCGCTGGATGTCGAGATCGTCCTGGAGGACCCGGACGGCGACGTCGGGACCGCGGGGCAGCGGGTCGTCATCGCGCCGTGACGGCGCGCCCCCTCGGGGGGACCGGCGCGTCGCGACCTGGCGGAGCGGCCTTTCGAGGGGGCGATTTCGCTCGCGGATCGACCTGCCCCCCTCGCGAGGCGGGGCGGGCAGGTCGCGACCTGGCGGAGCGGCCTTTCGAGGGGACGATTTCGCTCGCGGATCGACCGGCCCCCCCTCGCGAGGCGGGGCGGGCAGGTCGCGACCTGGCGGAGCGGCCTTTCGAGGGGACGATTTCGCTCGCGGATCGACCTGCCCCCCTCGCGAGGCGGGGCGGGCAGGTCGCGACCTGGCGGAGCGGCCTTTCGAGGGGGGCGATTTCGATCGCGGATCGACCTGCCCCGCCTCGCGAGGCGGGGCGGGCAGGTCGCGACCTGGCGGAGCAGCCTTTCGAGGGGGGCGATTTCGATCGCGGATCGACCCGCCCCCCTCGCGAGGCGGGGCCGGTCGATCCGCGACCTGGCGGCGGCCATCAGGGTCGAATCAGACCCCTCTCGTCCGCGCCCCTCCGACGCCATCGCGCCGCCGCGGCCGCCACGAGGCCCGCCACGACCATCCCACCGGCCCAGCCCGCGCCCGCGCCGCCGGCGCGGCACCCGCACCCGCCGTCGGCGCTCGGCGCGGCGCCTCCGCCGGGCACATCAGGCGCTCCGCCCGCGCCGGCGCCCCCGCCGCCGGCCGCCGTCGCTCCACCCGCGCCGCTGCCAGCGTCGGGCGAGCCGGCGTCCGGCGAGCAATCCTCGTGGCCGGTCATCAGCGCGATGCGCGGCCAGTCGATCGGGCAGAGCGCCCCGACGCGCGTGCTCGCCGCGCACTCGAGCGGGCCGAGGAGGCACGCCTGCTGGAGCAGCGGCTCGAACGTGGCGCCGCCGTCGAGCGAGCGGGCGATCGTGAAGCCGTCGAGGAACTCGCTCGCGCACGCGTAAAGGCCCGTCTCCGTCCAGGTGAAGCAGCGCGGCGCGATCGTCGAGACCCGCTCGAAGTCGAGCGTCGACGAGGGCGCGCGGAAGACGCCGTCGATGTCGCTGCCCACCGCCACCGCGGCGCCGTCCGGCGAGATCGCGAAGGCGCGGACGAAGCCCTGCGTCTCGAACACCGGCGCGAACGCCGCGCCGCCGTCCGTCGAGACGAACAGCCGCCCCGGCGCGCTCGCGATGCGCACGTAGAGCACGTCGGCGTCGCGCGGATCGACCCCCGCGATGTACGGCTCGCGCCCCGTCGTGCTCCCCGGGACCGCCGCGATCTCCCACGTCTCCCCGCCGTCGGCCGAGCGCGCGACCACCCCCTTGACGGGGCCGCCGCCGCTCGAGAGCCCGCTCACGTACACGCGCCGCGGATCCGACGGGGCGACGTCGATCGTGCGCGCCTGAAAGCCGGCCGGGAGCGGCGCCCCCGCGCTCGCCCAGCTCGCGCCGCCGTCGCGCGACGCCCAGAGCCTGGGCCCGTCGCCCCCGGCGACCGCGACGACGTGCGACGGGTCGCCCTGTCGGACCGAGAGATCGACGATCGCCTGGCCGGCGAGCTCCACAGCGGCCGTCCAGGCGCAGCCGCCCTCGGTGCCAACGACGAGCCCGTCGCCGAGCGCGGCGAGCACCCTGCCGCCCGCCGCCGCCGCGATCGGCGGCGCCTGGCCGCCCGTGTCGTCGTAGCCGACCGCGCCCTCGCAGATCCAGCGCCAGCTCGCGCCCCCGTCCTGCGTCGTGAGCAGGCCGTACGTCATCCGGGCGACGGCGCGCGCGGGATCCGCCGGGTCGAAGACGATCTGATCCGCGGACGGAAAGACGCCGTTCGCGGCAGCGGGGGAGGGCAGCGCCGCGAGCGCCGCAGCGAGCAGCAGCGCGGGAGCAGACACGGAAGCAGACGGCATCGAGGGTGCATCCTACCGCGGGGCGAGCGCGCGGCGCGCTCGGGCCTGCCGCGCGGCGCGCTCGGGCCTGCCGTGCGGCGCGCTCGGGCCTGCCGCGCGGCGCGCTCGGGCCTGCCGCGCGGCGCGCTCGGGCCTGCCGCGCCGCGCCGCGGGGTCGCCAAGAAGCGCCCACGCGCCCTCGGCGCCCCGCTAGACTCGCCGCAATGCCGGAGCGCATCGTCGTGTCCTTTCGAGGTACCGCGGCCCTCTCGCAGCCGGGCAGCACCGACGCGGTCGTGCCGGGCCGCGCGGCGGCGTCCCGGCCGCGCGCGGCGGGGCCGCCGTCGCGCCACAGGAGCGCGCCGCACGACGCGTCGGCGGCGGCGAGCGCGGCGAGCGCGGCGAGCGCGGCGCGCGGCGAGGAGACCTACCTCGCGCGGGCGCTCGCGCTGAAGAAGCGCGCCGAGGCGCTCGGCGCGACGCTGTGCGCCTGGAGCGCGCAGACCTTCTCGTTCGAGTTCACCCCCGAGGACTTCGAGGAGGCCGTGCTGCTCGCCGCGCTCGCCGCCGAGGACGCGGCCGTCCACCCCGACGCGCGCTTCGCCGCCGGCATCGCGCAGGGCGAGATGACCTACGTCGGCGAGGCGGGGCGCTTCACCGCGCTCTCCTGGGGGCAGCCGCTGCTCGTCGCCGTCACGCTCGCCCGCGTCGCGCCCCCGGGCGACGTGCTCCTCGATCCCGCGCTCCCCGCCGTGCTCTCGGGCGAGCTCATGACCCTCGGCCTCCACCGCGGCGTCGACGGCGCGCGCCGCGTGCGCGGCCTGCGCCTCGACGCGCAGCAGCCGCTGCGAAGGCAGGTCGTCGAGAGCGTGGCGCGCCTGTGCACGCCGCCGCTCGTCGGCCGCGACGCCGAGCTCGCCGAGCTCGCCGTGCCCCCCGGCGCCCTCGCGATCGTCCGCGCCGAGGCCGGCGCCGGCGGCTCGCGGCTGCTCCTCGAGCTGCTCCGGCTCCTGTCCCCGTCGCAGAGCCTCTTCGTCGCGCCCATCGGCGCCTCGCGCGAGCCGCTCGGCGCGCTGCGTCGCGCGCTCGCGCGCTCGGCGCCCCGCGCCGAGAAGGCCCGCGCCCGCGCGCCGGCGCTCCCGGACCGGCTGAAGCCCGCGCTCGCGCGCATCCTCGACGGCGAGGGCGTCGAGCCGTGGACGGCCGCCGAGGTGCTCGCCGCGTGGCTCGCGCCCGCCGACACCCGCTTCGGCCTGCTCGCCGTCGACGACGCCGCCGAGATCGACGCCGCGAGCCTCGACGCGATCGCGATCGCCCTGGAGATGGGCGCCGGCCTGCGCGCCGTCGTCCGGATCGGGCGCGCGGATCCGCTGCCCGCGCCGCTCACCGCGATCACGCCGGCCGCGACGGTCACGCTGGGGCCGCTCTCCGCCCCGTGCGCCCAGGACCTCGTCCGCCGCCTCTTCGACGGCTGCATCGACGAGGCGGCCGCGCGCCGGTGGGCCGCGCGGGCGCCGGCCGCCTTTCCGCTGGCCCTGCGCGAGCTGCTCTGCGAGGCCCTGGAGAGCGGCGCGCTGCGCTGGATCGGCCGGAGCGTCGCGCCGCGCCGGCGCAGCGCCGGGCGGGGCCGGCCCGCGCGCACGATGACCGGGGCCGAGCTCGCGGCGCCGGCCGCGTCGCGGCCGATCGAGGGCCGCCTGCGCCTGCTCTCGGTCGGCCCCCGCACGATCCTCACCGCGCTCGCGACGCTCGGCGGCGACGCGTCCGACGCCGCCATCGACGCCTTGTGCGACGGCACCGGCGCCCCGAAGGTCGCCTCGGCCGACGCGGCGCTGCTCGGCGCCGGCTGGGCCTTCCGCCCGGAGCCCGGGTGGCTGAAGCTCTCGTCGCGCACGCTGCGCGACGCGCTGGTCGCGGCCGTCCCGCCGGGCGAGCGCGCCGCGTGGCACCTCGCCGCGGCGCGCGTCGTCGAGGATCACGCCGGCGTGCTCGGTCTCGCGGACGCCGCGTGGCACGCCGCGAGGGCGGGCGACCGGCGCTCCGCGGCCGACCTCGCCGGGCGCGCCGCGCGCGCCGCCGGCGACGCGCTGCTCGAGTCCGCGGCCGCCGAGCTGCTCGCGTTCGCCGACGAGCAGGAGACAGCGAGGGAGCCCCGGCTGGACGAGGCGCCGGACAGCACCTCGAGCCAGCCGCCCACCTACCGCACGCCGATCGAGGTGGTCGGCGAGGCGCCGGAGCCGCCGCGCGCGCTCTCCGACGAGGAGCTCGCCGACCTCGAGGCGCGCCGCGGGGCCGCGGACAGCGCCGCGCGCCGGCGTGGCTCCACGATGCCGGCCGGGGTCAACGGGGCGCGCTCGTCGCGGGGCGCCGCGGCCTCACGATCGCCGCGGCCTCACGATCGCCGCCCGGGGCTCCTGGACGACACGCCCGTGGACTTCGCCGACGCGACCGACGTGGAGGTCGACGCGACCGACGCGATCGCCATGGCAGGAGCGCTCCCGCCCGGCGACGCCTCGGGGGATCCGCTCGCGAAGACCTCGGAGTCGCCCGTGCTGTCGATGAACGACATCGCCGGCCGCCTCGCCGAGCTGGCCCGGCAGGCGCTCGTGCAGGGCGATCTCCGCGCGCTGGAGCGGCTCGTCGGCGAGCTGCGGCGCACCGGCGAGCACGTCGACCTCGTGGAGCGCATGAGCGGCCTCATCGCGCTCGGGCGCGGCGCGAAGGACGACGCGCTCCGGCGCCTCCGGATGGCCGCGGAGGCCGAGGCGGCGCCGGCGCAGCGGGCGCGCGCGCTGCTCGCCTACGGCGTCGCGCTGGCCGCCGCGGGCCGCACCGAGGGCGCCCTGCTCGAGGCGCTGAGCGCCCTCGCGCGCGCCCGCGAGGCCGAGGATCGCCGCGGCGAGCAGGCCTGCGCGCAGTTCCTTTCGCGCCTCGCGGCCGCGGCCGGCCACGAGGACGCGGCCCGCACGTGGGCGCACGTGGCGCGCCTCGCAGGTGCGGCCCTCGTGACGGCGCATTGACAGCGTCGCGGCGGCTGTCCATACCCGCGGCCATGTCGTCCCGAGAGCGCTCCGGCGGATCGGCGCCCGACGCGGAGGCCGGCGAGGACCCGGCGGCGGCGCCGGCGCGCGAGGACCCGGCGGCGGCGCCGGCGCGCGAGGACCCGGCGGCGGCGCCGGCGCGCGAGGGCCGCGCCGCGCGCTCGGGCATGAGGGCGCGCGTCGCCCTCGCGCTCGTCGCGATCGCGCTCTCGCTCGGCGCGGTCGCCGGCGTCGCCTTCCAGCGCTACGCCGCGGTGCACCTGCGCGCCCTGCCGAAGGTCCCGAGCTGCGTCCGCGGGGCGCGCGTCGCGCTGCGCAAGCCGGTCGCCGCCTCCGGCACCGAGCCGCGCCAGACAGCGTCGGGCGAGACCGTCTACCTCACGCTCGGCGAGGACCGCGCCGTCGCGTGCGCCCTCCAGCTCGACGAGGCGCTCGCGCGCCACCTCGCCGGAGCGCTGGCCGAGCACGAGACGGCGACGCGCGCCGCCCGGCTCGTCGAGCTCGTGCGCGATCGCGTCCCGGCGGACCCGGCGCACGATCGCGCGGCCTCCGCGGCCTACATGATGGCCTCGGCGGCGCTGCGCGGCATGCCCCAGGACGCGCCCGAGGTCCGCGCCGCCGCCGAGGAGATCGCGCTTCGCCACATCTGCCGCTTCGCCACGCGGCGCTCCTGCCCGACGCGCCCCCTGCCGCCGCTCACCGTGTGGCTCGCCGGCATCCCCGCCGCGCTGAGCCTGCTCGCGCTGCTCGGCCTCGGCCTCGCGGCGGCCGCGGCGCGTTACCGGCGCTGGGCGGAGCGGCGGGGCCGCTGATCGCCGGGGCGCGCCGCCGCGGCGTCGCTGCGCCATGACCGGGCGAACGAGCCCCTCGACCGAGGCGCGCCCGCGCGCCTCAGTCGAGCGCCTCGACGCGGAAGCTCGACTGCACGAGGCGGTGCGGCCGGGCGCCGAGATCGGCGACGTCGAAGCCGAAGCCCGCGCCCTGCTGGTGGATGCCGCCCGACTCGGCGCCGCTCGGCATCCGCACCGACGAGCTCACCGTGACGTAGACCTTCGCGCCCCTGGCGAACGCCGAGGTCATCGCGAGCGCGCGCCCGGCGAGCCGCGCCGCCGCCTCGCGCGCCACCAGCGCCCAGAGCGCCGTGGCCCCGGCCGTCGACGAGAGCGCGCGCACCCCGAGCACCAGCCCGGCGCCGCTCAGCTGCACCTCGAACACGGCGCGCGCCGTCTCGGGCGTCTCCGACGCGCGCACCGCGTCCGCCACCACGGACGCGATCGTGCCGGCGGCGGGCAGATCCAGCCCCAGCGTCTTGTCCCGATCGCGCATCGTCTCGCGCAGCACCTCGCCGGCCCGATCCATCGAGACCTCGCGCTGCGCGGGCGGCGCTGTCGGCGCCGCGGCCGGCGGCGCGCGATCGGGCAGCACGCCGCGGAGCTGCCACACGGGCACGCCGTCGAGCCCCGCGACGCGCGGCGGCCCCTCCGCGCTCGGCGGACCGCCGTACTCGGACGACGGCGCCGTGGCCGGCGGCGCCGCGGGCCCCTCCGCCGGCGCCGCGTCGGTCTCGGGCGGCGCCGGCGCCTCCCGGTCGCGCCGGTCGCGGCGCGCCGTCCGCGCGAGCTCCGGCTCCGCGTCGTCGCGCGGCCGCGCTGCCTCCGGGGCCGCGGGCGTCGGCGCCGCGCGCGCCTCCTCCTGCGTCGGCCGCAGCGGCGCGACCGGCTGCACCTCGATCTCCACCTCGTCGCGGCCCGCGCTGCTCGAGCGGGCAACGAGCGCCGGCGCCGGGCTGCTCGCGATGCGCGCCAGCACCGGGATGGCGGCGTGGAGCAGCGTCGCTGCGAGCAGGAAGCGGGCCTCACGGGGGAGCAAGCGCGGAGCACCTTGGTGGGAGCGCGTCAGGGGTGCAAGTGCGCGTTTCATCGCCGCCGTGCTCGCTCCAGCGCCCGCCCCCCACCTGCACGCCCGCGAGCAGATCCCGCCCGCTCCCCCGCTCGCCGCCCGGGCGCGCTCGCCCACGCGTGATCCAGCAGGACACAGAGTATTCCGGTCTCGCTCGAATCTGCGTGGACGGCACGGTTGCCGCTTGAGCTTGTTACCGTGCTGGTCGATGCTGCCGCCGCCACGGTGCCTTCCGGGCTCGCGGCAGGAGCAGAAACGCAGCGCGGCGCCGTCAGTGCAACGCGCTCACGGAACACGAAGCAGCGCCTGGCCGACGAGGGCCGAGCGCTACGTCCCCGTTGTGAGGAGGCGTTCAGATGAAGGGAAACGTGCGCGCGGACAGGTTGCCTGCGGACCTCTCGATGACGCCCACGCCACCGCCGGTGACCGTGATCCAGGGGCCCCTGGAGGGCGGTCTTCCCCTCGACCCGCCGCCCCTCGGCGCGACGCCTGCTCAGGACGAGCCAGGGCTTCTCCTCGATCCGCCGCCCCTCGGCGCGGCGCCTCCCTGGGACGAGCCAGGGTTTCCTCCCGGTGTCCACGGGGCGCCGGGCGATTCGCCGCTCCACATGGCCGGGGTCGCGCCGTACGGGAGCTGGTCCGCGCCCTCCGCGGAGGAGCGCCGCGCCCGCAGGTGGCACGCCCTCGCGGCGTTCGTCCTCGCCGCGGCGACCGTGATCGGCGTCGTCGCGCTCACCGCGCGCGCGATCGCCGCGCGGATGCTGCCGGGCGCCTCCGCCGAGGCGTTCCCCGCCATGACGCCCGTGAGCCGCGCGCTCCTCGTCGCGTCGCGCGCCGCGCGCGACGGCGCCGCGGCGCGGGTGCTCGTCGCGCCCGAGGTGTTCGCGCGCTGGCAGGGGTCGACCCCGCCCCCCGCGATCCGGCACGACGGGTACGCGTCGATCCGCGGCGGCGTGCTCTTCACGCCCGAGTCGTTCAAGCCCACCGGGTCGAGCTACGACCTCGTCCTGCACTTCCACGGCAACACCCAGCTCGTCCGCGAGAGCGCCGAGGTCGCCGGGCTGAACGCCGCCGTCGCCGTCATCAACCTGGGCATCGGCTCCGGCGCTTACGAGGAGCTCTACGCGCAGCCGGGCATGTACGAGAGCCTGCTCGCGGACATCGACAGGGCGGTCGCGCAGCGCGGGCTGCCGACCCCGCGGCTCCGCCGCGTCGCGCTCTCCTCGTGGAGCGCGGGCTACGGCGCCGTCGCGAAGATCCTGGAGCTGCGCCGCGGCGTCGACAACCTCGACGCGATCCTCGTCACCGACGGCATCCACTGCGGCTTCGCGCCGGAGCAGCCGAGCGGGTTGAACACGCTGCAGCTCGCCTCGTTCGCGCGCGCCGCGCAGCGCGCCGCCGAGGGGCAGATCCTGTTCACGATCACGCACTCGGAGATCGACCCGGTCACGTACGCCAGCTCCAGCGCGACGGCCAGCTACCTGCTCGGCGCGGCGGCGGGGTACCCCGTCGAGCGCACGATCGCCCTCGACGCGCCGCCGCACCTCCGGCTTCGCGCGGCCGAGGGCGCGGTCTCGAAGAAGCTCGAGAAGCAGATGATCCCGACCACCGAGGCGCACGTGGGCGAGCTCCACGTCCGCGGGTTCCGGGGCAACACGCCCGAGCACCACATGGCGCACCTGCTCCAGATGGCGTCGACCGTGCTCCCCGAGCTCGTCGAGCGCTGGAGCGTGGGCGGCGATCCCCGGCCCGTCGACCCCTGACCCCGGCGCCGACCGCCGCCCACCCGCCGCCCGCCCACCCGCCGCCCGTGAACGCGGCGCGTCAGCTCCGGCTCCGCGCCTCGCCGATCCAGGCCTTGATCGCCGCCGCCACCGGGTGATCCGGCCCGAGATCCGCCTCGGCGATCGCGAGCGCCCGCTCGTACAGCGGCAGCGCCGCGGACACCCGCCCCGCGGCGTGGTGGACCTGCGCGAGCCGGACGAGGGTCGGTCGGAGCGACGGGTGGGAGGCCCCGCCGAGCGCCTCCCGCGCGGCGAGCGCGCGCTCGTACAGCGCCGCCGCCTCGGCCGGGTCGCCGAGCGCCTCGCGCGCGGCCCCGAGGTTGTGGAGGATCGACGCGAGGAGCGCCCGGTCGACGGTATCGACGGTGTCGACGATGTCGAGCGCCCGCCGGAGCAGCGCCTCCCGCTCGGCGGCCGGGCGGTCCTCCTCCAGGAAGGTGGCCGCGTTGTAGAGCGCCTCCGCGACGAGCGGGTGACGGGCGCCGAGCGCCCCCTCGCGCAGCGAGAGCGCCCGCTGGAAGAGCGGCGCCGCCTCGGCGCGCGCCCCCTTCCGGCCGAGCAGCAGGCCGAGCCGGTTCAGCAGCGCCGACAGCTCGAGAGGATCCGGGTCGCGCATCCGGTCGTAGCCCGCCAGCATCCGCCGGAACAGCGCCTCGACCTCCTCGGCCTTGCCCTGCCGCTCCAGGATGGCGGCGAGCTGCTCGAGCAGCCTCGGCAGGGGCGGCTCGGCGCTCGCCCCGGCCGCCTCGGCGAGGGCGATCGCCCGCGCCGAGCTCGCCCGCGCCTCGTCCAGCCGCCCCTGCGCGAGCTGCGCCGAGCTCAGCGCGTAGAGCGGCCCCGCCAGCTCGGCGTCCTCGGGGCCGTAGATCGCCTCGGCGAGGGCGATCGCCCGCGCGCACGCCGCCTCCGCCTCGGCGTGCCGGGAGGCGGCCAGCGCCGAAGCCGCCTCGTCGAGTAGGCTCCGGTACTCTCTCCCCCTCCACCAGCGCCGCAGGGCGCGATCGGGTCGCATCCCCCTCTACTACCTCGCCCCCGCCCGCCGGGGCGAGCGCGCGGCGTGTGGGCGGGCACGGGGGCGGGGACGTCCGGCGACCGCGGCGGCGGGACCGCGCACGGACGGTCGGAGAAGGGCATCGCGCGGACGCAGAGCGGTGTAATCTGCTCGCAGGATCTCGTGGTACGGAGGTGGGACGCGGACGCTCGACGCCAGCAACTGGCGGTTCCCGTGGATCGGGGCTATGGCGCACGACGCATGGTGCAGCGCCTCCCGCACGGCGTGTCGCTGGGCCTCTCGTACGGTGGAACCGGCCTCGCGGACGGGTCGATCGAGGAAAGGTCGCCAAGGACTTTTCTTCCGTTTAGACTGCCCGAACGGCCCCACGCTTCGACGTCCCCCACGATCATGAGGTCAAGGCTCACGCATCGCGAGGCATCGATACCGAGGGGAGGGCTCGCCCGCGCCCGCACGGGGAAGGCGACGGAGTTCATATGAGTGCCAACGAAAACGTCGTCGATGAAGTAGCGCGCAGCGAGCCGATCGATCCGTTGCTCGGAAAGGTGCTCAACGGCAAGTTCAAGATCCTGTCCCAGCTCGCGACCGGAGGCATGGGCACGATCTATCGCGGCGAGCAGATCCCGCTCGGGCGCCCGGTGGCGATCAAGGTCTTGATCCCGAACCAGGCCTCGCGGCAACTCGACCCGAACTTCCACAAGCGCTTCTTCCTCGAAGCGAGCATCCTCGCGCGCCTGCAGCACCCGAACATCGTCACCGTCTTCGACTACGGCAAGATCGAGGCCGATGATCAGGAGCGGTTCTTCATGGCGATGGAGTTCCTCGAGGGCGAGACGCTCTTCCGGCGCGTGCGCCGGCAGGGGCGCCTGCCGCCGCCCGAGGCGATGCGCATCGCGCGGCAGATCGCGCGCGGTCTGCGCGAGGCGCACAAGCACGGCGTCGTCCATCGCGACCTCAAGCCGTCGAACGTCATGCTCGTCTCGAACGAGGACGCCGAGGAGGCTGTCAAGATCCTCGACTTCGGCCTCGTGAAGCAGCTCGGCGACGACTCGGAGGAGCTCACGCAGCAGGGCGCGTTCCTCGGCTCGCCGCGCTTCATGTCGCCCGAGCAGATCTCGCACGGCAAGGTCGATCTCAGGACCGACATCTACTCGCTGGGCGTGATCCTCTACCAGATGCTCTGCGGGAAGGTCCCGTTCGAGTCCGAGAAGTCGATCCAGATCCTGATGGCGCACCTGCAGCAGCCGGTGCCGCGCATGAAGGATCGGAACCCGGACGTCGACATCCCCGAGCCGCTCGAGGCGCTCGTGATGCGCTGCCTCGCGAAGGACCCGGACGGCCGGCCCGCGACGATGGACGCCCTCATCCAGGGCCTCGGCGAGTGCGCGCGCGGCATGGGCGTGACGACCGCCTTCGGCGGCACGCAGATCACGTCGTTCGAGTCGCTGCCCGGCGTGCAGATCTCGTCGCGTTCGTCCACGGTGCAAGCGCTCAAGGAGGCGGTCACGCTTCCGGCGCCGACGGACGACGACGCGAGCGGCCGCACCTCGGGCGTCGGCACGGGCCCGGGCGGCGTGGCGGCGACGGCGTCGGATCCTGGCAAGGGCGCGGCGGGCGCGCAGGACGCGCGCCCCGGCGGCGGGCGCAAGGCGGCGATCTTCGCCGCGATCGGCGCCGTCGTCGTGGCCGCGGTCGTCTTCGTCCTCACCCGCAGCCCGGCGGAGAGCGAGGCGACGACGACGCCGCCGACGCCGGCGCCTGGGCCTGCTGCGCCGACCGCCGCCGCGACGAACGAGCAGAAGGGCGCGCCGTCGTTCATGCTCATCATCGAGTCGATCCCGCCGGGCGCGGAGGTGCTCGAGGACGGCAAGTCGCTCGGGCAGACGCCGCTCCAGCTCTCGATCGAGAACGAGCAGGTGCGCGCGGCGCCTCGCCGGCTGACGCTGCAGAAGGAGGGCTTCCAGCCTTACTCCATCGTGCAGGGTCCGTCGGAGATGTCCGTGCAGACCGTCGCGAGGCTCGCGCAGGAGACGACGCCGCCGAAGACGGACGAGCAGCCGTCGCAGAGCTCTGGCAGCAAGCGGAGCTGGGGTCGGCCGCGCGCGCCGGCGCCGCCGCCGCCCACGTCGAAGCCGACCGCCGAGCAGCCGTCGGCCCCGTCGATCCGGATCGACCGGTAGCGATCAGGACGCGCCTGACACGCAGCCGGGCGCGTCCCGATTTCTCCGCGCGGGGCGGCGCGGCGCGTCCCTCATTTCGCCGTGCGTGACGGCGCCGTGAAGGCGTCCTGCGCTAGCTTCCTGGCTGCGCATGTCCCGCCTGCTCATCCTCTCGAACCGCCTCCCCGTGACCGTCCGCGTCGAGCAGGGCGACGTGTCCGTCGTGCCGTCGGCGGGCGGCCTCGTCACCGCGATCCGGGGTCCGCACGAGCGCCACGGCGGGCTCTGGTTCGGCTGGCCAGGCGACGTCTCGCGCCTCAGCGCGGCGCAGCGGCAGGAGGTCGAGGCGCAGCTCGAGCGGCTCGGCACCGTCCCGGTCCACCTCACCCCGACCGAGGTGAGCCACTACTACGACGGCTTCTCGAACGGCGTGCTGTGGCCGCTGTTCCACTACCTGATCGAGAAGGTGTACCTCGACGCCCGGCGCGACTGGGAGAGCTACCGCGCGGTGAACGAGCGCTTCGCCGACGCGATCGCCGCCCGGTACAGGCCGGGCGACAGGATCTGGATCCACGACTACCAGCTCACGCTGGTGCCGGCGATGCTGCGCCAGCGGATCCCGGACGCGCGGATCGGCTTCTTTCTGCACATCCCGTTCCCCGCGGCCGACGTCTTCCGGACGCTGCCGTGGCGCGAGCAGGTGCTGCGCGGCATGCTCGGCGCCGACGTCGTCGGGTTTCACACGACGGCGTATCGGTACCACTTCGTCTACTCCGCCGCGCGCGTGCTCGGGCTCGATCCCGATCTCGAGACGCTCGCGTACGAGGGGCGGAAGGTGCGGCTCGGCGCCTACCCGGTCAGCATCGACGTCGACGAGTTCGCGCGGCTCGCGCGGGACGAGGAGGTCCGCGCCGAGGCGCGGCGCCTGCGCGAGCGCGCCCAGGGGCGCAAGATCGTGCTCGGCATCGACCGGCTCGACTACACGAAGGGGATCCCGCGGCGCATGCTCGCCATCGAGCGCTTCCTGGAGCGCGAGCCCGAGCTGCGGAGCAAGGTGCGGTTCATCCAGCTCGCGGTGCCCACGCGCGAGAAGGTCGACGCGTACGCCGACTTCCGGCGGGTCGTGAACGAGCTGGTCGGGCGCATCAACGGCACCTACGCGACGCTCGACGACGTGCCGATCCACTTCCTGCACCGGTCGATGCCGATGTCCGAGGTCGTCGCGCTCTACCTTGCGGCCGACGTGATGATGGTGACGCCGCTGCGCGACGGGATGAACCTCGTGTGCAAGGAGTACGTCGCGTCGCGGGTCGACGACACCGGCGCGCTCGTGCTGAGCGAGTTCGCGGGCGCGGCCGCCGAGCTGATCGAGGCGCTCCAGGTCAACCCGTACGACATCGACTCGGTGGCCTCGACGATCAAGCGGGCGCTCGTCATGCCGCCGTCCGAGCAGCGCGTCAGGATGCAGGCGCTCCGGCGCCGCGTGCTGACGCACGACGCGCACCGCTGGTCGCACTGCTTCCTGAACGACCTCGAGCGCGCGAGCGGCGTCGCGCCCGCGGTGGGCGCGGCGCGGCGGCGCACGGACGCGCCGCAGCGGAGCACGATCGCGAGCGCGCGCAGCGCGCCGTCGCTGGTCGTGATGCTCGACTACGACGGCACGCTCGTCCCGCTCGCCGCGATGCCCGAGCTCGCGCCGCCCGACGACGAGCTCATCGCCGATCTGCGCCACCTGGCGGCGCGCCCGCGGACGCAGGTGCACGTGGTGAGCGGCCGGCCGCGCGAGGACCTCGAGCGGTGGCTGGGCGAGCTGCCGATCGGCCTCCACGCGGAGCACGGGTTCTTCTCGCGCGCCGCGCCCGGCGAGCCCTGGGTGGCGCTGCGCGAGGCGTCGCTCGACTGGAAGCCGAAGGTCCGCGACGTCCTCCAGGGGTTCGTCGACCGCACGGCGGGCAGCTTCATCGAGGAGAAGGTCGTGTCGATCGCGTGGCACTACCGCAGCGCCGATCCGGAGCTCGCCAGCCAGACGGCGCGCGAGGTGCCCGCGCGGCTCGAGGCGCTGCTGCGCGAGCACGATCTCGAGCTGATCCCCGGCAGGAAGGTGCTGGAGGTGCGGCTGCGCGGGGTGAACAAGGGGGTGATCGCGCCGCGGGTGCTGTCGACGGTGACGCCCGACGCGATGGTCGTCGCGCTCGGCGACGACAGGACCGACGAGGATCTGTTCGCGGCGCTCCCCCCGACGGCGCTCACGATCCACGTGGGCGGCGGGGAGAGCTCCGCGGCGTTTCAGCTGCCAGACCCGGCCGCGGCGCGGCGCCTGCTGCGCGCGCTCGTCGCGTGAGCGCGGGCGCTCGTGGTGTGAGCGCCCGCGCTCGTCGCGTGGGCGCGGGCGCCTGTCGTGTGAGCGCCCGCGCCGCGGATCACGCCCTGGCGCGGCGACCGCGCCGGAGGGCGGCCCCGAGGAGCGCCGCCGCGGCGGTGAGGAAGGCGCCCGCGCCGGCGGACGCGCGGCCCGCGAGCGGCCCGCCGACGCTGCACGAGCCCGCGTGGCCGGCGCAGGGGGCGTCGGCGCGCGCCTCGCGCTGCGCGCCGGCGTGCTCGTCGGCGGCCGCGTCGCAGCCGACGACGTCCGCGTCGCCCTCGCTGGCCTCGGCGTCGCCGTCGCTCGCCGCGGCGTCGTTCTCGAGGTCGTCGAGGTCCATGTCGATCCCGTCCGCGCGCATCGCGCTCGTGAACGCCGCGGGAGCCATCCCGTACTCGTAGGCGCCGATGTCGACGGCGCCCGAGGCCGGCCGCGACAGCGCCCCGCTGGCGGCGCGCACGGCGCGCGCGGGCGCGAACCGCGGCGCGGCGAGCGGCCGCGGGAACGGGCGCCCGGCCGGGCTCGGCGTCCATCCGGCGCCGGCGTCGACGAGCGGGCTGCCCGCCGACGGGCGGAGGTCGAGCGCGTCCACGTTCACGAACCCGGGGTCAGCGCCCTGGAGCGTGCGTGTCCACGCCGCGGGGATCGACGACGAGCCGCTCGGCACCCAGTTGTTCGCGCCCGCGATCAGGGCCTGGCCCGTCGCCCAGCTCGCCGAGCGGTCCACGTAGATCTCCACGCCGCCGCCGCCGCGCCGGTAGAACACGTTGTTGCTCATCTCGACGCTCTCGATGCCGTCGAACATCCGGATCGCCGCGTTCGAGCCGGGGGCGAGCAGGAACGTGTTGTTGACGAACCGGAAGCGGCCGAACGTCTGCCCCGTCCCGTCGCCGCCGACGCGCGCGACGAAGTGCTTGCCGGTCTTGACGAAGACGTTGCCGACGACGTCGGAGTCCTCGCGCGCGAGCCCCTCGTCCTGGCCGTCCGGCCCGATCAGCTCGATCTCGTGGTACTTCGCGCCCTCGATCCAGTTGTAATAGATCTCGTTCCGCTCGGCGCGGCTCTTCACGTTGTTGCCGCCGTTCGCGTCGTGCACGTAGCAATGCCGCATGCGGAACACCGAGCCGGGGCGCGTCTCCTCGTCGGTCGCGATGTAGATGGGGTGTCTCGTGTCGCCCGAGCCGGCGGCGTAGACTTCCACGTACTCCAGGGTGAGCGAGCCCGACTCCGAGTCGGCCCCGAGGATGCCGTGGCCAGGGCAATGGTGCACCGCCGCGTCGCGGATCGTGACGTCATGCGCCTTGTTGAACACGCAGCGGCTCGAGCCCCCGGTGACCTCGAAGCCCTCGAAGACATAGTGATTGCCGCCGAAGATCACCGTGTTCGCTCCCCCGGAGAGCACGGGGCGGCGGCCGTTCACGCGGACGCCACGGATGGTGATCTTCTGCGACTCGGTGCCCGATTTCTTGAAGAACACGTCGCCAGGGTAGGTCGCATCACCCTCGACCTCCACGACGTCGCCGGCAGCGAGGCGGGGGGCGACCGCCGCGAGGCTCGGATAAGGCTTGCCTCGGCCCACCTCGTACGTCGCCGCGCTCGCGGGGGAGGCCGCGAGCAGCACGGAGAGCCCGATGCCCGGCGCGACGAGAGAGAGGGTGAGGAGGTGCCTTGTGCTGAGTTGCTGCATTGCCCCAATCTCGCGTGCTGCGGAGTAGGGGCGCAAGCTACTTTTTAATGAAATGCATGATGCGTAATTAGGGACACCCCCGACGGCAGAAAGTCTCTGCCTTTCCTTCGGTGTCCCCCGGCGTTCTCCCCATTGCCGGCTCTCCCTGCCCGCGTTCGCGCTCGAAGGAATGGATGTAAATGGAGGTAAACCGAAGCGAATCGACGTGAAAGCACGAAGAGGGCCAGTCGTATTCAAGCGATGAACGGCACGAACATTGAATGATGAATTGGCCAAGAGAACCGCCAGGGACGCCAGAGAACCCGGGAATTCGCTCCTCGCGTTCCCGGAGCTCCTTGGGTTCCTTGCGGTTCATCTCTCTCCGGACGCCTTGCGAAAAGTGAGAGAGACGCGAGGCGCCGCGGACGGTTCCCCTCGGCACGCGCGTCGTTCCGTGCCATGGATCCGCCGATGTCCCGGGTTGTCCTCGCCTCCACGTCTCCCTTCCGGCGGGCGCTCCTCGATCGCCTCGGGCTCGCGTACGAGGCGGTCGCGCCTGCGTTCGACGAGGTCGCGCCCGAGGGGCTGCTGCCCGCCGCGTGCGCGCGCCTGTTCGCGGAGGGGAAGGCGCTGAGCCTCGCGCTGGCGCGCCAGGACGCCCTGATCATCGGCGCGGACCAGGCGCTCGACGTCGACGGCGAGCTCCTGCGCAAGCCGGCCACGCTCGACGAGGCGGCGGACCAGCTCGGGCGGCTCGCGGGGCGGGTCCACGCGCTCCACACCGCGGTCGCCGTGCACGCGCCGGCGGGCGTGCGCCGCGCGCCGGGCGAGCCGCGGACGCTGACCGAGATCGTGACCGTGGAGCTCCGCGTCCGCCCGCTCGACCGCGCCCAGATCCGGCGCTACGTCGAGCTGGACCGGCCGATCGGCAGCGCGGGCGGGTACCTCTTCGAGAAGCACGGGCCGTGGCTGTTCGACGACGTGCGCCACGCCGACGAGACGGCCATCGTGGGGCTGCCGCTCGTCCCGCTCTGCCGCCTGCTGCGCCGCTTCGGGGTCGATCCGCTCGGCGCGCCCGCCCGCGCGTGAGCGCGGAGGGCGCGCGGCCCCTCGGCGCGGTGCGCGCCTCGCCGCCGGGCCGCGCGGCGATCAGCGCGCGCAGCCGCAGGAGCGGCGCACGATCAGCTCGACCGGCAGCCGCACCTGCGGCTCGGCGGTGCCGCTCTGGATGAGCCGCACGAGCTCCCGGACGGCGTGGCGCCCGACGAGCTCCGTCGGCGCGCGCACCGTCGTGAGCGCCGGATCGAGGTGCCGCGCCGGGCCGATGTCGTCGAACCCCACCACCGACACGTCGGCGGGCACGCGCATGCCCTCGCTCCGCAGCGCGTCCATCGCGCCGATCGCGGCGCCGTCGCACCAGCCGACCACGGCGTCGAACGCCGCCCGCTCGCGGAGGAGCGCGATCGTCGAGGCGCGCGCCTCCTCGGCGATGAGCCCGCCGCGGCAGAGCCCGGGATCGACCGGGATGCCGTGGCGCGCGAGCGACTCCCGGTAAGCCGCCTCGCGCAGCGCCGCGTCCTCGCTGCCGGCCCGGCCCCGCAGGAACGCGATGCGCCGCCGGCCGTGCGCCTCGATCAGGTGATCGACCGCCGCCCGCACGCCGGCCTCGTTGTCGATGAGGACGCTGGGCAAGGACAGGCCCTCTGGCGCGGAGCGATAGAGCAGGACGGACGGGAAGCCCTCGGACGCGAGCCTCCTCAGGCTCGGCTCCCCCATGGCGCTCCCGAAGACGAGGACTCCATCGGTGTTGTGCCGCCCGAGCATCCGCCGCTGCGCGCCCTCGGACCGCAGCGCGATCAGGAGATCGTACCCCTCGTCGGTGGCCGCGCCCGCGACGAACTGGAGGAAGCTCGAGATGAAGTCGGTGCCCACCGCGGGCAGGAGCAGGCCGAGAGAGCCTGTCTTGCCCTGCGCGAGGCTCCGCGCCGCCGGGTTCGCGACGTAGCCGAGATCGCGTATCGCGGCGAGCACCCGCTCGCGCGTCGCCGCGCTGCACTTGCCACGATCGTTGAGGACCCTGCTGACCGTCGCCGGAGACACCCCGGCGTGCCGGGCCACCTCCTCCATGCGAACCGACGGCCGTGGGCCGGCGCTCGTCATGACCGCCTCAGACGAAGTTTTCATGTACATCAACAAGCCAGGATGAAGGCAAGCGCTTGCATCCTAGGGCACGCGGCCGATCCCTGTCAAACCGTATCAGGGCACGTCGGTACAGTTCGACTCTCAGGGAAAAGTTCGAGCAACGCGGTGGCGCGCGCGTTGCAGGCGCTGCGGATCGTGGATCGCGCCTGACACAGGGCCCTTCCGACTGAGCACCTTCTGCCGGGCGGCGCCGACGCGGCGGGCCAGGCGCGCGATGAGGTGAGGCGATGGTGGAACGCCCGCCCTCCAAGGGGACCGAGGCCCTCACGGCAGCCGAGCTATCCGCGTCGTGGTCGACGATGGAGGGCGACGAGCGCGTGCAGGCCTATCGGCGCCTGCGGCGCGAGGACGCCGAGGACTTCTTCCAGGGTCTCTCGTCCGCCGACCAGGCCGCGCTCCTCGCCGCGCTCACGAAGGGCGAGCGCAGGCTGTGGCTCCGCCTGCTCGCGCCCGACGACGTGGCGGACATCGTCCACGAGGCGTCGCCGGAGGATCAGGAAGAGCTCCTCTCGCTGCTCGACGAGCCGACGAGGCGGGAGGTGAGCGCGCTCCTCGCCTACGCGGAGGACGAGGCCGGCGGGCTCATGAGCCCCTGGTTCGCGCGCGTGCGGCCGGACGCGACCGTCGACGAGGCGATCACCTACCTCAAGCGGCAGGCGCGGGATCACCTGGAGACCATCTACTACGGCTACGTGCTCGACGCCGAGCAGCGGCTGCTCGGCGTCGTGTCGCTGCGGCAGCTCATGACCGCGCCGGGCCACCGGCGCGTCAGCGACATCATGAAGACCGACGTCGCGTCGGTCCACGAGGACGCCGACCAGGAGGCCGTGGCGCGGCGCTTCGCGGAGCACGATCTCGTGGCGATACCCGTCGTCGACGGCGAGGGGCGCATGAAGGGGATCGTCACCGCCGACGACATCGTGGACGTCGTGGAGGAGGAGGCGACCGAGGACATCCAGAAGCTCGGCGGCATGCAGGCGCTCGACGCGCCGTACCTCCGGACGCCGCTGCTCAGGATGCTCGGCAAGCGCGCCGGCTGGCTGTCCGCGCTGTTCGTCGGCGAGCTGCTCACCGCCACCGCGATGGGGCACTACGAGGACGAGATCGCCCGCGCCGTCGTGCTGGCGCTGTTCGTGCCGCTCATCATCTCGAGCGGGGGCAACTCCGGATCTCAGGCGACGACGCTCGTCATCCGCGCGATGGCGCTCGGCGAGATCCGGCTCGCCGATTTCTGGCGCGTCTGCCGCCGGGAGCTCGCGTCGGGCCTGGCGCTCGGCGGCATCCTCGGCGCGATCGGCTTCGCGCGCGTCGTGGCCTGGGAGGGGCTGTTCGGGTCCTATGGCCAGCACTACCGGCTCGTCGCGCTGACCGTCGCGATCAGCCTTGTCGGCGTCGTGACGTGGGGCACGCTGTCGGGCGCGCTCCTGCCGTTCGTGCTCCGGGCGCTCCGCTTCGACCCGGCGAGCGCCTCGGCCCCGTTCGTCGCGACCCTCGTCGACGTCTCCGGCCTCGTGATCTACTTCAGCGTGGCCGAGCTCCTGCTCCGGGGCGCGCTGCTGTGAGGCGGCGCGCCGCGGCGAGGAGGGCGCGCCGGCGCCCTACGGGCTGACGCGCGACGCGAGGTAGCTCGACACGGTCTCGCCGATGATGCGCGCGTCCTCGCGCCAGCGGCCGCCGGGCTTCAGCTTGTCGGCGTCGGCCCGGCTCAGCGACGTGCTCGGGTTCGGCGACGCCGTGCGGCTCGAGAGCTGGACCTCATCGAGCACCTTGCCGTCCGACGTGGTGATCCGGAGCGTCAGGATGATCTGGCTGGGGGACGAGGAGGCGACCGCGTAAAAGCCGGGGTTCATGTAGCTGACGTAGGGCCTGAGCACGTACGGCGCCGACCTGGGGTCGCTCACCTGCGCGACGTCGATGCCGTGGTCCTTCGCGGTTTCGATCAGCGTCTTCGCGAACTCCTCGTCGACGGACGCCTTGTCGCTGACGAACTGCCGGTGCTCGTCCGAATCCTTGCGGGCGAGGTACATGTCCTCGGGCAGGTCGCCGACGCGGAGGTCCACGAAATCGATGGGCATCAGGCCGAAATACCGCTGGCCCACGAACGTGTCGGGGCTCGCCTGGGTCACGACGCGCCAGCGCGGCGCGCACCCGGCGAGGGCCGCGGTAAAGGCCACCAGCGTGGCCGCGATGAGGCTGCGACGGTGCATGAGGGGCTCCTTCAGGGGGCCCGCCTTGTAGGCCATGTCCGCGCGCCCTGGCAAGCGCCCTCCGACCCGGACGGGGCAGCGCCCGCGCGGCGGGGGCGGCGCGGCGCGCCCGCCGCGCGGCGCTGTGCAAGGGGCGGACAGGGCCCGAGCTGGCCTGTGAGATGCAATGGCCATCTCGGACGATCGATGGGTGTTCCATCGATGGTGGAGGTGAGCTCATGATCCCGCATTTCGTGGCTGGTCTCTTCGGCCTCTGGCCGTTCGTTGTATTCCCGGTGCCCGCGGTCGACCCGCCGGGGGACGCCGGCGGCAGCGGCCCCCAGGAGGGCAGCGCCGCCGACCCGGGGAGCCCCGGCGAGAGCGCTCCGCGGTACGTCTATGCGATCTCCTGCGTCGAGGGCAGCACAGGGACGAAGACCTTCGGCTCGAAGGACGACTACTGCAGCGCCCTGCGCGGCGAGCAGGTCTGCTCGGAGAGCGCGGCGCTCCTCGCGTTGATCCACAGCTGTCCCTGAGCGCGGCCGCGCGGCGGCGGCACAAACGCTTGACATCCGAGGGGGGCCTTGCTCTTCCTAGCGTGCGCGGCCCGCCCGCGCGGCCCTCCCCTTCGCCAGGCTGCGCGCCTCGGAGGCTCTCATCGTGACGAACCTCTACCTCATCCGGCACGGAGAAGCGCTCGTCAACGTGAACCATATCGTGGGCGGGATGCGGGGGGACACCGGGCTGACGCAGCTCGGCGTCCTCCAGGCGGAGCGGCTGCGCGACCGGCTGGCCGCGACGCGCGAGATCTCCGCCGATGTCCTGATCGCCAGCACCTATCGCCGGGCGCAGCAGACCGCCGAGATCGTCGCCCCCGCCCTGGGCCTGCCGCTCACGCTCGACGACGACGTGCAGGAGCTCCGCCCCGGCGAGGCCGACGGCATGCCGGTCGGAGAGGCGATGGTGCGCTACGCCATCGATTTCGAGCGCGAGCCGTACCGCCCGGCGAGCCCCGGCGGAGAGAGCTGGGCTCAGTTCATGCTCCGGGTCTCCGTCGCGCTCGACCGCATCACCCGGGAGCACGAGGGGCGGACGATCGCCGTCGTCACGCACGGCGGCTTCATCGACGTCGCGTTCCTCCATTTCTTCAAGATGAACACGCTCTCGTTCCCGGTCGCGCACTTCGCCACCCGCCACACGTCGCTCACCCACTGGCAGCGCCGGCGGCGCTGGGGCCGAGCCGAGGCATGGCACCTCGTTTATTACAACGACAGCGCTCACCTGCGCGACGTCGAGCGGACAGTGCGCATCCCGTGGGCGGAGCTCTCCACGCTGGCTCCGAGGATCGTCGATGACGCGTCCGGGCCGCCCTCCTCGGAGAGCGGCGACGGGCACTAGCCCTGTCCGCCTCGGCGAGGTGACCTGCAGCTCCCCGCCGCGGCGCGGCGGCCCGCGCGCGCTCTCGTGCGCCTGCGCGCCGCGGTGAGCCTGCGCGCCGGGCCTGCGTCTGAGGCGCACCGGCGCGCGCCCGCGACGGCCGGCGGCGGGCCGGCGCCTCGCGCGGCTCCCACGGCTTGCGCGGCCGGCGCCGGGCGAGCTACATGACCTCCATGACGGGTCCCGTTCACGCAACGTTCCTCATCGCCGCTCCCGATCAGCCCGGTCTCGTCGCGCGGCTCGCGGGGTTCTTCTACGACATCGGCCTGAACATCATCGACGCGAGCAACCACACGGACGCGTTCACGGACGAGGGACCCCGCTTCTTCATGCGCATCGTCGTCGATCTGGCGGGTCTCTCCTCGCCGGTCGCGGTCACCGCCCTGGGCGGGTCGGCCACCCGCAGCGCGATCGAGGCCGCGTTCCGCGAGCTCGCCACGTCGCTCTCGGCGCGGTGGTCCGTGGATTACAGCGATCATATCCCCAAGATGGCGATCCTGGTCACCAGGGATCCGGCGTGTCTTTACGACCTCGTGCTCCGGCAGCGCGCGGGCGAGCTCCGCTGCGAGATACCGCTCGTCATCTCCAATCACCCCACGCTCGAGGCGGTGGCCGAGAGCTTCCGGATCCCGTTCTTCTGCCTCCCGATCACCCCGGAGACGAAGCCCGAGCAGGAGCGCCAGGTGCTGCACCTCCTGAAGAAGCACCATGTCGATCTCGTCGTCCTCGCGCGTTACATGCAGATCCTCTCCGAGCAGATGCTCGATGAGGGCCCGCCGGTCATCAACATCCACCACGGGTTCCTCCCCGCGTTCCAGGGCGCGAAGCCCTACCACCAGGCGCACGCGCGCGGCGTGAAGCTCATCGGCGCGACAGCGCACTATGCCACGCGGGATCTGGATCAGGGGCCGATCATCGAGCAGGACGTCGCGCGCGTGAGCCACCAGATGGGCCCCGAGGAGATGACGCGGGTGGGGCGCGACGTGGAGCGCCTCGTCCTCTCGCGCGCCGTGCGGGCGCACCTCGAGCGGCGGGTCATCGTCGAAGGCCGCCGGACTATCGTGTTTTAGAGCGTCGGCCGGCGGCGTCGGTCGAGGCCGCGCCAGAGCGGGGCGCGCTCTCCCCGGGATGCCGAGGAGAGCGCGCTGCTGGGATATCACGGATTCTGCTGCTGGCCGATCGCGGAGGTCTGGCCGTGCGCGAAGGCCCCCGTCTGCCCGATTCCGAGCTGCCCGATGGCGGCGCTCTGCTGCTGTCCGACGCCGAGCTGGCCGATGGCGGCGCTCTGCTGCTGCCCGACGCCGAGCTGGCCGATGGCGGCGCTCTGCTGCTGCCCGACGCCGAGCTGCCCGATGGCGGCGCTCTGCTGCTGCCCGACGCCGAGCTGGCCGATGGCGGCGCTCTGGCCGACGGACGTCTGGCCATAGCCGGCCTGTTGACCCGAGTGCTGACCCGCGTAACCGCTCACCCCGGACTTCGACGGGAACTCGCCCTTGCTGGGGCCGAAAGCGCCCTTGCTCGGGCCGACCTGGCTGCTGACGAGCTCACCCTTGCTCGGGCCAAATCCCATCTTGCTGGGGCCGAGCTCACCCTTGCTGGGGCCGAAGGCGCCCTTGCTCGGGCCGACCTGGCTGCTGACGAGCTCACCCTTGCTGGGGCCGAAGGCGCCCTTGCTCGGGCCAACCTGGCTGCTGACGAGCTCACCCTTGCTCGGGCCAAATCCCATCTTGCTGGGGCCGAGCTCACCCTTGCTGGGGCCGAAGGCGCCCTTGCTCGGGCCAACCTGGCTGGTGCCGAGCTGGGACTTTTCGGGGCCGAGCTGGGCCGTGCCCATCGTCGTGTATCCGCCCCTCGCCTCCTCGAGAGCGAGCTCGGCCGCCTCGACATCGTCGAGCTCGGCTTGCTCGAGATCCGCCTCGTCCGCGCCGAGCGCGCAACCGGCGGCCAGGGCAGCAAAGAGAAACGCAGGCACCAGCATCTTGCTATGCATCGACATGATTGGTCCCCCTGATGTCCGCGAGGGCCCACGAGGCCCGGACATCTCGGCTCACCGCAGAGCAGATGGTGTGCCTGGTAGGCATGTGCATACGTTTCCGCTTACAGGGTGCTTGACGTGGGCAAGGGGGACCGTTCGGCGTACTTGCTCGATCTGCACCGCCGCCGGAGTTCTCCCGATCCGGGGAAAGCGACGCTCCGAACTGCGCTCGTCCCGGCCTGCGGCCGCGCCCGCCAGGGCCGTGGCACCGCGCCTCGCCGGAGCCGCCGATTCGCCGCGTGAAGGCGCGCTTCGCTGCGCATGACGGGCGGCGCTCCGCGCGCGCGCCAGGCGCGTCGCACGACCAGAACAGACAGGGGCGATGGGGCTCACTGCGCGGCAGACGGAACACGGCGCCTCGGGTCCGGCGTGGGCACACCCGATGGACCCGAGACGCCGGGCGAAGCCCTGCCCGCAGGGCGCATCGACCTGATGGTCCCGCCCTGCTCAGGACGCTCCGTGCCGCGGCGCGTGTGCACCAGCGGTGCGCCGGAACGGACGGCTCGCCCAGGGGCGATCTCGGCCCGTCCGCGGGGCAACAACGTCAACGCATCATCCTGCGTCCGCGGCGCGACGGTGCGCCGGCGTGATGTGCCCGCGGCGCAAGGGGGTGAGGCGCCGGGGCGGCGCGCCGCGCGCGCTCCACGGACGGACGGCTCACGCCTCGGGGACGGACGGCTCACGCCTCGGGGGACGGACGGCTCACGCCTCGGGGGACGGACGGCTCACGCCTCGGGCTTCTTCCCGAAGAGCCACTTCTTCGCCTCGTCGTCGAGCGCCTGGCTCTGATTCCGCAGCTCGCTCCCGGCCGCGAGCCCGCGCTCGACCGCCGGCCGCGCGCGCAGCGCCTCGATCCACCGCTTGAGGTTCGGCAGCTCGTCGAGCGCGATCCCGTACCGGTCGTGCAGTATCGCCCAGGGGAAGCTCGCGACGTCGGCGATCGAGTACTCGCCAGCCAGGTAGGGGCGGTCCGCGAGCCGCTTGTCCATCACGCCGTAGAGCCGGCGCACCTCCTTCGTGTAGCGCTCGATCGCATAGGGGATCTTCTCGGGCGCGTACTGCCCGAAGTGGCCCGCCTGGCCGCTCATCGGGCCGAGGCCGCCCATCTGCCACATGAGCCACTGGGTCACCTCGTAGCGGCCGCGCAGGTCCGAGGGCATGAGCTGGCCGGTCTTCTCCGCGAGGTAAAGCAGGATCGCCCCCGACTCGAACACCGAGATCGGCGCCCCGCCGCCCGGCGGATCGTGGTCGACGATCGCGGGCATCCGGTTGTTGGGGCTGATCGCGAGGAACTCCGGCTTGAACTGGTCGCCCCGCCCGATGTTCACCGGGATGAGCTTGTACGGGAGGCCCGTCTCCTCGAGCATCATGCTGATCTTCCAGCCGTTCGGGGTGGGCCAGTAATAGAGATCGATCATCGTGCGCTCCTGTGATGGTCCGCCGCTCGCGACGGCGTGCTGTCTTCCGGGCTCGGGATCGTCCGGCAGGGCGGCGGCGCCGCGCGCGTCGCCCTGCTCCGGGAGCATCGGTGGCACGTCGCCCCGTGGGGAGCAACCGGCGATCGACGCCTCAGCCCGGCGACCGCGTCGGGCGGCGCGCCGGCGTCGCGCCGCCCGCGAGCGCGCGCAGCGCCGCGACGTGCTCGGGCCCCGTCCCGCAGCACCCGCCCACGATCGTGGCGCCCGCGTCGAGCCAGCCGCGCGCGAGGTCCGCGTAGCGCGCGGCCGCCGCGCTGTCCGGCGTCGCGCGCCAGCCGAGGCCCTCGCCCGGCGCGCCCGCGTTCGCGTAGGCGCCGAACGGGAGGCCGCACCCCGCGAGCCGCTCGACGTACGCGAGCGTGCGCGCCGCAGGGGTGCAGTTGACGAGCACCGCCCGCGCGCCGCGCGCGGCGGCCTCGCGCGCGGCGACCTCCAGCTCCTCCGGCGAGAGGAGATCCGCCTCCGGGCCCGCCGTGAACGACACCCACGCCTCGACGCCCGTGGCGACCGCCTCCTCGAGCGCGACGAGCGCCTCGCCCACGTGCGGGAACGTCTCGCAGAGGAGGACGTCGACGCCCGCCGACGCGAGCGCCCGCGCGAGCTCGCGGTGCTCCTCCCGCGCGTCGGCCGGGCTGAGATCGGGCCTGTAGCAGTCCTCGAGCGGCGCGATGCTCCCGGCGACGCGGTGCCGCGGGTCCACCTCGCGCACGGCCTCGCGCGCGAGCGAGACAGCGCGCGCCGCGAGCTCGGCCCACGCGGCGCCCGCCTGCCGCCGCCGGGCGCGGAACGTGTTCGCCGTGTGCACCGTCGCGCCCGCGCGCGCGTAGTCCCTGTGGATCGCGCGGACGACCTCGCAGCCGCGCGCGTCGAGCAGCGCCGCGGCGCTCCAGAGCGGCGACGGCGTCTCGATCCCCCGCGCGGCGAGCTCGGTCCCGAGCGGGCCGTCGAGGACCACGACGCCGGCCTCCGCGGCCGCGGCGACTGGCCCGGACGGCTCTCTGGACACGTCCCCCATGTAGGCTCTGGTATGTCCGCGGCCGGCGCTCAAGGCAACCCCCGATTGGGACCCTGGCGCCGCTGTATCGTCGCAGGTGAGCGACACCCGCACAGCGCACCGTCCAGACCACTGCGCCGCAGAAAGAACGATGGAATTCTCTTCCGCGCCGGGAATTTACTTGCCAGGTATGGGGGGGCTGCGGCACCGTTGAAATGAAATCATCTCCCCTCATTCCACTCAACTCGCGGGAGTCGTGGGGTCCGACAAGCGGCGAAGCTCGAAGGACAAAAGGGGTGGAGCTCCCTCTGGCCAGCGCGGGGCCAGATGACCTCCGTCAGTGAGCCGATAGAAAGGAATGCCATCATGATTCGACAGTCCATCCGTTCTTCCAAGTCGCTCGCTCTCAGTGTTGCGCTCGGCGTCATCGCGGCGGCCGGTTTCACCGGATGCGTCGCGTCGGAGCCGGTCGACCAGGAACCGGTGGTGGAGCACGAGCGCATCACCCAGGCCGAGGTGTCCTCCCTCCCGACAGGGCAGCTCCTCAGCCTCGACATGAGCCGGAGCACGGTGTACGCCCTCGACTACTCGGCGGCGCCGATCGACTACAGCCGCATCAAGCTCTCCACGGCCAACGGCAAGGAGGTCCTGCTCGAGGAGCAGATGAGGGCGGTGGAGAACGCCGACTACGGCGACCTCCCGGCGCCCAAGCTGACCGACGCCTCGGACCAGCGGTTCAGCATCTCCTCGGATGAGACCGCCTTCGGCAAGCTCTCGGACAGCGAGCTCGACCAGCTCCGGACCGACGGGTTCTTCTACTCGGAGGTGCCCGTGAAGGCCCCGAGCGCCGGCCCGCAGACCACCGACCCCGAGTGCGTCCACGCGTTCTGCGAGGTCTGCGTCGACAACAACACCGGCGGTTGGCCCGAGACCTGGCTGCCGGGTAGCTACACCTGCTACCTCATCGAGCACGTGTGGTGCTGAGCCCGGTCTGACGAACTCCCCACCACCCTGGGAAGGCCTCGTTGATGCGTTCGCTCTCGGTATGGTGCGTTGCGTCGCTCGCCCTGGCGAGCGCGGCGTGCGGAGACGATGGACCGGTGCTCCCGAGCGGCCTCCCGGGGCCCATGCCGGGCGTCTACATGGACTTCGGTCCGGCGCCGGAGGGGGAGCGCTTCCGCGCGCTGATCGGGTTCCCGACCCGGGATGTCCCCGGGCTCGAGGCCGCGATCGACGACATGTACGATCCGGACAAGCCGGACACCTTCCGGAAGTACATGTCGGTGGAGACCTGGATGGAGCGGCACGCCCCGTCCGAGAGCGACATCGCCGCCGTCGAGGCGTGGCTCACCGAGCACAAGATGGAGATCAGGCGCCGGTCCCGGAACCGGCTCCTGATCGAGTTCGCGGGCACGGTCGAGCAGTTCAACGCCGCCTTCGACACCGAGCTCCGCGACTTCGAGCGCGAGAACCCCTCGGCCGGCGGCAGGCCGCTCCGCACCTTCGGCGCGCTCGAGCCGCTCAGGCCGCCGCAGCACATCATCGATCTGACGTCGGGCGTGATCGCGGTCGACGTCCCGGCGGACACGAAGCCGCTCGCGGCGGAGGGCGGCTCGATCGAGACGACGCCTCCGGAGCAGATCGAGCAGGGGCTCACGCCCCCGCAGATCGCGCGCGCTTACGGGCTCGACAAGCTCCACGAGGGCGGGCACCTCGGGCAGGGCGTCAAGCTCGGCGTCGTCGTCGGGGCGACGTTCAAGACCCGGGATCTCCAGTCGTTCTGGCGGACCTTCGACGTGTCGCGCGACAACCCGGAGGTCGTCGTCACGGCGGATCCGATCTCGACCCGCTACGTCGAGACCACGCTGGACACGCAGTGGGCGGGCGTGACGGCGCCCGAGGCCGAGCTCATCGCGTACGAGGGGCCGGACGCGCGCACCATCTCCATCGTCTACGCGTGGAACGAGGCGATCGCGGCCGGCGAGGTGTCGGTGCTCTCGACGTCGTTCGCGCACCGCGAGGAGACAGAGGCGGAGCCGATCCGGCAGCAGTACCACGAGGCGTCGCGGATGGGCGCGGCGCTCGGGATGACGATCGTCGTGGCGGGCGGCGACTCGGGCAGGCCCGACGTGCCGTCGTCGAGCCCGTACGTGACGAGCGTCGGCGGGACGGTGCTCGAGCTCGGCGCGGACGGCGAGGTCGCGCGCGAGGTGGCGTGGAGCCGCTCCGGGTCGGGCCGGTCGCGCTCCTTCGAGACGCCCTCCTGGCAGAAAGGCGTGGTCACGGACGCGCAGGGCACCCGCGCCGTCTCCGATGTGGCGCTGAACGCGTCGCCGGACTCGACCTACTGGCTCTACTACCTGGGCGAGTGGGAGCGGCGCGGCGGCACCTCGTTCGCGGCGCCGGTGTTCGCCGGGCTCATGGCGTCGGTGAACAGCTACAGGCTCGCCCAGGGCAAGCCGGTCGTGGGGTGGTTGAACAAGACCCTCTACGAGCGGAAGGAGGTGCAGGCCGCGTTCCGCGACATCACCGAGGGGAAGACGACCGGCGACGAGTACACCCAGGGGTTCAGCGCGGGGCCGGGCTGGGATTACCCGACCGGCTGGGGCGCGCCGCTCGCGGACAGGCTCGCGGAGGCGCTCCCGTAGCAGCGCCGGAGAGCGCCGGGCGCGGCGACGCGGGCTGACCGTCGTCCCCGCGGCGCGGATACGTCATCCTGTCATCATGCGCGCGATGACGATCCCCGGCGCGATCCTCTCCAGATCCATCGCGTGGCTCTCGCTCCTCGCGGCGGTGGCGCTCGGCTGCGATCGCCCGGGCCGCGCCGCCGGCACGGCGCCCGCGCAGGCCGGCGCGTCGCCTGCGCAGGCCTCGAGCGCCGCGGGGCAGGCCGCCGACGGCGGCGCGACGCCTGCGGCGCCTGCGGATGCCGCGGCCCCTCCGGCGGACGCCGCGGCGCCTGCGGACCGCGCGGCGCAGATCGCGCCGCTGCGCGCGGACGCGCCGCTCGTCGAGCTCGCGGTCGAGGGGTTCCCGAGCGCTGTCGTGTCGGTGCCGATCGGCGCCACGGCGCGGCGCCCCGTGCTCATCGCGTCGCACGGCAACTACGATCGGCCCGAGTGGCAGTGCGAGGTGTGGCGCGGCATCGCGGGCGGCGACGCCTTCATCCTGTGCCCGCGCGGCGTCGCGCGGTCCGACTCGCCGTCGGCGAGCGACGTGCGCTTCACGTACGAGAGCAACGCCCGGCTGGAGCAGGAGATCGACGCGGGCCTCGCGGCGCTGCGGGCGCGCTTCCCCGAGCACGTGGACCCCGGGCCGGTGCTCTACACGGGCTTCTCGCTGGGCGCGATCATGGGCTCCGCGATCGCCGCGCGCCGGGCGGCGCTGTTCCCGCGCCTCGTGCTCGTCGAGGGCGGGCACGACAGGTGGACCCCCGCGACGGCGAAGGCGTTCGCGGAGGGCGGCGGGCAGCGCGTCCTCTTCGTGTGCGCGCAGGCCGGCTGCGGCGCGGCCGCGGCCGCGGCCGCCGCGCGCCTCGAGAAGGCGGGGGTGCTCACGCGCGTCGTGCGCAGCAAGGAGGCCGGCCACCGCTACGACGGGCCGGTCGCCGAGGAGACGAAGCGGGCGCTCGGCTGGGCGATCGAGGGCGACCCCCGCTGGTGACCCCCGTGAGCGGCGCTCACCCGCTGCGGATACGGGCCCATCTCGACGTTTTCGGTGCTCAGCGCACTGGAGTGCGCCTGCGCGCCGAAAACGCCGATCTGGGCCCGTCTCCTGTGCGGGTGAGCGCCGCTCGGCGGCGCGATGGGGGTATGGCCGGCGGGCGGGCTCTGAGCTAGACGGGGGCCGTTGTCGATGACGGCTTGTCTTTTCCCGGAAGCGCGCGCGCGCCATCGCGGTGGCCCGGGTCGCCTCCTTCGGGCCGCTGCGCTCGCCGCGGCGGCGCTGCTCGTCTCGGCCTGCGGCCCGGGCGAGGAGCCGCCGGGGCGCTCGGCCAGAGCGCAGCCTGTGGCCCCGGATCCGGCGATCGTCGCCGCGCTCGCGGCCGAGCCGCTGGACGGCGGCGCGGCCGTCGACGCCGAGCCCGCGGCGGCGCGGGAGGCGCTGCGGCCCGGGCGCGGCGACAAGCTCGCGAGCATCGCGATGCGCACGTTCGTGTACGCCGCGCCCGAGCGCCGCGCGGCGAGGCTTGGCTACTTGCGGGCCGGCGCGATCGTCGAGCGCGCCGCGGCGCCCTCGGGCGACGACGGGTGCCCCGGCGGCTGGTACGCCGTGCACCCGCGCGGCTTCGTGTGCGTCGGCCGGGGCGCCTCGCTCGATCTCGGCCACGACGTCGTCGCCGCCACGCCGGCCGGCCCGCGCCGCGGCGAGCCGTACCCGTACCGCTACGTCGTCTCGCGCAAGCCGCCGCCGCACCTCTACGTCCACCTGCCGAGCGAGGCGGAGCAGCGGCGCGTCGAGGGGCGCTCGCGAAGCCAGGGCACGCCGGCCTGGTCCCGCCGCGACGAGGCGCTCCTCGGCGAGCCGGACCCGCTCACTCCCTTCTTCGCGAGCCGCCGCGACCTGCCGAAGCCGTTCGGCGCCGCCGAGAAGGTCCGCTTCCCCGCGCACCGCGGGCGCGCGCGGGCCGACTCGGCGTTCGGCCTCATCTCCACGTTCGCGTGGAACGGGCGGCGCTTCGGCCTGACGACCGAGCTCGACCTCATCCCGATCGATCGCACCTCGGCCGTCACCCCCACCGCGATGCGCGGCGTGGAGGTGAAGACCGAGGGGACCCCCGCCTTCGTCATGCACCACGGCGTGCGCACGCTGAAGCCCGATGCCTCGGGCGAGCTCAGGCCCGACGGCTGGGCCCCGCGCCGCTCCGGCTGGGTGCTCACCGGCAAGACGGCCGCCGGCGGCGCCTACGTCGAGACCGACGCGGGCGCGTGGATCCCCGCGTCCGCGCTGCGCGTCGCGCGGCTGGGCCGCGATTTCTGGGGGCACGCGGCGCGCGGCAGGAAGTGGATCGACATCTCGATCGAGCTCCAGATGCTCGTCGCCTACGAGGGCACGCGCCCCGTGTTCGCGACCCTCGTCTCGACGGGCCGCGGCGAGCTCGGCGACCCCGCGACGACGAGCGCCACCGTGCAGGGCACGTTCTTCATCCGAGAGAAGCACGTCACGGCGACGATGGACGGCGACGATCTCAGCGAGACGTCGGTCGACCTGCGCGACGTGCCCTACGTCCAGTACTTCCACAACAGCTACGCGCTCCACGGCGTCTACTGGCACGACGCGTTCGGCAAGGTGCGGAGCAGCGGCTGCGTGAACCTCGCGCCAGCGGACGCCGCGTGGCTGTTCGCGTGGACCGATCCCCCCGTCCCCGAGGGATGGCACGCCGCGTTCAACGACAAGGGCGGGACGCTGGTGTTCATCCACGCCTGACCGCCGCGCCCGCTCGCGAGGCTCGCCCGCGGCGCCGCGCCGCGCCGGCGGCGCGAGGAGCGCGGGAGCGCCGGTAGATCCCGTGGGAGGGCCGACGTCGCGACCCGGCGCGTGTAGCGCCGGACGGGGAGCGAGGTTAGCTTCGGGCCATGAGCGATCCGGAGCGTTCCGGCAGCGGCGTCGAGCGCGCGACGTCGGGCGAAGCCGTCGCGGCCCTCGTCGAGGGGTACCGCGACTTTCGCCGCTTCCTTGTGCGCCGGGTGGGCAGCGAGGCGGTCGCCGAGGACATCCTCCAGGAGGCCTTCGCGCGCGGCATCGACCGCATCGGCGAGCTGCGCAGCGACGAGTCCGTCACGGCCTGGTTCTACCGCACGCTCCGGAACGCCGTGATCGACCACCACCGGCGCCGCGGGGCGTCCGAGCGCGCGATGGCCGCCCTGGCGGCCGAGCTCGACGAGGCGGTCGAGCCCGACGTCGAGGTGCGCCGCGCCGTGTGCCAGTGCGTCCGGGGGCTCGCCGTCGCGCTGAAGCCCGAGTACGCCGCCGCGCTGCAGCGCGTGGAGCTCGACGGGCTCTCGGTCCAGGCGTTCGCCGAGGAGGCGTCGATCACCCCGAACAACGCCGCGGTGCGGCTCTTCCGCGCGCGCGAGGCGCTCCGCAAGCGCGTGGCCGCGACGTGCGGGGCCTGCGCCGCCGAGGGGTGCCTCGACTGCTCCTGCGGCTCTCGTCCGCGGGACGGGACGCCCGAGCCAGCCGGCGGCTGCGCGCGCGGCGGCCGCTGACCGACCCAGCAGCCCAGGGGCAGCGCCGCCGGCGGGCCGATCCACGGCCTCGCCCGGCGGACCGCCCCGCGCCCCTCTGGGGCGTGTAATGCCGCAGGGCCTCGCGCGTCGGCCGTGCAGAACCCCGAAGGGAAGGTGTCCGATGCTCCTGAAGCGTCTCCTCGTCGTCTCCGGTCTCCTCGCTGCCTCGCTCCTCGCCTCCTCGCTGCTCGTCTCGAGCGCCGCGGCCGAGGAGGCTCCCGCCCCTGCGCCGCAGGCGGTCCGGGAGATCGAGGTCGTGGTGGACGGCGGCTACAAGCCGAGCCGCATCGTCGTCACCGAGGGCGAGCGGGTCCGCCTGAAGCTGGTCCGGCGGGATCACTCGCCCTGCACGCGCGAGATCGTCTTCGCCTCTCTCGGCATCCGGCGCGAGCTGCCGACCGGCGTGCCGGTGGTGATCGAGCTCCCCGCGCTGAGCCGCGGAGAGATCGAGTTCACATGCGGAATGAACATGTTGCGCGGCGCGATCGTCGTCGAGCCCCGCGCGTGATCGCACTCGCCCATGCTGGAGCGGCTTTCATGAATGCACCTCACCGCGCCGGGCTGAACGCCCTGCTGATCCTCGTCGTTGCGCTCGCCGGCTGCGCCCCGCGCAACCGTCCGGCGAGCTTCCCCGCGTCGTCCGCCGCGTCGCCGCAGGCCGCGGAGGCTCCGTCGCCGCGGATCGGCGTCGCCCTCTCGGAGGACCCACCCCTGCCGGGCGAGCCGGTCACCGGCTGGGTCGGCCTCGAGCCGGCGGGGGCGCCGGGCGCCGGCGCCGATCCTCACCAGCATCATCATCACCACCATCAGCACGGCAGCGCGCCGCCCGCCAGCGCGCCGCCGTCCAGCAACGCGCCGCCGTCCAGCAACGCGCCGCCGTCCAGCAACGCGCCGCCGTCCAGCAACGCACCGCCGTCCAGCAACGCGCCGCCGTCCAGCAACGCGCCGCCGGCGAGCGCGCCGTCCTCGACCCCGGAGTCGTCCCATGCGCACTGATCGTACCCGTCCCGCGCGCGGCCAGCGCCCGCGCGCGCTCGCCGGGCGCCTCCTGCCGCTCGCGGCGGGCCTCGCGCTCCTCTCGGCGCCCGGCTGCGCCGCCCCGTCGTCGACCGCCGACATGACCCGCATCCGCGAGCTCTCCGGCGCGGCGCTCCCGCCGAGCGCCGCGTCGGACGAGGTCGACCCCGAGCCGGCCGCCGACGCGCGGGCGCTCGAGGGGCGGCCGCTCACCGCGGACGCCGCCGTGCGCGTCGCGCTGCTCAACAACCGCGAGCTGCGCGCCGCGCTCAAGGAGGTCGGCGTCGCGCGCGGCAACCTCGACCAGGCGGGCGCGCTGCCGAACCCGGAGTTCGAGGTCGAGGTGACGCCGCGGCAGCGGGGGCTCGACCACACGCACGTCGAGCTCGCGGTCGAGATCGACCTGACCGCGGCGCTGCTCGCGCCGCTCCGCGCGCGGGCCGCCCGGTCGGATCACCTGGCCGCGCGCTTCCGCGCCGCCGGCGCGGTCGTCGAGCTCGGCTACCAGGTGCGCGCCGCGTTCTACGCCGCGCAGGCCGCGGAGCAGCGCCTCGGCATCGCGAACCGCACCCTCGACGCGCTCGCGGCGAGCCGCGACGCCGCCCGCGCGCTGTTCGAGGCGGGCAACATCCCGGAGCTCGACGTGGCCACGCAGGAGGCGGGCTACGAGGAGGCGCGCGTCACGGCCGCGCAGCTCGAGCTGGAGCTCCTTTCGCGGCGCGAGCGGCTGCACCGCCTGCTCGGCCTCTCCGGCGCGGCGACCACCTGGAAGCTCGCCGGCGCGATCCCGCCGGCGCCCGAGGCGGTCGCGACGCCGCCGCGCGCGGAGACGCAGGCCGTGCGGGCGAGCCTCGATCTCGCGGAGCTGCGCGGCCGGCTCGACGCGGCGGCCGGCCGCGCCGGCGCCCTGCGCGCCGAGGGCTGGGTCCCGGACATGTCCGTCGGCGTGCGCGGCGAGCGGGAGCTCCCCGAGAGCGGCGAGGCGGGCGACGACCACCCGTGGGTCATCGGCGCGGGGCTCCGCGTGGCCATCCCGCTCTTCGACCGGCGGAGCGGCGCCCAGGCGGCGCAGGCGGCGGAGTTCGACAGCCTGCTGGAGCGCTACCACGGGCGCGCGAACGACATCCGCTCGGCGCTGCGCGAGGCGCGGAGCCGGCTCGTGTCCGCGCACGCGCGCGCGCGGCACCAGGAGCGGGTCGTCGTCCCCGCGCGCAAGCGGGTGCTCGAGCAGGCGCTGCTCCAGTACAACGCGATGCAGGTCGGGATCTTCCAGCTCCTCGACGCGCAGCGCGCGCAGCTCGACGCCGAGCTCGCGGCGGTCGAGGCGCTGCGCGAGTACTGGACGGCGAAGGCCGCGTTCGACGCGCTCCTCGCGGGGCGCCTCGTCGAGTCTGGGGGGGCGGAGGCTCCCGCTGCGATGCCGAGGGCCTCGGGCGCCGGCGAAGGAGGGCACTGACATGGATCGACGTTCGTTCATTCACGTGGGCGGCCTGGCGGCCGGCGCCGCCCTGATCTCGCGCGGCGTCGCGCACGCGCAGGAGCGCCCGGGCGCTGTGCCTCGCCGGACCGCGGCGCCCGGGGCCCAGCCCGCCGTCGTGACGCCGAACGGCAGCACGCTCCCGCTCCGGGTGGTGGACGGCGTGAAGGTCGGCCACCTCGTCGCGGGCCCGCTCGAGCACGAGTTCGCGCCCGGCCTGAAGTGCGAGGTGTGGGGCTACAACGGGAGCACCCCGGGCCCGACCATCGAGGCGGTCGAGGGCGATCGCCTGCGCATCTACGTGACGAACTCCCTGCCCGAGCCGTCGACGGTGCACTGGCACGGCCTCGTGCTGCCGAACGGCATGGATGGAGTCGCCGGGCTCAACCAGCGCCCGATCCCGCCCGGCGAGACGTATGTTTACGAGTTCGTCGTCCGCCATCCGGGGACGTACATGTATCACTCGCATTTCGACGAGATGACCCAGATCGCGCTGGGCGCGGTGGGCATGTTCGTCGTGCACCCGAGGCGCCCGCGCGGCCCGCGCGTCGACAGGGATTTCGTGCTCATGACGCACGAGTGGAAGATCAACGCGGGGGCGCGCCGGCCCGATCCGAACGCGATGAGCGATTTCAACGTCCTCACGTTCAACGGCAAGGCGTTCCCGGCGACCGCGCCGCTCCTCGTCGGCCGCGGAGAGCGCGTGCGCATCCGCCTCGGGAACCTCGGCCCGATGGATCACCACCCGATCCACATCCACGGTCTCTGGTTCCACGTCACGGCGACCGACGGCGGGTATGTCCCCGAGTCCGCGCAGTACCCGGAGACGACGGTGCTCGTGCCCGTCGGCAGCACGCGGGTCATCGAGCTCGTCCCCGAGGAGCCGGGCGACTGGGCGATGCATTGCCACATGACGCATCACACGATGATGCAGATGGGCCACGGCCTGCCAAACATGGTCGGCGCCGACACCCGCAAGCTCGATCGGCGGATGAGCCGCGTGATGCCCGGCTACATGACGATGGGGACGACGGGGATGGGCGGCATGGGCGAGATGCCGATGCCGATACCAGCGAACAGCCTGCCGATGCGCGGCGGCGCCGGGCCGTTCTCGTACATCGACATGGGCGGAATGTTCACGATCCTCAAGGTTCGCGACGAGCCGGACAAGGCGGACCCGAACGGCTGGTACGCGCACCCCGCCGGCACCGTGGCCGGGCCGGCGAGCGCGGAGCGCATGCGCGCCGACGGGATCGACCCGGCCTCTGGAGGGAAGACTCCCGATACGAATCGATGAGTTTCCCGACGGGATCGATCCCTGTTGTCGGGCGTTTCCTGAATGTGTCCTATTGACACGGACGGGAGATCGGGTTGACCGAGGCGCAATTCGTCAGGATACTGTGTCTTGACCGATCCTGATCAGCGGCATTCTCACGACGGTTGAGGGCTGGTCGGGCGCGACGCCGAGGGAGCGCAGGATGACTCATCGCGGCCACATCCGTCACGGCATAGGCGCCGTCAGGCCCTATGTGTTCGGCCACCTCGATCTCACGGACTTCGTCAAGCGGTCGTTCGGCGCCGTGGAGCTCGAGCGGCAGCAGATGGGTCCCGCGTCCTTTCACGTCGAGCTCCAGATCGCCGATTCGGTCGTTGTGCTGGAGACGGGCGAGCCGCGCCCCGCGGACGCGACCGTGGCGTCGGTTTACGTCTACGTGGACGACGTCGACGACGCCTACGCGCGGGCCCTCGAGCTTGGTGCGGTGTCGGTCTCCGCGCCCGAGGACAAGCCTTATGACGAGCGCGCCGCCGGGGTGAAGGACTCTTTCGGCAACCTGTGGTGGATTGCCACGTACAAGCCGAGCGCCGCATCGTCCAAGCCAGCCCCTGGCCCGTGAGCGACGGGCCATCGGGGCACGGCGGCGCAGAGGACGACGTGTCCTTGATTCTCTCCTCCGTGCCCTGTGTGCGTCTGTGGTTCCCTTTCTTTCCCCGCACGGCGCAAGGGGCGAGCCAGCAAGCCCCATGAACGGCGCCCGCTGCCTCCCGAGGCGCACCCGCGCCGCCGATGATTCGTATCGCGCCGGCGCGGGCCGGCGATGCGTGTCGCGCCGGCGCGGGCCGGCCGTCGCGCCGGACACACAGGGCGCGGCCAGGCGGCCACAGGTCCGGGCACAATCCTCAATGATTTCAACGGTCAAGAAGCGGTCCACGCCTTGCCATACCGATCGCCGAGACGGGGACGCCCCGGAGCACGGAGGAGTACTTCATGGCGACGAGGATGGCTCGATGGATGATGTTTCTGGCGCTCGGCACGGTTTCGCTCGCTGGCTGCGGAGAGCGGCACGACGCGCGGCCTCCGGCGCCGTCCGCCGCCGCGAACCCCGCGGCGACGCAGTGCCCCGAGCCGGTCGCCGCGGCCGCAGCGCCCGCGAGCCCGCCGGCCGCGACGCTGATGGCGCCGGCGCCGGCGCCGGCGCCGGGCGTCGCAGCGGGCGAGGAGCGCAGGGAGAGGGAGAAGGCGAGGGGGGCCGCGGAGCTCAAGGTGAAGCGGCTCGTCGTCGCGGCGGGCGTGAAGGACCGTGAGCCGGTGGAGCCGGGCACGACGTTCCGCGCGCCGGAGACGGAGCGGGTCTATGCGTTCGTGGAGCTCGAGAACCGGAGCGACGTGGAAGGGGAGGTGACTGTGTCGTTCGTCCCCCCGGATGGAGGGGCGCCTGTCGGCAACGTGACGCTCGGGGTCGGCCCGTCGCCGCGGTGGCGCACCTGGGCGTTCACGCGCGGGGCGCGCCGGGTGGGGGAGTGGACGGCGGTCGTGCGGTCGGAGACGGGCGAGGAGCTCGCGCGCGCGCCGTTCGAGGTGACGCTGTAGCCGCGGCGGCCGGGCGCGGAGGACGCTCGCCGGCGCGTCAGGGCGCGGCCGGAGGCTCACCGCCTGTCGCGCCCTGATCGAAGACGTCCTGATACACTCGGTCGACGTCGATCGCGCAGTCGAGGGACGAGGGCGCCGCGCGCTCGCCCGGCCCGTGGATCCGGAGCAGCCAGGCCCCGTCCGGCTGTCGCGTGAAGACCTCGATGCGCGGCGCCTTCTGCGACGCGAGCACGTACTCCTGGAGCGACGTCAGCGACCGGTACTGCTCGAACTTCTCCCCGCGATCGTAGGCCTCGCTCGAGTCCGACAGCACCTCGACGACGAGGCGCGGGTTCAGGAGCGTGTCGCGCTGCGCGTCCTCGAACTCGGGGCGCGAGCAAACGACGGCGCCGTCGGGGTATACGTAGCGGCGCGTCGAGGCGATCTTGATGCGCATGTCGGAGGTGAGCACGCGGCACCCTCGATCCTGGAGCGCGCTCCGCAGCTCGCCGATGACGTTCGCCGCGACCGCGCTGTGCTCCAGCGTGCCGCCCGCCATGGCGAAGATCTCGCCGTCCGCGTACTCGTGGCGGAGCGGCGCGGAACGCTCGAAGGCCAGGTATTCCTCGGGCGAAAGGCCGGTGCGCGCCGCGGCTTGTGCCATGGTCCTCAGCTTCACCCAGGACGCCGAGCGCGTCCACACGAGCCCGCGTGCGGAGCGGACGGCGACCGCCCGCGCTCCGGCGCGTCAGGCGGGGACGAGCTCGACGAGCGTGATCTCCGGCGGGCAGTTGATGCGCACGGGCAGCCAGCCGCCGGCGCCCGCGTTGACGTGGAGTCGCCGGCCGCGGTGCTCGTAAAGGCCGTTGTGGTAGAGCCCGGCGGGCAACATCGGGGTGAGGGCGTAGTCGCCGATCCGGCCCAGCGAGATCTGCCCGCCGTGCGTGTGGCCGGACAGCATCAGGTCGAACGGCAGCTCGCGCGCCGCGCGGAACGTGCCCGGATGGTGGCTGAGCAGGATGCGCGGCGCGCCGTCGTCCTGCATCTGGCCGAGCGCCCGGGCCAGCCCGTCGACCGTCGGGCGCCGGGCCGGCTCGCCCGGGCGCGCGCGGCTCGGGTAGTCGATGGCGCCCATCCACAGGCGATCGCCGCCGAGGCGGACCTCGCGCGCCTCGTCGACGAGCACCTGGGCGCCCGCTTCCTCAAGGCCCTTCATGATCGCCGGGATGCTGGCCGACCGCGCGGCGATGTACTCGTGGTTGCCCATGCAGAAGAAGAGCTGCCCTCGGGCGGGGCGCAGTCCCCGGAGCAGCCGCGTCGAGAGCTCGAGCTGGGAGACGTGATGATCGAGCAGGTCGCCCGTGATCACGTGGATGTCCGCGCGGACCGCGTTGATGGCGTCGCGGAGCTCGTCGAGCCGCTCGGCGTCCATGAAGCTGCCGACATGCACGTCGCTGAGCTGCGCGATGGTGACGCCGTGCAGGCTCGTCAGCTCGCGCCGCACGGGCAGCGCGATCTTCACGACGACCGGGCGCTGTCGCGAGGCGAGCACGCCGCCCATCGACACGGCGACCGCCGCGGCGGGCAGCGCCCAGGTCGCGCCGACGACGAGCCGGCGGCGGACCTCGTCGACGGCCTCCGGCCGGGCCGCGCCGATGTCTGGAGCGCCGCCGGCCTGCGCGTCCCCGGCGGCCCGGGCCGTCGATGCGGCCGCGGTGTCCGCGGAGCCCGCAACGTCCGCCGCCGGGGCACCTGGAGCGGCCTGCGCCCCCGCGGCAGCCCGGCGGTCCGTGGCGGGGCGCGCCCGGCGCAGCGCCCGGACGACGGCGCGCGCGACGGCGGCGACGCCGAGGAGCAGCCCGTACAGGAGCAGGCCGACCTGGGCGCCCAGGGCGATCATCGACAGCGCGTCGGGCAGGTAGCGCTGGCTCGCCCGCAGCCCCGAGAAGCTCGCCACGGCAAAGAGCAGCGCCGGGTGACCGAGCAGCAGCAGCGCCGCGGCGCACGCCGCGTTGACGAGCGCTCCGTGCCGCGGGAACGCCGCGCGGAGCCGCCGCCAGAGGATCAGGCCGAGGAGCCCGTTGACGAGGGTGACGACCAGGCCGCCGAGCTGGAACACGTGCCGGAAAGTAGCATCGCGCCGCGCGCGCGTCCGGCCGCGGGCGCTCGCCGGCGGCGGCGTCGGACCGCTTCAGCGGATCAGCCGAGGCAGGGCAGGCTCGCGCGCCTCCCGCTGAGGATGCTGATCACGGGCTCCTGTGCGCCGGACGTGGCCTGCCGCACGCCTCGTTCCACCTCATCGTAGAGCTCCGTGAGCGCGACCGTGGTCCTCTCGCCGCGGGGGCGCTTGAGCGCCTGCAGCAGCTCGTGGGTGAAGACGCCGTGGCCCAGGGCCGGCTCCTCGCGGGCGAGCTGGTTGTCGTCCGCGGCGCAGAGCACGACCCGGCCCCGGCCGAGGTTGAGCGCTTTGATCGAGATGGGCCTTGGGTCGTTGAGGTACTTCGGCAGCGACGGCGTCGACGCCAGGGCCGGCCCCATGAACGTCCGGCCCCCGGCGGCGCCGCTGAAGCAGGCGTCGAGGAAGAGCACGACGAGCCCGGCGTCGCTGAGCCGGTCGAGCCACAGGGCCACGTCCCGCTCCAGGTCGATCCCGGTCGTGTGGATGCGGCCGTACTCGGCGTCGTGAGGGATCAGGTAACGCGACCGCCGATCCCGCGCGGCCCTCCGCTCCGGGCTGCCGTGGCAGGCGAAGTAGAGCACGACGGTGTCGCCCTGCTCGAGGTCGCGGTGCAGATCGTCGCCTATCGCGGCCATGATGTTCCGCTGCGTGGCCTCCGCGTCGAGCAGCAGACGGATCTTCCGCTCGCTCCGGTCGATGCGCTCCGCGAGCAGCCCCGCGAGCGCCTGCGCGTCCTTCGCGGCGTACCGGAGCCTCGGGACGAACGGGTCAACGTAGTGATCGATACCGACGACGACGGCATGAAGCACGATATCCTCCTTCGCCTGGCGCCCTCCCGCGCCGCGGGGCGGCGCGCTCCGGTCGCTCACCCCTGTTCTCTCTCGCCGCCCTGCTCCGCGTCGCCGCCGCGCGCGGCGCGCTCCAGGAGAGCGAGCAGCGCCCTCATGTCCTCCTTGCTCAGCGGCGCATCGGCGCCGGCGCCGTGCAGGGAGATCCTCAGCGTCGGCGAGGCCTCCGGGGCGGCGTCGGCGTCGCCCCGCCGCTTCTTGATCCACCTGACCAGCTGATCGGCGCTCATGATGGCGCCGGGGATGCTGAGCACCAGCGCGAGAATATCGACGAGCAGGCCCGGATCCGGGCCGCGCGTCGGCTGGCCATCGCCGGCTGCGCCGTGACGGACCTCCGGGCGCATGCCGGTGCGCCGCCTGAGGTCCTCGGTGAACTCCCACGCCGTGTCGCTCGCGCCCTCTCCCTCGAATCTCAGCTCGAACACCCCATCGGTCATCTCACGACTCCTTCGTCCAGATTCCGGAGCTCACGATCGCGCGTGAGGCGCGCCGCGGGCCGATCTGCCCGCCCAGCGCAGCCGCCACTCGAACCAGGCGAACGACAGGCGGCCGACGCAGCGCGAGGCGAGGCCTCCCAGCGTGATCCCCGTCTCGCCCGTGTAACGGTACTCGAAGCTGTCCATCGTCGCGCCGTGCTCATCCCAGGCCTCCTGGGCCTCGGGGTCCGAGGCGACCAGGGCGCTCCCGTGCGCGCGCAGCACGGAGAGCGCGCGCTGGAGCGCCTTCTCGGCCGGCAGGAAGCGCAGCGCGCGGTAGAACACGCCCGTGAAGATCGGCGCGAGCGCCTGCGGGACCTTGATGAGCGGCGCGATCACCGCGCGGGCGCCGGCCTCGCAGAACGCCTGAGGGAAGCCCTGTACCGGGTTCGTGCGCCGGTGCTCCATCCACCCCGTCGAGCAGGACTGGAGGAACACGAGCGCGCAGCCGTCGAGCCTGGCCTGGGCGAGCGCGCTCGGCTCGAGCCCGGCGCGCTCGTCGTTCCCGAGCCTCATGCTGGGCTGCTGGTCGTGCGCGCCGCCTTCCCTGCCATGGCACGTCACGTGGAGCAGCCGACACGCGCTCATCCCGGCGAGGACCTCGTCGAGGCTCGACCTGACGCCGTCGATCCGGCTCACCCGCATGGGCGGCGCGACGGCCCCGGCGCCGCGGCGCAATGCCTGCTCCTCGCGCTCGGCGCAGCGCACCGGCACCGGCGCGGCCGGCGCCAGGGCGTCGCCGGGGCCTCCCGCGCTCGCCGCCGCCTCGTCCTCGGGGCCGACCACGTGGCCGAGCAGGGAGCGCCGCTGCGGCCGCGCGGCGCTGGCCGGGGCGGCGCTCGCGGCGGCAAGCTGCCCCGTCGGGTGGAGGCTCAACGAGCATCGCTCGGCCAGCGAGGCGGCGCCGAGGGCGAGCCGTCCGAACGGGACTCGGTACAGCGCGGCGTGAGGGACGATGCGCAGGTGCTGGACGCGCGCCGCATCGAGCGCCGCGGCGATCTTGGCCGGGAGGAGCAGGGCCTGGAGCTTGCCCACGTCGCTCGCGTGCTCCGGCGCGGCGCCGCCCTGGATCCAGGGGCGTAGCCGGTGAACGAGCTCCTCCACCGCCTTCTCGGCGCTGTCACCCTCCTCGATCACGCTGATGTACCAGTCGAAGAGCTCGCGCCCGTAGGCGAACACGAGGACGTAGCGGCTCACGACGAGGTACTGGAGCACTCCGTCGCCCGGGCGGAGGGCCGCCCGGAGGACGTCGGCGACGATGGCGGGCTCCTCCGCCGAGGCGACCGCGAACCGCCGCGGCGCGGCGCGGCCGTCCGCGTACGCGCGCCGCGTCGCCTCCAGCGCGAGCCGCTGCGTCTGCTCCGCGTAGGCGTGGAGGATCAGGCCGAACCGGAGCCACGTGCCCCGGGCCGAGTCCTCGTCGAGCCAGCGCGCGTCGAGCGCGCCGAGCGGCCGCTCCAGCAGCTCGGCGTGGCGCGCGCCGACGCGCGCCGCGCCCTCGGCGTGGAGATCGATGACGCGGTCGAGGACGGGGAGCAGGCTCTCGAGCAGCGCGCGCTCGGCCCCGACGTCCGAGCCCGCCGCGCCGGCGTTCCCGGCGATCTGCTGGATCGCGAGGTTGACCGCGGCGCTGCTGTCGCGCAGCGCGCCCGTCCAGTCCGCCGGGACCTTCCGCGACCGGAGGATCGCGCGCTGATCGTGGGCGAGCATCTCGATCGGCGCGAGCCCGTGCCGGCGGGCGTCATCGAGGACGTCGTCGAGCACCCGCTCGCAGCCGTCGAAGGCCTGCTGCATCTCGAGGTCGGCCACCAGGCGGCACCAGAGCAGCCGCAGGCGGCTCCAGACCTCCGGGAACGACGCGGCTCCGGGGCGCACCATGAGGTCCTCGGCCTCGTCGAGGACCTGGAGCAACGCGCGCGCGCGCCGATCTTTCTTGTAGCCCTTCGCCTCCTGCTCGCGCCGGAGCAGATCGGAGAGGCTCACCGCGGGATCCTCCGCCTCCAGCGCGGTGGGCGGCACCTCGCGATCGGACGTTTCGGCAGCGAGCTCGTCCGCAACATCCTGGAGCTCGCGCGTGGCAGAGGCGAGCCGCGCCGCGCGCGCCCAGAGCGCGCTCCGCTCGTCTGCGGGGAGCTCGTACCCCGGCACCGGCGCCGCGCGCCGCGCCTGGAGCAGCGCGGTGAGCGTCGCGACGGCGCGCTCTCCGCTGCCCCTGCCGAGCGCGATGAGGGCGTGGAGCTCGGTGCAGAGGAGGTGCGCGCGCAGATCGCCGCGCGCCCTGTCCTCCACGGCGTGGAGCCGCTGCAGCGCCTCCTGGTAATGACCGCGCAGGATCGCGGCGCCCGCGAGGCTGAGCGCGATCCGGAGGGCGGACGGGTGCTCCGCCGGCCACAGGGATGCAGCCGCCTTCGCGAGCCGTTCGTGGGCGCCAAAGGCCCCGTTCTGCGCCGCGAGATCGAGGACCGTACAGGCCGCCTGGGCGAGCGAGGCGCTGTTGCGCTGGAGGGCCGTGAGGGTGGAGACCGCCGTCAAGGCGGCCTCCACCCCGAGGGCCGAGAGGCGCCGCCACGCGGGCGCGGCGCCGTCGGAGCGGGACACGAGCCGCGCCGCCTCGGCGCCGATGAGCAGCCTCGTGAACGGCGGCGCCCCGAGGAGGGCGCCGTCCACGGAGGAGAGGGCGAGCGCCTCCTCCCCGGTCTCTGCCAGGCAGACCCGCGTCAGCGCGAGCCAGGCGTCGATCGCCGGGTGGCGGCCGGCGTAATCGGCGAGCAGCGCCTCCAGCGCGCGCAGGGCGGCTGCCCCCTCGTTGGCGGCGAGCGTGTAGAGCGCATCGAGCGACGCCTCGAGGCCCGGCAGCGCGCCGGGCGCGTGAGGCCTCGCGGCGAAGCGTTCGAAGGCTGTCGTGAGACCGTCGTTCATGCGCTCCACGCTCCTCGGCAGGTCACCTGTCCTGGGGCGGCCGCATCGTCAGGCCGTCAATGGGGGCGAGCCATGAGGCACGCGCGTATCTCATCGACCGAGCGGACGCCGCCATCGCTCTGAATGCACCTGCGCAAGCGGTTACGGCACGCGACCGCCTCCGGCGTCGACGGCGTGCCATCCTCGTTCCTGTCGCACATCCTGGCGCTCAGGCCCTCGACCAGCGCCTCGGCGTTGGGGTCGGGCTCGTGGCAAGGGGGCATGGACTCGTCGACGTCGCTGCACTGCCGGACGACCACGATCCGCTGCCTCGCCAGCCCGAGCAGGCGGTACGGCGACCCCACGGCGTTCGCCGTTTGCACGGAGCTGCGCGCGGCGCCGTCCCCGGCCGTCGCTCGCGGCGGTACGTGGAGCTTCAGCTCGAGCCCGCCCGCGTCTGCCAGCGTCGCCGGCACGGCGCGATCATGAGAGATCTCCACGATCTGGCTCACGTACCGCTCGTCCGCCGGCAGCGGCTTGCCGCGCGGGTGCAGGGCGGGGGGAAGCCCGGCCTCCGGCGAGTACTTCGCCGGGGCGTAGACGGGCAGCGCCTTGGCCCCGGCGCGGAGCGTCGCCGCCTCGCTCGTGGCCGGCACGAGCGTCCGTCGTACATCGATGGTGAGCTGCACGGACATCAGAGCGAGCTCGGAAGGATCGCCCCCCTTGCGCGCGATCTCGATGCGCCCCTTGTCGAGCACGCGCTGGAGCCCGGCGACGTCGTCGGCGGAGTCGAGCGGGGCACGCTTGAGCACGCGCACGGCATTCCTGAGGTCGCCGCGCTCGACCGTGTACTCGAGGAGCAGCTTCGCGGCCGGCGCGGTCGGGTGCTGCTCGAAGGCCTGCGTCGCGCCGGCGAGGTCGTTGGTGGCGAGCTTCGACCTCACGGCCTCGGAGGTCGGGTCGCGCGAGATGAGCCGCTCGCTGGCGTGCTTGCTGACGTAGGCCGAGCCGATCTCCTCGTCGAGGTAGTAGATCCGCACCTGGTCGTTGCGGCTGTGATACGTCCTGGCGTGGTGCGGCGCGCCGCCCGGCCGCCCGACGAGCTGGCCGAGATCGTCCCCCGGAGGCGGCGGCCCGCGGGGGGAGCCGCCCGACTCGAGGATGGCATAGGCCTTCTTCCCGCCCTCTCCGCGCAGCTCCACGGCGATGCGGCCGTCGTCGAGGACGTGAGCCATACGCCCCCGGGTGATCCTGGCTGCGGCCTCGGGGAGCGTGACGCCGTCGCGCGCCATGCGATCCGCGACCTTCTGGCCCAGGCTCTTCGTCAGCTCCGCGTTGCCCGGGGTCACCTCCACACGCACGCGGGGGTTGGCCCGATGGAGATCCGACGCCTTGAGCTGCACCTTCAGGACGTCGTTGCTGCGCTGGCGCACGGCGAGCTCACCGCTGCTGCGCTCGACGATCTTCGCGGTCTCGCGGACCGGCGTGGCCGGAGCTGCCGAGGAAAGCGGGCTGCCGTGCGGCTCCGCGGCGCCGATGCGCGCCGTGAAGGTGAGTCGATCGCCGGCGCCCTGGATCTCCACGTCGCGCAGCTCACCGCCGTTGCGGGTGAGCTTGTCGAAGCGCAGCCTGTTCGCACCGGCCGCCTCGGGCTTGGCGTCGACGCCGAGGCGGCGCAGCCCGACGGGCACCTCCGCGGCCCGCAGCGGCTTCGCCTGGACCTGCTTCAGGGTCGCCGCGCCCACGCCGCCCACGATCTGCGTCTCGTGGCCACAGGACGAGTACAGCTCGGACGAGATCAGCGGCACGCACTCCGTGGCCTTGTGCGGGGCGCTGACGAGGCGCACCGGCCCGCGCCACTTGAGATCCCGTTGCGCGGCGATCCAGCGATCGAAGCGCTGGTCGGTGTCGACAGGGACCTTGTCGAGGAAGCGGAGGCACGCAGGGGCCTCGGCGATGCGGGCGATCTGCGTCACCACGGACCACTTCATGAGCTGATTGAGGAGCTCGTATTGCGGTTCCCACGCCGCGATCCGCCCGTAGTGAGCATCCCACCAGCGGATGAAGCGGCGGTGCCCCGGCTCGGGCTCGACCTCGCCCTCGCCGGAGCCCGGCGTGGAGCTCTTGGCGAAGATCCTGGTGGCCGTCGGCGCGAAGCGGACGCCGCCGGTGGGCTCGCGCGTGTAGGCCTCGTCCCGCACGCCGAACCAGAGCCTCGTCGAAGGGTGCTGCTCCTCTGCGCACCAGGCCGTGGAGCCCGCGTGGTGGGCGACGCTCTCGAACCCTTCGATTTCTCCCTCTGGCGAGATGCCCTTATGCCCCTGCCCCCAGAGCTTGGCCAGCATGTCGGTGTAGAAGAACGTCATGCCGGTCGCCGTGCCCGCGAGGGGGCCGTCGTACCGCGCGCACTGCTGACCGCTCGATGAGAAGACGCTCCACGTGAGATAATACGCGATCCCCGCATCGAGGCTCGGCACCTGCGGTCCGGCGGACAGGATGTCGAGGACCTCCTGGTCGCTGGCGAGCTGGATCCGAGTGCGGAGGTCGATCAGCCTCTCGCGGACAGCCTCGAGCGTTGGCCTCTCGAGCACGAGCTTCCGCATCCTCGCTATCGCCCACTTGCTCCCCATGGCGCGAACGAGGCGGTCGGTCTTGCCGGGGTCCGGGAGGGCGCCGATGAGCTCATCCAGGCGCTGCGTCGCGGCTGCGACGGTCACCACCGGGTCGAGAGAGAAGCCGGGGTTTCCGTCGTACCTTTCCTGGAGGAAGAACGAGAGGATGATCTCGGTCGTCGGCGCGGCCGGGTTCTGTTCCTTCCACGCGACGACGGTGCGGAGATACTGGTGCTCCTCCTCCGGGCGCTCGTCGATCCATCGTTTCAGCATCTCGCGCGCGAGGCCGCCGGCCGTCAGCCCGGCGTCGAGCCGACGCGCCTCGTCCTCGATGGCCGCCCTCATCTCGGCCGACACCGTCTCGAGCGTCACGCCGAAGCGCGACGGCGGGATGTAGCGGACCCCGAGCTTCTGGGCGAGCGCGGCGACGTGCTCCACCGTGAGCTCGGCCCGCGCGTTGCGAGGCCGCTGCCGCCCGGTCAGCGTCAGGCCGGAGGCGGAGCACTGCGCGCTCAGCAGATCGACGCCGCCCGAGAGGAACTGGCCGAGCTCCTCGGCCGTGGTCACGGTCGCGCGCCGGTAGGACTGCGCCGCGCTCTCGAGCTTCTCCCGGTCCATCTGGCCGATCCGGCAGACGCTGGCCTCGGCCACCGCCGGCTTCAGCTCGTAGCCGTAGACGAGCACCTGCTCCGGCGTGCGCCCGAGCGAGAGCGCCTCGTCGTCGATCGCCTCCAGCACCCCGGCCGCCATCTCCTGCGCTTCCGCGGCCTCGACGAGGACGACGACCGCGCCCTTCTTCGTCGTCGTCGCCCGCGTCGGCCCGACCGGGAGGCGGAGCACGCCGGCGAGCGCGTCGTCGCGCATCACGGGCTGATCGGCGACGCCCGAGAACACGTCGTCCACCGACGTCTGCTGCGCGAGCCGGCCGAGCGTGACCGTCCAGATCCAGTCGCGGAGCTGCTCGCGCTGCGCGTCGAGCGTGTCGTCCGGAATGGCGTCGAGCGCGTCGAGGAGGTCGATGCGGAACGCGTCTCCCTCGCACGGCGGCAGCGGGTATGTCGGCGCGCGCGGGGCGGCCAGCGCGACCGGCGCGCTCGGCGCGCTCGGCGCGCTCGGCGCCGAGACAGCCACGCTCCCGTCGCGCGCGCACGCCGCCGCGATCACGATCAGCGCGAGCAGCAGCCCGGCGCGCAGGCCCTGCGTGGTCCGGCTCGTCATGGCGCACCCCCCCGCCAGGGCTGGCTCGCCGTCGCGTCTCTACCGGGATCCATGAACGAATTCATCGCCTTCTCCCTCCTTCGTCGGTCGCTTCGCCCTCGACGAGACTCCGCTGTTCCTATCCCTGCGCGCTCCACACGACCGCGCCGCGATCCATGGTGAAATCGAAGCCAAGCCACGTGGCGAGCAGGCTCTCGATCTCGGCCCCGGCGAGGCCGAGATCGCGAACGATGGGGTGGCTGTCCGCCTCCGCGACGCGGATCCGGTGCCTCGGCATCCAGCCGCCCCGGTGCAGCGACGTCACCACGGCCGGCGCCTCGATGATCGCCTGGTAGCAGGCGCGCGCCGGATCCGCCGCGTCGCGGAACTGTTTCAGAAAGACAAGCCGCGTCCCCGGCCGCGTCGCGGCCAGCACCGCCTCCAGCGCAGCGCCGGCGGCCGCCTCGACCGCGGCGCTCTGGAAGAGGCCCTTCAGCCGGTCGCCGAGCGCGCCGAGCCCGGCCTCGAGGTCGGTCCAGCCGCCCGCTCCGGACGGCGGCGGCTCCGCGGGCTCGACGTCGATGAGGCGCGCGACCTCGCCGGACGCCGCGGGCCCGTACGCGCGGATGATCAGCGTGTCGACCTCGAACCGCCCCTCCGCGCACGGCCCGGCGGGGAAGCGGATCCCCGCGCTCGTCTTGGGAAACCCGTAGATCTCCCGCCCCGTGACCGTGGCCGCGATGTTGTCGACGAACACGTACGGGAGATAGAAGACCAGCCGCTGCGGGACGAACACCGGGCCTACCTGCTTGCCGGCGAACAGCGGTATCCAGAACGCGACGTCCCTCTCGGCCATCCACCCCTTGCTGCGATCCGGCTCGTTCAGGGCCTGGCCGCGGGCGATGTCCGCGCAGACGAGCGCGACGAACGGGCCGGCGGGGACGTACCGCGCGGCGCCGGCCGCCGGGGCGTTGAGATCCCGGTCCACGAGCGCGGCCAGCCGGTCGCGGTCCGCGGCGAGCACGAACGAATACATCGTGACGTCCTGCAGCCCGAGCGGCTGCCGGACGACGATCTCCCCACCACGCTCGATGTAACGAGGCTTGTCGACAGGCATCATGGTCTCTCCTCCCGCCTCGCGGCGGCCGGCGTCACTCGTCCCCCGGGATCACCGCGGGCTGTCCGCAGATCGCCCGCGACGCCTGGAGCCCAGCCATCACCGCGGCCTCCACGCAGCCGGCGTTCATGCCGGTGCGCACCCAGTCCCCCGCGAGCACCAGGTTCTCGAAGCCCGACTCGTGGGCACGCAGCCGGTGCTTCGTGCTGCCCGGAACGCCGAGCACGTACCGCTCGGAGGGGCAGAATGTCGCCTGCCAGTACTGCGCGTCGAGGCGCGCCTCTCCCTCGCGCTCCTCGGGGTCGACGAGCAGCGACCAGTCGAACTCGCCGCCCCTCTGCGCGTTGGCGGCGCCCGGCCAGAGCGCGCCGGCATGATCGCGGAGCCACGTGATCGTGTTCTCCCGGACCTGCGACGTCCGGTGGGCGACGATGTCGCCCGGACCGGAGGGCCTCGGCGAGGTGTCGTCGGGCAGCCGGCTGCACAGGTAGGCGATGTGGCGAGGGCCGCCCGCTGCGCTCCACCGCTCGCGCGGGAGCAGGTGGCTCATGTCCGCCCACGTGTCGAAGGGCTCCGCGAAGCCGTCGAGCACGGGCGACTCGAGGGTCCACCCGAGCCCGGCGAGATCGCTCTTCATCCAGAGCTGCGCGGCCTGGGTCTCGGTCGTCTTGACGTTCGCGACCATGGCCGCGAACGGCGCGTGCGCCTCGATGAGCTGCCTGCAGATCTCGGGGAACGCGCCGATCGCGATGCCGAGCACGACGCGATCGAAGTCCCTGCCCAGCTCGAGCCGGCGCGCCTCGGCGTCAGGCCACGTGTTCCACCACGACTCGAGGTTCTGCCCGCTCTGGCGCAGCGCCTCGCCGCCCTCGATCCGGTCGTAGAGCGGCGCCGACGGCCAGCAGGGCAGCCCGTCGACGTCGTAGAGCGGATCGTACGCGGGCCCCTTGGGGAACACCTGCCGCCCCACCTTGATGGCCGCGATCCGCTTCTTCTCGGGCGACAGGATGAGCTCGTCGACGCGATGGAAGAACTCGAACTTCACCCCGCGCCGCGACAGCACGAGGTAGAGCGGCGCGAAGATGACGTCGCCCATCCCGGCCTGCATCTTCTGGAAGATCGCTTCCCTGTAGCCGAACGTCATCCGCATCACGCCGTGGATCAGCGTGCCGGCGGCGATCTGGCCGGGCGCGCTGAAGACGAGGTTGTAAATGGAGCGGACAGGCGCCGACTGGCGCGCGATCTCCGACGCGCCGTGGCGCGCGAGCCAGTCGCGCAGATCGAGGTCGTCGAGCGAGGCCCACCCGTCGGGCGCGCCGGCGACATCGTCCTTGAGGACGCCGATGACGGTGGTGAGGGCGAGATCGAGGATGATCCAGAGCCGGCGCAGCGGCGTCGAGCCCTCGAGGTGAGGGCTCATGAGCTTGCCCAGCCAGGCGCGGAATCGCTCGACCAGCCAGGCGAGGCGCTTCCCGGGGTTCCAGAGATCGAGCTCTCCGAGCTGCTGGGCCAGGTAGAGATAGGCCGAGACCGGCACGATATGCCGCGAGCGGTCTGCGTACAGGTCGTCCACGAGCGCCTCGAGCCGCAGCGCGCGATCGACGAGCCCGCGGTCGCCGGGCGCGCCGCCGCCGCCGAGGCCGCGCGTCAGCGGCGCGCCTGGCGCGACCTCCTCATCGAGGATCCGGTCCACGTCGGTGATGTCATCGCGCAGGCTGGGCGCGATCTGCTGCGCCGCTCCGGATCGCGCGAACAGCCCCTGCGCCCACGCGAGCAGCCGCTTCATGTAATCGAGCGGCGCAAGGGTCCCCACGTCGCCCATGCCCGGCTTCCCGGGCATCGGCGGGAACGGCAGCGGCCACGGCTCCCAGCGCCCGTCCACCTGCTCGGCGATCGCGACGAAGCTGTGCGGCTTGATGGCGTCCTCGATCGTCGCGAGCGGCGAGCCGGGCTCGCGGCCGAGCTCCTCGTAGCAGCCGCGGAGCACGCGAAACGTGTTGTGGTAAAAGCCCATCAGGATGTGCAGGCCGTGCTCCTCGATGCGGTGCGCGTGCGCGGCGTTCCTGCCGCTCGCGCCCTTGCCCCCGAGCCGCCAGCCCGTCTGATAGACGGTGATGTCGTAGCGGGCGCGGAGCTCCGGCGTGCGGCTCAGCTCGAAGGCTGCCGTGAGCGCGGCCATGCCGCCTCCCAGGATGGCGATCTTCTCTTTCTTCGCGGTGACCGATTCAGGCATGTTCCAACTCCTTCTGGAGCAGCCGGCACGCAGGCCGGCGGCTCCCCGGGGCTCGTCGTCTGTTCACCGATCCGTCAGCGAGGCGGCTCGCACTGCAGCCGATCGAACAGGCACGCTGCGGCGCGGAGGCGCTCCTCCCGGACTGGCGCGCTCACCCGGGCGTGGCGGGCGAGGAGGAGCTCTGCCAGGGCTTCCTCGTACGGCATGCAGAGCGCGGCGGCGCGGTCCCGCGCGCGCTGGAAGCAGCGCTCGGCGCGGCGCGCGCGGCCTGCGATCAGGTGGGCGCGGCCGTCGGCGAGCAGGGCGCTCGGCTGCCCGATAGGGAACAGCAGCGCGAAGCGCCGCAGCACCGTGCAGGTCCTGTCGATCCGCGCGCGCAGCGGGGCGTCCAGCGCGTCGCCCCGGCTCCGGCGCCGCTCCCCGAGCGCGAGGTACACGTCCGCCGCGGCGGCGTAGCCGTCTCCGAGCGAGAACACCGGGGATACGCGATCGACCAGCGACATCGCGGCGTCCGCGCCGCGCTCCGCGGCGGCGAGATCTCCCTGCCTGAGGCGGGCCAGCGCCGCGAGGCCGAGGCAGAGGATCTCCGACGGCAGCTCCGGCTGCCTCCGGAGGAGCGCCTGCGCCCGGGTGATCCGATCGAGCGCGTCGTCGAGCTTCCCGAGCCGGATCAGGCTGCGCGCGCTCGCGTACAGGCCCCAGGCCTCGTGCTGCACGTTGGCGCGCGCGCGCGCCGAGCTGAAGAGCAGCTCGCAGCGGGCGATCGAGGCAACGTAGTCGCCCGCGCAGTACTCGGCGTGCGCGAGGACCGTATGGGTGATCTCGGTCTCCTGGATCCCCTTGATCTCCCCGAGGAGCTTGAGCGCGCGCCCGCCGGCCGCGTGCGCGCGGCTCCACGCGCCCAGGCCGACGTGGTAGGCCGCCTCGTGGTAGAGCGCGACGGCGAGCTCGCCGGGGTTGTTGGCCGCCTCCGCGTTGAGCCGCGCGCGCTCGAAGTAGGTGTCGGCGAGGGAGCGGAGCCGCGAGACGCCGGCGAAGTAGCCGAGCTGGGCGTAGGGGCGCGCCAGCGGCAGGTCCACCGCGGCGCGCTCGGAGAGGTTGACGGACATGAGGGAGACCGTCGCGAGCGCCAGCGCGTCGTTGGTGAAGTAGTAGTGATGCGCGATCCTCGCCGCGGCGAGCGCCGCCTCCTGCAGGCGCGCGCGGTGGTGCGGCGAGCGCTCCACGTCGCCGCCCGGCCGCAGGGCGTGCCGCACCTGCAGCCCGAGTTGCGCGAAGAGCTGCGCGGCCCAGCCGGCGCGCGACCGCGGCAGCGGGTGGCCGAAGCCCCTGAGCGCCTGCGACGAGCACCCCTCGCACCTGGGAAGATCGCCGAGCGCGTAGTAGGCCTCGCCGAGGCGGCGCTGCCAGCGCGCCGCGCGCTCCGGATCGACGGGCGCGGCGCCGGCGCCGCGCAGGTGCGGCTCGAGCGCGACGGCGCGGCTGAAGAAGCCGGCGGCGTCCGCGTGCGCCGCCCTCTCCAGCGCCAGGTCGCCGGCCTTCTCGAGGTAGTGGATCGCCTTGTCGTACACCCGGGCGGACGCCCAGTGGTGCGCGAGCATCGGGTACAGCGCGCTCTCCACCGGGGCGAGGCCGGCCCGGCGCTCGATCGCGAGCGCGGCGCGGCGGTGCAGCTCGATGGCGCGCTCGGGCGCGAGCCCGTCGTACGCCACCTCGCGCAGCTTGTCGTGAACGAAGCGGACGTGATCCCCCTCGACCTCCTCGAGCAGGCCCCTCCAGATAAGCTCGCTCAGCGCGTCGAGCGCGTCGGCCTCGATCAGCCTCGCGGTCTCGAGGAGCAGATCGACGCGGCTCTCCCGGCCCAGGACGGACGCTATCTCGATGAGCTGCCGGGCCTGAGCGGAGAGCGTGTCGAGGCGGCGTCGGATCAGGGCCTGGAGCGAGCCGGGCAGCCGCCGCTCCTCGTCTCCCGTCGCGCCGAGCCGCCACACGCCGCCGGCGTCCCGCACGATGCAGCCCTCTTCCACCGCCAGGCGCATGTACTGGGCCGCGAAGAAGGGGTTGCCCTCGGTCGCGTCGGCGAGGCGGTCGAGCAACGCCGCCGGGATCGCGTCCAGCGCGAGCATGTCGCCGGCCATCCGCCGGATCGTCGCGCCGTCGCACCGCTCCAGGGCCACCCGCTGCACGTCGGGCGCGCCGAGCGCGCGCTCGACGTGCGCGCCGGGATCGTCGCTGCGGTACGCGCCGATCAGCACGACGCGGTGCTCATCGAAGAAGCCGGGCGGGAACGTCTCGAGGACGTCGAGGGACAGCTGGTCGGCCCACTGAAGGTCGTCGACGAGCAGGAGCAGCGGCGTGTCGTCCGCGAGCGCGGCGATCGTCTCGTGGAGCGCGGCGAGGAGCCGATCGCGCGCGGCCTTCGCGGACAGCGGCGGCGGGTCCGGGTAGGCGTGCTGGCCGGGGAGGGCGGACAGGCTCGGCTCGTACGCGGCGAGCACCTTCCCGCGGGCGCCCACGAGGCGCTCGGCGCGCGCGAGCGACTCGGTGCAGACCTCGACGAGGTGCCGCAGGATCGGCCGGAGGGGGTGGAGCGCGGCTGACCGCTCGGTCTCGTGCGTCGGGTGGGCGCTCAGGGCCACGCACTCTCCGGCGATGACGCGGAAGCCGCGCGCCCGGGCGCGCCCTGCGATCTCGCTCACGAGGCGCGTCTTGCCGATCCCGCTCTCTCCCGCGATGAACATCCGCGCTCCGCGGCCGCCGCCCGCCCGGCGGAGCAGGGCCTCGCTGCGCCGGAGCAGCTCGTCGCGCCCGGAGAACTCGGGCCGGTACAGGTAGATTTGCGGCCGGCTGTCCGGCCGCGAGGGCGCGCGCGCCGGCTCGCAGAACGGCGCGAGCGCCAGCGCGACGTCCTCCGCGTAGGCGATCCTGTCGCGGGGTCGCTTCTCGAGCAGGCGCAGGATCAGCGCCTCGAGCGCGGGGTCGATGCCCGGCGCGAGCTGGGATGGCGGCGGCGGCGCCGCGCTGACGTGCTGGAGCGCGGTCATGACCGCCGACGCCGCATCGAAGGGCGGCTGTCCGGTGACGGCCTCGTAGAGGATGCAGCCCATCGCGTAGAGGTCCGCGCGCGGATCGAGCTGCTCCCCCCGGATCTGCTCCGGCGCCATGTAGGCGATCGTGCCTTCCACGGCGGCGAGGGAGTCGAGCAGATCGCGCCCGGCGCCGGCGTTCCTCATGGCCAGCCCGAAGTCGATGAGCACCGGCGCCCCGTCCGGCCGGACGACGATGTTCCGCGGCGTGACGTCCCGGTGGATGACGCCGCGCCCGTGCAAGAAGCCGAGCGCTCCGCAGAGCCGGCGGAGAGCGCCGAGGATCCCCGCGAGGCGCGGCGCCGCCGCCGGCGTCTGGCCTCCGTCCCCCTGCTGCGGGTGCAGCGCCCGGAGGTGCCCTTCGAGCGGGCGGCCCTCGATGAGCTCCATCGCGTACCACGGCCGCCCCCCCTCGATCCCGTGCTCGAGGATGCGCACCACGCCGGGGTGGTGAAGGCGGCTGAGCGCATGGATCTCGCGGCGGATCGAGGCGAGCGCGCCCTGCTCGTGCACTCGCACCGTCTTCAGCGCCACCGCCTCGCCCGAGGCGACGTGGACCGCGCGGTAGACGATGCCCATCCCTCCGTACCCGACGGGCTCGAGGATGCGGTATCCGCCAATGGTCCGCAGCGTCGTTGCCGGCTCGCCGCGCGCTCGCGCGGGGCGGGCCGGGCGGGTGACGTCTTGCTCCTTGCCCGTCAGCGCGGAGGCGGCGACGGTGATCAGATCGACGCACGACCGGCACCGGTCGACGTGCTGCTCGATCGTCGCGATCGCGGCCGCGGAGAGCCGCCCCGCGAAGAACTCGACGAACATCTCCTCATCAGGACATTGCTGCATCCGCTCTGTGCCCTCTCGCTCGCCACGCGGGCGCGCGCGCGCTCCCGGCCTGCGAGCGCCGGTCGATATCGGCCCTGCAGGGCCCAATCCCCCTAGCCCACTCTACGTGACCTTCCTCGCGCTCGTCATCCGTCACGCCGCCCGCCGGTGTCGCCGGCGCGGCGGGTCGATGCCGGCCCCAATCGAGAAGGAGACGCCGCGAGATCCGGGGTCATGCACAAAAAATGAAAGCGCCCATCGTCGGCGCTGACCCGCTGCGTGGCGGTCCCCTGGAGTCGCCCCCGATCGACTCCGCCTCTTCTCTTGAAGGAGCGCCGGGCCCGGGTGGCACCCCCGGGGCGCTTGACCGGACCGGGCGGCGTCTCCGGGGCTCGCCCGCGCGCGGCGAGCGACGAGGTGCCCGCGCTGAAATCGCCGGGCGCCACGCTGCGGAGGATTGTCGTGGCGCGCCGGATTCGGTAGATGGAATGCTCGAAAGGCACTCGACCGACGGACCCCGGTAACGTGCCGGAAAGCGCCATGGAAGCCGAGAATCTCCTGGCGGTCTTCTTGAAGCACCACCGGGGCAGCGTGGTCGAGCACGAGCTCCCCGGCGCCTTCGACGCGCTCCTCGTCCGGCTGTGGGAGTCGGGCCGCGCGGCGTGGCCGGGGCTCGACGTCGGCGCCGGTCTGTTCATCCGCCACCTCGCCGAGCGCACCCCGCCCGACGCCGATCTTGCCCGCGCGCTCGCCGAGATCCACGCCGCGGATCTCTACCTTGCCTGCGCGTGCGCCCACGGGATCAAGGGGGCGATTGAGCGGTTCGAGGCGAGCTACGCGTCGACGATCGCGGCGTTTCTCCGCCTCGTCGACAGCTCGCCGAGCTTCGGCGACGAGGTCCGGCAGATCCTGCGCGAGAAGCTGTTTGTGGGCAGGAACGGCGAGCCCCCGAAGATCGCGGGTTACTCCGGGCGTGGCCCGCTATCGAGCTGGGTCGGCGTGGCCGCGCAGCGCACCGGCCTGAGCCTCGTGCGCGGCGCGGGCGCGCGGGATCAGGCAGGGGAGCATGAGCTCAGCGAGGCGTTGCCGGCGGGCGCCGATCCAGAGCTCGACTACCTCAAGATCCGGTATCGCAGCGAGTTCCGGGAGGCGTTCCACGCCGCGCTCGCCGCGCTCACGCAGCGCGAGCGGGTGATTCTGCGCCTCCATCTCGTGAGCGGCATGAGCCACGAGAAGATCGGTGTCCTCTACAAGGTCAATCAGTCCACCGTGTCGCGGTGGATCGCCAGGTCGCGCGAGACCATCGCGTGCGAGGTGCAGCGTCACCTGCACGAGCGCCTGGGCGTGAGCCGCTCGGACATCGGCTCGCTCGCCGACCTGGTCGCGAGCCAGCTCGATCTCAGCCTCGCCCGCTGGCTCGGCGAGGAGCGGGGCTGACCGCGTCCGGGCGTCGAGCCCTCGGCGACGGTACATCAGGGCAGCATCCGGCAGATCGGGCCGCGCCCTCTCCGCTCCAGAGCCCAGGGCCGCTGGTTCGAGCCCGCGCAGGCTCAGGCCCGGGGGCACGCGCCGGGCAGCTCCGCGGTCACCGGGATCTCCCTCGCCTCGAGCCCCTCGAGCGACGCCTTGCCCGAGAGCGCGTCGAGGCACCCGCGCGCGTCCCGGAGGTAGCCGTTGAAGAACGCGGCCAGGTACCCCATCGCGATCGCCTGCTGCTCGCGCCGCGGGAGCTCCGCGGGGCCGTCGTGCGGCTCGGCCCCGAGCGAGGTCGTGTAGCCGAAGTGGTTTGCGCCGGGCACGGTCACGAGGTGCTTCGGCGCGCGCGCGCGGTGGTAGAGCGCCGCCGGAACGCCGGCGGCGATGGGGTCGGCGGTGCCGCGGACGAGGAGCACCGGGCGGGGCGCGAGCGCGTCGATGGGCGGAGCGCGCTCGGGCTCGCCCGACGGCGCGAGCAGCGCGAGGGCGCGGACGTCGAACGGGCATGCGGCGTCGAGCGCGAGCGCGAGCGCCGCCTGCGCGCCGAGCCCGTGGCCGAGGAGCCCCACCCGATCGTAGTCGGCGAGGAGCGGGCCGCGCGAGCCGGCCCGGAGGTGCGAGAGCGCGTCCCGGAGCGCCGCGGCGCGGCGCTGGGGGGCGTCGTCGGGCGTGAGCCAGGAGAGGTCCGGCGCGATGACGACGAAGCCCCAGCGCGCGAGGTGCGCCATGACGCCGGCGAGCTGGCGGTGGTCCTGGTCGAGGCCCGCGGGCGTCCCGGCCGCGCCTGCGGCGAGGCGCCGCTCGTGTGCGATCGCGATGGCGGGGAACGGGCCTCCCGGCGAGAGCGGCGCCTCCTCGCCGTCCGCCGACGCAGGGTAGTAGAGCAGCGCGGCGCAGCGCGCGGGAGAGCGGTAAACCGCGCCCTGGAACGGCCAGGTGTCCGGGTAGCACGCGTCCGCCGACAGCGAGAGCGAGCCGATGCGGCGGAACCCCGCCCGGTGCGGCCCGACGCGCAGCCGTGGCGCCGCACGGGCGGCGGGCGGCGCAGGCGGGGACGGCGCCGCGGGAGGCGGCGTGGCCGGCGCAGGAGCGGCCGCCGCGGCAGGCGGAGGCGGCGTCGCGGGCGCGGGAGCGGCCGCCGCGGGAGCGGACCCGCTGCGGAGCATCACGGGACGCGACCATCTCTCGCCGTCGCGCACGAGGTGGGCGACCTGCCCTCCTGCGCGCACGGCGAGCTCGACCCGCCCGAGCGGCCGGCTCTCGATCGCGGACACCGCCTCGCACCGGCCGAGCTCCGTCGCGAACACCGTCGGCCCGCGGAAGCGCGCCCCGCGGGCGCCCTCGCTGCGGTACCACCGCGCGAGCCCCACGCCCGCGAGCGGCGAGAGCAGCTCGAGCGCGCCCTCGCCGCCGGACGTGCTGCGGAAGAGCGCCGGCGTCCCCCGGACCCCGGCGACGACGTCCTCCGGGCCCTGCCACGCGGCCCCGGGCCCGCCGGCGCGCCAGAACATCAGCAGGCGATCGCCGGCGCGCGCGACGACCTCGAGGTCGCCCCCGCGCTGGATCATCGCGACCGCCTCGAGCCGACCCACGTCCGCGCCGAAGATCGTCGGCCCGCGCCAGACGAGCTCCGCGGTGTCGTTGTCGCGGTGGTAGTGCGCGATCCCGCCGCTCGTGTGCGGGACCACGAGCTCGAAGTTGCCCCGCCCCCCGAAGCCGCCCTGGATCAGCGCGGGGTCGCCGGCCGCGCCCTCCGCGAACAGCCGCGGCTCGCTCCACGACGGCTCGCCCGCGGGCGCGCACCAGAACGCGGCCAGCCGATCGCCCGCGCGCGCCACCGCCTCGAGATTGCCCAGATCGCCGAAATTGCTCTGGATCAGCGTCGCCGCGCCGACCTGGCCGAGCTCCCGCGCGAACGTCGCCACGTGGCGCCACGGCCTGCCGGCGTCCTCGCGGCGGTGATGCTCGACGCCGAACGGCGCCTCGGCGGCGGGCAGGACGAGCTCGAGCGCGCCGAGCGAGGCGCACTGCAGGAAGAAGCCGCTGATCGTGGTGGGCATGTCTCTGATGAGGTTTACCGGCGAGGCGCCCCCGCGCCTACCGCAGCATCTCCTCGATCCGCTCGCCCGTCGCCGCCGCGAGCCCCCGCGCGAGCGCCCGCGGGCTCAGCTCGACGGCGACGGCCACGGCGTCGGGCGCGTGCGTGGCGAGCGGCGGCTCGACCGGCGCGTCGAGCCCGAGCAGGTGGCCGAACGACCCGTGCGCGAGCTCGTTCCACGCGGCGAGCAGCTCCTCCGACGCGGCCTCCCCGCTCGTCGAGAAATCGCCCGCCACGGCGATCGCGAGCGCGATCCCCTCGCGCGCGCTCGGCCTCGCGGCCGCGCCGACGGCCGTCGCCGCCGCGAGCAGCCCGCGCGCGCCGCGGGCGAGCTCCCCGTCGAACGGCCCCGGCGCGAACGCGCGCACGGGCGCCGGGCCGAAGCGGGCCGCCAGCGCCGCGAGCGGGCCCTCCGCGAGCGCCGTCGGCGAGCGCTTGAGGCGCCCGAGCGCGTACAGCGACGCCACGCGCGCCGGCCCGCGCAGCGGGCTGCCGCCGTCCTGCACACCCACGACGTCCGGCCCGAGCAGCACCAGCGCGTGCGGCGCCCGGCCGATGTCGCCCGTCACCCGCACGACGTCCGGTCGATCGAGCGCGCGCCGCTCCTTGCCCGTGAGCCGCCCCCGGAAGAGGCGCTCGATGGTCCGCGGATCGCCGCTGTGGCGCGCCAGGTAGAGCCGGGCCTCGCCCGTCGGGCTCTCGTCCGACACGTACGACGCGATCGCCGCCTCGCGCACCTGCCGCAGGTCGATGCCCGTCGCGCGGGCGTGCCGGGCCAGGTTCTCCTCGGGCGCGACGATCGCTATCGACGGGATGAGCCACGGCACCGCCGCGATCTCGCGGGGCCGGGCGAGGATCAGCCACCTGAGCCCCGCCTGCGGCAGGAGGCGCGCGAGGTCCGCCGTGGCGAGCGGCGGCAGCGGCGGCGCCGGCCGGGCGGGCGGGCTCGGCGCGCCGCCGCACGCGGGCAGCGCCAGGCCGAAGACGCACCCGAGGACGCCGCCGATCACGCCGCGCCGGCGCAGCCCCCGCCCGGGCGCGTCAGCCAACGACGAGGTAGGCGAAGCGGCGGTTCTTCGAGCCGACGCGGACAAGGTATCGCTTCCCACGCTCGAGCTTCAGCTGCTCGTCCTTGACCACCTCGCCGTCGAGGTGCACCGCGCCGCCCTTCACGAGGCGCCGCGCCGCGGACGTCGACTCGGCGAGCCCCGCCAGCGAGAGCGCGTTGCCGATCGGGATCGTGTCGCGCTCGCTCGCCACCGGGATCTCCTCGATCACCTCCGGCAGGCCGCCGGCCGCGACGCTGCGGCGCCGCTCGAGTGCCGCGCGCGCGTCCTCGGCCGAGTGGAAGCGGGTGACGATCTCCTGCGCGAAGAGCTCCTTCACCGCGATGACGCTCTGCTCGCCGCGGGCGACGGCCTCCCGGAGGCGGGCGACCTCCTCGGGCGGGCGCGACGAGAGCAGCTCCATGTAGCGCCAGATCACGCCGTCATCGACGAGCATCAGCTTCTGGAGCATGTCGAACGGCGGCTCGGTGATGCCGACGTAGTTGTCGGCGCTCTTCGACATCTTGGCGCCGACCACCTTGCCGTCCTCCATACGCGCGTTCGTGCCCTCGAGGAGCGGCATCGTCATCACCATCTGGGCGCGCTTGCCGTAGCGGGGCATCAGGTCGCGCCCCACGAGCAGGTTGAAGAGCTGGTCGGTGCCGCCGAGCTCGATGTCGGCCTCGAGCTCGACAGAGTCGTAGGCCTGGAGCAGCGGGTACATGAACTCGTGCACGTGGATGGGCCGCGCCTCCTCGTACCGCTTCTTGAAGTCGTCGCGCTCGAGCATGCGGGCGACCGTGTACTTCGCGCAGAGCTCGATCATCCGCGCCGGATCGAGCCTGTTGAGCCACTCGGAGTTGTAGCGGACCTCGGTCCTGCTCCTGTCGAGGACCTTGAACGCCTGCGCCTGGTAGGTCTCCGCCGCGGCGACGACCTCCTCGCGCGAGAGCCGCGGGCGCTGCTCGTTCTTGCCGGTCGGATCGCCGACCATGGCCGTGAAGTCGCCGACGACGAAGACGACCGTGTGCCCGAACTCCTGGAACTCCCGCATCTTCTGCATCACGACCGTGTGGCCGAGGTGGAGGTCGGGGCGGGTCGGGTCGAAGCCGGCCTTCACGCGCAGCGGCTTTCCTTCGCGGAGCCGCTCTTCGAGCTCGGCGCGGACGTGGAGGTCGACGGCACCCTTGCAGAGAATCTCGAGCTGACGTTCGGCGGGGACCATGGGGGCCCGCTTCTACCGCGCAGCGCAACCGCCCGCCAGGGGGGCGAGGGACGCGCGTGACGTCGGGGACGCGCGTGACGTCGGGAACGCGCGCGACGTCGGGGACGCGCGCGACGTCGGGGCACGCGCGTGATGTCGGGAACGCGCGCGACGTCGGGAACGCGGGTGACGTCGGGGACGCGCGTGACGTCGGGGACGCGCGTGACGTCGGGGACGCGCGTGACGTCGGGAACGCGCGCGACGTCGGGGACGCGCGCGACGTCAGGGGGGCGCGGGCGTGCCCTCTCGGCCCGCTCGGGCGCGGGCCGGCAGGGCAGGGGGGCGCGTCACCTCATTCGTCGTCGGTGCTGTCCTCGTCGTCGTCGTCCTCGTCGTCGTCGTCGCCCGAGATGGCGTAGGCGCGGCTCGCGTTGACGAGCTCCTTGAGCTCCTTGCCGACCTTGAAGAAGGGGAGCCGCTTGGCCGGCACGGGCACCGGCTGGCCCGTGCGCGGGTTCCTGCCGCTGTACGGCTTGTACGGCCTGACCGTGAAGCTGCCGAACCCGCGGATCTCGATGCCCTCGTTGCGCTGGAGCGCCTGGGTCATCGCGTCGAAGACGCAGTTCACCACGAGCTCGGCTCGAGCTTTGGTGAGCTCCCCCCGTCCCGCGATCGCGTCGATGAGCTCGCTTTTCGTCATGGTCCACCTCCCCCACCCGAGCGGACCACCGCCGGCGCTCGGCTTGCCGCCTTCACCGCAGGGCCCCGGGGATGCGCCGGTCCAGGGGCCGCATGACAACAGAATCCTAAGAAAACCTCGCATGTTACGGGACTAGCGGTCAACCGAATTCCCGCCGGCGACCCGGACCGCGTCAAGAGCGAAGAGGCCGCTGGTCGCGCCTTGTTCGCCTGTCCGACCTGCCTTGTTTGCTCGGCTTGCCTGGCGTGATTGGCGTGATTGGCCTGTTTCTCCCTCGGTTTTATCGATCCCGGCGCTGCGGCGCGGGTTTCCGGGGGCGCTCGCGGCGCCGGGGGCGGCGCTCCGGCGCGCGAGGGAAAGCTCGATTTCGACGGCGCGCTCGGGGACGGGGTGCGGCGGGAGCTCGGCGCAGGCGAGCGGCGCGCCGGAGCCCGGCGCGGCGGGCTCGACCTGCCACACATGGATCAGGGCGCCGTCCACGAGGAGGCGCACCTCGCCCGCGCCGTCGCCCGACACCGCCACGCGCGGGCTGATCCGGGCGCCGCGGAGCCACGGGGCGGGCAGGCCGACGCGCACGACGGCGTCGCCGGTCGCCATGGAGGCGTCGCCGGCCGACGGGTGCACCGCGAGGAGGCGCCCCGCCGAGGCGCACGTGCCGCCGGCGTGCTCGGGCCATGCCCAGGCGCCGCGCTGGGCGCGCGGCGGCCACAGCGACTCGCCCTCGATCACGGCCTCGCCGGGCACGGCCTCGCCGGGCACGGCCTCGCCGGGCACGGCCTCGCCGCGGGACGTGGCGTCGCGCGAGCTGCCGATGCCGTCGAGGACGAGCGGCGCGATCGAGGCGGAGGCGAGGCCGCCGCCGTCCGGGATCGCGAAGCGGTAGCGGTAGGCGGGCGGGCGGCCGCGGGCCTCCCACGCCATCCGGTCGAGCGCGTCGCCGCGGTGGCGCAGCACCGCGATGTCGCCCGGGGCGGGGTCGAAGCCGAGGTTGAAGCCGTGATCCGTATCGACGAACACGAGGCCGCGCGCGACCCCCGCGCGCGCGACGACGGCGGGATCGAACATGGGCAGGCCGCCCTCGCGATCGCGCAGCGCGGCGTGGTCGAACCCCGCGCGGAAGGCGAAGCCGGCGAGCGGGAGCGCCGCCGCGACGAGCGCCGCGGCGAGCGCGCGGGGCCGGCCCGCGAGGCCGTGGCCCTCGCCCGCGGCCCGTGCGCGCTCCGCGATCGCGACGACGGCCATGGCGGCGAGGACGTGCTCGAGCGGCAGGACGTCGGCGAAGAAGCGCGCGCCGCCGCCGGGGTAGTTGCCGTCGAAGTAGAAGGGAGCGTAGGCGGCGACCTGGAGGAGCGGCGCGATCGCGAGGGGGCGCGCGCGCGGGCTCCGGAGCGCGATCGCGGCGCCGGCGATCACGAGCAGCGCGAGCGGCTCGGCGTTGAGCGCGTCGACGAGGTGCAGCTTCAGGCGGCGCAGCGTCGTGCCCGCGGCGGCGAGAAAACCGTATCCTTCCGCGAGGTTATGGCGAACGAAGTCGCCGTGCTCGCCGAGGCACCCGACGCCGGCGCCGAAGCCGTAGCGGAAGCAGCCGGGCGGGCCGTCGGAGACGGCGTAGTAGGCGGCCTGCGACGAGGCGAAGGCGCCCGTCGCGGCGCGCTGGTGCGCCGCGAGCAGCGCGAGGCCGGGGAGCGCGCCGATCGCCATCGCCGCGGCGAGCCTCCCGAGGCGCGGCGAAGGGAGCGGCGCGGGGTCGCGCTCGCGAGCGCCGGCCGCCGCGCGCGCGCGCGCCGGCAGCAGCACGAGGAGCAGCGCCGCGGCGAGGGCGAGCGCGCTCGGCGGGCGCGTCGCCGCGAGCCAGCCTGCCGCGAGCCCGGCCACGGCGGCGGCGCGGACGGCCGGATCGAGCCGCCCTCGCGGCGCGCCCGTCGCGCCGTCGCGGACCTCGTCGAGCGCGCGCCGCGCCGACGCCAGGGCGACCGTGAAGCAGAGGGCCGCGAGCCCGTGCGACATCGTGTCGGCGGTGTGGTAGCGGAGCGCGGCGCAGAGCGCCGAGAAGAGCGCGGCGACGACCGGCACGAAGGGGAGCCGCGCGGCGCCCCCGGCGGCGGCCGGGGGCTCCGGCGCGAACCGCGCGGCGAGATCGTGGGTCGCGAGCACGAGCGCGGCGGCGAGCAGGGGGCCCACGGCGAGCGGCGCCCCCGCGAGGAAGCCGAGCGCGAGGACGGCGGGGTAGCCCGGGGGGAAGATGACCGCGACGTGGTCGGCGTTGCTCGCGGCGGCGCCGCTGAGCGCCGCGCCGCCGTGGGCCGCCGCGTCGCTGCGGACGAGGAACCGGCCGAGCACCGAGGCCGCGGGCTCGTCCACCGGCCACGCGAGGTACCCCGCCGCCATCGCGCGCGCCTCGAGCCAGTAGCTCGTTGCGTCGATGATGCGCGGGCCGCCCCGCAGGTAGACCGCGACGTACGCGGCCGAGATCAGCGCCGCGAGGGCCGCGAGGGCCGCCGCGATCGCGAGGCCCGGGGCCGCGCGGGCGCGGGGCGCGGGGCCGGGGCGCGACGCCGCGGGCGAGCGGCCGCGGCGGAGGCGCCAGGCGCCGGCGAGCAGCGCGGCCAGGGAGAGCGCGAGCGCGACCCACTGCGCCGGGTCGCGGGGCAGGCCGGCGCGCACGTCACGGCCCGGCGAGCGGGCGCGCCTCGGGGCGCGCGGCGCGCTCGAGGACCCAGACGTGGTGGTCGACCCACTCCCCCTCGACCGGCGTGAGCGTGAGCGTGAACGTCTCGGGCAGGCCCTCGGGCAGGTCGATCGAGGCCTCGGTCCAGCCGTCGCCCGCGCGGACGGCGATCTGGCCGAGCTCCCGGCCGTCCGCCGTCGCGCGGATCGCGGCGGGGCGCGTCGCCGCGGTGCGGACCACGAGCCGGCCGGGGCCGCGCTGCGGCGCGCGCAGGCGGGCGGTCTCGCTCCTGCCGCCCGGGATGACGCGCCCCGCGTCGAACCGGTCGCGCCCGGACCCGCGCGGGTCCGGGAGGACGCTGAAGGTGACGAAGCCGGCCTGCGGCCTCGGGAAGGCGTAGCCGTGCTCCCGCTCGCTCACGAGGTCGGCGACGTCGAGCTCGTCGACGACCTGCTCGTCCGCGCGCATCGACGCGGGCGGCTCGCCGTGCGCGAACGGGCTCCAGTCGGCCCGGTAGATGACCTTCTCGGCGCCGCCGCAGATCACGTTCCCGACGACGGGGACCGAGACGATCTGCCTGCCGAAGATGGCCGGCAGCTCGCCCCACCAGCCCGGGTAGATGGCCATCGCGTCGGGGCGGTCGTCGGGCGGGATGCGCTCGACGAGCTCCAGCGAGGCGCCAAGGCCGTGGACGCCCGCGCGCGCGAAGGGCAGGTCGTGGTAGCCGCCGAGCCCGATGAGGTCGAGGCCGGGCCTGTCCGACGCGTAAAGGAGCGCGCCGGCGTCGCCGACGAGGACGCGGCGCACGTCGAGCTGGGCGAGCACCTTGCCCGCGACGAGGTGCTGGTCGCGGATGTTGCGGCTGGCGCGGCCGAAGAACCAGATCTGGTCGCGCATCCTGGGGAGCTGGTGGACCCAGAAGACCGCGGCGAGGGCGAGGGCGAGCGCGACGCGCGCGATCCAGAGGCCGTGGACGGCGAGGCTGCCGGCGGCGACGCGGCCGCGGGCCCCCAGGGCGCTCGCCGGCGCGGCGGCGAGCCGCGCAGTGCGCCCGTCCGGGGCGCCCTCGGGCCGCGCCGGGCGGTCGCCCGCGCTGTCCCGCGCGGCCCATGCGGCTCGCGCGACGAGCAGCGCGAGCCCCATCGCCGCGAGCACGAGCAGCCAGGCGACCGCGGGCATCGTGTAGCGCTCGTTCTGCCAGCGCACCTGGCCGTTCAGCGCGACGAGCGCGAGCCAGCCGACGACCTGGGCCCAGAGCACGACGGCGATCCCGCGCATCCTGCGCGAGGCGAGGGGGACGAGCGCGAGGGCGGGGACGACCCAGCCCCAGGGGAGGGCGTCCGAGAAGTGGTGGTTCGTGTTGCGCGCGATGACGTAGGTGACGAGGAACTCGTAGGTGTTCCACTTCTCCTCGGACGTCATGTACGGGTTGTTCAGCGCGAGCTTGGCGATCGCGCCGCTCGCCGACCACTCGCCGGTGAACACGCGGTTGGCGATCGCCTGGGCGACGCACGCGATCGCGCCGGGGACCGACGTCCGGAGCAGGGTCGCGATCGCGGCGCGCGCGCCGTGCGCGCGCCGCACGGCGACGGCGGCGTACACGCCGAGCGCCGCGACGCAGACGACCGACTCCGGCCGGGTGGCGTAGAGGAGCGCGCCGGCGAGGCCCGCGAGCCAGCCCAGGCGGGCGAGGCGCCTGGGCGGCGCCGCGGCGCCGTCGCCTGCGCCGCCCGGCGCGCGCGGCGCAGAGGCCGCGCGGACGACCGAGAGCGTGGCGAGGGTGGCGAGGGCCCAGACGCCGAGGTGGAAGGCGTTTTCCATCCCGCTGAAGAGCGACCAGTCGAGCGCGCCGATGCAGAGCGCCACGGGCGGCAGCAGGTACTTGGCCCAGCGCCCGATCGGCTCGAGGAGCCGCGCGCCCACGAGCAGGAAGCCGAGCGTGGAGGCGCAGGCGACGATCGCGGCCCACTGCATCAAGAGCAGGCCGCGGAACCCGATGAGGTACCCGAGCGCGAGGACGAACGGGTAGCTCAGGCTCGTGTTCCCGCTCGAGAACCCGTTGCCCTCGGACCATTCGAACGGGTAGCCGCGCGCCGTGGCGCGGGCGTAGTCGAAGTGGATGAAGACGTCGTCGAGCGGCGCCGACCACACGCCGCCCGTCTGCCGGTGCATCGCCCCGTAGAACGCGACCGCGGCATAGAGCACGCAGGTCCCCGCATAGACGGCGAACAGGATCGGATCGACACGCGGCCAGGCGGCCACGAGGCGATCGAGCCGCCCGGGGGGCATCGCCGGACGGCTGGCGTCCTGGGAGGCGGCGGCCTCCGTCTCGCCGGGCGAGCCGCTGCTCGGCCTGGACGATGGCGGAGCGCCTCCGGGCGGCGCGGAGGACACGGGATCGGCGCTGGACGGTGACACGCGGCTCTTTTACACGACTTTCGCGCGCCCCGAGCCGGCGGAGCCCCGCGCCGCGGGGGGAGCTGCGCGCCGAGGCGCCGGGGTCAGCCAGGGAAGAGCCCGCCACCCGTGTCCGCGGGCGGCAATCCCGTCGCCGTGGCGTGGCCCGAAGCAAGGACGGGGGCGCCCGCTTCCAGCTCGCCTGGCGGGTCTGCAAGCGCCCGTTGCAAGTCTGAACGACGTAGGCACTCGTCCTAGGGAGATCCCCCTGAAACGACGAGGAGAATGCCCTGGCCCGCGTCCTGCTAAGTACCTGGACCAGAGCGCCCGTGACGGCTCCCCCCCGCCGTCGAATGGGCGCTCTGTTTTTTGTGCTGACGCAGCCGTCGGCACGAGGCGGAGCGATGCGCTCGCCGGGACGGCGGTCGCGGCGCAGGGCGAGTACCTCTCGGGTCAGAGCTCCTGCCAGGGTTGTGTCTCGCGAGCGGAGAGAGATTTCAACGCAAAGACGCAAAAATGCATGAAATTGCTAGTTTTTTGCGCCTTTGCGCGTTTGCGTTGAAATCTCTCGTCGGATCCCTGGTGCGTGGGAACTAGGCAGCCTGAGCCGTTGCCGTCCGTGTAGGATCCCTCGACGGACCACGCCACACGAGGGGACCCATGCCAGCGCGAGCGCCGCTGTTCGGTTCATCTTCCCTGCTGTTCCTCTGGATCTTGCTCGCCGCGTGCGCGCCGGGCGCGGCGACGCCGCCGCCGGTCGAGCCCGCGAAGACGGTCGAGCTTCCGCCTCCGGCCACGCCCGCCGCCGTCGCGGCGGCCGAGCCCGAGCCGGACCCCGGCACCGCCGTGCCCGTCACCCGCGCCGATCCGTGGTGGGGCGACCCGCTCGCGCCGGTGACCGTGGTGGTGTGGGGGGACTACGAGTGCCCCTTCACGAGCCGGTACATGGCGACGCTGGAGCAGCTCAAGCAGGCCTACGGGCCCGAGCGGCTGCGCGTCGTCTGGAAGCACAACCCGCTGCCGTTCCACAAGAACGCCCGCCCGGCGCACCTCGCCGCCGAGACGGTGTTCCGGCTCGGCGGGACCGAAGCGTTCTGGAGGTTCCACGAGCTCTCCTTCGCCAACCAGCGCGCGCTCACGCCGGAGTCGATCGATGCGTGGGCCGCCGAGGCGGGCGTCGATCGGGCTGCGTTCCGTGCGTCCGTCGAGCGGCAGCAGCACGAGCCGAAGGTCGAGCAGGACCTCGCGGCGGGCAAGGCCATCGGGGTCAGGGGGACCCCCGCGTCGTTCATCAACGGCGTGTTCATCAGCGGCGCGCAGCCCGTCGACAAGCTCCGGGACCTCATCGACGAGCAGCTCCGGGCGGCCGAGGAGCTGCGGCGGTCCGGTGTCCCGCGCGAGCGCCTCTACGCCTCCCTGTCCGCGCAGAACAGGGCGCGCGCGCCGGCGCCGCCCTCGTCGGCCCCGGCCGAGGACGACAGGACCGTGTGGAAGGTGCCTGTCGACGGGTCGCCGACCCGGGGCAACGCGGGCGCTCCGGTCACGCTCGTCATGTTCTCGGACCTCGAGTGTCCGTTCTGCCGCAAGGTCGCCCCGACCCTCGACGGCCTCGAGAAGAAGTACGGCCAGCAGCTCCGCCTCGTCTTCAAGCACAACCCGCTGCCCTTCCACCGCCGTGCCGAGCCCGCCGCAGAGCTCGCGCTCGAGGCCAGGGCGCAGAAGGGCGACGCGGCGTTCTGGAAGGCGTACGAGCTCCTGCGGCAGGGCAGCCTCGAGGACGCGGACCTCGAGGCCCACGCGAGGACCCTCGGCCTCGACGTGGCGCGCGCGCAGAAGGCGATCGCCGCCCGGCGCCACGCGGCGCGCATCGAGCGCGACCAGAACCTCGCCGACGACCTCCAGGCGAAAGGTACGCCGCACTTCTTCATCAACGGCAGGCGGCTCGTGGGGGCCCAGCCGGCGGAGAAGTTCGAGGCCCTCATCGGCGAGCAGCTCGCGCACGCCGCGAAGCTCGTCGCCTCGGGCACGCCGCCCGCGAAGGTCTACGACGCGCTGCAGAAGGACGCGAAGGCCGGCACGCCGCCCGAGCGGGTCCTCGCCCCCGCGCCGACGAGGGACAACCCCGGCAAGGGGGCGAAGCCCGGCGCGAAGGTGACGATCCAGATGTTCGCCGACTTCCAGTGCCCGTTCTGCAAGCGCGTCCAGCCCACGCTCGACGAGATCATCGCCGCGTATCCGGGCAAGGTCCGCGTCGTGTTCCGGCACCTGCCGCTCCCGTTCCACAAGCACGCGCTTCTCGCCGCCGAGGCGTCCGTCGAGGCGTTCCGGCAGAAGGGCGAAGCCGGCTTCTGGGCCATGGCGCAGCGCCTGTGGGAGGACCAGTCCGAGAGCGGGCTCGGCCGCGAGGCGCTCGAGCGCCACGCTGCCGCGATCGGCCTCGACGTGGCGAAGCTCGGGGCAGCGCTCGACTCGGGCGCGCACCGCGCGGCCGTCGAGGCGGACAGCAAGCTCGCCGCGAGCCTCCACATCACCGGCACGCCGTCCTTCGCGATCAACGACTACTTCCTCAGCGGCGCCCAGTCGGCCTCGCGCTTCAAGCGGCTCGTGGACCGGGCGCTCGGCCCGCGCGAGCCCCCCACGAAGGAGTCGCTGCACGGCGCGCAGCCGGCCGCAGCGCAGCCGGCCGCGGCGCAGCCGGCCGCAGCGCCGCAGCCGCCCACGACGCCCGGCCTCCTGGGGGCCAAGCACCTGCTCGTGATGTATGCGAGCTCACGACGCGCCCCGCCGCACGTGACGCGCAGCCGGGACGAGGCGCGCGCGCTGGCCGAGCAGGCGCTCAGGAGAGCGCAGCAGGGGGCGAGGTTCGAGGACCTCGTGGCCCAGTACAGCGACGAGCCGGGGGCCGCGGCGCGCGGCGGCGATCTCGGCAGGTTCCCGAAGGGGGCGATGGTGCGCGAGTTCGAGCAGGCGGTGGAGAGCGTCGCTGTCGGCGCGCTGAGCGGGGTCGTCGAGACGCCGTTCGGCTTCCACGTCATCTTGCGGACGCAGTAGCGCTCAGGGGCGCACCCCCAGGGGGTGGATCAGCGTACGAGCGGAGATGCAGAGTCGCGTCCCGCGGATCTTCCCCCTGGGCCGCCGCGCGCGCCGCCGGGTGGTGGGCCTGTATCACGCGCTCACCTATCTGCTCGTGTCGCCGTGGCGGTCGGGGGCACCCGGCGGCTGTTCAGTGAGCGAGCAGGTTCTCCTGCGGCGCCTCGCCGCGGCGGCGCCAAGATCTCAGGACAGGCCCGATTCTCCTTTGGGTGAGAATATTTCGGGCCTCACGCGCAAAGGTACGGGCATGAGCACGCGGAGACGAGGGGGCGCAGCCGCTCGCGACGGTTGCAACGGTCCGCGAGGTTCGTAAAGCTGTCCGCGCTCTCTCCGGGCGGCCTGCGCGTTGACCCATCTCGCGCGCGTCGAGTAGAAAGATCCTGCGCCAGAGCGCGCGACCTGGTCAGCGCCAGCGCGGATGGGAACCGCAAACGATGCGTTGGTTCGTCGAGATCTCGTCGTCAGGCCAGAACGCTCAGCCGAGCAGGAAGGTGTGCGTCGAGGCCGCGCAGTGGCAGCCCGCGCTGCAGAAGGCCCGGGCGCTCCGCGGAGATCACGGGCCGCTCAACAATTTCTCTGTGGATCTGCTGGAGACCGGCTACCGGGCGATCGATCCGGCGACGCGCGTTCGGTACGTCGTACAGCGCGCGCCGGACGACGCGGCGCTGACGGACGCGCCCGGCGCGCCGATGGCTCCCGCGGCGGCGTCCCCCGGGGCGGCCGACCCGGAGGCGCGTCCGGCGGCGAGGCGCGCGCCGGCGCCCACGGTCCCGTTCATCTCGATGGGGACCGCGCTCGTCGTGACGGCGCCGGCGGGCGGCGTGGCGCAGCCGGCAGACGGCGCGGCGCAGCCGGCAGACGGCGCGGCGCAGCCGGCAGACGGCGCGGCGCAGCCGGCAGACGGCGCGGCGCAGCCGGCAGACGGCGCGGCGCAGCCGGCAGACGGCGCGGCGCAGCTGGCAGACGGCGCGGCGCAGCCGGTGGATGGCGCGGGTGCCGAGCCGGCGGGAGCGGTCGGGCCAGCGCCCGCGCCGCGCGCGTTGCCTGCGTTCGAGCTCGTGTCGCAGCGGGCCGAGGACCCGTCCGAGCGCTCGCCGCTCACGTACCGAGAGCTCGTCTATGCGGTCGCGACGGGCACCCCGCGCGATCTCGTCCACGCGCTGCTGCTCGACAGGCTCGGGGTGGCGCAGAAGCTCATCGACGACGCGCGTCCGGGCAAGTTCATCCACATCGCCGTGTTCGATCACGTCTTCCACGGCCGGCCTCTGCGTGGCCCGCTCGCGACCCTTGCCTGGAAGGACTGGCGCTCGGAGGAGCCCGAGATCCATTTTCGCCCGCGCACCAGCGGCACCACGCCGCCGCCGCCGGCCGGGGCGCCGCCCGCCGCCACGGCGACGCCGCTGCCGGCCGGGGCGCCGCCCGCCGCCACGGCGACGCCGCTGCCGGCCGGGGCGCCGCCCGCCGCCACGGCGACGCCGCTGCCGGCAACCGTGCCGTTCGAGGAGCAAGGCGCAGCGGCCCGCCCCGAGGCCGCTCCGCCGCCGGCCGCGGCCACCCCGCCCACGCCGAGCCGGCCGCCGCGGAGGCGCTCGTCCTACCCGCCAAGGGACGGGCGCCTCTCCGGCGACGACCTGCTCGCCGAGCTCTTCGAGGCGTGCAGCGAGCTGCACTTCGTCCAGGACACGCTCGCCGGCGCCGACTTCGTCCTGTCGCTCACGCTCGAGAAGATCCCGTGCGCCGTCGGGCTCGTGTCGCTGTTCGACATCGACCGGGGCGAGTTCGTCGTCGTACGGCAGCGCGGCGGCAAGACAGCGCTCCTCACCCGGCTGTCCGAGCGGGCGCCGCTCGCGCTGGCCGCCATGCGGTCGAGGCGCGCCGTCGTCGTGCCCGACGCCGCGAGCGACGAGCGCGCCATGGACGACCGGTGGAAGGCCACCGGCGTCGAGCTCCGCAGCGTCGTCTGCGCGCCGGTGGAGCTCGGCGGCCGCTACCTCGGCCTCCTCGAGATCGCGAACCCGCTCGACGGCAAGCCGTTCTCCGAGAGCGACGGCAACGCGCTCACCTACATCGGCCAGCAGTTCGCCGAGTTCGTCGGGGCGCGCGGCGTCGTCGTCGAGCCCGGCCTCGTCACCGCGGGCACGAAGAGGGCCGCCCGCTAGCGGCGCGCAGCGATGGACCTCCTCCCCTCGGCCGGGCAGCGCCATCGCGTCCCGTACTTCGCCCTCGTCCCTGCCATCGTCGTGGCCGTGCTCGTGCTCGGCGGGATCGCCCTTCGCACGACGCTGCAGATCGAGAAGGCCCGCCAGCAGACCGTCTTCGACGCGACGCTCACCCTCGCCGACGAGCGCGTCGACCGCCTCGACAAGCTGATCATCGCGCAGGACAACGTCGTCGCCGCGCACGTCGACGTCGCGAACCTCTCGGTCATCGCGCGGAGGTGGCTCCCCACCGCGGCCCGCGAGACGCCGACCGTGCGCGCCATCCTCGTCCTCGACATGGACCACGAGGCCCACGACGTGCTCGCGTTCGCCTCGCGCGGCGCCTCCGGGCGGGAGGACGACGCCTTCCGCAAGCTCCTGCTCTCGCGCCTCTTGCCGCAGATGAACTTCTCGGGCGACGCGAGCGAGCTCCGCCACCTCCACCACGTCATCGATCAGCAGAGCCTGCTCGTCAGCTACTGGCAGCGCGAGCACATGGGCCGCCGGTTCCTCGTCGTCGCCTGGCACGAGGTCCCGCGCCTCGTCCACGAGGTGATGCCCCGCCTCTTCCGCGACCTCGACCGGGAGAAGAGCCGCATGAACGTCATCGACGAGGAGGGCCGCATCGTGTTCGGCCCGCCCATCATCGGCGGCGAGTTCACCGTCGGGCGGCCGTTCCCGACGACGCTCTACAACTGGCGCCTCCAGATGGCGCTCACCACCGCCGAGGAGCTCGGCGAGAAGGTGGAGCGGCAGCGGCTGATCGAGCTCCTGATGGTCGGCTTCTCCGCCCTCGTCGCCCTGGCGGGGCTCGCGATCGTCGTGCTCGCCTCCGTGAACGAGCGGCGGCTCGCCGCGCTGAAGAGCGACTTCGTCGCCAACGTGTCCCACGAGCTCAAGACGCCGCTGTCGCTCGTCCGCATGTTCGGCGAGCTCCTCCTCGGCGACCGCGTCCCGAACGACGAGAAGCGCCGCCAGTACCTGCAGATCATCGTGAGTGAGAGCGAGCGGCTCACCGCGCTCATCGAGAACGTGCTCGATTTCGCCCGCGTCGAGCGCGGCAAGGCCGCCTACGAGTTCGCGCGCGGGAGCGTCGCCGAGGTGGCGGCGCGGGCCGTCGACATGTACCGCTACCGCGCCGAGCGCGAGGAGATGAGCGTCGAGCTCACGATCGCCGAGGGGCTGCCCGAGGCGCTCATCGACGCGCGCGCGCTCGAGCTCGCGATCGTGAACCTGCTCGACAACGCGCTCAAGTACGCGAAGGACGGCGGGCGCGTCGAGGTCGCCGTCGAGGCCGAGGGCGGGGGCGGAGGGCGCCTCGCGGCGCTGACGCGCCCGGCGAAGCGCGTGGCCATCCGGGTGAGCGACAGGGGGCCGGGCATCGACCCGGACGAGCAGAAGCACATCTTCGAGCGCTTCGCGCGCGGGCGGCGGGCGAGCGAGCGGCAGGTGCGCGGCAGCGGCATCGGGCTCGCGCTGGTGAAGCACATCGCCGAGAGTCACGGCGGCTCGGTGCGGGTCGAGAGCCCGCTCACCGAGGACGGGCGCGGCAGCGCCTTCGTCGTGGCGCTTCCGGCGCTGGAGCACGGCCGGGAGGCGCCGGAGCGGGCGGCGCAGCCCGCGCCGAGCGCGGCCGACGCGGCGCCGGGCGCGGGGGCGACATGACGGCGCCCCGGCGCGGCAGCGGCGAGGCGGCGGCGCGGCGCGGCGCTGCGACCGGCGAGACGGCGGCGCGGCGCGGCGCCGCGCGGAGCGCCGCGCTCCTGGCGGCCCTCGACGAGGTGCGCGCGCGGTGCGCCGTCGCGGAGCGGCGCGCGCAGGATCCGGTCTCCTTCGTCCATCGCTACACGGACCCGGCCGACCAGGAGCTCGTGGCGGTCATCGCCGCATCGCTTGCCTTCGGCAACGTGAAGGCGCTGCGCGCCAAGATCGCCGAGGCGCTCGATCGCCTCGGGCCGGACGTCGCCCTCACCGCCGACGATCCCCGGGCCGTCTCGGCGCGGCTGCGCGGCTTCCGGCACCGGGTCTACCGCGACCGCGACGTCGCCGCGCTCCTCGTCGGCGCGCGGCGGGTGCAGCGCGCCTCGGGCTCGCTCGGCGCCGCGTTCGCGGCCGAGCTCTCGCGCACCGGCGACCTGCGCCAGGCCCTGGGCGCCTGGGTGCGCGCGATCCGGCGCGCCGGCGGCCTCGACCGCCGCCCGGGCGACCGCGGGGCAGCGCACATCCTCCCGGACCCCGAGAGGGGAAGCGCCGCCAAGCGGCTCATGCTCCTGCTGCGCTGGATGATCCGCCCCGCCGACGGCGTGGATCTCGGCCTGTGGCCGGTACCCCCGTCCGCCCTCCTGATCCCGGTCGACACCCACATCGAGAAGCTCGGCTACAACATCGGCCTCACCGACCGCCGTGGCGCCACCTGGAAGACGGCCGAGGAGATCACCGCCTCCCTGCGCAGCTTCGACCCGGCGGACCCGGTCAAGTACGACTTCGCCCTCTGCCACCTCGGCATGCTCCAGCAGTGCCCGTCGCGGCGCGATCCGGTCCGCTGCGAAGGGTGCGGCGTGAAGGCGGTCTGCCGGTACTGGGACCGCTGAGCTCGTAACGCACACCTGTCTTGTGCGCCCAGGACAGATCAGATGTGGAGCCCGTCTGACCGGAGGTGGCAGCCTTCGGATCTGCATCCGATTTCAATTTTGATTTGCAAGGATGCAACAGGGGCGTGGAGGCATGACGATAACTGCCTGAAACTTCGTTTCGGGCAGCTCGGCACAGAGCCTGCTCTACTGGACGTCGAGCGCCGTCGCGGAGACCTTCCCCCCCCAGGTCCGCGAGGCGCTTTTTTCATTTTGTCTCCGGTGGGCGTTCGGGTCGGCGCTCGCGAGCGTCCGCCCGGTACGGCACAACCCGGTACGGCACAAGACGAGCGCCGCGGCGGAGCCCCCCCGAGCTCCGCCGCGACGCTCTTTGTGTGTGTGCGTGCCCCGGGCCGACCGGGGTTCACGCGGGATCCTCACCGCTTCTCTCGCCCGGCCTCGATGCGACGCGTGTGCCACGCCGCGCGCCCCGCAGGATGGAACCTTTGTGCACGCCCCTGCTGAAGGCCCCCCGCGCCGCTCCGCCGTGCGCCCGGCCACACCGCCACGTCACCGCCGGACGCGATGCCGGCGAAAAGAGAGCGGTGTCGACATGCGTGTCCGTCAACGGCAGTTCCCGAGGCGCGCAGTCCGCTTCGTGAGGGCGGAGTGCTTCCTGACCGCAGTGTGCCTTTCTCGCGCGCTCGTGGAAATGATCACGAAACGCGCTGATCGCATTCTTCGCATCATGGATGATCCTCCAGGCGAGCGTGTGGGTAAGCGACCTCGACGGTAACTGGCCCTCGGTCCGTCCCTGCGCCATGATGTCGAGACTGCTCGCATGCGGGAACGACGCAGGCGGGTAGATTGGGCGTATGGTCTGGACAGTCGGGGCTTATCTCCTTGTCGCGCTGGCGCTCGTGGTGCTGTCCGCGATCGGGCTGTGGGCGCACCTCTATTACTGGGTCAAACGGCTGACCCTCCCGCTCGAGTACAGCGTGGAAGAGGTGCTGCGGACCGAGGACGGCGCGCCGATCGAGCTCCGCCGCGTCCCGTGCCCGCCCGGAGCGGCCGCCCAGCCCGATCTGCCGCCGATCGTCCTGGTCCACGGGATCGCCGCGAACCACAGAAATCAGGACATTCACCCCGATTACTCGCTGGCGCGCCACCTCGCCGCGCTCGGGCGCGACGTGTGGCTGCTGACGTTGCGGAGCGGCCGCCTGCTCACCCGCCTGGAGCGCCGCAGCGTCCGCTTCTCGGCCATGGTCCGGTACGACCTCCCGTGCGCGTTCGAGGCGATCCTGAAGCGCACCGGCGCCCGGGCGCTCGATTATGTCGGCTTCTCCATGGGCGGCATGCTCCTCTATGCCGCGCTCGGGCGGAGCGTGCCGGAACATCAGGTCCGCCGCGTCGTCATCGTCGGCTCCCCGGGCCGCTTCACCGCGCCGGCGCGCCTCATGCGGTTCCTGCCGGGGCGGCTGCTCCCCGGCGTGCCGCTGCGCCTCATGGCACGCAGCGTCGCGTTCGCCTCGGAGTGGCTGCCCACGCCGCTCCATCACGCCGTGGCCAACCCGCGCAACGTGCCTCCCGGCGTCACGCGGCTCGCGCTCGTCAACTGCATCGAGGACATCCCCGCTGCGCTGAACGCCGACTTCGCCGCGTGGATGGCGGGTGACGGGGAGATCCGCGTGGACGGAGAACGGGTCCTGGACGGGCTCGCGTCCGTCTCGGCGCCGGCGCTGTTCATCGCGGGCAGCGCGGACCGGATCGCCCCCGTCTCGTCGGTGCGCGCGGCGTTCGACGCGTGGGGGCGCGATCACCCGGACACCCCGAAGCGCTTTCTCGTGCTCGGGCGCGACTTCGGCGCGCGGGAGGATTACGGCCACGGCGACCTGGCGGTGGGCGCCTATACGGGCGCCGAGCTCTTCGTGCCGATCGCGCGATTCCTCGGCCCGGAGCTGCAACCCGAGGTCGCGCCGGGGCCCGAGACGGGCGCTCCGGCGCTGGAGGCCATCCAGGCGCGTCACCCCACCTCCGAGGAGGCCGATCCGCTGCCGGATCACCCGGCCGCCTGAGCCGGTCGTCGCGCGGCGCCTCACCGCTCCTTCGTCCGGGCCGCCCCGCGGCGCCGGGGCAGGCCGCGCTCCAGCTCATCCAGACTCATCGCATTCATGGAAGCGCCGGCGAGATCGGACGGTCGCGCCGCGGCGCGGCTGTCCGTGATTGCGGGGCGAAAGCCGACAGGCGTACCCTCGCGGACGGGTCTTTTGAGCCACACGGTGGCCGGCGTATCCGCCAGAGGATGTCCATGAGTCAACCCGGATTGCGCGCCCCATTCGACCTGTCGTGGCCCCTGTCGTTGACAACGCGCTGGCTTGCGGCAGCGGCCCTCCTCGTCTCCGCGTCCTGCGCGCAGGGGGACGACTCCGACGTCACGTGCGATGACGGCCAGTCGCCGTGCGCGGGTGCGTGCGTCGACACGCAGGCCGATCCCGACCACTGCGGCGAGTGCGGCAGCGCCTGCGCGAGCGGTCAGCGCTGCGAGGCGGGCGAGTGCACGGGTGAACGTGACGGCGACGGAGGCGGGGGCAGCGGCGCGGGCGGCGGCGGCGCGGGCAGCCCGGGCGGCGCGGGCGAGGAGGAAGACGCCGCCGGCGGCTCCGGCGGTATGCTCTGCGCCCCCGGCCTCGCCGCGTGCGACGGCGCCTGCGTCGACGTGACGAGCGATCCGCAGCACTGCGGGGGCTGCGAAACGAGGTGCGCCCGCGACGAGACGTGCACGGACGGGGCGTGCCTCTGCAAGGCGGGCCTCGAGGCGTGCGCCGGCAAGTGCGTCGATCTGACGCGCAGCCAGGAGCATTGCGGCCGATGCGACGCCGCGTGCGGTCCGGGGCTCGTCTGCCAGGAGGGCACGTGCCTCTGCCTTGTCGGCGACCACGAGGACATCGGCGGCGCGGTCCCGCACGTCGTCACGGGGTCGACGCTCGGCGCAGAGACGCATTTCGGCCTGGACTGCGTGGCCGTCGGCTCGACCGAGGTCGCCTACAGGTTCACGGCGGAAGAGGCCGGCATCTACAGGTTCGATACCGCCGGTTCGAGCTATGACACCGCCATCGGCCTGCTCGGGTTCGACCTCTGCGACGAGCGCGCGTGCAACGACGATCACGGCGGGCCCGAGGCGAGCGCCTCGGTCCCGCTCGCCGAAGGCGAGTCGATCCTCGTTGTCGTGTCGGGATACAACGGCGCGCAAGGCGACTTCGTCCTGCGCGTCGACAGGGCGGCGACGCCGATGTGCCCGGCGAGCAACATCGAGCCGACGCTCCCGCAGACCGTCTCCGGCGACACGACGTGGCTCGGCGACGCCGTCGCGCCGCGCTGCGGCTCGGCTGACACCCCCGACTCGAGCTACACGTTCACCGCGCCGCGCGCCGGCAGGTACGTCTTCGACACGGCCGGCTCCTCGTTCGACACCGTCCTCGAGCTGCGCAACGGCTCGTGCACCGGCGCGGTGATCGCCTGCAACGACAACACCGCGGACACCGCGCAGTCGCGCGTCGTCACGAACCTCTCCGCGGGCCAGACGGTCGTCGCCATCATCGACGGCCACGGCGGCGACTCCGGGCCATTCACGCTCAACGTCGCCGAGTACGTGCCGCCGCCGTGCCCGGAGCACACGCTCGGCTCGACCTTCCCGCAAACGGTGACGGGCACCACCGCGATCGCGGATCGCGTGAGCGCCCTCTCGTCTCCGTGCGCGGGCGGAGGCGGCCCCGAGGCCACGTATGTGTTCACCGCGCCCGTGGAAGCGCTCTACACCTTCGACACCTTCGGCTCCTCCTTCGACACGGTCCTCCATGTCCACGACGCCACGTGCAGCGGGCCGAACCTGGGGTGCAACGACGACACGTCCGGCCGGCAATCGGAGCTGAAGGTGCGGCTCCAGGAGGGGCAGACCGTGGTCGTGGTCGTGGACGGCCTGGCCTCGTCGAGCGCCGGCCCTTACACGCTCAACGTGAAGCAGACCTTGATTCCCCCGTGCCCCGAGATCGATCTCGGGTCGACGGTGCCTCAGACGGTGACCGGGACGACCGCGGGCGCGGCCGACATCATGAGCTCGGCCTGCGGCGGCGTCGGCGGCGGCGAGGCGACTTACGCCTTCACCGCGCCCGCCACCGGCACGTACCTGTTCGATACGTTCCTGTCGAGCTTCAACACGGTCCTCTATGCGCGCGACGTCGACTGCTCCGGGGCCGTGCTCAAGTGCAACAACGACGCGGCCGGAGGCGTGCAGTCGCGGCTGACGATGGACCTCGAGGAGGGCAAGACGATCCTTCTCGTCGTCGACGGCAGCTCCGTCAGCGGGGCGGGCGAGTTCACGCTCAACGTGCAGCAGTACGACGGCGGCGGGACGTGCTCGGCGCCGATCGATCTCGGCTCGACCGTCCCGCAGGTCGTCACGGGGAGCACCGCCGAGCAGCCCGAGTCGGTCGCCCCGTCGTGCGGCTTCTCCAATGCGCCTGACGTGATCTACAGGTTCACGGCGCCGGACAACGGGATCTACGTCTTCGACACGTTCGGATCGGGCTTCGACACGATCCTCCAGGTCCTCGACAGGAGCTGCGCGGGGAGGTCTCTCCGGTGCAACGACGATGCGGGCGGCCCGCAGTCGCGCGTCACCGTCGAGCTTGCCGCCGGCCAGACCGTCTTCGTCGTCGTCGACGGCCGCAACACGAGCCGCGGCGACTACGTGCTACACGTCGACTGGGTCGCGGGGACGTGCTCGACGCCGATCGATCTCGGCTCGGAGCTGCCGCTCACGAGGACCGGCAGCACGGCGGGGCTACTCAACTCGGTCGTGCCGAGCTGCTCTGCCGCGTCGACCGCCCCGGAGATGGTGTTCACCTACACCGCGCCGGCGAACGGCCTGTACGTCATCGACACGATCGGCTCGTCCTACGATACCGTCCTTCACGTCCACACCCGCGGCTGCAGCGGCCCCACGCGCGCCTGCAACGACGACTCCGGTGGATCGAGGGGGTCGCAAACGACGGTGAGGCTCACCGCCGGTCAGGTCATCACCATCGTTGTCGACGGTTACGGCAGCTCGGCGGGCAACTTCACCCTGAACATCGCCGCTACGGGTTCGCCCTGAAGTCCAGTCGACGATGCTGCCCCCCGTTCTGCTGAAGCCGCTCGCGGCGCCCTCGCGCGCGGCTCGGCGCGCGCCGCCGGGGCAAACAGGGCACGTGTCCAGATCCCCCGCCGGTTGCGACCCCCTTGGACGTGCGCGTATCCTGGCGCGCCACGCGTCATCCGCTCCGCCCCCAACAGCCAGGTACCCCCAAGGACGGCCATGAAGAAATCCGGATTGCGCTCCAGGCCTACCCTCTCGTCCGTTGCGCTGCTCCTCGTCACTGGGGGTGTCCTCGCGACGTCCTGCGCAGAGGGCGACAGCGAGCCGAGCGCGTGCGCGGACGGGCAGTCGCCGTGCGATGGCGCGTGCGTCGATACGGAGACGAGCGACGAGCATTGCGGCGCGTGCGGCAATGCCTGCGCGGAGGGGCAGCAATGCGCCGAAGGCCGCTGCGACGGCGGGGGCGAGGGGGGCGGCGGCGGGGACGAGGCGTGCAGCGAAGAGGAGACCGCCTGCGGCGGGCTCTGCGTGAACCTCGATACCGACCCGCGGAACTGCGGCGACTGCGACGTCCAGTGCGAGGCGGGGGAGGTGTGCGATGACGGGTACTGCGTCTGCGCCGACGGCTTCAGGGCGTGCGGCGGCGCCTGCGTGGACCCGCAGCGCGACAGGGCGAACTGCGGTCGCTGCGGGGCGTCCTGCGGGGCTACCCAGGTCTGCGTCGAGGGCGCCTGCTCCTGCTCGGCGGATCTGGAGGCCTGCGACGGCTCGTGCGTCGATGCGCAGACGAGCGCGCAGCATTGCGGCCGCTGCGGGAACGCGTGCGAGCGCGGCGCGTTCTGCCTGGCGGGCGCGTGCTCCTGCGTCGTCGGCGCCCACGAGGAGCTCGGCGACGCGTTCCCTCAGGTCGTGACGGGGACCACGGTCGGGGGCGAGTCGAACTACAGCCTTTCGTGCGTGGCCGTCGGCGCGTCGGAGCGGGTCTATCTCTTCACGCCCGCCGAGGCGGGGACCTACACGCTGGACACCTTCGGCTCCACCTTCGATACGGCCGTTGGCCTGATCGGGGCGACCACCTGCGCTCAGCTCGCCTGCAACGATGACGACGTGACCGAAGGCCCCCAGTCCAGGGTCCGCGCGGTCATCGGGGCGGGCGAGCCGGTCCTCATCGTCGTGACCGGCTTCGACGGCGCGGAGGGCGACTTCACGCTCAACATGTCGAAGGTCGGGCCGCCCATCTGCCCGTCGGACGACAGGATCGAGGCGCTCCCGGAGACCCTCACGGGCAACACCGAGCTGCTCGGCGACGCGATCACGCCGAGCTGCGGCAAGGCGGGCGGCCCCGACGTGAGCTACGCCTTCACGGCGCCGGCGGACGGGAAGTACGTCTTCGACACGTTCGGCTCCGGGTACAACACCGTCCTGGAGCTGCGAGAGTTGCGCGGCGACAGGTGCGACGGCGACGTGATCGCCTGCAGTGACGACTCGTTCAAGGGCACGCAGTCGCGCGTCGCGGCGGAGCTCCGCGCCGGTCAGACGGTCGTTGCCACCGTCGACGGCTTCGAGGGCGATGCCGGGCCCTACACGCTGCACGTCTCGGAGTGGGCCCCGCCCGCGTGCCCCATGCTGGATCTCGGCTCCACCTACCCGCAGACGGTCACGGGCAGCACGTCGGGCCTCGACAACCACCTCGTGGCCCCCTGCGGGTCGGACAACGCCCCCGAGGTCAGCTACAGCTTCACGGCGCCTGTCTTCGGCCGCTACACCTTCGATACGCGCGGCTCGGCGTTCGATACGGTCCTCCACGTCCATGACGGGCGCTGCGACGGCCCCTCGCTGGGCTGCAACGACAACGCGATCTCGTCGCAGTCGGAGGTCGTCACGCTGCTCGCGGAGGGGCAGACGGTGTACGTGGTCGTGGACGGCGCGTACCGCTCCTCGGGCGCCTACAAGCTCAACGTGAGCGGCCTCGCCGCGCCCCCCTGCCCGGCGCGCTCCCTCGAGCCGGTCGTCCCGCAGGTGGTGACGGGGACGACGGCCGGCCTCGGCGACTTCGTGGCAGCGCCGTGCGGCGCGGCCGGCGGCGCGGAGCAGACCTACAGCTTCACGGCGCCTTCCGACGACGTCTACGTCTTCGACACGTTCGGCTCGAGCTTCGACACGGTGGTCCACGTCGTCGACGGCGCCTGCGGCGGCGCGTCGCTCGGCTGCAACGACAACACGGCGGGCCTCCAGTCGCGGCTCGCGGTGCCGCTCGTCGCCGGGCAGACGGTCGTCGTCGTCGTCGACGGCTCCGGCGCCGCCGCCTCGGGCGCGTTCCACCTCAACGTCACCCGGTTCGTCGGCGACGCCACCTGCGACAACCCCATCGACCTCGGCTCGACGGTCCCGCAGACGCAGACAGGCCCCACGCTGCTCCAGCCGAACTCGGCCGCGCCGGGCTGCGCGGCCTCGAGCGGCAACGACAGGGTCTATCGCTTCACCGCGCCGGCGGACGGCACGTACGTCATCGACACGGCGTCCTCGACCTTCGACACGATCCTCCACGTGCACGACGGCGCGAGCTGCACGGACCCCGAGCTCGCGTGCAACGACAACACGGGCGGGGTCACCTCGCGGGTGAGCGTGACCCTCACCGCGGGGCAGGTGATCACGATCGTGGCCGACAGCAAGCCGTCCTCCGCCGGCAATCTCACGCTCCGCATCGCCCGCCCCTGAGCGGGAGGGCCGCTGCGCGGCGCATCGTGCAGGGGGAGGGGGGGCGGTGTGGTGCATGTGTAGAAGTGCCGTTCCGCTGCGCGGTCCTCGGCGCCGTGGTGGCGAGCGGCAGCGACGGCGGGCGGGCGGGCGGCTCGGCCGCGGGCGCGCGCCCTGCGCGGCGCCGCGTCGGGTCGGCCGCTCGAGCGGCGGGCGGGCGCGTGGGGGCAGGTGGACGAGCGTGGAGCGATGGATGGAGGACGGCGGCGGTCGGCGGTCCGGGCGCCTCGACCGTCGCGCGCGGCGCGGCGGCGCGGCGGCGCGGCGGCGCGGCGGCGCGGCGACGCGGCGACGCGGTCCGATGCGCGCGCCGCCTAGGAGTTTTCTTGAGGGCGGCGCGCGACCGTGCGAGTCTCGCACCCCCTGGGCTACGCGTCCGTCCTCCGGGACGCACCCCTGGGATCCGGGTCGAACCATGCCAAAGGAACGCGTGTTCTCCCTCGATGCCGTTCGGACCGACGGCTGGTTCGAGCGCATAGGCGACGGCATCGGCAGCTTCCAGGCGCTCTGCGAGATCGTGGGCGAGGCGTTCTTTGCCTTCTCGATGATTACGGGCGCCCGCATCACGGCGCTCACCGTCGACCGCCGCAACCCGGACAACACGCTTGTCGACTTCGTTATCGCGCCGCCGGGCGAGGAGGAGATCGACGGCGACGTCCAGCGCCTCACGCTCGCGGACTTCCGCCACCGGCTCGTCGGCGCGCTCCTCACCGAGGACACGACGCCGGCGGCCCCCGAGCGGGACACCGACCTCGAGGGCCTCCAGCTCCACATCGGCGTCCGCTACCTGCTGCTGGCCCCGCTCTACGGCTACAGCCTCCGCAAGCTCTCCGTCGAGGGGAAGACCTCGCGCCTGCTCCTCCTGCGCGACGGCATCGAGGAGACGCACGAGCTCAACGAGTTCCGCGCCCGCATCCGCTCGCACGTGCGCGACGAGCTCGAGCGCGCCTCCGCCGGCGCGCGCTCCGCCATCGACCTCACGAAGGTCGCCGAGGCCGAGGTCGCCTCGCAGCGCGGCGACTACCCCAAGGTGATCCAGCTCCTCGGCACCTGGCCCGCGCCGCTCGCGATCTTCCTGCGCACGCCCGAGGGGCAGATGCTCACCCCGGACGCCCGCAGCCTCATCGCCAAGGGGCTCGGCCTGCTCGGCACCGCCTGCGTCAAGCTCGGCGAGGAGCACCAGGGCGAGGAGGTCATGCGCCTCGCGGTCCAGTACGCGCACGACGGGGCCGCGGCCGGCGACATCTTCCGCCGGCTCGGCGAGGCCATGCTCGACGACGGCCGGGCCGGCGAGGCCATCGGCCCCCTCCGGCGCGCAGCGAACCTCGGCGCCCCGCCCAAGCAGATCTGGCCGCTCCTCGCGCGGGCCTTCGTGCAGCGCAAGAAGTACGTCGCCGCCCTCGCCTGCGTCCGCGAGGCGCGGAGCGCCGGCGTGCCGGACGCCGAGATGGTGGAGGAGATCCGGGAGATCGAGGCGAGCCTGGGGACGGCGCTCACCGCGTGGCGAGGGCTGGTCCTCGTGGCGAGCCGCTCCTAGGCTCGCGGCCCGCCGGTTGCCCCCAGTTGACCGACCGCCTCCATTGACACCCCCGCGACGGCCGACTAGATCCGGCGCGGATTAAGCCGGGATCGCTCGGATTTTTGCTGTTTCAAGGCAGCATCGCCGCGTCGCTCTCACCTTTTTGGACTGCATGGTTCGGGGCCGCGGGCCCTGAGGTCTCGCCCGAGAAGCCGCGCGCTGCGGCGAGACGGTCGACCCTCCGGGGGTTCGACCCGTAGGAGTGCTCTCTCGATGGCCACCTACATCCCCTTGTTCCTGCTGTTTCTCGTGGCCGCGATCATCGCGCTCGCCATGTTCACGCTGACGTCGCTGCTCGGCCCGAGGAACCCGACGCCCGAGAAGATGATGCCGTACGAGTGCGGCAGCGACTCGACGGGCGGGCGGTTCGTCAAGCCGAGCGTGAAGTTCTACCTGACGGCGATCCTCTTTGTCGTGTTCGACATCGAGGCGGTGCTCATCTACCCGTGGACGGTCCAGTTCCGGAGCCTCGGGTGGACGGGCCTCGCGACGATGAGCTCGTTCATCGCGATGCTCGTCGTCGTGCTCGTGTACGTGTGGAAGAAGGGAGCTCTGGAATGGGAGAAATGAACGGCGGAGGCTCCTCGACGCGGGTGATGGAGGGCTCCGAGCTCGGGTTCGCGACCACGCGCTTCGACGCGCTGCTGAACTGGGCGAAGAAGTACTCCCTGTTCCAGTACCCGTTCGTGACGGCCTGCTGCGGCATGGAATACATGCAGATGGCCAGCCCGCGCTTCGACATGGCGCGGTTCGGCGCCGAGGTGCCGCGCTTCTCGCCGCGCCAGGCCGACCTGCTCTGGGTGGTGGGGACCATCAGCCAGCGCCAGGCGCCCGCGCTCAGGCGCATCTACGAGCAGATGGCGGACCCGAAGTGGGTGCTCGCCTTCGGCACGTGCGCCTCGTGCGGCGGCTTCTACGACAACTACACGACCGTCGCCGGCATCGACAAGATCATCCCCTGCGACATCTACGTGCCCGGGTGCCCGCCGCGCCCCGAGGCGGTGCTCGACGGCCTCATGCTCCTCCAGGACAAGATCGCGCGCGGCGACCGCACGCCGGCGATCGTCAAGCCGCGCGAGGACCCGGCGCAGACCGCCGAGCGCCTCGTCACCCTCCAGCGCAAGGAGCGGAGCCAGACATGAGCAAGAAGGTCCTGGAGATCCTCACTGCGCAGTTCCCGGGCGCAATCCTGGAGACGCACTCGCAGTTCGGCGACGACACGGCGGTCGTCGACCCGGCCGCGTGGCGCGACGTCGCCCTGTTCCTCCGCAACGACCCGCGGACGCGCATGGACATGTTCGTCGACCTCACGGCGGTCGACTACCTCTGGCGCGGCGACGTGCCCCGCTTCGAGGTCGTCTGCCACCTGCGCTCGTTCGAGAAGAACCACCGCATCCGCATCAAGGCGCGCGTGGGCGACGAGGAGGGCAACGACGCCGAGATCGACTCGCTCGTCCCGGTGTGGAAGGGCGCGAACTGGTTCGAGCGCGAGTGCTACGACCTGCTCGGCGTCGTCTTCCGCGGGCACCCCGACCTCCGGCGCATCCTGATGTACCCGGAGTTCCAGGGGCACCCGCTGCGCAAGGACTACCCGGCCAACCGCATCCAGCCGCTCATCCCGTTCCGGGACGTGCCGAACACCGGCAAGCTGCCGCCGTTCGGCCCCGACGAGGGCATGAGCTTCGGCCGCCAGACGCACGACTTCGCGCGGATGAACGCCGGCGCGGGGGCGTCGATCGAGTCGACCGGCGGCGACGAGGCCTCGGACAAGGGCAAACCGCAGGGCATCGGCGCCGGTGCGCTGCAGGAGCGAAGCTGAACGATGGAACCCCTGGATCGCGATCTCGACGAGGCCCACCTCGATCTGCCGAGCGAGCCGATGCTCCTCAACATGGGGCCGTCGCACCCGGCGATGCACGGCACCGTGAGGATCGTGCTCGAGCTCTCGGGCGAGACGATCAACAAGGCCGACGTGCAGATCGGCTACCTGCACCGCGGCTTCGAGAAGATGTGCGAGCGCGGCACGTGGACGCAGGTCTTCCCGTACGTCGACCGGCTCAACTACGTCTCGCCGATGCTCAACAACGTCGGCTTCTCGCTGGCGGTCGAGAAGATGCTCGGCGTCACGGTGCCCGAGCGCTGCCAGTACTACCGCGTGATCCTCGGCGAGATGGCGCGCATCTGCGATCACATGATCTGCAGCGGCGCCATGAGCATGGAGCTCGGCGCGTTCACGCCGTTCCTCTACCTGTGCCGCGCGCGCGAGATCTACTGGGAGATCTTCGAGGAGGAGACGGGCGCCCGCCTGACGCACAGCTTCGGCCGCGTCGGCGGCATGGCGAAGCCGCCCACGCCCGACTTCAAGACGATGGTGCGGGCGGGCACAGCGCGCGTGCTCGCGCTCATCCACGACGCCGAGAAGCTCATCCTCAAGAACCGCATCTTCCTCGACCGCCTCGACGGCGTCGGCGCGATCTCGCGGGAGGACGCGCTCGCGCTCGGCTGGACCGGCGTCGTCCTGCGGGCCACCGGCGTGCCGTACGACGTGCGCCGCGCGAACCCGTACATGGTCTACGACCGCTTCGACTTCGACGTCCCGGTCGGCACGCGCGGCGACAACTACGACCGGTTCATGTGCCGCCAGGAGGAGATCCGCCAGTCGGCGCGCATCATCGAGCAGGCGCTCGAGCAGATGCCCGACGAGGGGCCGATCAACATCGACGATCCGCGCATCGTGCTGCCGCCGAAGGAGGAGGTCTACACGACCATCGAGGCGACCATCCAGCACTTCAAGATCGTCATGGAGGGCATCAAGGTGCCCGCCGGCGAGTGCTACTCGTACACCGAGGCCGGCAACGGCGAGCTCGGCTTCTACCTCGTGTCCGACGGCAGCGGCACGCCCTACCGCGTCCGCATCCGCCCGCCGTGCTTCGCCACGACGCAGGGGCTCTCCCAGCTCATCACCGGGCTGATGATCCCCGACGTCGTGCCGACGTTCGGCTCCCTCAACATGATCGGCGGGGAGTGCGACCACTAGCGACGGCGAGCTGAACGCTCCCGTCATCGAGTCAAGGAAGCGGGGGCCCTGCGCGGCCCCGCCTGGAATCGAGATCACGATGCCTACGATCAAGATCGACGGAAGGGACATCCCCTTCGAGAGCGGTGACACGATCATCCGGGCGGCGCACCGCGCCGGGATCGACATCCCCCACTACTGCTGGCACCCCGGCCTCAGCGTCGCCGCCAACTGCCGGATGTGCCTCGTCGAGGTGCTGCCGCCGCCGGGGCGGCCGGCGATGAGCCTCGACATCCTCCGCTGGGACGAGGCGAAGCAGGACTACGTGCCGGCGGCGAAGCCGAAGCTCCAGCCGGCCTGCCAGATGGCGTGCGCGAACGGCATGGAGGTGCTGTCCGAGAGCAGCGACCACGTGTCCGAGGCGCGCTCGGCGGTGCAGGAGCTCCTGCTCCTGAACCACCCGGTCGACTGCCCGATCTGCGACCAGGCCGGCGAGTGCCGGCTCCAGGACTACTGGCTCGAGCACCAGCGCAAGGGCAAGCGCATGCGGCAGGAGCCGGTGCACAAGCCGAAGGCGGTCACCTTCGGGCCGACCATCGTCTACGACGCCGAGCGCTGCATCGTCTGCACGCGCTGCATCCGCGTCTGCAACGAGCTCGCCCGCGACCCGGTGCTCTCCGTCCGCGAGCGCGGCAACCTCGGGGAGATCACGGTCTCGCCGGGGCGCGAGCTCGACCACAACTACACGCTGATGACCGAGCACGTCTGCCCGGTCGGCGCGCTCACCTCGCGCGACTTCCGGTTCAAGGCGCGCGTCTGGTTCCTCCGCAGCGCCCGCACCGTCTGCCAGGGGTGCGCGACGGGCTGCAACGCGTACCTCGACTACGATCCGCGCAACAACACGCCGTACCGGCACCGCCCGCGCGAGAACATGGCGGTCAACACGTACTGGATGTGCGACGAGGGGATGCTCTCGTACAGCCGCGCGGTCGAGGGGCGGCTGCTCACGGCGCTCGTCGGCAACGACGATGCGAGCCTCGAGGACGCGCTCGCCGCGGCCAAGGAGCAGCTCAGCGGCCACGCCGACGACCCGTCGAAGGTGGCGATCGTCCTGTCGGCCCAGCACTCGAACGAGGACAACTTCGCGCTCTACCACCTCGCGACCACCTACCTCGGCGCGACCGACTTCTTCGTGTCGGGCAAGCCGCTCGGCCAGGGCGACGACATCCTGATCAGCGAGGACAAGAACCCGAACACCCGCGGCGCCGTCCAGATCGCGGCGGCGACCCCGCCGCGCCCGGTCGCCGAGCTGCTCCAGGGCATCGCGTCGGGGCAGTACGCGTACGTGCTCGCGCTCGGGTCGGACCTCGAGGTCGACGCGGGCGAGGCGCAGCGGGCGCTGTCGCGGCTCAAGGGGGTGGTGACGGTCGCCGCCCACGAGGGGCCGCTGGCGAAGGCCGCGCGCGTCGCGCTGCCCGCGTGCTCGTGGGCCGAGGCCGAGGGGACGTACGTGAACAGGAAGGGCCTTGCGCAGCGGAGCGAGCGGGCGCTGCTCCCGCACGGCGATTCGCGCCCTGGCTGGGAGCTCATCGGCCGGCTCGGGCGCACGCTCGGGTACGCGACCGGTTGGAAGACCCTCGCCGAGCTCCGCCGCGCGATGCCGCCCGGCGCGGTCGCCGGCGGGGCAGCCGCGCCCGAGCCGGCGATCGGCGCCGCGCCGCCCGCGAGCGCCGCGGCGGCGACCGCGATCGCCGACGGGGCGCGGGTTGAGCCGAAGAAGACGGAGGCCACGGCATGACACTCGTCGAGCTCGTTCTCGCGATCGTGAAGATCCTCATCGTCGTCATGTTCCTGCTGAACATGGCGGCGATCGCGACCTGGGCCGACCGGCGCCAGGGCGCGATGGTGCAGGACCGCGTCGGCCCGAACCGCGCGGTCGTCTACCTGCCGTCGCTGCTCGTGCGCGGCATCGTGTTCCTCCCGCCGGCGGCGCTCGGCGCGCTCGCCGTGTTCACGGCCACGCGCCCGATGTCGGCGGCGGGGGCCGTCGAGACGCTGGTGATCGGCGCGCAGTTCGCCGTGCTCGCGGCGTGGCTCCACCTGCTCGTGTTCTGCGCGCTGGCGCGCCGCAGCGGCCCGGCCAACGCCTTCGAGGAGGCGCTCGCCAAGATCGACCCCCGCAACGTCTTCTACGCGGGCGTCGTCGCCCACGTGCTGGCCTTCTTCGTCACGCAGGCGGTGCCTGTCGCGGCGGCGCCGACGGCGGCGCGGGTCGTGTGCATCGCGCTCGGCGCGCTGCTCCTGGTCGCGGGCGGCTACACGGCCCTGCGCGTGCCCGAGGGCAAGGTGCCGCTGCGCCTCCTCGGCACGCTCCACGCGGCCGCGGACGCGATCAAGATGATCTGGAAGGAGGACTTCATCCCGAAGAACGCCGACCGGCTCCTCCACTCGCTCGCGCCGCTGCTCGCGATGTTCCCGGCGCTCGTGACGTTCGCGGTCATCCCCTTCGGCGACAAGCTCTGCTTCGGGGACAACGGCGACGGGGTCTTCGGCTTCGGCGACCTCGCGCTCCTCAAGCCCACGGTGGACCAGGCGCTGACGTGCAGCGGCCACGTCGTGAACCTGCAGGTCGCCGACCTCAACGTCGGCATCCTCTACATCTTCGCGATGGCGGGCACGGGCATCATCGGCGCCGCGCTCGCGGGCTGGGCCAGCGACAACAAGTTCTCGCTGCTCGGCGGCCTGCGCGCCGCGAGCCAGATGGTCAGCTACGAGGTCGCGATGGGCCTCAGCGTCGTCGGGCTCTTCATGATCTACAGCAGCGTCCGCCTCGGCGACATGGTGCAGTGGCAGGCCGAGCACGCGTGGGGGATCTTCGTCCAGCCGTTCGCGTTCTTCCTGTTCCTCGCGGCGCTCGCGGCCGAGACGAAGCGCATCCCGTTCGACCAGCCCGAGGGCGAGAGCGAGATCGTCGCCGGCTACTTCGTCGAGTACTCCGGGATGAAGTTCGGCATGTTCATGACGGGCGAGTACGTGGAGCTCATCACGTCGAGCGCGCTCCTCGTCACGCTCTTCTTCGGCGGCTACCACCTGCCGTTCCTCGACCGCGACGGCATCAACGTCGTCATCGGCGACATGACGCTGTTCCAGTACAAGATGACCCACTTCGCCGTGAGCCTGACGTACGTCATCGCCTTCTTCGGCAAGACGATCCTCATGACGTGGGTGCAGGTCTTCTTCCGCTGGACGCTGCCGCGCTTCCGCTACGACCAGGTGATGCGGCTCGGCTGGACGAAGCTCCTGCCGCTCACGCTCGTCAACATGATGGTGACGGGCGTGCTGGTGCTCGGGGTCGACGCGGCGCCCGCCGGGCTCCGCGGCGGCCTCCAGGTCGCGGCCGACATCAGCCAGGGGCTCGTGGCCCTCGGCGGGTTCGCCGCCGTCGTGGCGCTGATCGCCGGGCTCCTCGAGCCGGTCGAGCGGCACCGCTTCCTCCATTCCACCTCGGCCCGCTTCGCCGCCGCGGCGGGGGGCACCAAGGCCGCGCCGCAGCAGGCGTGATCCGGCGAAACCGGCGAATCCTGCGAAGAGGAGAGACCCCATGGCGAGAGCGACCCCCAGCAACCCCTGGACGAAGCCGGCCGGCCGGCCGATCGCCGGCAAGCCCATCCCGCGCCCCACCCGGAGCGCCGACGTGCAGGCCTACATCCCCGAGATGGTCAAGGGGCTGGGCATCACGATGAAGCACTTCTTCAAGAACACGAAGGAGATGGTGCTCGGCCAGAAGCCGGACCCGGTGCTCGACTCGCTCGGGCCCGGCGTCACCACGATCAGCTACCCGGAGGAGAAGCGCCCCTACCCGGAGCGCTTCCGGGGCCTCCACCGGCTCACGCTGCGCGAGGACGGCTCGCCCCGGTGCGTCGCGTGCCTGTGCTGCTCGACGGCGTGCCCGGCGCAGTGCATCGCGATCGATCCGGCCGAGTACCCCGAGGGCGACCGGCGGCGCGGCTACGAGCGGTACCCGAGCAGCTTCGTCATCGACGAGCTCCGCTGCGTGTTCTGCGGCTACTGCGTCGAGGCGTGCCCCGTGGACGCCATCCGGATGGACACGGGCCTCCACGCGGTGCCCTACGACTCCCGCGAGCAGTTCATCTACCGGCGCGACCTCCTCATGACCCTCGCGGATCGCTCGGGCTCCCGCCTGACCGCGAACAAGCGCCACGAGCCGGGCGACCCCACGCACCCCGGCCTGACCCGCGAGCACGCCGATCACTGAGCCGGCTCGCCCGGCGGCCCCTGGCCCGCCACGACGGCGGCGCCGGGGCCCCTCGTCCGGGCGAGGTTCTGCTAGAAGAGCCTGCCATGGCGACGACGTACGGCTCCTTCGAGGCGGTCATCGGGCTCGAGGTCCACGCGCAGCTCCTCACCCGCACCAAGGCGTTCTGCGGCTGTGCGACGAGCTTCGGCGACCCGCCGAACACGCACACCTGCCCTGTGTGCCTCGGGCTCCCGGGCGCGCTCCCGGTGCTGAACCGCGAGGCGGTCCGGATGGCGGTGAGCGCCGGGCTCGCGCTCGGCTGCGCCATCCAGGAGAGCAGCATCTTCGCGCGGAAGAACTACTTCTATCCCGATCTGCCGAAGGGCTTCCAGCTCAGCCAGTACGACAGGCCGCTCGCGCTCCGGGGCGTCCTCGAGATCGAGACCGAGGCGGGCAAGAAGCGGGCGGGGATCACGCGCGTCCACATGGAGGAGGACGCGGGCAAGAACCTCCACGGCATCGGCGGCCTGTCGATCGTCGATCTCAACCGCGCCGGCACCCCGCTCATCGAGATCGTCGGCGAGCCCGACCTGAGCTCGGGCGCCGAGGCGGCCGAGTACCTGAAGCGGCTGCGCGAGATCCTGATGTTCATCGGCGTGAACGACGGCAACCTCGAGCAGGGCAGCTTCCGCTGCGACGCCAACGTCTCGGTGCGCAGGGTGGGGGAGACGAAGCTCGGCACGCGCACGGAGCTCAAGAACATCAACTCGTTCCGCTTCGTCGCCGAGGCGATCGACCTCGAGATCCGCCGTCAGATCGCGCTCATCGAGCAGGGCGGCCGGGTGCGCCAGCAGACCCGCGGCTACAACGCCGAGAAGAAGGAGACGTACCTCCTCCGCGACAAGGAGAACGAGTCCGGCTACCGCTACTTCCCCGAGCCGGACCTGCCGCCGCTCGTCGTGGACGAGGCGTTCCTCGCCGAGGTGCGCGCCGCGCTCCCGGAGCCGCCGGTCGAGAAGCGCCGCCGCCTCACCGAGTCGCTCGGGCTCACGCCGTACGCGGCGTCGGTCATGACGGGCCACCCGCAGATCGCGGCGTTCTTCGAGGAGGCGGCGCGCCTCCACGGCGACGCCGTCAAGGTCGCGAACTTCGTCCAGAGCGAGGTGCTGCGCGACACCCGCACGGCGGGCCTGTCGGCGACGTTCCCGGTCTCCCCGGCGCAGGTGGCCTCGCTGCTCCGCCTCGTGGACGAGGGCGCGATCAGCGGCAAGCAGGCCAAGGAGGTGTACACGGAGATGGCCGGCACCGACAGGGCGCCCGGCGACATCGTCCGCGACAAGGGGATGGCCGTGATGAGCGACGCGTCCGCGATCGAGGCGATCGCCGCGTCGGTCATCGCCGCGAACGCGAAGCAGGCGGCGGCGTACCGCGCCGGCAAGACCGCCCTGCTCGGCTACTTCGTCGGGCAGATCATGAAGCAGACGGGGGGCAGCGCGAACCCGGCGGTCGTGAACGAGGTGCTCAAGCGGCTGCTCGAGGGCGCGCCCGTCGCGGGCGCGTGACGGGCCTTTCTCCGCGCCCGGGCGTGAAATAGGGTAGCCGCTCAGGGCGGTTCCGGCCCTCCCCGCGGCTGCGACCGCGGGTCAGCAACCCTGCCAGGACACCCGGAGCATGGCCAGCGCACCCCTCGACGTCCTCCGCTTCCCCCTCCGCACCGCCGGCTTCGTCGGCCTCACGTTCGGCATGTACGGCCTCCTCGAGGTCGACACGGCGCTCTCCAGCGCGGCCGATCGCGAGGTGGTCCTGCACACATGGATGCGCCGCTACGGGCGCGCGCTCCTCAAGCTGTACGGCCTCGACGCACGCGTGGGCGGCCTCGACAACGCGTGGGCCGCGCCGGACCCCGGTGCGGGTGGTCACGATCGACCCGGCGCGTCGTACTGCCCTGGCCGCGATGCCAGCGGGATCGGGCGCGTGTTCGTGATGAACCACCGATCCGCGCTCGACATCATGGTGACGCTCGCATTTTTCGAGGCGACGGTCGTGAGCCGTTCCGACCTCGCCGGCTGGCCGGTCATCGGCATGGCGGCGCGCCGCGTCGGCACGCTCTTCGTCGACCGATCGAGCAAGCGCAGCGGTTCCGCCGTCGTCCACGCGATGTGCACGGCGCTCAAGCGCGGCCGTGGTGTGATGGTTTACCCCGAGGGGACCACGTTCTCGGGCGACGAGGTGCGGCCGTTCCGCGCGGGCGCGTTCACCGCGGCGTGCCGCGTCGGCGCGGAGATCGTCCCTGTCGGCCTCGCTTACGGCGGCGCCGATTCCTCCTATGCGGACGAGTCGTTTGCGGCGCACATGGCCCGGGTGAGCCGTGCGCGACGTATCCCGGTCGCGCTCGAGGTCGGCGCGCCCATCGCCACGGCAGGCCGGGACGTCGACGCGATCCGTGACCAGTCGCATCATGCCGTCCAGGCGCTGGTCCGCCGCGCCCGCGCGCGGCTCGTCTCCGACGGCTAGCTCGGCCGCGCTCCGCTCGCGCGCCGGCGCCGCTGGCTTCTGCGATCGCGCCTAGCTACCATGCGGCGGCCGTCGACCATCATGGAGCGTGAAGGCAACCCGAGCGAGGCCGCCACGGCGTGGCAGGTCTTGAAGCAGCCCCGCGGTGGAGCGATCCATAATGAGCTGATGTTCCTGGCGGACGCGAGCGAGCAGCTCACCGGATCGCTAGATCCGCACACGATCCTCGAGCGGCTCGCGCGGCTCTCGGTGCCGTTCCTCGCCGACTGGTGCACGGTCGACCTCATCGAGCGCGGCGCCGCCGACGCGATGGGCCTCGTCGGCTCCGCGCCGCCGCCGTCCGACGGCGACGTGGCGCCGTTCGCGCCCGGGGCGAACGCTGGCGACCTGGCACCCCCGCAGGGCATCTACGCCGCGCGGCGCCAGCGCGCCGCGGCCGAGGCCGCGGGCTCCGACCGTCCGGGCCAGCCCGGCGCGCCGAAGCAGCGGTTCTGCCGGGTCGCGGCGAGGCACGTGAACCCCGAGCGCGAGGGGCTCCTGCGCGCGATCGCGCCCGACGCCGAGGAGCGCCTCGGCATCGCCAAGGTGCTCCACAGCGGCGAGTCCGAGCTGCTCCACGAGCTCGACGGCGGCCAGAGCGAGGAGGCCGCCGAGCGCGCCGCCGCGCTGGAGCAGCTCGGCACGCGCTCCGCGATGGCGGTGCCGCTCATCGCGCGCGGCCGCAAGCTCGGCGTGCTCTCGTTCGGCGTCTCCGAGTCGAACCGCGTCTACTCCGCCGACGACCTCGTGCTCGCGGCCGAGCTCGCGCACCGCGTCGCGCTGGCGCTCGACAACGCGTACCTCTACCGCAAGGCGGAGGAGGCGCGGCAGTCGGCGGAGCGGAGCGCGGACCGGGCCGCGTGGCTCTTCGCGGTGACGGCCGCGCTGTCCGACGCGATCACGCCGCCCGCGGTGCTCCGCGTGCTCGCGAGCCACGTCGTCGCGGCGGCCGGCGCGATGACGGGCATGGTGGCGCTGCGCGCCGGGCTCGGCGGCGAGCTCGAGACGGTGCGCTCGACGGGCTACCTCGAGGCGCAGGTCGCGCGCTTCAAGACGTACGATCTCGACGCGGAGCTGCCGCTCGCGCGCGCCGTCCGCGAGCGGCTGCCGCTCTTCCTCGGCTCGGACGAGCGGTTCGGCGAGTTCGACCCCGGCTTCGCCGCCTGCTGCGCCACGACGGGCGAGCGCGCGTACGCCGCGATCCCGCTCTTCCTCGAGGGGCGCGTGCTCGGCGCGGTGGGCTTCGGCTTCGCGACGCCGCAGTCGTTCACCGAGGACGACCGGGCGTTCATGCTCGCGCTCGTCCAGCAGAGCGCGCAGGCGCTCGAGCGGGCGCGCCTCTCCGCGCTGCAGACCGAGGAGGCGACGCACCTCTCGCACGAGGTGCTCAAGCAGATGCCCGAGGCGATCCTCGTGACGGACGTCGAGGGCAACATCCGCTACTGGATGGGCGAGGCCGAGTCGATCTTCGGCTACCTCTCCGAGGAGATCGTCGGCAAGAGCATGGCGCTCCTGCACCGCGAGGACGTCCGGGAGGAGACCACGGGGCGGATCCTCCAGCAGATCGAGGACTCGCGCACGTTCGTCGGCGAGGTCCCGTGCGTGCGGCGGGACGGCTCCGAGGTGCCCGTCGAGGTCACGGCGTACGCGGTGCACGACCAGGAGGGCCGGCCGCTGTTCCTCGTCGGCATCCACCGCGACATCACCGATCGCAAGCGGGCCGAGGAGGAGCGCGCGCGGCTCATCCGCGTGCAGGCGGCGCGGGCCGAGGCCGAGGAGGCGGCGCGTCGCTTCGCGTTCCTCGCGGAGGTCAGCACGGCGCTCGCCGCGTCGCTCGACTTCACGGCCACGCTCCAGTCGCTCGCGCGGCTCGTGCTCCCGATGCTGGGCGATTTCTGCCTCGTCGACATCGACGACGGCCTCGGCCTGCGCCACGTCGCGGTCGCGCACGTGAGCCCGCTGAAGGAGCCGCTGCTCAGGTACTTCCACCCGAGCCGCGTCGACGGCGAGCCGGGCCCTGTGGCGCGCGTGCTGCGCACCGGCCGGTCGGAGCTCTACGCGGACGTGCGCGGGGACGTGCTGCTGAACGAGGCGATGACGACGGAGGAGGCCGCGGCGAACCGGGCGCTCGCGCCGCTCTCGTACCTCGTCGTGGCGCTCCGGGCGCGCGGGCGCATCCTCGGGGCGATCTCGCTCGTCTCGTCCGAGTCGGGCCGGTTCTTCGAGCGGGCGGACGTCGCGTTCGCGGAGGAGGTCGCGCACCGGGCCGCGCTCGCGCTCGACAACGCGCGCCTGTACCGCGAGGTGCAGGACGCCAACCGGCTGAAGGACGAGTTCCTCGGGACGGTGTCGCACGAGCTGCGCACGCCGCTCAACTCCATCCTCGGCTGGGCGAGGATGATGCAGGCGGGCTCGCTCGACCGGGTGGCCGAGACGCGGGCGCTCTCGGCGATCGAGCGCAACGCCGAGCACCAGGTGACGCTGATCGACGAGCTGCTCGACGCCTCGCAGGTGGTGACGGGCACGCTGAAGATCGAGCGGCTCGCGGTGGAGCTGACGTTGCCGGTGCAGACGGCGGTCGAGGCGATCTTGCCGTCGGCGGCGGGCAAGGGCGTGGCGATCGAGACGCGGCTCGACCCGGAGGGCGTGTTCGTGGAGGGCGACCCGGCGCGGCTCCAGCAGGTCGTGTGGCACCTGCTCTCGAACGCGGTGAAGTTCGCGCGGCCGGGCGGCCTGGTCCAGGTGCAGCTCTCGCAGGACGAGCGCTTCGCCGAGGTCAGGGTGATCGACGACGGCGAAGGGATCTCGGCGGATCAGCTCCCGCACGTCTTCGAGCGCTTCCGGCACCTGGACAACAGCGGCGGGCGCCGGCACGGGGGGCTCGGGCTGGGGCTGTCGATCGTGCGGCACGTCGTCGGGCTGCACGGCGGCTCGGTGCGCATCACGAGCGCGGGGCCCGGGCGCGGGACGACGTGCGTCGTGCAGCTGCCGCTGTCGACGGGGGCGACGGCGACGGCGCTGACGAGCGCGGGCATCGCGCCGGATCCGCGCAACCCGTTCCCGCGGCTCACGGGGGTGCGCGTGCTCATCGCGGACGACGATCCCGACACGCTGGCGATGCTGTCGTCGGTGCTGCGGCGGTGCGGGGCCGAGGTCAGCACGGCGACGTCGAGCGCCGAGGCGCTCAAGCTGCTGGAGACGTCGGAGCCGGCGCTGCTCGTGGTCGACATCGGGATGCCTGGCGAGGACGGGTATTCGCTCATCCGGAAGGTGCGGGACCTCCTGCCGCGCAAGGTGGGGAGGACGCCGGCGCTGGCGCTGACGCCGTACGCGCGGACCGAGGACCGGGTGCGGGCGCTCGCGGCGGGGTACCAGATGCACGTGCCCAAGCCGATCGAGCCGATCGAGCTGGCGGCGGCGGTGAAGAGCCTGGCGACGGGGCTCTTGCCCTGGTCCCGAGAGGACTGATCCAGAGGGCACGCGCCGGGGTGGGGGTGTGCGCGGCAGCGCGCGGGGGGCGCTCGGCCATCCGCCAAGACGGGCGGCGGGAGAGCTTGCGCATGGGAACACCACCCGGCATGTCTCCCTTCGGGCCATGCCTCCTGGGACGCTTCGTCGCGCGCCACACAAGGCGCGCCTGAAACGCAGAGCCCCCTGATACGAGGCGAAAAGGGCGCCAGACCCGGGGGCCACCCGGGGTCCGAGGCGAAAAGGGCGCCAGACCCGGGGGCCACCCGGGGTCCGAGGCGAAAAGGGCGCCAGACCCGGGGGCCACCCGGGGTCCGAGGCGAAAAGGGCAACCGTGGCGCGGTTCGGGGCAGTCGTGGAGCGGTTCAGGGCAGCGGCGAAGCGGTTCGGGGCAGTCGTGGAGCGGTTCAGGGCAGCGGCGAAGCGGTTCGGGGCGACCGTGGAGCGGTTCGGGGCAGCGGCGAAGCGGTTCGGGGCGACCGTGGAGCGGTTCGGGGCATGGTCCGCCCTCAGCGCCGCTTCGCGCACGCCGGGCATGCGATCCTGCCCTGCGCGTTCGGCGCGCACACCTCGCAGAGCAGGTGCATCCGATCGTCGCAGGCCGCCGGCCTCGCCGTCGCCGCGCCGCACGCCTCGCAGTTGAGCCGGTCCAGGCTCGACGCGCCCGCCGGGAGCCGCACGACGAGGTCCCGCGCCTCCTTGCGGCGCCGGAGACGCAGGCTCACGAGCGCCGCCGGGACCTCGGCGATCACCAGCGCGGCGACCGAGCACGTCACCCTCGCCGCGAACCGCCCGGGCAAGGCCTCGAGCTTCGCGTTCCGCTCGGCGACGAGGTGCGCGACCTTGGCCTCGACGGCCTTCGGATCCGCGCGCCGCCGAGGCGCCCGCGCCTCCGCGATCAGATCCGCGAAATACGACACGATCCGGTCGTGATCCCGCGCGTGCCGGCGCTCGACCTCGCCGAGCAGCGGCTGCACCGCCGCCCGCACCGCCCGCTCCGCACGGAGCGCGATCCCGTCCGCCACGCGGCCGTCCACCGAGAGCGGCGCGGCGCTCGGTTGCACGAGCGCGCTCGGCCAGGCGAGATCCAGGTGCGCGGCCACCGCGGCGTCCGGCTCGCCGCCGTCGTCCGCGTTCACAACGACCCGGACCAGCCCCTCGCGCCGATCGTCGGCCTCGACCCCGTACGCGACGCTGGCCGCGACGTACACCGCCGTGCCCACCGAGATCGGACCGGGCTCGCAGAGCCCGTTGCGCAGCACGAAGCGATCCGCGGCGGCCCTCACCTGAGCGGCCCGCGGCGGATCCGCCGCGAGCCGCACCGAGGTGGAGACGGGCCGCACGCGCGCCCTCGCGATGAGCCGCTCGAGAAGCGTCGAGCCGAGGCCGCACGCGACGTCCCCGTCCCGATCGGGGTAGAGCGCGAGGGCACACTCCTCCGGGACCTCGAGCTCCGCCGCGAGCCGCGGCGGCAGGAGCGCCACCGCCCGCGCCTCCTCCCGCTCGGCGAGCGCTCCGGCCTCGGCGAGCGCCTCGACAACGAATTCGAGCGGTGACGGCAGCGCGCCAAGCGCAGGTGAGACAGCGCCCCGCGCCGCGCTCATGCCCCGTAGTCCTTCCCAAACAGCTTCGCGTCGAGGCGCTTCACCTGCTCGTAACGCCCGCGCGCCGCGGCGAGCTCCTCGGCGATGGCGTCGAAGCCGCTCGCTATCTCCTCCTCCGAGCGCGACGTCGCGTAAAGGGAGACGATCCGCTCCTCCAGGTCGCGCTCGTCGGCCATGTTGCCGAGCACCATGTCCATCTCCCCCACGACCAGCTCGAACAGGTGCAGGCGGCGATCCAGCAGATCGAGGACGCGCTCCTCGGCCGTGCCGCGCGCGCAGAGGTTGTAGACGCGCACCTCCTCTCGCTGGCCCATCCGGTGCAGCCGCCCGATCCGCTGCTCGATCAGCATGGGATTGTAGGGAAGATCGAAGTTCACGAGGACATGGCAGTGATGGAGGTTGTGGCCCTCGCCGCCGGCGTCGGTGGAGACGAGCACGCGCGCGCGGCCGTCACGGAAGGCCGAGAGCGCCGCGCGCTTGTCCGCGGCGGAGAGGCCGCCGTGGAACGCCGCGGGCTCGACGCCGGCGTCGCGGAGCACGGCCTCGATGTACGAGAGCGTGTCGCGGAACCGGGTGAAGACGAGGATCTGCTCGTCGTGAGCGCGCGCGAGATCGACGAGCGCGCCGCCCTTCCGGGACGCGCGGACCGAGGCGGCGAGCTCCGCGAGGGCGGCGAGCGCGGCGCGCAGCGCGGGGACGCGCCCGTCGCTCGCGCTCATGCGGTCCAGGCTCCCGCGCACCGCGGCGGGGCTCGATCCGGCGCCGAGCAGGAGCGTCGAGGCCATCCTCCGGGCCCCGGCGTCGGCCGCGTGCGCGCGCACGAGCGCGAGGACGCGCTCGTAGAGCTCGCGCTCCTCCGGGAGCGGATCGACGATCGCCGTGGTCACGTAGCGGGGCGGCAGCGCGAGGCCGCTGTCGGCGCGGGTGTTGCGCACCATCACCTCGGCGAGCAGGGCGCGCAGCCGCTCGCGGTTCTTCGGCGACAGCGGGTCCTTCGGGTCGACGAACTGCGCGCGGAAGGCGGCCGGGGTCGCGAATTGCCCGGGCTTGAGCAGCGTCACGAGGTTGTAGAGCTCCTCGAGATCGGTCTCGATCGGCGTCGCCGTGAGCATCAGGAGGAACCGGCTGTGCAGGCCGTCGATCAGCTTGAACCCGGCGGTCGTGCGGCTCTTGACGTGGTGGGCCTCGTCGACGATCACGAGGTCCCACGGGGCGGCCTGGACGAGCGGCGCGTGCTTCGCGCTCCTCGCGAGGGCGAGCGACGCGACGACCACGCCCTCGTCGCGCCAGAAGGCCGCGGGGTCCGCCGTGCGCGCGGCGTCGTCCGTCGTGCGCGCCGCGAGCCCGGCCTTCTCCGCGAGCTCGCCCGTCCACTGGCCGACGAGCGCCGGGGGGACGAGGATGAGCGCCCGCCGGACCATCCCGCGGAGCTGGTACTCGCGCAGGATCATCAGCGCCTCGACGGTCTTGCCGAGCCCGACCTCGTCCGCGAGCAGCGCGCGCCCGCGGAACACGCGCAGGACGCGGCGCGCGGTCTCGATCTGGTAGCGGTGCGGCTCGACGCCGGTGAGCGCGGCGAGCGCGAGCAGCTCCTCGAACTGCTCGGCCGAGGCGAGCAGGTGGGCGCGCAGCGCGTGGCTCACCGCCGCGAGCGAGGCCGGCGGGCCCTCGAGCTGGCGGAGCAGCTCGGACCGGTCGAGGCCGGACACCAGGAGCGGCGCTGGCTTCCTCGGAGGCGGGGCCGGCAGAGGAGCGGGCTCGGGCAGGCGCTCCGGGGGCGTGGCGGTCGGGGGGCGTCGAGGCGGCTCGGCGGGCGCGTCGGTCCGGCGAGCCCGCGCGGGAGGGCGAGTGGCAGGGCGTTCCAGCGCCGGCGGCGGCTCCGCACGGTACGCCCGGAGGAGCTGCTGGACGTCGTGCCGGAAGACGAGCTGACCCAGCCGGCGCGAGAGACCGACATTGCGGTCGATGCAGAACGTCCTCGCATTGTAGGCCAGGAACGCCGGATCCGCGCTCGTCGATTCGCGCATCCGATCGATGAGCCCGCCTCCCGCGAGCGCCAGCGGAAGACCGTTTGCCAGCAGCAGGTCATACGCCTCATCGAGCGTCAGCGGCTCCCTGTGCGACCGACCCGAGAGCGCGAATGCCAGGGTGAAGAGATCAGCGCCAGAGAGCAGCTCGCCGCCGGCGCCCGAGGCGAGCAGCCGTCTCACGTCGCTCGCGGTGATGGACGTGATGGGCGCCGTGGAGACCTGCATGGCTTCGCCGCCTGTATCCCGCAGGCGCGGCGATGTCGAGGTGCCATGAGCGGGCGGGCGGCAGAGAACATGATGAATAATGTTTGGAAATGAATGCTTCTTGATCGGAATGCGCATCTCTCCGTGGCGCGCTGCACGGAGGCTGGCCTTGATGGCAGGGGGTGAGCTCGTGACCGACGGCCTCGGTGCTGATCCGGCTGACCTTCGTTGATGGACGGACGGAGCATCTCCCTTCAGCGCCGGGGTTGCTGCATCGCGTCGCGAACGAGCGCGGTGGTCTTGCCTCGCCACGTGCGCCCGGGCAGGCTTGGACCATGGGCCAGCCTGCCGCGAAGACCCGCCGCGCCACCTACGCCGACCTGGAGGCCGTCCCGCCGAACAAGGTGGCGGAGCTCATTGGAGGCGTGCTGCACGTCATGCCCCGGCCCGCGCCGCGACACGCGAACGCGAGCTCGGTCCTGGGTATCGAGATCGGCGGCCCTTTCCAGCGTGGCCGGGGTGGCCCCGGCGGCTGGTGGATCCTCGACGAGCCCGAGCTGCACTTCCCTGACCCGACCGCGCCAGGTGAGGTGGATGCGGTCGTGCCGGACATCGCCGGCTGGCGGCGCGAGAGGATGCCCGAGCTGCCGGAGACTGCCTACTTCCCGCTCGCCCCGGACTGGATCTGCGAGGTCCTGAGCCCGTCGACGGAGCAGGTCGATCGCGAGGAGAAGATGCCCGTGTACGCACGCGAAGGCGTGCGGCACGCCTGGCTCGTCGATCCCGTCAAGCGTACGCTCGAGACCTTCTCGCTTGTCCCTGGTCCGGGGTGGGAGCGCGGCCCGATCCATCGCGACGCCGCGCGCGTCCGCCTCGTGCCGTTCGAGGCCATCGAGCTCGACCTCTCCGTGCTCTGGGCGACGTAGCACGGCGATCACGGCGGCTTCGGCCGCACGCTCCACGGGGCGACGACGGGGACCTCCCGGCGCAACAAGGCGCCATCGCGGACGGCGCAGACCGGTAGCCGCGGTGAGGCCGCTTCGACCAGGTTCGTGGCCGGCGCGACCAAGCCGATCCGCGGCGACACCCTTATACCTCCTTTCACGCGTTCAGCCGGTGGCGGTCGACGCGCTTCATCACGACGCTTGGAGGTACCTCATGATCTATCGAATGCGACCCTCGCGGAGCCCGATCTGCCGGCGTGCTGCTTTGCTCATCACCACGGCCCTCACCGTCGCGGGATGCTGCGAAAACCCGGAAGACGACGGCCTCGAAGGGAGCGGCGGCGCGCCGACGAGCGCGGGCTCGGGCGGCAGCGGCACCTCGGGTGGCGATGGCGGCGCCTCGAGCAGCAGCAGCGCCTCGAGCAGCAGCGGCGTCTCGGAGGGCGACGGGGGCGCAGGCAGCGGCCTCGCCCCGACACACGGCGGCCTCGTCTCCATCCAGGATATCTCGATCGCCGGTGCGCCGCAGGCAGGTCACGGCCTCTCGGTGCAGGTCCTGTTCACCGCGGCGAAGCCCCCCAGCTACGAGGAGTCGCCCGGCCAGCCCACCGGATGCAAGGGATGGGTCCACGACGCGCAAGACAGTCCGCCGCCGCCGCTCACCGATCAGGGCGTCATCACGATCTCAGGGCTCGCGGGCGGACCGATCGCGTGCCGGTTCCAGAACGGTAGCTACGTCTGCCCGACCCACGATGGATCGGGCCAGACCAGCGTGACCGCCGGTGAGACGGGGACCGCAGCGTACGCTGTCGGCGGCGCGATGTTCTCCGCGGCCGACGTGGGGCGCACCCTGCGCGTGGACGGCGCGGCGGTGGGCGGAAACAACGGGGCCTTCCCCATCGTCGCCGTGGAGTCGAGCGATGTGGCGATCGTGGTCAATCCGAACGCGACCGATGAAGCGTTCGTGGCCAGCTATACCGTGCTCGCCGGCGTGGGACCCGTCCCCGGCAACCCCAGCGATCCGATCGCGAGCGGCGATGAGATCGTCGTGGGCATCGAGCCCGGCGGCTCGATGGCCTTCACGGTCCCCGATCTGGGACCCGTCGCGGCGGGGGAGGCCTTCGCGCTCGACGAGGCGTCGCTGACCCTCCTCGGCGCGGTGCCGCTCGATGGCGCGCCGATGACCCTGGGCTGCGGCGGCCAGGGCGAGAGCTGCGGAGCCGCGCAGGGCACGATCGTGCGCATCACCAGCACCGACGGCGACATCCAGGGGGCGTCGCCGTTCGCGATGCCGCCTCCCGCCGACAAGCAGGTCGAGATCCAGTGCATCGCGCTGGGAGGGGACGGCTCGATCACGGTCCCGGCCGAGGCGATGCAGCTGCTTCAAGAGGCACATCAGGCGACCTCGATCACACGCATCCGCACCGCGTTCATGCGCGAGGGCGTGGCGAGCGCCACGAACACCGCGCCAGAGCCCCCGAACACCGTCCACGCGCTGGTCGGGCACGGGATCCTCGGCTTCACGAGCCCCTGAGCCCGCACGACGGTCATCCTCCCCTGATCGCAGCGTCATGCCCGACGCGCCCGGAGAGCCGTCCGCTGCACGGATCGCCGTCCACGACGAGCGCCGGGCGCTGGCATGCGGAATGCTGGCGCCGGGCGCATGGTGCGACCCCGACCGACCGTCGTGGCGGGCGTGGTTCAGCGCGTCGTGGACCACGCGCTGCGGGCCGGCGTGCGGCCGGACGCCATGCGCCGCGCGACCCGCGTGCCGCTGGCGCTCGCCGAGGATCCCGCGAGACGCGTCGTGTTCGATCATCTGCTCGACCTGTGGACGTATCTGGGTCAAACGCTCGATGATCCGTCGTTGCCTATCCGGGTAGCGCAAGGGGCGGCCATCGAGGATCTGCACGTGCTCGGCTTCGCGATGATGACGGCGCCGTCCGTGCGCGACGCGCTGGACACGGTCGCTCGCTACGGCGCGTTGCTCACCGACTCGGGTCGCTGGGAGGTGACGGAGGCCGAAAGACGCGTCCACGTCCGGTGGTACCGCACGGGGCCTCTCACCCTGGGACACCGGCTGTCCAACGAGACGGCCGTCGCGCAGGGCCTCGGCAGCCTGCGGCGGATCGCCGGCGCCGATCTCACGCCCGTCGAGGTGACCTTCCGCCACCCGGCGCCGCCTCGCCGGGCCGGGCACAGCGCGTTCTTCGGTTGCCCCGTGCGCTTCGACGCCCCGCACGACGGGTTCTCCTTCCGCCGCGAGATCCTCGACGCGGCGCCTCCCTCTGCGAACCGGATGCTCTGGGAGTACCTGTGCAGGTCCGCGGAAGCGCTGTCGGAGCCGCTCGCCCCGCGCTCGATCGTGGACGCCGTCCGGCACCAGATCGTCCACGCGCTGTCGAGCGTCGACGGCGGTATCCCGTCGCTCTCGCTCGTGGCTCGCGCCCTCGGTACGACGGAGCGGACCCTGCGCCGACGCCTGGACGTCGAGGGGACGAGCTTCCGGAGCCTCGTCGAGGAGGTGCGCCGCGAGCGCGCCAGCGACTTGCTCCGGGGAGAGACGGCCAGCGTGACCGAGGTCGCGCTGCAGCTCGGCTTCGCGGACACGACCGCGTTCAGCCACGCGTGCCGGCGATGGTTCGGCCGCGCTCCGCGGGAGCTCCGGAGCTGCCTCCGCGCCAGGTAGAGCGCGAGGGCACACGCCTCCGGGACCTCGAGACGAGCGCCGGCGTCGCGGCGATGCGCCACGGCCCAGCAGAGCCCACCGCGAGCGCCTGGACGAGGACCAGGACGCCCCGCGGCGGCGGCGGTCGCGCGGAGGCGGGGGCGCGCGCTCACCGCCTACTCCGCGGCGGGCGACAGGACCGGGCCGGAGCGCGGCGGGGGATCGGGGGCGTCGGTCTCGCCGGCGGCGCCCGCGCGGAGCCGGCCGCCGACGACGCTGTAGAGCACCGGCAGGACGAGCAGCGTCAGGAGCGTGGACGAGATCACGCCGCCGATCACGACCGTCGCGAGCGGGCGCTGCACCTCGGCGCCGACGCCCGTGTTCAGCGCCATCGGCACGAAGCCCAGCGAGGCGACGAGCGCCGTCATGAGGACAGGACGCAGGCGCCGCTCGGCCGCGAGCTCGATGGCGGCCCGCACCGGCATCCCGGCCGCGGTGAGCTGCCGGATGGTGGAGACGAGCACCATGTCCCCGAGCACCGCGACGCCTGAAAGGGCCACGAACCCGACGCCCGCGGAGATGCTGAAGGGCAGGTCGCGGAGCCAGAGCGCGACGACGCCGCCGATCGCAGCGAACGGAACGCCCGTGAAGACGCGGGCCGCATCGAGCAAACGCCCGTACGTGAAGTAGAGCAGGAGCAGGATCAGCCCGAGCGCGACGGGCACCACCACGAGCAGCCGCGCCTGCGCCCGCTCGAGGTGCTCGAACTGCCCGCCGAAGCGGACGTAGTAGCCGGGCGGGAGCTCGACCTCTCGATCGAGCCTCGCCCTCGCCTCCTCGACGTAGGTGCCCACGTCGCGGCCCCGGACGTTCGCCTGCACGACGATCCGGCGCTTCGCCCACTCGCGGTGGATCGCCGTCGGCCCCTCGGCCGTGCGGATCTTGGCGAGCCTCGCGAGCGGGATGCGCTCCCCGCCGGACGCGGTGACCAGGATGCGGCCGATGGAGGCGGGGTCCTCCCGGTAGCGATCGTCGATGCGCAGCGTCACAGGGAAGCGGCGCTCGCCCTCCTGGAGCTGCCCCACCTCCCGCGCGCCGAGGGCCTCGACGACATCCAGGACATCGGCGGCGGCGATGCCGTGCCGGGCGATCGCGTCGCGGTCGACCTCGATCTCGAGCACCGGCTGGCCCGTGACCTGCTCGGTCACCACGTCCGCGGCGCCGGGGATCTTCTTGAGCACGGCCTCGATCTCGCGCGCCTTCTGCTTCAGCGTGTCGAAGTCGTCGCCGAACAGCTTCACCCCCAGATCGGCCCGGATCCCGGCGACCATCTCGTTGACCCGCATCTCGATCGGCTGCGTGTAGATGACGCGCATGCCCGGCATCCCCGAGAGCTCCGACTCCATCGCCTCGACGAGCTCGTCCTGGGTCTCGGCGCGCTTCCACGCCTCGCGCGGCTTGAGCGTGATGAACATGTCGGACAGCTCGAGCCCCATCGGGTCCGTGGCCACCTCGGCCGTGCCCGTGCGGGTCCAGACGCGCTCGATCTCGTCCGGGAACCGCTCGAGCAGGACCCGCTCGAGCTGGGTGCCGTAGCGGATCGACTCGCCCGCCGAGACCCCCGAGAGCCGCACGGTGTTGGCCACGAGGGTGCCCTCGCGGAGCCGCGGCACGAACTCGGCGCCGAGCCGCGTCGCCAGGAAGACCGCGTTGCCGAGGAGCAGCACGGCGCCCGCGAGCACCGCCCAGCGCCACCGCAGCGCGAGCTGCAGCACGGGCCGGTAGCCCCGCTTGAGGAGGCGGACGAGCACGTTCTCGCGCTCCTTCAGGCGGCGCGGCAGGAGCAGGCTCGCGAGCACCGGCATCAGCGTGAGCGACAGGATCATCGAGCCGATGAGCGCGAAGATCACGGTGAGCGCCATCGGCCGGAACAGCTTCCCCTCGGCCCCCTCGAGGGCGAGGATCGGCAGGTAGACGATCATGATGATCAGCTCGCCGAACATCGTCGGCCTGCGCACCTCGATGGATGCATCCCGCACCACGTCCGTCGTGCTCCGGTCGCTCGAGTCCTCCGAGAGCCGCCGGACCGAGTTCTCGACCATGATCACCGAGCTGTCGACGACGAGGCCGAAGTCGATGGCGCCGAGGCTCATGAGGCTCCCCGCCACGCCGGCGCGGAGCATCAGATCGAAGGCGAAGAGCATCGACAGGGGGATGGCCGAGGCCACGATGAGCCCCGCGCGGAGGTTGCCGAGGAAGGCGAAGAGCACCGCGACGACGAGGAGCGCGCCCTCGAGCAGGTTCTTCTCCACGGTGCCGAGCACCCTGTCGATGAGCTCGGTGCGATCGTAGACGACCGCGACGTCGACCCCGGCCGGCAGGCTCTTCTTGACCTCTTCCAGGCGCGCCTTGAGCCGGGTCGTGACGTCGTGGCTGTTCTCGCCCATCAGCATGAAGCCGAGGCCGAGCACGACCTCGCCCTGGCCGTCCGCGGTGACGGCGCCCCGCCGGATCTCGCGCCCCTCGACCACCCGCGCGACGTCGCGCACCCGGATGGGGGCCCCGCCCTTGGCGGCGACGACGATGTCCTCGATGTCGCTCACCCGGGTCGCGATGCCGATGCCCTGGATCAGGCTGGACTCGCCGGCCTGGTCCAGGGTGCCTCCGCCCACGTTGGTGTTGTTGCGCTCCAGCGCGCTCGCCAGGTCGTTGAGCGAGAGCCCCCGCGCCGCGAGCTCCGCGGGGTCGACGAGGACCTGGACCTGGCGCTCGTCGCCGCCCCAGGCGTTGACCTCGGCCACGCCGCGCACCGAGCGGAGCTGCGGCGCGATGACCCAGTCGTGGACCGTGCGCAGCTCGCTCAGCGACTTGCCCTTGCCCGTGACCACGTAGTGGAACACCTCGCCGAGCCCGGTGGCCACCGGGCCGAGCTCCGGGCGGTCGATGCCCGGCGGCAGCGCCACGGTCTGGAGCCGTTCCATGACGACCTGGCGGGCCAGGTAGATGTCCGTGTCGTCCTCGAAGCGGGCGGTGACCTGGGAGAGGCCGAAGCGGGAGAGCGAACGGACCTCCTCGAGCCGCGGCAGCCCCGAGATCGCCTGCTCGACGGGCGCGGTGATCTGGCGCTCGATCTCGACGGGCGAGAGGGCAGGGGCGACGGTGTTGATCTGCACCTGCACCGGCGTCGTGTCCGGGAAGGCGTCGATCGGCAGGCGGCGGAAGGCGAGGAGGCCCGCCAGGGAGAGGCCGATCGAGGCCAGGATCACGAGCAGCCGGTGGCGGAGCGACCAGGTGATGACGGCGTTCAGCATGGCCCGCGCCTCACTCTTCGCCGCAGCAGCCGGCGCCGATGCTCTCCTTGAGGGTCTCGGTCTTGAGCAGGAAGCTCCCTTCTGTCGCGACCTCCTCGCCGGGGCGCACGCCCTTCTTCACCTCGACGAGGTCGCCCTCGGTCGCCCCGATCTCGACCCGCCGCGCCTCGAACTGGTCCTCCGCGAGCCGCACGAACACGAGCTTCACCGTCCTCGCGCGCTGGACGGCGGCGCGGGGCACCATGACCGCGGCGCGCGACGGGGCGAGGATGCGCGCCCGGCCGAACATGTTGGCCCGCAGCGCGCCGTCCGGGTTGGCGAGCGGCACGCGCGCCTTGGCGGTGCGCGTGGCCGGGTCGATGGCCGGCGCCACGTACGTGATCTCCCCCTTGAGCTCGCGCCCCTCGATGCCGTCGACCTCGATGACCACCGGCTGCTTCAGCGAGACGGCCGGCAGGTCGGTCTCCGGGACGTCGAGCTCGGCCCACATGCTCGAGACGTCGACCACCTCGAACAGGGTCTCCTCGACGCCGACGAGCCTGCCCACGGTCGCCTTGCGCTGCGTCACGACGCCGGCGAGCGGGGCGGCGAGCGTGTAGCCCCCGCTCCCGCCCGCGCTCGCGCCCACGACGGCCAGGGAGGCCGCGAACGAGGCGCGCTCGGCGCGGGCGGCGTCGAGCTCCTGCTGCGCGGCGAGCACGCTCTTGCGCGAGGCGAGCCCTTCCCGCTCGAGCTGCTCCTCGCGCTTCAGGTTCTCCTCGGCGACCTTGAGGCGCGACAGCGCGCTGGCCAGCCGCGATCGATCGGCCCCCACCTCGGCGCTGTCGATGACCGCGAGCGGCGCGCCCTTCTTGACCTCGGCGCCCACGTCCACGTGGAGCTGCCGGACGACCCCCGGGGCGCGGGCGTTGATCTCCGCCACCTTGAGCGCGTCGTAGACGATCCGGGCGGTCACGGGGATGCCGCCGCCGCCCTGCCGCTCGACGGCCTTCTCGGTGAGGATGCCGGCGAGCCGGGCCGTGTCCTTGGTCTTGAACTTGACCTTCGTCCCGTCGGCCGGCGCGCCGTCGCTCGCCACGTCGGCGGCCGGCTTGCCGCCGCGCTCGGGGTGGCAGATCGGGCAGATGGACTCCGGGAGCTCGTGTTCTTTGCACCAGTCTCCCTTCGCCTGGAAGATCGGGGCGAGCTTCGGATTGCACTTCGTGCAGAGCGCCTCCAGCACGCCGTGCTCCTTGCACATGGCGCCCTCGACGGCGGCTGCGGCCCTGGGCTTCGCCCCGGCCTTCTCCCCTGCGGCGTCGTCGGTCGCTCCGGCCTTGCACCCCGGGAGAGCGGCGAGGAGCGCGGCGAGGAGCAGGAGCGCCACGATGTGAATGCGGCCGGGCATGTCAGCTCCCCTTCGGCGGCCTGACGATCTTCAGGTCGGGGTTGCACTTGAGGCACTGCGACTCGGGCAGCCCGTGCTCCGCGCACCAGTCGCCCGTGGCCTTGAAGGCCGGGACCAGATCCGGGTTGCAGCGGGTGCACTGCGACTCGGGCACCGCGTGCTCTCCGCACCAGTCCTCGTGGGAGCCGGGCTTCACGTCGGCGGGGGCGTGCGCCGCCTTGGCCTGCGTCTGCTCGGGCGCGACCTTGCCTTCGCTCGGCGCTTCCTTCGAGCACGACGCAGCACCGAGGGCGAGGACGCAGAGCACGAGCGAGATGGAACGAAGCTTCATGGGCGTGTTCTCCTTGTTGTTCGCAACGTCACGTGACGGACGAGCTCCGGGCAAGCGATCTCTCGCTCGTCCCTGGTCGATCGCGGACGGCGGAGTGTGCCTTCTGGCCAGCTCACGGCGAGCGCGGCGGGGCTCCGAGACCGAGGCCCGGCAGGAAGCGTCCCACCTTCGCGCAGTAGGCTGCGTAGGCGTCGCCGTGGCTGCGCAGCAGGTACGGCTCCTCGACGACCCGGACCTGCAGCTCGATCGCGGTGACCAGCGCCATGAACGAGGCGAGCGCGGCGGCGTTCGGCAGGACGAGCGTTATCCCGAGCGCGGTCAGCATCATGAAGCTGAAGATGGGATTCCGCGCCACGGCGAACGGCCCTCGGGTGACGAGCTTCGTGCGCTCCGCCTCGCTGACGCCGATGCGCCAGGACTCCCCCATCGCCCCCTGGGACCACAAGGTGCCGAGGATCCCTGCGAGGGTCGCGACGGCCCCGAGCCCGACGAGGAGGGGGCCAGGCTCGGCGAGCGGCCCGATCCAGCCGGCGAGCTCCGCGACCGGGGCGGCCAGGCCGAGGAGCACCGCGAGCCCGAAGAGCACGCCCCCGATCCAGGGCAGCGAGCCTGGCGGCCCCGAGATGCCGCGGAAGCCCGTCGAGCCGGTCGCGCGGCGCTGCCGGAGCGACCGCCATCCAAACGCGAGCGCCATGTAGACGACGTAGAGAGCAAGGGCGAACCAGGGGCGAGTCATCGTGAGCTCCAATCTTGCTGTTCCAGGGCCTCGCACGGCCTCGCAGGGATCGACGCGCCGCCCCTCCAAACCTTACGCGGATGCTGCGCGCTGAGCCGAGGCGGCTCGCGGAGGCCTCGCGCGCCTCGCCGAGCCGCCAGATTCTCCGGGGGGGTTGAGAGGAGGACCCGGCGGGCGCAAAATGGGAGGTGCCCATGGCCACCGACAAGCCGACCCGAGCGGCCCTTGCCGTGCGCGAAGCCCTGGCCGCCCAGCGCGGCGAGCTGCTGGAGAGCGTGCGACGCCGGGCCAGGGCAGGCGTCGATGCCGAGGAGGTGCTCCAGCGCGCGTTCGAACGGGCGCTTGCCCGGAGCGACCAGGTGCGCGACCCCGACCGCGCCGCGGCGTGGGTGGGGCGGGTTGTGCGCAATGTCCTCCTCGACGAGCTGCGCAGGAAGCGCGACGTGGTGCTCCCGGTCGATGATATCGAGCTCCCGTCCGTCGAGGGGGACGGCATCGACTGCATGTGCGTGCTCGCCCAGGCCGAGCGACTGAAGCCCGAGTACGCGCTCATCCTGAAGCGCGTCGTCGTCGACGGCACGGCGGTCACGGATGTCGCCGCCGAGCTCGGTGTGACGCCGGGCAACGCGATGGTGCGGCTGCACCGCGCCCGAAAAGCGTTGAAGGACCGCCTGGAGGAGCACTGCGGGACGACATCGGTGCTGTCCTGCTCGGAGTGCGGCTGCGATGAGCGAGGCTGTTGCCCGCCGTCGTGACGAGCTCGTGGCGCGTTTGAGGCTAGAGCAACAAACGGGTTGAACCCGCCTGAAACGAGCAGAGCTTGGAACCGCCAAGACGCCAAAGACGCCAAGAAGAAGACAATGTCTTGGCGTCCTTGACGTCTTGGCGGTTCATTTCTCGCTCGCTCAACGAGATCGTTGTTCTAGCCAGTCGTTGAGCCTCACCGACGAAGCAAGATCCAGAGCTTCCTTCGGGCTCGCTCGATCTGCCGCACCGTCGTCGAGCTTGGCATGCCGAGTGTGCGCGCGATGTCGCGAATGCGGTGGCCGGTGGCGCGGAGAGCGAGCACCTGCCGGTCGCGCTGCGGCAACCTCGACAGGGCGAGGCGCACGGCGAGGAGGCGCTCGCGCGCCTCGACGAGGAGCTCGTCGTCCCGCGGCGGGTCCGGCTGAACGCTCCACGGATCCGCCACCGGGATCTCCCGGCGAACGCAGGCTCGGTTGCGGTGGTGCCCGACCTTGCGCCAGATGATGCCGTGGAGCCAGCCGAGGAGCGCTCGACGCGGGCCGAGGGACGTGTCCGGGCGGTATCGGCCCTCCTCGACAGTCGAGCTGGCCGCGGCCGATGTACCCGTACGTCTTCTCTCCGTCGCGGCTCGCGAGCGCGTGGAGCTTGCCGATCCCGTGCGCCGCGGTGTCCCAGGTCCACGTGGCCGTGTTCGAGAACATCACTGTCGCAGGATAGGCTCTTCGTAATCAATGGTTCCCTCGCTCGCTTCAGCTTGGAGATAGTCCTGAACGCCTCGCAGATTGACGTTCTCTGGGATGCTCGCCGCCAGCAGATTGTGGGCCTTGATGTACTCGGTTGAGCACCCCAAAGCGACGAGCTGGTTGTTAACCCGCTCTACGCAATCACGATCGAAGAATACGACCCTTACTAGCGAGTTCCGCGATCGATGCACAACCTGCTCGAACCAAAGAAGGCCGTCTTCTTCACGCGCCAAGACAGTATCGCCGATCGTGGCCTCCCGAGCGAAGAAGGGGACGTTGTCGAGGACAAACTCGCTTGCTTTTGTGGTCGGCTGTGCCCAAAGGGATTCCACGGCGACGGGCGGATAGCCGTCCTCGTCCTGAACCAATCGGAAATACACCTTCACTGTCTGGCCCATCAGTCGGAACCCTTTCGGAGGTTGCAGTCACGACAGAGCACTTGGCCGTTGTCGGGGGAGCCGATTCCGCCCTTGGATCTGGGGATGATGTGATCGACATGTGTTTCATTGGTCGGCGGCGTGACACCCTTGCGGCTCTGCTGCGCCGGAATCGTCGGCCGACCACAGTCCATGCAGGTCGTTTGTCCGCCATGGGCCGCGGCGTTTTCTGCCTTGACTTCGGCCTTGCCGGCCCGTGTGAATGCCTTGCCAGCGCGCTCGCCGCCGGGCGCGCTCCCTGCGGCAGATGCGGCGACCTGCGGGCCTCTGCTGCCCGATCCTTGCGACATCAGTGCCTGCGACAGCCCCTGAATCCCCGCCGCGATGTTCCCGACCCCACCGACGACGAGCCCGGTCGACACGACGATCGCAGGCACGCCGACCGCCGCGCCGACGCCGGTGGCGCTCGTGATGCCCCCGAAGACCTCCCCCGTCAAGCCCCCGATCGTGAGGGCCAGCCCTCCCACGATCTGCCCGATGGCCAGCCCCATCCTGGCTTCCGGCGTTCCACGGGCCAGCACGCCCGCGGCGTCCAGCAGCCCATGCCCGACGCCGGCGAAAGGAACCACGCCGAGCAGCAGCCCGGCGATGAACCCTCCCTCCACCTGCACGTAGGGGTTCTGCGACCAGTCGATCGGCGCCGTGGTCACCGGCTGCGGCACATGCCCGGAGGCGCTCCCGGTCGTGCTGACGTCGATCGGCGGCATGGCACCGCCCGTCTCGGCAGCCACGGTGTTGGTATCGGTGTCGGGCCGCGCCTCGTGCTTCGGCGACGGGACGACGCGCAGATCGAGTCCGATCGGCGCCAGGTCGAGTACTTCCAACCTGAGCTCCGCGCCGGCCGGCGGCGGTGAGCGAGCCTCGTCCTCCGGGGGCGCTTCTTGAAAGCCGCCCGGGTCGACGTAGGCGAGCGGGTTGTTCAGCACGTAGCTGTACGGGTTCCAGCTCTGTCCGAAGAACGGGAGGGAGATGATCGGGTCCGTGGTCAAGAATCGCCCGAGCCTTGGGTCGTAGATCCTGCCCTTCATGTTCACGAGCCCGAGCTCGTCGTCGCTCTCGTGCCCGGTGAACCCCTGCGTCGTCTCGCTCGGGAAAGACGCAGGCGGGCGCTCTCCCCACACGGGGTTTCTGCGCTGTCCGAACGGGTCGTAGCTCCGCCGCTCGATCACGTCGCCGTCCTCGTCGGTGAGCGCATCGATCGAGCCGAGGTGATCGACATGCACGTACCGGGTGCCGTCGTCCGTGCCTCCCCGGGTCACGATCGCCACGACCCGCTCCGGCGAGTGGACGTGGTACCGATGCTGCACGGTGCCCGACGCCCGATCGGTGACGCGCTCGACCAGGTCGCCGAAGTAGAGCGTCTCCTTCTCCGGCGTGGTCTTGCGGATCCGCTGCTGGTCGCCGTCGTATCCGAACGTGATGGTCGCCGCGCCCTGCGTGATGCGCTCCGGCAGGTCGAACGGCGTATAGTGCACGGTCGTGCCGCCGGGCCGCGCGATCTGATTGCCAACGGCGTCATAGGCGAAGCTGCCCGTACCCGCGCCGGTGACCGCGTGCGGATGCCGCGGGTCATCGTAGGAGAGCGTTCCGACGTCCGACTTGAAGGTGAGATTGCCGTTCGGGTGGTAGTCGTAGCGGAGCGCGCAGGGCGCCGACGCGCGCTCGACGTCGCTGAAGTACGCGCAGGTCAACCGCTGGAGCGGATCGAAGCGGAAGCGCTCCGTCGTGTTCTCGGGCTGGAGCGCGTCGGTGCGGCGCGTGAGATTGAGGAGATCGTCGAACCCGTAGTCCAGGTCCTGCACCTCCCCCGCGCCGCTCTGCGTCGCCATGTGCCTCAGGCGCTGCTTGTCGGCGAAGTAGCTCCGCTCCGTGACGGCGCCGTTGCCGAACACCTCCTCCCGGAAGCGCCCCGCGTCGTCCACGTCCGAAAGGCGCCAGTAGGCGAGCTTCGTTCCGCTGTCGCGCACGGCGAGCACATGGCCGTGCGCGTCGCGATCGTGGACCACGACGAAGGGCGCCGCGCCCGCCGGCGCCGGATACGTGACCGTCTCGACGCGACCGAGTTCGTCGTAGCCGAGCCTGGCCTCCAGGGGAGAGCGCTCGCCGTCGATGCGGAGCGAGATCGTGTCGAGCTGGCCGCGGCCGGTGTACCCGTACGTCTTCTCCCCATCGGGGCTCGCGAGCGTGTGGAGCTTGCCGACCCCGTGCGCCGCGGTGTCCCAGGTCCACAGGGTCGTCCGCCGCTCGGCGCCGTCTTGGTCCACGCGCGAGCGGGGTCGACTGAGCGCGTCGTACGTCCACGTGGTTTCTCGCTCGAGCGCATCGGTCGACGAGATCAGCTCGCCGAAGCCGTCATGGATCGAGACCGTCGTGCCCCGATCGGGGTCGTCGAGCCGCCGGACGCGGCCGAACGCGTCGCGCGTTGTGCGCGTCACCGCACCGCTTGGATCGGTGACCGTGTGGAGCATGCCGAACGGGCCGTAACTGTAACGGGTGATCCCGTCGGCTGCGTCGGTGATGGACTCGGTTCGCCCCAGCGGATCCTGCTCGGTCACCGTCACGTGATCGAGCGGGTCGGTGACGCGCACGAGCAGGCCATCGTACGCCGTCGTCGTGACCGCGTTCCACGGCGTCGTATGCCGCACTTCGCGGCCCACGGCGTCGTACTCGTAGCGATCGTACAGGATCGCGCTCTCGGGCGCGTCCTCGCGGACCGGCACCGAGCGCCGCGCGATGTGCTCGCCCAGCGCGTCGTACACGATTTCCTGCATCAAACGCTGCGTCTCACCCGACCCTTGCGACGGCTCGGGCCCGTACCAAAGCGATCGGATCGAGCGGCCAAGGCTGTCGAATTCGACCGTGTCGTCGGCCCCGCCGGTCGTCGTGCGCCGCTGCCTCACCCGCCACGCATCGTGCTCAGGGCCGCCGTCCTTGGTGCGGGAGAGCGTCACCGTCGTCGTCGTGCCGTCCGGGCGTATCTCGCGGCCAAGCCGCCCGAAGCCGTCGTGCGCCCACGTCGTCACGAGCTGATTCGGATCGACCCGCTCGAGGAGCACGCCGAGCGCGTCGTCGAACTCCACGAGCGTGGTGTGCCCGGCCGCGTTCACGTACTTCTCGGGGAAGAGGCCCTCGTCGTCGAAGTCCGTGCTGGATGTGCGCTTGTGCCCGAAGGCGTCCTCCGCCGTGACGCCGGTGATGTTCCCGAAGTCGTCGCGCGCATAGGTGAGCTTCAGCTTCGTGTCCCGCAGGCCGTCGTCGCTCTCGGTGGACTCGGTCTCCACCTCGCCGTAGATCGTGGTCGTTCGCGTGAGGCTCCGGCACTGCGACATCCCCGCCGCCGCGCTGCACTCCTTCTGCGTCTCGAGCTGGCCGAGGACCCAGCGCTCGGTGTCGTTCTTGAACGTCCGCGTGACCTCGAGCGTCAGGTTGACGCCATCGGTCGAGACCTCCTCGGCGCGCACGTTGCCGAACGTGTCGAAGTCCGTCACCTTCGATACCGAATCGCGCAGCAGCGTCGCGCCGTCGCCGCCGCGCTCGAGCTCCCGCACGTACGCCTCGACGGACGGCGCCGCGCCGCCCGGGGGCGGATAGACCCCTTGCGCTCGCCTCACCCGGCGCTCGGTGGGCAACGTGAAGTACGTCGCGCCGCCGTTCGTCGATACGAGCGTCCGCGTCACGTCGACGAACGAGAGCTCGATCTGCTCCGGCCTGGGCTGGCTCGCCAGCCCAGGAGCCCCGCGCAACGTCCGCTGGACGCTCCCGGCGAAGGGAAACACATGCAGCTCATCGTCGAAGGTGACGTGGTCGTAGACGTCGATCGCCACGGCGCCCGTATCCAGGTCGGAGACGATCCGCTCCCCGAACCCGAGAAATCCGCGGCCCAGGCGGTGGTAGCGCCCGTCGCGGTAGCCGACCTCGAAGCGCCGCGGTCGATCCGCGCCGTTGTTGAGCGCATACGCGCTGACCACCCGCCGAGGGCCCACGACGCAGCGACGCGGATAGCCGCAGTCGTCCGCCGCGCCGGAACGCGCGAGGTACAGCGGGCTCTCCCGCGCCGGATCCCCGGCTCCGTCGCCCGTTGCCACCGAAGCGTCGTCGGTCAGATGCCCGTACGAGATGCTCACGTTGGGCACGAAGCCCGGCTCGGTCGGGTCGTGCGCGTTCATTCCGTCGGAGACCGCGACCAGGAGATCCTGGTCGGCCGAGAGGTTCTGGAAGACGTTGAACACGCCGCCGAGCGAGAGGATCACGTCTTGCGCCCCATCCCCGTCGACGTCGCCGGTGCGCGGCCCGCGCGGATCGGCGAGGGTGACCGCGTCGCCCAGGCTGGCCTCGAACGGCACCTGCGGGTCGACGAGCGTGAACGGCGGCCCCGCACGGTCGCCCGTCGCCAGCAGGACGGCCCACGACGGCAGCGCATCGGAGCCGCCCAGCAGCATGCCTGGAGGGACCGGCATCAGGAGATCCTGCCGCCCATCGCCGTTGAAGTCGAGCGGCACGGCGAGCCGGAAGAATGCGTCCTGATCCGGGAAGTCCAGCAGATCGCCGAAGCTGAACGCATCGACGGTACGGAACGGCGAGGCCACGAAGGTCGGCCCCGTATTGATGTATGTTGTGAGCTGGCGATGGCCGAAGCCGGATTCGACGGCATCGGGCAAGCCGTCGCCGTTCACGTCCAGAAAAACGACGCGGCCCCCGGGGCCCACGACCGGAAGCGCGGTGTCGAACACCTCCCAGCGTCCATCGCCCCGGCGCGTGATCGCGTCGTAGCTGGCTCCGACGAGGACCGACCCGTCCCCGAACCGCCTCAAGTACGGCACGACGAGATCGATCTTGCTGTCGGCGTCGAGATCGAGCGTGTGGAATTCCGTATCGCAGGGATAGCCGGAGAGCGGCTCGATCGATTCGCCCGTGGGGTCGAATCCCGCGGGCGTCGCGCCGCGCGCAGGTCGCCAGAGGTGGACGGTCCACACCGCAAAGAGCGGCAGCGGTGCCAGTGCGTCGCGGGCGTGGTCCTCGCACTGGATCAGATCTGGCACGCCGTCGCCGTCCAGATCGGCGAGGTGCATCGACGCGCCGGGGCTGCTCAACCCGGGCGGCGCGGGCGTGGCTCGGAGCGGGAAGGGCCTGCGAATGCCGGTGTCATGGAGCGCGAAGGTCCAGTCCGGGCGGGACAGGAGCACGTGCCATGTGACCTCGGAACCGTAGACGTCATGGAGTAGGACGTCCGCCCGCCCGTCGTCGTCGTAGTCCAGGACCGTCCCGAGCTCGGGCTGAAGAAGGGCCGGATCGGAGGGCCCACTCGGATCGGCGACCGTGGGCCAGTCTTCAAGGAAGGCGAGCTCCGCCGGCGCGAGGAAGGACGGCGAGGCGCTGGGCCCGAGATTGCGCGCCACCGCCCACGCGGTGATCGGATTGCCCGGTGTGCTGAGCCCCGCGACCATGTCCGGAATCACGAGGTCGTCGCGCCCATCGCCGTCGACGTCGAACACCATCGGGCTCGCCCTCTCGGAGACCGGCTCGTCGATGTCCGTCGTGATCCGCTTGAACCCGGGCGTGGCACGGCTGTACTGAAACCGCGTGGCGGGCTTGCAAACCCCGTCGCCCGCGCACTCCTCGACCTGCGCCAGGAGCCTGCGGCGCGTCGCCGGGCTGAGCTCGTAGCCGAACCCGTAGCGCCGGACCAGGGTATCGCCCGGGCCGAGCATCTGGATCTCGTCCAGGCGAAGCGCGCGCTGGAGCGCCATGCCGCCCGAATAGCCGGTGCGGATCGCAGCCGGATCCTTCGTCCCATACACGAAGCGCACCGCCCGCGAAGGAGCGAGCAACGGCTTGCCCTCGAAGCTCGTGTAGCGGATCTCGTCCACCGCGTATTCGGCGGCGTGACCGTCCTCCGCCTCGGCGACGCAGTACGCGTATGTCATGGCGTTGCCGCGGCCGTCGCGGGCCTTGTTCGCGAGCCACGCGCGCGGGATGCCGCCCCGGGCGAGCGGCTTGCTGCCCTCGGTGCGCCCGTACTCGACGACGCGGCCGTCGGGCAGGTGCGCCTCGAAGAAGAGCGCCTCGGCGGGCGTAGCCCCTTCCGGAGGGTAGTGCCCGACCACCTTGACGAAGGTATCCGGGAACGTCCGGTATTCGATGGTTCCCGCCGCCTGTCCCACCGGAACGAGGCGCTGGCCATCGAGGCAGAGCGTGTCCTCGCCGTCGTACCTCACGGCGCGGATCTCCCCGTCCTGCGCGAGGTTCTTCGGACATCGCGTGATCGCGGAGAGCCCTGCGATGGAGAAGCCGGCGCCGAGCACGCCGTCGCCCGCATCGCTGCGATAGACGAGCTGGAGCCGAGGTCCCATGCCCGCGCGGGAGGGCACGGTGGCCAGTTCCATCGTGTACACGGCCTCCCCGGTGCTCGAGATGGAGAACGTCCCCGCGATCGTGCCGGCGGCGACGGTCTCGACCTCCGGCGCGGGGCGGGGCGTGGCAGGGCGGTGCGCGCGCTCGGTCCGGCAGGCGACGACGCCCTGAGGCGGCTCCAGGGGCGGGCCGCCGGAGTGGCACTGACATCCCCCCTGTGCGAAGACGCAGGCGAAAAACATCGAGAGCGGGATGAGCGCCCGGAGCACACATCGACGAACGATCACCATCGCAGCCTCCCTCACGCTGAGGGGGCCATGGCACGGCAGCCCCAGTCAACCTCTGATCTGGAGTCGATGCTCCTTGCCGATGATGAGCTCAAGGCATTCGTCAGGGCATTGGCTGCTGGACGGGGCCGTGCCCGAGGCCCCGTCCGTGCTCGTGACGATCGGCGAGCGGGTCGTGAGCGCCCTGCGGGACGCGGAGGCTGGGCGAGCGGGCTCGCCGCGCGGGCCGCGGCGTACCACCGTCAGGGCACGCGGCCGCTCGTGCCGTTCGTCGTCCTCGTGTCGCTCCTCGACGACCCTTGCTTGAACGAACGCGCCATCGCGAGGCTCTCGCCGATCGGCGGGGTCGCGCTCCTTCGCCGCGCGCTCGAGGAGCGCCGCGCCCTCCTGCTCGTCGACGGGCTCAATGAGGCGAGATCCGGCGCGAGGACGCTCTCCGAGTCGGTCGAGGCGAATCCGGGCAATCCGGTGGTCGCATCCGGGGTGCGATCCGTGCGCGTGCACCGCGCCCGCGTGCGTCTTCCCGGCCGGCCTCACGGTGAGCTCCGGCTGGATGTGCGACGACGGCCCCGGCGCGACGTTGACCCCGTACGACGCGCCGGCCGGCTGGGACGGCTCGTGCGTCGCGCCCGGCGCGGTCGGGGCCGAGGCGTTCGGCTCGTTCCGGATTGCGCCCGCCGCCGCGCGCCCCTGTGAGGTCGTGGCGTCCCCGGTGCCGCGCGACGGCGATGTCCCCGCGGGAGGGCGGGTCGTGGTCGCCTGCGACGCGAACCGAGGGACCACGTGCCCGAACCGTGCGCACCTCTGTGTCGTTGGTGCGGCGGAGATGCTCCCGGGCTGGCGCCGGTGTCTCCTCTCGGAGGAGGACGAGGACGTCGAATGTCCCCCCGGCGAGGAGACCTTGGGCCTCCATTTCTCGGAGAAGCTCACGTTCTGGGGCGAGGTCGAGGACAGCCGCGCGTGCTCGCCGTGCTCGTGCACCGAGACCGCGCCGAGCACGTGCGAGGCGCTCGTGTCGACGTTCGAGGACGCGGCGTGCGGCGATCTCATCGACGCCGCCGCCGTCGCCCAGAACGCCGTCTGCCACGACGCCGGCCCGGGCTTGACGCTCGGGAGCGTGCGCGCCGAATGGTGGGTCGACGCGCCGGGGAGCTGCGCGCCGAGCGGCCGGGAGCTCGTGGGCGAGCTGAGCTTGCGCAAGAAGGTGACAGCCTGTTGCTTGCCGGAGGGAACGTGACGCGCGCGATCAGGACGACGAGAATGCGGACGGCATCGATGGGGGCGGCGATCCTCGCGATCTGCGCCGGAGCGGGACTGCTCGGGGCGTCGTGCAAGGCCGGCCCGTGCCGCCCCGGCCCGGACTGCCCTGATCCGTACGCCGGCACCTGTCCCTGGATCTGCGCAGAGCCCGTGTGGAACGGCACCTACGCCGTCGAGGGCTTCAACAACAGTGAGGTCGTCGCCGTGTGGGTAGGGCGCCCTAGCGAGGCGCCGGACTGTGCGGCGTCCAACTACTTCCATGTGACAGACCTCTATCTGGAACCGAAGACCATCGACCGCTGTCCCCGCTGTATCGTCGAGCCGGTGCAGGAACGACCGTACGAGAGTGTCGTTCTCTTCAACAGCGGCCGCTGCACCGATAGCAGTTACCTCGATGCCCTCGCCGTCGGCGAGTTCGTCGTGCCGGCAGGCTGGGACGGGAGCTGCGTGTCCCAGAGGTCGGACGTGGTGCCCGCACCGGAAGACGTCGATCTCGCCTTGGGCCTCAGGGAGATAATCCCGGACTGCCGGCTGTCGCTCTCCCTGGAGGATCTGGACGCCCTCTGGGGGAAGATGTTCCGGATGTGTCGCCGCACCTGGCCGATCGACCAGTACTGCGATGGCCTTGGCACCCAATGTATCCCGAGGATGCCGGCAGGCTTCCGTGAATGTCTCGAGTACCGCGGGGATGAGTCGCTTCAGGCGTGTCCCCGCAGCCACCCGGAGCTCATCCGGGCCCACGTCGGCGTGGACGGGTGCCCCGGGTGCAGTTTTAGCTCCCCGGGCGGTGAGCGGACGCAGACGCTCACCTTCTATGCCGACGAGCACTGTACGCAGCCGATTTCCAGCACCGATGCCTGGGATGACGGTAGGTGCTACGACATGCCGCCCGGCGCTTCTCCGCGGAGCGTCAGCGCGACGTACACCGTCGAGAGCGTCGGCGAATGCCATCTTGACCTCAGCGGCGAGCAGGAGGCCGAGCTCAAGCCGGATGGTTGGGTGCCCTTCTGCTGCCGGCCGGCCGCGTAACGTCGCGGCGCTCGGCCAAGGCTTCCTGGCCGGCGACGTCAACGCTGCCTCACAGTCGGCAAGATCGTGCTCGTTGTCGAGGCGCCTGGGGTTTCAAGGGGGGTCCCCCCGGGGTCTGAGGCGAAATTGGCAGCCGTGAGGCGGTTCGGGGCAGCCGCGAGGCGGTTCGGGGCAGCCGCGAGGCGGTTCGGGGCAGCCGCGAGGCGGTTCGGGGCAGCCGCGAGGCGGTTCGGGGCAGCCGCGAGGCGGTTCGGGGCAACCGCGAGGCGGTTCGGGGCAACCGCGAGGCGGTTCGGGGCAACCGCGAGGCGGTCCGGGGCAACCGCGGGGCGGTGGTTCATTTTTCTAGTGGCGTACCTCGAACCGTTCCTCCTGCGAGCGAGCTGCGCCTCGCGGAGTTCACACTGCTTCCCTGAAGCGCGGTGTTCGTGCTCTTGCGGACAGGCATGCTTGCGAGCACCTACATGGGATCTTAACGTACCCGCTCGCAACCGCATCACGGGAGGAGAAATTAATGCCCTCGAAGAAGAAGGATTCGAACTGGACCACGTGGGAAGACATGCCGATCGACGAGTTTCGCTCGCGCGCCGAGAAGGCGAAGGCCTTGGCTACGGAGTTCGTCGAGAAGCTCGACGGCCTCTTCCCTGGGCTCGTGACGCTGACGAAGGAGCAGCGGCAGACCGCGCCCAGGCTGCGTGACGGCGAGCACGCGATGTTGACCAAGGTGCTCGATGTGGTGGAGATGAAGCCGGTCCTGTTCGAGTCGCTCGCGGATCAGGACGAAGGTATGGATCCGAACCGCTTCGAGACCGCGCTGCTCCGGGAGCGGATCGAGAAGCACCTGCTCTTCAGCAAGGTCGCGGAGAGCTTCGCGCCGATCGGTGGAGAGCTCGGCGACTCGGCGCTCTACACCGCCGCCAAGTTCCGCGAGACGCTGTATGCGGCCTACCGGATCGCCAAGGCGCACGCGCAGACGGACCGGAAGGTCATGGACGTCCTGGCGCCGGTCATCGACTTCATGCGCAAGAACACCGCCGCGGGGGCCGCGACGAGGAAGGGCCGCAAGCCGGCGGCGACCCCGAGCCCGCAACCCGCCGCCGACGAAGCGTAATCTCGGAAAGGGCGGGGGATCCCGCCGCGCGCTCGCTCCTCCTCGGTCCATTCGCGCCCCGAGGAGGAGGGGCACCCTCACATCGACCCGACAGATGTCGGTTCACCCCCGCGTGCCCAGGGACGGCACCACGAAGACGCACCACCATTCGGCCACCGTCGGTTCACCCCCGCGTGCGCCGGGACGACGGATTGGCCACGGCGGGCGCGCCGGTGTACCTCGCTCGCGTGACGAACGCCAGGGGGACCGTAGGCGCGGCCAGAGTCGCCGATCGATCCGCTTGGGATGTAGCGAGCTCGTGGGTAGATGAGACGCCGCCGGGCTCGCTGCCGAACGGCTCGAGCACGCACGCGGCCGGTCGCGCTCCGGCTCCCCTGTGCAAGGACGGCACGGACATAACGTAGTCCAGGTCGCCTGTTGACGCCGCCTCTCTGCCGGCAGATCGGCGCTCATCCGGAAGGGAGGACGACATGGGGGGCAGCTTGAAGCTGAAGGCGAGCGCGCTCGTGCTATGTGGCGGGCTCGCGATGGTGCTCGCGTCGGCATGTGAATTGCCTACTTACGTGTGTGACACAACGGAGTCTGTCGGAGTGGGCCCGGGATACCCGACAGAATCCGTAGGGGCGGGAGACTACCTCAGAGATGGCAACGAAGGTGAAGGCGGAGCCGAAGAAGTGGGTAGCGCATCGCTTGCGATGGCAGGATGCGTTCCGGTCACCAGGTGCAGCGAATACTTCGATAGTTGTCAGGCCAAAGGGTGGCCTTGCACGCGCATAACGACAAGCGGCCACACGTTCTGCCGCGACTGTCTTGACTATTGCCTTCGTGACGAGCCATATGAATCCAGTGAGTGTCTTCGCTGTGGATATCGCTAGTGCGACACACATAACGTTTGAGTCTCGTGTGGCGGATCGCGTTGCGTCGCTGGGCGCCACCAGCGTGGTCGTTGACTCCGACTGCCTTCTTGTTGGGCCGTCCCGTATGGGCACGCCAGAGCATGCACTTGCGCGTCAGGCATGGTGGGGCTCTTTCGTCGACCCCATCGGTGCTGATAGCAAGATAGGCCTCGTCGTTGTCGTGTGGGTTTCGTCCACGAATCTGCGCGAGCGCGTGGGCCTCTGGAGAGTCTGCGGTAGGCTGCGCGAGTGTGGTATTCCGCGTAAGGACGTCGTTGTCGTCGAGCTGGACCCGCCATTTCGCGGGCTGGATGCGCGCGATTCTTCTGTACCGATGTGGTGCTCCGCCTCCCAGCTGGGCACCCTCCCGGCGCGGCTCAGCGAAGCGCGCCCCTGGCCGCGCGAACGCTACGGGCGTGCCGTCCGCCTCTGGAGCCAGTACACCGCTGCGGACCCGAGGCCGCTCGCGCGGAGTTGCGCGCGTGGTGTCGAGGGGTTTCCAGAGCTCGCTCCCTTATGGGAACTCCTCGCTTCCTTCTTTCCGAGAAGGATTGCGGACGGAGCCCTGCGTCTCAGCCGATTCGACGAGCTGCTCATGGCCAGCCTGTCGGCAGAGTGGCAGACTCCTCTCGCGGTGGTCAGCCGCGACATGCGATCTGGAATGGATTTGTGGCGGAGGCTCTCCTGCACGGGAGACCTGTTCCTGCCACGCCGGCTAGCGCACTGGGCACACCATGGCTCGAGCGCGTTCGTGGAGCGTGCGCCTGGCCCGAAGCCGCCTGACGCTGGCTACCCGATGCTCTCGGAGGTCTACCGCCTCACCGAGCGTGGCATGCGGCTCCGGGACAAGGGACTCGACCGGCTCACGGACGCGCCAAGCCTGGCCATCGCTGGGACCGAGGCGTACTCGCCCTCGTCCCCCTGGGTGCTGCTCGAAGATGGCCGGCTCGCTCGGCTGTAAGGGCCAACCGCTGGCAGCGGGTCCGGTCAACGTCGGCCGGTCAGGGGCGCGGGTTGGTGATCCCCGGCGAGAGATGAGGGGCGCGCCCGAACCCACGCCGCGCAGCGCAAGCCCGCTCCGAGGCGCCGGATCAGGCGGACCGCCACCGGAGCGGCACGGCCACGACGCCGCCGGCCGCCAGCGCGCCGAGCACAGCGAGCAAGCTCCCCGCGCCGAACCCGGCGCAGCCCATGGCCGCGGTCTGGCTCGCGATTGCGCCGACGAGGAGCGCGTGCCCCACCGGATGTTCCACCTGCTGTTTGCCCGCGAGCCAGGTGGCGCCGAAGCCCGCGATGAACCCCGCGGCCAGGCAGACCGGCGCACACGTATCGAATGGAGCGGAGAGACCGCAGACCGGGGGCGTTGGTTCAGCAGGAGGCCGCGCGGCGTCGACCGCCGTGACGAGGCCAGCAGGCCGTGCTGCCCCGGCGCGTCAGGCGCCCCGGGAGAGCCACACGAGCGCGAGCGCGAGCAGCGCGGGAACGCCCTGCACGAAGAAGAGCCGGCGCCCCACGGTGATGCCCCCGTAGATGCCAGCGACGATGACGCAGCCGAGGAAGAACGTCTTTCGCTCGAGCGCGTCGCCCGCGTCGTGCGAGAGGAGCGACCAGAAGAGCCCGGCGGCGAGGAAGCCGTTATAGAGCCCCTGGTTCTTCGCCAGCGTCGCCGTGGCATCGGCGAGCTCCTGCGTCATTCCGAAGGTGCGCAGGCCGCGCGGCGTGGTCCAGAGGAACATCTCGAGAATGAGGAAGTAGACGTGCTCGATGGCAACCAGGATAACGAGCAGCGTAGACGCGATCTGCATGAAGATACGCCACATTGACAAGATGCGGTGACGTTGTCAACGCCGTGCGCTGTGAGCGGCACCGCACGCCAGAGCCTGTCGGGGGAGCCAGCCACGCCACGGTCGTGCTCGGGCTCGCAGCGCCACGCTCCAGCAGTGCCACTCCGTGCAGTAGGTCGTCCCGTTGTGAAGGTCACCCGGCGCCGCGAGGGGCTGCGGCTCGAACGGGCGCCGAGGGGGCGAGACAGCCCATCACATCGATTCGACCGACTTGAGCATCTCCGGGATGAAGTGGAGCCTCGGCCGGAGCAGCCTGTCGCGACGCCCGGGTTGACGGACCTGGAGCGCGGCGCCCGCCGCGTCGCGATTCGAGGCGTCGAGGAGGTCGTCCACGAAGGTATAGCTGTAGTTCTCTTGCCTTGTTGATGTCCTGTCCTGCGCGGCGGCCTCGGGGATCGAGACGCAGAGGACCAGCAGCGCGGCCTTGGCCGAAGATAGAGATCGCGATTTCATCAAGCCTCCTCGCCTCCATCGGACACGAGAGGGCACCGCGCATTGGGCGTCTTTTGCTGACCTCGATGACCGATCGCGGAGCACGCCCGCGCGGCCGCGGCACCCGGAGCTCCCCGCCCCTGTCGGTGCCCCGCCCCTGTCGGTGCCCCGCTCTTGTCGGTGCCCCCGCTCTTGTCGGTGCCGCGCTCTTGTCGGTGCCTCGCGCCGGGGGAGGGGAGCGACGCGCCCCTGCACGGACAGCCGCGCTCGATGTCGTCGCGACGCGCCTCCTGGACGGAGCGCCGGATCGCGCGACAACGCGGGTGACACCGGCCTCATTCCGCGTAGAATCTCCCCCGATGCTCATCCGCGGTCGAAGGAGCATGGCTGGCAGCCTCATCGTTGCGGTCGTCGCGGCGCTCGCCGTGGTCGTCCCCGGCGGAGCGGCGGAGGCGTCCGACAAGGCGCCGGCGTCCGACGCGGCCCCGGCGTCCGGCGAGGCGCCGGCGAAGTCGTCGACCGACATCGCCGTCGGCGTTCGGCTGGAGGCGGTCGCGGACGTCAAGGTCGCGCGGGCCGAGGTCGCCCGGGGCTCCACGGTGAGCGTCGCCCGGATCATCGAGCGGCAGGGCCGGATCACCGCCGTCGACGTCGAGCTCGCCGACGGGCACATCGCGCGCGTGGCCATGGCGACCGTCCGCGCGTCGTTCCGCGTCCTGTCCGAGTAGCCGCTCGCCGCTTCTCCGCCCTGCGTCCGAGCAGCCGCTCGCGGCTCCTTCGCCCCGCGCCCGCTCGCGGCTCCTTCGCCCCGCGCCCGCTCGCGGCTCCTTCGCCCCGCGCCCGCTCGCGGCTCCTTCGCCCCGCGCCCGCTCGCGGCTCCTTCGCCCCGCGCCCGCTCGCCGCTTCTTCGCCCCCGCGCGCGATCGCGACTAGGCTGCCGCCCCATGCGGAACCCCGCGAAGGTGCGCGTCGCCGTGCTGTTCGGCGGGCGCTCGGCCGAGCACGAGATCTCCCTCCTCTCCGCGCGCTTCGTCGTCGAGGCGCTCGATCGCGACCGCTTCGAGCCGGTGCTCGTCGGCATCGACAAGTCCGGCCGCTGGCTGCTCCAGGAGGAGGCGCTGCTCCTCGGCGCCGCCCGCGACCCCCGCCTCGCCCGGCTGAACGAGGCGATGCCGGAGATCGCGCTCGACGCCCACCCCGGCCCCGCCGGCGAGGCCACGCTGACCGCGCCCGGCGGCGCGCGCTCCCCGATCGACGTCGTCTTCCCCGTCCTTCACGGCCCCACCGGCGAGGACGGGTGCGTCCAGGGCCTCCTCGAGCTCGCCGGCGTCCCGTACGTCGGCTCCGGCGTGCTCGGCTCCGCCGTCGGGATGGACAAGGACGTCATGAAGCGCCTGCTCCGCGAGGCGGAGATCCCCATCGTGCCCCACGTGACGCTCCGCCGGGCCGCGTGGGACCGCGACCGCGCCGCGTGCCTCGAGCAGATCGCCAGCCTGTCCCCCGCCGGGGGCGGCTTCGGGCCGATCTTCGTCAAGCCAGCGAACCTCGGCTCGTCCGTCGGGGTCCGGCGCGTGACGGCGCGCGCCGAGCTCGAGGCGGCGGTCGAGCACGCGTTCGAGTTCGACCTGAAGATCGTCTGCGAGCAGGGCATCGAGGGCGTCCGCGAGATCGAGTGCTCCGTGCTCGGCGACGACGACCCCATCGCCTCGGTGCCCGGCGAGATCGTCGTCGGCCACGCCGACGGCTTCTACTCCTACGCCGCGAAGTACATCGACGCCGAGGGCGCCACGATCCGCATCCCGGCCGATCTCTCCCCGGCCGAGGCGAACGCCGTCCAGCTCCTCGCGCTCCGCACCTTCCGCGCGCTCGAGGCGTCCGGGATGGCCCGCGTCGACCTCTTCCTCGCCCCCGACCGCTCGCTCTACGTGAACGAGATCAACACGATCCCCGGCTTCACGGCGATCTCGATGTACCCGAAGCTCTGGGAGGCGAGCGGCATCCCGCCGCGCGAGCTGGTCGGGCGGCTCATCGCGCTCGCGCTCGAGCGGGGCGCCAGGAAAGCACGCCTCAGGACGAGCGCATAGCGCACCGACGATGAGGCCGCCCCGAGGAAATCAATAGAAGGGGAGAGAAACCGCAAGGCGCGAGGGGCGCAAGGGCAAGACAAGAAACGATCTTGCCTCTGTCCCTCGCGCCCCCTGCGCCCCTTGCGGTCTGTCTCGTTGCCGCATTCCAACGGCGCGAGGGGCGCAAGGGCAAGACAAGAAACGATCTTGCCTCTGGTCCCTTGCGCCCCCTGCGCCCCCTACGGTTTCTCTCATGGTCGAGCGCCTGTAAGAGCACGGCGCCGGGAGGCCCGCCCGAGGACGAGCGCCTGGCGGCGTTTCGTCGTTGAGGCGGCGGCCCGCTCGTGCGCACACGGAAGCGGATGTTCGACACGTCCCTGCGCCGATGGAACCTCATCCCCGACGGCGAGCCCATCGTCACCCGGAACGCGCGCTTGCTGCCGGTCCGGCACGCGGGCCAGCCCGCCATGCTCAAGCTGGCCCTTCACGAGGAAGAGCGGCTCGGGGGCGTCGTGATGGAGTGGTGGGACGGCGACGGTGCCGCCCGCGTGCTGGCCCGCGAGGGCGATGCCATCCTGCTGGAGCGCGCGGAGGGGCCGAGGTCCCTGGCCGCGATGTCTCGCAACGGCGACGACGACGAGGCGTGCCGGATCCTGTGCGCCGTGGCGGCCCGGCTGCACGCGCCGATGGCCCGACCCCTTCCGACGCTGGTCCCGCTCACGCGCTGGTTCCGGGCGCTCGAGCCCGCCGCCGCGGCCCACGGCGGCATCCTCGTGCGCTGCCTGGAAGCCGCCCGCGCCCTGCTCGCGGACCCCCGCGAGGTCGTCGTGCTGCACGGCGATCTGCACCACGACAACGTGCTGGACTTCGGAGACCGCGGCTTCCTGGCGATCGACCCGAAGCACCTCGTGGGCGAGCGAAGCTTCGACTTCGCCAACCTCTTCACCAACCCGGATCTGGCCGACCCCTCCCGCCCGGTCGCGACGGAGCCCGGCCGGTTCTCCCGACGGCTGGAGATCGTCGTCGAGGCGGCCGGCCTCGATCGGGTGCGCCTGCTGCGCTGGATCCTCGCGTGGACCGGCCTTTCAGCCGCCTGGTTCCTGGGGGACGGCGACTCGCCCGACATCGACCTGCGCGTGGCGGAGCTCTCGGCCGCGGCGCTGGACCGGTAGACGCCGCGAGGCCTCGCCGCCGCGCGGTGAGCGCCGCGCGGAGCTGCGCATCGATGTCGCTGCCCAGCGCTCCGGCGCCGGCTCCTGCATGGCGTCGCAGGCACCCTCGCGGCGCGAGGTCGAACACCCGCGCACGCGCTCGCGCGCCACGATGTAAATACTCCTTCGTATCGTTTGCGCTTCTTCACGACTCGGCCTGTATCGCGTGAATACAATGCAGAAAACGCGACGGGCATCGGCTCCGTCGAATCGACACGCACACGCGCAACCCCTTCCCGGGGCAGTGCGTGACCGTTCCCGGTGGCTCCACCACCGAGGGCGTCGAGGCGGAGCTGCAGATCTGCGCCAACATCCGCCCCGCCCAGTGGTTCCATATCCCGCGGTGACAGGGGCGCCGCCGTCTTGACGGGGCGGCGCGCCCCGCGAGCGGCGGAGTCCAGCAGCAGGCGCGGCGCTCGAGCGCTGCGCCCGCTGCTCTCCCTATCGCCGGCCCCCACGGCGCCAACTCGCTGGACCCGAGGGCGCCACGGGACGGGCGCCGACCGAGGGGCGCTGGCCGTCGGCGGCCCTGACGGCGAACCCCGCCGGAAGCGGCGTCGGAGCGGCCCCTGTCAGGAGATGGCTTCCTGCATCTTGCGCGTATCCGCGATGCACTCGAACCACACAGCGCGGCCATCCAGCAAGCGCCACACGTGCGCGAACCGGGCCACGGCCCTCTTCCCGGTCCGCCGGCTCACCCCGTCATAGTAGCCGAGGACGACGGCGACGTTCCCCGCCCAGAAGAACTCGGCAGGAACGACGAGCAGGTTGTCCCAGAGGTCGGCGAGCCGGTCGAACAGCTTGAGCACCCCGCCCGGGGTGCGGTAGGTGCCACCGCCAGGAAAACCGGCCGCCATGGTCCACTCGATCTGCGGGTCGAGGCACTGCACCATCGCCGCGATGTCGCCGCGGCTGAGGTGGGCGTAGATCTCGCTGATGGCCGGGGCCGCCGCCGGTTCATCGTGCTTGCGCCAGTGGATCCCGGAAGTGTGCAACTCCTTCATGACAGGCTCCTCTCGTCGTTGTCCAGCGCCAAGCGCGGCATGGGGAGAGCGCCGCGACGCTCTCCGGGCATGCATCGCCGTGTCAGCGTGTAGATACGCCGCGGGGCGGAGCAGGTGATGCCGCCCTCTCTCTTTTTTTGACGATTGAGCCCGGGCCGGGCGTCCCGTGGTCGCGACGCGACCTCAGGGGCGCAGGACGTGGGGAACGGCGATGACCCCGAGCGCGGTGAACGCCACGATCGGGACGATGTGTCCGATGAACAGATGGGTGGGCTCGAAGGCCGGGCAATGGATGAAGACGCTCAGCCCGGCCCACGCGCCGGCGGAAGCCCCGAGCGCAGCCCCCCGCGGCCCACGCGCGACAGGGACCGACCAGCGGAGCGCCAGGGCAAAGGTCACGAGCACGAGCAGCCCCACGAGCGCGGCCACGACGAAGCACGGGAGGCCCAACGGATGGAGAGACGCCGCCGCCGAGAGCACCGCGGGGTTGTCGGAGCGCAACGGCAGCGCGAGGGTGGAGAAGGCGTACACCGGCACGACGAGCACGGCTGCCACGGTCAACTGCCTCTCTCCAGAGCCCAGGCCGAGCCGGCCTCTCCGCAGGGCGACGAGCGTCGTGAGCAGCGTGAACACGAGGAGTGAGGTCAGCACGACAACGAGGCGACCCGGCGACCCCGCCCCGAGGTCGGCGCGCAGCGGACTCTGGTCCATGATGCGGTCCGTCCCGACGAGCACGGCCGTCATCACGCCGGGGATCGCGGCCATGGCGCCGAGGAGCCGAGCGCGCACGGGGACGGTCGACGACGGCGTCTTCTGGATGGCAGCGCGAATGTTCGAGTAAAGCGCGGCCGGGGGCGCGGACGTGGAGGCGAACCGCGGCGGAATTTCATGTCGATTCATGGCAATGCTCCGTCCACCCGGCGGCGCAGAGCGCGGCCCGGATCTGATCGTAGGCGCGATGCGCGCGTTGCTTCACGGCGTCCGTCGACGTGCCGAGCACGGCAGCCGCCTCCGCGACGTTGAGGCCTTCCTCCTTCAGCAAGAGGTACGCGACGCGGCTGAGCTCGGACATCTTGTTCAGCTCGCGGGTCACGATCGTCAGGAGCTCATGGGCCCCGACCTCGGCTTCGGGACAGGAGGTGTAGTCGGACGACGGGCCGTGCACCACGGGGTCGCCCGTCGGCGCCACCTCCTCGGGATGCCGGCGTCGATACCTGAGCCGATCGAGGTGGAGCGAGCGCGCGATCGCGAAGGCCCAGGGAAACACGCTGGACCCGGCCATGTAGGACGCGCGCGCACGGTGGATCCTGAGGAAGCTCTCCTGGAAGAGATCGTCGGCCTCGGAAGCACACCCCGTGAGACGCAGGCAGAAACGGTAGAGCCGGGGGGCCAGCAGCGCATAGAGCCGATCGAAGACGTCCCCCTCGCCCAGCGCGTAACGTCGCATGATGTCGTCGAGGTCTTCTCGTTCCGCACGGCTCATGGCATCAACCGAGCTGACGGCTGCTGCACGCCCGCAGCAACGATGTCCAGCGGCGGCGCTCAGCACCTGAAGACGCGATGGGGCGATGCGCGCCCCCCCGGGTGGGCGTGCGAGGCGCTCGGCCGCGTGATCCGTCGTCGTCCTCCCAGTCGGCACGTGCCTGGAATACGCCGCAGACGGTGACGGGTGACACGTATCCTCGAAGAAGACGTCGAGAAAATCAACAATGGTGGTGGAAATTTCGCGTTCGCGACACCCTGATCGCCGGGGGCACCGAGCCGACATGGCCCCACCCCGCGCGGCGAATACCCCCGTCCGACGGCCGGGCGGCCCGGCGACTCACGCCGTCGTATCGGGATCGAGCCGCACCCCCGCCGCCCCCAGCGCGGGCCGCCGGACAAGGCACGGCCCGATCGCCTCCAGGATGCGCGCGTGCCGCTCCGCGGGCGCCCAGAGCAGCAGGTGCCCGCCCCCGCCCGCGCCGCACATCCGGAGCACCTCGACCCCCAGCCCCTCGAGCCGCTGCGTCATGGCGATCGCCATGGCGCTCGCCGCCTCCGAGAGCCGCACCTTGGCGGCCGCCCCGCGCCGCATGCCCGAGAGCACGAGCGCGAGCGAGCCGAGCTCGAAGCCGCGCGCCACGTCGCCTGCCGCCGCCACGAGCTCGCCCTTCGCCTCGCACGCCGCGCCGGCGTCCACCCGATCCAGCACCTCGCCGGACACGCGCCGCACCGCCGTGTCCACCAGCAAGAGCCCCGCCGAGAGCGCCGGCACGAGCTCCGGGCTGCCGAGCGCGAGCGGCCGCACCCCCGAGCAGCCCCGGGCGTCGAAGGCGAGGTCGAGCAGCCCGCCGAACGCGGCGAACACCTGATCCTGCGCGCCGCACGCGTTGCCAAGGCGCTCGCGCTCGATCGCGACCGCCTCGCGCGAGAGCTCCTCCGGCGAGGCGACCTCGCCCACCGAGGCGCGCAGCGCGAAGAGCGCCGCCACCGCCGCCGAGGCGCTGCCGCCGAGCCCGGCGCCGGGCGACAGCTCGGCCTCGACCCGGAGCGCGACCCCGTCGTCCACGCCCGTCGCGGCGAGCGTCGCCTCGATCAGCCGGAACGCGAGATCGTCGCGCGGCGGATCCCCGCGGCGCCGCGTGAGCACGCGCGGCGCAAGGGCCTCGGCGCCCCCGACGCCGCCGCCCGGCTGCCCCTGGCCGCGCGAGGCGAGCTCCATCCGGACCCAGCCTCTGTCGAACGGCTCCACGACGACGCGGACGCGCAGATCGATCGCCGCGCCGACGACGCGCCCGCCGTCCTGCCGGGCGACGCCGGGCAGGTCGCTGCCGCCTCCGGCGAAGGAGACGCGCATCGGGGCGCTCGCGGCGGCGCGCCAGAGCGGGGTTCGGAGCGCTCGCGGCGCGAGGAGGGAGCCGGCGCAGGGGGTGCTCATGTCGTCTTCAAACGCTTCAACGCCTCAACGCCTCGACGCGCAACACATCAGCGCGGGCGCGACCCGCCGGGAGGCCAGGGGCCAGGGAACCAGGGCGGAGCGCCCGCGGCTCCACGTCGTGCAGGGAGCGAGCCAGCCATGGAGCGCCCGGCGTGCACGCACGCCCGGCCCCGGACACAGCCGCTCCGCGGCTCCCCGGCGCCGCCCTCCGGAGGCGCATGCGCGCCGCGCGTCCTTCCCTGGAGTTGAGTTGCGGACGGAGATCTCGGGGCCGCGCGCGGCGCGCGGCTCTCGCCTCGAGGAGGCGCCGCGCGGGCCGCGGATCGCGCTCAGTTCAGGTCCTTGCTCGCCGGCTCGCTCCGCGGCGCCGGCTGCGCGCGCGCGGCGTCGAGGATCCGGTCGATCACCCTGAGCCCGGCCGCGAGCATGTCCCGCTCTGCGCGCTCGCCCCCCGAGTGGACCTCGGCCGCCTTCTCGCGCAGGGCGAGCGCGTCGCGGCGGACGACCGGGAGCCGGGCGGCCGCCGCCGCCTCGGCGATGCACCCGGCGAGATCGTAGATGAGGAACGCGTCCTCCTCGCTGATCCGCGGCTCCGCGCGGAGCGCGCGGCGCGCGCCGGCGCGCGCCGGCGGGCCGCCCGCGCCGTCGCGCCGGCCGTACCCGGCGCCCCCGCGGTCGTCGTCGTCCTCGTCATCGAGCGATCCGGAAGAGACACGGTCGAGCAGGCCGGTGAGCTCGACGCGGTAGGTCGCGAGCACCAGCGCGCAGAGCGCCCCGCGATCGCGCAGCGAGTAGAGGATCAGCTCGAGGAGCCGGTCGGACCGGGTCGCGCAATTTTGCATCGCCGCCTTTTACGGCGTTCCCCCACGCGACCTCAATCCAGAACGCCACCGCCCGCGGCGGATCGACCGGCGATCGCGGGGCGCGTTACGCATCGAGGGCGCCCGCGTGGCGGCTCGCCCCGCCGCGGCGCCGGCGAGGTGGGGGGCCCCACGCGGCGGTTGCGGAGCTGTGCGGGATCGGTCAATAGGTCCGACCCTCCTGCGCCGGCGGGCCGCGACGGATGTCGGGCGCGCCGGCGCTCCCCGATGGCCTGTCACCTCAGCATCGCATCGGCATTCCCGTGACCGCGAATCGTCCCACGAGCCCCACGCACACAACCGAAGAGCAGTCCACCGAGCCGACCTCGGCCACCGTCGCGACAGCGGCCGCGGTCGGACAGCCAAGCCCACCCGCGGACGGCGCGCCCGGCGCCCGGCTGAGCGAGCGAGGCGAGGCGATCGTGCGCGAGGAGGAGGCCCTGCTCGCCCGCGTGTCCGCGCACCTCGCGGCCTCGGCGAACAAGCCGTCGCGGCCGCCCCCGGTCGAGAACTACGAGGAGCAGCTCCTCTCGCTGCGCGATCAGATCGCGGCGGCGCGGCTCGAGGACGTGCCGGCGCTCGTGCAGCAGATGGAGCGCCTCCAGGGGATCGCGGCGCGGCGGAACGAGAACGTCGTCGAGCCCGTCGATCCGAAGTCGCCCTATTTCGGCCACCTGCGCCTGCGGGAGAAGGGCCGTCCGGAGCGCGACGTGCTCATCGGCCGCACGACGCTCGTCGACGCGAGCGCGGGCGTGCGGATCGTCGACTGGCGCCACGCCCCCGTCAGCCAGATCTACTACCGCTACGAGGAGGGCGCGGAGTACGAGGAGACCTTCGGCGAGCGCGAGGTCGAGGGCACCGTGCTCGTGCGGCGCACCGTCACGATCGACAACGGCGAGCTCTACCGCATCTCGGCGCCGCAGGGGACGCTCGTGCGCGGGCCCTCGGGGGGCTTCCGCGAGATCGCGACGCGGGCGACCGAGCTCTCGGGCGGCCAGGGCAGCGCTGTGCGCCCGGAGGACATGCGCGACATCGCCCTCGGCGCGGCCGGCGCGCGCGGCGGGCTCGGGACCGGGGCGACGTTCCACGCGCGCGAGGACAGGCACCTGCCCGAGATCGCCGCGCTGCTCGACCCGCGGCAGTTCGAGCTCATCTCGAAGCCGGACTCCGGCATCGTGGTCATCCAGGGCGGCGCCGGCAGCGGCAAGACGACGATCGGCGTCCACCGGCTCGCCTTCCTCGCCTACAACGGCGGCCGCCGCTTCACGGCCGACAAGATGCTCGTCATCGTCGGCAGCCCCGCGCTCCGCGCGTACATCAGCGAGGCGCTCCCGGCGCTGGGCCTCTCCGGCATCGCGGTGGAGACGTTCTCGGAGTGGGCGCGCGCGGCCAGGAAGCGCGCCTTCCCGTGGCTCGAGGCGCCTGTCGAGGAGAACACGCCCTCGGTGGTGACCCGGTACAAGACGCACCCGGCGATGCTCCACCTGCTGGAGCAGCGCGCGTCCGAGCTCAAGGACGACGCGCGGGCGCGGCGCGACTCGCGCGGCACGCTCGCCTTCTGGGCGGACCTGCTCACCGATCTCGACCGGGTGACCGCCGCCTTCGAGGCCGCGGGCGACCCCGAGTTCGGCCCCGAGCAGGTGAAGCGCGCGTGGCGCTGGTGCGCGGACCGCTGCCCCGCGGTGCTCGATCTCGACCCCGGCGATCGCGCCGAGCGCAAGGCGGCGATGGCCGACGAGCCGGCGGACGACGGCGACGACGAGCGCGGCGCGGACGCGCGCGAGGTCTCGAGCGACGATCGCGCGGTGCTCGACCCCGAGGACGACGCGCTGCTCCTCAGGGCGTACCAGCTCCTCCGGGGCGAGCTCCGCAAGGGGAAGAACGTCCTCACGTACGAGCACCTCTTCGTGGACGAGGCGCAGGATCTCGCGCCGATCGACCTCGCGGTGCTGCTCGGCGTCGTGGCCGAGCCGCGCAGCGTGACGCTGGCGGGCGACACGGCGCAGCGGCTCTTCATGGACTCCGGCTTCCGCGACTGGCGCGCGACGCTCGACGACCTCGGCCTGTCGCGCGTCGACGTCGAGCCGCTGCGCATCGCGTACCGCTCGACGCGCGAGGTGCTCGCGTTCGCCCGGGCGGTGCTCGGCCCGCTGGCCGATCCGACGCCGCCGCTCGCGCCGCGCAGCGGGGCGCCGGTCGAGCACCACCACTTCCCGAGCGCGGGCGCCGCCGTCGCGTTCCTCGCCGACGCCATCCGCCCGCTGTTCGCCCGCGAGCCCCGCGCCACGCTGGCGATCCTGGCGCGGCACCCCGAGCAGGCGGACGTGTACTACGACGCCCTGAAGATGGCGGAGATCCCGAACCTCCGGCGCATCCGGGCCTACGAGTTCGCGTTCCGCCCCGGCGTCGAGGTGACGGAGATCCGGCAGGTGAAGGGCCTGGAGTACGACTACGTGGTGCTCGTCGACGTGAACGCGTCGACCTACCCGGCCGACGACGAGTCGCGGCACCTGCTCCACATCGGCGCGACGCGCGCCGCGCACCAGCTCTGGGTCATCTCGACCGCGGCGCCGTCGCCGCTCGTGCCGGACTGGCTGGGCTGAGGGAAGCAGGGGAGGGCGGCGGCCGGGCCGAGCCGTGACCCGCCGCCCTCGGCAGGCGCTCGGAAGGAAGGCCGGGGAGGCCCCCGGAACGCCTCGGCAGGCCCTCGGAAAGCCCTCGGAAGACGAGATGGACACAATCGACATGGGGCCGTGAGAGAATCCTTGACCAACGGGGGGCCGTGAGTAGATTCCCTCTCGCGCGGTGGAGCAGCCTGGTAGCTCGTCGGGCTCATAACCCGAAGGTCGTGGGTTCAAATCCCGCCCGCGCAACCACGACCCAAGCAGCAAAAGCAGCAAGAGGACGCGAGGATTGGCCGAACCCGGCCACCTCGCGTTTTTCGTTTTCTGGGTCTCCCGTCGCGACGGGGAGCGCGGCGCCGGGGAGGTGAACCGAGCGAGGCTCGAGACCGATCCTCTCCCGGCGGGCGTGGTCGTCGCGAGCGCGCCTCCCTCCCTGGTGCGGTGTTCCGCGATCGCATCCCGGTGGATGCCGGCGCACGCTCCGGCCGAGCGGCCAGGCGCGAGGAGGCGCCCGCGACGCCGGCGAGGGCTGGGCAGGGAGGAAACTGCACCATGTCAGGACGCCAGGAGACCCATGACGTTGGTTGTCTGGCGACGTCGGCGCCGTGGCGATCTCCTCTATCCGGGCTGCTCGTCGGGCTGCTCGTATCCGCCGCGCCCGGGCTCGGCGCCAGAACACGAGATCACCTCCCGCGAACGTCCCTCGTTCAGCGGCGGTGATGGGTAAGCCCCGCTCTCGCCTGCCGCCATCCTGCCCGGAGCGATGCCGCGAGGCGCCGTTGACGGGTTGTATAAGTGAACCTGCCGGGGCAGCCGTCGCCCGGGGAGCTCCGCGCCGGCACGGGCCCCGCCGGGAGCCACGACGTGCTCACCGACCTCCGCGCGCGCTCGCCGCGCCGCCGCGCGCCCGGTGGGGTCGCGTCGCCGCGGTTTGCGCGCCTCCAGCCGGCGCCTGACTGCGGCGCGGCCGTCTCGCCGCGCCGTAGTCAGGCGCCGGCTCCCTGATGTAGGATAGCGATAGCTGCGGCTCCTTTGCTCTGAACACGCGCGTCACGGCGCGCATCCCACCGAAGCAATCCCGGCAACCTCCAGCGGACAACTCACGATGGCCAAACCGAACGATCCCTTTGCGCCTCCCAACCCCACGCGCAGCTCCGCGACCCCGGGGGACGCCGCAAGGCCGCAACGCGGCGTCAGCGCGCCCGCGCCCGCGCCCGCGCGCGCGGTGCCGGCCACGGCGGGGCCCGCCACCCAGCGGGGGCCGGGGGCGTACGGCGCGCCCGATTTCCTGAGCAAGGCGGCGGCCGCGCGCGCCCCGCAGCCGTCCGACCTCCTGAGCCCGCGCACGATCGAGCTCGTCCAGGCGTCCTGGGCGAAGGTGATGCCGATCTCGGACGCCGCGGCGGCGCTGTTCTATGAGCGGCTGTTCACGCTCGACCCGTCGGTGCGGCCGCTCTTCAAGAACGATATCGCCGAGCAAAAAAAGAAGCTCATGCAGACGCTCTCCGTCGCCGTCGACGGGCTGAACAACCTGCCCAAGCTCGTGCCGGTGCTCCAGTCGCTCGGCGTGCGCCACCAGGGCTATATGGTGGCCGAGCACCATTACGATGTCGTGGGCGAGGCGCTGCTCTGGACGCTGCGCGAGGGGCTCGGCGACGGATTCACGCGCGAGGTCGAGACCGCGTGGACAGAGGTCTACGGGGTGGTCGCCGACGTCATGAAGAAGGCCGCGGCGGCGCACGCGGCCGTGGGCACGACGCAGGCGCTCCCCCCGGCCGCCATGCAGCCGGCGGCCGGCGCGGCCCGGCCGGCTTCCCCGCAGCCGGCGCAGGGCGCCGCCGCCCGCGCGGGCGAGCGGCCCAAGTCGGTGCCGCCGCCGTCCTCCGCCCACCAGGTGGCCGCGCGGACGCTCGTCGGGGTCGTCCCGCCGTGGCAGCAGAGCGAGCCGCCGCCCGGGAACGCGGGCGCGCCGATCAGCCCGCGCACCATCGAGCTCGTGCAGCGCTCGTGGGCGAAGGTGATGCCGATCTCGGACGCCGCGGCGGCGCTCTTCTACGACCGCCTCTTCACGCTGGATCCGTCGGTGCGGGGGCTCTTCAAGAACGATATCGGCGAGCAGAAGAAGAAGCTCATGCAGACGCTCTCCGTCGCCGTCGACGGGCTGAGCAACCTGACCAAGCTCGTTCCCGTGCTCCAGTCGCTCGGCGTGCGCCACCACGGCTACATGGTGGAGGAGCGCCACTACGACCTGGTGGGCGAGGCGCTGCTCTGGACGCTGCGCGAGGGGCTCGGCGACGGCTTCACGCGCGACATCGAGACCGCGTGGACCGAGGTCTACGGCGTGATCGCCGACGTCATGAAGAAGGCGGCCGCCGAGCACGTCGGCCGCGCGGCCCCCGGCGGCGCGAACGCGGCGCCCCCCGCGCGCGAGCGCCCGCAGCGGCCGCCGATGTCCGAGCCGCGGGCGCCCGCGCCCCAGAGCGTCACCGAGGTGATGCCGCAGAAGAAGCGGCAGAGGAGCCCGCTCGACGACGACGCCGACACGCTCCACTACCAGACGAACCCGGCCCATGAGGCCCTGGCGGGCAGCGGCGCGGCGATCGACAAGCCCCGGCCCGCGGCCGGCGTCCCCGCGCAGGCGCCGAGCCCGCAGGGGGTCGTGATCCCGTGGGCGGGGCAGGACATGGTCCTCAACGTCCACGTCAAGCTGGACGGCCCGCTCGTGACGGTGCCGGCCGCGGCGCCCGCCGCGCCGGCCGTCGCGGCGCCCGTCGCGCCGGAGCCGACCGGGCCGAGCGGCCTCGTCGCGGGGCTCGCGATAGGCCTTCTCTCGATCGCTGCCTCGATGGCCACGGCCATCCTCCTCACCGTGGGCGGGCCGGAGCGGGCCGCGGCCGCGGCAGGCGCCGCGGCGGACAGGGGCGCGCACGGGATCGCCTCCCTCGCCACGTACGCCGTGCCGATCATCGTCACGGTCCTCGTCCTCTCCGCGTTCACGATGGGGCACGTCCTCGGGCGCGGCAGGGCGCGGGGCGACGGGCGGTGAAAGGCTGGACGCGCGCGGTGTGATCTCGGGTGGACGAGTGGCCCGGCGAGCGCAAGGGTTGGATGGCACCATGGGAATGAAAGTCCGATGATCGCGGATCCTGCGACGACGCTGACCCACCTGGCGGGGCAGTGGCTGGGACCATTCCAGCTCGTGCAGCTGCTCGGGATCGGCGCGATGGGCGCTGTGTACCTCGCCAGGGACAGCGTCCTCCAGCGCGACGTGGCGGTGAAGCTGATCGCGAAGGGGAGCGCGGACACCGACCCCGAGCGGCGCGACCGCTTCCTGCGCGAGGCGCGCGCGGCGGCGCGCCTGCTCCACCCGAACGTGGTGCAGATCTTCCAGGTCGGCGAGGACGACGACGTCCGCTACATCGCCATGGAGTACGTCCACGGCCTGACCATGGCGCAGGCGGCGAAGCAGCACGGCGGCCGCCTGCCGGAGCAGTTCGGGATCGAGAAGATGCGCGAGGCCGCGGCGGCGCTCGAGCTCGCGGCGTCGTTCGGCATCACCCACCGCGACATCAAGCCAGCGAACCTCCTGCTCAACGCCTCGGGGACGCTCAAGATCGCCGACTTCGGCCTGGCGTCCCACCCGGGCAGCGGCCCGCTCGGGAGCAGCGGCGGCGCCGCCCGCACGCTGGAGGGCACGCCGTTCTACATGAGCCCGGAGCAGTGGACCGGGCAGGAGATCGCGCCCCCGTCGGACATCTACAGCCTCGGCTGCACCTTCTATCACCTGCTCGTGGGCAGGACGCCGTTCTCGGCGAGGGACCTCGCCGGCTGCTTCCAGGCGCACTGCCACACGCCCGTCCCGGACCCGAAGCAGTCGCTGCCGGACATCGATCCGCTCCTCGCCGAGCTGCTCCGCCGCTGCATGTCGAAGCGGCCCCAGGAGCGGCCGTCCGCCGCCCACATCGTGGCGTTCCTCGAGGACATGCTCATGCTCCGGCGCAGCAGCGTCCGGCCGCGGGAGCTGCCGGAGCAGCACCGGCCGAGCCTCGTCTCCGGGGTGGAGCTCTCCGACACGCGGGCGAGCCAGATCCCGCTGCCGGCCAGGAGCTCGATCGCCACGCCGACGGGCACCATCCTCGTGAACAGCACGAGCGCGCTCGGGCACTTCACCGGCCAGTACAGCTACCGCAACCACTTCGGGCTGACCGGATACCCGTTCAGCGACATCCGGCAGCCGAGCTTCTTCTGGGACGCGGGCCCGTACGCCTGGGTGCTCCGGACGCTGGCGTCGCAGATCGTGGCCGGGCAGCGCCCGGCGATCCTCGTGGGCGACTCGGGGAGCGGTCGGACGTTCGTGTGCGAGATGATCAAGAACAAGATCCCTCGCATTCAGGTCTTCACCATCGAGCCGCAGCTCCTCTTCGGGACGCGGCCGCTCGTGGCGATGTGCCGGCAGATCGGGGCGTCGACCGTCACGCCCACCATGAGCCAGCAGTCGCTCGTCGACGCGTTCCTCGGGCACGCGCTCCAGCGCTCGGGGTCGGACGCGATCGCGGTCCTCGTCGTCGACGGCGTCGATCCGGACGATCACGATCTCCTGATGGAGCTCCACGACATCCTGCGTTGCTCTCCCCCGGGCAGGCTGTCGATGATCCTCGTGGGCGCCCCCGATCTCCCGGCGACCCTCGCGTCGAACGGCGTGCCGCGCGAGCTCTACTCGGGCGCGCAATCGCTCCTCTTGCCCGGGATGACGCAGCAGGAGATGGTCGAGTACATCGACTTCAGGATGCGCTCGGTCGGCGGGAGCGGGCGCGGGCTCAACCTCGACGTCGCGTCACAGCAGCTCCTGCACGCGAGGAGCGGCGGCAGCCCGAAGCTCGTCAACATCTTCTGTCACAACGCCCTGACGATCGCCGCGCTCCAGGCCGAGAGCGAGGTGAGCCTCTCGTCCATCCGCCTCGGGATGAAGAGCAAGAGCTACCTCACCGCCGAGGCGGCCATGGCCCTGATCCGCGGCTGAGCCGCGCGCCCGCGCGCGAGCTGGCCTGTCCGGGCGGCGAGCCCCGGGCCTCGTGGCTCGGCGGGCCCGCCGGCCGTCAGTCGGCCCACTGGTGCGTCTCTTCCGGCCGCCCGCCGAACGTGGCCATGGGGACCGTCCACGTGCGATGTCGCCGGGGGCCGCGCACGTACTCGCGGACGCGGTCGGCCTCGAAGAACGCGGTCGTGGCGCGATGGAGCTCCGGGAACTCCTTCACGAGGCCGGTGTGGACGGGCATGATGGTCTCGAGGGCGAACGCCATCGCGACGTCGGCGAGGGTGTAGCGGCCCGGGGTGATCCAGTGCTCGGCGTCGGCGCGCGTGCGGAGGAAGTAGTCCTCCAGGCGGTCCAGCTTCTTGACGGTGGCGGCGCGGTGGTCGGCGCGCACCTCGTGGAAGCGCGGATTCCAGAAGAGCGTGGCGACGTCCATGATCACCTCGTAGGCGGTCTCGGTGACCTCGTCGATGCGCGCGGTCTCCTCGAGCGTGTCGCCGTTGAGGTTCAGCTTGCGCGCCAGGTGGCGGTTGATCGCCTGCGACTGGCAGAGGGTGAGCTTCCCTTCCTGCAGCACGGGGAGCTGCCCGAACGGCGTACACTTCAGGAAGCGTTCCTTTGTGTCCGGCTGAACCCAGCTCTCGAGTGGCACGGCCTCGTCCTCGTAGGGCGCGCCACAGAGCTCGAGCATGAGCCTGGCAACCTCCACGCGCCCGCGCACTGCAAAATAGGTGAGCTTCATCCATGTCCTCCGATGGTCGCGGGACTCTACAAGAACTCGTCCTCCTGTCCAGACGGACGACGCCTCGGCGATCGATCGCGCGGTGTCCGGTCCGACGTCGCCGCAGAGCACACGGCGCGACGCTCGGACGAGAGAGGATTGAACCCCTGAGACGCGAGACGCCAGGGGGAGAGCCTCTCGGCTCTCTCGGCGTCCCTGGCGTCCTGATGATTTCTGATCCGGATCGAGGCGATCGACCGGCCGAGCAGCACGCTAGAAGACCGAACACGACGAGCGAGCCAGCAATGAACCGCCAAGGCGCCAAGGACGCCAAGAAGAAGACGAGCTCTTGGCGCCCTTGGCGTCTTGGCGGTTCGAAATTCTCTAGCTGTCGTTTCCTGCGGTCGACGGCGCCCCCTGGGGAGCGGCGGGGGCGGGGGCGCGCCTTGTCATCGAGGAGAGGACCTCCTCGTCCGTCATCGGTGCGCGCGGGACGCGCATCGCGCGTCCGATACGTGCTCTCGAGTGTTTGTCGTTGTCGATACACCGGCCGCGCGTGTATGCGCTGAGCCGATCGCGCGCGTCCTGCTTGCGGCACGCCCCGAACGACTTCCTGATCAGCGCGAGCCCGGCGCGGAAGCATTTCTCCCGGTCCCCGACGAGATCCTCGTGCGACCACCCCTCCCGGGTCTTGCCGGCGCCGACGCGCACCTGGAGCAGGCACGAGTCGACCCCCTCGCCGCGCGAGAGATTGCCGAGGCCGAGATCGACGTCGCGCCGGTAGCCGCTCTCGAAATAGGCGATCGACAGAAGCAGCGCCATCGTCTCGGCGCGCCCGCGAGGGCCGCCGAAGAGCGGCTTCAATTCGGGATCATACGCCACCTTCGCCGCGGCGCTCGCGATCTCGTGATAGCGCGCGCGCCCGGCCTCGGGCGTCTCGATCGCGTCCTTGATTCGGCTCATTCCGGGCGGGGCCCATGTCATCATGATGCCGACAGCCCACGCGATGACTGCATCCATGGCATATGTAAGGTCCCGCTCTCTCCCTGCGTCAAGCGATTCAAACAGCTTGACTGGATTCTCGTCGTGCAGGGTGGGATTGCGCGCCGCCCTGTGTGCATTATAACGTCCTCGTCGAATGCCAATCGTGCGGACGATAGTACGCGGCGCGTAATAATTTTCGCACTCGGTTCGCTCGATTCGTTTGATTCGCTCGATTTATTCGATTGGCGCTCGATTCGTCTCGCGCGGTCGTCGCGAGGGATCACGCAGCGAGTCATCGCTTCGGATCTGCCGGGGACGACTCGCCCTCATCGGCGTCCGATCCGCCCTGTGCCGCGCTCTCCGGGGCGGGCGGGCTGCCCCGGGCGCGGCGCGGCTCACGCCGTCTCGGGCGCGTCGTCCTCGGTGGACGCGCGCGTGTCCTCGAGCCGGTCCACGGCGCGCAGCTCGGGGAACAGCCACCCCCAGAGCAGCACGACGGCCATCGTCCCAAGGCCGCCGATCACCACCGTGGGGACCGTCCCGATGAGCCTCGCGAGGGTGCCTGACTCGAGCTCTCCGAGCTCGTTCGAGGCGCCGACGAACACCATGTTGACGGCGCTGACGCGGCCGCGCATCTCGGGGGGCGTCGCGAGCTGCTCCAGCGTCATCCGCACGACGACGCTCACCATGTCGGTGGCGCCGATCACGGTGAGCGCGAGGAGCGAGAGGGGGAAGCTCCGCGAGAGGCCGAAGACCACCGTGGCGAGCCCGAACAGCCCGACGCAGAGGAGCATCTTGCGCCCGGCCTGGCGCCGGATCGGTCGGAAGGCGAGGAGCACCGCCATGAGCCCCGCCCCCGCGGCGGGCGCGGCGCGCAGCAGGCCGAACCCCTGCGGGCCGACGTGGAGCACGTCGGTCGCGTAGATGGGCAGCAGGGCGACCGCGCCGCCGAGGAAGACGGCCACGAAGTCGAGCGAGATGGACGCGAGGAGGATCTTCTTCCGGTAGACGTAGCGCAGCCCCGCGAGCGCGGTGGCGAGCGACGGCGGGCGCTTCTCCATGCGGCCGGTGCGCGCCCGGACGGCCAGGAGGCCGGCGCACGCCGCGGCGAGCGCGAGGCTCGAGGCCAGGTAGACGGGCGCTGGCGCGCGCCAGACGCCGTAGAGCAGCCCGCCGAGGCTCGGGCCGCCGATCGCACCGACCTGCCAGAGCGTCGACTGCCACGTCACCGCGTTCTGGAAGTGCGCCGCCGGCACGAGCGCCGGCAGGAACGACGAGCCCGCCGGGCCCTGGAAGGCGCGCACGGTGCCGAGCAGCACGAGGACGGCATAGATGGCCCGCAGATCGGGGCTCGGCGAGCGCGCGAGGAGGAAGAGCGCGAGCGCCGCGAGCGACGAGGTGAAGTAGCAGAGGGAGAGGATGACGCGGCGATCGAAGCGATCGGCCGTGTGCCCGGCGACGAGGGACAGCCCCGCGATCGGGAGGAACTGGGCGAGGCCGACGTAGCCGAGCGCGAGCGGGTCGCGCGTGAGGTCGTAGACCTGAAACCCCACCGCGACCGACTGCATCTGGTACGCCATCGTGGCGAGCAGACGGGCCACCGCGTAGACGCGAAAGTCGCGGGACTTGAAGGCCGCGAGGGGCGACGTCGGCTCCAGAGCGTCGGGGACGGTGGCCATGAACGGGTCCGGGCAGCGTTCATGGCGCATTCCAGCGCGAGCTGCCAGGACACGATTTCACCCGGTGCGGCCGAAATCAGTGGGACTGGTGTCGCTGTTTCGCCTCATGAGAAGAGCGTTTCGCGGCGGCCCGTGTGTCGGGACAGCGATGGTGGCGTGGCGTCGACGCAGAATGCTGGCGCGCCGACCTGCTCTCATGGTAAGCGGCGGCCCGACATGATGCCCCTTGGAAGCGACACCACTCCGGGACGTGCGCGCGACCTCGCCGAGCAGGCGTGGCGCGCCTGGACGCTGTTCGGAGCCCGCTCGCGCCGAGGGCGCGACGGTCGGCGCGACGATGATGACGACGACGACGATCTGCCGCGGCCGAGCGCGATCGTGACGCTGTTCCCGCTGTTCGCGCGCTCCTCCTCGCCGCTGCCGGCCTGAGCCGGGCCCGGGGAGGCTCAGGGGACCGGCGTGACGGCGAGCGCCCCGTCGCTCGCCCCACCGCTCGCCCCACCGCTCCACCGCACGACCCGGTCCGCCGTCGCGACCCGCTCCCACGCGAACTCCGGGAGCAGCTCCGCCGGCGTGCACGGCTCCGGCCGGTCGCGAAGGCCGACGCAGCACGCGAGCGCGCCGCAGAGCGCGTCCGCGCTCCGGGCGAGCGCGGCGCCGCGCGCCGCCCCGTGGGTCTTCGCCAGCTTGCCGCCGCGCTCTTCCAGGAGGAGCAGGTGGTGCCGGTAGACCGGCGCGGGCAGCCCGAGCAGCGCCTGGAGCGCCGCCTGCGTCGCGGTGCTCGGCGCGATGTCGCGCCCGCGGACGACGCGCGTGACGCCGGCCGCGCCGTCGTCGACGACCACCGCGAGCTGGTACGAGAACGCCCCGTCGCGCCGGCGCACGACGGGGTCGCCCATCGCGGCCGCGGGATCCTGCGAGAGGTCGAGCCCGCCCTCGTCCACGGGCCGGAACACGCCGTCGGGCAGCCGCGCCCGGATCGGCTCGGCGCTCGCGCGCCACCCGCCGGGCGGCAGCGCGCGGCCGCGGGCGCGGTTGTCGTACGCCCAGCCGCCGTCGGGCGCGCGCCGGCCGATCGCGCGCACCTCCTCGCGCGTCGCGGGGCAGGGGTACAGCGCGCCGAGCGCCTCCAGCCGGTCCATGGCCGCCTCGTGGTGCGCCCTGCGGGTGTGCTGCTCGACGCGCTCGTCGAAATCGAGCCCCAGCCACGCGAGGTCGTCCTCGATCGCGCGCGCGAACGCGGGCCGGCAGCGGTCGGGGTCGAGGTCCTCCAGCCGCAGGACGAGCCGCGCGCCCCGCGACCGCGCGTCGAGCCAGCAGAGCAGCGCCGCCGCGAGTGTGCCGAGGTGGGCGGGCCCCGTCGTCGAGGGCGCGAACCGGCACACCTCGCTCATCGCGCCTCCTGCCGCCGCCGCGGGCCGTGGAGCCGCGGCGGCCCCCGCCAGGGACGCGCGGCCTCCGGGCCCGTCACGCCGCGCCCCCGCTCAGAGGAAGCGCGCGATGCGCGCGCGCACGCGCGGCTCACCGAGCACCGCCATGACCTCGGCCAGATCGGGGCTGTTGCGCGTCCCGCAGACCGCGACACGGAGCACCATCGAGACGTCGCCGACATGGCCCTTCCACGACTCGGGAGATGCCTTGTACTGCTTCACCTCGCCGGCGTAGCCCGAGGCGACGGCGATCTGCCGGATCTTCTCGAACCACGCCTCCTTCGAGTCGGCCGGATCGAAGACGTCGAGCATCTGCCGGAGCAGCGGCTTTCGGTCCTCCTCCGGGACGTTCTCGGGGAAGTCGAACGCCTCGACCCTGTCGTAGAGCTCGTCGTAGAAGAAGAAGAGCTGGGGGCGCAGGTCGGGCCACGTCACGATGCGCTTGTTCGACTTCTTGCCGCCCCGCTCGATGCCGAGCGCGCGCTTCGTGTACTCCGGATCTCGCTCCATCAGCGCGGCGAGCTCCGTGTCGTGCGCCCTCGCCCAGTCGATGCCCTGGGCGTAGACGTCCTCCGCGCTCATCCGGCTCACGACCGACTGGCTGACGCTCTTCAGCTTGACGAGGTCGCTCAGGGCGCCGCCGGGGGCGAGCTTGTTCAGCTTGAGCGGGAAGGCGGTATACGGCTTGTCCGGGTTCGCCTTGCGCCAGTCCTCGAACGCGGAGTTGGCGATGTTGAGCAGGTACTCGATCGTGGCCGTCTCGGGGACGCCGATCTCCCGGTAATACTCGATGTTCGCCTCGGGGTCCTTGCGCTTGCTCAGCTTGCGCCGGGCGTCCGAGACCTTCGTCTCGCCCGTCTCCGGGTCTGCCTCCTCCACGCGGTCGAGCTTCTGGATCGGCGGGACGTGGGCGTACTCGACCGGCCTGAAGCCGAGCACGCGGAAGAGCTGGAGGTGCAGCGGCATCGACGAGATCCACTCGTCGCCGCGGATGACGTGCGTCGTCCGCATCAGGTGATCGTCGACGGCGTGGGCGAAGTGGTAAGTCGGGATGCCGTCCGACTTGAGGAGGATGGTGTCGAGATCGTTGACGGGCATCGAGATGACGCCCTTCACGCCGTCCTTCCACTCGACGCGGCCGGAGACGTCGTCCGGGGCGCGCAGCCGGAGCACGAACGGGGTGCCGCTCGCGAGCGCCTCCTTGACCCGGGCGAGCGGCGCGTCGCGCCACTTCGCCCAGCGGCCGTGATACCCGGGCTTCACCGTGAGCGCCATCTGCTCCTGGCGGATGGCGTCCAGCTCCTCCACCGTGCAGAAGCACGGGTAGGCGAAGCCGCGGCGGATGAGGTCGATGGCGTAATCCCTGTAGATCTCGACCCGCTCGGTCTGGATATAAGGGCCGTAGTCGCCCTGCTGCACGAACTCGCCCCGGGGACCGCCGTCCTTCGCGGGGGCGCGGAGGACGCCCTCGTGCGGGGAGAGGTCGTAGCGAGCGAGCGAGTCGACGATGGTGTCGATGGCGCCCGGGATGGCGCGCTTGACGTCGGTGTCCTCGAGGCGGAGGAAGAAGACGCCCTCGCTCTGGACGGAGAGCCGCTTGTTGATGAGCGAGACGAAGACGCCGCCGATGTGCATGAACCCGGTGGGGCTCGGCGCGAACCGGGTGACCATCGCGCCCTTGGGCAGCGCGCGCCGCGGATAGCGCGCCTCGTACTCCTCGGGTCGCCTGGCCGACGCGGCGGCGTCGCCGAACAGGAGGCGCACGAGCTCGTCGCGGTCCTCTCCGGGGCCCGGTTCGCGGACGGTGACGGGAAGAAGCGTCGTCTCGGTCGGGGCCTGCTTGTCCATGAGGGCGCGTCGCTCCTGGTCTGACATCGGGCGGGGGCGCAGCCATTGCACGCCCGCCAGGCCTTGTCAATCGCGGCCTTGGCGCCGGCCGCGCGCCTCGCCGCGCTGACGCCGCGCGAGGGCAGCGTCAGCGCGGCGAGACAGCGCTGTCGCCGCGCCGGGCCGCCGCGCGCTGGGGCGCGCCGCGAGGCGCTGTAACGTGCGGTAGCGCGCTGTGACGCGCGGTAACGTACTATGGCGGTGTCTTCTCGCCGACGAGCCAATACGTCTTCATCGCGCCTTTGCCCTTGATCGCCACGAGGCCTCGCTCCTCGAGGACGAAGTCGCCCCGGAGCAGGGTATAGCTCGCCTCGCTCACCTGGATGCGCCCGGGCTCTCCGCTCGACTCCATGCGGCTCGCCACGTTCACCGCGTCGCCCCAGAGATCGTAGCTGAACTTCTTCTTGCCGATGACGCCGGCGATGACAGGCCCGGTGTTGATGCCGATCCTGAGCCGGAAAGGCTCGCCGTCCTCGTCGACGAACCGGCGCACGGTGTCCGCCATCGCGAGGGCCATCCGCGCGATCGCGCGCGCGTGGTCGGGGCGCTGGACCGGCAGCCCGCCGACGACCATGTAGGCGTCTCCGATGGTCTTTATCTTCTCCAGGCCGTGCTGCTCCGCGAGCTGATCGAACGAGGAGAACATCCGGTTGAGCAGGCCGACGAGCTCCGTCGGGTTGAGCCGCGCGGCGCGCGGGGTGAAGCCCGCGATGTCGGCGAAGAGGATTGTCACCTCCTCGAAGTGCTCGGCGATGAGCCGCTCGTGCTCCTTGAGCTGGTCGGCGATCGACCTCGGCAGGATGTTGAGGAGGAGCCGGTCCGAGCGCTCGTGGGCCTGCTCGGCCGCCGCCTTCGCCTGCTCGAGCGCCGCCTTCTGCTGGCTCTGCCGGCGGGCGTTCGCCTCGAGCGCCGAGAGCATGCCGTTGATCGACCCGGTGAGGCGGGAGAGCTCGTCGTTCCCGGGCATCGCGACGCGCGCGGAGAGGTCGCCGTCGCCGCCGATCGCGGTGACCTCCCTGCTGAGGCGGGCGAGCCGGTAGAGGACCAGCTTCTCCAGGAGCAGGAGGGTGACGCCGCCGAAGACGAGGCCGACGAGCACCGTCACGAGGACGAGGTAGTGGAGCGTGTCGTTTCCCATCCGGAGGATCGCGCGGTCGTTGTCGACGCGCACGAGCAGCGCGGGCTGGCCGTCGATGTCGTGCAGGACGGTGTACCCGGCGATGCGGTCGTCGCTGAGGGGGCGGACGACCGTGGGGGCGCGGTCGGACGGGGTGGCGCCGTCCGAGAGGGCGGCGAGGTCGGACAGGGGGGCGACATCCAACAGGGGGGCGCGGTCGGACAGGGGGGCGACGTCCAAGAGGGGGGCGCGGTTGGACAGGGGGGCGACATCCCAGAGGGGGGCGCGCGCCTCGCGGAAGTCGGCGGGAAGGTCGGGGTCGTCGAGGCGGCGCACGGCGAGCGAGAGGCCGGCGGGCACGGCGAGGCGCTGGATCTCGGCGTCGGTCAGGAAGCGACCGAACATGACAGTGCCGGCGACCGGCCCGCGGCCGGCGCTGCCGACGCTCGGCTGGGAACAGAGAAGCATCGGCCCGTCCGGCAGGAGGACGATGCCGCCTCGGACGGCAGTGGGCTGCGCGTCCCGCCCGAACAGGAGATCGCCGACGCGGAGCCGCTCCGCGATGCCCCTGGGGAGCGGCGCCCAGCGCTTCTGGGCGTGATCGTACCCTGTGCTGTACACGGGCGTTCCGTCCGCATCGGCGAAGACGGCGAGGTCGATCCGGGCGATGTCGAAGAGCTCGGTGACGAGGTTCGAGCGGACGAAGTCTTGATTGCCGTCCTGCACGAACGCGTGCGCGTCGTCCCACTGGCTCCAGTCGGTCCAGCGCGCGTTGAAATCGCGGGTGGCCTGGTGGAAGAGGTTGAGCGCCACCCGCGCGGTGCGGCGCGTGTCCCGGGCCTCGGCGGCCATCGAGTTGGCGAGGAGCGCCTGCGATGAAACGCCGTACAGGGCAAAGCTGAGCCCGAGCAGCGTGGCGGCGATCGCCAGCAGCGTCTTCGCGCGCAGCGAGAGCAGGGCGTCGAGGGCGGGCTTGAGCGTCAGCGACGGCGAGCCTATCGGAACGCGAGGCGGCGCGGAAGCGCCGGGGCGAGCTCGGCCGCGGCGGGACGGCGCGGAAGCGCCGGAGCGACCTGGGATGGCGCGGAGGCGCCGGAGCGACCTGGGATGGCGGGGCGCGGAAGCGCCGGAGCGACCTGGGATGGCGGCGGCGCGGCGCCGGGCGAGACGGGCAGGGAGCGGCGACGCGGTGCAGGAGAGGGGCCGCGGAGAGGACGGCGCTCGCTGGGTCGGTGGGCCTTCAGGCGAGACGGCATGTCGAGCCGGAGCGGGGAGGCACCGAGTTCCAGGCGTGTGTCGATGACGTTGCCATGGATCGCTCTGGACGGTGCTGTGTCCGGTCGCCTCATTGGGAAATCCAGGTCTATGGTAATGGGCAAAACGCGGCTGGCCTGGGCATTACGTGTTCGTGATGCGGACCGCCACGACATCTCACGCCGTCCGCGTGGCTTCCTTGGACCGATCTCGCGAGACCGGATAGACTCCTGTCAATGCACACGCCTGGACGGCACCTCCTCGTTCCCGCGCTCCTCCTCACACTCGCGGCGTGCGCGGTCGGTACCGACGATCTGCAGCCCGGCTACGAGGAGCAGGCCGGCGGCGGCGGAAGCGGCAGCCGGGGCGAGGGCGGCGCCGGAGGGGTGGACGCGCCGGCGAGCTCCAGCTCCAGATCGAGCTCTGCGTCCAGCTCGAGCGCGAGCTCGTCCGGGTCCGGCGGCGCCGGGGGCGAGGGCGGTGAAGGCGGCGAGGGCGGAAGCAGCGAAGGTCTTGGCGGCGAGGGCGGCGGCGGGGGAGCGGTGGCCGAGTGCGATTATGCAGCGCCGAACACCTGTGCTGGAGCAGAGGATCTCGGTGAGATCCCGGGCGATGACGGTGCTGCATCAGTGACGGTGACGGAGACGGGGACCACGTCGAAGTGGTTCAAGGTCCACGTCGTCGATGAGGTAAACACTCCGACCTCGGAGTCCTTCACTGCCACGCTCACTTCCCCACCCGGAATGAACTTTGATCTGATCGTCTACCAAGGGGAGATCGGAGTCGATGCGCCGGACTGCTTCGCGTCCGGCGTGAGAGGGCATGGATCGCCTGAGTCGTTCACGACAACCTGGAACGATCGATTGATTTTGGACGACCCTCTCTGGTTCCTGATTGAGGTACGATATGTAGACGGCGCTGCGTGTGGAAGCGATGCCGCCTGGACACTCACTGTTAAAGGCCATTAGTCGGGTAAGGCATGGGGTGATCGACGTCGGCCTACCCGACTAGCCACAGCGTGGAGCATTTGCACATCGCGGTCGAGAAGGAGACACCGCACCGCCCTCACAGGCCGATGCTCGGCACCACAGCGCCTTGAGGCGTGCGCTCCCCGCGTGAGCGCCCGCTGCTGGGCCGGACCTCGCACCGCTCGCAACAGCGCGCCCCCTGGGAGCGGTACTCAGGGGGACATCCGCGCGAGTATCACACTGAAACCATCCATCATCAGCGGCGGGTCCACCAGGTCGAGCGCCCCGTCGCTCACGCCCGCCACGACGATTTCATGCGTCTCCGGATGAACCGCCGCGGCGGTCGCCGCCTGAGCGGCCGCGCCGCTGCCATAGCGATGACTCCACCGGTGCGTTCCCGTCGCGTCGAACTTGGCGACGAACCAGTCGGCGTCGTTGGCACTCAGCTCTCCATCGCCGAACTCCACCGTTCCGCGGAAACCGCCTGCGAAGACGAGCTCGCCTTCGTTGTCGAACGTGACGCCCTGAATCGGTAAGACCCAGTTCTGCTTGTCCGCGTCGCCGAGCTGTTTCGACCACGAGTGGGCGCCCGTCGCGGAGAGGCGGACAACGAACATATCGCTGTCATCTGCGCCGGTCGTCTCGCGCGGCACGTCCACCGAGCTCGTTCCGTTGAACGTGACCCTACCGGAGAAGAGCCCGACAATACCAGCGTTGCCCGCAGGGTCGACGTCGACGCCGCCGATGTCGAACGTGCTGCCGTCTCGATTCTTGAAGGACGTATTCCAGAGCAGCGTTCCCTCCGGATCGTACTGCGCCACCCAGCCAGACGCTTCGACGCTGTCGGAATGATGGGTGTGGTCAGCGCCGAAGTCGACCGAGGTCACGAACGTGCCGGCGACGACGGTACGTCCCATCGAATCCACCCCAACGCCTTTGCCATACTGGTCGCCCGGGGGATAGGTCTCGTCATCCCCGATCTGGACGCTGTAAACGTGTCCGCCGTCCTCGCCGCTCAAGCGCACCAGAAAGCCGTCCGTGTCCGGCCTCTCTGCGGTCACGAGCGTCGAGCCGCCGAAGGTCACGGTCTGACTGAAGGCTCCCGTGATCACGGCATCTCCGTCCGGCGCCACGGCCAGATCGTATGGTGTGATCTCGCCCTCCAGGTCGCCGAACTGCTTGCTCCACATGTGCCGGCCGTCCGCGTCGAGCTTGGCGACCAGCAGGTCGTTGCGACCGTTGGCCAGGAGATCATCGCCGCCGAGGTTCACGGTCCCGCCGTACTTGGTGGCGAACAGCACATTGCTCTCGGCGTCGAGCGCCACCACGGCATGGCTCTCCCCCGGGAGCGGCACGGACCGGCTGTACACGTGGTTGCCCTCGCCGTCGAACACGGCGAGGAAGGCGCCAGCGGGAAGATGCTCCGGCAAGACCGTCGTGGCATTCGGGCCGAAGTTGATCTCGCCTCGGTAGAAGCCCACCATCACGATGCGATCGCCCTTCGGGCTGATCGCCACCGACGTTGCAAGCCGATCGGCCCCAGCGCTCGACATCCTCGCCCACAGGACATCGCTGCACCCGACGCCGTCGCAGTCCTCGTCCCCCCGCCGGTCGCAGTCCTCCTCGCCTGGGAGCACCTGCTCCTCGCAGGCGCCCCACGTCCCCTCCGCGCCGCAGGTCTGCGTGCCCGCCGCGCAGAGGCCCACGCCTTCGGTGTCGCCGGGGCCCTCGTAACACGCCCGCGTGTCACCCCGCTCGCAAGGCGCCGTGTCGCCGCCCCCGGAGCCGGGGCCCGCGGCATCGGTGAAGTCGTCGAGCCCCAGCAGCGTGCTGCAGCCGGAGGCGAGCAGCGCGGTCAGGGCGATGGAGGGGATGGCTGGGAGAGGATGACGCAGGAGAGGCACGCGGGAACGGTAGCCGAACCCGGCCCCTCCGGCCCAGAGGGCTCGTCGATCGCGCGTCGGGCGCCGCGCGCTGCACCGAACCTTGCCCGAGGGGCGTCGGTGACAGGCGGCGCGGCGCCCAGGTCGTCCGCCCGCCACGTCAGCCCGCGCTGATCGGGATCTGACGGGGCTTGAGCGAGGCGCTCTTCGGCAGGTGGATCCGCAGGACGCCCGCCTGGAGCTCCGCGGAGATCTTGTCCGAGTCGATGCCCTGCGGGACAACGAAGCTCCGACGAAAGTCAGGCAGGTTGTCCGCGCTCTGCTCGCGCTCGGCCGCGTCGGTGCGCCGGCCCTCGAAGCTCAGCTCGCCCTTCTCCAGCCGGATGGCCAGGCGATCCTGCGTGACGCCCGGGAGATCCGCCACGACAAGGAGCTCCTCGGCGTTCTCGTAGATGTCGACCGCCGGGGGCACCGCAGGGCGCTGCTGGATCTTCTCAGGGTTGCTCTCCGCACGGTTCGTCAGGTTGCGATCGGTGCTCATGTTCATCGCTCCTTCCTCGGTACATTCCTGATCCGCTCATCGCGGTATCGTCGCTCTTCTCTCGTCTCTTCTCGTCTCTTCTCGTCTCTTCTCGTCCCTTCGACTCCCTCGTACCGCTCGACATCAGCGGGAGGTCACCGCGATCTGACGCGGCTGCGCCTCGGCGGCCTTGTTCAGCGTCAGCGTCAGCACGCCGTTCTTGAGGACCGCCGTCGTCTTCTCGGGGTCGACCTTGCTCGGCAGCGTGAAGCTCCGGCTGAAGCGCACAGCGCCCCGCTCCTTGCGGTGAACGAGGTAACCCTCCGGCGCGTCCGACCTGCGCTCGCCGCTCACGGTCAGGACGTCCTGGTTGAGCGAGATCTGGACATCCTTCTCCGTCAGGCCAGGGAGATCGGCCTTGACGACAAGGGCGCTGCCCGTGTCGTACAGGTGAATGCGCGGACCAGGCGTGTACCGGGGCGACTGGTCGAACTCGCCGCGCAGCGACGCGCGCGGCGCGTCGTACTCCTCGAACACCCGGTCCATGCGCCGGCGAAGCTCATCCATCATGGCAAACGTGCGATCGAAATCCGTGTAACGGTTCAGCATGGCGACTCCTCCGTGACCCCCGCGCGCGGCGCGCGCCGGGGCCTCGCCCACGGCGCCGTCACCCTGCTCGCGACGGCCCATTTGTTGTAGCGTTACGGGACCTTGGCTCCGGGAGCCGGTCTCTTCGCACCGCCCAATCTTCGCACGGCGCCCGGGGTGTCAAGAGCCGGGCCAACCACCCTCCACCGCAGCACACGGGCCGGAATGAACCCGGAAAGTCCGCCAAGGCAGCCCCGGCGACCTCATCCAGAAAACCCCCGTCCCGAGAAGACCCCCAGCTCCCGTCGAGCCCGTTCGGTAGTACGATCACCTTGGACAGCCCTGGGATGATTTGCCAAAAGATGCTACGAACCATGGACATGCAGAACCGCCCGCCCGTCTCCCGCCGCCCGTGGCCCGCCCGCCTCCTCTCCGCCGCCTCGGCCGCGGCGCTCTCATTGGCGCTGATCTCGGGGGCGGCGCTGGCGCTGCCGTCCGAGGGCGACCGGGCGCCGAACGCGCGCGTCGAGGACGCCGACGGCCGCGTGCTCCAGCTCAAGACGCTGCGGGGCAAGCCGATCCTCATCGTGTACGAGGACAAGGACTCGGCGACCCAGAACCAGGCGTTCAAGGACGCGCTCGCCAAGCTCGCGAAGGGCGACCGCTACCGCAAGACGATCGCCCTCGCGGCGGTCGCCGACGTGAGCTCGTACGACTTCTGGCCGGTGAAGGGGTTCGTGAAGGACGCCATCCGCGAGGAGTCGCGGAAGGTCGGCGCGACGATCTACTGCGACTGGGACGGCACCTTCCGCGAGGCCTACAGGCTCCGCCGCGGCATCAGCAACATCGTCCTCGTGGGCAAGAACGGCCAGGTGCTCTTCGCCGCCGAGGGAAAGCTCAAGCCCGAGGCGCAGCGCAGGGTGCTCGACCTGCTCCGCAAGGAAGTCGAGGGCTGACCGGCTGGCTCAGCTCGCGTCCTTGCGGCGCCGGCGCGAGAGCAGCGCGGACTCGACCTGCGCGCGCACCTCCGAGACGTCGGGCGACGCCACGAGGCCGCCGCGCGCCTCGATGAACGGACGGAGCGCCTCCGCGCCCGCGCCGCCCACGATCCACGCCGCCTCCCGGCACGCGTCCGCGTACGCGTCGACGAGCTCGCGCGCGGTCGGCGGGGGCGGCGGGATCGCCACCGTCAGCGCGACGACGTCCGGCGAGAGCGACTCGACAGCGCGCGCGATCGCCGCCGGCGGGGTCCGCGGGCCGAGCACGACCGAGCGGAAACCCCACGAGCAGAAGCGCAGGCCGATGCCGAACAGCCCGAGCACGTGGTCCTCGTCCGCGAACGCAGCGAGCAGCACGCGCCGGCCGCTCTCGCCCGGCTGCGCGAGCCGCAAGAGGTGCAGCAGCGTGGCGCCGAGCACCTGCGACGCGAGGTGCTCCTGCGCGACCGTGATCCTCCCCTCGTGCCAGAGATCGCCGATGCGCTCGAGCGCCGGGCCGAGCGCCCGCTCGAAGATCGTCACCGCAGGGCCCAGCGAGAGCGCGCGGTTCACCTCGGCCTCGAGGCCGTCCGGATCGAACCGGAGCGCGGCGTCGACGATGCGCTCGCTCGCCCCCGCGAACGCGTCGCCGCCGTTCGCGTGCACCGGCGGCTGGGGCGCCGCCGTCTCGATCACCATGCGCGCCGCCTCGGCGGCCGCCATCCCGCCGTTCACGTAGTCGCGCATCTTCTTGATCAGCGCGACGTCCTCCTCGCTGTAGAGGCGATACGCGGACGCCGTGCGCGCCGGGGACGGCACGCCGTAACGGCGCTCCCACGCGCGCAGCGTCGCCGAGGACACGCCACACATCTTCGAGACGGCATGAATTCTGTAGCGGCTCACGTGGACAACCTGGATAGAGGCCCCCGAGCCGCGGCCGACCCCGCCGGCTCGAAGCGCCGAGCCGACGGGCAGCGAGGCCCAGGCGACCTGCCTGGGACGACGTTTTTCGCCTTTGTCAAAGGCTGCGACAAACATTATACTCGGCGCCATGCAAAACACCAGCGCTTCCTCGGCGCACCCGGATCTGCCCGGTTCCCCGGCGGGCGACGGCGGCGTCGCCGCCCAGCCCGCGCGGCGGGTGGCCGGCGGCCGCCGGGGCAGGCCGCGCGCCGTCGTGATCGGCAGCGGCTTCGGGGGCCTCGCGGCGGCCGTGCGGCTCGGCGTGCGGGGCTACGAGGTCACGGTCGTCGAGAAGCTCGACGAGCCGGGCGGGCGCGCGTACGTGCACCGCCAGGACGGCTTCACCTTCGACGCGGGGCCGACCGTGATCACGGCGCCGTTCCTCTTCGAGGAGCTCTGGCAGCTCTGCGGCCGCCGCATGGCCGACGAGATCGACCTGCGGCCGGTGACGCCGTTCTACCGGATCCGCTTCCACGACGGCGCGACGTTCGACTACACGGGCGACGCCGCCGCGATGCGCGCCGAGGTGGCGCGCCTGTCACCAGGCGACGTCGAGGGGTACGAGCGCTTCGTCAAGACGAGCGAGGCGATCTTCCGCGTGGGGTTCGAGGAGCTCGCGCACGTGCCGTTCGGGTCGTGGATGGACATGGCGCGCATCGTGCCGGACATGGTGCGGCTCGAGAGCTACCGCACCGTGTACGGGCTCGTGGCGAAGCACGTGAAGGACGACCGGCTGCGCCAGGTGCTGAGCTTCCACCCGCTGCTCGTCGGCGGGAACCCGTTCTCGACCACGTCGATCTACAGCCTGATCGCGTTTCTCGAGCGCAACTGGGGCGTGCACTTCCCGATCGGCGGCACGGGCGCCCTCGTGCGAGGGCTCGTGTCGCTCATCGAGGGGCTCGGCGGAGAGGTCCGGTGCGGCGCCGAGGTGCGGCGCATCGCCGTGGAGGGCGGCCGCGCCCGCGGCGTGGAGCTCGCGTCGGGGGAGCGGATCGGGGCGGACGTCGTCGTGTCGAACGCGGACTCGGCGTGGACGTACCGGCACCTCGTGCCGCCGGAGGCGCGCAAGCGCTGGACCGACAGGCGCATCGAGCGGCAGCGCTACTCGATGAGCCTGTTCGTGTGGTACTTCGGCACGCGCCGGCAGTACCCGGACGTCGCGCACCACACGATCCTCCTCGGCCCGCGCTACAAGGCGCTGCTCGAGGACATCTTCCAGAGGCACGTGCTCGCGGACGACTTCAGCCTGTACCTGCACCGCCCGACGGCGACCGATCCGGCCCTGGCGCCGGCCGGCTGCGACACGTTCTACGTGCTGTCGCCGGTGCCGAACCTGCTGAGCGGCACGGACTGGCCCGCGACCCAGGAGCGCTACAGGCGCTCGATCGCGGCGCTGCTCGAGGCGACGCTCCTGCCGGGGCTCGAGGGCGCGCTCGCGAGCTCGCGGCTGCTCACGCCGCAGGACTTCCAGGACCGGCTGCTGTCGTTCCGCGGGGCGGCGTTCGGGCCGGAGCCGGTGCTCACGCAGAGCGCCTTCTTCCGGCCGCACAACGCGAGCGAGGACGTCGAGCACCTCTACCTCGTCGGGGCCGGGACGCACCCGGGGGCCGGTCTGCCCGGGGTGCTCTCGTCGGCGCGCGTGCTGGATCAGGTGGTCCCGGATGCATCGAAGTTCCTCTGAGCCGTCGGCGGCCGACTTCGCCGCGTGCAAGGCGCTCCTGCGCAAGGGGTCGAAGAGCTTCGCCGCGGCCGCGCTCCTCTTGCCGGCGCGCGTGCGGGAGCCGGCGTCGGCGTTCTACGCGTTCTGCCGGGTCGCGGACGACGCCGTCGACGAGCTCGGCGAGCACGCGCCGCCGGCCGCCGCCGCGGCGGCCGTGGCGGCGCTGCGCGAGCGGCTCGCGCGCGCGGCCATGGGCGCGCCGGACGACAGCCCCGTCGACCGGGCGCTCGGGCGCGTGATGGCGGAGCACGCGCTGCCGCGCGCGTTCATCGAGGCGCTGCTCGAGGGGTTCGCGTGGGACGCGGAGGGGCGCCGGTACGAGACGCTCTCCGAGCTGAACGCCTACGCGGCGCGCGTCGCGGGCGCCGTGGGCGCGACGATGTCGGCGCTCATGGGGGCGCGGGGGCCCGACGCGCTCGCGCGGGCGTGCGACCTCGGCGTCGCCATGCAGCTCACGAACATCGCGCGCGACGTCGGGGAGGACGCGCGGCGCGGGCGGGTCTACCTGCCGCTCGCGTGGATGCGCGAGGCCGGGATCGACCCGGACCTGTGGCTCGCGCGGCCCGCGTTCGACGAGCGGCTCGGGCGGATCGTGGCGCGGCTGCTCGACGAGGCGGAGGTGCTCTACCGCCGCGCGGGCGCCGGCATCCCGATGCTGCCGCGCGACTGCCGGGCCGCGATCCAGGCGGCGCGGCTCATCTACGCTGACATCGGGCGCGAGATCGCGCGCCGCGGCTTCGACTCGGTGTCGGCGCGCGCGGTCGTGTCGCCCGGCCGCAAGGCGTGGCTCGTGCTGCGGGCGCTCGTCGGCCGGGCCGCGGCGCCGGACGAGGAGCGCGCGCACGGGGCGGCGCCGCCGCTCGACGAGGTCCGCTTCCTCCTGGAGGCGGCGCGATGAGGGCCGGGGCCGTCAGCCCGCAGGCCGCGTCGGCGCGGGAGCTCGACGCGGCGCGGGAGCGCGTGCGCGAGGCGGGCGGCGAGGCGCTGCTCGCGCGGCTCGAGCACCTCGACGCGGCGCGGGCCGCGCGGCTCGGGCACCTCGACGCGGCGCGCGTCGCGCCGCCCTGGCCTATCGAGCCGCGCGGGGGCGAGGTGGTGCGGGCGCCCGACAGGGGCGCCGCCGTCGACTACGACGTCGTCATCGCGGGCGGCGGGCTGTCGCTCCTGCTCGCGCCGCTGCTCGCGTCGGCCGGGCTGCGGGTCGCGGTGCTCGACAGGGCGCGGATCGGCGCGGCGCACCGCGAGTGGAACGCCGGGACGGCCGAGGTGGACGCGCTCTCGGCGTCGGGGCTCTTCGCGCGGGACGAGGTCGAGCGGCTCGTCGTCGCCCGCTACGCCGAGGGGCTGTGCCGGTGGCACGGCGGCGGGACGTACCCGGTGCGCGGCGTGCTCGACCACGCGATCGACGCGGGGGGGCTGCTCGACGCGGCGCGGGCCCGGGCCGAGGCGCTCGGGGTCGCGCTGCTCGACGGGCACGCGCTCGTCGGGCACGCGGAGGGGCCGGACGCGGTCGCGCTCGCCGTGGCCGAGGCGCGGCCGGGCGCCGCGCCGCGCGCGCTGTCGGCGCGGCTGCTCGTCGACGCGCGGGGCGCGGCGAGCCCGTACGCGACGGCGGATCTCGTCTGCCCGACGGTCGGCGGCGTGCTCGCGGGGCTCGCGGAGGGCGACGGCGAGCGGCAGATCCGGCCGGACGTGGGCGAGATCCTGGCGACGACGGAGGACGTCGAGGAGGGGCGGCAGCACCTCTGGGAGGCGTTCCCGGGGCGGCGGGGCGAGACGACGGTCTACCTCTTCTACTACGCGCGCGCGGGGGACGTCGGGCCGGGCGCGCTCCTGTCGCTCTACGCGCGGTTCTTCCGGCTGCTCCCGCGGTACAAGGACGGCGACGCGCGGCTCGTCCGGCCGACGTTCGGGTTCATCCCGGGCTGGTCGCGGCTGTCGGCCCCGCCGCGCGCGCCGGGGCGGCGGGTGCGGCTCGTGGGCGACGCGGCGGCGCGGCACTCGCCGCTGACGTTCTGCGGCTTCGGCGCGAACGTGCGCGAGCTCGCGGCGACGGCCGCGGACCTCGCGCGCGCGGTGGAGGATCCGGGCGCGCCGAGCGCGGCGCGCGACGCGCCGGTCCACTCGGGCACGGGGGCGCTCGCGGCGCTCATGGCGAGGCCCGCGGGCGGCGCGCGGGCAGCGGAGATGAACGCGCTGCTCAACACGGCGTTCGCCGTGCTCCACGCGATGGGCAACGACGCGTACGCGGCGCTGCTGCGCGACGAGATGCAGCCGGCCGATTTCGTGCGGTTCCTGCGGGAGACGGCGGCGCGGCGGCCCGAGGTGTACCGCGAGGTCGTGAGCGCGCTGCCGCTCCGGGCGATCGGCCGCTGGGGCACGGGGCTCGTGCGGGAGCTCTACCGGGCGCGCTGACCTGGGGGGCAGGTGGGGGGCCGCGACGGTCTCCGGGGGCGGCGCAGGTGGCTCAAGGGAGAATGCAACGCAAAGGCGCAAAGAAGAAGAGAAAGGGATGAGGTTTTCCTTTCTCTCTCAAGAAGAGAAATGAGGCTTTCCTTTCCCTCTCGGGAAGAGAAAGGAAAGATATTTTTCTTTTTCTCTTTGCGCCTTTGCGTCTTTGCGCCTTTACGTTGAATTCTTCTTCTTCTCAGGCGTTGCCAATCCGGACATCACGCTCGGCGCCCGTGGCGTCGATGGCGTCTCCGGTGTGCGCGGCCTGCGCGCCGCCCGTGGCATGCGCGCCCGCCGATGCCCGCCGCGCGACGACGAGGGGCCCGAGGAACAGTCCGTACGGCGGGCCGCCGGTGCTGTGGTGGACGCGGTGCGCGTCCCGGACGCGCGCGAGGTAGGGGATGCGCGCGAGGCCCGAGACAGGGAGCCGCCGGTGGACGAGGCCGTCGTGGACGAGGACGTAGGCGACGCCGAAGGCGGTCATGCCAAGGCCGAAGCCGAAGGCCGCCTCCCGTAGCGGGCCCGGCGCGCCCACGCAGCCGTACAGGATGAGCCCGGTGGCGATCGGGGCGTGGAGGAACGAGAGCGCGTCGTTCCGCTCGAAGACGCCGCGCCGCTTCGTGTGGTGGGAACGGTGGATGCTCCAGAGGGCGCGGTGCCAGACCTTGCCGTGGAGGAACGCGGCCCACCCCTCCATGGCCGCGAAGGCGGCCAGGGACGTGACGATCCAGAGGACGAGAGAAAGCGTCATCGCGCGGTCTCCTCGAGCAAAAGCGCGGGCCGGGGCGGTGTAGGCTCCCGCGACGGGAGCCCGCGGTGATTCCAGCGCGCAAGCATCGGTGGTTCAACGCCTGGTTCGCGGCGCACGCGCGCGCGCGGATCCACGGCACGTTCGGCGCGGTCCTCGCGCGGGGGGTCGACGCGGCGCGCGCCCTCGCGGCCGAGGCGCCGCTCCTGCTCGTCGCGAACCACGTGTCGTGGTGGGATCCGCTGGTCATCCTGCACGCGTCGCAGCACCTGCTCGACGTCGACGGCCACGCCATGATGGACGCGGACAACCTCCGCCGGCTGCCGTTCTTCGCGCTCGTCGGGGCGTTCGGCGTCGACCTCGACCTGCCCTCGGACGGCACGGCCGCGATCCGGTACGCCGCGCGGCTGCTCGACCGCCCCGGCCGCGCCGTGTGGATCTTCGCCCAGGGGCGGGAGCGGCCGTCGGACGAGCGGCCGCTCGGCTTCCGCGCCGGCGCGGCCCAGATCGCGCGCGTCGCGCGGCGGGCCCGGGTGCTGCCCGTGGCGCTGCGGTACGAGCTCGCCGGGGAAGAGCGGCCGCGGCTCTACCTGTCGATCGGCGAGCCCGTGGCCGCGCCGCTCCGGCCGGGCGAGGCGGAACGCGGCGAGGCGGAGGCGGGGCGCGGCGAGGCGGAGGCGGGGCGCGGGGCGCGCGACACCGAGGCGGCGTGCGCGGCCCAGGAGGCGGCCGTCGCCGCGGAGCTCGACCGCATCCACCGGGCGATCCGCAAGGTGGCCGGCGCGAAGGACCTGGCCCTCGACGTGGACGGCTTCCAGTACCTCCACCGGGCGGAGCCCTCGGTCGTCGGGCAGGCGGCGGAGCGGCTGCTCGCTCACTGGACGCGACCCCGCGCGCCGATCACGCCCCGGCTTCCCGGAGGAGGCCGCGGCGGTCGATCGTGAACCGGCCGCTCCGCCAGACGACGGTGCGGGTCGACAGCGCCCGGAGGAACGCCGCGCCGAGGACGAGGTCGGCGAGGCACGCGTCGGCGGCCGCGGCGAAGAGCGACGCGCGCCGGCCGGCCCATCGCGAGGCGCACGCGGCGACCGCGACGCGGCTCGCGACGGCGATCACGACCGCGGCCGCCGCCGCGACCGGCGCGACGGGGGCGGCGAGCAGGGCGAGGGCGGCGATGAGCGGCGTCGCGAAGAAGAGCGCAGGGTAGCTCGCGAGGAGCGCGGGGCGCTGCGCGCGGATGACGGTGATCCAGCGCGCGTAGCGGGCGACGACGTCGCGGAGCGCCCGGCCCGAGGCGAGCGAGGGGGCGACGAGGGGCGCCGCGGCGATCGCGCCGCGCGCGCCGGGCCGCGCGAGGAGGCGGCGCGAGAGCTCCATGTCCTCGCCGAGGTGCGCCGTGAGCGCCGCGAACCCGCCCGCGGCGGCGAGCGCGTCGGCGCGGACGGCGAAGAGCTTGCCGACGAGCCCGCGCGGGTCGAGCCCAGCGAGCAGCGGGAAGGCGTGGAGCGAGGCGCCGAGCACCGCGGCCGAGGCGCGATCGCCGAGCGAGGCCGCCGGGGCGACCTCGACGGGCGGCGCCCACACCGCGTCGAGCGGCGCGGGGCGCGCGCCGTCGCGGAGCGGACCGACGAGGGCGTCGAGGTCGACGCCGTCGAGGTCGACGTCGCTGTCCGCGACGAGGACGGCGTCGAACGGCGCGGCCTCCCGGGCGACGACCGCGGCGAGCTGGGCCGCCTTCCGGTTCGGGCCGGCGGCCGCGGTGAGCGCGACCTCCGCGGGGATCCCGGCGGCGCGGAGCGCCTCGGCCGCGGCGGACGCGGCGGGGAGCGCGCCGTCGCCCGCGTCCGCCACCGCGAAGACGCAGCGCGCGGCCGCGGACAGCCGGGCGCCGGCGAGCGAACGGAGGGTCCGTTCGAGGTGCGGCTCCGGGCCGGCGCAGGGGCGCACGACGAGCACGCGCGCGGCGCCCGCCTCGGCAGCGGGCGCCTCGCCCGGACCGGCAGGGCGCCGTCGCGCGGCGCGCCGCGCCGCCTCGGCGGAGACGCTCGCCACCGCGAGCGCCCAGGCGAGGGGCAGGCAGGCGGCCGCGTGGAGCAGCGCGCTCACGGCTCCCTCCGCATGCGGAAGGGCAGGAGGAACTGGACCCAGGGGCTGACGAAGCGGTCGAGCGAGAGCGCCTCGTGCACGACCGTCGCCGCCTTGCCGCCGAACGTCGCCGCCGCCAGCGAGCGCGCGTAGAACGGCGTGTCCTCGTAGGTGCGCAGGAGCCGCGGCGACGAGCCCAGGTCGGCCGCGATGCTCCGCTCCATGCCCCAGCGCGTGCCGCCGAGCGGCCGCGGGAAGAGCGGCGGCAGCTCGCGCGCGCCGCCGCCCGCGTCGAACGCGCGCCCGACGAGCAGCCGCGTGCCGTCGCGGCGCTGGACGTCGTAGGTGAGCGCGACCCCGTCCGCGCCGAGCGCGCGCGACCAGGTCCAGCTCTGGAACGCGCGGTCGAGCGGCTCGTCGCCGGCGTTCGTGTCGAGGTAGGCGCTGCCGGTGAAGCGCAGCGACGGGTGCGTGAGCTCGACCTCGGCGCGCGCGATCGGCGCGAGCGGCGCCCACCGGTGCCGCCCCTCCCGGTCGAGCGCGACCGCGGCCGGCGCGCCGCCCGCCCCCGGCCCCGCCGCCTCCGCCCGCAGGCGCACCGACCCGGCGAGCCGCGTGGGGAAGGGCGCGGTGGTCTCGTCGAACGCGACGCGGAGCTCGCCCCCGGACCACTCCATCAGGCTCGGGCCGATGGCGAGCGAGCGCTGTGACCGGAAGACGGCGCCCCGCGGCCGCTCGGTGAGCGCCCAGCGGTCGGCGCGCGGACCGTACAGCGCGACGTTCATCGAGCAGTGCATGAGCGGGTCCGCGTCGTCGCCGTCGCCGTCGGCGCCGCGCGCGCGCGCGCGGGCGTAGTACGGCGAGAAGACGCTGCCGAGCAGCGCGATGATCGTGATCGCGCACCGGCGGTCGTCGCTCACCGCATCCAGGTACCACCAGGCATAGCCGCCGCGCGGGATCTCGAGGTCGAAGCGAGGTCCTCCATCACGCTCTGCGCCGCGAGCCGGCCGCTCAGCGCCGCCATCGGCACGCCCGCCCCCGGGTGCACGCTCCCGCCCGCGAAGTACAGGCCCCGGAGCTTCGAGCGCGAGGCCGGCCGCGCGAAGGGGGAGTTCCACCCGTGAGACGCCGGCCCGTACAGCGCCCCCCCGGTCGCCGGGAACAGGCGCTCGAAGTCCGCCGGCGTTGTCACCACCGGAGAGGGCCCGGACCTCGTCAGCGAGAGGCCGAACCGCTGCAGTTGATGGAAGACGCGCTGCTCGCATGCATGGATCTCCGTGGCTGAGGGGGGATGGGTATCACCGTTGGCGGGGGCGTTGACGATCAAGAACAGGCGCTCTCCGGCGCGCGCCCCCCCGGCGCCGCCGGGCGAAGCCTCGCCTGGCGCGGCGCCGCCGGGCTCGGGCGACGGCGCGTTCCAGCGGTCCTCGGCGCAGACGTACACCGTGGCGTCGCGCGGCAGGGCGCCGCGCTCGAAGAGGTCGCGGAACTCGGCCTCGTAGTCGGCGGAGAAGAAGACGTTGTGCCGGAGCAGCGGGAAGCCGCTCGCCTCGGCGACGAGCGCCCACGTGACCGCCGAGAGCGACCGCGGGGCGCCGGACGGGGCCTTGCGGGCGGCGCGCTGGCCGAACAGGCCGCTCCGCAGCGCCGCCGGGTCGGCGTTCATCACGATCGCGCCGGCCTCGATGCGCTCGCCCCCCTCGAGCACGACGGCCTTCGCGCGGCCGCCGCCGTCCTCGATGGCGGCGACGTGCGCGCCGCAGCGCAGGGTGGCGCCGGCGCGGGTCGCGGCCGCGGCGAGCGCCTCGGCCACCCTGTACATGCCGCCCTCGGGGAACCACACGCCCTCGCGCTCGACGTGCGCGATCACGCTCAGCGTCGCCGGCGCGAGGTACGGGGACGAGCCGCAGTAGGTGGCGTAGCGCCCGAAGAGCTGCCGCAGGCGCTCGTCCGCGAAGAAGTCGCCGAGCGCGCGGTGGAGGGTGCGGTGCCCGTCGATCTTCATGAGCCCGCCGACTCCCAGGGTGCCCGCGGTGCTCAGGATCGTCCTGAGGGTGGGCCGCTCCGCGCGCAGGAACGGCGCCTCGACGACGTCGAAGATGTCGCGCGCGTACCGGCAGAACCGGCGGTACCCGTCCGCCTCCCGCGGGCCGGAGAGCGCGCCGATCGCGTCGGCGGTGCGCTCGACGTCGGCGAAGAGGTCGAGCGTCGCGCCGTCCGGCCACGCGTGGCGCGCGAGCGTCTCGGCCGGGCGCAGCCGCACGTGGTCCTCGAAGCGGAGCCCGACCGACGCGAAGACCTCGTCGAACACCCACCGCATCGTGAGCACCGTGGGGCCCACGTCGATCGGGCGGCCCCCGAGGACCACCTCGCGCATCTTTCCGCCGACGCGCGCCGCGCGCTCGAGTAACACGACATCGAGCCCGCTCGACGCAAGGAGCGCGGCCGCGGTCAGCCCGCCGATGCCCCCGCCGATCACCACGACGCGATCTCTCGTGTCCGCCATGGGTCCGGAGTGTACTCGCCGCGCTCGCCGTGTCCATGCTTTGTGTAACTTGGGTACAAACCATTGACAACCCCCCGGACGTCCTCAACACTGCTCTCCATGGATTTCGACCGCCGGATCGAGCGCGTCCTCCTCGTCGCGATCGAATCGCTCGCGTCACCCGCGTCGCCGCCCGGGCTCCTGGCGGCGACGCACCACGCCGTCTTCCCCGGCGGCGCCCGCGTCCGGCCGAGGCTCTGCCTGGCGGTCGCCTCGGCGTACGGCGATCCCGCGCCGGAGGTCGCCGACGCGGCGGCGGCGGCGGTGGAGCTCATCCACTGCGCCTCGCTCGTCCACGACGACCTTCCCTGCTTCGACGACGCGCCGATCCGGCGCGGCCAGCCGTCGGTGCACCGGGCGTTCGGCGAGCCGGTCGCGGTGCTCGCCGGCGACCAGCTCATCGTGCTCGCGTTCGAGGCGCTCGCGCGCGGCGCGTTCCACGCCGTGGCGAGCGGCGTCACCGACGCGCGGAGGGGCGTCCGGTTCTTCGAGGTGCTCGCGGCCGGCGTCGGGATGCCGCAGGGGATCATCGCCGGGCAGGCGTGGGAGTCGGAGGCGAAGGTGCCGCTGTCGACCTACAGGCGCGCGAAGACGGGCGCGCTGTTCGAGGCGGCGGCGGCGCTCGGCGCGCTCTCCGCGGGGCAGGACGCGGCCGCCTGGGGCGATCTCGGGCAGCGCATCGGCGAGGCGTACCAGGTGGCGGACGACGTGCTGGACCTGATCGGCCGGCCGGAAGACATGGGCAAGCCGGCGGGGCGCGACGGGGCGCTCGGGCGGCCCAACACGGCGCTGGAGCTCGGGGTCTCGGGGACGACCCGGCTGCTGCAGCGGCTCATCCAGGACGCGATCGACGCGGTGCCGCCATGCCCGCGGGCGGACGACGTGCGGGCGTGGGCGGTGGAGCTGGGGGAGAGGCTGCTCCGGGCCTGCAGGGGACGAGGGGCGGGGGTGGCGGCGGTCAGCATGTAGCCCGGCCTGCGGTGGAGTCGGCTAGCCCGGCCTGCGGTGGAGTTGGCGGGGTATGTTGGGGCTGATCTGGGCGGCGTCCGAGACTGAGACGTTCCTGAGGGAACAGCTCCGATGACGTGTTGCGGGACGGAAGGAGCGAGAGGGCTCGGGGAGGGCCTTCAAAGCGCGTCAATCGAGGCCACCGGGGCTGCGCCCTGGCTCGACGAACACGCTTCAGGGTGACATCCTCGGCGAGTCTACGCGCCTCGAGGCGCGATGCCTTGGCGCGCAGAGGTGCTATGCCCTGCATCCGCCAGAATGGCTTGTCCGGGGGGACTTGGGATGAGGGCGATACGGGAGCAGCACGCCACCATCGTTTCTCGAAAGCTCGAGGCCGATAGCCCAGGAGGGATGCGCGAGGCGATCGGCTCCGTCGAGCAGCTCGCGCGCATGGCGCGAGGACGCCTGCGCGACCGCGTCGTGGACGTCGGAGGGCCGGCGACCACGGGGCTCCGGAGCGCGCCGAGGAGCGCAGGCCTCGCAAGGAGCAGCGCGGTGCCGCTGCACGTGTCGCGGATGCTGCTCGATCGGCACCAGATCGCCGCCCACGCGCTCGCCCACCTCTACGCGGAGATCGAGGCGTGCCGCGCGCTCGCGGGGTGGGCCTGGGAGGTGGGCGGCGGGGAGGCGAGGGCGGTCGCCGAGGCGCACACGGCGGCGCTGGTGCTCGCGCTGCGCGGGGGGGTCGACCTGGGCGGCGGAGAGATCGCGCCGCTCGGGGAGCTCGAGCTCCGCGAGGACGAGGTCACGAAGGCGATAGGGCACCCCGCGGTGGCGGCGTGGGCGCGCGACGCGGGCTCGGGCGCGGCCGTCGCGTCGCTCGCGCGCACGGCGGCGGAGCAGGGGACCCTCGGCGGCGGCGGCGCCGAGGACGAGCGCGTGGGGTGGATACGGCACAACATGCGCGACTTCGTCGAGCGGCTCGTCGAGCCGCTCGCGCCGGAGATCCACCGGCGCAACGGGCTCATCCCGGAGTCGATCGTCCGGCGCATGGGGGAGTTCGGGGTGTTCCGGCTGGCCATCGCGCCGGAGAACGGGGGCGACGGGCTCGGCGTGGCCGCCATGGTCGCCGCCATCGAGGAGCTCGCGCGCGGCTCGCTCGGCTTCGGCGTGCTCACGACGACCGCCGCCATCGCGGCGGACCTCCTCGCCCGGTCCGGCACCGAGCCGCAGCGACGGACGTGGCTGCCGCGCATCGCGGCCGGCGAGGCGCGCTGCGCCCTCGCGTTCTCGGAGCCCGCCTACGGCTCGGACCTGGCGCGCGTCGCCACGCGCGCGGAGCGCCAGAGCGACGGGAGCTACGTCATCACCGGCAAGAAGGCGTGGGTGACGGGCGCGTCGCGCGCCGACCTCGTGCTCACCCTGGCGAGGACCGCGACGCCGGGCGGACAGGGGCAGCAGCCGCTCGGGCCGAGCCTGTTCGCGATCGCCAAGCGGCGCGGCGCGCCGGGCGCCGACTTCCCGGACGCGGGGATCGCCGGGGCCGAGGTGCGGGCGCTCGGACAGCGGGGCATGGGGCACTACGAGCTCCGCATCGAGGGGCTCCACGTCGGCCGCGAGGCGCTGCTCGGCGAGCGCGAGGGCGAGGGGATCAGCCAGATCCACCGGGCGCTCGTCGTCGGGCGCATCTACGCGGCGGCGTGCAGCGTCGGCGTGGCCCAGGCGGCCCTGGAGCTCGCGCTCGAGCGGGCGAAGACGCGCGTGCAGTTCGGGTCGCAGCTCATCTCCTTCCCGCGCGTGGGGCACCGGCTCGGCGGGCTCGTCGCCCGCGTCGCGGCCGCGCGCCAGCTCGCGCGCGTCGCGGCGCAGGCGGCCGACGCGGGGAAGCCGTGCGAGGTCACCTCGGCGATGGCGATGCTCTTCGCGAGCCGCGCGGCCTGGGACGCGGCCGACGCCTGCGTGCAGATCCACGGGGCGAACGGCTACGCCGAGGCGTCGGTCCCGGCGAGGCTCCTGCTCGACGCGCGCAGCCTCTCCTTCCACCTGGGCACGCGCGAGGTGCTGGCGCAGGGCATCGCGCGCGCCCTCCTCGAGGGGGCGCTCCCCTGAGCGAAGGCGAGCGACGGCGCGCCGACGGGATCCCGCGCTGGCGCGGGGGCGCGCGGGTGGGCGGGCGAGCGCGGGCGCGGGCGGCGCTGCCGTCAGGCGCTGTCGTCAGCGGAACGCGCCTGTGACATGATCGCGCGGACCGATGGCCCGCGTCCGCTCCCCCCGCTACGGCCGCAAGCTCGACGATTTCACGGTCGGCGCGGTGTACGCGCACCCCTGGGACGTCACCGTGGACGAGGGCATGCTCGCGCTCTTCGCGGCGTCGTTCCAGGACGCGATCCCGACGTACGCGAGCCGCGTCGCGGCCCGAGCGCTGGGGCTCCGGGACAGGCCGGTGAGCCCGCTGCTGCTGCTCAACCTGGGCATCTCCTTCAGCGTTCACGACGTGAGCGAGCAGGCGATCGCGCACCTCGCGTACATCGACGTGCGCTTCCCGGACGCCTGCTACCCGGGCGACACGCTGCGCGCGAGCTCGATGGTCATCGGCAAGAAGCCGGTCTCCACCGGCGACAAGGGCGTCGTGCACGTCCGGACGCAGGTGGTGAACCAGGACGGGCTGCTCGTCTGCTCGTTCGAGCGCAAGGCGCTCGTGCCGTGCGGCAGCGTCGCGGAGCGCTCCGCCGACGCGCCGCACGCCGTCGTGCAGCCCGCCGCGCCGCCGGCGCGCCTGCCGGAGGCGCTCGACGGGCCGCTGCCGCCGGCGCCGCGCCAGGGCGGCTTCGCCTGCTTCTGGGACGACCTCGAGGTGGGCGACGTGATAACGCACGAGGTCGGCAGGACGGTCGGCAACAGCGAGCACATGCAGCTCGCGACCCTCCTGCGCAACTCCCACCCGCTCCACCTCGACGAGCAGTACTGCCGGTCGAGCTCCTTCGCCAGGACGCGCGTCGTCCACGGGGGGCTCGTGCTGTCCTGGGTGCTCGCGCTCTCGAGCAGGGACACGGCCGGGTGCGCCGTCTGGGACCTCGGCCTCGACGACGGCGCCCACCCGAGCGGCGTGCTCGCGGGCGACACGCTCTACGCCGCGTCGAAGGTCGTCGCGCGGGAAGACGCCGGTGCGGGCGCCGGGAGCGTCACCCTCCGCGTCGTCGGCGTGAAGAACACCCCGCCGCGCGCGCTGCTCGATCAGGGCGCCGACCTGTTCACCCCGGAGCTCGGCAAGACCGACGGCAGGGTCAAGGAAAAGGTCGTGGAGATCACGCGGACGCTGCTCGTGCGCCGCCGGGGCTAGGCATCTCCGTCCCGCGCGCCTGCGTCCGTCGCCGCAGAAGAGGGACCCCCCGCGCGGCCCGCCGCGGCATACAATGCGGCCCCATGAGCACCGCCGCGCGACGTCGAGGAGCAGGACGGCCATGAGCGCGGCGGCGAGCCGTGAGCTGGACGCGCTCCGCGCGCGCGTCGCGGAGCTGGAGCGCGAGCTGTCGCGCGTCCGCGCGTCGGGCCAGCCCGCCTCGGCGCGCGTCCCGCACGCACCGGCGTCCGGCGCGGGCGAGGCGCCGGGCATCGGTCCCGCCGAATGGGAGGCGCAGCTCGACGAGGCCGAGCAGGCGGCGCAGATGGGCAACTGGCTCTGGGAGCGCGACCAGAACGTCGTCACCTGGTCGCGGCAGCTCTTCCGGATCCTCGGCTGCGATCCCGCGAGGGACGCGCCGTCGACGGAGGCCTTCCTCGCGGCCGTCCACCCTGACGATCGCGAGCGGATGGCGGCCCTCCTGCAGCGGGCGATCGAGGCGAGAGAGGGCTCGGGCGCCGCCTCGTTCCGCGTGCTCCGCCGGGACGGCGCGGTGCGGGATTGCCTCCTGAGCAGCCTGCCCATCGTCGACGGGGCGGGCCCGCCGTCGCGCTTCTTCGGCGTCGTCGTCGACCTCACCGAGCGCCGCCGCGCCGAGAAGGAGCTCCGCCGCAGCGAGCGCATGCTGAACGAGGCGCAGCGCATCGCCCACGTGGGGAGCTGGTCGTACGACCTCGCGTCGCGCGACGTCCGCTGGTCCGAGCAGCTCTACCAGATCCTGGGCGTCGCCCCGTCGACGCGCCCGACGTTCGAGCTGCTCGCGAGCCTCATCCACCCCGAGGATCGCCACCGCGTCTTCGGCGGCGCGGAGAGCGCGTCGCCGCTCGGCATCGCCTGCCCCGTCGAGTGCCGCATCGTGCGCCCGTCGACCGGCGAGCAGCGCCACGTGCAGATGGCGGCGCAGCTCCTCACCGACGAGTCCGGGGCGATCACGGGGCTTGTCGGCACGAGCCTCGACATCACCGAGCGCCGGCGCCTCGAGGAGCAGCTCCTGCACAGCCAGAAGCTCGAGGCGATCGGCCGCCTCGCCGGCGGCGTCGCGCACGACTTCAACAACATGCTCACCGCGATCTTCGGGCACAAGGAGCTCGCGGCGCGCAAGGCGCAGCTGGCGCCGCCCGTCCTCGAGCACCTCGCGCAGATCGGCACCGCCGCGGAGCGCGCCGCGTCGCTCACGCGGCAGCTCCTCGCCTTCGCGCGCAAGCAGCTCATCCAGCCGACCGTCGTCGACCCGAACGCGCTCGTCCTCGGGGTGGAGTCGCTCCTGCGCCCGCTCGTCGGCGAGGACGTCGAGCTCGACGTGCTGCCGGGCTGCGAGGTGTGGCCGATCCGCATCGATCGCGGGCAGTTCGAGCAGCTCCTCATGAACCTCGCCGTGAACGCGCGCGACGCGATGCCCGGCGGCGGCCGCCTGAGAATCGAGACCGCGAACACGCACGTCGGCCCGGACGACGCGGCGCGGAGGCCCGAGATCGAGCCGGGCGACTACGTGGAGCTCACGGTCACGGACACCGGGCAGGGCATGGCGGACGCGATCCAGCAGTACGTGTTCGAGCCGTTCTTCACGACGAAGGAGCCGGGCAAAGGATCGGGGCTGGGGCTCGCGACGTGCCACGGCATCGTCAAGCAGCACGGCGGCCACATCTGGTTCTCCAGCGCCTCGGGCCAGGGGACGCGCTTCACGATCTGGTTCCCGCGCGTGCGCGGCGCGCCCTGCGAGCAGCCCGCGCGGTCGATCTCCGCCGTCGTCGGGGGCGAGGAGACGGTGCTCGTCATGGAGGACGAGGCGCAGGTGCGCGAGCTCTGCGTCTCCGCGCTGCGCTCGTTCGGCTACTCGGTCCTCGCGGCGCGCAACGGCAAGGAGGCTGTCGCGCTGGCCGCCGCCTACCCCGGCGCCATCCACCTGCTCGTGAGCGACATGGTCCTCCCGGACGCGCGCGGCCCCGAGGTCGTGTCGGCGCTCGCCCGCGCGCGCGCCGCGCTGCCCGTGCTCTACACGTCGGGGTACATCGAGGACGCCGCCTTGCCGGGCGGGCTGCGCGACGGCGCCGTCCACTTCCTCTCCAAGCCGTACACGCCGACGCAGCTCGCGCAGGCGGTGCGCGCCGTCCTCGACGCGTCCGCGCAGGCGCGGCGGGCGCAGGGCTCCGGCGACGCGCCGCCGCCGGCGGCGGCCGCCGAGCGCCTGCAGTGAGCGCGCGCGTGTGGTGTCGAGGGCGCGCGCGTGGCAGCGGCGGCGCCGGGGTGTGCGGCCGGCGCGCGCGGCGGGCCGCGGCGCTCGAGGCTGGCCCCCGCCGCGGGGGACCCTCTATCCTGGACGAGCGGCTTTCGCGATGAAGATCCGGGGCTCAGCGCTCATGCACGCGAGGACCTACCTGCTGACGCGGTGGGGGAGCCAGGCGATCTCGGTCCTCGACGCGAAGCTGCCCGCCAGCGTCCGCGCCGTCTTCTCCTCGCCCGACCTCGTGGCGCACAGCTGGTACCCCGTGTCGATCTGGAACGTGATCGCGGACGAGATCTCGCGGTGGCCCAACAAGACGGGCGTCATCCGCGATCTCGCGGGCTACGTGGCCGAGCAGGACCTGACGCTCGCGCACAAGGTGCTCCTCAAGCTCGGCACGCCCGCGCTCGTCATGCGGCAAGCCGGCGTGATGTGGGGCATGTACTTCAACGGGGGTCGGCTCGCCCCCTTCGCGGAGGGCGAGCGGTTCTTCCGCCTGATACTCTATCTCGGCGTCGATCCGCAGGCCGACCCGGGGCGCCAGACCTGCAGGGACGCGGTGCCGGCGTGGCAGGAGAACGCGCTGCGGCTCGCGGGCGCGCGCGGCGGCCAGAGCCTGCACACGAGGTGCCGCTTCGAGGGACACCCCACGTGCGAGTACGAGGTGCGCTGGCTCCGCTGAGCCCCGTTGAACCTCCGCTGGAGCGAGGCGGCGCGCGGGCGCGTCACGACCTGTTGCAGAAGGCGAACAGGTTGACCTGGGCCTCCTCGGCGCGCACCTCGACAGGGGTGCTCCCGAACTTCGAGCGGGCGAACAGGGCCTTCAGATCGTCGGCGCTGCGGTGGATGAGCTCCCACTCGAGCACGTGGTCCATGAAGGCCTTGCTCGGGTTGTTCACGCCGAAGTTGCCGATGACGGCGATGCCGCCGGGGAGGAGCTTGTCGTACATGCAGTTGAGGAGGCTCACGACGAGATCGTCGCGCAGGTAGTCGGTGAGCCCGATGCTGTAGATCATGTGCTGGGGCTTGAGCACCGTCCTGCCGCGGCCGTGGGCGAGCCGCACGACGTTGTCCTGGGCGAAGCTGAAGCGATCCATCACGCCGAGCTGGTCCGCGATGCCGGCGGCGTAGGCGAGCGCCTGGTTGTCGATATCGATGCACGTCGCCTTGATGTCGGGCGGCTCGCTGCCGTCCGCGAACAGGTCGAAGAGCTCCCGGGCGGGGCCGCTCGCGAGGCTCGTGATGAGGACCGGGCCGGACGCGTGGACGCGGCACGCCTCGCGGATGGCGCGGCTCAGGACGCCCCGGCGGTTCTTGACGGCGCGGCAGGCCTCGAGCTCGAGCCCCCAGTGGTCGATGAAGCGGCCGAGCCGGCCGTCGCCCGCGGGCTCGTCGTTGTACATCATCTCGATGGTGTAGAAATCGCCCGCGTAGCCGCGCGGCTTCGTGTAGCAGCGGTCGACGGTGCGGCTCAGCATGAAGAGCGAGAAGGTCTCGCGGAACACGTAGGCGCCGATGCCCTTCTCGAGGTGGCGCTCGCGCTCGATGTGCTCGCGGAGCGCGGACACGATGGTCTGGCACGCCGCGCTCACCTTCTCCTGGATCTCCGCCTCGGGTTGCTTGCCTTCCTTCACCATCCTGTCGGCGATCATCATCTCGAACTTGAACTGTTCGACCGTGTCGATGAGCTTGGGAGGGATGTTGTTGGTGCCGGCCTGGCCCGTCCTCGCCGCGTGAAAGCGGTTGACCTGCGGCACGTCCTCGACGAGGAGCGGGGGGAGCATCGCGGTGTTCTCGCGGAGGCGCTGGGCGAGCATGATCGCGAGCGACTGGTAGAAGCGCGCGGCGAGGCCGGGGACCGAGGCAAGGAGGGAGTGGACATAGGGGCCCTCGATGACGTCGAGCGTGCACTCCTCGCGGGCGACGACGGAGGCGCTCGCGGCGGCGCTCTCGAGGAACGACATCTCGCCGAAGATGGCGCCGGGGCCGAGCTGGCGAAGCGCGACGCCGCGCCCGAGGTGGGCGACCTCGACCCCGACGAGGCCGCTGCGCACGATGAAGATGCCCTGCCTGCGCGAGCCCTCCTCGAGGATCTGCTCGCCTGGCCGGTAGGTGACGCAGGTCGACTTCTCCAGCAGCAATCGCTCGTCATCCTGGGTCAAGAACTCGAAACCTGTCGTCATGATGCCTCCCGACCAGCACGGGCGCCTCGACGTCGCGGGGAGCCGGGTTCCTCCCCCCCGACGCGGCGACGGGGACGTCCACGCGCGCCCCTTCTACCACGACGCATCGCGCCCCCGCTGGCGCTTGGCGCTCTGCCCGGCGGCGAGGCCCCGGCGGCGCGCGCCGCGCCGGACGGCGCGGCGGCGCGCCTCCGGCGTCACCGCGGGGCGCAGCCGGCGAGGCCGCCGTCCTCGGAGAGCACCAGCACACAGGTGCGGAGCACATCCATGCCGGCAAATCCGTCGGACGGGCAGGCAGCCCGCCGCTCGCCGGGGAGGAAATCGATGTCGGCGGCGGCGTCGAAGCCCGCCAGCCGGAGGCGAGCGCCCGGGAGGACGGGGACCGTGTGCTTGCCCGAGGCGGCGTAGGCGCTCCGGTCGCCCGTCGCCCTGCGCGACAGCGTCTTCCCGGCCGGGGAGACGGCGAAGAGCGAGCTCTGCGACGCGCCCGAGTCGATCTTCAGCGTGACCGCGATCCCCTCGACGCTCGCCTTCGCGGTGAGCTCGCTGCCCTGATTGGGCCCGCCGCAGCGGGCGAGCTCCGCGACGGCGGCGTCGCCGAACCGCGCCCGGAGCGCGCGGGCGGCCTCGTCGCGCGGCGCCTCGGTCATGTGGCCGTCGCGCAGGTCGAGGACGACGGCGCGCCCCGGCGCGGCCAGCTCCTGCGGCGCGAGGACGCCGCCGATGCCGATGCGCCGGAGGACGTCGGGCACCGGGACGACGAGCAATGCGGGGGCGTCGACGCGGCCCCACCCGGACAGCGCGAGGCTCGCGTCGTCGATGCGCGAGACAGGCAGCGGCCGGCCGGCGTGGTCGACGGCGACGTCGCCGGCGGTCGAGAGGGGCAGGGAGAGCTCGTCGGCGAGCCAGCGGGCGAGGACGTGGTGCGAGGCGCCCGTGTCGACCATCAGCACGGCCGGCTGGCCGGAGACGACGGCGTCGATGAGCGGGGAGGGGAACGGGCGGTCGTCGATCTGGAACTGGAGGCTGGCGCGGCGCCCGGCGGGCTTCGCGGGGCCGGCGTCCGCAAGGCCGATGGGCGCGGGCGCGGGCGCGGCTCCGGAAATGGCCGGCGCCGCGCGCGGCGAGGCCGGCGCGGGGCGGACCGCGGCGGGCTCGGCGCAGCCGGCGGCCGCGAGGGCGCCGGCCGCGAGGGCGGCCGAGAGCGCGACGGCGCCGGGGGCATGCCTGCGGGGGCGCGGCACGGGCATCACCGGCGGCCGGCGGGCTCCGGGGGCGCCGGCGCGTGGGGGCGAGAGCGGCCCGCCGCGCCGGCTCCGCGCCTGCGTCCGTCTTCGCGTCCGCTTCCCCGAGGAGAGGAGATCCCGTGAAGAAGCTTCACCGGGCCATCCTTGGCCCGGCGGGCGACGTCGGTCAAGCGGCCCTGCCGATGAGCCCGGGTCGCGAGCGCGGCGTGGGCGACCGCGGCGGCGGGGTCGCCGGCCGCCGGATCGCCGGCGCCGAGCGCGTCCGCCCCGGGCCCGCGCGCGGCGGCGCCGAGGCGCAGAGCAACGGTTGCGCGAACGTCCCGGCCCGGAAGGCAGCTCTTGCCGGGTCGGCAATCGTTGCCTTGCCGCGGCGCGGACGGCGCGGCCCTGAAGGCCCGCGTTCGCCGCGGCCGGAGGCAGGGCGACCGGCGGAGTCGCGGCGCGGCGCGGAGGCACGCCGGTTGCGTGAGGGCGCGGGTCCTCATGCAAAAGGAGTCCCCTTGAGATCTCGACTCGTGAACGGCTCGATCCTCCTCGTCACGCTCCTCGCTCTCCCGCGGTGCGGCGCCGACGCGCCGGCGCCGGACGAGACCTCGGCGGCAGATCTCGCGATGCGGATACCGCGGCTGCCGCCAGAGCATGAGACCCCCGCGCGGGTCGAGGCCAGCTACCTCTTCGGCGTCCACAGCATCGAGGACAGGGCGGACGAGCGGGCGGCCGCGAACCTCATCACGCCGCCCGGGGGCCCGGCGCGCAGCAGCTGGACCGTCTTCGTCCACTACACGAAGCCGAGCGGCGGCGAGGTCGACTACCAGCGGTACAAGCGCATGATCGACGACGGATTCAGCCCGATCGTGCGGTTCGATTACAGCTACGGTCAGACCCTCCCGCCGGCGAGCGGCGACAGCTGCGACCCCGCCTGGGTCGAGGAGGTCGTCGATACGATGGCGCGCATCGCCGACAACGAGGTCTGCAAGGGCCCCTGCGCGACGACGTTCATCCTCGGCAACGAGATGAACGCGGCCTTCGAGAACAGCGAGGATCCGGACCGGGAAGGGTTCACCGTCGCCCAGTACGCGAGCTGCTTCCGCGACGTCCGCCGGCGCATGAAGGAAGAGGGCGTGTCGGCCAGGCTGCTCGTCGGCGCGGTCGGGCCGCTCAACGCCGACACGACGGCGAGCTGCCCGGGCGCCGAGGCCCACGACATGGACTACAAGAAGTACCTTCACTGCCTCGTCCGCGAGACGAAGGACCACGCCGACGGCCTCGCGCTCCACACCTACGGGGGCCGCGGCGGCAACCCCGACCCGCGCAGCGACGACCCGCGCGACGGCTTCCAGAACTACAAGCTGCAGCTCGACATCGTGGACGGCGCCGGCGGGGCGGCGCTGCCCATCTACATCACCGAGTTCAACCACGCCGGGAGCCTGTACGAGCACGAGGGCGAGCACTACGCGGAGCAGCCGTACCGGCGCGGGTTCATCCAGAAGGCCTACCAGGACGTCGCGGCGTACAACGAGGAGCACGGTTGTCGTATCCAGTCGCTCGTCTGGTTCGCTTACCAGAACCCCTCGTATGCCGGGCTCAACCTGACCGACTGGGAGTGCGTCGCGCCGCCGAGAGACGGAGACGAGCTCCCCCCCGGGGCGCCCGAGCCGCCGTCGTGCAACCTGAAGCAGGCGTTCGACGACTTCAGGGACACCGCGCTCTACCAGGAGTACGGCGCGAGCTGCCTCGCGGTGACGAGGCCCCCGCCGGGGGATCCGGCGCTGGAGGGCGCGGAGCTCGGCGGGCAGGTCGGCGAGCAGGCGCTGCGCACGATCAAGCTGATCAACCGCGGCAGCGAGATCGGCTATGCGATCGCGTCGAGCGTGCCCTGGCTCCAGCTCGAGTCGCGGGCGGGGGGGACGCTCGCGCCGAGCGAGTCGGTCGCGCTCGCGGTGCGCGCCGCGTGCGGCGCCGAGCCGTCGTCGTCCACGGGCGCGCTCACGATCTCGTTCAAGGACCGCTACGGTGCCCGCGAGAGGAGCCTCCCGGTGCGCCTCGACTGCCGCGGCGCCGCGCCGCCGTCCCCGCCGGGGACGCCGCCCGGCGGCTCGCACGGCGATCCGCACCTCCGCACGTTCGACGGCGTCTTCTACGACTTCCAGGGCGCGGGCGAGTACGTGCTCGTGGACGGCGGGCGCGACTTCGCCGTGCAGGTGCGCGAGCAGCCGCTCGGCGCGAGCGACGCGATCGCCGTGAACACCGCGGTGGCGGTGCGGGTCGGCGCGTCGCGGCTCGGGTTCTACGCGGGCGCCTCACCGGCCCTCCGGGTCGACGGCGCGCCGGTCGAGGTCGCGGGAAAGCTCGATCTGCCCGGTGGGCACGCCGTCTACCACGACGGGCACGGCCGTCACGTCGTCACCTCGGCGGCGGGCGATCACGTGGAGGTTACCGCGCGCGCCGCGCACGTGGACGTGCTCGTCTACCCGGCGCCGGGCCGCGCCGGGCTGCTCCGCGGGCTGCTCGGCAACGGGAACGGCGCGCCGGACGACGACTTCACCTCGCGCGCGGGCGTCGCCCTCGCGCCGCCGCTCTCGCGGGACGAGCTCTACGACGTCTTCGGCGACAGCTACCGGATCTCCGCCGCCGAGTCGCTCTTCGACTACGCGCCAGGAGAGAGCGTCGACACGTTCACCCTCCCCGGCTTCCCCGCGCGATCGGCGTCGGTCTCGGATCTCTCCCCGGCGGCGCGCGAGGCGGCCGCCGCGGCGTGCGCGGCGGCGGGGGTCACCGATCCTTTCCTCCTCGACGCGTGCGTGCTCGACGTCGGCCACTCGGGCGATCCGGCGTTCGCCGACTCCGCGGCGAGCGCCGCGCCGCCGACGGAGGGGTTGCGAGAGCTCTACCGGAGCGATTTCGAAGGGCCCATCGGCCCCGAGTGGTCGTCGACGAGGACCGGCGTGACCCCGATCGGGGGCCGGCGGTTCCTCGGCGAGTTCAACAACGAGACGGTGTCGCTCCGGCTCACCGGGCTCGCGCCCCACGCGCGCGTGAAGGTCTCGTTCGATCTCTACGTGATCCGCTCGTGGGACGGCGACGCGGGTGACGTCTTCTCGCTCGGCGCGTCCGGGAGCCCGCGGACGCTCCAGATGACGTTCACCAACGCGAACCAGGTGCCCCAGTCGTACCCCGATCTGCTCGGCGAGGGCGCCCACCCGGCGCGCACGGGCGCGGCCGAGTCGAACTCGCTCGGATACGACCACTTCGGCGACTCGGTGTACCGGCTCTCGTACGAGCTCCCTCACAGCGCCTCGGACATCGAGATCCGCTTCTCCGGCAGCGGGCTCCAGTGGATCGGCGACGAGAGCTGGGGAATCGACAACCTGGACGTCGTCGCTCAGTAGCCCGCGCCCGCGGCGCCCGCGTCGGGCTCGGCGGCCGTGCGGGCGCGCGCCGCGGCGCCCTCGCGCGCGGGCCAAACACGGCTCAGCCCGGTGTCCGCTCTCCAGCTGCGACGGAGCGGATTCGACCTCCGCGCCCCGCCACGACGGTTGTCAGCCGGCGCGACCCGCTGCAAGGTTCGCGCGGGAGGAGAAGGCGAGCGCATGATTCAGATCGAGGCGAGGCACCTGATTCACTGCGACGAGGACACCTTCTGGGAGCTCTTCTTCAGCCCCGAGGTCAACGAGCGGATGTACCGCGACGTGCTCAGGTTCCCCTCGTTCGAGGTGTTGGAGGAGCGGGAGGACGAGCGCACCCGGGTGCGCAAGGCGTCCGGCCAGCCCCGTGTCCACGCGTTGCCCTCCGCCATCCAGTCGATGCTCGGCCCGAACTTCCGTTACATCGAAGACAGCGTCTTCGACAAGGCGACGCGGCGATGGAGCTTCACGATGGCGCCGAGCCTGCTGGGCGACCGGCTGCGCAACGCGGGGACGCTGCGGGTCGAGCCGTCGGGCCCAGGCCAGGTGACGCGCGTGGCCTGCGCGACGATCGAGGCGAGGATCTTCGGCCTCGGCAGGATGCTCGAGGGCGTCATGGAGAAGGAGATGCGCGCGGGGTGGGACGACAGCGCGGCGTTCCTCAATCGCTGGATCGCGGAGCACCCGACGCCGGCGGCGGCGAGCTGAGGCGTCAGCCGCGCGCGTCGTCCGCGATCGGCGCGACACGGGCGAAGAGGTCCCGGGCCTCGTCGAGCTCCTGGAGCCGGACGTGGAGGACACGCCATCACGGCGACGCGGCTGAGCGGAGGCGGCGCTCCACCTCGGCGCGCGTCGGATACGAGGGCTGACACCCCTCGCGCTCGACCGAGATGCCCGCCGCCGCGATGGCGAGCCGGAGCGCTTCCTCGATCGCCATCCCGGAGGCGAGCCCGCCGGCGAGCACGCCCGCGAGGGCGTCGCCCGCGCCCGTCGTGTCGACCGCGCGCGCGGGCAGGGCGGGGAGCTCCTCGCCCGAGGGCAGCAGCACCGCGCCGCGCGCGCCCCGCGTGAGCACGACGCGCTCCGGAAGGTGGCCGCGCAGCGCCTCGTGCTCCAGCTCGTTGACGATCGCGAGATCGAACCGCGCGACGAGCGAAGGATCGATGGCGTTGACGGGCGATGGATTGCAGATCGACAGCGCGCCGTCGGCCCGCGCGGCCTCCAGCACGCCGTCGATCGCCTCGGTCGGGATCTCGCCCTGACAGAGCCAGACCGAGGCCCCGCACGGCGCGGGCGGCGCGACGAGCGCGTTGGCGCCGGGGATCGCGAGGATCTGGTTCTCCCCGGCCGCGTCGACGCAGATGAGCGCCACGCCCGTCGTCGCGCCGCGGTGGACCGCCACGGCGGAAAGATCCACCCCGTCGGCGGCGAGCGCGGCGGCGCAGAGCTCGCCGTGGGCGTCGTCCCCGCGCGCGCCCGCGAGCCGCACGCGCGCGCCGGCGCGCGCCGCGGCGACCGCCTGGTTGGCGCCCTTGCCGCCCGGCGCGACGAGGAAGCGGCGGCCCAGCACCGATTCGCCGGGGCGCGGCAGCCGCGGGCCGTAGCCGATGAGATCGGCTGTGATCGAGCCACAGATCGCGAGCAACTCCATGCCTGGCGCATACCACGGGCGGCGCCGCGGCGGTCGCGCGGGCGCACACATCATCTGTTCGCGCAGTGATACCCACCTCTCTGCCGGAAGGCCGCTGTCCACCGACAAGCGCCCGGCGCCCGGGGACGACGGTAGCGCGCGGCGCGCGGCGTATGGATGGACTGGCGACTGCACAACGGAGACCGGTTACGGCGCTCCGCATTGCAGAATACAGCGTGAACATTACATGGGTTCTCCATTCCAGTTCCGGTCGCCTGACCTCAATGCTCCTTGACAGCTCGATCTTCGGGCGCGTAGCGTGAAAGATCGAGCATGGACCTGCCGCTGCGCATTGCTTCCGCCGAACTGCCACGCAGTTCCATCATCGCGGACGGCGCGTAATTGAGCTGACCACGGACGAGGAGGGATCCCATGACGAGGATGGGGCGGTGCTGGATGGCGGCCTTCGGGCTCGCGGCGACGACGGCGGGGTGCGGATCGAGCGGGCCCCCGGGGGTGGACGAGCACATCACGCCGATCCAGCGAGCGCAGACCCCGCAGAACGAGTTCACCCCCGTGGAGCTGGAGGCGACGGTCGACAACCTCGTCGCCAAGATGAACGAGAATCCGCTCCAGTCGATGCAGATGGTGATCCTGCTGAAAGAGCTGAGCGGCTTCTTCGCGCCGGTCGCCTCGGCCGCGAACCGCGCCATGGGTGAGCTCGGGGTCACGGGCAACGTGATCGGGCCGAGCGCCCAGGCGGAGGGCCCGACATCGCAGGATCTCCAGAATCAGCAGATCCTGCAGGCGGTCGAGGACGGCGCCGAAGGGATCGGCGTCTCGCCGTTCGACATCAGCAACACGGCCGCCATCGACGAGGCCGCCGCGCAGGGGGTCCACGTGGTGACGCTCGACTCCGACGCGGCGAACTCGAAGCGCTCGCTCTACGTCGGGATCCTCAACGGGCCCGTCGGCGCCACGGCGGCGAAAACCCTGCTCCCGCACCTGCCCCCGCCGCCAGGTACGGTGCTGATCCACGGCAACGTCGCGCCGGAATGGACCGATGGATACGAGCGGACGCAGGGCGCCCTCAACGTGCTCGCGGAGGCCGGTTACACGCCCCTGGTGAGTCAGGCCGTGTTCTTCGGCGACAACGAGGCCTACGACGTCGAGTGGATGAGAAGCCAGATGGTGGCGGCCGACCCGCCCATGGTCGGCATGCTCGGCCTGTTCAACATCTCGTACCGGTGCGTGCTGGCCGCGGACGCCGCGGGCATGCCGGGTCTGCCGATCGTCGCGTTCGACTTCGATCCGAGGACGGTCGACCTCATGCGCCAGGGGCGAATCATCGCCACGCATACCCAGCGGCAGTACTACGAGGGGTACCTCGTGCCGTACATCCTCTACGGCGCCAAGAGCATCGGCACCGACGCGACGAGGGAGATCCTTGGCCCGTTGCTGGACGACACCGGCAGCCGGATCAACATCGGCATCGACGTGGTCCCGTCGGACAAGATCGACGCCTACAACGACTTCCTCTCCTCGATCGGCTCGATCCAGTAGGGCGACGCGGCCCCCCGGGGGCCGCGCGCGCCGCCGCTTCAATCCGTGACCAGGGGCCCGATGCGGTTGGCGAACGGCCAGCCCTGGCTCTCGTCGGTGTGGATCTCCCAGTCGAACGCCCCGCGGATCGTCGGGTGGTTGCGCTCGACCTCGCTCCACGTGGGGATCGCCTCGTCGATCGACATGTAATACTGGGCGTCCGCGATCCCGAACCCGACGACGACGTGCGTCGGACCGAGCAGCCGGACCCACTCGCCCACGCTCTTCACGACGTACGATTGCTGGTCGAGGTCGGGGCCGTCGTAGTATTGCGGGGCGGCGTAGTCCATGGCGCCGGCGTCCACCATCGCCTTGCAGAACGTCTTGTCGCGGTTGTTCCAGGGCGCCGGAGGCGCGGTGATGATGAAGCCCGGGAAGCGCCGCTTCAGCTCCAGGCTGATCCAGATCATCTCCTCGGTGTCCGGGTCCTGATCGGCCTCGAAGGTGTTCCAGTCGAGGCCGTCGAACCCGCCAAGGTCGTTGTAGATGCCGACGATGCTGTCGACGAACGTCTGCGATTTCTGGCGGTCCGGAAAGCTCATGCCCTGGCCCGCGCCGCCGACGGTGAGGATGATCTTGCGACCCTGCACCGTCCTCGCGTACTGGATGTCTGCCTTGAGGTTCGTCGCCGCTCCCCTGCCGTCGCCGGGCGGCGTCCAGGTGACGGCGCCCGTCGTGCCAGGCGGGCCTCCGACGGGCTTCGCGTGGAAGAGATAGATGAGGTTGTAATCGCTGTCGATGTCCCGGATGCGGACCGGCGACGGCGTCCAGTTGGGGTAGTAGCCGGCGACGACCTTCGCCGGGAGCGCGCCGATCGGGCCGGGCTCGGGGGCGGAGGTGTCCGTGCAGCCGGGGTGCGGGTCCCAGAAGTACGTGCTGACGGTCGGGATGTAGCCGGGGTTGCCGTGCTCGGCGACGTAGGCCGATCCCTCGTAGATCACGACGGCGCCCTCGTCGTACCACGCGCCCTCCTGCCACGCTGGATAGCTGCACGACCCGCCGGGGTCGGGCGTCTCGACGCAGCCGGCGTACGGCTCCCAGAAATACGTGCTGACGGTCGGGATGTAGCCGGGGTTGCCGTGCTCGGCGATGTAGGCCGAGCCCTGGTAGTTCACGATGGCGCCCTCGTCGTACCACTGGCCTTCCCGCCATTCAGGAGAGCCTGCGCACGCCGCAGCTTCGTTGTGTCCCACATCGACCTCATCCTGCGACGCGCCGGAGCCGAGGCACCCAGATGCGGCCGCGGCGATGGCGACAAGGAGAAACGACAGCCTGGAAGCAGTGGTGACAGAATTGCGCAGCATGGAAGATCCTCTTAGGTTCTTGGCTCAAAGCATAAGTGACAGATCGACGCCCGGATCCGGGCAGCTCATGAGACTTGATGCCCCCATGCAGAGCTGCCCTTCGGATTATTTGGCCGGGGCCCTGTCGAGCGGCTCGCCTGTCCGCCAGGTGATCGCGCTGTTACAGACGAGTTGCGGATGCGCCGAGACGCGAGCGCTCTGCCGCGCCGAGGACGTCCATGGTTGCAGAGCGTCGCCGTGGATTCAGCGGAGTGCGAACTTTACTGCTGCGCTAAATACATCTGGGGTTGGGAGACGCCGAGGCGCGAGCTTTGCTGCTGCGCCGGAACCCGCGGGAAACGCCCACCGGAACCGTCCCTGGTTGCGGGGCGCGGCCCGGGACCGGTCGGCGCGGCGCTGGCGCTGGAAACATGAAGCGTGGCGGCGCCCGACGCGCCCGCCGCCGACCCGCCTCACCGCAGCGCTTCGGGCGGCTCCTTGAGCACGCAGAGCGCGAAGTCGGGATCGCAGGTGACGTGCTGCTCCAGGTCGGGGTTGATCCCGGACCCCTGAGGCCTGCCGGCCGCGATGTCGGCCTGCGGATCGCACAGGCTCGGATCCGTCTCGACCCTCTCCGCTCCTTCCGCGGCCGGGAGGGCGCACGACACCGCGGGCCACAGCCCCACGACGCTGTAGGACGCGGTGCAGCCGTCCTTCGTGTAAGTCAGATCTGCGGTCATCAGCGTTCCTGGGAACGTGGGCGTGACGAGGACACGGACGTTGCTCCACGCGTAGCGGAGGCTCGTCGCCGGGCGATCGCCGAACGCGGGGACATCCAGCGCCGCGGCGCTGAGCGACGCCACGGTGCACACGTCGCTCTCGTCCGGCTCCACCGAGGCGAACTCGCCCATCGAGAGGACCGCGCCGCCGTCGACCGGCACGCCAGCGCCCTCGGCGTCGATGGCGAGCTGGCCGAGCTCGGTCGCGCGGATGGCGAGCAGCGCCCTCGACAGATCCTGCTCCGTCGGGTCGTCCGGCCGTGAAGGGTTGTACTTCTCGAGGCCGATGATCTCGCCGCGCAGCGTGTCGCAGTCGCCTTCGCCCTGCTTCGAGCCGGGCTTCAGGGTGTAGGTCGCGGCGAAGCCGCCGTGGCCGGTGGTGCAGTGCATCCTCGGCTGCTCGCAGGAGGCGACGAGCGCTGCGAGGACGACCATCAGACCGGCTTGCTTTCCGTGGGTTCGATTCATGGCGTATCTGCCGCGGGCGCGGCAGCCCTAGAAGGTCACCTTGGCGCTGATCCGGAGCGTGCGCGGCGCCTGGTACGCCGCCGGATTGCCGAAGTTCGGGTTCTTGTTCACCGGGTCGAACGCGGTCCCGTCGGCGTTCTGGAGGCCGGCGAGGCCCGCCTCCGTGCCGCCGGAGATGGGCAGCACCTGCGCCGCCGTGTACCGCTCGTCGACCGCCGTCACGCCCTGGAAGTTGAAGAGGTTGAACGCGTCGACCGCCACGAGCAGCGCGCTGTCCTTCGCGAGCTGCACGCCGACGCCGACGTGGGCGTCGATGTCGTGGACCCACGGCAGGCGCTCGCCGCTCCCGCGCGGCAGGATGAAGACCTCGTCGGGGCCGTAGACGAGGTGGGCCCCGAGGTACGACGTCGGCGCGCCGGAGCGGGCGCGGTAGGCACCGCCGAGGTTCACGACGAGCCCGTTCTTGAAGACGAGATCCTTCGCGCCGTAGAGCTTGAGCTGGTGCCTGTGATCGGCCGGCAAGGGGCCCTCGCGGTTCGGGAGCAGCGATTGAAGATCGAAGTCCGTGTTCATGTTCGGATCGATCTGCGTCGTCTCCGGCTTGAACAGCCCGGACCAGTTGCCGCGCAGGTACGAGATCCGGTAGCTCGCCTGCGCGAGCCAGCCGCCCGCGAACACCTTCTCCGCGAACACGGTGAACGCGTCGTAATCGCGCGTCGCCTTCGGGAAGTCCCTGGCCGCGCCGTACCCGGGGTTGGCGATGAAATAGGACCTCGCCTCGTCGCGGCTGAGGTCCTCGATGATCCGGTTCTGCCAGCGCTTCGTGTACTCGGCGCCGATCCGCACCTTGGGCGCGATCTCGTACTCGCCGCCGATGACGATCTCGTCGGACGACTGCGGCTCGAGGTCGGGATCGATCGGCGTCTTGTCGCTGTTGATGACGGCCCACTTCTGGTTCGGCGCGTGGGGGCCGTCGGCCTGGAGGCGCCCGCCCTCGTCCTCGCATGCGCCCTGGATCTCCTCGGCGTTCATCGGATTGCACGTCGACGCGCCGCGGAACGAGTACAGCATGCGCTCGCCGGGGAGCAGGCGGTCGGCGATGTTGAGCGGGACGCTCTCGTAATACCGGCCATAGTTCGCATAGAGCTTCGACCTGCCGGACTGCGTGATGTCGTAGATGACGCCGGCGCGCGGCGACCACTGGTTCGGCAGGCTCAGGCCGAGCTCTCCGTCGTAGCCGTAGAGGAGCTGCGCGTCGTAGCGGACGCCGGCGTTCAGGGTGACGCGGTCGGCGATGCTCCAGCTGTCCTGCACGAAGCCGCCGAGCGTCAGCGACGTCGACACCGCCTCGTACTTCGTGAGATGCACCGGGTCGTCGGGGCCGTTCAGGAAGCCCTGGCGGCGGAAATCGTAGACCACCGATCCGTCGGGGAACTCGGTCAGGATGGTGCCGCCCGACTGGCCGCGCTCGCTTCGGTAGCTCATCACCTCGACGTCCACGCCCGTCTTGACGACGTGATGGCCGAGGGCCGAGAACAGGCTCGTCAGCATGGCCTTGCCCTGGTAGCGGTCGAAGACGGACTCGCTGAGCACGCCGGGGCCGCCCGTGTAGTAATAGCCGGGCACCGGGCACGGCTCGGCCGCCGCGGCGTCGTCCTGCGCGCAGCGCCGCGTGGCGTCGCCCGGCTCGAACTCGCCGATGGAGCGCGGCGGGGACCGCTGCCAGAGCACCTGGACGACCTCGGACAGCCCCTTTCCGCTCCCGATCTTCTCCCCGTCCGAGGCGCGGATGGCGTTCAGCTCGTGGTGGACGCCGAGCGTCACGTCGAGCAGGTGGGTCTTGTTCTGGAACGCGGAGGACCACTTGAGCGAGGCGTCGGTCGCGGTGGTCACGTACCGGTGCGCGATCGCCTCGTAGTTGCCGTTGATGATCCCGCCGTTGTAGGGATTGTCGATCTCGATCCTGCCGTCCCGCGGGTTGAGCCCGAAGGCCCCGTCGCCGCCCGACACCGTCGGCGTGCCGTAGACCGAGAGCGAGAGGGTGTTGTCCGGATCGATGAGCAGCGTCAGCTTGCCCAGGTACTGGAGGCTCTGCTGCGTGGCATGGTAGACGTCCGTCGACCCCGGCAGGCGGCTCCGCACGACGGCGCCGGCTTGGTCGCCCGGCTCGACGATGTTCAGGTTGCGCTCCAGCCGGTAGGTCGCGAACGAGGGCGAGAGGCCGGCGTAGAACCACAGCCTGTCCTTCAGGATCGGGCCGCCGATCTCGACGCCGAAGTCGCGCAGCGAGGAGAGCGAGACATCGGTGGTGATCGCGCTCTCCTGCGCGACCACCGGGGCGCGCCGCCCCTCGAGGAGGCCGGGCGTGATGCTGAAGAAGACCGAGCCGTGGAACTCGTTGGAGCCTGACTTCGTGGCGACATTGTAGTAGCCGCCGGTCGAGCGGCCGTACTCCGGCATGTAGCCGCCGGTGATCACGTTGACCTCGTCGATGAACTCGACCGAGAGCGGCGTCCCGAGGATGCCGAACCCCGGGTTGTTCACCGAGAGGCCGTCGACGACGAACTGGTTCTCCGGCGAGGTCGTCCCGCTGATCGACACGCCGTAGCGGTCGGCGAACGCGCCCGGCGCGACCTCGGCGAGCGACTCGAACGATCGGGTGGCCCCCCCCTTGGCGCTCGGGGGGTTGAGCGGGACGCGGCTCACGAACTCGGAGCTCACGTTGACGCCGGTCGCGCTCGATCCGACATCGACCGTCGGCGGGGCGCCGACGACGACGATCTCCTGGGCCTGGAGCGCCTCGGGGAGGAGCTGGCTGTTCACCCGGATCGTGCTGTCGAGCCGCAGCTCGACGCCGCCGCGCGAATACGGCCTGTAGGACTCCTTGTCGAGCCGCAGCGTGTAGGTCCCTGGCGGGAGGTTCGGGATGCGGTATTGACCGGCGGCGTCGGTCACCACGATCTGCTCCCCCTGGAGGGCGGGGGACGTGACCGTGACAACGACGTCCGGAGCCGGCCTGTTCGTCGCCGCGTCGATGACCGTCCCCGTGAGGACGGCGGAGCCGGCCGCGAGCGTCGAGGTGGACACGAGCGCGCTGGAGAGCGCGAGCAGCGAAGCGGCCCAGCGGCCGCGCTTCATGTGCATGGGATTGACGGGGCTCCTCGAAGGAATTCCGTGACGACCTGCCGTGAGGGACCTTATACACGGTTCCCGCGGATCACGGATCAGCTTGCCGCGGCTCGCCGCGCTGGCGCCGTGGCCCGTCGCCCCGGGGGCGGGCCGCGCGGCGCGGCGCCAGCGTGTGCGGCGCGGTGCGCGGCCCGCGCGGCGCGCACCGGGGCCTGGCCCCGCGGGTCAGTCGGCGGCCTTCGCGACAACGGCGTCCGGCCTGCCGCCGGCGAGCGCGCCGGCGCGGCGGACGATGCCGATGAACTCCTGCTGATCGCCCCTGCTGGACGCGGCGCCCCGCGCGATCTTCTCGACGTCGGAGAGCCGCCACGAGCGCGCGTGCGGGCTGTGGCGGAGGATCTCGGAGAAGCCGGCCACGGCGGCCGCGAAGCGGAGGTCGGCCGGCGCCGCGTCGAAGGTGGGCGCGATGGCGCCCGGGGCCATCCGGAACACCGTCTCCTCGGCCGTGTCCGAGCCGAGCGGGGCCTTGTGGCGGAGGCGCACGACGAGCGGCGACGCGCTGCCCTTCAGCGCGGAGGGCTTGAGCTCGACGTCGTAGATGGCCGTCACGCTGTGCCCGGCGCCGATCTCGCCGGCGTCGACCTTGTCGTTCCGGAAATCGCGGTCAGCGACATTGCGGTTCTCGTAGCCGATGAGTCGATAGCTCTTGATGAGCTCCGGATCGAACTCGACCTGGATCTTCACGTCCCGGGCGATGACCTGGAGCATCCCGCCGACCTGCTCGGAGAAGACGCGCCGCGCCTGCGCCTCGCTGTCGATGTAGGCGTAGTTGCCGTCGCCCTGGTTGGCGAGCTGCTCCATCATCTCGTCCTTGTAGTTGCCCTGGCCGAAGCCGACGGTGGACAGCGTGATGCCCTTGTCCCTCGCGCGCTTGATCGTCTTCAGGATCTCCTCGTGAGAGGTCGGGCCGACGTTCGCGTCGCCGTCGGAGAGCACGACGACGCGGTTGACGTGGCCTCTCACGAGCGTCCGCTCCGCCAGGTTGTAAGCGAGGTCGATCCCGCTCGCCATGGCCGTCGAGCCGCCCGCGCTGAGGTCCGCGATGGCGGCGAGGATCTTCCCCTTGCTCTCGATGCCTGTCGGCGCGAGCACCTCGCGCACGCTGCCCGCGTAGGTGCAGAGCGCGACGGTGTCCCCGGGCTTCAGCGACTCGGTGAGCATGCGCAGGCTCTTCTTCGCGAGCTCGATCTTGTCCGGCGAGTGCATGGATCCGCTCGTGTCGACGAGGTACACGAGGTGGACCGGCGTCCGCTCCTTGACCGGCACGCGCTTGCCCTGGACGGCCACGCGGACGAGGTGGTGGCCCACCGTGAACGGCGAGGGCGCTGCCGCGAGGTGCACGGCGAACGGGCCGGTCGCGGGGGACGCATAGCCGTAGTCGAAGTAGTTGAGGAACTCCTCGGCGCGCACGGCCTGATACGGCGGCAGCGAGCCATCGAGGATCTTGCGGCGCGCGATGGCGTAAGAGGCCGTGTCGACGTCGATCGCGAAGGTCGAGAGACGGTCCTTCGCGGGGTCCTCGACCGGGTTGACGCCGTAGTCCCGGTACGCCTCGCTGCCCTGGGGCTCGGGCGCGGGGACGGCGATCGGCGCGGGCGGGGGCGCGGGGCGCGCCGCCGCGGCCAGCGCCGGGGCGGGTGCCTTCTTGGGCGCGGCGCCCGCCGCGGAGGCGCGGGCGGGCGCTGGCTTGCTCGTCCGCGCGGTCGTGCCCGACTCGACGACGATGACGGGCGAGGGCGCGGCGGGCGGGGGCGGGGCAGGGGCAGCCGCCTCGGGCGGCGAGGCCCCGGGGGCGGCCTCCTCGGCCTTCTCGTGGGCCGCGAGCGCGCGGCCTGCGCCCTCGTCCGCGTCGTACTCCGGCTGCATGGGCCGCGCCGCCGCGGCGCCCGTGCGCGCGTCCGACGCTGCCGGGGCGCTCGGGGCAGGCGCCGATGCGCTGCAGCCGAGGAGCACTGCAGCGACGAGAGAGGGGGCGACGACGTCGAACGGCAGGGTGCGCATGAGGTGTCCTCCTTAGGATGGGGATCGCGAGCGCGGATCCCCGCAGTGCGTTCTCGTGAGGCCCTGATCGCCGGGCCAGAACCAGGTCGTTCGAGAGGGCCGCACGCGCGGCCCTCCAGGGATCTTCAGGACGAGACAGGCCCCCTCGCCGCCCTCGCGGATCGAAGGCCGCGTGTCGCCGGTCCTCCGGCGGGCGCGCGATGGGGCGCTCGCGGCCGGGGCTCGCGGTGGCGGGCCCGGCGCGTCCGACTGCCAGGGAAACGCCGTCGCCGCGGCGGGCTTACACCCGAAATTCGGGGCGCGCCGGCGCCCCGGGCGCCGCCCTGCGCGGTGCGCTACGTTGCGCAGGACGTGGGGATGACGGAGCAGGGACAGCCGTCCTTCTCCCGCCGTCTGCTCCCTCTCTCCTTCAGGAGGTCCGCGATGAGCGAAACGAGCCGCGAGCGCTTCCAGTCCAGCCTACGTCGCTCGAGGAAGATCGCCGTCCTCACCGGGGCCGGCGTCTCGGCGGAGTCGGGCATCCCCACCTTCCGCGGCGCCGGCGGGCTGTGGCGGCGTCACGAGGCGACGAGCCTCGCCTCGCCCGAGGCGTGGCGGCGCGATCCGGGCCTCGTGTGGGAGTTCTACAACCACCGCCGCGAGCGCGCCCTCGGCTGCGCGCCGAACCCGGGCCACCGCGCGCTGGCGCGGCTGGAGGCGCGGTGGCGGGACGCCGGCCGCACCTTCACCCTGATCACCCAGAACGTCGACGGCCTTCACGAGCAGGCCGGCTCCCTGGATGCGGTGCGGCTCCACGGCTCGCTGTGGCATGTGCGCTGCCTCGCGTGCGGGCGCGTGACAGAGAACCGCGACGTGCCCATCACGCCCGCGTTCGCGGGCAGCGGCTCCCCGGATCCCGACACCGCGCCCGCCGCTTCACGGCCGCGGAGCTGCCTCACTGCCGCTGCGGCGGCGTGCAGCGCCCGCACGTCGTCTGGTTCGGCGAGGCGCTCCAGGAGAGCGATCTCGCGGCGGCGGCCGCCGGCGTCGAGGGCTGCGATCTCCTGCTCGTGGTCGGCACCTCGGCCGTCGTCTACCCGGCCGCCGGCTTCGTCCCCCTGGCCAAGCGCCACGGGGCCCTCATCGCCGAGGTCAACGTCGAGCCCAGCGCGGTCACCAGCCTCTGCGACCTCGTGTTCACCGGCGGCGCGGGGGAGACCTTGCCCTCGCTCCTCGACGTCGCGCCGGAACCCGGGCCGTGAGGGCCGCAAAAGAAGGGCCCGCGGCGTCGAGCGGCCTCTTCCACGGCGGGCCGGCGGCGTCAGCGCTGTGGCGGCGCGCCGCAGCGGGCGCGCGGTGCACGCATCGCGCGGCGCGGCGCATGCTTCCGCGGGGGGTATGGAACAGGTCAACCGTGGGATTTCAGGGCTAACGTGGGCCGCGATCGCGCTCGTCGTGATCGGCGCCATCAACTGGGGGCTCGTTGGGCTGTTCGAGTTCGACGTGGTCGCCGCCATCTTCGGCCGGTACAGCGCGATAAGCCGCATCGTCTATGTGCTCGTCGGGCTCGCCGGGCTCTATCTGCTCTACGCAACGGCCCAGCTCAACAAGCGCACGCGGGTCTCGGCGATGCCGTGATGCCGTGACCGACGCCGCTCGACGCGGCGCCCGGCGCGCTCAGCAGGCGCGCCGGGGCGCGATCCGGAGCACCCGAAGGCGGATCCGGAGCCCCTGAGACAGGGCAGCTCCCGAGGTCGTGGTCTGTGCCGGCGCGGGTATTGCAACGCGTGATCACGATCGCGGTGCCTGCCCAGAGACCCGATACGGAACCATGGAACAGCGAGCCCAGCGGCCAGTGATGGCGTTCGCCAGAGGCGTCGACCCTGCGGACGCGACGGGTCCAGTCCCGGTGGGAATGCCGTGGATGAGGCCGCAGCCGCGACGGACCAAGGAGTGACACGATGCCCAGCTCTCGAGAACCCGCGTTGGCCCTCGTCCGCGACGCCGCCCGCCCGCTGCGGGGCGGCGCGCGAGACCACGACGCGCTGCTCGACGCGATAGGCGATCGCCGGTTCGTCCTGCTCGGCGAGGCGACGCACGGCACGCACGAGTTCTACGAGGCCCGCGCCCAGATCACGCGGCGGCTCATCGCCGAGCGGGGCTTCACCGCCGTCATCGTCGAGGCCGACTGGCCCGATGCGTACCGCGTGAACCGCCATGTCCGCGGGACGGACGACGACGCCAGCGCCGAGGAGGCGCTCGGCGGCTTCAAGCGGTTCCCGCAGTGGATGTGGCGCAACCAGGACGTCCTCGGGCTCGTCCGGTGGCTCCGGGAGCACAACACCGGCCTCCGGCGCGGGCGCGCGAAGGCGGGCTTCTACGGCATGGACCTGTACAGCCTGCACGCCTCGATGGAGGCGGTACTCGCCTACCTCGACCGCGTCGATCCGGAGGCCGCCCGGCGGGCGCGGCGCCGCTACGGGTGCTTCGACCGGTTCAGCGACGATCCGCAGGCGTACGGGTATGCGGCCGGCTTCGAGCTGAGCGGGTCGTGCGAGCGCGAGGTCGTCGAGCAGCTCATGGAGCTGATGAAGAAGCAGGCCGAGTACGCGAAGCTCGACGGGCGCGTCGCGGAGGACGAGTACTTCCAGGTCGAGCAGAACGCGCGGCTCGTGCAGAGCGCCGAGGAGTACTACCGCACGATGTTCCGCGGCGCGGTGTCGTCGTGGAACCTCCGCGACCGGTACATGGTCGACACGGTCGACGCGCTCGTCGCGCACCTCGACCGCTTCCACGCGCCGACGAAGGCCGTCCTCTGGGCCCACAACTCGCACCTGGGCGACGCGCGCGCGACGCAGATGGGCGAGAGCGGCGAGTGGAACGTCGGCCAGCTCATGCGCGAGCGCTTCGGCGACGACACGTTCCTCGTCGGCTTCTCGACGCACACGGGGACGGTGATGGCGGCGTCCGAGTGGGGCGATCCGGCGGAGATCAAGCGCGTCCGGCCGTCGCTGCCGAACAGCTACGAGCGGCTCTTCCACGACACGGAGCTGCCGCGCTTCTGGCTCGACTTGCGGCCGGAGGCGGGCGCGCGCCGCGAGCTCGTGGAGGCGCTGCGCGAGCGCGCCCTGGAGCGCGCGATCGGCGTCCTGTACCTGCCGGAGACCGAGCGGGCGAGCCACTACTTCCACGCGCGGCTCAGCGAGCAGTTCGACGCTGTCGTCCACATCGACGAGACGAGCGCGGTGCGGCCGCTGGAATGGACCGCCGAGTCGCGCGAGCGAGAGGCCGAGACGTACCCGACGGGTATGTGAGCGCCGGCGAGGCCGGCAGCGAGACGAAGGGTCGATGCGCCGGCGCGCGCTCCGCCGGCGCTCAGGCCGCGTCGGCCCGGCCGCCGAGGCCGCGGGGGCGGGCGGCGGCCGAGCGCGCCTCGATGAAGCGCGACACCGCGTCGACGAACGCCTCGGGGTTCTCGAGCTGCGGCATGTGCCCTGTCGCCGGGATGAACGTGAGCTGCGAGCCCGGCAGCGCGTCGTGGAGCTTCCTCGCGTCGCGCGCGGTGCTGCCCGCGAGCCGGTCCGCCTCGCCCCAGACAATGAGCGGATTCAGGCCGAGCGGCGCCCTGGGGCCCCCGTGGAGCAGGGCGTCGAGCACCGCGTCCATCTGCGGCGAGCTGCCGCGCTCCAGGTCGTCCCGCAGCGCGGCGGGGGCGCGGCCGGGATCGGCGAAGGCGCGGCGGAGGATCGACGGGTTGAAGGCCTGCTTCCGCACGAGCGCGCGCAGCATCTGCCGGGGCACGGGCCGCGACAGCAGCCAGCCGACGATCTGCGGCAGCGCGGGGAGGGGCGCGCCGTTGACGAACACGACCCCTCGGCAGCGGGCCGCGTGCTGCGTCGCGAAGCACGACACGACCGCCGCGCCGAAGGAGTTGCCCACGCACCACGCGCTCGGGGCGCCGAGCGCGTCGAGGAGCCGATCGAGCCAGCGCGCGTAGGCGCCGAGCGAGCCGAGCCCCGGCGTGTCCGTGCGGCCCACGCCCGGCAGATCGGGCGCGATCACCTGGAAGCGCTCCGCGAACCGCTCCCAGACGGCCGACCAGTGCATCGACGCGCCGCCCCAGCCGCCGTGCACGAGCAGCAGCGGCTCGCCCTGCCCGCCCACGTGGACGCTGGCGGGCAGGCCGTCGATCGCGATTTCCCTCAACGAGACCGTGCTCATGCCACTCTCCTGTGCGGATCCATCCCGGCCGCATCCTGCCTTCCGACCGCCGGACCCGGCAACACAAACCCAGGGAGCGCCGCCCTGCCGAGCCCTCCCCGGCGCGCCCCGGGAGGCGCGCTGGAGGCGGCTGCGGAGCTCGCCGCGCCGCGCGTCCTCCGCGGTGCTCCTGCTGGCTTTCGCTTGCGCCGAGGGCGGCGTGTCGGGGTATCGTCGCGGCCGTGTCCTCCGCTCAGCAGCTCAGGGCGCTCCTCGCGACGCCCGGCCTCCTCGTCATGCCGTGCTGCTTCGACGCGCTGTCGGCGCGCCTCGTCGAGCAGGCCGGCTTCTCGCTGACGTTCATGAGCGGCTTCGCGGTCTCCGCGGCGCGCCTCGGCGCCCCGGACACGGGGCTCATCTCGTACGGGGAGATGGTCGACCAGGCGCGCGCCATCTGCGGCGCCGTGTCGATCCCGGTGATCGGCGACGGCGACACGGGCTACGGCAACGCGATGAACGTGAAGCGCACGGTGCGCGGCTATGCGCAGGCGGGGCTCGCCTGCGTCATGATCGAGGACCAGGTGGCGCCGAAGCGCTGCGGCCACACGCGCGGCAAGCAGGTGGTGCCCCGCGACGAGGCGTTCACCCGCGTCCGGGCCGCGGTGGACGCGCGCGAGGAGGGCGCCGGCGTGCTCGTCATGGCCCGCACCGACGCGCGGCAGACGCACGGCTTCGACGAGGCGCTGGCGCGGGCCAGGGCGTTCGCCGACCTCGGGGCAGACATCGTGTTCCTCGAGGCGCCCGAGAGCGTGGAGGAGATGCGCGCGTTCTGCCGGGAGGTGCGCGCACCGACGATGGCGAACATGGTGGATCACGGCAGGACGCCGGTGTTGCCGCCGTCCGAGCTCGAGGCGATCGGCTACAAGATCGCGGCCTATCCGCTCACCCTGCTCTCGGTCGCCGCCGCCGCCATGCGCGAGGCGCTCGCGGCCCTGCGCGCCGGCCAGCACCCGGACCCGCGGATGCGCTTCGAGGCGCTCCAGGAGATCGTCGGCTTCCCCGGGTACTACGCCGAAGAGGCGCGGTACGCGCAGCCGCCGCCCGAGAAGGGGTGAGTCGGGACAGCGCGCTCTACCGATAGGGCGGAAGTCCTTCTCGTTCAGGAGATTGGCCTGTAGGGTGTTCCGTGTTCGCGCACAGGCCGCGACCTGGAGCTCACCATGGCCACGATGTCCTCCGCCGAGTCCGCGTCGCTCCTCGCCGCGGCGCGCAGCCTCGTTCCGCTCGTCAAGGAGCACGCGCACCAGGGGGAGCGCGAGCGCCGCCTCCCCGATCCCGTCGCCAACGCGTTCAGGGAATCGGGGATCTTTCGCATGTGTCGTCCGCGCGCGGTGGGTGGGCTCGAGGCCGACCCGCTGACGAGCCTCCAGGTGATCGAGGAGCTCTCGCGCGCCGATGGCGCGGCGGGATGGTGCGCGATGATCTGCGGCACGACCGGCGCGTTCGAGGCGTACATCCCGGCGGAGGGTGGGCGAGAGATGTACGCGCGCCCGGATGTCGTCTGCGGCGGGGTCTTTGCGCCGAGCGGGCGGGCCGTCGAGGTCGAGGGGGGTTATCGGATCACCGGGCGGTGGGCGATGGCGAGCGCCTGTGAGCACTGCGACTGGCTGGGCGGCACCGCGGTGATCTTCGACGGGGCGGCGCCGCGCATGTCGCCGGCGGGCGTGCCCACAGCCATCGTGCCGATGTTCCGCGCCTCGGAGTGCAAGATCCTGGACACCTGGAGCGTGTCCGGGCTCGCCGGCACCGGGAGCCACGATTTCGAGGTCGCGGACGTCTTCGTGCCGAGCAGCCGGTGCATCCGTCTCCCGATGGCGGCGCCGACGTATCCGGGGCCTCTCTTCGCGTTCCCGATCTTCGGCTTCCTCGCGAGCGCGGTCGCGTCGACCGCGCTCGGGATGGCGCGCGCAGCCCTCGACGAGCTCGCGGCGCTCGCGGCGACGAAGAGGCCGGCGGGGATGACGGCGTCGCTCGCGGCGCGGCCGTCGACGGCGCTCGTCGTGGCCGAGGCCGAGGCCACGCTGGGCGCGGCCAGGGCGTACCTCGTCGAGGCGGTCGGCGCCGTCTGGGACGCCGCGGTCGCCGGCGAGTCGATCTCGCTACAGCAGCGAGCGCGCGTCCGGCTCGCTGCGACGAACGCCGCGCTCGGCGCCGCCCGCGTCGTCGATCTGGCCTTCACGGCGGGCGGCGCCACCGCGCTTTACGAGAAGAGCCCTCTTCAACGCTGCTTCCGCGACGTTCACGCCGTCACGCAGCACGCTCTCGTCGCCCCGCAGACGCGCGAGGTCCAGGGCCGCGTGCTCCTCGGGCTGGACACGGATCTGCCGATGTTCTGAGGGGCCCTGCGCCGCGGCAGAGGCGGCGCGTCAGGAAGGCGGCGTCGCGGGCGTCACGCGGTCGAACGTCGCGTGAGAGGCGCGCGCCTCAGGTCAATGGGAGATCCACCCAGCGCTCGAATCCCGGTCGGCGCTTGATGCGGCCGTACCACGCGTCGACGTGCTGGAGCGCGGGCCGATCGAGCGGGAGGTTGTACCACCGCTGCGCCGCGACCCCGAGGGGGATGTCGGCGAGCGTGAAGTACTCCCCTGCGGCCCACGGGTGCCGCGCCAGCTCCCTGTCGAGGATCCCCAGCGCGGCGAGCGCCGCCCTGCGCGCGCCCTCGATCGCGCCCTGATCGCGGCGCTCCGCTGGCGTGCGCAGGAGCTGGACGAGCAGCGCGCGCACCGGGGGCCACAGGGTCCCGAACTGCCAGTCCGTCCAGGCGTCGGCGCGCGCCCTCTCCCCGAGATCGCTCGGCTGGAGGGGCGGCGAGCCGTAGCGCGCGAACAGGTAGCGCACGATTGCGTGCGACTCCCAGAGCACCAGCGGCCCGTCCTCCAGCGCCGGGACGAGCCCGTTCGGGTTGAGGGTGAGATAGTCCGCGTCCTTGACGCGGCCGAACGGCCCGCCGGCGTCGACGCGCTCGAAATCGAGCTTGAGCTCGTCGAGCGCCCAGAGGACCTTCTGCACGTTGGAAGAGTTCTTGTGACCCCAGAGTCTCAGCATGATGTCCCTCGTCCCTCGGCGCCGCTCAGGCGGCCGTCGCCGCCGGCTTCACGAACTTCGCGTAGCGCTCCACGTAGAAATCGACAGGGTTCAGGTTGGCGCGCACCGCGTCGCGGGCCTGCACGGCGTCGAGCCACGCCCGGAGCCGCGTGAGCTCCGCCGGGATGGAGAACCCGCGGAGGCGGTCCACCGCCGGCAGCCGCTCGAACCACGGATAGAAGGCGAGATCGACGAGGCTGACCTCGGCGCCGAGCCAGTAAGGCCCGTTCCCCGACTTCGCGAGCGCCTCGCGCTCGATGAACGCGAGCACCTCGCCGAGCGCCTTGCGCCCCTCCGCCTCTTTTTCCGGCGTCTCGGCCCTGAGGAGCTGGGCGAACGCTGGCGCGAAGCGCGTGTTCGCGTGATCGATCCAGATCCGCGCCAGCGCGCGCCGGGCAGGCTCCCTGGGCAGGAGCGGGGGATCGGGGAAGACCTCGTCGAGGTATTCGTTGATGATCGCCGACTCCCAGACGCGGTGGCCGTCGTGCTCGATCGCCGGGACCTTGCCGTAGAGCGAGGCGTCGGTGAACGCCCGCGGCTTGTTCTGCAGGTCGACCTCCGTCAGCTCGTGGTCGATCGCCTTCTCGTGCAACACGAGCCGGGTGCGGTGGGCGAAGGGGCACGCCTTCGCGCTGTAGAGTCGCAGCTTCGTCATCCTGTTCTCCTCGGGGCGCCCGCCGCGCGAGATGCTCTCTTGGTTCCTTTGGCGGCGACCGCCGATTGCGTTCGCGTCATCTCACGCGCCGCCCGGCGGAGCAGAGAGCGTGCCAGAGCGCTGTCGCGGGAACGGAAAGGGATCCGCCATCGCAGACATGGATTTGCTGCGACAGGAGCAGGGATTGCTGGTGACGTGTTGCTGCGGGAGCAGCCAATCCGGGGTGCGGCGGTGGCCGTGCCGGGGTCCGGTGTGCCGCGTCAGGCCGCCTGGACCGCGTGCCGGGCGCATCGTGAAGGTCTTCGCGAGCGGGCCTGATCGAGCCGGCGCTCCGCTGGATCGCCGAGCGCTGGAGCAGGGCGCTGCTGAAAGGCGCGTCGAACGACGCGAACGTCCGGGAGACGTCGAGCCTCCCGGGATGGGATCATGCTCAGATCTTCATCCTTCCACCTCGTGTCCTGTTGAGCGCGGATGTGACAGAAAGAGGTGCAGGCGGCACCACCGTCGCGTGGCGCCTCTGCCCAGGCGGGGCATCCAGGCGTGGACGTGGACGCGGATCTCCTCTCGATGCACCAGGAGGGGGGCACTGCTGTTTCCCGCCTTACTCTTTCGGGGCAGACGTTAGTCCGCTATAGCGGACATGTCAAGTGCTCCGCGAGGCGCGTTGATGTCGAGATCCGGGAGAGTACACGCCGTCTACGACGGAATTGGAGCTGGCGAGGACACCCTTGGGGCAGACGTGCAAGGATGTGCAGGGGACGCCCGCGTGTAAGCTCCGGGCATGACGACGGCTCACATCCATTCAGGAGCGCTCTGCGGCGCGGGACATATCCATCGCCCGGCCGGCGGCGCGCGACGGGGGCAATCGACCGTGGTCAGGTGTGGGACGGCAGCGGGCATGGAGCTGGGCCATGGCAGGTGAGCGCCCGCCGGCCCGTATCCAGACCGCCCGGCTGACGCTGCGCGCGTGGCGGCCCGAGGACGCTCCTTTGATCAGGGACGCGATCGACTCCAGCCTTGCGCACCTCCGGCCCTGGATGCCGTGGGCCGTCCACGAGCCGTCTTCCATGGAGGCCACCGCCGCGCTCCTCGAGAAATTCCGGGACGATTTCGCGGCAGGGCGCGACTTCCATTATGGCATCTTCACGCGCGACGAGCGCGAGGTGCTCGGGGGGACGGGGCTACACCCGCGGATCGGCCCGGACGCGATCGAGATCGGATACTGGCTCCGGGAGACGGCGACGCGCCGCGGTTACGTGACCGAGGCCGTGGCGCGCTTGACCCGGGTCGCGCTCGAGGATCTCGGATTGATCCGCGTCGAGATCCGGTGCGACCCACGGAACACCGCGAGCGCCGCCGTGCCCCGGCGGCTCGGGTATCGACACGTGGCGACGCTCGAGGCGAACGCCCTGACGCCCGCCGGCGAGCCGCGCGACACCATGGTGTGGGCGCAGACGGCCCGCGAGCTGGCGGAGCGAGGCCGGGAGGGCGGGAGTCCGTGAGGCGAATCGCTCCGGGCCAGCGTGGCGGGAAGCGCTGTTGCCTCCGGAGGCCGTGACGATGGATGCGCGGGAGGCGCTCGGGGCGCGCCGGCGGCGATCAGAGCTCGAGCGTCATCTCGATCATCGTGCGGCGGAAGCCGAACCGCTCGAACAGGCGCTGCGCGGCGGCGTTCTGCGTCGCGGTGGTGAGCACGACGCGCGGCGCCCCCAGGTCGCGGAGGCGGGCGATCACGACCTCCACCAGGAGGGCGCCCGCGCCGAGCCGGCGCGCGGGCTCGGCCACGTAGATGTCGTGGAGCACGCCGCACGCGTCGCGCAGGCTCATCCAGTCGCGCGGCTCCCGGCGCCCGTAGGCGTAGCCGACCAGCGCCGGGTCGGCGCCTCCCCGCTCGGCGACGACGATCGCGGCGCCGGGGTTGTCTAGCTCGCTGGTGAGCCACCGCTCGTAACCGGGCTCGAGCGGCTCCAGGCACAGGAAGCGGTGCGGATCCATGGCGTGGTGGAGGCGGACGAGCTGCGCCGCGAAGCGCGCCACCTCGGGCATGTCGGCGCGCTCCGCCGGGCGGGCCTGGATGGAGGGGATCATGCGCCAGGATAGCCGAGCGAACGCGGCTCGCTCGCCCTGGCGTTCGGCCGTGGCGCTGGCGCTCAGCCCCCGCGCTCAGCCCCCGGCCTCGCCGCTCACCGCCCCTTGCCCGCCCCCAGGCTCTGCAGCGCCTGCTCCGCGTCGCGCCGGTAGGCGTTGTCGGTCGGCGCCGTCTCCAGGAAGCGCTGGTAGTGGCGGATCGCCTTCTCGCGGTCGTTCGTCCCGCGGAGCGCCTCGGCCAGGAGGAAGTGCGCGTCGAACAGCCACGGCGGCGCCGAGCGATCCGGCGCCTCGCCGAGCGCGACCGCCTGCTCCAGCTCGGCCGCCGCGCCGGCCCGGTTGCCGCGCGACGCGTAGATCTTGCCGAGCCGGTAGTGCCACTCGGGGACCTTGTCGTTGCCCGCGATCGCCTTGCGCCAGGCCTCCTCCGCGGCCGCCCAGTTGCCCTGGTCCTGGTAGCAGAGCGCCATCGTGGCGTAGGCCTCGTAGCGCGACGGCCGCTTCTGGAGCGCGATCTGCAGATCCGCCAGCGCGTCGCGGCTCGCCCCCTGCTTCTGCAGGAGGACGCCGCGCTGCCAGTACGCGTCGCCGAGCTCCGCGTCGAGCTCCAGCGCCCGCTTCAGCGCCACCTCCGCGCGCGCGGTCTGGCCCGTCTCGTTGGCGCCCCAGCCGACGTAGAGGTGGTACTCCGCGCGGTTCGGGTCGAGCTCCGCGGCGCGCTCCAGCAAGCGCAGCGCCTCGGCCACGTTCGTGCCGCGCACGAGGAGCGCGCGGCCGAGGAAGTGGTGCGCCTCGGCGGAGGTCGGGCGATCCTTGAGCACGTCGCGCAGCATGGGCTCGGCCTGGCTCGCGTGGCCCGCCATGACCTGCGTCGAGCCGACGCGCAGCTTCAGGTCGACGTCGTTCGGCGCCTTGCGGAGCGCGTCCGCGTACATCTCCAGCGCGCGCTCGCTCTGGCCCGTCTCCTCGAACAGGAGCCCCCGCTGCAGCGCGAGGCCCGGGTAATCCTTGTCGGCCGCCGCGACCTTGTCGAAGAGCGCCGCCGCCTCGTCGAACCTGCGCAGCCGGCGGTTCGCCTCGCCCAGCTTGAACTGGCTGTCGAGATCTTCCTCCTTGGCGAGCGCGAGCTCGAGCTCCTGCCGCGCGTCCTCGTACCTCCCGGTCCGGAGCGCGACCTCGGCCTTCGCCTTGTGGAGCGCGGGCAGGTCCGGGAACTTCGCCGTCGCCTCCGACAGCTTCGCCGCCGCCTCCTCGTTGCGCCCGAGGCTCGACAGGAGCGACGACAGCGCCACGTAGGCGTCGACGACCTCCGGGCGGTTCTCGCTCGACCTCACGGCGTCGAGGTACGCCTGCTCCGCCTCCTTCTTGTTGCCGAGCGCGAGCTCGGTGCGCCCGAGCCAGTAGGCGACCTGCGGATCCGCCGCGTGGGTCTTCTGCAGCCCCTTCAGGAGGTCCTTCGCCTCCTTCATGCGCTCCTGGACCAGCCACGTCTTCGCCTTGCCGATGTGCGCGGCGAGGTTCTTGGCGTCGGCGCGCACCGCGGCCTCGAAGCGCGCCTGCGCCTCGGAGTAGCGGCCCGACCGGTACAGCACCTCGCCGTTGCCGATCAGCGCGCGCACCGCCTGCGGATCGATCTTCACCGCGGCGGCGAACGCCTGCTCGGCCGCGCTCATGCGCGACTTCGTGAGGTGGACGGTGCCGAGCAGCGTGTACGCCTCGACGATCTCGGGGTCGCTCGCGGCGGCCCGGACCGGACCGTCGCCGGTGACCTTGCCGAGCAGGTCGAGCGCCTCCTGCTCGCGGGTCGGCGTCTGCCAGACGAGCGACGCGATCAGCGTGCGGGCCCCGACGTGGTTCGGCGACGCCTCGAGCGCGGCCCTGGCGCTCGCCTCGGCGGCCGCGGTGTCGCCGGCGAGGCGCTGCGCCCGGGCCATGCCGAAGAGCGTGCGCGCGCTCTTCTGGAGGTCGTTCGCGCGCTGCCACGCCGCGACGGCCTTGGGGCCGTCCTTCGCGAGCAGCTCGATCTCGGCGGCGAGGACGGCGACGTCGATGTCGTCCTTGCGCTGGGCGCCGAGCGCCTGCGCGGCCTCTCGCGCGCGCTGCAGCTGACCGGCGGCCGCGTCCTGCGCCGCGGCCGCCAGCGCGAGCAGGTCCCCCGGATCGGAGCTCGCGAGCGCGATCATCTCCTTGCCGAAGGCGTCGTCGACGGTCCGGTGCCCGAAGCGGATGCTGCGCGCGAAGGCGATGTACCCGGCGTAGGCCATGGTCGCCCGGTGGCGCGGCGCGCTCTCTCGCGCGGCCTTCGCGTCGTTCAGCGCGCCGTTCGCGGCCGAGGCGGTGTCCTGGGCGAGGGCGGCCTGGGTCCGCTTCCGGAGGTCGGCGAGCGCCGCGTCGTGCGCGGAGGCGTTGAGCCGGTCGCTGATCAGGTTCACGCCGAAGGCGCCGACGTCCGGCACGAGCGCGAGCGCGCCGCCGGTCACGGCGGCGACGGCGAGGGCCGCGACGACGTAGCGCTTGACCTTCGTCTTCGGCGGCGGGGCCTCCGTGGCGGGCGCGGGCTTCTCGGCCTGCGCCTCCGCCCCGGCGCTCAGGTCGCCGATCTCGGTGCCGGCGCCCGTGAGATCGACCTCGTCGCCGACGCTCGGGTGTGGCCCGCCGAGCTCGATGCCGCGATCGTCGGCGTCGGCCGGCGTCTGCGTGAAGTTCGCGGAGCGGTCTGACGGATCGTACGCGGCGGGCGCTGCGCCGGCGGCGAGGTGCCTGACGCTCTCGCCGAGCGCGATCTCGTCGCCGAAGTCGGCCTGGGGCACCCCGAAGTCGGCCTGGGGCACCCCGAAGTCGGCCTGGGGCACCCCGAAGTCGGCCTGGGGCACCCCGAAGTCGGCCTGGGGCACCCCGAAGTCGGCCTGGGGCACCCCGCGGCCGCTCGGGGGCTCGGGCGCCGTCGGCGGGAGCGGGCGCGGCCCGGGCGCCTGGAACGCGGCGCCGACGCGCGAGTCGTCGTAGTCCGGCGGCGCCTCGTCGAAGAGCTCGGCGCCGACGATGGTGCCCGGTCCGGCGGGCAAGCCGGGGCCGGTGGCCTTCGTCGGGAGGGCGGGGCCGGTGGCCTTCGCGGGCACGCCCACGGGCGCATGGGCGGGGAAGCCCGCCGTGGCCGGCGCGGGGAAGCCCGCGGGCGCCGGCGCGGGGTACCCTGCGGAGGCCGTGGCGGGGAAGCCCGCGGGCGCCGGCGCGGGGTACCCTGCGGAGGCCGGCGCGGGGAAGCCCGCGGCGGCCGGCGCGGGGAGGCCTGCTGCGGTCGGGGCCGGGAGCCCGGCGCGGACCGGCGAGGGCAGCGGCGCGGAGGCCGGCGCGGGCAGGCCCGCGTCCGGGAACGGGGCGGGCATGCCGATGACGCCCGGGACCGAGCTGGGCAGATCGCCCGCGACGATCGGCAGATCGCCCGACGGCGAGGGCAGATCGGGATCGCTGTCGCCCTCGAGCGGCAGCTCGAGCTCGCCGAAGCCGAACGACATGGAGCCGCTGCTGGAGCGGGACCCGCTGCTCGAGCGCGCCGGCGCGGCCGGCGGCACGTCGTCGTCGAGGTCCCCGAAGTCGTACTCCGGGGCCACGCGCGGGGGCGCGGCCTCTCCCATCCCGCGGGTGCGCCCGCGGCCGAGCGGCTGCGTGGCGGCCCCTGCGCGCGCGCTGGGCGACGCGTCGCGCGCGCCGGGGCCGGAGTCGAAGGCGCCGGGCACCGAGTCGCGCGCGTTGAACGCCGAGTCGCGCGGGCCGAACCCGAGGGTCCGCCGGCTGCTCGGAGGGAGCGGCTCTGCCCGCGCCGGCAGATCGGACTCGGCGAACGCCGAGGGCGTCGCCGGGGCGGTGCGCGACTCCGCGCGCGATCGCCCCGGGAGCGGCGCCGGCGGGGCGGGCACGTTGCCGTAGACGACCGGCAGGTCGTCGGCGTCGAGCCCTTGCGCCTCGACGTCCGCCGGGCTCGGGAGCTCGACCATGAGGTCGATCTCGCCGAAGCCGCGCCGCTGGGGCACCGTCTTGGCGTTGCGGCGATCGGAAGGCGCCGGGCGATCCGGCACGTCGGGCAGGCCGATCTCGCCGAAGACCTCCGGGCCCGGCGGCTCGGGGCGCGGCGCGGGCGCCGCGGCCGCGATCGCCCCCGGCGCGGCGGGCGCCGTCTGCGCCCCGCGGCGCGGCGGGACCGGCACCGGCGCGGGCCCGGGGCGCCGGGGGGGCGCGACCGCGGGGAACGCGATGTCCTCCGGGGCGGCCACGGGCAGATCGGCGTCGTCGTGCGTCGCCGGTGCGCTCCGCTCCGCGAGCTGAAGGCCCCCCGCTCCAGCCCGTGGCGCAGGCGCAGGGCCCGGGCCGGGCGCGGGGGGCGGCGCTGGCGCGGCGCCCCCCTTCGTCACCAGCAGGCTCGTGCCGCACTTCGGACAGCGCATCCTGAGCCCCGCTGGGGGCACGCGCTTCTCGTCGACCTGGTACGGCGATTTACATCCGTCGCACTCGACCTTGATCATGCTCCCCGACCCGATGCGGGCGCTGCGAGTGCCTCCGCAGGCCCTTCACGCTCGTTCGGCCTGCGACAGGCCGGGATGCCCCGACATCCGCTCTCCTTACTAGCAGGGCTTGCGGTCCTTGGATCGCCTCTTCTACGGGCCCTCCTCAAATCGGCCGCTCCGTCGACGCGGCCTCGCCAAGCGTCCTCCACCTGTGCTAACGCGCTGCCGCCCATGCAGCGGTCGACGGCGGTCATCTACACGCTCTTCTTCGCGGGCGCCGTGGCGTTCGTCATCGCGCAGAGCGGCCCGAAGGGCCGCGGGGCGGCCAGCGCGCCCGTGGACGCCGGCGTCGCCCTGGACGCCGGCGCGCCCGACGCGACGGCGACGACCGACGCGGACGACGCGGACGCAGGGGCCGACGCCGGCGGCGAGGCCGTCCCGGAGAGCGCCCCGGAGCTGGCGCTGCGATCCGACGCGGGCATCACGCTCCTCTCGGGCGAGGCGCCGCCCGGGCTGCCCGCGGAGGCCCCGAAGAAGGTGCGCTTCGGCGTGGTGCTCGTCCAGTACCGCGGCGCGCAGGGCGCGCCGGCGAACGCGCGATCCAAGGAGGCCGCGCTGGCGCTCGCCAGGGAGCTCGCCGAGGTCGCCAGGACCGACTTCAAGGCCGCCGTCGACAAGGGCGACAAGGGATCGACCGACGACCTCGGCTACATCCCGCGCGGCGTGCTCGAGCCCGCGCCCGAGTACGAGCTCTTCAGCCTCCCCAAGGGCGGCGTGAGCGGCCCGGTCGACACGCCGCGCGGTTTTTGGATCGCGCGGCGAATCGAGTAAGTAAGGCGTACCGCGCGCGGCGCGTCGCCGCGGGCGCGAACGAGGGGAGATACCGTATGGCGACGATCGACATCCGCCGGCAGCACTCGCTCACCAAGGAAGAGGCCCGGACGCGCGCCGAGACGCTCGCGCGGGGCATGGAGGACAAGCTCGGCGTCCAGTGGCGGTGGGACGGCGATCTCATCCGCTTCGAGGCCCCGGGCGGCGCCGCCAAGGGGACGAAGGGCCTCGTGCGCGTCGAGGCGTCGGCCGTACAGGTCGAGATCGATCTCCCGTTCCTGCTGAAGGCGATGAAGGGCACGATCGAGTCGAAGGTCAGCGAGAAGCTCGAGGCGGCCCTCGGCAAAGCCTAGCGAGGCAGCCGGCCTCGGCTCGCCCGACGCGCCGGGCGCCGCGCGCGGCCGGCGCCCGCGAGCCGCCGGCGTCTCGGACGGCGGGCCGCCTGGCCGCTCGCTGCCCGCCGCGCGTCGTCGTCCCGCGCTCCTTTCCTCTCGTCCTCGACCGTCGCCCCTCGCCCTCTCACCGGCGAGCGGCCGCTCTCCGGCGCGCGGCCGCGACCCGCGATCGCCTCGCGCGCCCCATGCGCGGCAGCGCACGCGGGTCCTCGTCTTCCGGAGGCCCCGAGGGCGCGCGCCGCGCGGCGGCGCTGCTCGGCGGGCCTTGGCCGCGCTCGCCGCGAGGCGCGCTCGGAGCTCGCCTCGACCGCCGGAGGAGCGCGAGCGCCGCGGGCCGCTGGCCGAGCCCACCCCGTGCCCAGCGCGCTTTACTCCGCGCGCTTCGTTTCGCTACTCTCCGCCATCGTCATGCGTTGCGCACAGATGAGACCCCCTTCGGAGGCGTCGCAGGCGAGATGACGGTTCAGACACCCGAGGGGCAGGTGGAGAGCATGACGGCCCTCATCGCGCGGCTCCGCGCGGAGCAAGGCGACCAACCGGAACGGCAGCTCCAGGCGCTGCTGCTCCACGAGCTCGGCGCGCTCGAGGAGGCGCTCGGCGAGGAGCCCACGGCGGCGCGCGACTACCTCGCCGCGTTCAACGCGGACCCCCAGTTCCGCGAGCCGCTCGAGGCGCTCGTCCGCATCCTCACGCGGCGCAAGTCGATCAAGAACCTGGGCAAGCTGCTCGACGCGCTCACCCGCGCCGCGGCCACGCCCGAGGAGCGGGCGCGCGCGTTCTGGGAGCGCGCCGCGTACCTCCAGGACCACGAGCAGAACCTCGCGGCGGCCAAGGAGGCGCTCGAGGAGGCGGCGCTCAGCAACCCCGAGGACGCCACGCCGTGGCTCGAGCTCGAGCTCATCGCGGCCAAGGAGGGCGACCTCGCCGGCCGGATGCGCGCGATCGAGGCCCGCGCCGAGCTCGCGACCGACCCGACGTGGAAGGGGCTGCTCTTCATCGAGCTCGCCGACCTCGCCGCGGCGACCGAGAACGTGGAGCGCGCCTACGAGCTGCTCGACGCCGCCGCGGCGCTCGAGGGCAAGGCGCGCTTCAGGTCGCAGCTCGCGCTCGAGGCCATCGCGCGCCGCGAGGAGGACCTCGGTGCCCTCGCGCGCGCCCTCGAGGGGCAGGCCGAGCTCATCGCCGACGCGATCGACGACGACGCGAGCGGCGAGGCCAACGGCGTCCCGCGGTACATGCGCAAGCCGGAGTTCGCCGCCGACGCGTGGCTCCGCGCCGCCGAGCTGACGCAGCGGGCCGGGACGGGCGGCTTCGCGTCGCTCCTGGAGCGCGCCGCCGAGCGGCTGCCCCAGTCGGCGCTGCTCGCGCGGGCGCGCATCGCCGCGCTCGAGGCCGCCGGCGAGGCCGAGGCCGCCGCCAGCCTCGCCAAGCAGGAGATCGCGCGCGGCGCGAGCGGGCCCGGCGCCGCGGCGCTGTGGCTGCGCATCGCCGAGGCGGCGGCGCTGGCGAGCGATCGCGAGGCCGCGCTCGCGGCGCTCCGCAGCGCGCTCGCCGCCGACCCGCAGTGCATCCCGGCGCGCGCGCTGGAGATCGACCTGCTCGGCGACGGTCAGGATCCGTCCGCGTTCGCCGCGTCGCTCGAGGCGACCGCGGCGTCGTACACGAGCGAAGAGGCGCGCGGGCGCGCGCTGCTGCTCGCGGCCTACGTCTGGGCGGTGCGGACCGATGACGTCCCCGCGGCCAAGTCGGCGCTCTCGCAGGCCGGCATGGCCGGCGTCCACCCGGGCGTGCTCGCGCGGTTCGGGCGGTCGTTCGCGGCGCTGCGCGGCGACGCGGCCTGGTACGAGGAGTCGACGAAGCGGCTGCTCTCGACCGGGGTCGACCCGGCCGAGAAGGCGAGCCTGTGGTTCGAGATCGGCCGGAGCCGCCTGCTCCGGGGCGACGCGGACGGCGCCGAGGGCGCCTTCGCCCAGCTCGCCGCCGCGGGCGCCGAGGACGGCGGCGCCGCGCCCAACGCGTGGCTCGGCAGGGCGCTCGGCGCCTTCGCGGTCGACCTCGTCCGCGGCCGGCGCGAGCCCGGCGACGACCCCGGCGCCGCCCCGCGGCGCTCGCCCACGGTGATCGAGGCGCTCGCCGAGGTCGAGGGCGAGGAGACCGCGCGCGGGCTCTGGCTCGTCGCGGCCCTGCGCAGCGCGCGCAGCGGTGAGCTCGACCGCGCGCGCACCCGGCTCCGCGCGCTCTTCGAGCGTTCCGCGGACGACCAGGTCGTCGCCGTGTTCCTGGCCGAGCTGGACCGGCGCGCTGGCAGCCCCGCGTCCGCGGCGGCGACGCTCTCGACCTGCGCCGCGGCGATCGACGACGCGGATCTCTCCGCGGCGATGCACATCGAGGCCGCGATCCTGCTCTGGCGCGCCGGCGAGCGCGGGCGCGCCGTCGACGAGCTCGAGGCCGCGCGCGGCAAGGCGCCGCGCGCGGGCGCGACGGTGCTCACCTGGGCGCTCCGCGGCCACGAGGCGAACGACCTCCACAGCCGTCGCCGCGCCCTCGAGGTGGCGGGCGAGGCGGGCGAGGACCCGGCGGCGCTCGCGCTGTCGCGCTTCGGCCTCGAGGTCGGCGCGGCCGAGGGCGGCGATCCGGACGAGGCGCTCGCGACGCTCGAGGCGCTGGAGTCGCAGGCCAGCGACGATCTCGCCCTGGCCGCCGCGCTCGGGCGGCTCCTCTGGCAGCCGGCGCTCGAGCAGCGCAGCGCCGTCGAGCGCGCGCTCGACTACATCGAGGAGCGAGGCGCCGGCGCCGCGTCCATCGCGCACGCCGAGCGCTTCCGCCTGACGCGCACCCTCGACCAGGATCGCGCGCGCGCCGCGGCCCGCGCCGCCGCGTGGGCGGCGGTCGACCCGAGCCCGCACGCCGACCTCGAGTGGCTCGGCGCCGCGCTCGGCGCCGAGGATCGCGAGGCGGAGGTCGCCGCCCGGAGCGCCCTCGCGCGGCACATGGAAGGCGAGGCCCGCGCGGCCATGGAGGCCTCGGCGGCGATCGTCGGCGCGCTCGACCAGCCGAACCTGCCGCGGCCGTTCCTCTCGGGCGAATACGCGCCCGCGCAGCTCGCCAACCTCGAGCTCGCGCTCCCTGGCTGCGACCCGCGGCGCCGCGCGGCGGCGCTGCACGGCCTCGGCGACGCGCTCGGCGAGGAGGCGCAGCTCACCGCGCTCGGCCTCGCGGGCTGGTCGGACTTCGCCGCCGGCGACCACGAGCGGGCGCGCGCCGCGTTCCGCACCGTCGTCGAGCGGCGGCCCGACGACATCGCCGCCTGGGAGGGCGTCCGCGCCACGTCCGAGGCGCTCCGCGACCCCGTGTCGACGGCGCTCGCCGCGGCGCAGCTCGGCGCGCTCTGCAAGGACGACGCGCGCGGCGCGGAGTTCTGGGAGAGCGCGGGGCTCTTGCTCCTCGAGCACACCGAGGCCCACGACGACGCGGAGATCGCGTTCGACCGCGCCTTCGCGCGCGATCCGCGGCGCGGCGTCGCCTTCGACCGGCTGTTCCGCCGGGTGCGCGCGCGCAACGAGGACAACCGGCTGCTCGACATCATCGAGCGGCGGCTCGGCGTGGCGGACAGCGACCTCGAGATCTGCAAGCTGTTCTGGGAGCGCGCGCGCGTGCTCCGCAAGAAGGGCAAGCTCGACGAGGCGCTCGCCGCGCTCGAGAACGTGACGCTGCTCGAGCCGGACCACATCGGCGCGCTCGCGCTCTCGGCCGACATCTCGAAGGCGCAGGGCGATCTCGGCCAGGCGGCGGCCTTCTACGCCGAGCTCTCGCGCGTCGCGAAGGCGCCGGGGGAGCAGCGCCTCATGTCCGGCATCACGGCGGTCGACGCGTACGAGAAGCTGGGCGAGCACGACAGGGCGCTCGACGTGCTCGTCGGCCTGCACCGGGCCGGCCTGTCGACGCTCCCCGTCCGCGAGCGCCTCGTCCGGGTCGCCGCCCGGGTCGGCTCCTGGGAGGAGGCGACGCGCCTGCTCGAGGAGCTCATGGTCGAGCGCGACACCCCCGCCGGCCGCGTCGAGGCGGCGCGGCTCGCGATGGCGATCTACCGCGACCAGCTCCGCGCGCCGCGCCGCGCCGAGAAGGCCGTGGCGAAGCTCCTCGAGGAGGCGCCGGACGACGGCGAGGCGATCGATCTCGTCCTCACGACGGACTACGACCCCGCGTTCCGCACCCGCGTGCTCGGCCGCGCCAAGGCGACGCTGATCCAGGCGCTCGCGTCCGACCCGATCGACGCCGATCGCGTCGCGCTCCTCGCGAAGATCGCCGGCGCCGGGCAGGACGCTCCGCTCCGGCAGGCCACGCTGGGCGCGCTCGTCGCGCTCGGCCGGTGCGACGAGGGGATCAGCGCGGAGCTCCGGAAGATCGACACCCGCGTCCCGGCGCGCCCGCAGATCGCCCTCGACGCGCGGGCCATGGCCGAGATCGCCGATCCGCTCGACACAGGCCCCGTCGGCGAGCTGTTCGCGAAGATGGCCGAGACGATCTGCATGGCGCTCGGCCCGTCGCTCGTGTCGCTCGGCGTGGGCAAGAAGGACCGCATCGACGCGCGCGGGGGCCACCCGCTGCGCGTCGCGGTCGCCGAGTGGATGGGCGCGCTCAGCTTCGAGACCGACTTCGAGCTCTACGTGGGCGGCCCGAACCCGCGCGGCGCCACCGGCGTCTACGGCCAGATCCCGGCGCTCGTGCTCGGCTCCGAGATCACGACGCCGCTCGACGCCGCCTCGCGCTCGGCGATCGCGCGCGAGGCGTTCGCGCTGCGCCGGGGCATCACGTCGCTCAGGACCCGGGACGACAACACCGTCGCCTCGCTCGTCGCCGCGGCCTGCATCGAGGCGGGCATCGCGGTCCCGCACCCGCCCTACGCCGTCTTCGGCGAGGTCTCGCGGTCCATCCACAGGGAGATGTCGCGCGCGACCCGGAAGGCCATCGCCGAGGTGTGCCAGCGCATCGTCTCCAGCCAGCAGGACCCGCACCGCTGGGCGCAGGCCGCCCGCAGGAGCATCGATCGCATGGCCGTCATCGCCGCCGGCGACGTCTCGCTGGTCCTCTCGGACATCCTCAACACCCCGCGCGAGCAGCTCGGCGGCGTCGTCGCCGAGAGCGAGCGGGCGCGCCAGCTCGTCGCGTTCGTCCTGTCGCAGAGCTACCTCGAGCTCCGGAAGAAGCTCGGGATGGGGGTCCGGTGAGCAAGAATCCGCAATCCAAGAGCTCTTCTGGCAACGGCGGCGACGAGGGCACCCCGTCGCAGGAGAAGATCACCGTCCCGCCGCCGGCGATGTACGGCGCGGCGGTCTCCGAGGGCGACGTCGAGGAGGCCACGCTCCTCGCCAAGATCCCCGACGAGCTCATCAAATCGATCCGCGCGGAGGAGGAGCGCGTCGGCGAGGGCGGCCTGAAGCAGCTCTTCTCCCGCGAGCCCGTGCCGGTGCCCGCGCGCCCCGCGCAGAGCGCCGGCGAGAGCGACGCGCTCCTCGACATGCTCTTCGAGGACCCGCGCGCCGACGACCCCGACGACGGCGTCGTGACCTCGGCGCCCGCGCTCCCCGGGGCGCGCCGCCCCGCCGCGCCGCCGCCAGCGCCGCCGCGGCCGCCCGTGTCGACGCCCACGCCGCCGCGGCCGACGTCGTCCGCGCCGCCGCGCCCCGCGTCGCTGCCCCGCCCCGCCGCGCCGCCCCGATCCGGCAGGCCGGGCGACGTGAGGGCGTCGCTCGGCGGCGACCTCACGCCCAGCGATCGGACGCCGAAGATCCCGCCGCCGGCCGCGTCCGCGCGGTTCACGGCCCCGCGGCCGCCGTCGCCCGCCGTCGCGCCGCCCCCGCTGCCCCCCACGTCCAGGCGATCGGAGGAGGTGCAGGACGAGGACACCGCCGAGCCGGGCGACCGCGCGACGCCGATCCCCGACGGCGGCGAGTCCCCGTTCGAGTTCGCGCCGCCCAGCGTCGTCAGCAGCAGGCGCCCCGCGCAGACGAGGGGCTTCGAGGACGAGCTCGCGAGCGGCCTCGAGGACGAGCCCACGGCGGGCTTCGACGACGAGGAGACCCACGCCCTCGACGAGCCCGGGCCCACGACCCGCCCGTACGCCGGCGAGCCGAGGGCCCCCGCCGACCTCTGGGACAAGGCCGCGGTCGAGAGCGATCCCGGCGAGCTCGTGGACGAGTCGAGCCTGCTCCACGGGCCGGTCGACGCCGACGCCGACGAGGATCTCGCGAAGACGCGCGTCGCGGACCGGAGGCCGTCGGTCGGCACGCCGTTCGAGCCGCCGCGCGCGTTCGCGTCCGCGCCCGCGTCTGCGCCCGCGAGCCTGCCGCCGCTGCCGTCGATCCCGCCGCCGCCGTCCGTGTTCCCCGGCGAGCAGGACGCGAGCGCGATCCTCGTCCAGTCGCAGCAGCGCGACGTCTGGGCGGCGCGCGCCGCCTGGCTCCGCGCCGAGGCGGAGCTCATCGAGGACCCGACGGCCCGGGCGCGCGCGCTCCTCCCGGTCGCCGAGCTCTACGTCATGGCCGGCGAGGACCCGACCGCCCGCGCCGTCGCCGCCGAGGCGCGCGACCTCGCCCCCGGCCTCGTCTTCGCGCACCGGCAGCTCCGCGGGCTCCTGATGCGCGAGGGCGATCTGCCCGCCGCGCTCGACGCCATCGAGGCCGAGACCCGCATCCTCGCCACGCCGGCCGCGCGCTGCCACAACCTGGTGCTCGGCGCCGAGCTCTCCCGCGTCCCGCTCGCCGACCCCGACGGCGCGCACAAGCGCATGGAGCTCGCCGCCCGGATCCACCCGGTCGACCCGCGCGCGCACGTGCAGCGCTTCTGCGAGGCGCTCGCGGCGCCGGACGCCGACGCCGCGGCCTCCGCCGCGATCGCCAAGTTCCGCCTGCCCGACGCCCCCGAGCTCGCGCCGCTCGCCGCCGCGTGCGCCCAGGTCGCCGCGCACCGGGGCGCCCCGCGCCGCCCCCGCACCGCGCCAGCCACCCCGTACGAGGCGCTGCTCCGCGCCCGCGCCCAGCTCCGCGCCGGCGACCTCGCCGACGCCCTCGCGTGCCTCGAGCCGCTGCGCGGCACCTCGCTCGCGCCGGCGGCCGCCTGGCTCACCGCCGCGCTGGGCGCCGCGCGCAAGGAGACCCGCCCGGCGGCGCTCGCCGCGCTCCGCAGCGTCACCTCCAGCTCCCACGGCGGCCAGGCGCGCCGCGCCCTCGCCGCGCAGGCGATCGAGCTCGGCGACGCCTCCGCCGCCCGCGCCGCCACCCTCGAGGACGGCGGCGCCGGCGGCGCCTTCTCGCCGGCCGACCACGTCGTCCTCTCGGCGCTCGCCGACGGCTCCGCGGGCGAGATCGAGCCGTGGCTCGACGCCCTCGCCGACGATCCCGATTTTGCGCCGCTCTGCGCCGCCGCCAGCGCCGCCCTGAGCGACCCGTCCGCTGCGACCGACGCCGCGCCCGCGGAGGACGGCGCCCCCGCGCCGCGGGGCGTGCGCGCCATCGGCGGCCCGGGCGCCCGCGCCGCCGCGGTCCTCGGCCGCGCCCTCTCGCGCGAGGCGATCGCGGCCGAGGGCATCGACGCGAGCGACGCCTTCTCCCGCGCGGTGCTCACCTACGGCGACAACGCGCCCGAGAGCCCGCTCTTCCGGGCGCTCGCGCTCGAGCTCGACCTCGACGGCGATCGCGGCGCCCGCGTCGCCAGGAGCGTGGCCGCGCTCCGCGAGGTCGCGTCCGATCGCGACAGCGCGCTCGCCGCCGCCGTCCTCGCGGAGATCGCGGGCGACCAGCGCGCGGCGATGAGCGACCTCGATCGCGCCCGCGCCGCGGATCCGCAGCACGAGGGCGCCGCGCGCGCCCGCGCCGCGCAGGAGAGCGGCGTCGGCGCCGCGCGCATCCTCGCGGAGCACGCGCTCACGCTCGAGGAGGGCCCGCGGGCCGCGGTGCTCGTCACCGAGGCCGCGATCCGCCTGCTCGACGGCGGCGACAACGAGGAGGGTGAGCGCCTCCTCTCGCGCGCCGCGCAGATCGACCCGAAGCTCCCCGTCGCGCTCCACCTCGGCGAGCGCAGCGCGCGCGCCCGCGTCGACCGCGACGGCCTCCTCGAGTGGCTGAGGACGCGCCGCGAGGGCGCGGCCGACCCGCTGGAGCGGGCCCATGACCTCGTCCGCGAGGCGCTCCTCGTCGCCGAGGCCGATCCCGCGTCGGCCGCGTCGCTCCTCGAGTCCGCGCACCGCTCGCGCCCGCAGGACATCGGCCTGCGCGAGCTCTTCGAGCGGCTCGCGCCCGAGCCCCCGGCCGACCGCGCCGCCTGGCGCGCCGAGCGCGCCACCGAGCTGATGCGCGCGCTCCACGCGGGCGGCGACGCCGGCGACGACCGCGCCGCGATCGGCGACGAGGCCGCCCGCCTCGCCCTCGAGGCCGCCCTCGAGTACGAGCGCACCGGCGATCTCGGTCAGGCCGCGGCGAGCGCCCGCCAGGCGATCGCCGCGGGCGACGCGGCGCTCGCGCCGATCGCCCTCCACCGCGCCGCCGTCGCCGGCCACGGCGCCGGCGAGCTCGTCGACGCCCTCATCCCGCGCGCCCGCGAGGCGGCGGACGTCGTCGAGCGCCTCGAGATCTACGAGCGCCTCGCGGAGCTCGACGAGCTCGGGCGCAGCGACGCCGGCAGCGCGCTGCTCTGGCGCCGCTCGATCCTGGAGGAGACGCCGCACCACCTGCCGACGCTCCGCAAGGTCGCCTCCTACCTCATCAGCGAGGGGCGCGACGAGGAGCTCGAGCCGATCGCCCTGGAGATCGCGCGCGTCCTCGACGGCCCGGAGGCCATCGCGCACGCGCTCCTCTCGGCGCGGCTGCGCATGCGCGTGCTCCCGTGGGAGGAGACGTTCGAGCCGGTGCAGATCGCGTACCGCAACGAGCCGCGGGGCATCTGGGCGCTCCGCCAGATGGCCGCCCAGGCCCGCGCGAAGGCGGACCACGCCCTCGCGATCGAGGCGGATCGCCAGCTCATCGAGCGCACCGACCGCCCGTCCGAGGCCGCCGCCCTCTCGGTGCGCGCCGCCAAGGACGCCCTCCTCGCCGGCTCGATCGAGGACGCCGTCGCCTTCTTCCGGCACGCGATCACGCTCGTCCCGCACTACCTCGTCGCCCACCTCGACCTCGCCGACGCGCTCGAGCGCGGCGGCGACGCGGCGGCCGCCGCCGCGGCGCTCGAGTCCGCGGCGGGCGCCAGCGTCGGCTCCGAGGGGCGCGCGCACTCGCTCTACGCCGCGGCGGTGCTCTGGCAGGACAAGGTCCAGAACGCCGCGCGCGCCCGCGACGTCCTCGAGGCGGTCGCCACGGTCGACCCGTCGTACGCCGACGTCTTCTCGCGGCTCAAGGCGATCTACGTCGCCGAGGGCGCGCGCGCCGAGCTGGCCGCGCTCCTCGAGCGCCGCCTCGACGCGGTGACCGATCCGGCCGAGCGCGTCGAGATGGAGGTCCTCCGCGGACGGGCGCTCGCCGACGTCGGCGACGCGGCGGCCGCCAAGCGGGCGCTCGCCGCCGCGCTCGACGCGAACCCCGACCACGTGGAGGCCCTATCCGCGTTCGCCGACGTCTGCGCCGGCGAGGAGGACTGGACCGGCGCCGAGCAGGCGTGGATCCGCCTCGCGCGCCTCGTGCCCGACCCCGCGAAGCAGGCCGAGATCTACTTCCGCCTCGGCGAGCTCTACGACGAGCACCTCCCGAACGCGGAGCGCGCCGAGCTCGCCTACCAGGAGATCTTGAAGCGCTCGCCGGCCGACGTGAGCGCGCGCGAGCGCCTCGTCGCGCTCTACAAGCGCGCCGGCGACGGCGCCCGCGCGCTCGAGCAGCAGAACCTGCTCATCAGCGCCGCGGAGGCGCCCGAGCAGAAGTGCCGCCGCACCGCGGAGCTCGCCGAGATCCACGAGTCGATGGGCGAGCTGAAGAAGGCCGAGGCCACGCTGCTCACCGCGCGCAAGACGTGGCCGAAGGACGACTTCGCGCTCGGCGCGCTGGCCCGCTTCTACCAGCGCACCGAGCAGACCGCCGCGGCGAACGTCCTGCTCGACCGCGCCCTCGCCGACGCGCGCCGCGCGCTCAACACCGGCCGGTTCGAGCCCTACCTGTTCTCGACGGTCGCCACGGTCGCCGAGCTGCGCGGCCGCGCCGGCGCGTCGCGGATCGCGCGCGCGACGGTCGCCGCGCTCGACGGCCGCGACGCCGCGCTGGGCGGCGCGGGCAACGCCGCCGGCGCGGCCCGCCTCGACGCCCACCTCGCGCCGGAGCTCATGACCCCGGCGTTCCGCGAGCTCCTGCTGAAGACGGGCCCGCTGCTCGACACCGCGGTGCCGTTCGATCTCGACTCGATCCGCGCGACGCCGCTGCCGCCGCAGCACGCCGACATCACCGACCTGGCCCGCGGCGTCGGGGCCGCGTACGGCCTGCCCGGCCTTCAGGTCTACATGACGTCCGCGCTCGGCGCCGTCTGCGTGCCGGCCTCCACGAGCCCGCCGAGGATCGTCCTCGGCCAGCCGCTCGTCGCCTCGCCGCGCGAGGACATCCGGCTGTTCCTCATCCACCGCGCGGTCAAGATCCTCCAGACCAACGCCTCGGCCTTCTCGCGGACGGCGCCGATCGATCTCTGGCCGTTGCTCGCGGCGTACCTGAAGGCCTTCTCCCCGTCGTGGTCGCCGCAGGGCGCGGACGCCGGGCGCCTCCGCGAGTACCAGGGCCGCATCGATCGGGCGATGTCGGGCGGCGCGGATCCGAAGCTGGGCATCCTCGCCGCGGACGTCATCGGCTCGATCGGCAACCGCGCGTCGACGCTGAACACCGCGGTGAACGGCTGGGGCAACCGGACCGCGTTCCTCGCGGTGGGCGATCTCAACATTGCGCTCACGGGCATCGCCTGGGCGGGCGGGCACGCGAACGCGCCGCCTGCCGCAGGCAAGGACCGCATCACCTGGATCGGACGCAACGCGGAGGCGCGCGACCTCATCGTCTTCGCCGTGAGCGACGGCCTGGCCGAGGCGCGGGAGCAGCTCGGCTTCACCGAGTGACGCGGCGCGGGCGCTCCTCGCCGCGCGCCGTCGCGCTATGTTGAGCGCGCGTCGTCGCGATCACTTCGCCGTCGCGGGGGCTCGCCCGGCCGCGTATGCTCCGCCGCCTGCCAGCGAGCGCTCTGCCTCTCCGATCCAGCGTCGGCTGCCCATTCCTCACGAGCCATGACAACGACCCTCAAGGCCAAGCGCCGCGTCTCCTACGACTGCTCGAAGTGCCCGGCCTACTGCTGCTCCATCTACGAGCGGGTCGAGGTGACGCCCCGCGATCTGCGGCGGCTCGCCCGCCACTTCGGCCTCACGGTCGAGGCCGCCGAGCAGCGCTTCACGAAGCGCTACAACGACGAGCGCATCCTCCGGCGGCAGTCGGATCCGGTGCTCGGCCGCGTCTGCCGTTTCCTCGACCTGACGACGCGCGGCTGCACGATCTACGAGGCGCGCCCCGAGGTCTGCCGCGATTACCCCGGGAGGCCGCGGTGCGGGTACTACGACGTGCTCCAGTTCGAGCGGGAGACGCAGGACGACGCCAACGTGATGCCGCTCGTTCAGATCACGTTCCGGCCGAGGCCCAGGACGCCGGCGGGGTAGCTCCGAGCTGCCCTCCCCACGGGCCCACCGCGGCTCCGAGGTCGGTGTCGCCGAGGTCGTGCCCTGGGACGCTCACGCCATCTCGTTGAGCTCGTCCGCGTCGGCTCTTCTCTTCATGGGCAGCCACTCCTCCGGCCGGTCGGCCGGGTAGACCCGCAGCGACCCGTCGGCCGGGCCGAGCAGGTCGTCCACGCGCGCGACACCAGCGATCCGCTGCGCCGCCATCAGGCCCGAGATCGACGCGCCGGCCACCCCGTGGGCCAGCGTGCTCGCGCCGCACTGGTACAGGCCCGGGATCCTCGTCCCGATGGAGAACGACAGCGGCCCGAGCTGCCACGGCGTCTTGGCGGTGCCGTAGGCGGCGCCCCGGTACGAGGCACAGTAGAAGTCGTTCGTCAGCGGCGTCGCCACCGAGCGAAACACGACCGCGCGGGAGATGCCGGGGATGACGTTCTCCGCCGCCGCGATCACCTGATCACCGAGCGACTCCTTCAAGTTTTCGTACTCTGTCCCGCGCTCGCCCGTGCGGGTCTCCTTCCAGCGCGCGAAGGGGTCGTGGGGAACGAACGTGAACATCTCGATCGTGTGATGATCTCCCTGCGTCGGGTGGCCCGGGTCCTTCAGCGTCGTGATGGTCAGGAACAGGCCGTCCACCTCGCCGCGCGGGAGCTGGTACTCCATCCGCTCGTAGATCCGGCCCACGTCCTTTCCGCGGTACCACCAGTAGTTGCCTGAATCATAGCCCATGGACCGGAGATCCATGTCCACGGCGCAGAACACGCTGAGCAGGCTCGTCGAATACTCCATCCGCCGGATCTTGCGGCGCTCGCGGGCGGTCAGCTCCGGCGGGAGCAGCTCGCCGTAGGTGATCGCCGGGTCCGCGTTCGAGACCACGCTCGCCGCCCGCAGGATCTCGCCCCCCGCGAGCTCGACGCCCGCCGCGCGCCCGCGCTCGACGAGGATGCGCCTCACCCGCGCGCGCATCCGGACCTGACCCCCGAGCCGCCGCAGCGCCCTGATCATCGCGAGCGGGATGCGCTTGGCGCCGCCGCGCGGGTAATACCCACCGTTGAAGTAGTGGCAAACGATGCTCGCGTGGATCGGCAGCGCCACGCGCGACGGCGCGAGGCCGTGATCGCCCCCCTGCGCGGCCAGGATCGCGCGCAGCAGCGGATCGCGGATCGTCGCGTCCAGCAGGTCCTCCTGCGTGCGGAGCCCCCAGCGCACGAGGTTCGGCGCCTTGAACGGCAGGAGCAGCGCCCTCGGAAACTCGAGCATCGTGTCGAGCCGCGCGAGATCTCCGCTCAGCCCGCGGATGACGCGAAAGTACCTCTCCAGCCCCGCGGCCTCGTGGGGGAACCGCGCCGTGAGCCGGGCGAGGAGCCGCTCGAACCCCTTGGGCACGTCGAACCGCTCGTCGCCGATGATCAGGTGATCGAGGCCGTCCGGGTTGAGCTCGCAGAACTCGAGATCTCCCGAGAGGCCGAGCCCCTCGTAGAGCCGCCTCACGGCGCCTCCGGGCCCCAGCTCGCCGATGTAGTGCACGCCCGGGCTGAACCGGTATCCGTTCAGCGAGAAGCTGTGGGTCCACCCCCCGGGAAGATAGTGTTGCTCAACGACGATCACCTTCTGCCCCGCACGCGCGAGCGCGAGCGCGGCGGTGAGCCCGCCGGGGCCCGATCCGATCACGACGGTATCCGCCTGCATCCTGCGTCCCCCCTGGGACTCGGATGCTCCAGCGCGGAGCTCGGCTGCGCGCCGCCCGGCTCACTTTCCGCCGTCTGTTGGCGCCCCCGCGTCCGGCGGCGCCCTGTCCGCCTTCTCCAGGTTCGTGAGCGGCAGCGGGCACACGACAGGCACGGCGCGCGCGGGCGTCTGCGCCGACTCGCGCATGCACGTCTTGCCTGTCAGGCGGAGGCGCTCGCCCACCTGGAGATCGGACGGACACACGACCTCCTGCGAGGCCGAGACGAGGTCGCCGTCGATCCAGAACAGCTCGCACCCATCGTCCGTCCGCCGCAGGTGGTAGTGCCGCGTCGGGCGGCGCGGCGCGGGCGTGCCCTCCGCCGCGAGGGCGGCGCCCGCGTCGCCGCCCTGCGCCCCCGCGCCCTGGCCCCCCGCGTCGCCCTGGCACGCGGCCGCCCCGGCGACGAGCGCGGGCGCGAGCCAGCGGGCCAGTCGGCGCTGCGATGTCGGCGGCGGCATGGGGCGCCCTCCGGACCGGCCGCGATCAGCGGCTCGGGAAGAACATGATGGACATCTTCGTCAGGAAGAAGTCGGCGATCAGGATGGCGATCGACGTCACCACCACCGTGCGGGTCGTCGAGTGGCCGACGCCCTCCGTCCCGCCCCGCGTGATCAGCCCGAAGTGGCACCCGACGAGCGCGATGATCGCCCCGAAGAAGGGCGTCTTGTACATCCCGCTGAAGTAATCCATGAACGTGACGGAGCCGAGCGCCGTCCGCAGGAAGAAGCCGGCGGGGATGCCGAACTCGGTCGCGGAGATCAGCATCGCCCCGCCGAAGCCCATCACGAGCGCGAACGCGCCGAGCACGGGCATCACGACGATGCTCGCGAGGAGCCGGGGCAGGACGAGCTTCTTCAGCGGGTTGGCGCCGAGCGCCCGGATCGCGTCGATCTGCTCGGTGACCGCCATCGACCCGACCTCGGCCGCGATGCCGGCGCCGATGCGGCCGCCGACGATGACCGCCGTCAGCGTCGGCGCGAGCTCGCGCGAGAAGGAAAGACCGATGATGCGGCCCGTGTACTCCATGCCGCCGAACTTCTGGAGGCCGATGGCGAACTGCACCGCCATGACCATCCCGACGAACAGCGCCGTCACGGACGCGATGGCGGCCGACCGCACCCCGAGCGACTCCATCTGGTAGATGGTCGAGCGGATCTCGAGCGGCCTGTCGAATATCGACTTGATCGCCCCCCAGGTCATCCGCCCGAACTGCCCGAGGTGCTCGATGAACCCGACGACCGTGTCGTTGATCTTCGCGAGCAGGGGAGGGAGCGGCGGCGGGGCCAGGCTGTTCGGGGCCAGGCTGTTCGGCGGCGGCATGCTGCTCGGGCTCACGCTGGCGGGAGCCGGGCCGGTCGAGGAGGGCGGCGCCTCCGTGGCTCGTCGGGGCTCAGTCGCCATTGGCCGGCAGGGTCGAGAAGCCGCGGACCATCCGCGTGAACGCCGGCTCGCTGGCGGCGTAGCGGGCGGGATCGGCGATGAGGAGCATGTCGTACACGCAGCCGTTCTTCTTGAGCACCCAGACGTCGAACACCTTCGGCACCCCGTCGAGCTTCGCCGAGAGGACGGTGTGCATCGCCTCGCGGCCGTCGAACGGCACGACCTCCTGCTTCAGCACCTCGCGCTCGGTGAAGTGCAGGAAGAGGTGGTTCGTCAGCGAGATGAGCGGGACGTCCTCCTCGCTCTTGCAGCGCCCGTTCAGCGCGACCGTCGCCCCGTTCGCGTCGTCGCGGTACGCCACCGACGCGTCCGACACCGAGATCTGCCGCCAGCTCGCCGGCGCCGGCGGCACGCGGAACGCCACGTCCGGCCCGCGGTAGATCGTCCCGTCGAACGACGGGCCCCCGCAGCCGGCGAGCGCGAGCGCGAGGAGGCTGGCTCGGGCGGCCGCGGTCGCAGAGCCGGCGGCGGTGGGGCGCCTTCGAAGGGGTCGTCGCATCGCTGCGGGCCGACGCTATCACGCTTTTGCATCGTGGGCGAACCACGAGCGCCCTGGCCGTTCCGCCGCCGTCCTCCGACCACGCCCGTGTGCGTGCGCGAACGCCCGTCGGGCGCGCGCCGCGCCGCGCGTCCTCGCGCGCCTTACAACCCTCCGTCATCAGCCCCAGGGATCCCGCCGTCTCGGCGCGTCCCACGGCGCGGCGCGGCGGGGGCCGGGCGACGCGCGCCGGGGCGCCGCGCGCCAGTGCTGCCAGCGCTCGTGCTCGCGCGGGGTGCGCCCCACCATGAACAGGCGCACGAGGAAGAGCCCGGCGACGAACCCCCCGAGGTGCGCGAAGAACGCCACGCCGCCGCTGCGCATGCCGATCGAGCCGAGCCCGTTCAGCAGGTTCACGACGAAGTACTCGAGGATGACCAGCCACGCCGGGAGCTCGAGGAACAGCCCGAAGATGAACCACAAGAGGAAGATCGGGTTCAGCACCGTGATCGGCGACCGCGGGTACAGCGACGCGTACGCGGCCAGCACGCCCGAGATCGCGCCCGACGCGCCCACCATCGGGATCGTCGAGCCGGGGTCGATCCAGATCTGCGCGCCCGCCGCGGCGATGCCTGCCAGCACGTAGAACGCCGCGTAGCGGAGGCTGCCCAGCGCGTCCTCGACGTTGTCGCCGAAGATCCAGAGGAACAGCATGTTCCCCCCGAGGTGCGCCCATCCCGTCGGATCGTGCATGAACATGCTGCTGAAGACCGTCCACCACGTGTCGGTCGGCTCCCGGAGCAGGTCCAGCGGGACGAGGCCCCACACCGAGAGCAGCCGCTCCGGCGAGATCCCGGCCGAGATCAGCGAGCGCATCCAGAAGAAGCCGAGGATGTTGAGCGCGATCAGCAGGTAGTTGACGACCGGCACCCTGCGGGTGGGCAGTTGGTCACGGACGGGCAGCATTGCGCTTTACTTAAGCACGCGGGCCCGTGACAGCATCCGTCTGCCCTGATAGACCCGGCGCGATGTCCGAGCTGCGCCTTCACGACACGCTGACCCAGAAGCTCGCCCCGCTCGTCCCGCGGCGGCCCGGCGAGGTCCGCATGTACTGCTGCGGCCCGACCACCTACGACGTCGCGCACGTGGGCCATGGCCGCGCCGCGCTCGCCCCGGATATCCTCGTCCGCCACCTGAGGGCTCGGGGGCTCCGCGTCGTCTACGTCCGCAATGTCACGGACGTCGACGACAAGATCCTCCAGCGAGCGGCCGAGTCCGGCGAGCCTCCGATGGAGCTGTCGGCCCGGATGGCCCGCCTCTACCGAGACGACGTCGCCGCCCTCGGCTGTCTCGACCCCGACGTCGAGCCGAAGGTCTCGGAGCACATCCCGGAGGTCGTCGCCCTCATCGAGCGGCTGATCGAGCGGGGCGCGGCCTACGTCGTCGAGCGGCCCGGCGACGTCCGCGACGTGTACTACGCCGTCCGCAGCTTCTCCTCCTACGGCAAGCTCTCGAAGCGCAACCTCGATGATCTGCGGGTCGGCGCCCGCGTCGGCCCGTGCGAGGACAAGCGCGATCCGCTCGATTTCGCGCTCTGGAAGGGCGTCGCCCCCGGCGGGTGGGGCTGGGACAGCCCGTGGGGCAAGGGGCGGCCCGGGTGGCACATCGAGTGCTCGGCCATGTCGTGCCGCTACCTCGGCCCCGGCTTCGACGTCCACTGCGGCGGCATGGACCTCGTCTTTCCCCACCACGAGAACGAGATCGCCCAGAGCGAGGCCGCCCACCCGGAGGAGGCGCCGCTCGCCTCGATCTGGATCCACAACGGCTTCGTCAACGTCGACAAGGAGAAGATGGCGAAGTCGCTCGGCAACTTCGTCAAGCTCCGCGACGTCTACGCGCGCAACGACCCGGAGGCGCTCCGTTACTTCCTGCTCACGGTCCACTACCGGGGCCCCATCGAGTTCGACACCGAGAAGCGCGACGACGGCCGCGTCGTCTTCCCCGGCGTTGTCGAGGCCGAGCGCCGCGTCGACTACCTCTACGCCACGCTCGATCGGCTCTCCGCGCTCCTCGGTCCGTCCGGCGAGGGCGCCGCGCCGGAGCTCCCCGAGCGGCTCCCCAAGGGCTTCGCGGCGCTCCTCGCGCTCGCGGACGGCGCCCCGGCCCGCGCCGCCGCCGCGCTGGACGACGACCTCAACACCCCGGTCGCGCTCTCGGTCATCGCCGAGGTCGCCAAGGCCGCCAACGAGCTCGCCGACACCGCGCAGCGCCGGCGCAAGGACCAGGACGTCGCCCGGGCCGCGCCGCCGCTCGCGCGCCGCCTCCACGCGGCGCTGCGGTCGTCGCTCGACCTCCTCGGCCTCTTGCAGACGCCGCCGGCGGTCTACCACGCTCGCACGCAGGAGCGGCGCCTCGGGCTCCTCGGCAAGACCCGGCAGGCGATCGAGGCGAAGCTCGCCGAGCGCGCCGAGGCGCGCGCCGCCAGGGACTTCGCGCGCAGCGACGCCCTCCGGCGGGAGCTCGAGAGCGACGGCATCGAGGTTGCCGACTCCCCTACCGGTACGACCTTCCGGGTGAGCGTTTGAGGCTCCCTGCCTCGGCGCGCGCCCCGACCGCCGCTGTTCTTTGCACCAGTGGACGAAAACGGCGGGTAGATTTAGGTTTCCGCCCGATGCAGGCCGCAAGCGGCCCGCGTCCTGTGCAGCTCCTGCAGCCCAGAACGATGACGGACGACCATGGCTCGTGATCTCTACTCCGTGCTCGGCGTCTCGCGCGATGCGGACGAGGACACCATCAAGAAGGCGTTCCGCAAGCTCGCGATGAAGTACCACCCGGACAAGAGCCCGGGGAAGGCCAACGAGCAGAGGTTCAAGGAGATCAACCAGGCGCACGAGGTGCTGAGCGACAGGACGAAGCGCGCGCTCTACGACGAGTTCGGCGAGGAGAGCCTCTCGCAGAACTTCGATCCCGAGCGCGCCCGCGCCTACCGCCGCTACGCGAACGCCCGCGCCGCGGGCGGCGGCCGCGGCGGCCCCGGCGGCTTCGACGTCCAGGAGATCTTCGGCAACGCCCCCGGCGGCGGCGGCGGCGACTTCAGCGACATCCTCGGCGATCTCTTCGGCCGCGCCCGCGGCGGCGGCGGCGGCGCGGGCCGCCGCGCCCACCCGATGCGCAGCCGCGGCAGCGACGTCGAGCAGGACCTCACCATCGATTTCGTCTCCGCGGTGCGGGGCACGACGCTCCAGCTCCAGCGCGCCGACGATCCCGAGCCGGTGACGGTGCGCGTCCCGCCCGGCGCCGCCGAGGGGAGCCGCCTGCGCATCCGCGGCCAGGGCGGTCCCGGCGTGGGCGGCGGCGAGCCGGGCGACCTGCTCCTCAACATCCACGTCACGCCGCACCCGTTCTTCAAGCGCGAGGGCGACGACCTCCACCTCGACGTGCCCGTCACGATCGTCGAGGCGTACCGGGGCGAGAAGATCCGCGTCCCCACGCCCGACGGCGAGGTGACGCTCAAGGTCCCGCCGCGCACCCAGACCGGCCAGGTCATCCGGCTTCGCGGCAAGGGCATCGCCCGGAAGGGGAAGGAGCCGGGGGATCTCTACGTGAAGTTCCTCGTGCACGTCCCGACGACCGACGACCCCGAGGTCGCGAAGGCGATCGACCTGCTCGACGGCAAGGTCGAGGCGCCGCGCGGCGATCTCAGGTTCTGAGCGCAGGCCGGGCTCCCCCTCGCGCGGCCGGGGGCTGCTGCCCTTCGCGCGGAGGCGGGGAGGCCGTCGAATGCTCTTCCTGCCTTCGCGCCTTCGTGGGAAGGCCCCCCGGGCAGATGACAGCACCGCCCGCGGCCGCGCGTCCTCCTCGGCGGGCGCGCCGCCCGGATCGAGCCTCCATGAAGCCGCTCCTCGCGATCGATCCCCGGCCCCTCCTCGCGGCGGCCGTCGCGCTCACCGCGTGCACCGCCGCGCCGCCGCCGCGCCCGACCCCGCCTGCGTCGGGCCTCCCCGCGCCGTCCGCGGTCCACCCTGCGCCTGTCGGGTCGGCCGGGTCGGCCGCGCCGTCCGCGCCGGCGCCGGCCGTCGCTCCCCTCGGTGCACGCGCGCCGTCCGCGCCGCGCGCCCCCGACGCCGTCTCGCCGTCCGCGCCCGCCGCGTCCTCGCCGTCCGCGCCTGACGCGCCCTCGCCTGCCGCGGCCGCCGCGGCCGATCGCTCGTCGGGGCCTTCGATCGAGGTCGAGCCGCCTTACAAGCTCGGCCGCCACCCCGTGCCTCGCGGCCAGGCCGAGGCCGCGGAGCGCGATCGCTGGAACGCCGGGGGCAGGGGAGATCCGCCGGCCCCCCCGCCTCCGCCCGAGGGGCACCCGCTGCCTCGGATCATCGTGGACATCGCCCAGGTCAAGGGGCCGCTCAAGGCGCGCGAGGTCGAGCGCATCGCCCGGCGACACCTCTGGATCCACGTCTACTCGTGTTACCGGCTGCGCGCGTACCGGGACCCGTCGCTGCACGGCAAGACCACCGTGCGGCTCACCGTGAGCCGCAGCGGCAAGGTGACGGGCGCGCGCGCGACGGCGTCCACGCTCTCCGCGCCGGACGTCATCTCGTGCCTCGCCGCGCGCGCGAAGTCGCTCCCGCTGCCCAGGGCCAAGGCGGGCTCCACGGTCGTGGCCACGCTGCAGGTCTATCCGGGCGACGACCCGGTCGAGCCCCCGCCGTCCATCCTCGCTCCGGGCCCCGGCGAGCTCCAGCCCGAGGCGATCGCGGCCGCCGTGGCCGAGGCGTTGCCCGCGTGGCGGAGCTGCTACGAGGCCGCCCTCGCGGGCGCGCCCGCGCTCTGGGGCCGCCTCGCGATCCGCTTGCACGTGACGGACACGGGCGCCGTCGACGAGGCCTTCGAGGCCGAGTCGCGCTTCCCGGACGAACGGCTCACCCGCTGCGTGCTCCGGCGCGCGCGCGCGCTCACGTTCCCGGCGCCCGAGGGCGGCGATCTGCGGCTCGTCGTGCCGCTCCGGTTCTCGCCTGAACCGCAGAGCCCCGGACGCTAGCCACCTCACAAGGCGCGGTCGTCCGGCGCGCTCCCCGCGTGCGAACGCTCACAGCGCGTGCACGACCGAGGCGGCCGCGCAAGCGAACCGTGCAGCGACAAATTGCGCGTTCGGGTCTATGTGCAACTTTTCAATGGGGGAGGAGGCTTTGGTTACATGGACATCTCGCCGGGCACCATCGTTGGGGGGAAGTACTTGCTGGAGCGGCAGCTCGAGCGTCCTGGCGCGCGGGTCACGCGCGACCGGGGCTCGGTCTGGGTCGCGCGCGACTGGCAGCTCGGCGCGCGCGTCGCGCTCAAGCTCTTCTGCCCCGACCAGGTTGGCGTCGCGGGGGATCTCCTGCGGATCGAGCGCTGGCTCCGCGCTGCCGCCGCGATCGAATCGCGGCACGTCGTGCGCGTGCACGACCACGGCGTCCAGGACGGCGCGGTCTACCTGGCCATGGACCTGCTCTCCGGTGAGGATCTCGCGGCGTGCCTCCACCGGCGCGGCCGGCTCCCGCTCCAGGAGGCCGCGCGCGTCGCCGTGCACGCCGGCGAGGCGCTGCAGCGCGCCCACGCCGCGGGCCTCCTCCACCAGAGCCTCCGGCCCGAGAGCGTCTTTCTCGCGCAGGAGGGCGGCGAGGAGATCGCGAAGGTGCTCGACCTCGCGCTCCCGAAGACGGTCACGCCGCGGCTCGTCTGCGAGGCCGCGGTCGAGGCCAGCGCGAGCTCTCTCCACTACCTCAGCCCGGAGCAGATCCGATCCGAACGGACCCTCGATGCGCAGACCGATCTGTGGTCGCTGGCGGCGGTCCTCTTCCACGCCGTGACCGGCCACGTCCCGTTCCCCGGCGACATCGCCAGCGTCGTCGCCTCCAAGATCCTCCTCGCCCCGGCCCCTGTGGCGACGCAGCTCGTGCCGCGGCTGCCGCTCGCCGTCGACGGCTTCTTCGAGAAGGCGTTCGCGCGCGACCGCGCCCGGCGTTTCCGGTCGGTGGAGGAGCTCGTGGAGTCGTTCGCTCGCGTCGCGGATCTCGCGCCGCCGCCGTCGTCCGGCCTGATTCGTCCGCCGCCCCCCCCGGCGCGTGTCGCGCGGGCTGCCACGGCGCGCTCCCTGGCCGCGGCGTTCGCGCGGGCGAAGGCCGCGTCCGCCCGCCCTCCTGCGCCGAGCGAGCCCGCGCTCGCCGCGCCGGGCGTTGACGGCAGGACGCCGCCCGACGCGCTCCTCTGCGCGGACCGCAGGACGCCGCCCGACACGCTGCTCAGCGCGGAGAGCTCCGCCTTCCCGCGCGGGAGCGACGCGCCGTCCGCGCGCGGCCGGTGGGTCATCCCGGCTGGCCTGCTCGCGGTGCTCGGCGTGGCGACGCTCGTGACGACCTCGCGGCTCGATCGCCCCGCGCCGCCGGCGATGGCCTCGACCGGCGCGCGTGCGGCCGTGCTCTCGGCCGCCCTCGTCGCCGGCGGTCGGGTCGGCGCGCCGCCGCCCCCGCCCGGCGCTGCGCCCTCGGCGCCGGTCCGCCGCGCGCCCCTCGCGTCTCCCCAGCGCAGCGCGCGCGCGACGGTGCCCGCGCCGCCGAGCGCTGCGCCGGGCTCCGTGCAACCTCGCCCTGCGCGGCCGGCCCCGCCCGCGGAGCCCGCCGCCACGACAGGGCGCGTGCGCCACGGCCTCGTGCGCGACTGAGCGGGCCGCGCTACGCGTCCCGGGCCGCGCTGCCCTCGGCGTCCGTCCTCTCTTACGCGTCGCCGTCGGCGTCCGTCTTCTCTTGCGCGGCCCGCTCGGCGTCCGCCTTCTATTGCGCGGCCCGCTCGGCGTCCGCCTTCTCTTGCGCGGCCCGCTCGGCGTCCGCCTTCTCTTCCGCGGCCCGCTCGGCGTCCGCCTTCTCTTCCGCGGCCCGCTCGGCGGCCGCCTTCTCTTGCGCGGCCCGCTCGGCGGCCGCCTTCTTCTCCTCGGCGAGGTCGCGCGCCTTGCGCGCCTCCTGCGCCGCGCGGATGGCCGACAGCGGCCCGCGCGCCTCGCGGTGCGTCCGCTCTGCCTCGGCGCGCGGCTCGCTTCCGTTCCCGACGCGCGCGCCGGTCATCAGCTCGAAGTACCCCGCGTCGATCCACACGGCGCCGAGCGTGTGCGCGATCTCCGCGCCCTCCGGCCCGAAGTACCCGACCGCGCCGCCGTAGACGCGCCGCGGGCCCGCCTCGAGCGCGCGGCTGATCGCGCTCGCGCGCGCCGCCGGCGCGCCCACGGCGCTGCCGCCGGGCAGGGCGGCGCGGAGCGCCTCGATCGGCGACGCGCCGCCGCTGCGCGGCCCCGCCGACGGATCCTGCTCGACGCGGACGAGCGTCTCCCCCGACGCGCCCGCGATCGCGAGCCCCGGCGCGAACGGCGACTCGGCGAAGTCGAGGAAGTAGAGGTGCGTCGACGGCGCGAGCAGCCGCAGCGCGCGGTACACGTCGAACGGGTCTGCGCCCCGCAGCGGCGCCCTGAACCGGCGGGCGAGCACCACTTCCTCCGCCTCGCCGGCGGCGATGCGCTCGCGCGCCGCCGCCACCTTCGCGGCGTAGATCTCGTCGGTCACCGGCGTCTCGAGGTGCTCCGGCAGCGCCTCCGGATCGAGCGCGGGCAGGCTCTGCTGCTCCGGCCCGTGCGACAGCTCCCAGGCGCAGCGGTTCACGGCGCCCTGCGATCGCCCGGCGATGGTCATCGTCTGCGCCACGCTGTCGAACACGACGACGGTCGCGTCCTTCATGACGCGCCCGAGGTACATCTCCTCGGGCCACGGCTCGACGTCCATGAGCTGGTGAACGGCGCCGTGGGAGACGAAGCCGACGAGGGACTGGCAGACGCGGGCCGCCAGCCCGCTCGATCCGTCCGCCGTCGCCGGCCCCCCGAGCCCCTCGATCAGCGTCGCGAACGGGTCGAACCCGCTCGGCAGGATGCTCTCCGAGCGCGCGCGGTAGCCGAGGATCGCGTAGCGGCCCCAGCGCTCGCCGGAGACGGCGGACTCGAACATGAACGACGAGCGGCCCGGCGACTGGGCGCGGAGCGCTGCGTACGCGCGGACCGGCGTGACGTGATCGGCCGGGAGGGTACGGATCACGAGGGGGCTCATGGCGGCCCAGCCTACACGACGTTGCGCCCTCCGGCGAAGGGGGCCAAGGTACGCGGGACATGACGGTGCGAAGCGCGCTCGCCCTCTCATCGCTCCTGTGTCTGGGCGCCTGCGGCGGCGCTCCGCCCTCTCCGGAGGCGCGCACCACCGTCGTCTCCCTGCGGAACATCGACTGCGAGGCGTGCGGCGCCGAGCTCGTCTCGGATCTCCGCCAGCGCCCCGGCGTCTACGCCGCGTCGTTCGACAGGCGCCGCGCCGAGATCTCCGTCACCGCGTCGCCGTCGTTCGACGTCACCGGGACGGTGAAGCAGCTCGCCGCCGACGAGGGGTTCGAGGCGGTGATCGGCGCCGGCAAGGGGCACTACGCCGGCTGGGCGACGTTCCCCGAGGGCGCCGACGCCCTGTCGATCGCGCAGGGCGGCGCGGACATCCCCGATCTCCGCGCGCACGTCGTGCCCGGCAAGGTCACGGTCATCGATTTCGCGGCGGGCTGGTGCATGCCCTGCCGCCGGCTGGACGCGCACATGGCGAAGGTCCTCGAGGCCCGGCGGGACGTCGCGTACCGCAGGCTCGACATCGTCGACTGGGACACCCCGCTCGCCCGGCGTTACCTGAAGCAGGTCTCGAAGCTGCCGTACGTGATCGTCTACGACACGGCGGGCGCGCAGGTCGACGCGATCGCCGGCCTCGCGCTCGACGCGCTCGACGCGGCGATCGAGCGCGGCGCGCGCCGCTGAGCCCGCGCGCTCGCTCGATCGACCGGCCGATCGGGTCAGTAGTGGCCGAAGAGGTCCTGGATGCGCGACTCGAGCGCGACGGCGATCTTGTAGAGCGACGAGATGGACGCCGACGACTCGGCGCGCTCGATCTGCGAGAGCAGCGACACGCTGAGCCCGGTGCGGCGCGCCATCTGCTTGAGGGTGAGGTCCTTGTCCTTGCGGAGGTTCCGGATCGTGTCCCCGATGACGCGGTGGAGCTGCTCCTCGGGCGTGCGCGCGAGGCCCTTCTTGCGCATCACGCGCGCGAGCACCTCGCGGAACTCGTCGACGTTGAACGGCTTCTTGATGTAGTCGACCGCGTCGAGCTTCATGGACGCGACGGCGCTCTCGAGGTTGGGGAAGCCGGTGAAGATGACGACGGCGATGTCGTTGTCGACCTTGCGGATGCGCTTGAGGACCTCGATGCCGTCGAGCTTCGGCATCATCAGGTCGAGGATGATGAGGTGGTAGCCGCCCGCGCGGACCTCCTCCTCGACCGTCGTGGGGTCGCCCAGCGTCTTGACTTGATAGCCGTCGCGCTCGAGCAGCGTCTGCATGTAGTCACAGATCGCCCGGTCGTCGTCGACGATCAGGATGCGTACAGCGGGAAGCTCAATTGCCACCTGTTCCTCCTCTCACGACCGGCCGAGCCGGTTCGTCCTGATCCGTTCTGGAAGGGCCCGCACAGGCGGTCCCTGCTCAACGTTGCCCGAGCAGGGGGCGAGGTCCTCACCGGCGCCACAGGGGCCTCGCTCTCTGCAACATCTCGGCAACATCGGGATTCCAGTGACACTTTAACACAGCCTGGGCAAGGTCGTCGCGGGACTTTTTTCTTGCGCTCCACTGATTCTTGGCTTCGTGAAACGTCCGGGGCGCCGGGGTGGTCCGGGGGCAGATGTCGTTAAATTTCCGTGGTTTGTCGCCGTGCGGTGCCCTGGAGGGCGTGTAGGTGCAGCGCGAGCGCGAGGCGTCCCGGATCCCCCATCGAGATTTCGTCTTGACAAGAGCCTCACTCTTGGCGATGTTGCGCGCCCGCTGTTCAGCGGGCGTTGCTCACGCGGCAGCGTACGGGGCGTAGCGCAGCCTGGTAGCGCACTCGGTTCGGGACCGAGGAGTCGGAGGTTCAAATCCTCTCGCCCCGACTACTTCTCGACACTCTCTCCGGTGGAATCATCGCAGGACGGCCCTCGCCGTACCCGGTGACCACGCCGCTCACCCTCAGCGACCGCGGCATTGCGCGCTGTCGACCAGCGTTGCCAGACGCGGCCGCTTCGCTGCCACCGTGGCCCTCGCCGAAGGCCGCAGCCTGCGTTGCTGGCGTGTTCGCTGGGTCGGCGTGACCTCCGGCCCGCCTGGCGCCTCGCCGAAGGCCGCAGCCTGCTCGGTAGCTGGGTCGGCGTGACCTCCGGCCCGCCTGGCGCCTCGACGCAGGCCGCAGCCCGCTCGGTAGCTGCTCCACGGGAAGGCGGTAGGCCCCGGGGGAGGGCCGCTGCTGAGCGGTGAGGATGGGGTGGGGTCGTCCCGCGCCGCGCGACGCAGAGGGCCTCCGCGGGCCGGGCAGCTCGCCAGGCCCTCCCGCCCCGCGCCGCGCGCCGCATGGGGCCTCCGCGGGCCGGGCAGCTCGCCAGGAGGGCCTCCCGCGCGGGCCTCCTCCGGCCCGCGCGCTATCCCGTGCGCCCCGCCAGGTTGGCGATCACCGCCGCGAGCTCCGACGCCTCGATCGGCTTGGGCACGTGCGACTGGAACCCCGCCAGCAGCGCGCGCGTCCGGTCCTGCGCGCTCGCGTACGCCGTCAGCGCCGCCGCCGGGATCCGCCCCCCGTGCTCCGGGCTCTGCGCCCGCAGCCGCCGGATCAGGCTGTAGCCGTCCTCCCCGGGCATCCCGAGATCGCTCAGGATCACGTCCGGCTTCTCGCGCGCGATCGCCGACAGCGCCTCGTCGACCGTCGCGACCGCCGTGATGGTCGCCCCCTTGCGCTCCAGCACCGTGGTCACGAGCTCCCGCGCGTCCGGCTCGTCGTCGACCATGAGCACGCGCACACCCTGCAGCGTCGGCTCCGCGTCGGCCGCCAGGCTGCTCATCCCGTCGACCTTCCGCAGCGCCGCGATGGCCCCGCGCGGCGCGAGCGGGATGTCCACCGTGAACGTCGCGCCCTTGCCCTCCCCCGCGCTCTCCGCCCTCACCGTGCCCCCGTGGAGCTCGATGAGGTGGCGGGCGATCGCGAGGCCAAGCCCGAGCCCGCTGTGCGGCCGCGTGCTCGTGCTGTCGGCCTGACGGAAGCGGTCGAACACGTACGGCAGGAACTCCGGGACGATCCCCTGCCCGTTGTCGCTCACCTGGATGCGGGCCACGCCGTCGACCTTGCCGAGCTGGATCGCCACCTTGCCGCCGCGCGGCGTGAACTTGATCGCGTTCGACAGGAGGTTCCACACCACCTGCTGCAGCCGCGTCTGGTCGCCCGAGATGGGCCCCGCGGTCGCGTCGAGCTGCACCGCGAGCTCGATCCCCTTCGCGTCCGCGCCGTGGCGGACCGCGTCGATCGCCGCGTTGATGATCGGCGGCAGGTCGATCAGCATCACGTCGAGCCGCAGCTTGCCCGTGATGATGCGCGACGCGTCGAGCAGATCCTCGACGAGCTGCGCCTGGAGCGTGCCGTTGCGCTCGATCGCCTCCAGCGCCCGGACGTGCGTGTCCGGCTTCAGCGAGCCCTGCCGGAGCATGCGCGCCCAGCCGAGGATCGCCGTGAGCGGGGTCCTGAGCTCGTGGGACAGCGTGGCGAGGAACTCGTCCTTCGCGCGGTTCACCTGCTGCGACTCGCGGTAGAGCTGGGCGTTGTCGAGCGCGAGCGCGGCGAAGTTGCAGAGCTCCTCGGCGAGCGCGAGATCGTCGACGCCGTAGCGCCGCCCCGGCTCGGTCGAGAGGAGCGTGATCGCGCCGCGCGTCCGGCCGCGGGCGCGCAGCGGCACGATCATCGCCGAGCGGACGCCGAGCTCGCGGAGCAGCGCCAGGTAGGCCGGGTCGTGCCCGCCCGACCAGCTCTCGCCGTCGGGCTCCCGCGACGAGGCGCGCTGCCACGCCATGCCCTCGACGTCCGAGACGAGGAGCGACTCGCCGCGCCGGAGCACCGCGTGCACCGCGCCCGGCACCTCGGGGTCGCTCGGGTAGCGGCCCGACAGGTCCTTCGCCAGCGCCTGCTTCGCGTTGCTCGCGTGCACCGCCGCGAGCCGCGTCAGCGAGCCGTCGGGCTCGACGATGTCCACCACGGTGGCGTCCGCGATGTGCGGCACCGCGAGGCGCGCGACGTTCGCCAGGGTCGTGTCGTACTCGAGGCCCGACAGCGCGAGCTGCCGGCTCGCCTCGCCGATGAAGTACCGCCGCTTGTCGGCGAGCCGCTTCTCGGTCACGTCGCGGAAGACGAGCACGAGCCCGACGAGCTCGCCCTCGTCGCTGCGGATCGGCGCGCCGCTCGAGTCGATCGCGAGCTCCGAGCCGTCGCGGCGCAGGAGCAGCGTCGTGTCGTCGAGCCCGATGATGCCGCCGTGGCGCAGCACCTCGGTGACCGGGTTGTCGAGGTCGTCGCGCGTCTGCTCGGAGATGACCCGGAACACCTCGGAGAGGCGGCGGTCCCGAGCCTCCTCGAGCGACCAGCCGGTCAGCTTCTCGGCGACCGCGTTCATGAAGTCGATGCGCCCCGAGCCGTCGGTCGAGATCACCGCGTCGCCGATGCTCTTCAGCGTCGTCGAGAACTTCGTCCTGCTGACCCTGAGGTCCGCCTCGAGCTGCTTGAACTGGGTGATGTCGGCGAAGATGGAGACGGCGCCGAGCATCTCGCCGTCGGGCGAGTAGAGCGGCGCGCAGCTCCCGAGCAGCATGCCGTGGGTGCCGTCGAAGCGCTGGAAGTGGATCTCCTCCGCGGGCACGGTCACCCCGCTCGTGAGGCAGCGCGCCATCGACCAGTCCTCGGCGGCGAACGGCCGGCCGTCGGGGTGGAACGCGCGGTAGCGCCCCCAGCCCTCGACGTTCTCGGCGGTGGAGCTGCCGGCCCAGATCCGCTCGGAGGCGCGGTTCTGGAGGATCAGCTTGCCCTGGGCGTCGGAGACGATGATGCCGTGCGGGCTCTCGCTGAGGAGCGCGTCGAGCAGCCCGCGCTCGTGCCGCGTGACGGCGCGCAGCCGCTCGACCTCGCGGCGCAGCGCCTCGACCTCGGTGTCGATCGGGGGCACCGACGCCGCGAGCGGCGTGAGCTCGAAGGAGGCGCTCGCTGTGGGATCGAGGCTCGCGATGGCGCGATCGATCTCGACGACCGCCGGGCCGATGAGCCGTCGCTGCTCGGCGGCGCTGGCCGCCTCGTACAGCAATGCCCGGGCCTGCGCGAGCGCCGTGACGATCGGGATGTCCGAACGTTCGGGCATGGGGCTAAGGGATCCCACGGCCGCCGGACGCGAACAAGATGCTATGCGAGCGATCTGACACGGAAATTACGCCGAGCGACGTGGACTTCTCGTTGGACGGACTCTTCCAGTGGGCCGGGGTACCCCCCGCGCTGGCGTGACGGCGGCCGGAGCGGCGCGAGCGCGCCGCGGCGGGGCCGGGCGCGCTGCTGGAGGGGGGGCGCCGCGGCGGGGCCGGGCGCGCTGCTGGAGGGGGGGCGCCGCGGCGGGGCCGGGCGCGCTGCTGGAGGGGGGGCGCCGCGGCGGGGCCGGGCGCGCTGCTGGAGGGGGGGCGCCGCGGCGGGGCCGGGCGCGCTGCTGGAGGGGGGCGCCGCGGCGGGGCCGGGCGCGCTTCTGAAGGGGGGCGCGCCGCGGCGGGGCCGGGCGCGCGGCGATCAGCCCCGGGCTGCCTGGATCTGCTTCACGAGCTCGGGCACGGTCGTGAAGAGGTCCGCGACGAGGCCGTAGTCGGCGACCTGGAAGATCGGCGCGTCGGCGTCCTTGTTGATGGCGACGATGACCTTCGACCCCTTCATGCCGGCGAGGTGCTGGATCGCGCCCGAGATGCCGACGGCGATGTAGAGCGACGGCGCGACGACCTTGCCCGTCTGGCCGACCTGGAGATCGCTGGCGGCGTAGCCGGCGTCGCACGCGGCGCGGCTCGCGCCGACGGCGGCGCCCAGCGCGTCGGCGAGCGGATCGAGGACCTCGTTGAAGCGCTCCTTCAGGGCGCGGCCGCCCGAGACGACGACCTTCGCCTCGGTGAGCTCCGGGCGCTCGCTCTTCACCTGGTCGAGCGAGACGAACTCCACGCGCTCGGCGGCGGCGCTCGGCGGCACGACGGCGACCTGCTCGATCGGCGACTTCCCGCCGGCGGGCTCCGCGGCGGCGAACGCGCTCTGCCGGACGCTCACGACCTGGGTGGGCGTCGTGACGGTGCAGATCCCGTACGCGTTGCCGGCGTACATCGGGCGCTTGTACTTGAGCGTCGAGCCCTCGGCGATCAGCTCCGAGATGTCGCTCGCGAACCCTGCCGACAGCCGCGCCGCGACGCGCGGGAGCAGGTCCTTGCCGTAGGCGCTCGCGGTGCCCACGACGACGGCGTAGCCCTTGGCCGCCGCGGCGACGGTGGGCACGTAGCGCTCGGCGACGTGGTCCTTGAGCGCGCTCGACTCGGCGACGAGCACCTTGGACGCGCCGAGCGTCGCCGCCTCCGCGGCCGCATCGCCGAGCGCGTCGCCGATCACGAGGATCGCGTACGTCCCGCCGAGCGCCGCCGCCGCCTGCCTGGCGAACGTCACGGCGGAGTGGGTCGTCTTCTTCAGCTTTCCATCGGCGGCCTCGGCCACCACGAGAACGTCAGCCATGATCCCTCCTGGGCCTCCTCTACCGGTATCTACGACCTGCCCCAGCGGTCCCGTCAGAGGACCTTCGCCTCGTTCTTGAGGCGGGTGACGAGCTCACCGACGTCCTTCACCTTGATGCCCGCCTTGCGCGCCGGGGGCGGCTGGAACGCGTGGTACTGGACCTTGAGCGCCTGGTCGGCGGCGAGGTCGGCGAGCTTCACCTCGGCGAGGGGCTTCTTCTTGGCGGCCATGATCGCGGGGAGCGCCGCGAAGCGCACGCCGTCGTTGTACTTGAACGTGGGCGCCGTCTTCATCGAGTAGACGCTCGTCGGCGCGACGATGCGGAGGTCGACCGTGACGACGGCCGGCAGGCGCACGCGCAGCGTCGCGACGCCGCCGTCGACCTCGCGGCCGACGAGCAGCGCGCCCTTCTCTTCCTTGATGGTCGCGGCGAACGTGGCGAGCGGCCACTCGAGGAGCTCGGCGAGGATCTGGCCGACCTGGTTCGAGTCGCCGTCGACGGCCTGCTTGCCCATGAGCACGACGTCGGGCTTCTCGCGGTCGACGAGCGTCTTCAGGGCGCGGGCCACGAGATCGCCGTCGAGCTTGTCGTCGGTGGCGTCGACGCGGATGGCGCGGTCGGCGCCCGTCGCGAGGGCGGCGCGGAGGGTCTGCTCGGTCTCCTTCGGCCCGAAGGTGACGACGACGACCTCGCCCGCGCGGGCCTTCGGCGCCTTGCCGTCCTCGGTCAGGCGCAGCGCGGCCTCCAGGGCGTACTCGTCGAACGGGTTCGGCTTCCACTCGAGCCCGGTCGTCTCGATTTTGTCCCCCGACGCAGGGATCTTCACCTTGTTCGCGTTATCCGGATCGGCGACGCGCTTGAGCGGAACGAGGATCTTCACGGCTCGGCTGGCTCCTGTTGCTGTGTGGGTAACGCAGAGCGTAGTCCGCCCAGGCGGGTGAGCGCTACGCGACAGACGGGCCGGCGGGCCCAAGCATGGGGCCCGGCGAGCCCGACTGGAATAGCGCGCCCGAGGCGGAGGGAACCGGTCATGGCAGCCCCGACGTGGTGCGTCAAGCGGGCACGGCGGTTCTCTTGGGATAGGTGCGAGGCGCTGTGAGGGGGCTCGCGGCGGGGGAGGGATGTGGGTGATCCGGTGTGAGAGGGATTGCGGCGGCGCGACGGGGTGCGTGACGGATGCGAACCGTCGAGAGGGGGGTGGCGGCGGGGGGCGCGACGGATGCGAACCGTCGAGAGGGGGCTGGCGACGGGGGTCGCGACGGATGCGAACCGTCGAGAGGGGGCTGGCGGCGGGGTGCGTGACGGATGCGAACCGTCGAGAGGGGGCTGAGGGCGGGGGTCGCGATGGATGCGAACCGTCGAGAGGGGGCTGGGGGCGGGGGTCGCGACGGATGCGAACCGTCGAGAGGGGGCTGGCGGCGGGGGGGCGTGACGGATCGAGTCCGTCAGCGGGGGTGTCGCGCAGGGGGGCGTGACGGATCGAGTCCATCAGCGGGGGTGTCGCGCAGGGGGTGCGTGACGGATCGAGTCCGTCAGCGGGGGTGTCGCGCAGGGGGGCAGCGACGGATCGAGTCCGCCACGAGGGCTCGCTCGCGGGGGACCGTGACGGGGAGCGTCGTCAATCCACGCCGGCCACCGGCGCTCCGTCGTCGAGCGCCGGCTCGCCGGCGCCGGCGGGGTCCGGGGTCGCGCTCTCCTCCCCATCGGCGTCCGCCTTGCCGGTCGAGCGCCGGCGCTCGGCCTTGGCCGCCTCTCGCTGCAGCGGCGCGAGCAGCCGGCGCGTCGTCTCCGCGTCGGCCGCCTCGAGCTCCAGCATCTGAAGCACGCTGCGCACCACCTTGATCCAGCGGTTGCGCGCCCGGAGCTGCCCGCCGCGCGGATTGGCCTGGTCCGGCCTGTCCTGCGCCTCCAGCTGGACGCGCTGCGCGTCGAGCTTTCCGAGCTCGTCGCCCGCGGCGAACCACGCCTGCACCGCCTTGAGCAGGTTGCCCCCCGGTGTCGGCAGCGCCTTGAGCGCAGCCTTCGACTCCGGCGTCAGCCGGTCGCGCGCGAGCTTCACCTCGCCCGCCTCATCGCTGTAGCTCGCCGAGATGAACTTGAGCCCATCCGCGAAGAGCTGATCGCGGATCTCGAGGTAGATGGCCGCGTCCTCGGGATCGTCGGCGAGGTCGGCGAACCCGGTGAGCACCGCGTGGGCGCCGCGGGCCTTGCGGTCGTGCACTTGGTCGACCGCGACCTGCTGTCGCTGGATCTCGGAGAGCTCGTCGTTCGCCTTTTTCTGTCTCCGGTGCGACTTCAAGATACCGTCGTGCGCGGCCTCGATATCGTCGAGGAGCGGGGCGCACCGCTTCAGCGAGACGAGGCGCGGCCGCTCGCGCTCCGGATCGAGCCACGCGGCCGTGATCTGAACCATCTGACGAGGAGAGAGGTCTTTGAGCGCCATGGTGCCTCCTTGGTTTTCCTCCGGCGACGCTCGCCGGGAAATGCACCACCGGGCAGGCTCTCAGAGGAGGCGAGTCGCCGTAAAGGCCTCTTCGTGTGGAGAGCACAGTTTCTACGCCAGCGATCCTGCGGCGCCGTTGCGCTTGCGCCGGCGACGGTCGTCGAAGCAGGGGCGGCGCTGCACAGCGACGCCGAGGCAGCACTGCCTTCCATGACACGCCTGAACGCGCGCGCACGAGTCACCGAGCAGGGGTCGTGGCGGGGCATCCACGAGACGCTGCGGCAAGCAGGCGCGCGTGGAGGGCTCGCGCCGGCGCGGGAACGGGCGAGCCGGGGGGCTGGGAAGGACCGCGCCTCGCCGGGGGCGTCCGGCCGCTCGCGGCAGGGACGGGCGGCGCCGTGTGCGCCTCACATCCGGCGTGCGCGCGGGGAGCGCTTTGGGTAGTCTCGCAGCGTCCGATGCTGACCAAGGTGACCCTCGACCGCTTCCGCGGCTTCCGCAGTCTCACGGTAGACGCCCGACAGATCACGGCGATCGTGGGGCGCAACAGCTCAGGCAAGACCTCGGTGCTCCACGCCATCCGAATGGCGCTGGAGGGGCTCGCCATCGGCCTCGAGGAGGGCGCGCCGCACCTGGACAGTGATCTGTGGATCACCGTCTTCGAGGGCCTGGTCTGGGATCACGCGCGGCTGCACCCGGTGGACGACTGGACCGAGCTGTTCACCGACAAGGAGGTCGGGGAGGGGATCGCCATGACGATCGGACTCGGTTTTGAGGAGAGCGACGTGATCCAGGCGCTCGGCGTGACGCTGTCGTACGCGCGCAATGACCAGCTCAGGCTGCGCGTGCGCGTGCGGAGCGACCGAGCCGCCGAGGAGGCGGCGGAGCTACCGAAGAAATCCAAGTTCAGAAGCGTGCGCCTCTCCGAGGTACTGCGGCGCAGCGCGCCCAAGGCGGTCTTCGTGCCGGCGTTCTATGGCGTGACCAACGGGGAGGAATTCCGAACGAGCGCGGTCGTCAGTCGCCTGCTCGGCGGCGGAGACCAGAGCCGGATCGTGCGCAACTTCATTGCCCGGCTGAACAGCGATGCGTTCAACCGGCTGAGCGATTTCCTCCGCTACAGCATCGGTGCGACGCTGGTCCGCAGGACGACGGCACAGGATGCGGACGACGTCCGGCACCTCGCGGTGTACTTCCAGGACACGAACGGGGAGCTGGAGCTCGGGTCCGCAGGGGCGGGGCTGGTCAACATGATCGCGCTCTATGCGATCATGTACCACTTCCGCTCCGACAGGCGTCAGGGCGAGCTCGGGAGCCGGCCGGTCGTGTATCTCCTCGACGAGCCCGAAGCTCATCTGCACCCGAAGCTGCAGGGAGACATCGGCGAGGCGCTCGCCGCGCTCGCGGTCGAGTTCGGGGCGCAGCTCGTCATCGCCACTCATTCGATCGAGATGATCAACCGGCTCGGTCAGCGGCGGGATGCGCTGCTACTCGCGGTGGACAGGGCATCGTCCCGCGCCGTCGAGCTGGCCTCGGAGGCGGCGCTCGTGCGGGAGCTCTCTGCGTGGTGCGATCTCACGCCATTCACCAGCCTGAACTTCCTCGCCTCACGCCGGATCCTGTTCCACGAGGGTCCAAGCGACGCCGAGATCCTCACCGGCTGCGCGGCCATCTACTTCCGGAACCGGCCTGCGGACCTCGCCGCCTTCAAGCGCTGGACGCTCGTGTCGCTGGGGGGCGTGGGCAATGTGAAGGCCCAAGGGGTGCTGAAGGCTGTGCTCACGCCCTCGCTGTTTCCTACTCTCGACGCCAGGGAGCCAGTGCGCGCGATCTGCGTGCTGGATCGGGATACGGAGCGACAAGGGGGGTTCCGGCAGATCAACGAGCTCACCCGTGGCCACTTCGAGGCCTACGAGCTGGTCTGGCCGCGCTATAGCATCGAGTCGATGTTCATCGAGCCTGCGCGCCTGGCGGCATGGATAGCCGCTGTGCTGATGCCGGGGGCGGTCGCTAGGGACGAGCTCGAGCGGTACGTGAGCGAGGCCATCAAGGCGGCGAACCAGGATCAAAAGCTGCTCGACGACGCGGAGAAGAACCTGCAGCTCGCCAAGATCCGGATCGATCAGATGAAGCTCGCGGACGCCATCGACGCCGCAAAGGCGCAGGCTCGGGCGGAGCCAGAGATCTGGCAGAAAGGCCGGGATCGCGCGCGAGTCGTGCTCCGGGAGGTGCGTGAGCGGCTGACGACAAACTCGCTCAAGAACCAGCTCCGGGGGAGCATCACCAGCCTGATCGATGCCGCCTCGGTGGATAAGCTGGGCGATCCCGAGGTGTTGATTCCAGCGGAAATCGGCGAGTTACTCGAGCACATGGTTGCCCCCAGCGGGGGGCGCTCGGCCTGAGCGCCGCTCAGGCCCCCTCGCTCGGCGGCGGCGCGTCGGCCTCGCTGCCGCGCAGATCGCACCGGAGCCGCCTCCGTAGCTGCTCGTCCATGCGCAGGGCGTATTTCTCGTGGACGCCGAGCGCCGCGGCGACCTTGGCCCAGGAGAGGTCCTGCCAGTACCGCAGCTCGATGAGGCGCGCCTCGCGCTCGTCGAGGCCGCGGAGCGCCTTCCTGAGCGCCTCGAGGGCCTGAGAGCGCGCCACTGCGTCGTCGGGCTGGGCCCTGAGCCGCTCGCCGGTGTCGGCGACGAAGCGCGCGAAGACGAGCGCGCGACACTGGTCCTTGAGCTGGTTCAGCGCGTCGGCGTCGTCGTCTACGAACGGGTCGCTCGCGTCGCGCATCGACTCGGCGGCGTCGAGCGCGGCGTCGAGGCCGGCGCGCCGGAACGACGCCTCGCGCGTGAGCAGCCGGATGACGGCGCCCGCAACCCGCTTCCACGCATACACGCCGAACGGGACGCCGCGCGACGCGTCGTATCCGGGGCTCGCCTCGAGGAGCGCCTGATAGGCCGTCTGCTCGCAGTCCTCCACGCCCTGGCGCGTGCGCACGCCGTAGACACGCGCCGTCGTCCGCGCGACGTGGCGCGCCATCGGGAGCGCCTCCAGCACGCGCTCATGATCGGGAGGAGGTGGGGGTGGACGCCGGCTGCCTGTCACCGCCGCCCACCGAAGGTCCCATTGCCCGGAGCCGGCGCCGCCAGAGGGTCGAGCGCCCCTTCCGCGCCCGCCCCATCACGGGCCACCTCGCCGCTTTCGGACAGGACGACGGGCCTCGCCCGCAGGCGGTCGTGGAGCGGCGCCGCCGCCGGGTGTGTGGCGATGAAGACCGCGAGGAGCCTGCGATAGTCCTCGATCTCCTCGGGCGAGAGCGCCCCGAGGTAGGGGCTCAGCGCGTCGGCGACACAGGCGTCGACGAGCGGATCGACGTCGGCCGTCCTGTCCAGGTCGTGCTCGGGAGCTTCGTGCGTCATGGGGCCTCGCGTGGCGGGGCCCGCGTGCGGCGCGGCGCCCCTTCGTGCTTCCTCTTCTTCTCAAATCACCATCGGCGGACCGGTTCGGACAGGGAAAGCGACGCCCCCGTCGTTTTTCTACGCCGCCCGGGCGGGCGCGGCGGGGGCGGGCGCAGGGCGGGGCGGGGGTGCGGGCCTGCGTGGCCAGGCAACTACGTGAATCGACGCTGCTTTTCAACAATCGACAGCGCCGGTGCATTTTCTCTGTCCGAACCGGCCCCGTGCTCGTGATTTCCACTTCAGGAGACCCCACCGGTGGCACGTCGCACGTCAGACAGCAGCTCCGGGTTCTCCGGCGTGGCCGGGGACGCGCTGGAAGGGACGCCCTACCGGGCGCTCCGGGCGCTCGGGCGCGGGGGGATGGGGGAGGTCGTCGAGGCGGAGCACCGCGCGCTGCGGAAGCGGGTCGTCGTGAAGCTGGTCCGGCGCGCGTTCGAGCGCGACCCGCGGTTCGCCGATCGGCTGCGGGTCGAGGCGCAGGCGCTGGCGGCGGTGTCGTCGCCGCACGTGGTGGCGGTGCTCGATCTGGGCCAGACGCCGGCGGGGCGCCCCTACTTCGTGATGGAGCGGCTCGAGGGGTGGACGCTGGGGGAGGAGCTTCAGCGGCGCGGTCCGCTGCCGGTGGCCGAGGCGATCGACGTGGGGCGGCAGGTGCTGGCGGGGCTCGCGGCGGCGCACCGGGTGGGGGTTGTGCACCGCGATGTGAAGCTCGACAACGTGTTCCTGTGCGCGCCGGGGGCGGCGGCACCGGGGGGCGCGCGGGTCGCGAAGGTGCTCGATTTCGGCGTCGCAAAGGTGCTCGACGGCGCCCTGGCCGACGCGGCGCCGGGGGCGACGCCTGCGGTGGACGGGCCGGCGTATCCGACCGAGGCCGGACTGCTCGTGGGGACGCCGCGGACGGCCTCGCCGGAGCAGGCGCGGTGCCAGCCTGTGGACGCGCGGGCGGATGTGTATGCGGTGGGGCTGCTGATGTATACGCTGGTCGTGGGGCACGGTCCGTTCGCCCATGTCGAGGACGCGCTGGGGGTGCTGCGGGCGCACGTCATGGAGACGCCGGCCCCGCCGTCGCGGTACGCGGCGCAGCGGATCCCGGCCGCGCTGGACCGGGCGGTGTTGAAGGCGCTGGCGAAACGGCCGGAGGAGCGGTTCCAGAGCGCGGAGGCGTTCGGGGAGGAGCTTGGGCGGATCGGGGCGGAGCTGGTGGAGGGGGGAACGGCGCGGGGGCCGGAGGCGGAGACGAGCTGGGGGCCGCTGAGCAGGGCGTGGTTCGAGGCAAGGCCGGACGGGAGCAGCGGGGCGGGAGCCGGCGGGGGCGAGAGGACGGAGGCGGGGGCGGTGCCGGTGGACGCGCGGCTGTTCGCGGGGCTGACGCTCGCGAGCACGGTCGTGTTCTCGGCGATCGCGGCGCTGGTGCTGCGCGGGATGGGGGTGTGGTGATGGCGCGGGAGGCGCTGAAGGCCGGTGACGTGTTCCTCGACTACCGTGTGACGGAGGTGATCGACGCGGGTGGGATGGGGGAAGTGTACAAGGCGGTGGAGGACTACTCGGAAGACGTGGTGGCGATCAAGTGCATGTCGCCGCGGCATGTGAGGAGAGAGGACTTCGCGAGGCGGTTCCGGCAGGAGTGCAAGTTCTATCCGAAGCTGAAGCACCCGAACATCGTGAGGATGAGGAAGGCCGGTGTGTCGCCTGAGGACGTGGCGTACATCGTGATGGACTACCTCGATGGGAGGACGCTGAGGAAGCTGCTGAACAAGGCCTATCGGCTGGACTTCCTGAGCGCGATGCACGTGATGCTGCAGGTGGCGGACGCGATGACGTTCGTGCACTCGAAGGGGATATGGCACCGTGACCTGAAGCCCGAGAACATCATGGTGGGGACGAAGGCGGACGCGAAGGGGCACGTGTGGCTCTTGGACTTCGGGATAGCGAAGTTCGCGGATGGGGGGATGAGCACGGACGACCTGCCGGACGTGGGGACGGTGCGGTACATCTCTCCGGAGCAGGTGAAGCTGCTGTACACGTCGTCGAAGAAGGCGCAGCGGGCGGAGCACGCGAGGCCGGATGGGCGCACGGACATCTACGCGTTCGGTGCGATCTTCTACGAGGTGCTGACGGGGAAGCACCTGTTCCTGGACGACAGCGAGTCGGCGACGGCGGAGGAGACGCTGACAGGGCACCTGGTGGCGGCGCCTGAGCCGGTGCACGAGATCGTGCCGGATTGCCCGGAGTTCGTGTGGCCCGTGGTGGCGCGGTGCATCGCGATCGACCGGGAAGAGCGGTACGCGAAGTTCGACGAGGTGGCGCGGGATCTGCGGGCGCTCTTGAGAGACACGGTGCCGGCGGGGCACGTGCTGGCGCAGCGGCTTGCGCAGGAGCGGATGAAGGCGGCGCGGGAGGCTGCGTTCGCGGAGGTGGCGCTGGAGGACAGCGCGCCGGTGGAGGAGGAGAGGAGCGCAGCGGGCCGGGGGGGCGAGGAGGAGACGGAGGAGGCGGGGGCGCGCGGGAAGAGCGAGGGGGGCGGGATGGAGCGAGGCGGGGCGGAGGGAGAGGAGCGGGCGCGGCGCGTGGTGCACGGGGAGACTGCGCCGCTGGAGCAGTTCGTGGCGCCGGCGAGCGTGCTGCCGTTCGCGCCGGTGTCGCGCGTGCCGCGGGGGCGGGGGGTGGGGCACACGGAGCCGCTGCCGGCGCTGAAGCCGCTGGAGTCGACGGCGAAGCTGTCCGGGAAGTGGGCGGAGCAGATGGCGCAGCGCATGGGGCCGCCGCCGCTGCCGCAGGCCCGAGCGCAGGGGGTTGGGGTGGCGCCGCCGGGGTATGGGGTGCCGCCGCAAAGGCCGGCGTCGGTGAGGGCGGAGAGCTACGCGGTGGCGCCGCCGAGGGCGGCGATGGAGCCGCAGCACGTCGTGCCGCCGCAGCCGTCGTGGAGAGACGCGCACCGCGCGGCGGCGCCGTCGCGGCCGGAGGTCGAGCCGCCGTACGTGACGCCGCAGTACGTCGCGCCGCCGCCGTATCCGGCGACGGGGCCGCAGCCGGTGGCGGTGTCGTCGCCGCAGCCGGTGGCGGTGTCGTCGCCGCATCCGGTGATGGTGCAGCAGCCGGTGGCGGTGTCGTCGCCGCATCCGGTGATGGTGCAGCAGCCGGTGACGTCGCCGCCGTATCCGGTCACGGGGCAGCCGCCGGTGGCGACGCCGCCGCTGGCGCTGATGGAAACGCAACGAGCGGTATCGGGACCGCTGCCGGTCGCGCTGCCGGCCGCCGGGCGGCCAGCGGCGCCGAGCGCGGTGACGGCGCCGAGCGCGGTGACGGTGCCGAGCGCGGTGACGGTGCCGAGCGCGGTGACGGCGCCGAGCGCGGGAGCGGTGAAGGCGCTGCGGAAAGAGACGCCGACCACGCCGGCGCCAGCGGCGCTGCTGACGCAGCCGCGGCGGGCGCCGAGAGCGTACGTGCTTGCGCCGCTGGTGGCGCTGGCGCTGACGCTGGGGGGCGTTGGTGTGGTGCTGGGGCTGCGCTCGGCGCGCGACGCCGGGCCGGCGGCGGTGACGGGAGAGCCGGCGGCGACGGCGGCGCCGGTGGAGAGCGCGACGGCGAGCGCGGCGCCGCCGGCGGAGGCGGTGCCGGTGGCGGCGCCGCCGGCCGAAGCCATTGTGGCGGCGCCCGTGCCGGAGGCGGAGGCGAGCGCAGCGGAGACGGCAGCAGCCGACGCGGCCGCGAAGGGGGCGGCAGCGGAGGCCGAAGCGCCGTCTCCGAAGGCGCAAGCGGAGGCGGCGAAGGAGCTGTCGCCGGCGAAGGCAGAGGCGGGGAGAGCTGCGGGGGTGAAGGCCGCGGCGGAGACCTACGACGACGACGAGGACATCTACCCGATGCCGAAGCGGCAGAAGCCGTCGTTTCTGAGGGTGATCGAGGAGCGGAAGAAGGCGGCGCCCGCGAAGCCGTCGGCGCCCGCGAAGCCGTCGGCGCCCGCGAAGCCGTCGGCGCCCGCGAAGCACCAGGGGGCGCAGTCAGGCCGGCCATGCACCACGGCGGGGTGCAGGCCGTTCTAGTCGCTGAGGAGAGAGGTCGTTCGAGATGGGCAGCAACAAGGACAGCGACGACATCCGGCAGTACCTGCCCGACCTGGAGAGCATCCGGCGCGAGGCGGATCCGGAGGTGGCGGAGCAGAAGCTGCGGCAGGCGCAGAACAACCCGGAGCTGGACCGCGCGCTGTCGGAGATGGAGCAGCAGAAGGCGACGGGGCAGCCGCTGTTCCAGTTCCCGGTGGTGCCTGCGCTGGCCAAGGAGCGACCGGGACATCCGCCGCTGCCGGTGCGAGCGGTGCCACCTCCGTATCCGGTGACGGGGCCGCAGCAGGGAGCGCCGCATGGGCCGGCGGTGCAGCAGCACGGGGCGACGAGGACGCAGCACGTGCCGGTGCTGCAGCAAGGCGGGACGGCGCCGCAGCGCACGGCGGCGCAGGGCGCGCCGGTGCAGCAGGGCGCGCCGGTGCAGCACCACGGCGCGCTGGTGACGCAGCGAGTGCCGGTGCTGCAGCAAGGCGGGACGGCGCCGCAGCGTACGGCGGCGCAGGGCGCGCCGGTGCAGCAGGGCGCGCCGGTGCAACACCACGGCGCGCTGGTGACGCAGCGGGTGCCGGTGTTCGGGGGCGAGGCTGCGCCGCCACGCGCGCCGGCGCACCAGCAGGGCGCGCCGGTGCAGTCGCCGGGAGCGATGGCGCAGAGCCAGTGGGCGGACCGGGGGCTGCCGCCGATCGACAAGGCGCTGCTGCCGTCGTCGTTGCTGCCGGTGACGCCGCCGCCGGTGGCGGTGCCGAAGGCGCCGGCCGCCACGGAGTCGACGGGAAAGCGCCGGCAGTGGATGCCGACCTGGCTGATGGTGTTGCTCGCGGTGGTCGCGGTGAGCAGCCCGTTCGTGCTGGCGAGGCTCCTGGGGCAAGAGGAGCCGCCGAAAGAGCCGGCGCCGGCGCCGCCGTCGAGCGGGGCGCCGGCGCCGAGCACGCAGGCGCCGCCCGAGGCCTCGGAGCTGCTGGCGCCGGTGGCGCCGGGACCGTCGGAGGCGGTGGAGCCGAGCCTCGACGACACCGCGACGGCGAGCGAGCCGCCAGCGCCGCCGGCGCCCGCGCGGCCGGTGCATCCCGCGCCGCATCGACCGCAGACTCCGGCCGCGCCAGCACCCACGGAGCGGCCACAAGACGAAGGATGGATGGAGTGAGACCGCGTGGAGCCATGAAGATGACCAGCCGATCGCTTGCTGTATTGCTGACCGTTGCGACCTTGATCGCCGACCCTGACATTGCTGCCGCGCAGCCAGCCGCGCCGGGGACGACGCCCGCCAGCGCCGCCGATGCGGCGAAGCGCGCCGAAGCGCTCGTCGATAAAGCAAAGTCGCTCTACTTGGCTGGCAAGTACCAAGAGGCCGAGGAGGCGCTGCTCGTGGCCTGGGAGCTGAACCCGACGTTCGACGTGGCGTACAACCTCGGGAACACGGAATACAAGCTGCAGAAACACCGGGAAGCAGCGCAGTACCTTTCGTTCGCGCTGAGGCACTGGCCGCTGCTGAAGGGGGTGGCGAAGCTGAAGCCGAACGCCGAGAAGTGGCTGGCGGAGTCGCGGGCGCAGGTGGGTGCGGTGGCGGTGACGGTCGGCGCGGCGGGAGCGGAGGTGCTGGTCGACGGTAAGGCGGTGGGCAGGTCGCCGCTGGAAGGAGAGGTGTTCGTCGAGGCGGGGGAGCACCGAGTGGAGGCGAGGCTTTCGGGGTACGCGCCGGCGAGCGAGACGGTGCAGGTGGCGAAGGGCGGTGCGGTGGAGGTGACGCTGGCGATGGCGCTGGCGCCGAGCGAGGCGCCGGTCGCGCGGGCGGGGGAAGGCGCGAGCGCGCCGGGGGCGGGGGCCGGGGCGCCTGCGGCAGGGCTGGGGACCGGGGCGCCCGTGGAGCCGGTGCAGCCGCCGCAGGAGAGGAGCTGGGTGCCGGTGATCGCGCTGGGAGCGGCGAGCGCGGTGGGGCTCGGCGTGGGGATCGGGATGACGGTGGCGTCGAACAATGCGAGCAGTGATGTCGACATGCAGGGGCGCGCGATCATCGACGCAGGCGGGCAGTGCAGGGAGCCGCCGAGCGCGTTCGTCGATCGTTGCTCGAAACTGTATGATGCCGGCTCGCGGGAGGAAACGTTCGGCAACGCGGCACGAATAGCGTTTGCAGCATCGGGTGTGCTAGCCGTCGCCGCTGTGACTTATGCCTTGTGGCCTCGGGCGGAGGCGCGGGTAGTGGCGCCGGTGCGCGTGTTGCCCGATGTGGGTGCTCATAGCGCAGGGGTCACCCTGCTCGGCGTTTGGTAACGAGCTCGAAAGAGAAGAAGATGAGAATCCAAACGAAGCAGCGGGTGTGGGCGGCCGTTGCTACCGCCATCATGGCCACGGGCTGTGATGCGCTGTGGCTCGATGTGACGGGGGACTGCAAGCGGATGCTGACATGCGACTACTTTATTCAAGCTGGAAGTGGCGGCGGGACGCCGTCGAGCTGCGTGCCGAGCGAGAGCCCGGAGGCGGTAGTGGATGCGTGTGGCGTGTTCGTGTCGGTGAGCGGCAGCGACGAGGGCGCCGGGACGAAGGCGGAGCCCCTGAAGACGCTGAGCCTGGCGATCGCGCGGGCGGCGGAGCAAGGGAGCGCGGTGTACGCGTGCGCGGAGGAGTTTACGGAGGCGGCGCAGGTGCCCGCGGGCGTGAAGTTCTTCGGCGGTCTCGACTGCGCAAACGGATGGGGCTGGATCGGCGAGACGGCGAAGACGGTCGTGGCGCCGGGCGAAGAGGCGATCGCGCTGAAGGTGATGAGGGGCGAGGGGGCGGTGAGGATCGAGGACGTGTCGGTGCACGCGGCGGATGCGCAGGCGCCGGGGGCGTCGTCGATCGCGGTGCTGGTGGATCGTGCGGAGGCCGAGCTCGTGCGGTGCGAGCTGGTCGCCGGGAACGGAGCGGATGGCGCGGAGGGAGAGGACGCGCCGAGCGAGGCGCCGCCGCAGGCGTCGCCGGGGAACGCCGGAACGAATGCGTGCAGCGATGTTGATGGCACGCCGGGGCCAGACGTGACGCTGTCCGGCGGCGCCCAGGTGGTCAACGAGTGCGGCGGGGAGCTGTCGATTGGCGGTGGTGGTGGTGATGGAAACGTGACCAATGGCACCGGCGGCGACATCGGAACGCCGGTGAGCCCGGGAAATGGTGCTGGTGGACTCGGAGAGAGTAGCGATGGCTGGAACTGCAACGTTGGCGGCACGAATGGCGGCGCTGGTGCAGGCGACAACGGTGCGCCCGGCGATACCGGCGTCGCCGCGAGCGGCCTCGGCGCGCTGAGCTCATCCGGCTATGTGGGCAAAAGCGGCGGAGCCGGGGGAGCGGGCCATCCAGGGCAAGGCGGAGGCGGAGGCGGGGGCGCGAAGGGCGGTGCGGCGATCTGCGCAGGCGGGATGTCAGGAGCCGGAGCGAGCGGAGGCAGCGGCGGACCTGGTGGCTGCGGCGGGCTGCCTGGCCAAGGCGGCGGAGCCGGCGGAGCGAGCATCGCGCTGGCGAGCGTGGAGGGGAAGGTGACGCTGAGGGACTGCGTGCTGAAGGCGGGCAACGGAGGCAAGGGGGGCGCGGGCGGTGACCTGCAGCCGGGCGGGCTCGGAGGTCTCGGCGGGGTGGGAGGCACCGGGATGGGCGGCTCCAAGGCTGCGTGCGCTGGCGGTCAGGGAGGGCAGGGAGGCAACGGCGGTCCAGGAGGAGGAGGTCTCGGCGGGCCGTCGCTGGCGATCGCGTACCGAGGCGCGCCAGTGAAGCAGCAAGGACAGACGACGTTGACCCCCGGCACGGCGGGCGCGGGGGGACCCGGCGGAAGCAGCAACGTTGCGGAGAATGCAGGCGCTGACGGCGTAAGTGCAGCGGAGCAAGAGTTTCCGTGACCGAGCGGTGAGGTAGCGGGCGGCGTTGTCGAGAGCGCCGCTCGCACGGTCGCGGAGTGGGGCGGGAAGAGGCGGGAAGAGGCGGGAAGAGGTGTCGGCGATCGCGCGAGGCGCGATCGCAGGGGAGAGGTGCATCGCAAGGGAGCCGTGCGCGGTAGCGAGCAGAGCCTGCTGGAACGCCGGTGCACCGGACGCGAGCGGAAACCGCTGAGACTTCACCCCGAAGGCGGGCTGCGGGCCGTAAGAAACGATGTGTTGTCGGTTGGTAATCACGTGAAGCTGAACGTAATGCATTCGCGTCGAATGACGAGGGCCACGGCTGGTGAGCCGCTGAGCTGAAGGAGGAGACAAGAAATGGTTGGACGCACCCCGCGCCGGGGTGGTAGGGACTGTTTTGTCGCGGAAACGCGGCACGGTGGGCTGCTCGGCGCTGACAACCTCGCCACCTCAGAGTGGAATGCCCAAGGCGCGGGCGGATTGACCGGAGATCTGCTGCATCCTTCTGCGTCGGGCCGCGAGTACGGATGTTATCCGACGGTCGTTGAAGGCAGCCCAGCAGCAGATCGCTTTTGCGCGGCGAGGAGCCCGCGAACTGTGGCAGCGGCCGCTCGGATGCGCGGCAGCGCAGGCTCGAGAGCGGCCGGTGCTTCGGGGACCCCTCCCGTCCCGCGCGTAGCGCGGGACTTGGGAGGGGCGGCCCGCGCGCAGGCCCGCAGGGCCGAGCACGGGCCGGGGGTGGGCAGCTTGGTTCTCGCTGTCGTCCTGTGCTGCTCGCCTGTGCGCGTGGCGTGGGGCGAGGAGCGCAGAAGCTCGCCACCTGCCACGATGTCCGATCCGTATGTGGAGGCGGAGCTTGAGTCGGCCTGGGAGCTGAACCCGACGTTCGACGTGGCGTACAACCTCGGGAACACGGAATACAAGCTGCAGAAACACCGAGAAGCAGCGCAGTACCTTTCGTTCGCGCTGAGGCACTGGCCGCTGCTGAAGGGGGTGGCGAAGCTGAAGCCGAACGCCGAGAAGTGGCTGGCGGAGTCGCGGGCGCAGGTGGGCGCGCTCAAGGTGTCGGTCACCGTGGCGGGAGCGGAAGTGCTGGTGGACGGCAAGAGCGTCGGCCGGGCGCCGCTGGAAGGGGAGGTGTTCGTGGACCCCGGCGAGCACCGGGCGGAGGCGCGGCACCTGGACTACGAGCCGGTGAGCCAGACGGTGAGCGTGGCGAAGGGCGGGACGGCGGAGGTGAAGCTGGCGATCTCGCCGGTGAGGAGCGAGGCGCAGGCGTCGGGTGTGAAGACGGAGGGGGGCGGGAGCGCGACGGGGGCGGGGGTCGTCGGGCCCGTGGCGGGGCAGCCGGCGGTGCCGGTGGAGCCGCCGCCGCCGCCGGAGAAGAGGAGCTGGGTGCCGGTGATCGCGCTGGGGGCGGCGAGCGCGGTGGGGCTCGGGGTGGGGATCGGGATGACGGTAATGTCGAGAAATGCGCGGAGCGACGCGGAGGGATATCGAGAGCAGATCCGGCAGGCGAACGGGCGGTGCATCGAGCCGCCGAGCGAATTGATCGACACGTGCCGCGACGTGGAGAACGAGGCGGGGCGGGCGGCGCGATTCGGCACGGTGTCCGTGGTCGGCTACGCGGCGTCGGGCGTGCTGGCGGCCGCTGCGGTGACGTATGCGCTCTGGCCTCGACGTTCCGGGCCGGCGACGCACGGCGTGCGTGTGTTGCCTCAGACGAACGTAGGCGGGGGCGGTGTCGTCGTCGTGGGAGCTTGGTGAGCGGGGCGATGGTGAGCACAATGAAGACCAGGCGGGTGACGTGGTGGATGAGCTGGAGTGCGGCATCGTTGCTCATGAGCGGCTGCGACTATCTGTCGATCGGGCTGGATAGCGACTGCGAGTTCCTGCTCACATGCGGGCACTTCCTGCCGACAGGCAGTGGCGGAGGACCGCCAAACCCCTCGTGCGAGGCTGATCCGACGCAGGACGCGAGCACGGTGACGGACGAGTGCGCGGTATTCGCGAGCGCGACGGCGGAAGCGGGGGGAGACGGGACGAAGGCGAAGCCGTATGCGTCGCTCGGGGAGGCGGTTGCGAAGGCGAACGGCAAGCGAGTGCTCGCGTGTGCGATCGAGCCGTTCGCGGAGAGCGTGACGATCGAGGCTGGGGTCGAGGTGATCGGCGGCTTCGACTGCAAGGCGGAGTGGGCGTGGAGCGCTGAGGCCCGCAGCGCGATCGAGGGACCCGCCGGCGCGGTGGCGCTCACGATGACGGAAGGCGCAAGCGGGGCGAAGGTGAGGAGCTTCGCGATCCGCGCGGCGAGCGCGACGGAGCCGGGTGGGTCGTCGATCGGCGTGGCGGTGGCGGACGTCGAGGTGGAGCTTGCGCAGGTGGACGTGACGGCGGGCGATGCCATGGATGGCGCGACTGGCGAGGCGCCGACCGAGGTGCCGCTGGCCGGCGCAAGCGGGTCCACGACAACGGCCTCGGCAGCGTGTGTTGGGGAGGCGCAGGTGTACGGCGGCGACCCCGGCGTGACGATGTGCGAGGACGGCGAGACGCGCGGCGGTGCCGGAGGGGTGGGCGGGGTCCCAGGCGCGGACGACGGCAACGGGCAGATCGGGGCGGATGGCGCGCCGGTACCGGAGCCGAATCCCGATGCGTCCGGACTTGGCGGCACGGGACAGACGGATCCAGACGGCGACTGCAAACCCGGCACAATCGGCAAGAGTGGAGCCCGTGGCATGGCTGGCGCTGCCGGAAGCGACACGCGGCTGACGCTGGCCGGCATCGAGGGCGGCGACGGAGGCGACGGCACAATCGGGAAGCGAGGTCAAGGGGGAGGGGGAGGTGGCGGTGCGAAAGCGGGGCAGTTCTGCCCGAGAGGCCCGAACACCGTCCCGGGGCTTGGCGCGAGCGGTGGTGGGGGCGGAGCCGGCGGCTGCGGCGGTAAGGGAGGCGGTGGCGGGAAGGCCGGCGGGTCGAGCCTCGGGATCGTGAGCCTGGGGACGAAACTGGTGCTGAAGGAGGTGACGGTCGCGGTGGGTAAGGCGGGGAAGGGCGGAGATGGAGCCGGCGGGAGAGGCGGTGCCGCTGGAGGCAGCGGCGGCGCGGGGGGGGCTGCTTCGCCCCTCGGTGGATCGATCGGCTGTGATGGTGGCCGAGGCGGTCAAGGCGGGATGGGTGGCCCTGGCGGCGGTGGTCGAGGCGGCCACGCGGTGGGCATCGCCTACGCCGCGGCGCCGACTGCCGCAGTGGAGCTCATGGAGTTCACCATGGGCACGGCCGGCGACGGTGGTAGCGCCGGGCCCGGTGGCTTGGAGCAAAACAACGGAGTCAAAGGGGCGAGCGTTGTCTGCTGGAGTTTTGCGACCAACGAGAGCTGCGGAGACTGAGAAGAGTGATGGGGTGTTTGGTAATTCCGAGGAGCTCAGCGGAATGCGCTTGGCCGAGCAATGAGGGCCACGGCTGGTGAGCTGCTGAGCTGAAGGAGACAACAAGAAATGATTGGACGCACCCCGCGCCGGGGTGATAGGGATTCTTTTGTCGCGGAGACGCGGCACGGTGGGCTGCCCGGCGCTGACAACCTCGCCACCTCAGAGTGGAATGCCCAAGGCGCGGGCGGACGGACCGGAGATCTGCTGCATCCTTCTGCGTCGGGCCGCGAGTACGGATGTTATCCGACGGTCGCTGAAGGCAGCCCAGCAGCAGATCGCTTTTGCGCGGTGAGGAGCCCGCGAACTGTGGCTGCGGCCAGGCGGATGCGCCGCAGCGCAGGCTCGAGAGCTGCGGGTGATCCTGAGACCCCTCCCGTCCCGCGCGTAGCGCGGGGCGTGGGAGGGGCGGACCGCGCGCAGGCCCGCAGGGCCGAGCACGGGCCGGGGGTGGGCAGCCTGCTTGTCGCTGTCGCCCTGTGCTGCGCTCCTGTGCGCGTTGCGTGGGGCGAGGAGCGCAGCACCTCGCCGCCTGCCACGGTGTCCGATCCGTATGTGGAGGCGGAGCTTGAGTCGGCCTGGGAGCTGAACCCGACGTTCGACGTGGCGTACAACCTCGGGAACACGGAATACAAGCTGCAGAAACACCGGGAAGCAGCGCAGTACCTTTCGTTCGCGCTGAGGCACTGGCCGCTGCTGAAGGGGGTGGCGAAGCTGAAGCCGAACGCCGAGAAGTGGCTGGCGGAGTCGCGGGCGCAGGTGGGCGCGCTCAAGGTGTCGGTCACGGTGGCGGGAGCGGAAGTGCTGGTGGACGGCAAGAGCGTCGGCCGGGCGCCGCTGGAAGGGGAGGTGTTCGTGGACCCCGGCGAGCACCGGGCGGAGGCGCGGCACCTGGACTACGAGCCGGTGAGCCAGACGGTGAGCGTGGCGAAGGGCGGGACGGCGGAGGTGAGGCTGGCGATCTCGCCGGTGAGGAGCGAGGCGCAGGCGTCGGGTGTGAAGACGGAGGGGGGCGGGAGCGCGACGGGGGCGGGGGTCGTCGGGCCCGTGGCGGGGCAGCCGGCGGTGCCGGTGGAGCCGCCGCCGCCGCCGGAGAAGAGGAGCTGGGTGCCGGTGATCGCGCTGGGGGCGGCGAGCGCGGTGGGGCTCGGGGTGGGGATCGGGATGACGGTGGCGTCGAACGCTGCAAGCGATGATGTCGACGCGCAGGGCAGTGCGATCATCGACGCAGGTGGGCAGTGCAAGCGACCGCCGAGCGCGTTCGTGGATCGTTGCTCGGAGCTGAATGATGCCGGATCGCGCGAGGAAACCTTCGGCAATGCGGCACGAGTAGCGTTTGCAGCGTCAGGCGTGCTTGCCGTCGCCGCGGTGACTTATGTCCTGTGGCCGCGGCCGGCGGCGCGGGTGGCAGCGCCAGTGCGTGTGCTGCCCCAAGTAGGTGCTCACACCGCAGGGGTCGCCCTGCTGGGCGTCTGGTAACGAGCTGCAGAGAGAAGAAGATGAGAACCCAAACAAAGCAGCGGGTATGGGCGACTGCGGCGATCGCCATCATGGCCACCGGTTGTGATGCGCTGTGGCTCGATGTGACAGGGAACTGCCAGCGGATGCTGACGTGCGACTACTTCCTTCAAGCTGGAAGTGGCGGCGGGACACCAGCGAGCTGCGTGCCGAGCGAGAACCCGGAGGCAGTAGGGGACGCGTGTGGCGTCTTCGTGTCAGCGAGCGGTGACGACACGGGTGACGGGACGAAGGCAGAGCCCGTGAAGACGCTGAGCGCGGCGATCGAGCGGGCAGCGGACAAGGGAGGCGCGGTGTACGCGTGCGCGGAGGAGTTCGCCGAGGCGGCGGAGTACCCGCGGGCATGGGGCTGTTCGGCGGCCTCGACTGCGCAAACGGATGGCGATGGATCGGCGAAACGGCGAAGACGGTGGTGGCGCCCGGCGAAGGGGGGATCGCGCTGAAGGTGATGCGGGGCGAAGGCCCGGTGAGGATCGAGGACGTGGCCGTGCACGCGGCGGATGCGCAGGCGCCGGGAGCGTCGTCGATCGCGGTGCTGGTGGACGGCGCGGAGGCGGAGCTGGTGCGGTGCGAGCTGATCGCCGGGAACGGGGCGGACGGCGCGGAGGGAGAGGATGCGCCGAGCGAGGTGCCGGTGCAGGCGTCACCGGGGAACGCGGGAACGGATGCTTGTAGCGATCTCGATACATCGGGAGCGCCGGATGCGGCGCTGCCAGGAGGAACGCAGGTCGAGAACGCGTGCGGAGGCGCGCTGTCGATCGGCGGAGAGGGCGGCGCTGGCAGGGTGAACAACGGCGGCAGTGGAGAGATCGGAGAGCCCGGCTCGCTCGGAGCAGCCGGCTCCGGGGAGCCCGCGGCAGGCGACTGGAGCTGCGCCGCCGGTGGCACCGGGCAGGGCGGCGATAATGGCCCGGCCGGCGAACCTGGTTTCGCCGCGAGCGGTCGCGGCACGCTGAGCTCGTCGGGGTACGTGGGCGCGAGTGGCGAGGCCGGGCGAGCGGGCAAACCCGGGCAAGGCGGAGGCGGGGGCGGAGGGGCGAAAGGTGGCGCGGCGATCTGCGGAGGCGGCATGCCAGGAGCCGGAGCGAGCGGAGGCAGCGGCGGACCCGGCGGCTGCGGCGGGCTGCCGGGGCAAGGGGGCGGAGCCGGCGGAGCGAGCATCGCGTTGGCGAGCGTGGACGGGAAGGTGACGCTGAAGGACTGCGTGCTGAAGGCGGGCAACGGAGGGAAGGGAGGCGCTGGCGGTGACCTGCAGCCGGGCGGAGCCGGCGGTCTTGGCGGCGTCGGCGGCATGGGGGTCGGCGGGTCGAAGAACGCGTGCGATGGAGGGAAGGGAGGCCAGGGAGGCAACGGCGGCCCCGGAGGAGGAGGTCTCGGCGGGCCGTCGCTTGCGATCGCGTACCGGGGCGATGCGGTGAAACAGGAGGGGCAGACGACGTTGACCCCCGGCACGGCGGGAGTCGGGGGACCCGGCGGAAGCAGCAACGTCGCGGAAAATACAGGCGCCGAGGGCGTAAGCGCAGCGGAGCAGGAGTTTCCGTGAGCGAGCGGTCAGGTAGCGGGCGTCGTCGTCGAGTGCGCCGCCCGCGCCGCCGCGGGAGGAACTGGTGGAGGCGGTCGCGCGAGACGCGATCGCTGGGGAGAGGTGCGTCCCGACGGCTGTGCCGGAGGGCTGGAGGTGTCGAGCGGTGTCCGCAGCAGCTTCGGTGCCAGCGAGAGCCGCGGAAAGTGAGCATCACGTACGAGCTTGTGGAAAATTGACAAGTCTGGTCGTAAACCATCGAAAGGCATCGATTTCTGACAGATACGCCTGGCGGCCTCTTCCGGGATGGGCAGAATCAGCGCTACCCGATCGGAAGGAGCAGCGATGCCGACGCGCCGGAAGTCCCGCCGAGACGACGTCCCTCCTTCTCGCCGGCGCCCGAGCCTGAGTGGACTGAGCGACTGGGAGCGGAAATGGGTACGGAAGCTCGGCCTCGATGACATCCCGTGGGATCCGGAGCAGTGTTGCGAGCACTGCGTCGCGAAGCGAGCGGCTCGGGCAGAGGTGGTGGAGGAGGTTGCGCCGCCGTCGGGGAGCCGACCGAGGTGGATGCGGAGCCATGGCTGGGCGAAGATCCCACCGAGGGCTGGTGGTCCGAAGCGACGGAGCGAGCGCGGAGGCAAGCTGACGCTGCTGAAGCTCGTGCGCTCACCGCGTGTCGAACGCAAGGAGCCTTGAGCAGAGGGCTCGATCTCGAGGGTGCTGGTTTGCGTGAGCCGACGTTGACGGCCCGGGCGCGGTGAGGGTGCACGGCGGCGACGCCGCCGTGCGCTGGGCGACAAATCAGGATTTGGTGTACCGCGGGCGTGGTGCGCCGTGACTCGGCTCGTCCTCGCGACGAGCGTGCGAGGTGGATGATGGTGTGCCGAGCGCTCGCCGTCGAGGCGGGGGCGGATGCCCCTGTGTCGAGGCGTCGTACGAGCATGGAGGAGAGCTCTGGCGCGTTGCCTTGTCTGGGGCTGTTCTTGGTCGTCGGTGGATTCGGTGAAGAGGCTGTCTCCCGCACGGCGATTGAGATGGTACACGAGTGCATCGAAAGGGACCGTGGGGATGATGGTGGTGTTGATGAGATGACTTCGCCGCGGTGTCGCGACGAAGTGCGGCTCATGATGAGCCCGCGTCGAACAAACCGCTGTGGTCTCGGGAACGATTGCGCGGATCCGGGACGGTGCGGTGTGCCTTTGAGGTTCGCCGGTGTGCTGCTCGCGCCGGGGGCAGCATATATTGCGTACGCTGGCGATATGCGCGTCTACCGGTTGCGTGGCGGGGAGCTGGAGGAGCGAAGGCGCGATCAGGCAACGCTCGACGGTGGCCTGACGGATGGAAGAGTCTTGCCGGATGCGTTGGTCGTATTGGCCCAACATGCGAATGCGGCGACTCGCGCTCTCGGCTGCGAGGCGGCGGTGGAGGTGAAGACGCAGGTCGAGCGCACCGAGCCAGGCGACATTTTTCTCGTGTGTTCGGAGGGGCTTTGGAGCGCTGTGTCGGAGCACCGAATCAGCGGTATCCTTGCGGCACACCACGAGTTGCGCCTCGCGGCGAGTCTGCTGATGGACTGCGCTCATGAGCATGGGGAGATCAGCGACGTGACGTGCGTCGTGGCGCGTGTCGGCGACACCTGAAAGTTGAAATTCACGAGGAGGAGCGGTGCGCAAGCACGGGAGAAGACTTGGTGGCATCACGGCTGGCACCCTCTGCGCGGTGCTGGCGGCCGTCGGGTGCGACGCGCTGTCGATCGGCCTGACCAGCGACCCTGACTACATGCTGAAGGGCCCGGAACACGACTGGCTCCAAGCCGCGGGCGGCGGACCGCCGAATCCAGCGTGCGAGGGAGACCCGACCGAGGACGCGAGCGCGGTGAGGGACGAGTGTGCGGTGTTCGCGAGCGCGACGGCGGAAGCAGGGGGAGACGGGACGAAGGCGAAGCCGTATGCGTCGCTCGGGGAGGCGGTTGCGAAGGCAAACGGCAAGCGGGTGCTCGCGTGCGCGAGTGGTGCGTTCGGCGAGAGTGTGACGATCGAGGCTGGGGTCGAGGTGATCGGCGGCTTCGATTGCGACGCGGAGTGGGCGTGGAGCGCTGAGGCCCGCAGCGCGATCGAGGGACCGGCGGGCGCGGTGGCGCTCACGATGACGGAAGGCGCGAGCGGGGCGAAGGTGAGGAGCTTCGCGATCCGCGCGGCGAGCGCGACGGAGCCGGGTGGGTCGTCGATCGGCGTGGCGGTGGCGGACGTCGAGGCGGAGCTCGCGCAAGTGGATGTGACCGCGGGCGATGCCATGGATGGCGCGAACGGCGAGACGCCGGGGGAGGCGCCGCAGGTGGGAGCGAGCGCGCCGATGAATGTGTCGAATGCGTGCACCAACCCGAGTGTGGTGTTCGGCGGCGACCCCGGTGTGACGGAGTGCGAGGACGGCGAGACACGCGGGGGCGCTGGCGGCCCTGGCGGGATCACGGGGACCAAGGAAGGCAACGGGGAGAAGGGAGCGGATGGGGTGCCGCTGCCGGAGCAGAACCCAAGCAACAGAGGGATCGGAGGCTCGGGGCAAACGGATCCCGCTGACGAATGTAATGCCGGGGCAAACGGCAAGAGCGGCGATTCTGGCGACCCGGGAATCGCCAGCAGCGACACGACACTGACGCTGGCCGGCATCGTTGGCGGCGACGGCCAGAGCGGCACACCCGGTAAGCGAGGTCAAGGGGGTGGAGGCGGAGGGGGAGCGAAGGCGGGGGTGTTCTGCCCAGGCGCAGGCGGGACTACGGTGGACGGCGTGGGTGCGAGCGGCGGCGGAGGCGGCGCCGGTGGTTGCGGCGGCAAGGGAGGCGGGGGCGGGAAGGCCGGGGGATCGAGCCTCGGGATCGTGAGCCTGGGGACGAAGCTGGTGCTGACCGACGTGACCGTCGCGGTGGGGAAGGCGGGCAATGGGGGCAACGGAGCCGGCGGGAGGGGTGGAGCCCCTGGAGGCAGCGGCGCGCCCGGAGGTACCGCTTCGCCCCTTGGTGGATCCATCGGCTGCCGAGGCGGAGATGGCGGTCAAGGAGGCATGGGCGGCCCCGGCGCGGGCGGCCGAGGCGGGCACGCGGTGGGCATAGCATATGGGGCGGTGCCGGGTGCTGCGGTGACGCTGGCGAACTTCATGGGGGGCACAGCGGGCGAGGGCGGAGGTCCGGCGCCGAGAGGAAACGCCGGCGACGTGGGTGTGAGCGGAGAATATTGGGACTTCACGGGCAATGCGAGCTGCAGCCAGTGAAGTGAGCAGCGCGGTGAGAATGATTGAGAATCGTTGAGAACTGAGCGCAAGGCCGAGGAGCGACGTGTTGGCGCGGTGCTCCGCGAACCGCTGAGCTGAAGGAGACAACAAGAAATGATTGGACGCACCCCGCGTCGGGGTGATAGGGATTCTTTTGTCGCGGAGACGCGGCACGGTGGGCTGCTCGGCGCTTGCAACTTGGCCACCTCCGTGTGGTATGCCCAAGGCGCGGGCGGACGGACCGGAGATCTGCTGAACCCTTCTGCGTCGGGCCGCGAGCGCGGATGTCATCCGACGGTCGCTGAAGGCAGCCCAGCAGCAGATCGCTCTTGCTCCGCGAGGAGCCCGCGAAGCTTGGCCGCTGCCGGCGCGGCTGCGCCGCAACGTTGGCTCGAGAGCGTCCAAGGCTCCGAGGACCCAGCGCGGGGCGTGGGAGGGGAGCCGGTTCACGTGAGCCGACGTTGACGGCCCAGGCGCGCTGACCACCCACGGTGGCTGCGCCGTGCGCTGGTCTACCGATTCGTTGAGGATCTGGCGCACCGCCGACGCGGTGCGCCCTGGCTCGGCTCGTCCCAGGGACGAGCGTGCGAGGTGGATGATGGTGTGCCCAACGCTCGCCATCGAGGCAGGAGCGGAAGGCCTTTGTCGGGGCGTCGTACGAGCAACGAGGAGAGCCTCGGTGCGTTGCCTTGCCTCGGGCTGTTCCTGGTCGCCGGTGAGATCGTCTCCCGCACGGCCATCGACCGTGACGGGAACTGGAGGAACGAACGCGTGACCTCGCGGCACGCGATGAGGGTGTGCCGGTCGAAGGCATCTCGCAGGATACGTTGGCCATGTTGGCTCAACGGGCGAATACGGCGACACGCGCGCTCGGCTGCGAGGCAACAGCGGAGGTGAAGACCCAGCTCGAGCGCACCGAGCCGGGCGACATCCTCCTTGTGTGCTCTGGCGGTCTCTGGGGCTCGGTACCCGAGCATCGCATTGCCGGCATCCTTGCGGCGCCCCACGAGCTGCGTCTCGCGGCGAGCCTGCTCGTGGACTGCGCTCATGAGCACGGCAGGTCTGAGCAGATGATGTGCATCCTGGCGCGCGCTGGGGCAGCGCGATCGCCGCACGCGCGTGCGGCGCCGGCGCGTGACCGTGGATGAGGAGGCCTGGTCCGAACATTTTTCGGAAATTCGATCTGAGTCGGCGTAAAGATCGCTGCGCGAGCCCGGGGAGCCCCGCCGGGGCCCGTGCCGCTGCGGGCTGCGAGGGTATGATGATTTGTCGATAATCTGGATCTTGTCGTCGTAATCTTCAAGGCTGTTGGGCGTGCGCGACCTTCGCTGGAAGGGCCCGAGAAAGCGCTTGGCGGGCTCCTCCTTGATTGGCAGAATCAGCGATATCCGTTGCCAAGGAGCACCCCCGCCGATGCGCCGGAAATCCCGCGGAGATGAGATCCCTCCCTCTCGCGTGCGCCCCTGTCTCAGCCAGATGGGGAAGTGGGAGCGGGCCTGGGTACGGGAGTTTGGCCTCGAGGACATCGACTGGGACCCGGAGCGGTGCTGCGAACAGTGCATGGCCCGGCGGGCCGCTCGCGGCGAGGCGGTGGAAGAGCTCGCGCCGCCCTCCGGGATACGCCCCAGGCTCCTGCTCGGCCTCGACCTGGTGAAGGACACCTCCTCGGCGGATGAACAGCGGCGCAAGGGTTCCCGCCGCAGCAGGCCGGCGCACCTGAAGCTCGTTCGAGCACCTCGCCTCGAGCGCGACGATCCCTGAGCGAAGCGCCCACGCCGGGCCCCCTCCACACGGGCGCTGACCGGCCTGTGCTCGCGACCAGCCCGTGCGCGCGCTTGCTCGCAACGCGCCCGCGCAGGCTGGCTGCGAGCGCCGGTGTGCGCCGCGCCGTGAGAGGATGGCCGGGAGCGCCGGTGTGCGCCGTGTCGTGAAGCGCCGGTGTGCGCCGCGCCACGAGGGAACCCGGCGCCCCGCGGCCCCAGCGCCCTCGCGTCGGGTCGCCGGCGCTCCGCGCCGGGCGCGGCTCCCGCCTCCAGGCGCGGCTCCCGCCTCCAGGCGCGGCTCCCCCGGCGCGGCTCCCGCCTCCAGGCGCGGCTCCCCCGGCGCGGCTCCCGCCTCCAGGCGCGGCTCCCCCGGCGCGGCTCCCGCCTCCAGGCGCGGCTGCCCCGGCGCGGCTCCCGCCCGAACGCCCGGCGCCTGTGCCGCCGCGCCCCACACGCCATCTCGCACAGGAGGCCCACCACGGCCTACCTTCATGCGCCCCGCTCCTGCTACCCTCCGGGCCGTGGCGATTACGACCGATTTCCTCGTCATCGGCAGCGGTGTAGCGGGTCTCACATTCGCCCTGGAGGCGGCCGAGCACGGTGAGGTGATCGTCGTCACCAAGCGGTCGCGCGATGAGTCCAACACGAAGTACGCGCAGGGCGGCATCGCCGCGGTCTTCGCGCCGGACGACACCCCCGAGGCGCACATCGCCGACACGCTCGAGGCGGGAGCGGGCCTCTGCCACCAGGTGGTGGTCGAGATCTGCGCGCGGGAAGGCCCCGAGCGGGTGCGCGAGCTCATCGCGCGCGGCGCCCAGTTCGACCACGAGAACGGCCAGGTGCGGCTCGGGCGCGAGGGCGGCCACTCCGCGCGGCGCATCGTTCATGCCGCCGACGCCACCGGCCTCGAGATCGAGCGCGCGCTCCTCGAGCAGGCCCGGCAGAACCCGAACATCCGCTTCGCCGAGCACCACACGGCGATCGACCTCATCCTGCTCTCCCGCTTCGGCGGGCCGGACATCTGCGCCGGCGCCTACGTGCTCGACGAGACCGACGCCGCCCTCCACCACGGCACGCCGCAGCCGCCCGACTCGGAGCGGCCCGCGACCCGCCACCGCCCGGCCTCCAGGCCGCACGTCGTCGAGACCTACCTCGCCCGGGCGACCGTGCTCGCGACGGGCGGCGCCGGCAAGGTCTACCTCTACACGACGAACCCCGACGTCGCGACAGGCGACGGCGTCGCCATGGCGTACAGGGCCGGCGCCGAGATCGCGAACATGGAGTTCTACCAGTTCCACCCGACTTGCCTGTTCCACCCGGAAGCGAAGAGCTTCCTCGTCAGCGAGGCGCTGCGCGGCGAGGGCGCCATCCTCCGGCTGCCGGACGGCACGGCCTTCATGGCGAGCCACGACCCGCGCAAGGACCTCGCGCCGCGCGACATCGTGGCGCGCGCCATCGACTTCGAGATGAAGCGCACCGGCTCGGACTACGTGCTGCTCGACATCACCCACCGGCCGGCGAGCTTCGTCCGCGAGCACTTCCCGACCATCCACGCGCAGTGCCTCCGCTACGGCATCGACATCACGACGCAGCCGATCCCCGTCGTGCCGGCCGCCCACTACATGTGCGGCGGCATCACCACCGACCTCTACGGCAGGACGACCATCCCCGGGCTCTGGGCGATCGGCGAGTGCACGTGCACCGGGCTCCACGGCGCCAACCGCCTCGCCTCGAACTCGCTGCTCGAGGGGCTCGTCTTCGGCCAGCGCGCGGCCGCGCGCCTCTCGGCCCAGATCGCCGAGCTGCGGCAGAGCCCGTTCCCCCAGGTGCCCGAGTGGCAGGCCGGCAACGCGGTCGCGAGCGACGAGGAGGTCGTCGTGGCCCACAACTGGGACGAGCTGCGCCGCACCATGTGGAACTACGTCGGCATCGTCCGGTCCGACGCGCGCCTGCGGCGCGCCGCCCGGCGCATCTCCCTTCTCCAGGAGGAGATCCGCGAGTACTACTGGAAGCACCTGGTCACCCGCGACCTGCTCGAGCTGCGCAACATCGCCACCGTCGCCGAGCTCATCGTCGGCTGCGCCTCCGCCCGGCACGAGAGCCGCGGGCTCCACTCGACCATCGACTACCCGGAGACGGACGATCGCCTCGGCACGGACACCGTGGTGAAGCGGGGCGTCCTGCCTCATCTGCGAGGACGATGACCGATCCATTGCGCGGCTCCCCCGAGCCTCCGCCCGGCGACAGAGGGCCCGGCCCGATCTTCCAGCGAGGCGACGCGGAGCGACCGATGTCGGTCCGCGCGGCCGTCGGCTGGGTCGCGGGCGTCACCTTGCTGTTCCTGTGGCTGCTCGGCCTCGTCGCCTCGTTCCGGCCGGAGCCGGAGCTCGACGTCGTCAGCAGCTTCGCGTGCCAGGCCGCGGCGTACCTGCTCGGGCTCTTCGGCGTCCTCCAGCTCCACGCGCCGCGCGCCTCGATCCGCGAGTTCCTCGGGCTGCGCCGGACGCACGCGGCGTTCTACCCGCTCGCGGTCGCGCTCGGCTTCGCCCTCGAGGGGCCCATCGCCGCCCTCTACAACCTGATCGAGCGGCGCTGGCCGTCGGGGATCAGCGACGCGGAGCTCGTCCGGGTCTTCGTCGAGGCGAGCGCGGTCGAGCGCGCCGCCCTCGGCCTCATCTTCATCGGGCTCGGCCCGGCGCTGGAGGAGGTCTTCTTCCGCGGCGCGCTCGCCCGCCCGATGCGCTGGAAGCACGGCGGCCCGCTCGTCATCGCGGTCACGGCCGCGCTCTTCGCCGTGGCGCACATCGAGTGGCAGAAGTTCCTGCCGATCGGGATCTTCGGCGTGGCCCTCGGTACCCTGCGGTTCGCGAGCGGCTCGCTCGTGCCGCCCATCCTGCTGCACGCGACCTACAACGCCATCCAGTGCTTCGCGCTCCTCTCCACGGCGGCGGACGCCGGCGCCGTCAACGAGGTGCCCGCCGCCGCGGGCGCGGCGCTGCCGGAGACCGCGGCGACGCCGGGGTGGCTCGTGGCGGCGAGCTCCGCCAGCGCGCTCGTCTTGATCGCGCTCGCCTGCGCCCTCGGCAACCGCGCCGAGGCGGCGGCGCGCGCGAGGGAAAAGGACCTCTCATGATGCCCGCAGTCGAGAGCCAGGGCGGCGGCGCGAGCCGAACCGCGCCGATCGCGGCGGGGGACGGCGACGGCCGCGCCCCGCAGACCACCGTGGAGGCGAGCGGCGAGGGGCGCCCCGCCGCGCGCAACGCGGCGCGGCGGGCCCGCGTCAGCCTGTGCCTGCCGGGGGGCGGCCTGACGGGCGCGCTCTACCAGATCGGCGCGCTCGCGGCGCTCGAGGACGGGGTCGAGGGGATCGACAACCAGAGCTTCTCGCTCTACATCGGCCACGGCAGCGGCGCCGCGGTGGCCTCGGCCCTCGCCGGCGGCATCCCGACCGAGCGGCTCTACCGCGCCCTGCTCGACCCGAGCGACAACTTCTTCCCGCTGGAGCGCAGCCACCTGCTCCAGATCGACGTCGGCGAGTGGCGGCGCGCGCTCAGCACCAGCGTCGTCGCGCTCCGCCACGCGATCGTCCGGCTCACCACGCGGGGGGACGCGACGCCGAACGCGCCCGCGCAGCAGTACCTCTTCGAGCAGCTCGATCGCTTCAACGACTCGCTCCCCGCGGGCCTGTTCCGGCTCGAGCGCTACGAGCGGTTCCTCGCCGAGTTCTTCCTGCGGCGCGGCATCCCGAACTCGTTCCGCGCGATGCCGCGGACGCTGCGCATCCCGACGCACGACCTCGACTCGGGCGAGCGCGTCGTCTTCGGCGCCGAGGGGCTCGACGACGTCCCGGTGTCGCTCGCCTGCGCGGCGTCGCTCGCGCTCCCGCTGTTCTTCTCGCCGGTGCGCATCGACAACCGCCACTACATCGACGGCGGGCTCGGGCACGTGGCGCACCTCGACCTCGCGCAGGCCGCCGGCGCGGAGCTCACCATCGTGGTGAGCCCGCTCGTGCCGGTGTCCACGGCGCACCGCCCCGTCCCGACCGGGCACGGCGTGCGCGAGAGCGTGCGCGACAAGGGGATGCTCTGGGTCTTCAACCAGGCGATGCGGATCGGCGCGCACGCGCGGCTGCACCAGGCGGTGGGCCGGACGCTCGCCGAGGGCAAGATGCAGGTCCTCGTGCTCGAGCCGGCGCCGAACGACGCGCTCCTGTTCCTCCACAACCCGGCCAACCTGCGCGCGCGGCGCGCCATCCTGGAGTACGCGTACCGCACGACGCGCGAGCGCATCGCGGTGTGGGTGGAGAAGAACCGCGCCGTCGTCGAGGCGATGGGCTGGCACGAGGCCCGGACGTCGAACCCGGGCGCCGGCTGACGCCGCTCAGGCGGTCAGCAACGAGAGCCGAGGTCGCTCAGGCGGTGAGCGACGAGAACTCGGCGATCGTCAGCGACTCGGTCGGGACGCGGAGGCGGACCCGGGGGACGGCGACGCCGTGGAGGTAGCGCCAGCCCTCGCCGTCGTGGAGGAAGTCGGAGAGCTCGATGAACGAGCGATCCGCGCCCGCCTGGAAGATCTGGGCGAGGAACAGCACCGACGCGGACTCGCCGCCCTGCAGGCTGTCGAGGATCTTCAGGCCCCGGTACCTGTGGTGGTGCATCGTCACCTTGAGCTCGCGGATCACCTCGTCCCTGTCGCGCCCGCGGTCGACGTGGCCCATGTGCAGCGTGTGCCAGAGGTACGCGGCGTCTCCGACGGCGAACGCGGCGTACCGCGAGCGCATCAGCGCCACGGCGTCGGGCGCCTCGCGATCGCCCAGGTGGCACGGGGCGCAGCACGCGCGGTACGAGCGCCCGGTGCCGCACGGGCAGGGGCGGGAGAGGGTGCCCTGGCCAGGACGAGCATCTCGGGTCATGGGCGGTTCTCTACACGGGTTCGTGCCGCGGTGCAGCGCCCCGGCGGGCCGGCCCCGCGGCGCTGCGCCGTCTCGTCCCCCGGGCGCGCGCCCCGGCGCGAACCCTCTTGCAGGGCGCCGGAGGGGGCGGTAAGGCGGTCGGGACGTATGCCCGCAGCACGCGCCCGCGCTGCGGCCCTCCTCCTGGCCCTGGCCCTGGTGCTGGGGGGCTGCAAGCGCCAATACGCCATCGGCGATCCCGTCCTCGTGATGTGGGAGGGGAACGTCTACCCGGCCCAGATCATCGAGGTCATCAGCCCGACAAAGTTCAAGGTCCACTACCAGGGATACGACGACATCTGGGATGAAGTTGTACCCCGCGAACGGATCCGCGGCTTCGTCGAGGGCAACGTGGTCCACCCGCCGCCGCCGCCGAAGGTCCGGAGCAAGGGGCTCCAGGCGTCGCAGACCAACGTCTACAAGATCGGCGACCGCGTGCGCGTCGAGTGGCACGGGCAGATGTACCCGGCGGTGGTCACCGGGATCGTGGGGCAGGAGCGTTACCGCATCCACTACGAAGGCTACGGTCCGGAGTGGGACGAGACGGTCGGGCTTTCCAGGATCCAGGCCAAGTAGTTGAATTTGTCGCCAAGAATCATTTTCCCCCTGGCGCTGGCCGGGCCGCCGAATTAAGAGCCGCGCCGAATTTCTGACCGGGTGATCGCAAGAGTGCGTCCGCCCGGCTGATGTTCTGAATGCGTGCCGCACGCCCTCCACGGGCACGCCCTCACGGGTGCGCGGCGGGGAGCCTTCTGTGATCAGCGATCTGTCCAAGCTGCGCAATATCGGGATCAGCGCCCACATCGATTCGGGCAAGACGACGCTGACCGAGCGCATCCTCTTCTACACCAAGCGGATCCACGCCATCCACGACGTCAAGGGCAAGGACGGCGTCGGCGCCAAGATGGACTCGATGGACCTCGAGCGCGAGCGCGGGATCACCATCCAGTCCGCGGCGACGCACTGCTTCTGGAACGGGCACCAGATCAACGTGATCGACACGCCCGGGCACGTGGACTTCACGATCGAGGTCGAGCGCGCGATGCGCGTGCTCGACGGGGCGATCCTGGTCCTCTGCGCCGTCGCCGGCGTGCAGAGCCAGTCGCTCACGGTCGACCGCCAGATGCGCCGCTACGGCGTCCCGCGCATCGCGTTCGTGAACAAGTGCGACCGCGCCGGCGCGAACCCGCTGCGGGTCCGCACGCAGCTCCGCGAGAAGCTCAACCTGAACCCGGTGCTCCTGCAGCTCCCGATCGGGCTCGAGGACAAGTTCGAGGGGGTCGTCGACCTCGTCGCGATGAAGTCCTACCGGTTCGAGGGCGCGAACGGCGAGAAGATCCTCGTCGGCGACATCCCGGCCGACATGGCGGACGAGGTGAAGGTGGCGCGCGAGGAGATGCTCGACGCGCTCTCGATGTACTCGGACGAGCTCACCGAGGCGATCCTCGAGGAGAACGTCACCGAGGAGCTGCTCCACAAGACGATCCGCGAGGCGACCGTCAAGCTCCAGATCGTCCCGGTGATGATGGGGTCGGCCTACAAGAACAAGGCCGTGCAGGTCCTGCTCGACGCGGTGACCCGCTACCTGCCGACCCCGGCCGACATCACCAACAAGGCCGTGGACGTCGAGAAGAACGAGGCCGAGGTCACGCTGTCGAGCGACCCGGAAGGGCCGCTCGTGATGCTCGCGTTCAAGCTCGAGGACGGCCGCTTCGGCCAGCTCACGTACATCCGCCTCTACCAGGGCAGCCTGAGCCGCGGCAAAGAGGTCACGAACATCCGCACGGGCAAGCGCCACAAGGTCGGCCGGCTCGTCCGCATGCACGCGGACGAGATGGAGGACATCGAGGGCGCGAGCGCGGGCGACATCGTCGCGATCTTCGGCATCGACTGCAACTCCGGGGACACGTTCACGGACGGCAGCGTGAGCGTCGCGATGACGTCGATGCACGTGCCCGACCCGGTCATCTCGCTGACGGTGACGCCGAAGGACAACAAGGCCCAGGCGAACATGTCGAAGGCGCTGCGCCGCTTCACCAAGGAGGACCCGACCTTCCGCGTCGGCGCGGATCCGGAGAGCGGCGAGACGATCATCCAGGGCATGGGCGAGCTCCACCTGGACGTCTACATCGAGCGCATGAAGCGCGAGTACTCGGCCGAGGTCGTCACGAGCCCGCCGCGCGTCGCCTACCGCGAGACGATCACGCGCCGCGTGGACTTCAACTACACGCACAAGAAGCAGACCGGCGGCTCGGGCCAGTACGGCAAGGTCGGCGGCTTCATCGAGCCGTGGGAAGAGGCGCCGTTCCGGTTCGACGACCAGGTCGTCGGCGGCGCGATCCCGCGCGAGTTCATCCCCGCGGTCGAGAAGGGCTTCGTGTCGATGCTCGCCAAGGGGCAGCTCATCGGCGCGCCCGTCACGGGCGTGTCGGTCACGCTGAACGACGGCGCGTCCCACTCGGTCGACTCCTCGGACATCGCCTTCCAGGAGGCCGCGCGCGGCGCCTGGCGCGAGACGTACCCGAAGGCCGGCCCGCAGATCCTCGAGCCGCTGATGAAGGTCGCGGTCGAGGGGCCGAGCGAGTTCCAGGGCGGCATCGTCGGCATCCTCATGCAGCGGCGTGGCATCATCATCGGTTCGACCGAGGCGGACGCGTTCTGCAGGGTCGAGGCGGAGGTCCCGCTTTCCGACATGTTCGGCTTCTCGACCGTCCTTCGTTCTGCAACCCAGGGCAAAGCCGAGTTCACGATGGAGTTCTCGCGCTATGCTCCCCTCCCGGCGGCCCTCGCGGAGGAGCTCATCAAGAAGTACAGGGAAGAGCAGGCGAAGAAGGCCAAGTAAAGAGGTCGGCATGTACCGCAAAGAGGTGAACGAGCGGAGCCCCATGCGGGTCTTCGAGGGGTCGATGCACGGCGGGCTCGGTCGGGGCAACGTCGGGCTCATCGTCTCCCGCCCCGGCGTGGGCAAGACGGCGCTGCTCGTGCAGATCGCGCTCGACGATCTGCTCCGGGATCGCCGGGTGCTGCACATCTCGCACGAGAACGCGGTCGACCACGTCCGCGCGTACTACGACGAGATCTTCCACGACCTCGCGCAGTCGATGCGGCTGGACGAGCCGGAGGCCGTCCGGATCGAGGTCGAGCGGCACCGGCAGATCTACTCGCACCTCGGACACGTGAAGGCCTCGCCCGACGCGCCCGAGGAGGCGGCGCGGCTGTGGGTCGAGAAGATGCTCGAGACGGTCGGCTTCGCGCGCGGCGTCGCCCACTTCGAGCCCGACGTGATCATCGTCGACGGCTTCGACGTGGCGGTCGCGTCGGAGGCGGCGATGGAGGCGCTCGCGCGGCTCGCGAAGGAGCGCTCGGCCGAGGTCTGGGTCGCGGCCCAGATCGACGAGCCGGGCGCCCCGGGCAAGCTGCCGGCCGCCCTCGAGAAGGTCGAGCGCCACGTCGGCGTGGTCGTCTACCTGCAGCCGGAGCGCGACGTGGTTCGCCTGCGGCTGCTCAAGGACCACGGCAACAAGGACCTCGCCGAGCTCCACCTGCGCCTCGATCCTCACTCGATGCGCGTCATCGACGAGGACGTGCGTCCCCCCTCGGAGCGGCCGAAGGACCCGCGGCAGTTCCGCCTGCACTCGGGCGGCGCCAAGGGCGCGGAGGCCGAGTTCGGCGCCTGCGCCGAGCGGTACGGCGTGCAGGAGCTGAACTACAGCTTCGAGGGCCACCGGCTCCTCGAGCGCCAGCGGGGCGTCGTCGTGCTCGGCGACGACGAGCTGCGCAAGGGCGACTTCAGCCTCGTCTACGTGTCGCGGCGCCTCGGCCGCGTGCTGAGCGAGATCCCGCTCGTGCGCAACGTCCTCCAGACGATCTGGCACCAGATCAACGCGGCCAGCCAGGTCTTCGTCGTGGGGACGCTCCAGGACGACGGCACCGTGCGCGGCGGCACCGGCTGGGGCGCCGAGCTGGCGCGCCTCTGGAAGAAGCCGCTGTTCGTTTACGATCAGGAGAAGCGCGGCTGGTTCCGCTGGAGCGGCTCGGCCTGGGAGATCGCGCGGCAGCCGAGCATCACCAGCGAGAACTTCGCCGGCATCGGCACGCAGGACCTCAACGACGCCGGCCGCGAGGCGATCCGCGACCTCTTCGCGCGGAGCTTCGGCGAGCCTGGCTGATCCGCGGCGCGCGGGCGGCCCCGCTCGCGCGCGACATCCCCCTCTCCCACGTCACATCCCCCTCGCGCGCAGCAGGCCGGCGTGAACGCGGGCCTGCTGCGCCGGGCCGCTCAGGCGCTCAGGAAGCGTGCTTCTGGATGAGCTGGGCGAGGCGGGGGATGGCGTCTTCGACGTTCTTCTTCGCCGAGCCGCGGAGCTTCTCGTAGGTGCCGCGAACCACGCCGCTCGTCGACGTCTTCGCCTTCTCGTCGGTGACGCTGAGGAGCGCGTCGGCGACCCGCGAGCGGTTCGCCGTCAGGTACGAGCTCGCGTTGCCGCTGCTCGTGGCCTCGGCCCAGATCGGGTCGAGCTTCTTCGCGAACTCGGGCAGGAGCTTCTCGACCACCTGGGCGATGAAGCCGGGCTTGATGCCCTTCACGGCCGCGTAGCCAGCCTTGACCGCCAGGCCGGAGAGCCCGCCCTTCGAGGCCACCTCCTCGTCGACGAGCGTGCAGCAGTCGGCGATGACCTGGGATTTCTTGTTCGCATCGAGCAGCGTTTCGCTGAGACCCATTCTCGATATCCTCCGGGCGCTTCGGGGGCCGGACGCGGCCCCCCAACCCTTGTCAGCGTGACCCCCGGCGGGGAGCCCCGACCACGTCGGGCGGACCGGCGGCCCGCTCCCGACCACATCGAACCGCGGCTCTTACCACAGCCTCTCAGGGGCAGGCATCGCAAGCGCCCGCACGGGAACCCTTCGGTCCCGGACGGTTCTTGCGCCTCCTCGGCCGTCCTGGATGGCCGTGCGGCGCAGGCCTGCGCGCGATCCTCCGGAGGGCGAGCGCTGAGACCGCATGCACGGCCGCCTCAGGCACGCCATACTCGGGATGTAATCTAAGTCACAGTTTCGGTGCGGTGGGGGCCTGCCGCTGTCATGGGGCGGGGCCCGCGGGGGGCTCATGGACGTCTACTGCGAAGTCTGCGGGATCGTCACCACGGTTTCGAGCGACGCGCGCGGCGGGTCCGCGCTCGAGTGCTGGGTCTGCGGCGGCGCGATGTTCCGCGCGCAGGGGAGGGGAGCGGCTGCGGCGCCCGCGGCGCGGGTCGAGGAGCGAGCGAGCCGGCCACCTCCTCCGCTCCGGCGGTCGATCGCGCCGTCGGCGCCGCGGGACGACGACGACCCCACGATCATGGATCTCCGGTCCATCGCGCTGAAGTCGCTCGTCGCGGCCCGTCCCGCCGCGAGGGCGGCGGCGGTCGCGCCGGAGACGAGCCCGGGGGCGCCGGGGATGAGCCCGGGGGCACAGGCGGTGGGCCCGGGGGCACAGGCGGTGGGCCCTGGGGCGCAGGCGGCGGGCCCGGGGGCGCAGGTCGAGAGCGCGGTGCTCGTCGATGCGCCGCCGAGCGTGCGCGACGTGCTGCGGCTCCACGACACGCTCGTGCCCGTCGCGCCACGCGCGCGCGCGTGGGACCGCGGCCGCGTGCGCGCGGTCGTGGCGGCGTCGCTGGCCTGCGCCGTTGCCATCGCGGTCGTGCTGGCGGTGGTCGCCGGCCAGAGGTCCCGCGCGCCGGGAGCCGCGCGGCCGCACGGCGCGCAGCGCGGCGTCTCGAGGGCAGGGGAGATCGCGCGCGCGGTGAGCGCGTCGGTCGAGGCGCCCGCCCATCCAAGGAGAGCGCCGCGCGCACTCGAGAAGCCGCCTGCGATCGGCGAGGGAGGAGCCGGCGCCGTCGCGCCCGGCGCGCCCGGCGCGCCGCCGCAGCCGCGCGCTGCCGTGAAGGCGAGCGCCGGCGCGGCGTCTGCGGCTGGCGGCGGCGCGGGGCCCGCTGTGGGCGCTCGCGCGGCCTCCGCGGCTGGAGGCGGTGCGGCGTCCGGCGCCGGCGCGGCCGCCGCTGTCGGCGCGCGCGCGACCTCGGCGAGGGGCACGCCCGCGCGCCAGGCGCAGACGCCGCCCGCGTCCGAGGCGGCGCCGCGGCCCGCGCCGCCGGTCTCGCTCGCCGAGGCGATGGCCGCCGCGGTCGCGGAGCCCGCGCCCCCCGCTGAAGCGCCGCCGCCGCGGCCGCGGCAGGAGGCGAGCGAGGAGTAGCGCGCGCTCGACAGCCGCGCGCGCTCGTCCAACCTCAGCGCCTCGCCGTCACGAGCTCAGCGCCGCGCCCTGGCCCGCCTCCGTCGCGCGAGGCCGGCCGCGGCCGCGGCCGCCGCGAGCAGCGGCCACGGCGCCGCGCCGCCGGAGGGCGCGAGGCGGCAACCGCAGCCGGCGTCGTCCAGCACGCCGCTGCCGCTCGGTCCACCGCCCGCTCCGCCGGCGCCCCCGCTGCCGCTCGGTCCACCGCCCGCGCCGCCCCCCGCGCCGCCGCCGCCGCCGCTCGTGTCGCCCTCGTCGAAGTACGCGCCGCAGGCCGGCCCGACGACGAGCCCATCGCGCGCCGCCAGCGCGAGCGCGTAGACGCCCGCGCCGAACCCGATCATCGGCGCGTTGAACTTGTAGGCGCCGCTCGTCTCGTCGTAGGTCTCCGCGATGGCGAGGTAGTTCGCGGCCGACTGCTCGCGCACCCACCCGATCAGCCGGTCCGCGCGCGCGTCGTCCCCCATGAGCCGCGCGGCGACGGCGCCGCGCAGGTCGGTCACCACCCACTCGGCGCTGTCGTACTCGCTGCCCCAGGGGCTCAGGTCGTTCGCGCCGGCGTGATCCGTGCGATCGTCGTTCCGGGACCACCCCGCGCCCGCGGGGGCGCGCAGGTGCTCGTCGAGCCCCGCGAGCGTGGCGGCGGCGATGCGCCCCCGCGGGTCGAACAGGCCCATCGCGATCCCGTCGAGCACCGCCGCGTCCCAGTACCCCGCGCCGGACGCGACCTCCTCCAGGCTCGCGCCGAGCGCGCCCGAGGCGTCCGTGAGCCGCGCGGCGATCGCGGCGCGCAGCCTGTTCGCGGCGTCGCGGTACCCGGCGGCGAGCTCGGCCTCGCCGCGCCGCTCCGCGATGGCCGCCGCGTCGCACAGGCCGCGCGCCGCGGTGATGCTCGTGTACGCGAACGCGCGCTCGCGCCCGTTCCAGTGCGTCTCCCAGATGGACGAGTCCTTCCGGATGAGGCCCGTCTCCGGATCGACGAGCGCGACGAGGGCGTCCGCGACCTTCGTCGACGCGGCGGCCCAGTGCTCGTCCACGAACGCCGTGTCCCCCGTGAGCTCCTCGTACTGGCGCAGCGCCCAGAGGAACAGGCCGAACCCGTCGAACTCGAGGTTCGGGCCGAAGGCGTTGAAGTCGGTCTCCTCGACCCCGAAGCCGTGGTAGCGAACGAGGCTGATCTGGTACGGCGGCATGTCGTACGCCGCGAGCTCGTTCCAGTCCTGGAACCGCCCCGCCTCCGCGCCGAGGTAGTAGCCGAGCGCGTCGCGCGCCTCGCCCTTCATGCCGAGGGCCGCCATCGCCACGGTGGCGTAGGCGCCGTCGCGGATCCAGGCGACCGTCCACTCGCCGGGCGGGAGGCTCGCCAGGACGGCGCCGCGCCCGCGGTGCGCGATCGTCGCCGGCAGCGCGGCGGGCTGGCCGCCGAGCGTCTCGCCGAAGCGCGTGGCGCGCGGCTCGAAGTCCCGCGTCAGGTGCTCGCGCAGGAACGTGTGGCTCTCGCGGGACTGCGCCATCCGGAGCATCACGGCCGAGTGCCGGAGCAGCACCTCCTCCTCGGGCGTCGTCGTGGGCGGCACCTGGATCTCGCCCTGGAGCGCGCGGTACGCGGCGATCTCGCCCTCGACCACCTCCGCCGCGCCCCGCGCGCCGAGGTACGCGTCGAGGGCGCCCTGCACGAGCGGGTCCGCCGCGCCCGAGGGGTCGCCGTGGTGCGCGAACACGACGCCGACCCACCGCGCCTCGCCGGGGCCGATGCTGCCGAGGTCCCACTGGAACGCGCTCACCGAGCCGTCCGCGGTGGGCGCGGCCCCGTCGAGGTCCGGCAGGTCGGCGACGGCGCCCGCCTCGACGATCCGGTAGACGTCGACTTCCGGCGGGCTGCTCGCGCTCGACGCGGCGTGGCGCGCGGCCGGCTCGAGCGCGCGCGCGACGACGACGCCGGCGAAGGCGCGCTCCAGGAAGTCGCGCCGGCCCTCGGCCCCGTCGTAGGCGACGGTCTCGCCCGACTCGCCGATATCGGCCATGACGCCCGGGCGCCCGAAGCCGAGGTGGAGGTTGTGCAGCGAGAAGGCCGCCACGTCCTCGGCGGCCACGTCGCCCCGGTTCTGGACCCGCATCGCCATCACGAAGCCGGCCTGCTCGAGGCCCTGCGGTGCGAAGAAGAACTGCGTGCACTCCAGGTTGCCGACCCGCTGCACCATCGTGACGACGCCGGTGCCGCCGCGCTGGCCCTCGGTCCAGCCGGCGTAGCCGCTCGCGTCGAGGTCGACGGGGACCTCGGTGAGCCACCGCTGCTTCCCCTCGGACCGCAGCCCGAAGTACGCGTCGTAGAGCAGATCGCGCGTGTGCACGACCTGCGGCTGGTTGCCGACCCACACCTCCTCGCCGCGCTCGTCGAGGAGCGGCTCCTCGGTGCCGAACAGGTGCTCGCGGAAGTGGGTGAGCCGCGCCTGTCCGAGGTCGAGGAGCACAGCGCCGAACCCGTTCGACGAGGGCAGCTTGAAGAACGTGCGCTTCACCGGCACCTCCGCGCTCGCCGCGCCGGGCGCGGCGAGCGCGACGGTCGCGGCCGCGCCGAGCGAGAGGGCCACAGCGCGCCAGGATCGGGGGGCGCGAGGGCTGTCAGATCGTTGGTGGTCCAAATATTCCCGCGCGAAGTCCGGGCGATTCATCGCGGCACTTTACAGGAATGCTCAACGTCACGGCGCGCCGGCTCGCCGCGGGCCGCTCAAAATGCTGCAACGCGCCCCCCGGCGTGGTAACGGCATGCCCATGACAAAACTGCCTGCGTTGATCCTCGTGGTCTCGGCGCCGCTCGTGGCCCTGGCAGCCGGCTGCGGCTCCGATCCGCAGCCGCCGCCGAACGTCGGCGGCGACGTCGCGCCTCCCCCGCCGCCGCCGCCCGCGGCGCCTGCGCCGAAGCAGGACACGGCGAAGCCGACGAGCGGGTCCATCCGTATCGACGACAAGATCCTGAAGGCATGCGGCGATCTGCCGACCGCTCGCTTCGCGTTCGACTCGACGTCGATCGAGGGCGAGGCGGCGACCGCGCTCGACGCGCTCGCTCGCTGCTTCGTCTCGGGTCCGCTCAAGGGCAAGGGCATGAAGCTCATCGGCCACGCCGATCCGCGGGGTGAGACGGAGTACAACCTGGGCCTCGGCCAGAAGCGCGCCGGCAGCGTCGCGGAGTACCTCGGCAAGAAGGGCGTCGAGCAGGGCCGCATCGCGACCTCGTCGAAGGGCGAGTTCGAGGCGACCGGCACCGACGAAGAGGGCTGGGCGCGCGACCGGAAGGTCGACATCCTGCTGGCGGAGTGAGCCAGGCGCGGCCGCGCGGCGCTGCCACCGCGCGGCCAGCGCGGCGCTACCACCGCGCGCGGCCCGCGCGGGGAGCGTCGATGACGCGATGGCGTGATGACGCGATGACGTGAAGAGAGGGCCACGGCCGCGCTCCCGGGCAGCAGCGGGGGCCGCGCCGCAAAACGCACCGAACGAGGGCCGCGCGCGCGGATCCCCTGACGAGCCGATTCCCTGACCGAAGAGATCGATATGGCCTTCCAGCAAAGCGCCCCCGAGGCGGCGACGGCGATCCCGATCAAGCTCGATCCCGTCTCCCTGATCCTCCACGCTTCCGGTCCCGTCTTCGTGGTCGTCTGGCTGCTGATCTTCGCGGCCATCCTCGTGTGGGTGATCGCCGTCCTCAAGTTCCTCCAGCTCGCGCGGCTCGCCTCGCAGCAGGCGCGGTTCGAGCAGGAGTCGGCCCATGCCCACTCGCCCGACCAGCTCTTCGCGCTCGCGCAGCGGCACGCCGACGCGCCGGGCGCCCGCGTCGTGCTGGAGCTCAGCCGCCGCGTCGGGAGCGGCAAGCTGCTCGAATCCATCGCGAAGCGCGCGATCGTGACCGAGACGCAGCGGGCGAGCTCGCTCATGCCGACGCTCTCGTCGATCGCGGCGGCGTCGCCGTTCATCGGCCTCTTCGGCACCGTCTACGGGATCATGGACGCGTTCCTCCGCATCGGTCAGCAGAAGAGCGCGTCGCTGCCCGTCGTCGCCCCGGCCATCGGCGAGGCGCTCATCGCGACCGCGATCGGCCTGTTCGCCGCGATCCCCGCGGTCATCGCCTACAACGCGATCAACAAGCGCATCGACGACCTGCTCGCCGCGCTCGAGGCCGCGAGCGAGGGCTGGGTCGAGATCGCGTCGCTGTCCGCCGTCGCGCGGGGAATGCAGGAGTCGATCCCGCTGGCGCTCCAGCGGTCGACGAGCGACCGGCCCACGCCGGTGATCACGAAGGGCTGAGGGGCGGGGGCGATCATGGGCATGTCCGTCGGAGGAGGGCGCAGGCGGCGGGGCGGCGGCTTCAGCGACATCAACGTCACGCCGCTCGTGGACGTGATGCTCGTGCTCCTCGTCGTGTTCATGGTGACCGCCCCGCTGCTCACGGCCGGGCTCCGGGTCGAGCTGCCCAACGTCTCCGCCGAGGAGGCGCCGACGAAGGACACGAAGCTGGTCGTGACCGTCACGAAGGAGGAGAAGATCCTCTTCGGCGAGGACGACGCGACAGCGGACATCGAGGGGGTGCTCGCCTCGAACGCGCGCGTGCAGAAGGAGAAGGAGCTCTACATCCGCGCCGACAAGGACGCCCGTTACGGCGCCGTGGCGCGGGTCGTCGCCGCCGCCCGGGCCGCCGGGGTCGAGGGGCTGAACCTCCTCGTCCAGCCGGAGCTCGAGCCGGAGGGCGCGCCGGCGCAGCCCGGCGGGGCGGCGCCGGCGCCCGCCAAGGGCGCGGCGCGGCCGGGGGCGGCGGCGCGGCCGGGCGGAGCGACGCCGTGAGCACGGCCGCGGCGCGCGCGCCCGGACCGAGGTCGCCGTCGGGGCAGCGCCGGCCGAGGAGCGACTTCCGCCCGCGGGACATCGCGATCGCTGTCGCTGTCGCGGTCGCCGTGCAGGCGGGCGCCGCCGTCGCGATCAGCCTGGCCGACCTCTCGGCGACCGCGGCGGCGCCCGAGATCGACAAGGGGCCGAGCGTCCCGGTGAAGGTCATCCCGGTGCTCGACATGGACACGCCGCTGCTCAAGCTGGGCGGCAAGCGCGACCGGATGAAGCTGCCGGACCGGTGGGTGCGCCAGACGCCCAAGCCGCGGGTCGAGCAGAAGGCGTTCGTGTCGCCGGACGCGGGCAAGACCGAGAAGGACATCCCGCCCCCGGAGGTCAAGGTCGCCGACGCGGGCACCGCGCCGCCGCCGCCCGACGCCGAGGTCGCCAAGCAGGTCGACATCGAGCTCGATCCGAAGACGGACGCGGGCGAGGCCCCCAACGTCGACCAGGAGGGGCATGCGGACGGCGTGAAGGAGGGCACGGAGACCGATCCCCTGAAGGCGCGCGCGGTGGACCTGTACCTGGCCCGCATCGCGGGCTGGTTCTCGAGCAGGTTCCGCGTGAGCGGCTCGGGCCTGCCGCCGGAGGAGCTCACGAAGCACCGGCCGCGCGCGGTCATCGTCCTGTCGGACGGGCAGATGGTGAGCTACACGCTGACGCCGAGCGGGAATCCCGTGTTCGACGCGGCCGCGCAGGCGACGCTCGAGGGGGCGAAGGGGCAGGCTCTGCCGCCGCCGCCGGAGAACTATCCCGATCTCGGGCAGAAGCAGGTGAGCGTCACGTTCGTCTGTAGGGAGAACACATGCGACTAGCTCGATACGCCCTCGGCGCCCTGGCGCTCGCCGCCGCCGCGCTCGCTGCCCCCTCTGTTCCCGCGCAGGCGCCGGCCGCCGCGCAGGCGCCGGCCTCCACGGCGCCCCCCAACCCCGACGAGCTGCTCGGGCACATCACGGTCGTCGCCGGCGCGTCGCGCCCGCTCCCGAAGATCGGCGTCCTGCCGTCGCTCGTCTCCGATCCCGAGGACGTCACCCTCCACAGCGTGGTCCGGCGCGACCTCGAGCTGTGCGGCGAGTTCGAGGTGCTGCCCGACAGCGCCGCGCCGGACGGCCTCTACCTCTCCGACAGCCCGGTGGACGTGAAGGCGTGGTCCGCGAAGGGGGTCGAGGCGGTCGTGAGCGTGCGCGGCAAGAAGATCGGCCCCGACAAGGCCGAGCTCGTCGGCCAGGCGTTCCTCGTGAACCGCGGGCAGGCCCCTGTGTTCGACAAGAAGTTCATCGTGCCCCTGCGCGACGTGCGCTTCGAGTCGCACCGGGTGGCCGACCAGCTCATCGGCGCCCTCACCGGCCAGAACGGCGGCTTCGCCAGCCACATGACGTTCGCCTCGGGCTCCGGCTCGCTGCGCCGCGTCTTCACCATCGACGCCGACGGCCACGACGCCAGGGCCGTCTCGCCGCCCGATCAGACCGCCATCGCCCCGGCCTTCGGGAAGAACGAGCAGCTCCACTGGGCGGGGAGCGTGAAGGGCGACGAGTACAAGATCTTCACGCCCGGGGGCGGGCCGATCCCGCTGCCCGTGAAGGGCTCTGTCTACGGCATCGCGTTCTCGAAGGACCGGTCCCAGGTGGCGCTGAGCATCGGGGTGGGGTCGACGATCAAGCTGTTTTCCGGTCCCGACTTCCAGAGCGTCAAGCCGGCCTCGGACGTGGGGATGGCGCTCCACCCCGCGTTCACGCCGACCGGCAAGCTCGCCTTCTCCGGCGAGGGCAGGTACGGCCAGCGCATCTACGTTGGCGGCAAGGCGATCTCGCCGGAGGGGCTCTTCGCGTCGTCGCCCACGTTCTGCAACCATCCCGACGGGGTGAAGGCGATCTACGCGGTGGGCGTCGGAAAGAACACCGACCTCGTCGTTTCGGGCGAGACGGGCGGCGGCCTCGGCCGGCTGACCCAGAACCAGGGCAGGAACGGATACCCGGCCTGCAGCCCCGACGGGCGGCTTGTGGCGTTTTTCTCCACCCGCACATCCGGGGAGGGGCCAGGTCTCTACATCATGCGCGTCGACGGGCAGCGCCCGAAGCGGATCTCCAACCTGCTCGGCGACTCGCTGCGTTGGGACCCGCTGCCGCCCGGCAAGGCCGTCGAGGCGAAGAACTGACCCGACCGGCGGCGCTGTCCGGGGCCGCCATCCCGCCCCGTGGAGCCCGCCGCAGCTGCGCAGCCGAGGCGCACGGAGGGCCGTCGCTGCACGCCGCAGCACGGCGTCCAGCACGCTCGGTCCATCGAGCGCTCCTGTTCTCCAGACACACGGTGCGCGCCGCGGCGGCGGGAGCCGAGGCGTGGACATCCGGCGCGCGCTGCGTCGGTGAGCGCGCGCACCGCCGGAGTTCCAGCGGTCGTCTTCCCCGGCTTCCCGCAGCAACTTCTTCTGCCCGGACACGTCTTCAGGGTGGGCAGTTCCTGCGCGCTCGTGAGGGGCGCTCCGGCGCGCGAGGCGGCGCGATGCCGCGACCCCGTTTCCCGCTTCTTTGGCCCGCTGTGTTGGTCGCGGTTAGCCTCCGGACTGCTCACGGGCGAGTTGGCTGGAAAGTTGCACCAAGCCGCCCCGGTCAGCGAGCGAGAGAAGAATGGAGAAGAGCATGGTGTCGAGCCGCATCTGGACCGCCCTTGCGATCGTGGGAGCTTGCTGCGTCGGTGGCTGCAGCTCGGCAGCGGCGGTCCAGGAAGCCAGGATCAGCGAGCAGGGGGGGTTCCAGGACCCGGAGCTCCGGCTCGCCTCGGCGGAGGACGGGGGCTATTGCGGCGCGGAGGTGCTGCGCTGGCAGTACGACGAGGCCGCGGCGACGCTCCGGTTCGCGGATGCCCGCCTCATGCTCGACTGCTGCGGCAAGCGCTCGATCCACGTCGAGAGGATCGACAGCCTCTACGAGATCACCGAGCGGGACGAGCCGGACGGCGCCGGGGGGCGCTGCCATGAGCAGTGCGCGTTCGACCTGTCCGTCGGCGTACAGGACGTCCCGCGGGGCGAGGTGTACGTGAAGCTGCTGCGCGACGTCGTCGATCAGCAGGGTGGCCCGGCCGTGATCTGGAGTGGCTCCCTCGACCTGGATGTGGCCGCGGGCGCGGTGGTCCTCGACGACTCCCCGGCGGATGCGGGCTGCCACGAGCAGGGCTCCCCGCGCCGCCGCCCCACGACCGTCGCCGCGCGGTGACAACGTCTCCCGCGTCCCTCGTCGCGACCTGAATCGAGCACGGCCTGCTCCTCCGGCGGCGCTCGCGGCGGCTGAGCGGGTGCCGCCGCCCGGGTGGGATGAGAGAGCAGGGCAGTCGACCATGACGTTCACGGTCGGATAGCCGAGCGCACTCTACCACGAGTGCCTGGACAGTCAGAATCGCAACGAGTACAACTCACGTGAATGTGCGTGCGGCTGCTCCGGGGTGCGGTACGCGCGCGGCCCATGCGTTTGCTGGCCTGAGGCTGTGTCCGAGGCACCGCCCGCGGAGGGCGCTCTGGACGCTCTTATTAAAGAGCCCTGGTTTTCTGTTTTGGGCGTATTTTGATAGTCGGGCGGGACAGCAAGGAAGTCTGGGCCATGAGGTACGTGGGGGTCTGTAGCGCGCTTGCAACGGTGGGGTCGCTTCTTCTTCTCGGCGCGTGCCTGGAGGCCGAGCCCACGCAGGTGGGGGTCGTGAGCGAGGCCGGCGGGTTCGTCGATCCGGAGCGCAGGCTCGCCGTCGAGGGGGACGAGAGCTACTGCAGCAACGAGGTGCTGCGCTGGCGCTACGACCGGTCGAGCGGCGCCCTGACGATCGCGGACAGCCGGCTGCTCCTCAACTGTTGCGGCCAGCGCGCGATGCGCGTCGAGCGGCTCGACAACATCTACGAGATCACCGAGCGGGACGAGCCCGACGCGGCGAACCCGCGGTGCGACGCGGTCTGTACGTTCGACTTCACGGTGGCGATCCCGGAGGTCGCCCCGGGCAAGGTGTACGTGCGGTTGCTGCGCGACGTTGTCGACGCGCAGGGCAGCGCGGAGCTCATCTGGCACGGGGAGATCGACGTGCGGAGGTCGGTCGGCCAGGTGGTGCTCGATCGCGACGCCGCCCCGAGCGACGCCTGCAGCGGATCGTCCCGGTAGCGCGCCGCCGCTCCCGCGGTGGGAGCGGCCCGGAGCGCGGGCACCGCGGCGCCGCGCCCCCTCAGTCGATCAGCGTGCGGGCGGGGCGGCCGGGCTCGCACTTCACGAGCGTCGCGGTCAGCTCGAGCGTCTCGGGGAGCGTGCCCTGCACCTGCGCGACGACCTGCTCGACCACGTGCTGCGCCTCGTCCAGGTTGGGCCCCACGATCGAGACGACGAACGTGAGCGGGCCGGTGCGCCCGGCCGCGGCCGGCGTCAGGCTCAGCAGCAGCGTCTGCGTCAGGTCGACGACCTGGAGCGCTGCCTTGCGCAGCGCGAGCATCTCGAGGATCGTCGGGCGCAGGCTCACGAGGCCGTTCTGGCCGCGGAGCTCGAAGCGCGCGATCTGCATCGGCACCTCGGCCCACTCGGCGAAGAAGCCGTCCTCGTCGATGGCCTTCATCAGGTGCTCGCGCACGAGCAGCCCCGTGAGGCCGTCACGCCGCGCGAGATAGCGCTTCGCCTTGTCGTGGTGCGGGGAGTCCGGTCCGAACGTGACCACCATGAGGCGGCACTCGCCGAGCTGCACCTCGGCCCCGTGGAGCAGCGACACCTGCGCCTTGCGCTCGAAGGGGAAGTCCGCGTACGTGCCGTTCGTGCTGTTCAGGTCCTCGACGAGCCAGGAGCCCGTCTGCCACCGGAGCAGCGCGTGCGACCCGGAAACGGTCGCCTCGGCCAGGACGAGATCCTGATCGCTGCGGCGGCCGATCGAGAGCACCGGCTTCTGCAGCGGGAACAGCGTCGCGACGCTGTCGGGCGCGTTCGTGGCGTACGTGACGAGCAGCGACTGCGCGCCGGGCGTGAACTGCGTCTTGATGGCCCGCCCGGGCGCGGGGCCGGGGTCGATGCGCTCGCGCGGGAGCTGGATCGGCGCGGTCGTCGTCTGCGTCGGGTTGAAGAACCGCATGTGCCGCGCCTGGGGGCGCATCTGCGGATCCGGGTTCAGCGCGCGGAAGATCTGCCTGATCTCGTCGTTGGTCAGCGCGGCAGGCACGTCGAAGGTGATCTGCTGCTTCATCGTCTTGAGCCGCGGCTTGTAGCCGGGCTCGGGGACGCGGCAGGTCCACATCTCCCAGAGCGTCAGCGCCGCGGCGTAGACGTCGTCCTCGGGGCTCGCGCCGCCGTTGCGCAGGCGCTCCGGTGACATGTAGTGCGGCGTGCCGCCGTCCGGCGGCGCCCCCGGCTTGCGCACGGCCGCGCGCGCGCGCTCCTTCGCGAAGCCGAAGTCCAGGATGACCGCGCGGTCGTCGGCGACCATCACGTTGCCGGGCTTCAGATCGCCGTGGACGAGCCCCTGCTGGTGGATGGCGGCGAGCCCCGCGCAGACGTCGGTCGAGATCTTCCGGAACTCGTCGGCGCTGAACCCGCCGGCCGCCTTGCGCTTGCGGATGTGGTTGTGGAGCGTCTGGCCGGGGATGTACTCCATCACGAGGATGGGCCCCCACGGGCTCGGCGCGAGGTCGTGCACGCGGCAGACGTTCGGGTGGCGAGCCTTCTGCGCGAGGATCACCTCCTGCCGCAGGGCCTCGTCGTCGCCCGGCATGGCGGAGGCCTCGGGCACCACCTTGAGCGCCACCTGCTGCTGGGTGAGGCGATCGAAGGCCAAGAACACCTCGCCCATGCCGCCTTTACCGATGCTCTTCAGGACCTCGTACCGGTCGTTGATGACCGTTCCGACGTCGATGGGAGGGAGGGGATCTTTGGTCACGGCCACGGGCGCACGAAGGGTGAGGAAGAGCTCCGCGCCGGCGCCGGAGCTGACGCGTCGGCACGCCGATACGGACTGCGCGCAGGGTCGTCCATTCGAGCGCCGGGTGCAACGAGTCGTTGCACGGGCGCTGCGACTGGCGCGTCCGGCGCGCCTCGGCGGCGCCGCGCGGGCGGCGTGGGGAGGCCCGGGCGGCGCGGGCGCCGCGGGGCCGCGCAGCCCGGCGGGCGCCGCGGGGCCGCAGGGCGCGGTACTCCACAGGGGCGCGGGGCCCGCGGCGGCGTGTTCAGGAGAACGGCCGCACCGTGTGGGCGTGGTTCAGCGGGCCGTGGCCGTGGCCGAGCCCGGGGGCGGCGAGGATCGCCTCGCGGAGGTAGCGGCGCGCGCGCGCGATCGCCGGGACGAGGGCGAGGCCCTGGGCGAGGCCGGCCGCGATGGCCGAGGCGAGCGTGCAACCCGTACCGTGGGTCGCGCGCGTCTCGATGCGCGCGTCCTCGAACAGGCGCTCGCCCCCGGCGGCCCCGGAGGCGCCAGGCTCCGGCGCGATCTGGAGGACGTCGACGACGATCGCCCCCGGGAGGTGGCCTCCCTTGAGCAGCACGGCGCGCGGGCCCATGGAGAGGAGCAGCGCGGCGGCGCGGCGCATCGCCTCCACGCTGTCGATGACCGTGCCGGTCAGCACCTCGGCCTCGGGGATGTTCGGCGTGAGCAGCGCGGCGAGCGGCAGCAGCCGGCCGCGCAGGGCGCCCTCCGCCTCGGGCTCCAGCAGCCGCGCTCCCCCCTTGGCGACCATCACGGGGTCGACGACGAGCGGCGCGCCGCGGCCGAGGCGCTCGTAGACGCGCGCGACCTCGTCGATGACCTCGGCCGAGTGGAGCATGCCGGTCTTGATCGCGTCCGCGCCGATGTCGTCGAGCACGAGCTCCATCTGGCGGCCGATGAAGCCGGGCGGCACCGGGAACACGGCGGCGACGCCGCGGGTGTTCTGGGCGGTGAGCGCGGTGATCGCCGTCGCGCCGTACGCGTCGAGCGCGGTGACCGCCTTGAGATCCGCCTGGATGCCGGCGCCGCCGCCCGAGTCGGAGCCGGCGACGATGAGCACGCGACCCTTCATGGAGCCCCTGGGCCGCCGGCGGTCGCCGGCGGCGTGTCGATGACGATCATGCGCCGCCCGTCGTCAGTAGTGCTTGTCGAGGACCGCGGGATCGGTGGTCGACGCGAACACGGTGTCGCAGCGCCGGCACCGGTACTTCACCCTGGTGGGCCGGGCCGAGATCCCGAAGGCGAGCTGGATGTAGCCGAGGAAGCGATACTCCGCCTCGGCGCTCACCATGTAGTGATCGCGGTCGTGTCCGCAGGGACACTGGACCCGCTCCGTCGTGGTGCGATTGCGGTAGGGCATGGAAGAGGCGCTCGGCTCCATGAGTGCTCGACGGGTAGTGTAGGGAGTTCACGGCGCACGTCGAGGTGCGCGCGCCGTGAGGCCGAGCGGGCGGCGTGAGCAGGGGCCGGCGCGCCGGAGGCGCTCCTCTCGTAGATGCGGCGGACGGCGGCGGGACCTTCGCTTTGCGCGCCGCCGCGGACCGGATAGGAAAGGCCGCCATGCGCCCCGCACTCCTCGCCGAGCGCCTGGTGAAGCGGTACGGCGATTTCACGGCCGTGGACGGGATCGACCTCGCCGTGCACCCCGGGGAGGTCGTCGGGTTGCTCGGGCCGAACGGCGCGGGCAAGACGACGACGCTGCGGATGCTCGCCGGCATCCTGTCGCCGACCGCGGGGCGCGTCCTCATCGGCGGCGTCGACCTCGCGGAGAGGCCGCTCGAGGCGAAGCAGCGCATCGGCTTCCTCTCGGGCGACACGCAGCTCTACCAGCGGCTCACCCCGCGCGAGGTGCTCCGCTACTTCGGCAGGCTGTACGGCATGGACGAGGCCGCGCTGTCGCGCCGCATCGACGCGCTCGTGGCCGACCTCGAGATGGACGCGTTCGCCTCGCGGCCGTGCAGCACGCTGTCCGCGGGGCAGAAGCAGCGCGCGAACATCGCGCGCGCGTTCCTCCACGAGCCCGAGGTGCTCATCCTCGACGAGCCGACGACCGCGCTCGACGTCCTCAGCGGCCGCTTCATCGTCGAGTCGATCCGGCGCGAGCGCGCCGCGGGAAGGGCCGTCCTCTTCTCGACGCACATCATGGGCGAGGCCGAGTACCTCTGCGACCGCATCGCCCTCCTGCACGAGGGGCGCATCGCGGACACCGGGACGCTGCCAGAGCTGCTCGCGCGCACGGCCACAACGAACCTCACGGACGCGTTCCTCCACCACGCGGCGCGGAGCCGCCCGCGCGAGGCCGGCGAGACGGCGGGGCGCGCCGGCGCGCCGCGCGGGGGAGGCGAGGCGCCGTGAGGCTCGCGATCGTATGGACCATCCTGCGCAAGGAGCTCGTCGAGTCGCTCCGGGACAGGCGCACGCTCGTGCGCCTCCTCGTCATCCCGGTCGTGCTCTATCCGCTGTTCGCGCTCGGGATGAGCAAGCTCATCGGCTCCGAGGCGGCGGCGCGCGAGGCGCGCTCGTCGAGGATCGCGGTGTGGGGAGAGCTCGCCGAGGATCTGCGCAGGCGGCTGGAATCGGCGGGCAAGATCGAGCTCGCGCCGTGGGACGGCGCGCCCGCCGACGTGCGCGAGGGGCTCCTGTCGGGGGCGCTCGCGCCGCCGCCGGGCCCGGAGGCCGCGGCGGAGCCGGAACCGGAGCGGAGCGAGGACGAGGGGGAGGGGGAGCGGCCGCGGTGGGTCGAGCCGGAGAACCCGGTGCTCGCCGCGGCGCGCGCCGCGGTGAGCGAGCGCAAGGTCGACGCGGTGCTCGTCCCGTGGCCCACGCTGCGGGACGAGCTCTCGCGCGGCGGGAAGGGCGCCGTCGCGATCTACTTCGACTCGGTCCGCGCCGACTCGGCCATGGCGGAGGCGCGCCTCGAGGGCGCGCTGCGGCGCGCGCGCAGGGCGATCGTGGCGGATCGCGAGGCGGCGCGCGGTCTGCCCGAGGGGTTCTCGATCGCCTACGACATCGCGCCGCGCGACGTCGCGGCGGACAGCCGCAAGGTCGGCCAGATCCTCGGCTCGATGATGCCGATGATGCTGATCCTGATGTCGCTCCTCGGCAGCTTCCTGCCGGCGATCGATCTCACGGCCGGCGAGAAGGAGCGCGGCACGATGCAGACGCTGCTGTGCGCGCCGGTGCGATCGATCGAGATCATCTCGGGCAAGTTCCTCGCCGTGTGGGTCATCTCCCTGCTCACGGCGCTCGGCAACGTGGTGAGCCTGTCGCTGACGGTGAGCCGGATGCTGCCGGACGTGATGGTCGTCGATCCGTGGATCTTCGCGCTGACGTTCGTGCTGCTCGTGCCCGTCACGCTGCTGTTCTCGGCGCTGTTCCTGGCGCTCGCCGTGTTCGCGAAGGACTTCAAGGACGGCCAGAACGCGCTGATGCCGGCGTACCTGCCGCTCTCGCTGCTCGCCGGCGTCACGGCCCTGCCGGTCGTCGAGCTCAACCCGTGGACGGCCTACGCGCCGGTCCTCAACATCGCGGTGCTGATCAAGGCGCTGTTCCTCGGGGAGGCGCCGGTCGATCTGCTCTTCGCGGCGCTCATCTCGTCGGCGCTCTACGCCTGCCTCGCGCTCCTCTTCGCAGCGCGCGTCTTCGCGCGAGAGAGCGTCCTGCTCGGGGGCCATGAGCCGGCGCGCGCCGTGCTCGGCCTCGCGCGCCGCGCGGGCGGGACGCCGACGGTCGGCTTCTCGCTCGCGGCGTTCGCGGGCGTCCAGGTGCTCTTCTTCTACGGAAGCCTGCTCATCGAGCGCGCCAGCGTGGCGGTCCAGCTCGCGGTCTCGCAGGTCGGCTTCTTCCTCCTGCCGACGATCGCGCTCGTCACCGGCTTCGGCCTCGCGCCGCGGGCGACGCTCGGCCTCCGGCCGCCGTCGGTCCGGGGCCTCGCCGGGGCGCTGCTCCTCGGGGCGTCGGCGTGGATCGCGATCGGCGGCACGCTCCTCCGGTGGTTCCCCCCGCCGGAGCGCTTCGCCCGCGAGCTCGGCGACCTCGTGCTGCTCGGGGGGCAGCCGTACCCCGTCGTGCTGCTGCTCGTCGCCGTGACGCCGGCCGTCTGCGAGGAGCTGCTGTTCCGCGGCCTCGTCTACGCGGGGCTGCGCCGCGCCGGGCCCGCGGCGGCGATCGGCGTGGCGGCGCTGCTCTTCGGGCTCGCCCACGGCTCGGTGTACCGGCTCCTGCCGACGTTCTCGCTCGGGCTCGCCCTCGGCTACGCGCGCCACCGCACCGGCTCGGTATTCGCTGGCATGCTCCTCCACGCCGTGAACAACGGGCTCGCCGTGTCGTTGCTCTATTTCAAGCCGTCGTGGACGCAGGGCGTCATGGAGGGAGAGATGCCGTGGAGCCTCACGGCGGGTGCGGCCGTCGTGAGCCTCGCCGGCCTGCTCCTGCTGCGGGGGACGCGGGCGCCGGACGAGTCGGTCGCAGCGGCGCGCGACGGAGGCAGCGCAGGCGGCGGCGCGACGGCGGTCTGACGCGGACAGCGGCCTGACACGGGCGAACGGTGGTGCGCTGTGAGCGGGCACCCGCGGGCGGGGAGATCGCTTGTCTTGCGCGATTCACCCCCTGAGGTACGGAATCGGTGTGCACGCACGCCTGCTTCCGGGTCTCGCCGCGGCGGCGATGATCTCGGCGCTCTCCTGCTCTCATGGAAGCCCCACGCTCTCCGAGCTCGGCGGGGCCGCGCTGATCGCGCCGCCCGCGCCGACCCTGCCGGTCGCGGCGCCCGCCCTCGCCGGCGGGGCGCCGTCCGCCCCGGCGCCGGCGCCCGCCCTCGCGGCGTCGCCGGCCGCCGGGGGAGAGCCCGCGACGCCGCCGGCCGCGTCGCCCGGGTGGGCCGGCGCCTGGGTCGAGCACCTCGCCGACGCGACAGGCCTCCGCGAGCGGCCGCCGCGCGCGCAGCGCCAGTGGAACCACATCGCCGCGGCCGCGGGCGCGGACTGCCGCGACGCGCTGAAGAGCACCGGCGCGAAGTTCCGGCCCATGCAAGACACCCAGAAGCCCAACAAGAAGGGGTGCGGCATCCCGCACGGCGTGCTGCTGACGCGCGGTCCGACTGGCATCGCGTACTCGCCCCCGCTCCAGATCGACTGCTCGCTCGCCCTCCGGCTCGTCGATATCGAGCGCGTCATCCAGGAAGAGGCGGAAGCGCACCTGGGCTCGCCGATCGCCCGCATCAGCACGCTGGGGAGCTACGCCTGCCGGGAAGTTGTCGGCAGGATGCGCCGGTGGAGCGAGGGCCTGAGCGAGCACTCGTTCGGCAATGCCTTCGATATCGCGCGCTTCACCCCGAAGCGGGGCCGCGCGATCAGCGTGCTGCGCGATTACGTGCTCCACGGCGACGAGCCGAGCACCCGGGAGGGGCATTTCCTTCGGGGCGTGACCCGGCGGCTGCGCGCCGACGGGGCCGCGTCGCGCGTCCTTGGGCCGGACTTCGACGCGAGCCACCGGGACCACCTGCACGTCGATTGCGGGACGCCGCGCTGGTACTAGCCGTCCGTCGGCTACCTGTCGCGCAGCTCGAAGGTCTTCACGTCGTACGGCGCGATCTCCACGGCGTGGACCGGGGTCTTTCCGCCCCGCTCGACGAGGTGCCCCGAGGCCGCGACCGGCTTGACCGAGATCGGCTCATCCGCCTGGCTCACGAGGAACACGAAGCGGCGGCCGTCGCGGTGGCGCAGGGTGTCGACCGCGACGCGCGGGTCGTCGACGGTCACCGGCCGCCGCACGCCCGCGAGCGCGGCGAGCGCGTCGTAGAGCCGGTAGGTCGGCTCCGGGTTGACCCGCGGGGTCGCCGCGGCGAAGTGCTCGACCGGGTAGGTGCAGAGCACGATGCTGCCGCTGCCGACCTGGCGGCGCAGCAGCGCCGGCCGGCCGCGCTGGTCGACCGCGACGACCTCCGCGCCCCTGGGCCGCACCGGCAGGTAAGCGCGGCTGTGCTCGGTGCCGGCCACCGGGAAGGTGAGCGTTGTGCCCTCCGCGATCGTGCCGAACGGGCGCTGGAACGTGAGCTTCGCCTGCGCCTCCTCGACCGGGTCGACCATCCCGTAGCGGAGCTGGTGCTCGACGCCGAACATCGCGTTGAGGTGCGCGTACCACGGCCCGCGCTGCGAGCCGTGCGTCCCGTGGCAATACGACGCGTAGACGACGGCGCCCTGGGAGGCGAGCCGCTCCAGGAGATGCCAGGTCGGCGCGGTGAGCTGCTTTGTCGACGGCAGGAGATACAGCCGGCAGTCCTCCGCGATCCCGTCCCGCTCCCGGGTGAGCCCGAGCGGCACATCCGCCTCCTTCGCCGCGATGTAGGCCTGTCGCAGCATGGTGAACAGGTAGCTGCGGTCCTCGGCCTCCGTGAAGGGAAACGCGCCCTCCAGGTACGACGGGACGATCAGCGCCGCGTCGGCCGGCTCGCGCTCGCAGCCGAGGACATCGATGTCGGCGAGCAGCCTGGCGAAGCGGGCCATCTCCACGAGCTGCGGCTTGGGGCGGCCCTCGGTGGTCGTCAGCCCGAAATGGAGCTCGAAGGGGTGATGCCGGTAAGGGTCCTGGTGGATGAGGTCGAAGTCGGTGTTGTTCCAGCCGATCCAGCCGGTGGCGCCGGCCAGCAGCGTGTTGTGGAGGACCTGCCGGTAATAGTGCGCGGCGTTCTCGTCGGACACGAAGTCCGAGGACACCCCGAACTCCTCCAGCACGACCGGCTTGCCAAGGAAGCCCGTGAGCTCGCAGATGAACGCGGCGCCGTAGTGCTGGCGGACCATGTCGTTTTCCATCCGGTACACGTGCGGTCCGAGGAAATCGACGAGCGCGCCGAGGTCGCGGACGGAGAACCCGTTGTCGTTGCCCGTGACCTCGAGGCCCCACGCGCCGTCGCCGATCGAGATCGGCTGGCTCGCCCCGCCCGCCCGCAGCCCCTGCACGAGCAGACTCGCCCAGCTCGTGACCGTCTCGCGCACGGACCGCTCGCGCTCACCGTAGATGGGCATCTCGTTCGAGATGAGCCACCCCGCCACCGCCGGGTGGCCCGCGAAGCGCCGCGCCATCTGCTCGGCGAACCACGCCTGCCGGGCGACCATCCACACGTCCCCGTAGAGGTCGCGCCCGCGCCGCCAGGCGGGGTCCCAGTTCTCGCCGGACATGTGGCCGACGAGGAGCGTCGGGATCGTCGTCAGCCCCGCCTCGACGTGCGCCTCGAGGAAGTCGCCGTAGCGCGCGGCGCAGTCCTCGTCCACCCGGTCCGGCTCGGGCATGAAGTGCGGCCAGTAGAAGAACGACCGGGTCATGGTGAGCCCGTGGTCGGCGAGCACCCGGAGCTCCTCGCGTACGAGGGCCGGATCGTAGCTCTGCCACATCAGCGGTCCGCCGCGCCTCGACCAGAAATTGGCCCCGAGCCAGGCGACCGCCTGATTGCGGACAGCGACTTTGGCGAAATTGCGGTGCATGCTCCCTCTCGTGCTGATGTTCGCGGCTCCTGCGGCGCGGGGCGGAGCAGAGCACTTAATCGGTTCAGTGTCCATGCCTTCGAGGGGCCGCGCCGCCCCGCGGGGGAGCGCCGGTCAGGGGCGCGCGGGCGGCGCGGTGCTGCCGCGCGTCGCGAGGGTCGGCGCGCTGCACTCGGCGTCCTCGATCGCCTCGCCGGCGACGAGGCGGAGGAGCAGCGCGGCGGCGCGGGAGCCGTGCTCGGCGATGTTGCGGCGCACCGCGGTCAGGGCGGGGTGGACGAGCTGGCACAGCGCCGAGTCGTCCCAGGCCACGATCGAGAGCCGCTCGGGCACGGGGACGCGCATCTCGTGCGCGACCGCGAGCGCGGCCACGGCCATCACGTCGTTGTCGTACACGATGGCCGTCGGCGGCGCGGCCTCGGCGAGCAGCCGGCGCGTGGCCTGGCCCCCCGCCTCGCCGGTGTAGTCGGCGTGGACCGTCACCGCCCTGTCGAGGCGCCTGTGGCGGGCAGCGGCGTTGAACGCCCTCGTGCGGATCGCCGTGTGCAGGAACTCCGCGGGGCCGGCGACCCGGGCGATCGACCGGTGGCCGAGCGCGGCGAGGTAGTCGACGACCGCCTTCATGGCGCTCGCGTCGTCGCTCCACACGCCCGCGAGGTCGCCCTTGCCCGCCGGCCCGCCGACCACCACGGCCGGGAGCTTCAGCTCCTCGATCAGCTTCACGCGCGGATCGCCCTCGCGCAGGTCGACGAGGATCACGCCGTCGACCCGCCGCTCGGCCCACCAGCGGCGGTAGGTCTCCAGCTCGGCCTCGCGGTCCTCCGTCACCTTGAGCAGCAGCGCCTCCGCCTTCTCGGCGAGCTCCGCCTCGATGCCGGAGATGAGCTGCATGAAGAACGGCTCGATACCGAGCGTGTGCGCGGGCCGATCGACGACCAGGCCGACCGCGCCGGCGCGCCCGTCGGAGAGCGCCCGCGCCGCGTTGCTCGGCTGCCAGCCCATCTCGGCCGCGATGGCGAGGATCCGCTCGCGCGTCGGCTCCGACACGCCGGGCCTGCCGTTGAGCGCATAGGACACCGCTCCCTTGGATACCCCCGCTCGCCACGCGATGTCCGTGATCGTCGGCCGCTTCACGCCTCACCTCCGCTGCCCGGCGGCGGAACGAGCCCGCCGGGTGAACCGGCTCCATCGCCCGGCCTCGGTTGGATAGCACGACGGCCGCGAGGGGAGCCTCCGCTCGCGCAGGCTCCGGGCGCGGCAGGGGCCCGGCGCGCCCGGCGCAGCCGCTCCCACATACCGTCCCGGCGCCGGCGCGGCCGGCGAGGCCGCGCCGGCCGCGCGAGATCCCGGCCGGCGCGCCGGGATCTCCAGCCCATGGCCGACTGGATCGCCGGCAACGGCGCCTCCGCCATCGTCCCGTGCGCCCGATCCATCTCCGGCCGCTCGCTGTCTCCGGGGCGACGTCGTCGGTGCCCAGGGCGATCACGATCGCGTCGGGGACGAACCGGGAGGCGCCCGCAAGCTGAAACGGTTAAGTTCTGGTCGAGATTCGCGGTCTCGCGCTGCTCACGTCACTTCGAGGAGCTCGCGCTCGGTGATGCCGAGCAGGAAGAGGATGGCGTCGAGGCCGCTTGCGGAGAGGGAGGTGTCTGCCGCTTCGCGGAGCTTGGGTTTCGCGCGGAACGCGACCCCGAGCCCCGCCCGCTGGAGCATCAGGAGGTCGTTGGCGCCGTCGCCCACGGCGATGGTCTGGTCGAGGAGCACGCCCTCTGCCTGGGCGATCGTCTCGAGCAGCTCCGCCTTGCGCTGCGCGTTGACGATGGATCCTGTGACCCGCCCGGTCAGCTTGCCGCCTTCGACCTCGAGAGCGTTGGAGTAGGCGTAGTCGATCCCGAGCCGCGCCTTCAGGGCCTCTGCCGCGATCGAGAACCCGCCCGAGATCACCGCGGTCCGGTAGCCGAGCCGCTTCAGCACGCGGATGAGCGTCTCGGCGCCCTCGGTGATGGGGAGCTCCGCGGCGAGCTTCCGGAGCACGCCGACGTCGAGGCCGCGGAGCAGCGCGAGCCGCTGACGGAGCGATTCGTCGTAATCCATCTCCCCCTGCATGGCCCGCTCGGTGATCTTCGCGACCTGCTCCACGACGCCCTTGGCCCGCGCGAGCTCGTCGATCACCTCGATGCGGATGAGGGTCGAGTCCATGTCCATGACGACGAGCCGCTTGCTCCGGCGGAAGAGCCCTTCGCGTTGCAGGGCGAGATCGAAGCTGTTCTGCATCGCGAGCGCCAGGAGGGCGCGCTTGAGCGCGTCGGCCTCGTCCTCGCGCCGGAGCAGCACCTGGATCTCGACCGAGGAGAGCCGCTCGACCGACAGCCGCGCTATCTTCTCGATGTTCGCGTCGTGCGCCGCGAGGGTCGCGGCGACGTCGTGGAGCTGCTTCGCCCCGAGCTCCCGCCCGATCGCCGTCACCACGTACCGGCTCCCGAGCGCGCGCGCCGGCGCTCCCCCGTCGAGCGGCTTGAAGTCGAGCGTCACGCCGAGCTCCTTCGCGGCGAACAAGAGCTCCTTCAGCCCGCTGCGCGTCTCCGGGAAGAGCACGAGCAGCGCGAGGTTCAGGTTGCCGTGCACCACCACCTGCTCGATGTCGAGCAGCGTGGCGTCGATGTCGCTCAGGATGCCGGTGATCCGGGCGGTGATGCCAGGGTGGTCCCTGCCCGTGACGGTGACGAGGATAGGATCGGAGGGTACGGCCATCGCGCAGGCCCCTTAACAGGCCCGTGCCCCCGGGTCGACGCCCGCCGCTACCGGTACCGCCCGCGCCCCGCCGCCGCCCGCCCGCCGCCGCTCTTGCCCCCCGCCGCCGCCCGTCCGCCGCCGCCCTTGGCGCCCGCCGCCGCTCGCCCGCCGCCGCCGCCCTTGGCCGCCGCCGCGCCCGTCGCCCCGCGCCGGCTCGCCGCCCGCCCGGAGCGCGCCGGCTTCTCCTCGGCGATCTCGCCCGCCGCGCCCGCCTCGCCTTCGCCCTGCTGCGCCTTGAGCTGCCGCAGCTGGTCGCGCAGCCGCGCCGCCTTCTCGAACTCGAGGTTCTCCGCCGCCGCGAACATCTCCTGCCGGATCGCGTCGATCTGGTCGACGAGGTCCATCGCCGCGCGCGCCGCCTCCGCCGCCGGCTTCGCCGGCCCCTTCGGCACGGCGTAGTAGTCGCGCGTGCCCGACGTCGGCGACAGGTCGAGGATCGCCTTCTTCACCGTCGCCGGCGTGATGCCGTGCTCCTTGTTGTACGCCTCCTGGATCGCGCGCCGCCGGTTCGTCTCGTCCATCGCGCGCTTCATCGCGTCGGTGATGCGATCGGCGTACATCACGACCTCGCCGTTCACGTTGCGGGCGGCGCGGCCGATCGTCTGGATCAGCGAGCGCGGGCTCCGGAGAAAGCCCTCCTTGTCGGCGTCGAGGATCGCGACGAGCGACACCTCGGGCAGATCGAGCCCCTCGCGCAGCAGGTTGATGCCGACGAGCACGTCGAACTCGCCGCGCCGGAGGTCGCGGAGGATCTCCACGCGCTGGAGCGTGTCGACGTCCGAGTGGAGGTAGCGGACGCGGATGCCGAGCTCCGTGTAGTACTCGGTCAGATCCTCGGCCATCCGCTTCGTCAGCGTCGTGACGAGCACGCGATCTCCCCGGGCCACCCGCTCCCGGATGCGCGCGAGCAGGTCGTCGACCTGCCCGGCCACCGGCCGGATGTGGATCTGCGGATCGATGAGCCCCGTCGGCCGGATGATCTGCTCGACGACCGCGCCGGCCGTCTTCTGCACCTCGTAGTCGCCGGGCGTCGCGCTCACGAACAGCACCTGCGCGTAGTGCTGCTCGAACTCCTCGAACTTCAGCGGCCGGTTGTCGAGCGCGCTGGGGAGCCGGAAGCCGTACTCGACGAGCGTCTCCTTCCGCGCCCTGTCGCCCCGGAACATCGCCCCGACCTGGGGGATCGTCTGGTGCGACTCGTCGATGATCATCAGGAAATCTTTGGGGAAATAGTCGATCAGCGTCGGCGGGGGCTCGCCGGGCTTCCGGCCCGAGAGGTGGCGCGAGTAGTTCTCGATGCCGTTGCAGAACCCCATCTGCTCCAGCATCTCGAGGTCGTACATCGTGCGCTGCTCGATGCGCTGCTTCTCGAGGAAGCGGACGGCCTTGTCGTAGAAGTCGATGCGCTCGCGCAGCTCCTCGCGGATCGCCTGGATCGCGAGCCGGAGCTGCTGCTGCTCGGTGACGTAGTGGGAGCCGGGGAAGACGGCGTAGCGGTCGAGCTGGCCCACCACCTTGCCGCGGACCGGGTCGACCTCCTTGATCGCCTCGATCTCGTCGCCGAAGAACTCGACCCGGATCGCCAGAGACTCCTCGTAGGCGGGGAAGATCTCGACGACGTCGCCGCGGACGCGGAACGTGCCGCGGTGGAAGTCGACGTCGTTGCGCGTGTACTGGATGTCGACGAGCCGCCGCAGGAGCTCGTCGCGGCGGATCTCGGTGCCGCGCTCGAGCTTGATCAAGAGGCCGTGGTAGCTCTCGGCCGAGCCGATGCCGTAGATACAGCTCACCGAGGCGACGATGATCACGTCCGGGCGCGAGAGCAGCGCGTGCGTCGCCGCGTGGCGCATGCGGTCGATCGCGTCGTTGATGATCGCGTCCTTCTCGATGTACGTGTCGCTCGTCGGGACGTACGCCTCGGGCTGGTAGTAATCGTAGTAGCTGACGAAGTAGTGGACGGCGTTGTTGGGGAAGAGCTCCCGCATCTCGCCGTAGAGCTGGGCCGCCAGCGTCTTGTTCGGCGCCATGATGAGGGTCGGCTTCTGCAGCTTCTCGATCACCTTGGCGGCGGTGAACGTCTTGCCGCTGCCCGTGACGCCGAGGAGGACCTGGAAGGTCTCGCCCTGCTCGAAAGCGGAGCAGATCTCCTGGAGCGCGCGAGGCTGGTCACCGCACGGCTTGAATTCGGAGACGAGCTCGAAGTGTGTGGGCATGGAGCGGAGGACCCTAGTGCGCCCAGGGCCTCCTCGCAACCTCCCGCCGCCCCGTCCCGGCCGGCGAGGCCGGAGCGCGGGCGCCGGGGGCCACCCCGCCGGGGCCGCCTTTCCCGGGGCCGGCGCGGGCCCCGTGTCGGACAGGCGCGGCGGCGCTTGACGGCGGCGCGGGAGTGGCGGATTCTAGGCGACGCCGCGTCGTTGTGACGCACGCCGAACGGAGGTCAGGTCATGAGTGGCAACTCCCAGCACACACATCACCCCGCCGCCGCCGTCGTGTCCGCCGCGGTTCGCTGAAGCTCGTCTCCACGCCGTCGCCGGCGCGCGCGTGCCCCCACCGGGGCGCGCTCGCCGCGCGCCGTGGCGCACCCCGCAGGGCATCCGCCCTGGCCGGGCGCGCCCTCCTGGCGTGACGTCCTGATCGGTCGACGAGCTCCTGCGCCGCGGCGGCCCCGCGCGTGATTGGCCGGCGCGGGCGCGCTCGCGCGCCGCCGCGCCCCTGTCCGTCGACTGCCGCGCGCCGCATGCCAGCGCGCGGCCGAACGCCATGGAGCGCTCGTCCCGTCATGTCCATCAACTCCGACTCTCACGTTGATCCGTCGTCGCACCACGAACCGCAGCCGGGCCTGATCGGGCTCGGATGGACTCCCTTCTTCGCGAGGCAGCTCGCCAGTCTGGAGGAGGCCGTGCAGCCCGCGCGCGTCCTCCTCGCCTCTGCCGCGCGGCACCACGTCCAGACCGCGGAGGGCGCGCGCGTCGCGGTCGTCAGCGGCCGCCTCGCGCACGAGGCCGCGGACCGCGCGGCGCTCCCCACCGTGGGCGACTGGGTGGGGCTCAGGCCCGACGACGGCGCCGGGCCTGCGTACATCGTGCACACGTTCGCGCGGAGCACCTGCCTGCGCCGCAAGGCCGCGGGGCCGGCGGTGGAGGCTCAGGTCATCGCGGCCAACGTCGACAAGGTGTTCATCGTCACGTCGTTGAACGCCGACTTCAACCTGCGCCGCCTGGAGCGGTACATCGAGGCGATCCTCGACAGCGGCGCGCGCCCCGTGCTCGTGCTCAACAGGGCGGATGTCTGCCCCGACCCGGGTCGGTTCATCGACGCGGCGCGGGAGGTCGCCCCCGCGGCGCCGATCGCGCTCGTCAGCGCCCTGTCCGGCGCGGGCCTCGACGCGCTCCGCGCCGAGATCGGGGAAGGGGAGACGGTCGCGCTCGTCGGCTCGTCCGGCGTGGGGAAGTCCGCGCTGAGCAATCGCCTGCTCGGCGCCGAGATCCAGCGCGAGGGGGCGATCCGCGCGTCGGACGAGCGTGGCCGCCACACGACGGCCCACCGGGAGCTCTTCCCGCTCCCCGGCGGCGGCCTCCTCATCGACACGCCGGGCGTGCGGGAGCTCGGCCTCTGGTCCGCGGACGGCGCGGCCCCGGCGGGCTTCGACGACGTCGAGGCCCTCGCCGGGGCGTGCCGCTTCCGCGACTGCGCGCACGACGGCGAGCCCGGGTGCGCGGTGATCGGCGCCGTCGAGGCCGGCGAGCTCGACCCCGCTCGCCTGGGCGCCTACCGCAAGCTCGGGGCGGAGCGGCGTCACGTCGCCATGCAGCAGGACGCGCGCGCCCGGAGCGAGGAGAAGCGGCGCTGGAAGCAGATCTCGAAGCAGATGCGCGGCAACCCGAAGCGGTAGCGCCCCCGAAGCGGTAGCGCCCCCCGTCCGGACCAGCGGCCACGGGGGCGCGCATCGGGGCGCTCCGGCTCCTCAAGCGTCGCCGGGGCGCCCCGACCCCCCTTCACCGCGGTATCTCCCCTGTTCCCATGGAGAGCCAGCGAGAGGGGGTGCTGCGCGCGGGGCCGGCGGGGGAAGGGCCCCACGAATCCGAGCGCCGGCCCGCATCGAAGCGAGTCGCTCCTGGTTCTCCTTCACCCGTTCAGCGGGCAATAGCCACCACGAGGCGCGAGTTCGTGGGAAGGGCCCCCCGCCGGCCCCGCGCGCAGCACCCCCTCTCGCTGGCTCCGTCGCCCCCTGGACGAGCGTCGCGGCGGGAGCCCCCCTCTCGCCGGCTCCGTCGCCCCCTGAACGAGCGTCGCGGCGGGAGCCCCCCTCTCGCCGGCTCCGTCGCCCCCGGATCAGATCCCGTATTGCCGGAGCTTCTTGTGGAGCCCCTCGCGCGTGATCCCGAGCGCCTTCGCCGCGTTCGTCTTGTTGTTGTTGTGCCCCCGCAGCGCCTCTAGGAGGAAGAACTTCTCGACGGCGTCCATCATCTCCTTGAGCGACCCCTTCGGCGTCCCCGCCCGCGCCACGAGCCCCTCGACCTGCCGGATCCTCGGCGACAGCAGCTCCGGCGTCGCGAACGACCCCGGATCGAGCTGGATGACGATCCGCTGCACCTCGTTCTGGAGCTCCCGGACGTTGCCCGGCCAGTCGTACGCCACCATGAGCTCCATCGCCTGCTGGCTGAACCCACCGCACGGCTTGCCGATCTCGTCCGCGTACCGCTCCAGGAAGTGCCCCGCGAGCAGCGGGATGTCGTCGCGCCGCTCGCGCAGCGGCGGCAGGCGGATCGGGAACACCTTGAGCCGGTAGTAGAGGTCCTCGCGGAACCGCCCCCGGGCCACCTCGTCCTCGAGGTTCCGGTTCGTCGCCGCCACGATCCGCACGTTGACGTGCTTCGGGCTCGTCGCGCCCACGGGGCGGATCTCGCCCTCCTGGAGCGCCCGCAGGAGCTTTGACTGGAGCGACAGCGGCGTCTCGGTGATCTCGTCGAGGAAGAGCGTCCCCCCGTCCGCGATCTCGAACAGGCCCTTCTTCTCCTCGGTCGCGCCCGTGAACGACCCCTTCTTGTGGCCGAACAGCTCGCTCTCCAGCAGGCTCTCGGCCAGCGCCGCGCAGTTCTGCGCGACGAAGAGCTTGTCGCGGCGGCGCGAGCGGTAGTGAACGGCGGCGGCGATGAGCTCCTTGCCCGTGCCCGTCTCGCCCTCGATCAGCACCGTGACGCGCGTGTCGACCACCTTGTCGAGCTGCGCGATCACCCGGCGCATCGCCTCGCTCTTGCCGATGATGTCGACAGCGCCCCCGCCCCGGCGCTTCTCCTCGCGCCCCTTCAGGAAGCTGTTCTCCTTCTGGAGCCGCTCCTCCGCGAGCACGAGCCGCTTGATGAGCCGCGCGTTCGCCACCGCGAGCGACGCGTTGGCCGCCAGCACGAGCAGCGTCTCCAGGTCGTTCGCGTTCAGCATCCCGGGCGCGCTCCGGTTGTCGGCCTGGAGCACGCCGATGATCTCCTCGCCCTTCCAGAGCGGCACGGCGAGCGTGCTGCGGATCGAGGCGCCCATCAGCGACTCGGTCTGCCCCACCTCGATGGGCGCGTCGGCCGCGAGCACCGCCGCCCGCTCCTTGATCACCTTGCGGTAGACGCTGCGCGTGATCGGCACCGGCCCCGTCGGCGGCGCCCCGCGGCCGGACTCGGAGCGGACGCGCGTCAGCACCGGGACGAACGCCGCGGGCGCGGCGCCCGGCTCCTGGTCGTCGTCGCGGAGCACCACCGTGACGTGCGTCGAGCTCGGCACCAGCGCGAGCACCGCGTCGGCGATCTCCGCGAGCACCTGGTCGAGGTCGTTCGCGGCGCCGATGCGCTTCTGCGCCGCGTACATCGCCGACAGGGCGCTCGGGTCGCGCTCGATCTTCGCCTGGGCGGGCTCGATCTCGTCGAGGCGCCGGATCGAGACGACCCGCGCGTCGTCGGCCTCCTCGGGGATCGTCACGACCATCCGCGTGACAGCGTCGCCCGAGCCGAGCTCGATGACGTCCCCCGTCTGGAGCGCGACCGCGCTGCGCCCCGGGCCGAGCTCGATGCGCTCGCCCCGCCGCGTCACGCTCGTCCCGTTCGTCGAGCGCAGGTCCTCGAGGATCACCCCCTCGGCGCTGCTCACGATGCGCGCGTGTGCCCCGGAGACGTGGCGGTCGTCCAGCACGACCCGGTTGTCCGGCGAGCGCCCGAGCGTGATCAGCTCGCCCTGGAGCTCGAAGGTGCGCCCGGCAGCCAGACCCTGGGTTACCTCGAGCACGATCATGGTTCGTTCAGCCAGGGGACCCGTGAAGAGGGCCCGGAGTAAACCGTCAAGACGGTGGGGATGCCAGGAAAAACCGGGGAGCCCACCCCCCCGGCGAAACAGCGGGTCCGGGCAGCACGGATCGTGTGGTGCTGCAAAAATCGCGGGTTGCTGGACGAAGCGCCCCGTCCCGGGGGCCGGCCGCCAGGACGGGCGCGCGGCGCCGCGGCGGTTACTGGGCGCGGGCGTTCAGGCGGTAGATGACCGTCTTGAAGGGCGCGTTGCCGGAGATCTTCTCGGCGTCCCTCGAGGCCTCGCCCTCGTCCACGATCTTCTGGAGCTTCGTCGCGACCTCGGTGTCGCCCTTCGGCGAGAGGGCGTCGATGACCGACACCGACACGAAGCGCACGGCCGCGTTCGAGACCTTCGGCATGGCGTCGATGATCTGCTGCCGGACGTCCGGGGAGCCGAGGACGCCGACCATGTAGGCGGCCTTGATGCCCTGGAACTGCGTCTCCTTCGCCTGCGAGGCCGGATCGCCGAGCTTGCCGATGTAACACTCGACCTTGGCGCCGCAGTCCTTGAGGACGTCCTTGGCGAGCTTGATCTCCTTCTCCATCGACTTGCCGACCGTGCCGCCGCCGCTCGTGCGGGTGTTCGCGAGCCGGTCGACGTCGGCGATCTGCTCGGGCTTCATCAGCTTGAGCGCCGCCTGGAGCGACATGTCGCGGATCTGCGCCACGTCGTCCTCCTCGCCGCGCGCCTCGACGGCCGTCTTCACGAGCCACGGGACCATGCTCGCGTCGAAGAAGTTGCTCGACGCGTCCGCGAGCATCACGCGCGCGTTGATGCCCGCCGGCGGGATCGCGAGCGACGCGGGCGTCTTCTCGTAGGCCGCCTGGAAGGCCGCCATCGTCTCCGGCGTCTTGGGCACCTTGGTGAGCTCGCGGGCGATGATGGCGCGCGGCACGTCCTCGGCCTTCTCGAGCGCGGCGAGCAGCGGCTTCACCGACTCCTCGCGGCCGATCGTCGCGAGGACGAGCGCGGCGGCCGCGACGTGGGCGGTCTCGGCGGCCTTCTTCGCCTCGGGGCTCGGCTTGTCGCCGGCGCCCTTCAGGTTCTCGACCTTCGAGTACTCGATGAGCTCCTTCTGCTCGCCCTGGAGCAGCGCGATCGCCGGCTGGATGGCGGGCTTGCCGATCTTCGTGAGGGCGAGGATGGCGGTCGTCGCGGCGTCCGCCTTGACCGGCGAGAGCACCATCTTGAGCAGCGGCACGACCGCCTTCTCGCTCTTCTGCCAGCCGAGGAGCTCCGCCGCGGTGATCTGCCAGAACAGCTCGTTCCGCATCGTGGCGACGTCCTTGGGATCGTTGATCGGGCGCTCGACCATGGTGATGAGCTGCCCCTCCCAGGACGGGTCGTTGATCTCGACCATCGCGTCGTGCACGTCGCGCGAGATCGTCGAGCCCTTCGGCTTGCCGTGCTGGAGCTTGACGAAGACCTCCATGAGCGGGCCGGCGGCGGCCTTCGACTTCATGGCCCCGAGGCCGCGCACGGCCCAGCGGACGTCCTCCTCGGTCGACTCGGCCTTGTAGTCCTTGAGGGCCTTGATGAGGCACGCCTCGCCGCGCGGGTCCCGCGTGTCGGAGATGAACTTGATGAGCTTGGAGCGCGTGCGCTCGTCGAGGTCGCCGTTCACGCACTTCTGCGTCATCGGCTCGATGATCTTGTCGAGGAGCGGCTTGACCGTGGGCCCGGTCCGGTCCTTGTTATCGCGCGTCATCGCGTCCTCGAAGAACTGGACGAGCCGGTTGACCGAGGGGGTGAGCGTCGCCGGGTCGTCGAGCCGCTTGACGTGCGTCTCGGGGTCGTTCTCGTCGGCGCACCCGGCGACGATGCCTGCGGAGAGCGCCATCGACGACGCGGTGGCGGCCCCCAGGAGGAGCGAGCGGACGAGCGGCAGGATGCTGCGTGCTGAGCGGGACATTGTGTTTCCTCCGGGACCTCGGTGATGCTGCCGGCCTGACCTCGCCGCCGCGCGGCGCGCGGGAGGGGAGGCGGTCAGCGGCGAGCCTTCGTTAGCCTGAGGGGACGACAGCGGGCAACAACAGCGCGCGGCAGGGGGCGCGGCCCCCCTCGGCCACGGCGTCACGCCGCTCCGTGATGGCAGCGGCCGAGGCCGAAGCTATTCGTCGCCAGAGAACGTGTCAACGCGAGCGGGGCACCTGGACGAGCCGGCGGATCCCCGTGGCGAAGAGCCGGTCGGGGATGACACGGCGCAGCGCGACGAGCGCGCGTGCGTCCCGGCCGATGAGGGTCCGGAACGGCGGGGAGGGGGCCTCGATGAGGCGGAGGATCGCGGCCGCGACCGGGGTGGGCGGCGGGGCCCTCGCGGCGTCCTCGAGGATGAGCTGCTCCACCGCCTTCGTCATCGCGGCGTAGGGGCCGTCGGGCGCGACGTGGGCGCCGCGGCGCTGGTTCTCGAAGAAGATCTCGGTCTTGAAGGTACCGGGCTCGACGAGGCAGACGTGGACGCCGAACGGGGCGACCTCCCAGCGAAGCGCCTCGCTGAAGCCCTCGACGGCGTGCTTCGTCGCGGCGTAGACGCTGACGCCGGGGAGGCCGACGAGCCCGGAGACGCTCGAGACGTTGATGATGCGGCCGCGCCCGGCGGCCCGCATCGACGGGAGGACCGCGCGCGTCACGGCCATGAGGCCGAAGACGTTCGTCGCGAACTGCGCGCGGACGTCCTCGTCGGCCTGCTCCTCGAAGGCGCCGCCGACGGCGATGCCGGCGTTGTTCACGAGGGCGTAGGCGGGGCCGTGCTTCTGGAGGATTTCCCGGACCCGATCGGCCGCGCCCTCGGAGGCCACGTCGAGCTGCTCGACCTCGAGCGAGGCGCCGCGCGCGCTGGCCGCGGCGAGGAGCGCGGCGGCCTTCTCGGGGCGGCGCATCGTGGCGACGACCCGGTGGCCCGCGGCCGCGCACGCGACGGCGGTCGCGAGGCCGATGCCGCTCGAGGAGCCGGTGACGAGGACGAGGTGACCCATGGGGATGCGGGCGAGTATAGGGGATGCGGGCGCGCGGGGGCGGGCGCGTCGCTCAGCCGATGATCATCGCCTCGCTGAGGAGGCGGCCCTCCTTGAAGCGGCGCAGGTTCCAGCGGTCGAACAGGGGGAGGGGGGTGCCCTCGGCGATGTGCTGCGCGATGAGCTTGCCCATCACCGGCGCGATCATGAAGCCGTGACCCATGAACCCGGACGCCTGGTAGAAGTGCTCCACCTCGTCGACGGCGCCGACGATCGGGTTCTGATCCGGGGTGAGATCGTAACAGCCGGCCCACTGCCGGAGCACCTTCACGCTGCCGAGGACGGGGCACGCGGTGACGAGCGCCCGCGCGTACAGCGCGAGGAACTTGTGGCTCGAGCCCATGTCGAGGCCCTCGGGGACATCCTCGTTGGAGATGCCGCCCACGATCTCGCCGCGCATCGACTGCGAGAAATAGAGGCCGTTCGACAGGTCCGCGACGAGCGGGCCGAGCCAGGGCTTCAGCGGCTCGGTCGAGCAGATCTCGTGGCGGTGCGGGTGGTTCGGCAGCTCCACGCCGAGGAGGCGCGCGACCTCGGGGCTCCACGCGCCCGCGGCGTTGACGACCTTGTGCGTCCGGATCTCGCCGCGATCGGTCACCACGGCGTCGATCCGCGCGCCGCTCGTGCGGAAGCCGAGGACGTTCGTGAAGGTCGCGATGTCGACGCCGAGCTTCTGCGCGCGCTCGGCGTAGCCCCAGACGAACGGCCAGGGGAACACGACCCCGTCGTCGGGGTTGTAGCTCGCCGCGACCACGCCCTCGGTCGAGAGCTCCGGCACGATGGCGCGCGCCTCGTTGGCGGTGAGCATCCGCGTGCCGAGGCCGCACGCGTTCTGGACGGCGACGCTCTTCTCGAGCGTGCGGCGGCCGGCCTCGCTGCGCACGAGGAAGAGGTAGCCGCCCTGCCGGAACCAGATGTTGATCTTCATCTCGCGGGCGAAATCACGGCAGATGCGGATGCTCTCCTGCATGAGCCGGATGTTGCCCTCGCTCGAGAACTGCGCCCGCACCCCGCCGCCGTTGCGGCCGCTGGCGCCGCCGCAGAGGTAGCCGCGGTCGACGACGACGACGTCCGTGATGCCGTGGTGCCGCGCGAGGTTGTAGGCGATCGCGAGGCCCATGATCCCCGCGCCGACGATGACGATCTCCGCCTCGGACCGCATCGCGCCTCAGCCGAGCTCGGACCTCGCCGCGGCGACGACGGCGTCCTGGAGGGCGCCGTTCGAGGCGATGATGCCGCGGCCGAGCTTGAGCCCGGGGCCCGCGTAGTCGATGGGCGCGCCCGAGAGGTCGGTGAAGCGCCCGCCGGCCCCGCGGAGCACCGCCTCGGGGGCGCAGCTGTCCCAGAGCTTGGCGCCGCCGCCGCCGTGGATGTAGAGGTCGACCTCGGCGGTCGCGATCCGCGCGATCTTCACGCCGACCGAGCCGCACGGGACGACCTTGGTGATGCCGAGCCGCGCGATGAGCGGCTCGAGCTCCTTCGGCCGGTGCGATCGCGAGACGATGAGCGCCGCGTCGGCCGGCGCGCTGACGGACGAGACCCGGAGCGGGCGGCGGCTGCCGTCCTTCGCCTCGAGGAAGGCGGAGCCCCCGTCGCCCTCGGCGGCGCGGCCCGCGAGCGCCTCGCCTGTCGTGGGCATCACCACGACGCCGAGCGACGCGCGGCCGCGGACCGCGAGCCCGATCATCACGGCGAACTCGCCGTTCCTGTCCGCGAACTCGCGCGTGCCGTCGAGCGGGTCGACGAAGAACACCCGCTCCTGCCGGAAGCGCGCGGCGAGCTCCTCGGCGGACGGGACGCTCTCCTCGGCGAGGATCGCCTCGCCGGGGAACGCGGCCTCGAGCGCGCCGCAGATGAGCGCGTTGGCCTCGCGGTCGGCCCGGGTCACCGGATCGCCCGGGCCCTTCATCTCGACGGCGAACGGCGTCGCGTACACGTCCATCACGACCGCCGCCGCGGCGCGCGCGATGCGGACGATCTCGTCGAGCTCCCTGTCGTTCTGGTTCATCGCGCTGACACCTCGACGCCGGCCTCCTTGAGGCGCCCGGAGAGCTCCGCGAGCGTCGTGAAATGGAGGTAGGGGGGCATCCCGGCCTCGCGCACGAGCTGGTCGAGCTGCGCGACCGAGCGGGGGCCGAGCACGGCGGACGAGACGATGTGGTTCGCCAGCACGAAGCGCAGCGCGACCGAGCGGAGCGAGACGACGGCGCCGCTGACGAGCGGCCGGAGGGCGTCGAGCTGGCGGACGCGGGTCTTGAGCTCGTCGCGGTTCCACCGGTGGGCGCGGTGATCGTCGGGGTAGAACTCGCGATCGGGGCTCCACTGGCCAGCGAGCAGCCCGTGCGCGAGCACGCTCCGCGCGAGGACGCCGGCGCCGCTCTCGGAGACGTCGCTGGAGACCTCGTGGAGGTCGCCGGGGAGGAAGGCGTTGTAGGCGATCTCGATGAGATCGACCTCGTCGCGGAGCGCGGAGCGGGCGACGTCCGCGGAGCCGGCGCTCACGCCGAAGGCGCGGATCTTCCCCGCCTGCTTGAGGTCCCTCAGGAAGGCGAGGGCCTCCTTCGAGCGCATCGCGGCCACGGTGGGGTTGTGGAGGAGGACGACGTCGACGACCTCGCGGTCGAGCCGCTCCTGCGACCGCTCGAACGCGGTGCGGAGGTACGCCGGATCGAAGCGCTTCTTCGGGGGGACCTCGTCGAGATCGGTGCCGATCTTCGTGACGACGAACGTCGGGCCGGCGCCCTTCAGCCGCTTGCCGAGGCGGCGCTCCATCTCGCCGCGGCCGTAGACGTCGGCCGTGTCGAAGAGATCGATGCCGACCGCGAGCGCGCGGTCGATGACGCGATCGACCTCGACGTCGGAGACCGGGCCGTAACCGTCGCCGGACAGACCCCAGGTGCCTAGGGCGAGCTCCGAGACCTCGAGGGATGTCTTGCCGAGGGGGCGCTTCCTCACGGGCGGCGATCTACACCAGCGCGGGAGGGGCGCCACGAAATTGCGGCGCGCGACGTGAGGCGCGATGTGCGGCCCGACAGGCGCGCGAGGCGCGGCCTGGCGGGCACGAGGCGCAGCGGCCCCCGGGCGCCGGGCGCCTCGGGGACGCCGCGCTGCCTGCGCGCTGGACGAGACCGCCGGGGCGCCACGTCTTTGCGCGCTTGGCCGCGGAACGCTCCATGCCAGGGAGGCTGAGGGAGAGGGAAGCTGGGGAAGGGGAGTGATGCGCGAGCGCGCAGGGCGGCGCCGCGGAGGGCAGGTCTCCGGGGGACGTGCCGAGTCGAACCCTGCCTGCGGCCGACGAGGGGGGCTGTAGAGTATGGCGAAAGGGCCTAATGAGGCATCCAGGGCCGAACCTGCGAGCGAGCGGAGATCGCGGCCGCCCGCGGCGAGCGCCTCCGCGCGGCGCGCGCTGGAGCTCGTGGCCGTCCGAGGCAAGGACGTGATCGGCGTCCGGCACATGCTCGCCGAGGGGCGCGCGTACATCGGCGACACGCCCTCGTCCATCGCGCGCGTGCCGTCGGCGGAGCTCGACAGGGCGGCCCCGGTCATCGCGGAGGTGATCGGCGCCCGCTACGTGCTGCACGTGCCGCGCCGGACACGGGCGCGCGTCCACGGCGCCGACGGGCTCGGACGCCTGCTGACGGGCCCCGCCGACATCGAGCTCCAGGAGGGAGACCGCGCCGTGCTCGTGATCGGGCCGGTCCAGATCCGCGCGCAGATCGTGCCCATCGAGATCATCTCGCGGCTGGGGGCGTCCGGTCTGCGCTGGATCGGGCTCATCGGCGCGCTGTACATCGCCGCGCTCGCCCTCTGCGCCGTGCTCGCGCCGCGCGACAGGGCCCGCCTCGACGAGGGGTCGATCCGGCGCGCCGTCAGCGCGGCCGCGGCCCAGCTCTGGGCAGAGCCCGCCCCGCCGCCCTAGCGGAGGGCGCGATTCCGGGACGGCCGCCTCCGGCGGAGAAGCCGTCGAGTCGCGGAGTGCTATTCTCAACAGTCATGCGAATCAAGGCTCTCTCGCTCCTTCATGTTCAATTACCGCTGTGCCTGTTCGCCCTCCTCGGCTGCGGCGGGCCGTCTGCCAAGGACGAAAGTCCGAACGGCGGGCCGAAGGCTGGAATCCTGAGCCTTGCGCCCGGGTGGAACACCATCGAGCCCGGCGGGGAGACGACGTGCTCGCGCGGCGATCCGTTCAAGTACTTCGTCCGCCCGGGCACCGTGAACCGCCTCGTCATCGAGTTCCGCGGCGGCGGCGCTTGCTGGAGCGCCACCACGTGCTCCGTCGCTGGGTCGCTCTTCCAGGAGACGGTGACCGAAGACCCGATGGTCGTGAACCAGCAGGGCGCGACCGGGATCTACGATCATGAGAACCCGGACAACCCCTTCAGGGACTGGCACCATGTCTATATCCCCTACTGCACCGGGGACATCCACTGGGGCGACAATGTGGCCACGTACGGAGAGGGGAGCCAGGCCGTCACCATCCGGCACAAGGGCGCCGTCAACGTCCGCGCGGCGCTCGCCTGGGTGTACGAGAACGTCCCCGACCCCGAGAAGGTCTTCGTGGCGGGCTGCAGCGCGGGCGCGTATGGCTCGATCATGTGGTCCGCGCACGTGCGGGAGCACTACGACGGCGCTTCCGTTGTCCAGTTCGGCGACAGCGGCGCAGGGATCATCACCGAGAGCTTCTTCTCGGACAGCCTCCCGTCCTGGAAGCCCGAGGGCGTTTATCCTACATGGATGCCCGGCTTCGACCCGTCGAGGCTCTCAAGGCTGTCCGCGCTCTACGAGATGATCGGCGCCCACTACCCCGACATGCGCCTGTCGCAGTACAACACCGTCTTCGACGACGACCAGATCTTCTTTTTCAGGGCGATGGGCGGCGGCGACGCCCAGGCCTGGTCGGACGCCATGAAGGCGTCGATCGCCGACATCGAGGCGTCGACGGCGAATTTCAGCTCGTTCCTCGCGCCCGGCACCGCGCACTGCATCCTCTGGCGGCCTGACTTTTACACCGTCGAGTCGGGCGGGACGCGGCTCGTGCGGTGGCTCGACGATCTCGTGAACGGCGAGCTGCCGCCGAGCGTCGCCTGCGACGGCTGCTGAGCGGCGCGCCGGGAGCGCGGCGGGCAGGGGCGCGAGCGAGGGGCGCTGGCGCCCCGGGGCGAGCTCCGGGGGCGCGGCTGCCTTCGCGGCGGCCGGAAATGCGCGCGCTGGGCGCCGCGCCCTGGGGCGCGTTGCGGCTCCAGTTGACACTCCGCCGCAGCTCTAGATGATGGCCGCCGCGATCGCGGGCGCCGAGGCGCGCCCGCGGCAGCCCCGGGGGCAGTGCTCCGGGAGGAGACAGAGGGATTCATGCGCACGCTTTGCATCGATATCGGCGGAACGGGGATCAAGGCCACCATCCTCAACGAGCAGGGGACTCCGATGACGGATCCCGTGCGCGTGCCGACGCCGCAGCCGGCCTCGCCGGACCCCATCCTCGACGTGATCGCGGACATCGCCCGCGCGCAGGGGGAGTTCGATCGGGTCTCGATCGGCTTCCCCGGTGTCGTGATGGACAACGTGACCAAGACGGCGCCGCACCTCGACAACGAGAAGTGGAAGGGCTACCCGCTCGCCGAGGCCGTCGAGCGCCGCCTCGGGAGGCCCGCCCGCGTCGCCAACGACGCGGGCATCCAGGGGCTCGCCGTCATCGAGGGCAAGGGGCTCGAGATGGTGCTCACGTTCGGCACCGGGCTCGGCGCCGCCCTGTACATCGACGGCCGCTACGTGCCGAACCTCGAGCTCGGCCACCACCCCTACGGGAAGAGGGACCTCAAGTACGAGGACCGCGTGTTCGACGCCGAGTGCAAGCGCATCGGCCCGAAGCGCTGGAACAAGCGCGTTCGCCAGATGATCGCGCAGATCGAGCCGATCTTCAATTATCGCAAGCTCTACCTCGGCGGCGGCAATGCGCGCCTGCTCGACGTCTCGCGCCTTCCCGAGAACGTCGTCGTCGTGGACAACGTCGCCGGCCTGCTCGGCGGCATCAAGCTCTGGGCGTAGCCGCCACCTCGCGCGCGCCGCGGGGCGGGGGCTCGCGGCGGCGGCGAGCGCCGGACGCGGGGGCGCCGCGCCGGTTCCCAAGCGGGCGCGGCCGGCGTACGCTGGCGCGATGAACTCGCCCGACGCACCGAAGCCCGACGCAGCGCCCGCGGCCACTCCGGCGGCGGACGCCGATCTCGACCCGTTCCGCCTCCAATCGCCGGAGACCCTCGCGAACCCGTACCCCGTGTACGCCAGGCTTCGCCAGGAAGCGCCGGTGTACTTCAGCGCAGGCTACAACGGCTGGCTCGTCACCCGTTACGACCACGTGGCGGCGGGCTTCCGCGATCCGCGCCTCTCGGCGAAGCGCTCCAGCGCCTTCGTGACGAAGCTGCCCGAGGAGGTGCGGCAGCGGCTCGAGCCCCTGCGCCGCAACCTGGCGTCGTGGGCCTTGCTGCTCGATCCGCCGGAGCACACGCGCATCCGCTCGCTCATCAACAAGGCGTTCGTGCCGCGGCTCGTCGAGGGGCTGCGGCCGCGGGTGGAGGCGCTCGTGAACGAGCTGCTCGACGCTGTCGCGCCGGCGGGGCGGATGGACGTGCTGCGCGACCTCGGCGATCTCCTGCCGCTGCTCGTGATCGGCGAGGTGCTCGGGGTGCCCGCGGAGGACCGCCACAAGCTGAAGGGCTGGTCCAACGCGCTCGGCGGGTTCCTCGGCGCGGGGCGGCCGACGCTCGAGATCGCGGGCGGCGCGCTGAGCGCGGTGATCGAGCTGGAGGACTACTTCCGCGGGGTGATCGCGTCGCGGCGGCAGAGCCCCGGGAGCGACCTGCTGAGCCAGCTCATCGTGGCGGAGGAGCAGGGGATGATCCTCGGCGAGCAGGAGCTGCTATCGACGTGCTGCATGCTGCTCTTCGGCGGCCACGAGACGACGAAGAACCTCATCGGCAATGGGCTGCTCGCGCTGCTGCGCGACCGGTCCGCGCGCGACGAGCTGCGCGAGTCGCCGATGCTCATCGGGCCGGCGGTGGAGGAGCTGCTCCGGTACGACTCGCCGGTGCAGTGGATGAGCCGCATGGCGCTGGAGGACATCGAGCTCGACGGGGTGAAGATCCCGAAGGGGGATCGCGCCTTCCTGGTGCTGGGGGCGGCGAACCGCGATCCGGCGCAGTTCCCGGAGCCGGATCGGCTCGACTTCCACCGGACGGACATCCGCCACATCTCCTTCGGGCTGGGCGTCCATTACTGCGCGGGCGCGGCGCTGGCCCGGGTGGAGGCGCAGGCGGCGATCTCCACGTTCCTGCGGCGGTTCCCGAACGCGGAGCTCGCTTCCGGGCCGCTGACCTGGCGGATGAACCCGGGGGTGCGGGGGCTCGCGGGGATTCCGGTGGAGCTGGGGCAGGAGAAGGCGTCGCCGTAACTCGGCGGGGCGAGGGGCGGGGGGCGGGGGGCCAGAGTGCGCCGGCGGCGGGCGGGGTTCTCGATCGCGCCGGCAGCGGGAGGGGAGGGTGCGCGGGGGGGCCGAGGGGGGCCCTTCCCGCGGACTCGCGCCTTGTGGTGGCCATTGCCAGATGAACGGTAGATGGGAGACCAGGAGCGACTCGCTTCGATGCGGGCCGGCGCTCGGATCCGCGGGGCCCTTCCCCCTCGGCCCCCCCGCGCACCCTCCCCTCCCGCCGCCGGCAGGCCTCTCCAGAGCTCGATGGCCGGCAGGCCTCTCCAGAGCTCGATGGCCGGCAGGCCTCTCCAGAGCTCGATGGCCGGCAGGCCTCTCCAGAGCTCGATGGCCGGCAGGCCTCTCCAGAGCTCGATGGCCGGCCGGCCTCTCCAGAGCTCGATGGCCGGCAGAGCTGCTCAGGAATTGAGCCTCATCCCGGGGGCGAGCTGGCCGGGGAGCGCAACGGCGGGGGCCTCGAGGCCGGCGACCGGATAGGCGCAATAGTCCGCAGCGTAATACGCGCTCGGACGGTGGTTCCCGCTGCTGCCAATGCCACCAAACGGCGCCGCGCTCGACGCGCCCGTGAGCGGCTTGTTCCAGTTGACAATGCCTGCACGGGCCTCACGCCAGAGCTGCTCGTAAAGATCCTTGCGATCCGAGAACAAGCCGGCTGCCAGGCCGTAACGCGTGCGGTTCGCCAGCGAGATCGCCTCGTCGAAGCTGCCGTATCGCTGCACCTGGAGGAGCGGGCCGAAATACTCCTCGTCCGGGAGATCGTCGATCCTGGACACATCGATGATGCCCGGCGAGAGCAGCGCCGTCCCCTCCTCGAGACGGCGCATCTCGAGGATGACCTCGCCGCCGAGCGAGAGCAGACGCGCCTGCGCCCGGAGGAGCTGATCCGCAGCGGAGAGCGAGATCACCGCGCCCATGAACGGCTGCTCCACGTCGTCGTACCGCCCCACCTTGAGCCGGCTCGCTGCGTCGGCAAGGCGCTTCAACAGCGCGTCTCCCTCGGGCGTCGCAGGCAACAGCAGACGCCGGGCGCACGTGCACCGCTGGCCCGCCGAGATGAAGGACGACTGAAGGATATGGTGAATCGCCGCCTCGGTGTTCGAGACGTCCTGAACGATTAGCGGGTTGTTGCCGCCCATCTCGAGGGCGAGGATCTTGTCCGGATGACCCGCGAGCTGCCGGTGGAGGGCGTTGCCGGTCGCAGAGCTCCCCGTGAAGAAGAGGCCGTCGATGCCAGGGTGACCGGCCAGGGCGATGCCGGTGCCCTTCGCCCCCTGAACCAGGTTGAGCACGCCCGCCGGGACGCCCGCGTCCTGCCAGAGCCGCACGGTCTCCTCCGCGACCCTCGGCGTGAGCTCCGAGGGCTTGAAGATCACGCAGTTGCCAGCGATCAGCGCCGGGACGATGTGGCCGTTCGGCAGGTGGCCCGGGAAGTTGTAAGGCCCGAACACAGCGACAACCCCGTGCGGCCGGTGCCGCACAACGGCCGTCGCATCGCCCGCCTCGGCCTGCCGCTCGCCCGTCCGCTCCCGGTAGGCCATGAGCGACACGTCGACCTTGCCGATCATCGTCTGGACCTCGGTGAGCGCCTCCCAGCGCGGCTTGCCCGTCTCGCGCCCGATCACGTCGGCCAGCCGCGCCTTGTGCTCGCCGAGCAAGCCCGCGAACCGCTTCACCAGCGCCATCCGCTCCTCGAAGCCGCGGTCGCGCCACGCCCTGAACGCGCCGCGCGCCGCCTCTACGGCCGCGCCCACCTGCTCCTCCGCCGCGGCTCGCCCCTCGAAGACGATCTCCTGCGTCACCGGGTTCCGGCTCGCGACTGGCTCCCCCGCGCCGGCCACCCAGCAGCCGCCGATGAAATGCGTCGACATGATCCCTTCTCCCTCGCGGAACACCACACGGGCTCAGCAGTCCGTCCAGCCACGCCGGCCTGCACCGACCTTGCTCCCTCAGTGTGCATCCTACCAGAGCCCGACGCAGCGAGCGCAGACCCGCCACCAGCAGAACTGCACGCTGCGCGACCGCCCGCGAAGGGAAACCGGGGGGACGCGGTGATGGACGTGACCGACGGACCGGCGTGACCACGGACCGGGGTGACCGACGTGACGGCCGGAGCCGCTGAGTCCGCCAGCGCCGGTCGCCGGACGTGCTGGACGTTCGCGACGCCCAGGGAGCGACCCCAACAGAGCGGGTGCGGATTCGATGGACCCCCAACCGATGGGGGGCGTCGCACTCGGATGCTCGCCCGGCGAGAATCCTTGGAGGAAGAGCTCAATGCCCCTTTGCCCCGGCGCGCCGACAACCCTCGTGGCGAACGCGCGACATTCACAGGAATGCACCGTGGCGAACAGGTGTGCAATGCGTGTTTGCGGCTTGAGACACGCTCCGGGCGCACCGCTGCAGGGCGGCCACCACAGCGGGTGACACCAAGTCTTGACGGTCCCGTGACTGGCGTGGAAACGTGGACATGTCAGTTTCCCCGCCGATGCATCACACGGTGGCTATCTCGGACATCCATCTCTGTGAGCTCGAGCCGACCGCCGGCCTCTGGATGCGCTATCGGCAGGCGCCGTACTCCCCCGACGGGGAGATCGCGGCGATGCTCGACGCGCTCCGTGAGGAAGTTCGGAAGGGGACGGGCGGCTCCGGAGGGCACAGCACGGGGCGCGACGAGCTCACGCTGGTCCTGAACGGCGATATCTTCGACCTCGATGCGCCGCGGGTGATCGACAACGAGAGCGTCGTCCACGACCTGCCGCGCACCGCCGAGCACGCCGTCCCGGCAATCGAGGCCATCCTGCGCGATCACCCGATCTTCGTCGACGCGGTCGGCCGCGTCGTCGCGGACGGGCACACGGTCGTCTTCGTGGCGGGCAACCACGACATCCAGCTCACGCTGCCCGAGGTGCGCGACGCAGTGAAGCGGCGCATCGTCGACGCGGCCCTCCACGCGCTCTCCGCCCGGGGCGACGCCACCCCGGCGCGCCAGGTCGACGGGCCCGCCGCCGATCCGGCCGGCGAGCGCCGCGCGGCGACCGAGGCGCGGGTGGTCTTCCGCGCCTGGTTCCACCGCACGAAGGACGGGGTCATCGTCGAGCACGGCAACCAGTACGACTCGTACTGCTCTTACCGCTACCCGATGGCGCCGTTCGGCCGGAGACCGGGCGAGATCCAGCCGACCATGGGCTCGCTCGTGAGCCGGCTGCTCGTGTCGCGCATGGGGTACTTCAACCCGCACGTCGACTCGTCGTTCATGCTCTCCGGCTTCGGCTACCTCGCGCACTGGGCGCGTTACTATCTGTTCTCGGGCCGCTCCCTCGTGCTCGCGTTCGCCGTGGGCGCGCTCCGCACGATGATCGAGCTCGTGCGCCGGCGCGACCCGTGCCGCCGCGCGCTCCGGCGCGCCGGCCTGCACGCGGCGGCCCGCGAGACGGGCGCGCCGCTGCCCGCCGTGGTGAAGCACGCGCGGCTGTTCGCGCGGCCCGCCGAGGACTGCCTCGGCCGGGTGGCGCGCGAGCTCTGGCTCGACCGCCTCGGGATCGCGCTGGTGGGGATCTTCGCCGCGCTCGCGTGCCTGTGGTGGCTCCCCGAGGGGCTCGCGCCGGCCGCGCTGCTCGCCCCGACGCTCCTCGTCGCGTACGAGTGCGCGGTGCCGAAGCCGACGCTCGATGCCGTGTGGCAGGGCGTCAACCGGGCGGCGCGGCTCGTGGCGAGGGCGCACGGCGCGAAGGCGGTGATCTTCGGGCACACCCACAACCCGGAGGGGAGCTGGGAAGACGGGGTGTTCTTCGGGAACACAGGCTCATGGTCCGCGGCGTTCGAGGACATCGCGTGCACGAAGCCCGTCTTCGAGGCGCGCCCGCTCGTCTGGCTGCGCTCCGAGGACGGCGCCTCCCCCGAGGCACCCCTGGCTGGCGGCCTCCTGATGTGGAAGGACGCGCGATTCCAGCCCTGGAGGGCCGAGCCCAGGCCGACCGTGCCCAGGAAGGCCGAGATGGCCAAGCCGCCTCGCCCGGCGCTGCGACCCCAGGCGACGGCCGCGCTGCGCAGCTAGCGACAAGCCTCGAGCTCCAGGCTCTCCCCTTGCCGGCCTCATCACGTGCTCCGAGGCGGGCTCTTCCAGAGAGACCTGCTCCTCGTGCTCGGCCCTCCCGGCGCGGGCAACACCACGCTGGTCTTCCATCTGGCATTCCACGCCGCGTCGGCGGGCCGCCCGGTCGTCTACATATCGACGCTCGCCGGAGCGTGCTATAGCGACCGATTGTTCGCCCGCTCGGACAGCAGATAAGGGAGTGCCTGGATGGGGTACATGCGACGCAGGGGTGAAGAGGTGCCGATGCCTGACGCAGACAGGGACCTCATCCACCGGTACCGGCCTGCGGTCGAGCGATCGCCGCTTCCGACCCTCCTGACGGTGACGGAGCAGCACATCATCCGTTATGCGAACCCCGCGTTCTGCGGGTTGCCTTTCATGCCGCCGGGGGTGCCTCCCGCGGTGCGCTTCACCAGCCTGTTCGAGGGCGCGGAGGCGCTGGGGGCGCTGCTCGATCGCGTGTTCCGGGACGGCGTCACCGATGTGGCGACGGGTGTCGCGCTCGCGTGTTCCGGGGAGAAGCCCTTCCACGGGACCGCCATCGTGGCGCCGCTCCTCGGCGAGCGCACCCGGCAGCGGGGGCTCGTCGTGCAGATCCTCGACACAACGGAGCAGGTCACGGCGCGCGCCCGCGAGGCCCAGGCCGCCCGGGACCTCCAGGAGGCCAACGAGAGGCTCCTCGTCGCGGGGATCCGGGAGCAGGAGCTCGCGGAGCGGGCGAGCCAGAGCGCGGCCGAGCTCAGGGCGCTCCTCGACGCGATGTCCCAGGGCGTCACGGTGTTCGGCGCCACCGGCAAGGTCGTCCTCGTGAACCCCGCCGGCCGTGCGATGCTCGGTCTCACGAGCGAGAGCCCCACGCTGGAAGACCACCGCCGCTGCGATTTCAGGCGTCCCGACGGAGCCCCCCTCGACTTCGAGCGGGACGTGCTGTCCCGGGTGATGCGGGGTGAGCCGTTCGCCAAGGAGGACGAGGTGCTCCTGTACCTCCGCGACGGCGCCGTGCGGCACATCGTCCTGAGCGGCGGCGCCGTGCGCGACGCGCAGGGCCGGGTGGCGCTGGCGATGAGCCTGTACCGGGACGTGACGCAGGTCCGGGAGCTCGAGCAGGTCCGGGAGCAGTGCCTGTCGTTCGTCGCCCACGACCTGCGGAGCACGATGACCGGAGCGATGTACGCCGCCGAGATCATCGGCATGAACCGGGGGCACGATCCGCAGCTGCTCGCCGAGCGGATCGTCCGCAGCCTGGGCCGCACGGACGAGATGATCCGCACGCTCGTCGACGTGCAGCGGCTCCGCGCCGGCCACAGGCTCCCGCTGATGCTCGGCGCGTGCGACCTCGTCGCGATCGCCCGCGAGGTGATCGACGACCTCGCGTCCTTCCATGATGGGCGCGTCATCCTCCGGGGAGAGGCGTCCGTCGAGGGGACATGGAGCGCGGGGGAGCTGCGCCGCGCGATCTGGAACCTGGCGAGCAACGCGCTCAGGTACGGGGCGGCCGGCGCGCCGGTCGTCCTCACCGTCGAGAAGACCTCGGGGCGCGCCGCCGTGGCGGTGCACAACGAGGGGCCGCCGATCTCGGCCGAGGACCAGGCGCGCCTGTTCGCGCCGTTCGTCCGGACGAGGACGGCCGTGGCGAGCGGGCAGCGAGGGTGGGGGCTGGGCCTGACGTTCGTGCACGGGTGCGCCGAGGCGCACGGGGGGAGGGTGAGGCTGGAGAGCAGCGCGGAGCGCGGGACCACCTTCACCCTGGAGCTGCCGCTCGACGCGCGGCCGCACCAGCAGCCGGGTTGATCGAGCGGCGTGAGGACGGGCCGGCTCTAGAGACCGCAGTCCACCCAGCCGTCCTCATCCACGCTGCAGGGCGCCGTCGGCGGGCAAACGAACGTCTGGACGCCGCTGTCCGGGTCACACCACACAAGAACGGATTGCCCGTCGATCACGTCGCACCTGCCGAGCTCGGGGGGCGTGAGGCCGGACCGGGCGAGGCGCCGCGCGGCGCGCCCGAGGAGCCCCGCCGGGCGGCCGGCGCCGCCCGCTCAGGGCTCCGGCGAGTCGATGCGCATGAACGCCTTGGTGCGGAACGTGCGCTTGCTGAGCTTCCAGCCGGAGGGCGTCCAGACCGCCTCGTTCTCGTACGTGCCGTGCGCGACCTGGACGCTGCTCAGCGGGTCGTAGACGTGCGTCGCGATCAGATACGAGGTGATCTTCGCCCGGTTGCCGCCGGGGAGGATGTCGATACGCACATTGCTGATCAGGTGCTGCGTGTCGACATAGCCGGACTCCGCGAACAGGACGGCCATGAAGTCGGCCCAGGCCTCGGCGCTGGGCACGGAGACGACCGGCGGATCGCCCGGAGCGGCGCCGGCTTCCCAGATGAGGACCGGGGCGTTCGGCGTGAAGCATTTCGAGAAGATCTGCTTGCCCGTCGCCAGGTCGCCGCGGCCGATCGCGTCGGTCCCGGCCGCGTAGCAATACTCGAGCTGCTCGATCTCCTGCAGCGCCTTGAGCTCGGGCACGCCGTTCGACACGGTACCTTCCGCGGGCCTCGTGAGCGTCACGGTGACAGCGCCCGCCAGGGCGAGCGTGGAGACGATCGGCAAGACACGACGCAGAAAACTGCTGAAACCACCGCTGTTCGTGCTCATGGAACTCACCCCGTTCGTTGGATGCCCCCACGTCGCCAAGAATCAAGAATCGAGAATCAAAGATGATTTTATAAAGGTGTTAACAAATCCGGTCAAGCGAAGTTGCCGTTCAGCGCGCAATTTCGTAAAGCTTTGTGGCCCCGGCGACAGACCTCATGTCGCGCTCATGACGTTCGAGCTCCACGGGCCCGGGTACACGTGCGGGCCCGTCGCCGGTGCGGTGGTCCCTGGCCACGTCGGCGCACGCTGTCGGACCGCCACTGCGCGGCGTGCTCTGGGCCACGGCAGCGCGGCGCTGGGCGCGGCGCTTGCGCTGTGACGTTGAGCGACGTTGAGCGACGCTGAGCGATGCTGAGCGACGTCGGGTGGTGTCGAGCGACGCGCGGTGGGGGAGAGCTCACGCCCGGCGGCCCGCCGGGCGAGCCGCGCTATCGGAGCTCGCGGCCCATCCTTCGAATGCAGTACTCGAGCCCCTGCCGCAGGCTCGAGCGCGTCTCGATCGACGTGAGATCCACGCCGAGCCCCACGATGGTCTGGGCGATCGCGGGGTGGATCCCCGTGATGATCCCCTCGGCGCCGAGGAGCTTGATCGCGGCGGCGAGCTTCAGGAGGTGATCCGCCGTCTCCGTGTCCATCGCCTCGATCCCGGTGAGATCGAGGATGGCATAGCGCGCCTGCGTCCGGACGACCTCGCGGAGGACGCCCTCCATCACGTCGGCGGCCCGCGCGCTGTCGAACATGCCCACGAGCGGCAGCGTGAGCACGCGGTCCCACACCTGGATGATCGGCGTCGACAGCGAGCGGATGACCTGCCGCTGCCGCTCGATGAGATCGAGCTTCGCGCGGAGCTCCTGCTCGGTGCGCTTCGCGGGCGTGACGTCGAGCGTGACCCCCGCGACGTGGGTGACCTCGCCGCGCTCGTTCAGGATGGGGAGATACCAGGCCTCCCAGTGGACGCCCTCGATCTCGTTCACGAAATACGACATCTTGCCGTCGAGCGCCTTGCGCAGCTCCGCGGTGCCCTCCGGCGGGTAGATCTCGAACATGTTGAGCCCGACGAACTGCCCTGGCTTGAGCCCGGCGGACGCGAGCCCCTTCCCGTCGTGGAGGACGAAGACCCCTTGTCGGTCGATCGCCCACAGGCAAACGGGGAGATGGTCGTTGATCGCCCGGAGGAGCTTGAGCTGGATCTCGTTCTTGATCCGCTCCTCTGCGTCGCGGAGCGCCCCATGCACCTCGTTGTTCTCGGGCACCCGTCGCGCGAGGCACTGGAAGCACCTGAACGACCCGTCCGCCGCCTTCATCCGTACGACGACGTCCATCGGCTCCGCCGCGGCGCGCAGTCGCCCCCACGCCTCGTCGAACGAGCGCCTGTCCTCGGGGTGAACCAGGGGGCCCAGCCCCGCTTGAGCGCCGGAATCGAGCAGCTCGGGGCTCATCGCCTCGGTGAGCGCGCGGCTCGTCCGGAGGAGCGCGCCGCCCTCTCCGGCAATGAAGACCAGCTCCGTGCAATGCGAGAAGAAGTCGTCGAGCGCGCTGGTCGTGCTGTCTGGATGGGCCATGGGCGACTTGGCAGACTACATCGGTCAAGCAACGAGTGTCGAGACGTAGAGCGCCCTGTCCACGGCGCGCGGTGGCGCAGAGCAGCATCCTTCGCTTCCAAGTGCGCGCCTGTAGGTGGCCACGTGACGCCACGCGGAGCCGTCGCGCCTCGGGTCTCCGGCAGCGCGCCGCGCTGCGCTCGTCCACAGGGCGGGTCCGCGAACGCTGGCCAGGCATCGAGAGGGGAGTCATGCTGTCCAGTCACCGAACCCGTCGTATTCGCCTCCTGAGTCCCCTGACCTGATGCCGTCGATCGGGCTGGACAGAAACGTGCCAGCACGCCGGGGGCGCACGGCGCGCGCTCCGTCCTTGCGTGGGCCCCGCGTGGGGCGCTGTGGGCGGCGCGTGTCTCCGCCCGCGATCCAGCACCCCCGTCGGGTTGAGGCTCGCGCGACCGGACGATAGAGTCGGCGCGGATCTCGTCCCGGGGAGCCTCCCGGGCGCGATCCGCGGAGTCGACGGCGCATGAACCGCAGCCAGCGCGAGGAGTTGGACCGGACGCTGACCGCGTGCGCGCCGGCCGGTACGGGGGACGCGCAGCCCGCGGACGCCGCGTCGGACGTCACCTTCAGGCTGCGCGTGACCCCGCCGAGCCCGTCGTCGCGCGAGCCGGCGCCGATCTCGGTCACGGCGCCCGAGCGCCTCTCCGCCGAGGAGCGCTACGAGGATCTCGGCTGCATCGGGCGCGGGGGCATGGGCGAGGTGCGGCGCGTGCGCGACCGCATCATGGGGCGCGTCCTCGCGATGAAGGTCCAGTCGACCGAGACGCGCGACGCCACGCCCGATCGCGCGCGCTTCCTCGCCGAGGCGCGCCTCACCGCGGCGCTCCAGCACCCCGGGATCGTGCCCGTCCACGACTGCGGCGCGCTCGCCGACGGGCGGCTGTGGTTCACGATGAAGGAGGTGCGCGGGCGCACGCTCGGCGACGTCGTCGCCGAGATGTACGCGGCCGGCGGCGGGAGCCTCTCGCCCGTCGCCCTGCGGCGGGCCGTCGACACGTTCCTCCGCGTCTGCGAGGCCGTGGCCTACGCGCACAGCCGCGGCGTGATCCACCGCGATCTCAAGCCGGCCAACATCATGATCGGCGAGTTCGGCGAGGTGCTCGTGATGGACTGGGGGCTCGGGCGGCCCGCCGCGCCGCCCGGGGAGCCCGCCGTCGCCGAGGGGGCGGACGCCATCGAGGCGGCCCCGCTCACGCAGCCCGGCGAGGTGCTCGGCACGCTTCTCTACATGGCCCCCGAGCAGGCGCGCGGCGAGGGCGACCGCCTCGGCGCGGCCACCGACGTCTACGCGCTCGGCGTCGTGCTCTACGAGATCCTCGCCGGGCGCCACCCCTACGACGGCCACCTCGCGGCCGTCTGGAGCGCGCTCCTCTCCGGCGGGCTCCGGCCTGTCGAGGCGATCGCCCCGCACGAGGTCCCCGCGGAGCTCGCGGCCATCTGCGCCCGCGCGATGGCGCTCGCCGCGGAGGCGCGGTACCCCGACGCGGGCGCGCTCGCCGCCGACGTCCGCAGCTGGCTCGACGGCGCGCGGCGGCGCGAGCGCGCGCTCGCGATCGTCGAGAAGGCGCGCGCGATCCGGCCGGAGCTCGCGGCGACCCGTGCGCGGGCGCGCGCGCTGCGCGACGAGGCGCGGGCCATCCTCGACGGCCTGAGCTCGTTCGACCCCGCCGAGCAGAAGGCGCGCGGCTGGCGGCTCGAGGACGAGGCGGAGCGCCTCGACCAGGCGGCGTCGCTCCGGCAGCTCGAGTGGATGCAGATCCTCCGCTCGGCGCTCAACGAGGCGCCGGATCTCCGCGAGGCGCACGAGGCGCTGGCCGACCACTACGCCGAGGAGCTCGTCGAGGCCGAGGAGGCGCGCGACCCGCGGGCCGCCGCGCGCGCCGAGGCGCTCCTCCGGCAGCACGACCGCGGCCGCCACGCGGTGCTGCTCGCCGGCGACGGCGCGCTCGCCCTGACGACCGACCCCGCGGGGGCGGAGGTCTCCCTCCACCGCTACGTCGAGCGCGACCGCCGGCTGGTGCCGGAGCCCGTGCGCGAGCTCGGCCCTGCGCCCATCGACGTCTCGCTCCCGCGCGGCAGCTACCTCCTCAGGCTGCGCGCGCCGGGGCACCACGAGGCGTCGTACCCCGTGCTCATCGAGCGCGGCCGGCGCTGGGACGTCTTCCGGCCGGGCGAGACGGCGCCCCGCCCGGTCCGCCTCCTCCGGCTCGGCGACCTGGGCGATGACGACGTCTACGTGCCCGCCGGCTGGTTCGTCTGCGGCGGCGACCCCGACGCCGGGGACAGCCTCCCGCGGCGGCGGCTCTGGTGCGACGGCTTCATCGTCCGCAGGCACCCGGTCACGAACGCCGAGTACCTCGCCTTCCTCAACGCGCTCGTCGCGAGCGGGCGGGAGGCCGAGGCGATCGCGTGCTGTCCGCGCCTCTCGCTCGGCCGCGCCGCGCCGGGCTCGGGCCCGGACTCGCTCCGCTTCGAGCGGTGCGACGACGGGACCTTCCGCCTCGGCTGCATCCCGACCGACGTCCAGGAGCACCCGAGGATGCCTGTCGCCTTCGTCCACTGGCACGCGGCGATGCGCTACGCCGCGTGGTACGCCGCCGAGACGGGCGCGCCGTGGCGCCTGCTGAACGAGCTCGAGTGGGAGAAGGCGGCGCGGGGCGTCGACGGCCGCTGCATGCCGTGGGGTGATTTCCTCGAGCCGACCTGGGCGTGCATGCTGGGCAGCCACGAGGACGTCGCCGGCCGCCGCCCGGTCGACGACTTCCCGCTGGACGAGAGCCCCCATGGGCTGCGCGGCGCGGCGGGCAACGTGCGAGACTGGTGCATCAACGCGTGGAAGCGCGAGGGGCCGCGAACCGAGGGCGGCGTCGTGCTGCTCGACCCGGCCGACGACGGCGACCCCGACTTCCGCGTGGCGCGGGGCGGCGCGTGGTCGACGTCGCCGAACTTCTGCCGCGCGGCGGGGCGCTTCGCGAGCAAGCCCGGGGATCGCTTCGGGGGGATGGGGTTCCGGCTGGCGCGCTCGCTGCCCGGGTGAGCGGCCGCCCGCCGCCCCGCGCAGGGGGCCGGTCCGGGGCGCGCGGGCCAGCGCCCCGGCGGACGTTCAGGCGCGCGGGCCGCTCACAGCCCCTGCGTGACGGTGACGCAATGGTAGTAGTACCAGGTGGCCTTCTCGTCGATGGCGCTCGGGTTCGTGCCGGGCACCTCCGTGAACTTCAGCTTGCTCGGGAGCTTCTGGAAGATGAGGCCATCCTTGGGCTGCCGCGTCTTGTACCAGGTCATGCTGAGCAGCTGGTGCTGGCCATCGCGCTCCAGGAGCAGGCCGATCCGGTCCGTGCTCGGGGCGTCCGGATCGATCGCCCAGTAGAGCGTGCTGTACGGAGCCTGCGGCTTGTATTCGCCCTGGATCCACTCCTGCGGTGACGTCTCCTGGCCCGTCGCGATGAGGTTGCCCGCGGAGAGCCAGAGGTCGAAATCCTTCGCGTACTCCGGCGTGCCCGGCTTGTTCGGGAACGCGACCGACTCCATGCTCATCACGCTCACGTTCACGGGCCCGAGCCTCGACCAGTACTCGGTGTTGCGCGCGTAGTTGGGCGGTGGATTCGCGCCCGAGATGGCCACCTTGAGGAGCTCATTGTTGGTCCTCGTGTCCACGAACCGGAGCTTCGAGTCGACGGGGATCTGTGTCTGGCCCGGCAGCTCCGATTCCGTCGGCAGAGCGCTTCCCGGGTTGGTCTCCAGCTCGCCCTTGTACGATTCATTGCTCATGTCGCGATGATCTCCTTGTCTCGTTCGTTGTGTCTCCGGGATGGTACCCGGTTCGCTCGGGTCGGGCGTGCTCTCCGAGCAAGCGAGCGGGCCGGGGCCGCCCGGGGGCGCGCAGGGCAGCGCCCCCGGACGGCGTTCAGGCGCGCGGGCCGCTCACTCCGGCCTCATGGCGCAATGAATGTAGTACCATGTGGCCTCCTTGATGGTGTCCGGATCGATGCCTTGCACCTGCGTGAACTTCAGCTTGCTCGGGAGCGTCTCGAAGATCTGGCCGTCCATGCGCCGGTTCGTCCTGTACCAGGTCATGCTGAGCAGCTCGTCCTGACCGTCCCGCTCGAGGAGGAGGCCGATCCGGCCCGTGCTCGGGGCGTCCGGATCGACCGCCCAATAGAGCGCGTTGTGCGGAGCCTGCGGGACGTATTCGCCCTCGATCCACTGGAGCGGCGACACCTCCTGGGCCGTCGCGATGACGTTGCCCCCGGACAGCCAGTCGTCAAAATCCTTGTCGTACGCCGGCGTGCCCGGCTCGCCCGCGAACCCGACCGACTCCATGCTCAACACGCTCGCCTTCACGGGCCTGAGCCTCGACCAGTACTCGGTCCTGGCCGTGTAGTCGGGCGGCGGCTGCGTGCCCGAGACGGCCACCTTGAGGAGCACGTCATTGGTCCTGGTGTCCACGAACTTGAGCTTCGAGTCGACGGGGATCTGGTGCTTGAACGGCAGATCCGTGCCGCCTGCCAGAGAAGCTATCGTGTTGCTCTCCGGCTCGCCGTCGCCCGGAGCATCGCTGATGTCGTCATGGTCTCCTTGCGTCGACGTCGACACGCTTGCCGGCATGAGGTCCTGCTCGGCCACGTCCCCTGCGGGCTCCACCACGCAGCCAGCGAGCAACGAGGCGGTCAGCGAAACGAACAATGCACGCACCATGGAGGTTTCCTTTCGAGGTTCGCCTGCGCGCTCGCCTGCCAGGATGGCGGCCCTTGCGCGCGGCGGCGTCCTGGCTTCGAGCAGCGATCGTGCCACCTCGGGGCACACGAGGATCCAGGCCGGACCCGGGGAGCCCTCGCGCCGCGGCGCCGCGGTTCGCGTGTCCCCCGCGCGACTTGCGCAGGGCCTGCGCAACCGGCGCCTGCGCGAGGAGCAGCCGCGCTGGAATCGCGGCTGGGCGCCATCGGGGTGCCCCCACTGCAATTCTTCACGCAATGGTGGGCGAGGGGGGCTCGACCGGTGCGCGGCGCGCGGACCTGCATTGCAGGCACGGGACGAGGTGTGATATGTGACTCACATGAAGGTTGGGGGAAGTCTTCTCATCACAGTCGCCGCGCTCCTCGCCTGTGGGTGCGCGTCCTCTTCACCGCTCTCTCCCTCGACGCCGGACGGCCTGGGGGAGCGCACGTCCTCGATGGGCGGGGCCGAGATGGCGGCGGGCGCGCCGGCTCCGGCCGGCGGCGCCGCGGCGGCGGCCCCTGCTCGTCCCCGGGCCCGCAGCTATCCGAAGGAGGAGCTCCAGCGGGTGGCCCGCGTCGCGTCCGCGCGCTGCAAGAAGGCGAACGCGCCCTCGGATGCGGCGTGCCTCCTCAGCGAGGCGGCCCCGTTCCTCAGGTACCGGCCCGAGGATCCGGATTGCCGCTACGTGTCCGGGACGGCGATCTCCGTGGCCGAGTGCTCCGATTTCAACGAGGGGTGCCAGAGCGTGGATCCAAAGGATCTCGACCACCAGATCGCCGCCCTGCAGACCGCCGGCAAGGATTGCAACCGCGAGCCGACCGATTTCGAGCGGGAAGAGCTGCTGAAGCTCGTCGGCGTGGACTGAACCCGCGAGCGCGGTGGCTCAGCCTCGAGCGAAGGCGAGCAGATCGCGGCTGAGCCGCTCGCGGTGGGTGACGAACAGCCCGTGCGGCGCGCCCTCGTACACGACGAGCCGGCTGCCCGGGATGAGCGCCGCCGTCTTCTGGCCGGTGAGCGCGAGCGGCGCCGACGCGTCGCGGTCGCCGTGGATGACCAGCGTCGGCACCCGGATCCGGCGCAGCTCGTCGCGGAAGTCGGCCTCGGCCATCGCGCGGTGGCAGTCGATCACCGCCTTCATCGAGCACTCGAACATCAGGTGCTTCACCCATTCCCGCATCGCGGGGGACGTGTCGTCCACGAAGAACGGCGGCGCATTGGCGTCCAGCCAACCCGGGTAATCGGCGCGGATCGCCCCGCGCACGTGCTCGACGAGGTGCCGATCGAGCCCGTCCGGGTTGTCCGCCGCCCGGAGGATCATCGGCGTCGTCGGCGCCAGGAACACGGCGCGTGCGATCCTGCGGTCGCCGTGGCGCGAGAGGTAGCGGGCGATCTCGCCGCCGCTCATCGAGTGCCCGACCAGCGTGACCTCGCGCAGATCGAGCCGCTCCAGGACCGCGGCGAGGTCGTCGGCGAGCGTATCGTAATCGTGGCCCCGCCCCGGATCGCTCGAGCGGCCGTGGCCGCGCCGGTCGTAGGCGACGCAGCGCAGGCCCTCGTCGACGAGGTCGAGCATCTGGTAACCCCACATGTCGCTGCTCAGCGCCCAACCCGAGAGGAACAGCACGGGCTTCCCCGCGCCCCAGTCGCGGTAGAAGAGGAGCGCGCCGTCCTGCGCCTCGGCGAACGGGCCGGCGGCGTGCTGCGGCCCCCGGCGCGCCCCGCCCGCGGGCGGCTGCCCCGGGCTCGATGACGGGCCGGCTTCGGCCCTCGCCGGTGCGGAGGGCGTATCGATGGTCTGATCAGCCATGGTGGTTCTCCTTCCTCGTTGCGCGCTGTGCGTCGCGAGGTGGAGTTGAACCACGGCGAGAGCGGCGGTCGATTACCTGCCAGGTAATGGGGGAGCGAGGTCGCGCCGCGGGCGCTCGGGGTCACTCGCTGCTCTTTCGCTTGCGGGGCCGCGGGATGCCGTAGGCGTCCAGCCGGGCCACGAAGGTGCGGCGGGGCATGCCGAGGAGCGCCGCGGCCTGCGTCTGGTTGCCGGCGCACTGCTCCAGCGCGTCGACGATCCGGCGCCGCTCGATCGCGTCGAGCTCGCGCCGCAAGTCGCCCGCGCTCTGGCCCGGCCGCGCGGCTCCGGCGTCCTCGTCGGCCGCCCGCGCGGGCGCCGCCGTCCCCGCGGGCGTCGCGGACCCGGCGGCGGGCGCCGCGGCAGCGCCGGCGGGCGCGACGCTCGTGTCGAGCGTCGGCGTCAGGGGAGCCGCCGCGGGCGCCGCCGGGGCCGCGTCGAGCAAGAGGTGCTCCGGCAGCAGCGTGTCGCCGCCGGAGAGCACGACCGCGCGCTCGATGACGTTGCGCAGCTCGCGGATGTTGCCCGGCCAGCCGTGCGCCTCCAGCGCGGCGAGCGTCTCGGGGGCGAACGCCGGCCCCCGGCGCCCGAGCGCGGCCGCGGTCCTGTCGGCGATCGCGCGCGCGAGCGGCGCGATCTCGGCGACGCGCGCGCGGAGCGGCGGGATGGTCAGCGCGATGCCGTTCAGCCGGAAGAACAGGTCCTCCCGGAAGGCGCCGCGCTTCACCTCGGCGGCGAGGTCGCGGTTCGTCGCCGAGAGGAAGCGCACGTCGATGGGCCGCGGGCTCAGGCCCCCGACGCGCATCACCTTGCGGTCCTCGAGCACGCGCAGGAGCTTCACCTGGATGGAGGGCGGCAGCTCGCCCACCTCGTCGAGCAGCACGGTGCCCTTCTCGGCGGTCTCGAGCAGGCCGAGCTTCGCCTGGCCGGCGCTCGTGAAGGCGCCCTTCTCGTGGCCGAACAGCTCGCTCTCGAGGAGCGACTCGGACAGCGCCGCGCAGTTGAGCCGCAGGAACGGCCCCTGCGCGCGCGGCGACCGCCGGTGGATGTGCTCGGCGAGCACCTCCTTGCCGGCGCCCGTCTCGCCGAGCAGGAGCACGGTGATCGGCGAGGCCGCCACGCGCTCGGCGAGCGCGTAGAGCCGCTGCATGGCCGGGTCGATCACGATGGGCTCGCCCGGCCCCTGGCCCGGCGCCGCGCTCGCCGCGCCCTCGCGCGGCAGGATCACGATGAGCGCCGAGCCGAGGTTCACGGCGTCGCCGACGGACAGCTCCAGGGTCTTGCCCTGCTCGAGGTGCAGCTCGAGCAGCTTCGTCGTCGGCCCGGCGCTGCGCTCGCGGCGCAGGCGGGTGCCGTTCGCGCTGCCGAGGTCCTCGATGGCGATCCGCGGGCCGAGGTGGATGATCGCGTGCCGGCGCGAGACGGAGCTGTCGTCGATCGGCACGTCGTTCTCCTTGGACCGGCCGAGCGACACCCGCCCCTCGGCCGGCAGCGGGTGCCGGCTCACGCGGCCCCCGGCGTACACAGCGAGCTCCAGGGCGCTCTGCCCGTCGTGCTTCGCGCCGTTCTGCGCATCGTTTCGGGTGGACATCGCGCCAGCCACGTCTCTCTCCTTGCTCACTGCGGCTCGTTCTACCTCGGCGCGCCGCCGGCGGGGCAGGCGCTGGCTCGATGCGGGTCGCCAGGTCAGCGCCGTCACCGCCGTCGAGGGCGCCCTGGGGAGCGCCTCCGGGCGCCAGGATACCCGAACGCCGCGCGCCGGGGCTGGCTCGCGCGGCCGGGCGCGCTGGATTGCGGTCGATGGAGCGGGCGTGGTACGTGTCGCTGCATGAGGCCCGGGGGCTCCTTGCTCTTCCTCGCCTGCGCGTGCGCGTCCCTCGCCTGCGCGTGCTCCGAACCGGCGCGCCCCGCCGCGGGCCCCCGGACGGCCGGCGACGCGAGCGCGCAGCCCGCTCCCCCTCGGGCCCGCATGTTCGCCCCGGCCGAGCTCGAGCGGGTGGCCCGCATCGCCGCCGCGCGCTGCAAGAAGGCGAACGCGCCGTCGGACGCGACGTGCCTGCTCACGCAGGCCTCCACCTTCCTGAGGTACCCGCCCGGGGATCCCGATTGCCGCTACGTCGCCGGGACGGCGCTCTCCGTCGCCGAGTGCTCGGAGTTCGAGGAGGGCTGCCTGAGCGTGGACCCCGGGGATCTCGTCCGCCAGCTCGACGCGTTGCAGGACGTCGGCAAGGACTGCCAGCGCGACCCGACCGACGCCGAGCAGGCCGCGGTGCTCAAGCTCGCGGGCGCGAAGTGACGGGCTGGAGCCCTGGTTGAAGAGAGAGAGAGGGAACCACAGAGGCACAGAGGGCACAGAGGGGAGAGAGATGATGCGTCTCATCTCTCCCTCTCTCTTTCTCTCCTCTGTGGTTCAAATTCTCCTCTCCGTCTCTTTCTCTCCTCTGTGCCCTCTGTGCCCTCTGTGGTTCAAACTCTCCTCTCCCTCTCGCCGCCCCGGCGCGAACGTGCCGGGGCCGCATCGCGCGAACGAACCGTGGTAGCCTCGCCCCATGAGCTCTCCCGCGCGCGACTACGTGGCGATCAACCTCGCGAACTGGAACAGCCGCGTGCCGATTCACGCGCAAGGCTACGAGCTCCCCAGGTTTCGCGAGGACCCGCGGCACCTCTCGGCGGTCGTCGCGTTCGATCGCGCGCGGCTCGGCGACGTGCGCGGCCTCGACGTCGTCCATCTCCAGTGCCACATCGGCACCGACACGCTGTCGCTCGCCCGGCTCGGGGCGCGCATGACCGGCCTTGATTTCTCCGAGCCGGCGCTCGTCGTGGCGAGGCGGCTGGCCGCGGACTGTCGCGCCGAGATCGACTACGTGTGCAGCTCCGTCTACGACGCTGTGGCGGCGCTGGGCGCCGGGCGCTTCGACGTCGTGTACACGGGCGTCGGCGCGCTGTGCTGGCTGGACGACATCCAGCGCTGGGCCGCCACGGTCGCGGCGCTGCTGAAGCCGGGCGGTCGCCTGTTCGTGCGCGAAGGGCACCCGATGCTGTGGTCGCTCTCCGAGCCGCGCCCGGACGGCCTCCTCGTCGTGGAGTATCCCTACTTCAACGTCGAGGGCGGCACGCTGTTCCACGAGAAGCAGACGTACGTGCCGCACGAGGGAGAGCTCGCCTCGCCCGACTCCATCTCCTTCAACCACGGCCTCGGCGAGATCATCTCCGCGCTCCTCGCGGCGAACATGCGGTTGACCGACTTCACCGAGCACGACTCGGTCCCCTGGAATCCGCTCGGAGACGCCATGGTGGAGGACGCGCGCGGCGAATGGCGGCTCCGCGAGAAGCCGGAGCGCCTCGCCGCGAGCTACACCTTGCAGGCCGTCAAGGGCTGAGCCGGCGAGGCGCCGGCGCTGTCACTGCGGCGGGGCCTCGGCGAACTGCGGCAGGTCGCCCGTGATCCGGAACCAGCTCGCCCTGGAGCCGACGAAGATGTGGGCTGCGGGGCGGATGCCGGGATCGGTGTCGAGCGTGCCCGCGGGCACCACGGCGAAGCTGCGCTCGGGTGACAGCCGCGGCGCCGCGCCGCCGCAGCGCGTGCAGAACGCCACGGTGAAGAACCGCGCCTCGGGCACCTTGTAGCTCGCGACCTGCGCGTCGCCGCGGACCCAGCGGAACCTGTCCAGGGCGACGAAGACGTTCGTCGCGTGCGCGGCGCTGCGCCCGCGACGGCAGCGCGAGCAGTGGCAGTTCATCATGCGGATCGGCGTGCCGTGGAGCTCGAAGGCCACGTCGCCGCACAGGCAGCTCCCCTGGGTGACGCCCTCTCTGGGCGGGGCAGCGGGGCGCGCGACGACCGGCGCCTGGATCTGGGGCGGCCATTCCTCGAACTGCGGCAGGGAGTCCGTGATCGTGTACCAGGGCGCCCTGGAGCCGACGAACTGGTGGAGCTGGGGCTCGATGCCGAGATCGCCATCGAGGTTGCCGGCATGGACAAGGGCGAGCTGCCGCTCTGGCGCGAGCAGCGGCGTGGCCGAGCCGCACGTCGTGCAGAAGGAGCGATGCTCGCTCGCGGACGACGCCCGGATGGCGTCTTCGCCGGCGACCCAGCGAAACCCCGAGAGCGGCGCGACAGCGGCCGTGGCGAACGCCGTGCCGTGGAACTTGCGGCACATCGAGCAGTGACAGTGCAGCATGATCTGGAACGGACCGTCGATCTCGTAGCGGACCGTTCCGCATAGACACGCGCCCTTGTTCATGATCGTACCTCCCGTTCTCGTGCGTGATCCGTGTGCGCCGGAGCGATGACCCGGGCGCGCACGTTAGCACGGCGGCGGAGGCTTCGAGGCGACGTGCCCGGCGGAGGAGCCCTCAACGGGCGGGTTGCCAGAGCTCGATGGGGTTGCCGGACGGGTCCTCGAGCAGGATCTGGGAGCCGCCGACCCCGCTCACGATGTCGTTGCGGAACCGCAGGCCGGCCGCGCGGAGCCGGGCCACCGCGGCGGCGAGATCGGCCACGGGCAGTTGAAAGCGGTTCCAGCCGCCGGGGACAGGCTGGCGCCCGTCGGGCATCGGCCGCGCGCCGGAGCTGCCCTCGCCGCTGAGCAGGAGCCGCAGGTCGCCGCGGGTGACGGCGGCGAACGCGGGGCGGGCGTCGGTCTCGAGCGCGAAGCCGAGGTGAGTCGTATAGAAGGCGATGGCGGCGTCGACGTCATCGACCATGTAACGTACGCTGACCGTGCTCATGGGTCTCGGTCCTCCTCGCGGTGACGTGCTTGATGAGGTGGCGCAGCCGGACACCAGCGTCAGCCACAGGATCGACAGGGCCCATGACGCCGTCCTGGCGAGAGATGATCTTCTGTCGAAGGGCATGGGATGGCGCGTCCTCCGTTCCTCGATGGACACGATATCTGCGCGCGCGTGGATGACCACCCGGGGCGCGGGCAAAGCATTGTCAACCACAGGTTAACGACCTATCCTCGCCGCCGTGGACCTCTTCTCCGGCGTGCTGCCGTTCGTCTGCGTGGCGGAGGCGGGGGGGTTCCGCGCGGCGGCCGCGCGCCTCGGCGTCACGGCCGCCGCGGTGAGCAAGTCGGTGGCCAGGCTGGAGGCCGAGCTCGGGGTCGTGCTCCTCGAGCGCTCGTCGCGCCGTGTCGCGCTCACGCCCGAGGGGACGGTGTTTCTCGAGCGCTGTCGCGCGGCCATCGCGCAGCTAAAGGCGGGGCGCGAGCAGGTCGCCGGGGCGCAGCGGGAGCCGCACGGCACCCTGCGCGTGACGTTGCCGCCGGTGCTCGGTCGAAGCGTCCTGCCGGTCGTCGCGCGGCTCTCGGCGCGTTACCCGCGCCTGTCGATCCGGCTCATCGTCACGAACCGCCTCCTGCCGCTCGCGGAGGAGGAGATCGACGTCGCGCTGCGCATGGGGCCGCTCGACAGCTCATCCCTCATCGCGCGCGCCCTGCGGACGCCGCGCTGGATCACCGTCGCCGCCCCGGCCTACCTCGCGAGCCGGGGGGCCCCGACCTCGCCGGCTGACCTCGCGCGGCACGAGTGCATCAAGTTCGTGCTGCGCGGCAAGGTCGTCGAGTGGCGCTTCCGCGCCGGCGACCGCGACGTCGAGATCGCGACGCCCTCGCGCATCCTGCTCGATCAAAGCGATCTGCTCCTGGACGCGGTGGTGCAGGCGATCGGGGTGGCGCAGGTCCTCGATTTCATGGCCGCGCCGCTGCTCGAAGCGGGGCGCATCGTGGAGGTGCTGGCGCCGCACGCGATCGAGGGGCCGCCGCTTCACGCGCTCACGCCGGCGCGCCGCGCCTCGGTCCCGCGCGTGCGTGTCTTCCTCGACGCGCTCGGCGACGCGCTCGGCCGCGGCGGCCACGTCCCTCGTGGCTCGCCGAAGATCCGCGCCTCGGGGAGCTAGCTCTGGAGCCCGCATGGACCCGCAAGACGCCGAAGACACCTCCGTTCCCGCCTCGCAGTTGCAGCGGCTCCGCCGCGACGTGCGCTGGCTCAAGATCTACGCCGTGCTGGGCGCGCTGGCGCTCGACTATCCCAACTACGACGCGATGGGGCTGGTGACGCGCATCAGCCCCGACGGCGCCGACGCGCTGGCCGGCTTCCTCATCAACTCGCGTACGCCGCAGGACCTGGACGTGATCGCCGCCGGCAAGGTCGTGCAGCGCCGCATCGCCATCGAGAACCACAACGAGGACGCGCGGATCGTCCTCTCCGACCCGCAGGGCCGCGAGCGCATCCGTCTGGGCGTGGACCGCGACGGGCAGGCACGCATCCAGATGCTCGACGCAGAGGGCAAGGTGACGTTCCAGGCGCCGCAGTGACGCGGCGGGATCGTCGGGCGTGTCGACGTGCGAGGCTGGCGACACGACGCCGCCCTCCGGTACGGGCGCCGCGCGCATCAACGACGCACGTGCTATGCAGTCGGCGTGCGCGCCCTCCTTCCGTCGCTCCTCCTTGCCTCGGCGTGCACCCCCGCAACGCCTCCCTCGCCCGGACCCGCGCCCACGCCCGTCGCGGCCGCGACGCCCAGCCCCATGGAACCCGTGCCGGGCCGTCCCGTCGCCTTGCCCGCGGAGTTCGTCGCGGACCGCATCTTCGTCCGCCCTGTCATGGTCGACGGGCGACCCTTGCGCCTCTACACGGACACGGGCGGCGGCACGCAATTCCTCCATGCGCCGGTGGTGGAGCGACTCGGGTTCACGCTCCGCTCGATCGAAGCGGATGGGGAGGAGCTCTCCCTCACGCCCATTCCCGCATGGCGCGCCGAGGCGAGCATTCCACGGCCGCTCGCCATTCACCAGCCTCCCGAGCTGAAGACGCATTACCTGGTCCTCGACGAGGCTTTCGACGAGGCGGACGGATTCCTCGGCCAGGGCTGGTTCGGCGGGCGCACGTGGACGTTCGACTATGCGGCGCGAGAGCTGCTCTGGCGCGCCGCGGGGGATCTCCCCGCCCACACGCCCTCTGACGCGCTCCCGCTCCATCTACCCCGCGCCCAGGATGGCCTGCCCACGATGCACTTCGGTCGCGTCACCGTGCTGGTCGACGGGGAGCCGATCGACCTGCTGTTCGACACCGGCGCCACCCTGACCCTCACGCCCGAGGCGCTCGCTACCCTGGGCGACGGCGGTCCCGCGACCCGGGGAACGAGCTTCATTGCGCGCAACGTATTCGAGCGCTGGCGCTCCCGCCATCCAGAATGGCGCGTCGTCGACAAGGCCGAGCGGCGTACGGGCTTTGCGATCATCGAGGTCCCCAAGGTGTCCATTGCGGGCCACGAGGTGGGCCCGGTGTGGTTCACCTTCCGCAAGGACGAGAGCTTCCATGCGTTCATGTCCTCGATGATGGACGCCAAGGTGGAAGGTGCGCTCGGGGGCAGCGCGCTGCGCTACTTCCGCGCCACCGCGGATTTCGCTCAGGGGAAGGTCGTCTTCCAGCGCCCGTGAGCGATGGAGCGTCGGGCTCCACGAAGGGCGAGCGCGCTACGGCCGTCGTAGCTCGCGCTCACGCGTTCGCGCCGGGGCGGCGAGAAGGAGAGGAATTGGAACCACAGAGGCACAGAGGGCACAGAGGAGAGAGAGGGGAGATGAATCTTCATCTCTCCTCTCAACAAGGGATCCAGCCCGTCACTTCGCGCCCGCGAGCTCGAGCACCGAAGGGCTGAGCCGGCGAGGCGCACCGGCGCTCTCACGGCGCGGCGGGGGCGTGTCCTTCCGGGGGCGTCGGCTTCTACAGGCGAGCGCCCGCGGCGCGCGGCAAGGCGCGCCGCGGCGCCTCGGTGTTTCAGGCGAGCACGTGGTAGTTGATCCTGTAGGTCGTTTCGGTCGCGAGCGCCGCTCCGTTCGTCGCCCAGGCTACCTTGAAGGATCCGCTGCTCGATGCGCTGATGCGCGCCTGCGCCGTCGCCGCCCAGGCCGCGTCCCCGTCGGCGAGCGTCGCGATGACGACCGGCGCGTTGCCCGTCGCGTAGTCGCTCCCCACGAAGGTGACGATGACCGAACCCGAGCTCGACGTATCGGCAGTGCCTGTGGTCAGCTCGATCGTCCCGGCGACCTGGGTGGAGCCGTCCACCAGGGCAACGCTCCCGTCCGTGCCGAGCTCCGACGGCTCTCCCAGGCTCACGCCCGGGGCGCTCGTGCCGGCGCGGCGGCTCGTCTTGATCGCCGTGAAGACGGCCGCCTGCTCGAACCGGCTCCCGGCGGTCTTGTCGTACACCGATCCTGCCGTGTCCTCGCTCGGAAGGTAGTCCGCGTCGATCTCGGAGACCTGCGGAAAGCACACGGCCACCTCGCCCCGGAGCCGATCATAAAAACCGGGGTAAAAAAGCAGGCTGTAGGTGTGCCCGGAGATGATGCCATTGCTCACGAGCTTGTACTTCTTCCACTGGTGGCCGAGGTTGACGGTGAACAGATTGCCCGCCGTCGTGTTGTCCGTGATGTCGCGGAGCGCCACCACCATCGTGGAGATGTCCGGCGACGAGGGGTCCGGCGTCGATCCGGCCGGGATCCTCGCCCAGAAGGTGATGAACAGCCGCGTGCCGGTCGGCAGCGCGCCGGAGGGATTCACGATATCGACGGGGCTGCGGATGTACTGGCTGTTCGTCGTTCCTCCCAGCGTGAGCTTGAACGCGCGGGTGGTGCCGAACGGATCGGCCTCCCCCGGGGTGACGACGATGCCCCCGTTCTTGAGCCACGCACCGAGCTGCTCCGACTTGTGTACCCGGTTGATGAGGTATCTGGTCTCCACCTGGCGCGCATCGCCGTTGACGACATCGAGCGCGGACCCGGGCCTCGGCCGGGTGACCGTGAACTCTCGGCCCTCGTTGACGAACTCCCTGTATCCGCCGCCGAGCGGCGGGACGACGTGATTGTCCGAGAAGGTCGACCCGCCGTAGATGGCGTCGACCCGGCTCTGGGTGTCCTTGATGAGGTTCGCGTAGTTCACGAAGGTGTTCTGGCTGATGTCGTGCAGGAACCCGGGGTTATCGAGCTCGATCGCGAACGTCTCCGCCGAGGTGACGACGCCGCCGCTCGCCGATGCGTCCGGCGTCGTGAGCGCGTACTTGAACGTGGCATCAGTGACCTCGGTGACCTTGAAGACGCCGTTGAACTGCGGCTGGTTCACGCCGGTGATCGTCACCCAGTCGCCGGCGACGAGGCCCTGGGTGGGCTTGTCGCTGACGCCCGCCGTCTTGAGGGTGACGGTCACGACGTTCGTCGACGCCGACACCGACGCGATCACCCTCGCGCCGCCCAGGAACAGATTGCCGCGAACCATGAGCGGTCCGCCGACGGTCGTCAGGTCCTCGGCTCCTCCCGACCTTCCACGGATCTTGATGCGGACACGATCCTTGTTGAAATTCTCTCTCTCGCTCGCGAATCTGTTGTCCAGGATCCAGCTGTACCCGCCGGCCTGGCGGCCCGTCCCTTTGTCGCTGCTGGGTACGAGGAGGATGTCCGGCTCCGCCACGGTGTCGCCGATCCCCGCTCGGAAGAAGTAGTTGTTGACGACGCGCACCGAGGGGCCGAGCAGCGTGAGCGTCGGGCCGCTACTTGAGCTGTACGGCGCCTGGAAGAACCAGTTCTCCTTGATGGACCCGTCCCCGTAGAGCCCGATGTGGACGGAGGACGCGTTCAACTTGAACTGATTGCCGTGGATCCGGTAGACGTAGACGGAGTCGCCGAGGTCGATGGCGGTGCCGCCGAAGTTCTGGATCGCGTTGTGCTCGATGCGAATCAGCCCATCCTGGAAGTCGATCGTCGGGAACGAAGGCGTCCTGACCATCGTGCTGCCGCTGACGACCGCGGTCCCCGAGTTGCCGCCGTCGAGCGTCATTTGCTCGACGACGAAGACAGCTCGGCCGCGACCGATGGTGCCGGTGAAGTTGCCCGTCAGCTGGAACAGGGCGCCGTTCTCGATCGTCGTCGTGAACGTCGAGGCGTACGGGTCCAGGCCGACGACCGTGAAGTTCGGCCTCGAGGAGCCGCAATGTGTCGTGTTCGGCTGGATGTCGAACATCGGATCGGCGAACGTTGGCGGCGAGGAGGCGCTCGCCTTGGCCGTGTAGGTGGCCGCGCCGATCAGCAGCGTGACCGGTCGATCCACGACGATGGGCGCGGTGACCTCCACGTTCCCGGTGATCCCCCGCGCGTCGACGACGCCGCCCGTGCACGGGAGCGCGAGGATCGCGTTCCTTATCTGCTCGCCCGCGTTCGCGCCCGGCTGCTCGCTCGCGTGCACCGTCGGCGCCTTGGCGGGGCCGAACATACGCTGTTTGAAGATGTGGTCCGTGCCGGTCGACGTGAGCACCCATTCGGTGTTGGCGTACAGCGTCCCTTCGGGGCCCACGCAGACGCTCATCCCCGGGATGAAATCGCCGAGAACGGCGGCGTCCGGCGCCCGCGCGAGCGTGACGTTCGGCGGAGCGACGGACTGCACGTACCAGATACCGTTCTGCGACGCAGCGAATTGCGCCATCAGCAAGACACGATCGTTCAACGCGAGCGTCACGCCGTTCTGCACCTGGGATGTCGTGGCGTTGACGTTCGTTGGGATGCAGATCCTGACCGGCTCTTTCCAAGCGCTCATGGAGGTCCTCTCTGTCGGTTCGACCGAACTCGCCTGGATCGCGGCATGAGCGGTCGCGCCGCCCAGGCCTCCTGATCCGACCGTTCGATTCGAATCCGATCCATCATGACCATGAGGGCTGTGCAGCGCAAAGCGCTCGGGGACGTTCTGTGTCACACCACAAGCTCGGCGATCGCTCGCGCACGGCGACCTGAACGCATCGATCACGTCAATGGCAATGCGTCACGTCAATGGCAACGCATCGATCTCGGCGGGCCGTCGAGGCGCGGGATCCCTGACGCACGGAACCGGCGAGGTCGTCAGCGGCGATCCTCTTCTGTGCTGGCTATGGCGGGATCTGCGCGTGCGGATCAGAGCTCGGAGACGACGCTCACGATGGCCCCGGTGATGCGCGACAGGTCTTCCGGCGCGATGACGTACGGCGGCATCGTGTAGACGAGCTTCCCGAACGGCCGCAGCCAGACGCCGCGCTCCACGAACGCCGGCTGCACGCGCGCCATGTCGACGGGCCGCTTGAGCTCGACGACGCCGATGGCGCCGAGCACGCGCACGTCGGCGACCGCGTCGAGCGCGCGGCAGGGGGCGAGCTCGCGGCGGAGCTGCGCCTCGATGGCCGAGACGCGCGCGCGCCACGGCGAATCGAGCAGCAGGCGGACGCTGGCCAGCGCCGCGCTGCAGGCGAGCGGATTCCCCATGTACGTCGGGCCGTGCATGAACGCGCGCGGCTCGCTCCCGGCGATGGTCTCGGCCACCCGCTCCGTGCAGAGCGTGGCGGCCAAGGTCATGGTGCCGCCGGTGAGGGCCTTGCCGAGGCACATGATGTCCGGCGCGATGGCCGCGTGGTTGCAGCCGAACAGCTCCCCGGTGCGGCCGAAGTTCGTCGCGATCTCGTCGAGGATGAGCAGCACGCCGTGGCGGTCGCAGAGCGCGCGCAGCTCGCGCAGGTACTGCGGGTGGTAGAAGCGCATCCCGCCGGCGTTCTGCGCGATCGGCTCGAGGATGACGGCCGCGACCTCGCGCGCGTGCTGCTCGAGCAGCGCGGCCATGCTGCCAAGGGCGTCCGGCGACCACGGCGCGTCGAACGCGGGGCCGGGCGCCGCCGCGAACAGGTGCTGCGCGAGCGCGCCGCGGAAGAGGTGGTGCATGCCGCCCACGGGATCGGTGACCGCCATCGCGCCGAACGTGTCGCCGTGGTAGCCGCCCAGCACGCTGACGAGGCGGCGCTTCTCGGGCTGCCCCTGCGCGATGAAGAACTGCAGGGCGAGCTTGATGGCCACCTCGACCGACACGGATCCGGAGTCGGCGAGGAAGACGCGCGTCAGCGGCTCGGGCGTCATCGCGACGAGCGTCTCGCACAGCGCGACGGCGGGCTCGTGGGTGAGCCCCCCGAACATGACGTGGCTCATCCGCCCGAGCTGGTCGCGGACGGCCGCCGTCAGCGCCGGGTGCCCGTAGCCGTGGATGGCGGCCCACCACGAGGCCATGCCGTCGACGAGCTCGCGCCCGTCCGTCAGCGTGAGGCGGACGCCCTCCGCGCGCTCGACGGCGAACAGCGGCGCGCTCGAGATGGGCGCGGCGTAGGGGTGGATGACGCAGCGGCGGTCGCGCGCGACGAGATCATCTCGACGGGTCACGGAGCTCTCCTCTGGCCTTTCGGGCCGGCGGGGCGCGGGCCTGTCCGAGCGGCTCGCCCCGCGGGGGGGCGGCGCGCGGGGAGGAGGGGTCGTCGGAGCTCGACCGATCGCCAGGGCATCGCGACGCGTCTAGCCCAGAACGCCGGGCGCCACCAGGCTCCGTACGATTTCGCGATCGGGCCGTAACGTTCGGGCCCCCTCCGAGACTGTGCATGTAGCGGGACGAGCCGCCGCGGCGCCGGGGACGAGCCCGGGCGCAGGGGCGCGCGTGTCCGTCGCACGTCGGAACACCGATGACGTCGCGCTCGAGGAGAGCCTTGCGACGATGAGGAGACATCCATGAACGGTCTGCTTCGCAATGTCTTGCGGTTTGGCACCATGATCTCGGCCGCGGCGCTCCTGTCGTCCGCGCTGCCCGGCTGCGGGGGCGGCGATGCGGACGGCGGCGCGGGGGGCGACGGCCCCCAGGGGTCGGACAGGAACACGTATGTCCTCGTCCACGGCGCGTTCGTCGGCGGCTGGGCCTGGGACAAGGTGGTGCCGCTCCTCGAGGCCGGCGGCAACGAGGTGATCGCCCTCGATCTCCCCGCGCACGGCGACGACGCGACGCCCCTCGCCGACGCGAGCCTGCAGGCCTACACCGATGCCGTCGTGGAGGCCATCGACGGCGCCTCGCGCCCGGTCGTCCTCGTCGGCCACAGCATGGGCGGCATCGTCGTGAGCCAGGCGGCCGAGCAGCGGCCCGACAAGGTGAAGACGCTCGTCTATCTGACAGCGTTCCTGATGAAGGACGGTCAGTCGCTGAGCCAGGAGTGGGCCGACGACCAGGGGGCGGCGATCAAGGCGTATGCTGTCCCGTCGAGCGACGGCACGTCGCTGACGTTCAAGGAGGGGTGGGCCGAGAGCGCCTTCTGCCAGGATTGCTCTCCGGAGGACATCGAGCGGCTCGAGGGCCATTTGCGCGAGGAGCCCGCGAGGCCGTTCGACGAGCCCATTCACGTCACGGAGGAGCGGTGGGGGAGGGTCCCCCGCGTCTACATCGAGGCGCTCCAGGATCTCGCCATCAGCCCTGCCGAGCAGCGGCAGCAGTACACGGCCTTGCCTTGCGAGAAGGTCGTCTCGCTCGACGCGGGCCACGCTCCCTTCCTGACCAGGCCGAACGAGCTCGCAGAGGCGCTGCGATCGCTGTGATCCGGCCGGCGCCCGTCGTCTTCGACGGGCTCCATGGGACGCGCCGCCCCGGCGTCGATTGATGCGGGGCCGGGCGGCGTGGTACCGTGCTCCCCGTGTCCAACGACGGTTCGGCCGGCGCCGACGGCACCGCGGCCGCCCCGGCCGACCCAGGCCCGCTCCTCGCGGCGGCCGCGGACGACGCTGCGCTCGTCCGCCGGCTGCTCGCGGGAGACGAGCAGGCCTTCGAGCAGCTCGTGACCGGGCTCCACACCCCCATGCTCCGGCTGGCCCGGACGCTCGCCGGCCAGGCGGGCGCGCAGGAGGTCGTCCAGGAGACCTGGGCGGCGGTCTTCGACGGGCTCGTGCGCTTCGAGGGGCGCTCCTCGCTGAAGACGTGGGTGTTCAGGATCCTGACGAACCGCGCCAGGACATGGGGCACGCGCGAGAAGCGCACGGTCCCTGTCTCGTGGCTGGAGGACGGGGATCAGGGCAGCGAGCCGGCGGTCGATCCGGCCCGGTTCGACGGCATCGGCGACTGGGTGGACCCGCCCGTCCCGTGGACGGAGCAGAGCCCGGAAGGTCTCTTGCTGCGCAAGGAGATCGGCGCCGTGCTCCAGCGGGAGCTCGAGGCGCTGGTGCCTGGACAGCGCGCGGTGGTCCTCTTGCGCGACGTGGAGGGGTGTCCCTCCGACGAGGTCTGCGAGGTCCTGGGTATCAGCGAGGCGAACCAGCGGGTCCTCCTGCACCGTGGCCGATCGAAGCTCCGGGCGGCGCTGGAGCGATACCTGGCGAGGGGGTGAGCGCGCATGCTCGTCACGTGCTGTCAGTTGACGGAGATGATCACCGACAGGAAAGAGGGGGCGCTGTCCTCGGAGCAGGCGGAGGGCTGCGCGCAGCACCTCTCGTGGTGCGACCGCTGTCGCACGTACCTGCGGCAGATGGATCTGACGATCGACGCGCTCCGGGGCCTCCCGGGCGAGCCGCTGCACGACGAGGTCCGCGCCGCGCTGTTCGCCCGGTTCCAGCGGCGGAAGACCACCGCCGACAGCTAGCCTTCCAGCATGGCGACGGAGCTGCTGGCAAGGATCACACATGACCCCGCCGTGATGGGGGTCGGCCCTGTATCCGAGGGATGAGGGTGACGGTGGGTACCATCGTGGGCTTGCTGGCTGCGGGGCACCCGGTCGAGGAGGTGCTCGCGCTCTATCCCTACCTCGAGAGGGACGACGTGATGGCGGCGCTCTCCTATGCGGCATGGCGCGCCGAGGAGGTCGAGCTCCCGCTGAAGGCGTCATGAAAGTTCTGGTGGACATGAATTTCTCGCCGACATGAGCGTCGTTCCTGAAGGATGAGAGGATAGAGACGCTGGGGCGCACGAGCGACGCTGCGGGTTGCGTGGGGGCGCCGCTTGATCCAAGGACAGGAGCTTGCCCCTTCCGGGCACTCCGTACTTTGTTTTTGTTTTGTTAAGGAGGTCCTTGATGAATTCTTTCACCACGCTTCATCGGTCTGCCGTCTCTGTGCTCCTCCTGTGCGCCCCGCTGCTCGTCGGGGCGTGCGGCGAGGCAGGCCCCGAGATCGGCGCCGTGGACAGCGCGTCCGCCGAGCTCGTCTCTGCGGACGGGAGGATCAAGCCCGGCCGCTGTAGGCCGACCGGCTGCAGCGGGCAGGTCTGCGCGGACCAGGTCGTGTACACGACGTGCGAGTGGCGCGAGGAGTACGCGTGCTACGGCGACCACGGCATCTGTGAGCGCGACGCGTCCGGCCAGTGCGGCTGGCGGCAGACGCCGGAGCTCACCGCGTGTCTCGGCGGCGGGGAGGCGCCGCCCGGCGGCGACCTCGGGTCCTGCGTGGTCACCGGCTGCAGCGGGCAGGTCTGCGCGGACGAGGACGTGTTCACGACGTGCGAGTGGCGCGAGGAATACGCGTGCTACGGCAAGCACGGCGTCTGCGAGCGCGACGCGTCCGGCCAGTGCGGCTGGCGGGACACCCCCGAGCTCGACGCCTGCCTCGCGTCGTCCTCGGGCATCTGAGCAGCGCGGAGCCCGGGGGCCCCACCCACGAGCCCTGCTGCCGCCAGGACGAGCGGCAGAACCGCAGGCGGCCGCGACGTTGAGCAACGGACAGGGACCCCGCTGACAGGGACAAGCGGGCCCGTGTCGGGGACAGGGGTCCCGTTGCCAGGGACAGGGGTCCCGTTGCCAGGGACAGGCGACGGGGCGTTCGCCTGTCCCTGACACGGGCCCGCTTGTCCCTGGCGGGCGTTCGCCTGTCCCTGGCGGGCGTTCACCTGTCCCTGGCGGGCGTTCGCCTGTCCCTGGCGGGCGTTCGCCTGTCCCTGGCGAGGTCGCCGCCTGTCCCTGGCGGGCGTTCACCTGTCCCTGGCGGGCGTTCGCCTGTCCCTGGCGAGGTCGCCGCCTGTCCCTGGCGAGGTCGCCGCCTGTCCCTGGCGGGCGTTCGCCTGTCCCTGGCGAGGTCGCCGCCTGTCCCAGGCGGGCGTTCGCCTGTCCCTGGCGGCTCCCTCGGCAGGCCGAGCGTGGGTGTGGGGAGATCCCACAAGGGATCCCGGCCTGACCGGAGCGCCAACCGAGCGCCAGGGCGCCCCCAGCGCCTCACGCACGGCGCTCGGACATCCGTCCTGGTTGCGCCGTGTTCGCTCAATCGGCGCCGCCTCCGCGCATGGCGCCCGCCCGTGGAAGGGTACCCGCGCCGCGGATCGCCCGCGCGCGCGCCGCAGATCGCCCGCGCGCGCCGCGCTCCGGCCGCGGGGCGCCGCGTGGCATGTCGACTGCTCAGAGCGTCGGTATGACCATGAACGCTCCGGCGATCGCCGCGCCCGAGGCGCGCGAGGGCATCCTCCATCCCGCCGGCGGGGACGCCGCGCGCGGGCGCCGCGGTGAGATCTTCTCCTTCATCGTCCTCTCCGCGGCGCTGCTCGTCATGTCGCGCGTGGTCCAGCGGACGGTCGTCCCGGGGCTGCCCCCGGCGCTGCACATGGCGTATTCCTGGGGGCTTCTGCTCGTGCTCCTCGTCCCCGTCGCGTGGTACGTGCGCCGCCTGTCGCTGCCGCTCGCGCGGATGGGCGTGACCACCGCGGGCCTGCGCCGCAGCCTGGCGGAGTCGCTGGCCGTCGCGCTCGTCCTCGCGGCCGCCTGCTTCGCGCTGCGGATCGGCGCCTGGACGCGCGGCGAGCCCCTGATCACCTGGGGATCGATCGCCGGCTACGACGCGACCTGGCGGGCGGTCTTCTTCGCCCTCTACGCGCCCCACTGCCTGCTCCAGGAGTTCGTCGCGCGCGGCGTGATCCAGACCTCCCTGGAGCGCTTTCTCCCCGGGTCGGGCCGCGCGGTCCACCTCGCGCTCACCTCGGCGTTCTTCGGCGTCTACCACCTTCACGTCTCGCTCGGCTTCGCCTTCCTCACCTTCGCCATCGGCATCCTCTTCGGCGCGCTCTACGCGCGGCACCGCACCCTCGCCGGGGTGACCCTCGCGCACGCCGCCCTGGGCCTCGCGAGCGTCGCCGTCGGCCTCAACTGAACCGGGAGCCCCTCGATGCGCATCGCGATCATCTCGACCTACACGCACCCGAGCCGCCTGCACCGCAAGGAGCGCTCGATCATGCAGTCCTCCGTGCCCGAGCTCATCGCGGCCCTGTGCCCGCCGGACGCGGAGATCGAGCTCTACAACGAGAAGGAGACGGATATCCCCCTCGACCGCGACTGGGACCTCGTGTTCTTCTCGTACCTGCACGCCTATTACGAGCACACCAAGGTGCTCTCCGCCCTGTTCCGGCGGCGGGGCATCACCACGGTGGCCGGCGGCCGGCACGCGAGCCACTTCCGCGCGGACGCGCTCCAGCACTTCGACGCGGTGGTCGCGGGCGACCCGGAGTCGAACGTCCCGGCCCTCCTCGCCGATTTCCAGCGGCGCGCGCTCCAGCCCGTCTACGCGCTCCCGTCGGTGCCGCCGGACCAGATTCCCACCTACCGCTATGATCTGATCGATTACCGCAACAACCTCGTTCGCCTGCCGGGCATCGAGGCGTCGCGCGGCTGCCCGTTCTCGTGCAACTTCTGCGTGCTGACAGGGCACGAGCAGTACCGGTATCGCCCGATCGACCACGTGATCCGGGACATCCGCGACCGGATGACCTTCAACCAGCGCATCCCCGGGGTGACCACCGACGCGTTCGGCTTCCTCGACAACAACCTGGGGGGATCTCCGCGCTACCTGCGGGAGCTCTGCGAGGCGCTGATGCCGCTCAAGAAGATCTGGGGCTGCGCGCTCACCTTCAACGTGCTGCGCGACCCGGAGCTCGTGCGCCTCATGGGGCGGGCGGGGTGCCGCTACGTCTACACCGGGCTGGAGTCGCTGAACCCCGAGTCGATCAGCGCCATGAACAAGGGCCAGAACAAGCTGAGCGAGGTCCGCGAGGTCCTGAAGCGGGCCTCTGCGAGCGGGATCGTCCTCTCCTTCGGGCTGCTCGTCGGCTCGGACGGGGACACGAGCGAGTACCTGGAGCGGGTGCCCGAGTACCTCCACGACCTCGGGGATCACTGCCCCACGTTCCTGGGGATCGTCTGCCCGTACCCGGAGACGCCGTTCTTCGCGCAGGTGGCGGCCGAGGGGCGGCTCTTGCCCGGGGTGACGAGCCGGGATCTCGACGGCTACACCCTGTGTCACAGGCCGGCCCGGATGGACCCGTCCGAGGTCGTCGAGCACTTCCAGCGCCTGAGCCGCACGATCGGGAGCCTGTCCAGCGTGGGCCGCCACCTGTGGAGCCGGCTCTTGACGAGCGATCTGCCCCGCTACAAGGCGTGCGTCGCGATGTCGGCGCCCGAGGTGCTGAGCCTGCGCGCGCCGCTCGCCAACCGCTCGCGCAGCTACATCGCCGGGCGCGACCCGATCGAGGCCTGGGACGCGGCGAGGATGCGGGAGCTCGGCCTCGAGCCGCAGCGGATCGACGCGTCGTCCTGCCGGGCGGATCCGCGGGGGCTCGCGCGGATCCGGGCGCGGCGGGCGAGCGGCCCGGCGGCGGTCGCGTGACGTGGCACAGCGGCGGTCGGGTCAGGGGCCGCGGGGGTCGGGTGGGGGAAGGAGGGCTGTCATGAGGGGGCGCGCGAGCGGCGCGGCGATCGCCTACTTCGCGCTCGTGCACGCGCTCGCCGTGCTCGGGCTGCTGCTGCCGATCCGGGCGAGCTTCGTCGCCCTCGCGGCCGCGCTGTACGCGGCGCTCCACCTGTCCACCATCGTCGGCCTGCACCGGCTGCTCTCGCACCGCGCGTTCCGCTGCCCGAGGTGGGTCGAGTACGCGCTCGTGTCGGTGGCGATGATCAGCGGCCAGGGGAGCCCGATCGCGTGGGTGGCGACGCACCGGCGGCACCACGCGCACACCGACCGCGAGGGCGACGTCCACTCGCCGCGGCGAGGGCTCTGGTACGCGCACCTCGGGTGGATCGTCGACGACGGCTCGACCGACCCGCGCGATCCGGAGCGGTACTGCCGCGATCTGGCCGGCGATCCCTACTACCGGTGGCTGCTCCGGTGGCGGTTCGCGCCGCAGGGGGCGGCGGTGCTGCTGGCGGGGCTCGCGCTCGGCTGGGGCGCGGTGCCGGTCGTGTTCTTCCTGCCGCTCGTTGGCTGGATGCACACGACCTACCTGGTGAACTCGGTCTGCCACGCGCCGCGCTTCGGGCGCCGCGCGTTCGAGACCCGCGACGGGAGCCGCAACGTGGGGTGGGTGGCGGCGCTGACCTTCGGCGAGGGCTGGCACAACAACCACCACGCCTTCCCGCGCGCCGCCCGCTACGGGATGGCGCCGGGGCAGCACGACCTCGCGTTTGCGTTCATCAGGGCGCTCGCGGCGCTGGGGCTCGCGTGGGACATCCAGCCGGGGCCGGAGGGGCGGGAGGGCGCGCGCGGCAGGGCGGCGGGCGGCTGAATGACCTGCGCTCGAGCCTTCCGTCGATCCGCCGGCCGAGCGCCGGCGCGGCGCTGCCAGCGCGGGTGCGGCAGCCGTGGCGGGCGCGGCTGCCGTGGAGCTCAGGCCCGGGGGCGACGCCGCGGGGGAGCCATGCCCGCCGCGACGTCCCGGGCCTCGGTCGCGCCCCCGCGCGCGCGGGGCTTCGCGGCGCCGGTGCGGGCGTCGGGCGCGCCGCCACGCGCCTCGGCGGCGCTGCCCCGCGGCCTGACCTCGTCGGCCGCGCTGGCCCGCGCTCGGGCCCCGGCCGCGCTGCCCCGCGGCCTTGCCTCGTCGGCGGCGCCGCCCCGCGGCCCGGCCTCGTCGGCCGCGCTGGCCCGCGCCCGCGCGCCGGCCGCGCTGCGCCGGGGCCTGTCCTCGTCGGCCGCGTCCTCGTGGGCCTCGGACTCGCCGCCTCGCGCCCCGGCCGCGCCGCGGCGTGCCCCCGCCTCGCCGCCGCGCGCCCCGACCTCGCCGCCGCGCGCCCCGGCCTCGCCGCCCCACGCACCGCCGGGGGCGTCGTGCTGGTCGCGGCGGACCTGGACCTTGCGGCCCTTCAGGCGCGTGGCGCGCAGCGCCTCGATGACCGTGTCCGCCGCGTCGGCAGGGACCTCCACCACGGAGAAGCCGTCGGCGATCTGGATCGCGCCGATGTCGCGGGAGCTCAGCGACGCCTCGTTCGCGATCGCGCCGACGAGGTCCGCCGGGCGGATGCCCGCGGCCCGCCCCGCGCCGATGTAGAGCCGCGCGACGTTGCCGTCGGCCTCGCCGCCGTCGCGCCGCGGCCGGGCGGGACCCTCGCCCGCGCGCCCGCGCGCGCCAGGAGGGCCGCGCCGCGCGTCGCGCGCGCGCTCGGGCGCAGGCGGGGGCGGCCGGAACGACGGGATCTCCGCCTCGTCCTCCGGCCGGTCCCCCTCGGTCGCGCGGTGCGCGAGCTTCACCGCCGCGGCGGCGATGTCCATCACGTCGAACTCGTCGGCGAGCGCCTCGACGACGACCCGGAACTGCTCGGCCCCGCCCTCGAGGAGCGCCTCCCGCAGCGAGGCGCGCGTCAGCTCCAGGCGCCGCGCGCGCAGGTCGGCCACGGTCGGTAGGGTGGCGGCCTCGATGCGCTGGCCGGTGAGCCGCTCGACGTTGCGGATCAGGTAGTGCTCGCGCGGCTCCACCAGCGTGATCGCCGCGCCCTCGCGGCCGGCACGGCCCGTGCGGCCGATGCGGTGGACGTAGACCTCGGCCTCGCAGGGGACGTCGTAGTTGATGACGTGCGAGACGTGCTCGATGTCGAGCCCCCGCGCGGCGACGTCGGTGGCGACGAGCAGCTCGGCCGCGCCGGCGCGGAAGCGCGCCATCACGCGGTCGCGGTGCTCCTGCGAGAAGCCGCCGTGCAGCGCCTGCGCCTCGTGGCCGCGCGCGCGCAGCGCCTCGGTCAGCTCGTCCACCTCGTTGCGCGTGCGGCAGAAGATGATCGCCGACGACGGGTCCTCCACGTCGAGCACCCGCGTCAGGGCGGCCGGCTTGTGCGCCCGCGGCACGATGTAGGCCGTCTGGCGGACGCGGGGGAGCTCGCCGGGCGCCGCCTTCTCGGCCGCGATCTTGACCCGCACGGGCTCGCGGAGGTGCCGGCCGGCGATCGCGGCGATCCGCGGGGGCAACGTCGCGGAGAAGAGGACGGTCTGCCGCTCGGCCGGCGTGGCCGAGAGGATCGCCTCCAGCGCCTCGGCGAAGCCCATGTCGAGCATCTCGTCGGCCTCGTCGAGCACGACCGTGCGGATGCCGTCGAGCAGGAGCGTCCCGCGGCCGATGTGGTCGAGCGCGCGGCCGGGCGTCGCCACGACGACGTGCACCCCGCGGCGCAGCGCGCGGAGCTGCTGGCCGAACGGCTGGCCGCCGTAGACCGACAGCACCTGGACGCCGAGGCGGCGGCCGTAGCGGTGCATCGCCTCGGCCACCTGCATGGCGAGCTCGCGCGTCGGCACGAGCACGAGGGCCACGGGGCGGCTGGGCGGCTCGCCGCCGATCTCGAGCCGCTGGAGCAGCGGCAGCGCGAACGCGGCCGTCTTCCCGGTGCCCGTCGCGGCCTGGCCGAGCAGGTCGCGCCCGGTCAAGAGGTGCGGGATCGCCTCGCGCTGGATCGGGGTGGGCTCTTCGTAGCCGAGCTCGGTGAGCACGCCGAGGAGGGCGGGCCCGATGCCGAGCGCGGCAAAGCTGACGGACGGGGTGGTCGGTTCCACGGGGGCTCCCCGTCTCATGGGTTCACGCCGGCGTCATGGCAATCCGGCAGGCGGCGCGGCGCGCGGCGCGCGGCGCGGTGATGACGCAGCCGAGCTCGCGCGCGGCGGCGGAGCCCGCGCGGCGGCGGAGCCCGCGCGGCGGCGGAGCCCGCGCGCGGCGGCGGAGCTCGCGCGGCGGCGGAGCCCGCGCGCGGCGGCGGAGCCCGCGCGCGGCGGCGGAGCCCGCGAACCCCCGTCGCGTCAGCCGAGCTTCGCGGCGAGGGCGCGGTAGCGCTCCGGCAGGCGCGCGGCGTCCACCTGGCCGAGGAGCGCCAGCGCGCCCTCCTGCGCGCGGGGGTTGCCCCCGGGCGCGCGGCTCACCGCCTCCAGATAGAGCTCGAGCGCGCGCCTGCGCTCCGCGAGCGCCTGCGCGGCCCGGCCCCGGAGCTCGAGGATCTCCGCCTGCTCGGCGCAGAGCGCCGCGTACGCACCGACCTTCTCGTGGTCGCCGAGCAGGGTGGCCGCGCCCGCGGCGTCGAGCCGGTCGAGCATGTCCCGCATCGGGCCGAAGAGCCCGTCCGCGGTGGTGCGGACGAGGAGCTCCGCCTCGTCGAGCTGTCCGGCGCGCCGGAGCCCGGCGATCCGACCGACGGCCTCGGCGAGCTGCTCGATCATGCGGAGGAGGTAATCGCGCTGTCGGATCGACATGAGGTCTCCTTGTAGAGCCTCCCCGGGTCCGGGGCACGCGCCGATCGACCCGCGGAGCCGCCGCCTCGCCGACAGGAGGGCGGTCCCGGCGACACGGTCGCGCCGCGCCGACGAGCGACGCGGAGCAGCGCTCGGCGCCGCCGCGCGCGGAGCAGCGCTCGGCGCCGCCGCGCGCGGATCGCGCGATGGACGCCCTGAACATCCGCCGTGGTGCGGTGCCGCTGCACGCCTGCCCGTGGCATGCGCCGTGTCTGCTCCGCGGCGAGCGTGAAACCGGACCGCGATCGACTGGAGGCCACCTGGAAGCGCAGCAACGGCGCCGAGGATCCCCCACGTCCAGCGCACGCGACGCCATCCGTTCATGGCGCGCTGGCTCCGTCGCGAGAGGGGCTCATGTCAACGCTGAAGGAGCACCCACCCGCCGGTGCGGGGGGGACGGTCCATGGCAAGTACAAGCTCGTCGCGAAGATCGGCGAGGGCGCCATGGGCTCCGTCTGGTCCGCGATCAACATCACCACGGGGCGCGAGGTGGCGCTCAAGCGGGTGATCCGCGCGGAGCCCGAGCTCCGGGCCCGGCTCGCGCGGGAGGCGCGGAGCTGCGGGGCGCTCCAGCACCGGAACATCGTCGACGTCTACGACATGGTCGAGACGGACGCCGGCGAGCCGTTCCTCGTGATGCAGCTCCTCTCGGGCGAGACGCTGGCCGAGCTGCTGCTACGCAGGCGCCGGGTCGAGCCGGAGATCGGCGCCGGCATCGGCCGAGACGTCGCGAGGGGCCTCGCGGCGGCCCACGAGCTCCACATCGTCCATCGGGATCTGAAGCCCTCGAACATCTTCTTGCACCGCGAGACCGACGTGGACGGGTGGGTCGTCAAGGTGCTCGACTTCGGCGTCGCAAAGAACCTGTCGATCAACGACGGACTCCACACCATGCCGGGCGGGGTTGTCGGGTCGCCGCTGTACATGAGCCCGGAGCAGGTCAGGGCGGACGAGGACATCGATCATCGCACCGACATCTGGGCGCTCGGCGTGGTCCTGTTCGAGATGCTCACCGGGGAGCGGCCGTTCCGGGGGGACGCCAGGGAGGTCTTCACTGCCATCCTGGCCGGTGAGATCCCCACGCTGGCGCGGGTCCTGTGGCGCGTGGACCGGCGGCTCGTCGACATCGTCGCGCGCTGCATGCGGCGCGACCGCGAGGAGCGGTTCGGGACCGCGGCGGAGGTGGCAGACCTGCTCGATCGGATCGCGACGGGGCGAGGAGCGCTCCCGTCCGGGCGAGAGACCGCGCGCGAGGCGCCGGCGCCGCCGCAGGCCATCGTGCGGGGGGAGCGCTCCGCGCAGCCCTCCTCGCGGACCTTCGACGCCGACGCCATCGCGAGCACCGTGCGCGCCGGGCCGGCCGCAGCGAGCGATCGGCGGGATCCCGGGAGCTCGACGACGCCGCTTGTCACGAGCTCGTCCCAGGTGAACGTCGTTGTCGGGGTCATCCCGCCCGGACCGCCTGCGCCGCCGAGGCGAGACGGTGGTCCGAAACGGAAACCCAGGGCCGCGACCGCGGCCCTGGCCGTGGCCGCCGCCCTCGGCGCGCTCGTCGCGGCGGTGCTGGTCCTGCCAGAGAGACGTGCGCACCGCGCGGCGGCGCCGGGCGCGCCGGCGGCGTCGGCGCACGAGAGCTCCGGGGCGCCGGCGGCGTCGGCGCACGAGAGCTCCGGGGCGCCGGCGCTGCCGCCGCAGCGCCCTCGTGAGCCGCGCGAGGTGGCGTTGGCACCCTCGATGTCGGCGCCGAGCGACGCGACGCCTCCGCCTCCGGCGCGCGCCGAGGGCGCCGCAGCGCAGCGGGCGGCGGATGGAGCGGGCCTGGATCCTGAACCCGCCGCGGCACGGCCATCATCCAAGCCGCGTGTGGACGCACGGCCCGCTGGAGCGAGCGCCCAGGATACGCCTTTGCCCCGCCGGCCTCCGGCAAGACCGCCGAAGGCCGATCGCTGCGCGGGGAAGAAGGGATTTTTACGGGCCCTCTGCCGCGACAAGGAAGAGCGAGCGCGCAACGCCCATGAGCCGTTGTGATGGGAAGCGGGAAGCTCCCGAGGAGGCGCGCCGGCGGACATCCCGGGCCTTCCGCACCGCAGGGGATGGCGGGGCGGCGAGAGGAACGCGGCGGCGGTGCTCCTTCGCCGCCCGGGCTCCCTCGTGAGCTCATGTCATCGACGCAGGGGAGGTACACCATGGCGGGTGTCGTGAGGACTTCTTGCCGGCGCGCGGCCGGAGCGGCGCTGGGCGTGTTCCTCTGCGCGGCGACCGTGGGGGCGGCCGCGCTGGCGCAGGGCGGTGGTGAGCCAGGGGCACCGGGCGACGACAGCGCGCGGGCCGTGCGCCGCTACAGCGACGGGGTCGCGGCGGCCAGGGAGGGCCGCTGGCCGGAGGCTTATGCGGCCTACCTCGAGGCGTGGCGGCTCAAGCAGCATTTCCAGATCGCGGCGAACCTCGCCCGGGCGGAGCTCCGGATAGGGAAACACCGCGACGCCGCGGAGCACATCTCGTTCTTCCTGCGCGAGGCAGAGGGCGTGAGCGACTCCGATCGCGCGCTGGCGCGGCAGATGCTCGACGAGGCCAGGGCGCACATCGCCACGCTCTCCCTCGTCGTGAGCCGGGCGGGGGCCACGGTGCTCGTCGACGGCGTCCCCGTGGGGACATCGCCGCTCGGGCGGGAAGTGTATGTCGAGCCGGGGGAGAGGAGGCTCGAGGCGCGGATCGAGGGCGAGGCGCCGGCGCAGACCTCGGCGGCGCTCGCGCCGGGGGCGTCGCAGGAGGTGGAGCTCCGGTTCGTGGACCGCGCCGCGCCGGCGGCGATTCAGCCCCGGGCGCCGCAGCGGCGCCCGCCCGCGGCTCCGGATCGCGGCGCCTCCGGGCCGAGCGTGGCGCTCATCGCGGCGGGCGGCGCTGCCGCGGGGATCGCGGTGGGGACGGCGGTCGCCTTGAGGGTCCTCGCGGATCGGAGCGCGCACGCGGGCAGCGACGCCGCGGTGCCCGGCGCGGACTCGTGTTATTCGAGCGGACCTCCGGCGCGCCATCACGCCCGGTGTCCCGAGGTGCACGAGCACCGGACCGAGGCCGCGCGCCTGTACAACGCGTCGACCGGCGTCTTTGTCGCGGCCGGCGTGCTCGGCGCGGCGACCGTGGGCCATGCGCTGTACGGAGCGTTGCGGGCCGGCGGAGGACCAGCGGTGACGGCCGTTCCCGTGGCGCTGGCGCCCGGGGCAGGCGTCTCGCTGAGCGCGCGATGGTGACATCCGAGGCGTGACATGGAGGAGCGGCAGCATGCGATATGGTCTGTTCGAGGAGGTCCGTCGATTCCGGTGCGCCGCCGTGCTCGCCGCGGCGCTGCACGCGACCGCGTGCGAGGAGGTGCCGCCGTGCTTGCACTGTGATGACATCCCGCCCCCGGATCCGCCGGACCCGTGCGGCGTGTTCGCGAGCGCGAGCGCCGTGTCCCCGGGCTCCGGGACGAGAGAGGCGCCGTACGCGAGCCTTCAAGACGCGATCGACAACGCGGCGGGCCGGATGGTGTGCGCGTGCGCCGGCAAGGCGTTCACCGAGGCGGTGACGCTGCGCGCGGGGATCGCGGTGCACGGGGACTACACGTGCGATGGGGGGTGGAAGCCGAGCCCCGGTACGAAGAGCGCGATCGAGGGGCCGCCAGGGCAGGTCGCGCTGACGCTGACGGAAGCGGCGCGTGGGGCGAAGGTGCAGGGGTTCGAGATCAAGGCGGCGAAGGCGACGGAGCCGGGCGGGTCGTCGATCGCTGTTGCCGTGGCGGCCATCGCGGCGGAGCTGAGGCAGGTCAAGGCCGTGGCAGGCGACGCGATGCCCGGCGCGAACGGCGAGACGCCGACGGGCAGGGCGAGGGCCGGGACGGACGCGCCGGCGGGGGATGCGGCAGATGCGTGCGTGGATGCCCCGAAGGGGGGCAACCCCGGCAAGATGACGTGCGATGGAGTGGATACCAGCGGTGGCGAGGGCGGCCCTGGGGCGACGGTGGCCCTGGGCAGCGGAGCCCCAGGTGCGGACGGCAAGCCGATGCCGGAAGCGATTCAGACTGGCAAGGGAGGCCTGGTTGACCGAGGCCTCGGTCAAAGCGGCGGTTCCGGTATCTACGGCATCGCCGGCGACCCTGGCGGCGGGGGCGCGGACGCGAGGCTGACCCTCGCTGGAGTCCTGGGCGGCGACGGCGCTCCCGGCGGGAACGGGGCACCTGGGCAGGGAGGCGGGGGTGGAGGCGGATCCGACAGAACGCTCTGCCTGGATCCGGATGGAACCAGGGAAATCAGAACTGGCGCGAGCGGCGGGGGTGGAGGCGCGGGCGGATGCGGCGGCGCCGGCGGCGGAGGTGGGAAAGCTGGAGGGTCCAGCATCGCCATCGCGAGCCTCGGGACAGCGCTGGTCCTGGACGATGTGAGCGTCGAGGTTGGGAACGGGGGCGACGGGGGTAACGGGGCGGCGGGGCAGCCGGGCGGACCAGGGGGGCGAGGCGCAGCAGGTGGTGTTTACACCAACAATCCAGGTGTGGAGTACGCGGGAGCTGGAGGGAACGGCGGTCGTGGCGGTCTTGGCGGCTCGGGAGGCGGCGGGCGCGGCGGGTACGCGATCGGCATCGCCTACGCAACAGCCCCCGATCCCATCCCGTCGCTCCATTCATTCTCCCACGGAACGGCGGGCTCCGGCGGCCTGGGTGGCCGGGGCTCCATGAACAATGCCGGCGATCCCGGTAGCGCCGCCGCGTGCTGGCGCTTCGATACGAACGAGCGATGCGCGCCGTGAGCTGAGCCCCACCGCCACACCCACCATGGCACGCGCCATGGTTGGTGTAGCGAACGTGTCACCGGAGCGTGAGCGAAGGCCGGTTGCTCCGATGCGGAGCAACGTCGCTGTGCGGCGACGGACGTGCTGCCCAGCGCGGTGGGCCGTGTCCGCCGTGCGTGCCTGGGACAGGCCTTTCCCGAGAACACGCCGGTGACAGGGAGGGGTGATATCATGCGACATGGTCTGTTCGAAGAGGCTCCGCGATTCCGGTGCGCCGCCGCGCTCGCCGTGGCGTTCCAGGCGACCGCGTGCCAGCCGGTAGAAAGGGACTGGCAAGACGTGGGTCGAGATGCGGACATCGACCGGTGCAGCGTGTTCGCGAGCGCGAGCGCCGTGTCCCCGGGCTCCGGGACGAGAGAGGCGCCGTACGCGAGCCTTCAGGACGCGATCGACAACGCGGCGGGCCGGACGGTGTGCGCGTGCGCCGGCAAGGCGTTCACCGAGGCGGTGACGCTGCGCGCGGGGATCGAGGTGCGCGGGGACTACACGTGCGATGGGGGGTGGAAGCCGAGCCTCGGTACGAAGAGCGCGATCGAGGGGCCGCCGGGGAAGGTCGCGCTGACGTTGACGGAAGCGGCGCGTGGGGCGAAGGTGCGGGGGTTCGAGATCAAGGCGGCGAAGGCGACGGAGCCAGGCGGGTCGTCGATCGCTGTTGCCGTGGCGGCCATCGCGGCGGAGCTGAAGCAGGTCAAGGCCGTGGCCGGCGACGCGATGCCCGGCGCGGACGGCGAGCCGTTGACGGGCAAGGCGGAGGCCGGGGAGGACGCGCCGGCGGGGGATGTGGCAGATGCGTGCGTGAACGCCCCGAAGGCGGGCAACCCCGGGCGGATGTTGTGCGGTGTCGTGGAGACCAGCGGTGGCGCGGGCGGCCCTGGGGCGATGTCGCCTCTCCTCGTCGGGGGACGAGGAGCAGACGGCAAGCCGGCGTGGGATGCGATGCAGACTGGCAAGGGAGGCCTGGTTCACCGAGGACTCGGCCAGAACGGTCTCTCCGGTGTCCCGGGCGGCTCCGGGAGCTCCGGTGCCGGCGGCAAGGAGGCGAGGCTGACCCTCGACGGCGTCGTGGGGGGCGACGGTGCGCCCGGCGGGACGGGGACACCGGGGCAGGGAGGAGGGGGTGGAGGCGGCTCCGACGTGACGATCTGCCTGGATAACGATGGAACCATCAGACCTGGAGCTGGCGCGAGCGGCGGGGGTGGAGGCGCGGGCGGATGCGGCGGCGCCGGCGGCGCAGCCGGGAAAGCCGGAGGGTCCAGCATCGGCATCGTGAGCCTCGGAGCGGAGCTGGTCCTCGTCGAGGTGAGCGTCGAGATCGGGAACGGTGGCAACGGGGGAAACGGGGCGGCGGGGCAGCCGGGCGGATCAGGGGGGCGAGGTGCAGCAGGTGGTCTTTGCTCTGACAAGCCCGATGAGGACTGTGCGGGCGCTGGAGGGAACGGCGGTCGTGGCGGTCCCGGCGGTCCAGGGGGCGGCGGGCGTGGCGGGTACGCGATCGGCATCGCGTACGCCGACGCCCCGCCTCCTGCCATCCCATCGTTGAACCTGCTCCCACACGTGCGGGCGGGCACCGGCGGTCTGGATGGCCAGGGCTCTCTGGACAGAGCCGGTGGGCACGGTGGCGCCGCCGCGTGCTGGCGCTTCGACACGGACAAGAGCTGCGCGCAGTAAGAACGCTCCCCGGCGAATCGAACAACGCCGGAGGCCTATCGGAACACGGGCGCGCTGTCGAACACCGTCGGCTCCGCGGTCTCCGCGGCTGCCGGCGGCGGCGTCCTGCGCTGAGTCCACCTCGCCGGAGCTCGCTGCGGCTCCCGCCCCTGCGCGGTCCGGGCGTCTCGCGCGGCCGCCGGCGGCGCTTCCGGTGAGCTCGTGGCCACCCGCGCCGGCGGAGGCGCCGGCGCCTCCGGCTCGGTCTCCGTCACCGCTGCCGGCGGCGCCGCGACATCCGCTCTCCTCTCTTCCTCGCGCGCGTCTTGCTCGCGCGCGTCTTGCTCGCGCGCGGGCTCCGACGGGACGCCGAGCACCGACGCCACCGCGGCCAGGGTCGCGCTCGCGCCGAGGACCACCCCCTTGATCCAGCCGCGCGAGGCCGGCCTCTCCGCGACGGACGGCTTCTGCGCCGGCTCGCCGTCGGTCGCCCCGGCTCGCACGTCGACACGCGCCGTATCGGCCGCGGTCTCCTCGCGCCGCGCCGCCTGGGCCTCCGGCGCCGTGCGCGCCGCGCCCTCGGGCGCACCGGCAGCCTTCGCGCTCTGCGCCGCGTAGCGCTCCCGCCAGCCCACGGGCTTCAGCCGCTCCGGATCGGCGCCATACGGCCTCGCGCCGAACACCGTCCGCGCGATCTCCGCCTCGTCCTCGGGCACCTCCTCGATGCGCAGCAGCCTGCCCTGGCTATCCGCCGCCGGGGCGTCGCGCTCCGCCACGAGCCGCACCGAGAGCCCGCCCGGGATATCGGCCTCTCGACCGGTGGAGATCGCCGTCCACTTGATGTTCGAGCGGTACAGCACCGCCGCGAGCCGCGAAGCGACGCCCGCGACCCCCCTGAACGGCTCGTCTTCCCCGTGGACGATGACCACCCGCCTCGGCTGCGCGCCCGGATCGGCGACCCACGCCAGGGAGAGGTCGCTCCGCGGCAACCGCGGCAGATCGTCGAACGCCTCGACATAGCGCGCCAGCACCCGGGACACGCCGTCCGGACGCTCGAGGACCGCGCGCACGTACGCCCGGTAGAAGGCGGCCGCAGGAGGGTCGGACTCGCCTCCGCTCATCGTGTGGCGGTGGAAGCTGGCCGCGGCTTCGAGCAGCGACGCAGGGCGCACCTCGCGATCGATCGCGGCGATCCCGTGGGCGAACGGCGGGTGCCCCCTGCCCGCGTGATCCGTCGCGCCGTCGATCCGGAACGCGAAGATCAGCGCGAGCGCGCCGTGACCTGCCTCGTGCTGGGTGTCGTCGCGCGACAGATTGCCGATGGCGAACGCGTGCGTGCCGTTCGTCTGCGGCTCGATGTACTTCATCAGCCGCGCGAGATGGCTGAAATGCGTCGGCGTGAGCAGGCCCTGGGGGACCTCCGGGCCGTACATGACATCGATCTGGTGCTCCGGGACGTTCCCGTGGAGCACATGGTACCACGGCGCGTCGTCCTCGGCGCGGTAGCGCGGAGGCTCGTAACCAGCGGCGCTGGTCTCATTTCTGGGCATGAGATCCGACCTGGGGCGCCGCGAGCCGCGCTGTCTGGTAGACGGCCGCTGGTGCGGTAACATCCTGCTTGATTCGCTGGAGGAGCTGACCGTCGTAGGCGTGCTTCGGCAGGATGCGCTCGACGAAGTGCGAGAACAGGTGGTGCGTGCTGTGGCCGTAGCTCGCCGAGCCCACGAGGACGCGCGTGTCGACGTGGTTCTTGAGCCGATCGATCGCGCTGATCAGCGGCTGGTAGTGCCTGTGCGCCTCCAGCTCGACCTCGGCCGGCGTCCCGGAGAGGACGTCCGACTTGTTGATGAACAGGACGACCGCCTTGCACGCGGTCAGCGTCTTGGAGCCGAAGAAGTAGCGCAGCGATTGCGGCTCGAACTCCCGGATCTGATCCTCGATGCGCGCCGGATCCACCTGTCGTCCGTCCCTGGCCGCGAGATCGACGACCAGGAGCAGGCCATGGACCTCGTCCACGACGAGCTCGTGCTGGGCCTCGACGAGGTGCTCTCCGCCCCAGTCGCCGATCTCGAAGATGTGCTCGGTCAGCTCTTCCCTGGTGGACACGTGGCTCACGGTCCGCTCGTAACGCTCGATCTTCGTCCCCTGCAGCTTGCCGAGGTCGACGAGGGGGTTGGCCCACTTCAACGTGAGCGAGGTCTTCCCGGTGCCTTTGATGCCGAGCGTCAGGATCTTGTACCGCTTCTGCGTGACCCTGGGCCGGGCGTCCAGCTCCCTCCGCAACCACTCGATCTCTCGTTGCTGCGCGTCGAGCCACTCGACCTTCTGTCGCTCCTCGCCCCGGGCGCGGTCGAGCGTCTCTCGGTCCCTGGCGCGCTCCGAACGCAGCTGTTCGAGCTGCGCGCTGGCTTGACGGAGGGCCTCCGCGTTCCGGGCGGCCTCGCGCAGCTGTCCTTGCAGCGAGGCCGTCCGGGCCGCGAGCCAGGCCATGCCGGCACCGCAACCGAGCGTCCCGAGACCCAGGAGGATCGCGAAATCTGCACCCATTTCACACACCTCGCCCCATCGGCAGGGTAATCGGCACGGTGATCGGCACAGCAAAACGAGTCGCCGTCCCCGGCGGCCGATCCGCGAGCCGGCAGGGGAACCGTTGGCCTAAGTGCTATCACGGCGCGCCTGGACGACCAGCAGAGTTGGGCGCCGCAGGCTGACCCGCGGCGCCGCGTCCGGAGCACACGGTGCCTGAGCCGAGCGCGCCGTCCGCGGGTGACGAGCGCGGCGGGCCGGAGCCTGCCTCCGCCTGGGTCATTGCTCGCGGGGCTGCGTGCTGGTCGCACCCGGTCTGTGTCGGGACGCCGTCAACGAGGCAGGGAACGTCTCAAGCGAAGCGCAGCGCGGTCAACCCGATCAGGTTGATGCCCGCGTGCGCCACGACGCACGGCCAGACGTTGTCGCGCCGCACGGCGAGCGCCCCGAGCACCAGGCCGATGGCGAAGGTCTGCACGACGCCGAGCATCGATTGATAGAAGTGCCCGGCCGCGAACAGGGCCGACGACAGCACGACGGCGCCGGCCGCGGCGGCGTGGTGCCGGGGGTCGGGGGACAGGGCGGCGCGCAGGCGCGAGAGGAAGAAGCCGCGGAACACGAGCTCCTCGTAGACGCCGGTGAAGAGCGCCAGCGGAAGGATGAGGGACGGCGGAAGCTCGGAGAAGCCGCCGAGCGCGGCGGTCTTCTCGGCGGCGAGCCGTTCCGGGGCGAGGCCCGCCGCCAGCGCATAGACGACAGTGCCCGTTCCGGCGACAAGGTAGCTCGCGATGAGCCCGAGCAGGCCCCAGGAGAGGACGGTCGCGGGCGCCTCGCGCCGGAAGCCGAGCGTGCTCCAGGGCTCCCGGAACACGGCGAGCAGGACGGCGACGCTGACGAGCAGGATGCCACCGCCGAGGCCGACACCCTTGGCGATGTCCCGCGGCGAGAGGGCGCGCGCGCCGGAGCCGGCCGTCTCGCCGAGCGCGATGAACACGAGCACCACGGCGGCGACGAGGAGCACCTGCAGCGCCGCCCTCGGGCGGCTCGTTCCGGGACGGGCGGTGGTGGACATCGGAGCGCCTCGGGGTCGAGGTCATCGTAGGGCAACAGGCCCGCGCCGTCGCGAGCGACCCCTGCGAGCCCGGCGCCGCGCCGGCGCGCGCGGCGATGCGAGCGCCGGTCGGGGGCGAGCGGGCTACCGTCGTGGGGCACCGCTGGGAGCCCCGCATCCCCTGGAACCACCTGAGGCGTGTGACGATTCCATGGGGGTAGGAAATGTCTCGCCTGGGCGCGCTGAGGTGCGCGATGGTACGCCTTGTGAGCAGCCAGGCGATCATGTCGGAGATGCCGCACCAAATACTCCGAAGGGGCGTGCCCCGTGGTGGCATCCAGGCTCGTGGGCTGTCCGGATCCGGGCGGCGAGCGGTCCCCTGCGAGCTCCGGGTCGAGGCGCGCTTCCCCGGTGTCCTGGGAGCGACGATCATCCCATTCCGTCGGCGGGTTCGTGTATGTGCGTGAGACATGGCGTGAGGGAGCATCGACAGCGCGGCATGGCGGCGCCATCGCTCGTGAGCGTGGCCGCGCTGGCCATCGCTGCCTGCTCGGAGCTCTCTGTCTCGCCGGTCCCGGGCGGTCCGGATCTGCCTCCCCCGGCGGAAGAGGAGCCGCCCCCGGCGGAGGAGGAGCCGCCCTTGAAGGCGGAGCTGGCGCCCGGTCTGGGCCTGCAGAACGCCTATCTCCGGGCCGTCGCCTCGCTGAACCGCAATTGCTCCGGTTCGCTGATCAAGACAAGCGACAGGGCCGACGCGCCGGCGTACGCGCTCACGGCAGGTCGGTGCGTCACGTATCCGTTCGACAGGTCGATGTACTTCGACGTGGGCGTCGACCGGACCCTCGTCGACAGCCTGACGTTCCTCTTCAAGGAGCTGAACGACAGCCCCGACGGCGAGCGCGTCGAGGCGAGGGGCGTCCGGCTCGCGTACGTCACGATGAAGGGAGCCGACCTGGCGCTCGTCGAGCTCGACCGCACGATCGGTGAGCTCCAGGCGCTCGGCATCGAGCCGCTCCCGCTGGCCGACGCGCCCCCGGCCGCCGGAGCGCCCATCGAGCTCGCGGGGGTGCCGGTGGACGACGGCGGTGGCGAGTCCCCGGAGACGTTCGTGCGCCGCGCCCGCTGCACGGAGGGGGCCAGGAGGCCCAACGTGGTCGAGCACCAGTGGCACTGGTACGACATGCACGTGAGCGCGTGCGGCGGGATGGGCTCCGGCGCCGTGGGCGGCCCGGCGATCGACGAGCGCAGGAGGGTCTTCGGGGTCTTCACGACCCGGTTCGGGGCCGCCGAGCCGGTGGACACCTGCTACCTGGGCTACCCCTGCGAGGTCGGCGGCGGCGAGCCCGAGCGCGGCGTAGAGGGCGCCACCTACGCCGTGGATGCCACGGGGATCGCGCGGTGCTTCGACGCCGGGGGGCGGTTCGACGTGGCGGCCGCCGGCTGCCCGCTGGATCCAGGGGGCCACGCGTCGCTCGGCGCGACGCCGTCGCGCATCGCCACGCCGACGGTGGGCGAGCCGCCCGGGCCGAGCGGCTGGGGCGTCCGGCTCGCCCCGGTGTCCGATACCCACTACCGCTTCAAGGTGGGCCCGGTGGAGAGCGTCGATTGCCGCGCTGCGGAGGGCTACTCCGCGCCGATCGCGATCGAGGACGACCGGCTCGCGGCGCTCCCGGTGCCCGCGAAGGAGGGCCTGGTTGCGATGTGCGTCCTGACCGGCTCGGGCGACGTCGGCGGCGCAGCGTGGCAGTCGGCGGAGCACCCGACGGTGATCCTCAAGAAGGTCCGTGTGCCCGCCAGGGTCGCGTCAGGCCCCGACGCGGGCGATGTCACGACGGAGCAGATGTTCGACATCGCGAGCCACGCGGTGGACGTTTACCGGGATCACATGCGGGACCACAAGGCCCGCTTCTCGGTGAACGTCGGGACCGCGGCCGGCACAAAGATGGACATCGCGGCCGATCGCACCTGGCACATCCACCTGGGCTTCGATCTCCGCAGGCAGGGCGTGTCGCCGCCCGACATCGCCGCGTTCGCCGCGTGCCACGAGATCGGCCATGCGCTCGGGGGCTTTCCGTTCAAGCAATCGCACGTGCAGCAAATGCAGGTCGAAGGTCTCGCGACAGGGCAATACGGAACGGTGAGCAGCACGGAGGGCCAGGCAGATTACTTCGCGACGAAGGAGTGTCTGCCGCGGCTCTGGTCGGCCGAGCGCGAGGTGAACGCCAGGTTCCGTGAGACGGCGACCGAGCACGCGAAGGCGCGCTGCGACGCGGCGTGGGGCGACGTCGACGCACAGAACCTGTGCTACCGGCTCGCCGCTGTCGCCGAGCGCTTCGGCCGCTGGGGGCGAGGGACCGAGGATTCCCGTCCTGTCCCCGATCTGAGCACGCCGGACGCCGACGAGGTGATGGTGACGAAGGAGAACAACCCGCCCTTGCAGTGCCGGGTCGACACCGCGTTCCAGGGGGCGCTCTGCCAGACGAAGTTCCGCGGCACGGCCATCCCCGGTCTCATCCCGCCGTACGAGCAGGTGCTGACGTTCAGCCCGGAGGCGGAGGCGGCGGCCGCGCCCGACTCGTGCACCGAGGGGCCGGGGTCGCGCCCGCGGTGCTGGTTCGCGCCGAACGCCACGGCGGCCGACTGCACGGGCATCCCCGAGCTGGGGATGTGCGACGAGATCGACGGGCAATCCGTGATGATCCTGTGCTCCCCGGACGATGGGATCCGGCAGTTCGTTTGCCCGCCGCACGCCCCCTGCGGGGTGGACGCGGAGGGCTGGGCGGACTGCGGTCTCTAGGGCCTCGTCGCCAGGGTCTGCCGCTGGCGCATGGCGGACAGGCCGCAGGGGAGCGCGCTGCTGCGTGGGCAGCAATCTTGGGCGTCGCGTTGCTCCAGCGTCACCTGACCGCTATACGCTGACCCGCGGCATCCGCGCGCGCAGCGCGGGTGTCGCTCTCCGCTGCCAGCCCGATCCCGGAGCCTGGCGCAGGGGCCGGTGTGAGGGTGGTCGTCGGCCGTGATCGAGCTGCGTGGCGTCAGCAAGGTGTACCGGCAGGGGAGGCGCGAGGTGACGGCGCTTGACGGCGTCTCCTTGCGCGTGGCTCCCGGCGAGGTGTTCGGGGTGCTGGGGCATAGCGGCGCTGGCAAATCCACCCTCATCCGCTGCGTCAACCTGCTCGAGCGGCCCACCGCGGGCGAGGTGCGCGTCGACGGCCGCGACATGCTGGCGCTCCGCCCGCGGGAGCTCCGGCAGGCCCGCCAGGGCATCGGGATGATCTTCCAGCACTTCAACCTCTTCTCCTCGCAGACCGTGGCGGAGAACATCGCCTATCCGCTGGCGATCGCGGGCTGGCCGCCGGGCCGCATCCGCGAGCGGGTGGAGGAGCTCCTCTCGCTGGTCGATCTCTCGGACAAGGCGCACGCCTACCCGGCCCAGCTCTCCGGCGGCCAGAAGCAGCGGGTGGGGATCGCCCGGGCGCTCGCGCCGCGGCCGCGCGTGCTGCTGTCGGACGAGGCGACCTCGGCCCTCGACCCGGAGACGACGCGCGCGGTGCTCGGCCTGCTGCGGGACATCAACCGGCAGCTCGGGCTCACCATCCTGCTCATCACCCACCAGATGGAGGTGCTCAAGGAGATCTGCCACGCAGCGGCCGTGCTGGAGCGGGGCCGGGTGGTCGAGCAGGGCAAGATCGTCGACCTGCTCGCGCGCCCCGGCACCCGGCTGAACGCGCTGTGCTATGCGCCGCTCGCCGCGGGCGGCTGGCCCGTCCGCCCCGGAGGCCGCCTCGTCTCCCTGTCGCTCGCCGGGGACGCCGCTGCGCAGCCGGTGCTCGCCGTGCTGGCGCGCCGCTTCGGCGTGGACGCGACCCTGATCGAGGGCACGCTGGAGCGCGTCGGGGGCGTCCCGGTGGGCCGGCTGCTCGTCGAGCTCGCCGGCCCGCCCGAGGCGCTGGAGCTGGCGCTCGGCCACCTGCGCGAGCAGCGTTGTTCGCCGGAGCTCGTGGCGCATGCCTAGCGCGCTCGTGGAGTCGCTGTGGGTGGCCACCGTGGAGACGCTCTACATGGCGTCGGTCTCCGCGGTCCTCGTCCTCGTCGCGGGGCTCCCGCTGGGGGTGCTGCTCGTGATCACCGACCGGGGCGGGCTCTGGGAGCGGCCGCTCTTGAACCGCGCGCTCGGCACGCTCGTGAACGTGGGGCGCTCGGTGCCGTTCATCATCCTCATGGTGGCCATCGTGCCGCTCACGCGGCTGCTCGTGGGGACCACCATCGGCACCACGGCCGCCATCGTCCCGCTGGTCGTGGCGGCGATCCCCTTCATGGGGCGCGTCGTGGAGCAGAGCCTGCGGGAGGTGGATCCAGGGCTCGTGGAGGCGGCGGTGGCGATGGGCTCGACGCACCGGCAGGTGGTCGTCCGGGTGCTGCTGCCCGAGGCGCTGCCGTCGCTCGTGCGCGGCACGGCGCTCACGGTGATCAGCCTGCTCGGATACAGCGCCATGGCGGGCGCCGTGGGCGGCGGCGGCCTCGGCGACCTGGCCGTGAAATACGGTTACATGCGCTTTCGCACGGACGTGATGCTGGGCTGTCTCGTCGTGCTCCTCGTCCTGGTGCAGGCCGTCCAGCGGCTCGGGGATCGGCTCGCCGCCCGCTTCGACCGCACCAGCACCCGGAGCGCCGGCGGTCGCGATTGACCCTGTTCCAGGGGCCCTGTCCGCGCCGCCTCGCCACGTGAACCCTCCAGAGGACCGACCATGAAGCGAACCGCGATCGTTGTCTCCGCTCTCCTGCTCTCCGTGGTGGCGCTGCTCTCCGGCTGCGGGAAGCCGGACGGAGCCGCCGGCGAGCGCCGCACCCTGAAGGTCGGCGCCACCCCCGTGCCGCACGCCGAGATCCTGCGGGCGGCCGCGCCGCTGGCCGAGCGGGAAGGGGTGAAGATCGAGGTGGTCGAGTTCACCGACTACGTCCAGCCGAACATCGCTCTCTCGGACGGCCAGCTCGGCGCCAACTACTTCCAGCACGTGCCCTACCTGGAGCGCTTCAGCGCCGATCGCCGTCTGTCGCTGACCAGCGCGGCGGCGGTGCACCTCGAGCCGCTGGCCCTCTATTCCACCAGGCACGCGCGCCTCGAGGAGCTGCCCGAGGCCGCGCAGGTGACCATCCCGGCCGACCCGACCAACGGGAGCCGGGCCCTCCAGCTCCTGGCCCAGCACGGGCTCCTGCGCCTGCGCGAGGGGGTGGGGGACGCCGCGACCGTGGAGGACGTCGTCGACAGCCCGCGCAAGCTCGCGCTGCGGGAGATCGACGCCGAGCAGCAGCCGCGCACCCTGGCGGACGTGGACGCCGCCGTCATCAACGGCAATTACTTCCTCGAGGCGCAGAAGAACCTGAAGCTGGACGCGAAGGTGCTCGCGCGGGAGTCCGCCAAGGGCAACCCGTACGCGAACGTCCTGGCGGTGCGGAAGGGCGACGAGACGCAGCCCGAGGTGCAGGCGTTGATCAAGGCGCTTCACTCCGAGGAGGTGCGGCGCTTCATCGAGTCGAGCTACGGCGGCGCGGTGGTGCCGGCGTTCTGACGGGCGAGCGCCTTGCGCCGGAAGGCGCCCGGGGTCTCGCCCATGTGGCGCTTGAAGGCCTTCACGAACGCGCCGTCGGTGTCGTAGCCGACCGCGCTCGCCACCGCCGCCGTGCTCGCGGCGTCGTCGGCGAGCATCTCGGCGGCGCGGCGCATGCGCCAGCGCGTGAGGTACTCGAGCGGCGCGACGCCGAGCTCCCCCTTGAAGCGGGCGGCGAAGGCCGACCGCGACATGCCCGCGGCGCGCGCGAGCGCCTCGACCGTCCAGGGGGCGGCGGGCCGCTCGTGCATCCGCTGCAGGGCGACGCCGAGGGCAGGATCCCAGAGGGCCCGCAGCCAGCTCGCTCGCTGGCACGTGACGCCCGCGACATGGGTGCGCAGCGCCTGCACGAAGAGCACGTCGGCCAGGCGGCCCACGACCAGCTCGTAGCCGGGGAGCTCCGCGTCCATCTCGGCGGCGACGAACTGCAACGTCGAATCGAGCCACCGCGTCGCCACGCCGCCGTCGCCCTGCACGTGGATGAGCTCGGGCAGGCTCGCGACGAGGGGGTTGAGGCGCGCGTCGGTGAAGTGAAGGCCGCCCGCGACGATCGTCGTCGGCGCCCCCTCGCCGCCGTAATGCACGATGCCCCCGCAGCGGCCCCCGCGCTGGGCGTACACCTCCTCGGGCGAGGCGGCGCGCGAGCCGGGGCGATCGCGCAGCGCGTGCGCGAGCCGGGCGCGCAGGAAGACCACGTCGCCGGGCGCCAGCGTCAGCCGGCGCCCGCCCGCGTCGAGCACGCAGCCGCCCCGCGAGACCGCGTAAAACGTCGTCACGTCGCGCCCGTCGAGCCGCATGCCCCAGGGCGCCTTCAGCTCGAGCCGGCCGTAGATCTGGCTCCGCAACTGCATGCTGCGGAGCGCCTCGGTCAGGACATCCATGCGTCTCCCCTGATGGACGATCGAACCATCCTTATGGACGCTACAACGCTTATCGTCCATTCACGAGCCCTTATTGTGACGTGCGTGGGCGGCCGGCGCTGCGGCGCCGCGGGCCGGATCCACGCGCGAAGGGAGACCCGTTCATGGCCACGAAGGAGAGATTCGTTCTCGTCACGGGCGCCACCGGACAGCAGGGCGGCGGCACCGCGCGGGCGCTGCTGTCGCGCGGCGTTCGCGTCCGGGCGTTTGTCAGAGACCCCCAGGGCGAGCCCGCCGCGGCGCTGCGGCGGCTCGGGGCCGAGGTCGTGGGCGGCGACCTGGGCGACCGCGCCTCGATCGAGGCCGCGGCCCGGGGGGTGGACGCCGTCTTCAGCGTGCAGCCGAGCGAGGGGCAGCCCCAGTACGGCATCACCTCGGACGACGAGCTGCGCTTCGGCAAGAACGTCGCCGACGCCGCGCGCGCGGCGGGGGCCCGGCACCTCGTGTACACCTCGATGGCCGGCCTCGTGCCGGGCACGGGCGTCGGCCACTTCGAGAGCAAATGGCAGATCGAGACGTACGTCCGTTCGCTCGACGTGCCCTTCACCATCCTGCGTCCCGGGGCGTTCTTCGAGCTGCTCACCCAGCCGCACTTCCACGCGACGCCAGGGACGTTCACGTTCTTCTACCCGCCGGCGCACCCGATTCCCTCGATCGCGGGCGACGATATCGGCGCGATCGCGGCCGCGGTGTTCGCGGAGCCCGAGACCTTCGCGGGGCGGACGCTCGAGCTCGCTGGCGACGTGCTCACCGGCATCGAGATTGCGGCCGCGATCGAGCGCGCGACGGGGCGGCCCCTCACGTACGCGCGCATTCCGGCCGAGGCCCTGCGCGCGAACCCGCTGTTCGAGCGCGTCGTCGAGGCCGCGATCAAGCTGCGCGTCGACGTCGACGTCGCTTCGCTCCGCGCGATCCACCCGGGGCTGAAGACGTTCGCGACCTGGCTCGACGAGGGGGGCGCAGCGCGCATTCCCGGCGCGCCGCGCTGAAGAGAAGACAAGAAACAGGGAACCCCGGAGGCGCGGAGGGAAGAGGGCAGATAACCATTCACTTCCTCTGCGCCCTCTGTACCTCTCTGTGGTTCTTTTTCTTCTCTTCGCTTCTGCTTCACCGCACCAGGACGACCTGGTGCCTACCTGAGGGCGCTGCGCAGCGCGGGGCGCCCCGGCGCCTGGCCCATGCAGAGCAGGAGGGCGTCGCGGAGCCGCGACAGGGTGGATACCCGCGAGATGTCCACCCCGTCCGCGAGGAGGCCGCGCGCCACCTCGGGGCGAATGCCCACGATGATGCCCCGCGCCCCGAGGAGCTCCACCGCGCGGACCAGCGACAGCAGGAGACCCCCGAGCGCCGCGTCGATCGACTCGACGCCGGTCAGATCGAGGATCACCGCCCTGCACTGGGTGCGCGCCACAGCGCCGAGGAGCGCCTGCATCATCTGCTCGGCCCGCCGGAGGTCGACCGCGCCGAGCACGGGCGTCAGCAGCACGCCCTCCCACACCTGGATGATCGGCGTCGACAGCGTGCGGATCGTCTCCTGCTGCTCCTGGTTGATCGCCCGCGTGCGCGAGAGCTCCTGCGCGAGCTCGTCGAGCCGCCGCAGGTTCGCTGTGGCGACGTCCTGGGCGACCCGCATGAGCTCCTCGCGCTCCCTCAGCGCGTCGGCCAGCTCGCGCAGCGCCGCCTCGATCGCGCCGAGATCGTCGCCGGCACCCGGACCACCGAGCCCCGCGCCCAGAGCACCCTGCTTGAGCCGCCCGATGGTGCCCAGGATCGCCTGGACGCGCTCACCCGGCACGGCGCCCCCGGAGCAGCTCGCCCCGGAGCTGCTCATAGACGAGCTCCGAGATACAGCTCGTGAAGCAACGCGTGTGAACGAACTGACCGTCCCGCTTGTAGACGTTCGAGTTGATCAGCACGTGCTTGACACCACCGTCCTTCGCGCGGAGGCGGGCCGGGTACGAGAGCAGCTTGCCGGTGCCGGAGAGCGTGCAGAGGATCTGGTCGACCACGTCCTTGTCGACGTGGAAATCCGCGACATGGCGGTCGATGTACTCCTCGGGCCGGTAGCCGAGCATCTCCAGCTCGAGCTTGTTCGCCCACAGGATCTTGCCGTTCGCGTCGACCAGATGGACGCCCAGTGAAGCGTTGTCCAGGAACTCCTGCCAGTCCTCAAAGCGGTTCCGTGTGATACCCATGGTTCACCTCCCCCGGCGGCGCTCCGCCCTGATCCCGTGAGGCCGGACGCTCCACGAGAGCCGCCGTCCAGCCAGCACCGGACCAGACTACAAGAGATCGGCGATGCGGACGAGAGGTGTGAGCCACGCCGGGAGGGCGATTGTCAGGCGGAGGCCGCAAGGCTGCTTCGCCGGACGCCCGGGGCACGCAGCGCGCAGGGCTCGGCCCGGTCGACCGGGACATTCATGAGGTCGCGCCGTCGCCGCGCGCGGCCGGCGGCTCGCGAAGGACGTGGGCGCTTTCGCGCGCGAGGTCGCGGAAGGCGCGCGGCGCGCGGCCGGTCACGCGCTGGACGGTGTCGGTCACGCGGTCTTCCGCCCCGCCGCGGATGGCGAGATCGAGCCGCACGAGGAATGCGGCGAAGGGCGCGGGGTAGCCCGCCCGGACGAGGTACGCGCTGGCGGCGTCCTCGTCGGCGCGGACGTGGCGTATCGCGCGGCCGGAGACCTCCGAGAGGATGGCCGCGACGTCATCGTAGCTGAGCGCCTCCGGACCGGTGATGACGTGCGCCGTGTTGTGCGGCGCCTCGTCGAGGAGCGCGCGCGCGGCGACCTCGGCGATGTCGCCGGCGTCGACGAAGCCGACGCGGCCGTCGCCCGTCGCGGTCGTGATCTCGCCGCGCGCGGCGATCGCGGCGAAGTGCGGATGGCGCGGGTCGATGAAGTTCTGCATGAACCACGAGGGCTGGAGCACGGCCCACTCCGGCGCGCGCTCGCGCAGCGCGCGGTGGACGAGGCCGAGCCCGGGGCCCCCCTCCGGCACGGGCGACGCGCTGAGCAGGACGAAGCGGCGCACCCCGGCGGCGAGCGCGCGATCGATGAGGGGGAGCATGAGCACCGAGGGGTCCTCGACCAGCGCGGGCGCGACGAGGTACACGCGATCGGCGCCGCGGAGCGCGGCGTCGTGCGTCGCCGGGTCGGCCCAGTCGAAGCGCGCGTGCTCCAGGCCCTCGCGCGCGGCAGGCGCGGACCGGCTCGCGACGCGGACGCGCGCGCCGGCGGCCTCGAGCCGCGCGGCGATCGCGCGCCCGGTGGTGCCGGTGCCGCCGGTGATCAGGACGCGCGGAGCGCCGATGTCTGCGCGCGCGGTCACGGCGTCACCGCCCGATCTGCGCTGGAGGGCGCGCTGACCGGCGCGTCGGGGGACGCAGCGGCAGGCGCGCTGACCGGCGCGTAGAGGTCGCGGCCGAACGCCTCGAGCGCGGCGGCCGGATTCCAGTACTCGCGGTACCGCACGACCTTGCCTTTCCGCGTGGCGATGAGCAGCACGTAGTCCTGCTCGTAGCGCCTGCCCTCGGGCAGGATGACCGCGGAGCCGTGCAGCTCGGCGAGCGCGACGTCGGGGTCCGTCGTCCGGTACCGGCGCACGTCCCGGATCGACAGGTCGCGAAAGCGCTCGAGGATGCCCTCGAAATGGCCCCGGATGGCCGCTTTGCCCTCGAAGAGGGTCGGCGCGCCGAGCGCGGAGGCGTACGGGAACTCCACGACCGCGTCGTCGGCGAAGAGGTCGAGCCAGCGCTCCAGGTCGCGGCCGACGAGCGAGAGGTGCGCGTCGATCGCCTGGGCGGCGTCGAGCGCCTGGGCGGCGTCGAGCGCCTGGGCGGCGTCGAGCGCCTGGGCGGCGTCGAGCGGCGGGGACTGCGGCGAGGCGTGCGGCGGGGATTGGGGTCCGAGCTGGTCCATGGAGGCTGCTTCCTTTCGTGGCGGCGAGGCCGGCGCTCGCGGCGGCGAGGCGGGCGCTCGTCGTGACGAGGACAGGGTAGGGACGCCGCGATTGCCGCGCGTCCGGCTCCGCGATCCGCGCGTCCAGGGCTGGCGCCGCCCGCGGCGCGCAGTAGATTCGATGGCGCATGTCCGCCGCGCTCGACGAGATGGCCCGCAGCGTCGTGGTCCGGGAGGTCGAGGTGATGCGCTTCGCGCTCGGCGATCGCTGGGGCAAGCGGCGGTCGGCGCAGCGCGCGTCGGCCCGGGTGTACGCGGCGATCGACGGCGGCGGCTGGGTCGACGTGGCGCGCCGGCGGCTCGCGCTGCGCGCGGGAGAGCTCGTGTTCCTGCCGCGCGCCGACGAGCACGCCATCCGGGATCGGCCGTCGACGCCGCTCGCGCACCCGGATGCGCTGTGTGTCGGGATGCGCGCCGTCGGCGAGAGCGCGCTGGAGACGGCGGCCGCGCCGGAGACGCGGCTCGTCATCGTCGACCTGCACGTCGACGCGGCGGGCGCGCCGTGGCTCGCGCTGCTGCCGCCGGCGGTGCTCGTCGCGGGCGAGACGCCGGGGCTCGCGCGCTGGCTCAAGGAGACGCTCGCGCTGCTCGCCGGGGCGCCCGATCTGTCGCCGGCGCTGCGCCGGGCCGTCGGCGAGGCGTGGGCGCACGCGCTGTTCGCGAGCGCGCTGCGCGACCCCGAGGCGGCGCTGCCGCGGCGCGAGGCCCTCCGGGACGAGCCGATCGCGGCCGCGCTCGCGCGGGTGCGCGCGTCGCCCGAGCGGGCGTGGGAGCTCGCGGAGCTCGCGCGCCAGGCCGGGCTCTCGCGCTCGGCGTTCGCGGCGCGCGCGACGGCGCTCCTCGGCGAGCCGCTCGGCCATCACCTGCGCCGGCTGCGCCTCGAGCGCGCCGCGGTGCTGCTCGGCGCGACGACGCTCCCCGTGAAGCTCGTCGCCGCCCGCGTGGGCTACGACAGCGAGCCCGCGTTCGCCCGCGCCTTCGCGCGCGCGCACGGCGTGAGCCCCGTCGCGTACCGGCAGGCGAGGCGGCGAGAGGACGGCGCGCCCGCGGTCGGGCACGCCGGGTGACGAGGAGAGAGCGCGGGGGAGCGCCCGGGCGATGAGCGGCGGGCGGTGCCCGCTGGATTCGCGGCCCTGTCGGGCCGCATCCATCGACCGTCAGGTGAGCACCTCGGCGGCGGTCTTCGCTCCAAGGATGTTCTCGATCCAGCGGTCGAGGGTCGCGATGTCTGTGCATGCCGCGATACGCGCGCTCTCGTCCTCGGTGAGCGCGAGCCCCGCACGCGAGAGCAGCCGAAGCAGCGTGTCCCTCTTGCCCTCACGCAGGCCCTCGATCTTGCCCTCACGCAGGCCCTCGACCTTCCCGCGATCCATGAGCTTCTGCACGAACGGGGGAAACGTCGCCTCGCCTTCGATCTGCCGTTCCATCACCAGCGCCTCCAGAGCCTGCCTCATCGGCTCACGCAACCCGTTCCAGATGAGCTGAAAATAGACCATCGCGTGCTCCTGGTCGAGCCGGCCAAGGGCGACGAGCGCCGCCTCGACCACGGTGAGCCCGTTCGGCCCGTTGCCGTGTGCCACCGCCGAGAGAACGGCGAGCTCCGTCTCCTTCTCCGCGTCGGCCGGGTCGGTGATCTCGGGGACGACGGCCGGACCGAGCACCAGCGGCTCGACGTTGCCGCGGCCCAGGCCGAGATCGATGTTCTCCGCGGCCCAGGCAGCCACGCCGGCGTCCGGCGCGACAACGAGGACGATCGTGCCACAGCGCTTCCTGGCGCGCACGCCCGTTACGTACGTCGGCCACGAGAGCTTCTTGTCCGGGTCCACGACGCGCTGGACCTCGACGACGATCGCCAGCACGAGCGCGCCGCTCGCGCCTCGAAGCTCGAGCACCAGGTCAGCGCGGAACTCCACCGGGATGAGCTGATCGAGCGACGACTCGACAACAGCGACCGAGGCGTGCGGCGGCACCTCGACGTGAAGGAGCGTCGCGAGCACGCGGGGCGCGAGCTCCGGGTGCTCGCGAAACATCTCGACGAGGGCGTTGTGCTCGAGCGTCGGCATGACGCTCGGCCTCGAGCACGCCCCGTGCCGACACGAAACGACGAGAGATCGCGAGATGAGCGCCAGATCCGGGGTGGCGGCGCCATGGCGGAGGCGGCCGCCGCGCCCGGCTCCATGGCACGCCGGCCCAGCGATGGCGTATTCTCCGGCGCATGCGGCAATTCCTCGGGATCGGAGCCGTTCTCGTCGCCACGATGACGTGCGCCTGCGGCGGCGCGGAGCCGACGCCCGCGGACAGCGGCGGCGCCGGAGGGGCAATCCCGGGAGCCGGCGGCAGCGGCGGCGCGGGCCCGGGGGCCGGCGGGGGCACGCCCGGCGTACCGGCCTACGGGCGCTTCGGCGAAGCCATGACCACCTTCACGCTGCCTGCGCCGACGCCCAGCGAGGGCGAGCTCCCCGCGATCGCCTATCCCGACCTCACCGCCTCGTTCTCGGACGTCGACTGGAGCGCGCTCGACCGGCTGTACATCCCGGCCGGGGAATACCGCAGCATCCTGCTCGGCGGGCTGCCCGAGCGCAGCGCGGATCGACCGCTCGTGATCACGAACCTCGGCGGCCAGGTGAAGGTCGGCGGCGACGCCGCCAATCACCTGTTCGTGCTCAAGGGCGGAAAGGGCTGGATCCTGACCGGCCGCTACGACCCCGTCTCGAAGACCGGAGACGCGGGCTTCCGGGGGCACGCCGAGGGCGCCTTCGCCCACAGCCAGGGCACCTACGGCATCTTCATCGACGACGCGTTCAGCAAGGAGGGCCTGTCCGGGCTGGCGATCGGCGGCGGCGCGTCGGACTTCGAGCTGGATACGATCGAGGTCGCGCGCGCCGAGTTCGCCGGGGTCATGGCCAAGACCGACGACGACGGGCAGGCCACGATGCGCAACGTGAAGATCCACGACCTGTACGTGCACGACGTCGGCTCGGAGGGCATCTACTTCGGCAGCACCCAGGCGCAGCCGCAGCACGCGTTCGAGCGGCTCGAGGTGTACGACAACCGCTTCCTGCGCACTGGCACCGAGGCGCTGCAGGTCGGGCAGCTCGGCTCGGACTGCGAGATCCACCACAACGTGCTCGGTCCGGGGGCGGTCCGGTGGCGGTCGGCGTTCGACCATTACCAGGACGGGAACGTGCAATACGGCCAGCGCTACGGCAGCTCGAGCTTCCACCACAACATCGTGATCGGGACGGGCGACCTCTTCGTCGAGCTGTTCCCGACGCGCGTGGACGGGGACCCACGCTCACCCGATGACACGATCGCGTTCACGGACAACTACTTCGCCGACACGTCGCTCACCGGGGTGTACACGCACGCGGTGGACACCGGCGCCACGATACGCTTCGAGCGCAACACGTTCCTGGGCTTTCACTTCAACTATGGCGAGGTGTACCCCGACACGGACGAGCCCGTGCAGGTGTTCGGCGTCGGCAGCAACGCGCCCAACCCGCACGTGCTCACGGACAACCGGGTGGACGGGCCCTATCCGTTCATCCGGTGGCTCTTCGACAGCGTGACCGCCGAGGACAACCCGAACGCCGAGGTGCCCCGGGCGCGGTTCCGCGACTTCATGGGTCCCGCCCTCGACGAGAACTACCGCCTTCTGGAGTGGTGGACCGACAGCGCCACGCTCAGCCCGGACCGGCGCGCCGTCGTGTACCCGAAGGGCGCGTTCGTCGTCCACCAGGGCGCGCTCTACGAGGCGCTCGCGGAGAACCAGGGCAAGCAGCCCGATCAGCACCCCGACGTGTGGCGCGCGCTGCCGCCCCCCGCGGACGACGTCCGCCTGAGCGCCGACTCGCCGCACCAGGGCCTCGGCGTCCGCTGGCCGCCGCATTGAAGCGAAGCGCGGGCGGATGCCGTCGAGGAGGACGACGAGCCCGAGGCCGCGCTCTGTGCCTCCGCCGTCTCGGGACGAGCGCCGCCCGCCGGCCCTCAATGGCTCCGCGGGATCTCGCGGTCTCCTCCGAGCGCGCTCGCGTACGACAAGCCGCTGTGCGCTGCGCTCGATGGCTTCACCTTGCGCGCAGCGACGCGCGCCGGTGCGCACCATGCCGCGGCGAGGGAGGCGCCGCTGCAACCCGGGGCCCCCTTGAAGCGAAGCGCGGGCCGTGCCGCCGATGGCGGCCGGGCGTCGAGGCTGCGTGATCCCTCGACGAGGTGCTCGAAGGCCGCTATTCTCTCCCTCCGCCTGCGTCGAAGGCAGGCCCGAGGTGTAAGGATGGATACAGCCCAGTCAGACGATTGAGCCGCAGCAACCCCTGAATCGTTGCTGCGGCTATCTGCTCTCGATCGTCCGACGAGCGCCGTCCTTGAGGCAGATCGCCGCCGAATGTCCACCATTTGCGCGGGTGTATCGTCATGCCTCGAAAACTGCCAATCCATTGGAATCTCTCGCTGTCTGCGGCGCTGCTGCTGATGGCCCCGTTCGACCTGCTGGCCTCGCTGGCCATGGATGTCTATCTGCCGGTGGTGCCGAGCATGCCAGGCATCCTGGGCACGTCGCCGGCCATCGTTCAGTTGACGTTGAGCCTCTACATGGTCGTCCTGGGCGCGGGGCAGCTCGTGTTCGGGCCCATCTCGGACAGGGTGGGCCGGAGGCCAGTCCTGCTCGGCGGCGCTGCCTTGTTCGCCGCCGCGTCGTTTCTGCTCGCGGGCACCGGATCGGCCGCGGCGTTCGTCGCCCTTCGCGTTCTCCAGGCGCTGGGCGCGGCCGCGGCGCTCGTCGCGACCTTCGCGACGGTGCGCGACGTCTATGCGGAGCGCGCGGAGGGGGCGGTGATCTACAGCCTGTTCGGCTCGATGCTGGCGTTCGTCCCCGCGCTCGGGCCCGTGCTCGGCGCGCTGCTCGCGGACCATCTCGGCTGGCGCGCGATCTTCGTCGCGCTCGGCGTCGCCGCCACCGCGGCCGCGCTGAACGCGGCGCCGAGGTGGCGCGAGACCCGGCCGGTGAACGCGTCGAGGCCACGAGCGGCGCTCGGCGAGATCCTGGCGGACGCGTCGTTCTGGACCTACACGCTCGGCTTCAGCGCGGCCATGGGCGCGTTCTTCGTCTTCTTCTCGACGGCGTCGCGCGTCCTGATCGATCGGGCGGGCTTCTCGCAGCTCGCCTTCAGCCTCCTTTTTGCCACGGTCGCGCTCGTCATGATCGCGACGACCCGGTTCGCGAAGCGGTTCGTGGCGCGGTGGGGGAGGGCCGGGAGCCTGGTCCGCGGGATGGGGATGCTGCTCCTGGGCGCCGCGCTGCTGGCCGTCGGACAGGTGGTCGCGTCCCCGTCGTTCTGGACGTTCGTGCCGCCCATGTGGATCATCGCGATTGGCATCGTCTTCGCCAGCTCGGTCACCGCGAACGGCGCGCTCCAGCGCTTCGGCCACGTCGCCGGGACCGCGACCGCGCTCTATTACTGCATCGAGAGCCTCGTCGTGGGGATCGTCGGGACGACGCTGGTCGTCCTGCTGCCCGGGGATACGGCGTGGCCGCTCTCGGCGTATTGCACGCTCATGGCCGCCGTTGTGCTGGGCCTCGTCCGGCGGGTGGATGAGCCCCCCGCGACCGCCGCCTCGCCGGAGCCGGCGCGTCCTCGCGAAACGTAAGGCGCTTCGTCAGCGGGAGGAGGACATCCTCCTCCCACCGCTCCAGCCGGACCCATCCGCGGCCCGAACCGGGTAGGATGCCGCCCATGAACCGCATGGCCAAGATGATGACCGCGGCGGCGGTCGCCCTCGCGGCGGCCGCAGGCGGCTACGGGCTCCTGAGCTCGCGCGGGTCCGACGCGAAGACGCTTGTCGGGCGCCTCTGGATCGAGCGGATTCCGAGGGACGACACGGACCAGATCGAGCTCATCGTGATGCTCGCCGACGAGCCGATCGGCATGTTCCGGCGCACGTCCCGGTACGAGGGCTCGCACGCCCTGTTCCGCTACGAGCTGCGCGGCAACGACGGGATGCAGCTCCTCTTCCCGCAGGACAAGTCGAAGCACGAGGTCGCCTTCGACGCGAGGCCGTGCGACGTGAAGGGATTCGACTACTGCCTCGATCTGAGCGGCGCGCCGCGGGGCGCGGCGAAGTACTACAGCCGGAAGGAATGGGAGATCGACGGGAGTGACCCCGCGGCGCTGGAGGGCGCGCTCCGGGCGCTCGACGAGGAGCCGCTCGCGACGCCGCCGGAGCCGTGACGACGCCCCGCGCGCCCGCGCGCCCCACCGCGCCGCAGCGTTCCGCGGCTCCCTCGTCGAGGCGCTCACGTCCCGACGCCAGCGCTCGCCGTGACCACGGGCGCCTCGTCGCGTGAAACCCCGGCGGCCGGGCCGAGGGCGCCGCAGGATCGCCTGTCCGTCATAGGAGACGAATCGTCCGCTATGGTGGACGCGGCCGCCGCTCCGTGCTACTGGTCGCCCCACAGACGGAACAGCGATGAACTACCGACAACTGGGTGACAGCGAGCTCCGGGTCTCGGAGCTCTGCCTTGGGACGATGACGTTCGGCGAGCAGAACACGCTCGAGGACGCCAGAGCGCAGCTCGATCGCGCGTTCGACGCGGGGATCAACTTCGTCGACGCGGCGGAGATGTACCCCGTGCCGACCCGCGCCGAGACGCAGGGGCGCACGGAGAGCTACATCGGCGAGTGGCTGAGCCAGAGGCCGCGCGACAAGGTGGTCCTCGCGACGAAGATCGCGGGGCCAGGGCGGCCCATCCCGTGGGTCCGCAACGGCTCGCTCGCGATCAACCGCGCGAACGTCCGGCGCGCGGTCGAGGACAGCCTGCGGCGCCTCAGGACCGATACCATCGATCTCTACCAGATTCACTGGCCCGATCGGTATGTGCCTCAGTTCGGCGCCACCGCCTACGAGCCGGCGAACGAGCGGTCGAGCACGCCGATCCCGGAGCAGCTCGCGGCGCTCGCGGAGGTGATCCGCGACGGCAAGGTCCGTTATCTCGGGCTCAGCAACGAGACGGCCTGGGGGGTGACGCAGTTCAGCCGCGTCGCGGAGCAGCTGGGTTTGCCGAAGCCGGTGTCGATCCAGAACGCCTACAGCCTGCTCAACCGCACGTTCGACTCGGCGCTGGCGGAGGCGTCGCGCCGCGAGAGCGTGCCGCTGCTCGCCTACAGCCCGCTCGCATTCGGGCTGCTCACGGGCAAGTACCTGGGTGGACCCCCGCCGGGCGCGCGGCTCACCCTGTTCGAGACGTTCGGCCAGCGCTACCGCAAGCCCAACGTGGACGAGGCGGTGCAGGCCTACGTGAAGCTCGCGCGGGCGCACGGCCTGACCCCCGCGTCGCTCGCGCTCGCCTTCGTGCGGAGCCGCTGGTTCGTGGCGAGCACGATCCTCGGGGCGACGACGCTCGAGCAGCTCGACGAGGACATCAAGAGCGCGGGCGTGGTGCTCGGCGAGGACGTGCTCGCCGAGATCGAGCAGATCCACGCCAGGTACCCGAGCCCGGCGCCGTGAGCGCGCCGGCCGCGGCGCCGCTGCTCCCGCGAGGGGCGAGGCTCTCGTTCGCCGAGGCCGAGAAGCGGCGCTTCATGGCGAGGGCGCTGGAGGTGTCGCGCGGGGCGCTCCCGCGCTGCCGCCCCAACCCGCCGGTGGGCTGCGTCGTCGTGCGCGGCGCGAGCGTCGTCGCGGAGGGGTTCACGCAGGCGCCCGGGTGCCACCACGCCGAGGCGATGGCGCTCGCGAGGCTCCCCGGCGACCTCTCCGATTGCGCGGCGTTCGTGACGCTGGAGCCTTGCTCGTTCTTCGGCCGCACGCCGTCGTGCGCGCGCGCGCTGATCCAGCGGCGCATCGGCGCGGTGTTCGTGGCCGTGATCGACAGCGATCCGAGGAACCTCGGCCGCGGGGTCGCGATGCTGCGCGCCGCCGGCATCCCCGTCGAGGTCGGGACGCTCGCCGACGAGGCGGCGGCGTTCCTCGGCAGGTATCTCATTCGCTGACGCCACGACGGCGGGCCGCGCGCCCGCGCGACAGCGGGGCTCGCGATCGAGGACAGGATGGCTACGCCACGGAACGGTATGCCCGGATGGCCGCTTCGAGGCCGAGGCGTGGGCTGCTGAAGATGGGGACAGGCAGGTCGGGGCACAAGGCGGCGGCGTCGGCCATGGATGCCTGCGCCAGGACGATCGCGTCGGCCGCCGGCGCGACGTCGCGTAGCCTCGCCGCGATTGCCTTGAGATAGGCGGCGTGGTCGCCGCGCTCGAAGTGCAGCCATGCGTCCTCGAAGAGCGCCTCGGTGATCGAGATGGCCCTCCCGGATCGAGCCGCCACCTCGAGGAGGAGCTCGCGCGTCGGGCCGAGGGTGCTGGCCAGCGCCGCGGCGACGAGGATGCGCCCGCCCGTGGCGACGGCGCGCTCCGCCATCGCGCGGTCGACGCGGAGGACCGGGTGCCCGGCCGACCGGCCGGCGCGCTCGGCGCACCCGCCGATCGTCGAGCAGGTGCAGAGGATCACCGCGGAGCCGCCTGCCACGGCGCGCAGGATCGCCTCGTCGATGCGGCGGGTCACCTCGGGGGTGAGGCCCGAGGCGCGGGCATCGCGCAGGAGGACCTCGTCCGCCACATGCTTTGCGGGGATCGTCGGGGCCATCTCGGCCAGCAGCCGATCGAAGGTGGCGATGTGCACGGGCGAGGTGTGCAAGAACGTGAGCGTCTTGGTCATGGGCAGGCTCGCAGCACGAGCTTATCCGAGAGGTTGTCGTCGGTCAGGACGCCGCGGTGGGGTCGAGGTAGGGCGCCGAGGGCCCGTTCTCGCCGTCGTCGGACGTGGGGCTTGTACGCTCCGGCGCCGGTCTCCTTGACAAGGTAGGGCCGCTATCAGATAGCCTGGAACAAAGAACACGTTGAGCGAGCGAGAAATGAACCGCCAAGACGCCAAGAAGAAGACAATGTCTTGGCGTCCTTGGCGCCTTGGCGGTTCGAAGTTCTGCTCGTTTCAGGCGGGTTCAACCCGTTTGTTGCTCTAGCTTTCGAGGACGAGTGGGAGCGGGATCACGTCGCGCGGGGAGGCGGAGCTGATCGATATCTGGCGTGACTGGCGAATCTCGTCCGGAGCGAGCTGGATCGATTGGCTTCTGCCTGGGCCTGGCACCCTACCGGAGAACTTTCATATGCCTGCGCTCCACTTCCGCCATGCTCGTCCCGAGGACGCGGCCCGCCTCCAAGCCATCCGGCGCGCGGCCTTCGCGCCCGTGTTCGCGTCGTTCCGCTCGATCCTCGGCGACGAGATCTACGACCTGGCGCAGCGGCGGAGCGACGAGGCGCAGGAGGGGCTGCTGACGTCGCTGATGGCGGCCGACTCGGGCTGGGAGCTGTACGTGGCGCAAGCCGGCGAGGAGATCGCTGGCTTCGTGGCGCTTCAGCTCAACCAGGAAACGCACGTCGGCGAGATCGGTCTCAACGCCGTCGACCCCGCGCAGGCCGGCAGGGGGATCGGCACCGCGATGTACGAGTTCGCGGTGGCGCGCATGAGGCTGGCAGGGATGAAGGTCGCCACCGTCGGCACCGGTGGCGACCCGAGCCACGCCCCGGCACGACGCGCGTACGAGAAGGCCGGGTTCGACGTCCAGATCCCCAGCGTGTGGATGTGCCGCAAGCTCTGATCCTACCCGCGCCCGGTGGCAACGTACCGAGGCGGTAGACGCGCGTGAAGAATGGCCCCCTCAGGTAAAGACCAGCCTGGCATGGAGCGCCGCGTGCGTATCCTTTCGGACAACCTCCGCCTGCTGCCCGTCGTCGAGCTCGAGCCGGGAGCCTATCCGAGGCGCTCCAGAGCGCCGTGCGCCGCGCGGCACGGGAGATCGAGCGCTTCTGCGAGCGCGTCGTGGGGTCGCTGCACGATCTTCCCGGTGTGCTCGATGCGCAAGCGGTCGGCAGGATCCTCGTGGGTAAAAGAGGTTCCTGATGCCCCCATGGCGTGATCCAGCGCGTCCCGACGAGCCGGTGGTGTGACGTGGGCGTGGGACGTCAGCGGCGGCGGGCCGGGTACCGGACGAGCCGCGCGCGCTCCCAGGAAGGGCAGCAGGGAAGGGCGGTCGAACCGCCTCGAGGGCATCGATCTCGATCGCGGGAGGCGGTCGAACCGCCCCGAGAGCATCGATCTCGGTCGCGGAGGGGCGGTCGAACCGCCCCGAGGGCATCGATCTCGATCGCGGGGGGCGGTCGAACCGCCCTGGGGGCATCGATCTCGGTCGCGGAGGGGCGGTCGAACCGCCCCGAGGGCATCGATCTCGATCGCGGGGGGCGGTCGAACCGTCCTGGGAGCACCGATCCCGGTCCTTGCGGGCCGTTGAACCCGAGGACCTGCTTCGCACGGCGCTCCCCAGGCCCGCCGGCGCCGCAGCCCTGGACGAGATGGATGCCGCCGTCCGGAAGCGGAGCGCCCTCGGAGCGACGCACATCACTCGACGGCGCAATCCGGCGCCGCGCTCGGGTCTTCCACCCACGCGGCGAGGCGCTCGGTGCCGGCGTCGCCCCACGCGTCGTGCGCGAGCTGGTTGAGCCGGCACCATTCATGGCGCGTCTGCCGGATCGCGAGCGACTTCGCGGCCTCGTGCTGCGCCGCGCGACCCGCCACGGCGCTGTTGTCCTTGTTGAGCTCCTCGTGCGTCATCGCGACCGGGCGCGGACAGTGGTTGCCCGGCTCGTAGTCGACCGTGCCCGAGACGAGCCCCTGGGCCGCCGTCCGTCGATGCCGGACCGTCACGATCGCGCTCTTCGGGTACGGAGCGCGGGCGTCGCGAGTCACCGCCGTGTGCCGCGGCTTCTCGCCCTCCACGACGACGAAGCCCGTCGACGGGATCGCGGCATACGGCGTGAGCGCGGGGAACGCGCCCAGCGACTCGTCGACGAGGACGTCCCCGCCGAGCTCGACCCAGTTCGTGTGGGCGTAGAAGTCCTGCACCGTGTGGAGCGAATGGGAAAATGCCGCCATCGCCAGGAGATCTCCGTCCAGCAGCGCGATGCCCGGGCCCAGCGCCCTCACGGCCTCCGCTTGCTTCGCGGCGACGAAGGCGGCGGCTCCGCTGAAGTTGCAGTCGTCGAAGTGGGCCGCATTGACGAGCGCGAACTTGACGTCCGCGGCCACGTTGCCGGTCACCAGGGTCTTGAGCACGGCAGGCTTCAAGAACGCCAGCGCGGTGCGGGTGACCTCTTCGTGGACCCCCTCACCCGGCGCCACCGAGAATTCATGGGCGCTCTCGTCGAGCGCCTCGGCTGGTCCAGCTTCGCCGACGCAGCCGAGCGTCAGCGCGAGACCCATGACCCCCAGTCCGAACACCGCATGTCGAAGCATGTTCCTCATGGCTGAAGAGGATTGCAAAGCTCGATCCAGGCGCACGAGCTCATCGCTGGCTGCAAAACACACGCGGCGGGAGCTTGGGTGAATGCGCCGGAGCCCGGCGCAGGCCCCTCATCGCTCGCCGGTGCCACTCACGGCGACCTGCACAGGTGCCCCATCGCGGCATTACGCCACGCGCTTCCGCGGGATGCGTGTTGGCCGAGACACCTTCCGGGCAGGCTGACCGGTGCTCCGAGCTCCGGCGCGACGGCGAGGGTCGTTTCCCCGGAGCGCGTCTCGACGCCGGTGCGTACTCGCGCGCACCCGCGGGGTCGATGTCCGGTCCGGTGCTCCCCAGGCGAGCCGCCGCGAGGCCCTCCCGTCGACAGCTACGGCAGGCCGAACGCGAACAGCGTGTTGCCCGGCGTGCCGATGCCGAAGCTCTCGTAGCCGCTCCCCCAGTACACCATGCCGTTCACCACGGCCGGCCCGGCGGTGACGGAGCCGTCGGCCGGATGGCTCCAGAGGATCGAGCCCGTCGCGGCGTTCAGCGCGTGTACGTTGCCGCTCATCGAGCCGGCGTAGAGCACGCCGTTCGCGACCGTCAGCGGGCCCCTGTCCTGCGCGCCCGGCGTGGGATCGGGCGTCTGCCACAGGATGTCGCCCGTGGCGGGGTCGAGCGCGCTCCACGATCCCCAGGAGACGACCTGCCCGGAGGGCTCCAGCGTGTACTCGACCTGGCCGTTGTTGCCGATCGGCACGTAGATCCGCGACTCGTCCACGGCGACTCCCCACATGATGCCGCCCAGCTCCCCGCCTGGGCCGACCAGCGTGCTCCACACCACGCTCCCGTCATCCCTGTCGAGCGCCCAGAAGATACCGCTCTTCTGGCCGGCGCCGACCAGATCGCGGCGCTCCGCCCCCGCGCCCGCCGTGAACAGCGTGGCGCCCGTGCCGAAGTCGTAATCGGGGCCCGCCGGATCAGGACACCAGTCGCCGCCGAAGTAGCACGCTCCCGTCCAGGCGTCGAATCCCTGGAGCCGCCGCGCCCACTTCAGCGCGCCGGTGTCGAGGTCGAGCGCGAGGACGGCATCGATGTAGTTGTCCTCCGGGAGGCAGGCCTCGATGGCGAGCGCGTCGTCACCGGCTGCCTCCACGCACGCGGAGACGGCCGGCGGCACCGTGTAGTTGTTGCCGGTGGCCACGTACAGCGTGCGACGACCGAGGTCGATCGCGGGCGCGCCACCCCAGACGGCGCCGCCGGTGTAGTCGGCGGGGACGGTGTAGCGCTGCCAGAGCACCTCCCCGGTCACGGCGTCGAGCGCGACCACGCTGCCGCGGAACGAGCAGCACGGATACGCGTTGTCCGCCGCGAAGAGCTCCTCGCGCGAGGAGACGCCCACGTACACGCGGCCGCCGTGCACGACGGGAGACTGCGTGATGATCGCCGCGGGGTGCGGGTCGAGCTGCGTCTTCCACAGGAGCGCACCGGTGCGGCTGTCGACGGCGATCATGTGCGCGCCGGCCTGGGTGCCGAGGAACAGCATGTGGCCGTGGAGCGCGGGGCTCGTGCGCGAGATGGCGCCGGCCGTGCCGGTGAGGTCGGCGATCGAGCGCGTCCAGATCGGGCTTCCGGTCTCGGCGTCGAGCTTGTACAGGTTGCCGCCCCCGTCCGGAAAGTAGATAGCGTGGCCGTCGACGACCGGCGTCGCGGGGACGTTGCCGGTCGTGGTGAAGGCCCACTTCAGGGCGAGCGACCCGACGTTCGCCGGCCCGATGTCGTTCTCGGCGGCCGCGTTGTGTGTGTTGGCGAGATCCTTTCCGTAGACGGTCCAGCGCGCGGACCCCGCGCCCGGGGCCGCGCGGCCCTGGACGACATGGAACACGGCGAGACATGCGGCGGCCACGAGCGCGGGCCGCACCCAGAAGATGCGCTTCATGATGATCCTCCTGGGGCATCGAGGTGAGCGGCGAACAGCGGTCCGACACATCCGTCCCATCGCCTCTGCAACACGAGGCCCCGAGGATACGTCACGGGGAATCGGGCTGCGCGTCAATGGGATACGATGCGCGGCGCGCTCCGGAAGACGGCGCCGCTCAGGCGACCCGCAGCGCGGCGACCCTCGGCGCGGCGTCGGGCCGCACGCCGCACCACAGGGTGAGCCGCTCGGCGCCCGGCTACTACCACCATGCCGAGGCCGTCGTCGGCGCTTTGACCCACGCCAGCCGCGCGTGCGGCTCGGGCGGTGAAGGGTGCCCGTCAGAACTTGCCAGATACCGTGAGCCCCGCGGTGCCCTCGGGGCCGGAAGGGGCGAGGCTCAGGCCGGCCCTGCGCAGGTCCCGCTGGTAGGCCTGCACCGGATGGTCGACATCCAGCATGGCGAGCGACCACACGGCACTGGCAAGACCGAGCGTCGCGCTCGTGAGGCGCTGTTCCGCCGGCAGGTCGCCGTCGAGCGCGGGCGCGGCGGCGGCGACCCCGCCGATCGTGATCGGGAGGTAGATGGCCCAGGTCGGGATCGCGGGCGCGGTGCCCAGCAGGTCCCGCTCGATGGCGGCGACCTGCGCGCCGGAGAGCCGCGCGCGCGACGCGGGCGTCGCCACGAGCGCGTGGTCGGCGCGGAGCCGGGAGACCGGCGTGTAGTCGGACAGCACGAGGCTCAGGCCGGAGAGCGCGCCGGACACGTAGTGTCCCGCCGAGAGCGCGATCGGCGTCACCCGCGGGAGCGTGCGGCTGTCGAGGAGCGCGAACCCGAGCCAGAGGCTCCCTTGCGAGAGCAGCCCAGCCGTCCCGACGATGTGGCGACGGTAGGTCTCCGGCGCGGCGAACGCGGCGATGCCTCCGGCGAGGAGCGTCGCGGATCCGGAGGCCCAGGCGATGCGCAGCGGCGTACCGCCATCTTCGGCCACGATCACCGCCGCGAGGGGCACCGCGCCGAGGCCGCCGAAGATGATGGGCAGCACCTTCCCCGAGGAGTGGAGCCTGACCGCGTCCTGGAAGCGCGGCGCCAGGAGCGCGGCGCGCTCGCGCCGCTGGGCGACGTCTTCCCGACTGTCGGTCTCGTCCCACGTCGGAGCGATGGCCTCCTGTGGCGGAGCCATCACCTCCCGCGTCGGAGCCATCGCCTCCTGCGCCGGCGCAGCGGCCTGCCGCGTCGGAGCGCTGGCGTCCTGCGCCGGAGCGCTGGCGTCCTGCGCCGCGGCGCTCCCCGGTATCGACAGGTGCGCCACCGCCGCTCCCACCAGGAGCGCCCGCCGCGCGTGACGCATGAACGATGACGAACAGACCATACGAAGCCTCTCCGTTGAAGTATCTCGTGTCGATTCGACTCGACACGTTCGACGAACCGATCTCGCCAGGGCCCCTGTCGAGCGCCCTCAAAGCACGTTCACGCCGGTGATCACGGACCCGTCGCTGCGCCCGTCGCGCCCGTCTCACCGAGAAGGGCGCGCACGCCCGCTGCGTGAGGGCTCGTCGGGCGCGATGCGAGGAAGCGCTGGCCCAGGTCGGCCGCGCGGGCCCGATCGCCGAGGCGGATCAGCGCCTCGATGCGGAGCACCGTGGCCTCTTCTCCCATCGCGCTTCGAGGGAACCGCTCGTCGTGGGCGTCGAGCGCCGCGAGGCACCCCGCCGCGTCGCCGGCGCCGAGGGCGTCGCGCGCGCGATCGATCATGGCGACCTGCTCGCGGAGCGCGTCGGCCGAGTCGGTGGGCGCGGATCGCGCGCGCGGCGTGGCGCTCCTCGGGCGCGGAGGGCCCGCGGCAGCGGCCGGCGCCTGGATCGGAAGGACGCTCGCCTGGGGCGGGATCGGCGCGCGCGTCACCGGCCCGGAGGGCGTCGACGCGGGCGCGACGGTCGGCGCGCTGGCGGCGGTCGGCGCGCTGGCGGCGGTCGGCGCGCTCGCAGCCGGCAGCGCGCTCGCGGCCGGCGGCTCGCTCGGGGGCGCCGCCACGGAGGGTGGCGCCGAGGGACGGAGGAGCGCGACGCCCGCGCCGAGGATGCCGGCGCCGATCAGCGTCCCGAGCCCCCACTTCGCGAGCGTCAGCAGCTTGCCCGCGGCCGCCTTCGGCGCTGCCGCGGCGCTCGCGTCAGGCGCGGCCTTCGCATCGGGCGCGGCCTCCACATCGGGCGCGGCGCTCGTCCCCGCGGCCAGCCCGGCGATGGCGAGCGCGCGCGCCCGCGCCGACGCCGACGGCGACTCGTGCTTCCACGAGCGGAGGAGCGCCTTCTCGAGATCGGTCGTCTCCTCCTCTCCGAGCTCCCGGAGCGGCTTCGGATCGGTCATCGCCTGCCTCCCCCGTGCCGCGCCCGCGCCTGGGCGCGCCTCACGATCGCGTGAAACTCCTCGCGCGCGCGCCGCAGGCGGGACGCGACGGTTCCCTTCGCGAGCCCGAGCATCGCGGCGATCTCCTCCGTCGGGACGCCCTCGAGCTCGAAGAGGACGAAGACGACGCGGAGGTCCTCCTCCATCGCGTCGAGCACCGCGTCGAGCAGCGCGCGCGCCTGCTTCATCTCCATGAGCTGCTCCGGGTTCGGCGCCTCGTCGGCCGCGGCCGCCATCGCGCCGTCGTCGCTGAGCTCGCGCCGGCGCGCCCCGGCGCGGCGCGCGTTCGCCGCGACCCCCAGCGCCGTCCCGAAGAGGAACGAGCGCTCGCGGTCGGGCGCGATCTCGTCGAGCTTCTGGTACGCGATGAGGAAGACGTGCTGCGCGGCGTCGTCGGCCGCCCCGGCGGGCACCCCGAGCCCGCGCAGCGAGCGCCAGATGAAGTCGAAATACGCGTCGACCAGCGCGCGGTAGCGCTCCGCGGAGGGCGGCGGCGCGCCGCGCCCGGTGCGCTCGGCGTCCGCCGTCACGGCCGCGTCGCGCGCCGCTTCCGCGCGTGCAGGGGGGCCGGCTCGGGTCGCGCTGATCATGGTCTACCGGCGCAATGTTCGGGGGCGGGCGCCGGGATCACGGAATCGTCAGCCCGAGCCCGAGCGCGGAGACGCCCTCGACCGGCGCCGGGTCCACGGCCCCGGCGCCCTCGACGAGGAGGCCGTCGCGCAGCAGGGGCATGCGCACCCCGGCCTCGGCGTCGAGCACGAGCGGACCCCAGAGCGGCAGCCGCGCGCGCACCGGCAGGGCGATCGCGAGCCACCCGCGCGTCGCGCTGCGCGCCGGGGCGCCGCCTCGGCGGCTCGCGGAGAGGAGGCCGCCCTCGACGCGCATGCAGGGGGCCAGGCGCAGGGCGCCGAACGTCGCGCCGAGCGGACACGCGTCGGCGGCCACGGCCGCGAGCCGGAACGACGCCGAGCCGTCCGCCGCGGGGACGTCGGAGGACGCCTCGAGGTTCGCGTGGAAGCGCAGCGGGCCGATGCCGTCGCCCGTCGCGGCGACGGGGGGCTCCGCGAAGAGGCGCGCGCCGAAGGCCCGCGGGCCGATCATCTGGCCGAAGAGCAGCTGCGCGCCGAGCGTCAGGCGCGTCGCGGCATCCTCCGCGGGCGCGGGGGGCGGCGCGGGGGCTGGCGGGGGCGGGGGCGCCGGCGGCCGCGCCCGCACGCCAGCTGCGGGCGGGCGCGGCGCCGCCGCGGCGCTCGCGGGGGCAGAAGCCGAGGAGGCGGCAGCCGCGGGGGCGGCGACCGGGGCGGGCGCCTCCGCGGCCTGGGCGCTGATGGCGAGCGCGGTCACCACCGCGAGCGCGGCGACGACATCGTCGCAGGTGTCGCCAGCGACCTCGCGGTCGGACGCCGCCCCATCTGCCGCACGGACGCCGAGGCGCCCGGTGAAGCGGCCATCGCGCCCCTCGATCGTCACGAGGTACGCGCTCGCCGCGTCCGCCTCCCCGAGGGGCCGCCGGAGCCGCGCGCCCACGCGGGCACGAAACTCCGCCTCGGTCGGGCATCCAGCCTCCGCGCGGTACTCGATGCGCAGGGGCGCAGCCGTCGGCTGAGCGCGCGCGACCGCGCCGACGGCGAGCGCCGCCGAGACCAGGAAGAGCCGCGCCGCGGCGGAGCGTGGCCTCACCATGGGGGCCACTGTCGCGCTTCGGCGTCCGGAGCGCCACCGCATCGAACATCGGCCTCGCGCGCAGAGAGCGAGTTCGACGAGAGGGCGCCAGGGCGCAAAAAGAAGAGCAAATCCGTGCATGTTTGCGTCTCTGCGCTCCTCGGGTCGTCGCGTTGGCGCCGCCGGTCGTGCCTGCCACGGGGCGCCGAGGAGGCTTGACTTCGGGGAATGCCTCTGGGTTTCCTGGACCGAGGGGGGATCCATGGTTGCAGAACCCAGCGGGGCTCCGCCGGGGCGGTGCTTTCGCCTTCTGCTGATCGAGGACAGCGCCATCGCTGCCTCGATGGTGGAGCGCCACCTCGAGGCGGTGCCGTGGCAGCGCGTCGAGCTCGCGCACGCGGCGACGCTCGCGGCGGGGCTCGCCCGCGTGAAGGAGGGGTGGGACGTCGTCCTGCTCGACCTCGGTCTGCCGGACGGCGAGGGCCTCGAGGTGGTCGCGCGCGTGCGGGACGTGGATCCGCATGTCCCGATCGTGGTGCTCACGGGCCACGACGACACGGGCCTCGCGGCGCGCGCGCTCGGCGCCTCGGTGCAGGACTACCTCGTGAAGCGCAGCCTCGACGCGGACGCGCTGTGGCGCGCGATCCGCCACGCGGTCAGCCGCCAGCAGCTCGTGACGCAGCTCGCGCGGACGATGGCGGCGGCGCGGGAGAACGAGGCCAACCTGCACCAGCTCATCGCCCGCAGCGCCGACGGGGTCGTCGTGCTGGACGCCGCCGGGACGGTGCTCTTCGCGAACCCGGCCGCGGAAGTGCTCCTCGGCGACGGGCGCCTCGTCCGCGGGCGGAGCTGCCCCGTGGCGCTCGGGGCCGGCGAGGCGACGCTCGAGCTGAGCGGACCCCCGGTCGTCCTCGACGTCCGCTGGGTCGACGTGGACTGGCAGGGGCGGCCGGCCCGGATGGCGCTCTTGCGCGACGTGACCGGGCGGCGCCGGGCCGAGGAGCTGCGGCTGCGCCTCGAGCGCAGCGAGCGGCTCGCCGCGGTCGGCCAGCTCGCGGCGGGCGTGGCGCACGAGATCAACAACCCGCTCGCGTACGTCGTGGCGAACCTGGAGCTGCTCGCGCGCGAGATAGCGCGCCTCTCGGAGGCGGGGGCTCCCACCGAGCAGCTCGCCCGGCCGCTCGCCGACGCGCGCCACGGCGCGGCGCGGGTGATGCACATCGTGCGGGACCTCGGGGGGTTCGCGCGGGCGGAGGTGAACGAGGCGATCGGACCGACCGACGTCAATGCGGTGATCGAGAGCGCGCTCAACATCGTCCACACGCAGATGAAGCACCGCGCGCGGGTCGTGCGCGAGCTCGCCCCGGTCTCCCGCGTGGGCGGGGCGGAGGGGCGCCTGACGCAGGTGTTCGTGAACCTGCTCGTCAACGCGGCGCACTCCATGCGAGAGGGGCGCGCCGCGGACAACCTCGTCGAGGTCCGCACCCGCGAGCAGGACCGGGAGGTCATCGCGGAGGTGGTGGACTCGGGCTGCGGGGTGGCGGAGGAGCACCTTCACCGGCTGTTCGAGCCGTTCTTCACGACGAAGCGCGCCGGGGAGGGGACGGGGCTCGGGCTCGCGATCTGCCGGAGCATCGTCGAGTCGTGCGGCGGGAGCATCGGGATCAGCAGCAAGGTCGGCGTGGGCACGTGCGTCCGCATCCGGCTGCCGGTGTGGGCGAGCGACGAGCCGGCGGCGCTCCCCGCGCCGGCGCGCGACGAGGGGGCGGCGCGGCGCGGCCGGATCCTCATCGTGGACGACGAGCCGCTGATCCTGCGCGCGCTGCGGGGGATCCTGGGCACGTCGCACGAGGTCGTGTGCGTGGGCTCGGGGGCGCAGGCGCAGCGGACGCTCCGGCTGGACGCCGGCTTCGACGTGGTGCTCTGCGACATCGTGATGCAGGAGGGCACGGGCATCGAGCTGCACGCGTGGCTCGAGGCGGAGCTGCCGGCGCTCGCCGAGCGGGTGCTGTTCATGACGGGGGGCGGGACCAGCGAGGTGAGCCGGCGGTTCCTGGCGGCGCACGGGGGGCGCGCGCTGGCGAAGCCGATCGATCCGGCGGAGCTGGTGAGGCGGGTCGAGGGGTTGCTGGCGGCGAGAGCAGCGGAGTCGGCGTAGCGGGCCCCATCGCTCCAAAAATCGCCCGACCGCGCACGATTCCGTGAAGGCGGCCCAGGCGGCCGGCATTCAGACGACCAGCGGCGTGCGATGTCGCAGACGTCGGTCTGCGGCGCGCCACGCCGAGCGCACGAGCGCTCATCGGAGCGTCGCGCGCCGGGGCCTCCTCGCGGAGGCGCGCCGGGGCGCGCTCGCCGGTGCACGTCAATCGCAGGTCCCGCCACGCGCGCCGGTCCTCTCCGCGCCGCGTGAACGGACGTGCTTTGCCAGGAGTGTCTCATGGTCATGAAGAACGTCGTGTCGATGCAGCCCCACCCCCGTCGCGCGTCGCGCGCCGCGCGGTCGTGCGCCGGCGCCGCGCTCCTGCTCCTCGGAGCGGTCGGCGCCGCCGCCTGCACCGCCGGGGCGCAGGACGAGGCGGAGAGCCTCGGGGAGGCCAGCCTGCTCGGAACGTACGATCTCACGAGCCGCTACACGGGCGACGTCGAGCAGACCCGCGGCTGGATCATCGAGTGGGAGGTCCCCGTGCTCCTGAACGCGAGCCAGGCGTGGACCGCCGTGGGGCAGTGGTACTTCAACCTCGAGTCGGGCATCTACCACAACCCGAGCGGCTGGCATGTCTACTACTTCGCCGACGACAACGGCATCGAGGGGAACCATCCGAGCTGCGCCCTGGGCACCTGGGATGGAGGCAGCCTCTGCGAAGGCGCGCTCAGCTCGCTTCAGCCCGGGCAGCGGGTCGCCTTCAAGTACGAGTGGTGCACGCCGTCGCGCGTCGCCGACGTGAACGGCGCCCAGATCTGCCTCTATGTCGACATGAAGGACGGCGCCGGGTGGCAGTTCCTCGCGCAGGACGCCCGCTCGACCGTCGAGATGTACGCGCACGACATCGAGCATTTCCGCGACGTGGGCCCGCAGTACACCGAGCCGCTGGTCTCCTGCGACGCGCCCATCAAGATGATCCGCCAGGAGGTGAAGACGACCTCGGGCGCCTGGCAGACCATGACGGGCGCGAGCACCTGGTCGTTCCACGACGCCGCGCCCTACGTCTACCAGAACGAGAACCTGACCGCGTCGCCGGCGACCTGGGAGGCCTGCACGTCGTCCAACAGCTGCAGCGGCGTGCCCGCGTGGGCGTCGGCGCAGGCCTACCCGCCCGCGACCCAGGTCACCAGCGGCGGCAAGCTGTACGCCGCGAAATGGCACATCGGGTGGTCGCACCCGAGCTGCCCGCCGAGCAACCCGGCCTCCTGGTGCCCCGCCGAGTGGACCGAGATCGGCCCCTGCAACTGACCGCGATCCCGGCGCGCCGCTCCCCGCGGCGCGCCCCTTCCTCTCGGGCCTCGTCAGGGGAGCCGATCGTGCGGCAGGTCGTCCTGGACGCCGTCGACCACCGGGCGGGACGAGCTCCCGGCGCGGTACATCAGGTCCTGCCAGACGATCGCGTCGCGCGTGGGGAAGGCGCTCGTCAGATCGAGGACGGCCTGGCCGTTCCTGACCAGCTGGAACCCGGGGCGGTCGTTCACGCTCAAGGGCGCGTCGAAGAACTGGAGCCCCGCGGCGACGTCCTTCCCGTGGCTCATGCCGCCCGACGTGATCTGGATGCGCCCGCTCGACCTCAGCATGCCGAGCGCGAAGACCCGATCGAGGAAGGGAACATTGTTCTTCGATGTGAACAGCTCGGGCTGCTTCGCGGGATCCGGCTGCGCGCCGCTCGGGTGCATGCGGTGCGCGTAGTACAGCACGTCGCGCACGATCGCCGGCTGCCGGCGCGTCTTGAACCACGTCGTGTAATAGGCCGTCAGATCGTACGTCGCGTACTGCATCGCCGAGTTGGGCCTGAGCGCGTGTCCCTCGTAGTGGTCGTTCCAGGTGAGGATCTGGACCATCTTCACGCCGGTGTCGATGGCGGCCTTCCAGCTCTTGTACTGCGTCTGGAAGCCCGCGGTCTCGACCACCTTGTGCCCGCTCGGCCTGTGGTCCGTGTGGCCGACGGGCGGGGAGTAGGGGACCCCGTTCGCGTCGCCCCAGGCCTTCAGGGTATCGAGGCTCGAGGTGAAGTTGCTGCTGTGGGGGAGGATGTCCCAGCGCGAGAAGGTCGCTCCCGCCATGAACGGCTTCATCGCGCTGCGGTTCGCCTCGGTGGGCTCGAGCAGGGTGCCCCACATCACCGCGTCGATGCCGTGCCTCGTCCTGAGCTGATCGAAGAACTCCGCGTACCAGGACGGGGAGAGCCTCTCGGGCCTGAAGCTGCCGACGAGGTACTTGCCGTTACGCTTCATCCACGAGGGGTGGTTCTTCAGCGTGGCGACGTGGTCGGCCCTTTCCCGGGGATTGTTCTCCTCGGGCTCCTTGTTCGCGAGGATGTGGCTGTCGATGTTGGGGATGACGTGGAAGGGCGCGGCCGGGTTCGCGGCGTTGAACTCGTCGGCCGCGTCCATCATGTTGGTGAGCCACCTCCAGCGGCTGTCCGTGGGCCCGAACCAGAAGTTGATCAGGAAGCCATCGATGCCGACGGCCGCGGCGGTCTCGATGTCGAGCCGCATGTCGCGCTTGCGCCAGTCCGTCTCCGTCGGCGGGACGGGCAGGATCGGGACGGGTCGATCGCGCAGCCACCCGCCGATCGGAGCGTACGTCCCCGTGGGCTGGAGCCAGCCCGTGTAGTTGTCCACGGCCTTGCCCCCGGTCGTGGTGAACTGCCGGACGGGGAAGTTGTGCCAGTGGGCGAAGACCTTGTACTCGCTGGACGCGAGCTCGGCCCTCGGCGGCATGTCGAAGGCGAGGAGCGCGTTGCTCATCTCGAAAGACGCCTTGGCCGCGGCCGCTCCGGCGGCGTCCGCAGTCAGGGCGCCGTCCTCGGCGGAGGGCGTCGACACGTCATGTCCCTGGAGCTCCGTCTGCTCCGGCCCGTCGCCCGGCTCGGCGCCGGGCATCGCGCAGGCGGACAGCGCCGCCGCGCCAGCGAGGAGGGCGAAACCGTACTTCAGCCGGGAAAAGAACAAGCTCGGCAAAGGACCCTTCTTTCTTCGATCGCCTTCGATCGACGCGATGACGAGGCCTGATCCACCCTCGCTCGTGCGCTCGCGGGGTCATGTCGGAGCCGCGGAGGTCTGACGCTCTCGTGCGCTGCGCGGCGCGCTATCGAGAGGGCTCTCGGCGCGGGAGTCGCCCTCCTCACGCCCGCGTGGACCGCCAACCTATCCAGGGCACAGCGCGAGGGGCACCGCCGCCGCGCGCATCGCGGCGCGCATCCGGGCGCGCACGCGCTGCCCTCCGTGGCCACAGGGCCGCCGTCGCCGGATGACCCCGGGATGTTCCAAGGACTTCAACGCTCACGAAGCTACGCTTGCATGATATGTCATGATCGCTCGACTGGCAACCACAAACGCCGGGCGGGCGCATGCCCTTTCGAGGCGGTTTACACTACTTCACAGGCGTGCCTCGGTCGCCGCGCGTGCCGGCGTGTTCTGCGCGCCTGCGGGGCCCGTGGGCGCCGCGGGCGCGTCCCGCGCCGGCGCGCGGGGGGGAGGCGACCGGCGCGGCCGGCGCGGCAGCGTGCTTGCGCGAGCGGAGTGGCGCCCCTATGTTCGCGCCCGCGTCCCCGCCGGCGGTGCACCTGTGCGCTGCATGTGTCGTGCGGTGATCGCGCTGCCCCTACCGTGGTAGCAAGGAGATGAAGATGGCGATCTCGATGTATCAGGCGTCGGTCCCCGTGCTCGTGAGGATGCTCGGCAACCTCGCGTCGATCCTTACCAAGGCCGTTGCGTATGCCGAGGCGAAGAAGATCGAGCCTCGCGTCCTGCTCGACGCGCGGCTCGCCCCGGACATGCTGTCGCTCACGCGCCAGGTGCAGATCGCAACGGACACGGCCAAGGGCTGTGGGGCGCGGCTCGCCGGGGTCGACGTGCCGAAGTACGAGGACAACGAGGCGAGCTTCGACGAGCTACAGGCCCGCATCGCGAAGACGGTCGCGTTCCTGAACGGCCTGCGGCGCGAGCAGATCGACGGCTCCGAGGATCGCGACGTCACGATCCCCACGCGCGGCCAGGCATTGCAGTTCAAGGGCCTGCCTTACCTCCTCAACTTCGTCCTGCCCAACTTCTATTTTCACGTGACGACCGCCTACGCCATCCTGCGCCACAACGGCCTCGATGTCGGCAAGATGGATTTCCTGGGCCAGCCCTGACGAGCAGCGGTCACCCGCTTCCTGCCCCACGGTAGGCCCCCGGAGGAACCCCCTCACGCGCGCCCCTATCTGTCGCCCGCTCCACCGTCGTCCTCCGCCGGAGGAGCCGGCCGCTCGCCCGCCGCGACCTGGAGCTCCCGCACGATGGAGAGCAGCGCCGCACAGCAGAACCGCTCGACAACGGACCCGTCGGGCGCCAGCTCGAAGCTCGGCGGCCCGCCGTGGATCGGACACGCCACGTCGGCGTACTTCGACTCGAGATCCTTCAGGACGCTCTCATCCACCTCGCGGACCTCGATGTCCCCGGTCGCAAGCGCTTCTTCGTTCTCGTGGGTCGTCATGCGGCGCACGCTAGCACGAAGGGCACCGCGCCTCGCGCGCTCACCTCGTGTCCTGGCGGCCTCATCCTCCGACGCACGGACGTCAGCGCCGGGCTGCTCACCCGTCGTCCGAGATCAAGAGACAAAATAGCAGCGCCGCCGGGCGCCTCGGGGGGTAAGCGGAGGCCGCCGGCGGAGCTGGCCGGCTGATAAGCACCCTCCGTACCAGGACCACACCCCCGGGAATCCCCGCAATACGCCGTGGGCATCGCCCCGATGCCTTTCGGTCCTGCGAGGCGCGCCTTTCACGGTTGCAGGACCGCAACGCCGCTGCCGGGCCGATTCTCCTCCGCAGCGGCCGCGGCGGCGGCTAGCTTCGCAGGCATGAGCCGCCTGAACACGACAACAGCCGTCACCCTGGCGCTGCAGCTCCTGGCCGCGTGCAGCGCGCCTTCGCCCAGGCCGCCGGAGCAGCCCGCCGCGGCCCCGACCACCGCGGCCCCCGCTCCGCCTGCCGCGCCCGCCGCCTCTGCAGCCGGAGCGCGCCTGCCGTATCCGGCGACCGCGAAGCGGCCCGTCACGAACGAGTACCACGGCACCCGCGTCGTCGACGAGTACCAGTGGCTCGAGGACGGAAGCTCCCCCGAGGTCCAGCGCTGGATCGCCGAGCAGAACCGGCTCTCGCGCGGCTACCTCGACGCGCTGCCCATGCGCGGCGCCGTCCGGGCGCGCATCCAGGAGATCATGTCGGCGACCTCCGCGAACTACTTCGCGCTCGAAGAGGCCGGCGGTCAGCTCTTCGCGCTCAAGGCGCAGCCGCCGAAGCAGCAGCCTTCCCTCGTCGCCCTGAGGTCCGCGGGCGAGCCCGCGACCGAGCGGATCCTCGTCGACCCGGAGGTCATCGACCCGAAAGGGCACACGACCATCGACTGGTTCGTCCCCTCGCGCGACGGCAAGAAGATCGCTGTCTCGATGTCCGAGGGAGGCAGCGAGAACGGCACCGTGCGCGTCTACGACGTCGCGACGGGCAAGGAGACGGGCGACACCGTCCCTTACGCGAGCAGCGGCACCGCGGGCGGCAGCCTCGCGTGGAGCGGCGACGGCAAGGGGTTCTACTTCACGCGGCACCCGCGCCCCGGCGAGCGCCCGCAGGAGGACATGGGCTTCTTCCAGCAGATCTTCTTCCACAAGCTCGGCACGCCGGAGAAGGAGGACAAGTACTCGTTCGGCAAGGAGTTCCCCCGCATCGCCGAGGTGGAGCTCACGACGAGCGAGAGCGGCAAGCTCGTGCACGCCAGCGTGCAGAACGGCGACGGAGGCGAGTACTGGCATTACCTCCTCGACGCCTCGGGCAAGTGGACCCGCTTCGCCGATCTGCCGGACAAGATCATCCGGGCCAGGTTCGGCGTCGACGACCGGCTCTATCTCCTCTCGCGCAAGGACGCGCCGCGCGGCAAGGTGGTGCGCCTCTCCCCGGGCAAGCTCGACCTCGCGAAGGCGGAGCTCGTCGTGCCCGAGGGCGAGGCGGTGATCCAGGACTTCTTGCCCACGCGGACGCGGCTCTACGTCCGGGATCTGCTCGGCGGCCCCTCCCAGGTCCGCGCCTTCGACCTGAAGGGCAAGGCGCTCGGGGCGGTGCCGGTCCCGCCGATCTCCTCGGTGCGCCAGCTCGTGCGCGCGGCAGGCGACGACGTGCTGTTCCGCGGCGTCAGCTACACCGAGCCGGCCGCCTGGTACGCGTACTCGGCCAGGGACGGCAAGGTGACGAAGACGGCGCTCGCGATGACGTCCCCTGTCTCTTTTGCCGACGTGGAGGTCTCACGCGAGATGTGCGCCTCGAAGGACGGGACCAAGGTGCCTGTCAACATCGTGCGCCGCAAGGACACTCCGCTCGACGGAACCGCGCCGGCGCTGCTCACGGGATACGGGGGTTACGGGGTCAGCATCGCCCCGGGGTTCGACCCGATCTGGCGGGTGTGGTTCGACAAGGGAGGGGTGATCGCGGTCGCCAACGTGCGGGGCGGCGGCGAGTTCGGCGAGGCGTGGCACCGCGGCGGCAACCTGCTCAACAAGCAGAACGTCTTCGACGACTTCGCGGCGTGCGCGAAGCACCTCGTCGAGCGGCGCTTCACGAGCCCGGAGCGGCTCGCCATCACCGGCCGCTCGAACGGCGGCCTGCTCATGGGAGCGCAGCTCACGCAGCACCCGGAGATGTACAAGGCGGTCGTCTCGCACGTCGGCATCTACGACATGCTCCGGGTGGAGCTCACCCCGAACGGCGCCTTCAACGTGACCGAGTTCGGCACGGTGAAGGATCCCGAGCAGTTCAAGGCGCTCCATGCCTACTCGCCGTACCACCGTGTCAAGGACGGGACCGCGTACCCGGCGACCCTGTTCCTGACGGGCGCGAACGACGTGCGGGTGGATCCGTTCCATTCGCGGAAGATGGCGGCGCGCATGCAGGCGGCCACGTCGAGCCCGGCGCCCATCCTGCTCCGGGCGAGCGGCTCGACGGGGCACGGGCTCGGCACGCCGCTGTCCGAGCAGATCGAGGAGCAGACCGACGTGTTCTCGTTCCTCTTCGAGCAGCTCGGGATCGCGTCCCCGCCGGCGGAGGGGGAGGGGGCGCCCCGCTGACGCGGCGGCCGCGGGCCGCTCTCCGGTCAGGCGCGCGGAGAGCGGCCGCACCCCCGTCCGGCGTGCGGCCGCGGCCGGATCGAGGCGCGTCTCGTGGACGCGCCTCGACGTATCAGGTCGTTGCCAGGTCTCGGACTACCAGGTGCTGAAGTACGCCCACGCCTGGTTGCCGGCGGACGCCTCGAAGCAGTAGCCGCCGTTGCGCTTCGCGGGCAGCGAGATGTTGCCGCCGTTGCAGGTCACGGCCGTGCCGTTGACCTCGAACGTGCGGCCGCTCGCGAAGTTGCCGCAGTTCGCGCCGGTCAGGTTCGCCGTGGTCTCGAAGCAGCGCGCGCCCGTGCCGAGGTTGCCCGAGTTGTAGCTCGGACCGGCGAACGCGGTGGGGCCGGTGCACAGGCCGCCGCACGGCGTCGAGACGGCCTGGCAGACGCCGGCCACGCAGTTCTGGCTCGTGCAGTCCGCGTTGACGCTGCACGTATCGCCGTTCGCGCAGTCGGCGGTGCACGCGCCGCCGCAGTCGACGTCGGTCTCGGTGCCGTTCTGCACGCCGTCCGTGCAGGTCGGCGCGGTGCCGCCGTTGATCACGCTCACGCCGAGGGCCTGGAGCCACGACGTCACCGAGTAGCGCGCCGAGGTGTCGAGCCGCGTGTGCCAGTTGGTCTGCGACGGGTTCGAGCCGGGCGCGGACGGGAACGTGTAGTAGGCGTTGACGCCCACGACGATGAGATCGGTCGAGCTCTGGCGGTAGAGCGGGCCGCCCGAGTCGCCGAAGCACAGGCTCGCGTAGGAGGTGCTGGCGGAGTAGCCCGGCGTGAGCACGTACGACGCCGCGACGTCGTTGATGGCGGTGCCAGAGACGTAGGAGCCGGGGTGATTCAGGATCGAGGAAGCCGCCGCGGTGAGGTTCTGGAGCTTGAAGAGGCCGCCTCCGGTGCCGTTCGCGTTCTCGCAGCCGTAGCCGGTCGCCACGACGGGATCGCCCACCGCGACCGGCGCCCCGTCCACCACGGCGGCCGGGATCGTCGGCGAGAGCTCGTTGACGACGACCACCGCGACGTCGGGCGTGTGCCCCGGGTTCAGGACGTTGACCCCGCAATCGGGCGCTCCCGCCGCCCGCGCGGCGGCGCAGTCCGCGGTCCAGGCCGGGTGGATGTACGTCTGCTCGATCGTCAGGTTGACGTAGGGCGAGATCGGGGGCGTGTTGTCGGCGCTGACCGAGTAGGTGGCGCCCGGCCCGTAGCCCGCGCTCACCGCGCCGGTGAGCACGTCGTTCACGCAATGGGCGGCGGTCAGGAAGTGACGGGGGCCGACCTTCGCCGCGGTGCACCCCGGGCCGAGGACGGTGGAGGGGTACTCCGTTTCGAGCGCCGGCTGCCCGCCGATCAGCTCGTCTTCCGCGGCGCTGATCTCCTCGGCGGTGTCGCCATAGCCCTGCACGCTGCAGGCGACCGTAAACAGGGACAGCAAAGCATAGACGGATGCGCGCACTTGTTGCTTCTCCTGTCGCCCCGATGCGCGCGTGATGGCCCCGCGCCGCCGCCTCTCCGCCGCCTGGCGCGCGCCCGGGAGGCGCTGCGCGCCCGCCTGTGGCGCCCGCGCGCGACGAGCCGTTCCGCGCTGAGCGCGGCCTCGAGGCGCGGGGGCCGGCGGATCGCGTGCCCCTCGTGGGTCCGCGTCGACTGCGTGCAAGGAAGCGTGGCTGTCCAACGGGACTGCCCGCGCGGGATCACGTCGTGCTCGGTCCGACGCGCACTGTTTAGGCCGCTCGGTTACGTCCAGCCAATTCGTATGCAGCATGGACGTTATGAATGTGATGCATGACACACTTGCGACGCCGTCCTGTTGCGCGCCGACGGACGCCGTGCAGCGGTTCCTTGAAACTGAACCGATTAAGTGTCTGGTCGGCCGCGGTCCTTGTACAGCCATGTGATCGACGCAGTCGCGTCAACGCGCAGCCGTGCGCTCTGTCGTGGACCCGCAGCGCGAGGGCGCGAGGGGCAATCAGGGGCAATCAGGCATAACCGAGCGCTCGGTTCGCGGTGCTCCCCGTTGCAAGCCCGGCTGCGCAGGGGGTAGCCTGCCCGCGGTCGCGCGATCGACGCGACGGGGGTGTGAATCTTCAGCCGGAGCCGGGGAAGGGAGTCGCCGTGAGGTCACGCACGATCGAGGCCGTAGCTGCATTTGCCCTGTTCGCCATCGGGACTGTCGCGTGCGGCAAGAGCGGGAACGACGCGCCGTCGTCGCCCTCGCCCTCGGCTTCGTCCGCGCCCGCCGCGCCGGAGCCAGCCTCGGTGACGCTGACGTACTGGGCGAGCAACCAGGCACCCAGCGTCGAGGACGACGAGAAAGTCCTGCAGCCCGAGCTCGACAAGTTCGAGAAGCAGACCGGGATCAAGGTCAAATTCGAGGTCATCCCCTGGTCCGACCTGCTCAACCGCATCCTCGGCGCGACGACGAGCGGCAAGGGCCCCGACGTGCTCAACATCGGCAACTCGTGGTCTGCGTCGCTCCAGGCGACCGGCGCGCTCCTGCCGTTCGACGACGCGACGCTCGCCAGGATCGGCGGCAAGGACCGGTTCATCCCCGCGAGCATGTCCGCCACCGGGGCGCCGGGCCAGCCCCCCGCGTCGGTGCCGCTCTACGGGCTCGCTTACGGGCTGTTCTACAACAAGAGGCTGTTCGCCGACGCGGGCGTCGAGAAGCCGCCGTCCACGTGGGCGGAGCTCATCGCCGTCGCCAAGAAGCTCACCGACCCGCAGAGCGGCCGTTACGGCCTCGCGATCATGGGCGCGAGCTACAGCGAGAACGCCCACTTCGCGTTCATGTTCGGCCGGCAGCACGGCGCGAGCATCTTCGACGGCAAGCAGCCCCGGTTCGACGACCCGCAGATGGTCTCCGGCGTCAAGCAGTACATCGATCTGCTCGGCGTCCACAAGGTCGTGAACCCGAGCAACGCCGAGTACGTGAACGACACGCAGATCCTCAAGGATTTCGCCGCCGGCAAGGCGGGGATGCTCATGATCCAGAGCTACGCCGCCGCGGCGATCGAGCAGAACGGCCTCGCCCGCGACGCCTACGGCGTGGCGCCGGTCCCGCTGCCCGACCCGCTGCCCGCGAACGGCAAGCGGGTGAACAGCCACGTGGCCGGCATCAACATCGCCGTCTTCGAGGACAGCAAGAACCGGGACGCCGCGCTCAGGTTCGTCGAGTTCATGACGAGCCCCGAGGAGCAGCGGATCCTGAGCGCCGCCTTCAACTCGCTCCCTGTCGTGACGGCCGCCTACGCCGACGAGCGCTTCAACACCGAGAACATCCAGGTGTTCCAGAAGGTGCTGGCAGAGACGGCGGAGTCGATGCCGATGATCGAGGAGACGGCGCAGTTCGAGACGCTCGTCGGCACGGCGATGAGGGACCTCCTCGCCGAGGCTGCCTCCGGCAAGGCGGTGGACGACGCCGCGATCCGCGCCAAGCTGACGAAGGCAAAACAGCAGATGGCGAGCGGCAAGTAATGCGCGACGGCGGCGCTGGCGGCGCCGGGGGAGAGGCGCCTCGCCCCGACGGCGCCGCGGCCCCGGCGCGCGCCGTCGCGAGGCCGCCCGCGGCCTCGCCCGTCCAGGGGCTCACCGCGGGCGCGGTGAAGACCTGACGGGGGTTGACTTCGAGCGCGCTCGAACGGCTACGTTCCGGCGCATGACCACATCGCAACGCAAGATCGGTTCGGGGTACGGGGAACGCAGCACCGCCGAGGAGGTGCTGAGAGGCATCGATCTCACCGGAAAGCTCGCCATCGTCACCGGCGGCTATTCGGGCATCGGCCTTCAGACGACGCGCGCGCTCGCCCGTGCCGGCGCCCGCGTCATCGTGCCGGCGCGGCGGCCGTCCACAGCTCGGGAAGCGGTCGCCGTCTCCGGGGATCCGCTGGCGGATCGGGTCGAGGTGGACCAGCTCGACCTGGGCGATCTCGACAGCGTGCGCGGCTTCGCCGAGCGCTTCCTTGCGTCGGGCCGGCGCGTCGACCTCCTCATCGCCAATGCCGGTATCGCGCTCTGTCCGGAAACGCGGATCGGCCCCGGCTGGGAGGCGCAGTTCGCCACGAACCACCTCGGCCACTTCGCGCTCGTCAACCGGCTGTGGCCCGCCGTGGCGCGGGACGGCGCCGCGCGCGTCGTGTCCGTCTCGTCGGGCGCCCACGGCATCACCGGGATCCGGTGGGACGACGTGCACTTCACCCGCGGCTACGACAAGTGGCAGGCCTACGGGCAGGCGAAGACGGCGAACGTGCTGTTCGCCGTGCACCTCGACCGGCTCGGCCGGGATGCCGGCGTACGGGCGTTCGCGGTCCACCCCGGCATGATCATGACCCCGCTCCAGCGCCACCTCACCCGGGAGGAGCTCGTCGCGATCGGCTGGATCGACGAGCACGGCAACGCGGTCGAGCCGGCCCTCAAGACGCCGGAGCAGGGCGCCGCGACGCAGGTCTGGGCGGCGACGTCGCCGCGGCTCGCCGGTCTGGGCGGGGTCTACTGCCAGGACTGCGACGTCGCGGACCTGGCCGCAGACGGGAGGCCCGGCGTCGCCCGGCACGCGATCGACCCCGACGAAGCGGCCCGCCTGTGGGCGCTGTCGGCCGAGCTGACCGGCGTCGACGCGTTCACCGCCGCAGGCGCGCGCGGCGCCTGAGCGGCCCTCCCTTCCGGCCGGCGCGCCGACGCCGATCGGCGCGCCAACGCCGATGTCCGCCTGGCGACCTTGTGGGCCCCGCGACATGCCTTCAGCGCATGAGAACGAGCCCTCCTTCTCAATTTCCGACCTTCATGCCAGGCTCCTCCGCGCACACGGCAGCACGCTCCATAACAACACAGTTCGTGGAGGACGGACCATGAAGGCATCCCAGGATACCCTTGAATTCTACACACGCCCCGCGGCGATGACGTCCGGCGGCGCGCACGCGGCCAGGTTCGCCGAGCTGCCCAGCGACGTCCCCTCGCTCGTCCGTGTCGTGCAGGGCTTGCTGCTCCACCAGCACTGGGCGCAGGCCTACGGCGTGGAGCTCTCGGACGAGCGCCGCGGCGAGTCCCACCTCCGACCTGTGGACCGGATGCTGGATCGCGTCCTCGCCCTCGACGCCCGGCCCTTCTCGGTCGCCCGGCCGCCCGACGCGCGCCTCGTCGGCAATTGCCGTCATTTCACGGTGCTCCTCACCGCCCTGCTGCGCGCCAGGGGGATCCCTGCGCGGGCGCGCTGCGGCTTCGCCGGGTATTTCAACACCGGCACCTTCGTGGATCACTGGGTCTGCGAGCACTGGAGTGCCGCCGAGGCGCGCTGGGTCCTCGTCGACGCGCAGATCGACGACGTCCAGCGCGCGGCGCTGAAGCCCGACTTCGACGCGCTCGACGTTCCGCGCGACCGCTTCGTCGTCGCGGGCGACGCGTGGGCGAAGGGCCGCGCCGGCGAGGTCGATCCGATGAAGTTCGGCTTCCTCGACGAGGGCGGCCTCTGGTTCATCGACGGGAACCTCGTGCGCGACCTCGCCGCGCTCAACAACATGGAGATGCTGCCCTGGGATTGCTGGGGCGCGATGAGCCGCCCCGAGGAGGCGCACGGGGACGACCGGCTCGCGCTGTTCGACGGGCTCGCCGCGATCACGCGCTCGCCCGACGCTTGCTTCGCCGACCTTCGCGCGACGTACGACGGCGACGAGCGCCTGCGGGTGCCGGCGACCGTCCTCAACGCCGTGCTGAACCGTGAAGACACGATCTGAACGGCCGCCGCCCGCTCCGCGCTCGGCCCCGGAGCGCGGTCGCTCTGCCCCGAGGCGCTGTCGCCCCGCCCCGGGAAGCCAGGCTCACTGCGGGATATCGAACGGCTGGCACGCGCCGTTCAAGCACACGTCGCTGGCCCAGCAGCAGTCCGAGTCTGCCGCGCACTCCCCACCGGAGGGCTGGCAGGTCCCGCCGCCCGGCTCCTCGCCCGGGTCCTCGCCCGGATCGCCGCCCCCGTCGCCCGCGGGCGGGTCGTCGTCCTCGCACGGCGGCGGGGGACAGGGCCCCGGCGTCACGGTGAGCGTGTCCGACGGGTACTTGCTCGGCGACGCGTGCACGTAGCTGATGGTCGCGTCGCCGAAGCCCGCCGCGCCGAACGCCGAGGCGCTCACCCACACGTCGTACACGACGCGATAATCCCAGTCCGGCGTCTCGGTATTGGGCGTGTAATTTTCGTCCGTGGCCGGAGAGTCGACCGTGTACGCGCCGTAGCCACACGCGTTCAGATCGCGGTCGAGCGACGTGGTCGCCGCGATGATGGCGCTCGCGTCGCCGAGGAGCATCTTGCCCTCTCCGCCGACCACGCCGAGCGACCCGTAGCCGGAGGGCTTCGTCTCATCGGTCGAGAGGTAGTCGACGAAGAAGTCGAGGACGAGCTCCCCTGTCCCGTCCGTCATCTGGAACTGGGCCTTGTCGCTGCCCACGAGATCCTTGAACGTGTGCCCCTTGTGCCCCTTCGGCTTCGGCCCGTCGCCGGGCTTCGGCCCGTCGCCGGGCTTCGGCGCGTCGACGGGCTGCTCGCCGCCGCCCCAGCCGACGGCGGTCTCGCCGTACGTGTTGTCGACGAACGCTGGGTTCAGCGTCAGCCGCACGTGCACGAGCTCCTCGCCCTCGGCGATCTCGACGACGCGCTCGACGAACGCCATCGGGTTGGTCTGATCGCTCTCCGTGTAATAGCACTCGATCTCGGCGGTCTCCTCGACCGGCATGAACCGGCCGCTCGCGCCGCCGCACGACAGCGGATCGAGGGCCGCGGTGATCGGGTCGCCGGCGCCCGACAGGCCCGATCCCGGGAAGGTCGGGGCGGCCGCGCTCCCGCCCTCGTCCTCGGGGCCGCAGACCTCCCCGGCGACGATACCGCCGCTGGCGTCTCCCGTGCCCGGCTTGGTGCAGGCCGAGCCGACGACCGCGAGGAACAACAGCCCACCACCCACGTATCCTGTGAACGCGAACGAACGCATTGGATCCTCCCTGCTCGAAGGCGAGCACGGTCTGGAGCGCGCCCGGCGATGCCGATCGCGGGCGCGATGATCTCCTCGATGAAGTGGAAGTAGCCGGAGGCGCCGGGAGCAGGCAGCCGATCGTCAAAATGTGGAGAGGGCCTTCTTCCGCGGGCGCTCAGGGGCGCGCGCCGCCGGCGCGGGACGCGGACGTCGCCTCCTCGCGCCCGAAGCCCTGCGGGTAATCCTTGAGGTACCGGCGCGCCTCCGCCGCGGTCCGGTCCTTGTCGCCGAGCATCTCGACCGCCCGCAGCCGCTCCACGCGGGCGATCTCGGCGAGCGGCGAGTCCGGGTAGCGGCCGAGGAGCCGGTCGAGCCGCTCGATCGCCCGCGCGGGCTGCCCCTGCCTCCGGGCCTCCATCGCGCCCTGGAGCAGCTCGTTCTCGGCCGCCAGCGACGCGCGCGCCGGCGCTCCGCGCGGGGCGCGCCGGTCGCCCTCGCCGCCCTCTCGCGCGGCGCTGTCCTGCTCGGCCTCCCGCGGCGGCGCCGGCGCGTCGCCGCGCCGCTCCTCGGCGGGCGGGTCGAGCCGGCGGACCGGCTCCTCGCCGCGCGACGCCCACGCCTCGCCCGGACCAAGGAGGCGCTCGACCTCGCCGCGGCGCACGGTCACGCGCCCTTCCTCGACCGACACGCGCGTCTCGGCCGGCTCCCCCGCCGCGCCGGGCCGCCGCTCGACCGAGAAGCGCGTCCCGTGCACGGTGACGACGGCGTCCTCGGTGCGCACCGACAAGGTCACGCCCGCCGGCAGCGGCGGCACGTCGACCGAGATCCGGCCCTGATCGAGGGCGACGATGTCGTCGATGCGGCCGCCCCCGGCCCCGGCCGGCGTGAACCGCACGCGCGTCGAGGGCCCGACCTCGACGGTCGCGCCCGTCGCGAGCGACGCCTTCGCCATGGCGCCGTCGCCCGTCCGCAGCTCCTCGCCGCTCGCGAGCGGCACGAAGGCGCGGGACGGCGGCGCGCGCGTCGCGTCCCCGGCCGCGATCTCCACGGCGCCCTGGAGCGCCGTCACCTGCGCCGCGGCCTCGGGGAGCGGGCGCGCCCGGAGCACGACAGCGATCCCGGCGGCCGCCGCCGTCAGGGCGGCCGCGAGCGACGCCGCCGCGACGGCGGCGCGCCTCCGCCGGGCAGCGCGGGCGCGCCGCGCCGCCTCCTCGGCGGCGAGCCGGTCGATGCGGCCGGCGATCCGCTGCTGGAGCTGCCGCGCCTGCGCCCAGGGCAGCGGCGGCACCGGCTGCTCGACGAGCGCCCGCAGCGAGGCCTCCACGCTGTCCGCGCTGGGCGTCGCGGGGCGCTCTTCCGGGATGGCGTCAACGTCGTCCTGCTTCATCGTGGCACCTCGGATCGAGCGGGGTCGTGTCGCGTCGCCGCGCCGGATTCGCAGCGCGCCTGGAGCTCTCGCCGCCCCCGCGAGAGCCTGGACTGGGCCGCGGCCGCGGAGACGCCGGTCAAGTCTGCGATTTCGTTGATGGAATAGCCCATGACGTGGAGCAGCAGCGCGGTCGCGCGGTCGCCGTCCATGGCCGCGAGGTGCCGGCGCAGGGCCTCGAGGTCGCGCTGCACGCTCACCTCCCGCTCGGGGTCGGCGCCTTGCGCGGGCGGCTCGGGCCCTGCGTCGGGATCCGGCGTGCGATCGATGACCCTGCGCTCGCGCCGGCGGGCGCGCAGCGCGCTCAGCCCGACATGGCAGGCGATGACGGACGCCCAGCCGGCCAGGCTGCACTCGCCCGCGAAGCGCCGCTTCGAGAGCGTGCTCACGATCTGCTCGAACGCGGCCTGCACGAGATCGGCGTGGTCCTGCTCCCGGCAGCCCAGGATCCGGTACAGGGTCCGATCGACCACGGGGAGCAGGCGCTCGTACAGGCGCAGGCCGATCCCTCGCTCGCCCCGCTGGAAGGCGAGCAGGAGCTCCTCGTCGCCGGCGCCGTGGACGGGGGCCCCGGCGCCGTGCGCGGGGGGCCCGGCGCCCGGGCTGGAGACGAGCCTGAGCCGGCGGCTTGCTGGTCGTGGCTCGGCGGTTCCCATGCTGGTGCAGTAGCCGCTCCGCCCGGAACCAGGCTGAGCCGCGGATCTTTCCTCGCGCGACGGCGCCTCGCCATCATGCCGCAGCGCGATGGCGCCTCGCCATCATGCCGCAGCGCGATGGCGCCTCGCCATCATGCCGCAGCGCGACGGCGCCTCGCCGTCCTACTGCAGGCGGAGCTGGAGCCCCAGCATCCCCGTGAAGCCGCCGATCGGCAGCGTGGTCTTCGGCTTCGGGTGCACCTCGAGGGCGGTCCCGTGGATGCGCACGAACGCCTCGGCGCTGCCGAGGAGGGAAAGGCCGGCGTCGGCGGGCCACTGGAGGTCGACGGCCGTGCGCGTCCCGAGGGCCCACCCGTGCCCCGCCTCCGGCGGCTTCTTCGGGTCCTGCGCGGAGGCCATCACCCAGTCGACGGTGGCCTCGATCCTCGCCCGCACGAGCGCGTCGAGCGGCCGAACCGGCGCGGCGAGCCCGCCTCCGCCGCCGACCGTGAGCCACTGGACCGAAAGCCCCGGGGCCGGGTCGCGCAGGGCCGCGGCATAGGACGCCGACAGCGTCCCGAAGAACCCCGAGCGCCGGTCGAGCGCCGTGGCCATGACCCAGCCGCCGGCCCGCGCGGGCCCGTCTCCGAGCCCGCTGCCGGCGAGCCCGCCGGCGCCGATGAACCAGCCAAGCGGGCGCAACGGGCCCGCCGCGTGCTGCTCGGCGTCCGTGGCCTCCTCGGCGCCTGTCGGCGCGGGGGACGCCGGGGCGCCGGCGCGCTCCGTCGCCAGGGCGGCGACGAGCAGCCCCGCGGTCCGGTAGCGGTCGGGCAGGGGGTCCTCGTCGCGGAACTCGATCTCGCGCGACGCCAGCGTGCCTTCGGGGGAGCCGAGCGTGGCGACGTCGACCCGCAGACGGCGGTGGTCCGGCCCGTCCAGCCAGACGACGGCGAGCGCCCTCACCGCCGTCCCGGTGCGCTTCGGGTCGCCGAGCGCGCACCCGCCGCCGCCGGCGGCGCGAGAGCACGCCTCCACGAGGAGCGCCGCGAGCTCGCCATGCACGGCGGGACCCGACGCGAGCTCGACGACGATCGGGGCCGCCACGGAGACTCTACCCGGGGCCGACGCTACCGACGGCGAGGGGCCAACGCAAGGCCGAGTTGACGCGCGCGGCGCCGTGGAGCCGCGCGCGGCGCCGTGGAGCCGCGCGCGGCGCCCGCTCAGCCGGGCCTGTCCTTGCCCATGGCGCGCGCGGCGGCGGGGCGCGCGGCGCACCTGGCGAGGTAGTCGTCGACGCGCTGGCCCGACGGCAGCCCGGGGCGGTACCACTGTCCCAGGCTCACGAAGAGGAGATCGGCCGCGGTGAACCTGTCTCCGAGGATGTACTCGCTCTTCTCCAGCGCGCCGGCGATGCGCGCGTGGACCCCGGCGAGCCCGCGGAAGGTGTACATGAGCGCGGGGTTGTCGGCGACCTTCGCGAACTCGAACGTGACGACCGGCTCGACGGTGCCGGCGTACCACGCGAGCCAGGTCAGGTACGCGCCGCGCAGCGGGTCGCCGGCCCGCGGCGCCAGGCCCGCCTCGGGGTAGAGGTCGGTGAGGTACAGCATGATCGCGATCGACTCGGTGACGAGCGCGCCGTCGTGCACGAGCGCGGGGACCTTCCTGTCGGGGTGCGGGTTCGCGGGATCCGCGGCGCCCGAGCCGTCCATTCGCGCGATGTTCGTATAGACGATCTCGTAGTCCGCGCCGAGCTCCTCGAGGAGCCACACGATACGCGAGGAGCGCGACTGCGGAGCGTGAAAGAGCGTGAGCATGGCGGGCTTGTAGCCCAGGACGCGCGCGCGCGGGAAGGCCGTCGAGCGACAGGGGCTCACGCTGCTCGCGCGTGGACACGCGCCCTGGCACGCGCGGAGCGGGCGTCGCCGCCTCGGCCCTGCCCGCGGGCGCAGGCGCGCCGGCGCCGGGCGCTGCCGGCTCACCGGGGCGTGCGCCCTCCCGCCCGCGCACCTTGTTCTCGCTTGCGAACAATCGGCGCCCGCGCGCACAGTGACCGCGTGATCGACCCCCTCTTCGACGATCTGCCCGGCATGCTCTGCTTCGCCCGCGTGGTGGAGCGCCGCTCCTTCACCGCCGCCGCGGCCGAGCTCGGGGTGTCCAAATCGATGGTGAGCACCCGGGTCGCGCGCCTGGAGGAGCGCCTCGGCGAGCGGCTGCTCGTGCGCACGACGCGCAAGCTCACCGTCACGGACGCGGGCATGAACCTCTACGCCCGCTGCGCGCGCGTGCTCGAGGAGGCCACGGCGGCGGTGCGGGGCGCGTCCGACGCCGACCGGGGCCGCATCCGGCTCAACGCGCCGGTCAGCTTCGCGCAGATGTACCTGGCGCAGCCGCTCGCGCGGTTCCTCGAGGCGACCCCGGGCGCCCACGTCGAGCTCGCGCTGAACGACCGGCTCGTCGATCTCGTGGAGGAGCGCGTCGACCTGGCCATCCGGATCACGAAGCTCAGGGACTCGAGCCTCGTCGCCCGCCAGATCGCCGCGACGGCGCTCGACGTGGTCGGCGCGCCGGCCTACCTCGAACGGCGGGGGCGGCCCGAGCACCCGGGGGATCTGCTGCGCCACGACTGCCTCCGGTACCTCCACCTGCGCGTCGAGGACGAGTGGCGCTTCTACGGCGCCGCGGGGCGCATCTCCGTCCCGGTGTCGGGCCCGCTCACGGCGAACAACGGGACGGCGCTGCGCGAGGCGGCCGTCGCCGGGATCGGCCTCGCGGTGCTGCCGCGCTTCATGGTCGACGAGGATCTCCGGGCCGGGCGCCTCGTCCCGCTGCTCGCGGCGTTCGCGCCGCGGCCCATGGGCATCTACGCGGTGCACGCGGCCGGCCGGCGCCCGCCCGCGCGGGTGCGGCGGCTCATCGACTTCCTGGCCGCCGCCTTCCGCGGGAGGTCGTGGGCGTAGCGATATCGTTCTTCTGCGAGAACAATTCGTTCCCGAGCGCGCTCTACCGCGGCGCGGCGCTGCGGCTTATTCATCGGGCCATGGAGCAAACGATCATGACCCGTCTCGACACCACCCTCTCTGTCCTCTCTGTCCCCCGCTCGGCCGATCTGGCCGCGCTGACATTGCGCCTCGGGCTTGGCGCCGTGTTCCTCGCGCACGCGCTCGCCAAGCCGCTCGTGTTCACGATGCCGGGCACCGCCGCGTTCTTCGCCGCGAGCGGATTCCCGGGCTGGACGGCGTACCCGGTGTTCCTCGCCGAGCTGCTCGGCGGCCTCGCGCTGCTGGCCGGCTTCCGGACGCGCCTCGTCGCGCTGGCGCTCTTGCCCGTGATGGCCGGCGCGCTGCTCGTACACCTGCCCAACGGCTGGATGTTCTCCGGCCAGGGCGGCGGCTGGGAATACGTCGCCTTCCTGATGATCGCGCTCGGCGCGCAGGCCCTCCTCGGCGACGGCGCGTTCGCCCTCGGGCGGCGGCAGCGCGGATAGCCCCGTGTCGCCCGGGGGGCCGCCCTGCGCTCGCCCGCCGGCGGCCCCCGGCACACCGACTCCCCGTCGGTTGACACGCTCCGAGGTGAACCGGTAAAGTGTCCGCCCTGTTGGGTCGCGTCCGACGCGACCGGGCGGTCCCGACGTCGCAAAGTTCTGCCGTATCTGGCGGCGGCGCCGCGTGCTGTGGCTGAACCGGACTGTCGCGGGGCCGAGTCGCCCGCGTGGAGCATGCTGATGAAGAGTCGATCCATGACGCGCCGCGTGTTCGTGATGGCGGCGCTGGCCCTCTCGGCCGGCGTCGCGGCGGGCTGTTCGAAGGAGGCGCCGCCCGCGCCCGGCGCCAGCGCCTCGGCGGCCGCGGCGGCGACCGCGGAGAAGGGCGCCGCGCTCGTCACCATCTCCAGGGAGCAGCAGGCCTCCTGGGTGCGCAACTTCAACCCGCTCCTCGCCGAGGGGAACGTCCGCTTTCCCACGCTCGCCGGCATCTACGAGCCGATGCTCATCTTCAACACGATGAAGGGCGAGTACACGCCGTGGCTCGCCACGAAATACGCGTGGAGCGACGGGAACAACAAGCTCACCTTCACGACCCGCTCCGGCGTCAAGTGGTCGGACGGTCAGCCGTTCTCGGCGAAGGACGTGGCGTTCACGTTCGGGCTCCTGAAGAAGCACCCCGCGCTCGACCTCTCGGGGGTGTGGAAGTTCATCGAGTCCGTGAAGGCGACGGACGACTCGACCGTCGAGTTCGCGCTGGGGCGGCCCTACGTCCCGGGGCTCAGCTACATCGGCCACCAGCCGATCGTCCCGGAGCACAGGTGGAAGGACGTCCCCGATCCGGTCACGTACTCGAACGAGAACCCCGTTGCGACGGGGCCGTTCACCGAGGTGAAGGTCTTCCAGAACCAGGTGTACGAGCTCGGCAAGAACCCGAACTACTGGCAGAAGGGGAAGCCGGCGGTCGACGGGCTCCGCTTCCCGGCGTACCCGGGCAACGACCAGGTCGGCCTGGCGATCATCAACGGCGAGGTCGACTGGGCGGGCGCGTTCATCCCCGAGATCGAGAAGGCCTACGTCGCCAAGGATCCCGCGAACCACCATTACTGGTTCCCGCTCGTCGGCGGCATGGCCACGCTCTATCCGAACAGCACGAGGAAGCCGTTCGACGACGTGCGCGTGCGCAAGGCGATCAGCATGGGCATCGACCGGGAGCGCATCGTCAAGATCGCGTCCCACAACTACACCCAGCCGGCCGACGCGACCGGGCTCGACGACTCCTACGAGCGCTGGCGCAACCCGAAGGCGGTGGCGGCGGGCGACTGGGTGAAGCTCGACGTCGAGAAGGCGAAGCAGCTCCTCGACGAGGCCGGCTACAAGGTGGGCCCCGACGGCGTCCGCGTGAAGGACGGCAAGCCGATGCGCTTCGAGATCAACGTCGTCACCGGCTGGTCCGACTGGGTCCGCGCGGTGCAGATCATCGCGCAGAACCTGAAGCAGATCGGCGTCGACGCCTCGATCAGGGCGTACGACTTCAGCGCGTTCTTCGAGGCGCTCCAGAAGGGCACGTTCGACCTGTCGATGGGGTGGACGGTCGTCGAGCCCACGCCCTACAACTACTACCGCGAGCTCATGTCCGCGGAGCTCGTGAAGCCCGTCGGCGAGGCGAGCGCGCGCAACTGGCACCGCTACGGCGACAAGGAGGTCGACAAGCTGCTCCAGCAGTTCGAGTCGGCGACGGAGTTCGCCGAGCAGAAGCGCATCCTCGACGAGGTGCAGGTGCTCTACGCGCAGAACGCGCCGGTGATACCGCTCTTCAAGAACCCGTCCTGGGGCGAGTACAACACGAAGCGCTTCACCGGGTTCCCCACCAAGGAGAACCCGTACGCCAAGCTGTCGCCGAACAACCCGCCGGAGTACCTGCTCGTCCTGACCGAGCTCAGGCCGAAGTGACCCTCCTCGTCAGGGCAGCCTGCAAACGTAGGGCAGCTCGGCGTCGCAGGGCATGTCGTTCCAGCCTCCGTTGGCCCACTCCGCCAGCTGCGCGCAGTGCTCTCCGTCGCCGGCGTTGTTCGGCTCGCCGCCGGTCCATCGCTCGTAGTCGTACGGCGTGCCGTCGGTCCACGCGAAGTCCCCCTCGGACGCCGCGTCGGTGAGCCCGATCCACCAGCTGCCCGGCTGGACGGCGGCGGCGCTGGAGAACACGAGATCCTGCGCCTCCTCATCATGGATGGACACGAGGTGCCCGCCCTGCGCGATGCAGTCGAGCTCCGCGTCCTCCCACGTCGCGGGCGCGAAGCAGAGCGCCAGGGAGCCGCCGTCCGGCAGCGCCAGCGGGGCGCAGCGCGGGCACGAGGGATCGTCGTCCACGCGCCCGTCGCAGTCGTTGTCGACGAGGTCGCACAGCTCGGGGGCGCCCGGGTACACCGAGGCGTCGCCGTCGTCGCAGTCGTCGCCGCAGCCGGACGAGAGGTCGCCGTCCTCGTCGAGCCCCGACGGGTCCACGCAGGCGAGCGACCTCCGCACGCTGGCGGGGCGGTCGTTCAGGAAAGCGATCGTCGCGTCGATCTCTTCGCCGACGGCATCGGGGCTCACCTCCCGGCGCGGATCGTCGAGCACGTCGGCCCAGATCAGGGCGCGCGTCGCCTCGGCGTCGCTCGCCAGATCGAGCTCCGACGCGCGCTCGAGGACGCGCTCGAACGCCGCGGCCAGCGCCTGCCGGCACGGCAGCGAGGTGGTGCACATCTGCTCGAGCCGTCCCACGCCGCCGAAGGGGTAGAGATCGTCCTCGAAGGTCTGGTCGAGGCCCCACGGCAGGAACGTCCAGCGGCCGTCCGGGCGCCGCGCGATGAAGTAGTTGTTGCGCAGCCAGACATACCCGTCCCAGTGGCCGATGAACGTCTCGGTGGCCGCGAACGCGAGGTAGCGATCCATGTCGATGAGCTGCGAGGCCTCGGCGAGGAACGTGTCCGGGTCCGTCATGCCGTCGAGCGCCTCCGCGAGCTCGAACAGGTCGGTGAGCGCGACATCATCGCCGTTGTCCTGATCGAAGGTATCGATGAGCCAGCTCTCGAGATCGCTCCCGTACGCGCCCTCGTACAGGTTGCCCTCGTGGTCGCCGAACCAGCGATCCAGAAAGCGGGGGTTATCGGCCGCCTCGACGGTGGCATAGAGGCCGTAGAGGGAGCCGTTCACCCAGACGGTCGCGTGCGCGGAGCGCGGCGCGGGCACGTCCATCGCGCGGAACAGCGTGTAGGCCAGGCGCTCGTGGAGCATGCTCCGGTCCTGGACCATGTTGTTGAGCGCGAGCTTCTCCACCCCGAGCAGCGTCTGGTCGTCGGTGAACTCGTCGAATTTGAGCAGGAAGGCGGCCTTCTGGTCCAGGGTCCGGAACGAGCCGTGCACGCCCTTGAGCCGCACGCCGACGTCGGAGAGCTCGATCAGCTCGCCGTCCAGCGTCACCTTGAGCTGCCCGGGGACGTACTCGTCGGGCGTGGCGTCGAGCCGAGCGATCGACCCCCGCGACAGGGTAATGTCGAACCGCGGGACGCTCGTGCCGGCGAAGAGCGGCTCTGCGGGATCGGCGGGCGACGGCTCCTCGCCGCCGGAGCCGCCGGAGCCGCCGGAGCCGCCGGAGCCGCCGGAGCCGCCGGAGCCGGTTCCGGAGCCCGAGCCGCCGAGGCCGCCGGAGGAGGCGGCGCCGGCGCCGGCGCCGGCGCCGCCGGTGCCGGACGCGCCGCCGGAGCCGCCCACGCTGCTGCCGTTCGGGCGAGGATCCTCGGCGGAATCGCCGCAGGCGGCGAGCAGTGCAAAGGACAAGGCGAGGGGACCGGTCCAGGTCCAGGGGTGTGGCGAGGATCTTCTCACGTTCCGTCTTTTTTACATTGAACGTTCGCTCCTTGCACGAGGAGGCAGTGGAAGCGGCCACGCCGCAGACGGGAGGCTGACGAGGGAGGAATCGGGCAGCTCGCGAATCCAGTGGGGACGCATGATTTTGCTGCTGACCAAAGCCCTTGTAGGTCAAACTCCTTACAGGTAGAAGATGTGGTTACGCGTGTTGTTTGACGCGCACGCGCGGAGGCAGGGCCGGACTTGGACTCTCGACAGAAGATCGGCGCGGTGCTCGGGGACCGATACGAGATTCTCGCCGAGCTGGGCGAGGGCGGCTTCGGCACCGTCTACAAGGCGCGGCAGCTCGCGACCGGCCAGTTCGTGGCCATCAAGGTGCTGCAGCTCGGGTCGAGCGGCGCCGCGCAGGCGCGCGAGAAGCGCATCGCGCGCTTTCAGCGCGAGATGCAGCTCTGCGGGCAGCTCCACCACCCGAACATCGTCCGCCTCATCGACTCAGGGCAGGCGGACGAGGCCGTCGTCTATTCGGTCTTCGAGTTCGTGCCCGGCAAGGATCTCGCGCAGATCCTCGCCGAGGAGGGCCCGCTGGATCCGCGCGAGGCGCGGCATTTCATGCTGCAGATCCTCGACGCGCTCGGCTGCGCGCACGCGCAAGGGGTGATCCACCGGGACCTGAAGCCGGCGAACCTCATGATCATCCCCACCGGCGCCCGGCGCAACGTGCTCGTGCTCGATTTTGGCATCGGGGCGCTCACGGAGGAGGCGAGCCGCGACGAGAAGGCGCGGATCACGCTGACCAACGAGTCTGTGGGCACGCCCGCGTACGCCGCGCCCGAGCAGCTCCGCGGCCAGCCTCCGACGCCGCGGTCCGATCTGTACGCGTGGGGCCTGGTCTTCCTCGAGTGCCTGACCGGCAAGCGCGTGATCGCGGGCGACACGGCGGCTGACGTGATCTTCAACCAGCTCTCCGCCGAGCCCGTCGCCATTCCTTCGACCATCCTCGACCACCCGCTCGGGGATATCCTCCGGCGAACGACGGCGAAGGACGCGGCGGCGCGCAATGTCACGACCGAGGGGCTCCTGCGCGAGCTCGAGGAGTGCGACGTGAGCGGGCTGCGGTCGAGGAGCGCGCCCGCGCGCCTTCAGCCGGCCGCGTCGGACGTGCGGACGCAGACCGTGGAGCTCGCCGGACAGGGGAGCAGCGGAGGGCTCTCCAGGCGGTTGGTCGAGGGCGAGCGGCGTCAGATCACGGCCGTGTGCTGCACCTTGACGGCGTCGAGCACCGGGCACGGACCGGTGGACACGGAGGAGCTCGATCAGCTCCTCGGCCTCCAGCAGGAGGCGTGCACGATGATCGCTCGGCGCTTCAACGGCCACGTCGCCGGCGTGCTGGGCGACAAGGTGCTGTTCTACTTCGGCTACCCCACGGCGCGCGAGGACGCCGCGCGGCGCGCCGCCGAGGCGGCGCGCGAGATGGCGGGGGATCTGCTGCGGCGGAGGGAGGCGCTCGAGGCGGAGCGTGAGGTCCGCATCGATCTCCGCATCGGGATCCACACGGGGCTCGTGATCGCGCGCGAGCTGCGCGACCCGACCATCGCGGGCCTGGGGTATGTCGTGGGGACGACGCCGAAGCTCGCCACCCAGCTCAGCGCGGCGGCGGAGCCTGGCAGGATCCTCGTGAGCGGCGAGACCCAGCGGCTGCTCCGCAAGCACTTCGCTCTGGAGGAGGACGGCACCCGCCCGCTCGACGGGTTCGACGCGCCGGTCGAGATCTTCCGTTTGCGAGAGGGGAACGTGTCCGGGGGGCTTCGGGACGTGCCCCTCGTCGGCCGCGCGCGGGAGCTGGAGTCGTTGCTCGAGCGCTGGGGCCGCGTCCGCGACGGCGCAGGTCAGGCCGTGCTCGTCACCGGTGAGCCGGGCATCGGCAAATCGCGGCTCGCCCGCGAGCTCGAAGAGAAGCTCCACGAGGAGCCGCACACCTGGCTGGCGAGCCGCTGCACGCCGGACAGCGCGAACAGCGCGTTCTATCCCATCGTCGATCTGCTCGAGCGCATGGTCGACCCGCGCCGCGAGGCGAAGCCCGACGACCGGGCGGAGAAGCTCGAGGCGCTGCTCTCGCTCCATGGCTTCGACCTCGCCGAGGCGATGCCGCTCTTCGCGCCGCTCCTGTCGCTCACGCTTCCGCAGAGGTGGGCGCCGCTCGACGTCTCGCCCCAGAAGCAGCGCGAGTTGACGCGCAACGCGGTGCTCCTGCTGCTCTTCGAGATGGCCGAGAAGGAGCCGGTCGCGCTGTTGATCGAGGATCTGCACTGGGCCGACCCGAGCACGCTCGAGCTCCTCGGCCAGCTGATCGGCGAGGTGGGCTCGTCGCGCGTGCTGGCGCTCTTCACAGCGCGGCCGGATTTCGCGCCGTCGTGGTCGCCCGCGGCCGTGCTGCAGATTCAGCTCGGGCGCCTCGACCGCTCCGAGGTCGAGCAGATGACGACGAAGGTCACCGAAGGCCGCGCGCTGCCGGCGGAAGTGGTCGACACGATCGCGGATCGCACCGACGGCGTGCCGCTCTTCGTGGAGGAGCTGGTCCTCGCGATGATCGAGACCGGCGTGCTGATCAAGAACGACGAGCTCTACGCGCTGGCGAAGCCGCTCGCGGAGGTGGCGATCCCTTCCACGCTGCGCGACCTGCTCGTGGCGCGTCTCGATGGGATGGGCAGGGCCAAGGAGACGGCCCAGGTCGCGGCGGCAATTGGGCGGGAGTTCACGCTCGACCTGCTCTCCGCGGCGAGCCCCCGCGGCGATGCCGAGGCGCGGGAGGATCTCGACCGGCTCGTCGCGGCGGAGCTGGTGCACCGGCGGCGTCGGCTGAAGAGCGATGCCTACCTGTTCAAGCACGCCCTGGTGCGGGACGCGGCGTACGAGTCGATGCTCAAGCGGTCGCGGCAGCAGGTGCACGCGCGGATCGCGAAGGCGCTGGAGGAGAAGACTCGGGAGACCGCGGTTGAACGGCCGGAGTTGCTCGCGCGTCATCACGCGGCGGCGGAGCAGATGCGCGAGGCGGTCAGATACGCGCAGGAGGCCGCCATGGCGGCCCTGAAGCGCTCGGCGCACGCCGAGGCCCTCGCGCACGCGCGTGAAGCGAGCGGGTGGCTGGAGTTCATCCTCGACGAGCGCGCGCGCATCGAGGCCGAGCTCGCCCTGGACGGCATCATCGTTCCGGCGCTTATGGGTTCCCAGGGCTTCGCGTCTAGCGAGCTCGAGCGCGTACTTCAGCGCTCCCGGCAGCTGATCGACCTCCTCGGCGAGAGCGAGCACGCTTTTCCCAACCTCTGGGCGCTGGCTCTCGTGAGCTTCAGCCGCGATGACATCGACGACGCCGTCACGCTCAGCATGCGACTCCTGGACCTCGCGACGACGACGAGGGATACCAGCCGGGAGCAGGCGGCGCGGTGTCTGCTCGGGATCTGCTATTTTTCGCTTGGGCGCCTCAACGAGGCTCGCGCCGAGCTGTCTGCCGCCGTTGACTTGTATGAGCGGCATTCGCCCCGGGACCAGATCCTGGTTTACGGCGTGGACTGCGGGGTGGTCGCCCTCCAGTACCTCGGCACCGTATTGGCCGTGCAAGGGCTGCTGGACCAGGCCTTGGCACGGAGCCTGGACGGTGATGCGTGGAGTCGAGAGCTCAACAATCGCCATGCTATCGCCTCCAATCTCTATGGCCGATGCTGGGTTCACCAGCTCCGCCGGGAGCGCGGCACGATCCTCTCCTTGAGCGACGAGATGCGTCAGATCACGGCGGCATACGGCTTCGCGTTCTTCGTGCCGGCGTCTGAGATGCTCCGCGCGTGGGCCGAGAAGGAGCTGGAGGCGGCTGAGGCCATCCTTGCGACCCTCGTCGCAGCCCGCGGGATGTCGGGCGTCGCCCTGATGGCCTCGTTCGTCGTGGAGCTCCTCGTGGAGCGGGGCCGGCACGAGGAGGCGCTGCGGCGCCTCGACGAGGCCATTGCCGCGGACCGGCTGCGCCCCCAGTGGTACGCGGCCGATCTGCTCCGCTTGAAGGGCGAGCTCCTCGCATCGAGCGATCCCGCACACGCCGAGTCCTGTCTGCGTCAAGCCGCGGAGCTCGCCGGGGCGCAAGGGGCTCTGCTCTTCGAGCTTAGAGCCAGCCGGGCGCTGGCCGAGCTCTTCCTCAAGCAAGGGCGCCGGGCGGAGTCCCGCGCCACGCTTGAGCCCGTGCTGGACCGCATCACCGAAGGGCTCGGGTGCGAGGACGTACTTGCGGCGCGATCTCTGCTGGACGGGCGCGCGATGCTGCATCGGTAACTGATACCGGGTATATTGGCAAGGAACATGAGGACATTATGACGAATCAACGATATCCGAACAGCGTGCAGTGGGGCTTTATCATCGCAAAGGCGTGGGCCGAGGCGGAATTCAAGGACCAGCTCGAGACGGATCCCGTTCGTACAATCAAGCAGTACATGATGGAACAATTCAAGGTGAACGTTGAGCGGGTATTTCAGGTCCCGCCGATCCCCGAGAACCTCAACATCGAAGTGATGAAATCGATGGATCTGGAGGAGGCTGCGCGCCTGCGGTTGAGTGACGCATGTACCGTCTGCGGTTGCGGTGCGTCCCATTCGTGACGTTCACGAAGCGACGAGTGTTGCGTAGACATGTATTCAAGGCCTGCATTTAGGCGGTGCTTTGTCGTTCAGATCGTTGACGACGAGGGGGTCTTTCTCCTCGACGAGGGGAGCACCTACGTGTTGCGGGGGCGCGCTTACCTGGCGCTCGCTCCGCTGCTCGATGGCCGCCTGACGGAGGATGAACTCTGCCGGCAGCTCGAAGGCCGCGTTCCGCCTGCCGAGGTGGCCTACGCCCTCGCGGTCCTGAAGGAGAAGGGTCTCATCTCTGACGGCGCGCCCGATCTGCCCCGCCACCAGGTGGCGTTCTGGGAGGCCTTCGGCGTAGACGCTGCGCAAGCCGAACAGCGCCTTCAGGGGGCTCGGATCACCGTCAGCTCACTGACCGAGGGCGAGGACGTGGCGCTCCTCGAGGCCCTGCACGAGGCCGGGCTCGGCACGGGGCCGGATGGCGATCTGCTCGTCATCTCCACAGACGATTACCTCCACCCCAAGCTAGCGGCGCTGAACAAGGCCCGACTCGCCGACGGGCGACCCTGGCTGCTCCTGCGGTCGACCGGGGTCGATGCCTTGGTCGGGCCGCTGATTGTTCCAGGGAAGACTGCCTGCTGGCGCTGCATGGCCCAGCGCCTGGAGGGGCATTGCCTGGTCGAGCGTTACCTCGAGATCCGCACCGGGCAGCGCACCGCGCACGCCTCCGCGACAGCCGCGCTCCCCTCGACCCGGCGCGTCCACGCGGGCCTCGCCGCGACCGCGATCGCACGCTGGGTCGTGCAGGGAGGCCTGCCGAGCCTCGAGGGGCGTATCGTCACCATCAATGCAGCTGCCGCCGAGACCCGATCTCACGTAGTCTGCCGGCGGCCGCAGTGTTCCGATTGCGGTGACCCCGGGCTCGTCGCCCGCCGTCAGCGTGAGCCCGTCGTCCTCGAGCCAACTCCCCGGATGTTCACCGCTGACGGAGGGCATCGGCAGGCGACCCCCGAGGAGACCTTCGCGCGCCTCGCCCACCACGTCAGTCCAGTGACCGGCATCGTTCGCCGCCTCACCCGCATAGAGCCGGCGGGTACGGACCCACGCATCGTCAATACATACATCACGGAGCACAATTTCGTGCACCTGATACAGAGCCTCTCCCTGCTCCGGCTCAGCATGCGCAGCTACTCAGGGGGCAAGGGGCGCTCGGACGCCCAGGCAAAGGCAAGCGCGCTCTGCGAGTCGATCGAGCGCTACTCGGCAGCTTACCAGGGCGACGAGGCGCGTGTCAGAGCGAGTCTGTGCCAGCTAGGGGGCGACGGCATCCACCCCAACGATTGTATGGGCTACAGCGATCGCCAGTACGCGGAGCGCGAGATCTGGAACAGGCATGGTGAGTTCTTCTGCTGGGTTCCGGTCCCTTTTGACCCTGCGTCGACGATCGATTGGAGTCCCGTATGGTCATTGACACACGGGCGGAGGCGCTATGTGCCGACCGCATATTGCTACTATGGCTACCCCTTCGGTGAGGCGCCCGTCTTCACGCGTGCGGACTCCAACGGGTGCGCCGCGGGCAACAGCCGGACCGAGGCCATCCTCCAGGGCCTCCTCGAGCTCTTCGAGCGGGACGCAGTAGCGATGTGGTGGTACAATCGCCTCCGGCTGCCTGCAGTGGATATCGCGAGCTTCGGGGATCCATACCTCACCGAGACGGTCGAGCACTGGCGCTCCTTGGGGCGCGAGCTGTGGGCGCTGGATCTTACGAACGATCTGGGCATCCCTACATTCGTGGCTGTATCAAGAAGTCTGGCGGGCCCGCGCGAGGCGCCCGTCATTGGCTTTGGCGCCCATCTCGATCCTCATATCGCGCTGCTCCGAGCGATCACCGAGCACAACCAGGTCATTCCGGCCGCGCTGGAGGCGAGCGTTTCCTCGGAGCGGAGTCTCCTCGTCGACTGGCTGGAGGGCGCCACCGTCGCGCGCGAGCCTTACCTGATGCCCGCCCCAGGCGCCGCGCCGCGGCGGCGTGCCGATTTCTCGGTCGAGGCGCTGGGCGACCTGCGTGATGATGTCGAGCGGTGCGTCGACCTGCTCCGACGGAAGGATCTCGACGTGCTGGTCCTCGACCAGACCCGCCCGGATACAGGGCTCGCGGTGGTCAAGGTGATCGTCCCCGGGCTCCGCCACTTCTGGGCGCGCTTCGGCGCGGGGCGCCTGTACGATGTGCCCGTCGCGCTGGGCTTACGCGAGGCTCCGCTGTCCGAGGCCGCCCTGAACCCGTTCCCGATGTTCATCTGAGCCTACGGAAGCGCATGCATTTCCCAGACACTGACCGCGAGGCAGTATTCCTTTGCTTCCGTGACGGCGTGTCGTTGCAGCCGGACGGCAAGGACGGGCCGCTCCTCCTCATTCCGCCCGCGCCCCCGATCCTCCTTGCGGGCGCTCCCCCCATCGTGGTCGCGGCGCTCGGGCGATTGTGTGGAGAAGGGAGCACCGAGCAGCAGATCGTTGATGCGGTCGCCGAGGGCGGCTCGATGGATACGGCCATTCTCATGTTTCTCCTCCGCCAGCTGGAGAGGCTGAACCTGCTCGCCTTCGCGGTGCGCGACGGCGCTGCACCCGTTGCCGCGCTTCACCCGATCTCTTCGTGGTTCGCGCCGGCTCGAAGCGAGATCCAGGGCGATTGCCCCTATGTCCTCTCGCGTTTCGCCTACCTGCATCGGGCCGGGGACAGGATGCTGCTAGAATCGCCGCGCAGCCACGCCCTGCTCAAGCTCCAGGATCCGCGCGCTGCGGCGTTCTGCCACGCGCTCTGCAGGCCTTCGACGCTGCTGGCCTTGGCGCTGGCCTCGGGCATGGCGGTTTTGGTGGTCCGCGCCCTCCTCCGCCTCCTGCTCGGCGCCAGGCTCGCGCTGCCCGCCGACGAGCAGGGCCGCACGGAGGAGGAGCAGGCGCCCCAGCTCGCGCCGTGGTCATTTCACGACCTCCTGTTCCACGCCCGGAGCCGCGCAGGCCGCCATGCCGAGGTCAGAGGCAAGACATATCCCTTCCGCAACTCCTTACCACCGCTCCCGGCTGTGCGTCCGCCGCCGGCCGGAGCGGTCGCGCAGATCGCGCTCCAGCGCCCCGATCTCAGGGAAGTGCTCGCCGCCGATCCGCCGTTCACCGCGGTCCTGGAGGCACGACGAAGCGCGCGCGCTCAAGGGCGCGAGCCCATCTCTATCGAGGCGCTCGGTGAGCTGCTGTACCGGGCGGCGCGGGTGCGATCGCGCCGGGCCGGGGATCATCCATACGAGACCACCAGCCGCCCTTACCCGTCCGGGGGGGCGTGTTACGAGCTCGACATTTACCTTGCCGTGCAGCAGTGCCGCGGGCTCCCGGCCGGCCTCTATCATTACGATCCGGAGGCGCACGGCCTCTGCCGTCTCCGTGACCTGACGCCGGATGTGCTAGCCCTGCTCGATGGCGCCGCGCGTGCAACCCTGTCGCAAGCGCGCCCCCAGATCCTGCTCTGTATAGCGAGCCGCTTCCAGCGAGTCTCCTGGAGCTACGAAGGCATCGCATATAGCGTCGTGCTCAAGGACGTGGGAGTGCTCTATCAAACCATCTACCTGGTGGCCGAGGCGATGGGATTGTCGTGCTGCGCTGTAGGAAGCGGCGATTCGGATCTGTTTGCCAGAGCGGCGGGCACCGATTACTATGCAGAGACTACCGTGGGCGAGATGATTCTTGGTAGCCGTGTTGCTGAAGAATAGGAGAAGCCTGTGACAGATCGTCTCCCTATCACCAGAGGGCCCGAGGCCAGGCGTGTGCCTATCGCCGGCAGTGCACGGCCCGCTCCGCCGAGCTTTGAGCTCCTCGGGCCGATGGAGGCTCATCGGCTGGTGAGCGCCGTCTTGGTACTGAGGACTCCTTCGGAAGCACCCTCTCTTCAGGAATCAGCGATGCAGGTGGCTCAGGATCGCAACCCCTGGACCTACGAGCGATTCGTTGAGACATACTCGGCGACTCCTGAAGATATCGATGCCGTAGAGCACTTTGTTCGGTTCTTTGGCATGAGCGTCAAGGACACGAACCCCGTCCGCCGTACGATGACCATCGAGGGGACAGCCATCCAGATGGCTGAAGCCTTCGGCGCGGCATTCTTCGAATGTCGGGGGCCGGGCTCGTACTTCGTTGCGTACGATGACGATATGTCCCTTCCTGCGCACGTCGCCGGCATCATCATCTGCATCTTTGGGATAGGCGGTGCGAGGCTCGCGCTGCCAGCGCGAAGAGCTGGCCTCACCCGTGCGTTTAGTCAACCGCCGCTAGGCGCGGTCAAGGCGGCACTGCCAGTCATCGCCGGCTCGCAGGATGGACCGTGGAATAGCTACTTTCCGAGGCGCTTTGCTGAGTATTACCAGTTTCCTCTGGAGCTGACTGGGGAAGGAGTGACCGTGGGAATCCTTGAGCTCGGGGGCGGGTTCACCACGGACGACATGGAGCGCTTCTTCTCTGCCCAAGGTATGTCGATGCCGGAGATCGTCACGGTGGGTCCAAACGTGCCCGCTACGGGTGGCGACGCGTGGCTGAATTTCGAAGTGACGATGGATGTGCAGATTCTCGCCTCGTGCGCACCGGCGGCTCGCCACGTCGTGTACTTCTCTGACGCGAATTCGTCGGGCTGGATGACGAGCTACACCGTTTATGATCTCTTATGTATGTCCGTCTTCGATCGAGTTAACAAGCCCGCGGTCCTCTCCCTGAGCGCCGGTTTTCCTGAGCTGCTCTCTAGCGAAGGGATCACGATATGGACCAAACCCGAGATGAACGCCGTGGACGAGGTGCTGGCCAGCGCAGCGATTCTGGGAATCACTGTGTGTGTCGCCTCGGGGGACTCGGGATCCTTCTACCCCGTTGGACAGATGATGTTCTCTGCGCCTTCATTGCTCTACTTTCCGGGATCGAGCCCTTGGGCACTGTGCTGTGGGGGAACGACGCTCGGGATAGCCGGTGGGGAGGTGGTGGATGAGGTAGTCTGGAACCGATTGAGCGAGCTCGCGTACTTCGGCTTGGAGAGCCTCCCCACGCTGTCTAACCTGGGTTCCTCGACTGGAGGGGTGAGCGTGGTCTTCGAGATGCCTCCATGGCAGGCGCAAGCCGGAGTGCCCGAGAAGACGATGTTCGTTAGCCAAAATTTGGAATTTGGCGACTTTACATCGTTCAGGGGACGAGGTTGCCCAGACGTGGCCGCGAACGCGGATCTGTTGGTGGGGTACAAGGTGTTCATTCATGGCCGGTGGCGCTACGGCGGGGGTACCAGCGCCTCCTGCCCCTTCATTGCGTCGCTAATGGCCCTGATCTGCCAGGGTGTCAAACGAGAGCGGATCGGGTTCGTCAACGGTCACCTCTACCGGCTCCAGCTCGAATCCAAGCGGGAAGTCTTCCGTACCATCACCAAAGGCAACAACGGCGGGTACTCCGCTGCCGAAGGTAGGCCATGGAATGCGTGCACCGGCCTCGGCTCGCCCCGCGGAGCTGCTCTGCTCGCCGCGATGAAGGAGATCTACGGGCCCACCGGCGAGCACTAGGGCATCGGTCACGCTGATCGACCGAGAGATGACGCGCCAAGATACCAAGGACGCGACTATAGTTCTCTGTTCTCGGCGTCTTCTGCACCTCGGCGGTTCGAAATTCTGCGCTTTTCACGCAGTCTCAACCCGTTTGTCGCTCCAGGTCATCTTCGGGCAGGCGTGCAGACCGGCTTCGGCAGCGTGATCACAAACTCCGCATACTCCCCCTCCACGCTCTCCACCCGCATCGTCCCCTGGTGCCCCTGCACCACGATCTCCCGGCTCAAGGACAGCCCGAGCCCCGTCCCGTCCCCGGGCGGCTTCGTCGTGAAGAACGGCTCGAACATCCGCGCCGCGACCTTCTCCGGGATCCCCGTCCCGTTGTCGCGGATGCGCACCTCGACGTGATCGCCCCGGTCCGCCGTGCGGACGACGAGCTCCGGCGCGTAGCCGTCGCCGCGCTTGAGCTTCTTCTGTCGCATCGCATAGAGCGCGTTGGCGACGACGTTGACGAACACCCGCCCCATGTCGAGCCTCGCCATCTCCAGCGGGCCGATCGCTGGATCGTACGCCTCGACGACGCGCACATCGAGATCACCGCCCTGAGCCCCCGCGCGCGCGAGCCGCACGCTCTCGCCGACGACCGCGTTCAGGTCGGCCGGCGCGCGCTCGCCCGACGGGCGCCGGGCGTGCTGGAGCATCCCCTTGATGATCGCGTCCGCGCGCCGGCCATGCTCGGTGATCCGGGCCATGCTGTCGCGCAGGTGGGCCAGGTTCTCCTCGAGCTGCGCGAGCGCTCCAGCGTCGAGCCGGACCCCTTGCGCGCGTAGCTCCTCGCTCAGCTCCTGGGCCACCCCGGCGGCGATCTCCGCGAAATTGTTCATGAAATTCAACGGATTGCGGATCTCGTGCGCGATCCCCGCCACGACGCCGCTGAGCGACGCGAGCTTCGCGTCCAGCACGAGCTGCATGCGCTCCACCGTCTCGCGCTCGAGCCGCCGGTACAGCGAGGCGTTCTGAACGGCGACGGCCGCCTGGCTCGCGAACGCGACGAGGAACTCCAGATCCGGCTCGGTGAAGATGTGCGCCGCGTGGAGGTTGTCCACGTAAAGCACGCCGATCACGTCGTCCTTGGGCTTCAGCGGAACGCACATCGAGGCGCGGATCGACTGGGCGACGACGGAGCGCGCCGCCTCGAGGCGCGGGTCGAGGACGGCATCGGCGAAGAGCGCCGCCACGCTGTTGCGGAGCACGTAGTCGACGATGTTCTGGCTGTAGATCGGCTCATCGTGCGGCGCGGCGTGCGCCGTCTTCACGGCGCGCCGCTCGAGCCGGCCCGTCGCCTCGTTGATGAGCAGGATGACGCCGCGGTCCACGTTGAGGATCTGGAAGATCAGATCGAGGACCTTGTGGAGCAGGGTGTCGATGTCGTCGGAGACCGGGAGCAGCTTGGCGACCTCGATCAGGATCTGCAGCCGGTCCTCCGCGCTCGGCCTGCCGCCGGGCCTCGTGTCGCCCACGAGCTTACCGATCGATGTGTGCGTCAGGGGTCGGATCGCCTGCGGTCGGAGCAATGGCTCCGACGAGGTATCGGCGTCCGCCGTGAAGAGCAGGTCCAGGTCCCCGAGCGTGATCGTGTCGCCGCTCCGGATCGCCTTGCGCTGGACCCGCATGCCGTTGACGAACGTTCCATTCTTGCTCTGCAGGTCGACGATGAAGAACCTGCCCTCGGATTTCTCTATCCGCGCCTGGCTCCGCGACAGGCTCCTGTGCGGGATGCAGATCGCCTGATCTTCGGCGCGGCCGATGGTGACGGCGGCGTCTCCGAGGACGAAGACCTGCTCGTCAGGCGCACCGGGGTTGTAGATGAGCGTCGGCACAGCTCGACCTATCGCATGGTGGTTGTCGTGGCGATGGCCACGGTCGGCTCGCCGTCCGAGAGGAGGGCGGCCGCGCTGCGCCGTACCACGTTGAACACGTTCACGGGAGAGCCCCCCGGCACGAGGCACCTCCCGCCGACCTCCTCGAAGTCGAAGAGCGCCCGCGCGGCCTCACGGACCGGCGCATCGACGAGGATCTCCCCGGGCCGCGCCGCCCTGGCGAGGTGCGCGGCGGTGTTGACCGCCTCGCCGAGCACGGTGTAGTCGAGCCGGCCGTACGCCTGAGATCCGACGCTGCCGGAGAGGACCTGCCCCGTGGAGAGGCCGATGCATATCCCCTGCGTGTAGGGCGAGCTCTCGCCGGCTCGGCGCGCCACCGCGGCCATCTGCGCGCGGACGATCGCGCACGCGCTGAGCGCCCGGGGCAGGTGATCCGGCCCCTGGAACACCGCCATCACCGCGTCGCCGAGATACTTGTCCACGACACCCCCCTTCGCCATGAGCTCCGGGACGATCACCTCGAAATTGGCCCTGAGCAGCCGCATGGCCTCGCCGGGCGGCCTCTCCTTCGTGACCTGTGTGAACTGGAAGATGTCGATGAACGCCACTGTGGCCATGACCGCCTCGCTCGCGAGCGCGATCGCGGGGCCCATCTCCCGGATGCGCTCGACGACCGCGGCGCTCGTGAACTGCCGGAGGACCTTGTTTTCCTCGTCCGAACGGGCGTTCCTCCGCAGCTCCGCGACATGCCTTGCGGTCTTGTCGATGGTCGCCTCGAGATCGGTACAATGGATCGGCTTGAGCAGGAAATCGAACGCACCCTGGTTCATCGCGCTACGGATGTTGACCATGTCGCCATAAGCGGACACCATCACCGTCTTCGCGAACGGGTTCACCTCCGGGACGCGCCCGAGGAACGTGAGCCCATCCATCACGGGCATCTTGATGTCGGTCAAGATGACGTCGACGTCGGGGTGGCGCCGGAGCTCGTGGAGGGCGGCCTCGCCGTTGCCAGCGAAGATGAACTCGTAGATCCCGTCCCGGATCTTCTGCCGGAACTGCAGCTTCATCATGAGCGTCACGTCCGGCTCATCGTCGGCGACGAGGATCTTGGTCGGGCCGCTGCTGGCCTCGATCACGGCCGCGAACGCCGCGACGAGCTCGCGCGCGGACTGGAACCGCTGCGCTGGGTCCTTCGCCAGCGCGCGCTGGAAGAAGCCGTCAAAGCCGGGCTGCAGGCCGGGGGCGAGGCTCGACGGCGGCGGAAACGGATCGGTGCAGATGCTGATGAGCAGCTCGCCGATCCCGCGCGCCGCGAAGGGGAGCCGGCCCGTGAGCGCCCGGTAAGCGATGACGCCGAGCGACCAGAGATCGCTCCGATGATCCGGCTCGACCGCGCGCACCTGCTCGGGGCTCATGTACGCCGGTGTTCCGATCGCCCTGCCGCTCGATCTCTGCTGCGATTCGTCCGCTCCCTCGAAGAACGTCCACACCACGCCGAAATCGAGGAGCTTCACGCATTCACCGGGCTCCTTCCGGGCCATGAAGACGTTCGCCGGCTTGAGATCGCGGTGGACGATCCCCGCCGAGTTCGCCGCCTGGAGGCCAATGGCGATCTGCCGGAGCAAAGAGAGCGTGGCCGACGGCGAGAGCTGCCGCTCGCGGTTGAGCCTGTTCTCGAGGTCCTCCCCTTCGAGGAGCTCCATCACGATATAAGGGCAATCCTCGTCGATGCCGTAGTCGTGTATCTGTACGATGTGCTCGTTCCGGAGCCGAGCGATCGCCGTCGCCTCGCGCTGGAAGCGGCGTCGCGCGGTGTCGGACGTGACGTGCTCGGGCGTCATCACCTTGAGCGCCACGGCACGCCGGAGCACCTCGTCGAAGGCCTCCCAGATGACGCCCATCCCGCCGTGTCCGATCTGGCGCGTCAGCGTGTATTTCCGCGCGATCGTGCGGTTCGACATGGTCATCGCGATCCCGTCGTCACGACTCGGGCGGTCTGACCGCCGTACGGCAAAGCCCATGTTCTGGGCGACCGGTTCGCGCTCGAAGCGCGGGAGCTCGTCGGCAGCATCTCAGCCTCGTCCGTCGGGAGAATTAGCAAGAAGAGGGCCGCTTCACGCCCAGGACCTTCATGCGGTACGACAGGGTCCGCACCGGCATCCCGAGCCGCCGCGCCGCCTCGGCCCGGTTCCAGCCCGCGGCCTCGAGCGTGCTGTGGAGGAGCCTGGCCTCGTATTGCTGGACCATCCCGCGGGCCGGTGCCCCACCTTCCGCGGCCGCCTCCTCGGGCGCAGAGGGCGCCGACCACCGTGCCACCGGGTCGGGCGAGGAGGCGATTCGGTCACGGTCCGAGGCGCGCTGCGCGGCCGGAGCGCGGTCCGCGTCTTGCGCGCGCTCCGCCGCGCGCACCCGCGGCGGCAGGTCCGCCGTATCGACGATCGCCCCGCGCGCCACCACGACCGCCCGCTCGATCACGTTGCGCAGCTCGCGCACGTTGCCGGGCCACGCGTACGCGCCGAGCAGCGCAAGCGCCTCCCGGGCGATGCCCTCGACGCGGTGACCGTTGGCGTCGCTGGCCGTGCGCAGGAAGTGCCGCGCGAGCGGCTCGATCTCGTCCCTTCGGTCGCGCAGCGGCGGGATGTCGAGCACGACGCCGCCCAGCCGATAATACAGATCGGCCCGGAACGCGCCCGACGCGGCCATCGACTCCAGATCCCGGTGCGTCGCCGCGACGACGCGCACGTCGACCTCGATCTCGCGGCTCGATCCCACGCGGCTGAACGCCCCCACCTCGAGCACGCGGAGCAGCGCGGCCTGCGCGGCCGCGGGCAGCTCGCCGATCTCGTCCAGGAACACCGTGCCGCCGTCGGCCTCTTCGAATACGCCCTTCTGCTGCTGGAGGGCGCCGGTGAAGGCGCCGCGCTCGTGGCCGAAGAGGGTGCTCTCGACGAGATCCTTCGGGATCGCCCCGCAGTTGACGCGCACCATGCGCCGCCCGTTGCGCGGCCCGATCTCGTGGATCATCCGCGCGAGGACCTCTTTGCCCGTCCCCGTCTCGCCGTGCAGGATGACCGGAATGCGCGAGGCCGCCACGCGCCTCACCGTCTCGAGCAGCGCGCGCATCTGCTGGCCGGCGATGATCCCCCCGTCGGCCGGCTCCTCCCGCGCGAGCACCGTGGCCGCGGCCGGGCCGTGCGCCACCGGGCGCTCGGGCGAGGCGCGGCGGGCGGCCTCGCGCGCGCCCGCGAAGAGCTCGTCCGCGGTGCTGCCGCCGCCCGGATAGAGGGCGACGCCGACGAGCAACCGCGCGTCAGCGCCGATGGGGGCGGCGGCGATGGCCTGGGCGACCTGGCTCGCCTCCTCGGCGCCGGTCTCGGGCAGCAGCACCTGGGCAGCACACGTGCCATAGAGCGCCACGCGGTGCACCGGCTGGAGGCAGGCGCGCACGGCCCTGAGCCAGCCCTCGTCCGTGACCGCCGCGCCGACGCGCACGTGGAGGACGGCGAACGGGCGGCGAAAGTGTCGGGCGCGCGTGAGCTCGTCCTCCACGCGGCGCAGGAGCCTCTCCTCTCCCTCGAGATCGAGCGAGTCTCCCCGGGCGCCGAGCGCCTGCACCTGCAGCGCGACGCTGCCGAGCACGACCTCATCGCCGATCGAGATCCCGGCGCGCGAGACGCGGCGGCCATCGAGGAATGTTCCGTTCTTGGATCCCAGGTCATCGACCCACACCCGCCCGCTGGAGAGGAGAAAGCTGGCGTGCTCCCGCGACAGGGTACGATCGTCGATGCAGAGCGATGCAGGGAGGGCGCGCCCCACGACAAGCGGCGTGTCCGGCGAGAGAAAACGTCTCTCCGTCCTTCCGTCGTGGCGCCACACGAGCGCGATGCGCAGCGCCGCGCTCTGCTGCAACGCAGCGGTCGCCTCCTCATCCATCGTCCAGGTCTTTCCTGCGTCGTCCTGGACCGATTTGCTCGACCGCATGTACTACCCTCGCAGGTCTCTATATCAGGCTCGTACGACCGCTCCAAGGGGCACTACCGGGCTGATCCGCGGAGGCGTCCCCCGCCCGCTCCCTGCCAGGCCACCGCGCGCGGCAGTCCCTTGGGGGCGAAATTTTACCGATGCGCGGCCGGCCGAGACCTGGGAGCTCCGGCCCGCTGACGTGCCGGTCGAGCCGCGACGCGGGCGAACAGCAGGTGGGAAGACGAGCCCCCGCCGGCAATGTCTTGCCGGGGCGCTGCCCGACGGCGATCTCTTGCGGGCAATGTCTTGCCGAGGCGGTATCGGCGGTCGCAGCGCGCGCCCGAACCGGCCACGCGCTGCCCCCATTCGATCGGCTGATCCGCCCGGCCGAGCGCCCGGATCCCGGAGCACCCTGCTGGCACGCAGGCTGCAATCACAGTCGACCATCACGCGGGCCGCGAACAACGCGTCCAACGCATCGACCTGAGCAACCAATCCGGGAGGCGACCATGAACATCCAACGCGTCATCACCTCATTCCTCACTTCCAGCGCGCTCGGCATCATGCTGATCGCGGGCTGCAGCGCGCCGTCGGGCGAAGGCGACCCTGGAGAAGCGATCTCCGGCGACGAGATCGTCAACGATGCCCCGCAGGCGCTCAGCCCTGCCTGCGTCGCCGAGAACCTCGCGCTCGAGGCCGGCCCCATCTGGAGCAACGCCGACGCCCCGACAAAGTGCACAGGCGTCTGCGACGCCCAGAACATGGACTGGGGTGGACAGTGGTGGACGACGGTCTCGGGCGAGATGTCGGTCTGCGAATGCAGCCCGCGCCCTCCCGCGGTCGTGGAGGCAGGGCCCATCTGGAGCAACATCGATGCCCAGACCAAGTGTCCCGATACCTGTGCTGGGTTCGACAGCGCCACGGCGTGGAACGGGCAATGGTGGACGACGGTCTGGGGCGAGATGTCCGTCTGCGAATGCGCCTATGCGCCGCCGGCCAGGGTGTCGCTGGAGGCCGGGCCCATCTGGAACAACGGCGACGCGGCCGGCAAATGCGCGGCCGCCTGCGGCGATACCCGCGCCTGGGATGGGGAGTGGACGACGACGGTCTGGGGCGAGATGTCGGTCTGCGGCTGCGCTTGCGCGCCCTGAGCTCGCGACGAGCCGCTGGGCGGTCGCGACGTCAGCGGGGCGCTCAGGGGCTCGATGCCTGGTTCTCGATCATCTTCTGAAGGGTCGCGGCGATCTCGACGAGATCCGCGTCTGCGCCGCCCGCGTTCGCGGCGAGGACCGTCTCGCGGGCGGCCGTGAGCGCGGCCGCGCGCCCGGCGGCGTCGAGCTCGACGAGCTGCTTGAGGGCCTCGGCATACGCGACGATCGCCGCCGCCTTCGTGAGGTTGCCGTCGTCGATCCCGAGCCCGCCCAGCGTGGTTTGCTGCACGGCCTCCCTGGCCTCGCCGGTCTCCGCGTCGCGCCAGGTGACGCGGACCCGGTAGGGGTCGTTCGCGCTCGGCAGCGACGGGTCGCACGGGCGGAGGATCTGATACAGCATCATCGAGTCGTTCGGGGCGAGGTGCTGCGTGCGCACCTTGGCCGGATCGGGCGAGTATTCCTCACCGTAGAACTTCTGGATCGCGAAGTACGGCGGGAGCGTCAGCTCGATGCGCACGTCGCGCGCGGCGACCAGCAGGGTCTCGTCGAACCGGTCGACGAACACGCGCTTCGCCTCGTCGGCGCTGTCGAGATAGACATACGCGCCGCGGCCGGCGTCGGTGACGACGTCCATGAGGGTGTCGTTCACGCCGTCGCCGACGCCGACGCCGACGAGGTAGATGCCCTCTCCGTCCGCGTCCTCGGCGTTCTCGCCGATGAGCTGCTCCTCGGTCACCCCGGCGTTCGCCTGTCCATCGCTGATCAGCACGACGCGGTTGATGCCGCCCTCGCTCCTGTGCGCGTTGGCGAGCGCGTAGCCCGCCGCGAGGCCGCTGTTCAGATCGGTGCCGCCGTCGGCGTCGATCGAGCTCGCGAGATCGAGCAGGATGGGGTCGTCCGGGCCCGAGACGACGTGGCCCGCGAGCACGGCGCTCTGCCCGGTGTTCCACGTGACGGCGTTCACGATATCGCCCTCGACGAGCGCCGACGCGATCGCCCGGATGGCCGACCTCTCGAGCTCCATCGGCGTGCCCGACATCGAGCCTGAGGTGTCGAGCACGAGCGTGATCGTCATGGGCTTGCGCTGGGCGGGCGCGGGGCTCGACTGCACCGCGATCTGGAGCGCCAGGTCGCCCGTGAGCACGCAGGAGCCGAGCTGCGACACGATAGAGAGCTCTCCCGCTTCGGCCGGAGCGAACGAGTAGCGGTAGTAGTTGAGGAACTCGTGCGTCCGGACGACATACGGGGCGACCTCGGCCGCGCCCATCTCGATCTGACGGCGGACGATGACCGGGGAGGCCATCGAGTTGGAGTCGTCGGACGAGAGGTAGAGCGTGAGCGGCGTCGCCAGGTCGACCCCCGCGCACGAGGCGCCGCTGGCCTGCGGCGTGAGCCGGGGCCCGGCTTCCCCGGAGCTGCGGGCTCCCGCGTCCGTCGTCGCTCCGCCGCCGGCGGCCGCGCCGCCGCTGCCCTCGTCGCCGCACCCTCCGCCGGCGCCGCCGCCGGTCCCGCCGGCGCCGCCTTCGCCGCACCCGCTCTCGCCGCCGGCGCCGCTGCCGCCGGCGCCGCTGCCCCCGACGCCGGCGCCGCTGCCCCCGACGCCGGCGCCGCCCGCGCTCCCTCCCGCGCCGGGCTCGCTCGTGTCGCCGTTGGGCCCCACGCCGGCGCCCGACGAGCCCGTCCCCACGCTGGCGCCCGACGAGCCCGTGCCCGCGCCGATGCCGCCTATTCCGGGGCGGCCGCCGGTGCCGTCCCCCTCGCGGGTCGCGCCGCCGCCGCAGATCGCCGCCGGCGCCTCGCCAAGAAGGAGCGGCTCGTGCGGCGGTGGCGTGCCGCTCGACGAGGAGCAGGCGATCGACAGAGAAGCCGGGACGATGAGCGCAAGCGCCCTACGCTGAAACTGTGCCATGAACACCTCCACGAGCGGCCCGCCCTCGCACCGGGGATGCCACGCAAATCGTGAATCATTCCCGGCGCTGGACGCTGAATTGTGCCGCGATGGACGCTCAGTATGGCTCGGTGTGGCTTCGTGTGTGCCAGTGTGCGATGGTCGCGGGCGACGCGCCGGAGAGGGGGGCCGGCGCACGCTCACGGCGTGGAGCCCGGCGCGGCCTGACGGGGGTCGCGTCGTGTCATTTCGCAGGCAGACCTGTAAACGGGCGGGCACCCGTCGTGTCATCTGGCAGGCGGCGTGAACCTGCGGATACAGGCGATCGGTGCGCCAGGAACGCCGCCTGGGCCGTGTTCACCGAGCAATCATCGTCCCTGGGGGACGCGAGTCCTGCTCACGCGTGCCTCCGGTACGCCCACGTCACGGCGCCCCGGCCGCCGCCTGGTCGGCCGGCACGAGGAAGTCGCGAACGACGCCCATGTGCTGCATCGAGGTGGCGCCGCTGTCCGTCGCGAGGGCCGGGCTGAGCTCCTCGATGGGCGCGTAGACGCGCGTGTCCGCCACGAGGCCGTCGGGGAAGCGACTCTCGCCGATCACGACGGCGGTCTCGAGCGGCTCCAGATCGTCGTCGACGAGCACCCAGTCGTACGGCCTGTTCCGGCCGGCGTTCGTGTCCGTGTCTCCGTTCCTGTCGGCGGGGTAGGGCCCGGACGTGACGACGACCTCCGCGAGCGTCGTGATGCACGGCTCGCTCCGCTCGTTTGTGTTGAAGTCGCCGCCGACGACCAGGTAGTCGCCCTCGGGGACGATGTCCTGGAGGGTCGCGACGAGCTGCCGCGCCTCGGCCTCGCGCGTGCTCGCGCTTCGGGTGAGGAAGTGGACGCTGACGGCCCAGAGGTCGATCGGGCCGGGGATGTCGATGCGCGCCCAGGCGAAATCGCGGTTGCCCACCTCGCCGTCGTCCCACTCGCCGGCCTCGAGGATCGGATAGCGGCTGATGATCCCGTTCGGGATCTGCGCGCCCTCCTCGATGTAGTAGCTGAACGAGGTGCCGAAGGTGTCGTCCACGAAGGCGCGGAGCTGGTCCGCGCCGTTGTTGCCGTAGTTGAACTCCTGCATCAGGACGATATCCGGTCCGATGCCCTGCATGATGCGCTGGCCGTGGCCGGGGTCGTAGCTCTGGCGATTGCCGCTCGTGAGGTTCGCGGCCATGAGCCGGAGGCGCACCGTCGGGGGCGTCTCGCCGTCGCCGCCGCCGTCGCCCCCGGCGCCGCCCTCGCCGTCACCGCCGCCCTGGCCGCCGGCGCCGCCTTGGCCGCCGCCGGCACCGATGTCGCCACCGCCGTGACCACCGCCCCCGGCGCCGCCCTCGCCACCGTTGCCGCCGACGCCCTCGCCACCGCCGTGACCACCGGCGCCGCCGACGCCCTCGCCACCGCCGTGGCCACCGCTGCCGCCGACGCCTCCCTCGCCGCCAGCGCCACCAGCGCCACCCGCGCCGCCGATGCCGCCAGCGCCCCCGGCGCCGCCGATGCCGCCTGCGCCGCCCTCGCCGCCGATGCCGCCGTCGCCCCCGGCGCCGCCACGGCCGCCCTCGCCCCCGGCATGGCCGCCGCCTCCCTCCTCAGCGCCTCCCTGCCCGCCGCCTCCTGCGCCGGAGGATGTCGAGGACGCCAGGCCCTCCTCGCCCGCCGGCGGCGGGTCGGATCGGCACGCCGCTCCGGAGAGCGCGGACAGCAGCAATGCCCATCGCAGGATCCTGCGCCCCACGGCGATGGAAGACGACACGCGCATCTCGTTGCACCGGACCTTTCCTTGTTGCTTCATGACAGCATGGACGAGGTCGCGCCACGGGCCATGAGCGCCCGCCAGGCACGATCGTCGGCGCCCACAGATACCCTGGCGGGCCGGGCGCTGTCACCGGCGGTCGCGGACCTGCGCCGGCTCGACGCAGGTCCTGCGCCGCGCGGCCGGCTCAGGGCGAGCCGGTGTACTTGAACTCGAGGATGGCCCCCGGGTTCTCCAGCGCAGTCGTGGCGCCGCCGGTCGGTCCGCTCGTGTTCCCGGCCGTGTCCGTGATGATGTAGAGCGTCTTGCGGTCGGGGCTCATCGCGAGGTCGCGGTAGCGGTTCGTCGTCTGGAGCTGGACGATCGGCTCGCCGACCACCGACTTCCCGTTCGCGCTCAGCTTCACCTGGTACAGCGCGCCCTTCTTGAGCGCCGTCATCAGGAGCGTGTTGTCCCACCCCGGGATGCCGTGCCCGGCGGGGTAGTAGTGGAGCGAGGAGGGCGCGATCGTCGGCCAGCAGATGTACTGGAGGAACCCGCACGACCAATCGAAGAAATTGTAGTCGTCGGGGACGGTGAAGAAGGTTTGGATCGGCTCCTTGAAGGGCTGGCTGAACGCGCTCTCCTCCTGCTGCGGGACGGAGGGAGGGGCCCCGAAGTCGTTCCAGGGGAGCGACTCGCAGGAGTCCGGGCTCGAGGCCGACCAGTTGTCGTACGTGTAGGCCTGGTCGTCCTGGTAGCCCGCGACGTGGGGCCAGCCGTAGTTCGTGCCGGGCTCGATGAAGTTCAGCTCGTCGTCGGTCTTCGGCCCGTGCTCGTTCGCGTAGAGCTTGTTTCCCCGGCCGAACGTGAGGCCCTGCGGGTTGCGGTGTCCGTAGGAATACACATGGCTGCGGACCCCGTCGATCACCGGGTTGTCCTTCGGGATCGAGCCGTCGAGGTTCATGCGCAGGATCTTGCCCTGGTACGTCTGCCAGTCCTGCGCCGCGACCTGGGCCGCCGTGGGCAGCTCCTGCGCGCGGATCGGGAGGCACTTCCTGCCGAACTGGTTGTTGCCCTGATCCCCGATGGTGTAATAGATCCTGTAATCGGGGCCGATCAGGATCCGCGCCGAGTTGTGATCGTCGCTCCCCGGAAGGCCCGTGATGACATCGAACGGGTTCCCCAGCGTCTCGGTCGCCGGGTCGTACGTGTAGCGGCGGATCTTCGTCCTGCGTTCCACGCCCTCGCCGGGATCGATGTCGTAGGTGTACGAGACGTACACGTAGTCTCTCCCCATGCCCTTGAACATGTCCGGGTGGAGGGCCAGGCCCAGCACGCCGTCCTGTCCACCCGACTGGAACGCCTCCGTGATCGTGATCGCGGGCTTCAGCAGGCCGTCCTCCGGCCGCACGCGCACGACCCGCTTTGCCGTGCGCTCGGTCAACCACAGGTGGTCGTCCGGTCCCCAGACGATCCGCATCGGGTACGCGAGGTTCCTCGTGATCTCGCGCGAGGCGAAGGTGGCTTCCGCGGGGGCCTCCCCGCCGCCGCCACCGGGCTCGCCGACGACGACGGCCTGGCCGTCGGCTTCGATCGGAGCGTCCAGATCCCCCGCATGGCCGCATCCGATGAGACTCCACGAAGCCGCGGTGAGCAAACCAACCTGAGCAAGGGTGACGGTTGAACCGCGTGAGATGAGTGAAGACATAGAACTACCTCTCTGCTTCTTTCAGGCAATGGCGCTGCCCGAATCCTGCCGCCAAGGGCGCGGCGGACTACATGGAAGAGCTTCAACGTGAAACCAGGGACCACACGGCTCCCGGTAAGGCGTGTTCCGGTTAGGGTAAGGTCTTAACTATAGCAAGCGCCCGCGACCCCCGTGCTGTCAAGTTTAATCTGCGTCGCAGCACGAATGACACCGCAAGAAAGCAGCGAAGTATCAACCGCTCTGGCACGGGCGTTGCGGCGACTGGGACAAGCCGCCAAGCGTCATGACCGAGTTGCTCCCGCGTCATGCCCGCGCGTCAGGCGCGGGCAGCCAGGCGCGTTGGGCGGCCGCGGTCCACGCAAAAGGCCGGCCACGCGAAGCTGCGCCGCTCGCGATCTGTCGCGTGACACTCGTGCGCTTGAGCGCCGCGCCCTGGAGTCGATCGGCGCGTGGCGCTTGACGGAGCAGCATGTCGTCAGGGCGCGCTTATTCTGCGCCACCGGGACGCCGGCGGCGGGGCTGCGATCGCGCTGGCGCGAACGGCGAGGCGAATCCGGGATGTCAAGGTGAGCTCGCCGTGGCAGTCGAGGAGAACAGGACATCTCCGAGCGTCTCCTCTTCCCGGACGTCTCCGAGCGTCTCCTCTTCCCGGGAGCTCAGGCGGGGAACGCGAGAGGGGCTGTTGCCGAGGCGTGGTGAGCGCCGTGGGCCATCTCGCGAATCGAGCGTGCCCCGCGCCGGCGCAAGGTGGCCAGGCGTGTCCATGACGCGAGGTCCGCGAGGCAGCCGTCACCCACGCTGGCAGCGCTTGCCGGCGGCGGCGCGAGCATGGGATGGGGCCAGACCAGCGGGCACGGGGCGCGGCGCGACCGGCCCGGGGGGGGCCGCGGTCGCGGGCGGCGGGGCAGGGGAGGCGCGGCGCCTCCTCGGCTACCGCGCCTTCTCCGACAGGCCGAGCTTCTCCAGCGAGCGCGGGGTCCCGAAGCCGGGCCCGCCGATCACGGACTCGATCCGCTGATACTCGTTCTCCCGCCCCGCGGAGCGCGCGGCGTCGAGGAGGACGTCGTTGCGGTAGAGCGTCAACGTCAGCCCCGCCACGATCGACAGCGCCACCGTCACGCGCTGCGCGCGCCCGGTGCCGCGCGCGCGCGGCCCCGTCCTGATCGTGTCGTGCTGCGACGTCGGCAGCACCTGCGGCGCCGGCGCCATCACGTCCGGCAGCGCCAGCGGCGCCATCCTCTGCGGCGCCGGCGTCAGGGCGTCCGGCAGCACCATCGTCGCCAGCATCTGCGGCTGCGGCGGCGGCGGGGTGGGCCGGGACGCCGCGAGCACCGCCGCCGGCGGGGCGGCCACCTCGGTCCGCGTCACGATGTTCGTGAAGCTGTCCACCGGTCCGAGCAGCGCGGAGGCTGACAGGCTCGTCACGACGGGCGTCGGATCATCGGAATCCATGGCCCGCGGGATCACCGGGCCCGGCCGACCGGCCCCCGGCCGACCCGGGGCCCGCGGCGGCTCCGGCGTCTCCGGCTCGAGGCCGGCCACGATGCCGAGCGGCTGCCAGGTCGCCATTCCGGGCCGCCAGATCTTCGTCGACTCGTCGATGAGGTCGAGGCGGAACAGATCGTCGAGCTTGTCCAACGTGAGCACCTTGATGTCGTCTGGCGCGATCGCGACGTGCCAGAGCGTCTCGCGCTCATCGGTCGCCGGAACGGGCGGCGCAGCGCGCCTGGCCGGAAGGGGCGGCGGTTTCATACAAAGTCCTCCCTTGCGAGGCGGAGGATGCCACGACACGAGCGCACCTGTACACACCGACATGAGACGCGCCGGTCTTTCGAGGAGGTACGGATTTTTGCAGCGCCTGACGCGCGATCCGTTGCGCTGGCGAGATCCTCGCCAGGTAGGTATTCTCGCCCGCGGCGGGGCGGAGCATGGAGGCGTTCATGAGCACGAGGGGTGAGGGGATCGCGGCCGGCAACAGCGCTGGACCCTCCAGCTTCTCGCGCTGGATCCGGGTGGTGCCGGCGCTCCTCATCATCGGGGGCGCGACGTTCGTGGCGGCCTATTACGTTCCGCTGCGCCGCGCGCACATGCTCCTGATTCAGGAGCAGCAGCGGTCCAACGAGAAAGGCCGAGAGCTCGAACAGACACTGAGCCAGGTGCGCGGTGAGCTCCAGGCGAAGGCCGCCGAGGTCGACAGGCTCGAAGCCGAGCGGCAGCAGGCGGCGGCCGCGAAGCGATCGGGGGTCGAGCGGGTCGAGCAGCTGAAGACCGATCTTGCGGGGAAGCTGGACAAGCAGATCAAGAAAGGGGTCGCCGCGATCGCGGCCGCGGACGGCCACGTGTTCGTCGCGCTCTCCGAGAGCGCGGTGTTCCTCCCCAGCACGGTCGACGTGAGCCCGCAGGGCCAGGGCCTCCTGTGCCAGGTATCGGGCGCGCTGTCCTCGATCGCCGGCCAGGCGCCGCTGCGCGTCGGCGCGGTCAGCGGTCCTCCGGACTCGGTGCCGCCGGCCTTGCACGCCGCCTATCCGACGCCGTGGGAGCTCTCCGCGGTCCGGGCGGCGACCGTGGCGCAGACCCTCCAGGACAAGTGCGCGGTGGCGGGGGCCCGGCTGTCGGCGGTCGGGCACGCCGAGCACGACCCCGCGGCCGCCGCGCTCGGGGAGACGAAGCTGCCGGCGGGGCGTGTCGAGATCTCGATCGCGCTGCCGGGCGCGTCTCCCGCGCAGAAGTGAGAGCCGCGCGGGCGCTCGACGCGCGCGCAGGATGAACCGATTCAGCGCCGCGCGGCCCGCGCCTGCGGGGTGCGGAGCCGCGCGGCGCCCGGCGTCACCGCCCGGTGATCCAGTAATGGAAGGCGTGGAATCCGGCGCCGCGCCGCAGGGTGATCGCGATCGGGGTCGGGCCCGAGAGGCGCGCGACGGGCAGGGGCAGCGCGCGCTCGACCCAGGGGCCGCCTGGCACATCGACGGTCCCGACCTCCTCGCCTGCCACGGAGACCGCGAGCTCGGCGCGCTCGTCCGCGGCGACGCGGAGCACGAGGCGCGCCTCGGACGCGGGCGCGACGAGGTGGACGACGAAGCGGTCGGCGGTCCGGTGGTACCGCCCGCCGTCGGCGATCTCCGGCCGCGTGGGGTCGGGCTCTCCGGGCGCGCTGCTCTCGGGCGCCTCGAGCGCGATGGCCGCGTTGCGAAGGTCCGCGAGCGGCTCGAGCGCGTAGGCGTGGGCGGCCTCGGACTCGAGGTCCGAGACGTCGAGCTCGTCGAGGATCCGCTCGCCGGGCACGGCCCGCACGGGCAGCGCCCCGGAGCCGAGGAGGTCCCAGCGCGCCTCGTAGGCCACCATGGTGGTGCCGCCGAGGATCGCCTGGTCCTCGACGGTGGCCGCCGTGAGCTCGCGGCCGAGCACCGGCGGGCACGCCATCCAGTGCGGGTAGACGATGAAGTGCGTCGGCCGTCGTTCCGGGGGCAGCTTCTCGTAGTGCTCGAACCTGGAGCCCGCGCCCGCGACCCAGTAGCGCGCCTCGCCCTCGGTCGTCAGGCCCACGACGTCGAAGGTCTTGCGGCCGCTGACGTAGGCGAGCGCGCCGGTGTCGTTCACGCCGATCCTGGCGTCCTCGGGCAGGTGCTGCGCGGCCCAGCGGCCGAGCCGGACCTGCTGCCGATCGATGGCGCGCGCGGAGTTGGCGAGGTCGTCGATGGCCCACGGGAGCCGCGCGGCGAGGGCGCCAGCGAAAGCGCCCGCGAGGAGCGGCGTCACGTGGTGGATCGGGCGCCGGAGCCGCCGGGCGGCGTCGCCGAGCTCGCGCGCGAGGCACGCGGCCATGACGATCCACGCCGGGGCGAACGGCCAGACGTAGCGCACGCGGTTCCAGAGGAAGCTCAGGTAGGTGCAGGGCAGCGCCGCGCCGAGCGCGAGGGCGACGACGACGGCGGCGTGCACGGGGCGGCGCCTGCGGTGCGCCGCCACGAAGAGCGCGACGGCGCCGAGGGCGATGACGGCGGCGGAGCCCTCGGGGAGGAAGACGGCCGTCCACTGGCCGCCGTCGAGCACGTCGGTGACGAGCAGCCGGAGGTTGTCGAGGATGGCCGCCCGCAGCGTCGGGCCGTCGTAGCTGGGGTTGCCGATCAGCCATTTGACGGCGGTCGTCGACGAGGTCGCGTGGCCCGCGAGGAGCTGGTTCAGCGCGGGGACGACGAACGGGCCGAGGAGCGGGACGACGGCGAGCAGGCGCCCGGCGAGGAGGCGGGAGGCGGCCGCTCGGGCGCGGAGCGGCGGGCGCGACGGATCGGCCGCGGCGGGGGGCGCCGGGCGCGGCGCCGAGGTGGCGAGCGCGAGCGCGGCGAGCAAGGAGGCGAGCGCGCCCTCGGGGCGGAACAGGGGCGCAGCGAAGCCGGCGACGGCGAGGGCGCGGGCGACGGCGGCGGGGGTCGGCTGCGCGGGGGCGGCGCTGTCGCCGGCGGGCTCCGGCGGTGCGGGCTCGCAGAGGGTGGCGGCGAGGCGGGCCGTGCGGGTGAGGATCCAGGCGAACGCGACCGTCTCCATCCCGCTCCAGGCGAACCAGGCGAACGCCGCGAACCCGGCGCACATCGCGCCCGCGCCGGCGGCGGCCGCGGGGCCGGCGAGGGGTCGCGCGAGGCGCGCGGTCTCGACGGCGAGCGCCGCGTGGAACACGAGCCCGAGCGCCCACACGGCGTGGATGAGCGAGAGGTCGCGCAGCCCGAGCGCGTGGAAGGGGGCGAGCAGCACGGGCCAGAGAAAGCTGGTGGCGCCGGTCGAGTACCCCTCGCCGGCGACGAAGCTGAAGAAGCCCCCCTCCGCGAGCCGGCGGGCGTACTGCATGTGGATGAACGCGTCGTCGAGCGGCACGGCCGGGTTCCCCGCCTGCGCGAGGACCGCCCGGATGCACAGCGCGCCGAGGGCGCCGCTGGCGACGAGCGCGGGCGCGTAGGGGGCGGCGCGCGCGGCGAGGGCGCGCAGCGGCGAGGGGGCAGCAGGGGAGGGCGCGGGCGCGACCGGAGCGGGCGGCACGGCGGGCGCGACCGGGGCGGGCGGCGCGGAGGGCGCGACCGGGGCGGGCGGCGCGGAGGGCGCGGCCGCGGCGGGCGGCGCGGAGGGCGCCGCCGCGGCGGGCGGCGCGGAGGGCGCCGCCGCGGAGGGCGCGGCCGCCAGACCTGCGGCGCTGGAGCGCGCTGCCGCAGGGGCCGCGCCGCCAGCGCCCGCGTCGCCGGGCTGCGACGCTGGATGCGCTGCGCCGTGATCACCTTCCGCCATGGCGCCCGACGAATACCACCACCCCGCCCGGGGGCCCCGATTTCCCGCGCGTGGACGGCCGGCATTTGGTAGAGCGCCGGGGCTCCATGGTCTTCCAGCCGCGCCCGAACCACCCCTACGCCGACGCGCCTCGCTTCCCCGACGGCGACGACGTGTCCATCGACGACCTGCTCCCCGGCGCCGGTCCCGTCGAGATCGAGATCGGCCCCGGCCGCGGCGGCTTCCTCTTCGAGCGCGCCGCGGCGAGCCCCGAGGCGCGGCTGCTCGGGCTGGAGATCCGCCTGAAGTGGTCGGCCATCGTCGACGAGCGCCTGCGCAAAGGCGGGCTCGGCGGCCGCGTGCGGGCGCTCAACGCCGACGCCCGCGAGGCGCTCGCGCGGCTCCGGCCCGACGCCTCGATCTCCCGGTTCTTCCTGCACTTCCCGGATCCGTGGTGGAAGAAGCGCCACACGAAGCGCCTCGTGATGGGCCCGGCGCTCCTCGACAGCCTCGCGCGCCTGCTCGTGGACGGCGGCGAGCTCTTCGTCCAGACCGACGTCGAGGAGCGCGCCGCGCTGTACGCCGAGCAGATCGGCGCGCACGCCGCGTTCGAGCCCGCCGGCGACGCCCCCGGCTCGCCGCACCTCGGCGAGAACCCCTACGGCGCCCGGAGCCCCCGCGAGCACCACGCGATCGCCGACGGGCTGCCCGTGAACCGGCTGCTCTACCGGCGCCGCCCGCGCGCCGGCGGCGCGCCGCCGGACACTGGTGCGCCGCCGGACACTGGCGCGCCGCCGGACACTGGCGCGCCGCCGGACAACGGATAGGCTTGCTCGCGCGGTGGCCTGACGAAGCACGCGGGACAGGCCGCCCGGTCAGGAGGTCAGCCATGAAACAACCGATCCGGAGCACGATGCAGGCCATTGCGCTCGACCGGTTCGGCGGTCCCGAGGCGCTCGCGCTCCGGACGCTCCCCGTGCCGGCCCTCGGGCCGGGCGATGTCCTGCTTCGCGTCGAGGTCGCGGGCGTTGGCGAGTGGGATCCGTTCGAACGCGAGGGGGGATATGCGCGGATGCTCGGGCGCGAGCCGCGGTTTCCGTATGTGCTCGGCTCCGAGGGCGCGGGGAGGGTCGCCGCGGTGGGCGAGCAAGTCGGCCGCTTCCGCGAGGGCGACCGGGTGTACGCCCTTGGCTTCCTCAACCCCAGCGGCGGATTTTACGCCGAGTACGTCGCGGTGAGCGCCGACCTTGTCGCGTCGATCCCTGGCGCGCTCACGGTAGAACAGGCGGGGGTGATGGGTGGGGTCGGGATCACCGCGCTGCGCGGTCTGGACGACACGCTGGCCCTGAAGCCGGGCGAGTCGGTGATGATCTTCGGAGCGAGCGGCGGCGTCGGGCACATGGCGGTGCAGCTCGCCCGGCGGATGGGCGCCCGGGTGCTCGCGGTGGCCTCGGGCGCCGACGGCGTCGCGCTGGTCGAGCGGCTGGGCGCCGATGCGGCCGTCGACGGCCGCAAGGACGACGTGCTGGCGGCCGCCCGTGCGTTCGCGCCCGGCGGGCTCGACGCTGTCCTGCTCACCGCCGGGGGCGAGGCGGCCGAGCGGGCGCTCGGCGCCGTGCGCGATGGCGGGCGTGTGGCGCATCCGGGCGGCGTCCAGCCCGAGCCCGAGGGCCGCCCGGCCGTCGTGTGCCGCAGCTACAACGGCGAGCCGGACGCGGAGATCATCGCGCGGCTGAATCGCCTCATCGAGCGCGGCCCGTTCGATGTCCACATCGCCCGCACGTTCCCCCTCGCCGAGGCGGCCGAGGCCCACCGCGCGCTCGGCGGCCACTACCTCGGCAAGCTCGCCCTGCGGGTGGACTGACCTGGCGGCGCTGCGCGGGAGCGGCGCCGCCGGCGCACTCTCCGTGATATGATCTGACGGTTTGCTGGCGGACGCCGCATCGCGGCCGGCACCGCTGCTTCGTCTCCACGACGAAGCCTCACCACGATCTGTGGCCCCAAGCCGACAGGATCCGTACGCTCGTCGACATCGCGAGGTATCTTAAGCAGACGTCGATCGCTGTGGCCAGATTGTATCTCCGCGATTCCATGGTGGGAATGCGCAGGTGCGCCGGAATCCTGCGGTGACGATCGAAGCGTGAATTCGTGGTGCTCGTGTCGGCAAAGACGAAAGGGGGCCCTCGTCGATTTTTTTCGAAACGAGATGATTGTGATGCGCGTAAGTCGCGAGCTGCGGTGGTCTCGAGGTGTTGCCGGGGCAACCCAGCGACCGGGGCATTTTCTGCACCTCCGCACCTCTGTCGGCAGATGGGCTGCGCGTGTGGCCGGGAACGTCCCATCGTGGGGAGGAGCGCACGGGAGATGGAGCGTCCGCCCTGGCAGCGCGTGCGTATGGCCTTCATTTCCGGATCGGCCTGCTCTTCCCTCACCATGAGAGGGAGTGGGACCGCATGGTCCGCGGCAAGGTCCAGCTCTCCGCGCTCCATCACCTGGTCGAGGAGCTCGCGCGGCTGCTCGCGGAGGTACGGCGCGCGGCGAGCGCGCGCGTCCCGGTGCGATCTCAACCGCGCGCCGGCAGGGCCGTGCGCGCCAGGGAGCCACGGACATCCAGACGTCGGGATGTCCGTGGTCAGACGTCTGACCGTCCGTGGTCAGACGTCTGGCCGTCCATGGTCAGACGTCTGGCCGTCCGGTGGCCAGACGTCTCGCCACAGGCGCCAGGACGTGCCCTTCACCCTCCGCCAGGGTAGCTTCGTGCCCCCGGAGGCGCCTCCTCGTGTCTCCCGCCTCTTGACGCTCCGGGAAAACGAGAACTCCGGACCTCGCATGCGCCCCGCCTGGTTACCCCGCGCCGCCCTGATCCTGTCGATGGTCCTCTGGGGCTCCTCGTTCGCCGCCCAGAAGTACGCATTGCTCGCCTTCTCGCCCATGGCCATGAACTTCGGCCGCATGGCCGTGGCGAGCGCCTGCTTCGTCTTCCTGCTCCGCGAGCTCAGGGGCGTCCGCCGGCTCTACCGCCCTGGCGACTGGTGGAGGCTGCTGCTGCTCGCGCTGTTCGAGCCGTGCCTCTACTTCGTCTTCGAGGCGTGGGCGCTCACGAAGACGAGCGCCTCGCAGGCCGGCATGATCGTGGCCATGATGCCGCTCCTCATCGCCCTCTCCGCGCGGCTCATCCTGAAGGAAACGCTGGCCCCACGCGTGCTCCCAGGGTTCGTCGTCTGCATCGTCGGAGCGCTCTGGCTCTCGGCCGCGGGACAGGCCACCGGGCTCGCGCCCAACCCCGCGCTGGGCAACTTCCTCGAGCTCGTCGCCGTGGCCTTCGCCACCGGATACACGATCTCGAGCAGGCGGCTCGCCCCGCGTTATCCGCCGCTCTTCTTGACCGCGGTGCAGGCGCTCGTCGGCGCCTTCTTCTTCCTGCCCCTCATGCTGATCACGGCCGGCCCGCGCCTCTCCGATCTGTCCCTCGCCAACAGGCCGCTTCAGGCGGTGCTCTACCTCGGCGTGTTCGTGTCGCTGGGCGCCTACGCCCTCTACAATTACGCGCTGAGCAAGGTGCCCGCGGTCCACGCGGCGCCCCTCATCAACCTCATTCCGGTCTTCTCCCTCTTCGTGGGGCGCGTCTTCCTCGGCGAGCAGCTCACCCCCGGCCAGTACGCCGCCTCTTGCCTCGTCCTCGGCGGCGTCCTCATCAGCCAGAGCGCCCCGAAGGGCGCCGCGACCCCGTCGTCCGGCAGCGCGTGATGCGGCGTCTCCCGCGCGGCTCGTCGGTGGATGCCTCCCCGCGTTCCTCGGGCGCGATCGCCGGCGCCCGACGGTGACGGATGGACGCCATCGCGCCCTTGCATCGCGCGCGCTACGCCGCGGACTGACCTTCTCCGCACGATCCAGGCCACGAGCGGGCAGCGCGCTCGACGAAGCCCGTGCGCCACATCCTCCCACCTGATCAAGAATTCGCCATCACCGCGGCGTCCGCTCGCATGACAACCGGTGTCGGCGTGTCATCTTGCCTCACCGCGAAGGGCGCGCGTCTCTGCGTGTAAAATTCCAGTGAAGCTTTGACGGTGTAAAAATTCAGTGGAGCTTTACAATTTATGAGGAGGACGCCTCTGTGAGAGCTCGAGCTTTGTTGACGGGGTTGCTCCTCGTCGTGGGCTGCAACGGCGAGATCGGCGACATCGAAACGACGCCTGGAGGCGCCGCGCCGTTCCCCGATGGGGCGGCGCCGCTCCCCGGGCCCGTCAGCAGACCACCCGTGCTATCCGAGTGTACCCACGTCGGGAGCGGCAGGGATTACCAGGTCGGCCCCGGCAAGGAGTTCGAGGCGATCGGCGATGTGCCGCTCGAGTCGCTCGTCGCCGGCGACACCGTGCGCATCTTCTGGCGCCCCGAGGCGTACCACGAGAAGATCATGCTCGGAGGGCAGGGGACGGCGGAGCAGCCGATCCGCCTCTGCGGCGTCCGGGGGCCGGGCGGCGAGCTGCCGGTGATCGACGGCGAGGGCGCCACCACCCGGCCCGAGCTCGATTTCCCGTTCGACGGCCACCAGGTGCGGGGGCTCGTCGTCATCGGGCACAAGCACGACGACCCGTACGATCTCCAGCCCAGCCACATCACCATCGAGGGGCTCGAGATAAGGAACGCGTCTCCGCCCCACCGCTTCACCGACAAGGCGGGCGCGGTGACGCCCTACGCGCGCAACGCCGCCGGCATCTTCGTCGAGCGCGGAGAGCACGTGACGATCCGCGGCTGCGACGTACACGAGAACGCCAACGGCCTCTTCATCGGCACGGGCGGCGCGGAGATCCGCACGACGGACGTGCTCATCGAGTCGAACTACGTCCACGACAACGGCAGCCCGACCGATTACAACGAGCACAACGTCTACAACGAGGCGTCGAACGTCATTTACCAGTTCAACCGCTTCGGCCCCACGCGCAACGGACAGGGCAACAACATCAAGGAGCGCTCGGCCGGCGTCGTGATCCGGTACAACTGGATCGAGGATGGCGCCCACCTGATCGACCTCGTGGACGCGCAGGAGGCGACCGACTCGGTCGGCATGCCGTCGTTCCACGAGACCTTCATTTACGGCAACGTGCTCCTGCGCACCGGCTACGGGCCCTCGATGGTCCATTACGGCGGGGACAGCGGGCAGACCGAGTATTACAGGAAGGGCACGCTCCACTTCTTCGCCAACACCGTCTTCGTCGACAACACGACGTACCAGGACTACGAGCGCTCCGCGGTGTTCGAGGCGTCCACCAACGACGAGCGGATCGACGCCCGGAACAACGTGTTCGCGAGCAGCCAGGAGCCCACGTCCATCCGCGCGATCACCTTCCTCGGGGACCGCGACAACGTGGCCGCCGGGACGCTCCGCCTCGCCGGAAACTGGATCATGAAGGGCTGGACGGCGTTCGACCCGGTGCCCGGCGCGCGGCTGCTCGGGAAGGTGGAGGGCCTCGACAGCTCGATCATCGGCCTCGATCCGGCGTTCGTCTCGGCGGAAGACCACGATTTCGTCCCGGCCACCGGCGGTCCGCTCGTTGGCGCCGGGGCTTCGCTCGACGGCCTCCCGGCGGTCGAGCACCAGTATGCGCCCCACATGGATGCCAGGCCGCGCAACGACGGCCCGAAGCTCACGATCGGCGCATTCGGGCTGTGACCTTGACAGCGACGGACGCGCGGCCACGCATCGCGCGCGGCCCTGCGCCCGGCGCCAGGACCGCCGCGCAGGCCGGGGACGAGCGCGTCGCCGGCCCGCCCGCCGCGGCGGTCCGCGCCTCGTAAAGCGGCTCGCAACCATAGAAGTTACGGCCACTTGCGCGCAGCGCCGCGCCCGCCCGTGACGGGCTCGGGTGCTGTCGTGTTATCGTGGCGTGATGGTGGAAGCGAATGACTCCGAGGATCATGCAGAGCTCCCATCGACGCCGGGGGAGGGGGAACCGGGGGACACGGCCCCGAAGAAGAGGCGCGACATCTATCCCGCCGGGCCGACCGGGGATCTGCCGCCGGTCCAGGCGACGCCCGGGTACAGGCTCCGGGTCGTCCTTGTGCTCGTCTCGTTGCTCACCTTCGTGGCGCTCTACCTCGCGCTGCTCGCCGCCTCGGGCTACCTCGTTTACCTCACGCTCTTCGAGATGGCGTGGCTGCCCGGCAAGGGGATCATCCTCAACCTCGGCGCGATCGCGGCGAGCGGGATGCTGTTCCTCTTCCTGCTGAAGGGCCTCTTCCATAGCCGCCCGTTCTCGTCGGAGGGCCTCGTCGAGGTGACGGAGGCGGACCAGCCGCGGCTCTTCGCCTTCCTCCGCCGGCTCTGCGACGACGCGGGCAGCCGGCTCCCGGGCAAGGTCTACCTCTCGCACGACGTGAACGCGGCGGTGTCCTATCCCCAGTCGCTCCTCAGCCTGATCTGGCCTGTCCGCAAGAACCTCGTCATCGGGCTCGGCCTCGTGTCCGCCCTCGACCTGTCGGAGCTCAAGGCCGTGCTGGCGCACGAGTTCGGGCACTTCTCGCAGGCGAGCATGAAGCTCGGCCAGTATGTGTACATCGCGAACGGCGTCGTGGCAGACATCGTGTTCGGCCGCGACGCGTGGGACAGCGCGCTGAGCAAGTGGCGGAGCGTGGACATCCGGCTGAGCTTCCCGGCCTGGATCCTGAGCGGCATCGTGTGGGTGCTGCGCAAGCTGCTCGAGCTCGTCTACCGCGGGATCAACCTCGCGAACCTGTCGCTGGCGCGTCAGATGGAGTTCAACGCCGACCTCCACGCCGTGCGCATCGCGGGCAGCGACGCCATCGTCTCCGGGCTCTGGAAGGCGGAGCGGGCGGCGCTCGCCTACCGGGACGCGCTCGGCGGCCTCGCGAGCGTCGCCGAGCACGGCAAGTTCTCCGAGGACGTGTTCGCGCACGTCGAGCGGTCGCTGACCCAGCTCGACGCGCGGCTCGGCAAGGCGCCGGGCGTCCGGGAGCGCCTCGGGCCGATCCTCGCGCGGTACGAGCGGGGGCCGGCGCTTCACTTCGCGAGCCCCGCGGAGCGGGTGAGCTCGCTCTGGGCGACCCACCCGCCGAACCACGAGCGCGAGGCGAACGCGAAGCGCGTGTACGTGGCCGCGCCGGAGGACCGGCGGCCGGCGTTCACGCTCTTCGTGGAGCGCAAGGCGCTGCGCAGGAAGATGTCGCGCGCCGTCTACGAGGCGCTCGGGCGGAAGGCGCGCGACATGCTCCCGGCCGAGGAGATCGCCGCGCTCATCGAGGAGGAGCGCGGCGAGATGCGCCAGGCGGAGCACTACCACGGCCTCTACGAGAACCGCGTGCTGGACCCGGGCGACCTCGACGCCGCCGCGGCCTCGATCGACGCCGACGCGGCGCGCGGCGCGCTCGATCGCGGCGCGCTGCGCGCCGCCGTGCTGCCGTTCACCGGCGACGCGCTGAAGGAGCGCATGGCGCGCCTGGACACGCTGCGCGGCGAGAACGAGCTCATCGAGGCGCTGTCGGCCGACCGCGTCCGGCTGAAGGGCAAGACCGCCGATTTCCGCGGCGCGCAGCGGTCCCGCGACGGGATCATCGCGCTCGCCGCGGAGGTCCAGCGCGAGCTCAGGGCGGAGCTCGCGGCGCTCCAGGGGGCCGATCAGGCGTTCTTCCGTCACTTCTACGCCTGCTCGGCGGACGACCCGGAGGCGCGGGCGGAGCTCCTCGAGCGCTACCGGTTCCTCCTCGTGATCCAGAAGCTCGTCGTGAAGCACAACGCGCTCGACGAGGCGCTCGAGGGCGCGCTCCAGGGGCTCCAGGGGGGCACCGAGCTGCCGGAGCACGAGTTCCGCCGCCTCGTGGAGGTCCTCTCCGCGGCGCGCGCCGCGCTCGAGGAGACCTTGCGGACGACGAAGCCGCTCGTCCCGCCGAAGCTCGCGCTGCTCAAGCGCGGCACGCTGCTCCACCGCTTCGTGCTGCCCGAGGCGCTCGTCGCGCCGCTCGAGGGGAACGGCATCTCCGGGGCGTGGATCAACGAGCTCATGCAGCAGCACGCGGGCGCGCTCGGCCGGCTGCGGAAGCTGCACTTCAAGAACCTGGGGCAGCTCCTCGCGCTGACGGAGCGGCTCGACCCCGCGCTGTTCTCCGCGCAGGCGCCGCCCGGGGAGGCGGGAGGGAGCGCTGCGTGACGCGCTCGTCGGGCTAGCCGACGCGCCGCCGCGCGCGTTCAGCGGAGCCGCAGGCGCGGCGGAGCCCGCGGCCGCGTCGGATCAGATCCACTTCTGCCTGGAGGCGTCCCAGCGCCTCCAGGTGCCGTTGTCGTCCCGGTAGATGTCGCTCTCCCCGGCCAGGGTGCGGAAGCGCTTGCTCTGCACCTTCAGGTCGCCGCGCTTCGACGTGTAGTCGGTCTTCACCTCGGCAGGGTCGATGCTCCGCATGTCGACGAGGAGCGCGTCGCCGTCCGCCTCGACCACCACGTAGCCGTGAGCGTAGCTGTTGGCGTGGGCGAGGTGCGGGTTGATCTTCGTCTCGGTCGACGTGAGCACGCTGTCGATGGCGGCGGCGAGCAGCGCGGCCCCCGGGATGGCGCCCAGCACCGGATCGCCGGCCACCTGGCCTGTCAGCATCTCGCGGAAGGGCGCCGACGAGACGGCGCCGCCGACGAACTCGACGATCTTCTTCGCGGGATCGGCGTCGAGCCCGGCCGTCCCCGCGTAGAAGGCGTGGATGTCGCCGGTGATCGCGACGACGTTCCCCACGTCGACGAGCCGCGCCAGGAGCTCGTTCCGCTTGTTGCGGAAGCCGTCCCAGGCGTCGAGGTTCATGTAGAAGCGCCGCTTGAACGCCTCGGGGACGCTGTAGGGGGCGAGATCGATGGCGAGCGGGAGGAGGCAGTACTCGTTGCCCCAGACCTTCCAGGTCGCCCTCGAGCCTTCCATGGTCTCGAGGAACCACGACTCCTGCTCGGCGCCCATCACGTCCTCGCTCGCGCCCTGCGTCTCCTTGTAGCGGATGGCGGCGTAGACATCGACGGTGTCCTTGATCGCGAAGTACCGAGAGCCGATCGAGCTGTACGCGCCCATCTTGCCGAGATCCACGTACGCGATGCCCCGGTCCGCAAACTGCTGCTCGGCGGGGCCGATGAGCGGGATCTGCATGTCCTCCGGCAGGCCCTCGTTCACGCCGGCGACGACCTGGTTGATGAAGGCGACGCTGATGTTCCCCGTCACCTCGGCGGCGTCGTAGCCGGCGGCCTGGGCGGCCCCGGTGAGGGCCGACGCATAGATTCCGTCGCCAAAGCTCTCGATGTTCACGTAGGGCTGGGCGATCTCGGGCACTTCCCCGAACTCCTCCACGAGCCTGGACTGATCGAGCACCACCTTGCCGGGGAAGGCGCCCTCGGGGATCAGGTGATCCGGCCGGTAGCTGCGCAGGTCCGTCATCACCAGGTGGACGTGCCGGCCGAAAACGAAATCGCGGTAGACGCGGATATCGCCCGGGAATTCCGCGCGGGGGTCGTACTCGAAGCCCTCGCCGTGATCGCCGTAATCGACGGGCTGGTACTCGAACCAGGCCTGGTTGGCGGCCTTGCGCCGATCGACGTCGGTCTCGTCGAGCCGGCCGTCGGAGTACGTGGCCGTGGCACCGTAAGAGTCGTTCGAGAACTCGTGATCGTCCCAGGTGGCGATCATCGGGAAGCTCTCGTGGACCTTCTGGAGGTTCGCGTCGGAGCGGTACGTCCTGTAGAGCTCCCGGTAGTTGCTGAGCGACCTCGCCGCGTGGAAGGCGCCGTCCGCGAGCGCGATCGCGCCTTCCTCGTCCGTGAGCTCGACGCCGCGCCCGCTCGTGTTCTGGAAGGTGGGGTCGCCGGTCGTCTCGTAGATGTAGTCGCCGAGGTGGACGAAGAAGTCGAGCTCCTCCTCGGCGAGCGCCAGGTAGGCGTTGTAGTGGCGCCCGACGTAATCCTGACAGGACACGTAGGCGAAGCGCACCGGGACATCGGCGTCCGGGGCCGGCGCGGTCCTCGTGCGCCCCACGCGAGACACGTAGCTCTCGGCGCCCTTCACGTAGATGAAGCGGTAGTAGTAGACCGTGCCCGCCGCGAGGCCGCGGACCTTCACCTTGACGCAGTGATCGTGCTTCGCGAGCGCCTTCACCTTCGCCTGGCCGTCGTCGAGCGCCACGCGCTGCGTGAACTCGGCGTCGGTCGCCACCTCGACCTCGAGGTCGAGATCCTCCTCGCCGTCCTGCACGCGGGCCCACAGGATGACGCTGTCGGGGCGGGGATCGCCGGAGGCGATCGACTGGGGGAAGAACTCGGCGCCGTCGGTGAGCGCGCGAGGGTCGAGGACCGGATCGATGATCTCGGGGCCGCCGCAGGCGGGGACGGCGAGGGTGCCGGCGGTGACGAGGGTGGCTCGAAGGAAATCTCTGCGCTTCAGCATCGAGGATCAGGGAATCCCGGAACTTTCGCCGGTGTCAACGGGCTCGTTGACCTCGCCGTGCGAGCCCTCACCGCGCCACACGTCGCCGGGGGGCGCGCCGCGAGCAGGCGGTCGACGAGCGCGTCCACCTCGCGCTCCGCCCTCCCGATCGACGCGCTGAGCCGCTCGTCGCCGAACTCGTCGTATTCGATCGCCACGGACTCGACGTCGGTGATCCCGATGTAACCGAAGGCCGTCCGGATGCTCGGCTCGACGTGGTTCATGGCCTCGATCCGACCTCCCTTGCCGTACCCGTGATCGCCGCGTGACGTCAGGATGACGAGCTTCTTCTCGTGATCCGCGAGCAGCGGCCAGTACGGATCGCCCGGCCGCGATCGATCGAAGCCGAACGTGCGCCCCACGCGCACGATGTTGTCGATATAGGCCTTGAACTGCGCGGGAACGTTGAAGTTGTACATCGGCACGCCGGCCACGACGAGGTCCGCGGCGATGAGCTCGTCGACGAGCGCGTCGCTCTCCGAGAGCACCTCGCGCATCCAGGGCTCGCGCAGGTGGGGCTTCGTGAAGGCGGCCTGGATCCAGCGGCCCGTCACCGGCGACGGCGGGTTCTCCCCGACGTCCCGATAACGGATCTCGTCCTCCGGTCGCGCTTCGCGCCATCGCGCGACGAAGCGGGCCGTGAGGCGGCGGGTGTGAGAGCCGTGACGGCTCGTGTCCGAGCTGCCCGGACGAGCGCTCGAGTCGATGTGCAGGATCGTGGACATGGCGTGCCTCCTCCGCGTTGCTTTGCCGAAGGTGCGTCGCGTCTCGCCGGACGGCAAACGCGTATTTTTCAGCGGAGAGGTGAGCCTGGATCAGCTATCGCTCCCGCGTGCGAACGCTCCCTCCGCTGACCGCCCTCCGCGCCTTCGAGGCCGCCGCGCGCCACCTCAGCTTCAAGCGGGCCGCGAAGGAGCTCGGGGTGACGCCGACCGCGATCAGCCACCAGGTCCGGCTGCTCGAGGAGACGATCGGCGTCCGGCTGTTCGAGCGCCGCGCGCGGCGGGTCCTCGCCACGCGCGAGGGGCAGCTCCTCTACCCGGTGCTGCGCGACGGGTTCGACGCGTTCGCGAGGGCGCTCGACGAGCTCGCCGCGCGCCGCGCGCGCCGCGCGATCACCCTGTCGGCCACGACGGCCTTCACGGCCAGGTGGCTCGTGCCCCGGGTCGCGGCGTTCCGCGAGGCGTGCCCCGGCTTCGACCTGCGCCTCCACGCGTCGGACGAGCCCGTCGACCTGCACGCGGCCGAGGCCGACGCGGCGATCCGGTACGGGCGAGGCCCGTACCCCGGCCTCGCCGCCGAGGTGCTGATCGCGGATCGCTTCGCGCCCGTCTGCAGCCCAGGGCTCGGCGTGCGCCGCCCGGAGGACCTGCGCCACAAGCCGCTTCTCCACTTCGAGTGGCGGCGCGTCGAGCGCGACACGCCGACGTGGCGCCTGTGGCTCGAGCGCGCCGGTCTCGCCGGCGTCCGCGCGGACGCCGGCGTCACGTTCTCCGACGAGGCCCACGCCATCCAGGCGGCGATCGCGGGGCAGGGCGTCGCGCTGCTGAGCGTGTTCCTCGTCGCCGACGAGCTGAAGAGCGGCGCCCTCGTGCAGCCTTTCGGGCCGGTGCTCGACGGCCTACGCTATCGGCTCGTGTACCCCGAGGGCGCAGCGGACCGCCAGGAGATCGCGGCGCTCCGCGGCTGGCTCGCCGCGGCCATGGCCGGCGAGCGATCGCGGGCGAAGCGATGAGCCGCCGCGTCACGCCCGGCGGACGCCTGCGCTCATCTGGCTTCGGAGCTTCAGCCGAGTCGAGATGCGTCGGTGTCGGGGCGCCGCCGAGCGCATCCGTCGAGTAGGTGACGGAGGAGGACATCGGCTACGCCCGGGTGCACCACGTCATCGCCGACGACAACTACGTATTCACCCTCTCCGAAGGGACGCGCAACGGCGCCGCCCATGGCTTCTACGGTCTGCGCCGCGTCGAGGGCGGCGAGAACGTGGAGCACTGGGGCTCGCGGCGCGCGGTGCCCGCCTCGACGATGAGCGGGCTCGGCGTCTTTTGGCGCCGGCATTGTAAATACAGAAGACCAAGAGGCGAGGGAGCACGCTCTGGCACGGGCGCAACGCGCCGCGGCAGCCACGCCTCCATGCGAACCGGACGTGAGAGCCCGCGTCTCGGCGCATCATCGCATCTCGTCCGCAAACGGCATTGCCGGAGGGGGTACACGTAGGGTACGCTGTGCGTTTATCATGGTGCGTCGGCGTGGTACCCTACGGAATCGTGAGTCCGACACGCGGCCGGGGCACAGCCTTCATGAGCCTCCGAGCACCGAGGGTCGCGACGTGAGCCGCTCGGCTCGAAGCGCGCCGCCGTCGGCGTCGTCCTCGCGTCCCGCCCCTCCCAGCGAGCCGTCCCGGCTCAGCGTGCCGCCGCCCGCGCCCTCCCGTCCCGCCCCGCCGAGCGATGCTTCGCCCACGTCACGACCACCCCCTTCGCGCAGGGTACGCACCATCGACGTCCTCGTTCAAGGCGCGACCGTGGAGCTCTTTCATTTTTACGGTGTGGCCATCGCACCTGTGGATACCGGTGATTGCCGTGAAGAGGGGCGCGTCCACAGCGATCCGGCGAGCACGATCGATTTTTTCGCCCCCGGCTTCAGCGGCGTGCTCGCCCTGTCCGCGAACGCTGGCGTGTTCCGTGCCATGAAGGGGCTGCCACCCATGCCCGAGGGCTTCGGCGACTGGATGCGCGAGGTTGCCAATCAGCTCATGGGGAAGGTGAAGAGCCGCATCGCCCGGTTCCAGATCACGCTGCAGACGGAGCTGCCGCAGCTGCGCAGCCCGAGCGACGTGGAGCGCCGGCACCGGAGCTGCAGACAGCAGTTCTGTTATTCTTTCCGGACGCTGAAGGGCGAGGTGCTCGTCACGTTGAGCGGCGACTTCGACGACGGCTCCCTGATCTTCTCGAACGCCTCCCCGCTCCCCCTCGACGGCAAAGTCATCCTCTTTTGAGCAGGGGCCGCCCGCTTCGGATACCGGCCCATCTCGGCGTTTTCGGTGCTCGGCGCACTGGAGTGCGCCTGTGCGCCGAAAACGCCGATCTGGACCCGTCTCCTGTGCGGGCGACCCCCGCTCGGCGACGGGGAGGCGCAATCGAGCTGGGCGGGGGCGCTCCAGAGGGGGCGGTCGAGCCTGGAGCGACAAACGGGTTGAACCTGCCTGAAACGAGCAGAATCTCGAACCGCCAAGGCGCCAAGGGCGCCAAGTTCTCGTCTTCTTGGCGTCCTTGGCGGTTCATTTCTCGCTCGCTCAACGTGATCGGTACTCTAGGCGCCGCCGCCGCCCGCGGTGCCGCCGCCCGCGGTGCCGCCGCCCGCGCCGCCGGCGCCGCCGTCGCCCGGGGAACTGCCGCCTGCGCCGCCATCGCCCGCGTTGCCGCCGGTGCCGCCGCCCGCGCCGCCGGTGCCAGGGGCGCCACCGGTGCCGCCGCCCGCGCCGCCGGTGCCGGTGTCGAAGCCGGTGCCGGTGCCGAAGCCGGTGCCCATGCTGGTGCTGGTGCCGGTGCCGAAGCCGGTGCCGGTGCCGGTCGGCGGCAACGGATCCATGCACGCGTTCATGAAGACGAGCTGATCCGGATCGCAGGGGGTCGAATCCCAGCATCCCGCGAGCGTCGCCGCACAGACGGCGCCGAGCGCGACGAGCAGGGCCCTGCAACGGGGGGACGGCACGGTGCGAGAAGGGTGGGTGTCCATCGGTCGCTCCTCTCTCCTCAGGCTCACGGCGGCACCACCTGGCCGTCGCGGATGCGCGCGATCACCTTGACAGAGGAGTTGACATCGCCGGCGGCGATGTACCCGATGCCGCCCGCCTCCTCGCCCACGATGCGGAGGACGGCGCTCGGGCTCGCCGCCTTGCGCGGCGGCCGCTCGCCGCCGCGGATCTTCCGGTCGATCCAGTAACGGGCGACGCCCTCGGGATCCAGGCCCAGCACCGCCATGTCGAAGCGCTGCCGCAGCGCGGAGTCCTCGGGGAGGTTCACCGGCACCGCCGACCTGCCGTACCACTCGGTCCGCGTCGTCTGGAAGATGGGACGGAGCGTGTCGCGCCCCGCCGCCCGGACAGGGTTGGCCTGGTTGACGACGACGACGATCTCTTCCTCCACCGCGAAGGACGAGGCGGACGGGGTCATGCCGAGCAGGGCCAGGAGGAGCAGAAGGGATAAACGCTTCATCGTTGCGTCGAACCTCTCTCAGAAGGCCAGGATCAGGCGAGCGAGCGCGTACGTGGTGTGGAAATTCTCCACCGGGGGGATACCGGGCACCGTGGTCTCCTGATCGCGCAGGACGGTCATGATCGTGCGCAGCGCCTGGGTCCGAATCGTGATGTCGGGGGTGACGTAGAAGTTCAGGCCGCCGCCGACCTGGAACATCGTATCGTGCCCGAAGAACGGCGCGTGCAGGGCGGCGCCGATGACGAACGGCTCCATGTTCAGGAAATCGAACCGGTGCGCGGCCACGGCGTACGTGGAGGTCTTCCAGGCGTCCGGCGCGTAGAGCCCGCCTCCGCCCTGGCGCTTGCCCTCGTCGAAGACGACGCGGACGACCGCCGCCTCCGCGCGCAGGCGCGTCGCCCCGATGTCGAGCGAGACGTCGCCGGCGCCCACGTACTCCCGGAACGACCACGTCGCGTGGATGGTCGGCTCGAACTGCCCGATCTTGTAATCGGCGACCCAGTCGCGGGCGTGGCTCGCGATGAACGATCCGCCGAGCTTCAACGCCAGCTTGCCGGGGTTCTCGTAGCTGGCGTGCAGGCGGCCGCCGAAGCCGCGGTCGTCGTCGAAGGCGAACGGCGCGTCCTCGTTGCGCCCGTTGCTCACGTAGGCGTTGTACCCGAGCTCCCACGGGCCCGTGAACGTGCTGCCGTAGATCATGAGCCCGGTCTGCCGCGTGGGGAACAGGCGCGACGTGATGAAGTAGGGGATGGCGGCGGTGATGAGCACCGGGCTGCCGTGGTCGACGTTGTAGATGCCGATCGGGGTGAAGAACTGCCCGACGCGCACCTTGAAGAGGTTGAACCGCGTCCAGTCGATGTGGGCGCGCTCTATCGATACGAGGCCGGCGTAGGTGGTCGGCGAGCCGAGCGCGAGCGCCGCCGAGTCGAAGGTCCCGTACGGCTGCGTGGTCACCCGGGACACCACGTCGGGCGGCAGCGGCGTCGTCGGCGGGGCCGGCGTCGGGGCGCCGCCGGGCGCGGTCGTGAACCGCAGCTCCCCGAGAAAGCGAAAGTGGTCGCTCGGCTGCGCATCGAGGTAGAGGTTCAGGTTCCCCACGACGAAGTTCGTGGCGTTCGCGTTCGGGGCGGCGGCCGCGAGGGCCGAGTTCTCCGGGACCCACATGCGCTGGACGCCGACGTCGATGAACCCGTAGAGCCGGAGCAGTTCTTTCCCGTCGTCCTCCGGCGACGCCTGCGCGTCCTCGATCGCCGCGAGGCGCTTCTCGAGATCTGCCGCGCGCTTCTCCGCCGCGGCGAGCCGCGCCTCGACGGCAGCCTCTCCGCCCGTCGCCGGAGCCGCAGCGGGCGCGGCGGGCGCATCAGGGGGCGCAGCGGGCGCGGCGGGCGCCGCAGCGGGGGCGGCGGGCGCCGCAGCGGGGGCGGCGGGCGCGGCGGGCGCCGCAGCGGGCGGAGCGGCTGCTCCGGGCGCGGCGGGCGCTGCGGCGGCACCCGGCGCGACGCCGGCGCCCTGGCCCTGCGCGTGCGCGAGCGATGCCGTGACGAGCACGCCTCCGATGGCAGCGCTCGAAGCGCGCGCGAGGCGCCACACGCGCGCTCGCCGCTGTGATCTCCGACCCATCACCATTGCTTTCTCCCCTGCCCGCAGAGCTCCGGTTGCGGCTTGCCGACATCGCACGCGCTCTTGCGGACTCGCGACCGTCACGCGTAGCATACACAGGAAGGATGAGAGGTGGGAACTCGACGCGCTCCGCGCTGATCCGACGCACGCGGTTGCACGCGGTCGCACTCCGTTGCACGCGGTTGCACGTGGTTGCACGCGCACACATGAACCGCAGCAACAAGAAAGCGCCTGAATCAGGAAGACACACATGGTGCGCGAGGAAGGCCCGACGACGACTCTGTATCTGGGCGCCGCCGTGATCCTCTGCGATGCTCGCCTCGTCCGATGCTCCAGATGAGCGGAAGGCGCGGAGACCCGGGCGCTCGCCCGGAGCCCCCTGTCGAGGAGCACACGAGACGCGAGCGGCCTGCGTGCCGGGCGAGCCGATCCGGGGGGATGGTTGTGCATGCCGAGATTACGTGACGCCTCGATTCGGTTGAAGCTCTGGTCGCTGGCCGGCGTGCCCGTGATCGGCGCCCTGCTGCTGGCGGCGATGATCGTGGGCGACGCGCGGCAGCAGGCCGAGCGGGCGGCGGGGATCGGCTCGATCGAGGATCTCGCGCAGCTCTCGTCGATCATGGCGCAACCGCTGCACGCGCTGCAGAAGGAGCGGGCCTGGACGGCGCTCGTCGAGGGGCTGGAGGTCCGCCCGCTCGAGGCGCGGGACCCCGACGTCGAGGGGGGCACCCCGCGGCCGTTCCAGCGCGGTCCGGCGCTCGCGCGCGCGGGCGCCGAGCTCAAGGCGGCGCGGGCGGCCACCGACGAGGGCCTCGCCCGCCTCGACGCGTTCCTCGCCGAGCGCGACCTCTCCCGGCTGCCGGACCGGCTCGCCCGCGATCTCGCCGAGGCGCGCAAGCGGGTCCGCGAGCTCGGCGCGTTCCGGGGCCAGGCCGACGCGAAGCCGGTGCCGCTCGACAGCGTGCTCAAGGTGTTCGGTGCCATCAACGTGAGCCTCATCCGGGCCAACGCCGGCCTCTCCGAGCTGAGCGACGACGGCGAGCTCCTGCGCAGCATCCAGTCGCTCGTCGCCGTCCACGAGTTCGCCGAGCGCGCCAGCCGCCAGCACGCGCTGCTCGCGCACGCCTTCGCGTCAACGCAGTTCGAGCCCGGCGCCTTCAAGACGCTGGTCACCTTGATGACCGAGGAGGAGCTCTATCGCGAGGCGTTCATGGCCAACGCGTCCGAGTCGGCGCGGGCGCTCTACGACGCCTCCCTCTTGCACGTGCGCGTGCAGCGCGCCGACGCGCTCCGGGCCGCCGCGATCGCGTCGACGGACGAGGCGCTGGCCCTCGATCACGACGCGTGGTTCGACGCGCAGCAATGGCGCCTCGACCGGCTCGCCTCCATCGAGCGCGAGGCGCTCACGGGCATGCGGCGCGCCGCGGCGGACAAGGTCGAGGGCACGCGGAGGACGATGCACAAGGGCATCGCGGTCTCCGCGCTCGTGCTCCTCCTGTCCGTCGCGCTCGCGTTCGTCCTCGTGCGGGGGCTGTCCCGGTCGCTGGAGGTCCTCGGCGAGGCCGCGGCCCACGTGCGGCGGACGCGCGACTACAGGACGCGCGCCCGCAAGACGGCCGACGACGAGTTCGGGGCGCTGACGGACGCCTTCAACGAGATGCTGGCGGGCATCCAGGCGCGCGACGAGGCCCTCGAGAGCCACCGGCAGAACCTCGAGGCCACCGTCGCCGAGCGGACGCGGGAGCTCGAGAAGCGCAATGGCGAGATGCGCCTCGTGCTCGACAACGTCGATCAGGCGCTCGTGACCATCCGCCGGGACGGCACGATGGAGCCCGCGTACTCCGCCGCGTTCGAGCGCCTCTTCGGCGCGCCGTCGCCCGGGGAGCACTTCGCCGACCGCATCGCCGATCGTGACCCCCGGGCCCGCGCCTTCCTCACGATGGGGTGGGAGGCCGCCTGCGAGGACTTCCTCCCGCTCGAGGTCGTCCTCGATCAGCTCCCGAAGGCGCTGCTCCGCGGCGGCCGCCACCTCACGCTCGGCTTCAAGCCGATCCTGTCCCCCGAGGGCCAGTTCAACGGCGCGCTGATGGTGGTCACCGACGTCACGGCCACGATGGACTCCCTGCGGGAGTACGAGCGGCAGCGCGAGTACATCCAGGTGTTCGAGCGGGCCGTGAAGGACCGGCTCGGCCTCCTCGGGTTCGTGAACGACACGAGCAAGCTCGTCGACGCGGTGAGCGCGCGGACGATCGCCGAGGTCGACCACGTGATGCGCCTCGTGCACACGATCAAGGGCAACGCCGGGCTCTGGGGCGTGACGAGCGTGGCGAGCGTGGCGCACGAGATCGAGAGCTTCGTCGTCGAGGAGCGCTCGCTGCCGCCGGACGAGCAGCTGGAGGCGCTGAAGGACGCGTGGTGCGCGTTCGTGGCGCGCGCGAGCAGCCTGCTCGCCGGGGCGGCGCAGGCCATGCGCGTCGACGTGACCCACGAAGAGATCGAGGCGTTGCTCGAGATGGCGCGCCAGCGCCGCGATCCCGCCGAGCTCGAGCGGGCGCTCGAGGCGCTCCGCAACGAGCGGACCGACGTGCGGTTCAACCGGATGAAGGACCAGGCCGAGACGCTGGCGCGGCGGCTCGGCAAGCCGAGGCCGGACGTGCGCATCGACGCCGGGGGCGTGCGGCTCCCCGCGGCGCGCTTCGCCGCGATGTGGCAGGCGCTCGGCCACGTGGTCCGCAACGTGATGGACCACGGCATCGAGATGCCGGAGGTGCGCGAGCGGGCGGGCAAGCCGCCGGGCGGCGTGCTCACGCTCCGCTCGCGCGCGACGGCGGACGAGATCCTCATCGAGATCGGCGACGACGGCGCGGGCATCGACTGGGAGCGCGTGCGCGAGAAGGCCGCCGCCGTCGGGCTGCCGAGCGCCACGCGGCGGGATCTCGAGGCCGCGCTGTTCTCACCCGGCTTCAGCACCGCCGAGCAGGTCACGGACGTCTCGGGCCGGGGCGTCGGCCTCGGCGTCGCGCTCCACGAGTGCCGGCGGCTCTCCGGCCGGATCGAGATCGACACGAAGGCGGGGCAGGGGACGACGTTCCGCTTCCGGTTCCCCCGGGAGCTGAACGAGGCCGCCGTCCTGCCCGCGGGCGCGCCGTCCGCCTCGCTGCCGCCGTCGAGCCGGCCCGGCGCGCTCCTCGCCGGCGCCTCGCGCGTCAGCTCGAACCCGAGCTTCCCGCCCCCGGGCGTGGGGGCGAGCCCGAGCCTCCCACCCCCGGGCGGGTCGAGCCCGAGCCACCCGCCGGGCGGCGGGTCGAGCCCGAGCCACCCGCCGGGCGGCGGGTCGAACCCGGGCCTGTCACCGAGCGGCGCCGGCGGCGCGCCGAGCGCGAGCCAACCGGAGCGCGCGGCACCGTGAGCGCGTCGACAATGCAGCGCGAGACACCGAGGAGAGCTGAATGAATCCGGAGAGCTGGCACCGCATCCATGACGAGCTTGCGGCGTCGTGCGTCCACCTGTTCCGCGACAACGGCGTCGAGCTCCGGCTGCTGGAGGACGCGGAGCCGCAGGTGACGCCGGGCAACGCGGTCGTCTCGTTCATCGGCTTCACGGGCGATCACCTCCGCGGGAGCCTGACGCTCGTCGCCCCCGTGTCGCTCATCACGCGCAGCCACCCGCTGCGCGACCGGCGCGAGCTCGATGAGGACATGGTGTGCGACTGGGCGAGCGAGCTCGCCAACCAGCTCCTCGGGCGGGTGAAGAACCGCCTGCGCCCGCTCGGGCTCGTCATCGTGCTCTCGACGCCGAGCGCGGCGATCGGCGATCACCTGCGCGCTCGAGAGGAGCAGAGCGAGGGCTTCCGGCGGCTGCTGTTCGACGCAGGGCCCGACCGGCTCGCCGTGCTCTTCGACGCGCTCGCCCCCGACGCCGCGCTCAAGCTCGAGGAAGGGAGCCCGCCCGACCCGCAGCGCGAAGGCGAAGTGCTGCTGTTCTGACCTGCGGGGCCGCGGACGCCCAAGGAGAGACACGACAGATGCCCAGGAAGATTCTTCTCGTCGAGGATTCGAGCACGGTCCGCCAGCAGGTAGGCATCCTGCTCCAGGGGGCGGGCTACGCCACCCTGGAGGCGGACAACGGCCGCGACGCGATCGCCGCCGTCGCCGCCTGCAAGGGGGATCTGGCGATGATCATCGCGGACGTGAACATGCCCGTGATGAACGGCATCGAGATGATCCAGGGCCTGCGGGACAAGAACCTCGCGACAGGCGTCCCGATCCTCATGCTCACGACAGAGGGGCAGCCCGAGCTCATCGAGAAGGCCCGGAAGGCCGGCGCGAAGGGCTGGATCATCAAGCCGTTCAAGCCGGACCTCCTGCTGGCCGCGGTGAAGAAGCTCGCCGGCGAGCCCTGACCCGCCGGAGGTCTGGCGGGTCGGCGTCACAAGGGCCGCGCCTCGCGGCGCGGTCCCGAGCTACTCGCAGGCCGTCGCGTCGAAGCAGACCGCGGGATCCCGCGCGAACGTCCGGAAGCTCTCCGCCTCGGGGTGCCCCGGGAACGGGACGTAGTAATAGACGGGCTTGTCGTCGAAGTCGCTGCCGTCGTAGTAGGTCTGCCACGTGAGCGCGTACGAGACGCCGGTGCTCCGCGCGATCTCGAGCAGGTGCTCGTTGTACCAGTCCTCCGTGAGCGCGCCCTGCCCCGCGCCCGGGAACAGGCTCGTGACCTCGTCCGGGGAGAGCACGACGGCGGATGCCGCGCCGAGGCCGTAGTTCGACAGGAACTCCGTCTTCAGGGTCTGATCGAACAGGGTATCGTTCCACCGGCTGACGTGCTCCGCCGAATACAGCGTGAGCGAGTCGCCCGCCGCGAGCTTGCTCACCCGGTGGAGGAGGTGGAGCCGGTAGGTGCCCGTCTCGGTGAGCGCGTGCGGCTTGCCCTTCGACTCGCCGATCTCCGCGACGGCGCCGGCCATCCGCTTCATGTCGTCGAGATCGGCCGGGGACGCCGCCCGCTCGTAGGGGTAATAGAGGTCGATCCCGAGGATGTCGACGAGGTCGTCGCCGGGATATGCCTCGAGGTAATATTCCTGCAGCATCTCGGACGACGGCGCGCCGCTCTGGGCGAAGATCGCCTGCTGCGGCGGGCTCACGTACGCCGCGCCGAGCTCGGTGAGCTCCTCGACGAGGCGCGCCCGGAGCATGTCGCGAGAGAGGCTCTCCGGGTCCCTGACCTTCGCCTCGGCGGACGTCACCTCGCTGTCGCTCAGCTTCTGCAGCTTGTCGGTCGAGTAGGCGAAGATCACGTTCTCCATCCCCGGCTCGCTCCGGAGGGCCTCGGCGAACGTGCGGTACGCGGCGCGGTACGCGTCGGGGCCGGTGACGGCCTGATCGTCGCCGAGCAGGGCGCCGCAGTTCCAGTAGGGTTGACCCCACCAGAACCAGGCGCCTGTGTGCTCGTGAAACGGCCTGAGCACGATCGGCTTGCCGTCGAGCCCGTGCTCCCGGAAGAACTGGGCCACGTACTTCGCGTGGGCGACGAGCCAGTCGCGCGCGGAGATCCCGGCGTGGCTGCCCTCCGCGATGGGCAGGTCATTGGCGATCTTGCAGATGCACTTCAGGTTCTCCGGGATGTCGTCGGTGGAGGCGAGCGAGCGCGCGTAGTACGTCTCGGCGTAGAACGGCGTCCCGCCGCCCTGGGCGTGGATCGGGACTTCCTGTCCGTCGACCGAGATGGTGGCGAGCGGCGTCTCGATGGCCTCCGCGAAGTCGGAGGTGCTGATGTCGTAGTTGCAAGGGGGCGAGTGCCAGTCGATGGCCACCATGCCGGCCGGCTGAGCGAGCATGTACGCCGCGGCGTCCGCGGTGACGTCGCGCCGATTCCAGGAGACCGGGTCGAAGACCATCGCGTCGAGGGAGAGGCCGAGCAGGCCGGGGGTCTTGCCCACGGTGGCGCCGGCGTCCGACGTCCAGTCGCGCTCGCCGCGGCTCGCCGCGCCCGCGATGGTCGAGAACCAGTCGTTCGTCGACACGAGCTGCATCTTGTCGGCGTCGTAGAGGCCCCACACGGTGCTGTTCTCGTATCCGAACCGGAACTTGCCGTCCCGGGACGACGTGAAGAGGTCCTCGAGGAGCTTGCCCCTCGGCGTGTCCGGGAAGTCCGGGACCTCGCCGGGCGGCGTGTCCTCGCCGGGCGGCGTGTCCTCGCCGGGCGGCGTGTCCTCGCCGGGCGGCGTGTCCTCGCCGGGCGGCGTGTCCTCGCCGGGCGGCGTGTCCTCGCCGGGCGGCGTGCCGTCGTTCGACGACCCGCAGGCGGCGGTCAGGAACAGGATGGATGCGGCGAGCAAGCGTGAGGTCGGCTGGATGCGCTTCATGGGTCCTTCCCTGCGAGCTGTGTCAGTGGGGAAGCAAGACCGGGATAGTTAACCGGTTCAGTTTTTGCGGTCACGCCCGGGGTGAGGCGCCGCCGGTTCCGTGCCGGTCTCACGTCGTGCGCTCATCGGCGCGATGAGGCGGGGCGTCAAGGGTTGCCGGGAGGGGCGGCACCGCCGGGAACGTGCGTCGACCGCCGCCGAGCCGCCGCGCGCGGCGGCGGCGCAGGCCCGGCCGTCCGCCGCCGTGACGCAGCGTGTGAACCGGTTCACCTCGCCGGAGGCCATGCGCCGCCGTGGCGCGGCAACGGGGCTCGGCGCGCGACGCGCGCGTCTCCCTCGCTCGAGGAGCGCCCCGGCGCCGCCGTCGGGGAGCGCCGGGAGGTCTCCGACGTTCGATGCTGCGCCGGGACGTCTCCGACGTTCGCCGCCGCCCCCGACGCCGCGACGGCGCGCGCTCCTACCCCTCGTCGTCGGGTGGCCGTCTGGCGCCGAGCACGGCGAGCCGCACGCGAACACGATACAGCACAAAAAAGATGCGCGCGAAACGACGACGAAACGGGCGGACCTCGACGATCAACCTGCCGAACTGGTCCGTTTGCTGTCACCGACGCGCGTCCCACCCGACGAGGCGAGCATGGCCGCGTACAACCTCCAGGATCCTGCCAGGTTCACCGGTTGGCTCATCGCCGTCGCGTGCAGGTGAGGTCCGCACCCATCTCGAGGAGGTGAAGCCATGTCCGATGCCGCCCCGCTGGACGTCGCGAAGCAGATCGCCGATGTCCAGGTGTCGATCAACTTCGTATGGATCCTCGTCTCGGGGTTCCTCGTGATGCTCATGCAGGCGGGCTTCGCGATGGTCGAGACCGGCCTCACGCGCGCGAAGAACGCCGCGCACACGATGGGGATGAACTTCCTCGTCTATGCGATCGGCATCCTCGGCTTCTGGAGCGTGGGGTTCGCGCTCCAGATGGGCGGCGTCGGCGCGCTCGGGACGCTGGGCGGCGACGGGACGCTCTCGAGCGAGTTCACCGTCACCGTCGCCGGCAGGGAGCTCGGGCTGTTCGGCACGACCGGGTTCTTCCTCGCAGGCGAGGTCTTCACGCCCGCGGTGGCGACGATCTTCTTCTTCCAGATGGTGTTCATGGACACCACCGCGACCATCCCCACGGGGGCGATGGCCGAGCGCTGGAGGTTCCTCTCCTTCGTCCTCTTCAGCGCCGTCATCTCGACGATCATCTATCCCATCTACGCCAACTGGGTCTGGGGCGGAGGGTGGCTGTCCACGCTCGGCAGGGACTTCGGCCTCGGGCACGGCCACGTCGATTTCGCCGGCTGCTCGGTCGTCCACATGACCGGCGGGATCATCGCGTTCATCGGCGCGAAGATGCTCGGCCCGCGCGTCGGCAAGTACGACAGGAGCGGCATGCCCAGGGCCATCCCTGGCCACAACATCCCCATGGTCGTCATCGGCACGTTCATCCTCGCGTTCGGCTGGTTCGGCTTCAACGCCGGGTCCACGCTCGCGGGCACCGACCGGCAGATCAGCGTCGTCGCCACCAACACGATGCTCGCCTCGGCCTCCGGCGCGATCGCGGCGTACATCTACGTGACCGCGCGCTACGGCAAGCCGGACGTGACGATGCTCTGCAACGGAATGCTCGCGGGGCTCGTGTCCATCACGGCGTCGTGCGCGTTCGTCTCGGCGCCGGCGGCCGTGCTCATCGGCGCGGTGGCGGGCGTGCTCGTCGTTGTCTCGACGCTCTTCGTCGAGGGGCGGCTCAAGGTGGATGATCCGGTCGGCGCGGTGTCCGTTCATGCGGTGAACGGGACGTGGGGGATCCTCGCGCTCGGCCTGTTCGCGAACGGCAAGTACGGCGCGGGGCTCAACGGCGTCGAGGGGCCTGTGCGCGGGTTGCTCCACGGCGACGCGAGCCAGCTCGCCGCGCAGCTCGTCGGCATCGCGGCGAACCTCCTCTACGTGGTGCCCGTGAGCGCGGCGGCGCTGTTCGTCATCGACAGGGCCGTGGGCAACCGCGTGTCCGCCGAGGATGAGATCGGCGGCCTCGACGAGCCGGAGATGGGCCTTCAGGGGTATACGGGCGGCGCGCACACAGGCGGGGTGATCACGCCGGAACCGGACTCGACGCTGGTCATCATGGCCGGCGAGTGAGGCCGGTGCCGCGCGCTCGACGCACGACGGCGTCATGGAGAGAGGCCGCACCGCTGTGTCCGGTATTCCGATGCGGGGCCGACATGCCTGCTCGCGAGCAGCGTGGTAGTGTCCGCGTCCTATGCACCACGCGTCGAACGACAGCGAGAGAGAGGACGTCGGCGAGGGCCACTTGGGTCGACTCCACGTCACGCGCGCCTGCTGCGGCGCAGGCGTTTGCAGGAACTACGCGCCCGATCTCCTGGGCGAGGTCTCTCCGGCCCACTGGGAGCGCATGGATGGCGGCGCCCAGCGCCGCGGCCCCGCCGTGCTGGAAGGCACCTACGACGAGGGCGCGTTCACGGGCGTCCTGCGCCAGCCGCGGAGCCTGGCCGATCTCGAGGCGGCGCGCGCGGCGGTCGCCGCCTGCCCGGTCCACGCGCTGCGCCTGAGGACGCCGGCGGGGCGGGTGCGCCCCGGCGCGCTCGGCGCGCCGTTTCGCGCGTGGCCGCGGCGCATCGAGGACGACGTCTGGGCGCTCGGCCACCCCTCGCCCGACAACATCGGCGCCACGAGCTACTTCATCGAGCGCCCCGGCGGCGGCGTGCTCGTCGACCTGCCGAAGCCGAGCGAGGACATCTTCCGCTTCCTCGAGGAGCACGGCGGCGTGCGGTGGATCTTCCTCACGCACCGCGACCACGCCGAGCATCACGCCGAGTTCGCGGCGCGCTTCCCCGGCTGCCGCCGCGTCCTCGGCGCCGCGGACGTGAGGCTGCGCGGCAGCGAGTACGGCGCGGCGACGGGCGACGTCGAGGTCCAGCTTGCCGATCGTCCCGAGCCCATGACCCTGGAGGGCGCGCCGCTCTCCGACGGCGAGCTCGCCGGCGCCGAGCTCGCCGTGCTCTCCCAGCCCGGCCACACGCCGGGCTCGATGTGCCTCCTGTACAGGGGCCGCTTCCTGTTCACGGGCGATCACCTCGCGTACTCGCGGAGGCTCGGGCAGATGACGGCGTTCCGGCTCCAGTGCTGGGACGACTGGGAGCGCCAGATCGGCTCCGTGCGCCGCCTGGCCGCGCTGGCGGAGGCTGGCCACCTCCGCTTCACGTGGGTCCTGCCCGGCCACAACGAGTGGCGCCGCCTCGAGGGCGACGGCAGCGCCGCCGCGACCGCCGACGAGCTCCGCCGCGTCGTCGCCTGGATGGAGCGGCAGGCCCCGGGCCGCGTGCCCCTGCTCCGGTTCGTCCCGTGGGTCCAGAGCCGCACGGCGCCCCGCACCCGCCTCGCCCGCGTCGTGCGCGCCCTCGGCGGCGAGGGCCCCGGGAGCGAGTCGTGGGTGCTGCCGCGCGCGGTCCGCCCCTATTTGCCCGACCACCGGCCGGAGAAGGACGCGGCGGCGCTCCTCCGCGTCGGCCTTGGCGCGGCCGCCGCGCTCGGCGGCGCGGCCGCCGCCGTCTGGCTCACGGCGCGCGCGGCGAGGGCGGCGGTGGCCCGGAGGGCGTGAAGCGGCCCGGGGGCGGGGACGCTCCCGGGAACCGCCGCGCGGGCGCCCGCGCCGGCCGGATCAACTCGAGTGCATCAGATACCGCGTATCCGGGTTGTCGCGGCGCCAGATCACGCTGTCCATGAAGTAATGGTGGATGTTCACGAACACGTAGATCGCCGCGAGATACGGTGTCTCGCCGAGGTCGGCCGCCGCCTCTCCCGCGCTCGCGTTCAGCACCAGCGCGCCGTCGAGGAGCGCCGGCGCGCCCCGGAGCAGCACCCAGCCGAGCCCCACGGCGGACGCCGCCAGCATCGCGAGGCGCAGGGTGGTCGGCTTCCCGAAGGTCGGCGGGCCCTCGGCCTCGCGCGCCTCGTTCCGCCTCAGGAGCCAGACGAAATACAGGTACTGAACGGAGTGGAGCGCCGGGATCAGGTACACCATGAGCCGGTCGAGGCTCGAGTACACCGTCCAGAGCCAGATCGTGATGAAGAACCCCGCCAGCGGCTCGAGCGGCGGTAACCGCCGCTCCGCGCGCCACCTGCGCGCGAGCGCCCAGAGCAGCGCGACGGCGCTCACGCCAAAGGCGATCCCGGCGGCGAGCTCGAGCCCCGGCGGGTGCGCGATCGACGTGTAGATCACGCCCTTCTCCGCGACCTCCCTGCCCGGATCGGCGGGGCTCGCCCACGCATACGCCCAGCCCGCGAAGCAGTGCGCCAGGATGGCCCGGCGCTCCGCCGGGCCGAAGCGGTAGCCCCGTCGCGCCGAGAGCACCGTGAGGATGCCGAAGCCCTGCTTCACGTAGTGCCAGCCCACGAGGAAGAACATGAGCTGGATCATGAAGCCCATGATCCGCGCGGAGCCGGTCGTCAGCGCCGCGGCGGCCCACGCGACGAGCGCGAGCGGCACGAGGAGCCCGGCCACGATGTAGCGAGCGCGCTGCGCGGGGGCGAGCTCGCCGCCGAGGGCGCGCTGCCGCGCGTCCCTGTAAAACAGCAGGTACGTCACCGCGAAGTGCGGGTCGTTGATCAAGGACGCCGCGTGGAACGTCAAGAAGCCGACCGCGAGCTCCGCCGGATCGAGCCCGACGGCGTGGCGCAGGAGCCACGCGAGGGGGAAGAGCACGAGCGTCCCGCCCCCCACCAGCAGGAACTCGATGAGGCGAGCCCGCCGCGCAGGGGGGCGCGACGCCTCGGCGGCGCCGAGCAGCGTCACGGTCGCGCTGGTCATGCGGGCAAGCTACCACAACCAAGGCTTGTACAAGCGCACATCGCCGCATGTGCGCCAGCGCGCCATCAGGCTTGAACAAAGGTGTCCTCGCCCCATGTGCGCCCGCGCGCAGAGGGTCCTCTCCGGCATCTGCCCGGAGATAACCGCCAAGGACGCCAAGACACTGTCTTCTTGTCTTGGCGTCCTCGGCGCCTTGGCGGTTCATTTCTCGCTCGCTCCACGTGATCGTTGCCCTGGCGACGGCGCGCAGCGCTCGGCGCGCGCCCGGAGCGGCGTACGCCCGCAGCGTGACTGCCCGCCCCGCTCGCCCGGAGGTGATCCGGGGGAAGGGCCGGGCTACACTTGGCCTCCGGACAGACTCCTGCGCTCCTCGCCGTCGGGCGGACGGCCTTGAGCAGAATCCTGGCCGCCCCTCCACCGTCCAATCCGCCATGCCCACACCCTACCGAGACGACGTCGACGCCCTCAACGCTCGCCACGCCCAGCTCGTCGAGGAGCTCGCGGCCATCCAGGAGCGGGTGAGGGAGCTCTCGGCCCTTCAGGAGGCCCAGCGGCACCTGGAGGGGGAGCTCGAGACGGTGCGCCAGAAGCTCGACGGCATCGCGGCGCGCCGGGGTCTGCCGCTGCTCGACAGCCTGCGCGTCGCGAGCCCGTGCACCGCGCGCTGGGAAGAGATGGCCGGCGACGACCGGGTGCGCTTCTGCCGCCACTGCGAGAAGCACGTGTACAACCTGTCGGAGATGCCGCGCGAGGAGGCGGAGCGGCTCGTCCGCGCGGCCGCCGGCGACCTCTGCGTGCGGCTCTACCAGCGCGCCGACGGGACGTTGCTCACGGCCGACTGCCCCGTGGGCGTGAGCCGGCGCCGCATCCGCAACCTCGCCGCTGCGGCGGTGGGAGGCGGCCTGCTCGCCGCCGGCACGGCGCTCGGCTCCTCGCTCGTCGTCATGGGCGGCGTCGCGGCGCCGCGCCACGCCGTGGAGCCCGGCGTCAGCATCACCGTGGGCAGCCTCATCCCGCCGCAGAGCGTCGCGCGGCCCGACGCCGACGAGCGCACCGGGAGGAGCGTCGCGCGCCCGCCCGTGCTCCGCGAGGCGCCGCCGCCCGCAGCCGAGGCGCCGCCGCCCGCAGCGGAGGAGCCGCCGACGTACGGCGAAGCGCCGTCCGCGCGCGGCGAGGCGCAGGCCGAGCCCGCCGGGGCTGCGCCGGGCGCAGCGCCCCGGCGTCGCGACGGCGCCAAGGTGGGCTGCGGGTGCGTCGCGGGGGATCCGCTCTGCACCTGCCTGTGACCGGCGCGGGCGACGGCCGCCCGGGATCAGGGCAGCGGGCTAGTCTAGAGCAACAAACGGGTTGAACCCACCTGAAACGAGCAGAACTTCGAACCGCCAAGACGCCAAGGACGCCAAGACTTTGTCTTCTTCTTGGCGTCCTCGGCGTCTTGGCGGTTCATTTCTCGCTCGCCCAACGTGATTGATCGTCGTTCTGGGCTTCGATCACCGCGTCGCGTGGCCGTCCCCCGGATCGGCCCGCGCGAGGCCCTCCTCGGGGCCGCGGCGCCGCTACTGGTTCGCGTCGATGGAGCCGAGGAAGTCGTTGTAGGCGTCGATCTTGTCCGCCGGGACCACGTCGATGCCCGTGTTGACCCGGCGGGCGTCGTCCATCTGGGGGGCGAGGATCGTCCTTGTCGCGTCGAGGCCGATGCTCTTGATGGCGTAGAGGATGTAGGGCACGAGATAGCCCTGGTAGTACTGCCGCTGGATGTGCGTGGCCTTGATGCGCCCGGCGCGCATGTACTCGACGGTCTTCGGATCGAAGTCGAAGGTGACGACGGGCAGCTCCGGCTTTCCCGCGGCCTCTGCGGCCATCGCGCACCGATACGAGATGTTGAACAGGCCGATCAACCCCACGACGGGCGGGTCGGCCGTCCCGATCTGGGCCGTCATCCACGCGACGTCATCGGCCTCGCCCCCGGCGGCCCAGGTGGATTGACGCACGAGGACCTCGTAACCGGCTTCCTCGAACGCTTCCTTGGCGCCGTGCGTCCGGTCCAGGCCGCTGCTCCCGGCCGTGTTGACGCTGCCGTGGAGGATCACCGTCCCCGGGGGCGGGGGCAGCATCGCGAGCAGGGTTCTCGCTGCCTTGGCTCCGGCGGGCCGGTCGAGGCTCCCGACGTAGATCGAGCGCTTCGAGGCCGCCACATCGGCGTCGAGCGTCACGACGTGGACCCCCTCCGCGACGGCCTCCTCGATGGCCGCTGCCTGGATGTCGCTGATCGGCGCGAGGCCGATCCCTTCGGCTCCGTCCGCCACCGCCTGCGCGATCTGCTGATTCTGAAGCGCGTCCGGCGCAGCGCCGTCCTCCGACGACGTGACGGGCCCGACCACGCTCCCCGTGACGTCGAGCTCACCCATGGCCCGGCTCGCGGCCTTCACGACCGGCTCCCAGAAGCCGGTGGCGCCCCTCAGGAGGACGGCCATCTGCATCGGCTCGAGCGAGCTCTCGTTGATCTCGGCGACGAGCCTGTCGACCGTGGCCTCGAGCTCCATGGGCGTGAACTCGTCGTCCAGCGTCGGAGCTCGCTGTATCGGCGTGGTCTTCTCCCCCGCGCCGGGGGGCTCACCCGATCCGCACGCCGCCGTCATCAACGTGAGTCCGAGGACCATTGTCCCCCAATGTCCACTTCTCGCCATGAGATCTCCAGGGCACATTCAGGCCCGAGGATGACATCGCAAGGAGGACTGGCGCGTCAAGCGGCATGAAAAATCTTCGATGAAGATGCGCCGTGCCTGTGGCTGTTTGTGATCAAGGCTGCGGCTTTGACGTCGCGTCGCGCAGGCGCGCTCACCGGCCTCGGGCCAGGCAAATGCCTCACTCCGCCCCGTCCGACGGCATGGCGGGCAGCCACATGCGCACCGTGGTGCCCTCGCCGGGCTGGCTCTCGACACGGATGCTGCCCTGGTGCTCCGTGATGAACCGGTGCGTCAGCGACAGCCCGAGGCCCGTCCCCTGGCCTGGCGGCTTCGTCGTGAAGAACGGCTCGAAGATGCGGCTCAGGTCCTCGGCGCGGATGCCGCAGCCGGTGTCGCGCACGTCGATCTCCACGCCGTGGACGTCGCCGCGCGGGACCGGGCGAGCCCCGACCACGACGGCGCCGCCGTGCGGGCTCGCGTCGAGCGCGTTGCCGATCACGTTGAGCAACGCGGAGTCGAGCTGCGACGTGTTGACGAGCACGACCGGCAGCGCGGCGGGGCTGCTCGCCTCGAGCTGGACCCGGCGCTCGCGCGCCCGCGGCGCGGAGAGGTCGACCGCGCGGCGGAGCGCCTCGCGCACGTCGCACGGCTCCCGGCCGATCGGCTTGCCGCGCGCGTACTCGAGCAGCGCCCTCACGAGCTCCGAGCAGCGGTTCGCCTGCCGCTCGATGGTGACGAGCACCTTCAGGAGCGCCGCCTCGTCGGGCAGGCCGTGCCCCTTCCGGTGCAGCCGGAGCAGGTGCTGCACGTTCATCAGGACGACCGAGACCGGGTTGTTCATCTCGTGCGAGAGCCCCGCGACGAGCGTGCCTATCGCCGCCATCTTGCCCGCCTGGAGCAGCTCCCCCTGCGTCTCCGACAGGCGCGTCAGCGCCGTCGCGAGCTCGCCGTTCTTCGCGGCGAGCTCCAGGTAGACGCGGTGCAGCCGCTCGGCCGCGCGGACCCGCGCCTTCAGCTCCAGCGGGTCGAACGGCTTGCTCACGTAGTCGTCGGCGCCGACCTCGAGCCCCACCACCGCCTCCGCCCGGCTCGCCCTGGCCGTCAGCAGGAGGATCGGGATGTCCCGGAGCTCCGGATTCCCCTTGAGCCGGGAGACCAGCTCGAAGCCATCCATCTCCGGCATCATCACGTCGGACACGACGACGTCCGGCCGCCGCGCCCCGATCGACTCGAGCGCCTCCCGGCCGTTCGTCGCCAGCGCGACCTCGTGCTCGGCCGAGAGGACGCTCTCCAGGTACGAGGCCATGTCCGGGTTGTCCTCCACCACGAGCACGCGCGCGCGGGGCGAGCGCCGCCCGCCCGCGCGCCCCTCGTCGTCATCCCGCGCGCGGGATGCCTCGCCCGCGCCGCGGCCCGCCCCGGCAGGCGACCCCAGCGCCCTCAGCGGCTCCCGCGACGCCGGCGCTTCCTGGGAGGCCGGCGACTCGTGCGATCCCGCCGTCTCCGCCGGTTCCAGCGCGCGGGCGGTCCTCGTCGCGCCCGCGCCCTCCGCGGCGCGCGGGAGGCGCACGAAGAAGCGAGATCCGGACCCGGGCTCGCTCTCCACGCCGAGCGTGCCTCCCATGAGCTCCGTGAGCTCCTTGACCAGCGACAGCCCGATCCCGGTCCCCTCGTGCTTGCGCGTCGCCGACGCGTCGATCTGCTGAAACTTCTGGAAGAGCAGGTGTCTCTTGTCCGCCGGAATGCCTGGACCGGTGTCCTCGACGGAGAGCTCGAACACCCCGTCCATCACCCGCAGATCGACCGCGACGCGGCCCCCCGGCGGCGTGAACTTCAGCGCATTGCCCAGCAGGTTGAGCGCGATCTTCTCGAACTTGCGCCGGTCGAGGGGGACTGTCCGCAGCGCGGTATCCACCTGGATCGAGAGCTGGATGCCGCCGCGCTCCGCCGCCGGCCGCGCCTCTTCGACCATGTCCGCGACGAGCTCTCCCACGTCGACGGCCTCCCGGTGGACCTGCATCTTGCCGGCCTCGATCTTCTGGTAATCGAGGACGTCGTCGACGAGCCGGCGGAGCCGCCGCCCGCTGCGCTGGATGCGCTCCAGGTCCGCCCGCACCTTCGGCGAGAGAGGCTCGTCCGGGCTCGACAGGAGCGACTCGAGCGGTCCGAGGATGAGCGAGAGCGGCGTCCGGAGCTCGTGGCTCATCACGGTGAGGAACTCTCCCTTGGCGCGGGCGGCGGCGTCCGCGGCCTCCTTCGCCTTCTGGAGCTCGATCTCCATCTGCTTGCGCTCGGTGATGTCGGCGTAGATCCCGAGCAGCCCCGTGACCTCGCCGCGCTCGTCGCGGATGGGCACCTTGCTGGTGAGCAGCACCCGGTGCTTGCCGTCCGGGCGGAGCAGCGGCTCCTCGATGTCGAGCATCGGCGTGCCGCGCTCCATGACCTCCCGGTCGACCTGCACGAAGAACTCGACCTCCTTCTGCTTGCCCCACACGTCGAAGTCGGTCTTTCCGACGAGGTTCTCCAGGACCTTCGTGTTCGTGTCGTTGAGGAAGTTCTGGTTTCCTCCCAGGAAACGGCCCTCGCGGTCCTTCCAGAAGATGGCGTGAGGGACGTTGGCGATGACGTACTTGAGCACCGCCTGCTGCTGCTCCAGGGCCTCGCGCGCCTCCTGCTCCCGCCTCCATGCGTCGACGCTGGCGGCGGTGCCCTCCTGCGCTTCGGCCAGCGGCGCCGCCCGGGACGTCTGTGCCTGTCCAGCGCGCGTTCGGCGGGCCGGGACGAGCTTGCTGAGCTTGGCGGAAAGCCGGTAAAGACGTCGCATCGTTCGACTGGCGGTCAAGCATAGGACGGGCCCGGGCGACCTCAAAGCGCGCAGTGCAGGAACACCGCCGTCGAGCATGAGCGCTCGTGTCGGCGGCGCGCCGGCGGGCGGGCGCGGCGGTCCCGTCTCCTCCGGGGCGTGGCGTCGATGGATGGCGCGCGTGGGCCGGGTGCGCGTTCACGCGGTGGCGCCGCCGTGGTAGGGCGCCGCGCTCATGTCGGATCGAGTCGCGCTCATCACCGGAGCGGCGTCGGGCATCGGCGCGGCGACCGCGCGAAGGCTGTCGCAGGCCGTGGGCGGCCTGGTCCTCGTCGACCGGAGCCGCGACGCGCTCCACGCCCTGGCCGAGGAGCTCCGCGGTCCGGAGCTCCTGCTGCGCGCCTTCGACGTGGGGAGCGAGGCCCCCTGGCCCGAGCTCGAGGAGGCCGTGGACCAGCGCTTCGGCAAGCTCGACCATGTCGTCGCGAACGCCGGCATCGCGCACGGCGCGCCGCTCGCGGAGACGTCGTTCGACGACTGGCGGCGCGTCCTCTCCGCGAACCTCGACGGCGTCTTCCTGACGCTCCGGACCGGTCTTCGTCTCCTCCGGAAGACGGGCCAGGGCGGCACGGCCGTGGTCGTCTCGTCGGTCGCGGCCGTCAAGGCCGAGCCTGGCATCGGGGCGTACGCGGCGTCCAAGGCGGGCGCGGCGCAGCTCGTCCGCGTGGCGGCGAAGGAAGGCGCGCCCGACAAGATCCGCGTGAACGGCGTCTTGCCCGGCGGCGTCGAGACGCCGATCTGGACCCAGACGCCCTTCTTCCAGGCGCTCGTGACGACGGCCGGGAGCGAGCGCGCGGCGTTCGACCAGATGGCCGCGATGGCGACGCCCCTCGGCCGTTACGCGAGCGCCGACGAGATCGCCGGCATGATCGCGTTCCTGCTCTCGGACGCGTCGGCCACCATGACCGGCGCGCTCCTCGTCAGCGACGGCGGCTATTCACTCTAGTGCTCCGTGGCTCGTTCCTGGTTTCATGAGAGGAGAATGGAACCACAGAGGCACAGAGGGCACAGAGGAGAGAGATAGAGAAGAGAACAAATATTCTCTCTCTCTCTTTCCTCTGTGCCCTCTGTGCCTCTGTGGTTCAAATTCTTCTTTACTTAACGAAGCGAGGGCGAGGTCAGCGGCGAGAGAAGAGCACTGCTGCCAGCACGCAAGCCCGCAGTCCGTGGATCTGCTGAGCGTGAAAAAGTAAAGCGACAGCGTTCGCGTCAGCCCACGGCGCGCGTCACACGTCCGAAACGGAGGCGCAGCGCGTCACGGCGGCGCAGGGCCATGGACGCCGGGAAAATCGCTTCACATCCCGCGCTCTCGGGGTCGACCGAGACCGGCCGTCCCCCGGCTCCATGACCGAACCATTACCGTGTGGCGAACACAGCGGATGTTATAGAGCGCGAGCTTGTCATTAGGAGGCAGCTCAGCATGGTAGAGAACCCGCAGGCCCTCCGCGGCGCCGGACTCCAGCCGATCGGCATCTGGCGCAGCGGGCCCTGGCTCCCCGCGTTCACATCGACCGATCTGCGGGAGGCCGTGTCCTGCGTGCGCGAGCCGGTGCACGTGGTGCGCGAGACGCCGGATGGGCGCGTCGGCGTGTCCCGCGGCGGCGCGGTCATCCGCGAGGACCAGGTGAATGGAGTCCCGACGTTTCCGCTCCTCGGCACGCTCCCCGCGCTGTACCCGGAGTGGCTCGGAGACCGCTCCTTCCTCGAGGTCCACGGCCTGCGCTTCCCCTACGTGGCCGGCGCGATGGCGAACGGTATCCACACGACGCGCATCACCATCGCCATGGCGAAGGCCGGGATGATGGGGTTCTTCGGCGCCGCCGGCCTCGGGCTGCACCGGATCGAGCAGGCGGTCGACGAGATCATCGCCGCGCTCGGCCCCGACGGCCCGACCTGGGGCTGCAACCTCATCCACGCTCCCAACCAGCCCAGGCTCGAGAGCGACACGGTGGAGCTCTACCTGAGGAAGGGTGTCCGCCGGGCCGAGGCCGCCGCCTACATGGGCCTGAACCCGATGGTCGTGCGGTACGCCTACAGCGGCGTCCGGCGCCTGCCCGACGGCCGCATCGACCGGCAGAACCACCTGTTCGCGAAGATCTCGCGCCCCGAGGTCGCCGCGCGCTTCCTGTCGCCCGCGCCCGCCGAGATCCTCGACACCTGCGTCCGGAACGGGTGGCTCACCCGCGACGAGGCCGAGCTCGCGCGGAGCCTGCCTGTCGCCGAGGACATCACCGTCGAGGCCGACTCCGGGGGGCACACGGACAACCAGCCGCTCGTCGCCCTGTTCCCGGTGATCCTCGGCGTCCGCGACGAGCTGGCGGCGAAGCACGGCTATCAGCGCCCGATCCGCGTCGGCGCCGCCGGCGGCCTCTCCACGCCGTCCACCGTGGCGGCCGCGTTCTCGCTCGGGGCCGCGTACGTGCTCACGGGCTCGGTCAACCAGGCGTGCGTCGAGTCGGGCCTGTCCGACGAGGGCAAGAAGATGCTCGCCCAGGCCGACCTCCCCGACGTCGTGATGACGCCCGCCGCCGACATGTTCGAGCTCGGCGTGCAGGTCCAGGTGCTCAAGCGCGGCACGATGTTCGGCGTCCGCGCGCAGCGGCTCTACGACCTCTACGTCGCCCACGCATCCATCGAGTCGCTGCCCGCCGACGTGCGCGCGCGCATCGAGCGGGAGATGTTCCAGATGTCGTGCGACGAGGTGTGGTCGGGCTGCGAGCGGTTCTTCGCGGAGCGCGACCCCGCCGAGCTCGAGCGCGCCGCGCGCGATCCCAAGCACAAGATGGCGCTGATCTTCCGCTGGTATCTCGGCATGTCCAGCAAGTGGGCCATCGCCGGGGACCCGAAGCGCCGCGCGGATTACCAGATCTGGTGTGGCCCGGCGATGGGCGCGTTCAACCGCTGGGTCAAGGGGTCCTTTCTCGAGGACCCGCAGAACCGAACTGTCGTCCAGGTCGCGCGCAACCTGCTCGAGGGCGCGGCCGTCGTCACGCGCGCGCAGCAGCTCCGGACGTACGGCGTCCCCGTGCCGAGCGCCGCCTTCAGCTTCACTCCCCGCCCGCTCGCCTGAGCGCCTGAACACCTGCTGAGGTCCTTATGCACGCTTCGTCCTCCCGTATTCCGCCCATCGCAGTCGTCGGCGTGAGCGCCATCTTCCCCGGCTCGCTCGACGCGCACGGCTTCTGGCGCGACATCCTGGCCGGGACCGACCTCATCACGGACGTCCCGGCGTCGCACTGGCTCGTCGAGGACTACTACGATCCCGACCCGTCCGCGCCCGACAAGACGTACGCGAAGCGCGGCGCCTTCCTGAAGAACGTGCCGTTCGATCCGCTGGAGTGGGGCGTGCCGCCCTCGATCGTGCCGGCGACGGACACGACGCAGCTCCTCGCGCTGATCGTGGCGAAGCGCGTGCTGGAGGACGCGGCGCAGGGGCAGTTCGAGGCGATGAACCGCGAGCGGATGAGCGTCATCCTCGGCGTCACCTCGGCGCAGGAGCTGCTCGCCTCGATGGTGAGCCGGATCCAGCGGCCTGTCTGGGCGCGCGCGCTCCGGGAGCTCGGGTATCCGGAGGACGAGGTGACGCGCGCCTGCGACACGATCGCAGGCAAGTACGTGCCCTGGCAGGAGTCGTCCTTCCCCGGCCTGCTCGGCAACGTGGTGGCCGGGCGCATCGCGAACCGGCTCGACCTCGGCGGGACGAACTGCGTGACGGACGCGGCGTGCGCGTCGTCGCTGTCGGCGATGTCGATGGCGATCAACGAGCTCGCGCTCGGCCAGTCGGACCTCGTGATCGCGGGCGGCTGCGACACGATGAACGACGCCTTCATGTACATGTGCTTCAGCAAGACGCCGGCCCTGTCGCGGTCGGGCGACTGCCGCCCGTTCTCCGACAAGGCCGACGGCACGCTGCTCGGCGAGGGCATCGCCATGGTGGCGCTCAAGCGGCTCGACGACGCCGAGCGCGACGGCGACCGGGTGTACGCGGTGATCCGCGGGATCGGCTCGTCCTCGGACGGCCGGAGCAAGAGCGTGTACGCGCCGGTGCCGGAAGGGCAGGCGAAGGCGCTGCGCCGGACCTACGCCGCCGCCGGGTACGGGCCCGACACCGTGGAGCTGATGGAGGCCCACGGCACCGGGACGAAGGCGGGCGACGCGGCCGAGTTCGAGGGCCTGCGCGTCATGTTCGACGAGTCGGGGCGCGCCGACAGGCAGTGGTGCGCGCTCGGCAGCGTCAAATCGCAGATCGGCCACACGAAGGCGGCGGCCGGCGCGGCGGGGCTGTTCAAGGCGATCATGGCGCTTCACCACAAGGTGCTCCCGCCGACCATCAAGGTCGACAAGCCGAACCCGAAGCTCGAGATCGAAAAGACTCCTTTCTATCTGAACACCGAGGCGCGGCCGTGGATCCGCGCGGCCGATCACCCGCGGCGGGCGTCGGTGAGCTCGTTCGGGTTCGGCGGATCGAACTTCCACGTCGCGCTGGAGGAGTACACGGGCCCGGCGCCGAGGGCGTGGCGGGTGCGGTCCGCGCCGGCGGAGCTCGTGCTCCTGTCGGCGGACACGCCGGCGGCGCTCGCGGACCGCGCGCGGGCGCTGGCGAAGGCGGCGGAGACGCCGGAGATCCTGCGCTTCCTGGCGCGGGAGTCGGTGCTCTCGTTCGACGCGTCGAGGCCGGCGCGGCTCGGGCTGTGCGCGACGGACGAGGCGGATCTCGCGAGGAAGCTCGAGCAGGTCGCGTCGCACCTCGGGGCGAGGCCGGAGCAGGCGCTCGCCGCGCCGCTCGTTCACTACGCGAACGGCGAGGCGCCGGGGCAGGTGGCGTTCCTGTTCCCGGGGCAGGGGAGCCAGTACGTGGCGATGGGCGCCGACGTGCTGATGACGTTCGACGCGGCCCGCGCCGCGTGGGACGCGGCGGCGGGCGTCTCGCTCGGGGAGGTGCCGCTGCACGAGGTGGTGTTCCCGCGGCCGGTGTTCTCGGACGAGGAGCGCCGGGCGCAGGAGGCGCGGCTGCGCGAGACGCGGTGGGCGCAGCCCGCGATCGGCGCGACGAGCCTCGCGCACCTCGCGTTGCTCGAGGCGCTCGGGGTGCGGGCGGACGCGTTCGCGGGCCACAGCTTCGGCGAGATCGCGGCGCTCCACGCGGCGGGCGCGCTCTCGGCGGCGGACCTCTTGCGGGTGGCGCGGCGGCGGGGCGAGCTGATGGGCGCCGCGTCGTCGGAGCGGGGGGCGATGATCGCGGTCCCGCGGCCGATCGACGAGGTGCGGGCGCTCGGGCTCGGCGACGTCGTCGTCGCGAACCACAACGGGCCGAAGCAGGTGGTGCTGTCGGGCTCGGTCGCGGCGATCGAGGCGGCGGAGCGGCGGCTCGGGGAGCTCGGGATCCAGGCGCGGCGGCTCGACGTCGCCGCGGCGTTCCACTCGCCGCTCGTGGCGGAGGCGAGCGCGCCGTTCCGCGAGTTCCTTGGCGGGATCGATGTGGGGGCGCCGGCCGCGCCCGTGTACAGCAACGCGGAGGTCGAGCCGTACCCGGGCGGCGGCGACGCGGCGCGCGACCGGCTGGCGCGTCAGCTCGCGGAGCCGGTGCGGTTCGTCGAGGAGATCGAGCGGATGTACGCGGCCGGGGTGCGCACGTTCGTCGAGGTGGGCCCCGGGTCGGTGCTGACGAACCTGGTGGGCGAGATCCTGAGCGGCCGGCCGCACCGCGCCGTGGCGCTCGACCGCAAGGGCAAGCACGGCGTGACGAGCCTGTTCGAGGCGGTGGCGCGGCTCGCCGTGGCCGGGGTCCCGCTGGACGCGCGCGTCCTGTGGGAGGGCTTCGCGGCGCCGGTCGACCCGCGGACGCTGCCGAAGCCGAAGCTGGCGCTGCCGATCAACGGGAGCAACTACGGCAAGCCGTACCCGCCGCAGGGCGGCGCGAAGGAGCTGCCGAAGACGAGCGCGGCGCGGCCGGGGCAGAAGCCGGCGGCGGAGACGGTGGCGGTGGTGAGCGCGGCGCAGCCGGCGGTGAGCGCGGCCAAGCCGGCAGGGAGCGCGTCGGGGCCGGCAGGGAGCGCGTCGGGGCCGGCAGGGAGCGCGTCGGCGCCGGCAGTGCGCGTGTCCCAGCCTACAGTGAGCGCGTCGGCGCCGGCAGTGCGCGTGTCCCAGCCTACAGTGAGCGCGTCGGCGCCGGCAGTGAGCGCGTCGGCGCCGGCAGTGCGTGCGTCATCGTCGGTGGTGAGCGTGTCAGCGCCGGCAGTGAGCGCGTCGCCGGCGATGGTGAGCGCGTCGGCGCCGGCAGTGCGTGCGTCATCGTCGGTGGTGAGCGTGTCAGCGCCGGCAGTGAGCGCGTCGCCGGCGGTGGTGAGCGTGTCAGCGCCGGCCGTCAGCGCGTCGTGGCTGGCTGCATACCAGGAGGCGCAGCGCGCCACGGCGGAGGCGCACGGCGTGTACCAGCGCACGATGGCCGAGAGCCACATCGCCTTCCTGCAGGCGGCGGAGGCCTCCTTCGCGGGGCTCGCCGCGCTCGCTACCGGCGCGCCGTACACGGCCGCCGCCACCGCGCCGCCCGTGGCGCGCCCTGCGCCCATGCTGCTCTCACCGGTGCACGCGGGGCCGATCTCGGAGGCGTCCCTGGGGTCTGCGAGCGCGCTGGCGCGCGGCGGCAGCGTGGGCCGGGACGGCCTCAATGGCGCAGGCGGAGAGCACCACGCCGCGATCGTCACCGCGGCGCCTGCGGCGCCCGCCGTGACAGCGACGGCCGCAGCGCCGGCGCCCCAGCTGGCAGCGAAGGCGGCGGTGGCAGCGCCGGCGCCCGCGGTGGCAGCGAAGGCGGCGGTGGCAGCGCCGGCGCCCGCCGTGGCAGCGCCCGTGCCGGTCACCGCGGCGCCCGCCGTGGCAGCGGCCGCGAGGCCGGCGGCGCCCGCCGCGGCAACGCAGGCGGCCGTGGCCGCGCCGGCGGCAGATATCGAGCGGCTGGTCCTCGAGGTGGTCGCGGACAAGACGGGATACCCCGTCTCCATGCTCGGGCTGCAGATGGAGCTCGAGAGCGATCTGGGCATCGACAGCATCAAGCGGGTGGAGATCCTGTCGTCGGTCCGGGACCGCACGCCCGGGCTGTCGGAGGTCGACGCCTCGGCGCTGGCGCAGCTCCGCACGCTCGGTCAGGTCGTCGAGCACCTCCGCACATCGCTGCCCGCCGCGCCGGTAGCGAGCGCGAGGCCCGCCGTGGCCGCTGCGCCTGTCGCCGCGCCGGCCGCCGCCGCCGCGCCCGCCACGGCTTTCGCCGCTGCGCCGGCTGCGTCCGCGGAGGTCGAGCGGGTCGTGATGGCGGTCGTGGCGGAGACGACGGGCTACCCGGCCGAGATGCTCGGATTGCAGATGGAGCTGGAGAGCGACCTCGGCATCGACAGCATCAAGCGGGTGGAGATCCTGTCGGCGGTCCGTGACCGCACGCCGGGGCTGTCAGAGGTCGACGCCTCGGCGCTGGCGCAGCTCCGTACGCTCGGCCAGGTCGTCGAGCACCTGCGCGCCTCGCTGCCCGCCGGCGCGCCGGCAGCGGCCGCCGTCGCGGCGCCAATCGCGGCGCCGGCAGCAACCGCGAGCGCGGCGCCTGCCGTCGCAGCCGGCGCGACCCCCGCGGCGGCCGACGTCGAGCGGGTGGTGATGGCGGTCGTGGCGGAGACGACGGGCTACCCGGCCGAGATGCTCGGATTGCAGATGGAGCTGGAGAGCGACCTCGGCATCGACAGCATCAAGCGGGTGGAGATCCTGTCGGCGGTCCGTGACCGGACGCCCGGGCTGTCGGAGGTCGACGCCTCGGCGCTGGCGCAGCTCCGCACGCTCGGCCAGGTCGTCGACCACCTGCGCGCCTCGCTGCCCGCCGGCGCACCGGCAGCGGCCGCCGTCGCGGCGCCAATCGCGGCGCCGGCAGCAACCGCGAGCGCGGCGCCTGCCGTCGCAGTCGGCGCGACCCCCGCGGCGGCCGACGTCGAGCGGGTGGTGATGGCGGTCGTGGCGGAGACGACGGGCTACCCGGCCGAGATGCTCGGATTGCAGATGGAGCTGGAGAGCGACCTGGGCATCGACAGCATCAAGCGGGTGGAGATCCTGTCGGCGGTCCGTGACCGGACGCCCGGGCTGTCGGAGGTCGACGCCTCGGCGCTCGCGCAGCTCCGCACGCTCGGCCAGGTCGTCGACCACCTGCGCGCCTCGCTGCCCGCCGGCGCGCCGGCAGCGGCCGCCGTCGCGTCGCCGGCGGCATCCGCCGTCGCATCGCCCGCCGCGGCGCCCGCCGTCGCAGCCGGCGCGACCCCCGCGGCGGCCGACGTCGAGCGGGTGGTGATGGCGGTCGTGGCGGAGACGACGGGCTACCCGGCCGAGATGCTGGGACTGCAGATGGAGCTGGAGAGCGACCTCGGCATCGACAGCATCAAGCGGGTGGAGATCCTGTCGGCGGTCCGTGACCGGACGCCCGGGCTGTCGGAGGTCGACGCCTCGGCGCTGGCGCAGCTCCGCACGCTCGGCCAGGTCGTCGAGCACCTCCGCGCGAACCTCGGCCCGGCCGCCGGCGCTGCCCCGGCCGCGCCCGCCGAGGACACGGCCCCGGCCTCCGCGGACCTCGGCCGGTGGACGCTCGCCGAGGCGCCGGCGCCCGCCGCCGGCCTCGCGATGCCCGGCCTCTTCGACGCCGGCACCGTGGTGGTCACCGGCCACGACGCGATCGGCCCCGCGCTCGTCGCCGCCCTCGCGGCGCGCGGCGTCGCGGCCGAGTACGCCCCCGCCGTGCCCCGCGGCGCCCGCGGCGCCGTGTTCCTCGGCGGCCTGCGCGACCTCGCCACCGTCGACGAGGCGCTCGCCGTCCACCGCGAGGCGTTCCTCGCCGCCCAGGCCATCGCGGCGCAGCCGGCCCTGTTCGTCACGGTCCAGGACACCGGCGGCGACTTCGGCCTCGCCGGATCGGACCGCGCCTGGGCGGGCGGGCTGCCCGGCCTCGCGAAGACCGCGGCCGTCGAGTGGCCCGACGCCTCCTGCCGCGCCATCGACGTCGAGCGCGGCGGGCGGCCCGCCGGCGAGCTCGCCGAGGCGATCGCGGCGGAGCTCCTCTCCGGCGGCGTCGAGCTCGAGATCGGCCTGCGCGCCGACGGCCGGCGCACCACGCTGCGCAGCGTCCGCGAGGCCGCGCGGCCCGGGCCGCTCCCGCTCGGGCCGTCCGACGTCGTCGTGGCGAGCGGCGGCGCCCGCGGCGTGACGGCGGCGACGCTGATCGCGCTCGCCAGGGCCAGCCGCGCGCGGTTCGCCCTGCTCGGCCGCACCGCGCTCGAGGACGACCCGGCCGCGTGCCGCGGCGTGGACGGCGAGGCGGCGCTCAAGGCGGCGCTGGTCAAGGCGGCGGCCGCCGCGGGCCACAAGGCGACCCCGGCGGAGATCGGCCGCCGGGTCGCGAGGATCCTCGCGAACCGCGAGGTCCGCGCGACGCTCGACGCGATCCGCGCCGCCGGCGGCGAGGCCCTCTACGTGTCGGCCGACGTGAACGACGCGCGCGCGGTGGCCGCGGCGCTCGACGACGTGCGCCGCGCCTTCGGCGCCGTCACCGCGATCGTCCACGGCGCCGGCGTGCTCGCCGACAAGCTCGTCGCCGAGAAGACGGTCGAGCAGTTCGACCGCGTGTTCAACACGAAGGTCGACGGCCTCCGGGCCCTGCTCGGCGCGACGGCGGGCGACCCGCTCAGGGCGATCGTGCTCTTCAGCTCGATCGCCGCGCGCAGCGGCAACAAGGGGCAGTGCGACTACGCGATGGCGAACGAGGTCCTGAACAAGGTCGCCGCCGCCGAGGCCGCGCGCCGCCCCGGCTGCGTCGTGAAGTCGCTCGGCTGGGGCCCCTGGCAGGGCGGCATGGTGAACGCGGCGCTCGAGGCGCACTTCGCGCAGCTCGGCGTGCCGCTCATCCCGCTCGCGGCGGGCGCGAGGATGCTGATCGACGAGCTCTGCGACGGCGCCGGCGCCGGCGATGCGCGCGCGGCGGTCGAGGTCGTGCTCGGCGCGGAGCCGAAGAGCCTCGCGGCCGACGGCCACGGCCGGCGGGTCGCGCTCGCCGTGCGCGCGGACCGCGCGACGCACCCGTACCTCGGCGATCACGCCATCAACGGCGTCCCCGTCGTGCCGGTGGTGATCGCGCTCGAGTGGTTCGCCCGCGCGGCGCGCGCGTGCCGGCCGGATCTCGTCGTGACCCAGTGCCGCGACGTGCGCGTGCTGCGCGGGATCAAGCTCGCGGCGTACGAGTCGGGCGGCGAGGTGTTCCGCGTCGACTGCCGCGAGGTGAGCAACGGCCACGGCGCGGTGCTCGCGGCCGAGCTGCGCGGGCCGCAGGGGGCGCTGCACTACGCGGCGACCATCGAGATGCGGCCGCCCGCCGAGCGCGTGGCCCCGAAGGGCCCCGCCGCGCCGGCGCTCGGCCCGTGGAGCGGCGGCGACGACCCGTACGACGGCCACACGCTCTTCCACGGCCGCGACTTCCAGGTGATCCGGCGGCTCGACGGCGTGAGCCGCGAGGGGATCGCGGGGACGGTCGTGGGCCTGCGCGAGGCCGGCTGGGTTGCCCAGCCGTGGAAGACCGACCCGGCGGCGCTCGACGGCGGGCTGCAGCTCGCGACGCTGTGGACGCAGCACGTGCTCGGCGGCGCGGCGCTCCCGATGTCCGTCGGCGCGCTCCACACCTTCGCCGAGGGGCCGTCGGACGGCCCGCTGCGCGCGGTGGTGCGCGGGCAGATCGTGGCCCGCGACCGCACGAAGGCGGACATCGCGTTCGTCGATCCCGAGGGCACGCTCGTCGCCGAGCTGCGCGACGTGCAGTACGTCCTGCGGCCCGACACGGCGCGCGGCCAGGCGTGAGCGGCGGGGACGAGCGCGCCGTGTTCGAGCCCATCGCCATCGTCGGCCGCGGGTGCGTCCTGCCGGGCGCGCTCCACCCCGCGGCCCTCTGGGACAACGTCCTCGCCGGCAGGGACCTCCTGTCCGCCGCCCCCGAGGGCCGCTGGCGGCTCTCGCGCGAGCGCGCGGTCGTCTGCGAGCCGCGCGCCCCGCACGGATCGCGCGACCTGCGCGACGTGAAGGACCGCGCGTGGAGCGACCGCGGCGGCTACGTCACCGGGTTCGACGAGCACTTCCGCCGCGTGCTCGCCGGCGACCCGTTCCCGCGGCGCGGCGGCCCGCCCGAGTCCCTGCTCGCGCTCGACCCGCTCTTCCAGTGGGTGCTCTACGCGGGCCGCGAGGCGCTCCGCGAGGCCGGCCACGAGGGCCCGTCCGACCGCGCGGGCGCCGTGCTCGGGAACCTCTCGTTCCCCTCGTCGGCGATGTCGGCGTGGGCCGAGGCGACGTGGCTCGGCGAGCTCGCCGGCGTCCCGCGGCCCGATCCGCGCAACCGCTTCATGTCGGGCCTGCCCGCGCACCTGCTCGCCGACGTGCTCGGCCTCGGGGCCGGGGCGTTCGCGCTCGACGCCGCGTGCGCGTCGTCGCTGTACGCGATCGCCCTCGCCTGCGAGCGCCTGCAGCGCCGCGAGGCCGACCGGATGCTCGCGGGCGCCGTGTGCCGGTCGGACGACCTCTTCATCCACATCGGGTTCTGCGCGCTCTCGGCCATGAGCCGCACCGGCCGCAGCCGCCCGTTCTCGTCGGCGGCCGACGGCCTCGTCCCGGCGGAGGGCGCGGCGTTCGTCGTCCTCGAGCGCCTGTCCGACGCCGAGGCCGCGGGCAAGCCCATCCTCGGCGTGATCCGCGGCGTCGGCCTGTCGAACGACGGCCGAGGCCGCGGCCTGCTCGCGCCGTCGGTCGAGGGCCAGCTCCGCGCGATGCGGGCCGCGTACGCGATGGCCGGCCTCGACCCGGCCGAGGTCTCGCTCCTCGAGTGCCACGCCACGGGCACCCCCCTCGGCGACGCGACCGAGATCGCGACGCTCACCGAGGTGTTCGGGCGCCGCGAGGTCCCGCTCGGCTCGCTCAAGTCGAACCTCGGCCACCTGGTCACGACGGCGGGCGCGGCCGGGCTGCTCAAGCTGCTCGGCGCGATGGAGGCGGGGATCCGCCCGCCGACGCTCCACGCGGATCCGCTGAGCGACGCGGTCGCCGCGAGCCCGTTCCGGGTGCTGCAGCGGGCCGAGCCCTGGGAGGGGCGGCGCCTCGCGGGCCTGTCGGCGTTCGGCTTCGGCGGCAACAACGCCCACCTCCTCGTGGACGCGTACGAGCCCGGCGCCTCCCGCGCCGGGGCGCGCGTCGGGGTGTCGCCCGCGGCGGCCGCGCGCCCCGGCGCACCGCGCGCGGCGTCCCCGGGCCCCGGCGCGCCGCCCGCGACCGCGAGCCCCGCCGCGGCGGGCCACCTCGCCGTCGTGGCGATGGGCCTGTCCGTCGGCGCCCTCGGCGGCGTCCGGGCGTTCGCGGAGGCGCTCCTCTCGGGCGGCGCCGCGGACCCCCGCCGCGCGACCGTCGCGCTGCCCGCCGATCAGCTCCGGTTCCCGCCGCGCGATCTCCAGCAGGCGCTCGCGCAGCAGACGCTGCTGCTCGAGGCGGCGATCGAGGCCACCGAGGGCCTCGCGCTGCCGCGCGATCGCACCGCGGTGCTCATCGGCATGGGCGCCGACACCGAGGTGTGCCGGTACATGGCGCGCTGGCGGCTCGCCGAGACGGCGCCGGCGCGCCTCGGGCCGTCGGTCGACGTCGGCGCGCTGCAGGACGCGGTGATCCCTGCGCTCCAGGCGGCGGGTGTCGTCGGCAACATGCCGAACATCCCGGCGAACCGGCTGAACAGCCAGCTCGACGTCGGCGGGCCGTCGTTCACCGTCGCGGCCGAGGAGCTCTCCGGGCCGTGGGCGCTGCGCCTCGCGGGGAGCGCGCTGCGCGCCGGCGCCGTGGACGCCGCGATCGTCGGCGCGGTGGACATGTCGTGCGAGCCCGCCCATGTGGCCGCGCTCGAGGCGCTCGGCGTCCGCTTGCCCCCCGGCGACGCGGCCGTCGTGCTCGTGATCGAGCGCCTCGACGACGCCGTCCGCCAGAAGCACCCGGTGCTCGCCGTCGTCGTCGACGAGCCGGCCGACCCCGGCCTCGTGCTGTCGGCCACGGACCTCGCGCCGCGGTTCGGCCACGCGCACGCCGCCTCCGGCCTTCTGCACGTCGCCGCCGCGGTGCTCGCCTGTCGTCATGCCCGCAGGCCCGACGGCGCGCCCTGGTCCGACGACGTCCGCGTCGCCGAGGTCCGCTGCGCCGGCCTCGGCGGCGGCTCGCTGTCGGTCCGCATCGGGGCCGGCGGTCCGCCTGCGCCCCTGCCGCCCCCGCGGCCCGCGAAGGGGCCGACGCTCACGTTTCCCGCCCACCCGCCGGCGATCGTCGTACCCGGCGCGGCCTCCTGCTCATCTCCCGGAGACTCCATGGAACCTGCGCCGCCTCTGCCGTCCGCCCTCGACGACCTGCCGCCGCTGTACCCCGGGCCCACGGGCTTCTCCGCCGCCGACGCGCCTCCGGCCCTGCCCCAGGACGAGCCGTCGCTGGCGGCGCCGGCGGCCTTCGCGCCGCCCGTCGCGGAGATCGCGTACGAGCCGCTGCACGGGGTGGAGGCGATCGTCGCGTCGCGCGTCGCGGACGTCGAGCGCGGGCCGCTGCACGTGGCGGACGCGATCGTCGCGCCGCCTGCGCCGGGCATCCCGGGCGACGTGATCGCCGGCGCGGCGGCGTTCACCGTCCAGCTCGCGCAGCTTCACAGGGAGTGGATAGAGCAGCAGGCCCAGGTCCACGGCCGCTTCCTGCAGGTGCGGCAGCGCGCGCTGGACGCGCTCGTCCAGGCGTCGTCGGGCGCGGTCGCCGTCGCGCCGGCTGCCCATGCGGTGCCTGTCTCGCACGTCGCGCCGCTCCGCGCCGAGGCGCCGCGCCCGGTCGAATCGCCGCGTCCCATCGCGGCGCCACAGCCTGCGCCCGTCGTCGAATCGCCGCGCGTCGCCCGCGCCGAGCCGCCGCGCCCCATCGCTGCGTCGCCGCAGCCAGCGCCGCGCCCCGTCGAGCCGCCGCGCCCCGCCGCTGCGCCGCGGCCAGCGCCGCGCCCGGCCGAGCCGCCGCGCCCCGTCGCTGCGCCGCAGCCAGCGCCGCGCCCCGCCGCGCCCCCCGCGGCGTCCGCCCTCGCCCCGAGGGGCCCCCGGTTCAGCCGCGAGCAGCTCGAGCAGCTCGCCTCGGGCCGGATCTCCGACGTGTTCGGCCCGCTGTTCGCGCGGCAGGACGGCTACCGCCGCCAGGTGCGCATGCCCATGCCGCCGCTGCTGCTCGCCGATCGGGTCACCGGCATCGACGCCGAGCCCGGCTCGATGAAGCTCGGCACGATGTGGACCGAGACCGACGTGCGGTGGGACTCCTGGTACCTGCACGACGGCGCGATGCCGGCCGGCATCATGATCGAGAGCGGCCAGGCCGACCTCTTGCTCATCAGCTGGCTCGGCGCGGACTTCGAGAACCGGGGCGAGCGCGTCTACCGGCTGCTCGGCTGCGAGCTCACCTTCTACGGCGGCCTGCCGCGCCCGGGCGACACGCTCGTCTACGACATCCACGTCGACGGCCACGCGAAGCACGGCGACGTCCGGCTGTTCTTCTTCCACTACGACTGCCGGATCAACGGCGAGCTGCGGCTGAAGACGCGCAAGGGCCAGGCCGGCTTCTTCACCGACGAGGAGCTCGCGAACTCCGGCGGCGTCCTCTGGGACGCGGAGACCGCCGAGCACGCGACGGCCGCCCGCCTCGATCCGCCGCGGATCGCGTGCCAGAAGTCCGCGTTCGATCGGGCCGACCTCCTCGCGTTCGCGGCCGGCGACGGCGCCGCGGCGTTCGGCCCCGGCTTCGAGCGCCTGCGCACCCACGTCCGCACGCCGCGGATCAGCGGGCCGCCGATGCTGTTCTTCGACCGCGTCGACGCGTTCGACCCGGCCGGGGGGCCGTGGAAGCGCGGCTATCTGAGGGCCACGCTGCCGATCACGAAGGACGGCTGGTTCTTCGAGGGCCACTTCAAGGACGACCCGTGCATGCCGGGCACGCTCATGTTCGAGGGCTGCTTCCAGGCGCTCGCCTTCTACATGGCGGCGATGGGCTTCACGGTGGACGCGGACGGCTTCCGCTTCGAGCCCGTGCCCGAGATCCCCTACCTGCTCCGCTGCCGCGGCCAGGTGGTCCCGACGAGCCGGCTGCTCACGTACGAGGTCTTCGTCGAGGAGGTCCACGACGGCCCGCACCCCACCGTCTACGCCGACTTCCTGTGCACGGTCGACGGGCTCAAGGCGTTCCACGCCCGCCGCGTGGGCCTGCGCCTGAGCCCCGACTGGCCGCTCACGAGCCACCCCGAGCTGCTCGACGGCCACGTCGAGCCGAAGCCTGTCGCGCGCGTCCCCTGGTCCGAGCTGGGCGCCGCGGCGCCGTCCGAGGCCGCGGCGCTGGACGGCGCCGACGCCGCGCGCGCGGGCGGCTTTCCGTTCGACTACAGGAGCCTGCTCTCGTGCGCCTGGGGCCGGCCGTCGGACGCGTTCGGCCCGCTGTACCGCAGGTTCGACGGGGGCCAGCACGTCGCCCGGCTCCCGGGGCCGCCGTACCACTTCATGAGCCGGGTCCTCTCGGTCTCGAGCCCCATGGCGGCGATGAAGGCCGGCGCGCGGGTCGAGGTCGAGTACGACGTCCCGGAGGACGCCTGGTACTTCGACGAGAACGCGAGCCTCACGATGCCGTTCGCTGTGATCCTCGAGGCCGCGCTCCAGACGTGCGGCTGGCTGGCGAGCTACGTCGGCTGCGCGCTCTCGTCCGAGAGCGCGCTCTACTTCCGCAACCTTGACGGCAAGGGCACGCTCCACGCCGAGGTCCTGCCGGCGCCGGCCGGCGGCGCGCTGCGCACGACGTCGCAGCTCACGAGCATCTCGCGCTCGAGCGGCATGATCATCCTGGCCTTCCGGGTGGAGTGCAGCGTCGGCGGCGCCCGCGTGTACGACCTCGAGACGGTGTTCGGCTTCTTCCCGAAGGCCGCGCTCGCGACGCAGGTCGGGCTCCCGCCGAAGCCCGAGGAGCTCGCCGCGCTCGAGGCGCCGTCCGATTTCGAGGTCGACCTCCGCGCGCGCCCCGCGCGGTACTGCGGCGGCAAGCTCGGGCTCGCGCGGCCGTCGCTGCTGATGATCGACCGCATCGACGGCCTGTGGCCGTCCGGCGGCCGGAAGGGCCTCGGCCGCGTGCGCGCCCAGCGGGACGTCCACGCGTCGGAGTGGTTCTTCAAGGCGCATTTCCACGGAGATCCGGTCCAGCCCGGCTCGCTCGGCATCGAGGCGATGCTGCAGACGATCCAGTTCTGGATGCTCCACAACGACCTCCACGCGGGCCTCGGCGATCCGCGGTTCGAGCCGGTGATGACCGGGCACGAGCACGCCTGGCGCTACCGGGGCCAGGTGCTGCCGGGCAGCCGGCGGGTGACGGTCGAGACCGACATCCTCGAGGTCGGCCGCGACGACCGCGGGCCGTACGTCATCGCCGAGTCGTACCTCTGGGTGGACGGCCTGCGCATCTACGGCGCGACGCTCGGGGTGCGGATCGTCGACGGCGCCCCGCCGCGCGCGCGGCGCGACGTGGGCTTCGACGTGCGCGGGAGCGCGCGCCACCTCGCGTCGCTCCCGGGCGCCGTCAACCGGAGCGCCCGGTCCCGGGATGCCGCGGCGTCGCCCGCGGGTCGCGCTGTGGCGTCGCCGGAGGCCGCGGGGCGCCCCGCGGCCTCGCTGCAGGCCGACGACGCCGAGGAGGTGCTGGATCCGGACGGGTGGGTGGCCGATCACCGCCCCACCTGGACGCTCCCGGCGCTCCCCGGGATGAGCATGGTCGACAGGCTGGCCGGCGCCGCCCTGCGGGCGCGCCCGGGCAGCGTTGTCGTGGCCGTGGAGGACGTGGTGGTCCAGCGCTGGCTGCCCGTGCCGGGGCCTGTGCGCATCAAGGCCGAGGTCAGCGGCTCCGGCGATGTCCTCGACGTCCGGCTCCTCGCGTGGCGCGAGGCCTCGAACCCGGCGCTCTCGCGGTTCGAGCCCGTGTGCGCCGGCCGCGTGCGCGTGGCCGGCGCGTACCCGCCCGCCCCTCTGCCGGAGCCGGCGCTCGACGCGCCGGAGGCCGACGACCCGTACGCGGCGGGCACGCTGTTCCACGGCCCGGCGTTCCAGTACCTGACCGCGCTGCGGCTCGGCGCGCGCGGCGCGTCGGCGACGCTCGACCCGCGCAGGGGCTCGGTCCCGCCCGGGGCGCTGCACCAGGGCATGCTCGACGCGCTGACGCACACGATCCCGCATGATCGGCTGTTCCTGTGGGATCCGGAGAGCCCGCCGGCCCACATCGCCTTCCCGTCGCGCGTCCCGTCGCTCCGCCTCTTCGGGCCGGCGCCCGAGGGCCCGGTACGCGTCGAGGTGCGCTACGAGGGCCGCGACGATCGCTTCGTCTCGTTCCGGATCCAGGCCGTCGCGCAGGCCGGGCCCACGGCCGACGCCGGCGCGGAGGCAGCGGCGCGGGCCGGCGCGGCGCCCGCGGGAGAGCGCGTCTGGCTCGAGCTCCGCCTCGTCGAGGTGCTGCTCCCGCAGGGCTCCGTCGGCGGCGCGCCTCCCGGGATCCGCCGGGCGTTCCTTCGCGACCGCGCGCCGGTCGAGCTCGGCGTCTCGCGCGTCGACCCGGCGTCGGGCGAGGCGCGCTGCGGCCCCGCGGACGTGCGCACGATGGACTGGATGCCGGGCACGGTGGCGCAGCTCTACGCCGCGTCGGGCGATCTCGTCGAGGCGGCGGCCGTGAAGGATCACGTCGCGCGCCGCGCGGGCGTTCACCCGTCGACCGTGTCGCTCGCCGGGATCTCCTCCGCGCAGCCGCTGACGCGCTGGCCGTTCGCGGTGGCGCGCGAGGGCACCGAGGTCGTCGTCCGCGCCGCCGGCGCGCCCGCGATCGACCTCGAGCCGGTCCGCCGCTACTGGGGCGCGACCATGGGCCTCGGCCGCTGGCCCGCGGAGGACCTGTATTTCGGCCTGATCGAGCGCTTCATCCGCCGCGTCCACGTCGCCGACCCGGCGGCCTTCGGCGCCGTGAAGGGCCGGAGCCTGCTCTACCTGGGCAACCACCAGGTCGGCGTGGAGTCGCTGCTCTTCGGCATCGCCGTCTCCGGCCTCACCGGGGTCTCCACGGTCACGCTGGCCAAGGCCGAGCACCGGACGACGTGGCTCGGCACGCTGCTCGCGCACTGCTTCACGTACCCGGGCGCGCGCGATCCGAAGGTGATCACGTACTTCGATCGCGAGGACAAGGCGTCGCTCGGGACCATCATCGCCGAGCTCGGGGCCGAGATGCAGGGGGCCGGCAAGGGGGTGATGGTGCACGTCGAGGGCACGCGCTCGATCGAGTGCCGCACGCCCGTGCGCAAGATGAGCGGCGCGTTCATCGACATGGCGCTCGCGGTGGGCGTCCCCGTGGTGCCTGTGCGCTTCTCCGGCGCGCTGCCGCCGGAGCCGCTCGATCGGCGGCTCGAGTTCCCGCTCGGCATGGGCGTGCAGGACATCTGGATCGGCCGCCCGCTGCTGCCCGAGGAGCTCGCGGGGCTGACCTACAAGGACCGCAAGGAGCTCGTGATCAGCGGCATCAACGGGCTCGGCCCGAGCAACGAGGTCGAGCAGCCGTTCCCCGGGGATCCCGCGTTCGCGGCGTCGGTGGACGCCTGGATGGCCGAGGCGGGCGTCGGGCACGAGGACGCGACGATCTTCCGGGTGCTGGAGGCGTGCGCCGACCCGACGCCCGAGACGGCCGCGATCCTCGAGGCCGCGCGCACCGGGCGGCTCGTCCCGCCCGACGCGCGGCGCGCCGACTGGCTTCGGAAGCTGGCGGCGCGGCTCATCGGGAGGCGGCTCGTGGGGTGAGCCCGGCCGGCTCTCCCCGCACCCCGGAAGGTGCCTTGAAGAGATCGTCAGCGCTCGTCGCGACCCAGTACCCCCGCAGGCGCTTGTCGGCGCTCGAAGAAAGCTGAGATGGACCACGGATTGTGGACGACCTGCTCGCCGGAGACGTCGCCGTTGTACCAGGCCAGCGCGTCGCACGAGCCGTGCTCCTTCGCCCGCCGATCGAGGAGCGCCTCGGCCTCGGTGAAGCCAAAGCAGGTGTTGAGCGCCGGCGCGCCCATCAGCGCGGCGAGCCGCCAGCGCGGCAGGCGGCCGGACCGCCGTCTTCCCGCTTGATCGCGCCGCGACGCGGGAGATACCCTCCGCGCATGCGCCGCCTGGTCTCGTGCGTCTTCCTCCTCTCGTCGTTCGCCTTCGCGCCCGGGTGCGCGACCTACACGCAGGACCTCGACCGCGCCCGCGGCCATTACGAGGCGAACCGGTTCGAGCAGGCGCTGGCGCTGTTCCGCGTCCTCGAGCACGATATGGATTCGTTCTCGATCCCGGAGCGGGCGCGGTACGCGTACCTGCGGGGCATGACGGACTACCGCCTGGCCGATCTCGCGCCGCAGGGCACCGGGGTCGCCGATCCGCGCAAGGGCTACCGCGACAACGCGCGCCACTGGCTCGGGCTCGCCGCGGCGATCGAGAAGCAGACCCCCGGCAGCATCAGCAGCGAGCAGAAGAACCGGCTCAACGAGACGCTGGCGGACCTCAACCGCGACGTGTTCGGCGGCGCCGAGGCGCTGCCGGAGGGCGACGCAGCGTCCGGCGCGGCGCCGCAGGCCGACGCTCCCGCGACGGCGCCTGCGGATGCGCCGGAGCCGCCCGCGCCGACGCTCTGATCTCCACGGGCGCTTCCGCGCGCACGCTGGCCTCCGCGGCCCTCGCGAGAAGCGCCGCTCCGCCACCACGCGCTGTGGCCTGCCGCGTGCGCGCCGGACGCCACTGCGTGCCTCGGGCTGCGTGGGGTCCTGGTGCCGGGCGCTGTGTGCGCGCTGGGCACCTCTGCGAGCCGGGCCGGGGGGCCGCTGCGGGCCTCGCGCTGGGCGCTGCGTGCTCGCCCGGCGCCGCGTGCGCGCCTCGGGCTACGTCGCGCCGCAGGAGCGCGCCGGATGGGCTGGACAGGGGATGAGGGGGAAACGAACGGGCGGGGCGCCGTGCGCGGCGCTCGGGATCGCGGGTCAGCCTGGTTGCGCTACGACAACCTTCGGCGCAGGGCCTCGATCTCGTCCTTCGCTGCGAGCTTGTGTTTCTTGAGCTGGGCTGCCTCTATCCTCTCCCCGGGTGTCAGGAAAGCCCGTCGACCCAGCTGCCTGAGGCGCGAGTCGAGCTCGCGGTGACGCGCTTCGGCCAAGCTCAGCCGCTGCTCCGTGCCGATTGCCGTCACCGTGCGAGGAGAGACGATTTGATGCTTCATGTACCCACCTCCAAGGTCCCACAAGGGAGCCGTGATGCCTTCGAGGGCCCACAACAGAAGCCCTCGTCCTGATCGTCGCTGGAGAGGAGATCGCCGCTGACCGCGCTACGAGCCGCGACAACGGCCTGTTGAACGAAGGCGAGATTACCGCATCGTGCGGCCCCGATGCAGCCTTTTGTCGGGGGGTACGACCCTCCCTTTCCACAAAAATATCGGCTGGATACAGGAATCGCCGTAGGCGCACAGCCATCCACCTTCGTTCCGGACGGCCAGGCTCCGATCTCCGTCCAGGCACCAGCGGAACAACCTCGGACGTGCGGCTATCCTTCCCCGGCATGTCGAGTTCCTGCTTCACCCCGGTCGCTGCCCTGGCCCTCGCGGTCGTTCTGGGCGGATGCACATCCGAGGCCACGTCTCCGGTCCCGGCGCGGTCGCCGCAGCCTTCCTCGGCGCGGGGGCCGGTCGAGCTCGCGCCTGTCGTCGTGTCGCCCTACTCGGACGCCGAGCTCGCGGCGGAGTTCGAGCGGGCGCGCGCGCTGCTCCTGGCCGACAAGGCGCGCGAGGCGGCCCCGCTCTTCGACCGGCTCGTCCGCCTGTCGCCCGACGGCGAGGTCGCCCCTCCGAGCCTGTTCAACGCGGGGATCGCGCACGACGCGCTCGGCGACCGCGCGCTCGCCGCCGAGCGTTACCGCGAGGTCGCGCGGCGCTTTCCGGACCACCCGGTCGCGCGCGGCGCCCTCTTCCGGCTCGCGCGCGCCGCCGCCTACCTCGAGCGGTGGCCCGAGCTCGTCGAGGTGTCGCGCGCCCTGCTCCGCGTCGGCGACCTGACCGTGCTCGAGGCCATCGAGGCGCGCGGCGCGCTCGCGCTCGGCCTCGTCGAGCAGGACCTCGTCGACGAGGCGGCGCGCCAGGTCGCCGTCGCGCGCGATCTCATCGAGGCGCACCGGCTCGGCGAGTCGGGCAAGCCGCCGATCGAGCTCGCGCAGGTGAGCTTCGCGCTCGGCGAGGTGCGGCGGCGCCGGAGCGAGGCCATCACCTTCGTGCCGGTGCCGGCGAGCTTCGCCGACGCGCTCGAGCGGCGCTGTCAGGGGTTGCTCGACGCCCAGAGCGCCTACACCGAGGCCATGCGTAGCCTCGACGCCCACTGGTCGGCGATGGCGGGCTACCGCATCGGGCAGCTCTACAAGGAGCTCCACCGCGACGTGATGCAGGTCCCGCCGCCGCCGAGCGCCGACACCCCGAAGAAGAAGCAGCTCTTCGAGGGGGCCATGCGCCTGCGCTACCGCGTGCTCCTGGAGAAGGGCCAGAAGATGCTCGCCGGCACCGCGCGCATGGGGGACCGCACCGGCGAGTCGTCCGCGTGGGTCCTCCGGGCGCGCGACGCGCAGCGCGAGATCGAGCTCGCGCTCGCCGACGAGCGGGCGGCGCTCGCGCGGCTCCCGTTCACCGAGGCCGAGCTCTCGGCGGCGCTCGACGCCCTGAAGACGGAGCCGCCGAAGAGGCCGTAAGGTGCGCTGACGAGCGCTGACGAGCGCTGATGAGCGCGGGACGGCGCGAGCGGCTCAGTTCAGCTTCGGCTCGCACCCGAAGAGCACGTTGAGCTCGGCCCGCACCTCGGCCTGGACCGCCGAGCACGACGCGGGGCAGAGGATGATCTTCTGCGGGAGCTCCTCGTCATCGTAGTACCACCCCGGCCCGGCGCCGCAGTCGGCTTCGTCGTCGGCCTTCGGGATCTCCAGCTCTCCGGAGGTCCCGGGCGCCAGCTTCACGGCGACGCGGGTCTTGTCGAGGGTCGCGCCCTCCGGCGGATCGGGGATGAGGAGCTCGCACGGCAGGGCCGACGCGCGGATCTCGGCCATCTTCGCCGAGAAGGCGCTCACATCCGCGGTGACATCGAACGCGCGCGCCGTCCCGCCGGCGGCGGCGATCTGGTCCAGGTTGGAGAGCGTCGAGCCCTCCACGGCGATGACGTAGGTCTGGACGCCGTTGTAATTGAGGGCCCGCTGCGCGAGCTCCGCGGTATCCGCGACGGTGTTGTTCGCGCATCCGGACGGGTCGCCGTCGGTCGCGAGCACGACGATCACCTTGTGGGACGGGTTCGCGTCCTTGTAGGCGGTCGCGTTCGACAGCACCCCCTGGAGGGCGGGGCGCATGGGCGTCCCGCCGCCCGGCGCCGTCCTCCGGATGGAGGCGGTGAGGTCCTGCGTGTGAAGCGGCAGCTCGCCGATCTCGACAGCGAGCTCGTCATAGGTCTCGTGCTCGCAGTCGTTCAGGCCGTTGTTGCCGCGCGGGAAGTAGGTCAGCCCCACGTTCATCCCGGCGGAGGCGGCGTCGTTGACGAACGTCGAGATCGCGCTCGTCACGCCGCTCCATTTCGCGCCGAGCATGCTGCCGGAGCGGTCGAGCAGGACGAGCATATCGAGCGGCAGGAGCGTGGCCGCCGCGCTCGTCTGGGCGCAGGAGGCCCCCTCGTCGAAGCCGCCCTCGCCGGTCGCGCCGTACCCTCCCTGGCCGAGCGACGGGTCTCCGGCCGCGTTGCTCGGCCCGAAGGAGCCGCCGCCGCCGCTCTCGGTCTCCTCCGGAGGGGCGACCCCCGGAGGCCGCCTCCCGTCCTTCGCCTCGTCCGTTGCCGCGCAGCCGCCCGACTGGGCTGCCATCCCGGCGGCGACGAGGAAAGGCGCAAACACGAAATGACGTCGGACGGACATCTCTCTGCTCCTCTGGAAATTGATGCGACGTGGCTCGCGGGCGCGAGGGCTCCACGCGCGAAGTGGTCTGTCTGTCGAGGGAAGCCGAGCTCCAGACGCTCTCGTCAGCATACCGCAATACTCGATGAAGGGGCGATAGGGGCTCTCCGGTTTGTTGGGCTTCTTGGTCTCGTGCTGTCGTTGGTGTCGTTGGTGTCGTTGGTGTCGTTGCTGTCGTTGCTGTCGTTGGTGTCGTTGGTGTCGTTGCTGTCGTCGCTCTCGCCGCTGTCGCTACTCTCGTCTTTCTTTCGCGCTTCTCACCCTTCTCACTCGTGCCCTTCTCACTCCTCCCGTCGCACGCACCCCGCGCATCGCGCGCACCCGGCGCATGGCTCGCGCCTCGCTCGCCTCGTCATCGGCGGTCGTCGGCGCTCGTCCACGTCTGCGCTGACCGTTCCGGGTGCTCGCGCGCCCGAACATCATGGTTCCTTGCGCAGGCGAGAAGAACGCGTAATTCCCACGAGGTGCGTCACGCTTGCTGGAAAGAGGCGAACATGACTAGGTGGATTCCATGGGTACTTTCCGCTGTCGCCCTGACGGATCTCGGCTGTTCGACCGCGACGTCCGCGGGGGGCTCGGGCGCGACGGGGGAGGGGGGCGCCGCCGCGGCGCCGCCCGTCTCGAGCGGAGGGGGCGGGGCCGGCGCTCCGTGCGAGATCGACTGCGCGCTCGTCCCGGTCCCGCAGTGCATGACGGCCGTGTGCAACGAGGCGACGAGGAAGTGCGAGCTGGTGCCGAGCGCGGGTGGGGAGCCGTGCGACGACAGGGACTCCTGCACGGTCGGCGAGACCTGCTCGGACGGTCTCTGTCAGGGCGGCGCGCCGGAGGACTGCGGCCTCACGCCGGACGCCTGCCACGTGGTCACCTGCGCTGACGCGGGCGGCGCTCCCCGGTGCGGGATGGTGCCGAAGGAGAACGGGTCGCCGTGCTCGACGGAAGATCGCTGCGTCCTCAACGCGGCCTGCATGGACGGCGCCTGTGTCGGGACGCAGCGGGATTGTTTCTTCTTCCAAGTTCCTGACTCCTGTCATGTCGGCGCGTGCAATCCGGCCACCGGTGCGTGCGAGGCGGTCCCGGGGAACGACGGGGCTCCGTGCGCGGACTCCGGCGATCTCTGCATGGTCGGCAAGGCCTGCCAGGGCGGCCGCTGCGAGGGCGGCGTCCCCAAGGACTGCAGCGCGCTGAGCGTCGGGTGCAACCATGGCGCCTGCGATCCCGGATCTGGCAATTGCTATGCTGAACCGATCGCGCCGGGCGACGCCTGCCTCTCCGGGACCGACGAGTGCAACCGTGGTGTCTGTGACGAGAGCGGCGCCTGTATTTCCATCCCCACCCCCGGCGCTTCGTGCCCTTCACAGACCGAGGGCTGCACGCGCGGCATCTGCAGCGACGACGGGGTGTGCACGGCGCGCCCGGTCCCCGACGGGGGCGGCTGTGCGGACGGCGACTGGTGCACCGTGGGGGAGTCGTGCCTGGCCGGCGTCTGCCAGGGCGGCGGCGCCGCGGCGACGCCGACGGTTTACTTCCGGGATACGTTCGAGAGCAACGCGTCCGGGTGGGAGCTCGGTCCGACCTGGCAGATCGGCGCGGCGACCGCGTCTTCCGGGCAGACCTACGGGCACGCCGACCCGGCGCTCGATCATACGACGACCTCGGACAACGGGGTGGCCGGCGTGGTCATCGGAGGGAACGCGCCCCTCGGCGTTCACCCGTACTTCTACATGACGAGCCCCGTCATCAACGCCGATGTCGCGGGCGGCGTGTACCTGACGTTCTGGCGTTTCCTGAACAGCGATGAGTCACCCCACATGACGAATCGCGTCGAGGTCTACAACGGCGTCCGCTGGGAGGTGCTCTACGAGTCGGGCGCGTACCCCGGCGTCCGCGACGCGGCCTGGACGAAGATCCGCTACGACCTGACCCCCCACAAGAGCGCCAATCTGCGGATCCGCTTCGGCTACGCGATCGATCGGGACTCCTTCGTCGACACGGTGTCTGGCTGGAACATCGACGACGTGGAGATCGCGAACGCCGCTTGCCCCTGACGCGGACGGCGCGGACCGCGCGGCCCCCGCGGCGCGAGGGCGCGCTGCAGAGGTGCACAGCGGGCGCGAAGACACGAGAGCTCCCGCGCCTCGGCGACCGGCCCGCCGTCCTCGACTCGATTCATCGAGCCATCGACGTCCGCCTCACCGCTCCACGATCGGCCCGAGCGCCGCGACGATCGCGCGCGAGACCCCCTCGACCTCGCCGTCCCCGTCGATGTGGATGACGCGGTCCCCCGGCACGAGCTGCTCCGCCCGCCGGTACGCCTCCGCGAGCCGCGCCTGAAGCTCGGTCTGCTCGAACAGCTCCTCTGCGCCCCCGCGCGCGCGGCGGCGCCGCTCGGCGATCTCCGGCGCCACGTCGATCACGACGGTGACGTCGGGCCTCCGCGCGTGGCGGTTGAGCTCCCGGATCCATTGAACGATCTTCCCGGGGTCCCCCTCTCCGCCGGCCGCCGTCGTCGACTGGTACGCGAGGCTCGACAGGTCGTAGCGATCCGAGATCACGACGTACCCGTCGCGGAGGAGCGGCTCGACCTCGGCGCCGAGGTGGTCGAGGCGGTCGGCCGAGAAGAGCAGCGCCATCACCTCCGCCTGCCGGGCGCTGGGCAGCGAGACCCGGTGGGTGAGCATCAGCCGGAGGAGCGAGCCCACGGGCCCGCTGCTCGGCTCGCGCGTGACGCGGACCATGCGCCGCGCCGCCCTGAGGTGCGCGGCGTAGCGCTCGGCCTGCGTGCTCGTGCCCGCGCCGTCGATGCCCTCGAACACGATGAAGACGCCGCGCCGGGACTCGGCCGGGGGGCGCGACGACGGCGCGGCGGCCTCCCTGTCTGAGCTCGCCGTCATCCGCCGGCCTCCTCGCCCGCCCCCGCGATGGGCGGCGCGTCCTCCCCGAGCACGACGTTGTCGATGAGGCGCGCCGACCCGAGGCGCACGGCGACCGCCAGGAGCGCCCGGTCGCCGACCGCCGCCTCGCCGCTCCAGATCGCCAGCGACTCCGGGTCGGCGAGGTCCACGTAATCGATGCTCGTCGCGACGGCCGCGAGGCGCGCGCGCACAGGCTCGAGCAGCGCGGCGGGGCGCCGCTCGCCGCGGGCGAAGGCGCGGCACGCGTCGGTGAGGGCGAGCGGGATGGCGCGCGCCGCGCTCCGCTGCTCGGGCGAGAGGTAGGCGTTGCGCGACGACATGGCCAGGCCGTCGGGCTCGCGCACGGTCGTCGCCCCGACGACCTCGACGGGCAGGAACAGGTCGGCCGCGAGCCGGCGGATCACCTGGAGCTGCTGGTAGTCCTTGCGGCCGAAGACGGCGACACACGGGCCGGCGAGCGCGAACAGCTTCGTGACCACCGTGGCGACGCCCTCGAAGTGAACGGGCCGGTGGACGCCGCAGAGCGGGGCCGCGGTCGCGCCGACGCGCACGCGCGTCTCCTCGCCGGGCGGGTACATCGCCGCGACGTCGGGCGCGAACACCCCGGAGGCGCCGGCCCCCTCGCACGCGGCGCGGTCGCGCTCGAGCGTCCGCGGGTAGCGCGCGAGGTCCTCGCCCGCGCCGAACTGCGTCGGGTTGACGAAGATGGTCACGGCCACGAAGTCCGCTCTCCGCCGCGCCTCCGCGATGAGCGCGAGGTGGCCCGCGTGGAGCGCGCCCATCGTCGGGACGAGGCCGACGCGGCGCCCCGCCGCGCGCGCCCGCTCGCAAGCGAGCCTCAGCTCGCCCGGATGTCGCCAGAATTCCATGAGCGGACCCTATCAGACCTGGGATAAAATCGAAGCTTCGCCATGAGTGACGTTCCCTCCTCCACAGACACAACCCTCGCCTCCGGCTCCAGCTCCGGTGATGACGCGAACGCCGCTCAGGTCGCCAGGCCCGGGGCAGGCGACGCGGCCGGCGCGAGATCGGGAGGGAGCGCCGCCCCGTCGAGCGGCCCCGTGTCGATACCGGCGCCGGTCGCCTCGGGGCCGATCCCGATCGAGGGCGACCCGTCGCAGTACCTGAACCGGGAGCTCTCGTGGCTCGAGTTCAACGCCCGGGTGCTGGCGGAGGCGCGATCCCACGAGGTTCCGCTGTTCGAGCGCCTCAAGTTCCTCAGCATCTTCTTCTCCAACCTCGACGAGTTCTTCATGGTCCGCGTCGCGGGCCTCCAGGCGCAGACGCAGCGCACGATCGCGGAGGTCCCGCCGGACGGGCTCACGCCCCACGAGCAGCTCGTGGCCATCGGCACGCGGGTCCACGCGCTCGTCGACGACGCTTACCAGATCTGGAACTCGGACCTGATCCCGGCGCTCCGGCGCGCCGGCATCGTCATCGTCCGGCCGGACGAGCTCGATCCGCCCGAGCTCAGCGCCCTCGACGACAGGTTCCGCACCGACATCTTCCCGATCCTCACGCCGATCGCCATCGATCCGGGGCACCCGTTCCCGCACCTGCGCAACAAGATGATCAACCTCGGGATCATGTTCTCCCGGGAGCACGAGGCGCAGGAGCCCGGCTTCGCGGTCATCCAGGTGCCGCCGATGCTGAGCCGGCTGATGCGGGTCCGCGTGGAGGGCGCGACGCGCGCGTTCGTCCTGCTCGAGGACGTCATCGCGCGGCACGTGAAGGACTTCTTCCCCTCGGGCAGGCTGCGCGGGACGTATCCTTTCCGGGTCACCCGGAACTGGGATCTCGAGATCGACGAGGAGGAGGGCGAGGACCTCCTGGAGACGATCCAGGCCGAGCTCCGCCGCCGCGATCGCGGCAACGCCGTGCGCCTGGAGATCGGCATCGGCGAGGGCGCCGGCACCTCGGTCCAGCGGCTCTGCCGCGCGCTCAAGGTCGACGCCTCGCTCGCCGTGTACCGGGTGCCGGGGCCGCTCCACATCGCCGACCTCATGGGCATCGTCGCGGACGACGAGCGCCGCGAGTACCGCGACGAGCCGTTCTCGCCGCAGGTCCCGACGCTCTTCCGGGACGTCGAGGACATCTTCGCCGTCATCCGGGAGCAGGACGTGGTCCTGCACCACCCGTACGAGTCGTTCAATCCCGTCGCCGAGTTCGTCTCCCGCGCGGCCGACGACCCGAACGTCCTCGCGATCAAGCAGACGCTCTACCGGACCGGCGGCGACTCGCCGATCCTGAAGGCGCTCGCGCGCGCGGCCGAGAGCGGCAAGCAGGTCACGGCCATCGTCGAGCTGAAGGCGCGCTTTGACGAGGCGAGCAACATCCAGTGGGCGCGGATGCTCGAGCAGAGCGGCGTGCAGGTGATCTACGGCCTGCTCGGGCTGAAGACGCACGCGAAGGCGCTGCTCGTCGTGCGGCGGGAGAAGGACAGGCTGCGCCGCTATGTGCACCTCTCGACGGGCAACTACAACCCGCAGACGGCGCGGCTCTACACCGACATCGGCCTGTTCACGGCGAACCGGGAGATCGGCGAGGACATGACGTCGTTCTTCAACCTGCTGACCGGCTACAGCGCGCCGCCCAAGTGGAACCGCCTGCTCGTTGCGCCGCTCGGCCTGCACGAGGCGGTGCTCGGGTTCATCGCGCGCGAGGCGGCGCACGCGCGGGCCGGCCGCAAGGCGGAGATCGTGGCGCAGATGAACGCGCTCGTGGACGTCGACGTCATCGACGCGCTCTACGCGGCGTCGCAGGCCGGGGTCGACATCAAGCTCGCGGTGCGCGGCATCTGCTGCCTGCGTCCGGGCATCCCCGGGCTGTCGGAGCGGATCCAGGTGCGCGCGATCGTCGACCGCTTCCTCGAGCACAAGCGGCTGTTCCGCTTCGCGAACGGCGGCAACGAGGAGATCTACATGTCGAGCGCCGACTGGATGCCGCGCAACTTCCACCGGCGCGTGGAGCTGATGATCCCGATCATCGAGCCTGCGATCCGCGCGCGTGTGGAGGACATGCTGAACACCGTGATGTCCGACACGGCGAAGACGTGGGAGCTGGCGAGCGACGGCAGCTACCACAAGCTCCAGGTGCCCCCCGGCGCCGCCCCGCTGCGGTCGCAGCAGCGCTTCATCGAGCTCGCGCGCGAGCGGGTGAAGCACAGCGATCCGCTGGCGCGCGGCGGCGGGCGCTTCCACATCCTCCGCATGCCCGCGAGCATTTCGGACGGGGAGTCGCGCCGCAAGGGCATGAAGAAGAAGAAGAGCGTCCCCTGAGGGGTTTCGCCTGGCCGGCGCCGGAAGCGTCGGGAGGGGCGCGTCGGGGCCGCTTCCGCGCGCCGGCAGCCGCTTCCATGCGCGGGCAGCCGCTTCCGCGCGCCGGAAGCGGAGCGGGAGCCGGCGAACGGATCAGAACCGCGTCTGCAGCGTGGCGGAGCCGGGGCCGAGCGAGAGCGTGGTCTGGGTCTGCGCCTTGGGTGCCTCGTCCGTGGCCGGCACCTTCTTGCCGCCGATGATCCAGAGCGGGATGCCCACGGCGAGCATGATGCCGCCTGCCACGGAGACGAGCGCGCCAGCGACCTGGCGGGGCCCGTCGTTGCGCGTCTCGCAGATGTCCGTGCTGCCCGCGATATCGCAGTAGACCTCGTAACGCTCGCTCGCCGAGGCGAGCAGGGCGCTCCCGGCGAAGAACGCGACGGTGCCGCCGGCGGTGAGCGCGATGCCGCCCAGCATCAGGCTCGGGTTCTTTCGCTTGAGCGGGACCGGCGGCGGGGCTGGCGGGAGCTCCGCCCCGGCCGGCGGATAGCCTGGCGGGGGCGGGTAGGCGCCGCCATACGGCGCGTAACCGCCCTGATAACCCGGCGGCGGGTAGCCGGGCGGCGGGTAGCCTGGTGCCCCCGGAGAGGCGTGTGGCGGTGCGGGGTAGGGGGCCGCCGGGTAGGGGGCCGCGGGGTAGGGGGCCGCGGGGTAGGGGGGCGTGGCGCCGGGCGGCGGCATCGCAGCGCCGGCGGGCGGCGCGGGGGGAGCGCCGCCGGGCTGCGGCGCGGCGGCCGGTGACGGGGCGGCAGGCGGCGCCGCGGCGGCAGGCGGCGCCGCGGCGGCAGGCGGCGCCGCGGCGGCCGAAGGCGCCGCGGCGGCCGAAGGCGCCGCGGCGGGCGGCGCGGGCGACCCCGCGGCCGGCTGTCGTTGCGGCGGCGGCTGCGCGACCGCCGTGGCCGCGGTGAGGAGGCCGGACAGCGCGACGCCGATCGGCAGGGCGAGCGCCCGCCCTCCGAGGAGCGGCGCGCGGCGCGGCGTTCCCGCGCCGGGCAAGGCAATCAAGCGAAGCATCTCGGGCGTCCTTTCATCGCGGCGGTTTCGATCCTTCTACGGGGTCTCGGCGGGCCCCTGCGCCGGCTGCTTTGCTGGCGTGGCGTCTGCCGGCGGCGTTGCTCCGGCCGGGGGTGCTCCGGTCGTCCCGGCCGTCGGCGTCGCTCCCGCCGTCGGCGTCGCTCCCGCCGCCGGCGTCGCTCCCGTCGTCGGCGTCGCTCCCGCCGTCGGCGTCGCTCCCGCCGTCGGCGTCGCTCCGGCCGATGGCGCGGGTGCAGAAGGCACGGCGCCCGGCTTCGCCGCCCGAGAAGGCCTCTTCGGTGTCGCGGCGCCAGCCGCCCCTGATGCAGCGCTGGTCGCTTCACGCGGCGCAGCGCTGGTCGCTTCACGCGGCGCAGCGCTGGTCGCTTCACGCGGCGCAGCGCTGGCCGCCGCGCGCTGCGAGGCCGCAGCGCTCGCCGGCGCACCCGCGGTCGATTCCGCGGTGACGATCGTGGGGGGCGACGAATCGACGGGAGGTCGGGCCGGCAGTTCGCCCGACGCCGCCGGCGCAGCGGGCACCGCGCTCGATGGCTCCTCTCCAGCGCGCTCCCGCGGCAACGGAGCCGCGCTGGCAGGCTCGGCCATCGCGCGTTCCGGGGCGCGGGGAGACTGCGCGGCGAAGACGATCACCGCGGAGAGCGCCACGACGCCCAGGAAGATCAGGAGCACGTCTCTCCCCGTCTTCGCCCGCGCGCCCACGCCGCGCGCCCGCACGGCGTGGGCCGCCTTCGGCGCGACGGCGTCGCGCGCCCGCGCGGCGTGGGCCGCCTTCGGCGCGACGGCGTCGCGCGCCGCCGTGGCCTTCGGCGCGATGGCACCGCGCGCCCGTGCACGGGACGCCTCGTCGCCGCGCCCGCTCGCCGTGGGTTCGGTCCGCGCCCCGGCGGGTCGTCGTTCCGTCGCCTCGTCGCCCGGATCGCTCTGCGACGATGGCGCCGCGACCGCCGTGTCCGCGCGGGACACAGCGCCCGGCGCGACGCCGTGCTGCGGCGCCTTCCGCCGGCTTTCTCTACGCTGGGCGCGTGAAAGCTTCTTGGCCACGCAGCGACCGTACCGAACAGCAGCCGGGCCGCCAAGAGCCGCCCGCGCGCGCCCGCGTTCGCTTCGTGCCGCGCCCGGCCGCGGCTCGAGCTCGCGCGCGCATCGCGAGCACCGGCGCCCGCGCGACAGCGCCTCGCTGCGCGTCGTCCACGAGCACGCAGCGTGCGCCCCCGCGTCGCGCGGGTAGAATCACGCCGAAGACACGTGTAAAGGAGGCGGGAAGCACGCGGCACAGCCGCGCGCAGACGCATCCAGCATGAACGGGTGTGGTCCCTCTTGACAGGGTTCTGCTCCTGGGTATCCTGCGCGTCCCCATCCCTCAGGTGGAAATCCGCGTCACTATGCCGACCATCAGCCAGCTCATCCGCCAAGGCCGCGAGGCCGCCCGCTACAAGACGGCCTCTCCTGCGCTCAAGTCCTGCCCGCAGCGGCGAGGCGTGTGCGTACGTGTTTACACCACGACGCCGAAGAAGCCCAACTCGGCGCTCCGCAAGGTCTGCCGCGTCAGGCTGAGCAACCAGATGGAAGTGACCAGCTACATCCCGGGCGAAGGTCACAACCTGCAGGAGCACTCGGTCGTCCTCATCCGTGGAGGCCGCGTGAAGGACCTGCCGGGCGTGCGTTACCACGTCGTCCGCGGCACGCTCGACGCCTCCGGCGCCGCCGGGCCGAGCTCCACGAACAAAGCGAACCGCAACCGCAAGCGCTCGAAGTACGGCGTGAAGCGCCCGAAGGCCTGACCGGGCGATAGCCGAGCAGAGGAACGAAGATGCCCCGTCGTCGCGAAGTCCCGAAGCGGAAGATCATTCCGGACCCGAAGTACAAGGACAAGCTCGTCGCCAAGTTCACGAACTCCCTGATGCTCTCGGGCAAGAAGGCGACAGCCGAGGGGATCCTCTACGGCGCGTTCGACATCGTGCGCGACCGCTTCAAGGAGGAGCCGATCGACGTCTTCCGGAAGGCGCTCGACAACGTGAAGCCGAAGCTCGAGGTCAAGAGCCGGCGCGTCGGCGGCGCGACCTACCAGGTCCCCGTCGAGGTCCGGCCCGAGCGTCGCGTCGCGCTGGCGATGCGCTGGCTCGTGACCTACTCGCGCGGCCGCGGCGAGAAGACGATGCGCGAGCGGCTCGCCGCCGAGCTCGTCGACGCGGCGCAGAACCGCGGCAACGCGGTCAAGAAGCGCGACGACACGCACAAGATGGCGGAGGCCAACAAGGCGTTCGCCCACTACCGGTGGTAGGTGACGAGGCCGCCAGCGCAGATCATGGATCTGCGCTGGTTCGTCCATTTCACCGTCCGGTTCACGTCCCGGTGACCAGGCGAGGAGACGCGTAGAGCGAGATGGCACAGTCGACATAAGGATCGGGTTACAGAGCCGGTCTTCACGAGGGAGCGCGACAGCGCTCGCCGTCGCGAGACCTGAAAAAGCTGCTGCTGTACCCCGACACCCTCTCCAGGTTCAAGTGCCCGCCACAACAGCGGTGGGCCGGGCTGGAGAGGGTGTTTTGCATCCTGAGTCCGGAACACTCACCCCACGCATCAACACGACGGAGAAGGAACAGTGGCACGCGAGTACAGCCTGGAACGGACGCGCAACATCGGGATCATGGCCCACATCGATGCGGGCAAGACCACGGTCACCGAGCGCATCCTTTATTACTCGGGTGTCAACTACAAGCTCGGCGAGGTCCACGAGGGCGCGGCCACGATGGACTGGATGGTCCAGGAGCAGGAGCGCGGCATCACGATCACGTCCGCCGCGACGAACTGCTTCTGGTCGCCGGTGCAGGGACCCCAGAAGGGCGTCTCCCACCGCATCAACATCATCGACACCCCCGGCCACGTCGACTTCACCATCGAGGTCGAGCGCAGCCTGCGGGTGCTCGACGGCGCCGTGGCGGTGTTCGACGGCGGCAACGGCGTCGAGCCGCAGAGCGAGACGGTCTGGCGGCAGGCGGACAAGTACGGGGTCCCGCGGATCGCGTTCATCAACAAGATGGACAAGATCGGCGCCGACTTCGACATGTGCGTCGACTCCATCCGCGAGCGCCTCGGCGCGACCCCGGTGGCGATCCACTACCCGCTCGGCGCGGAGGACTCGTTCCGCGGCGTCATCGACCTCGTGACCCTCCGGGCCGCCGTCTTCGACGAGGAGTCGAAGGGCCAGAACATCGACTGGCAGGAGATCCCGGGGGACCTCCTCCCCCGATGCAAGGAGCTCCGGGAGAAGCTCGTCGAGGCATGCGCCGACGCGAGCGACAAGGTGATGGAGAAGTTCATCGCCGGCGAGCTCGACAAGATCACCGAGGAGGAGATCCACGGGGCGCTCCGCGCCGGCACCCTGAGCTTCAAGTTCGTCCCGGTCCTGTGCGGCTCGGCGTTCAAGAACAAGGGCGTCCAGCTCCTGCTCGACAGCGTGGTGAACTACCTGCCTTCGCCGGTCGACATCCCGGCCGTCGAGGGGACGCTGCCCGACAAGAAGGACAAGGTCGTCGCGCGCAAGGCGAGCGACGACGAGCCGTTCGCGGCGCTGGCGTTCAAGATCATGAACGACCAGTTCGGCAACCTCACCTTCTTCCGCGTCTACTCCGGCACGACGAAGAGCGGCGTCAGCGTGCTCAACTCGACCCGCGGCAAGCGGGAGCGGTTCGGGCGCATCCTCCGCATGCACGCGAACAAGCGCGAGGAGATCGACGTCTGCTACGCGGGCAACATCTACGCCGCCGTGGGGCTCCGCGACACCCGCACGGGGGACACGCTCTGCGACGAGAAGCACCCGATCGTGCTGGAGCGGATGGAGTTCCCGGACCCGGTGATCTCGATCGCGATCGAGCCGAAGACGAAGGTCGATCTCGACAAGCTCGGGCTGAGCCTGCAGAAGCTCGCCTACGAGGATCCGTCGTTCCGTACCTACACGAACGAGGATACGGGGCAGACGATCATCGCCGGGATGGGCGAGCTCCACCTCGAGATCATCGTCGACCGCCTGAAGCGCGAGTTCAAGGTCGACGCCAACGTCGGCAAGCCCGAGGTCGCCTACCGCGAGACGATCTCGAAGAAGGCGACCGACGTGGAGGGGCGCTTCGTCCGGCAGTCGGGCGGTCACGGCCAGTTCGGCCATGTCCGGATCGACATCGAGCCGGCCGAGCGCGGCGCGGGCTTCGTGTTCGAGAACGACATCGTCGGCGGCATCATCCCGAAGGAGTTCATCCCCTCGATCGAGAAGGGCATCCGGGACGCGATGGGCCGCGGCGTGCTCGCGGGCTACCCGGTCGTCGACATCAAGGTGCGGCTGCACTTCGGCAGCTACCACGAGGTCGACTCCTCGGGCCCCGCGTTCGAGGTCGCCGCGTCGATGGCCTTCCAGGAGGGCGCCAAGCGGGCGGGCCTCGTGCTCCTCGAGCCGATGATGGCCGTCGAGGTCGTGTCTCCCGAGAACTACCTCGGGGACGTCATCGGAGATCTCAACTCGCGACGTGGCCGCATCCTCGACATGGGGCAACGCGCGAACACCCGGGTGATCCGAGCGGAGGTCCCGCTCGCCACCATGTTCGGTTACGCGACCGACGTCCGTTCCAAGACGCAGGGCCGCGCGACCCATTCGATGCAGTTCTCTCATTACGCACCGGTTCCAGCAGCGATCCAGGAAGAGATCGTCGCCAAGCAGCGAGGTTAAAGAAGACGCCATGGCCAAGGAGAAATTCACTCGTACGAAGCCGCACGTGAACGTGGGCACCATCGGTCACATCGACCACGGCAAGACCACGCTCACGGCCGCGCTCGTCAAGGTGCAGTCGAAGCGTCAGCTGGCGAAGGCGATCTCGTACGCCGACATCGCGAAGGGCGGGACGGTCCGCGACGAGACGAAGACGGTGACCATCGCCGCGGCGCACGTGGAGTACGAGTCGGAGAAGCGCCACTACGCGCACGTCGACTGCCCGGGGCACGCCGACTACATCAAGAACATGATCACCGGCGCGGCGCAGATGGACGGGGCGATCCTCGTCGTGTCGTCGCTCGACAGCGTGATGCCGCAGACGCGCGAGCACGTGCTCCTCGCCCGGCAGGTCGGCCTGAACCACATCGTCGTGTTCCTCAACAAGTGCGACGCGGTGGACGACCCGGAGATGCTCGACCTCGTCGAGATGGAGGTCCGCGAGCTCCTGTCGAAGTACAAGTTCGACGGCGACAACGCGCCGGTCGTCCGGGGCGCGTCGCTGCCTGCGCTGCAGGGCGACCCGAAGTGGGAGGAGACGATCCAGCAGCTCCTCAACGCGCTCGACAGCTACATCCCCGAGCCGGTGCGCGACATCGACAAGCCGTTCCTGATGGCGATCGAGGACGTGTTCTCGATCAAGGGCCGCGGCACGGTGGCCACGGGCCGCATCGAGCGCGGCGTGATCAAGGTCGGCGACGAGGTCCAGATCATCGGCTTCAAGGACACGAAGAAGTCGGTCGTCACCGGCGTCGAGATGTTCCGGAAGCTGCTCGATCAGGGGCAGGCGGGCGACAACGTCGGGTGTCTGCTCCGCGGCGTGGAGAAGGAAGAGATCGAGCGCGGCCAGGTGCTCGCGAAGCCCGGGTCGATCACGCCGCACACGAAGTTCACCGGTGAGGTGTACGTCCTCAAGAAGGAGGAGGGCGGGCGCCACACGCCGTTCTTCACCAACTACCGGCCGCAGTTCTACATCCGGACGACGGACGTGACCGGCACGGTGAACCTCCCCGAGGGGGTGAAGATGGTGATGCCGGGCGACAACATCACGATGACGATCGAGCTCATCGCCCCGGTCGCGCTGGAGGAGCAGATGCGCTTCGCCATCCGCGAGGGCGGCAAGACGGTGGGCGCCGGCGTCGTCACGAAGATCCTCGCGTAGGAAGAGCACCATGGCTGATACAACGAAGATCCGGATTCGCCTCAAGGCCTTCGACCACCAGCTACTCGACAAGTCGACCAGCGACATCGTCGAGACGGCCAAGCGGACCGGCGCGCACGTCGCGGGACCCATCCCGCTGCCCACCGAGATCCGTCGCTACACGGTGCTGCGGGGGCCCCACGTCGACAAGAAGTCCCGCGAGCAGTTCGAGATCCGGACGCACAAGCGGCTTCTCGACATCATCGAGCCGACTCAGCAGACCCTCGACGCGCTGATGAAGCTCGACCTTTCGGCCGGCGTCGACGTCGAGATCAAGAGCTAGGAGTCCAGGTACCATGAAGGTTACCGTTTACAACCTCAAGCGGGAGCAGGTCGGCGAGCTCGACCTCTCGGACGAGGTCTTCGGGACCGAGGTGAAAGAGCACCTCTTCTACGAGGTCGTGAAGGCGCAGCTCGCGTCCCGCCGCTCGGGCACCAAGGCCACCAAGGAGCGGAGCGCGGTCGCCGGCTCCACGAAGAAGCTCTATCGCCAGAAGGGCACCGGCCGCGCCCGCCAGGGCTCGATCCGCGCGCCGCACCACGCGGGCGGCGGCATGGCGCACGCCCTGGAGCCGAAGGACTGGTCGTACCGTCCGCCGCGCAAGGTGCGCATCGGCGCGCTGAAGAGCGCGCTCTCCCTCTTCGCGAAGGAGGGCCGGCTCATCGTGCTCGACAGCCTCGAGGTCCCCGAGATCAAGACCAAGGCGATCGCGGCGACGCTCACGACGCTGCAGGCGGATCGGAAGTCGCTGGTCGTCGACACGGCCGGCAACGAGAAGCTGGTGAAGAGCCTCCGCAACCTGGAGAACCACCAGTACCTGCCGCCGGAGGGGGTCAACGTCTACGACCTCCTCAGGCACGACCACCTCATCGTCTCGAGGGACGCCGCCAAGGCGCTCGAGGCGCGTTGCCTTCGCTAGTCAGGGGAGTCCGCCATGCAGCCCGAGCAGATCATCCGCCGGCCCATCATCCTCACGGAGAAGTCGAGCCGGCTCCGCGACCAAGGCAACAAGGTCATCTTCGAGGTCCGCCGCGAGGCGAACAAGATCCAGATCAAGGACGCCATCCAGACGCTCTTCAAGGTGGGCGTGGTGGACGTCAACACCATGATCATGCGCGGCAAGGAAAAGCGCATGGGGCGCGGCTATGCGAAGCTGCGCAATTGGAAGAAGGCGATCGTCACCCTCAAGGAGGGTGACGAGATCCAGTTCTTCGACGAGAAGGCGGAATAGCCATGGGAATCAGATCCTTCAAGCCGACCTCGCCGGCGCGGCGTTACTACTCGGTCAGCGACTTCAAGGAGATCACCAAGGTCGAGCCCGAGCGGTCGCTGCTCGATAAGCAGACGTCCACCGGCGGCCGGAACAACAACGGCCGGATCACGTCGCGGTTCCGCGGCGGTGGTCACAAGCAGCGCTACCGGATCATCGATTTCCGGCGCGATAAGATCGGCGTTCCGGCGAAGGTCGCCGCCATCGAGTACGACCCGAACCGGACGGCGCGCATCGCGCTCCTGCACTACGTGGACGGCGAGAAGCGCTACATCCTGGCGCCCGACGGCCTCGCTGTCGGGGCGACGCTGCTCGCGAGCCGGAACGCGGACATCAAGCCTGGCAACAGCCTGACGCTCCGCTTCATCCCGCCCGGCACGTCGATCCACAACGTCGAGGTCAAGAAGGGCAAGGGCGGCCAGCTCGTCCGCTCGGCCGGCGTCGCTGCCCAGCTCATGGCGAAGGACGGCGACTACGCGCAGGTCAGGCTCCCGAGCGGCGAGATCCGCAAGGTCCACCTCGACTGCCGCGCGACGATCGGGCAGGTGTCGAACTCCGACCACGCGAACATCAGCCTCGGCAAGGCGGGGCGCTCGCGCTGGCTCGGCCGCCGGCCGCACAACCGCGGCGTCACGATGAACCCGGTCGATCACCCGATGGGCGGCGGTGAGGGCCGGACGAGCGGCGGGCGCCACCCGTGCTCGCCGTGGGGTCAGCTCGCCAAGGGGCTCAAGACGCGGAACAACAAGCGCACGGACTCGATGATTGTCCGGCGGCGCGGGACCAAGGGTTAGTCATGCCGAGGAGCATCAAGAAAGGGCCCTTCATCGACGGTCACCTGCTGGAGAAGATCCAGGCAGCCCAGGCGACCAACGCGAAGAAGGTCATCAAGACGTGGTCGCGCCGCTCGACGATCCTGCCCGAGTCGGTCGGCCTCACGTTCGCCGTGCACAACGGGAGGAAGTTCGTCCCCGTGTTCGTGACGGAGAACATGGTCGGCCACAAGCTGGGTGAGTTCGCCCCGACGCGCACGTTCCACGGCCACTCCGGGGACAAGAAGGCCAAGGTCGCCAAGGGCGGCGGCGGTCGCTGATCTCTCCGCGTCAGCGCGAGAGATCGACGGCAGGCGGGCGGGATCGCAGCAGCGATCCCGCCCGTTCGCTTTTTCAGCCGAGAACCGACCCGGAACGCGCCGCGCAGGCGGAGGTCAGAACGCGCCGCGCAGGCCCACGTAGCTGGGCGCGACGAGGAGCTGCGGCGAGGTGGCCGCGCCCTGCGGCTCGCCGGCGCCGCCTCCGGTGAAGCTCAGGATGAACAGCGTCGTGCCGGTGACGAGCCCGAGCGCGCCGACCACGAGGCCGACGTTCGCGACCGTCTTCTGGGCCTTTCCAGCGTCGACATCGTCCTGGCGTTCGATGGGGCAGGGGCCTCGGCAGGTCTCGGCCAGATCGCTGTAGGTGCTGTTCGCCATCAGCCCGGCGACCGTGAACACGCCGAGCCCCGCCACGCCCACGCCGCCGGCTACAACCGCGTAGGGGCGCAGGTACGCGCGCCGCGAGGGCGTCTCCGCCGTGGCCGGGACCGTGCCCTCGTCGAGGAGCCCCGCGCCCTCGGCACCATCGAGCGGGCCGCTCGCGTCGGCGTCGATCGGCAGCGTCTTCGCTTCGCCCGCAGACAGCTCGATGGTCTGCGGGATCGAGGTGACCTGGGTGCGCAGGACGACCTCGGTCTTGCCGGGCCTGACCGGGTACGGCTTGCCCCACCGCTCGCGCGGGATCGCCTTACCGGCGATCGTGAGCGACGTCGCCGACGCCGGGCGCGCCACCGTGACCGTCACGAGCGCGAGCTTGCGCGCGAGCTCGTCGCGCTCCAGGAGCGCCGTCTGCCCCGTCTGGGCGTAGCGATCCTCGGTCTTGGCCCGGGCCGCGGCCTCCTCAGCGACCCGCTCGAACTCGAGGTACGCCTCGGGGAGATCGTCGAGCTCGGCGAGGCAGCGCGCGATGTACAGGCGCGAGTTAGGGCTCGCCACCGCAGCGTACGACGCCCGGAACTGCTCGAGCGCGAGCGCGTAGCGCCCGCCCTCGAAGAGGGCGGCACCCTTCTTGAACAGGCTCTGCGCCCTCTCCACCGCGTCCGGCGTCGGCGTCGACGCGGCGTCGTCCGCGGCCGCTGCGGGCCCGGGGAGCGTGCACAGGCAGAGGCAAGACGCCGCACCGAAGAGCAGCGCACGGAGCCAGGGTCGAGATCGCACGGTGTTCAGATACCCGAGGGGTTGTACTTCTTCTTGGTGGTCGGTTTGCTGGTCGCTGCCGGCTTGGGCGCAGGCTTGGTCGTCGTGGAGGTCGTCCGGGAGCGCGACGTCGCGGTCGGGCGCGGCGCCGGCGAAGCGGCAGCAGGCTGCGGCGCCGCCGCCTGAGGAGGCTTCTGCGTCGCCTCGGGCGGCGGCTCCGCGGGCTTCGGCGGGTCCTCCGGAGGCGGCGGCGACGGCGGCTGCGCCGCCTGCGGGGGCTCCACCGTCGCGGGGGGCGCCGGTGGGACGGCGCTGGCCGCGGGCGCGGCGGTGTCCGCCGTCGCGGTCGCGGGCAGCGCGTCGACGCGCGCCTTGCCGAGATCGCCGGAGCTGCGCTCGTCGCCGCTGCGCGTGACCAGCGCGACGGCGCCGATCGCCACGCAGAACATCGCCGCGCCGGCCACGATGAGCTGGAGCCGCCTGTGCCGCTGCGCTGTCTCGTACGAGCGGTCGACCGCCGTGACCTCGCCGACGTCGTTGGCGAGGCTCCGGGAGCCGCCCCTCGCGAACCGGGCGCTGAGCGCCGCCGCCCTCGACGCAGGTGGGTCCGCCGCCGCGAGCACCTTGGTCGCGGGCGTGCCGGCCGCCGGGAGGACCCGCGGCACGGACGCGCCGAGCGGCTTGCCCTCGCGCGGAGAGACCGGCGAGCCCGCCGCCTCCACCGACGCGCCCTGCGGGAGGTCGGCGTGGAGCGCGGGTGCGATGATGAGCCGCGGCGGGGGCTGGGGCGGCTGCGCCGGGGCGACGGCCTCCTCGATCGAGATCGGCTCCAGGCTGAGCGGGATCTCCTCTTCCTGCGCCGCTGTCGAGGCGGCTTCCGCCGCGTTCGACTTCAGGTCGCCGCCGGTCGCAGCGGCCGCCGTCGCGGCAGCGGCGGCCGACGCCGCCCCGGCGACGCCGGGCGCGCGCTCGCTCGACGCCGGGCCGACGCTGGCGGGCGAGGCCTGGAGATCCGGCGAGACCACGGGGCGGGGCTCCGAGTTCTGGGCTGCGCCGGCGTCGACCGCCGCGATCGCGTCGCGGAGCTCCTGCGCCCGCCTCGCCTGGGTCTCGCCGATCGCCAGCCGCACGAAGGCGGCCACGTCCTCGTCGGTCGTTGGCTCGCCGAGGCTCGACGCCACCTGATCGATGGCCCGCTGCATCTCGGCGCACGTCGAGAAGCGGCCCTCGCGATCCTTCTCGAGCGCCTTGAGGATGATCCTCTCGAGCTCGGGGTGGATCGCGCTGTTCAGCTCGCGCGGCGGGAGCGGGGCCTTGATGGTGATGTTCTCGACCGTCGAGAGCTCGGTCTCCGCGCGGAACGGGTGCATCCCCGTCGTGAGCACGTACAGCATCGCGCCGAGCGAGAAGATGTCGCTCCGGCGATCGATGGGGAGCCCGGCGAGCTGCTCGGGCGAGAGGTACGGCGTCTTCCCCTTGATGATGCCGCCGGCGCGCGTGACGTGCAGGCGGCCCTTGGATTTCGCCACGCCGAAGTCGACGATCTTCACGAACCCGGCGGTCGAGATGAGCACGTTCGCCGGCGAGATGTCGCGGTGGACCAGGTCGAGCAGCGCGCCGCTGTCGTCGCGGAGCTCGTGCGCGTTGTGGAGGCCCGCGCAGATCTGCGACGCGATGCGGAGCACGATCCGCTGCGGGATGCCGCCGAGCTTCTTCGCGGCCCTCTGCAGCGTGCCGGCGGTCTCGCCGTCGACCCACTCCATGACGATGTAGAGGACGTCGTCCTCCTCGCCGAGGTCGAGGATCTCGACCACGTTGGGGTGGCGGACGCGCGCCGCGACCCGCGCCTCGTCGAGGAACATCGACTCGAAGTCGGGATCGTCGGAGACGTCAGGCAGCATCGTCTTGATGGCGACGATCTTCCGGAAGCCGCGGGTGCCCTGGAGGCGCGCCGCCCACACGGCCGCCATGCCTCCCTTGGCGACCGGCAAGAGGATCTCGTAGCGGCCGAGGGTGCTCCCCGGGCCGAGCCGATCCACGGCCGAGGCCGCGCGGCCCCACAGCTTCGTCGGGCCCTGCGTTCCGGTCGGCGTGAGGATCGACCTCGCGGAGATGGGCGGCAGGTCGACGCCGCGCGCGCTCTCCGGCGTCACGGAGGTCGTCGGCGCAGGCGCCCCGCCCGGCGGAACGACGGCCGACGCAGGCGACAGCGCCTTCATCGCGGCAGGGATCGGGGGCGGCGGTGACGGTGCCGCAGGCACCGGCGTCCGCGGAGGCGCGGCTGACGTCGCGGGCGCGGGGGGCGCCGACGCTGCTGCGGGCGCTGTCGCTGCCGCGGGGGGGGCGGGCGTGGCAGGCGCCGCGGGGACGGCCGGCGCCACGGGCGCGCGGGGCGTCGTCGGCCCCGCGGGCACGGGGGCCACGCGCGGCACGGGCGGCGTCACCGGCACCGCGGGCGCGCGGTGCGCGGCGGGGGCCGGAGGCACGGCGGGCACCGCAGGGATGCGCGGCGGAGGGCGGCTCGACGAGGTCGCGGCCGCCGTGGGCGCCGGGGCGGAGGCCTTGCCGGGGACCTCAGGAGGCGCTGACACTGCGCGGGCTGCCGGCGGACGCGGCGGTCTCGGAGGCCCCGGCGGGATGGGCGTCGGCCGCTTCGGCGCGGCGCCCTCGGCCGGCGTCGGCGTCATGCGCGCCGCCACGGAGCCGGCGCCCGCATCGCCCGGCCGCGGCACCGCGGCCCGAGGCGGCGGCTCCTTCGGAGCGACGGCCGCCGGCGACGGCGTCGCCGCGGAGACCTCGGGGACCGACGCGGCGACGCGGCTCGCCGTCCTCTCGCTCGACGGCTCGATCTGCGGCAGCGTCTGCGCCGGCGGCCGCGGCGCGGGCAGGTCGCGGGCGGGGCCTTCCTCCGCCGCGCCCCACGCGGCGTCGACGTCGGCGTGCGCCGCCCCGGCGCCGTTCGAGGCGCCGGCCGCCTTGGTGGCGAGGCCGTTCTTCAGCGCGGCCGCGCTGCCCGACGGGCGGAGCTGGCTCGCGGTGGCCGCGCCGCCCACGGCGACGGGCGGGGTGCCCGGCGTGGTCGGCGCCCCGCGCGGGCGCGGGGACGGCGCGGTGATCCCGTGCCGCGGGGCCTCGCCGCGGGGGGACAGCACCCCCTCGGGGATCGCCAGGCCCACGAGCGTCGCCCCGCGCGCGCGGGGGGGCGGCGGCGCCGGCCGCGACCCGGTCGCGCCCGCGGTGCCCGCCATCGCCGCGGCGATCATCGTCCTGCGCGGCTCGATCGTCTTGCCGGCCAGCCTGCTCACCACAGCGGCCACGTCCTCGGTCGCGGCGATCCGCCCCGCGCCGGCGGCCTCCAGCGCCGCGAGCATCGCCGACGCGCTCCCGAAGCGGAGCGCCGGATCGCGCTCGAGCGCGGTCCGGACGACCTCGCCGACCTCGGCCGGGATCGCGCCCCCGGCGACGCCCGCGAGCGGCGGGATGGGCGCCGTCTGCACCTTCTGGACGACCGCCGTCTCCAGCTTCGACGAGAACAGCCGCTGCCGCGAGAGCAGCTCCCACAGGATCACGCCGACCGAGAAGAGATCGGCGCGCGCGTCGAGCGGGGCTGCCGTGTGCGTCGCCATCGCCTTGACCCGCTCCGGGGCGGCGTAGGCCAGCCGATCGGGGTTCCTCGTCCCCATCGGCGCGAGCCCGGCGATGGCCCGCGCGACGCCGAGCCCGCTCACCCGCGCGACGCCGTCGACGCCGACGAGGACGTGCGTCGGGTTCAGCTCGCCATGGAAGAGCGCCGGCTCGGCCGCGTGCGCGGACGCGAGCGCGCGCAGCACGTCGGCCGCGATCCGGAGGGCGACGGGCAGCGGCAGCCCCTCGGCGCCGGCCGCCGACGAAAGCGCGCCGAGCTGCTCGCCCTCCACGTACTCCGAGACGATGAAGACCTCGCCGTCGGCGATGCGAGCGTCGAGCACCGAGACCACGTTCGGGAAGCGGAGCTGCTGCGCCGATCCGGCCTCGCGGAGGATGCCGTCGGCGGTCTCGGTCTTCTTCGTGAGGTGCCGGTAGATGCGCAGGATCGTGACAGGCGCCGCGCTCTGCGCCTCGCCCTCGGAGGACGCTCGCCCGAGCCACGTGGAACCGATGCCGCCGCCGGACAGCTCTTTCAGCAGCTCATAATTGCCGAGTCGCGAAGCAGAGCCCGCACCGGGCGGCCTGTCGAGCGCCATGGGACTTGCATGCTATCAGGACGGCAGAAGCAGGATCCAGCGTTCATGGCCGGTTCCACGGCGGGTTCGCTCGTGTCCGGAGCGCCCTGTCAGGCGAGCTTCGCATGCAGCGCGCACGGCGCTCCGCGCGCACGCAGGGCGCGCTGGCCAGCGCTGTGCGCGTCGCGACGCGCTCGCGTCGGCGAGCACCGCGAGCGTCGCGCCGCGCGTCCCGCGGCTTGACATACGCCTGCGCAGAGCTCCAGCGAGTACCGCGAAATCGTCGAGAAAAGCGGACACGGCCGCGGCCCCCGCGATGAGGGGCGCGGGCTCCCTCGCGCGCACAGGTGCTCGGTTGTGGGGAGCTCGGCGCGCGCCGAGCCCGCCGACGCCGCGCGTGGGCAGGTCGGGCCAGGTGGGGCCTCTGAACTGGAAATGGGCAAGGAAAGCGAGCCGTCCATCATGCCCGCGCCGGGGCACCGATGGGCCGTCGCGCTCAGGGCCGCGGCGCGCTGCTCGGGACGGGATGAACGGTCAGCGTCACGAACCTGGTGCGGCGTTCGTGGCTCGAGAACGCGCTCGCCGCGACCGGGATCCCGTGCCGGAGCGCCACGGCCACGTGAGGACCCGGATCGACCCGGATCGCCCGCGACGGCTGCGCCACCTCGCCGTCGAGCAGCACGGTCACGCCCTCGGTCTCGCCGGCGAGGTTCAGCACGATCCTCGGCATCCGCCCCTCGAGGTCCTGGAGGCGCGCGTCGATCTCGGCCAGCACCGCCGGGGTCGCGGCCCGCGCGCTCGCGCGCGCGTCCTGGTACGTCTGCTCGGCCTTGCGCAGCCGGCCGAGCCGCTCGTGACACAGACCGATGTGGAACGTCACGTTCGCCGTCGGCCGGCGGCGGGCGATCTCCTCGAATCGAGCGAGCGCGTCCGCCCAGCGTCCTGCGCCCTCGAGGGTCAGCCCCCGCGCGAACTGGAGCCGCAGCGCGCGCGTCGCGACGTCGTCGTGCGTATGCGTCGCGACGTCGTGCGCGCGCGTCGCGACGTTGTCCTGCGCGCGCAGCCAGGACGGGGACAGCAGCGCCCAGCAAACGAGCCCGAGCGCGGCGGCGCGCCGGCGGGAGCGCCTGCGCAGAGCGGAGGTGGGTGCGGCGTTGCTCATCAGAATCCAGGGCTCGTGATGCGAGAACGCGAGGCCCCGCGCGGCGCCTGCGAGCGCGGGGGCCTGTCCTCGGAAGCGGTCGCGATCTCGGCGCTCGCCGGGGTCGTCGACGCGATCTCCGGCGAGCCGGGCGCGCCGTCGCAGCTCGGCGCGTCCGGGGGCGGCGCGCCGCCGTTCGGCTCGCCGGGCGCGCCGGCCCCGCGCCGTATCGCGGCGCTGCTCTCCGCGAAGGCCGCGGCCAGCACGGGGCGGAGGATCTCGCGCGCCGCGCCCCCGGGCTCTGCATCCGCGGGCTCTCGCAGCGCCGCCGAGGTGAGCGCCGCGACGAGCGCCGCCGCGCCGGCGAGCCGGAGCGCGAGGCCTGTCCGAGCTCGCCGCTGGTCGTCCGGCGGCGGCGCGGCGCCCAGCGTGCTCCCGAGCGTCGGCGCCTCGCGCCATCGGCGTGCCTGCGGCAGCGAGGCCCAGATGCGCCCGAGCGCGCGGAGGGCGATCCTCGGCGGCGCGGCGAGCGCCCCGAGCCGTCGGAGCGCGGCGAGCGCGCCGAGCTCCGGCTGCGCGGCGCGCGCGCCGAGCTCCGGCATCGCGTCGAGCGGGTCGAACTTCCGCGGCGCGGCGCGCGCGCCGAGCCGCGGCAGCGCGGCGAGCGCGGCGAGCGCGCCGAGCTCCGGCTTCGCGGCGAGCGCGCCGAGCTCCGGCTGCGCGGCGCGCGCGTCGAGGTCCTGCGGCGCGGCGAGCGCGCTGAGGTCCTGCGGCGCGGCGAGCGCGCTGAGCTTCTGCGGCGCGGCGAGCGCGCCGCGGGGGCGCGTGGTCTCGAACGACCGCGAGCCGGCGGACCGCGGCGAGAGGATCACGAGCGGCGCGGGCGCGCTCGCGCCGAGGTCCTCGAGCGCGGCCTGGAGATCCGCGCGGAGCGAGGCCGCGTCGGGGTAGCGCCGCGCCGGGGCCTTCTCGAGGCAGCGGCCGACGATCTTCCGGAGGCGCGGCGGGATCGACGGCGGGAGCGGCGCCGGCTGGACCTCGAGGATGCGCCGGAGGACGGCGTGGTGGTTGCCCCCCCGGAACGGCTGCATGCCGCTCAGCGCCTCGTAGAGCATGACGCCGACCGCCCAGAGATCGGCGCGCGCGTCGATCGTGCGCTTGCCCAGCACCTGCTCGGGGCTCATGTACGACGGCGTCCCGAGGAGCTGCCCCTCGATGGTGAGCGCGTCGCCCGCGCCCGTGAGCTGGCTGATGCCGAAGTCGACGATCTTCGGCACGACCCCCTCGCCGGGGACCATGGCCATCACGATGTTCTCCGGCTTGATGTCGCGGTGCACGACGCCCTCCGCGTGGGCGGCCGAGAGCCCGCTGCACACCTCGATGAGCACCGGCACGACCTCCTCGGGCGGCAGCGGCCGGTTCGGGAGCAGGCGGTCCGCGAACGGCGACCCCCGCAGGAGCTCGAGGGCCAGGAAGAGGTAGCCCTCCTCGTGGAGCTCCCCGGCGTCGACAACGCCGACGATGTTCCGGTGCTGGAACTTGCCGATGATCTTCGCCTCGCGGACGAACCTCCCGATGACCTGCTCATCCTGGATCGCAGGGGACAGCTTGAGCGCGACGTCCCGGCCGATCAGCTCATGGCGGGCCCACCAGACGCTCGACATCCCGCCCGAGCCGATCGGCTGGATCAGTCGGAATCGACCTCCTGCAACGTCTCCGGCATGCAGCATGTGCCCCCTTCGCCCATCGCGCGTGAGAGAAGCCTTCACGCCGACCGGGCACGAGAGCCGAAAAGCACGAGCAAGGCCATCGACGTGGATCCGCTGTCGTCGTCGGACGGAGCGCGCGGATGGATCCGCACGTCAGGGGCGGTAGCGCTCGAGGACGTCGTTCGCGAGCTTGACGCCGAGCTCCCGGTAACCGCGGAAGGTCAGGTGGACACCATCGCGCGACGCGCGCGGCGGGCGCTCGCGGTACCAGGCCTCGATCGAGCCCCTCCCGCCCATCGCCTCGTAGGTGTCCCAGAACGCGCAGCCGCCCTCCTGGGCGGCGCCGCGCAGGACGTCCCGGATGGCGGGGGTGCGCTCCGGCGCGTCCTTCCGGTCCGTTGGCGCGAGCACCAGGCAGTCGACGTCGGGCTCGGCCCTGCGGATGCGGGCGAGCAGCTCGGCGAGCTGCCTGGCGTAGAGGGACGGATCCGTCGTGACGTCGCCCGCCTCGTTCGTGCCGTACTCCAGCACCACGAGCTCCGGCGAGCGCCGCGCGAGCTCCGCGGCCCACGCGAGCTCGCTCCACCGCAGCGGCGTCGCGAGCCGGGCGCCGTTGATGCCGAGCGTGTCGACCACCACCCCGGGCGTGACCTGCGGGTCGGTCTCGACGATGAGCCCGCAGAGCTCGGGCGCGCCCGACGGCACGACGCCGAGCTTCGTCGCGCCCACGCTCGCGAGCTTCGCGTGCTGCAGCGCGCCCGGGGCGTCGCCCGCGGCGGCGCGGACGATCTCGCTCGGGCCGCCCTCGATCGTCACCGCGATCTCGTCGGTCGGCGCGCTGGATCGAAAGCACACGTCCCAGAGCAGCCGCGCAGAGGGCCCGGCCCCGGTGACCGCGATCTCCGCGCGCGCCGGGCCCTTCGGCGCGCTGAAGAGGATCCCCCCGAGGCCGAAGACGCCGTCGTCGACCGGCGTGGATCCGCCCGGCGTCTTCGGGCGCGTCCGCCACTTGCCCTGGGTCGTGAGCCGCGCGCCGTCGTGGCGGTAGGCGGCGTAGCCGAGGTGCACGAAGCCGAGCCCGCCGTCGCCGAAGCGGCGCTGCAGCGCGGCGCGGAGCGCGCCGCTCCAGAAATCCGCGGCGGCGTGCGAGTCGCCGAGCCAGGCGACGCGCACGTGGTCCTTGCGGCGACCCTGCTCGAGCGCGCGGAGCGCCGCGAAGAAGCGGGCGTAGGCACCGTCCTCCGGGCGCACGAGGTCCAGCTCCGGCGGGCGCTCCGGCGCGGGCTCGGCCCGGCGCGGCGCGGTCGCCTCCGGCGCAGCAGCGTCGGCCTGGCGGGTCGTGAGCGCCGCCGCCCCGGGGGGCGCGGGCGCCGCCTCGGGCGTCGGCGGCGCGACGTGCTCGCGGGTCGAGCTGCAGCCGAGCGCCGCGGCGGCGAGCAGCGCCGCGACGGCGAGCCGCGCGACGGCGAGCCGGGCGGCGGGAGGGCGCGGCCGCGGAGCGCGCGGGAGCGCCGCGCTGCGCGCCGGGACCTCCGCGCGGGACGCGGAGCGATCCGCTCCGCTCACGACAGCGGATCCTCGATGTCGAGGTCGGCGTCCGCGTTCGCCTCGAGCTCCTGGCGCTCGCGCCGCTCGCGGACGCGCTCCTGCACGGCGCCGACGAGCACGTCGACGTACGACTCGAAGGGCGGGCAGGCGATGCCGGCGCCGGTGAGCGCGAGGTCCGCGTTGCGGGCGTCGTAGCGCACCGGGGTCATGAGCTGCTCGACGAACGCGCGCGGGCTGCGGACGAAGCGCTCGATCCCGGGGGTGCGCAGCAGCGCCTTGGCGAGGTTCGACGGGATGTGGCCGCGCGCGGCGCGGCGGCCGCTCGCCCGGGCGATGAGGTCGAAGACCCGCCGCGCCGACAGCGGGTGCGGATCGGCGACATGGAAGGTGCGGCGCGGCGCGAGCCGGTGCAGCCCGATCGCGTGCGTCGCGCGGACCACGAAATCGGCGGGGACGATGTTGAGCGGCACGTCGCCGCGGCCCGGCATCGGGATCGCCATGTCGGCCGGCGCCGCCATGATGAGCAGCACAAGGAGGTACAGGCCGTCGAGCCGGTCGATCTCCCCGGTCGCAGAGTCTCCCACCACCGTCGTCGGCCGGACCACCGCCACCGGCACGTGGCGCATCGCCCGCCGCACGAGCACCTCGGCGCGCATCCGCGTCTCCTCCACAGGATTGCGGAACGCCTGACCGGCCTCGAGATCATCCTCGTACACCGTACCGGTCCGGTCGCCCGCGACGAACGCGGTCGACTGGTGGACGAGGCACTGGAGCGAGGCGCAGGCGCGCGCGAGCTCGAGCACCTCGGCGGTGCCGACGACGTTGACGGTGTGGGCGGTGCTCCGCTCGGCGCCGGCGTGGCCCACGTACGCGAGGTGGTGGATGCGGTCGACCTCGCGGGCGAGCTGCCGGAACTCGGCGCCCGACAGGCCGAGGTCCATCGCGGTGACGTCCCCCTCGAGCAGCGCGACCCGCTCGCGATCCGCCGCCGGGAGCGCGTCGCGCTCCGCGCTTGCCTGCGCGGACGACTTCGCGAGCACCACGGCGTAGACGAACGTGCGCGGCTCCGACGCGAGGATGTGCTGCAGCATCTTCCGCGCGACGAACGAGGGGAAGCCGGTGATGAGCACCACGCTGTCGTGGCCGGGGCGAGGCATCGGCCGGAGCTTACCGCAGCGGTGCGCCTGCTCCGCAGCTTTCCGTTGACGCCGCCTCGGACGAGCGCGGGGGCGGCGAGGGCGTACGCTGCAAGCGCTTTCAGGGCGCGGGCTTCCCCTAGGAGCGACCGCGGCCGGACGTATAATCGCGCGGTTGATGCGCCCGGGAGTCACGGTCGCGGACCGTTTCAGGATCGACGCCCTGGCGGGATCGGGCGGGGTGGGCTCGGTGTACCGGGCCACGGATCTGACCGACGGCAGCCCCGTCGCGCTGAAGATGCTGCACCGGGGGGACGAGCACGAGGAGCGGCGGCTCGAGCGCGAGGCGCGGCTGCTCGCCGAGCTGCGCCACCCGGGGATCGTCCGTTACGTGGCGCACGGGGTCACCGGGGACCGGCAGCCCTACCTCGCGCTCGAGTGGCTCGACGGCGAGGACCTCGCGGCGCGCGTGGCGCGCGAGCGCCTCGGCGTGGACGGCGCGGTGGCGCTGCTGCGGCGCCTCGCGGGCGCGCTCGGCGCGGCGCACGCGCGGGGGATCGTCCACCGCGACGTCACGCCCGGCAACATCTTCCTGCCGGGCGGCGCGCTGGAGGGCGCCAAGATCGTCGACTTCGGCATCGCCCGCGCGGTCGCCGGACCCGACTCCGTGCCTCGCCTTCGCGCGTCCGGGCGCGGCGCCGGCGCCCTCCGGCAGGTCGCCGGCGCGGGCGCGCGCGGCGGCGTGACGCTCGGGACGCCGGGGTACATGGCGCCCGAGCAGGCGCGCGGCCACGCGCGCTTGGACGCCCGCGCGGACGTGTTCTCGCTCGGGTGCGTGATCTGGCACTGCCTCACCGGCCGGCCGCCCTTCGCGGGCGACCAGGTGATGACGATCCTCGCGAGGGCCGCCCTCGTCGGCCCGCCGCGCCTGTCCGAGCTGCGGCCCGACGTGCCGGCCGCGCTCGACGATCTCGTCGCCTGGATGCTCGAGAAGGAGCCGGACGGCCGCCCGCGGGACGGGAACGAGGTCCTCGCGAGCGCGGCGGATCTGTGCGCCGCCGGGGGGCAGGCGAGCGGCGCCGGCGACGACGCGGCGGCGAGCGCGCGGCCCGCGCGGGCGCTGGCCGAGAGCGCCGCGGTCGAGCAGCGGCTCCTCGGCGTGGTGCTCCTCCACGGCGCGCTCCCGGGCGACGCCGCGGAGGCGGCGATCCGGGCGGCGGTCGCGCCGTTCGGCGGGCGCGTCGACCGGCTCGCTTCCAGGTGGCTCGTCGTCACGCTCTCCGGCGCCGAGGCCGATCCGGAGGCAGCGCCGCCGCGCGGCGCCGGGGCGCTGCCGACGGACCAGGCCGCCCGCGCCGCGCGCTGCGCGCTGGCGCTGCGCTCGCTGCTGCCCGCCGACGTCTCCGTCGCGCTCGCGATGGGCCAGGACGCCGCCTCGGGCCGCTGGCCCGCGCGGCAGGTGATCGAGCGCGCCGCGGCGCTCCTCGGCGCCCGCTCGCGCGAACGGCCCGACCGCACGGCCGGCGGGGGCGACGGCGCGCCCGCGCGCGGCGGCGTCTTGATCGACGACGTGACGGCCGGCCTCCTCGCGCTCGGCCGCCCCGAGGTGGAGCGCCTCCACGAGGAGCTCCTCGCCGGCCGCGACGCCGTCGCGCCCCGCCCGGGCGAACGCTCGCGCGGCGCCGAGGGGCAGCTCGCCCGCGACGTGCCCGCCGAGGCCTCCGCCGCGCGGGCGGGCGAAGGCGGCCGCGGGGCGGTGCGCGCGTTCTGCCTCGAAGAGCTGATCCGGTCGGTCGCGCGCGGCGACGCGGAGGCCTCGCCCGAGACGGTGCTCGCGATGGCGCACGCCCGCCTCGACGACCTGCACCCCGCCGTGCGGCGCATCCTCCGCGCGGCGAGCATCTTCGGCGAGGCGTTCTGGCGCGGCGGCGTGGCCGCCCTGCTCGGCGGCGCGCAGGGCGCCCCCGATCTCGACCGGTGGTTGTCCGAGCTCGTCGCGCGCGCGCTCGTCGAGCGGCGCCCCGCGTGCAGGTTCGCCGGCGACGAGGAGTACGCGTTCCGCCACGCCCGCCTCCGCGAGGCCGCCTACGCGGCGCTCTCCCGGGGCGACCGGCTCCTCGGCCACCGGCTCGCGGGCGCGTGGCTCGAGCAGGTCGGGGAGCCCGACGCGCTCGCGCTCGCGGAGCACTTCGACCACGGCGGAGAGCACGGCCGGGCGATGCGGTGGTTCCTGCGCGGCGCCGAGCAGGCGCTCGCGCGCGGCGATCTCGCCGCGGCGATCGCGCTCGCGGAGCGCGGGGCGCGGCACGGCGACCTCTGCGACCGCCTCGCCGAGGCGGATCCCGACGAGGACGCCGGCGCGTCGTCCGGCCCGCGCAGCGCGCGCGGCGGCGAGACGCTGGGCGCGCTGCGCCTCGTCCAGGCGGAGGCCCACCGGTGGCGGGGCGAGTTCGAGCAGGCCCAGCGCTGCGCCGCGCAGGCGGCGCGGCGGCTGCCCCGCGGCACGCCGCTCTGGCTCCGCGCCGCCGACGAGCTGATGAGCGCGAGCGGCCGGAGGGGCGACCACGTGCTCGCGACCGCCTGGGCGAAGGAGGTCGCCGCGTGCGGCGATCTCGCCGCGGAGGGCGGCCCCGGCGACGAGGGCGCGCGCCGATCGGAGGTCCGCGCGGGGCCGTCCGCGGCGGGCCTCGCGGCGGACGCCCGGGCGGCGCGCGTGATCGCCCTGTGCTCCGCGGCGCGCCAGCTCTTCCCCGTGGGGCGCTACGCGGAGGCGGACGCGCTGATCGCGCGGGTCCGCGCCCTCGCGGCGGATCCCGCGCCCCTCGCGCCGCGCGCCGCCGCCGAGGTGCACCGGCTGCGCGGCGCGCGGGCGCGGCACCTCGGCGATCCCGCGGGCAACATCGCGGGCTACGCGGCCGCGGCCGACGCGTTCGAGCGCGCCGGCGACGCCCGCGACGCGTGCAGCGCCCGCGTCGACCTCGGCGCCGCGCTGCTCGAGCTCGGCGACGCCGAGCGGGCCGGCGAGGGGCTCACCGCCGCGCTCGAGGCGGCCGAGCGCATGGGGCTGCGCGCCGTCGCGACGCGCGCCCGGCAGCACCTCGGCCGCGTGCTCGCGGCCCGGGGCCAGCTCGACGAGGCGCTCGCGCTGGCGCGGCAGGTCATCCTGGAGTGCCGCGGGCAGGGCAACCTGCGCCTCGAGGGCGTGGCCCGCGTTTACGCCGCCCTCGTCGCCCACGCGGCCGGCGATTTCCGCGCGGCCGAGTCCGACGCGCGCGGCGCCGCGGAGCTCCTCCAGGAGGCGCCGCCGTCCCGCGCCGGCGCGCTCGCGGCGCTCGCGCGCGCCCTCACGGCCCAGGGGGACGTCGAGGAGGCGCTCGCGGCGGCGCGCGAGGCCTCCGATCTCCTCGCGCGCCACGGCGGCATCGAGTCGTTCGAGTCGCTGGTCCTCGTCGCCTCCGTCGAGGCGGCGCGCGCCGCGGGGGATCACGAGCGCGCGCGCGACGCCGCGGCGCGGGCCCGCGGCAGGCTCATCGCCCGGGCCGCCGCGATCCCGGAGCCTGCCCTGCGCGAGAGCTTCCTGCTCCGCGTCCGCGAGAACGCGATGCTCCTCTCGCTCGCGCGCATCTGCCTCGGCGAGTCCTCGGTCGTCGTCGCCGCCCGCCGCGCCCCGAGGCCCTGACGCGCCGCCGCGGCGCGGCGCGCCCGGACCATCGCAGGTTCGTGGTCGACCCCGGCCGGAAGGCGCTACGGTTCGGTCGTGACCGTGTCTTCGACCTCCTTCGCGCGCCGCCGCGCCGCCGCGCTCCTGGCCATCGTCCTCGGCCTGAGCGCGGGCGCGCCGGCCTGCAAATCGCCGGGCGCGCCCGCCGACGCCGGCGTCGCCGGTCTGAGCCCCGTGCCCGCGCCGGCGGGGCTCATCGCCGAGGCGTTCCTCCCGACGCCGGACGCCACGTGGGCCAGGGCGCGCGCCCTCCTCGGCGGCCCGGCGGCGCTCCTCCCGGGCAGCGCCGGCGCCCTCGCCGCGTCGCTGCTCGGCCTGCCGATCGCGGTCGCGTCCGAGATCGACGGCAGCGTGCCGGTGCTCGGCGCGGCCGTCGAGGCCGCCCCGGACCGGCCGCGCCCCCGCGTCGTGCTCGGCATCCACGTGAAGGACGGCGCGCGCCTCGTCGACCAGCTCACGCGCGGGGACGGGGCGCGCTTCCGCGCGACGCCCGACGCGGCGACCTCGATCGCGCTGCTCGAGCCGCTGCAGGGGACGAGCCCGGCGGCGCTCGGCGTGCTTGGCAACTACCTGCTCGTCGCGGAGAGCGCGGGCGACCTGACCGCCGTGGGGCCGTACGTCGCGCGGACGATGCCGCAGGCGCAGGTGCCGAAGGAGGACCTCGCGGTCGAGATCCCGCGGCCCGCGATCGAGGGGCCGGTGCTCAGGGCGGCGCGGAGCGCGTGGGACAGGGCCCGCGGGCCCGACGGCGCGCCGCGCGCCACCGCGGTGCCGCTCGCTCCGGCGGTGGAGAGCGCGCTCGCGATGCTCGGCGATCTCGAGCGGGCGCGCGTCACGCTGGTGCTCGACGACAGCGCGCACCTGCGCGTCTCCGGGACGCCGAGGGCCGGGGGCGGCCCGGCGTCGAAGGCGTCGACGGATCTCGCGGTCGGCGACGTGAAGCCGCTGCTCGAGCTGCCCGCGGACACGCTCGCCGGGATCGTGGTCCGCGACCGGGCCGCGTCGCGCGCCGAGAACGTCCCCAGGCTCGTCGACTCCCTCACGGGGCTCGTCGAGGGCGGCCTCCCGCCCGCCGAGCGGGAGCGGCTCGGCGCCGCGATCCGCGCGGCGTCGGACGCCCGCGGCGACTGGTTCGCCGGCGGGCTCCGCTTCGACGGCCCGGGACCCACGGCGTTCGTTCGCGCCGCGGTGGGCGACCGGGCCAGGCTCGAGACGGCGATCCAGGACCTCCTCGGCACCACGGAGCTCCAGCCGGTGAAGGGCGCGCTGCAGCGGGAGGGGCTCCGCATGTTCACGGGCAAGGCGGAGCTCCCGCAGATAGAGGGCGAGGTGCGGCGCGTGCGGTTCGAGCAGACCGCCGCCGCGGGCCAGCCCGGCGCAGGCCAGCCGCCTGCGCGCAAGGGGTCGGCGGGCGCGGGGAACAAGGGCGCGGGGAACAAGGGCGGGGCCAGCGCGTCGACGTCGGCGCCGACGATCGAGATCCTCTACCTGGTCCGCGACGACGGCCTGTTCGCGTCGGTCGGCAACGACCCGAGCGCGGGGCTCCGCAGCGTCGTCGCGGCGCCCCAGGGCGAGAGCCTCGGCGGGGTGCCTGCCATGAAGGCCGCGCTCGCCCCGCTCGGCTCGGACATCGCGTTCGCGCTGGTGATCGATCCGCTGCGGCTCGTCGCGAGCCGCCTCGGCCAGGCCGGCGCCGGCGACCCGGCGCCCGTGGTGATCGCCGCCGGCGCGGCGCCCGCCGCCGCCGGCGCGCCCGCCGCGCTCTGGGCGCGGGCCGACATCGCCGCCGCGGCGATCCGGGAGCTCGCCCGCCTCGGGGGCGCCTTTTGACGAGCGCGGCGCGCGCCGGCGCGCTCGCCGCCCGCGGGCTCCGCGCGCTGCTGCTCGCGCTCGTCGCCGGGTGCACGGCGAAGGCGGGCGCGGACTGGGTGCACGACGGATCGAGCGAGCCGCGCATCGCGCGCGGCGGCGGCGGCTGGATCCACGCGCCCGACGACGGCGCTCGCGTTCAGGGCGCCGGCGCTGCCGGCGGTCCTGGAGGCCGCGCCGCTGTCGCGCCGGGCGATCGGCGCGCCGCCGCGGAGGCGGATCTCGGCCAGGACGAGCCCGCGATCCTCGTGCGCGAGCACGGCCGCCCCGCGCGCACCGGCGCGGCGCAGGCGGCGCGCGCGGCGCCCGCGCTCGGGCCCGGGCTGTTCCGGAACACCTACTACGACTTCCCCAGCGAGGGCGGCGGGCCGAAGGACGCGGTGCTCTACGACGCGTCGTGCGCGCCGCTCGCGAGCGTCCCGCGCTCGTTCCACGACCAGGTCTGCGTCCAGGGGAGCGGCCGGCTCGCCTCGGGCGACACGGTGAGCTTCGCGCGGCGCGGCTGCGCGTGCGCCGACGTCTGCCCGCGCACCGGCCAGCAGCTCTGCTTCGAGCGGCTCGACCCGCGGCGGTTCCCGTACGGCCGGGGCGCGACCGGGCGCCCGATCACCCCGCTGCGCACGGTCGCCGTCGACTCGAGCGTCATCCCGCTCGGCACGTCGCTCTACGTGCCCGAGCTCGTCGGCCTGCCGCTCCCGGGCGGCGGCCGCCACGACGGCTGCTTCGTCGCCGAGGATCGCGGCATCAAGGTCGTCGGGCGGCAGATCGACGTCTTCACCGGCGACCCCGCGGTCACCGCGCGCCTCAACGCCCTCTTCCCGTCGAACCGCGGCGTGCGCCTCGTGCTCGATGACGCGCGCTGTCGCGCGATCGTCACCACGCCCGGGCCATCCTGACCGGGCGCCCCACCCCTCGGAACACCCGGGGGCCGGGGAGAGGGGCCGAACGGGGAGAGGGGCCGTCGGTCTGGGGGCCGCCGGGGCGGGGGCCGTAGCGAGGGCGCCGCGGCGATGGCGCCTCGGCGAGGGCCCGGCGAGGACGCGCTGCGAAACGGTGAGGTCCGACGCCCTCCCGCGTGAAATACACGTGAAATCCGGAGCCTGGTGAGGGCGCGGAGGTGATACGATTTGCCGCCTCCCGGTGGCCGAATGACCTCACGTGGCGTCATCCCCGAGTCCGTCTTCCCTCCGCCATCGGAGGTCACGGACGCGCCGGACGAGAAGCAGCGGGCGCGCGCCCGCGTCGGGATGACGGTCAAGAACAAGTGGCGGATCGACGCCCTGCTCGGCGTGGGCGGCATGGCCTCAGTGTACGCGGCCACCCACCGGAACGGCTCGCGCGCCGCGCTGAAGATCCTCCACGCCGAGTTCGCGCGCGACGCCAGCATCCGCGAGCGGTTCCTGCGCGAGGGCTACGTCGCCAACAAGATCGATCACCCCGGCCGGGTCGCGATCCTCGACGACGACATCACCGAGCAGGACGAGCCGTTCCTCGTGATGGAGCTGCTCGACGGCGAGACCGTGCAGCAGCTCTGGAAGCGCAAGAGCCGGAGGCTCCCCGTCGCGGAGGCGCTCTGGATCGCGGGGGAGGTGCTCAACACGCTCGAGAGCTTCCACGCCGAGGGCATCGTCCACCGCGACCTGAAGCCCGCGAACATCTTCATCACGAAGGACAACGCGGTGAAGCTGCTCGACTTCGGCGTGGCGCGGCTGCGCGGCGCGCCCGGCGACAAGACAAAGGCCGGCACGGCGCTCGGGACGCCCTCGTTCATGGCGCCCGAGCAGGCGATGGGGCTGGCCGAGGGGGTCGACGGCCGGGCAGATCTCTTCTCGATCGGCGCGACCCTGTACGCCGTGCTCAGCGGCCAGCGCCTCCACCAGGGGCGCTCGGACAACGAGGCGTTCATCCTCGCCGCGACGACGCCGGCGCCCTCGCTCGCGCGGATCGCGCCCGAGCTGCCCGCCCCGGTCATCGGCCTCATCGACAAGGCGCTCGCGTGGGACCGGCGCAACCGCTACGAGTCGGCCGCGCAGATGCGGCAGGAGGTGCTGCGCATCCTCGAGGACCTCGGCGCCTCCGCCCCGCGCCGCAGCGCGCCGCACAGCACGCAGCGCCCCCCGCCGGACGACTCGCCCACCGCCGTCGGCGCGCGGCCCCCCGAGGAGCCCGCGATCGAGGAGCCGCTGGGCGACGCGGAGCCGGACGACCCCGCGGTCGCGCGCCTCGCCGAGGTGTTCCGCCGCCTGGAGCGGCTGCTGCCGGCGGTGCGCCACTACGGATGGAGCCACCCGGACGCGGACAACAAGCTCCGCGCGACCTTCCAGGCGGCCGTGGAGGCGCTGCGCGCCGACGCGAACCTCGTCTACTGGGCGCTCTCGCCGTACGCGTTCGAGCACCGCCGGCGCACGGTCTGGGAGCCGTCGCACCCGCTCGATCTGGTCCCGTACAACCTGTTCGCGGCCGGCGTGCGGCGCGTCCAGCTCCTGCCCGGCATCACGGAGGACGAGCTGCGCGCGTTCTGCGAGGTGCTGCTGCTCGATCCGCTGCGCGACCTCGCCCCCGAGGACGACGTCGCCGCCGCCCTGTGGGAGCGGCGCCTCGAGCACGTGCGCTACGACGTGGTGAGCGTCTTCGCCGAGGGCGACGCCGCCGATCGCGAGCAGTTCTGGCACGAGGCCGACGACCTCGAGGGCATGGCCCGGCGCGCCGCCGAAGAGAAGGCGAACCGCGCCGAGGCGGCCGCGATGGTGATCGACACCGACGAGGCCGCGCTGCGGGCCGCGCGCCGCGCCGCGGGCGCGCTCGCGCTCGACCCGGCCGCGCAGCGCGCGCTCGGCACGCAGCTCGTGCTCAGCCCGGACCGCTGGAGCGAGCGCTTCGTCGAGGTCGTGGCGGACGCCTTCCTGAACGCGAAGCGCTACCAGGACGTCGAGCTCGTGACGGAGCCGATGGCCGCCTCGGCGCGCGACCTCATCCTCGCGCGCCGCTTCGACACGCTCTTCGCGATGCACGACGCTGTCGAGAAGGCGATCGACGCGCTCGCGCCGCGGCAGCAGGGCGCCGCGCTCGCGACGGAGTTCACCCGCGGCATGTTCCCGCCCGACACGATGCGCCTGCTCCTCCGTGAGGCGACGCGCGCCGTCGCGACGAGCACGCCGGTCACCGCGGCGCCGCCCGCGCCCGTGGATCTCGACCTCGTCGCGCAGCGCCTCGCGCCGGTGCTGCAGCGGCTCGGCCCCGAGTACCTGCCCGTCGCGATGGAGGTCGTCGGGCACGCCGGCCACGAGGCGCTGCGCCGCGCGCTGCTCGGCCACCTCGAGCGGACGCTGCCCGGGCACGAGGAGGGGGTCGTCGACGCGCTCATGACGCTGGATCTCGACGTCACCCGCCCGATCCTCGCCATGTTCGCCGCGTCGCGGACGCCGGGCGCCCTGAGCGCGCTGAGGCGGCTCTCCGGCTGCGCGAACGCGGCGCTCCGCTGCGAGGCGATCGCGCACCTCGCGACGAGCCACGAGCAGATCCGGGACGAGCTGCTCTCGCTCGCCGAGTCGGCGCCGCCCGACGTGCGCGTCGCGGCGCTCCGCACGCTGGCGCACCACCAGGTCCGCGCGGCCGGCCCGCTGCTCGTCCGCCGCGTGCAGGACGCCTCGTTCCACCAGCTCACGCCCGAAGAGCGGCGCGAGTTCCTCGGCGCCCTCTACACGCTGAACCCGGCCCGCGGCGAGTCGGTCGCCGTCGAGCTGCTCCAGCGGCACGGCCTGCTCGCGGACGACGCGGCGGAGCAGACGCGCTGCCTCTCGGCGGAGCTGCTCGGCCGCGAGGCGTGCTCGCAGGAGGCGCTCGACGCCGCGCTCGCGGCCGCGAAGCGGCGCCCCTGGAACAGCCAGCCGCTGCGCGACGCCGCGAGCGCCGCCGCCGAGGCGATCGCCGCGCGCCTCGGCAAGCGGATCTCGACGGCGGGGGAGCTGCCGTGACGACGCCGCAGGTCGACGTCATCAGCCAGAACATGTCGGAGAACATCCGGCGCGAGCAGGCGCGCGATCTCGCGGCCAGCGTCGTGCAGGCGCTCTTCCGGCTGGTGAAGCTCTCGACGCTGCACGCGATCGACAACCAGGCCATGGTGCGGCAGGTCGAGGAGACGGTCTCGCTGGTGCAGGACTTCGGCCAGCGCTCCGGCCACAACGTCTCCATCCTGTTCACCCGCGGCTCGGTCTTCGTCTCCGGGCAGCTCCTCAAGGCGAGCCGCGCCGTCTACGAGGGCGCCCTCGAGCTCGGCGACATCCTGGGCCGCTGCGGCTACTCGGAGATCGGGGTCGCCAAGGACGTCCGCGCGAGCGACCTCTACGCGCTCGCCTCCGCGCTCGCCGAGGCGCTCCGCAGCAGCAAGCCCGCGCTCGTGGACCGCCCGGCGCCGCGCGTCCGCCTGCGCGCCGTCGACGAGGCCGTGCTGCGCCGCGAGGCCGCGATCGATCGCGAGGGCGACGAGGCCGCGGCCATCGTGCGGACGTACGCGACGGCGATCGTGATCCTCCGCCGCTTCTACGACGACCTGCGGCAGGGCCGGTACGTCCTGCGGCAGGGCGTCAAGCGCATCACGCAGCGCCTCGTCGACCTCTCCGCGAACGAGACCCCGGCCTTCCTCGGCGTCACCGCGCTCCGCAACCAGAACCACGACGACGCCGGGCGCGCGGTGAACACCGCGATCCTGAGCCTCGCGATGGCCCGGCAGATCACGAGCGACGTCGTCCTCCTGCAGCGGCTCTCGATGGCGGCGCTGCTCTTCGACATCGCGCGGCCGCGGCTCACCGGCGTCGCGGGGGGCGGCGCGGGCGGGCTCGTCCCGCAGCTCAGCGAGCAGCAGGACGCGGACGTCCCCGCGGGCACGGCGGTCGTGCTGACCGCGCTCGGCCTCGTGAACGAGCCCAGCGTGACGCGCACGGTGGTGGCCTACGAGGCGCACTGGGTGCGGCGTCAGCCGGCGCTCGGCCCGGTCTACCGCGGGCTCCGCCAGCCGACGCTGCAGGCGCGCATCCTCGCGACAGCGCGCGCCTTCAACGATCTCCTGACCGCCGCGCCGGGCGAGGCGCCGCTCTCCGCCGACGAGGCGATCGCCAAGCTCGAGCAGGAGGCGGCCGACCCCGCGGACCGTACCGTGCTGCGGCTGCTCGTCGGCGCGCTCGGCATCTTTCCGACCGGCACGCTCGTGGAGCTGTCGACCGGGGAGGTCGCGCTGGTGGTGCAGACGCCGTCTCACCCGGCCCGCTACTCGCAGCCGCGCGTCCGGCTCGTCCTCGACGCCTCGGGCGGCCCGGTCTCCGCGCGCCCGCTCGAGGTCGATCTCGCCGAGCGGCCTCGCCACGGCGAGCCGGCGCGGCACATCCGCCGGATCGTCGCGACGAGCGACGACCCCGCCGTCGCCTCGATGCGCGCCTACGCGGCGGTCCAGGAGGGGCCGCAGGCGTCGCTCCGCGCGCCGGCGGTCGCGGCGGATCCGCCGCTGATCCGCACGATCCCGGTGCCGGCGCCGTCGTCGCCGCTGGGCCACCTGCGCATGCCGCCGCTGCAGCCGATCACGTGGCCCTCGTCGCCCACGCTGCCGATGACCAGCGCGCCGACGGGGCGGAGGACGCGGCCCGGCGACGCCGGCCGCGGGCCCGCGTCGTCGCCCGACGCCGCGCCGGCTTCCGCGCCCGACGACGGCGGCGCGGAGGCCAGGATGCTCGCGGATCTTCCGCCGGCGCCGTCCGGCAAGCGCTCGCCGACCTTGCGGCCGGGGCGCACCACGGCGCGCTGGCCCGATCCACCGCAGCAGCAGGAGCCCGCCGCGGCGGCGGACCCGTACGCGTTGCCGCCGGGCGCCCTGGGAGAGGAGTCGTGGTCCGTGCAGACAGACAGCGAGCCAGACGAGGTCCCGGAGGAGAGCGCGCGGTCGTCCGCGCTGCGCACGCGCGGCTGGGGGGAGCAGCCATCGCGGCGCGATCGCAGCCCGGAGTCCGAGCTGCCGCCGTCGGCCATGGCCGGCCCGATCGCCGTGCTGTCGCTGCCGCCCGACGCGCCGACCGCGGAGGGCACGCTCGCGCGCACGCCGCTCGTGCACCTGCTCGTGTACATGCTCGACCGGCGCCTCACCGGCACGGCGTGCTTCATCGACCCTGACGGCGTCCGCCACGGCATCTTCTTCAGCGACGGCGTGCCGGCGAAGATCTGGACCGGGACGATCATCGCGCCGCTCGACCGGGTGATCCTCGAGCTCGGCCTGCTCGACGAGGCGACGCTCCGGGAGACGCTCCGCGACATCACGAAGCGGCGGGTGCTGCACGGGCGGCTGCTCGTCTCCCGCGGCCTGCTCGATCGGGAGACGGTCTTCGCCGTGCTGCGCCAGCAGCTCGTGCGCAAGCTTGTCGCGCTCTACGACCTCCCGCCCGGGACGCGCTACGCCTACTACGACGGCCAGAACCTGCTGTCGTCGTACGGCGGCCCGGAGCTCATCGGGTGCGAGCCGCTCGCGGTGATCATGGCGGGGGTCCGGCTCCACGCCGACGATCCGCTGATCGACGCGACGCTCGATCGGATCCAGAACCGGCCGATCGGCCTCCATGTCGAGGCCGAGATGAAGCGGTTCCAGCTCCACCGTGACGAGGCGGCCGTCGTCGACCTCCTGCGCGCGCGGCGCATGACGATCGCCGAGCTCGTCGGGGCAGGCGTCGCGCAGGAACGCGTCGTGCGGCTGACGATCTACGCGCTCGCGATCACGCGCCACCTCGATCTCGGCGCGCCCGGCCGGCGGCCCGTCGGGCTCGGACGGGGGCGCGCGTCCGGCGCCCCGTCGGCCGACGCGGGGCAGGCCCCGCAGCGCGAGCCGTCCGGCGCGGCGGCGCGCTCGCCGCGGCAGGCCTCGGGCTCGACGATGCCCGCGCCTCGCCCCGCGCGCGGCGAGGCCGAGGGCCGCGCCTCGCCGAGGCAGCCCGACGACGCGGCGCCGTCGAGCAGGCGATCCGGGTCGCCGTTCGCCGAGGCGGTCGCCCCGCGCCGGACGACGGCGCCGCCCGCGCCGGCCGCTCCCGGCGCCCGCGCGCCGCTGCCGCAGCAGGCGCCCACCGTGAAGATGCCGGTCGTCGGCGCGGACGCCAGGGCGGCGCGGGGCGGAGGGCGCGCCGAGGCGGCGGCGCCTCCGCCCCCGGCGCGGGCCGCCGAGGCGGCGAGGCCGCAGGCGGCCGCGGCGCCGGCGAAGCCGCAGGCGTCGGCGTCGGAGCTCCCGCCGCCGCCGCGCGTCGGGCTGAGCCCGGAGCTCGCGGCGCGGCGCGCCGACATCGAGGCGCGCGCCGCCGCGATCGACGGCGAGAGCTTCTTCGAGATGCTCGGCGTCGCGGAGGACGCCCCGCCGGAGCGCGTGCAGAGCGCCTATTTTGCGCTCGCCAAGCTGTGGCACCCCGACCGGACGCCCCCCGAGCTCCAGGACGTCAAGCCGCTCGTCGCGCGCGTGTTCGCCCGCATCAGCGAGGCGTACCAGACGCTGAGCGACCCGAAGCGGCGCGCCGAGTACCTCCAGGGCCCGAAGGAGGCGGCGGCGCCCGCGGAGGACGAGGAGAAGATCGCCCGCGCCGTCGACGCCGCGCTCGAGTTCCAGAAGGCCGAGGTCCTGCTCAAGAAGAACGATCTCATCGGCGCCGAGATCCGCGCGCGGCGCGCGCTCGCCGCCGACCCGGAGCAGCCCGAGTACATGACGCTGTTCGCGTGGATCCAGGCGCAGCGGCGCGGCGAGCCGCCCGCGCTCGCGGAGGGCGCCACGAGCGCGCACTACGACGACCTGATCCAGACGCTGGATGCCGTCCTTCAGCAGGAGCCTCGCTACGAGCGGGCGCTCTTCTACCGCGGAATGCTCCTCAAGCGGTCCGGGCGCATCGACAAGGCGATCCGCGACTTCCGTCTCGCGGCCGAGATCAACCCGAAGAACCTCGACGCGATCCGGGAGGTCCGCGTCCAGGAGATGCGCAGCCGGACGAGCAACGACCCGACGCCCGCGGGCGGCCTCCTCGGCAAGCTGTTCAAGCGCTGACCGCGCCAGCGCGCGTCCACGTCCGCCGCGCGCCTCCGCGCGTCCACGTCCGCCGCGCCTCAGCGCGCCGCCGCGGTACCGCGCCTCAGCGCGCCGCCGTGGTACCGCGCCTCAGCGCGCCGCCGCGGTACCTCGCCTCAGCGCGCCGCGGCGGGGACCGCGCCGAGCGACCGCAGCGCGCGGCAGACCGTCTCCTCGCGGCAGGGCCCCACGCGCCCCGCGTGCGCCGGCCAGGGCACGTCGCGCACGCGGTGGAGATCGCGCACGTCGGGCCCGCGCCACGGGCCGAGCGCCCGATCGACGCGCGCCTCCCGCTCGTTCGTCGCCGGCAGCGAGAGCTGCACCTGCGGCACGATGCCGACCTTCTGCACCGGCGCGCCGTCGGGCAGCGCGTAGAGCAGCGTCGTGAGCCGCAGCACGCCGACGTGGGCGTCGTCGTCGAGGTACTCCTGGGCGCACCCCTTGCCGTAGGTGCGATCGCCGATGACCACGCCGCGCCGGTAGCTGGCGATCGCGCCGGCGATCATCTCCGCCGCGCTCGCGGAGTCGCCGTCGACGAGCACCGCGAGCGGCCCGCTCCACCCGCGCTCCGGCGGCACGTCGGGCGAGCGCTCCACCTCGACGCCGCCGTCGCGGCGCCGCATCGGGAACAGCGGCACGCCCGGCAGGAACAGCCCGAGCGCGGCGATCGCCCCGTCGGTGGAGCCGCCGCCGTTCGCGCGCACGTCCAGCATCACGCCCCGCGTGTCGCCCTGCGCGCGCGCGCGGTGGAGCGACGCCGCGACCCTGTCCCCGAGGTCGTCGGGCACGTCGGGGATGCTGATCACCGCGACCTTGCCGTCGCCGTAGCGCACCAGATCGAGCGGCAGCTCCGAGGGCGCCGTCTCCGCCACCGGCTGCGGCCCGGGCGCGTGCGGCGCCACGGTCAGCTCGAGCGGCGCCGCGGCCCCGCGCCGGAGCACCGCCACCCGCGCGGTCGTCCCGGGGCGCACGTCGGCGAGCACGGCGAGCTGCTCGGCCTGCTCGACGCTCATGCCGGAGATCGGCAGGTCCTGGATCCGGAGCACCACGTCGCCGTCCGCCAGCGGCGCGAGCGCGCCGCGGTCGATGCGCACGCCGATCGTGGTGCGCGTCATCTCCTGCCACAGCCGGGCCGGCGGGTTCGCCTCGAGGTCGAGATCGTAGATGGAGACCTCCTCCTCGAGCGGCGCCCAGGCCCCGTGCGCGTCGAGCTGGGGCACGTACGCGCGCACCGCCGCCGCGATCACCGCGCGCGCCCAGCCGTCGTCGCTCATCGACGGCGCCGCGCGCTCGCGCACGGCGTCGGCGTAGCGGGCAAGCGGCTCTCCGAAGCGCGCGCGCAACCCGCCGACCTCGCGGCCGAGCTCGCGCGCGAGGTCGCGGGCGCTGCGCGTCACCTCGCCGTCCTCGAACGGCGCAGAGGACACGAGCGCCCACGCCTCGGCGAGGGTCGCGGGCGGGCTGGCCAGGCCGCGCTGGTAGCCCTCGCCGAAGAGCCCGTCGAGCTCGCGCGACCACCGCGAGAGCTCCTGACCCACGCGCAGCGCCGCGGGGCACGGCCCGCTCCCGACGGGCGCCTGCAGCTCGGCCAGGAGCGCGGCGGCTTCCCGCCGCAGCGACGCGCCGACGGGCGCGTCCGGGGCGACCGACCACAGCCCGTGCGGATCCAGCCAGTCGGAGGTCGCCTCGGCAAAGTTTGCGGGGTCGACGCGGAGCGGCGGGGCGGCCAGCGTGGTGCGGGCCTGGGCGATGATCGCGCGCGCCTGATCGCAGCCGAGCGAGGTCGGCGCCCCGGTCGGCACGGCGATGCCGCGGTCGAGGGCGTTCGGGTCGCAGCCGGCGCCGTCGATCTCCTCGTCGCCCGGCGAAAGGACATGGAGCAGGGGCCGCGCGATCCCGCGCTGCGCCCTGGCGAGGGGCGTCTCGGCCTCGCGCGAGAGCAAGGCGAGCGTCGCCAGGCCTGCGGCGATGCACGCGACCGAGCTCGCGACGCGTGTCCTCACTGCTCTCCGAATACCACGACGCGGGACCCGGGGGCAGGGTCGACCGCGGCGCGCGGCGCCCCGGTCGTCCGACCCGCGCGCGTGCCGGTCTCGCCCGCGGTCCTGGTCCTGGTCATGGTCCTACCCGCGCGCGCGGCGGCCTCGCGGCCGGGGGCCTGCGCGGCGGCCTCGCGACCGTCGGCGCGGGCGGCGGCGCCGCCGGCCCCCGGGCGCAGGAGGCCCGTCCCTGTTCTCGTCCGCCGCTCGCGCGCCGTGGGTCTTGGCTCAGCGCCGCGCATCCGTGGTCCTCCGCTTTCCCGCAAAGCTTTCGCGTCCGCCGGAGGATCCGAACACGTTGCGCACTCCAGCGCAAAAAAAGGCAATTTCCTAAGGTTTATCCCGGCATCCCCCCTGCATCTACCCGAGCGCCGCCCACCGGGTCGCGGGGGTCTCTCAACCCAGCCCTCCTTCATCGGCGCGCGCGGCGGAGAGCGAACACACGATGAGCACCACCTGGGATCGCGCGGCATTCTCGGCTTACCGTACAGAGCTCGCGAGCTACGCCACCCTGAGCCCGGAGGCCGAGCGGGAGCTCGCGCTCCGCTGGCGCGCTGGTGATCGGGACGCGGGCCGGCGCCTCATCGAGGCGTGCCTGCCCTTCGTCATGACGATCGCGCTCGAGTACCGGCGGTGGGGGCTCCCGATGGAGGACATCGTCCAGGAGGGGAACATCGGCCTCCTGAAGGCGGCTGAGCGCTTCGATCCGGACCGCGGCTGCCGCCTCGCCACCTACGCGGCGTACTGGATCCGGGCGGAGATCCGCGAGCACGTGGCGCGGGGGTACCGGATCGTGCGCCTCGGCTCGTCGAAGAGCGAGCGCCGCGCGCTGCGCATCTACCGCAAGACGCACGAGAAGGACCCGGCGGTGCTGGCCGAGCTGAGCGGCCTGTCGGAGGAGCGGGCGACCGAGCTGCTCCCGCTGCTCATGGCCCGCGACGTCAGCCTGGAGCGCGCGCCGACCGAGGACGGCGTGGCCCCGGTGGATCGGCTCGCGTCGAGCTCGCAGACCCCGGAGGAGGAGGCGTGCGACGCCGACGAGCGCGAGCAGCTCTCGCGCGCGCTGCTCCAGGTCGTGAGCGAGCTGTCGCCGCGCGAGCGCCGCATCATGAGCCAGCGCTGGCTGACCGACAGCCCCGTGACGCTCGAGCAGCTCGGCGCCGATTTCGGCGTCAGCAAGGAGCGCGTGCGGCAGATCGAGGAGCGCGCGAAGAAGCGGATGCGCGCGCGGATCGAGGAGATCACCCGGGAACCGGGCCGGGAACCGACGGCAACGACGGCAACGATGGCAACGATGGCCATGGCGCCGCTGGCGAAGAGCGCCTGACGCGGCGGCGGCCGCGCCCCTGCGAGCCCCGCGGGGGCCGTCCGCCGCCCGACGTCCGTCAGATCTCGATGACCGTGCCTTCGCGCGCGGCGATGGTGTTCGGGAAGAGCTCGCGGGCGCGCATCTCTTTCTCGCGCACCATCGCGTCGGTCTGGTTGGGGTCGTGGTGGTGGAGGACGAGCTGCTTTGCGCCGGCCGCCTTCGCGAGCTCGCAGCCCGCGACGAACGTCGCGTGACCCCAGCCCGTCTTCGGGCCGCCGCCCACCTCGCCCGCGTATTCCTCGGGCGTGTACATCGCGTCGAAGATCAGCACGTCGGCGCCCATGGCGAGCTTCTTCAGCTTCGGGTCCACGATCGCGTAGTGCTCGGAGTCGGTGATGTACACGACGACCTTGCCCTCGTGCTCGACGCGGTACGCGTACACGCCGTTCGGGTGGTTGCCGCGCGCGTTGGTCACGCGCACGTCGTCGTTCGGGCCGATCGTGACGACCTCGCCCTCGTAGAGGTCGCGGAAGGTCATCGCCGCGCCCATCTCGGTGAGGTGCACCGGGAAGCTCGGGTAGTCCATCTGCCCGGCGAGCGTCTCCTCGAGCGTCCGGGAGACGTTCAGGCCGCCGTAAAGATGAATCTTGTTTCCGCGCACGAAGGCCGGCGTGAAGAAGGGAAAGCCCTGGATGTGATCCCAGTGCACGTGACTGAAGAACATCCAGGCTTCGAACGGCATCTCCTTGACCAGATCCTGGCCGAGGAGACGGAGCCCCGTCCCGCCATCGAGGATGACCAGCGTCTCGCCGGCACGAATCTCGTAGCAGCTCGTGTTGCCGCCGACTTCGACCGTGCCTGCACCGGGCGTGGGGATGCTTCCGCGAACCCCCCACATCTTGATCCGCATCCTGCCTCGCTCGCTGAACCCCGCCCGTTTCAAGGTAGAGCTATTAGATTCCGAGCGCGGGCAGCGTCAAGCCGCCTGGTGCACCGGGAGCAAGGAAGGTCGCAGACGTGGAGACCTGGCCGGGGGAGCAGGGGTACGGCGCCAATGTAGTTGCGCGGTCGTCGCCGGCCCCGCGGCGGGGTCGCGGCGGCGTCTGAGAGGCGGCGGGTCCGGAGAGCGGGCGCACCGGGAGAGCGCAGCGGACGGGCGAATATCGCGGGCGATGGGCTATGGTCGGGCCCATGCCGCTCCACGCGGACGCCATCGTCGTCCTCGGCTGCAGGATGCTCCCGTCCGGGCGCCCGGCGGCCCCCGGCGCGCGCCGCGCGGCGACCGCGGCGCAGGCCTACCGTGAGGGCGTCGCGCCCTGGGTGATCGCCAGCGGCGGGCGGCGCTGGGGCGCGCAGATCGAGGCGCGCGTGCTCTCCGCCGAGCTGCGGCGCGGCGGCGTCCCGGCGCACGCGATCGTCCAGGACCTGTGGTCGCTGACGACCCACGAGAACGCGATCTTCAGCGCCGCCCTCCTGCGCCGCATGGGCGCGCGGCGGGCGGCGATCGTCACCTGTCCCTGGCACATGGCGAGGGCTCTCCAGAACTTCCGCGAGGTCGGGATCGACGCCTGCGCGCTGCCGTCGCCGCACGTCAGCGCGCCGATGGTTGCGCGCGCGTGGCAGCGCGGTCACGAGGTGGTCTCCATGTGGCTCGACGCGCGCGCCATGCGCCGCCGGCAGATCCTCAGCGAGAGCGCCGCCTGGCTGCTCGACCGCGCCCGCCAGGGGGAACCGTGATCATGCACCGAAGGCGCGCCTCCTCTCTCCTCGCCCTGCTCGCGCTGTCCCAGCCCCTCGCTGCCTGCACCGGGCAGCCGGCGCCCGGCCCCGCCCCCGACGCGGGCAGCGCGGCGGCGGCTCCGGCGGGCGGCGGGGCGCAGGACCGGATCGGCGTCCTCCTCGCCGCCGAGCAGCGCCGCGCCGCCCTCGAGGTGAGCCCCGCCGATCAGCAGAGCCGCGACGTCGAGGTGCGGCGCGCCGCCGCGAGGGCGCTCGCGCGCATCGGCGGCGACGCGGCGCGGCCCGGGCTCGTGCGGGCGCTCGCCGACGAGGACGACGAGGTGATCGCGTGGGCCGCGTACGGGCTCGGGTCCTCGTGCAAGGGGCACGAGGGCGAGACCGCCTCGCTGCTCGTCGCGCGCGCCCTCGCCCGCGACGCCGGCCCGGTCCTCACGGGCGCGCCGGGCGCCGCTGGGCCGGGCGCCGCCGCGCCCGCGGCGGCGGTGGGCAGCGTCGCGGCGGCGGTGGGCAGCGTCGCGGCGGCGGGCGGCGCCGCCGCGGGGACTCCGCGGCTCGACGCGGGCGGCGCGATCGCCCGCGCCATCGGGCGGTGCGGCGCCGAGACGTCGGAGCCGACGCTCGTCGCGTGGCTCGACGGGCCGCGCGAGCGCGCCATCCACGCGGCCTACGCGCTCGGCGATCTCGCGGCGCTCAAGCTCAAGCTGCGGGAGGAGACGCTCGTCGCGCTGCTCAACCTCGCCTCGGGCAGCGCGGCCAGCCCGCCGGTCCCGGAGGCGCTCTACCCGATCGGGCGGCTGGAGCACGTCCCGCTCACGGTGATCCCCCGGATCCGCGACGTCGCGACCGCGCGGCTCGCGGAGGCGGGCGACGCGCGGATCTTCGCGGTGCGCGCGCTCGGCAGGGCAGGGGAGCCGGCCGTCGGCGAGCTCGCGCGCGTGCTCGGCGCGCGGGGCGTGTTCACCGCGGGCGAGCGCGCCGAGGCCGCGCGCGCCCTGAAGCGGCTCGGCGCCCCCGGCCAGCGCGCGCTCGCCGACGCGGTCGCCGCGCTCGTCCCGAGCGCGGACCCGATCGCGCTCACGGGCCTCGTGAGCGAGGACCTCGGCGCGCTGCTCACCGCGCTCGAGGCGCTCGGCGCGGCGGGCGCCGCGCGCAAGCCGCTCCGCGAGCTCGCCGCCCTGCCGCCGCCGCCGAGCGCGCCCCCGGCGCTCCTCCGCCGCGTCGCGTGGCTCCGCTGCGGCGCGGCCAGGCTCCTCGCGGGCGAGAATTTCCGCGACCCGCTGCTGCTCGGCTGCGACGTCACCGCGCCGGACGATCCGGCGAGCAAGCCGGACGCCGGCGCCCCCGTGCGCGGCTCGATCGGCGCGCGGGCGGTCGTCGAGGTGATCGGCCGCGGCGCGATCACGGGCGCGCGGCTCGCCGCGTTCCGCGCCTACGCCGAGTCGGGCGACCTTCGCGCGAGGGAGGCCGCGATCGAGCTCCTCGCCTCGCACGAGGAGATCGTCGGCGCGCCCGGGCTGCTCGCGAAGGCGCTCGCCGCGGAGGAGCCCGGCCTCGTCGCCGCCGCGGCCGAGGTCATCGCGCGGCAGCCGCAGCGCGCGTCGGAGGCCCCGGCGCAGGGGAAGCGCAAGCGCAAGGCGAGGCGCGAGGCGAAGGACGCCCCCGCCGCGGTCACGTCGCCGGCGATCGAGGCCGCGCTGCTGTCGATCCTCGACCGCCCTGCGGCGCGCGACGACCCGGAGCTCATCGGCGCGGTGATCGACGCGGCGGGGGCGCTCTCGCTCCGGGCGGCCGAGGCGCGCCTGGAGGAGCTCTGCAGGTCGAGCTACCCGACGACGCGGGCGCGCGCGGGGACGGCGCTCGGCGTGCTCCGGGGCCGCAAGGTCGCGTGCGACGCCGGGCTGCCTGGCGACGCGGGCGCGGCGGGGCGGCCGCCCGTCGCGCCGCCGGTGGGCGACGTGCCGGCCGAGGCGTCCGCGCTCGTGCGCGAGCCGGCCGTGCTGACGTTCGACACGGACGCCGGCGAGCTCACGATGACGCTCGACCCGGCGCTCGCGCCGGTCGCGGTCACCCGCTTCGTCGACCTCGCGCGCTCGGGCTACTACGACGGCCAGATCGTCCACCGCGTGGTGCCCGGCTTCGTCACGCAGTTCGGCGCGCCGTTCGGCGACGGCGCCGGAGGTCCGCCCGGCAGGCCGGCGCTCCGCTGCGAGACGTCGCCGGTCCCGTTCGAGCCGCTCCGCGTCGGCGTCGCTCTCGCCGGCCGCGACACCGGATCGAGCCAGCTCTTCGTCATGCACGCGCGCGCGCCGCACCTCGACGGCCAGTACGCGGCCGTCGGCGTCGCCGCCGGTCCGTGGGCCGCGCTCGTGGATGGAGACGTCATCCGGAGCGTGAAGGTGCGGAACTGAGCGGGAGCTGAACGGGAACTGAGCGGGAACTGAGCGGGAACTGAGCGGGAGCTGACCGGGAACTGCTCGCGAGCCGATCGCGAACCGACCGCGCGCGACGCGCACGTGACGCAATCCGCTCGGTCGCCGCGGGGCGATCCATGTCGATTGACAACCGCCCCCGACCGGCGCTTTACAGGTTAACGTGGTAATTGCCTCCTTTTTGGCCGTGGCGGTGCTCGTGTACACCTACTTCGGGTACCCGGTCGTTATCGGCGTGCTCGCGCGCCTGTGGCCGGCGCGGCGGAAGGAGGATCCGAGCTACCTGCCGACCGTGACGGCGTGCATCCCCGTCTACAACGCGGCGTCGTATCTCCCGGCGAAGGTCGAGAGCCTGTTCGCGCTCGACTATCCGAAGGACAAGCTGGAGGTCCTGCTCTACTCCGACGGGTCGACCGACGACACGGTGCGCGTCGCCCAACAGCTCGCCGAGCGCGACCCGCGGGTGAAGGTGATCGTCAGCGAGGCGCGGCGCGGCAAGCCGATCGGCGTGAACACGATGCTCGGCGTCGCGACGGGCGAGGTGCTCCTGATGACCGATGTCCGACAGCCCCTCGTGCCCGGCGCGCTGCGGGCGCTCGTGCGGTTGCTTGCCGATCCGAACGCGGGCTGCGTCTCCGGCAACCTGGTCCTGAAGGGCTCGGCGGGCTCGGGGGCTTACTGGCGTTACGAGAACTGGATCCGCCTCCAGGAGGGGCGGTTCCGGAGCATGGTCGGGGTGACCGGTCCCATCTACGCGATCCGGCGCGCCGACATGGGCCAGCTCCCGGAGGGCGTCATCCTCGATGACATGTGGGTGCCGATGCGGCTCCGCCTCCAGGGCCGCGAGATCCTCTTCGCGCAGGACGCGATCGCGTACGACGACGCCTTCGGCGACGATCGAGAGTTCGGCCGCAAGGTGCGCACGCTGGCGGGCAACTACCAGCTCTTCTCGCTGCTTCCGGCGCTCCTCGTCCCGTTCAGGAACCCGTCCTGGCTCGAGGTCTTTTCGCACAAGCTGCTCCGCCTCGTGTGCCCCTGGGCGCTCGCCGTGCTGCTGCTCACGTCGACGGTCGCCTGGATCGGCGCGGAGACAAGCGGCGACGTCTCGTGGGCGCTCTACGCGACGCGCGCGCTGTTCGGGGGTCAGGTGGCCTTCTACCTGCTCGCCGCGCTCGGGGGCGCTGCGGGCAAGCTCGGCACGCTCGCGCGCACCTTCGTTGTGCTCAACGCAGCGGCCGTCGTCGGCCTGTGGCGTTTCCTCCGCGGGTCGCAGAGGGTCACCTGGTAACGCGGGGCGCGGGGGCGGACGGCGGTGCGCGACGCCGTGGAAGGGCGCGACGTCGCGCGAAGGCATGCCGCGGGCGGAGGCAGCAGGGAGCGAGGCGCGAGCGCCCGAGGGCGGAGCCGTGATGATCGCGCCGGTCACATGTCGAGCAGGCCCACGATCTCGTGAACGACGCGCTGTGATCGGTAGAGGGCGAGCGACGAGGGGATCAGCCGCTCGACCCCGTCGGGCGGCAGCGACTGGAACCTGACCGGCGCGGGGAGGACGTCGAGGCCGACGCGCTCGAACATGCGGAGCGAGCGCGGCATGTGGAGCGCGCTCGTCACGACAACGGCCCTTTCGGCCGAGAGGCTGCGCGCGATCCGGGCCGAGTGGATGGCGTTCTCTCGGGTGTCGCGCGCCTCGGTCTCCAGGATGATCTTCTTCCTGGGCACGCCCAGCTCGACGAGCAGGTCGGCCATGCTGCCGGCGAGCTCGGTGGGCGCGCGCCGCACGTCCTGTCCCGAGATGATCACGTGGCCGAAGCCGTACTCGCGGTAGACGCGGACGGCGGCGAGGCAGCGCTCGAGGCCCGCTGCCGACTGCCGTTCCATGGGGGGCACACCGAACTCGTCGGCGTCGATCCCGGCGGTGAGGAGGATCAGCACCCGCCGCTCGAGCGGCGTCCCCGCGAGGTCGGCGCGCAGGTCCCTCGGCGGCGTGCTGACCCGGCGCACGAGCGAGCTCGAGACCCAGGGCATGGAGAGGAGCCACAGCGCGAGCCAGGCGCTCCACGCGAGGGCCCGTCCGACCTTCGCCCGGCGCGCGCGGTAGCTCCAGTCGACGCCGGAGAGCGCGAGGCCGAGCCCCGTGGCGACGAGGAGCAGGAACAGGGGATCGACGAGGCGGGCGATGGGCAAGGCGGGGCTCGCCGTGAGGCGCTCGGTAGGTGTCTATGCTGTCACCGGGCAGCGGGGCGAGCGAAAAACGTCGCTCAAGGGGACGGGGGCGCTCGCCGGCGCCGGGCAGCGGCGGAGGCGAGGGCGAGCGCGGCGAGCGCTGCGGGCAGCCACCGGTCGTGGCCGCTGCCGGGCGTCCGGCAGCCGCATCCGCCGTCGTCGCGGGCTCCGTCGGCGGCGCCGCCGGTCGGATCGCCGCCGGCGCCGCCGCCACCGCTGCCGCCGGCGCCGTTGCCGGCGCTGCTGCTGGCGCCGTTGCTGCCGGTCGTATCGGGCGGGGCTCCCAGATCGAGCGGCGCATCCTCGTTGTCCACGAGGATCGGCGGCGCCTCGCCGGTCTCCTCGTAGATGGCCATGAGCTCTTCTCCCTTGTTGTCCGTCACGTTCGCGGAGCGCAGGAACTCGACGTACTCCCTGGTCATCGACTGGTAGTAGACGCGCGCCGAGAGGGTCTGGGCGCCGAAGGCGTCGGCCGGCACGGTGAGCGTGAAGCTCGCCTCGTCGTAGTTGCGGTATCCGCCGTTCCCGTCGCTGAAGTCGATCTCCTGGGTCGCCTGGGTGGTCTGCGACGCGACGAAGCCCTTCGGCGGGATACGCGTGTCCGAGATGATCATGTCGTGGAGCGCGAGGTGCTCCTCCTTCTCGCCCACGCCCGCCTCGCTGTTCCAACGCCCGTGCACCGCCCGGTACTCGTGGGTCGGCGGCGCGTGCTGGATCTCCCCCGTGTCGGCGTCATAGCCGCCGAGCAGCGGCCGCTCGACCCCGGCCTCGTCGACGAGGAACACGGCGATCCAGGCGCGCCGGCTCTCGGCGTAGCCGGTCGGGAACTTGTGACCGGTGAGGTTCTCGACGCGCACGGTGACGGTGATCTCGTCTCCGGGCTCGGCCTGCTGTGGGGCCTCGACGAGCGTGACCGAGGCGGCGGAGGCGAGGCTCTCCAGGGTGCGGTCCAGCGCGAGCTGGAAGGAGGTGGCGTACTCCGCGGCGCGGGTCGGGTCGGCCGCCATGACGGCCTGGATGCCCCAGTGATTGCCGCCGACGATCAGGTGGTCGCGCGGATCGGTGCGGAGCACACCTTCCTTGGCGACAGTCCACTCCCCATCCCTCTTGCGCATATGGCAATCGATGCAACTCTTCGGGCTCGCGCCGCGGTCTCGGAAATCGCTGGAGGCCCACTCCTCGAACGTGGTATCGAGAGGAAACTCGACGGTCGTCGGCTTGCCGCTCAGATCCCGCAGCATCACTTCGGGGTTCGTGACCTGGTGGCACTGGCCACAGAAGCGGGAGCTGGACATGGCGGGCTCCTCCTTCCCGCCGTGGTTCTCGGAGATCACGTTCTCGTAGGGGCCGTATTTGACCAGCTTTTGCTCCTCGGGATCAATCTCGTGCCCGAACACGAGCTGCGCGTTGCCCAGGATGTAGGGGGCGTTGGGTGCCGGAGAGGTCGTTGCACGGTGGCACACATCGCAGCCGACGCCTTGACCATCAACGATGCCTTCCAGGCTCGGATCGGGATCGAACGCTGACCCATACGGGGGCGTCGCTCGACCGCGCACGAAGCCGATGGGGGAGTGGCAGCGCACGCAAAACGTTCCGACGCCGGGCATATCCTGTTCGGCGACGGTGAGGGCGGCGGTGAAGACGGGATCTCGCCACGCATTCGCCATCATGGTACCCGCCCACGTGTCGAAGGGCATGTAGTCCTTGGACTGGGGCGGGCTGGTGTTGGGCAGGGCTCGATGGCAGCCGTAACACGTCTCTGACGAGGAGAACTCCCCATTGTTCGGTAGCTCCCCTGGCTTCGTGCCCTGGAGATCATCGATTCCGCCGGCCGCGTCTCGGCTCAGCAGCCCGAGCCCGACGAGCAGTCCTAGTAGAGCCGCAGCCCTCTCGCGTGTGGTCAACATTCGATCCCGTCCTCATGGCTTGCCGCTGCACCGCACTGCTCTGCTCGCATCAGGCGGCGGTTTCACCTTACGAGCTTGATTTCACCTCATCATTCGGGATCGATCCGGTACAGCCGTCCACTCGTGCCAGCCGTGCCGGCGTCAGGATCCGGAGGCACGATCGGCGAATAATCGACAACGTACAGCTCGCCGGCGGCGTCCTCTCCGAACGAAGCGAGCGCCCGCAGAGTATCCGCGCTCTCGAGATCCGCCGTCAGAGGCCTTTTAGTGACGATGCTGCCGTTCTTCCAGACGAAGCTATAGATGCGGTTCGAGGAGAAGTCGCCGTAGATGTAAGTGCCGCGCAGCGCGGGGATCCTGCTGCCGCGGTACACATAACCCCCTGTGATGGAGCCGTCGCCGCTGCCGTGCCCGTGCACCTCGACAGGTGGCGTGTGGCCTACCAGCGGGCAGGCCTCCTCGGCGGGCTCCCCCCCGCGAGGCGGGTAGCAGCCGTTTCCTTCGCGGACGCTCCACCCATAGTTTCTGTGTCCTTGGCCGCGCGGCTCGACGTTGATCTCCTCGACCGACTTCGCTCCAACATCGCCTATGTAGAGGTCTCCGTTGCAGCTGTCGAAGCTGAACCGCCACGGATTGCGGAGGCCGTAATCCCAGATGTCCGGATCGCCGTTGGGGAGGTTTCCGGCGGGAGGAGTCGGGTAAGTATCGACGTTGATCCGCAGGATCTTGCCGTACTTCACCATGATGTTCTGTCCATTTTTGTCCGGATCCTGAACGTCGCCCTCGCTGCCGCCGTCGCCGACGCCGATGTAGAGCATGCCGTCAGGGCCGAAGGCGATCATCCCGCCGTTGTGGTTGGCTCTCCGTACCGGTATCGAGAAGAATTCGTTTTGCGCCCGCGGAGAAGCTTGATCTGGGTTGGACTCTGAACGCCTGTACTCTCGGAGGACCCGCGAGCGTGATCTCGTGTTGAAGTACACGAAGAATCTACCATTGGTCGCGTAATCAGGGTGAAAGGCGAGCCCCAAAAGGCCACGCTCGTCGGCCTGCCACTCGATCTGCTGGACTTCGTCAGAGATATCAAGGAACGCAGTGCTCTGCAGTACGCCTCCGCGGACAAGTCGGATCGTCCCCCCTTGCTCCACCACGTAGAGCCGGCTGGCATCGCCGGGCTCGCTCGTCATGAAAAGGGGTCGATGCAGGCCGCTCACCACTTCCGTCAGCTTCAGCGGCGGCACGGTTCCGCCCGGCTCGTCGCACTCGATCGTCCCATGCCCACCCGCGCCGGTCCCGGTCACTGGGCCGGCGCCCCCACCGCTGGTCCCGCTGGTCCCGCCGGTCCCGCTGGTCCCGCCGGTCCCGCTGGTCCCGCCGGTCCCGCTGGTCCCGCCGGTCCCGCTGGTCCCGCCGGTCCCGCTGGTGCCCGAGCCCGTTGCGCTGCTCGTGGGGGCGCCCGTCGACGCGCCGCCCCCGGAACCCGGTCCGCCGGGGCCGGATCCTCCCCCGCCGCCACCTCCCCCGCCGGCTCCGGTCTCACTGCTGCCGCAGCCATTCAGGTTGAAGCCCAGCCCGAGGAGGGCGGCTGCGATCGGCATGAAAGACATAAAGGAACGCTTCTGGTCCATCATGCCGTAGGAGACTATCCGAACGAGGCGCTCGTTGATATATTTTTCCACCGCTTGGCGCCGTCGCCATCTTGCGGCAGGTAAATCGGGACCCGCGAGCACGACGACAATGCAAGACCCTTCCCTACCACTCCTCGAAGCCCTATCGCGTCGGGTTCCGCCGGCGGCGGGCTCCTGGCTGGAGCGCGTCGAACGGGTCACCGGGCCTGGTACGCGTCCTGGCCGGGCGCCTGACGCACCGGCCAACGACGCGTTCGCCTGGTTCGATCGCGACCGCTTCCTGACGACATTCACTGCGGCGGTACGCGTGCTCGGCAAGGCGCCGCTCGGGCTGCACGCCGACGAGCGGGACGCCCTGGCGGCCGCCGGTGTCGTCGGAGCAGTCGACGACTGGCGGCTGGATGAACTCGGTCGAATCACAATGCTCTCGCTGGTCTCGAGGCGCCTTCCCACACCGGAGCTCGATCGGTTGCTCTGGGACTGCTACCAGCAGGGAGACGGCCGGGAGCGGCAGGCGCTCCTGCGGGCCCTGCCGCTCGTGGCCGATGCAGAGCGCTTCGTCCCACTCGCGGTCGAAGCGTGTCGCACGAACGAGCTGCCCGTCTTCGAGGCGATCGCCTGCGAGAATCCTTACCCGGCGGCCCATTTTCCGGACCTCAACTTCAACCAGATGGTCCTGAAGGCCATGTTCATGGGCGTGGCGCTCGCGAGGGTCGTCGGGCTGGAGCAGCGGCGATCGAGCGAGCTCGCCAGGATGGCGGAGGACTTCGCGAGCGAGCGGAGGGCGGCTGGCCGGAGCGTCCCGGCCGACATCGGCCTGCTCTCGCTCGAGCAAGAGCACGAGCGCGCGACGCGGATCGCCGAGTGAAGCCGCGTGCGTCGGAGGGACCAGTGAAGCTATTCGATCCTCATATCCACATGACATCGCGAACGACGGACGACTACCAGGCGATGGCCGCCGCCGGCATCGTCGCCGTCCTCGAGCCCGCGTTCTGGCTCGGCCAGCCGAGGACGCACGTCGGCACGTTCGAGGACTATTTCGCCTCCTTGCTCGGCTGGGAGCGCTTCCGGGCCAGCCAGTTCGGCGTCCGCCACCTCTGCACGCTGGCGCTCAACCCGAAGGAGGCCAACAACCCTCGCGTGGCGCAAGGCGTCATCGATCTCTTGCCGCGCTACCTCGACAAGGAAGGGGTGGTCGCGGTCGGCGAGATCGGGTTCGACGACATGACGCCCGAGGAGGAGAGATACTTCGCCCTGCAGGTCGAGCTCGCGAGAGAGCACGATCTGCCCGTCCTCGTGCACACGCCGCACCGCGACAAGAAGCGGGGGACCGAGAGGACGCTCGCCCTGGTGCGGGAGCTCCGCTTTCCGGAGGAGCGCGTACTCATCGACCACAACAACGAAGAGACGCTGCCGCTCGTGCTCGCGACCGGCTGCTGGGCCGGTCACTCCATCTATCCGAACACGAAGATGGACGAGGACCGGATGGTCGCGTTGGTCAAGAAATACGGCGCCGAGCGGATCCTGATCAACAGCGCGGCGGACTGGGGCGTGAGCGATCCGCTGAAGGTGCCGAAGACGGCGGCGCGGATGCGCGAGAACGGTATCACGGACGATGTGATCGAGCGGATCGTGTGGAAGAATCCGCTCGCCTTCTTCGCTCAGAGCGGCCGCCTCGATCTATCGGAGTTCGGGGAGATGCCCGCCGTGGATCAGCGGGAGCTGTTCGAGGGCAACTCCGTGTTGCGGGGGCAAACCCCTGTCGTGCAAAGCTGACGAGCAGACCCATGCACCGCACCGTCGTCCTCAACGTCGTCGGGCTCACCGGCGAACTCCTCGGTGACGCCACGCCGAACCTGCAGCGGCTCGCCCGGGAGGGCGTCATGCGCCCCCTGCAGACCGTGCTGCCAGCCGTCACGTGCACGGTCCAGTCGACCTTCACGACAGGCCTCCTCCCGAGCCGCCACGGCTGCGTCGCGAACGGCTGGTACTTCCGCGACATCGCCGAGGTGAACCTGTGGCGCCAGGCGAACCAGCTCGTGACCGGGGAGAAGATCTGGGAGGCCGCGCGCCGGCGCGACCCGACGTTCACCTGCGCCAAGCTGTTCTGGTGGTACAACATGTACAGCTCGGCAGACTACGCGGTAACGCCGAGGCCAATCTACTGGGCGGACGGGCTCAAGCTGCCGGACATCTACACCGAGCCGGCGTCGTTGCGCGATGAGCTCGTGTTCCGGCTGGGCGGGTTTCCTCTGTTCAACTTCTGGGGTCCGAACGCGGATATCCGGTCCACGGAGTGGATCGCGCGGTGCGCGCGCCACGTCTACGATACGCGCCGGCCGACGTTGACGTTGGTCTACCTCCCGCACCTCGACTACAACCTGCAACGCCTTGGGCCGGAACACCCCGCGATCAAGGATGATCTCCGCGCCGTAGACGCGGTGTGCGGCGAGCTCATCGAGCATGTGCGGAAGGATGGGGCGCGCGTGCTCGTCCTGTCCGAGTACGGCATCACACGGGTCTCCGGGGCCGTGCACATCAACCGGACGCTCCGAGAGCATGGCCTCCTGCGCGTGCGCGTCGAGCGTGGGCTCGAGAAGCTCGACGCCGGCGCGTCCGAGGCATTCGCCGTGGCGGACCACCAAGTGGCGCATGTCTACGTGCGTCGTCCGGAACGTGTCGAGGAGGTGAAATCGTTGCTCGAAAGGTTGCCCGGAGTGGACTTTGTCCTCGACGCTGAAGGCAAGCGTTCTGCCGGGTTGGATCATCCACGTTCGGGCGAGCTTGTCGCTGTCTCTCGCGAAGATCGATGGTTCAGCTACTATTATTGGCTAGATGAGGAAAGGGCGCCGGAGTATGCCAGGACAGTCGACATCCACCGCAAGCCCGGGTACGATCCAGTCGAGTTGTTCGCTGATCCTAAGCTGCGTGTTTTGCCGGTTCATGTCGCCTGGAGACTGCTCAAGAAGAAGCTCGGCCTCCGTTACCTCATGGACGTGATCCCCCTCGATCCTGCGTTGGTGCGCGGGTCCCATGGGCGCTTGCTCGAACCCCTGGAACGGGGGCCAGTGTTCCTATCCAGCCATGACTCAGGCGCGCTAGGCGACACAGTTCGCGCTACTGATGTTGCATCGACGGTGTTGGACCACGTCTTTGGTTGACGGGCGGAGTTCAGTTTCCAATCTTTGTGATGAACAAGGAGTGCTCGCCCGTACGCTGCGGACCGGTGCCGAAGTCGATGGTCCCTGTGCTCGAGCCTCCTGGGTACGTCGCTCTTCCGGAAATGATGCTCTCGCCCCTGAGATCGGTCGCTGCAACCACTGACGTCACAATGTGGCTCCAGGTGTTCGGAAGCGACTTTTTCCAGATGGTTCTCCCTTCAGGATCGAGTTTGATCACCAACGCGGAGGGAAAATCTTCCACTGTCCACACTTCGTTGTCGTCGATCCTCAAACTGTAGCTCCCCTGGCCGGCGAGCACGACATTGTTGAGGGGATCGGTGTTGATGGTTGACATCGTCATATTTCCGAGGAATCCCCGACTCCATCTGTGATTACCCGCGATGTCGAACTGCGTCGTGAAGGTCATCTGGTTCTGGTTCCACTCTGGAAGCTCGCCACCTCCAAAATCAACAGGATGGTCGTAGGCGCCTGTGATGGAGGTGTTGCCGAGCGCATCGATGCTCAGAGCATGCGGGCGAGCGTTGCCGAAGCTACGCGCCCAGGTGGGCTTCCCGGTACCATCGATACTGACCAGATACATCCCATTGTCGACGGTCGACGAAAAGCTTCCAAATTGGATCCGTCCCGTGAACGTTCCTGTGATGATGATGGTGTTGTTGTCGGAGCGCACGACAACGTCGGCCACACTGTCGTTACCCGAACCTCCGAATTTCTTCGACCAACCACCATCCGTTGCGCTCCAGGAGCCGGTGCTCCCGTTGATCTTCACGATGTAGATGTCGTACGCGTCCGGGGGGTGCGTGCTGAAGGTAACCTCGTCGAGCTGAACCGTTCCAGCAAATCCCCCGGCGAGGATCACGTCGCCAGCCGGGGTGCAATATACCTTCTGGGTAGTTGCAAAACGGCCGGGGTCGCCCTCCGGAGCCCCGTGAATGCCTCTGCTCCATATATGGGAGCCATCGTCGTCGAACTTCGCGACAAATACGCCGGGGCCGATCTCGCCTCCGCCAAGGTTGATGTTGCCGTCGTTGATTCCGGCGAAGATGACATCGCCTGAGCTGTCGACGCACGTGGAGGTCGCTGCTTGATGCATCTCGTCGCCAAACTGACGACTCCACCGATGGCTTCCGGTGCTGTCGAAGGAGGCAATGAATGCGTCGAGGTTGGTGTCGTCGATTCGGTTGGCGCTGATCAGGGGTTCGCTGCCGAACTGTACGGTGTCCTGGAATTCTCCTACTGAGAAAATGTGATGATTGTCGTTGGCGGATATCGATGTGATGCGCGTTGCGGTGTTGGTCAGGTGACTAACTCTGGACCATATTGCACAATCAAACCCGTCGCAGTTCTCGTCTTCGGGCGAGGCGCAGCTCTCCGGCTGCGGCAGCACCTCGTCATGGCAGGCGCTCCACATCTCGCCGCTGCTGTCGCACGTCCGTGTCCCGGATCTGCAAAGACCGACGCCTTCGGTATCGGACGGACCACCGTAACATTGCTCCGACGTGTCAGGGCGGCAGGTGTCGAGGCCGCCATCCCCGCCCGAACTTTGACCTCCTGATGCAGGTGCATCTTCGAAATCATCAAGCCCGAGGAGCAGCCCGCATCCAGATCCGGTAAAGATGAGCGCCAGAAAACTGGCTCGTACCATTCGAACGTGGCGTAACGTCATATGCGTTTGTCTCCGGCGGCTCAATGTATTCCCGAGTCTCGGGGTGATTCCTCGCGAGGAAAGATGCAGGGGGCGCGCGGTCGAACGCTCATCTCTCCCTCACGTCCCCCTGACCACCCGCTGCATCGCCAGCGTCAGCGGGAACCCCAGCATCGCGAGCGCCGCCGCGCCGCCGGCCCCCGGCGCGCCGGTCCTCGCGATGAGCACGGCGTCGAGCAGCGAGATCCCCGCGATCAGCGTCACCACGGCGCGCGGGATCCGGTCCTTGCGCGTCCCCCGGAGCAGCCCGATCGCGTGGAGCACGCACCCGGCGAGCGCCCCGTAGGCGACGATCCCCATCATCCCCGTGAGCGGCGTCCCCATCGTGTAGAGAAACGGCACCGCCATGAAGCCGAGCGCCCACAGGCTGCGGACCGCCAGCAGATTCTCCTGCTTCGCGATCGCCGTCAGGCCTATCAGGTAGAAGAGCAGCGCCACCCCCCCTCCGAGCAGCGCGAGCCCGAGCTGCCCCCCGGCCGCGAGCGCCGCCGTCACGTAGACGAGCGCGCGGCACAGCCCCATGAGCGCCGGGCTCAGCGGATTGCCCTTGTGCCAGGCGTCGTACAGCACGATCGCCCCCGCGAGCAACGCGCTCGCCACGGCCGGCGCCGCGCCCCGGCCCTCCGTGTGCGCGTGCCCCCCGACGATCAACACCCCCGCGCCGAGCAAGCCGTACCCCACCGCGAACACCTCGCGGGCGCTCACGAGGCCGGAAGGGATCGGCCGCTCCGGGCGCTCGCGCGCGTCGATCTCCCGATCGAAGGCGTCGTTCAGGAACATGCCGCCAACGTACATCAGCGACACCGCCAGCCCCACGAGCGCCACCTCGCGCGCCCGCAGGCCGGCTCCCGACAGGGCCATCCCGCAAAGCACGTTCGTCCAGACCGTGGGCAGGTTCGAGACGCGGCCGAGCCGCAGATACACCCGCGCGCGTGACGTCATCGTCATGCTCCTTCTCCGCTGGCCGCACTGCCGCCAGCGCCGCCGCCACCGCTCTCTCCGCCGCCACGGCGCGCGCCGCCGCCACCCCCCTCTCCGGCGCCAGCGCCCGCTCCGCCGCGCACCATCCGTTCCTCCACCCAGCGGAGCTCCCGCGCCACCGCCTCGACGACGCCCCCGCGCCGCTGGTCCTCCGGCAGGACATCCCATGTGTACGTCTCGACCTCGAGGTGCTGCGTCGCAGGCACCTCGCGCAGGTGCGACAGCAGCGCCGACAGCTCCGGCTGCGTCGTCCCGAGCGCGCCCTCGATCCCCCGGAAGATCGGCACGTGGAAGTGGATGCGCCACTCCTCCGGCCTCCCTCCCGGCGCGGCCGCCCGCGCGCCCTCGAGCGCCGCCAGCGCCTCCGGCAGGTCCAGGTAGCGCACCAGCTCGCCGCCGCCGCCCGCGCCCCCGCGCCGCTCGACGACCTGGTGCAGGTAGACGACATCCCCCGCGTACGCCCGCAGCCTCGCCATCGTCGCCGGATCGCGCTCCGCCACGCTCGCGCGCAGCCCCGCGCTGATCTGCACCTTGTGCACGGCGATGCCCGCAGCGCGGAGCGCCGCGAGCGACGCGGGCGCGTCCTCGAACTCCACCGCCATGTGGCACGCGTCGAAGCAGACGCCGAGGTGCGCCCGGAGCGCCTCCTCCGCGCCCGGAAGGCTCATCCCCGTCAGCGCCGACAGCTCCCGCGCCCGCTCCCGCGAGAACACGTGATCCGTGAAGAAGCCGATCGTCTCGGGCGTCGTCTCGAGGAAGCAGCACGGCTCGGGCTCGAGCGCCAGCGCGATGCGCTTGCCCGTGCGCCGGTGGACCTCGACGAGGTGCGCCGCGTGCCTCACGAGCCGCCGCGCCATCGCCTCCGCGTCGCCGGGCGCGCGCGCCCGCGGCCGGAAGGCGCCGGGCACGGTGCTGACGCTGCCCATCAGGCCCTCCTCGGCCGGCAGCAGCGCGGCGAGGAGCGTCGCCAGGAGATCGCTATACGCCAGGCGCTCGTCGTCGAGCCAGTCGGGCAGGTACACGCGCTCCTTCACCGGCGCGCCGTGGAACCGGCCGTAGGGGAAGCCGTTCAGCGTGAACACGTAGAGGCCGTTCCGCGCGAGGAAATCGCGGAACGCCTCGAGCTCCGCCGGCGCGGCGAGCTCCGCGGCCGCCCTCGCCGAGAGCCGCAGCCCCACGCCGCACCGCGGGCGCACGGCGCCGCCGCTCGCCCCGCCGCCTGCGCCCACCTCGCCGCCGGCCGCGCGCGACACGATCTCGAGCAGGTGCGTCTCCAGGCTCTGCTTCACCTCCGCCCACGTCTCGCCCGGGTGGATGTTCGTGCAGTACGTGAGGTGCGGCGCCCCCGCGCACGCGAGCCTCACGACCGCGCCGCTCCCGCCGCGCCGGCCGGCGCGTGCGACGGCCGCCTCCCGGCCCGCTCGCGCAGCCGCGCGATCGCCGCGACGATGTGCCGCTCCTCCATCGCGTGCACCTCCCGCGCGCGCCCAACGTCCTCGAGCAGCGTCACCGTGAGCTCGCCCCCGAGGTGCTCGCGGAACTCGTCGAGCCCGTCGAGCACGCAGAGCCGCTCGCCCCGCTCGCCCCGCTCGCCGGCGCCGCGCGTCAGCGCGAGCGCGTCGTCCCACAGCGCGAAGCCGAGCGCCTCGAGCGTCGTCAGCACCGCGGCCGCCGTCGCCCCGCTGCACAGGCCGGCCAGCGCGGCGTAGACGGTGTCGATCGCGATCCCGATCGCCACCGCCTCGCCGTGGCGCAGCCGGTGCTTCGTCAGCGACTCCAGCTTGTGCGCAGCCCAGTGCCCGAAATCGAGCGGCCGCGCGCTCCCGAGCTCGAACGGGTCGCCCGCCGTGGCGATGTGCTGGAGGTGGATCTCCGCCGAGCGGCGCACCAGCTCGGCCAGCGGCGCGAGCGACCCCGACGCGAGCGCGGGCGCGCGCTCGGTCAGCCACGAGAACAGCCGCGCGTCCCGGATGAGCGCGACCTTCACCGCCTCCGCCATCCCGGCCACCTTGTCGCGCAGGGACAGCGTCTCCAGAAACCGCGGATCGATGAGCACCGCGAACGGCGGCGCGAACGTCCCGAGCAGGTTCTTCTTCCCGAACGCGTTGACGCCGTTCTTCACGCCGACCCCGGAGTCGGCCTGCGCGAGCACCGTCGTCGGGATCCGCACGACCCGGACGCCCCGGTGCACCGTCGCCGCCGCGTAGCCGGCCATGTCGAGCACCGCGCCCCCGCCGACGATCATCACGAACGACTGCCGATCCATCCCGAGCGCGTCGAGCCGCGCCTGCAGCGCCGCCGTCGCGGCGTCGTCGTTCTTCGCCGCCTCGCCCCCAGGCACCACGATCGGCTCGGCCACGAGCGAGAGCCGATCCGCGTGCGCGCCCACGTACCGCGCGATGTCCTCCGCGAGCGAAGGCCAGGCCGCGGCCACGCCGCCGTCGATCACCGGCAGCACCCGGTGCCGCCGCTGCGGCTCCCGCGCGGAGACCGCGGACGCGAGATCGTCGTTGCTCGGCGAGAAGACGCCTTCCGTGAAGTAGACGGGGTACTCGAAGGGGACCGCGATCCGTTGGACATGAAGCAGCATCAAAGCCGAGCTTTCAGAGCGACCCTCGGGCCGTCAAGCACGTTCCTCGCGAGGATCCTGAGCATTGTCGCGGGGTGAAAACTTCCCCTTGGCGGCGGACGGCCTTCCTGCAATGCTGGCGCCGCTCGGTGGGAGCCGCGCAACCGCGCTGCCGCGCCGCCGAGATCGCCACGATCGCAACCCGCACTGCCTGACTTTCTCCTCGATGCAGACGCCCATGGAAGGCACAGCCCGTCCCACGAAACGGTCGTTCATGAGAGGAGCGCTTCTGACAGCGGCCGGGCTCGCCCTCGCCGTGCTCTCTGCCGGGTGCTCGCCCACGTACATCTACAATCCGGCGAATTACGCGAAGGAATACGACCCGCGTAAGCACGAGTACGTGATCGGGGTCGGCGACCAGCTCCGGATCAACGTGTGGCGCATGGGCGACCTGTCGAGCGACGCGCTCGTCAGGGCCGACGGCGTCATCACGATGCCGCTCATCGGCGACGTCCAGGTCGCCGGCAAGACCCCGACCCAGGTCCGCGAGGACCTGAAGCGGCGGCTCTCGGAGTTCGTCAAGGACGAGACCGCCGTCATCACCGTCGCCGTGACCGGGATCAACAGCTACCGGTTCGTCGTCAGCGGCAACGTCGCGCGCGCCGGCATCTACGCGTCGAACTACTTCGTCTCCGTCTCCGAGGCGCTCGCGCTCGCCGGCGGGCCGAACCAGTTCGCCTCGACGGACCAGATCCTGCTCATCCGGATGGATAGCCCGGGCAAGTTCCGGCACATCCCCATCAACTACGACGATATCGCCTCGCGGAAGCGGCCTGAGCAGGACCTCGTGCTCAAGGCGGGCGATACCGTCTTCGTGCCCTGATCGTGGCCGGCTCCTCCGCGCTCGCCCGGAAGGCCGTCCTCGGCGCGGTCTGGACGATCGCGACAGGCCTCGGCTCGCGCGTGCTCGGCCTGATAGGCACCCTCGTCCTCACCCGGTTCATCGCGCCGGATGTGTACGGCGAGGTCTCGGCCGCGTCGGTCGTCATCATGACGGCGCATTTTCTCTCGAGCCTCGGGATCGGGCAGTACATCGCGTCGCGGCCGAACCTCGACCGCCAGATGCTGTTCAACGCGACGGTCTACTTCCACGGGGCAGGGCTCCTCGCCATCGGCCTCGTGTACCTCCTGCGGGAGCCGATCGCGGTGCACCTCGTCGGCGCGCCGGGGATGCTCGAGTTCATGCCCGGGCTCATCCTCGCGATGGTCATCGACCGGCTCTGGTACGTCCCCGATCGCCTGCTCATCCGCGAGATGCGCTTCCGCAGCGTCAGCCTCCGCAACGCGGCCGGAGAGCTCACCTACACCGCGGCGTCGGTCGTCCTCGCGATGCGAGGCTGGGGAGGGAACGCCATCGTCGTCGCCACGCTCCTGCGCGCCGTCGTGCGCGTGGTCACCACGGTCCCTGCCGTGAAGCTCGCGGAGTGGCTGACGCCGAGCCCGCTGTCGCGCGAGAAGGCGCGCGAGCTGTTCGCCTTCGGCATCCCGCTCAACTTCGGATCGCTGGCGAACTTCGGCGCCTCGAAGTGGGACAACCTCGTGATGATCCGACTCTTCGGGGAGCACGTCGGCGGGCTCTACAACCTCGCGTGGAACCTCGCCGACATCCCGGCCTCGCAGGTGGGCGAGCGCATCGGCGACGTGCTCGTCCCGTCGTTCTCGAAGCTCGAGCCGGAGCAGCGCAAGACCGCCCTCGTCCGCGCGCTCACGCTGCTGTCGCTCCTCATCTTCCCGCTCGCCGTCGGCCTCGGCGCGGTCGCCCCGACGATCCTCAACGACACCTTCTTCAACGAGGCCTGGGAGCCGGCCGGCCCGCTCCTCGCCGTGCTGGCGGCGCTCGGCGTCACCCGCCCGATCGGCTGGGTGATGTCGTCCTACATGCAGGTCTACGGCCGCACGCGGACGATCATGATCCTCGAGTGGCTCAAGGTCGGCGCGATCATCGGCGGCATCGCGCTGCTCGGGACGATCGGCGGCGTGCTGTGGGCCTGCGCCGGGGTCGGCGTCGCCTTCGGCGTGCACGCGCTGGCGAGCCTCTGGGTCGTCCAGCGCGCCGACGGCGTCCCCTACATGCGCCTGCTGCGCCCGCTGATCCGACCGCTCATCGCGTGCCTTCCCATGATCGTGGCCGTGCTCGCCGTGCGCTACGGCGTGCGGGAGCTCGGGCCGCTGCCGCGCGGGTTCCGCCTCGGCGCCGAGGTGATCGCGGGCGGGCTTGTCTTCGTCGCGTCCGCGCTCGTGATCGCGCGGCAGGCGTCGCGCGACTTCCTCCAGCTCGCCCGCGAGGCGATGCGCCGACGCCGCTAGGGGCGCTCCCGATATCGCTCGCCGGCCTTCCCCTCGCCGGGGATCCGTTTCGACACTCGAGCGAATTTTGGGGGCCTGTGGTAGCGTCGGGCCCCTCTCTTCGAACATGGGTCGGGATCCGCGTGGCGGCTCCCCTCCACCACTGGAGATAAAAGGAAATGGCAGAGACGCATCCCGCTGCGGTCGAGGGCCTCCTGGCGAAGATCACCTCACGCGAAGCCCAGGTGGGCATCATCGGCATGGGTTATGTCGGCCTGCCGCTGGCGCTCACGTTCATCGAGAAAGGCTTCCGCGTGCTGGGCTTCGACGTCGACCCCGAGAAGGTCACCGCGCTCAGCGAGGGGAAGAGCTACATCAAGCACCTCGATCCATCGCGCGTCGCGGCGGCATCCAAGACGGGTCGATTCGAGGCCACGGCGGACTTCTCGCGGCTCGACGAGCCCGACGCCATCCTCATCTGCGTCCCCACCCCGCTCACGGCCCAGCGGGAGCCCGACATGAGCTACGTCGTCGGCTCCGCGCAGAAGATCAAGGAGCGGCTGCGCAAGGGGCAGCTCGTCGTGCTCGAGTCCACGACGTATCCCGGCACGACCGACGAGCTGGTCAAGGGCATCCTCGAGCAGTCGGGCCTGCGCATGGGCGAGGACTTCTACCTCGCCTTCTCGCCCGAGCGTGAGGACCCGGGCAACCGGGACCACAGCACCGCGACGATCCCGAAGGTCGTCGGCGGCGTCGACCGCGCCTCGCTGGCGCTGGCGCAGGCGCTCTACTCGCAGGCGATCGCGCGCACCGTGGCGGTGTCCTCGGCCCGCGCGGCGGAGGCGGCGAAGCTGACCGAGAACATCTTCCGGGCGATCAACATCGCGCTCGTGAACGAGCTCAAGGTCGTCTACGACTCCATGGGCATCGACGTCTGGGAGGTGCTCGACGCCGCCTCGACGAAGCCGTTCGGCTTCATGCGGTTCAACCCGGGCCCGGGCTGGGGCGGGCACTGCATCCCGCTCGACCCGTTCTATCTCGCCTGGAAGGCGCGCGAGTACGGCGTGTCGACGAAGTTCATCGAGCTCGCGGGCGAGGTGAACGTCGAGATGCCGCACTACGTCGTCAACAAGCTCCAGCTCGGCCTCAACGACCGCGGTAAGCCGCTGAAGGGCACGAAGGTCCTTATCCTCGGCGTCGCCTACAAGAAGGACATCGACGATCCGCGCGAGAGCCCCGCGTTCGAGATCATCGAGCTCCTCCGCAAGCTCGGCGCCGTGCTCAGCTACCACGACCCGCACGTGCCCAAGCTGCCGCGCATGCGCACCTGGCCGCACCTGCCGGAGCTCTCGTCCCTGCCGCTCAACGAGGACACCCTCAAGAGCCACGACGCTGTCATGCTCGTCACCGACCACTCCGTCGTCGACTACGACCTGGTGCTCAAGCACGCCGCCCTGATCGTCGACGCCCGCGGCGTCTACCGCGCGGAGAACCCCAAGGTCATCAAGGCCTGACGGGGGTCGCCCGCGCGGCGGCCTCTCCCCGCCCGCGCGCAGCGGCCTCTCCCCGCCCGCGCGCGGCGCGCTCTCGTCCGCCGCGCGCAGCAGGTGGCGCGGCGCGACGTGCGTCTGCCGCGTCCGGTCGGGGGGCGTGACGTGGCGCGGCGTGGGCGGCCGTGGCGATCGCGGTCCCCCTCGGTCGCGCGCTCTCCCGCCTCACCCGCAGCACCGCGGTGTGTCGCGAAACACCCGCGCTGTGGGCGGTGCTCGGCGGGGCTGCTCTCGACGCGCCCTCTGTTACAGGTTACGGACGAGGCGCTTTCCGTGCTCGCGAAATCGCGAGCATCCCCTTGATGTCAGGGCGCCGGTTCGGTACCCATCGAAGACGGTCCATGTCCACGCCGCCGCCCATGGTCGGGCCAGGTCGAACGATGTCGCCTGCAGATGAGAGCCTGGGCGCTGCGCCGTCGAGCTCGGATTGGAAGGGCCACCTGGAGATCCGCCTCGGCGATCTCCCGGGGACGCGGCGGCCGCTGACCGAGTCCCATATCGTCATCGGCAGGGCGCCGGGCGTTCAGCTCACGCTCGACCACTACACGGTCTCCCGGCGCCACGCCGAGCTGTTCTGCGATCCGTTCGGCCGGTGGTGGATCCGCGATCTCGGCAGCACCAACGGCACGCTCGTCAACGACGAGCGGATCAACGAGAAGGTGCTCAAGCCGGGCGATCGCATCGGGATCGGCGACTACGTCCTCGAGTTCCAGCTCACGGCGCGCGCCCCCCGCGTGCCGCTCGACCCCGGCGGCCTTCATTTCGAGGAGGACAAACCGACCGCGATCCGGAAGCTCGGGGAGCTCGACCCGCCGCGCATCGCCGCGAAGCACCTGTTCACCCTGATGGACCTGTCGCGGCGGCTGCTCAGCATCGAGGACGCGACGGACCGGTTCGACGCGCTCTGCCAGCTCATGGTCCGCGAGGACTTCCACGGCAGCATGGCGCTCGCCCTGCGGCTCCGGCAGAACGGCGCGCTGACGATCCTGTCCGGGCCGCACCGCCCGTTCCAGTCGCTCCGGCGCGAGGACTCCGTCGCGCCGCCGTACATCTCGCGCCGCGTGCTCGCGGCGGTGCAGGACACGCGCGAGCCGGTGCTCGCCGGCAACCTGGTGAGCGACAGCGCCACGGTCGAGCTCACGATGTCGCGCGACGTCATGGCGCTCTGGGTCGTTGCGTGCCCGCTGCGGGTCGAGGAGCAGTTGATGAACCTGCTCTACGTGACCTTGCCGCCCGACTTCGGCAGCGTGGAGTGGCTCGGGCTCATCGCGCTCGCGGCCGAGGTCTACCAGCAGGCCGAGTCGGCCTGGGAGGCGCGGCGCCACGCGCAGGCGCACGCGGCGATCGAGCGCGAGCTCGAGATGGCGCACCAGATCCAGCGGACCTTCGTGCCGAAGCGGCTGGAGTTCAAGGCGCTGGACGTTGCGCTCGGCTTCGAGCCGTGCCGGTGGGTCGGCGGCGACTACGTGGACATCGTCCCGATGCCCGACGGCCGCCTCCTGCTCGCCGTGGCGGACGTCTGCGGCAAGGGGCTCCAGGCCGCGCTCATCGGGTCGAGCGTCCACACGATGGTGCGGGCGACGGTCGACGCCGGCCGCGGCATCACGGGCATGATGGACCGGCTGAACGCCTACCTCTGCGAGTACCTGCCGGAGCAGTCGTTCGTGACGATGGTGGCCGTCGCGCTCGACCCGGCGACGGGCCGCATGGAGTGCGTCAACGCGGGACACCCGCCGGCGCTGGTGGCCACGGCGGAGGGCGGCCTGCGGCACCTCCAGGCGGCCGTCAACCCGGCGCTCGGGATCGGCCTCGTGCCGATGGAGGCGCACCAGAGCGTGCTCGCGCCCGGCGAGGTGCTGGCGATGTACACCGACGGGCTCACCGAGCTGCGCAATTCGTCCAAGCAGATGCTCGGCCTGCACGCGCTTGGCACCGGCTTCGCGAAGCTGTGCGCCGCCAGCGCCGGCCGCCCCGTCGCGGCGATCGCCGACAAGCTCACGCAGATGCTCGAGGAGTTCCGCGGCGACCAGCTCCCCGAGGACGACAGAGCCTTCCTCCTCGCCCGCCGCACCTGAGCGCCCGGCAAGCCCGCCCGCGATGGGTACGCGGGCCGAGCAGCTCGGCACGGCCTCTCGGGTCCGGGCGACGAGCTCCTAGTGCAACAAACGGGTTGAACCCGCCTGAAACGAGCAGAACCTCGAACGGCCAAGACGCCAACGACGCCGAGACATTCTCTTCTTGGCGTCCTTGGCGTCTTGGCGGTTCATTTCTCGCTTGATCGTTGCTCTAGGGCGTCGCGTCGCCCGCCGCCGACGACGGCTCCGTCCCCTCCGGCGCCTCGATCGGCGTCGGATCCCGGTGCGGCGGCCCCACGGGCCCCGCCGACCCGAAGGGCTGGGTCATCGAGATGCGCGAGCCCGCCTCCATCCGCCGCGGGAACGCCCCCGACACGGACACGAGCAGCGCGTTGCGCACGATGCGCGTGTCGGTGCGCTGGTTCGTGTGCTGGTAACGGAGCGCGAGCGCGAAATCGGGGATGACGATGACCGGGCTCCAGAGCAGCGCGACGTCGGTGAGCACCGCGAGCGTGTTCGGCCCCGTCGTGAGCTCTCCCTCGGCGTCCCGCTCGAGGGGCCGCGCGAGCTGTACGCCGGCCGAGCCCTCGACCGACAGGCGCCACGAGGGGCGGAGGATGGGCGCGGCGGCGCGCAGCGTGAGCTGATGCGAGAGCTGGATCTGCTGCAGGAAGACGTTGGGCGTGGCCGCGTAGGTGTACGCGAGCTCGGCCTCGCCCCGGTCGTGCGTGTAGCGCAGCGCCGCGAGCCCGGCCGGCCGCACGAGCGACACGGCGTCGCCCGTCACGTCCGTCGCGACGACCCCGCCGACGTCGAGCTGGCTCGAGAACCGGCGCCCCAGGTCGTGCTGCCAGCTCGCCACGAGCGTGGTCAGGAGCTGGTCGCGCTCCACGTACCTGACCTCGGGCTCGGGGTCTGTGTCGGTCGCCGGCACGTTCTCCGGCACGTTGTCGAAATGCGTGTAGCCGACCGAGAGCGCCAGCGACGCGATGTCGTGGCGGAAGATCCGCTGCGCGCTCAGCGTGTTCGCCGCGCTGTACGTGCGCTGCGGGCGCCGGACGAGCGGGTTGTAGGCGAGGAACGTCGCCGCCTGCCCGAGCTGCCAGACCGGCGAGGGCTGGAACGAGAACCCCTCGTTGAACGACCCCTGCACGAAGTTCGTCGTCCCGCCCGCGGTGCCCCCGATCGTCGTCGTCCCCGGCGTCTGCTCGAGCTGGATGGTGTTGAGCTGGCCCTGCGATCCGGAGGCCCCGAGCGTCAGCGTCGTCCTCGGCGACGTGACGAAGCGGCCGGTCCACGTGGCGATGTTCGAGTACGAGCTCGCCTCCGAGTGCAGGAAGAAGAAGCTCGCCGCGAAGGTGTACGACAGCGTGTTCGACGTCCGCGGCGTCGTGTACGTGAAGATCAGCCCGGGGCTCGCGGTCCCGAAGCCGTCGGCCTCGGGGCCGGGCCCGTCGGACTGCTCGGCCGCGGAGCTCACGTTGTCGGTGACGCCGATCGACCCGGTGAAGACGCCCTGGAGGTACGCGTCCTGCGCTCGGGCGTCGTGATGGGTGAGGATCGCGCAGCCGAAGGCCGCGACCGCAATACCTCGTCCGGAGCGCATGAGGGCCGCAAGGTAACAATGGAGGCGGCGCGCGGCTACGCCTCCCCCGCCTTTCGACGTGGGGAGCCGCCGGCCGCGCGCCGGGCGCTCAGGCGTCGAGCAGGACGACACCGAGGATGGGCGCCGGCCGGAGCTGCTCGATGGCCTGGCGGATCGCCTTGCGGGTCGACTTCTTGACCAGCGACGTCATGACCACGCCGCTCACCGAGTCGGCGATGTCGTTCACGTCCATGCCGCCGAGCACGGGCGGCGTGTCGATGATGATGTAGGAGTACCCCGCGCGCTTGAGGCTCTCGATCGCGGCCGCGAACGCCACCGCGTCGAGGCGCGGCGGCCGCTCCTTGCCCGGATCGACCGCCAGGATGTGGACGGGCGTCTGGACGGAGAGCCTCGGGTCGGGCGACCTGCTGCCCAGCGGTCCGTTCCTCTCCGACGAGTCGGCCGCGTCGTCGCCGGGCGCCACGGCGGGCGTCGGCGCGGCCTGCTCGACGACCACCCAGGGCGCGTACCGATCGCTGACGTGCCGCTGGAGCTGCTCGGTGAAGCAGACCGGAGGGTCGAACCGCAGCGCCTTGGCGATGCCGGGCGTGCGGATGTTCGCCTCGACGAGGAGGATCCGCCCGCGGACGGTCTCGCGCAGCGCGAGCGCGAGGTTGATGGCGCACGACGTCTTGCCCTCGCCCGGCGACGCGCTCGTCACGGCGATCGTGGTCCCCGCGCCCGACGGCAGCTTGCGCCGGAGCGTGCGGTAGGCGTCCGCCTGCGGCGAGTACGGCGCGTGGACCATCACGATCTTCGGGTCCACGGAGTCCGGCATCGGGAGCGGGCGCACCGTGACCTCGCCCGGGCCGGCCAGCGACTCCTCCGGGAGCAGCCCCGCGGTCTCCGGCCCCGAGGGCAGGGAGCGCATGTGCTCGATGTGGAGCGACGGCGGCTCCTCGAACGTCGGGTCGAGCGACTGCAGCTTCGCGTCGACGGCGTGGTGCGCGGGCGTCGACACGACGCGGTTGAAGATGAGGGAGGGCGGCGAGGAGAACGTGGCGGTGACCGAGCGCTCCAGCGGCGGCTGCTGCGGTTGCGGCGGCACCTCGCGCACCGTCACCTCGCGCGACGCGGGCGGCACCACGCGATCGAAGACGAGCGACGGAGGCGAGGGGAACGTCCCGCTGAACCCGCGCTCCAGCGGCGGGGAGCCCGCCGGGTGCGCCGGGTGCGCCGCCGCGTCCCGCACCCCCACGTCGCGCGCCGGCGGCGCGATGACGCGCTCGATCGGCACCGCCGCCGACGCGCTCGTCGCGACCGGGCCGCTCGACACGAGCCCAGGGCTGCTCAGCGTGGCGCTCAGGTCGACGACGCGCGCCACCGCGGGGCCCACGCCGGGTCGCTCGGGGCCGGGCGGCAGCGCCGGGGCGTGCACGCCGTGCACCGCCCCATGGCCCGGGTGCTCGCCGTGGCCCGCGGGCGGGCCGCCCGCCAGGAACAGCGTCGTCGGGGGCGACGGCGCACGGGCGGGCGGGGGGTGCTGCATGCCGGGATGGCCGCCCTGCATGGGCGCGGGGCCGAGGCGCAGCCCGATCCCGTGCGGGGGCTGCAGGTGCCCCGCGGGCGAGAGGTCCTGCCGGATGGTCGGCGAGTCGAACGCGGCGTTCGGGTCGTCCTGGCTGGCGCTCGGGCGCTCCGCCGAGACGACATCCTCCGCGTCGTTCGCGAGGCGCAGGACGCGGGCGATCATCTCCTCGCGCACGTCCGGATCGGGCGCGATCGACCGCCAGTTGCCGACCACGTTGCGGAGCCGGCGCGCCTCGATGACGAGGGCGCGGACCCGCGCGGTCTGCTCCGCGCGACTCAGGAAGTCGCACACCTGATCGAGCGCCCGCTCCAGGGAAGCGACCGGCGGGGGCTTTCCCGGCTCAGCGCCGCCTGTCTCAGCCACGGCGGCCTCGGGGGCCGCGCGCGGCCGGTACGATGACGAGCACCGGGGCGAGGGCCATGCGATCGATATCCTCCATGTCGTAAACCCGATCGTCGAACACGATACCGCGCGCCGCTGCGGCCGCGATGCCGGCCGCAATGGACACGAAGAGCCCGCCGAGGGCAAGGAGCAGCCGCGACGGGCCCGACGGCCCGCTCGGCCTGTACGCCGGGTCGAGCACCTCGATCTGCGCCGAGTAGCCGCCTTGCTCCGAGCTCGCGGCCATCTCGGCGCGGAACGACTTGCCCTCGAGATCGTTGAGCCGCTGCTGCGCCCGGGCCTTCTCGCGGCTGAGCCGGGACCACTCGGTCTCCGTGTTGATGATCAGCTTCGCCGCCTCGCTCGCGTCGGCGGCGTTCCCCTTCTTCGCGCCCCGGCGCGCCGCGATCTCCCGCTCGAGCATGGCGAGCTGGGACCTGATCTTCGCCTTCTCGGCCTCGTCGGTCGCGGCGACCTCGACGACCGGCTCCGGCGGCGGCGGCAGGACGAGCGCCTCCTCGGCGCGCCGCAGCGCCGCCTCGGCGTTGCTCACGCGGGCCAGCGCGGCCCGGACGTCGGGGTGCTGCTCGGTGAAGCGGGACTGCTTGTCGGCGAGATCCCGCCGCGCTGTCGCGAGCTCCTGCTCGGCCTGGTCCCGCTGCCGCACGAGCGCCGGGGAGGGCGCCCCCGGGGAGCTCGGCGCCGCCTGCTGCGGCGTGCCGGTGAGCCGGGCCCGCAGGCGGGGCACCTGCCGCTCGAGGGCCTCCAGCGTCGGGTCGGAGGTCGTGCTGCGGGTCTGCTGCGCGCGGACGGCGGCGCCGGCCTGCGCGCCGCCGGGCGTGGCCTGCTCGGCGGCGAACTCGGGGTGCTCGGCCAGGAACGCCGCGAGCTCGGCCTCGGCCTTCTCGACGTCCTGCTCCGCGCGCTTCAGCTCGGCGTCGAGGAACTCGTTCGTCAGCTTCGCCTGCGACCTGCGCATCCGCGTCGTCTCCTCGACGAGGATGTCCGCGAGCCGCTGCGTCACCTCCTGCGCCTGCTCGCGCGTCTCCCCCTCGCACGAGATCGCGAACGTGTCGGTCGAGCGGGCCTTGAAGGTGATCTTGCTGCGGAGCCGGTCGACCGCGTCGACCATGCCCCGCTTCTCGAGGACGTCGGGGAAGAGGCTGAACTCGGTCACGACCTTCTCGAGGTTGGAGCGCGCCAGCAGCGTCTCCTTCAGCCGCGCCGAGAGCGTGCGGAGCGGGTCGGGCCCGTCCGGACCGAGGTACGTCGACTTCACGCCTTCCCGGTAGAAGATCACCGTCTCGGAGCGGTACGCGGGCTTCCGCGCCTTGACCACGAGCACGGTGAACGCCATGCCCGCGAGCGCCACGAGCACCGCGACGTACCAGTGCACGAGGGTCCGGTTGATCATCGCGCTGATGCTGGGCGGCTGCGGGCCTGCAGGCCGCGCCGACGTATCAGCGGGAAGCGCCCCGAGCGGCTCCTGGGGCGGGGGAAGCCCGGCGGGCTGCTGGTTCATCTTCCAGTTGTCCATAGTCCCCGCTCCTCGAAGGTTGGCTTGCGCCGCCCGACCCGGAGCGCAAGCCCCGGTCGGGCAGACGGCTGCCTATGGTAGACGTGTGCTGCCCGAGCGCCAGCTTGTTGCACGCGGCCCCTGAGCGCCGCGACGGCGCGCCTATCTCATGCCCGGCCGCGCGCGCGGACGGGCGTGGCTGCGGCGCCGCGCCGGCGCGACGTCCGCGTCGACGCCGCGCCGCAGCCGCTCTGGCCAGGTCGGCGGCGAGCACGCCGCCCCCGGCGTCACGTCGGGAACACCCGGTCGAGGCGCAGCAGGCGGAAGATGGCGCGCGGCTGATCCCTCAGCCCCACGATGCGCACCTGGCCGCCGTTGGCGCGCACCCGCTTGAACAGCGAGACGATCACGCCCACGCCGGAGCTGTCGATCAGCCGGAGCGACGAGAGCTCGAGCGTGATGTTCTGGCGGTTCTCGGCCACCAGCTCGTCAACCAACGTCCTGAATTCCGGTGCGGTCACTGCGTCGAGGGTCCCCTCGAACTGCACGACCGTCTCATTGCCGTTATCGGTCCGCGTATAGCTCATTGGATCTTGATTCCCCCAGCGGCGCGGGCTGCGCCCGATCGGGAGACGCTCCGCATTCGGAAACTGCTCGTCCGACGCCCCGTCGCCTCGGCGAAATCGGCATCGGAATGCTCTTGTTCACTGCTGCCTTCACTGCCGTCGCCGGCGATGCACGAGCTGCCTTCCCTCCGCTTCACGAGGCGGAGGACATTCGGGCTGCCGGGACAGTAGTCGACCTCATCCATGAACGATTTGATGATGAACAGCCCCATCCCCGACTCGGGGAGGTCGTCGATGGGCGGGTTCTCGATGGCCGCGGGATCGAAGCTGCACCCCGTGTCCATCAGGCGGATGATGATGCCGTCCGCGTCGGACTCGATCTCGATGTCGACGTCGCCCGGCGGACCATCGCGGTATCCGTGAATCGCGATGTTGTTGAACGCCTCCCCGAACGCCGAGACGGTCTGGGCCTCGAAATCCTCCTGGCTCAGGCCGGGCGACCCGCCCTCGACCCTCCCAGGCGCGGCCATCTTGCAAGCGGCCGCCACCACGCGGAGGGCGAGGTGGCGATAGGTCAACGAACCTGGTACGCGGAGTCGGATCACGCCCAAACCTCCATCCGAGCTTGTACCCTACCACGTTCTGAACTATGGGAGCCACAAGGTAAACAGTGACACCTGGCGTTCGTGTAGCGAAACGTGCGATCGACATCGCGGGCTCGCTCGTGGGTCTCACGCTGACCCTCCCGCTCTACCCTCTCATCGGCGCGGCCATCTACCTCGAGTCGCCCGGGCCGATCTTCTACATGCAGCGCCGTGCCGGGATGCTCATCGGCACGGAAGTACGGGACGGCGTCGCCTACCCGAAGTTCGTCGAATTTCACATGCGCAAGTTTCGTTCCATGCGCGTGGACGCCGAGAAGATGACCGGGCCCGTGCTCGCCCAGCAGGACGATCCGCGCATCACGCGCGTCGGGCGCTTCCTGCGCAAGACGCGGCTCGACGAGATCCCGCAGTTCTGGAGCGTGCTCATGGGCGACATGAGCATCGTGGGGCCGCGCCCCGAGCGCCCCGAGCTCCTCGTGAACCTCGCGCTCGCCATCCCGTTCTTCGAGGAGCGGATGCGCGACATCAAGCCGGGCATCACGGGCCTCGCGCAGGTCTCGCTCGGCTACACCGGGCGCGCCCCGGCGGAGAGCGAGGTCGCGGCCTTCGAGGCGACGCTGACGAACCCGTTCGGCCTCGAGGAGGCGGAGGGGGCCGAGGCCGACGACATGCGGATGAAGCTGCTCTTCGACCTCGCATATGCCGCGTCGCTCGAGAAGCTGTCGACGTTCCTCCAGATGGAGCTGTCGATCATCCTGAAGACCCCGCTCGTGATGGTCCTCGGCCTCGGGCGCTGAGCCCGGGCGAAGAGCAACCCGCGCCCGGGTGTCCGGGCGCCGCCCCGGGTGTCCGGGCGCCGCCCCGGGTGTCCGGGCGCCGCCCCGGGTGTCCGGGCGCCGCCCCGGGCGTCCTGCGCCCGCGCGAGGCACGAGGCGCGGGGGCGCGGTGGCGCGGGGGCGCGCGGCCCTCAGTAGCCCTTCGACTTCGTGTACACGAGCAGCGCGACAATCAGGCCGATGTTGGCCAGGACGAGCCGGAGCACGTCGCGCTGCTCGAGCTTGACCGAGAAGTAGGGGTCGACGCTCCTGATCGCGCAGTACAGCGCCCCGGCGAGGCCGAAGTAGATCCAGAGCACGTAGTGGTAGGTGAACGAGAGGAAGAAGATCCCGACCATCATCCCGCAGAACCCGGCCATGACCGCCATGGCCCAGGCCCGGATCATCGCGAACTGGGCGCCGTGCTCGTACCGCTTGAGCGCGACGAGCGAGATCTTGAGCGTGAGGTAGATCATCGCCGTCCACGCGAACATCCCGAGCGGGCCGAGCTCCGCGAGCGCGAGGAGGTACGCGTTGTGCGCCGTGAGCCAGTGGTGCTCGGTGAACTGGCGGTAGCCGGCGCCCAGGATCGGGAACATGCGGTAGATCTTCAGGCCCTCGGACAGGATCTCCGTGCGCTCGTTCGCCGACTCCTCCGCCTCACCGCCGCCGCGGCCGCCGAGGAGCATGAGCGGCGCCGCGAAGACCGCGCCGAAGATCGCGCCGCGGACGCCGTACTTTTTCACGAAGTAGACGCCGAGCACCGTCGCGAAGACGAGCTGGCCGCCGCGCGACTGCGTGAGGATGATGGCCGTCGCGATCACGAGCAGCGACGCGAGCACCAGGAGCGCGCGCGAGAACGAGCGCTTCTGCTCGAAGAGCGCGAAGCTGAACGGCAGCACGATGCCCGACGTGAGCGCGAGCTCGTTGGGATCCTGGAGCACGCCGCGCCAGCGCACGCGGCCGTTGATCGTCGACGTCTTGAAGAGGCCGACGCGCTCGCACAGGTACTCGGCCTCGGGATCGGCGCCCGGCCCCTCGCGGCAGTCCACGCGGGTCTCGCAGGAGCGGCCGTCGGGGATGCCGGCCTCGCCGCGCGAGCCGCCGATGGTCTGCGTCATCGCGAGGCACTGGAACGAGGAGAACCCCTGGTGGATGGCGACGCCCGCCACGAAGAGGCCCATGACGAGCACCGTGCCGGCGAGCTTCTGGAACCCCCTGAAGCCGTCTGGGCTGTGCCCGATCAGGAAGAAGAGCACGAACGTCACGCTGATCGAGACGAAGCCCTCGGAGAGCTCGGCGGGGTTCCGCAGGGCGAGCGTGAGGACGCACCAGAGGTAGACGACGATCGCCCACCGGAGCTGGGGGGTGGCCTTCAGCCGGACCTTGCCCATGGCGAGGTCGAGGCCCATGCCCATGAACGCGAGGGCGAGCCACAGGTAGAGGAACGGCAGGCTCTCGAACCGCTCGTCCCACTCCTGGGGCCTGCCGTAGATGAAGATGATGAGAAGGATGACCCCGGGGAGCGCGAGCATGTCGAGGGTCCTCAGCGAAGACGCGGTTCGGGTGGAGGGCGACGTTCCGGAGAATCGAGGCCCGCGTCAAGCACGTCGCGCTCGATGCCGCCGGTGGTGGGCCCGGGCGCGCGGCGTCGCGCGCTTCACGTGCTGAAGCCCATGCGGCGCACGGCCTGGTTCAGGAACGGCACGAACTCGTCAGCGGCCTTCTCGTTTCCCTCGCGCGAGGGGTGGTTGTCGGTGCCCCCCTCCGAGCCGTACTGCGAGAAGTTGGACTCGCCCTTGTTCGTGAGCACGTCGTAGTAGTCGAAGACGACGACGTTCTTCTCCGGGTAACCGCTGAGCCATCCGTCGGGCGACTTGACCCAGTTGTTGAACGAGCGGGCGAGGTCGGCCTTTCGCTGCGCGACCTGGGCCTCCGACGGCCGGCCGAGGATCTGCTTCGCTGTCCACTTCCAGAAGGGCTCCTTCGAGCGCTTGAGGACGTTCGCCGGGGCGGTGACGTACACGAACAGCGTGTCCTTGCGCTTCGCGAGCTCGGGCAGGAGCGAGGCGAGCGTGGCCTTCGCGTTCCAGACCGTGAGCTCCGGGCCGGCCGGGTTGCCGGGGGCGGCGCCCTCGCCGACGAAGCGGTTGTTGGGATAACAGGATTTGAAGACGACGATCCGGTTCACGACGCCGTCCGGGTGCATCTGGTCGTTCAGCGCCACCCGGAGCAGCTTGTCCATCTTGTCGCGGAACTTGGGCGCCCAGTGGAAGAGGTCTGTGTCCTCGCCGATCTCGCTGCCGTAGGAGGCCTCGTGGACGCGGTAGCCCTGCGCCGCGAGCTTCTTCTTGAGCCCGCCGCCGTTCGGGTGCGTCTCGTAGACGCAGGACGCCTTCTCCTTCTCGGGGCCGGGGTCCGTGAGCATCTGGCCGCCGACCGAGTGGTGGATGAAGAGCAGATCCAGCGGGGCGTCGGGCGGGGCGGCCGAGTAGCCGGACAGGTCGAGCGAGCCGGCCTTCGGGATGGGGCCCGTCGCGGCGGGAGCGCTGCCCTCGACAGGGATGAACAGGGCGCCCAGCGCGACGACGAACGCGCCGGCAGCGACGAGAAGCTTCTTGCTCATGACATCTCCGTGGAAGATGTGGCGGGAGAACAGAAATTATCGCAGCGCGCCGCGCCGAGGACAAGCCGGCGGGGCGCGCGCGAGCGGGGCGGGGCGCGTCGGGCGCTCAGAAGGACAGGACGCCGCCCTCGTCGGCCTTCGTGGTCGAGCCGGGGCGGATGGTGATCTCGTCGCCGCCGCCCGCGGGCTTCTTGCTGACGTCGTACGAGGCGCCGGGGGTGAGGCCCGTGACGAGGTGCCTCGTCACGCCAGGGGGCGCCGTGTACTGCACCTGGGACACGGGGCCCAGCTCGACAGGGAACAGGACGACGGTGCCCTTCACCGCGGCGCCGGCGAACGGCGTCCCCTGCTTCGTGCGCACGAGCGTCGCCGGATCGGCCGTCGCCTTGTCGGCGGCCCCCTGGAGCACGTGGAGGAAGCGCGCGTCCCGCGGCGTCGGCGCCGGCGGCTCGACCCGCAGGGTCGCGAGCATCGACTCGAACTCGGCGGGCTTCGTGTCCCAGGTGCCCGTCGGCTTGTACGCCTCGGCCGTGACGACGGGGCGCTCGGGCAGCAGCGAGGTCACGAAGAGCTTCTGCCCCTTCGGCGTCGTGACCGTCGCGAGGTTGCCCGCGACCTGCGCGACGCTCGGCGTCTGCAGGAAGAAGCGCTTGAAGCGCCCGTCCTTGCCCGTCGCGGCGCGGTCGTAGAGCACGAGGTGATCGGGCTTGAGCCACACGAGCGAGCGGCTGACGTGCTTCACATCGTGGATGTTCTCGTAGTCGGAGTTGTAGAGCGCCGTCGCGTCGCCGAGCACGTACACGTGGTCCTGCGCGAAGCTCTTCGCGAGCAAGCGGGGGTCGTTCGTGTGCACGAGCGGCCACTGGGAGCCGCGCCGCCAGAGCTCGCCGCGGTTCGGGTCGTCGTGGCGGCGGTTGCGGTCGTTCTCGACGGCCAGGGTGTTGTGCTGCTCGGAGTTCATGAAGAACGCGCCGTACCCGACGCGCTCCTTCGTGAGCCACTCGCCGCCGCGGTAGAAGCCGAAGCTGAGCCCGTCGCCGTGCTGGTGGTCGATCTGCTCCCAGCCGAGCTGGTAGTGGAGCCACGCCGCGTCGGGCCCCCAGCCCGTCCGCGCGAAGACGTGGCCGAGCCCTGCGCCGTGGTGCGCGAGCGGGATCGACGGGCGCGGGTCGGTCGGCGTCACCGCCGGATCGAGCAGCAGGAAGTACATGATCGAGTGCCGCTTGTGGACCTGGCCGAGCGTCGAGCGGGCGCGCCGCGCGAGCCCCGCGGCGCCGCCCGGGCCCACGTGGATGGCCATCCAGCGGAGCGCGTTCAGGCGCTCGGCGTTGCCGCTGTTCTGGGCGTGGAGGCCGAGCGCCGCGAACGGATCGATGTGATCGGTGTACTCGTAGCGCTCGCCGTCGCCCGTCCACGCGGCCTCGTGGGTCGGCCCGATCCGGCCCTGGGGCGCGGCGGGGCTCAGGCTGTGCAGGTGCGCCGGGATGAACTCGTGCCAGAAGGGGTTGCCGTCGAGGTGCACCTGCGGGCCCCACTTCGCCGGATCGGCCTCGCCCGCCGTCTGGATGGCGAGGAGCGTCTGGCTCACGTAGGCGAGCGTCGCGGGGCCGTACTGGAAGCCCTCGGGCGGCGCGCCGCCGCGCGCGTCGTTCCGGAGGACGCTGTCGGTCATGTAGAGCCACGCCCCGGCGACGTTGGCGAAGTAGTCCCGGAGCCGCGGGTAGGCGCGGTCGTGCTTCAGATCCGGCGGGTCGTCGGCGTCGTCGAACGCGAGCGACATGAGCGTGAGGTTGCGCATGTGCGACGTGAAGTAGTTGTTCACGGCGTACCGGCGCTTCTTCGGCTCCTTCAGCATCACCGGGTCGTTCAGCTTGCCGATCGGCTCGGGGTGGGCGTGGCTCGTCGTCGTCGACCTGAGCTGGGCCTCGGCCCAGCGGAGGAAGACGGACCGTATCGCCGCCTTGTCGTCGGCCGAGAGGTACCCGTAGATCCAGTCGACCGTGAGGCCGAACGACTCGCCGGCCCAGCGCGCGCGATCGCCCCTGGCGAAGTTGCGGTTGAAGGGGTCCTTGGGATCGCCCTTGTTCACGCGGTCGACGATGTAGAGGAGGATCTTGCGCGCGCGGGCGGCGTAGTCGTTGCGGGCCGCCGCGTCGCTCGAGATGAGCGACATGAAGGCGAACAGCTCGGCGTGCGCCTCGCAGTAGACGCGGCTCGCGACGCAGTCGCCCTCGGAGGGGATCTGGCCCTTGTCCATCGCCGCCACGGCCTCGGCCGCGACGGTCGCGAGCTCCCTGAAGAGCGGGTTCGCCGGCGTGGCGCGCGCGCGCAGCTTCGGCAGGTCGGCCTCGCGCACCCAGAGCCGCGGGTGCCCCTTGGCCGGCGAGGCCGGCGGCGCGGGCGGCGCCTCGAAGCGCGGCGCCGCGACGGCGAGGGCCGCGGCGCCGGACTGCGTCTCCGCGGCGCCGGACTGCGGCTCCGCGGCGCCGGGCGGCGCGCCCGCGCCGCTGTGCACCGCCGGGGGCCCGGGGGTCTGCCGCCGGTCGCAGCCGGCGAACAGGCCCGCGAGGCCGAGCGCCAGCGCGAGCGGCGCGAGCGACCGCCCGCGGATCATGTCGCGCGTTCCCGGAGGTAGGCGAACGTCCGCTGCAGGCCCTCCTCCGTGGAGACGAGCTGCTTCCAGCCGAGCGCCTTCAGCTTCGTGTTGTCGAACCGGTTCCCCTTCCACGACGTCGCGGTCTTGTACGGCGTGAAGACGGCCGGGAGCTGCCCCTTCGAGTAGGCGTGATAGCGCTCCACGAGCTTCGATATCCCGGTGAGGGCGACATAGGGCACCGAGATCGAGCGGATCGGCTTCACCTCGCGCTTGTAGCGGGCGAGGTAGACGTCGGCCGTGGGCAGGTCGTCGTCGTGGACGTTGTAGACCTGCCCCTTCGAGACCTCGCTCCGGCCGGCGATCGCGATCGCCTCGGCGCAGTTGTCGACGTACGTGAGCGGGAGGAGGTTGCGCCCGCCGAGGTGCAGGAACACGCCGAACAGGCTCATCCCGACGCGGCCGGAGAAGGCGTTGCCGCCCGGGCCGTAGATGACGCCGGGGCGGATCACCGTGAGCGGGAAGCCGTAGCGCGCCTGGTACTCCCAGAAGAGCTTCTCTTGCCGGAGCTTCGCCTGCGAGTAGAGGTCGCGCTGCGCGGGCCGCGACTCGAGCGGGGTGTTCTCGTCGACGATGTACCCGCGCGGCAGGTCGGCCACGCCGTAGACGCCGAAGGAGCTGACGAGGATGACCCGGGGCGATCGGCCGGTGTGGACGAGCGCCTCGAGCAGGTTCTTCGAGGCGACGACGGTGTTCAGGAACATGTCCGCGGGCGCGCCGCCCATGGCCGCGGCCACGTGGTAGACGACGTCCACGCCCTCGACGGCGCGCTCGGCGGCCTCCTTCGTCGCGAGGGAGCCCACCGCGACCTCGAGGGCGGCGCCCCGGCGCTTCTCGATCTCCTCGAGGCGCGCGCGGTTGCTCGCCGGGCGGACGAGGCAGCGGATGTCGGTCTCGCCGTGGGCGAGCAGCCGGTCGACGAGGGCCGACCCAAGGAAGCCGTTCGAGCCGGTGACAAGGACTTTCATGTGCGCGCCTTCTCCTGCGGGACCTGCCGGAAGATCTCATCCATCATCCACGCGACCCGGATCATGTCCCGGTACGAGATGGGCAGCTCCGCGCCCCGCGTGATGCTGTCGTAGAAGAGCCCGATCAGGCGGTTCAACCCCGAGAAGAAGTGGAAGTCGCTGCGGGCGAACCGCACGACGTTCTTGCCCCCTTCGCGGAAGTACGCGAGGGCCTGATCGAAGGCGGGCACGACCCGGCCGATGGCGCTCGGCAGCCTGGGCGACGCGTCGAGCGTGACGGTGCGGCTCGTGTAGTCGACGTGGAGCGTGTTCTTCGTGCCGTAGACGCGGAGGAAATGGCCCGGCGGCCGCGCGTGCGACGAGAACGTCCCGTACGCGCTGACGCGCGCGCCCTGCAGCGTGACGCGCAGCTCGTCGAGCATGTCGTCGCGCGCGTCGCCGAAGCGCTTCTCGCGGAGCGCGTAGGCGGTCGCCGTGACCTTCGGCTGCTCGTCGTCGACGAACTCGGCGATCTTGTTGAGCAGGTGGTCGATGTTGTTGTGGAACAGCTTGCCCGGGAGGCGGTGGACCCAGTGCGAGCCGTCGCCGAGGAGCGCCGTGCCGAAGGGGCCGGAGAGGTTGTAGCCGAAGCAGCTCTCCACGTGGACGGGGTCGCCGAGCACGCCCTCGCCGATGAGCCGCCGCATCTCGATGGCCGGCGGATCGAACTGGTACTCCCAGCCGACGGTCATCTTCTTGCCGGCGGCGGTGCACAGCTCGATGAGGCGCCGGACGTCCGAGAGGTTCAGCGCGATCGGCTTCTCCACGTAGACGTGGGCGCCCGCCTCGATGGCGCGCCGCGCGAGGAACAGGTGGGACTGCGGAGGGGTGGTGATGTGAACGACGTCGGGCTTCTCGACGTCGAGCATCCGGTCGAACGAGTCGTAGTGGCTCGGGATGCCGTAGCGCACCGCGATCTGCTCGGCCATGAGCAGCTCCAGGTCGCAGACGGCGACGACCCGGGCGCGCTCCGGCATCTTCTGGATCTCTTCGATGTGCCCGTCGGCGATCTTGCCGCAGCCGACGATCGCGATTTTGAGGGTCATGGGGCGGCGGAGCGTACCGCAACGGGGCAGCGGAGAGCTAGGCTCGCGTTCGCGCGCGTGGTGGGCGTCGCGCGCGTGGTGGGCGTCGTGCGCGTCGTGCGCGTGGTGGGCGCAGCGGGGCGGTGGACGCGCCTGGCGACGATCGCGGCGTCGGCGTTGCGCGCGTCGTGCGCGTGGTGGGCGCAGCGGGGCGGCGGGACGAGCCTGGTGACGATCGCGACGGCCTCGGGTACGCTGCGCGGCGCATCATCACAAGGAAGGGCGGTGATTCGTGCGCGTGCTTCATGTTCTTCATACGTCGCTGCCTGTCATTGCGGGGTACACGATCCGCAGCGACTACATCATCAAGCATCAGGCCGAGCACGGGATGCGTCCGGCGGTGGTGACCTCGGCGCAGCAGGGGTCCGGGGACGCGCTGAAGGACGAGATCGGCGGCATCTCGTACTGGCGGACGCGCGAGCCCGCCGTCAAGAAGCTGCCGGTCGTCCGGGAGCTCTCGCTCGTGCGGGCACTCGAGGCGCGCGTCGAGGACGCGATCCGGGAGTTTAAGCCCGATCTCGTGCACGCGCACTCGCCCATGCTCGTCGGGCTGCCGGCGCTCGCGGCGGCGCGCCGCTTCGGGCTGCCGCTCGTCTACGAGGTGCGCGACCTCTGGGAGAACGCCTCGGTCGATCGGGGCAAGTTCGCCGAGGACTCGGTGCCTTACAAGATCGCGGCCGGCCTGGAGAGCATCGTGTACAGGTACGCCGACGCGACGGTGACCATCTGCGAGAGCCTCAAGAACGCCGTCGCGCCGCGGGTGCGCAGCGCGGACGCGCTCCACGTCGTGGGCAACGGCGTCGACTCGGACAAGTTCTCGCCGCGGGAGGCGCCGCCCGGCGCCTGGGAGCGCTTCGGGCTCGCCGGCAAGAGGCTCATCGGGTACGTGGGCACGTTCCAGCCGTACGAGGGGCTCCAGACGCTCATCGCGTCGATCGGCGACATCGCGCGGGAGATCCCGGACGCGCACGTCGTGATCACGGGGGCCGGCGGCCAGGAGATGGAGCTCAAGGCGTTCGCCCGCGAGCGAGGGGTGGAGTCCAAGGTGACGTTCACCGGGCGGGTGCCGCACGACGAGGTGTTCAACATCTACGCCATGGCGAGCCTGCTCGTGTATCCGCGCATCCGGACCCGGACGACGGAGCTCACGACGCCGCTGAAGCCCCTCGAGGCCATGTCCATGGCCCGGCCCGTCATGGTGAGCGACGTCCCCGCCATGGGGGAGCTCGTGCGCTATGGCGAGACGGGGTTCGTCTTCAAGGCCGGCGACAGCGCCGATCTCACGCGCCGGTGCGTCGAGGCCCTGAAGGACCCGGCGCGCCTCGAGCAGGTCGGCAAGAACGCGCGGGCGTGGATCCTCGAGGAGCGGCAGTGGCCCAAGCTGCTCGCGCGGTACGCGTCCATCTACGAGAAGGCGATCGCCGCGCGCCGCGGGCAGGGCAAGTCGCCCGTCGGCGAGGCGCGGGCGGCGTGAACGTCCGCGCGGGGCGCGGGCATCTCGCCCGCGCCCCGCGCGCCGCCCACGGCTGATCGCCGGCATCGCCGCCGCCCGGGCGGCGCGATCCGGGGGCTCGCCCCCTGCAATCCGGAGTATGATTGCGCGGCCCCATCCCGCCGCTTCGGGAACTGCAGGAGGTCTCTCAACGTGTTCGAGATCAAAGTCGACCGGATCCACGCCATCGTGGATTTCGTCCTCGAGGGCCGTGTTCGCCTCGAGGAGATGGAGAACTTCGTCAGCGAGCTGAGGAAGGCGTGCGAGGGCCTGCAGGGCCGGGAGATCAAGATCAAGGCGGATGTCCGCGGCTTCCGGCCGATGGCCCCCGAGGTGGCGGAGAGGATCCGCGCCGTCCAGGAGTTCGGCCTGGAGCTCGGGGTGATGCGCGTCGCCGAGATCATCGAGAGCGACATCGTCGCGCTCCAGCTCAACCGCGTCGCGCGCGAGAGCGGCACGGACAAGGTCCTCCGCCGCTTCTGGGACGAGGACGCCGCCCACGAGTGGCTCCTCCACGGCGATCCTGAGTAGCGCGCCGCGCGGCCGACCGTCGGGGCAGCGCCTCGTTACCTCGGGGCAGGAGTCCTGCCAGGGCTCTGCCGCGCGAGCGGAGAGATTTCAACGCAAAGGCGCAAAGACGCAAAAAGGCCTGAATTTATTGTTTTTTTTCTTTGCGCCTTTGCGTTGAAATCTCGCTCCGGATCCCTGGTGCGTGGGACTAGCGCAGCGCCGGCGGATCGCAGGGGTGCGGTGGCCGGTACCGCTTCAGGACCTCGGCCACGGCGTCGAGCGGCAGGGCGGGGGCGTGGTGGCCGCTGTGGCCGGTCATGTCAACGCCCGCGCACATCGCGTTGAGGATCGCCTCCTCCACCACGTCGACGGTGGCCTCGTAGAGGCCGTCGAGCTCGGTGTCGAGGACGAGCTCGGCCATGTGCCGCCCGGGCGCGAGGGGGTGCACGCTGAGCGAGCGGCTCGACCGGGGCGCGCTCCACTGCTCCGTGGCGACGCGCGGCACCCGGTTCGCGGTGCTCCAGGTGAGGACGATCTCGCCCGAGTTGTTGGCCGCGTACCCGCCCGTCCGGCCGATCGCGAGCGCGGCGCGCCGCGCGATGCGCGTGAGCTGGCGGTGGATGAGGGGGGCGTCGGTGGCGACGAGCACGATGATCGAGCCGGCCGGGCCGCGCCGCGGGACGTGGGCGAAGCGGTCGCTGATCAGCCGGCCGACAGGGACGCCGTCGATGCGGAGCAGCTCGCGATCGCCGAAGTTCGAGAGCACGAGCGCGCCGACAACGGCGTCGACCCCGCCGACGGGCACCGAGCGGCTCGAGGTGCCGATCCCGCCCGCGAAGTGGAAGGTCTGCATGCCGGTGCCGGCGCCGACGCACCCCTCGCCCACGGGGCCGCCGCGGACGTTGTCGATCGCCTCCTCGACGTCGGCCTGCGTGACGTGCCGCCCCACGGTGTCGTTGAGGAAGCTGTCGTCGCACTCGGCGACGACCGGGATCACGACGTCGTACTCCGTGCCGATCTGCGGGTGGCGGTTCGAGAGCCACGCGACGGTCGCGTCGAGGACGCGGCCGACGCAGAGCGTGCTGCAGAGGAGGATCGGCGTCTCGCAGAGGCCCCACTCGTTGACCTGCGCGAGGCCGGTCACCTCGCCGGCGCCGTTCAGCACGTAGCTGGCGGCGAACACCCGATCGAGGAACAGGTCGCCGTCAGCGGGCATCACCGCGGTCACGCCCGTGCGCACCGGGCCGATGCCGGGGACGAGCTCGCCCGTGCCCTCGATCTTCGTGACGTGGTGGACCCGCACCCCGGCGACGTCCGTGATCGCGTTCTCGGGGCCCGTGGGGAAGCGGCCGATCGCGACGCCGAGATCGCGCAGCCGAGGGCGCCGGATCTGGGCCGAGGGCGCGCTCATGGGCCGACGACCTCGCCGTTCGTCGAGGGCAGGGACGGGCGCGCCGCGCCGAGCGGCGCGGCCCCGACGGGCGCAGGGCCCGGCGCGGGCTGCGAGCCCGGCGCGGGCTGCGAGCCCGGCGTGCGCTGCGAGCCTGGCGCGGGCTGCGAGCCCGGCGTGCGCTGCGAGCCCGGCGCGGGCTGCGAGCCCGGCGCGGGCTGCGAGCCCGGCGAGGCCGTCGCGCCGGCGGGCGGCGAGGCCGCTGGCGCGGCGGCCGGGACCGCCGCGGAGACGGCCGCCGCGCCGCCCGCGGGCGCCGCGGCGAGGCCGGCCTGCGGCGAGGTGGCGCGGGCGTCGCGGTAGCGCTTGAGGCAGCCGGCCAGGATCTCGCCGATCAGCATCCTGTGATCCATCCCGGCCACCTTCGCGATGACGCAGAGATCGCTGAAATCGGGCGTCAGGCCGGGCAGCGGGTTGATCTCGATCACGTACACCCTGCCGTCCTTCGTCATGCGCAGATCGACCCGGGCCACGTCGCGGCAGGCGAGGGCCGCGAACGTGTCGCGCGCGACCTTCTCGATGCGGCGGAGCTCGGACGGCGTGAGCTGCGCGGGGCACTCGAAGCGCACGCGCGGCGTGTCCGACTGCTTCTCCTCGTAGCCGTAGACGGGGTAGGTGGGCGGGTCGACGAAGACGACCTCCATCGGCGGCAGCACCTTCGGCCGCCGCTCGCCGAGCAGGCCCACGGTGAACTCGCGCCCCGTGATGTACTCCTCGATGAGCGCTGGCTGGTGATAGCGATCCACGAGCTGCTTCGCCGCCGCGCGCGCCGCGGCCTCGTCCTTGACGACGGACGCGGAGGTGATCCCCTTCGAGGTGCCCTCGGCGTTCGGCTTCACGATGACCGGGTAGCGGAACGGCTTCAGCTTCTCGCGCCCGGTCGTGACCACCTGCCACTCGGCGGTGTCGATGCCGGCCGCCCGCAGGATCTGCTTCGTGAGGCCCTTGTCGAGCGCGAGCGAGAGCGTCGTCGCGTCCGAGCCGCTGTAGGGGATGCCGAGCAGCTCGCAGAGCGCCGGCACCTGCGCCTCGCGGCCGCGGCCGCGGAGCCCCTCGGCGATGTTGAAGACGACGTCGACCCCCGCGGCCGTGAGCGCGCGCGGCAGATCCGGGGTCGCCTCGAGCTGGACGACGGTGTGGCCGTAGCTCTCGATGGCGCTGGCGATCGCCTGGATGGTGCGCGGCGAGTCGAACTCGGCCTCGGAGTCGGACGCGGCGCCGGGGCCCGCCTTGCCGGCCGGGCCCGCGTCCGCCGCGGCCGCCTCGCCCCGCTTCATGTTGTAGGTGAAGCCGACGCGCAGCGCGGTCCGCTTCGACCGGCGCTGCGCGCCCCCCTCGAGGAGCTGCAACAGCCCGCGCCGCTGGCAGGCGCTCCGGACGATGGCCCGGATCACGCCGTCGAAGTCGACGCCGCGCTGCGCCGCGGCGACGAACACGCTGGCGCCCGGCTGGAGCGTTGGCAGGCCGTCGGCCTCGAGGAAGTACACGTCGTGGCCCTGGTTGCGCGAGGACGACGGCGCGACGCGGAACTCGCAGCGGGCGTGGTCCTTGAGGTCCAGGGCGCGCACGACGCGCGCGGTGAGCGACCGGATGCGCTCGATGGTCTGCGGGGGGAGCTGCGCGGGCCGGCGCGTGACGCGCTCGGGCTTCGCGTGCTTCAGGTTGAAGTCGTAGACGTTGTAGCTGCCGGGCACCTGGGGATCGATGACGAACTCGACCGGCGTGAGGACCCCCTCGGGGACGCCGGCGCTGCTCGGGCGCGCGCCGCTCGCCTCCTTGAGGCCGTCGACGAAGGAGCACGCGACGTCGATGCCGGCGACGTAGTGCTCGACGAGCAGCCCCGCCTCGAAGCGCGCGAGCTGCCGCTCGACGACCTCGGCGAGGTGGTACGCGTCCTCGCAGACGCTCCACTCCCTGTGGATCCCCTTCGAGGAGCCCTCGAAGTTCGGCTTCACGATGACCGGGAAGCTCACGTCGTCGAGCGCGCCGCTGTCGAGCGTCGTCCGGTTGACGAGGCGGGCGCGCGGGGTGGCGACGCCGTAGCTCGCGAGGACGCGCTTCGTGAGCGACTTGTCGAGCGCGACGTTGAGCGCGTAGGCGTCGGAGCCGGTGTAGGGGATGCCGAGCTCGTCGAAGAGCGACGGATAGAACGCCTCGCGCGTCTTGCCCTTGTGGCCCTCGGCCGTGTTGAAGATGAGGTCCGGCTGGAGCGCCTCGAGCCGGGCCAGGACCCGGGACGCGGGGCCGCTGACCTCGATCCGCTCCACCTCGTGCCCGGCCCGCTCGAGCGCGCCGGCGATGGCGGCGATCGTCTCCGGGCTGTCGAACTCTGCCTCCTCGGCGGATCCCGTGATCTTCAGGTTGTGCGTCAGCGCGATGCGCATGATCTCTCCTGTGCGGCCCGTCCTGGCCGCGTCTCCGCCGGTGCTCTGCCGGCGGCGCACGCGCGTGCGAGATTACGGCGAGCGCTCCCCGTTTGCGGCGGAAAATGCGGGGAAGCGCCGCGGCGGTCCGCGGGCTTGCCGGGCTCCCGCTCGCGCGGAGGCCGTGCTAGCGACCCCCTGTGGATCGTTTCGCTGCACCCGACGCCTACCCCCCTCCGCCGCCCGAGCCAGGCATTCCGTACGAGGAGCTGAACGAACCGCAGGCGCGCGCGGCCCAGCACGCCCACGGGCCGCTCCTCATCTTCGCCGGCGCGGGCAGCGGCAAGACGCGCGTCATCGTGTACCGGATCGCGAACCTCATCGTGACGCACCGTGTTCCGCCCTACCGGATCCTCGCGGTGACGTTCACGAACAAGGCGGCGTCCGAGATGAAGCGGCGCCTGGAGGGGCTGATCGGGGCCGACATCGTGAAGGACCTGTGGGTGGGCACGTTCCACGCCGTGTGCGCGCGCCTGCTGCGGCGGCACCACGAGGCGGCCGGGCTCGACAAGAACTTCGTCATTTACGACGACGACGATCAGCGCGCGGTCATGAACCGGGTGCTCAAGGAGCTCAACCTCGACGATCGGCGCTACCCGCCGCGCCAGGTGCTGTCGCGCATCCACGCCGAGAAGCAGGAGGGGCGGGGGCCCGGCGAGTTCGAGCGGAACGGCTACTTCGACGACGCGATCGCGCGGTGCTTCGAGGCGTACGAGCGGCACCTCAAGTCGGCGAACGCCGTCGATTTCGACGACCTCTTGCTCTTCGTGCTGCGGCTCGCAGAGGACCCGGCGAGCCTCGCCGGCGAGGACCTCCGGGCGCGCTTCCGCCACGTGCTCGTCGACGAGTTCCAGGACGTGAACCAGGTGCAGTACCGGCTCGTGCGCGCGTTCTGCAAGGCCCACGACAACCTGTGCGTCGTCGGCGACGACGACCAGAGCATCTACCGCTGGCGCGGCGCGGACGTGCGGATCGTGCGCGGCTTCCGGCGCGATTTCCCGCACGCGACGGTGGTGAAGCTCGAGCAGAACTACCGCTCTGTCGGGCACGTCGTGCGCGGCGCGCTCGGCGTGATCCGCCACGCGTCCGATCGCGAGCCGAAGGAGCTGTGGACCTCGAACAAGGACGGGGCGCCGATCGACGTCGTCGCCGCCGACAGCGAGCACGACGAGGCGGCGTGGGTCGTCGAGTGCATCCGCGAGCTCATCGCGCAGGGGGTGTCGCCGAACGAGATCGCGGTGTTCTACCGGATTCACGCGCAGTCGCGCGTGCTCGAGGAGGTGCTGCGCGAGGCGCGCATCCCGTACCAGATCATCGGCGGCACGCGCTTCTTCGAGCGGGCGGAGGTGAAGAACCTGCTCTCGTACCTGCGGGTGGTGGTCAATCCGCGCAGCGACGTGGATCTCAACCGCATCATCAACGTGCCCGCGCGCAAGATCGGCCAGAGCACGGTCGACAAGCTGATCCAGGCGGCGGACGCGCTCGGCGTGTCGCTCTACGAGGCGATCGAGCCGCTCGTCGGGGGCGCGGTGCCGCCGTCGGCGGTGCAGCGGTCGACGCTGCCGTCGGGCCGGTTCGAGCCGCTCGCCACGGCGGCGAAGCGCAGCCTGCTCGGCTTCCGCGACCTGATGCAGGGGCTGATGGCGGAGCTGACGCGCCTGTCGCCGAGCGAGCTCGCGGAGGAGGTCCTCGCGCGGTCGGGCTACGCGAGGATGCTCGAGCAGGACGACAGCGTGGAGTCGGAGGCGCGGCTCCAGAACCTGCGCGAGCTCGTGCAGTCGATCGTGGACTACGAGCAGGAGGCGATCGCGGCCGGCGAGCAGGCGACGCTGGCGGGGTACCTGGAGCGGGTGAGCCTCGTGTCGGACGCCGACATGCTGGTGGACATGCCGAAGGTCGCGATGATGACGATCCACGCCGCGAAGGGGCTGGAGTTTCATGCGGTGTTCCTGACGGGCATGGAGGAGGACCTGTTCCCGTTCCGGAGCCAGGACCCGAACCGCAAGGGCGACATCGAGGAGGAGCGCCGGCTGGCCTACGTGGCGATCACGCGGGCGCGCGAGCGGCTCTGGATCACGCACGCGGCGCGGCGGGCGATCTTCGGCCAGACGCGTTACTGCCTGCCGAGCCGCTTCCTCGCGGATCTGCCGCCGGCGTCGGTGCGCCCGATGGCGACGCCGACGAGCATGATGGCGCAGCGCCGGGTCGACGTGGGCGGCGGGGGGTATGGCGCGTCGTCGGGGAGGTTCGGTGGATCTGGGGAGCGCTCGTGGGAGGGGCGGGGCTCGTGGGAGGGGCGGAGGCCCGCGCCGCAGGCCGAGGAGCGGCTGGCGTGGTCGCGGCTGTCGCGGGAGGGCGACGCGGCGGGGGCGCGCGGCGGGGCCGGCGCGGGCGGCGCGGATCGCGCCGAGCGGGCGCCGGGCGAGCGGTACGTGGAGCGGGAGGCGGTCGACGTGGGCGGGGAGGGCGAGGGGCTCGCGCTGCGGCGCGGGATGCGCGTATTCCACGACCGGTTCGGGCCGGGCGTCGTGGAGAGCGTGGATCCGGGGGCGGATCCGATCGCGACCGTGAAGTTCTCCGGGTGGGGGAAGAAGCGGATCAAGGCGGCGTTCCTGAGGGCAGGGTCGTGACGGGGCGCAGGACGGCGGGGGAAATGCGACTCGCTCTTTTTGCGCCTTTGCGCCTTTGCGTTGAAATCTCTCCGGCTCCCTGACCGGACTCCTGGTGCGTGAAACCAGGCGTGAGGGCGCTCGACCTCTCTCGACCAGGCCCAAGGCGGCAGTGCGGTACTCCGGGAGCCGCCAAGGCGCCAGGGCGCCAAGAAATCTCAAGAACTTGGCGCCTTGGCGGTTCGATCCATTGCGGCGCTGCCCCTCCGTGCGCCGCCGCTGCTTCCACGGCCGCCGTCGTTCTGGTACGTGAGCCCCTGCGTGCCCTGGTAGCCGGTCCGCGGCGTCCGCGTGAGCCCGCGCCGGGCGCGTGAAGGGCTACCCTCATGCACAGGAACCTTCGTCGTGCCGCCGCGTCGGCGCTGACGGCCGCGCTCCTCTCGACCTCGGCAGGCGCCCTGGCCGAGCCGCCGTCCGGCGCCCGGGACCGGCTCGTGGCGCAGGCGCACACCGCCGTGGACGAGGGGCGCCTCGCGGACGCGCGCGAGCTCTGGATGGCTGTGTGGAAGCTCGAGCGCTCCCAGGTGGCGGCCTGCAACATCGGCGCGCTGTCGTTCCGCATCGGCGACATGCCGGCCGCCGTGCGCTGGCTGTCGCTCTGCAAGGAGATCATGCGCGCGCCGCGGACCGCCGACGAGCGCGCGCTTTACGAGTCGCGGCTCGTCGATCTCGCCCGCGCGCGCCAGCTCGCCGGCGAGCTCCGCATCGTCGCGCCCGCGGGCGCGACGGTCACGATCGACGGCGCGCCGGTCCAGATCGAGGGCGACAGGCCGATCCCCGTCGAGCCCGGGCGCCGCGTCGTGCGCGCGGCGCTGGACGGCAGGACGGCCACGGCCGAGGTCGACGTCCCGCGCGGCGAGACGCGGGAGGTGAGGCTGACCTTCCCGCCGCCGCCCGCACCGCAGCGCCCGGAGCCGGAGGCGCCCCGCGCGGCGGCTGTGGGCCTCGCGGCGCCGCCGCCGGCTCGCCCGGGGCCGAGCACAGCCATCCTCGTCGGCGGCGTCGGGCTGTCCGCCACCTTCGCGGCGCTCGGCGGCGTGATGCTCGGCGGCGCGGAGAAGCGCGAGGAGGCCATCCTCGCCTCCGCCCGCGCCGCGGGCCCGAACGGCTGCTTCCGCCTGAGCGAGCCGGTGTGCCAGCACGCCGCCTCGGCCCGCGACGACATGCGCACCTTCAGGGCGATCGGCGTCGCCGGCCTGATCACCGGCGGCGCGATCCTGGCCGCCACGCTCGGGTACACGTTTTACCCGCGCGGCGAGGCCGAGGTCAGGGTGTCTTTGGAGAGCTTTACGATTTCAGGCGTCTTCTGACCACGAAATCGACATCGATCCTGCGCGACCGGCGCTGACGGGAAATCAGCGCCTGCGGCTCATCTACTGGCGAAAACTTGCGTGACGGCCGCAGGCCGAGCGCGGCATAGTGAGCCTGTTCGAGGATCAGGCCAACGGCACTTTGGCGGATTGGGGCCGTCGGGGTGCCGGCCAGCCCAGCCTTGTGCCGGAGGACTGGACGCACGATGCGCTCTGTCAAGCTTTGTGCCGTGGGGCTTTTTTTTCTCACGGTCTTACCGCTCCCTTTCGCCTGTGGCGGCGAGCCGTATGTGGGGGGCGACTGCGCGACGACGAACGACTGTTTATCGGACGGCCAGACGGCGCCGGGCACGGTCTGCATCAACGAGCGCTGCGAGTGCGCCGAGCCGGGCAAGGTGGTCTGTTGCGCGCGCGGCGAGAGGGCGCCGGGCTGCTTCCAGATGTGCCGGCCCTGCGCCGAGTGCGCGGAGGGGACGGCGGAGTGCTCGGGCGTCGTCGATCCGTCGGAGCGGTGCGAGGGCGACGCGGAGTGTCCGGGGCCGCCGGACCCGCGGTGCGGCGCGGGGCGGTGCGTCGAGGGGAAGTGCGAGCTCGAGATCAAGCCGGGTCGCCTCGGCTCGCAGCTCCGCGGCGACTGCAAGCAGGACGAGTGCACGGAGGAGGGGATCGTGGTCAGCGTGCCGGCGTACGACGTGTTCAACGACGGCAACCAGTGTACGCAGGATCTCTGCGACTATGACCGGCCCATCAACGCGCTGCTCGACGGGGTGATCTGCCCGATCTCCGGATCGGGGCGGTGTCATGAGGGGCGGTGCGTGGAGTGCCTCCACGATGATCCCACGTTGCACTGCGCTGCGGGGCTGGCCTGTGACGGGGTGTTCTGCGTCCCGCCACACTGCGTCAACATGGTGTTCGATCCCGGGCGTGGAGAGACCGCCCAGGATTGCGGTGGAGATTGCGCTCCGTGCAGGAACGGGGATCCGTGCAACGCCGGGGCGGACTGTCAGTCGGGGGTCTGCGCGATGGCGCATTGCAAGGCGCCGACGTGCAGCGACGGGGTGAAGAACGGCGACGAGACCGGCGTGGATTGCAGCGGGAGATGCCCCCGCCGCTGCCCTGACGGCGGCGGCTGCGAGTCCGGAGAGGACTGCGCAAGCGGCGTCTGCTGGGCCGGCGCCTGCGAGCCGGCCTCGTGCAAGGACGGCGTGGAGAACGGCGGCGAGCTCGGCGTGGACTGCGGCGGCGAGGGGTGCGACGCGGCGTGCTCGGGGTGAGCGGCGGGGCGCGGCATGCGGTGACCATGTGAAGGGGCAGCCTTCTGCGCTCAGCGGACGCGCTGCGGTGCACGACAGTCAGCCGTGTCCCTCATGCCCGAGCCAGCCGTCCATCTTCGAGCTGCACCCAAGGAGCTGAAGCCGAGTAGGCGTCGATCCCGCCGACCGGCAGACTTGGCGCATCTGTGAGCCGATCGAGCCCTTTGTCCAGCAGTCGCTGCCCGCGGTCGGTGAGGCGATGCACCTTGGAGAGCATCCGATGGCCAGGTGGCTTCGGACCGGGGGCTCGCTCCACACCGAGCATCAGGCGGGAGTGGGCGCTCGGCAGGAGGCGCAGCCGGAACGGGCCGACCTCGGCGACGACGGGCTCGCCGCCCGGCGCGCGCTCGACGTCGCGCACGCGCGCCGGCGCGCGCTCCCGCGATCGGGAGACAGCGTGGGTCCGGGCGGCCTGCTCCTCGTCGTCATCGCCGTCGGCTTGGTCGTGATGCTCGCCATCGAAGCGCCAGTGTCCGTGTTTCGAGCGACCGGGGCTCGACCGCTCGGTTACGATTCCGGCTCGTGGCAGACCGAACGCGCGCCGGCAACATCGCCGCCCTCGCCGCGCTGTACTTCGCGCAGGGGATCCCCTTCGGCTTCCAGGCGACGGCGCTCCCCGTCTTCCTGCGGGCGAGCGGCGTCTCCCTCGCCGGCGTGGGCTTCGCGGGGGCGCTCGCGCTCCCCTGGGTGGCCAAGGCGCTCTGGGCGCCGCTCGTCGACCGCTTCGGGTGGGAGCGGATCGGCCGGCGGCGCTCGTGGATCCTGCCGCTCGGGGCGCTGCTCGCGCTCACGTGCGCCGCCGCCGCGTTCGTCCCGCCGTCGCGCCACCTCGGCGCCCTCCTCGCGCTCGTCTTCCTGATGAACCTGCTCGCGGCCACGCAGGACATCGCCGTCGACGGGCTCGCGATCGACCTGCTCGGGCGCGGCGAGCTCGGCCTGGCGAACGCGGCGCAGGTGGTCGGCTACAAGGCCGGCATGCTCGTCGCCGGCGGGCTGCTCGTGTGGGCGAGCGCCTGGATAGGCTGGCGCGGCCAGTTCGGCGCGATGGCGGCGCTCGTGCTCCTCTCGACCCTCGCCTCGCTCGCGCTGCGCGAGCCGCCGGCGGGCGAGATCGAGGCGCGCGATCGCCGCTCGCTGCGCGAGGTGCTCGCGACGGTCCTCGCCGCCCTGCGGGCGCCGGGCGCGCTCTGGGTCGTCGCGTTCCTCGGCACCTACAAGCTGGGGGAGTCGATCGTCGACGTGATGTTCAAGCCGTTCCTCGTCGACGCGGGCTTCCCGCCGCACCGGATCGGCCTCTGGGTCGGCACCTACGGTCTGGTCGCGTCGATCGCCGGGTCGCTCGCGGGAGGGCTGCTGGCGCATCGGTTGCCGCTGCTCGCGGCCGTCGGGGTGAGCTCGGCGCTGCGGTCCTTCGCGATGGCCGGCGAGTGGTACCTCGCCGCGGCGGGGACGCCCACCGCCGGGGCCGTCATCGCGGTCACCGTGGCCGAGCACCTCTTCGGCGGCGCCGTCACGACAACGGTGTTCGCCTTCATGATGTCGCGCGTCCGGCGGTCCGTCGGCGCGACGCACTACACGCTGCTGGCCAGCGTCGAGGTGCTCGGGAAATCGCCCGCCGTGTGGGCGTCGGGCGTGCTCGCCGAGCGGCTCGGCTATGCAGCGCTGTTTGCCCTCTGCACGGGGATCTCGTTCGCTTTTCTCGTCCTGCTCGTGCCGTTGAGAGAGCGGAAGACGGGCGAAGAACGAGCGTGAGTTGTGCCCGTTGCATGAGTGTTCCCGGGGCGAACGCCACCTGATCTCATAAAACGACAACGATCGAATATACCTGGTGGCCTCCACGCCCTCTGCTACTGCGCTGGAGATGGGTCAGCCGGACCGGTTCATCAAACGCACGTTCGCCGAGGAGGCGGAGGTCATCACGAGGGGTGCCGTCGAATGGCACGATCCGCCGGAGATGGGGTTGAACAAGGTGCAAGGAGACGGGCTGCTCTCCGTGCATCGACCTGGCGATTTGCTGACACTTTGCGAGCCATGGCCGCAAGCGGGAGGACATGATGAGATCCTGATCGAGCTGAAGATGCCCGGGGACCACGTGGACGTGGTCGCCGCGCAGCGGGCGCTGCTGCGCCGGCAGGCGAGGCAGGTGCAACGGGTGGAAGAGCGGGACCCGCCCTGGCTTGGGGAGGAGCCGCTGTGGCTGGTGGCGCCGCACCTGCCCGCGTGGGTGGGGCGCGTTCGCGAGCTGCAGCGCGTCGCGGAGGGCTGTTACGGCGTGGCGCCGTCGCCATTTCAGTTTCTGTGGATCGCGGCCAATGAGCTGCCGCTCCGGGACGAGCTGGTGCCGTTCCTGGTGGCCCGCTCAGGACGGCCGCTCGACGAATTCGCCCGGTGGGTGGCAACACGCCGGCGGGAAGAGTGGGTGCTGAGCATGGTACAGTACACGACGATGTCGACGAAGGTTCGCGAGGAGATTCTACGCAATTTCGAGAGGTCCGAGGATCCCGAGATCCGCGCGCGCCAGCGGGAGATCCTGCAGTCGCTGCTGAGGGCGTTCCCGGACGTGCAGCAACAGTGGCTCGAGAAGGGGCTCGAGCAGGGCGTCGAGAAGGGGCTCGAGCAGGGCATCGAGAAGGGGCTCGAGAAAGGATTGGAGAAGGGCATGGAAGCGGGGCGCCTCGCCGAAGCGCGCGCGCTGCTCCGCCGGCTGCTCGCGAGGCGGCGGCTCGAGCTCGGGGCTGACGAGCTCGCTCGGATCGAGGCGTGCGACGATCTGGCGACGCTGGAGCGATGGCTGGATCAGTCGCTCACCGCCGAGACAGCCGCCGACGCGTTGCGCTGACGAGAGGCGCGCCGGCGATCGGGGAGGTCGCCGGCGCACGCGTCGTTGCCGCGCGCGCGTCTCGTGGCAGACCCCGGGCGCCCCGGACGAAGGCGCGCAGGCGCCCCGGCCAAGGCGCGCAGGCGCCCTGGACGAAGGCGTCGCGCGTGCTCCCGCGCGTCCGGCGCCCCGCCTTGCCAGGAACCTGACGGGACGCCGCGGCTTTGATAGCAAGCGGAGCCGCGGTGATCTCGCGCAGGAAGCTCGTCCTCGGTCTCGCCGGCGCCGCCGGCGCCGCCGCCCTCGCGCGGGCCCTCTCCACCGGCCCCCCGCGCGACCTCGCGGTGCGGCGCGCGCTGAAGCTCCCGATCGCGCCGAGCGGCTGGCCGTTTCCGGGAGCCCGCGTTGTCGCCCCCACCGCCGTCTTCCCACCCGACTTCGGGGTCCGTCGCATCTACCTCGACCCGGGACACGGCGCCCCGGGCAACTCGGGGAACCTCTCCTGCTTCTGCGTCGAGGAGCAGGAGTTCACGCTCTCCGCGGCGCACGCGCTCGCCGAGCGGCTCAACGCCACGGGGCGCTTCGAGGCGCGCGTGGGCAGGACGGCCGCCCGGCCGCTGCCGTACCGGGAGCGCGCCGAGGATGCCGCGCGGTGGCGCGCCGAGGCCTTCGTCAGCCTGCACTCGGACGTGCGCGGCAGGATCGAGACGTGGTCGCCCGCGCCGGGCCGGACGTGCCCGCTCAACCTCGCGGCGCCGGGGTTCGCCGTGCTCTGGTCCGACGAGGGCGAGCCCGCCCTCTGCGCTCGCCGGCTCGCCCTCGCCCGCGCGTTCGCCCGGCGCATGGCGGAAGCCGGCCTCATGCCGTACGGCGGCGCCGCCTACAGCGGCCTGTACGAGGCCGACAGCGCCCAGGCAGGCGTCTTCGTCGATCGGCACCCGCCCGGAGAGCGCATCTTCGTGCTGCGACGCCCCACCATGCCCTCCGTTCTGATCGAGACGCACAACGCGCTCGACGCCCGCGAGGCCGCGCGCTGGACCGAGCCCGCCACGCTGGACGCCTTCGCCGCCGCCACCGCCGCCGCGCTGGCCGAGACGCTCGGCGGAGGCGGCGCGCTGGCCGAGACGCTCGGCGGAGGCGAGGCGCCGGCCTCCCGTCCGCCCACGTGAGCCGTCCGCCCACGTGAGCGCCCGGCCGCCGTCGGTCCCCTGGGGCCCCCCGCGGGCAGCGCAGCGTCAGGAGGCCCGCGCGTGCGGGATCACCTCCGGGGCCTCCAGGCGCATCGGGCGGAGCCGCAGGCAGAGCGCTATCGCCTCGTCGAGCGTGCTCACCAGGTAGAACTCCAGCGAGCTCCGCACCTCGGCGGGGAGATCGTCGAGATCCGCCTCGTTGTCCGCGGGGATCAGGATCTCGAAGATCCCCGCGCGGTGGGCCCCCAGCACCTTCTCCTTGATGCCCCCGATCGGCAGCACCGTGCCGCGCAGCGTGATCTCGCCCGTCATCGCGATGTCGCTCCGCACGGGCCTGCCCGACAGGGCGCTCACGAGCGCCACCGCCATCGTCAGGCCCGCGCTCGGACCGTCCTTGGGCACCGCGCCCGCCGGGACATGGATGTGGACGTCGCGCCGCTGGAGCCTATCGAGCGGCACCCCGAGCTCCGCGGCGTGCGCGCGCGCGTAGCTCAGCGCCGCCCGGCCGCTCTCCTTCATGACGTCGCCGAGCTGCCCCGTCAGGACGAAATCGCCCTTGCCCGGCATCACGCTCGCCTCGACGTGCATGATGTCGCCACCGGTCTGCGTGTAATACATGCCAGTCGCCACGCCCGGCTGATCGTGCTGCAACCTTCGCTCTGGGCGCATCCGCGCGCGACCGAGCAAATCCTTCACGTCATCTCCGGTGTCCACCACCGCCCGCTCGCTCTCCCCACCCGCGATCCTGCGCGCGGCCTTTCTCGCCAGGGCGCCAAGGGTCCGTTCGAGCTGCCGCACGCCCGCCTCGCGCGTGTATCCGCTGATGATCTCGCCGAGCGCCGCGCCCGTGACGCGGAGCTGGTCCTCGCGCAGCCCGCACTCCCGCCGCTGCCGCGGGAGCAGGTACCGCCGCGCGATCTCGTGCTTCTCCTGCTCGGTGTACCCGGCGAACAGCGCGGTCTCCATCCGGTCGAACAGCGGCGCGGGGATCGTCTCGCGGAAGTTCGCCGTGCAGATGAACAGCACCTCGGACAGGTCGAACGGCAGGCCGAGGTAGTGATCGACGAAGCCGTCGTTCTGCGCAGGATCGAGCACCTCGAGCAGCGCCGCGCCGGGATCGCCCTGGAAGGAGGCGCCGAGCTTGTCGACCTCGTCGAGGACGATCACCGGGTTCTTCGACCCGATCCGCTTGATGCCCTGGAGGATGCGGCCCGGCATGGCGCCGACGTAGGTGCGGCGATGGCCGCGGATGTCGGCCTCGTCGCGCGCGCCGCCGAGCGAGACGCGGACGTACTTGCGGCCGAGCGCCCGCGCGATCGACTCCGCGATGGACGTCTTGCCGGTCCCGGGCGGGCCGAGGAAGAGCAGGATGGGGCCGCGGGAGATCGCGCGGCTCCGCTCGCCCTCGCCCCGCGCCTGCTCCATGCGCAGCTTGCGGACGGCCAGGAACTCGAGCACCCGATCCTTCACGTCGTCGAGGCCGTGGTGATCCTCGTCGAGGATCGCCCGCGCGCGATCGAGATCGACGTGGTCGTCGGTGCGCTGGTTCCAGGGGAGATCGGCCACGAGCTCGAGCCAGGTCGTCAGGACCTGCGCCTCGGGCGATGTCTCCCGGCCCATGCGCCGCAGCCGCGCGAGGTCGCGCCGGGCTTCCTGCAGGATCTCGGGCGGAGGGCAGGCGCGCTGCAGCTTGTGCTCCAGACGTGCCACGACGTTCTCGTCGTCCTCCTCGCCGAGCTCCTTCTGGATCGCGCGGAGCTGCTCGCGCAGGTAGAGCTCCCGCTGGCGCTCGCCGAGCTCCTCCTCGACGGTGGTCCGGATCTTCTCCTGGGTCTCGACGATGCCGATCTGCCGATAGAGGTGCAGGGCGAGGCTGCGCATCCGCTCCTCCGTCGAGAGGATCTCGAGCAGCGCCTGCTTCTCGGGGGTCGGGAGGTCCAGGTAGAAGGCGATGTGGTTCACGAGCTCGGCCGGGCCGAACATGCCGCCGACGAACTGCTTGAGGACGTCCTCCGGCGCGCCGCGGTGTCGGCCGTACTCGACGGCGCGCTCTCGCACCTCGCGGGAGAGCGCCTCCAGGGCGCCGTCCTCCTCTGGACGGAGGGGGAGATCCGCGAGCTCGATGACGGGGGCGCGGATCACGCCGTCGACCTCCGTGTACCGGGGCGCGGCCGCCCGCCGTTCGCAGCAGAGCACGAGCTGGAGGCCCGAGCCGAACCGCTGCACCTGGGTGATGCGGGCGATCACGCCGATCGAGAAGAGGCCGCCCGTGGTGGGCTCCTCGGCGGCGTCGCGCTGGGCGACGGCAAAGATGCGCTTGTCCTCTCCCTCCATCCGGAGGGCGGCCTCCACCGCACGGAGCGTCTTCAGCCGTCCGACCGTGATCGGCGTCGCGATCCCAGGGAAGAGGACGGTGTCGCGCAACGAGAGCACGGGCAACGATCGGCGCTCGGGCATGGTCCGGGGATCGTGCGAACCTCATGCCATGGGGGACCGTACCGAAAACTCCTTTTCGGCGCGGAAGCATCGAGAATCGTGGTCAGTGGTGCGCGGAGCGATGGTAGGGTCCGCTCCCGATGCGCGCGGACACCTTCACGTTTCAGGCGGACGACGGTCGAGAGCTCTTCGTGTACCGCTGGCTCCCGGACGGCGGGGCGCGCGGCGTCTTCCACGTCGCTCACGGCATGTCCGAGCACGCGGGCCGCTACGCGCGCGTCGCGCAGGCGCTCTGCGCCGCCGGGTGGGCCGTCTACGCGAACGACCACCGGGGCCACGGCAGGACGGCGCGCGGGAGCGACGAGCTCGGGTTCTTCGCGAGCCGGGGCGGCTTCCAGCGGGTGGTCGACGACATCGCGCAGCTCATCGACCGCGAGAAGGGAGATCACCCGGGGCTGCCGGTCGTGCTCTTCGGGCACAGCATGGGCTCGTACCTCGTGCAGGAGTACCTGATCGAGCGCGGCGGCTCGATCCAGGGCGCGGTGCTCTCGGGGTCGTCGGGCAAGCCGAGCGCGCTCGTGAACGCGGGGCGGCTCGTGGCGCGGGCGGAGCAGCGGCGGCTCGGCGAGCGGGGCAAGAGCGCGATCCTCCAGGCGATGAGCTTCGACAGCTTCAACAAGGCGTTCGCGCCGACGCGCACGGACTGCGACTGGCTGTCTCGCGATCGCGAGGAGGTCGACAGGTATATCGCGGATCCGCTCTGCGGCTTCCCGGCGACGACGTCGCTCTGGGTGGACGTGCTCGACGCGATGGTGGAGATCGCGCGGCCCGAGCGGCAGGCGAGGATCCCGAAGGATCTGCCGCTGTACGTGTTCTCCGGGACGCGCGACCCGGTCGGCGGGCCGCTCAGGGGCGTGGCGCAGATGCTGGAGGCGTACCGCGCCGCCGGCCTCCGCAACGTGACGCACAGGTTCTACCCCGGCGGGCGGCACGAGATGCTGAACGAGATCAACCGCGAGGAGGTCACGCGGGACCTGCTCGCGTGGCTCGCGGCGGAGGTGAGGGGCGAGGCGGCGAGGCCGGCGCAGCCGAGCGCCGGCGCGGCGACCGGCTGAGGGCGGGATGGGGAGCAAGGGGCGGCCGTACCGCACGCTCGCGGTGGAGGGGTTCGAGGTGCTGGTCGGGCGCGGGGACGAGGACAACGACGCGCTCACGTTCGAGGTCGCCGAGCCGCACGACCTCTGGTTGCACGTGGCCGGGGGGACGCCGGGCAGCCACGTGATCGTGCGCAATCCGGAGCGCGTGGAGGTGCCGCGCGAGGTGGTCGAGCGCGCGGCGGAGGCCGCGGCGTGGTACTCGAAGGCGCGGGGCGCCGCGAGGGTGGAGGTCCACGTGTGCCGCGTGGCGGATGTGAGCAAGCCGCGCGGGGCGCCCGCTGGGCTGGTGCAGCTCGCGCGGTGGAAGAGCGTGCGCGTGCAGCCGGCGCGACCCGACCCAGGTTGAGCCGGCGCGACCCGACCCAGGTTGAGCCGGCGCGACCCGACCCAGGTTGAGCTGAGCCGGCGCGACCGACCCAGGTCGAGCTGCGGCCGGGGGCGCGGCCCGACCCAGGTTGAGCGGTCGCGACGCGACGCGGGTCGAGCTGCGGGTGGCGACCCGACCCAGGTCGAGCTGCGGCCGGGGGCGCGGCCCGACCCCGGCCCGACCCACGCCGGGGAGGGGGCGTCCTGACCCCGGTTGAGCTGGAGACCAACCTGACCCGGTTAATGCGGCGCGGGCGGCGGGCGAGGCAGGTGACCCCGACCCAGGTTGCGGCGGCAGCGGCAGCAGCAGCGAGCGCGAGTGCGACCCAGGAGGGCAGCGCGAGCGCGCGCAGGTTGCGGTAGCACTACAGCGACCGGATCCAGGAGAGCTGCGACGATCGGAGCGACGCTAGCTATACCGGAGCGTGTCGGTTGGGTTGACATAGCGCATCGCACCTGTCCCCGGGGTGGCGGAAACCGGCGGAAATCGGCCTCCGCCACCCACGGAGCACGGCAAGTGTTTGAAATGATTCACGTCAGCGCGCGGCACGCAGGTTGTCAGTGATCTGCGGCCATGAGCCAGCCTCGCGAGATCGCTCCAGGCGCCACCTACCTCATCACGCGGCGCGTCGTGCGCCGGCACCACCTCTTTCGCCCTGATGCGGCCATCAACCAACTACTGGTTTACGCCCTCGGCGTCTCAGCCCGCCGCTACGGCGTGAAAGTTCATGCCGTTTGCGCGATGTCGACGCACCTACACCTCATCGTGACCGATGTGCAAGGGGTCCTGCCGCGATTCTTGCAGTTCTTTCATCGCCTCGTTGCGCTTGGCACGAAGGTGGTACGCAAATGGGAGGGACCAGTCTGGGATCATCGAGCCACGAGCCTGGTTAGGCTTCTAACGCACGCGGCAGTGGTGGAGAAGATTGCCTATGTCCTCGCGAATCCTGTGGCCGCTGGCCTCGTCCGTCATGCGAAGCAATGGCCGGGTGTCAAGGTGCATGTGGGTGAGCTCGGAACTGGCACGCTCCACGCGTCGCGCCCTTCGGCGTTCTTCGACCCAAAGAATCCGCAGTGGAGCGAGGAGATGACGATTTCACTCACGCTGCCGCCGAGCGTTCAACAGGACGGCGCGGGAGCTTTTCGTCGTGAAGTCGCTGCCGAGCTGGAGCGACGGGAAGCGCAGGCGCATGTGGAGGTACAGCGGCAAGGGCTCCGATTCCTGGGAGCCGAACGAGCCGGCAAGGTCTCCCCTTACGTACGTGCGACAAGCTTCGAGGCGCTACGCGACCGCAATCCTACATTCGCAGTCGGTCGTGAGCAGAGGGATATGTGGCGAACCGCTGTGGCTGCTGTGCGAGCATTTCGCGCGGCGTACCGCGTGGCGCTCGGGCAATGGTGCGCTGGCGTGCGCAGCGCGTTGTTCCCGGCGGGAACGTGGTGGATGTACACATTTCACGGCGTGAACGTGAGCGATGTGGTGCCCGCCGTGTAGGAACGCGCGCGGGAGTGCCGCTAGGAGATGGGTGAGGGGCCTACGACGGCTGCTACGTCGTGTGGTGAAGGCGCGACCGGCGGCACATCGTCAATGTCGCATTGCGCGATAGGACGTACAGGTGTCCTGCCGCGTCGAGCGTGCGCGAAACGAATGTCGTGGTGTCTGACGCTATGTTCGACGGAACGGGAGCATTGCAGATGAGAAGTTGAATTCGAATCCACGATCAACCCGAGGTCAGCACCAGGGCGAATCACGGAAGTGGGGCAACCCGGTTAGGTGGCGCACTCGGGCGCGACGCCTTGGGTCGACCGGGGTATAGATCACATAGGTCGCGCTGCGCCTTGGGCAGATCGTGCTGAGTTAATCTGGGTCAGGTCGCTCACATGTGGATCAGGTTGTCGCCAACCGGTGGCAGGTCGCCCGGCGTCGGGGTCAGGTCGCCCGGCTTCAACCCGGGTCAGGTGGGGTCACGGCATCACGGGTCAGGTGGGGTCGGCGACGCCAACCCGGGTCAGGTCCGGGGTCGGTGCCAACCCGGGTCAGGTCCGGGGTCGGTGCCAACCCGGGTCAGGTCGGGCGGGGGTCGGGTGCGCCTGCGAACCCGGGTCAGGTCGGGTCGGCGCCTGCGAACCCGGGTCAGGTCGGGTCGGCGCCTGCGAACCCGGGTCAGGTCGGGTCGGCGCCTGCGAACCCGGGTCAGGTCGGGTCGGCGGCGAACCCGGGTCAGGTCGGGTCGGCGCCTGCGAGCGGCCCGCACCTGCCGCCGGCGGAGACGCAGGCGCGTCGGGCGGGGCGACCCGTCCTGGGCTCTTCGAGGCTGATTGACAATGCCCCAGCGACTCCCGCATCCTGGCTCCCCGATCACCATCGAGGCCCCAGGCCGCAGGAAATGCCAATGAGCACCGTTCTCCACCGTCTGGAACAGTGGGCCAATGAGACCCCTGACGCGCCGGCCCAGCGCTACAAATCCCAGGGCGAATGGAAGACGCTGACTGCGCGCGAGTACCGCGATCGTGTGTACCACCTGGCTTTGTTCCTCGAGTCGAAGGGCTTCGACGCGAGCCAGGTCGGGGCCATTCTCTCGTACAACTGCCCGCAGTGGGTCCACGTCGATCTGGCGGCGCTGCTCGTCGGAGGCAAATCGGCAGGCCTCTATCCGAACTCCACCGCGAAGGACATCCAGTACATCCTGAACCACACCCAGGCAACGCTGCTCTCGGCGCAAAACAAGGAGTACTTTCAGAAGATCTCCGGCGCCGGCGGCGAATACTCCATCCCCGATACCGTGCGCTGGATCCTCGTCTTCGACGGTGACACCTCGATCTCTCCGAAGGCGATCTCGTACGAGCAGGCGCTGGCCGAGGGGCGCGCGCTCGCGCAGAAGCCGGGCGCGAAGACGTACGCCGACTACCTGGCGAAGATCGACCCGAAGGCCGGCGCGTTCCTGATCTACACATCGGGCACGACCGGCAACCCCAAGGGGGCGATGCTCTCGCACGACAACCTGGCTTTCACGTCGGACGTCGCCGTGAAATACTGGGGCCTGCCGTTCGCGCGCGGCTCGATGTTCTCGTTCCTCCCGCTCTGCCACATCGCCGAGAAGCTCCAGTGCGTGGGGGTCGGCATCTCGCAGCGCTACACGGTCAATTTCTGCTCGAAGTTCGAGAACGTCTCGGTCGAGCTCCCGGAGGTGCAGCCCACGTTGCTGCTCTGCGTGCCGCGCCTCTGGGAGAAGATGATGGAAGGCGTGATGGCGAAGGTGCGCGGCGGCAAGGGCGCGAAGAAGAAGCTCGCCGAGTGGGCGCTCTCCGTCGGCGCCCGCGTGGCCGAGGCGAAGTACGCGAAGCGCGCGCCGAGCCCGCTCGATCTCGTGCAGCTCAAGCTCGCCGACAAGCTCGTGCTGAGCAAGGTGCGCGCCGCGCTCGGCCTGGGCAAGGCCGAGATGCTCGCCTCGGGCGCGGCCGCGCTCGCGCCGCACATCGCGACGTGGTTCCGCGCGCTCGGCCTCGAGATCCTCGAGGACTTCGGCCAGACCGAGTCGACGGGCGTCATCTGCATGACCGAACCGGGCGTCGAGAGCGCGGGCACCGTGGGCAAGCCCGTGCCGGGCCTCGAGTTCAGGCTGGCCGAGGACGGCGAGATCCTGACGCGCGGCCGCCACGTGTTCGTGGGCTATTACAAGGACGAGGCGGCGACCCAGGCCGCGCTCGAGGGCGGCTGGCTGCACACCGGCGATCTCGGCGAGTGGAACGAGCGCGGGCAGCTCAAGGTTCGCGGCCGCAAGAAGGAGATCCTCAAGACCTCCGGCGGCAAGATGATCGCGCCGCTCCCGATCGAGGAGAAGCTCAAGGCGGCCGAGATCATCAGCCAGGTGTGCATGGTGGGTGACGGCCGCAAGTACCTCTCCGCGCTGATCACCCTGACCGAGGGGAAGCTGGCCGAGCTGAAGGACCGCGGGGTCCTGAACGGTGACGCGATCACGAGCCCCGAGGTGGTCAATCAGGTCAAGTCGCACATCGACGCCCTGAACGCGGATCTCGCCAGCTTCGAGCAGATCAAGAAGTTCACGGTCCTCGGCCGCGAGTTCTCGGTCCAGGACGGCGAGATGACCCCGACGCTCAAGATGAAGCGCAACGTCATCGAGCACCGCTTCCGCGGTCTGATCGACCAGATGTACGCTGCCGAGTGAACGGAGCGGGGGATCCCCGCGCGACGAGCCCCCCTCCACGGGGGCCGGGCAACCCGGCCCCCGCCTCACCCCAGCTCAGCCCTTCGCGAGGTACGCCTCGAGGTCGTCGGCGCCTCCGATGTACTGCCCGTCGATGAAGACCTGCGGCGTCGACGACTTGCCGCTCACGGCCCGCAGCCGGCGCGGCGAGGCGGGCACCTCTTCGTAGGCCACGCCCCGCTGGTCCAGGAGCCGCTTCGCCTTCACACAGTAGCTGCACCCGGGCTTCGTGAACATCAGCACGTCGTGCGGCGCCTTCGACGACGGATCCAGGTGCTTGAGCATCGTGTCCGCGTCCGAAACATCGAAGGGATCCCCCTCGACCTCGGGCTCGATGAACATCTTCTTGATCACGCCGTCATCGACGAACATCGAGTAGCGCCACGAGCGCTTGCCGAAGCCGAGGTTCGCCTTGTCGACGAGCATGCCCATCTTCTCGGTGAACTCCCCGTTCCCGTCCGGGAGGAACAGGACGTTGTCGGCGTGCTGGGCCTTGCACCACTCATCCATCACGAACGCGTCGTTCACGGACACGCATGCGATCGTGTCCACCCCGCGGCGCTTGAACTCGCTCGCGAGCTCGTTGTAGCGCGGCACATGGCTGCTCGAGCAGGTCGGCGTGAAGGCGCCCGGCAGCGCGAACACCACCACCTTCTTGCCAGCGAACACGTCCTTGGTGGTCACGTCCTTCCATTGGCCGTCGACACGCGTACGAAACGTGACATCCGGAACGCGCTGCCCTTCGAGGTTCTTCAACATGACTGTCGTGCTCCTCCAGTGCTCTTCTCGTTGCGATCGGGGACCGCAACCCTTGTTCAACGTCGTGCGGCGCCCGTGCGGGCTCGCCGCGCCGGCGAGAACTTAACCCCGCCCTTCCACGCCGGCCAGCCGTTGCGCGTGATCCCGAGAGCCGCGCGCGCCCGCGCCGTCGATGCGGCACAGCCCGCTGTGACAGTCTTGCACCCGCTCGTCGTCAGAGAACCCCCGACGGGCCGCCGCGGCGCACGGCCGCTCCCCGGCCGCGGGCGCGCGCCCTCGTCCTCTGCGCCGTCGCGTCGGCGCGCCGGCGCCTACGCGCTGCGCGGCGCGCCGCCGCCGCTCACCGGCAGCCCTCGGCGCGGTCCCAGTCGAAGCGGTCCTCCCGCACGTCGCGCCGCCGCTCCTTCCTGCCCTTCGCGGAGAACTCCATGACCATCTCGTAGCGCGCGCGGATCGAGCGCAGCGTCGCCGGATCCGTCTCCGCCTCAAGGCGGATCACGCGGCGGAGGCTGATCTGATCGAGCGCCTTCTCCACCTCGGTCGACAGCTCGTGCCCGGCGTCCCGCTGCATGTCGACGACCGCGTGCCGCATCGCTCCCCAGCCCGTCTCGTCGTCCAGGGTAGAGGTGAACGACACCCGGACAAGCCCGCTCGGCCCCGCCACCGGGCCGTGGTGGTCGTAGCGCACGCGCATCGGGACCTGGCGCTCGCCGACCGCGACCTCCTCGACCCCCTCGCGCGACTCGCCCGGCGCGAGCTCGAGGCCCGCCCACGCGCCCACCCAGGTCGTCCAGTGATCGCCGGCCTTCGTGAGGAGCATCGCCTTCATCTGCGGCGCGGGCAGGAGCTTCGCGACGCTCGCGACCTGCTGCGGGCCCTCGAGGAACAGCGGTGAGCCGAGGAGCCGCTCGACCGAGTCGCCGAGCTCCCGGACGCCCACGTACGCGCCCTCGCGCGAGACCACGAGGACCGGCGCGGTGGCCATCAGCCCGAGCGACGCGCCCGGCTGCGCCCCGGCCTCCGGCGACGCGACGTCCTGCCCGTCGATCTCGAGGAACCTCATGTCCTCGAACCGCACGTCGAGGTTGCCGTCCACGGCGGGCAGCACCGACAGCGTGTAGCGCAGGCGCGCCTTGCGACCCCGCTTGTCCGTGATCTGCTCGACGGGCACCCGACACGGGACCTTCCAGCCGAACGCGAAGACCTGCATCGGGGGCGCGTCCGCGGCCTCCGCCGGGGCGCGCGGCGCGTCCGCCTGCGCCCTGGGGGCGCCGCGCTGCGCGGCGGGGGCGCAGGCGGCGCTGGCGACGAACAGGAGAGGGAGAAACGGCGTCGTCCTCGGCATTCCCATGGCTGCACCTCCGGACGAGGGGCGAGAGGCCGCTCGCTCCCCACGCTAGTGAGTCAGCGCCCGCGCCGGCGCGGAAGCAAGGGGTCAGCCGCTCCGCGCCGTCTCCGCCGCGCGCCACAGGTACCAGCTCGCCACCGTCCGGTAGGGGCTCCAGCGCGCGCCGTGCGCCTCGAGGTCCTTGCGCGCGGGGAGGTCGCCCTGACCGAGCGCGATCGCGAAGCCCTTGCGGATGCCGTAGTCGTCGACGGGCAGCACGTCCGGGCGGCCGAGCCGGAACATGAGGAGCATCTCCACGGTCCACCGGCCGACGCCGCGCACCTGGGTGAGGCGCTCGATGAGCTCCTCGTCCTCCATGCGGCGGGCCTCGGCGAGCGTGGGGAGCTCGCCGTCCGCGGCCCGCCGCGCGAGATCGCGCAGCGCGAGGAGCTTCGCGCGCGAGAGGCCGGCGGCGCGGAGCTTCTCGTCCGGGGCGCGCAGGATCTGCTCGGGCGTGGGGCCCTCGTGCGCGCGCGGGAAGAGCGCGCGCACGCGCGCGAAGATGGTCGCCGCCGCCTTGCCGGTGAGCTGCTGGTAGACGATCGCCTCCGCGAGCGCGACGAAGAGGCTCGACGTCCGGTCGAGCCGCATGCGGAAGGGGCCCACGGCGTCGATGAGCCGCGCGAGCGCCGCGTCCGACGCGCGCACGTGCGCGACAGCGGCGTCCGGATCGAAGCCGAGCGCGCCGCCATCTCCGCTGTCGCCGCCGCTGTCGTCCGTCTTGCGCGCCCCGGTCGCGTGGGCGCCCTCGATCGCGAGGAGGCGGAGCTTTGTCGTGACACCGCCGTTGCCGGAGAAGCCGCCGACCCTGCCGCCGGCCGCGAGCACCCGGTGGCACGGCACGACGATCGGGAACGGGTTGCGCCCGAGGGCCTGCCCGACGGCGCGCGCCGAGCCGCGCGCGCCGAGCCGTCCGGCGATGTCGCCGTAGGTCAGCGTGGCGCCCGGCGGGATGGTGCGCGCCACCTCGTAGACGCGGCGGTGGAACGGCGGCACGCGCTCCATGTCGAGCGCGACGGCGGAGAGGTCGCTCGCCTCGCCGCGCAGCAGCGCGACGATGCCGTCGAGCGCGCGCTGAACGTCGGGCGGCGGCGGCGCCTCGCGCGCGCCAGGGAAGCGCTGGAGCACGCGCGCGCGCGTCTCGCTGTCGCGCGCCTCCGGGAGCTGCACGAAGGCGACGCCGCGCCCACCCCAGGCGATGCCGCACCGGCCGATCGATGTGTCGAACAGCGTGAATCCGTGGGCTGTCATGATCCGGCGCGAGCGTAGCGCCCGCCGCGCTGGCCGTTCTTGGAGATTCTTGCGGTCCGGCAGCGGCGCCCGAGCGCGTCGCGCGCAGCGACGAGGTGAGAAATTCGCCAGAGATCAGGGAATGGTATCTGCCAGTTCGTCTCCTGGCGTCCTTGCGGTTCTTCTTCTCTAACGTGGGTCCGCGCGCGGGGGTCGAGGCGTCTCGTCCGGGCGCCTCGTCCGGGTCTCGTCCGGGTCTCGTCCGGGCGCCGCCCTGGTCTAGAGGGCGCGGTCTATCCGGTCCTGGAAGAGCTTGCGCTCGCCGCGCGCCGCCTGGCGGAAGCCGCGGGGCGACACGCCGGCCGCGCGGTGGAACGTGCGCACGAAGTTGGAGAGGTCGCCGAACCCGACGTCGAGGGCGATGTCCGTGATCGACCGGGAGCCGTCGGCGAGGAGGCGCGCCGCGCGGCGCAGCCGGGCTCGGACGAGGTACTGGTGCGGGGTGACGCCGAGCACGCGGGCGAAGAGGCGCAGGAAGTGGAACGCGCTGAGCCCGGCCTCCCGCGCGACCCGCTCGAGATCGATCGGCTCGTCCGCGTGCGCGTCCACCCAGAGCGCCGCCTCGACCGCCCGGCGGCGGTCGCGCGCCCCGGCCTCCGGCGGGCGACGCGGCTTGCCGGAGACGACATCGACGAAGCGGGCCACGAACAGCATCCCCGCCTCGTCGACGCCGACGCCGCTCCGGCCCTCGGCGGCCGCCTGCGCGAGCTCGCCGAGCACCATGAGCTCGGGCAGCGGCGGCACGCCGCCGAGCCGGAAGGCGTCGCTCCGGCCGCCGATCGCGTCGACGAGCGCCGGCGCGAGCTGGAACGACAGGCACTCGTCGCCGGCGACGTGGTCGTGCGTGCACATGTACTCGTCGCCGGGATGGCCGACCAGGAGCGACCCGGCCACGAGCTCGAACGCCTCCCCCCGGACGCGGTAACCGAAGCTGCCCGCGCGCACGTACGAAACGGAGAATCCGCCGTGGAGCTCGACGAACGGCGCGTCCCCGGGTCCGGAGCTGCACCGGTAATCGAGCACCGACATGGCGTCGCGCCGCACGACCGTCGTGACCACCATGCTCGACTCTACCGGGCGCGGCGAGGCAGGGCAACGAGGGCGGCGAGGCGAGGGGCGCCCGGGCTCGTCGCTGGGCTCATGAGAAGAGAAAAACCACAGAGACACAGAGGGCACAGCGGGCGAGAGAGAAGAGGGGTCCGGAGTCCCGGGGGAGGCTCGATCCGATCTGCGCCACGGGGCAGGGCGAATGGTGGGTGGGCGTGACGCGAATGATGATGGCCCCGAATCTATTGTGAGGGTCTCCCGAGGCGCGGTACGGAATTCGCTGTCGTGGGGAATTGCGGGGAGAAAAAGTGGGTCGGGTGGCGGAGTCGCGGTGTTGCTGAGAGCGACGGTGTCGCTATGGTCGCGCAATGCAATCGACGGTCGACTCCACTGCTGAGCTCGAAGCGATCGACGAGATCGGCGACGCCTGGGCCATCGCGCAGCCCGGATTGCGGGCGCGCGCGATCCGCGAGCGCGCGCCGCTGCTGCGCTCGAGGCTCGAGGCGTCGAGGCCCGTGGTCTCGGTGAGGACCTCCTCGGCGGCCTGCGCGTGGGGTCGAGCCGCCCGAAGCCGGCGCGCGCAGCAGTACACGCGCCCGCGGCGACCCACGACGCCCGGCCGTGATGGCGCCGCGGCGGCCGCGCCATGGACGGCCGCCGCGGCGACCGCCTCTGGCATGACGTCCGCTGAAAGCGACGATTCTGCGGCGTGCGGGCGACCACCTACCGTGCCGGCCGCGGATCGAGTAGTCGTCTGCCGTGACGCGTCATCTCCTCGGACTCTCCGCGCTGATCACCGGCCTCGCCCTCGCTGCGTGCAATGCGATCTCGGGTCTCGACAGCCTGACCTTCGACGGCGCGGGCGGCGGCGACGGCGCCCTGCCCGGCGACGGCGACGGCGGGGCGGGCGGCGATGGCGGTAAGACCGGCGGCGCAGGGGGCGAGGCGGGCGGCGGCACGGGCGGCGAGGCGGGCGGCGGCACGGGCGGCGAGGCGGGCGGCGGCACGGGCGGTGAGGCCGGCGGTGGCGGCGGCGCGTGCGACGGGGAGCCGTGCCCGACGCCGACGGGCGTCGACGTCGCGGACCAGGGCTACACCGAGCTGCGCGGCAACGTCGGCACGGCCACGCCGGCCATGGAGCGGTGCCCGGGGAGTCAGGTGATCGTCGGGGTTCGAGGCGCCCTGGGGACGCTCGGGGAGTCGTTCATCCATGGCAAGATCCAGGCGCAGTGCGGCCACCTGGAGCTCACCGGAGACGGCTCGTACACCATCACCACCGCGCCTGGCGACGTGACGCCGCTCCAGGGCACCTATGGCTCCGAGTCGTGGGACATCATGTGCCCGGAGAACGAGGTGGTGGTGGGCTTCAGCGGCTGGTCCGGCAGCTACCTGGATCTCCTCTTCATCGCTTGCGCGCCGCTCGTCGTGACGGGACCTCCCGGCGATCTCCGCGTCGAGCTCGGACCCGTCACGTGGCCGGACGGCGTCGGCGGCGACGGCGGCAGCGAGTTTCCGGACACCTTCTGCGGCGCCGACCAGATCGCGAACCGCTTTCAGGCCGTCGTCGCGGGCGGACCCGTCGCCGCCTTCGGCCTGGGCTGCGCCACGCCCTCGCTCACGTATTGACCCACCGGCTCGCGGCGCTCGCCCGCCCCGCCCCCGTCCGCGGGCTCCCGGCGGCGCACCCGCCCGCGGCGCGCTCGCCGGCAGCGTGCACGCCTGCAGCTGGCAGGCCAGCGTGCGTGCACGCCTGCAGCGGGCAGGCCTGCGTGCACGCCTGCAGCGGGCACGCTGGCCGGCCGCCTCAGGCGACGCCCTCGAACCCTGGCAGCGGATCGTAGTCCTGGTCGGGGTCGTCCTCCTCGCCGGGCTCGGCGCAGGCCGGCTCGTCCCCGCCCTCGGCGCCGTCGTCGAGCAGCCCGTCGAACGGCCCGGGGAGCGGCGCCTCCTCGTCCGCCTCGAGCAGCGCGTCCATCCCGTCCACCTCGCCGGTCTCGAGGTAGCGCTCCCAGGCCGCGGGGTGGTCGCGTGCGCAGAGCGCCGCGAGCGCGGCGATGCCGAGCCGCACGATGGGCTTCCCGTCGGTGCTGCTGCGGGGCCGCGCCCGCAGCTCGCGCGGGGCGTACACCGTGAGCTCGAGGGGCGCCACGTCGGCCACATGGTAGTGGACGTACTCGCGGATCTCGCCGCCCTTCTGGATCGTCACGCGCTCCCGGTCGAAGATCCAGCCGAGCGCGCGGACGTGCCGCTCCAGCGCCTCCTCGTCGGCCGGGAACACGTGCAGATCGACGTCGCTGCCGCGGCGGATGTGGCCGGTGGAGACCGAGCCGATGAGCCGCGGCGAGAACGGCGCGAGCGCGCGCATCGCCTCCAGCGCCACGATGCGCAGCGCGAACAGCCGGCGCGTCCGCCCGCTCCCCTCGGCGCGCTCGACGAGGAGGAGCAGCGCCTCGCGGATCTCCCCGTTGGACGGCAGATCCGCGGGCCGGCAGCGCGCCCGACGCCCCTCCACCTGGCCGAGGATCCGCTTCGCGGCCATCCGCTTGGCGGTGAAGTACTGGTCCACGCCCTCCTCGACCATGAGGCGCGCGGCCTCCACGGCGATGCGGGCGCGCAGCCCGCCGAAGCGCTCGGCGCTCATCGCGCCACCCGCGCCGCGCGCGTCACCGCGTGCGCCTGCGCCGCCGCCGCGCCGCGCGCAGTCGCCGCCGCGGCGGCGAGCGCCGGCTCCAGGGCCTGCCGCAGCCGCAGCATCGCGCCCCCGACAAGGCGGCCGCCGCGCGGCGCCCCGAACAGGCGCTTCTGCACCACCTGCTGCGCCACCCCGAGGCGGCGCGCGATCTCGCCCTGCGAGAGCCCGTCGAAGAAGTAGGCCTCGACGACCTCGCGCTGCTTCGCGGTCAGCGCGGTCTCGACCGCGGCCCGCACCGCCTCGCAGAGCCGCGCCCGGCCCGGCGGCTCGCCCTCGCCGCCCCAGAGCCGGCGCTCGTCGCCCCAGCGGTCGACGTCGTCGCAGAGGACCTCCCGGCGGGTCGCGCGGCTACGCGAGCGGCTCCTTTCGCAGATCATGGAAGGGGGCGGGCTCGCCGCCTACCGAGAGCAGGGTCCAGTCCGCGCCGTCGAGCAGGACCTCCACGGCGGCCTCCGGGCGCAGCACGGTCGCCCCGGGCGAGCGGCCGCCGAGGTCCCAGCGCCGGAGCCGCGCGAGGTCGGTGAGGGCCCGCGTGCGCCGGAGGCGGCGCTTCGTCGCGGCGGGCGCCCTCAGCAGGTGGAGGTGGTGCCGCACGAGCCAGACCACCCGCGGACAGACGAGCTCCGCGAGCGCGTCGGCCCCCTCCTCGGCGTGGTCGGCCGAGGCGAACGCCTTGCCGACGTCGTGGAGCAGCGCCGCGGCCCAGAGCCCGCGGTCCGCTGTCTCGCGGCGGGCCAGGTCGAAGACCTGGAGCGAGTGGAAGAGCGCGTCGCCCTCGGGGTGCCAGCGCGGATCCTGCGGCACGCGATCGAGCGCGAGGAGGAGATCGAGGAGTTCCTTGTGCATCACGGAGAGGGCGGTTGGGCCGCCCGCGGGCTGCGGGCGCGCGGTGCCCCTCACCCTGGGGCGCGGCCACACCCACCGGCAGGCCGCGTCACCCGGGAAAGCGGAAGACTAGCGCAGGGATCGCCCGTGCGCCTGGATCGCGGGCGCCTGGCGCCTGGATCGCGGGCGCCTGCGCCGTGGCCGCTCGAGCGCCTGCGTCGCGGGCGCGTGAGGGGTTGGAGATACGTTACGCTCGCCCCATGAACAGCTCGCCTCCTTCGCCCTCTCCTGTTGCATCCAGCCGGCGGTCCTCACGGCGCGACGGGCGGCGTCCCCTCGGCGAGGCGCTCGCGCGCGCGGCGTCCATCCTCGGCCTGTGCGCGCTGCCGATGTGCGACTCCCTCGACAACATCGACGTGGAGGTCGGCGGCACGGCGGTCGTCCCGGCGGGGACGATCATCGACGACCTCCTCGGCGTGCTCGACTTCGACGCTTTTCAGAACATCGATCTCTCGGCGGAGTTCGAGAACCAGGGTGTCACAAAGGACGACGTCGATTCGGTGCACCTCGTCGCGTTCACGCTGCGCGTCGAGAGCCCCGAGGGCGGGAGCTTCGACTTCCTGAGCTCCGCGTCGTTCTTCGTCGAGGCGGAGGGGCAGCCGCGGGTGCTCATCGCGAAGCTCGACGAGGTGCCGCGCGGCGCGCGCGAGCTGTCGATGGAGGTGATCGAGGGCGTGGATCTCAAACCCTACGTCGTGGCGCCGAGCATGACGATCACGAGCGAGGCCGGCGTGAGCGGCCGCCCCGACGAGGCGACGACCGTGGCCGCGGACGTGCTGCTCGACGTCGACGTCGCCGTCCCCGGCTGCTAGCGCGCCGCCTCGGTGCCGCGCGCATCGCTGGATTGTTGTCGTCCGCCGCGGTCCAGCGCACGAAAGGTCGCGCCACTGGACCACGGTAATCCTCGACAGCATCATCGTCCCTGCCAGCGGGAACCGTCGTGGAACGAACGCGGGATCGAGCGCGGTCGATTGCGGTAACGACACGAGGAATGACCGCGGAAGCAGCGCGAAAGGATTGCAAAAATGGCTGATTCGGCGTTCGCGCCGTTCGCTCCGAACGGCGGTCGGCGGCCGGCCCTTCCCTTGACAGGGGCCCGTCGCCGCTGTCTGCTTGCCGGTGCTGTCTTGATTTCGCATCGCCACGGGGGGCTCGGCATGCATCTCGGATCCACCATCGCGGATCGCTTCGTGATCGAGCGGCTCGCCGGGCGCGGAGGCATGGGCGAGGTCTATCGCGGCCTGGACCGGAGCACGGGGCAGCCCGTCGCGATCAAGGTCCTGCACGAGCACTGGGACGCGAGCCTCGCGCGGTTCGGCCGCGAGGCGCTGATCCTCGATCGGCTGGACCACCCGCGCATCGCGCGCCATGTGGCCGAGGGGGTCCTCCCTTCGGGCGAGCCCTACCTGGTCATGGAGTGGCTCGACGGTGAGGACCTCGCGTCGAGGCTCGCTGGAGGCCGGATGCGCGCGGAGGACAGCGTGGCGCTCGCCCTGTCCGTCGCCGAGGCGCTCGGCGCGCTGCACGAGCGCGGCATCGTCCACCGCGGCCTCAAGCCGAGCAACGTCTTCCTCGTCGGGGGGCGCGTCGATCGCATCAAGATCCTCGATCTCGGCGTCGTCCACGTCGAGGCATCGACGCGGCGCACGGCCGCGAGGACGCGGCTCGGGACGTCCGGGTACATGGCGCCCGAGCAGGCGCTGGGCGCGAAGGAGCTGGACGCGCGCGCCGACGTGTTCGCGCTCGGCTGCGTGCTCTTCGCGTGCCTGACGGGCGGGCCCCCGTTCGCGGCCGCCACCACGGCGGCCACGCTGACGAAGGTCCTGTTCGAGGCGCCCCCGCGCCTCCGCGACAGGGTGCCCGGCGCGCCGCCCGCGCTCGACGCGCTGCTCTCGCGCATGCTCTCGAAGTACCCGGGCGAGCGGCCGCGGGACGGGCACGCCGCCGCCGCCATGCTGCGGGCCATCGACGAGGAGCGCACCCCGGTCGTCGCGAGCCAAGGCGCCTCCTGACAGGGCCGCTCAGGGGCGGGGCGGCGCCTGCGGGCTCGCCGCGGCCGCGCCCTTCGGCGCCAGCGCTCCGATCTCGAAGCTCTTCGTGCCTGACGTCGGGCCGCTCGTGCTCGCCGCGCTCCTCGACCTCGACGGCGGCGTGGGCCTTACCCTCGCCAGGCTCCTTGCAGCCAGGGACATTGCCTTCCGGTGTCACGCAGAATGTCTCGCGCCGGCTCTCCGGATCTGACTCCTGAGAAACTCGGATCGACATGCACAATGACCGAGCTCGCATCAAAAGAGCAGATCTCGTGCAGTTCGCTCTGGCCATCTCACCACCAGCATGGGTATAGATGTCTGGCGGGAACGACTCGTAGTGGACGGGCTATCGCAGGTAATTCGCCGGGCGGTCCGCCATGAAGACGCACCCCCCTCGGGCCGACCGTCCCATTCGGCCCGAGGGCTCTTTTGCCGGCGCACCGGGATGACTCGACGGGGCCTCTCTCTTCTTATCTCCTTTCGCCGTGGCGGTGTTTCTTCCTCTCCTTTTGTCTCCTGGCATCCTTGGCAGTTCACCGCAGGTCGTCCGGATCGCCGCGTCCCTCGATGTCTTCTTGTCCTGGCCCGGCCCGCCGCTCATTCCCCCGCCGTCACGAGCTCGACCACATCGGCCAGGCTCGTCCCCGTGGCGTCGGCGGTCACGCCGAGCTCCTCGGCCGGCAGGCCAAGGCGGTTGACCCAGAACGTCGGGTAGCCGAACCACCGGGCGCCCGCGGCGTCCCAGCCGGCGAACGGCACGAACAGGATCTCCTCGCGCTCCAGACGGAACGCGTCGAGCGCCAGCCGGTATGCGCGGGGATCCGGCTTGTACGTCCTCGCCCGGTCGGTGCTGAGCACGTGCTCGAACAGGCCTCCCAGGCCGGCCGTCTCGATCGCGGTGTCGAGCATCCGCGGCGTGAAGTTGGACAGGAACGCGAGCCGGACGCCCGCTTCCTTGAGCGACCTCAGCGCCGGCGCGGCGTCCGGCCACGCCCGGAGATCGAGGTAGGCCCCGAGGAGCCGAGCCCGCTTCTCCTCGCCGAGGTTGATCTTCAATAGCCTCTCGGCGAACACCAGCGCATCCCCGGTCACCTGCCAGAAATCCGCGTACTCCCCCGAGGCGATCCGGAGCCACGTGTACTCGAACTGGCGGGTGCGCCAGGCCTCGCTGAGCAGGGCGCCCATGCCCGGGGAGAGCTGCTCGGCCAGCGCGGCGACCGGCCGGGGGTCGAGGACAGGAAAGGCGTCAAAGGCGACGGCCCTGATCTTCGAGCGCGCCGGCGGCGGCCGCGCCGACCCGCGCTCGGCGGCGCACGAGGCGGTCATGGCGAGCGGGGCGGAGCTCAGGAAGCCGGTTGCGGTGATCCCGGAGAGAAGGTCGAGAAACTCACGGCGACGCGAAAGCATGGTGACCTCGATCGGGTGATCCGGTGTGACGCCCTCGAAGGACGCGAGAGCGGGGGAGCGCGCCGAGCATGCATGCCCCGCCGTTGTCGCGGGATCCGCCATCGCCGTATACTCGCCATGCATCCTCGCATGACGCGGCGCGCTCTCCGGCAGCGGCGCCCCGCGCGCCGGAGCCATGCTCGACTGGGACGACCTGCGCTATTTCCTCGCCGTCGCGCGGCACGGCAACCTCTCCGCCGCCGCGCGCGCGCTGAAGGTCACGCAGCCGACCGTGGGGCGCCGCATCGACGCGTTCGAGCGGCGCCTCGGGGCAAAGCTCTTTCTGCGCTCGCCGTCCGGATTCGCGCTCTCGGCCGCGGGCGAGAGCATGCTCGGGCACGCCGTGCGCATGGAGCAGGACGCCCTCGCCGCCGAGCTCGCCGCCTCCGGACGCGACGCGGGCCTGAGAGGCCACCTGCGCGTCACCGCGTCCGAGTGGCTCGCCGTCCGCGTCCTCGGGCCGCTGCTCGTCCCGTTCGTCGCGCGCCACCCCGCCATCTCCGTCGACCTCATCGCGGACGCGCGCTGGCTGAGCCTCCCGCGGCGGGAGGCGGACATCGCCCTCCGCCCCGCGGCGTTCGAGCACAACGAGGTGTTCCAGCGCGAGATCGCGCGGATCGGGTTCGGCCTCTACGCGTCGGAGACCTACCTCGCCGAGCGCGGCACGCCGGACTTCGAGGCGCAGTGCGAGGGCCACGCGCTCGTCACGATGAGCGACGATCCGCCGGCCGTCGCCGACCTGCCGTGGCTCCGCGCCGTCGCCGGAAAGGCCCGCGTCGCCGCCCGCACCAACGGCCGCGAGGCCCAGGCGACGATGGGCGCCGCCGGCGTCGGGCTCGTCTGTCTGCCGCGCTACCTGGGCGACGCGACGCCGGGCCTGCGCCTCCTCTCGCCGCCCTCGCCGCCGCCCGAGCGCGCGCTGTGGCTCGGGGTGCACCGGGATGCGCGCGCCGTGCCGCGCGTGAAGGCGCTCATCGCGTTCGTCGTCGACGCGCTCGCCCCGCTGCGGCGCGCCCTGCGGCCCGAGCCGCCCCCGGGGCCCGTCAGGTGACGAGCGCCCGGGCTACGGGACGCCGCTGATCTGACACGCCCGGTGGTCCTGGAAGGGCTCCGTGCAGACCTCCTTGAACGGCGTGTCGCACGCGGACTCGCTGGAGCTCAGGCACTCGAACAGCGGATCGATCCACCGCGCGATCTGCGCGCAGGACGACATCGACGAGATCTGGATGCCGACGCTCAAGCAGTCGAAGTACGGCGCCGTCAGCGCGTTGCAGGGGCGCGGCACGGTGAGCAGGGCCGCGCAGGCGTCGCGGCAGCCGTTCGCCGGGCACGCGCGGTCGAACAGCGCGCAGAAGGCGCCGCACGAGGCCATCTGCGCCTCGACCGGATCCACGCCGCCGGCGCTCGACGACTGCGGGCCCGCGCCCGCGGTCGTCGGCCCCGCGCCCGTCGTCGGCTGCTGTGGGCCCGCGCCCGCCGTCGCGCCGGCGCCCCCGGACCCCTCGTCGCCCCCGGAGGGCCCGTCGACGACGACGTTCCCGCCACACGCGCCCGCCCCCGCGAGCGCGAGCGCGAGCGCGACGATCGATGCGAGGCCCGCCGCAAGCAGCGTCGTTCTCATGCCCGGCGATACTACACCGGAGCGGGTGGGGCAGGGGAGCCGGCCGCGGCGCGCGGCCGGCCGATCACTCGACGGCCTGCGCCTGCTCGATCGCGTCCTCGCGGCGCTCGCGGCGGTTGCACGCGAGCACCTTCTTGCGGACGCGCACCGCGTCGGGCGTGACCTCGACGAGCTCGTCGCCGTCGATCCACTCCATCGCCGTCTCGATCGTGAGCAGCCGCGGGCTGGCCAGGAGGACGTTCTCGTCCTTGCCGTGGTTGCGCACGTTCGACAGCTTCTTCTCCTTGATCACGTTGACGTCGGTGTCGTTCGGCCGGTTGTGCTCGCCGATGATCATCCCCTCGTAGACCTCGACGCCGGGGACGATGAAGAACATGCCGCGGGGCTGGAGGTGGTGCAGCGCGTACGGGGTCGCCACGCCGGCGCGGTCGGCGACGATGGCCCCGGTCGGGCGGCGCATCATCGGGCCGCCCCAGGGCGCCCAGCCGTCGAACATCGTGTTGAGCAGGCCCGTGCCGCGCGTCGCCGTCAGGAACTCGCCGCGGAAGCCGATGAGCCCGCGCGAGGGCACCCGGAACTCGAGGCGCGCGCGCCCGAAGCCGGGGTTCGTCATCTTCACCATGCGGCCGCGGCGGGTGCTGAGCCGCTCGGTCACGATGCCCACGTAGGTGTCCGGCACGTCGATGACGACGAGCTCGATCGGCTCCATCACCTCGCCGTTGATCTCGCGCGTCACCACCTCGGGGTTCGATAGCTGCATCTCGTACCCCTCGCGCCGCATCGTCTCGACGAGGATCGCGAGCTGGAGCTCGCCGCGGCCGAGCACGACGAACGTGTCCGGCACTTCGGTCGGCTCCACCCGGATGGCGAGGTTCTTCATCGCCTCGCGCTCGAGCCGCTCCTTCAGGTGGCGGCTCGTGAGGTACTTCGACTGCTTGCTCTTGCCCGCGAACGTCGACGTGTTCACGCCGATCTTCATCTTGATCGTCGGCTCCTCGACGACGATCCGCGGCAGCGCCTCGGGCTGCCCCAGGTCGGCGATGGTGTCGCCGATCGTGACCGAATCGAGCCCCGCGATCGCGATCACCTCGCCCACGCTGGCGCTCTCGACCGGGACCCGCTTCAGCCCCTCGTAGGCGTAGAGCATCTTCACGTAGCCGCGCGACTGCCCGCCCTCGGCGAGGAGCGCGACGTCGGTGCCGGACCGGGCCGTGCCTCGGACCACGCGGCCGACGGCGAGCCGGCCCACGTAGTCGTCGTGCGTCGTGTTGCAGACGATGACCTGGAGGGGCCCGTCGGGGTCGCCCGACGGGCCGGGGACGCGCTCGAGGATGGTCTCGAAGAGCGGCTCTAAGTCGGTGGCCTCGTGCTCGAGCTCGCGCTTCGCCTGGCCGAGCTTCGCGACGGCGTAGAGCGTCGCGAAGTCCTGCTGCGGATCGCTCGCCTCGAGGTCGCAGAAGAGGTCGAACACCTCGGAGAGCACCTCGTGGGCGCGCGCGTCGCTGCGGTCGATCTTGTTGATGACCACGATGACCGGGAAGCCGCGCTGGAGGCACTTCGAGAGCACGAAGCGCGTCTGCGGCAGCGGGCCCTCGGCGGCGTCGACGAGGAGCAGCGCCCCGTCGGCCATCATCAGCGTGCGCTCGACCTCGCCGCCGAAGTCGGAGTGGCCGGGCGTGTCGACGATGTTGATCTTGACCCCGCGGTACCGGATGCTGGTGTTCTTCGCGAGGATGGTGATGCCGCGCTCCCGCTCGAGGTCGTTCGAGTCCATGACCCGCTCGGCCACGACCTCGTTCTCTCGGAAGGCGCCCGACTGGCGGAGCATGTGATCGACGAGCGTCGTCTTCCCGTGGTCGACGTGGGCGACGATGGCGATGTTGCGGAGATCATTACGGGGCATATACGGCGGCGGCCGTGTAGCACGCGACCCACGGAGGAGCGAGCCCATCCTCGCCAGAGCCCGAACGTCCGGCCGGCGTGGTGAACGCGGCGCGCGGCGCGAAGGCGAATCACGCCAGGCGCCAGGTTGCGCGGTGAGCGGGCGGAGTGAGCGGGAGCATTGACAGCCGGAGCGGCGCCGACCTAGGTTGCGCGGCGTGCTGGTGCCCGGGTCCTTGCCCGGGCTGAATAGGGAACCCGGTGAAAATCCGGGGCTGCCCCGCAGCGGTAAGCGAGAACGACCTCCACGACGAGCACTGGCCCGACGAGGGCTGGGAAGCGGTGGACAGTAGGGAGTCGGCCCCGGCCGAGACGCTCGCGAGCCCGAAGACCTGCCAGCGCCCGGCGGTGGGGAGACATCCGGCGTCGGCTTGACCTGGGAGCCTCGAGGGAGGCGGTAGGTCCGAGCCGCCGCAGCCGTTCGCGCGCGTCCCGGAGTCCGACCCGCCCCCCGCGCGGCCTCCCGATCGCCCGCGGGGGCGAGAGGTCGGTCCGGCGCAGCGCGCGACGGATGCGCCTCTCTCCTCGCGGTGCCCTGCGCGAGCGGCCCGACGCCGCCCTGCGCGATGCAAGCGAAGGAGGACGCGCATGCGGCGCGCGACGATCACGAGGCGAAACGGACATCGGCTTTCACGCGACGGGCTCGCGGCACTCTCCATCTCGCTCGCCATCGCGCCGCTCGCGCGCGCCGAGCTCGCGCGGGCCGAGGGCGAGGCCCCCGAGGCGCCCGCGGGCGCGTCGACCGAGGGCAGCGCTGGGGCGTCGACCGAGGGCAGCGCTGGGGCGTCGACCGAGGGCAGCGCGGGGGCGCCCGCCGGCGCCGACGCCCCGCTCGAGGTCACCGTGCAGGCGGAGAAGCCGGGGAGCGAGGCCGCCTCGCGCGTGTCCGTCGGGCACCGCGAGCTCGAGCTACGGCCGAGGCTCCGGGCGGGCGACATCGTCGAGGCGGTCCCCGGGCTCTTCGCCGTGCAGCACGCCGGCGGCGGCAAGGCGAACCAGTACTTCCTCCGCGGGTTCGACGCGGACCACGGGACCGACGTCGCCTTCTCCGTCGACGGTGTCCCGGTCAACATGGTCAGCCACGGGCACGGGCACGGGTTCACCGACCTCTACTTCGTGATCCCGGAGCTCGTGACCGGGCTCGACGGCACCAAGGGCCCTTACTACGCGAGCCTGGGCGATTTCGGCACCGCGGGCGCCGTCGACCTCCGCTTCGCCGAGAAGCTCGACGAGAGCCTCGCGCAGCTCAGCCTGGGGCAGTACGGGATCCAGCGCGGGCTCGTGATCGCCTCGCCGGAGCTCGGCGACGCCTGGCGCGCGGTGGCCGCCGCGGAGGTCTACCGGAACGACGGGCCCTTCCTGAACCCGGAGCGCCTCGAGCGCTTCAACGTGTTCCTGAGGGCGACGCACGACATCGGCGCCGCAGGGAAGATCCAGATGACGTGGATGTCCTATGGATCGACCTGGTACGGCTCCGGCCAGATCCCCGCGCGCGCCGTGTGCGGCGAAGGCGAGCCGGGCCAACCGAGCCCGCCGCCGCCCGCGCCGGGACAGCCGCCGTGCATCGATCACTTCGGCGCGGTCGACCCGACCGAGGGCGGGGCGACGGAGCGGCACATGGCCTCGCTCGCGTACTCGACGGCGTGGCGGGACGCCGACCTGAGCGCGATGGCGTACCTCGTCCGCTACCGCTTCACGCTGTACTCGAACTTCACCTTCTTCAGCGAGGACCCCGTCCACGGCGACCAGATCGAGCAGAACGACGACCGCGTCGTCGGCGGCGCCGATTTCCGGCTGCGCCGGCGCTTCGAGCACCGCGGGGTGAAGCTCACGACGTCGCTCGGCGCGCAGATCCGCGCCGACGCGATCGACAAGTCGCTCCACCACGACGTGGCGCGCGAGCGCATCGAGGAGCGGGGCAGGGCGCACGTGGACGAGGGCCAGATCGGCGTGTACGTCGAGGAGGACGCCCGGCTCCGTCGCTGGCTCCGCTTCGTGGCGGGGCTGCGCGGGCAGTGGATCGACGTCAACGTGGAGGACCGGCGCGAGGACCTCGGCGCGACAGGGAGCCGGTCGAGCGGCTTCCGGGGGCAGATGCAGCTCTTCCCGAAGCTCACGGCGATCGTGTCGCCGGTCGAGGGCCTCGATCTGTTCGCGCACTACGGGCGGGGCTTCCACTCGAACGACGCCCAGGGCGCGGTGCTGGGGCAGGGCGGGGCGACGCTCATCACCCCCGCGACGGGCTACGAGGTCGGCGCGAGGGCCACGCCGCTCCGCGGGCTGACGCTGAGCGCGGCGGGGTTCCTCCTCGATCTCGACTCCGAGCTGGTCTGGAGCGGCGACGCGGGCGCGACCGAGCCGTCGGGGCAGACGCGGCGCTACGGCCTCGAGGTCGGCGCGCGCTACCGGCTCGGGAGCTGGCTCTTCGCCGACGTCGACGCGACGTTCACCCGCGCGCGGTTCCGCGCGAACGCGGGCAACGGCAGCGCGGTGGCCCTCGCGCCGACCCGCACGCTGACCGCGGGCGTCGGCGTCCGCCCGACGGTCGGCGCGTTCACGCCGTTCGCCGCGCTCCGGGTCAAGGCGATCGGCGCGCGGCCCGCGACCGAGGACGAGTCGCTGACCGCCGAGGGGTTCACGGTCGTCGACGCCAACGCCGGGCTCCGGTGGAGGGACGTCGAGGTGGCCGTGGACGTCCAGAACCTCCTCGACACGACCTGGCGCGAGGTCCAGTTCGCGAGCGAGTCGCGCCTGCCGCACGAGCCGGCCGCCGTCACCGGGATCCACTACTCGCCGGGGTGGCCCTTCACGGCGATCGGGCGGGCGACGCTGTACTGGCGGTGAGGGGGACGCTGCGCTCGGGTCCGCGTGGCCGAGCGCGCGACGTGGCGTGCGCGAGGGGGACGCGCCCATGACGTTGGTGGAAGCGGCGGCGGAAGTAGCCAGGCTCGCGACGCGTGGTGCGCGCGTGTACCGTTCGCGCAGCCATGCCGACGCCCCGCGACGTCTTGCTGCTGCTTCCCCGGTCTGCGCTCGCTGCCTTGGCCGATCGCTTCGGGGTCGACCTGCCCGACCGGCGGAAGAAGGCGGCGATCGTCGACGCGATGCTCTCGGCGCCGGGGCTGCAGCTCGATGAGCTGCTGCGCGGTTTCCGCCTCGATGAGCTGAAGGAGCTTTGCCGTGCGCTCGGCCTCGACGCGCGCGGACGTGACAAGGCCCTCCTCGTCGCGCGTCTGCTCGACGATCGCTCGCCTCGGAGCGCGGCGCGTGGCGCTCTGGGGACACAGAGGGGTTCAGCGTCCAGGGGTGGCTCGGGGAGCGCAGCGCGAGACGGTCGGCTGACGAAAGAAGAGATCGTGGGCCGCCTGCTCGAGGCAGACAAACTCCTCCGGCACGCGCTCGGTCCGAGCGGGCAGCATCGGATGACGATCGCCGTCCTGCTCCTACTGAAGCGTCTGAACGACGCGGATCCCTCCACGCTCAACATCGCGGTGCCTGCCCGGGCGCGATGGGCGACGGTGGAAGCGAGCCTTCCGGCGGTCGACCTGGCGCTCAACCGGGCCTGTGCAGCGCTCGAGGAGAGCAATCCGCCTCTTGAAGGCGTGCTCTCCTGGCTTGACTTCACGGACGAGCGACGTCTCGGGGATCGCACGGAGCGCCTTCGCCTCCTGCACGAGCTCCTCCGGCTCCTCTCGGGAATGTCGCTTCGAGACGGAGATCTGGCCACGCCCGACACGCTGGGGCGTGCCTTCCAGGTGTTCCTCGAGGAGGTGGACCTCCGGGACGCCAAGCGCGCCGGTGGGCCCCACCCCACGAGCGCGGTCGCGGAGCTGATGGCGGAGCTGCTCGCCCCGTCCGAGGGAATGCGCATCTACGACCCGGCGTGTGGCTACGGCACCTTGCTGGTCGCATGCGCGACATACGTCGCGCGCCGTGGCGGAGACGGGCGAAGCCTCTCGCTCCGCGGTCAGGAGAAGAGCGTCGAAGCCTGGACGCTCGCCAGGATCAACGTGCTCCTGGCCGGTCTGCCGGACGCACAGATCGACAGGGGCGATGCGCTTCGCGATCCGCGCACCTCCGTGGACGGTCATCTTGTGTCTTACGACCGCGTCCTCTGCGTTCCGCCGGTCGGCCTTACATGGTGGGGGCATGACGTGGCGGAGCGCGACCGCCATGCGCGTTTTCGGTACGGTGTTCCCTCTGGAAATCGAAGCGAATTCGCGTACTTGCAGCATATGATCGCTAGCCTCGGCCCTGCGGGGGTGCTGGCGATGCTGGCGCCCGGCGGCGTGCTGTTTCGCGGAGGAACCGAGGGCGAAATCCGCAAGAGAATGCTGCAGGACGACCTCTTCGACGCGGTGATCGGGCTCCCTGCCAACCTGCTCCACGCGACGAGGGGCCCCGCCGCGCTCCTCGTGCTGAGCCGCCACAGGCCGGCGTCGAGGAAGCGGAAGGTGCTCTTCATCGATGCATCGCGAGGGTTCCAGGAGGAGCGCAGGAGGAACCGGCTCGGGCCCGAGGATGTGACGAAGATCGCGACGACCTTCCGGTCGGCCAGCGACATTGCCGGGTATGCGCGCCTCGTCGATGTCGACGAGATCGCGGCGAACGGGTTCAGCCTGGCAGTGCGCCGGTACGTCGACGTCGACGCGCCGCCGATCGACCAAGGGCCGGTGCAGATGTGGCGCCGCGTCGAGCTCAGGAACTACCGCAGCATCGCGGAGGCTAGCGTCGATCTGGCCCCCTTCACGGTGCTCGTCGGCCCGAACGGCAGCGGCAAGTCCAACTTCGCAGACGCCATCGTATTCGCGCGCGACGTCGCGACGGACGCCGCGACCGCGGTCGAGAGGCGCGGCGGCATCGCCGGCATCAGGCGCTGGCAGCCGGCGGACGAGGATGACCGAACCGAGGTGCACGTGGACATTCGCGCCGCAACGTCGCGCGAAGCCCTCGAGACGGACTACCTGCGTCACCGGTTCACGATCCGGGCCGCAGGCGACGGATCCTGGGCGTTTCACAACGAGATCATCGAGCTCTTCGTCCGAGGCGCCCCGGTGCTCTCGGTCGAGCGGACGCCCGAGGGGCTGGAAGTGGAGACTGAACCGGAGAAGCGTGTGATCTCGAGCGGGAGCGCCCCCCCGCTGAGCGAGACCGCGAGCGCCATGGTGTTCGCGCGCCAGCTTGCCGACTTCACCAGGGCCACAGCGCTCCGGAACGTCACGCGGATCCGGCTCGACGCCGAGGCCATGCGAAAGCCGCAGGTCGCGACCGAGAACACGCGCCTGGACGAGTCGGGAAGCAACATCGCCGTGGCGCTCCGGAGCCTCGACGCCGAAGGACAGGCGCGCGTCCTGGCCGCCATGCAGCGGATCGTCCCGGACCTCTTGCGCATCGCCGTGGAGGCGTTCGATCGATTCCTGCTCCTCAAGTTCGAGCAGCGCCAGCCTGGAGGGCACGTGGCGCGGTTCTCGGCGAGCGAGATGTCCGAAGGCGCCCTGCGCGCGCTCGGGATCCTCGTCGCTGCCCAGCAGATGACCGGGGACGAGCTCCTGATCATCGAGGAGCCCGAGGTCGCGATCCACGTCGGAGCCGCCCAGCTCCTCTTCGACGTGCTCAAGGACGCGTCGACGAGGGGATCTCTGCTCATCACCACGCACAGCGCCGATCTGCTCGACGCCGCGCGCGAGGAGGAGATCCTTGTCTGCTCGTACCGCGACGGCGTGACGCAGATAGGTCCGCTCTCCTCGGCGCAGCGCGACGTGGTTCGACAAGGGCTGTTCTCTGTCGCCGAGCTGATGCGCTCCGAGCCGCTGCGGATCGAGGGGGAAGAACCCGCGAGCGTCCAGCTCTGAGCCCGATGAAGCGACTCGTCTGCATCGTCGAGGGCAAGGGCGAGGTCGCCGCGATCCCGAACCCCTGCATGCGGATCCTCCGCCAGCACCTCCTCGATACGGCGTGGATCGTCGATCAGGATCCGATCAGGCACCCTCGCGGCAAGCTGGTCGACGAGACGGTCCGAGGTCCGCTGCGCCGCTGTCACGCCGACGGACTGCGCCGCGCCGTGCTGCTCGCGCGGCAGACGTGGAGGGCCGACGCGGTGCTTGTCCTGTGCGATGCGGACGACGATTGCCCGGCAACGTGGGGCCCGGATGCAGCGCGCGCCATTCAGGTGCTCATGCCTGGCGATGCCGTGATGGCGGTCCGCGAGTACGAGACGTGGTTGCTCCTCAATTTCGCGGAGGATGAGCTGCGGCGGGTTGGAGCCCCCACGCCGGAGAGCGAGCGCGGCGCCAAGGAAGTGCTGAGGCGGCTCGTCCCGGGCTACCTGCCGACGACGCACCAGCTGAGCGAGACCCGGAGGCTCGACATTGCCCTCGTCCGCAAGCGATCCGACAGCCTCGACAAACTTGTCCGGGCGCTCGCAACGATCTCGGGCATGCCCCTTCCGGGACGCTGACACGGTCGCGCTGTCCTCCCTCCCCCGAGGGCATCCCGCGAGCCGCCGCACGAACTCGCGCTGTAAGCTCCGGCCGGGCGCCGCCGTTCCGAGGAAGCGCGCCCCGGCTTCCCCGCCGAGGCGCCGCCACGGAGGGCTTCCATGCTGTTCCGCGTCCGCGCATCGCTCGCCCGTCACGCTCCGCGGAGGCGCCAGGCGCCCGCCGCGCTCCTCCTCGCGCTCGCGGTCGCCGCCCTCCTCGCCGTCACCGGCTGCGGGCCGCGCCTCGTGCCGTTCACGCACGAGCTCCGGGTGCAGCACGGCCTCACCGACCGAGACGTGAAGAACCTCCAGTTCTACGTCTCGCACGAGGTCGCGCTGCGCCGCGAGCTCACGGCCGATCGCTCGGAGATCACGAGCAGCCACAAGCTCCTGCTCGTCTCGGGGAAGGTCATCGAGGAGGTCGTCGTCGAGGAGCGCACGCCCGGCGTCGTCGTCGACGCGCGCGCGGGCGTCCTCGCAGTGAGCTTCGAGCCCGGCGCGTCGCTCGCGTTCTCCGCCGCCCCCGAGCCCGAGCCCCCCGCGCCGGCGTTCCTCGGCTTCGCGACCCCGCCCGAGCCGTTCCCCGGCAACGCCGCGCCGCTCCTCGCAGGCCCGAGCCCGGCGGGCGAGGGGGGCAGCTTCGGCGGCAACTACTGGCTCGCGGCCCGCCCCGGCGGCGAGGTCCGGTACCAGGGCAAGGTGTTCACCGCGATCGAGGGCAGCCTGCGCGCGCACCTCCTGATCGACGCGGACGCGCTCGAGGAGGTGGTGGAGAGCCGAAAGGTTCTCCCCGGCGTGCGCCTCTCCGGCCGGTGACGCGTCACGTCGCGCGCAGGTGGTGCTTGATCGCCTCCACGAGCCAGTCCCACTCCGGCGCCCGCCCCGCCGCGGCGGCCTCGCCCTTCATGATCGCGACGAGCTCCCAGTAGCGCGACGCGCGCGGGTCGTGCGTGCTGAACCGGTCGAGCAGCGACGCGCGGAACGCCGCGTCGGCCGGCTTGCCGGACGCCGCGGCGAGCCCCGAGACGAAGCCCTCGACGACCGGCGCCGCCTCGGCGGACGACGGCGCGACGCCGCGCTCGCTGGCGTCGCGCGCGGCGCGCGCGGCCTCCTGGTTCGCCCGCTGGTAGGCCACCAGATCGAAGCCCCCGCTCCACGTGTCCGCGGCCGCCGCGCGCATGTTCTCGACGAACGTCGGGTCCGACAGGATCCCGGCGAGCTCTATCCACGCGTCGAGCTGCGCGGGCGTGGGCTCGTCCGGCAGCTTCGGCGCGCTCGCCTCGATCATCCCGCGCAGCCACTGTTGGTCGATGGGGATCCCGTCCGACACGCGCTCGAAGAAGCGCTCGATGGTGGCTCTCCTCTCCTCGTTCGATAGCTGGGTCACGGCGCACAACCTCCTGATGTCCTGCTCGGTGGGCTCCGAGCGCAGCGCGGCGCGGAGCGCGGCGGCCACCTGCTGCAAGGCCCTGATCTGCGCTTCGACCGCGGTGAGCCGCAGCCGGAGCGCGCCGCCCAGCGACACGTCGCGGCGGAGCACCGCCCGGATCGTCTGCAGACCGAGCCCTGCCTCGCGCAGCGTGCGGATCAGATCGATCCGCACGACGTCCTGCTCGGCGTAGAGCCGATAGCCGCTCCGCGACCGCTCGGACGGCGGGAGGAGCCCCTCGTCCGAGTAGAAGCGCAGCGTCTTCACCGGAACTCCCGTCCGCCTCGACAGCGCGCCGATGGTGAGCCGCTCCCTTGCCACGCCGCCACCCTGAGGTCTCCAGCCGCTGGAGAGTCAATCCGACGCGCGCGATCTTCCTCCGGCCGCGCCGGCGCCGCCAGCGCCGCGCGCCGCCAGCGCCGCGTGACCCGCGCGCGCCGTGCAGCTCGCGCGCCGTTGCGAAGCCGCGGCCGCTGGGCTTCCATGGCGCCCGCCCGTGCCGTCGCCCCCGCTCTCCCTGCTCCGCACGCCGCGCGCCCGCGCGGAGCTCGTCGCGAACGGCTGGGAGCTGTTCTCCGCCCTCCTGTTCCTCTCGGCGGTCGTCCCCGCGGCCCTCACAACGCCGTGGCCGGCGATCCTCCTCCTTGCCTCGATGGCCCTGTCGGCCGCGCTCTCCGGCGCCCTCGTCCGGCGCGGCGACCGCGGCTTCGCCATCGCGGCGGCGATCCGGACCCTCTCGTGGCCGCTCGCCGTCCTGCCGCTCGCCGGCCGCGGCGCCCCCGCCGCGCCCCCCTCGTGGCCCAGCCCGCTCGGGATCGGCCACGCCACCCCGCCCGCGTGGCTCGGCCTCCTCGTCACGGCGGTCGCCTTCGGCGTCATGGCCGGCGGCATGCGCCGCGCCATCTACCGCGCCCTGCTCCGCGCCGACGCCGCGGACGGCGGCGCCTCCGAGGCCGCCTCCGCGCGCGCCCTCGCCGCCGCGCTCCGGCCGCGGCTCGCCGAGTCGGCGACGGCCGCCGGCATCGTCGGCGGCCACGTCATGCTGCTCTTCGCCGTCGCGTTCCTCCGCACCCAGAGCCAGGTCGTGTTCCAGGCGTGGTTCGAGGTCGTCCCCCTGCTCGCGCTCTCCGGCACCCTCGGCTTCACCCTCGCCGTGCGCCCCGCCACGCGCGCGATCGTCGCCGCCCTCGAGGCCGGCCCGTCCGGCGACCGCGCCCTGCTCGCCCGCGGCCTCGCCCGCGCCGAGCGGCTCCCCGACGTGCTCGCCTACCTCAACTTCGCGCTGTGGCTCGCGTGCACCGCGATCGGCATCGCCTACGTGCGCCCCGGCGCCACCGCCGCCTTCACCCTCGCCGACGGGCTCATGCAGCTCGGCTTCGGCGCGCTCTTCGGCTTCGGCGTCTCGTTCTACCAGCGCGCGTGGCACAAGGACTCCGTCGCGCGGGCCGTCGACCTGCTGCGCGCGTGGACGGGCGCGCAGCAGGTCGACGGCCCGCTGCGCGGCGCGCCGCCCATGCCCCTCCGGCGGCGCATGCTCCGCGACTTCGGGCTGCCGCTCCTGTTCACGGGGCTCCTCTCGCTCTTCTCGTCGATCGGCCTCTACCGCGCGCTCGCGACCGGCTCGACCTTCAACGAGGACTTCAACGCCGTCACCGCGCTCTTCGCCTCGTTCTCCCTGCTCGTGCTCGCCGCCCTCGGCGTCGTCGCGCGGGCCGCGCGCGAGCTCTCCCGGCCCATGGCGCAGCTCGCCCGCGCCGCCGACGAGGTCGCCCGCGGCGAGCTCGACGCGGTGGTGCCGGAGCTGTCCGGGCCGCGGGAGGTCGTGGGCCTCGGCGAGAGCGTCGAGCGCATGCGCCAGGCGCTGTCCCGCACCATCGCGGAGCTCGAGCGCGAGCGCGCCGGCCTCGAGGAGAACGTCGCCGCGCGCACCGCGGAGCTCACGCGCGCGCTCACCGAGCTCCGGCGGACGCAGGCCGCGCTCATCCAGGGCGAGCGGCTCGCGTCCATCGGCGAGCTCGTCGCCGGCGTCGCGCACGAGATCTATAACCCCCTGAACGCCATCGCCGGCGCCGCCCAGCCGATCGAGGAGCGGGCCGCCGAGCTCCGCGCCGTCCTCGACGCCTACCGGGCGGCCGAGCCCGAGCTCCCGGAGGAGCGCCGCCGCGCGCTCCAGGCGTTGCGCGAGCGGCTCCAGGCCGACGCCGCCCTCGACGACCTCGTCGGCATCTCGAACGTCGTCCACCGCGCGGTCGAGCGCAGCGTCCGCATCGTCACCAACCTCAAGAGCTTCTCGCGCGTCTCGGGCGAACCGCTCCCCGTCGACCTGCACGCCGGGCTCGAGGAGACGCTGCTGCTGCTCGGCCCGCGGCTCCGCCAGGCGCGCATCGCGGTGATCCGGCGCTACGGCGACCTGCCGCCGGTCACCTGCCGGAGCGGCGAGATCAACCAGGTGTTCATGAACCTCCTCGTCAACGCCATCCAGGCGCTGGAGGAGGCCGGCGCCGCCTCGTCGACGCCGCCCGGCGCGCCGGCGATCTGCGTCGAGACCTGGATCGACGAGGACATGGCGGCCGTCGCCATTACCGACAGCGGCCCCGGCGTGCCGCTCGACCTGGCGCAGCGCATCTTCGATCCGTTCTTCACGACAAAGCCGCGAGGGCACGGGACGGGCCTCGGGCTCTCGATCTCGACGGACATCGTCCGACGGCACGGCGGCACCCTCGCCCTCGCGCCGGCGCTGTCGCCCTCGCCGCCGCCCGTCGACGATGACGACGACGATGGCGGCGGCGAGCGGCGCGCTGGCCGGCGCGAGCTGGCCGGGGCGCGCTTCGTCTGTCGCCTGCCCCTCGATGCTCGCCCGTCCGGCATCCGCCCGCAAGCGGACGCGCCCCCGGCCGCGCACCCCCCCGCGGACGCTTGAGGAAGCGCGCAAGCGGCGCCGATCTCCCACCCCGACCCCTCCGCGGAGCGCGCCCGAGATTCATCTCCACCCGGGCCGCGGGCCCGTAGACCAGCTGTTTCAAACCGGATACCTTCAGCGAGCGATCCGACCACCGCACAGCGCAATAAGGCCCCTGAGACACGCGAAACGCACTTCGGGGAGCGCTGAGGAGAAACGAAGGCACCATGGAGCGCGCGATTCAGCGACCGGCAGGTCCCAAGGCTTCGAGCACCGATCCGTTGATCGGGAAGGTCGTGGCCGGCCGGTACCGGCTCGAGGCACGGCTTGGCGAAGGCGGCATGGGCGTCGTTTACCGCGCCCGTCACGTGCTGATCGACCGGGTCGTCGCCCTGAAGCTCATCCGGCCCGATCTCCGCGGAGAGACCCACCTCCGCGCGTGGATGCTGCGCGAGGCGCGCGCCGCAAACCGCGTTGATCACGCCCACATCATCGATATCCACGACATCGGCGAGACCGAGGAGGGCGAGCTCTACCTCGTCATGGAGTACCTCGTCGGCACGCCGCTCTCGGCGGAGCTCGCGCGCGGCCCGATGCCGATCGCGCGGTCGGTGGACATCCTCGAGCAGATGTGCGCCGCGCTCGCGCGCGCCCACGACCTCGGCGTCGTGCACCGCGACCTGAAGAGCGACAACATCCTGCTCACGCACCGCGGCGGCCGGAAGGATTTCGTCAAGATCCTCGACTTCGGCCTCGCCGCCATCGCGCGCGACCCGCGCCTCGCCCCGAAGGGCGCGGTCTTCGGGACGCCCGAGTACATGTCGCCCGAGCAGGCCCGCGGCGAGGAGGCGACGGCGCAGTCGGACCTCTACGCGCTCGGCGTGCTCTTCTTCGAGATGCTGACGGGGCAGCTCCCGTTCCGCGCGAACGACCGCGACACGCTCCTCGAGATGCAGCGCACCCACGCGCCGCCGCGCCCCCGCTCGATCCGCCCCGACGCGCACGCGCAGGGCGAGGCGATCGTGCTGCGCCTGCTCGAGAAGGACATCCGCAAGCGCTACCGCGACGCCCACCACCTCCAGGAGGAGCTGAAGGCGCTCCAGCGCGGGCTCCCCGCCCACGCGTGGGAGGTCGAGGGGGGCGACGGCGTGCCCGTCCCGCCGCCGCCGCCGCCGCCGCAGAGCGCTGGTGTCATCGAGTGGGCGAGCCGCGCGGCCCTCTTCTCGCGCATGGTCTCGCGCGCCTACCCGTCCGGCCAGGTGCCGCAGGAGGTCCAGAACGGCCTCGCGCAGGCCTGGGATCTCGCCGCGCGCGCCAACAAGCTCGAGGGCGAGGTCGCGAGCCTCACCCGCAAGCTCGAAGCGCTCGAGCGCCGCGGCCGCGCGCTGCGCGCCGAGATCGGCCGCAAGGTCGAGGAGCTCGCGCACGAGGAGTCGCGCGTGATGCGCGAGGCGATGGCCGACGGCGAGGACGTCGAGAAGGTCCGCGTCGAGCTCGCCTCCGCCGAGAAGCTCGCGCTGTCCGCGCGCCAGCTCGCCGACGCGGCCGTGCGCCAGGGCAACCACGACCCGCTCGTCTACGAGCGCGCGGGCGCGGCCGCGGCGACCGCGCAGGCGAAGCGCGAGCAGCTCGGGCGCTACGAGCACAAGAAGAACGCGCGCGAGGCGAACGCGCGCGACCTCCGCCGCCAGATCGACGAGCTCCGCGCGCAGCTCGCCCGCTACGCCGAGGCGCTCGAGGAGGACCTCGCGCAGGGGCGCGAGCGCGTCGCGGCGCGCACGCGCGAGGGGCTCGCGTACGAGAAGTCGTTCAGCGAGGCGTCGAACCTGCTGCTGAGCCACCTCCGGAACAAGCCGGAGTGTCGGGATCTCGTGGCGGAGCTCCTCACGTCCCACGCGAGCCCCAACGCCGACTCGGGCTCCGATCAGCGGCTGTCGGGCTCGGACCGGCGGATGAACGCGACCGAGCGCAACTGATCGCGACCGAGCGCGTCTGAACGCCCTGGACGCACAAACACGACAATTCGTCAAGGAGCGCGGTAATTCGCGCTCCAGCGCGGACTCGGGCTCCGATCAGCGGCTGTCTGGTTCGGACCGGCGGATGAGCGCGACCGCGCGCAACGGAACGCGACCGCGCTCAACGGAACGCGATCAAGCGCGTCTGAACGCCCTGGACGAACGAAATACGACAATTCGTCAAGGAGCGCGGTAATGCGCGCTTCAACGGGGAATCAGGCTCCGATCAGCGGCTGTCTGGCTCGGATTGGCAGATGAACCCGATCGAGCGCAATGGAACGCGACCAGGCGCAACTGGGTGCGACCGAGCGCGTCCAAACGCCCTGGACGCACAGAATGCGATGGTTCGTGTAAGGAGCGCCGTAATGCGCGCTCCTCTCTGCCTCCTCCCATCGCGACACGAACCTACGCAATCTCCCTAAGCGTTCTCCTGACACACCCGCGCTGATAGGGACTCTCGTCGTGCGCGCGCCTCGCACCCTCTCGACGGCGTCTGCCACACATGGTACCTACGGCGCGCCTCGGCGGTCACACGGTAGAGGCGCGCTCGGCAGAGCCGAGCAATCCGACACCACCGGTCGCTGGGGGGCGAGGCTGTGCTGAAGCGTCGGCGTTAGAGCAAGAACCCAGCCGGCAGCACGCCGGTTCTCCTTTCCCTTTACGCAGGCGGCCAACCCCTCGGAACCACGAAGCAGCGGGCGGCGACGGCGCCTCCCTCTGCATCGGCATTTGCGATGGAGGCACACCGTCCATGAACGTCATCCGGTCTCAAAAGGCCTGGCTTTCTCCGCTGCTGGCCGGGCTCGCTGCGCTCGCCCTTCTGCTCAGCGGCGGGCTCGCCAGCGCCAGTGAATCCGATCTGGTCCTCCCCGATCTAGGCACCCAGTCGTTCGGCGGCGTCGACGGCCGCACGCTTCTCCTGGGCGGCATCGTCGTCTGCGCGCTCGGGTTCGTGTTCGGGATCGTCATCTTCTCGCAGCTCAACAAGCTCCCCGTCCACCGCTCGATGCGGGAGATCTCGGAGCTCATCTACGAGACCTGCAAGACGTACCTCGTCACGCAATTCAAGTTCATCCTGATCCTCGAGGTCCTGATCGGCGCGGTCATGGTCCTCTACTTCGGCGTGCTGCGCCACATGGAGGCCACGAAGGTCGTGGTCATCCTGCTGAGCAGCCTGGTCGGCATCGCCGGCAGCTGCGGCGTCGCCTGGTTCGGCATGCGCATCAACACCTTCGCGAACTCGCGCGCCGCGTTCGCGAGCCTCAAGGGCAAGCCGTTCCCGACCTACGCCATCCCGCTCAAGGCCGGGATGAGCATCGGCGCGGTCCTCATCAGCACCGAGCTCATGCTCATGCTGATGATCCTGCTCTTCATCCCCGGCGACTACGCCGGCCCGACCTTCATCGGCTTCGCCATCGGCGAGTCGCTCGGCGCCTCCGCGCTCCGCATCGCGGGCGGCATCTTCACGAAGATCGCCGACATCGGCTCCGACCTCATGAAGATCGTCTTCAACATCAAGGAAGACGACGCGCGCAACCCGGGCGTCATCGCCGACTGTACGGGCGACAACGCCGGCGACTCGGTCGGCCCGAGCGCCGACGGCTTCGAGACCTACGGCGTGACCGGCGTCGCGCTCATCTCGTTCATCCTCCTCGCCGTCCCTGACGCGGGCGTCCAGGTCCAGCTCCTCGTCTGGATCTTCGTGATGCGCATCGTGATGGTCCTCGCGAGCATCGGCTCGTACCTCCTCAACGAGGCGATCGCGAAGGCGTCCTACGCGAACGCCGACAAGATGAACTTCGAGGCCCCGCTGACGCGCCTCGTCTGGCTGACCTCGATCGTGTCCGTCGCGCTCACCTACGCCGTCTCGGCGTTCATGATCCCGGATCTCGGGGGCGACCCGTCGCTCTGGTGGAAGCTGTCGTCGATCATCACGTGCGGCACCCTGGCGGGCGCGATCATCCCGGAGATGATCAAGATCTTCACCTCGACCGAGTCGCGCCACGTGCGCGAGGTCGTGACCGCGTCGCGCGAGGGCGGCGCCTCGCTGAACGTGCTGTCGGGCCTGACCGCCGGCAACTTCAGCGCGTACTGGATGGGCCTCGTCCTCGTCGTGCTGATGGGCGTCTCGTACCTCATCTCGGCCCAGGGCCTCGAGAGCCTGATGATGGCCGAGAGCGTCTTCGCCTTCGGCCTCGTGGCGTTCGGCTTCCTCGGCATGGGCCCGGTGACCATCGCGGTCGACTCGTACGGCCCGGTGACGGACAACGCGCAGTCGGTTTACGAGCTCTCGCTCATCGAGAACGTGCCCAACATCGAGGCCGAGCTGAAGAAGGACTTCGGCTTCACCCCGAATTTCGACAAGGCCAAGCATTACCTCGAGGAGAACGACGGCGCGGGCAACACCTTCAAGGCGACGGCCAAGCCGGTGCTCATCGGGACGGCGGTCGTCGGCGCGACGACCCTCATCTTCTCGATCATCGTCGTGCTCACGAGGGGGCTGACGGCCAACGTGGACAGGCTCTCGCTGCTCCACCCGCCGTTCCTGCTCGGCCTGGTGACCGGCGGCGCGGTGATCTACTGGTTCACCGGCGCGTCCACCCAGGCGGTCTCGACGGGGGCTTATCGCGCTGTCGAGTTCATCAGGGCGAACATCCGCCTCGAGGGGGTGGAGAAGGCCTCGATCACCGACAGCAAGAAGGTCGTCGAGATCTGCACGCAATACGCGCAGCGGGGGATGTTCAACATCTTCCTCGGCGTCTTCTTCTCGACGCTCGCGTTCGCCTGCCTCGAGCCGTTCTTCTTCATCGGCTATCTCATCAGCATCGCGCTCTTCGGGCTCTACCAGGCGATCTTCATGGCGAACGCCGGCGGCGCCTGGGATAACGCGAAGAAGCTCGTCGAGGTGGAGCTGAAGGAGAAGGGCACGCCGCTCCACGCGGCCACGGTCGTCGGCGACACCGTGGGCGACCCCTTCAAGGACACCTCGTCTGTCGCGATGAACCCGATCATCAAGTTCACGACCCTGTTCGGTCTCCTCGCGGTCGAGCTGGCGATCGAGATCGACCGCACGACGAGCATTGTGCTCGCGGCCGTGTTCTTCGTTCTCTCGACGGTGTTCGTTTACCGCTCCTTCTACGGGATGCGCATCAAGTCGGGCGAGAGGGCGCCCGCCGCGGCCGGCGCCCGCGTCACGGCCTGACCCGGCCGTCCCTGTCCCTCCCGACCCCGCCTTCGTCCCTCTCCCCAGCGCCGACGTCCCTCCGCCGCGCCGCCCCTCGGCGGCGCGCGGGGAGGGCCTTGCACCCAGGGCGCTCGCACTATAGTGACCCCTCATGCGAGCGCTCTGCCCCTCCTGCGGGCTCCATCACGAGGTAGTCCGGGTCCTCGACGACGGACACGGCGAGCAGCGCAAGGACGTCTACCAGGTCGCGCCGCTCCATAGCTGCGAGCGCACCTGGATCTCGGACCAGGACCTGCTCGAGGCGCGCGCGCGCTTCGGCCAAGAGGTCGTCGTCCCCGACGACGACGACGAGTAGCGCGACGCCCCGCGCCGGGGAGCTTTCCCCCACGCGCGCCGTGATCTCGCGCGCCGCGCGCTCGTGGCGCGGACGCTGTCTGACAAGAAGTCGTCGCGCTCGTCGCACCCGGGCGACACCATCGCCGGGCATCGTCTGCCGCCATTACCCGGCGGAGACGATGCAATGATGACGAAGCGGACCCTGAGGTCGGCCTTTCTTCTGGTGCTCGTGGGCGGCCTCGCCGCCCTCGGGAGCGGCTGCGGCGAGGATGGGGCGAAGGGCGTGCCCGGCAACGACGGCGCTCCTGGTGAGGACGGCGCGCCCGGCAAGGACGGCGCGCCCGGCAAAGATGGAGAGGACGGCCAGGACGGCGCTCCTGGAAGGGACGGCGAGGACGGCCAGGACGGGGCGCCGGGCCAGGACGGGCAGCCCGGGCCGAAGGGCGAGCCCGGCGAGGACGCGCCGACGCGGACCAGCGCCGCGAACCTCTCGGACTACGTGAAGGAGCGCGTGGAGCTCTTCGCCGCCGGCGCCTTGCCCGCGGGCGAGCAGTTCCCGCTCCACGCGGCCGCGACAGACACCATCCGGACGCTCGCCGGGGTGCGCTCCGACGTGCTCGTGAGCTGGCTCGACCCGCTGACCTTCAGCGCCGCGCCGGACGCGCCCCGCTTCGGCGCCAACAACGATTACATCGCCTTCTTCGGCCAGGGCTGGGACGCCGCGCCGGGCAACGCCCCGCAGTGGAACGGCTCGGGCTCCGCGGGCTGGCTCTGGGTCAACCACGAGTACGTCTCGGGGAGGAGCCCCACGGTCACCTCCGCGCCGACCGGCCAGCACCTCACGCTCGCCCGGCACCTCAGGGCCCTCGGCGTCCTCACGAACGACGTCGCGTCGAGCGTCTGGTCGCAGGCGGACGTCGACACGTACATCCGGTGGGAGAAGAAGCAGGTCGGCGGCTCGTGGCTGCGCGCCGTGCAGGACCCGTCGACCGGCGCGTGGTCCGTCGACCGGAGCGCGACAGCCGTCCGCTACGACGCCACGAGCGCCACGCGGACCCGGGTCGCGGGCCAGGCGCTGCTCGGCCCGGGCAGGGACGACACGACCGGCGAGGCGCTCCCGGAGGGCGTCGTGGCCGGCATCATGGGCGACTGCGCGGGCGGGCTGACGCCGTGGGGCACGGTGATCTCGGCCGAGGAGAACGTGCAGGACTACTACGGCGATCTCGAGGCGAGCTGGTCGGGCGACCAGAAGTTCCTCGCGGGCAAGGGGTTCGATCCGGGCGCCAGCGTGAGCCCCGTCGTCGAGGCCAGCGAGACGGCGGAGTTCGGGCGCATCTCCGACCAGAGCGGCCGCCAGCCCCGCGACCACTACGGGTACCTCGCCGAGATCGACCCCGGGAAGCCGGCGGGCGAGTTCGAGGGCGCGACGGAGCCCGGCGTGGGCCACATGAAGCTCGGCTTCATGGGCCGCGCCCGCTGGGAGGCCGCGACCTTCGCCGTCGACGGCGACTGGAAGCTCCTGCCGGGCCAGCCCATCGTGATCTACGGCGCCGACGACCGCCGCGGCGGCCGCATCTACAAGTACGTGACGGCCGGCAAGGTCGCGGCCGGGATGGGGCGGGCCGAGATCCGCGCGCTGCTCGAGGACGGCACGCTCTACGCGGCGCACTTCGAGGGCCTCGACAACGCGACCGGCGACACCCTGCTCGCGACCGGCGCGGCCCCGACCGAGGCGGCCCCCGGCGTCGGCCGGTGGGTCGAGCTCTCCGTGAGCAGCACGGCGATCGCGCCGAACGCGGCCGCGCTCGGGGCGCCGGCGACAACGGTGGGCGAGGCGCTGCGCGACGTGCGCTGGAACGGGATAGGCGGCTTCGCATCGGACGACGACGTCCGGCGCGCGCTGTTCACGGCGAGCAACAAGATCGGGGTCATGGAGCTGAACCGGCCCGAGGACATCGAGTGGAACCCGCGCGATCCGAGCGGCACGCCGCGGATCTACGTGGCGTTCACGAACCACACGCGGCCGACGGCGCTCGACCAGCGGGGCGTCCTGTTCGCGCCGGAGGTCCACGCCACGGAGGCCCCGCGGCGCGCGGACGAGGTGGGCTCGATCTTCGCGCTCGAGGAGGAGGACCCCGCGGCGCCCGGCGCGTCGGCGACGTTCCGGTTCTTCGAGGTCTGGCACGGGTCGAAGGGACAGGGCGACTTCGACGCGGCCTGCCCGGACAACCTGCTGCTCGATCGCGAGGGCGGCGTGTGGTTCGGGACCGACGGCAACTTCGGGACGAACCCGCACGCGGACGCGTTCTATTACCTGGATCTCGACCCCGCGCACCGCGAGGGCGCGCCGGGCGTCGTGGCGCCGAGCTTCGGCAAGGCGTTCCGCGTGGTGGCCATGCCGGGCGACGCGGAGGCGACAGGCCCGCAGTTCACCCCCGACATGGGCACGATCTTCATGTCCGTGCAGCACCCCGGCGAGGACGCGTACAGCGCGTGGCCCCACGGCGATGACGCGCTGTCGAGCGTGATCGCGGTCAGCTTCCTGCCCGGGTGAGCGCCGTGCGAGCGATGCGTCTTCTGCGCCTGTTGCGCCCGTTGCGCCCGTTGCGCCCGTTGCGCCCGTCATGCGCGTCGCGCCCGCTGGGCGCCTGGCAGCGTGGCCGTGCGCGCCTGCTGTCCGCGGCGCTGGCGCTGGCCGCGGCGTCCGCCGTCGTCGCCGCGGGGTCGAGCTGCGGCGGGGGCGCGTACGACCCGCTCGCGACAGCGGCCGCGCGTGCCGGGCGCGCGGGCAACCCCGAGGCGTCGATCCCGCCGATGTGTTACGCGAGCACGGCGGGCGGCGCGAACGGCTGCTGGACGTGCCACGCGACCGGGCTCGGCCCGAACACGCTCGCGGATCACGACCTCCAGCGCGACTACAGCTTCTCGGACGCGGCGCGGACGAACCCCTGGACCAACCTGCTCGAGGACCTGTCGGCCGTCGCCGCGCGGACGAGCGACGCCGAGATCCTCGAGTACATCCGGGAGGACAACTACGCGCCGCTGCGCCGGGCGCTCTCGTCGCGTGGGGATTACCCGGGCTACGTGCCGGATCTCGACCTCGAGGCCGGCCTCGACGACGAGGGCTTCGCGGCCGACGGGAGCGGCTTCCGCGCGGTGCGGTACAAGCCGTTCCCTGGGAGCTTCTGGCCCACGAACGGCAGCGCCGGCGACGTGTTCATCCGGCTGCCGGCGGCGTTCCGCGAGGACGCGTCCGGCGCCCCGTCGCGGGAGGTCTACAAGCTGAACCTCGCGCTGCTCGAGGCGGCGATCGCGTCGCCGTCGCCGCTGCCCCGGGCCGGCGAGGCGGCCCCGATGGCGGCCTCGGCGGGGCGGGAGGTCGAGCCGGTGAGCGAGGTCGTCGCCGGGGTCGATCTCGACGGCGACGGCGTGATCGCGCCCGCGGTGACGCGCATCCGTCGCCTGCCGGCGCGCTACGCGGGGGGCGCGGCCGGGGTCCCGGTGCGCGCGTGGATCTACCCGCGGGGGACGGAGCTCCTGCACTCGGTGCGCTACCTCGACCCGGACCGCCCGGGGATGCTCGCGGCGCGGATGAAGGAGCTGCGTTACGCGCGCAAGGCCGACGAGCCGGACGACTGGGCGATCTCGCGCGCGTACGAGCGCGAGGCCGACGAGAAGGAGGAGGGGCGCCCGCCGCTCTACGCGGGCGCGCCCGAGGTCGGCCTGCGCAACGCGTTCGGCTGGCAGATCCAGGGGTTCATCGAGGACGAGCAGGGCCGGTTGCGGCTGCAGACGGCGGAGGAGCACCGCGCGTGCATGGGGTGTCACGGCGCTGTCGGCGTCACGGTGGACCACACCTTCTCGCTGGCGCGCAAGGTGCCTGGCGCCGCCGGCTGGCGGCACCAGGATCTGCGCGGCATGCCGGACGCGCCGCAGGCCGGCCATGCGGACCCCGAGGTGCTGACGTACCTGCGCCGCGCCGGCGGTGCCGACGACTACCGCGGAAACACGGAGATGCTCGCGCGGTTCTTCCCGGGCGGCGCGCTCGACGAGGCCGAGGTCCGCCGCGGCGCGCCCGGCGGCGATCGCGACCTCGCGTACCTCGTGGCGCCGTCGCGCGAGCGGGCGCTCCTGCTCGACAAGGCCTACCGCGCCCTGGTCCGGGCGCAGCGCTTCGAGGCGGGGCGCGACGTCATGCTCGGGCCCGCGACGGGGATCCTGCGCGCCGTGGACGGCGAGTCGACGGGGCTCGCGGAGGCGCAGCGCGTGTACCTGGATGGGAGGGTTCACCTCGCCTGGTGAGGGGTGGGCGGCGCGAGGAGAGGGCGTCAAAGCACGCCAGCGAAAAGAAGAAACAACGCAAAGGCGCAAAAAAGAAAGAGAGAGAATAAAGGCGGCAGCTCGGGGACGGAGATCGGAGTCGAGAGACTTCAGTCCACCCCCTTTGCGCCTTTGCGTTTCTTCTCTCTCTCTTCCTTCGCGGTCCAGCCGCCCGGATCACAGAAAGCCAGGAAGATCGTTGATCTTCACCCCTGCGCCTCCCGCCGGGCGTCCCCGACGAGCGCTCTCTCCCCGGCGCGCTACGGTGGCGCTCTTCTTCCGGCGCCGGTGAACCCTTGAACCTCGCACCCACCCCTCTCGCCGCCGACGGCGCGCAGTCCGAGCTGCGCACGCTCGCGCGCCTGGCGCTGCCGATCGCGGTGGCGCAGGCGGGGCTCGTCGCGATGTCGCTCGTCGACGTGGCGATCGTGGGGCGCGTCTCGGTCGACGAGCTCGCCGCCTGCGCGATGGGCAGGACGCTCGTCCACACGTCCAACGCGCTCGGCATCGGCATCGCCGCCGCGGTCGATCCGCTCGCGTCGCAGGCGATCGGCGCCGGGCGCCCGGGTCAGGCGTGGGCGGCGCTGCGCGCGACCCTGCGCGCCAGCGTGCTCGTCAGCGTCGTCGCGTTCGCTGCCGCGCTCGCGGCGACCTTCGCGCTCGCGCCCATGGGCGTCGACCCCGCGCTGGTCCCCGGCGTGCGCCGGTACGTCCTCGGCCACGCGCTGTGGATCTTCCTCTGGCCCGTCTTCCTCGCCACGAAGAGCTTCCTCCAGGCCCACGGCGCGACGCGGCCCGCGCTCGTCGCCGTGATCGCGGCGAACGCCGTCAACCTCGTCGCGTGCAACCTCCTGGTCCGCGGCGACGAGGCGCTCGGCTGGGTGGGCCTGCCGCCGCTCGGCCTGCCGCAGCTCGGCGCGCTCGGGGCGGGGCTCGCCGCGAGCCTCGCCAGCGCGGTGCTCTCGTCGATCGCGCTCTGGTCCGCCCTGCGCCGGCGCGGCGCGGCCCGGGACGACGCGGGCGCCGTGCCGGTCATGGCGGTCTACCGGCTCGGCGTCCCGATCGGGCTCCAGCTCCTCGCCGAGGTCGGCGTGTTCGGCATGACGGCGCTGCTCGCGGGGCGGCTCGGCGCCACCGTCGTCTCGGCGCACCAGGTCGCGATCGGGCTCGCCGCCTTCGCGTTCATGGGGGCGATCGGCGTCGGCGGCGCCACCGCCGTCCGCGTCGGGCACGCCGTCGGCGCGGGCCGGTCGCCGCTGCGCCCCGGCCTGCTGGGCCTCCTGCTCGGCGCCGGCGTCATGTGCGTGAGCGCCTCGACGTACGCCGCGTTCCCCCACGCCCTGATCGGCGCGTTCACCCCGGACGCGGAGGTCCTCGCCCTCGGCGTCCCGCTGCTGCGCATCGCCGCGCTCTTCCAGCTCTTCGACGGCATCCAGGCGGTCGCCGCCGGCGCGCTGCGCGGCGCGGGCGACGTGCGGTTCCCCTTCTGGGCCAACCTCGGCGCCCACTGGGCCTTCGGCCTGCCGCTCTCGATCGGGCTCGCCTTCGGGCTCGACCTCGGCGTCCGCGGCCTCTGGTTCGGGCTCACCGCGGGGCTCATGGCCGTCGCGGCGGTGCTCACGGCGCGCTTCGTCCGGCTGGCCCGCGCGCCCGTCGCGCGGGCGCTGCCGCACGGCGGCTGACGCCGCGCGCTCAGTTGGACGCGCGCGGCCCCCCCGGCGCGAGCGGCCCCGGCGTCTCGGGGGGCTGCTCGGCGAGCGGCCGGTTCTGCCCGTCGACGCGGAGCACGCGCGGCGCGTGCCGCCGCGCCTCGGCCTCGTCCATGTCCGCGAACGTCGCGATGATCACGAGGTCGCCGGGCTGGTTCAGGTGCGCCGCGGCGCCGTTGATGCACACGACCCCGGAGCCGCGCGCCCCCGCGAGCGCGTACGTCGTCAGCCGGGAGCCGCGCGTCACGTTCCAGATATCGACCGCCTCGTAGGGCAGGATGTCGGCGGCCTCCAGGAGATCGGCGTCGATCGTGACGCTGCCCTCGTAGTGCAGATCCGCGTGGGTCACGGTCGCGCGGTGGATCTTGCTCTTGAACATCCGTCGGTTCATGCGTGCTGCCCTCTGCCCCCCCGCGCCCGACGGCGCCGCGCCCCCGGGCTCGCCCGTCGACCGGCACCCCCCGGGGCGAGCCGTCGGCCGGCGCGCGCCGCGAGAAGAGCGCCTTTCCTCTTAGTCCAAGTGGCGGTCAGTCAAGGAACAATCGCTGCCGGACGAGCCGGCCCCCCGCCTGGTGGATGCCGTGCTCGTCGGCCAGCGCCCCGGCGTCGTCCGGCAGCGAGCCGGGCTGGCCGATCACGAAGACGACCTCCCACGCGCCCGCCGCGACGTCCTTGAAGAGCTCCTCCCGCGTCCCCGAGATGCGCGCGCCGCCGCGCTCGTCCAGATCGATCGCCACCGGCCACGGGCGCGCGTTCCCGCCTTGCACGAGGAACGCCTTCACGTCGACCGGCGCGTGCACGCGGCCGCCGGGCGCCAGGGCGATCGTGAGCCGGGCGCCCCGGCCGACGTGGGCGACGTGGGCGACGTGGGCGACGTGGCGAGAAGCGCCCGGCTCGCGATCGCCGTGGTGCGGGCCGTCGCCGAGGGTCGTCGCGACCGTGTAGCCGGGGAGCGGCGCCGCGCCCGGCGCGAACGGCGCCGGCCGCAGCGCGAGCAGCGACACGAGCGCCGCCGCCGCGGCCCAGCCGGCCATGCCCGCGATCGCGCGCGCCTGGCTCCGCCGCGAGGTCCGCCGCTCGACGCGCAGCTCGGGGCCCGCCGGGCGCGCGCGCGGCACCAGGACGCCCGCGTCGTCCGGCGCGCATCCGGCGCCGGGCGCCGCCGCCGCGCCCTGGCAGACGACGTCGCGCGGCGGCTCCGACGCGCCGGGCGCCGGCTCGGACGCGCCGGGCGGCTCCGACGCGCCGCCGATCGAGCGACAGACCGGCGCGTCCGTGTTCAGCGGCGCGCTCGTCCCGCTGAGCGAGTCGGCGTCGGCGCCGAGCTGCGGCGGCTCGACGATGGCGTCCGGCTCCTCCACCTCGCCGTCCCAGGCGTGGGGGCCCCGGAAGCGGATCCCGGATTCCCTGTCGACGATGGGGCGCGACAGCGGCGCGGGCGCGTCGCCGCGCGGCTCCCGGAGCTGCGCGATGAGCTGGTCCGCGAGCCGGGCGCGCGTCTCGTCGTCGAGGGGCGGCCGGGCTTCGCGCCCCTCCAGTCCCTCGCCCTGGCGCGCCGCCCTCGGGCGCGCGCCGCCCTCGGCGCCCTGCTCGCCCTCGGGGAGCATCTCCTCGCCGAGCTTGCGCGTGCGCGGATCGCCCCCTCGATCCTGCTGCGCGATGCGCGTCAGGGCGCGCAACAGCTCGTCGTCGTCCATCAGCCGCTCCCCGTGCCGGGCCGCGCTGCGCGGCGCCCGAGCTGCCGGCGTCGGCGCAGCGGAGAAGGTGCGACACGAGGATACAGCAGGGGAAGCCGCCGTTCGCCGGACTCCAGGGCGGGGTCCCGTACGCCCCGATTCGCCTCGTGGATCAGCGCGAGCGGTAGCTCAGGCATCTGATTCCCTTCCCCTGTGGATCGAAAGACCCCAGTTTGCCAACGACGTTATCCGGTCCTCTCGGCGCCCGTCAATGGACCACGGGCGGGCCGGCGCGGCGCTCATCTCGTTCATCCCATGCTTGCGCGTCCCACGCTTGCGCTGCGTTGATCCGACGCGACCGTCGTTTCGACGGTCCGGGGGGTTCGCCGGGTCCGGATGTTTCGCGCGGTCCGGCGTGTTTCCGCGCCGTTCGGGCGGTTCGCAGGCTTCGCGTGGCTCACGCGTCAGGGAAGTGCCCTGATGTTGCGTTTTCGGCTCACTTTTTCTCGCGGCTCGCGTTCCCTTTGCTCTCGCCCTTGTCGGCGCCCGCCTCGTTCGTGTCGCCGGTCAAGACGCGCACCGTGTCACCGGCAATCTCCAGCGCTGCTGGCTTGCCGCCGTAGTGGGCGGCCATGCCGACGTCGATGCGCCAGACCTTGTCCCCGCAGGCCGAGGTGACGCCCTGGCGCTGGACGGTGTGGCCCACGACCATGCGCTTCGCGGACATCGCGGCGAGCACCTGGTCGAGCGCCGCGCAGGCGCTCGAGCCCGGGGTCGGGGGCGGGTCGCTCGAGTAGAGCCGCGCCCACACAGGGCTGTCCTCGGCGGCGATCACGGCCGGCGGGGACGGGGCCTTTCCTTCCATCCACGCGCGCACCTCGCGGTTGATCCTCGCCACGCCGTAGCGCGTGTGCGCCGGGAGCACGCCGCCGTGCGCGAAGACCGTGTCGCCGACGGTGATGATCACGTCGCGCGTCGCGAGCTTCTTCGCGTAGGGCCCGCCGGGCGCGAACGCGGCGGCGCGGGCCCGCGCGGGCGGCGGCACGGGCGCGAGCCGCGGGGCCGCGGCGTCGACCCCGGGCGCGTCCTCGAAGTCCCGGAAGCCGCCCTCGGTGACGTAGCGGAAATCGAGCTGAACGTTCATGACCTCGTGGTTGCCGTTCAAGGCGTACACCGCGCCGCCGGCGGCACGCGCCTCCTCGCCGAGGCGGTCGAAGAGGTCCACGATCTCCTGCTCGCCGTCGCCGCGGTCGAGCTCGTCGCCCGTCTGGACGAGCACGAGCTTCCCGCCGATCCACCGATCCGCGCCGTCGATCGCGCCCGCGATCCGGAGGGCCGCGCGCGTGGCCGCGAGGTCGCCGTGCACGTCGCCGATGGCCACCACGCGCTCGGCGGCGGGGCGGGCGTAGGAGCGATCGGCGTCGGGCGGCGGCGCGGGCGCGGCGCCGGCCGAGCGCGGGGCGGGCGCCGAGGCGGCGGGGGCGGGCCGCGGCGCCGTCGGGGCGGGGCGATCGGCGTCGCAGCCCGCGGCGAGCAGCGCGGCGACGAGCGCGCCGAGCGGCGCGGCGACGAGCGCGCCGAGCGGCGCGGAGAGGCGGGGAGCGGCTGACATCGGACGCGGTCCTCCGGGGTGGTGCGCGTGGTGTACTACGTGGGCGGCGCTCGCGCTGCGCCGCGCGGGGGGGCGCCGCGGCGCGAGCGGGCGTGGAGCCTCAGGCGGGGAGCTTGGCCGAGAGGAAGGATTTCAGCTTGATCAGGTTCTTCGCGTCGCGGCTGAAGGTCGGGGCGGTGTAGCTCGACGCCCAGCCGGTGATCTCGTGCATGAACGACGTGCGGACCTGCTCGTCGCCGAGGATGTCGTCGACGGTGCGGCCGCGCGCCGCGCCCTTCTCCAGCGAGCGCACGTAGCCCTTGAGCCGGGCGCTGTCGGCGCCGAGCAGCTCCGCGATGAGCTCGGCGTCGCGGGCGAGCCGCGCGACGGTGGGCGCCTGGTCGCGAAGCGCCGGGCTCTCCGCCGCAGCGAACGCCGCGGCGACGCGCAGCACGAAGGCGTCGTCGAGGAAGCCGAGGTCCTCGATGCCGTCCGGGATGAGGTCGAGCGACTTGAAGAGGTAATTGAGGCCGCCCGCGAGCGAGCGGCGCGCGGGCTCCGGGATGTCCGGCGCGGCGAGCAGGGCCGCCAGGTCGGTGGCGTCGGAGGCGAGGCTGCGCAGCCACTCGGGGAACGTGTCGAGACAGCGGTCGTCGAGATCGGTCATGGGATCCTCCCGGCGGGAGCGGGAGGGTAGTCCGACCGGCGCGGCGCCGTCCACGCCGTCCATGCAGACGAGGGCGCGCCGTCCAGGGCGCGGCGGCGCCGGAGCAGCGACGATCGCTGCGCCCCCGGTCAGGGTCGCCTCATCCCACGCGCGTGCCGCAAGCTGGGCGGCCTCCCGCGCAGACAGCTCCAGATGGCGAGCACGCCAATCGAGCGTTCCTCCGGAACATACGCGTAGTAGACGTAGTACCGAGTCCGCGGCAGCAAGACGCGCCGCACTCTGTCATCGGCTTTGGGTCCGTAAGGCGCTCCCATTTCCGGCACGTTCCTGAGCATGCGGAGCGCCGTGGCGAGCTCCTCCGCGAACAGGGACGGCGCAGCCTCGCGGTTCTCGCGCCACCACGCGTCAGCCGCCCGCGCGTGCTCGGCCGAGCGCCCCAGGAACCGGACCTTCACCCGCGGGCCCGCAGCTCGGACAGGAGCTCGTCCGCGTCGACGCCGCCTCCCGTTCGCAGCTCCGCGAGCCCCTCCGCCAGCGCCGCATGGAGCTCGGCGCGCTCCTCGTCGTCCAGCTCGTCGCCCGGATCGGCGACGACCAGCTCGAGCACCGTGCCCTCCGGCAGGTCGGTGGGCTCGTTCACGACGATGCGGCCGTTTTGAACGCGGGTCTTGAGCGCTTGCACGGAGACAAGTCTACCGCCGTCGCCGCCGCGCTGCACTCGCCGTGCTCCGGGGCGCCGTCGGTGTGCCTCGCGCGTCCCGCTGAGCGTGCGCCCCGGCGCCCGCGCTCGCGCGCCGTTCCGGCCCGGCCGCTACCCGCCCGTCGCCCCGACGCGCCCCGTGACGCTGGCGCTGGCGCGCACGCTCACCTGGATCCGCACCGACGCGCTCGTCGACGCCTCGGCCGCCCCGGCGACGCACGCGAGCGCGTGCGCGCCCGCGTCGCCCACGACGCGCGGCAGCGCAGCGCCGACCTGCACCACCGTCTGGGCGTCGCCGAGGAGCCTCCGGCCGAGCGCCACCTCGGCGTGCAGCAGCGCCGGCAGGTTGGCCTGCAGCGTCGCCGCGAGCCGCGCGGCCATCTCGGCGCCGTGCGACGGGCGCACCTGGACGAACGCCGGCGTGCAGGCCGCGTAGACGTCGGCGTGCGCGCGGCAGCTCGCCTCGCACTCGGCGTCGGCGCTCGGCGGCCGCACCGTGCCCGCGCACTGCGGCGCCTGCCAGGTGCCCTCGCAGCGCGCGTGGCATGTCGCGTCGCAGCCGCCGTCGCACTCGCCGTTGCAGTACCCCGCGCAGCGGCCCTGCGCGTCGTAGGCCGAGCACTGCCCGCGGCACTGCCCGGCGCAGCGCCCGTCGCACCGCCCCGCGCAGCGGCCGTGGCAGTAGCCGGAGAGCCGCGCGGGCTCGCACTGCGCCACGATCTGCCCCGGGTCGAGCTGCACGTCGCACGCGCCGCTGCAGCGCGCCCCGGCCTGCGCGTTCGCCTGGCACACGGGCGGCGTCACGGCGACCTGCACGCCGGCGCCCTGCCGCAGGATGGCGTCGACCGCCGCCGCGACCGGGGCGCAGGCGCCGCTCGCCTGGCCCCCCGCCTCGTCGCGCGGCGCCATGTGCGCGGGCGGGATGCCGAGATCAGCGCCGATCCGGCGGCACGCGTCGGCCACCTGCGCCTCGATCGCCGCGGACACGGCGGCCATGTCCTTGGCCGCCTGCACGAACGTCCTCACCTTCGCGTTCGCCCGCGCGTCCGCGGAGAAGCGCGCGCCGAGCACGTCGCCGGGCCCGCGCAGCTCGGGGCAGACGGCCTCGCCGACGCCCTCCAGGCGACCGAGCTCCGCGCAATTCAGGCCCGCGGCGGACGCGACGATCGCGAGGGCGGCGAGCCCCCGCACCGACCGGGCGACATTCGTGCGCATGCGGGCCCTTACCACGGCCGCGCCGGCGGCGCGCGCCGGCCTGCGCCTACCCGCCGGCGCCGCCGGCCGCGCTCCCGCCCGCCGGCCGCCAGCCGAGGATGCGCAGCGCGTTCCGCGAGAAGATCTTCTCCACGTCGTCGCGCGACATCCCGCGCCGCCGGAGCCGCGCGGCGAGGGCCGGCAGCGTCGACGCGTCGTCGAGCCCCTTCGGAACGATGATGCCGCCGTCGAAATCCGAGCCGATCGCGACGTGATCGACGCCGGCCACGCGGACCATGTGGTCGACCTGGGCGAGCACGTCGTCGAGATCCGCCTGGCCCTTGCCGTTCACGAACGGGGCGTGGAAGTTGAGCCCCGCGACCCCGCCGCTCCGCGCGATGTGCCGGAGCTGCTCGTCGGTCAGGTTGCGCGGCCGGTCCGCCACCGCGCGCGCGTTCGAGTGGGTCGCGACGATCGGCGCGCCGTGCGCCGCGGCGATCGGGACGAGATCGGCGAACGCGGCGTCCGAGATGTGCGAGACGTCGATCAGCGCGCCCTGCGCGTACACGCGCTCGCAGAACCGCTTGCCGAGCTCGGTGAGCCCGAACGCCGCCGGCTCGCCGGTCGCCGACGACGAGAGCCGCGTGTTCTGGGCGTGGTTCGGGCTGATGAGCCGCACGCCGCGCGCGATGAAGCGGTCGATCTGCGCGATGTCCGCCGCGAACGCGCCGGCACCCTCGATCGAGAGGAACGTGCTGATCCTCCCCGGCTCGGCCCGCGCCGCGCCGAGCGGCAGGAACACCGGGTTCGCGGCGATGATCGCCTCGATGGTGGCGAGGATCGCGCTCGCGTCCTCGATCTGCGGGCCCTCGGGGCGCGCCTTGTCGGGCAGGTAAATCGGCAGCACGATGCCGAGGTAGTTGCCCGCGACGAGCGTGTCCCTGCGAGCGTGTCCCTCGTCGAGGCGGAGGTCGCGCCCCTTGAAGTGGACCTGCCAGGGCACGTCGACGTGCAGATCGACGACGTGCACGGGCGGCTCGCCCGCGCCGCCCGCGCCGCCCGCGCCGGCTGCGTCGCCGCGCAGGGGCCGGGGCGCGGCGAGGGCGCCGGCGGCGCACGTGACGGCGAGCAGCGCGCGGACGCGGTCCGCGGCGCTCATCCGCTCACCAGCACGCCGAGCGCGAAGCCGACGCCGAGGCACACGAGGCCGATGACCGCCACGAGCCACCAGGCCGCGCCCTCGGGGGCCGCGCCGTCGGCGCCGGGGAGGGGGACCTCGACGACCCGCACGTCGTAGTGGCCGCCCGTGAGCGTCGGCACGCCCGTCGGCCGCTGCGCGCTGATGTACGTCGACCCGGCGGCCACGGGGGCCACCGGGGCCGCGGGGAACGCCGCCGTGGGCGCGATCGATGGGGTCGTCTGCGTCGGCGGCGTGGTCCCGCGCGGCGGGGGGACTGTCGGCGGCCGCGGCCCGACCGGCGCGCTCGCCGCCGCGCCCGGCTGCGGCGTGTACGGCGGCGGCGGCGGTGATGGGTAACGCGGCTGCTGCTGCGGCGGCGGCAGCGAGGGCAGGTGGTGCGCCGGCGGGAGCGACGCCTGCGGATCGACCCACGCGCCGGGCGTCGCGATGCCGGTGCGGTGCGCGATGGCGCCGAGCGTCTGCGCCATCTCCTCGGCCGACTGGAAGCGCCCGTTCACGTCCTTGGAGAGGGCGCGCTGGAAGAAGAGGCTCCAGGCGGCGAGGTGCGGCGCGACCTGCTCGATCGGGCGCACCTCCTTCGCGAGCACGGCGGTGAGCCGCGCGAACTCGTTCTCGGCGGGGAACGGCTGCGTCACCGTGAGCATCTCGTAGAAGATGACGCCGACGCTCCAGAGGTCGGTGCGCGCGTCGACGCCCTGCGCGTTCTTGATCTGCTCGGGGCTCATGTAGCCGGGCGTCCCGAGGAGCGTGCCAGCGCGGGTCTTCAGGCCCATGCCGCCCGCCGCGTCCATCACCTTCGCGATGCCGAAGTCGAGCACCTTGACGCGGAAGCCGCCGCGCGGGTCGCGCACGAGGAACAGGTTCTCCGGCTTCAGATCGCGGTGGATGACCTTGTGGGCGTGCGCCGCCATGAGCGCCTGGAGCACCTCGTGGATGATCGGCACCGCCTGCTGCGGCGGGATGGGGTTGCCCGCGTTGATGTACGCGGACAGCGGCACACCCTGGAGGAGCTCCATCACGAGGTACGGCGTGCCGTCCTCCGCGCGCGCCGCCTCGAAGACCGAGGCGATGTTCTGGTGGACGAAGCCCTTCGTGGCCTCGGCCTCGGCGAAGAAGCGGTGGAGGACCTGCTCGTCCTGCGTGAACTCGGGGTGGAGCACCTTGATCGCGCGCTTGCCCTCGCCGCGCAGCCCGTCGGCCTCGTACACGGCCCCCATGCCCCCCTCGCCGAGGAGTCGCACGATCCGGAAGCGCCCGTTCAAGACGGCGCCCACGAGCTGATGGGAGGGGCTCGAGGGGTCGACCACGCGAGGACTGTACCAAAGCTCCCGCGTGGCCCGCTCGCCGAAACCTCGGCGCCGGGCGGGGAGCAAGCTGCTGACGAGGGCGCGCCGGCGGCGAGGGCGCGCCGGCGGCGAGGGCGCGCCGCTGACGAGGGCGCGCGCCGCGGGGCGCGCCGGCGGCGAGGGCGCGCGCCGCGGGGGCGCCGCGCCGGGCCGCGTCAGGGCGCCGCGTTGGCCACGGCCGAGCGCGCCGCCGGGCTCGCCGGCAGCGGCGTGCGCAGGGCCTCGCTCGGCTGCGCGCCGGCGTACAGGAGCTCGTAGACGGCGAGGCTCGTGAGCACGCGCTTCGTGTAGAGCCGGGTCTCCGGGTACGGGATGCGCTCGACCCACAGGTCGAAGCTCTGCGACGGGCGCTCCGCGATCCACCGCTTCGGCGCGCCGCCGCCCGCGTTGTAGGCGGGGATCGCCAGCAGCGGGTTGTCCGAGAACTGGTTGCGCAGCACCGAGAGGTAGCGGCAGCCGAGCGCGATGTTGATCTCGGGGCGCTTCAGCGCCTCGGCGCTCCAGGGCAGCCCGAGCGGCTTGGCCATGCGCTTCGCGGTCGGCACGATGAGCTGCATCAGCCCGTACGCGTCGGCGTGCGAGGCCACCTTCGGGTCGAAGGCCGACTCCTCGCGCATGATCGCGTAGGCGAGGGCCTCGGGGATGCCGCTGCGCTTCGTCTCGGCGGCGACGACGGCGGCGAAGGGGCGCGGGTAGGCGAGCTCCCAGGCGGCGCGCCAGCGCCCGACCGGGTAGTGGTCGACCCACTCGCCATTTCCCGCGAGCTCGGCGTGGCCTTCGGCGGGCGCCGTCATCGCGGTGCGCAGGATGCTGTACGACTGCGGCAGCGCGCCCGCGCGCGCGAGCAGGAACGCCGAGGCCCACATCACCTCGCGCGGCGCGGTGCGGCTCCCGACGCCCAGCAGGTCGAGCTCGCGCCGCGCGAGCCGCGGCTCGCCCTGGCGCGCCAGCTCGACCGCGCGCGCGAACGCGGGGTGCGCGAACGCGGGGCTCCTCAGCTCGGTGTACGGCGCGCTCGCGTCGCGGTCCATGGCCGCGGCGAGGGCGCGCTGGGCGGCCGCGGGATCGATCTCGGCGAGCCTGGCGTGGGCGAGCGCCATGTAGAACGACAGCGGGTAGTCGCGGATCACCTGCTCGAGCAGCGCCTTGCCCTTGTCGGGCGAGCCGGTCTCGATGTGGGCGCGGCCGAGGTAGTACGGGAGCCTGCCGGCGGCGTGGTACGCGCGCTCGTGCGGGAAGCGCGCGAGCGCGCGCTCGAGCGGCCGGACCGCGCCCGCCCAGCTGTCGCGCTCCATCTCGAACAGCGCGAGCTCGAACAGGCCGTCGGCGACCATGTCGCCCGAGGGGAAGTCGTCGGGCATGGCGGTGAGCATCTGGACGAACTGCGCCTGGTCCCCGAGCGCGAGCAGCGCCCGCGCCCCGAGGTAGCGCGCGTCGTCCGCGAGCCGGTGATCCGGGTACTCCTTCTCGAGCAGCGCGAAGCGCGCGGCCGCCTCCGCGTGCCTGTCGACGCGGATCGACGCGCGGCCGGCGTTGTAGAGCGTCTCGGGCCGCCGCGGCGCCGGGGCGCCCGACCCGGCGGCGCCGCCGCTCACCGCGGGCGCGATGGGCGCGACGGTACCGGGCGTCGCGGCCCCGGCCGGCGCGGCTGCCGTTGCGGGTGCGGTCCCTGCCGGCGCGGCTGCCGCCGCGGGCGCAATTCCAGCCGGCGTGGCTGCCGCCGCGGGCGCGATTCCAGCCGGCGCGGCTGCCGCCGCGGGCGCGGCCGGCCCGCAGCGCTCGATCGCGATCCCGTAGACGTCCGCGGCCTCGGCCCTCCGGCGGAGGCGCCCGAGCGCCTCGCCGCGCGCGGCGAACGCGTCGCAGGCGAAGGCCGAGGGCGCCTGCGCCTCGGGAAGGGCGACCAGCGCGTCGACGATGGCGAGCGCTTCCTTGTCTTGCCGCGAGGCGAGCAGGGCGCGCGCGCGGGCGAGCAGGTCGGCGGGGCCGGGGTCGAGGAACGGCTTGCGCCGCGCGAACGGCAGCGTCGACAGCGCCTGATCCTGGATCTCCTTCGCCTCGCCCGCGCCGGCGCCGCCCGGCGCCTGGTCGATGATGCGGCGGGCGATCCGGATCGCCTCCTCGGCGTGGTCCTCGCTGGGGTGGCGGAGCAGCGCGCGGGCGAAGCGGAGCGCCTCGGGCACCCACGTCGACGCCGGCCAGCTCCGGCCGAGGTACGCGTTCCAGTGCGCGGCCGCGCCCTCGATGTCGCCCTTGTCGGCGAGCGCGCCCGCGATGATGCGGTCGATCTCGTCGACGACCGCGACGTCCGACGCGACGGCGCGCGCCCGCTCGAGCGCCGCGTCGGGCTGCCCCGCCCTGGCGAGGAGGTCGGCCGCCGCGAACCGCGCGTGATCCGCGAGCGGCCCCCCTGCGGCCGCTGCCGCGTCGTACTCCCTCGCGGCGCCGATCGGGTCGCCCGCGAGCGCGCGCAGCCGCCCGAGCTGGTAGCGAAACGCCGCCGCGTCCGCGGGCGGGAGGGGCCCGGCGAGCACCTGGGCCAGCGCGGAGGCGGCGCTGGCGTACGCCTCCTGCTCGACGAGCTTGTGCACCTGCGCGAGGCGCGGGTCGTCCAGCACGAGGGTGAGGCGCTCCGGATCGAACACCGGGGCCTCCCCCGCCTCACCGGGCACGACCGGCCCCGCCGACGCTGCCGGCGGCGGCGTCTGCTGCGGGCCGGCCGGGCAGAGCGGAGGGCAGGTCGTCGCGCCGCGTTGCGCCGCGGGGGTGCCGGCGCAGGAGGCGCCGAGCGCGGCGGTCAGCGAGAGCGCGGCGGCCAGCGCGAGCGCCGCGGCCCCGGAGCGGGCATCCAGCCTGGGCATGCCCGCACCATACTCCGGATCGCGCGGCCGCACAGCGATCCGAGGCGATCCGGAGCGCTGCGCGCCGCGGAGCCGGGGCGGTCATGGCGTCGGGAGCGCGCCGGGGAGCCGGGCGGTCATGGCGTGGGGAGCGCGGCGCGCCGGAGAGGTCAGGGCCGGCGGAGACCACCGTGGCGGCGACCGTGGCGAAGCGCGGGAGATCGCCCGAGCAGCCGACGATCACGCGGTGGATCGCCGCGCGCGCCGTGAGCTCCCGGCGCGCCGTCTCGTGAGGGGCGCGCTGGCGCTGGATCAGGTGTGTGGAGGGGAGGGGAGCGCGGTGATGACTACAGCGCTTCGCAGGCGAGGTAGACGCGGATGGCCTCGACGGTCTCGGCGCTTTGCGGATCGGCGGGGGGCATGGTGCCGTCCTTGACCCGGTTGTAAATCTTCACCGCCTCGGCGGTGACGCTGTTCTCGTCGTCGACGTTGACGCTGGTGGGCGCGCCGCCGCGGCTCAAGAGGTCCGTCTTCTCCTTGGTGTGGCAGGTGATGCACTTGTTCTGGAGCGTGTCGAAGCCCAACGTCACCTGGGCATCGGGGCTGGGCGGGCACTCGCCGAGCGGCCCCGCGACGTCGGTGTTCTCGTCCGGCGGATCATCCGAGCCGCCGCAGCCCTGGAGCGCGCCAATGAAGAAGGGAGCAAGGCAGAACAAGAGGATCGTACGAACGTGCATCCAAGCACCTCAATCGCGTGTTTAGGGGAAGCGCGGTGAGCCGGGGTCGAGCCTCCGGCCGTGCAGGCCGGCCTGGCGCCGCGCGTGGATGGTGCCTGGCGCCGCGCACCGGGTCAACAAAGACGGAAGGCCTGGATGCGGGAAAGAGAGGATTCCGGGCGTCGCGCGCCGGTCCCGCGAGGGACCGGCGCGACAGCTCCGGCTCCGGAGCGCGCCGCGGCAGATCGGGGCTCGGCCGCTGCTCCGCCGCCCGGCGCGTCCCATCGAACCTTGCCATCTGGAACATTGCGTTATGCGTCTCACGGGTCCCCCTCCAGGTACATGGCCCTCTGCTTCAGCAGGTTCGCCGCGGTGACGCGGACCGGCCCCGTGGCGCTTTCGTTGCCTTTTCGAGGCTGACGGCGCGCTGGGCTGCATCGGATACCGGTGTCGGCGCCCTTGCGCTGTCCAACGTTGGCTTCTCGGTACCTTGGATGCGGAGTGCTCGACGCAGACCTGGCCAGACCTCGGAGCGGGTGTTCGTTGCGCGGGGTGGGATGGGCCGATGTCCGCGCGTGGCTCGGGTGGGCAACGGTAGGCCCCCGTGGAGGGCGTTCGTCGCGCGGGTCAGGGGTGGGCCTATATCTGAGCCCGACAGCCATCGCTCTCCTCCGACTCCGCCGGACGAGAGATGGCCAGGCGAGTTCGGCGGGGCCCCCACCCCGCGCGACGAACACCCTCCACGGGGGCCGGGCAGCTCGGCACGCCCTCTCCCCGCCGCGCGCTCTCTCCCTGGGCCCCCGCGCCCCCGCGCCCCCTCAGCCGCCCCGCCGCCGCTCCAGGTGGGTCTTCATCGCCTTGAGATCCCCGTGCACGGCCTTCTTGAAGCTGCCGATGAACAGCCGCCCGAGCGTCTCCATGAACCACCCCATGCCCGCGATCTCGCCATCCATCCTGATCAGCGTGCCCGCGCCCTGCGGCTCGAAGACGTAGCGAAACCGGTACTCCCCGCGCCCCGTCGTGCCCTTCTTCCCGTCGACGAACAGGTCAAGGCTCTTGCCAGGCTCCGCCGCCGTGACCTCGAACTGCTCGGTCGATTCCTTGCCGAACATCTTGCGGGTCTCACGCCACATCGCGCCCTTGCCGACGACGTCGCCGGTGAGCTTCTCCGCGCGCACGAAGTTGGGCATCCAGTCGCCGAACGCGTCGATGTCGGTCGCCATCCGGAACACGTCCTCGGGGGACGCATCGAATCGCTCTTCAATGGTGAACCGGAGCGGCATCTCGTTGTTCTCCTGGGTGGGCCCGCGCACACCGGACGGCCATCGTGCCGGAACCGCTCCTTCTGCGTCAACGAGCGCGTCGGCCCCGCGCCGCGGCCCGACGCCGCCGCCACCGTGCGCTCCGCCGGCGCACGGGCGCCCCGGCCGGAAGCCGGGGCTCAGCCCTTCTTGCCCGGCAAGAGCAGCCCCCGCTGGCCCGTCGCGCCCTCCATCGGGCGGTGCAGCACGATCTTCCGCCCCGCCTCGCGCCCGTGCGCGTGCGCCGCCGTCCGCTGGTTGCCCGCGTGCCGCAGGTGCTGCACGCGCGGGTGGCGCGTCCGGTAGTAGCTGTCGAGGTCGGCGTCCCTCACCCAGACGAGCCCCTGCTCCGCGGACGCCTTCCGCTCCGTGTTCAGCTTCTCGAGGAACCCGAGCATCACGCCGGCCAGGTAGGTCCGCCGGTCCTTGTCGCCCTTCACGCTGTGCGCGCGCTTGTGCTCCCGCCAGAGCTGCTCGGCCGTGTGGTGCAGGAACGCGTGCACGTAGGCCGCCATCTCCAGGTTCGCCGGCGTCCCGCAGATCTCGAGGATGCTGCCGCGCTTGCCCTCGAGCGGCACGTAGACAGGCACCCAGATCGCCTCGACGAAGAAGTGCTTGCCGAGGATGCCTCCGACGATCCGCTCGCTCTCGCCCACGCGGCCGCTCGGCGCGCCGAGGTGGCGGAAGCCGTACTGCCGCGCGGCGCGCGCCTTCGCGACGCCGAGGTTGTACTTCAGCATCAGCCGCTGCGCCGCGCTCATCGCCGCCTGCGCCTCGTGGGCGTTCGGGCTGTCGGCGAGCGCGAGGAGCCGCGCGATCCGATCGAGGATCCGCGCGTCCGCCCCCGCGTCGCCGCCCGCCGCCGCGCCCGGATCCGCCGGCGAGGGCGCCGCCGCCGGCATCCCGGACGCCGTCGCGTCGATGCCGAGGCGCGCGCACACCTCGCGGAACGCCGGCCCGTGCGCCGCCTCGTCCGTGACGCCCAGCACCTCGAACACGTACTGGTGCGCCATCTCGTGCTTGAGGACCTCGATCACCACCCCCCACGGCTGCGTCAGCACGAGCGGCCGCGAGATCTCGATCGCGCGCGCCTCCGAGACCCAGCGCCCGAGCCGGCTCGCGGCGTCGGACAGCTCGATGGACGCCGAGCGCAGCTTCCGCCCGAAATGCGTGTAGTTGAGGGTCTGGTAAGCCTCCATGAGCTCGCGCACGAGCGCCGCCTCGAGCTCCGCGCTGAGCCGCGCCGCCGTCTCGCGCGGCGGCTCGGGCGCCGGCGCCTGCGGCACGTGCGGCGTGTGCGGCGCGTGCGGCACGTGCGGCAGGTCAGAGGACGGCCGCGGCTCGGCAGGCGCGGAGGCCGCGGCAGGGGAGGAGGTTTCGGCCGGCGGCGCCGGGGCCCCGGGGGCCTGCTGGGCGCCGCGCATCCCGTTCAGGAAGAGCTGCTCCGCCATGTAGGACGCCTCTCATGGCACGCCCCGGGCGGCTGTCGAAGGGATTTCTCCACCCCGGCGCGCCCCGCAGCCGGCCGGACGCGTCATCGCGCCGCCACCGACCCGCCGCAGAAACGTTCCCGATACGCCATGCCCTCGCTAGAATCGCGCGCCCGCCGTGTCCCGTTCGAACGTGTTGAACGAATCTCAAGCAGCAGAGACGGATGCCTCCAGCCGCTCGTCGCGCGGGCTGGCCCGCGACCTGGGCCCCGAGCGCGCCGCGGCGCGGGCCCGGCTGCGCGTCGTCGCCCGCGCCCGGCGCCGCTACGGGCCGCTGTTCCTCGCGGTTCCCCTGCTGCTCGTCGTGATCGTGGACGTCGCCATCCGCGGCGATCGCCTGCTGGCGCTCAGCGGCAAGCACGTGGCCAGCTACCTCGGCGCGATGCTCGAGAGCGCCGCGCTCTGGGGGCTCCTGCTCTTTTCGGCCTCGGCGCGGCGGGGCGCGTCGCGGTGGATCGCGGCGCTGCTCTTCGTGCTGCTCGCGACGCTATCGCTCGGCGGCCAGCTCTATTTCCACCGCCAGTACGCGACGTACCTCAACCTCGACGCCACGCTCTTCGGGACCTCGCTCTCGGCGAGCCTCTTCGGCCAGCTCCGGGCCGACGGGGAGAACTTCCTCCGCTCGGTCCTACCGCCGCTCCTGCTCGCGATCGCGCTCGTCTGGCTGGGCCGGCGGATCGTGCGGCCCGGCAGCACCGCGCGGGCCCGCGCCGCCCGCCTCGCCGCGCCCGCGGCCGTGGTGGCCGCGTTCATCCTGCCGTGCTCCTACCGCACGGTCCAGGCCTCCACGCCGGACGTCATCTACTTCCACGCGATCGGCGGCCTCATCAAGGAGCTCGTCGGCGTCCAGACCACGGCGCAGGTGCGCCCGGGGCTCCGCACGCCGCCCGCGCTGCCGGAGGTGACCCCGGCGCCCGGCCCGCGCCGCAACGTGCTCTTCATCCTGACCGAGAGCGTGCGCGCCGACGCGACCTGCTCGGCCCGCGCTCTCGCCGAGGACGGCGCCCCCGCCCCGTGCCCGGGCACGCCGCGCATCGACGCGGCGGCGCCCGGCCGGCTGCCGCTCACGCAGATGCGCTCGAACGCCTCGACGACGGCGATCGGCCTCGCGGTGCTCTGGTCGGGCCTCCAGCCGATCGCGACGCGCGAGGAGCTCCACACGGCGCCGCTCGTCTTCGATTACGCGGACGCCGCCGGCTTCGACAGCGCCTACTGGACGAGCCACCACATGATGTTCGCCAACTCGCGCCTTTACGTGCAGGACCTGCCGGTCTCGCACCAGTGCGGCGCGACAGAGCTCGATCCGCTCGCCGACATCGATCTTGGGGCGGACGACCGGCTCCTGTCCGCGCACGTGCGGTCCGAGCTCCTCTCGTTGCGCGAGCCGTTCCTCGCGGTCGCCCACTTCGGCAACACCCACGTCCCGTACCTCGTCGACCCGGAGGACGCGCCGTTCCAGCCCGCGCTCGAGAGCAAGGCGCCCGACGACAACGACGCGTACCACAACTTCTACAGGAACGCGGTGTACCGGCAGGACGCGGCGATCGCGGAGCTCATCCGCTTCGTCCGGAGCTCCCCTGTCGGCGACCGCACGGTGATCGTCTTCACGTCGGACCACGGCGAGGCGTTCCGCGAGCACGGCCAGCTCGGGCACACGGGCTCGATCCTCGACGAGGAGATCCGGGTGCCCGGCTGGGTCGACGCGCCGCCGGGCGCGCTGACGGACGCCGAGGAGGGCGCGCTGCGCGCGGCGCGGGACGAGCTCGTCTTCCACACCGACGTGGCGCCGACGCTGCTCGACCTGATGGGCCTGTGGGACGCGCCGGCGCTCGCGGGGTACCGGGCGGCGATGGTCGGGCGCAGCCTGCTCCGGCCGCTCCCGGCGCCGGCGGCGCTGGCGCTCACGAACTGCACCGGGATCTGGGGCTGCGCGTTCAAGAACTGGGGGATGATGCGCGGCAACATGAAGCTCGAATCGCGCGCCTGGGACACCGCCTGGCACTGCTACGACGTGCTCGCCGACCCCCGCGAGCAGAAGGACCTCGGCCCCGCCGCCTGCGGCGACCTGCCCCGGCTCGCGGACGCGATCTACGGCGGTCCGGCCGGCAGCGTCGATGTCCCGCTCCATCTCCGCGACCTCGCGGCGAGCCCTCGCCGCGACTGACCCGGATGACGCCGGACATCGATCGAGACGGCGACGCGCCCGGCGCGCCGCCCGAGGCCCCCACCGGCGCGCTGGCGGCTGCCACCGGCGCGGCAGCGCCGACCACCGGCGCGCCCGCTGGCCGCGCCGGCGCGCCCGCGCCCGCCGGCCGCGCCGACCGCCCGCGCGCCGCGCGCCGGGCCGCGCGGCGGCGCCGCCGCCTCGCTGGCCTCGCGCTCCTCGCCTCGCCGGCGCTCTGGCTCCTCGTCGCCGACGTGCTGCGGCGGGGCCGCCACATGACGACGTTCGACCGGCTGCACGCGGCCGGATACGCGGCGACCGTCGTCGCGTCGCTGTTGTTCTGGGGCGTCCTGCTCTACGTCGCCTCGGGCCGCCGGGGCGCGATGCGCCGCGTGGCCGGCGGGCTGTTCGCCCTGCTCTTCACGCTCGCGTGCGGCGTCCAGGGGGGCTTTCACGCCCTCTACAACATCTACTGCTCGATCGACTCCCAGATCCACTCCCAGTCCATCCCGTGGTCGATCGTCGGCACGCTGCCGCTCGGCGATCCGCGCGTGATCGCCCATTTCGCCGTCGCGCTGGGGCTCGCCCTCGGGGCGCTCCGGCTGTCCCGCCGCCTCGTGCGCCCGCGGCGGCTCCGGCGGCGCGTCGCCGCGGCGCTCGTGCCCGTGGCGCTCGCCGGCGCGACGATGATCCCGGTGAGCTACCGGGTGATCCAGTCGTCGTCGGCCGACATGATCTATTTCCACGGCGTCACCGCCCTGGTGAAGGAGCACCTCGGCGTCACCGACGACTCGCCGGATCTGCGGGTGCAGCGCCGCGATCCGGAGCGCGTGCCGCCGCTCGAGGCGCGCCCCGCGCGGCCGCGGAACGTGCTGCTCATCCTGCAGGAGAGCCAGCGCGCGGACGTGACGTGCGTCGACTACGACCCGTCCTGCGACCTGGCGACCCCGTTCTCCAACGCCGCCGCGCCCGGCCGCATGCCGCTCCTGCAGATGCGCGCCCACGACTCGACGACGGCCATCTCGATCTCGAACATCTGGTCCGGCGTGTCGCCGACAGAGCGCCGCGAGGTGCTCGGCTCCGCCCCGCTGCTCTGGCACTACGCCAACGCGGCCGGCTGGGACACGGCGTACTGGACGAGCCAGAACCTCATGTTCGGCAATGCCCGGCTCTACGTGCAGGACATCCCGGTCTCGCGCCGGGTCGTCGCGACCCAGCTCGATCCGGGCGCCGACCTCGATTACGGCGCCCTCGATCGGCAGCTCACCGACCATGTGATCGAGGCGTGGGGCGAGCTCGCCGAGCCGTTCTTCGCTGTCGTTCATTACTCGAACGTTCACTACCCGTACGTGAGCGACCCGCAGCACTCGCCGTTCCAGCCCAGCGAGCTGGACAAGTCGCCCGAGAAGAACGAGCACTTCTTCAACTACTACAAGAACGTCGTTTACCTGTCGGACATGGCGGTGGGTCGGCTCATCGAGCACATCCGCGGGACGCCGAGCGGCGAGCGCACGGTCATCGTGTTCACGTCGGATCATGGCGAGTCGTTCCGCGAGCACTGGCAGCTCGGCCACACGAGCTCGCTCTTCGACGAGGAGATCCTCGTCCCGGCGTGGATCGACGCGCCGGAGGGGACGCTCGCCCCGGAGGAGCGGGCGAGCGTCGAGGCCGCGAGGGACGCGTTCGTGTGGCACCTCGACCTGGCGCCGACGTTCCTCGACCTGATGGGGCTCTGGGACGAGCCGCTGCTCGCGCCGTTCCGCGCCCGGATGATGGGGCACCCCCTGACGCGGCCGGAGCGCACGGTGGGCCCGGTGCCGCTGACGAACTGCACCTGGGTCTGGGGGTGCTCGTTCCGCAACTGGGGGATGATGCAGGGCCCGCTCAAGGTCGAGGCGCGCGAGTGGGACGGCGAGTACCACTGCTTCAACGTGCTGGAGGATCCGCTCGAGCTGACGAACCTGGGCGAGCAGGCGTGCGCGCCGCTGCCCGATCTGGCGCGGGCGCTCTTTCACGAGATGCCCAACGTGACGCCGCCCGGGAGGAAGCCGGTCGACTGGGGCGGGTGAGGCCCGCCTCATGGCCCCGCGCTCTCCCCCTCGCCCCGCCGGCGCCCTCATCCCGAGATCGGTGCTGCGGACGAGCCCGCGGCCGCGGGAGATGTCGACCGGCGGTGAGCCCCTGAGCTCACCGCGGAGGTGGCGATCCCCGGAGCGCCTTGCCTGCCGCGACAGCGCTGGATAGCATCTCGGCCACGCTCGGCCTCGGCCGCCATGCGGGGCCGCGAGCGAGGCGCCAGCTCGCCGGGACGCAGCCAGAATGACACCGCGCATCCGTCCTCTGCCGCTCGACAAGATCCACCCGGAGAGCACCGCCCTGCTGGTGATCGACATGGAGCGGGACTTCGTGGACGAAGGCGCTCCGGGCGAGACGCCGGGGGCGCGCGGGCTGGTCCCCGTCATCAACCGGCTCATCGGCTGGGCGAGACGCTGGCAGCTGCCGATCCTCCTCACCCATGAGATGCACAGGCCGGACCGGAGCGACTACGGGATCGAGCTGGAGTTCGACCCCGTGCACTGTCTGGAGGGGACGCGGGGGTGCGAGCTGACGGACGGGCTGTCGGTCGCGCCGGGCGACTACCGGATCGTGGCGAAGCGGCGTTACGACTGCTTCCTCGGCACCGATCTCGACCTCTTGCTCCGGTGCAAGCGGATCGAGAACCTGGTCTGCTGTGGCGTGTCCACCAACGTCTGCGTGATGAGCACCGTCCTCACCGCCAGGAACCTCGACTATCGCGTCCTCTTGCCGGCCGACGCGGTGGCCGGCATCTCTGCCGCACACCACGAGGCGGCGCTCCTCTGCATGAGCGACGTCTTCGCGTACATCACGAGCAGCGCCGAGGTGACGCAGCTCTGGGAACGGCGCTCGCCCGAGGCGCCCGTCAGCCGGCGCGGGCCGCGGGAAGCAGGCGCTTGAGGCGCGCCGTCAGCTCGTAGAACTCCGGCTGCTCGCGGATCCACGGACCGCGCTGCTCGATGGTCACCGTGTCCACCGGTCGCCCGAGGAGCGCGGAGAGCGCGTCCGCCCGCCCGCGATCCCCGGCCGCCGCGCGGTCCAGCGCCTCGCGGGCCATCTTCTGTTCGAGCTCCCGCTCGGTGCGCACCTCGGCGACGACGCCGGTCCCCCGCTCCCCGAAGATCACGACGCGCTCGGCGAGAAAGGCGGCCTCCGCGATGTCGTGTGTGACGAAGAGGATGGTCGGCCTGCGCTCTCGCCAGATGCGCAACAGCTCGGTCTGCTGCGCCTCGCGCGTCTGGGCGTCGAGCGCCGCATAGGGCTCGTCCATGAGCAAGATGCTCGGTTGCGTCGCCAGCGTGCGGGCGATGGCGACCCGCTGCTGCTGCCCGCCGGACAGGTCGCGCGGGTACGACGACGCGAACGCTGTCAGTCCGACGAGCTCCAGGTAGGCCGAGGCCCTGCGCTCGCGCTCGGCCTTGTCGGGCAGACAGAACGTCAGCCCGAACAGGACGTTCTCTTTCACGGTCAGCCAGGGAAAGGACGAGTAAGACTGGAACACGAAGCCTCGGTCGGGGCCGGGGCCGCGGATCGGCTCGCCGCCCAGGAGCAGCTCGGTCCCGGGGCGAGGATCGGGCGTCTCGAGCCCGGCCACGATGCGAAGGCACGTCGTCTTGCCGCAGCCCGAGGGGCCGAGGATCACGACGAGCTCCCCTTCCGCCACGCGGAGATCGAGATCGCGGAGCACCGGGCGCTCGCCCCCGCTGTCCGTGAACGTCTTCGAGAGTCCGCGGAGGACCAGCGATTTCCCGGTCCTCGGCCCGCGCGGTGGGCTGGTCGTCATCGCCACGGGAAGAGCGCCCTCCTCGAGAGCTTGAAGAGCTGGTCGAAGAAGACGCCGACCAGGCCGATGACGACGATCGCGGCCATGACGTTGCCCGTCTGGATGAAGCGCTGCGACTGGATGATCACGTGACCTATCCCGCTCGTCGCGGCGACGAGCTCGGCGACGACGAGGTACGACCAGGCCCACCCCAGCGCGACGCGGAAGTGGTCGTAAAGCGTCGGCATGCACCACGGCAGCACGACGCGCAGGAGCACCTGCCGCGAGCCCGCGCCCATCGTGTACCCGAGCTCGACCAGGTGCTTCGGCACGCGCGCGGCGGTGTCGGCGACGAGGGGGATGAGCTGGAACACGGTGCCGACGAAGATGATGGCGATCTTCTGGGCGTCGCCGATGCCCACCCAGAGGATGCTGAGCGGTATCAGCGACGCGACCGGCAGGTACCTCAAGAAGTCGTTGAACGGCTGAACGAGGGCGTCGATCGGCTTCACCGTCCCTGCGAGGAGCCCGACCGGGAGCGCCACCACGACGGCGACCGCGAACCCGACGGTGACCCGGTAGATGCTCGCGAGCACGTCGGTCGCGAAACCTCGCTCCCGGAACAGCGAGATGCCGGCCGCCACGACGTCGAGCGGCGAGGGGAGGAACACCGCAGCAGACTCCATGCTCCTCGACAGCACGACCCAGGCGGCGAGGAACACCGAGAACGAGAGCGCGGCGAGCCCCGCGTAGGCACGTCGGCTGATCCCACGGTAGAGCTTCATGCGGGCGTGCGGCGGCGGCGCTGGGGTCCGGCCAAGGGCTAGCGCTTCTCCTTCGCGGCCCCGTTCACCGACGCGAAGTCGAGCAAGGCGGCCGGCTCGACAGGCTTCTTCGTGATGCCCGCCTTCAGCCAGACGTCGTTCGCCCTCCGCACGGTGTCGAGCAGCTGCCCTGGCGCGGACTCCGTCCCGAAGAGCTCGGCGTTGCGGGGCAGGGACATGAACTTGATGCCGGCGACGGTCTCCTTCTCCTCGGGGAGAGGCAGCTTCCAGAAACGCGCGATGATCTCGTCCCCCTCCGCCGTATTGCCGGAGTACCAGTCGACCGCGCGGCCCATCGCCAGGACCATCGCCCTGACGTCCTCGGACCGCTTCTGTATCGTGGCGCGGTTCATGTAGAGCACGTCCACGATGAGCCCCGGCCTGTCGGCGCTCGTCACGACGACGTGGGCGTCCTTCATCGTCTTCGTCTTGCCGATCCAGGGCTCCCACGTCACCGCGGCCTCGACCTGTCCCGCCGCGAACGCGCTCCCCGCGCTCCCCGTATCCATGGGGACGATCGTCACGTCGGCCGGGGTGAGCCCGGCCTCGGAGAGCAGCGACAGAAAGAAGAAGTGGCCGGTGAAGCCCGGCTCCAGCGCCACCTTTCGCCCCTTGAAATCGGCGATGCTCTTGATCGAGCGCCTGGCGAGGATCCCGTCGGCCCCGCTCGACAGATCGAAGACGTAGACGATCTGGCCGTCGACGCCCGCGGACGCGCTCGTCACCGCGGAGTCGGCGGTGTGCCCCACGGCGTCGATCGCGCCACGCATGAGCGCCGAGTTCTTCTCGCCGATGCTCTCCAGGATGGAGAACTCGACGTCGAGGCCGGCCTCCTTCAGAAAGCCCTTCTCCCTGGCAATGACGAGGGGCGAGTAGCCGAGCCAGGTGTTGAACGCCACCTTGAACGGCGCCGCCGGAGCCCCGGCGGCCGCCGGCGGCCCAGCGGCCGCCGGCTTCCCCGCGTCCGCCTGATCGCTCCTCGCGCCCGAGGAGCGGCAGCCCGCGAGCGCGCAGCCCATCACAAGAAGCAACGCGCCAGCGGATCTCAGGAGCGGCGCTCTGCGTCCCGCGATCCTGTCCAGCGAAGGCCCGCTGCGCGCATGCCGGGAGGCCTCGCCTGCCGAACGAGGGGTATTCGTCATGGTGTCCACGTGCAAGCGCTCGCCGCCGAGCAGCGTAGTACCGCCAGGGTGTTGGCGGCAAGACATTCCTCGTTCAGTTCCCGTTCGGCTCCCGTGAACCACCTCCCTGGCGAGCAGCGTGCCAGCGCGGCCTGATAACGTGCCTTGTTGGCAATGTTTGGCACATTTGGAATGTGCCATTGTGGGTCACGTGCCGGCGCATCGCCGACGGGACCTTGCAAATCGGGGGAATACGGGTTGGATCGCGGATTGCTTCTTGGCAGGCGGGCGTGCTCGGGGACCGGGTGGCTGGACGTGGCACACGCCGCCGGCGGTCCCGGGCGGTCGCTCAAGAGGAGAATCGAGATGACCAGGATGCTTAAGGGATTCGGGGTGTTCGCGGCGGCAAGCGCGTTGCTCGTGACCGGGATCAGCGGTTGCTACATGCCATCCGGCGAGGATGCAGAGCTCGGCTCGATCGGCTTGCCGCTCGCGGCGAACGCGCCGTCTGGAGCGAGTTACCGGCTTCGCAACGCCACGTTCGAGATCCGGAGCTATGATTACTGGTGGGGCGGGGCGGGTGGAGACGGCACCATGACCAGCGGCGCCGGCGGGTCCTATCCCGGCGGAACTCTGTTGACGATCCATACCGAGGACGAGGATCCGGACGCGAGCTCCATCACCGTCGACCTGGAGAAGGGCGAGTACTATGTCCGGCTGCTCCCGGGCTGGAACTTCGAGAAGGTCGAGGGCGGCACGGCGACGCCGGTGGAGGCCACGCTGCTCTCGTCGGAGTCCTTCTACATCTACGTCTCGCCCCACTCGACGACCTGGGCCCAGTATCAGTTCGGCATCGGCGACAGGGCGCTGTGGCTCAACGGCAAGCTGAACCTCGACATCAACGTCTACGAGGATCCGGAGGAATACTACGACTACGGCTCGGGCGGCGCGGGCGGCGGCGACTGGGGCACGGGCGGGGCCGGCGGCGTGTCGGTATCGGTGACCTCCAGCACTGCCACGGCGGGCGTGGGCGGCGGCGGCGGCTTCTAGCCCGCGTCGCGAACGCCGCGGAAGCAGGCGCGGCGGCCCTGGCAGCGGGTGCCGGGCCGCCTCGCCGGGACCGCCGCGCTCAGAGATCGCGGATCGCGATCGGGCCGATGAAGTCGCTCTTGCCGACGTCGATCCCGTTGTGCCGCAGGATCGAGTACGCCGTCGTGGCGTGGAAGTAGAAGTTGGGCAGCGCGAACTGGAACACGAAGTCCGCGGCCTTCATGCCCTTGCCCGGCAGGAAGAAGAGCGGGATCGTGCGGCCCTCCACGCCGTGGAACTGCTCCGGCTTCAGCGCGTTCACCTGCTCGAGCGTCTCCGCGATCCGCGCGCGCAGGTCGGCGATCGTCTCGTCTCCCGTCTGGGGCGCCGGCGGCTCCGCGCCGACGAGGAGCGCGCTCAGCCGCAGGGGCCACGAGATGACGGTCTGGATCTGGCGCCTGAAGGTCCACTGGTCGGGCGCGAGGCGCGCCGTGAGCAGCAGCTCGGGGTCGTACTTCTTCTGCTCGGCGTGGGCCTGCGCCTTGTCGAACCAGGTCGGCACCTGGCCGAGCATGCGGGCCATCTGGGGGAACGAGCTCTCGTAAAGGCTCATGATCTTCTCCTCTCGTCAGCGGCAACAGCCGGCGCTGCTGGTCGCCCCGCGGCCGCCGCGCGTCAACCCCGCGCGCGGGCACCGCCCGAGCGGGCGCGGCGGCGCGGCGAGGGGCCGGATCGGGTCGTAAGTGTTGGAAAATAATGAACAAACCAAAGGGTAGCGACCCTTTGCGCCGAGGCGCTATGCTCGACGCGTGCCGACCGCTGCGCAGAAGCCGGGCCCAGCCACCGCCGCAGATCTCCTGGTGATCCCCGAGGAGCAGCGCTTTCACGAGATCGTCGACGGCGAGCTCGTGCCGAAGGCCGTGCCCTCGTTCGAGCACGGCGATGCGCAGTCCGCCATCGTCGCGCACGTGAAGATCCCGTTCCAGCGGCGCCCCGGGGGCCGCTGGCCCGGTGGATGGTGGTTCGCCACCGAGGTCGAGGTCGAGCTCTCGCCAGAGCAGGTGTACCGGCCCGACGTCGTCGGCTGGCGCCGCGAGCGCTCGCCGGAGCGCCCCAGCGGGAGCCCTGTCCGGCTCCGGCCCGACTGGGTGTGCGAGGTGCTGTCCCCGGCCAACGCGCGCAACGACACGGTCAGGAAGATGCGCGTCTACCAGCGTTGCCAACTCCCGCACTATTGGATCGTCGATCCAAGGGAGGAGACGCTGACCGTGTACCGGTGGACTCCGGAGGGGTATCTCGTGGCGCTCCGCGCGGAGCGGGGCGAGCGCGTCAGGGCCGAGCCCTTCGACGCCATCGAGCTCCAGGTGGGCGTGCTCTTCGGCGACGAGCGAGAGGACGAGTGACGGAGGGCGACCCGGAGCCCCGGGCGGCGGCGCGCCGGGGCTCCGCAGGTCGCCCGCGAGGGGGTCACTCGATCGCGTGGAACGCGCCCGACGCGTCGAGGGTCCATATCCCCGGCGGGACGCCTTCGATATCGGACGTCCGGACGAAGATGAACCGGATGCCCTTCTCCTCGAGCTCGGCGAGGAGCGCGGGATCGATGCCCTGCTCGAGGCGGGGCTCGAAGACGAAGTCCTCCGAGAAGTTGTGGTGCGCCGGGCGGTAGCTCTGCGCGTGATAGCCCTTGAGCACGATCGGGCTGCTCGTCAGCCCCTCGATGCGCGTCTCCACCCACTTGTGCATGGGCGCCGTGTAACCCGCCGTGGGGCCCGTGGGGTACGGCGGCCAGTAGAACGACGTCCGCACGACGACGCCGCCGGACGCCGGCGAGAGCGTGCGCTCCTGGAGCAGCGCGCCCTCGACGGGGGCGCCGTCCGGCGGGCAGTCGCCGAGCCGCACCGTCTCCGACGACACGGCGAGCGGCGTGCCATCCCAGTCGAGCACCGGCACGGGCGTCGCGTACTCGGCGTTGAGCGACATCTCGAAATCGCGCGGCGCGACGAGCGGGCCGAGCGACGGCGGCAGCAGCTCGGGAACGCCCGACGCGGCGAGCGCGTAGGTGACCGCCGCGGCCCCGTCGCCGCCCACGAACGCGTCCGTGGCCGTCGCCTCGGCGTACGTGTGCGACGCGCCAGGCCACGACGCGGGGCTCCCCGTCAGCGTCGCCACCGCGCTGCCGGAGACGTAGTCGAGGGTCGCGTCCCTGAACAGCGTCCCGCCGAGGACCTCCGGCGCGAGGAACGCGCCCTTCGTCGAGAGGCGCGCGCGCACCTTGAGCCGGTGGTTCGCGAACACGTCGCCGAACTCGCCCTGGAACGTGCAGACCTCCCGCGTGTCGTCGAGCAGGTAGGGCGTGAGGCTCGGCGCCGTGTCGGGGAGCGCGACCTCGCGCACCTGCTTCACGACGAGCTCCCCGGGCTTCATCTTCTTGTACTCGTAATCGAGAAGGAACGACGCCTTGTCCGGGTGGACCTCGGCGAACCGCTGCCGGACACGGCCGAGCAGGTCGGTGAGCGCGCGATAGTCGCTCTCCCACTCCATCACGTGGCCGCCGAGCGGGACGAGCGTCGAGCCGGAGCGGAGGTTGAGGTACGTCTGGCCGTCGAAGCTGCTCACCTCGACGACCTCCGGCAGCGCGCCGCCCTCCGGGTTCGTGACCGAGGTCGCCCCGAGCTGCGTCACGAGCTTGATCGTGTCCGCGGCCGGCTCGCCGGGCGACGGCCCGGCGCCGTGCGAGAGCGTTGCGACGCCGTTCGCCATCTCGTCCTCGTCGGGATACGAGTAGTGGACGAGCACGCCCATCCCGACCTCGTCCTCGTTCACGCCGTAGAGCAGCCGGGCGAGGAAGGCGTTGTCGTTGTAGAAGCTCGCGTACACCTTGCGGATCGCGCGGAACACGCCCCGCTCGTTCTCCTCGCCCGCGTCGCAGAGGCTCGGCCCCGCGTCGTCGGCGTCCTGGTCGTCGCCGAGGCAGCCGCTGTAGCTGTCGTAGAGGCCCGCGCCCGTGAAGACGGCGCTGTCCTCCACGTTCGTCGAGCTCCGGAACCGGATCTTCCTCGTGGGCGAGAAGCCCGCGATCGCCTCCTCGATCGCCTGCCGCTGCCCCGCGGAGAACGCCGTGTCCTTCGTGATCCGGTCCCGGATCGCCGCGAGATCGGCCTTGAGCGCCAGCATGTCCGGCGGGTAGGTGTACCCGCCGAGGCGCTCCGCGATCTCGGCGCGCAGGGTGCTGCCGCCGGGCATCGTCTGGTCGAGGAAGTCGTCCCAGAGATCGAACGACAGCGCGACAGCGGTATCGGAGCTCTCCGGGATCGCGTCCCGCAGCAGGCCATAGTTCGCGGCCTTGCCCCCGAAATGGACGATGTCCGCGGGGCCGAGATCCTCGGTGGATCCGTGGTAGGCGCCGAGCGGCTGCTTGGGCTGGAGCCCGAGATCGGCCGGCTGCTTCAGCGCGAGGAGCTGGTCCCGGTCCGCGGGCGCGATCTTCCCCTGGACGTCGAGGAGCGCGGTGCGGCACACGACGCCCCACTCCAGCGAGGCCCTCAGGGCGACCTCCTTGCCGTCGAGCGCCTTGGCCGCGAGCGCGGCGGCCGGATCGCCGATGTAGACGAACGGGATGCCGAACGACGTCGCCAGGAGGGCGGTGTGCGCGTTCGGGGTCGAGGGCGACAGCGAGACGATGCCCGCCACATAAGGCACCTCCGCAGGGATGGAGTCGGTGAGGAGGATGTCCTCGGCCCGGAGATCGCCGCTCGCGTAGGCGGCGTCGATCATGTCCGGCGGCACGTAGCGGAGCCGGCCCAGGGCCCAGCCGGTCGAGTAGCACTGGTCGCCGTTCAGCCACCTGTCGACCGAGCTCACGGGGAACCCGCTCTGCTCGAAGAACGCGCTGTTCTCCGCGGCCGACGCCGCCTGCTCGTAGGTCGGGAAATAGAAGGCCTTCGTGCCTTCGGGCGCGGCGATGCTGTCCCTCACGAGCTCGAGGACGACGCGCGCCATCTCGGGATCGTAGGCGTCCTGCCGGACGAGCTGGATGCCGTACTCCGGCTCGGTGGTCGCGAACGGGGAGATCAGCACCGCGCCGAGGATGGCTTTCTGCCCCTCCGCGTAAAGCGATACCCGGTCGAACTCGTCCTGCGACAGGCCGAAGAACGGGTCGAGCCGCGCCGTCGCGAACTCGCCGTGGAACGCGAACCTGTTGGTGTCCTGGTAGTAGACCTTGGTGGGGTCGTTCATCAGGACGGTGAACTTCACGAAGCTCGGCCCGTCGTACGTGCCGTAGGCGGCGAACGGGTCGAAGGGGAACTGGAGCTCGTTCTTCCAGTCCTCGGACGGGGTGATGTCGATCGGGTAGGTCTCGACGGGCCATTCGTAGCCGTCGCCTCCTCCCTCGCCGCCGTCGCCCCCACCTTCGCCCCCCGTACCCCCTGCGCCGCCGGTGGCGCCGCCGCCGCCGCCCGCGGCGCCGCTGCCGCCCGAGCCCCCCGATGAGCCGTCGCCGCAGGCGGCGAGATTCCCTGCGCCGAGGAGCGCGAGCGCAAGGCAAGCCAGTCGACCGATCCGTTGAAACCTCATGGGCAACGTCGAGGTACAACTACCGTGCCACGGTCTCTTCAAACGCCCCTGGCGCCCGCGCGCCGCGCGGCGGGGCGTCGATGTCGCGCGTGGCGCATGCAGGCACAGCCGTGAGGGCGCGCGCGCCGGGCGGCGTCGGCGCCGATTTTTCTTGGGGTTTCCACCGGTTCGGCGTTCTAGGATACGGCGATGAACGAGCGGAGAGCGGCGCTGATCTTCAACCCTGCTGCGGGCCATGCAGGCGATGCGGTCGAGTCGCTCCCGGCGCGGCTCCAGCGCGAGTTCGCGCTGAGCGTCTACGAGACGGGCGCGGATCGCAGCGCGGCCGCGTGCGCCGAGGCCGCGCGCCGGGAGGGCGTCCCGCTGGTGATCGCGGCCGGCGGCGACGGGACGATCTCGAGCGTGGCGTCCGCGCTCCTCGGGACCGACACGTGCCTTGGCATCCTGCCGCTCGGCACGGCGAACTCGATCGCGCACACCCTGGGCATCCCGGACGCGCTGGAGGGGGCCATCGAGGTCCTCGTGCACGGGGAGCCGACGCGCATCGACGCCGCCCGCGCGAACGGCAGGACCATGATCTTGCTGTCAGCGGTGGGGCTCCACGCCGACACCGTGGGCGAGACCCCGCAGGACGCCAAGCAGCGCTGGGGGGTGCTGGCGTACATCCGCACCGGGTTGAAGAAGCTGATGAGCCTGGAGCCGTTCTCTGTCGAGATCGAGACGGAGGATCAGCGGATCCACTGCCGGGCGGTCGCGGTGACGGTCGCGAACATGGCGCCCGCGCGCACGGTGCTGGCGCAGGGGCCGCCGGTGCTGTCCCCGGAGGACGGGCGGCTCGATCTGACCATCGTGTCGGCCACGACGCTCGTCGAGGCGGTCGCGACAGGCCTTCACCTCTTGCGGACCGCGATCGACGGGGAGCCGGCCGAGCGCGACAACATCGGCTTTCTCGCCGCGCGGCGGCTCCGCATCAGCACCGATCCGCCCCAGCACGTGCTCATCGACGGCGAGGAGGTCGGGACCACGCCCCTCGTCGTCGAGTGCCTGCCGCGCGTCCTGTCGGTCATGACGTCCCGCCGCGAGGTGATCCCCGCCCCGCCCCCCGCCGCGGAGGTCGAGGTGAAGCTCGAGGGGCTGCCGGAGCTCGAGGTCGAGCCGAAGGCGTGAGGCGACCGCGCGCGCCGGGCGGCGTGACGCGCGCCGGGCGGCGTGACGCGCGCCGGGCGGCGTGACGCGCGCCGGGCGGCGTGACGCGCGCCGGGCGGCGTGACGCGCGCCGGGCGGCGTGACGCGCGCCGGGCGGCGTGACGCGCGCCGGGCGGCGCGGTGGCAGCAGCATTGCGACAGCGACACGGGGGAGCAAGCGACAGCGCCCTTGCGTAGGGAAAGGTGGTTTCGCCGGTGGGGCGGAGCTCGATCTTCATTCCTTGGAAGGAGCGTGAGCGCATGCGATCGACGTTCTGGGCTGGTGTCGTGGGGCTGTGCCTTTCGTGCGGTTTATCGGGCCTCGGCTGTGGAGAGGACGAGGTGTCGCCGCCCGGAAGCTCGGCGGGCTCAGCGGGGGGGGACGGCGGTGAGGCGTCGTGCTCCGGGCTCGACCCGTCGACCGTCGTCGACGAGCTCACGCCGGCGGAGAGCGAGCAGGCGTGCGAGGGCTACCGAAGGTGCAGCATCGAGTCGCTCACCGTCGAGTTCGTGTGCCACATGATGGGCGTGATGGGCGCGAAGTTCGGGGACGACCCCGGGACGACCGACGCCGACCTGCAAGCGAGGTGCGCCGAGCAGTACGAGAGCTGCATGGCCGACCCGAGCCAGGCAGAGGCGTTGATCGAGCAGACCATCGAGCAGGTCGAGGCGCGCCCCTGCGTCCAGTCGACGCAGTGTACGGCCACCATCGCGGAGCTCGAAGCGTGCCTGTCGGCGACGCGCGAGCGCTCGCGCAACGTGCTGCCCGAGTGCAGCGAGCTCACCCTGGCGTTCTTCGACGGGCCCGCGCCTGTCGACGAGGCGACCGTTGCCGCGTGCGGCGCCATCACCCCGGACTGCTGGCAGCTCGCGATGCCGCCGGAAGAGTGACCGGCAGGGGGCGCGGCGCCGCGGCGACGCGGCCGGCGCCGCGCCTTCCGCCGGCCGCCCCGGCGTGGTACGGCGTGCGGCGATGAGGCTGACGGGGGGCGCCATCGAGCTGCCGGCGCTGGCGAGCGCCCACTCCCATGCGTTCCAGCGCGGGATGCGCGGGGAGGCGCAGCGGCCGGGGCCGTCGGGGTCGGACGACTTCTGGTCCTGGCGGACTGCCATGTATGCGCTCGCGGGGTCGCTCACGCCGGAGTCCATTCACGCGATCTCGAAGGTGGCCTATCGCGAGCTGCGCGCCGCGGGCGTGCGCACGGTGGGCGAGTTCCACTACGTGCACCACCAGCCGGGCGGCGCGCCTTATGCGGACCGCACCATCCTCGCGGACGCGGTGATCGAGGCGGCGCGCGCGGAGGGGCTCAGGATCGCGCTCCTCCGGGTCGTCTACGCGCGCGCGGGCGCGGGCCGCGAGCCCGAGGGGGCGCAGCGGCGGTTCTCGGACGCCTCGCTCGACGCGGCGCTCGCGGACGTCGAGGCGCTGCGGGCGCGCTACGCGGGCTGCGAGGACGTGCGCGTCGGGGTGGCGCCGCACAGCGTCCGCGCGGTGCCCCCGGCGTGGCTCGGCGAGATCGCGCGGTTCGCCGCGGAGCGCGGGCTCATGGTGCACATGCACGTGGCCGAGCAGCCGGCCGAGATCGAGGCGTGCCTCGCCGAGACGGGCCGGCGGCCGGTGGAGCTCCTGGCCGAGCGCGGGGCGCTGAGCGAGCGCTTCGTCGCGGTGCACGCGACGCACCTCGCGCCGCACGAGCCGGCGCTCCTCGGCGCGGCGCGGGCGTTCGTGTGCCTGTGCCCCACGACCGAGCGCGACCTCGGCGACGGGCTGCCCGACGTCGGGGCGCTCGTCGGGGCGGGCGCGCGGCTGTGCGTGGGGATCGACAGCCACGTGATCACCGACCCGTTCGAGGACCTGCGCGGCGTCGAGCTGGGCGAGCGGCTGCGGACCGGCAAGCGCGTGACGCTGCGGCGGGAGGGCGGGGGAGAGCAGGGCGGCGCGACGCCGGCCGAGGCGCTGTGGGAGATCGGGTCGCTGCGCGGGGCGGAGGCGTGCGGGTTCGAGGACGCGGGCGGCACCATCGCGATACGCCGCGACGCGCCCGCGCTCGCGCTCGTGCGGGAGGAGCGGCTGCTCGACGCGGTGGTGTACAGCGGGAGCCCGGCGATCGTGGAGGAGAGTCCCACGTCGTCGCCCTCGTCTGTGCGTTGACTGCGCGTTGCCCGAGGCGACGCGACGGTCCTCCGCAGATCAGGGCGCAGGAACGGCCCGGGACGAGCGGCAGAGCGTGCAAGACGCTCACACGTCACGGTGGTGTGATTTGTGAGGTCCAGGCGTCTCGCCTGCGCCATGTACGGGAAACGAATCAAAGACTGGCATGACTGGATGCCTCTGGCGGCGCTGCTGCCGGTGGGGCTCGTCTTGCTCTTGAGCCTCCGCGAAATCCAGGCCGTCCAGCGCAAGAACGTCGCGGCGGCTGTCCAGGCCGTGCTCTCGACGACCCACCGAGGGCTCTTGACATGGGCGCGACAGACGAAGACCATCGTGGCGTTCTGGGCGAGCGAGCCGAGCTTACGGCGAGCGGTCGCCGCGCAGATCGAGCAGCGCCGCGACGACGGGGCGCTCCGCGATTGCCCGCACCTGGAGGCGCTGCGGCGCGAGCTGAACAAGATCGTTCAACAGAACGAGTACCTCGGCTTCGACGTCATCGCGACGGATGGCACCCACATCGCCTCGGATCGCGGTGACTTCGTCGCGACAAGGACCCTGAGCTCCCATGATCCGGACACCATCGCCGCGGCCCTGCGCGGCGCCGTCATCATCGGTGCGCCGTTCTCCATGCGGTCTCCGGTCCTCGACAGGGACATCCCCATGCTCCTCGTCGCGGCGCCGGTGCGCGCTCTCGATGAGGAAGGGGAGATCCTCGCGGCGCTCGCCTTCCGCATCGATCCTGGAAAGGAGTTCACGGAGACCGTTCAACGCGGACAGGTCGGCGTAGGCGGGGAGACCTACGCCTTCGACAGGCGCGGGCGCGTCGTCACGGAGCTCAGGTTCTCTCAGAGCCTGCACGATAATGGCCTCCTCGCGGCCGGCAAGCGCTCGACGCTCAACGTGGAGCTGCGCGACCCCGGGGGCGACGTGTCGTACGGCGCCCAGCGCCCGTTGTCCCGATCGGAGCAGCCGCTCACGCGGATGGCGACGAGCGCCATCGCGGGGAACGCCGGGGTCGATGTCGACGGCTACCGCGATTATCGCGGCGTGGAGGTCGTCGGCGCATGGCTGTGGGATCCGGAGCTCGACCTGGGCCTCGCGACCGAGATCGACAAGGACGAGGCCTATGTCGTGTTCCATGCGACGCGCCGCGTGATCCTTGCTGCCTGTGCCGTGACGCTGCTCGTCGGCGTCACCATGACGGTCCTCTTGCAGCGGCGCGCGAAGGACGTGGCCGCCGGCATGGTACGGGAGCAAGAGCTGCGCGGGGAGCTCGAAGATCGTGTCCGTTGCCTGGAGCGCACAGAGACCGCGCTGAAGGAGGCCGTCCGTATCCGCGAGGAGTTCCTGCGGTTCGCATCGCACGAGCTGCGCACGCCGCTGACGAGCCTGCGGCTCCTGTACGAGCACATGGTGCGATCGCGCTCTCAACCCGTCATGCCGACGATGGGCCCGAACGAGCTCGGCCGCTTCTTGAAGGTGTCCTCGCGTGAGCTTGCTCGGATCACGCAGGTCATCAACAACATGTTCGTCGTCGCGAGCTTCTCGAGCGGTCCGCCGGCGCTGAACCTGGAGCGGGCAGAGCTCACGGCGCTCGTGCGCAGGACCCTCCGGCAGATGGCAGAGCAGATCGAGGCTGACGGATGTTCCCTGGAGCTCCGGCTCGACGGCCCCGTCTTCGGCTACTGGGACCAGTCGCGCATCGAGCAGGTCATCACGAACCTGCTCTCCAATGCCTCGCGGCACGGGACCGGACAGCCGATCACGCTGTCGGTCAGCTCGCACGCCGGCTGGGCGGTGGTCTCCGTGCACGATCGCGGCGTCGGCATCACGCCGGAGCAGCGCGAGAGGCTCTTCGAGCCATTTCGATGGAAGCCGGATTCGCACGGCGGTCTCGGCGTCGGGCTCTACGTCTGCCGGACGATCGTCCTGGCGCACGGCGGCGAGATCCTGGTCGATGGCGGGGCCGGCGGGGGCACGACGTTCCTCGTCCGGCTGCCGCTGCCCCCGGATCTCGAGGGGGGTGACGCCGCTCCGTCGTCGAACCCCGGGGGTGGACGATGGGGCGACGGGGAGGTGGCGGGAACGGCGTCCGCGTGAGGCGTGCCCTACGGCAGCTCCGCCAGGGGGCCCTTCCGGTACGCGGTGTCGTTCCCGAAGTGCGCGTCTTCCTGGCCGAAGGCGCGCAAGATCGAGGTGTAGACGTTGTGCAACGAGACGTCGGTCTCGTACTCGGACTGGACAGGGTCCGCGCTCGCGCGCTTGTTGTAATTGACGTGCCGGCCGCCAGGCCACCTGCCGCCTGCCTTGCCGGCGAGCAGGACGGGGACGTCGCGAGGCGAGTGCGCGCCCCCGCACCCGAACTCGCTCGTGAAGAGCACGACGCTGTTGTCGAGCATCGTGCCGTCGCCCTCGGGGGTGCTCTTCAGCCCGTCGAGCAGGCGCGCGAACATCTCCATGCGCCAGTTGCGGTTCGCGAGGATGGTCGCGCGCCAGTCCTCCATCCTGTCGGGCTCCGCGCCGCTCGGGCCGACGTCGAGCCCGGCGTGGCCGAGGCTGTGGCCGAGGTCGGTGGTGTAAGGCTGAGGCAACCAGCCCGTCAGGACGTCGGCGATCTGGAATGTGGCGACGTGGGTGAGGCCGCAGCGGAAGGCGTGAAGGAGGATGTCGATCAGGAGGGGAGCGGCCTCCTGGATCCCTCCGCCCGTGTAAGAGCCGTATCCCTGGTAGACGGGCGCGCCGCCGACGTCCGGCTTCGTGCACGCCGCCAGGCTGGCGACGCCTTCGAGCTTCTTCTCCAGGCTACGGATGTGCTCGGCGTGCGCGTCGAGCAGGTGCCTGTCGGCAGCGCTCACGCGCCCCTTCAGCGCCGCGAGCTGCTCGCTCACCCCGTCGAGCACGCTCTTGCGCTGGGCGCGGATGCGGAGCTGCTCGGGCGTGGGCCCGGAGGCGGACTCCGCGACATCCTTGAAGAGCCGGTCGAAGGCGCTCGTCGGGTCCTTCTCGGTGGAGACCTGCTCTCCCCCCGCGCCGTACAGCGGCTCTCCGTAGTTGTGCCCGTCGACCATGAGATCGATCGACGAGAACGGCGTCGGGCTCTCGCTGGCGAGCCGCTGGGCGATCACCTGATCGATCGACGGGCCCAGCGCCCTGGCGTCGTCACCCCCCGAGGTCGTGTCGGCGCAGGTCAGAACGGTCGCGTTGGAGCACCCGTGGTGTCCGCCGTAGTCTCCCTGGACCAGCCCGGCGGCGTCGTCGACGCCGCGGAGCAGGGTGAGATCGCCCTTGTGGGCCTCGAGCGGGGCCATCTCGTCGCCGAGGACCTCGAGCGCCTGCCCCTCGTCGCCGGGAGCCCAGAGATCGAGCAGGCTCCAGGCGCCCGGCTTCCAGGGATCGCCCTTGGACCCTGAGTTGTGGCGCGACGTGATCGTGCCGCCGTGGCTGAAGAACACGATGAACCGCCTGGCCCTGCCGTCCGCGGCCCAGACGTCGCCGTGCGTCGCCTCGAGGAACGGGAGCCCGATGCACAGGCCGGTCGCGGTTCGGAGGAAATTCCTTCGGCTGAAAGCGGCGCGGCGCATGGGGTCACTCCTCGGGGTGGCGCAGGTGCAAGAAGGCGTTGCTCGTCGTGAGGGCGAGGAGGGCGTCACGCATGCTGCCGCCGCTCTCCGGCGCCGGCGTGGCCGCCTCGATCGACGCGAGATCCTGATCGACGGGCACGCGGCGGAGCGCCGTCTGGAAGAGGTGCTTCGTGAGGCAAGCGCGCGCCGCGGCGCTCGCCGCGAGGGCGGCCGACATCTCGACGCCGCCGTCGACCTCCACGCTCTCCCCGTCCGGGCCGATCGCGGGGAGGCGCCCGCGCGCGTCGATGTCGAGCGCGTACGGGGCGTCCGCGTCTCCGCCCGTCTCCTGCGACTGCCACCGCCCGAGCGCGTCGTAATGCTCGAACGCGAAGCCGATGGGGTTGATCGTCGCGTGGCAGCTCACGCAGCTCTCGCTCGACGTCTTGGCCTCGACGTCCTGGCGGATCGTCCTGTGCACCAGCTCGCCGTTCTCCTCGACGACGCCGCCCTTGACCGGCACGTCGCTCGCGTTGGGCGGCGGAGGGCCGAGGGGGCGACAGAGCACCTGCTCCAGGATGTACGCGCCGCGGCGGATCGGCGACTTGACCTCGACGCTGCCGAACACGCTCAGGAAGGCCGCCCGCGTGAAGATCCCCGCGCGCTGGTCGCCGGGGAGCGAGACCCAGGCGAACGTTCTCTCGTCCGCGGGGCCCTCGACCCCGTAGAGGGCGGCGAGGGGCCCATTCACGTACGCGTCCGTCGTCGTGAGCAGCGTCTCGAAGCGGCCGTCCCCCTCGAAGAGCACGCGCTCCGCGAGCGCCTCGATCTCGGTGCGCATGGCGGCGCGCAGCGCGGGTGAATCCTCGGGGTAGAACTCGGGGCTCTTCGGCGCGTTCTCGATCGATGCGTGCTTGTTCGTGCCGTCGAGCTCGATCCAGTCGGCGAAGAAGCGCCTCGCCGTGGCCCGGGCGCGGTCGTCCGAGAGGAGCCGCTCCGCCTGCGCGCGCACGCCCTCCGCCGTGTCGAGCGCGCCGGACTCCGCGGCGTCGAGCAGCGCGTCGTCCGGCGTCGTGTTCCAGAGAAAATACGACAGGCGCGCCGCCCGCTCCCAGCCCGTCAGCGGACGCACGCCGGAGGCGAGCGCCGCGCTCCCGTCGCCATCGCGGCCCAGCTCGACGAGGTAGTAGACGTTTGGCGACTGGATCATCGTCTTGAGCACGACGAGGAGGGCGTCCTCGAACGACTGCTCCTTTCGCGCCCGGGTGTACTGGGCCTTGAGCATCGCGACCTCGGCCTCGTCGAGCGTGTGCCGGAAGGCGCGACGCCCGAACGTCCGCACGAAGTCGTCGACGCACACCTCGTCATCAGGGCCGCTCGTGTCGCACGGGAACACCGCTCTCCCCCACGACGCGCGCCGGGCGACGATCGTCTCCGCCGCGGCGTTGAGCTTGTCGACGGCGAGGAGCGATGCGACCTCTCCCGCGTCGGGGTCCAGGTCGAGGACGAGCGCCGGATCGCCGAACAGATCGCGCATCGAGCTCGTGAACTGCTCCGGTGTCATCCGGCGCATCACCGCCGGGGCGACGTCGACGAGGCCGCTCTGGCCAGGCGGATCGTCGCTGTCACCGCCGGCGTGGCCGACACAGCCCAGGGCCGCGCCGGACGCGGCGAGGACGAGCGCGCCGAGGAGCGCCGTCGCCCGGCGCCGAGGCGCGGCGAAGAGAGCGAGTTCTTCGATGGATTTCACGCGGTTCGGCTCCGTCCGCTGCATGGCTTCGGTCCTCGCGCGGCCACAGGAAGAGCAAGGAGGCCGCTCCCCACCACCAGCGGATCATCATGGCTTCCACCCTCGCGCTATCGCACGGAGATCAAGGAAGCCGCACCTCGCCAGCAGAGCCATGAAGGAAAGCAAAGATTCGCTGTCTGTCAATTGATTACATCCCGGGTGAGACAATCCATGAAGGGCATTCGCCAGCGCTGTGCGCCACGCTCAGGGGCCCTCTGTCGACCGGGGACCGGGGATCGGTATCGAAGGGTTGCGGTGACGAGGCCTGTCGCCATCGTGGAACCATGATCGGCTCACCGGTGCGATACCAGCGCACAGGAGGCATGGGACTCATGCATCCCGTGCATGTCGAGCGCGTGGCGACGCGGCGAGATCGGTGGTGGCCGGACCTGAACAGGAAGGCGGGGAGAAAAACCGAAGGGTCATCCCGCCTTCCTGTGAATCTCTTCAGGGCAAGCCAGGCGACTCCACACACCGTGCCCGCCTGGTCGGCGCTGGCACGCAGGGCGCCGAGCCCTGGGTCGAGCGCTGCGCCCGGCGCCGCCGGGGCGCTCACCCCACAGCGCCCGCGACGAGCTGCGCCGCCCTGAGCACCACCGCCGCGACAGCCCCCACGTCCCACGCGCGCGCGAGCCACCACTGCACCTCGGCGCCGGTGCTCCACGGCGGGACCCACGCCGGCGGCTGCACGAGGTCCGCGACCGTGAGGACCCGCTGGCGCTGCTGCGCCTCGCGGTAGCCGCTGCCGCCGCCGACGACGTGCTCCTCGGCGCGCAGGTACGCGAACAGCGTCGCTCCCCGGCCCTCCGGGACGAGCGCGCCGCCCGCGCCAAGCGCCTCGGGGGTCGCCGGCAGCTCGGCCTCGGCGCCGCGCTGCTTCAGCCGGAGCGCGCCGCCGCCCGCGCGCCCGACGCGCGCGCGCACCCAGCCGTCGGGGCGCTCGCCGCGGAGCAGCGCGCGGAGCGGCGTCAGCTCGGGGCTCCGGCCGAGGCGGGGCGCGCGCTGCCCGCGGAACACGCGCGCGGCGAGGACCCACAGCCCGATCGGGAGCAGCGAGAGGACGAGGTTCAGGTCGAGCGCGCTCATCACGCCCGCCGTCCCGGCGAGCACCGGGAACGCGAGCACGCCCGCGCCGGCGAAGGCGCCGACCGCGATCGTCGCGCCGAAGCCGCCGACGACGCCGAACGCGACGTTGCCTATCGCGACGACGCCGACGGCGACATTGCCGATCGCGATGAACCCGCGCGCGACGTTGCCTATCGCGATGACGCCGGTGACCACGTTGCCGAACACGAGGAACCCGTTGGCCATGTTGCCGGCGTCGACCCAGCGCGCGCGCTGCGCGGCGCGCAGGGGATCATCGCCCCGGAGCGCGCTCGCCGTCAGGTTCCGGTTCCAGCCGCCGTTCCCGCTCATTCCGTCACCTCGAACGACGTGCGGCCGACGAGCTGGCCGTCCTGGGTCTCGACGTCGACCGTCCAGTGCCCGGCCAGCTTGCGCGGCAGGCTCCCGCCCACGAGCTGCGACTTGAGCCGCACCGCGCCCTCCGGGCCCGGCACCCGCAGCGTCTCCTCCGGCGCGCGGAGCACCTCGCGCCCCTCGTGCCGCCACACATGGAGCAGCCGGTCGCCGTCGCCGCCGGGGACCACGACGTCGGTGACGGCGCGGAGCTCCCGGATGACCGAAAAGTGAAGCGATTTCACGGACATGGCGAGGCGGCCGTCCGGGAGTATAGAAGGGCCGACGGCCGCCGACGACAGGTGCATCGGCACCGGGGGGATGATCTGCCGCGTGCCGTAGGCGAGGCCGACGCCGGCGGCCGACGCGACGACGAGGAACACGACGCCAACGCGGCTCCAGAGGGCGCCGAACGGCAGGTGGAGCGTGCAGAAGCCGAGCACGGACACGAGGGCGGCGGAGAGCAGCGTGTAGAGCGTGCGGGTGTTGGGGAGCAGCGCGGGGATGACGAGGTTCAGGCACGCGAACAGCGTCACGCCGTAGAACACCGAGGCGAGCGTCTTCCAGCGCATGAGCACGCGGTCGAAGACGAGATCGAGCGTCGAGAGCACGGCGCAGCCGCCGAGGAGGAGGACGAACCAGCGGTTCGGGGCGTCGAGGCTGGCGCTCTTCCAGTAGAACGGCAGGAGGAAGAAGAGCATGCCCTGATAGAGGTTCTTCAGGACATAGGTCATCACGAGGAAGCGAAGCCGGGCGCCGCGCCACGCCGTCGCGAAGTCCTGGCGGGCGCCGGTGCCGAACAGCCGGAAGAACAGGAGCACGAGCAGCCAGGCGATGCTGACCGAGATCGCGAGGAAGCGGGCGTGCTGGAACCCCTTCTGCGCGAAGGTCACGACGAAGGCGCCGAGGCTCAGCGCATAGGCGGTGTGCAGCCACCAGAGCTTCTTGTGGTGGCGCTTGAAGAACGCGCGGACGGATGACTTGAAGTCCTGGGGCCGGCCCTCCTCCTCGGCCTCGGCGTCCAGATCGACGAAGGACGCCTTGGGCTCGGCCTTGACGGTCGGCGCGTCGTCCTCCTCGGCGGAGCGCGCCGGGCGGGCGGGCATCTTGAGCGTGCGGTCCTCGGGCTCGGCGGAGCGCGCCGGGCGGGCGGGCATCTTGAGCGTGCGGTCCTCGGGCTCCGCGCCGGGGGCGCCGGCCCTGGGCGGCATGCGCAGGGTGACGTCGTCGAGGGCGCCGCGGTCCCGGTCGCCGGGCGCCGCGGGGCCTCCGCGGGGCGCGCCGGGGGCGCCGGGCGGGGCGGCGCCCGGCACGGGGCCGGGCCCGTCGCCGGGCATGTACACGATGGTCGGCGCCTCACCGAAGGCGTCGGGGACGCGCGCCTTCGGGTGGACGGCGGTCGTGGCGCTGGAGGACGGCGGCGACGGCCGCGAGGGCGCGTTCGCGTGGGCCTCGGGGGCCGAGGCGTCAGGGGAGCGCGGCGCGGGCTGCTTCATGTCCGGGTCGTGGGGTACTTCGGCCGATGGTGGGGTCTTTTGAACTGCCAAGGCGCCCTGAGACGCCAAGAAAACACAAAAATCTTGGCGTCTCAGGGCGTCTTGGCGGTTCCATCATTCCGGCAGGGTGGGGGAATTCCCCCTCCACCCATGTCCGGGGCGCAGCGTACCCGACCGGCGGCCCACCTTCGAGCGCCGGCGCGCGGGGTGCCGGCCGCCGCGCCGGCGCCGTGCGGGCGCGCTGTGTCCCGCAGCCCGCAGCACCCGGGCGGCGGGCGCCCGGGCCGGAGCGCGGCGTCGCGCGAAGGCCGACGCCGCCGCAGCAGCTACTGCGCAGAGCCGAGCCCGGCGAGCGCCTCCCGCGCCTCCGCCGCGAGGTCCTCGTCCTCGGGCTCCACCCGCGCGACGAGGCGCGAGGTCGCGTCCCGCACCCGCTCGGTGGGGGCCAGATCGAGCAGCGGCACGAGCAGCCGCAGCGAGATGTCCAGCGCGGACCCGGCGGCGAGGTTGCGCTCGATCTCGTCGCACAGGACCCGCTCGCGCCGATCCAGGGGTAGCGCGGAGAGCACCTCGCGGGCGAGCCACTCCGGCCCCACGTAGGTCAGCAGCCCGTCGTAGCGATCCTCGAGCACCTGCCCGGGACCCAGGCCCCGGACCAGCGGCAGCACGGCGTAGTTGCCGACCGCGCGCTGGTTGCTCGAGAGCGACGGATCGTCCAGCAACATGTCCGCGAACGCGCGCCCCCAGCGCTGGGCCACGTCGGCCGGGGCCGCCTCGATGGCGGGCCGCAGCAGGTCCGATCGCATCCGCACCCCGTAGGTGCCGAGCTTCCACTCCCCGCACACCCCGAGGTAGTCCTCCGGGGAGAGCGCCTCGCGCAGCCGCTCCGCGAGGACGCGCTCGTCGAAGCGCTTGCCGCCGAGGAAGCGCAGCGTCCTCCAGAGCGGCCACGCCGGATCCACGCCCGGGAGGTCGAGGGGGACGACCCGATCGAGCGGCCCCGGGGGATCGATCCCGAGGAAGCGCCGGCGGTCGCGGCGCCTGCCCGGCAGGTGGTAGAGCGCGAACGGGAGGTCGACGTCGAGCCGGGTGAGCTCGCGGGCCACCTCGGCCTGACCCTCGGAGAGCGCGTCCGGCGCGTCCGCGTACGGGTCCAGGACGAGCCCGAGCGCGTCCTTCGCGCGCTCGTTGCGCAGCGGATCGGACGCGTCCGCGTCGCGCACCATCGCGAGGAGCAGGCGCGCCGCGACGAGCGCCCCCTCCTCGGAATGCGCCTTGAGCTGCTGCTCGACGAGGTGGTCCACCCGGCCGTACATCCAGGGAAAGAGCGCCTCGTCGACGCGCGTCGCGCGGAGCAGCGCGCCCGCGAGCTCGAGCTCCGCGGCCGAAGGAGGCGCGGGATCGACGTGGAGGCGGGCCGCGAAGGCGACGCCGCGGAGGATCTCGGGCTCGTTGCCCGCCACGAGCGCGCGCAGGCGCTGCGCGATCTCGGCGCTCGGCTCGTAGCGGCCGAGCATCCCGAGCGCCACGGCCACGCTGCCGCGCACGAGCGGCTCGGGCTCGCGATCCAGCCGGCCGAGCAGCAGGGCGCGGGAGGGCGCCGCGGCCGACGCGATGAACGCGAGCGCCATCGCCGCCGCCGCGCGCACGCCCGCGTCCGCGTCCTCGGCGAGCCGCGCGAGCCGCGGCAGCTCGGCCTCCATCGCCTCGAGCGCGCGCCGCGCCTCGGTCCCCTTCGCGAAGAGCGACTGCACCCTCGCCTCGCGGAAGTCGAGGCCGCGCGCAAGGAACCACCGGTGCCCCACGGTCAGGACATCGACGGCGAGCGCCAGGACCTGGCCGCGATCCGGCGTCGCCGGGTCCGCCGCGAGATCGACCAGCGACGTGATCGCCGGGGCGCTGGCGGAGAACCAGTCGGCCGCGTCGCAGAGGAAGCGGCGCAGCTCGCCGCGGGCCTGCGCCCGCGCCTCGGGCTGCGCGGCGGTGAGCGCGCCGAGGTGGTGCGGCAGGTTCTGCGCGGAGCCGTCCTTGCGCTTGAGCTTCGACCAGTCGACGGTTTGCCAGTGTGCCATCAGCGTGTCCCTTCGCGTTCACCCCGGCGCGCGGCGCCCCGCCCCCGGTGCGTGCGCCGCGACGCTAGCACGCCGCCCCCCGGCCCCGCGCGGACAAGCGCTCGATGACAGCGCGCATTGCCGGCGCGCTGCGCAAATTGCCGGCGCGCTGGGCATGTCGCCCGGCGCTGCGCGCGTCGCGCGTCGGCCCGGGCGTCACGCCTCCTCGTCGACGAACTCCTCCGGCACCGCGTTCGGGTCCCCGTTCTTGCGCAGCTCGTCCATCTCCGCCATGTACCGCTTCGTCGGCGTCTGCCCCTTCTGCCGCGTGTTCGGCGCATAGTCCTGCGACACGCGCCTGGCGGCGTCTCCGGACACGTGCTTCGGGCTGTCGTTCGGCTTCTTCGGGTCGTAGGTCACCCTGTTGTCCGGCGGCCAGCCGTAGGTGACCTTGCAGCCCTTCTCCTTCGCGAACTTGCGCATCTGGTTGCTGCACATGGGGCACGGCGGATACTGCCCGTTCATCTCCATGTGCCCTCCCCGGAGCTCGTCGTCCGAGAAGTGGTGTTTCGCCCATTCTATCGCCTGGCGCTCCGTGTGCGACTGCGCCTGGGTCGTCAGGCTCGTGTTCGTGGTGGGCGGCACGGACCAGTCGATCTCCGGGACCTTCTTCAGCACGCCGGGCGCGCTCGTGTATCCCGAGGAGAAGCCGCCGCCCTGCCCATCTCGGTGCCCTGCGGTGGGCCCGGGGCTGTAGACGTCCCCCGTGCTCGTCGTCAGCTGCACGTTGAGCTCGTGGAGCCCCTCGGGGTCGACGAAGCCGATGGGGTTCGGACAGTACATGTAGCGGTTGGGCCCCGCCGAGATACCCAGCGGATCCGGCGAGATGTACCGCCCGAGCGCCGGATCGTAATAGCGGTGCATGTTGTAGACGAGCCCCGTCTCGGGGTCGGCGTACTGGCCCTCGAACCGGAACGGCGTGTACGTCTTTCCGCCCGGCTTCACCTCGGTGACGCCGTAGGCCGTGCGGTCCAGGCGACACCCCACCTCGCCGCGCGCGTCCACGAGCTCTTCCGGGGTGCCCAGGATATCGCCGACATAGAACCACCAGGCCCCGGAGCCCGGCGCCTCGTCCCCCTCGGCGTGGTCGCGGTGGGCCCAGGGCACCCTGCGACCGGCCGCGTAGGCGTACGACCGCGCGGCGGCCCGGCGCGACCCGTCGGGCAGGTAGCTCGTCGTGTGCTCGTGGATCATCTGCGCCCCGCGCCACAGAAAGCGCGTCACGGCCGCGAGCCGCGGCGGTCCGCCCGGCTCCGGCAGGAGCACGCGCTTCTCGAGGCGCCTGTGGAAGAAGTCGTGGAGGAGCTCCACCCGCACGCCGTCCGGGCGCTCGACCGCCGCGAGCTGCCCGTGCGCGTTCCACGCGTAGCGCCAGCGCCGCGACGGGTCGCGGAGGTCGACCCGCTCGACGAGCCGGCCCACCGCGTCCCAGACGAGGCGCTCGCCGTCCTTCTCGACGAGCCGATCGCCGGGCGCGTAGGCGCGCCCCGTGCCGCCGGGCCGGACCTCGTGCAGGTTGCCCGTCGCGTCGTGCGTGAAGCGCTCGGGCGCGCCGGGCTCCGGCGACCGCTCGAGCAGCCGGCCGCGCTGGTCGTACGTGTACCGCGTGGCGCCGCGGCCGCCGTCCCAGCGCGCGAGCAGGTTGTCGCTCTCCGGCGCGAACTGGAACACCTTGTCGACCGTGGCGCCCCGGATGTCGAGGCCGACCCACGCCGGCTCGCCGGGCCGGACCGCGTGCGCCCCCGCCCGCACGACCGTGCGCCGCGTGAGCCGGTTGTGCGCGTCGTGCTGGTTCAGGAGGAGCGCGCCCTCGGGCAGGTGCACGGACTCCACGAGCCCGGCGCGGTCGCGTTGCTCGGCGACGACCGTCCGGGGATCCAGCCGGAAGATGCGCTCGCTGCGGAAGGGGCTCCGCTCGACGCGCTCCTCTTGGCCGAAGGAGGTGCGGAGGCCGACGACGAAGCCGACGGCGTCCCGCTGGAGCGCGACCGACTGCCGCGCGCCGCGCACCGTCTGCGTCTCCTCGACGACGTTGCCGACGCCGTCGTACGTGAACTCGACGCGGTAGCCGGGGCCCTCCACGGCCTCGATACGGTCGAGGAGGTCGTACGCGATGCGGACCTCCGTGTCGTCGCTGAAGGCGATCTGCGTCTCCCTCCCCGCCGCGTCGCGGGTCACGTCGAAGCGCTCCTCTGCCGCATTTCGCTGCCACGAGAGCCGCCCCATCGCGTCGTAGCCCATCCACCAGGCGCTGCCGTCGAAGGCCTCGATCCGGACGAGGTTGCCGCTCAGATCGCGCTCGTACGTCTCCACCTCGCCGCGCTCGTTGTGGCATTCGACGATCCAGCCCTCGTGGTTGTAGTAGGAGCGCACCTCGTCGCCGTTCGGGAGGCGCACGCCGCAGGGCCAGCGGAAGCCGCCCCAGAGATAGTGCGTCGTGCCTTGCTGGTCGGTGCGACTGGCCACGTTCCCCATCGCATCGTAGGTGAACGTGACGCGGCGACCGCCCGCGCGGGTCACCTCGAGGAGGCGCCCCGCCCTGGAGTACTGGTAATATTCGACGCCCCCCTTGGGATCGGTCCGCGACGTGATGCGACCCCAGTGGTCGTGCGTCCATCGCCAGACGGCGCCCGCCGGCGTTGTGACCTCGGCGAGGTTGCCGTGCGCGTCGCACGCGTACCGCCACTCGCCGCCGTCCGGATCGACCCGCGTCGTCATGAGGCTTCGCGCGTCGTACGTGTAGGTGGTCACGCGGCCGTTCGGGTTCGTGACCTGCACCGGGTTCCCCCGGTCGTCGCGGACACACACGCGTTCGCCACCCGCAAAGTCGATGTTGCGGACCACCTGGTCGTCCGCGTCGCGCTCGATGGTGAACACGCGCCCGAGCGGGTCCGTCTCCCGGATCAGGCTCCCTCGCCAGTTGTACTCGTACGTGCTCGTCCCGCCGAGCGGATCGGTGTGGCTCCGCTCCGCGCCGTCCTGCCCGATGACCCGGCTCGTCACGCCCGCGCCCACGGCGTGCGTGATGTCTCCTTCCTCGTTGGAGGTGAAGCGCTGGTACCGTACGGAGTCGTAGCGTTCGGTGTATCCCTGCTCGCCGAACTCGAGCTTGACGTGGAAGATGCCGCGGACCTTCGTCTGCCCGTCGCGGAGCAGCTCGGGCAGGCCGCGCCTCGCCAGCGCCGGATCCGGGGCGCCGCCGTAGTCTCCCCACGTCTCGACGCAGCGGCCGGCCGCGTCGTGGACGAAGTGGAACGTGAGACCCGAATCGTACGAATACCGCACGATGCGGTGGTCGTCATCGTACACGTAATGGATGGAGAGGCCGTCCGCGTCGGTGTAACGCACGAGATCGCCGCGGTCGTCGTAGGCGTACTGCGCGAAGACGAGGGTGGTGCGGGCCTCTGCGTTCGGCACGTCGATGGACGTGATGTGGCCGCGGTCGTCGCTCCTGAACCGGATGTGGCGCCCCGACGCGTCGAAGGCCGCGACGAGGCGGCCCCGGCGGTCGTGGTGCAGCGAGACGGCGTTGCCATTGAGGTGCTGGATGCGCCGCAGCCGGTAGACGCCGTCGCGCCCGGGCAGGAAGACATGGGTGAACTGATCCCCGGTGTCGAGGTAGTACCCCCGCTTGCCGCGGTGGAGCACCCAGCCGCCGTCGCCCAGGATCGTCGGGCTCTTGTCGTCGGGGCGGTCGAAGCGGACCTCGGCGCCGAAGCAGGCGCGGACAACGACCGAGCCGCGCTTCTCCTCGAGGCTCCACGCGAACGAGTGGCCCCAGCCGGGGCCGAGCCCCGCGTCCCGCGCGCGCTGGGCCGAGCTGTACTGGCGCTTGAACAGCAGGCGGAACACGCCGGGCAAGTCCAGGTCGGTGCTGGGCAGGGTGAACACCTCGCCGGTCGCCACATCGACCGGATCCCCCGCCGACGTCTTGCGGTGGCAGTTCGTGCAGCCGCCGAGGTTGCCCTGACCGCAATCGCCCGTCCCCTTGCCGCCGCCTTGCGCGTCCTTGCCGCCGTTCTTGCCGTCGCCGCCCTGGTCGCCGCCGTTGCCCTTCCCGCCGCGGCCGCCCTTTCCGCCGCCGGCGCCGCCGCCGCCCATGATGAAGACGCCGGGGTTCATTCCGGGGATGGCGGGGATGTTCGGAACCGGTGCTGTGCGCGCCATGGCCCCGATGGTCGCCGCGCCGGGAAAAGCCGTCAATGCGCTCGCGGCTCGGCGACCACCGTACGGCGGCGGGGCCCCGGCGGGGCCCCTGACCTACTGGCCCACGGTGAGGAACGCGACGCTGCTGGCCAGATCGGGGATGCAGAGGATGCGGCGCTCCGGATCGAAGCCGATGTCCGCGGCCGAGTCGAGGGCGTGATCCGCGGCGAGGTCGTACGCGAGCGCCCAGGTGCCGTCGGCCTCGACCCGGTAGATCTTGCCCGAGACCCACTCCGACACCCAGTACGCGTCGCCGTCCTTCTCGACGCCGTCGAACTTGCCGGCGATGTCGCCGAGCTGCGCGACGTCCTGGCCCGCGATGTCGATGGAGAGGACCGACCCGAGCTCGCCCTCGGTGCTGAGCTCCCCGCTGCCCACCATGACGAGCGAGCCGCCGTCGACGAGGACGCCGTTCGGGCCGGCTGCGTAGTCGAACTCCAGGAAGACCGCGGCGCTCTCGGGGTCGCCGGCGTCAAACCGATAGATGACCTGCGCCAGCGAGTCGGAGGCGTAGACCTGGCCCGCGGCCTCGTCGACGGCGACGTCGTTGACGAACTGGCCTCCTTCCAGCGGGTACTCGGTCGCGGTGCCGTCCGCGAGGGAGATACCGACGACCTTGTCGACGTCGGCCACGTAGAGGACGCCGTCGAGGACCCGCATCCCCTTCGGATCGCCGAGCCCCTCGAACCAGGTCGCGTCGACGACCGCCCCGTCCTCGTCGAGCCGGCTGATCCAGCCGGCCTCGCCCTCTCCACCGATGTTCGACACGTACCAGACCCGGTCCTCCGGATCCCAGAAGCAGCTCTCCGGGGTGGAGAACCCGTCTACCTTCCGGAACGTGTCGGCCGGTCCGCCGCCGGCGCCGCCCGCGCCGCCCGCGCCGCCGTCACCGCCGGAGCCACCCGCGCCGCCCTCGCCGCCTCTGCCGCCGTCTCCCTCGCCGCCGGTGCCGGACGACGTGCTCGCTCCGCTCGACGTGGTGCTGGTCCCGGAGCTACCGGCATCGTCGTCCCCGCACGCCCCGAGCAGGGGCGTGAGGCAGGCGGAGGCCAGCGCGACGTAATGTAGATGGCTCAAACTCATGATTCCCCTTGGTTTTTTCCTGGTCAGGTGAGCCCCTTCGTACGAGCGTTTGCGCTCCGGCGTCAACCGCCCCGCAGCGAGGTTCACGCGCCGCGTCGAGCGGCATCCGCTTCCACGCGGCGCACAGCGCGTCGTCGGGGGCCACGCCGCCCGCCGGGCGCTCGGTCGTGTCGAGCGTGGGATCGACGCCCGGGGGGGGCGTCCGTCGCGCACCGCGGCGCGACGTCGACCCCACGCGTCGCGCCGCCGGAGTGGCAGCTGTCGAGCACGACCGTCACGGTCGCCCGTTCCCGGTCGTGAGCGCGTCGAGGTAGTACGCGAGATCGAGATCGCGCAGGTGGCGCGTCGAGACGTCGCCGATGTCCATGGGCACGAGCGTCTCGTCGTACCCGTCACGCCCCTTCACCTCGGGGCACCGCGTGACGACGCGGCCCCCGTGGCCGGAGTAGTGGATGTACACGTGGTCGCCCGGCTGCGCCTCGGCGAGCAGCTTGTCCAGCGCCGCCTTGATGTTGACGTACGTGGGCCATTCGCTGCTCGGCCCCCCGGGCGCGCTGCCACCGACGCTGGGCGCAAGGAGCGTCTTGATGTCGTACGGCAGGGTGATCCGGGCGGACAGGGCTTCTCTGATGCGTCCAACATCGCTCACGCAGCCGCGCAACGACACGAACGTGGCGCCATTCGGGAGTCGGTTCGGAAGATAGAAATCGACGCCGATGAGGAGCGCCCGGAAGGTCGGACCCGCGTCCCGAGCGCTGCTCGTCCCCGCATCGTCAGGTTCGTGGTTCGGCGGATCAGCCATGAGGTGCCTCCTCCGCGTGGGGCATGAAGGCTCTGCCTCGGCGCTGGTCGTGGCGTGGATCGCCCGGGGCGAACGACGTCGCTGAAGCTGATGTCGAGCTGCGTTGGCTCGAGGTCAAGGGAATCTCCTCGCGATCTCGTCACTGTCACCGACCTCCGCGACATGCGCCCCTTCCTCGGGGCAGATCCGGGTTGGGTGTAGAACCTGCACCAGGACGAAACCGTTGAAGCTGTCGAAACGAGTAGACAAGGGAGCGACGTGCTCATCCGGGCCGTCGGCGCCGCGAACGTCGCGGCGCTCGCGAAGGAGGTCGGCCCGCGCCGGCACGAGCGGCAGTGGCGGGGCAGAGCGCTGTACGAGCCCGCCGGAGAGCACGAGTTCGTCAGCCCTGCGTCCTGCAAGACCCGCGGCCCATCATGTATGTTCGCTCGCATGAAATGGGATGCTCTCGTGATGGCCGGCTTGCTCTCAGTGAGCCTGTCGCGCGTGTCGCCTGCCGCAGAAGCGTGCGGCTCGATCTTCTTCGCGCCGGGAACCAGCAAGCTCGACGTTCCTTCTGTGACGCAGAAGGTGCGCTTCGCCGACATGGACAGGAACGGCGCCGACGACTGGATCTTGATCGAGCCCCGTCGATTCACGCTCCAGCTTCGCAACCGCGACGGCTCGCCGCTCGCCAGCGCGACGTACCCGGACGCCGGGGGCGGCGACGTGCTCCTGCGGCAGGTCGAGGTCGCCGATGTCACCGGCGATGGCCAGCTCGATTTCATCGTCAAGGACGACCAGGGCCTGTCCGTCGTCCAGCAGACGTCTGGCAACCTCACGCCGCTCGGAACCCTCGACGGCACGCTCAGCGCGCCCGAACACATCCCCCTGCTGCTCGCCGCCGGACACTTTCTCAGCCGGAGCCAGGCCGACATCGTCGTCGAGACGGCCGCGGGCGAGCTGCGGCTGTTCCACGCGTCGGGCGGTGTGTTCGGCGCGGTGGCGACGCTGAGCGATGTCGCCGCGCTGGAGAAGAGCTTCATCCACGCGGCTGCGATGCCCACGGGCGACGTGGATGGAGATGGCCTGCAGGACTTGCTGTACCCGTCCGCTGGCGGCCTCGCCATCGCCCAGAGGACCGCCTCGGGGAGCTTTCAGCCGAGCCATCGGCTGGCCATGGACGGAAGCTACGAGATCGGGGCGTTCGGCGACTTCGACGGCAACGGGCTTCAGGATGCGGCCGTTGTCGCGAGGCGCCCGGGCGCGTCGGGGAACGACGAGCTGCTGCTCCAGACGTGGCTGCAGGCCCCCGCGGGGACGTTCACCCCGCTGGAGCCCCAGAAGACGGGCTCCGTGAGGGGCCGGATGCTCGCGGCCGATCTCTCGGAGGACGGCGCCGACGAGCTGGTCGTCGGCGCATCGGTCGGGCGGCTTGTCGAGCGGCGGTGGAGCTTCACCGAGCGCGACCGGCTCGACGACGCGCCGGAAGCGCTGATCGACGTGACGGGCGATGGGGTGCTCGACCTCGTCATCGGAACGGAGATGGCCCGCGGCGTGCGCGCAGATCTCGCGGTCGAGGCGCTGGATGCGCCCACCCCCGTCAGGCCAGGTGGCTTCATCCACCTCCCGCTGTCGCTGACGAACCGGGGCCCGTCCCCGACGCGGGGCATTGCCCTCTCCGCTGAAAGTGGGGAGAACGGTCGTGTGGAGCTGCGCTGCGGCCTCGAGGATTGTGCCGATCTGGAGCTCGACGCCGGACAGAGCGTGCAATTCTCGGCCACCGTGAACGTCGGAGAGGGCGAGCACGTCGACCTGAGCGTCTCGGCGTGCAGCCGGTTGTTCGACGCCGACACGAGCAACAACCGCGCGGCGGTGCGGATCCCCATCGACAGCGAGGTGCGCGCCGACCTGTCCGGCGACGTGAGCATCATGATCGAGGGCTCGGACATCGCGCTCTATGCGAATGTGAGGAGCGCCGGCCCCTCGACGGCGCGTGGCGTGCGCCTGGAGCAGGAGCTGCCCGAGGGCATGGCGGGCGTCACCTGGACGTCGAACGAGGATGCTGGCTGCGCCGTGCAAGGGGGCAAGCTGACCTGCGAGCTTGCGGAGCTGGCAGCGTCCGACTCCTGGCCCGTCACCGTGCGCGGCAAGCTCGATTATCGAGGGCAGCGGGTCGAGACGTGGGTGACCGTCCGCAGCGACACGAAGGATCCGGACGAGAGCAACAACAGGTTCGGGCGCGTCGTGCCGGAAGGGTTCCTCGACGGGATCCTCGGCTCGTCGCCGGACGGGGACGGCGCGACCGGGGGCGGCTGCCGCTTCGTGGCATCTCCGCACGGCGCGGCGCCCCGGGCTCCATGGCTCGCGATCGCGGTGGCCCTGGCGCTCGGAGCCCGGCGAGCTCGCCGCGCGTGAGAGCGCCGCCCACGCGCGCTCCCGGCGCGCGGCGGAGCCCGGGCGGGCCCGCCGGCGGGGTCGGGCCCGCTCGGCCTCACTGGACCTGGATCGTGAACTCGTCCACGAGCCGCCCGTCCACGTCCTTGAAATACGCGGTCGCGCGCTTCGGGTCGCCGTCGACGTTGAAGCGGATGAAGAGGGCGCCGTAGTCGGCGGTGCCCGACATCAACGTCCCGTTCTTCACCCACTTGTTGCTCGCGATGTACGACGCCCACCACGTGTCGTCGTCGTGGCTGGCCGCCTCGTAGTCGCGGATGCCCACGCCGCCGAGGCCCGACACGAACACGAAGCTCCGGTCCGGGGCGAGCTCCACCAGGTTGAAGGCGCCGGTTTTACCATGGCCTGTCGACGCGTTGCCCACGTCGGTGAGGGTCAGCGTGCGCGCGTAGGAGTGCTCGTGCCCTGTGGCGATGATGGCGCCGGCGCTCATGCACTCCTGGTACGCGCTCCAGCCGACCTCGTTGCCCTTCCCGCCGACCTGCATGTCGTGCTGGTTCTTGTGCCAGGCGCACACGGACCAGATCGAGTCGTCATTCGCGAGCGAATCGTGAATGAAGTTCACCTGATCGGACGCGTTGGCGCCGCAGGTCGAGCGGAGCTCGCTCGTCCCGATGCAGGACTGCACGATGAACAGCCCGCGGTAGTTGCACGTCGCCTTGACGCCGAGCTCGCCCGTGCAGTTCATCGACGGCACGCGCGCGTGCCGGGCCTGGATGTAGCTGGCGTACCCGCTCGACCCGCCCCACGCCGCGGCGTCGTGGTTGCCGATGACGGCGAAGTAGGGGTAGTTCGAGCCGAGGATGCTGTTGATCCGGTTCTCCCAGGCGGTCGGGTTGTCGGCGTAGTCGAAGTCGCCGTTGTGGATCGTCGCGTCGGCGCCCTCGTCCGCGATCAGCTCGAGCACCGCGTCGGCGTTGCTGCCGTTGCCCTGGTCGCCGATGAAGGCGACGAGGAGCCCCGGGTCGGTCGAGCTGCCGCCGCTGCTCTGCGAGCCGTAGGTGATGGTGAGCTTGGGCCGCTGCGCCGCCGTGGCGTGCTCGGAGGAGGCGAAGTCGATGCCGTCCGTGTTCGACGTGCTCGCGATGAGGATGCCGTTGTTCGACGTCCCATCGACCCACGCCTGGACGAGCGCGACGCCGGCCGCGTTCAGCGTGATCGTCCTCGATCCGGTGCCGCCGGTGACGCTGCCGATGAGGCTGCCGCGGTCGGTCGAGCCCTTGGCGCCCGCGGTGGCCCACGCGGTCGAGCCTGTCGCGTTGTTCCAGGTGACAGCGGACTCGCTCCACGAGCGCTTCACCTCGTAGAGGTTGTACGTGTTCGAGGAGCCGTCGGTGACCTGGAGGGTGATCGACGCCGACTGGACGGTGCTCCCCGCGGGGATGCCGGAGACTGTCCACTTCAGCAGGCAGTACTTGTCCACGCCCGAGCCGTCGTCGCCGTCGACCTCGCACGAGGTCGCCGCGCCGAAGTTCGTCGTCGCGGAGCCCTCCTTGATGGTCGCGTCGGTCGAGCCCGAGTACGACGAGCTCGGGAGCGAGCCCTGCTGAAAGGAGACCGTGGTCAGCGCCTGCCGCGCCTCCAGGACCTCCTCGATGGCGTCATCGGCTGCGCAGGCGTTGACGACCGCGACCGCCGGGAGCGCGGCGCAGAGGACGCCTCTCGACAGCCGGGTCCAGAACGTCCTGGGCCGCTCGTGTACGTGGGATTCAGCTCGCGCGCGCGAGGTCTGCATGGATTCGTGCCTTCCTTCTTCCGGGGTTCACGTCGATGCGTTCGTTGCGCGCGCAACGTAGTGGAAGAGGCGTTGAACAAGGCTCTACGTTTTGGTGATGATTCTGTTGCTTTGTCCGACATGCGCGCGAGCGCCCACCCTCTCGGCCGCGCGGGGCGGCGCGGGATGACGCCGACCGTCGGTCAGTAGAGATCTCCTGTGCACTGGACGGCGAAGCTCCCTGTCGCGTCGCGCGTGCAGTCAGGGGCGCCGGTACACCCCCCTTTGCCGGGGACGAGGGACGCAGCGGTCATGCAGTCGCAGGACGGCTCCGCCTGGCAGGAGGACGGTATCGCCTTGCAGGTCCTGCGCGTCGGCATCTTGAAGATCTCGTCGTGAGGATCCTCGACGATCTGGCAATACGCGTCGGTCGCGCTGCAGAAGTAGCTGCCGCAGGCGGATGTCCCCGGGGGCGCGGCGCCGGCGCACTCCTCGCCGCCGCCGATGCTCACGCCGGCGCGCGCGGCCTCGCAGGCGTTCGGGTAGACGCGCCCGTCGCAGGCGCAGACCTGGGTCGGGGTGGCGGTGTCGCACGACGTGGGGCGCTGCTGGCAAACGCCGTAGTTGCCGGGGACGACGCCACCCTCGCCGCAGTCGCCCGGCGGGTAAACGCAGTACTGAGCCGGACCGCACGTCGCGGAGCCGCACGACCCCGGCTCGCCGCTCGGCGCGTCCGGTCCGCACGCCGCGAGCAGCACGGCGGCGGCGACGGCGCTCGCGATCGCCGCTGCGCCGTATCTCGCTCCCGGCGCGCGACGCGGCGCCGGGCGCCGCACCTCTGTCGTCGTCGGTAGACTCATGTCGATTCCTCCTGTGATGAGACCGTCGACCGAGCCTGGGAGAGCGCATGCGCGTGCGCGCACAGGAAGCCAGCCGCGTCGCCAGGGGGCGTCCACCGGTTCCGTGGTGGAAGAAAAATGAACAAGAGAAAATTGAACCACAGAGGCACAGAGGGCACAGAGGGGGAGAGAGAGAAGAAGAAAGAAAAATAATTATTTGTCCTCTGTGCCCTCTGTGCCTCTGTGGTTCTTTTTCTCCTGAAATTGAGGACGAACCTGGGCGAACAGCGGCTGGCGCGGCTCGGTCGCGTCTTGGTGCAGCGAAATGGAGCTGGATGAAGAGAAACCGCCAAGGACGCCAGGGACGCCAAGAAGCCACGAGGAGCCAGAATCCATCTGCCTGGCGTCCTGGCGTCTTGGCGGTTTTATCTCGTTCTCTTCGGAGCTCCGTATAGAGGAAGCAAGCGACCTCTTGTGCAACAAGTCGGTGTCGAGGCAGGGGCAGTGCCTGCTGCGCGCCGCGTGTCCGCCACGCGCCGGTACGCGCCGGTCGATGCGCCGGTCAATCGAGGTCGGGGCGCGCGCTGCCCATGCCGATGGCCCACGCCATCGTGTAGCGCGCGTTGATCTCGCACCGCGGGTTCCAGCGCAGCGCGCCGCGCTCGTCCTGCCAGCGGAAGGCGTCGATCCCGAAGGGGCCGAAATAGCCGGCGCCGGCGAGCGCCTCGCCGGCCTCCTGCGCGGCGTCGACGAGCCGACGGCGCTCGCCGACGTCGAGGTCGGCCTCGGCGGCGAGCGCCGCGCCAAGGTACGCGCCGCCGTCGTCGCAGCGCTGCACGCACGGGGCGCCGAGGCGCACCGCGCCGCCGCGGGCGACGTGGCCGTGCAGGGAGAAATCGCCGCGGCGGTCGACCCAGGGCTCGACCTGGAGGCCGCCCTCCGGAGAGGCGGGGGGGAGCGACGCGACGGCCCAGGGGCGCGCGTCGGGCGGCAGCGCGCCGCGGGCGACGCGGCGGCGGCCACGCCCGGCGAACCCGAACGGCCGCTTGAGCAGCCAGTGGCCCGACGGCGTTGGCCCGGCGATCGCGGCCTCGAGCTCGGACAGCGTGGCGACGTAGCGCGCGCCGGGCAGCGTCTGGCCGAGGGCCGCGCAGAAAGCGCGGTGGTTGACGCGGCGGAGCACGTCGAGCGGCGGCGCCTCCGCCGCGGCGACGCCGGCGCGGGCGAGGAGGCGGCGGGCGCGGGGCGTCGGGCAAAAGGCGCGGCCGACGAGCGGCACCCCGGGCGGCGCCGGCGGCACGAGCGGGGAGGGGAGGGCGGGGCTCAGCACGACGTCGCCGGGGCGCAGCAGCGCCGCGATCCGGCCGGCGAGATCCGGAGCGCGGCCGGCGACCGCGGCGCGCGGGGTGTAGCCCGCGGGGCGCGCCAGCTCCTCGTCGGCGTCGAAGTTCAGGACCCAGGCGCTCGCTCGGTCTCGGTCCATGCGGCCAGCGCGTCGATGAAGGCGTCGGGGAGGCCCGACCGGCTGCGGTCGCGGCGGTTCATCGGCTCGCCCCGCATGAGCAGCGGCGAGAGGGGCGCCGGGATGTGGCGGACCCAGGTCTCGAAGTCGATCGGCCCGGCCGGCGGGGCCGGTCCGGCCGGCGGGGCCTCGCTCGGCCCCGGCGGCGCGTCTCCAGCCGGCCCCGACAGCGCGTCTCCGCCCGGCCCCGGCGGCGCCGTCGTCGCGGGCCCGGCGCCCGCGCCCGCCTGCGTGAAGCGGCGGAACCAGCGGACACCGAAGCGCACGTGCGGGATCTCCTCGGCGCAGACCCGCTCGGTCAGCGCGGCGCCGTCGTCGTCGCCGATGGCGCGGAAGCGCTCGGCGAAGCGCGCGGTGTGGTCGAGGTTGCCGCCCTCGAGGCCCATCCCCATCACGGCCACGAACTGCGCTGGCGACGCGGCGGAGGGCACCCGCGACCAGAACCAGTCGCGCACGGGGAAATCGCCGAAGCGGTGGCCGATCGCGGCGAGGTAGCGGGCGTAGAGCTGCATGTGGCGCACCTCGTCGAGGGCGATGCGGACGAGGCCGCCGCGGAAGGCGCGCGGCGTCTCCGGGAAGGCGAGGAGCGCCCACGCCATGAGCTCCGCGGCCTGGAGCTCGTGGTGCAGGAAGGCGTGGAAGAGCTGCGCGCGGCGCGCGGGGTTGCGCAGCGCCTCGGGCCCCGGGCTCTTCTGGGCGCGCGCCGAGACGCGCAGCGCGGCGGGCCGCCCGGGCCGCTCGATGCGGCGCGGCGGGGGCGGCGCGGCGTCCGACTCCCAGACGGAGGGCACGGGCGGCGGAGCGAGCTTGTGCTCGAGGTCGGTCGAGAGCACGTAATCCCAGGCCCAGCGCTCGACGGTGCCCGGCGGAGGCGCGTCGCTTGGCGGTGCGGAGAGGGACGGCATGGCGCGGCAGGACGGGGAGGGCCGGTGTCCTACCACAGCTCCGGCGGGCCCGCGCGCGTCAGCGACGCGGCCGAGGGCGCCTGCCGATCGTCGGCGACGCGCTCGAGGGCGCCTGCCGCGCGTCGGCGACGCGCCCGCCGGTCGCGTGCGCCGGGCCAGCGCTCACCGGCGTCAGGTCATCGCGGCCGCCATGTCACGTTGACAAAGGTCTCGGCGTCGGGACGACATTTTGCCGGGGAATAAACCAGAACATCGAAGATCGCGCGGGAAACAGCCGGTCGAGGGCGGTGGCTTACGCCTTGCTCCGAGAGGATCGCATGAAGGCGGAGCGGCGTTCCCAGGCGGTCGACAGGAAGCGCGAGGAGCAGACAGTGCTGGTCATCGGCGGAAGCGGGGGCATGTCCAGCCGCTACCGCGATGTGGTCGAGAAGCACGGCTTGTCGCTTCGCCACTACGAGAACCGCGTGCCGCCCGGCGCGCGCCGCGGCGTCGGGCGGATCGCGCTGATCGTGATCATGGTGACGATGGTCTCGCATGCCCTGCGCGACCAGATGCAGAGCCTGGCGGCGGACGGCGCGCCCGTCGTGTACCTGCGCAGCGCCTCGGTCTCCGCGCTGCGGGCCGCCCTCGAGCAGCAGACCGGCTGACGCCGGGTCAACCTGCCGCGGCCGGGGTGAATCGCCCCGGCGCCCGCGATCGCCGGCGGTCCCGGCGGACACGTCGCCTCCCGCCTCCTCGCCACGCCTGCCGCCTCCTCGCCACGCCTCCCATCCCCTCGTGACCAGCTCCAGGGCTCATGTCCCGGGCCGGCCCACCGGCCGCTTCCGCACGGCTCGCCCGCTGACGGCGCGCTCGCGCGTCGCGCGATGACACGCTGACGCGCACGCCTGGGTGATGGGGGAATTCCCGCTCCTTGCCGGAATGATGGAACCGCCAAGACGCCATGAGACGCCAAGATTTTTTTGTTTTCTTGGCGTCCTTGGCGTCTTGGCGGTTTCAAGGCCCCCCACCTCCGGCCGAAGGACCCCACGACCCACGCGCGCGCCTCGCGCGATGACACGCTGACGCGCACGCGCGCGCCTCGCGCGATGACACGCTGACGCGCACGCGCGCGCCTCGCGCGATGACACGCTGACGCGCACGCGCGCGCTCGAAAGAAGCCCAGCCACCGGGGCGGCTCAATGCCTGACCGGGCTCCGCGAGCCGGCCGGGACTGCCGCCCGGGGGCGCGCCATCGCGGCGCTCGGACTCCCCATGTCACGGTGACAAGGACGCTCGCGCGGCGAGGACAAATTGCCCCGATTTGCCCGGGAATAGAGCGCGATCTCGATGTTCGCGCGGGAGAACGCGCGCCGTGGAGCGTGGCTTGGGCCTTGCTCAATCGGTGTTCGAGGGAGATCGCATGAAGGCGGAGCGTCGTTCTCAGGCGGCAGGCAGGAAGCGCGAGGAACAGACGGTGCTGGTCGTCGGGGGCAGCGGGGGCATGTCCAGCCGCTACCGCGATGTGGTCGAGCAGCACGGCTGGTCGCTGCGCCATTACGAGAACCGCGTGCCCCCGGGGGCGCGCCACGGCGCGGGAAAGGTCGCGCTCATCGTGATCATGGTGACCATGGTCTCGCACGCGCTGCGCGAGCAGATGCAGCGCCTCGCCGACGACGGCGCGCCCGTCGTGTACCTGCGCAGCGCCTCGGTCTCCGCGCTGCGGGCGGCGCTGGAGCAGCGGGCGGCGCTCGAGCAGCGCGCCGCCTGACCGCCGCGACGGGCGCCGCGCCGCCTGACCGCCGCGGCGGGCGCCGCGCCGCCTTCAGCGCACGCCGACGAGCCGCTGCATGAGGCGCTGGAACTCGGGGACCGAGAGATCGATGTGCTCGACCACACGGCCGTAAAGCGTGGCCGTCGGCACGTTGCGGCCGCCGAACTCCCGCTCGAGCTCGGAGAGCTTCCACAGGATGATGCGCTCGGCGCGGGTCAGCCCGTCGCGCACGTCCGGGATGTTGTCGAACGGGGATCGCCTCGTGGACATGCTCCGGCTCCTCTCGCTCACTGGACAACGCCGAGCACGCGCTGCTGCCGCGCGAGCTCCGCCGCGTTCTTGAGCGCCTCGAACAGCTCGCGCGACGCCGGCAGCCCCCGGAGCACGAGCTCGGGATCGCTCGCGTCGCGCGTGAACACGCGGATCTCCGCGATGTCGAGCAGCCGCTCCAGGAACGTCTGGCGGAGATCGATGTCGTGCACCCGCCAGAGCTGGAGGGTCTCGACCCGCTTCGCGAACAGGCCAGCCTCGTAGTCGATCGTGCGGTCGGTGATCTTGTAATGGAGGCTCTTGCGCTTCCAGTGCAGGATGCCGAGCCACACGAGGCCCACCAGCACGAGCGAGAGCACGCCCGCCGCCACGTACGACCAGAACCACGCCTTCCAGCTCGGCGTCCCCTCGAAGATGACCCGCGCCCCGCCCGGCGAGGGCGCGAGCGCGCCGCCGGCGGGGGCGAGCGCGCCGCCGGCGGGGGCGAGCGCGCCGCCGGCGGGGGTGAGCGGCGCAGCGGAGACCGCGGCGGCCGCGCGCTCCTCGAGCATGCTGCCGCAGTAACGGCACTTGATCGCGGCGTCCTGGATCTGCTCCGCGCAGAAGGGGCACGGTTTCACGCGGGCGATTGTAGTACGGCGCCGGTCGCGCGGTCACGCCGTCGCGCGGTCGCGCCTCGGGCACGGTGGTCGCGCGTCGCGCCTCGGGCACGGTGGTCGCGCGTCGCGCCTCGGGCACGGTGGTCGCGCCGTCGCGCCTCGGGCACGGTGGTCGCGCGTCGCGCCTCGGGCACGGTGGTCGCGCGTCGCGCCTCGGGCACGGTGGTCGCGCGTCGCGCCTCGGGCACGGTGGTCGCGCCGTCGCGCCTCGGGCAGGTCGTCGCGCGGCGCGGCCGGGAGGCGCGGAGCGGCGTCGCACCGGCGACCGGGCGGCTCGGTGCGTCACGATACAGCGCCGGCGATCGTGCGCGCCGCCGGCGGGCCGCGATTGCATTCGCCGGTGACCCTCGTCAGGATCGCTCGCACCCGGCACGAGACACGCCTGCGTCAGGCCGCCCGGTGGAGCGATCTCGATGAGCAACGTCAAGGGCAACGCGCTGGGGGGGTTCAAGAGCTTCGTCGCCGCTCAGCACGGCGCCGCCGGCGTGGCCCGGTGGCTCGAGTGCCTGAGCCCGGAGGACGCCGCCCGCGTGGGCGGCATCGTCCTGCCGCACATCTGGTATCCCGTGAGCCTCTGGAACAGCCTCGTCGACCGCTACGTGGCGCTCTACGGGGCCGGCCATCCGCAGTGCTTCCGGGCCGTGGCCAACGCCATCGCCGAGGAGGACATGCAGCGGTTCTTCACCGTCCTGATGAAGGCCGCGTCCCCCGAGACCGTGCTGCACCGGTCCTCCTCGCTCTGGGAGCGCTACTTCGACGAGGGCACCATGGAGGCGACCGAGGTGGCGCCGCGGCGCTTCACGGTCCGCCTCTCCGCGTCGCGGCTCCCGGACCGCGGCCCCGGGCCGGTGACCTGCGCGGTGGGCGTCCCGGCGTGGCAGGAGCGGATCATGGCCCGCATCGGCGTCAAGGAGAGCCGCACCCTGCACACCCGCTGCCGCTTCCGCGGCGCCAGGGCCTGCGAGTTCGAGGTCACCTGGTCGTGACCGGAGCCCGCTACCCACCCTGCGGGAGCTGGGCGCGGGGCGCCGGCGCGGCCAGGGCGGGCGCGGGCCGCTGGAACACGCGCGCGAGCGCGGCCGCGGCGGCGTGGTAGCCGCACATGCCGTGGACGCCGCCGCCGGGCGGCGTCGAGCTGGAGCAGAGATAGAGCGACGGGTTGGGCGTCGCGTACGGATCGAGGCTCGCAACCGGCCGCGCGAAGATCTGGATCCAGTCGTTGGCGCCGCCCGCGATGTCGCCGCCGACGTAGTTCTCGTTGTAACGCTGCCAGGCGGCGGGGGCGTGGACGGCGCGCGCGCGCACGAGATCGCGGAACCCCGGGGCGAAGCGCTCCATCTGCGCCTCGATGCGCGGGGTCATGTCGACAGCGCAGCCGGACGGCACGTGGCAGTAGACCCAGGCCGTGTGCTTGCCGGCAGGGGCGCGCGTGCCGTCGAAGAGGCTCTGCTGCGCCACGAGGCAGAAGGGGCGCTCCGCGGGCGCGTCGCGGTCGAGCGACCGCTCGGAGGCCGCTATCTCGTCGAGCGCGCCGCCCACGTGCACCGTGGCCGCGCGGGCGGCGGCGGGCGCCTTCCACGGGATGGGGCCGTCGAGGGCGTAGTCGACCTTGAACACGCCGGGGCCGTGGCGGAAGCGCTCGAGGCGGCGGCGGTAGCCCGCCGGGAGGCGGTCGCCCGCGATGCGGGCCATGGCCGAAGGCGTCGTGTCGAACAGGTAGGCGCGCGCCTCGGGGAGCTCGTCGAGCGACGTCACCGCGCGGCCCGTCTCGATCTCGCCGCCGCGCGCGCGCAGGATGGCGGCCAGGGCGTCCACGAGCGCCTGGGAGCCGGTGCGCACGAGCGGCCAGCCCGCGGCGTGCGCCGCGAGGGCGAGCACGATGCCGAAGGAGGCCGAGAACAGCGCCTCGAGCGGCAGGAACGCGTGCGCCGCGCAGCCGGCGAGCAGCGCGCGCGCGGCGTCGCCGCGGAACGTGTCGCGCGCGAGCCCGTCGGCCGAGCGGATGGCCGAGAGGCCGAAGCGCGCGAGCAGGAGCGGGTGGCGCGGCGGGATGCGCAGCGGGCCGAGCAGCTCCCGGAACAGGGCGCCCTCGTGCGCGAGGAGCGGCGCGAACAGGCCGCGCCAGGAGGCCGCGTCCTCCTCGCCGAGCGTCTCGGCCATGCGATCGAGGTCCTGGTAGAGAACGCCGGCCCTGCCGTCGGGCAGCGGGTGCGCGAGCGCCGCCTCGGGGTAGATCCAGGCGACGCCGTGCTCCGCGAGCGGCAGCGTCCGGAAGAAGGGCGAGATGACCGCGGTCGGGTGGATGGCGGAGCAGACGTCGTGGCGGTAGCCGGGCCCGGTGAGCTCGGCCGTGCGCGCGCCGCCGCCCACGGTGGCGCGCGCCTCGATCACGCGCACCTGGAGGCCGGCCCCGGCCAGCGCGACGGCCGCGGCGAGCCCGTTGGGGCCCGCCCCGATCACCACGGCATCCACGGCGTCAGGCCCCCGGGCAGCCGGCATGGGAGGAGGGGGTACCCCATCGCGGGGTGGACGGGAACGAAAAGCGTTGCTGGGCCCGGCGACCGAGCGCGTACGCCGGGCCGCGATCTGTCGGGCGTCGCTGGGCCCGGCGACCGAGCGCGCGTGCCCGGCCGCGATCAGTCGGGCACGGCGACGATCTCGCCGGTCGAGTACAGCGCGGAGGTGTCCCAGACGAGCCCGGGGGCGAGCGGCAGGGCGATGTTCACCTCGGAGAACGAGCCCGCGAGGGCGCCGCTCCAGCCGAGCAGGGTGACGGTGTCCCCGGCCTGGAAGCGGAAGGACGCGTCCTCGGCGCGGACCTCCAGCGCCCCGTCGAGGCTCACGTCCCCGTCGACGTACAGGAGCGGCGCGGCGCTCGGCCCCGCGACGGTGAGGCTCATGCTGGCGAGCCTGCCCTGGCCATAGCTCCCGGCGATGACGGTCGACGCATGGACCTCGCCCACGACCAGCGCGCCGAATATCGTGTTGGACAGAGCGCCCCCGAAGAAGCCTGTCTCGAGCCGCCCTTCCACGAAGCTGAAGTCGGTGCTGTCCCGGAGCTCGATCGAGCCGGCGGTGAGATCGCCGTTCTTCAGGTAGATGGCCCAGCTCGAGCCACCGGGGTCGCCGGGCAGCGGCGCGACCTGGAGGGCGCCGCCGATGCTGACGGATCCTCCGCCGTCGATGTGCAGCGCCGGATACACCGGAGAGCTCAAGGACGCGAGGACGACGACATCGCCGTCGTTCGTCCACGATGAGTCGACGTCATCGAGGAGGATGTAGCCCGCGCCGGCCCGCGAGCGGAGCACCGTCAAGCCGGTCACCAGCGCTCCGTGAGCCCCGAGGACCACCCCGCCGAACCCGGCCTCGCCCCCCACCTCCAGGAGCCCCGGGTTCGTCCAGGTGCCGCCCCAGCCGCTCACCGTGACGACGCTGTTCTCGTAGTTGTTGCCGACCACCGCGGCGTTCACCGTGGAGAGCTCGCCCCGGTAGATGGATATCTGCGCGGCCCTGCCGCCCCCGCCGACGTTGAAGATCCCCGTGTTCACCCAGCTCGTCCCCGAGCCCGTGATGCTCGCGTGGATAGGGCCGAGCGGGGTCCTGTAGCCGGTGTAACCGAACAGCACGTCGTGCGAGAAGAAGGTCGCGCCTCGCCGGAGATCGAGCCTGCCGCCCCACATATGGCCGATGTGGGTCATGGACCGGCTCGTCAGGGTCGCGTCGTATCCTTCGACGAGCACCGTGCCGTGGGTGTGGGGGTACGGCCCGCTGACCACGAGATCGCCGGTGACCACCTGCGCGCCCCGCCGCACGATCAGCGTGCCGGTGGAGGACTCGTGTCCTCCGAGCTCGAGGAGACCCTCGTTGATCCACGTCGACCCGTACCCGGTGACCTCGACCGTGCCGTCGCCCTCGTCCCACGGCCCCCCGAGGATGGCGGCGGCGCTGTGCACCGTCCCCCGGTTGGAGACGAGCAGGCTCCCCGAGCCGGGCACGCCCTGCGTCGTGCCGCCGACGAGCAGGGCGCTCGGCACGAGGTCCCACGGGTCGGCCGGGCTCGCGGGCCACACATCGCCGGAGGCGGTCACATCCGCGCGCGCCGCGCCGGCCGCGCTCACCCACATTGCCGCGAACAGCGCCGGCGCGACGCATCGAACATGCTGGCTCATGAGGTTCCTCCTCCGCGAAGCAATGGGCCCGTGAAGCGTCGGTGTGGATCGCGCTCCCGGATGGACCCGCGGGGCGGACGCGCGGCCGACACGCCACGATCGAGAGCTGGTCATGAGGGCCGCGCGGCGGGAATACCACCTTGGTCGTACGCGCGGGCGTTCGCGGACGCGCGTCGCGCACGACACGCGAAGAAGCGCGGGGCGCGAGGACGACGGCCGGACCGCGCTGCCTTGAAATCTTGCTCCCCTGCGTGCGCGCTGGCACGCTCGATCCTGGGCCGCCGCCCCGCCACGATGACGTGGCTCGGTCGAGGTCCGCCGGCGCGCGACCGGAGGCCCGGAACGAGCCCTCCATGTCCCGCTCCGACGACGGCACCCTCACCGCGCAGCCCCCCGCCGATCGGCTCACGCTGCGCTCCAACAAGATCCGCGTGGAGATCGTCCAGGGCCCCGACGCCGGCGCCGTCGTCGAGCTCCCCGGCCCCGAGGCGCGGGTCGGGAGCGATCCCGGCTGCGATCTCCAGCTCAAGGACCGGATGGTCAGCCGGCTGCACCTCGTGCTGCGCATCGAGCGGGACCGGATCCGGGTCATCGATCCGGGGAGCCGCAACGGCACGACGGTGGACGGCGTCCAGGTGCGCGACGCCTACGCGCGGCCCGACGCGTCGATCCTTGTCGGGAGCTCGGCCCTGCGGCTCCGGATGCTGAGCACGATCGTGGAGCTGCCGATCTCCACGCGGGATCGGTTCGGCGGCCTGCTCGGCAGGAGCGTGGCCATGCGCCGGATCTTCGCGATCCTGGAGCGCGTCGCGCCCACGGACACGACGCTGCTCATCGAGGGGGAGAGCGGCACCGGCAAGGAGGTCGCCGCGCGCGGCGTCCACGAGGCGAGCGCGCGGGCGGGCGGGCCGTTCGTCGTCTTCGATTGCTCGACCGCCTCGTCGACGCTCCTCGAGAGCGAGCTCTTCGGGCACAGGAAGGGCGCGTTCACCGGCGCCCTCGAGGAGCGCGTCGGGCTCTTCGAGGAGGCCGACGGCGGCACGCTGTTCCTGGACGAGCTCGGGGAGCTGCCGCCCGAGCTCCAGCCCAAGCTGCTGCGGGTGCTGGAGAGCGGGGAGGTGCGGCGCGTCGGCGCCAACAAGCCGCGCCGCGTGGACATCCGGGTGATCGCCGCGACGAACCGCCCGCTGGCCCGCGCGGTCGAGCTGGGGGCATTCCGGGAGGACCTCTATTACCGCCTCGCGGTCGTGCCGATCCGCCTCCCCCCGCTCCGCGAGCGGCCCGAGGACATCCCGCTCCTCGTGCGGCACCTGGAGCAGCAGCTCGCCAGCCGCATCCCCGCCGCGGCGCCGCTCCCCGAGCACGTCATCGGCCTCTTCGCCGAGCAGTCCTGGCCCGGGAACGTGCGGGAGCTGCGCAATGCCGTGGCGCGCGCGCTCGCGCTCGGATCGCCGGACCCCGCCGCATCGGAGTCGGCGCCGCGGCCGCCCTCCGAGCCCGGCAGGCTCGACGTGCGCCTCGACGAGCCGCTCCTCGCCGGCCGGAGCCGCGTCGCGCGGGAGTACGAGAAGGCCTACATCGAGCTCGCGCTCCAGCAGACAGGGGGCAACGTGTCGCAGGCCGCAGAGCTGGCGGGGATCGGCAGGAAGTTCGCCTACACGCTGATCCACCGGTTCGGGCTGCGCGGGAGCGTCGAAGGGCCGCCGGAGACCGACTGACGGCCTGGAGCCCCGAGCCCGTCGGGTCCCGCGGCATCGACCCGCGAGGAGAGGACCGCAATGTGACCGGCTCCGCCGTGCCACCAAGGTGGTATTCCGCGGCCCGGTCGCTCGTCCCACAGTGATCGGGGCGGCGCCTCCCGCGGCGCGCGGCGACGCAGAGCGTCCGGTCGTCCGTCGCGCCTGACGTCACGTCGGCCGCGGCGCTGCCGGCAGCACGCCCCAGAGGAGACATCATGAAGCGATCCATCGCCCTGTGCTCGCTGCTCGCCCTCTCCGCGTCCCTGCTCGCGTGCCTCGGCGAGGCCACGGAGGGCGACGGCCAGGGAGAAGCCGGGACGACCGACGGCGCGCCACCGGAGCTCGCCGACGATCTCGGCTCCGCTGCGGCGGCCGCCCTCGCCGTCGCGGGAGGCGCCTGCGGCACCCACGACGCGCATTGCATGGGCCGCGTCCCCACGGGCGCGCTCAAGCTGTGGCTGCGCGCCAATGCGGGGATCACGCAGAGCGCCGGCAAGGTCTCGTCGTGGCAGGACCAGAGCGGCAACGGGAACACGGCCACCCAGACCAACGCGGCGGCGCAGCCCACGCTCGTCTCCGGCGCGCTGAACGGCAAGCCGGTCATCCGGTTCCAGGGCTGGCACTCGCTCTTCCTCGCCGAGCAGCTCGAGCCGACCCGCTTCACGATCTTCATCGTCGGCAAGAACAGCAAGACAGCCGAGGTCTTCAGCATGATCCTGGGGCCGGGCAACACCTCGCCGAACAACCAGATCCGGTGGGAGAACGGCAGCCAGGCGCTGTTCGTGGGGCTCGGCAACGACATGCCGATCATCACATCCACCCTCGGGAACACGCGCGTCTATCACGCCCTGTCGGCGCGCTACGACGGATCGACGATGACCGTCTACAGGGACGGAGAGCTCGCCTCGAGCCACGATTTCACCACGACAGGGCCGTGGATCCTGCTGCAGATCGGCGCCTGGTTCTCGAGCTACTACATGCACGGGGATCTCGCGGAGATCCTCGTCTACGAGAGCGCGCTGTCGGAGGGCGCTCGCGGCGCCGTCGACGGGTACCTCCGGAGCAAGTACGCGCTCCCGTGAGCTGAGCTCGCCGCCGCCGCCCCGGACGCTGTCGCGCGCGCCGCGTACCCCTTTGGTGGTATCCGCGGGCGCGGCGAGCGGCGCGTCCGGTAGTCTCGATCACCGATGCGATCCCCCATCCACCTGACGGCGCGGGAGCAGCGGATCACCTGGGAGCTCCTCGAGCTGCTGCACGGCTCCCTGGATCTCCACGAGGTCCTGCGCGGGGCGTACGGCGCGCTCTGCCGGCTGGTGCCGGCGGACCACGGCGCGCTCTGCGTCTCGCTCCCCGGGCATCCCACGGCGTACGACTGGGCCGTCGCCGATCTGCCGCCGGAGCTGTTCGCGGGGTACGCCGAGCTCGCGCCCGACGACTTCGTCCGCAGCGCCGTCATGAAGCGTCCGAACGTCGTGCTGCGCGAGAGCGAGATGCTGCCCCGCGCGGCGATCGAGCGGAGCGTGATGTTCCGGCGCAGCCGCGAGCTCGGGGTGCGGCTCGAGCAGGCCATGGCGGTCCTGCTCGCCGTCGAGCCGGACTGGCACGGCGGGGTCACCCTCTACCGCGACCGGCGGCGCCCGTTCTCGGACCGCGAGCGGGCCCTCCTGCAGCAGCTCGCCCCGTCGATCGCGGCCGCGATCCGGACGTGCCGCCGTCTCGGAGACGCGGCGCGGCGCGGCGATGTGCTGGAGGCGGCGCTCCGCCGCGAGGGGGTCGAGATCCTCGTCGTCGCGCCGCCCGCATCCGTGCTGGCGCGCAGCGCGGGCGCCGAGGCGCTGCTCGAGCGCTGGTTCGCGCCCGCAGAGCGGAGCGCCGGCGCCCTCCCGGCGCCGCTCGCCGGCGCGCTCGGCGCGGCGGCGGGAACGCCCGGCGCCGGCGCTGCGCCCTGGACGCGGCGTACGCGCGACGGACACCTGCGCGTCGACCTCGTGCCGTTCGCCGAGCAGGGGCGGACCCTGTGGGCAGTGGAGCTGCGCGAGGGGGCTGTGGCGGCGGCTCCGGCGACGTGGAGAGGGCGCCTCACGGACCGGCAGGTCGAGGTGGCCGAGCGCGTGCTCCGCGGCTGGGACAACGCGCTGATCGCCGACGATCTCGGGTGCACGCCGGCGACGATCAAGAAGCACCTGCAGCGGGTCTACGACGCGCTCGGGGTGCCGAGCCGGGCAGCGCTCATCGCCCGCGCGACGGCGCGGAGCTGATCCGGGCGTCACCGCGGCCCGGCGCCGGGCGCGGCGCCCTGGAGGGCGGCCGCGGCGACCTCCTCGGGCGAGAGCGCGCGCCGGTAGAGGGCGACCTCGTCGAGGACGCCCCGGAAGAAGCCGCTCTCGCTCGACGAGCGGCTGCCGATGCGGAGCGGGGCGCGGCTGTCGAGCGACAGCGGCCGCGCCGTCGGGTCGAAGCGCCCGGCGACGGCGCCGTCGACGTAGAACGTGCCGCCGTCGACGGCGCGCCGGTCGACGGTCACGGCGATGTGGTGCCATCGCCCGTCGGCGACGAAGGCGCCGGAGAGGTAGTTCGTGCACGCGGTGGAGGCGACCATCGTGCACTTCGGGGAAGCGTCGCGGTCGGCCAGCTGCACGCTCAGCCGGCCCCGGGACAGGAAGACGCAGTACCCGTGAACGCCGCGCGGGCCCTCGTCCCGCTTGTCGACGATCACCTGGATGCCCTCGGCGGAGGTCGTCTGTAGCCAGGCCGTGATGGTGAGATCGCCCTGGCCGACATCGAGGCTCGCCGCGTGGGGCGCCTCGACGTGGTCGTCGACGCCGTCGAACCGCAGCGCGCCGCCGATCCTGCCGGCCACGGGCGCGGGGCCATGGACGAGGAGGGCGTCGTTCCCGCCGGCGAGATCCTCCGCGCGGGCGCCGGCGAGATCGTCGAGCGGGTACAGGGCGACCGGCGCGGCGCCGGTCACGGCGCGGGCGCCCGGGAGCAGCCCGAGCGCCGAGGAGGCGCCCCCCGCGGCGAGGAGCAGCGCCGCCACGCCGAGCGGCGCGCGGCGCGCGGCGGCCCTCGGGCGCGCCGGCGCCGCGAGGGCCTCGGCGACCTCGGCGGCCGCGGGGCGGCGCGCCGGATCGCGCGCGAGGCACCGGCGGACCAGGGCAGCGACATCCTCCGGGAGGGCGGCGCCAGCGGCCGGCGGACACGGCGTGTCGCGCGCCTCGCGCGCCTCGCGCGTCTCCTCGCGCGTCCGGCCGGCGAGCGGGACCTCGCCCGCGAGCATCTCGTGGAGCAGGAGCCCGAGGGCGTACACGTCGCTCGCCGGGGAGGCCGGCCCGCCGGCGAGCTGCTCGGGCGCCGCGTAGCGCGGGGTCATCCACGGGAGGGCGCTGGCCGTCGTCTCCTGCGTGAGCCACAGCGCCCTCGCGATGCCGAGGTCGAGGATGACCGGCTCGCCCCCCGCGCGCAGGCGGACGTTGCTCGGCTTCAGATCGCGGTGGACGCCCAGCGCCGCGTGGATCGACGCGAGGCCGCGGGCGAGCCCTGCGCCGATCCGCCGCGCCTCGCCGGGCGGGAGCGGGCCGCGCGCAGCGAGCACCTCGCGCAGCGAGGGCCCCTCGATGAGCTCGAGGACGAGGAAGGGCAGGCCGCGGTGGGCGAACAGCACGGGCGAGAGCGCGCGGACGACGTTCGGCGCGGGGGCCGCCGCGTGAACGCGCCGCAAGAGGGCGAGCTCCCGCTGCTCGAACCGGCGAAGCGTCCGGCGCTCCGCCGCGCGCTCGTGCCGGAGCACCTTGATCGCGACGCGGCGCGGAGGGCGCTCGGAGAGGTCCGTCGCGGCGAAGACCCAGCCGAACGACCCTTCGCCGATCGGGCGCTCGACGGCGAAGCGGCCGGCGAGCACCTCGCCGCACGCGAACGGGCGAGGCGCCTCCGGCGCGCGGGGGGGCGTCACGGGCGCGCCCCGCCCGCGGTGGAGGCGCCCTCGGCGGCGAGGAGGAACCGGGCGAAGAAGATGTCGGTGTCCCCGGCGCTGTTCATCACGTCGCCGTCGGCGCCGAACGTCAGGGCGCCCTCGAACGAGCCGGCGAGGATCAGGTCGTTCGCGCGCGCGACGGTGGCCAGGAGGCCGTGGCTCCTCCCCGCGCCGCGGACGCCCTGGATCCTCGTGGGGACCCCTCGGGCGTCGAGCCGCGCCGCGGAGAGGCGGCCGTGGGGCACGCGGCCGGGAGGATCGAGGGCCTCCGCGGACTGCATGACGACGATGGGCTCACCGTCCACGCCCGCGGCGAGGGTGCCGAGCTCATCGGTCGGGCCCCCCAGGCGCCGGATCCACAGGAGACGGCCGCCGGCGTCCAGGCGGGCCACGAAGAGATCCACGCCGCCCGCGCTCGTGAGCCGGCGGCCCTCGACGGCCAGGGTGCCCCGGAAGCCGCCCGCGATCGTGACGTCGCCCGCGGCGTCGACGACGGCGCGCCAGGCGATGTCGTGCTCCGGGCCGCCGAAGCGCCGGCTCCACCGGGGGCGGCCGTCGGCGTCGAACCCCGCGACGAACACATCCATGTCGCCCGCGCTCGTGAGCCGCTCGCCCCCGATATTGATGGCGCCCTCGAAGGCGCCCATCAGGACGATGTTCCCGCTCGCGTCGAGCCCGAGCCCGTACGCGATCTGCTCCGCAGGATCGCCGAGGCGCGTGCTCCAGCGCGTGTTCCCGTCGGTGTCGAGCCTCGCCAGGAAGATATCGTATCGCCCGGCGCTCCGGAGCGCTCCTCCGCCGAGATCCACGGATCCGCTGAAGTGCCCGGCGACGACGATGTCGCCCGCCCCGTCCACGGCGACGGCGTTGCCGCCCTGCTCGCTCCCGTCGCCGAAGCGCTTGCTCCAGAGCGCGTTGCCCTCCGGGTCGAGCTTGGCGATGAAGACATCGCCGCTCGCCGGGTTCCTGAGCGGCCCCTTCCCGAAGTCGATGGACCCGTGGAACGTCCCGGTGATGACGGCGTTGCCGGCGCGATCCACGGCGACGGCGGCGCTCGCCTGCCAGTCCTCGTCGCCGAAACGCCTGGCCCAGAGGGCGTCGCCGGCCGGGCCGAGCCTGGCGACGAAGGCGTCGCCGTAGCCGTCGGCCTGGAGCCGCAGGGCGCCGAGCTCGATGGCGCCCCGCACCGACCCGGTGAGCCACACGTTCCCTTCGGCGTCCGCCGCGATGGCGGCGAGCAGCTGCCGTGCCTCGTCGCCGAGGCGCATGGCAAGGACGGGCGCGCTTTCCCGGAGCGAGCCCGGTCGATCGCCGCCGTCGTGCACGAGGTCGTCGCCGCGGGGCGCGCCGGCCGCGGGGGAGCGCGCGAGCGGGCGGGGTGCGCTCGCCCACCCCGAGTCGGAGAGCGCCGGGGGCCAGCTCACCCAGCCGGCGAGGAGGAGGAGCGCGACGCCGCTCCACGCCGGGCGCCACCGGCCGGCGCTGCCGGGCGCGGCGGCGCTCGGACGCGCGGAGAGCGCCGCCTCGACCTCGGCCGCCGTGGGCCGCTGCGCGGGGCCCTGCGCGAGGCAGCGGCGGACGATCCGCGCGATGTCGCCCGGCAGGGCGCGCCGCGGCGCGCGCGGGTCGGCCGGCAGGCGGCCGGTGAACATCTCGTGGAGGATCGCGCCCAGCGCAAACACGTCGCTCGCGGGGCCGGCGTCGTCGCCGGCGAGCTGCTCGGGCGCGGCGTAGCGCGGGGTCATCCACGCGCGCCGGGTGCTCCCTGGCGCCTCGTCACCGAGCGTCGCCCGGGCGACGCCGAGATCGACGATCACCGGCTCGCCCCCCGCGCGGAGGCGGATGTTGGAGGGCTTCAGGTCGCGGTGGATCTCGCCCGCCGCGTGGATGGCCGAGAGGCCACGCGCGATCCCCGCGCCGATGCGCCGCGCCTGGGCCGGGCCGAGCGCGCTTCCGCCGGCGAGCACCTCGCCGAGCGAGGGCCCCTCGACGAGCTCCAGGACGAGGACGTGGACGCCCCGGTGCGCGAGCACCTCGGGCGAGAGCGGGCGGACGACGTTGGGCGCGGGGCGCGCGGCGTGGACGCGAACGAGCAGCGCGATCTCGCGCGCCTCGACCCCGCGCAGCGCGCGAGGCTCGCCCGCGAGCTCCGGGCGGAGGACCTTGAGCGCGACGCGGCGCGGCGGCGCCGCCTGGAGATCCAGGGCGGCGAACACCCAGGCGAACGTGCCCTCGCCGATCAGGTGCTCGATCGCGTACCGGCCCGCCAGCGCCTCGCCCGGCCCGATCGGGCAGGAGGCGCCCTCCATCGAGGGCGAGGCCGGGGCGGTGCGCGTTGTCTCCACGGTGTGAACGAGGGCGCTGCACCGTAGGGGATATCACGGCTCCACGAGCCGGGCGTGTCCGTCACGCCTCGCTGGCCAGGCGCGCGCGCAGCTCCTCGTACGAGCGGACGCCGAGCGGCGCCTCGAGACAGCGCTTCCACGCGTCGTCGAGCGCGGCGCGCACGCTCGCCGGCAGGCCGGCCCCGTCGCCGACGCGGCCGGCGCGGACCTTCGTCGTCCGCGCCGGCGGCATCCCCATCACGCGGCTGATCGCCGCCGTCGTCGGGTGATCATCGAACTGGCTCTCGTGCGCGCGCATGAACTCGAAGGTCGACTGCCGGGTGGCGACGGCGATGGCCTGCTCGTCCGAGACGCCCATGAACGCGGCGATGCGCCGGACCGCCGCCGCGTGATCGCGCTTCATGTCCTCGAAGCACAGGAAGAGCACGTCGTCGCGGCGCCGCTGCTCCCACCACGAGCGCAGGTGTTCCCAGTAGCCCCCGAACGGCGCGTCCTTGAAGAAGGCCTCGGCGCTGAACGTCTCGATGTCGACCGTGCCGGGCTCGAACAGCATGCCGCTCATGAAATGGTAGAACGACACGAGCGTGTCGGCGGGGTCGCGCATCACGTAGATGTATCTTCCCCCCTTCGGCACCTGGGTCCACGGGAGGTGGGTCTTGTAAGCGCGCGGCTCGGCGGGCTGCGGCGCCTCGAGGTCCATGCCGAGCAGCGGCGAGACCTCGATGAAGGGGATGACAAACGAGATCTCCTCGAAATCCATGGACCCGCGCGTGCGCAGCCCGTGGACGATCTGCTGCGTCCAGGTGGTGCCGCACTTGGGGAACGTCGCGATCAGGATGTCCGTCGGACGCGGCTGGAACGGGGGTACGACGAACGGACTCCGCTCCGCGGAGAGCGCCCTGAACTCCTCGGCGTTCGTGGGCCGCTTGCGGGGCGCCGCGGCCGGCGGACTCTGCTGTTCGATCATGCTTCCTCCTTGAATGGGCCGTGACGTTATCACTTCGCGCGCGCGGCCTCGCGCTCGATGATGAACGCCTTGAGCGCGCGGGCGGCGGGCGACAGGACGGTGCCCCTCGGGTGAATCAGCGAGAACGGCCGGCTCGCCCCCCGGAACGGCGCGAGCACCTGCACGAGCGTGCCGCGCGCGACGTCGTCCTCGACGAGGAAGTCGTAGGTCTGCACGAGCCCGACGCCGGCGCGCGCGAGGCCGATGATGCCGAGCACGTCCTCCGAGCACCTGTAGCGGGCGTCGGGGACGAGCGTCGTCGGGCCGGGGTGGAAGACCCACGGGAGCGCCCGGCCCGAGCGCGGCATCTGGAAGGCGATGCACGTGTGCTTCTCGAGATCGGCGGGCGAGCGCGGCGCGCCGTGCCGGGCCAGGTAGCTGCTGCTCGCGTACACGCCGAGCGCGAAGTCGCCGAGCTTGCGCGCGACGAGCGTCCTGTCGGCGATCGCCCCCATGCGGATCGCGAGGTGGTGCCCGTCGCGGACGAAGTCGATGTTCTGGTTCCACACCTGGATGTCGAGGCGTATGCCGGGGTAGCGCTCGCGGAACACGCCGAGCGCCGGGAGCAGGCGGTGGTGGCCGTACGTCGTCGGGACGCTGATGCGCACGAGCCCCTCGGGGGAGGAGCGCTCGCTCGCGAGCGCGCGCTCGCCCGCGGACAGGAGCGCGAGCGCCTTCGTGCACAGCTCGTAGTAGCGGCGCGCCTCGTCGGTCGGCGCGAGGCTCCGGGTCGTGCGCCGGAAGAGCGTCACGCCCAGCCTGCGCTCGAGCCGCGCGACGCTCCGGCTCGTCGCCTGCGGCGTGACGGCGAGCAGGCGCGCGGCGCGGGTGAAGCTCCCCGTCTCGTAGGTGCGGCAGAACGCCTCGACGTTCGGGAGCGTGCCGGCGAGCGAAGGGGCGACCATTCTCAACATCGTAGTACAAATGATTCGCCATGCCGTCGTCTACCGGGCTCGCGCCGGAGAGCCTACGACTCGGGCATGACCGATCGGGATCGTCACCCCGGGCGCCGCGCGGCGCTCGCATCGCTGCTCGCCGCCCTGTTCGCCGTCTCGTGCGCGGGCGGCTCCGCGCCCGACAGCGCTCACCCGGACCAGCCACGGACAAAGGAGAACGAGATGACCCAGCGCGTGCTCATCGCCATGACAAGCCACGACAGGAAGGGCGCCACGGGGGAGCCCACGGGCGCCTACCTGCCCGAGATCGCGCACCCGTACGCGGCGTTCACGAAGGCGGGGATCGCCGTCGATTTCGCCTCGACGCGCGGCGGCCGCGTGCCGCTCGACGGCGTCGATAGGGCCGACGCGGCCGGCGCTCCGTTCCTCGACGGCGGCGCGCTCGCGGGGCGCCTCCACGACAGCCTGCCTGCGGCCAGCGTCGACCCGTCGCGCTACGCCGCGATCTTCTTCGCCGGCGGGCACGGCACGATGTGGGACTTCCCCGAGAGCGAGGCGTTCGCGCGCGCGGCCGCGAGCATCTACGAGCGCGGCGGCGTCGTCGGCGCCGTGTGCCACGGGCCCGCGGCGCTCGTGAACGTGCGCCTCTCGTCCGGGCAGTACCTCGTCGCCGGCAAGGCGGTGAGCGCGTTCACGAACGAGGAGGAGCGCGCGGTGAAGCTCGACGCCGTCGTGCCGTTCCTGCTCCAGGATCGGCTCGTCGAGCGCGGCGCGCTCTTCCAGCCTGCGGCGCCGTGGCAGGAGCAGGTCGTCGTCGCCGAGCGCCTCGTGACCGGGCAGAACCCTGCGTCGGCCGCCGGCGTCGCCGAGGCGATGGTCCGCCTGCTCCGCCCCGAGGCGCGCTGAGGTCTACCCCTCGGCGACCTGCGCGCGCGCGGCCGCGCTGGCCAGCGCGCCGGCGATCATGTCCGGATAGAGCGTCCGCGTGATCCGCGCCGACAGCAGGATGGCCTCCCGCGCCTCCGGGCAGGCGATCGTCGCGAGCAGGGCCGCGAGCTCGCGCACGTGCCCCTGGTCGGCGTCGGCGTGCCCCTGGACGAACCGCACCGCGCCGGCGACGCCGGGGATGCGGGCCCGCGCCACGAGGCGCGCCGCGACGTCTCCGGCGCGGCGGGCCGAGAGCGCCTCCAGCACGTACGCCGTGCCGAGGAAGGCCTCGGGCGCGCCCGCCTCCGCGGTGTAGCGGCTCCAGGCGATGTAGGCCCTCGTCGCCGGCGCGGGCTCCGCGCGCATCACCGCCTGCGGGTCGCGCCCGAGGGCGGCGAGATCCTCGAGCGCCCATCGCTCGTGCCCGGACTCCTCCTCTGCCTTGCGGAGCAGGAGCGCCGCGAGGACGCCGCGTCCCTCCGCGTCGCCCGGCGCGCCGGCCTCGCCCGGGGCGCCGGCGCACCTCGCCGCGAGCCGCGCGCCGGCGCGGGCGCACAGCGGGCGCGTCCAGCGCACGTAATGATAGATCTGCTCCAGGAAGGCCGCGTATTCGGCGGCCGTCGCGGCGCCGTCGACGAGCCGGCGGGCTGCCGGATCCGCGTCGAGGCGGAGGAGAAGGGCCGCGACCTCGCGATCGAGGGCGGCGATCCAGTCCTGTTCGTGGTTTGCCATGGTGTTCCTCCGTTCGAGTTGTCCGGCTCGCTCAGGCGGCCTTACGGGTCACGGGCGCTGTCGTCGCGGGGCGCGGCGCCGTCGCCTGCTCCTCGACCGAGGCGAACAGGGGAATGGCGAACCGGCGGAAGCGGCTGTCGTACCGCGCCGGGCCGACGAGGCGCGCGGCCATGCGGCGGGTGAACACCCGGAGCGGCCTTGGCAGCCGGAGCCCGCCGAGCGCGCCGGCGCGGGCGCGCGCGCGCTCCGCCTCGCCATAGAAGGGGGAGCCCGGCGAGGCCGGCGGGTGATCGCCGCCGAGCGGGGAGACCTTCACGCGGGCGCACACGAGCCCGAGCGCGGCGGCCACCTGGAGGATGATCGCGGCGTCCTCCGCGTCGTCGGTCTCCGCGTTCACCGCGGCGATCCAGTGCGTGACGCCGCGGCGGCGGCTCTCCTCGATCAGGGCGGCGCGCAGCGCGTCCAGGGCGCCGCTCTTCCGGTGCCGATCGAGGACGCAGAAGCGGGTGACCTCCGCGAGCGAGAGACCCGGAGCGCGGAGGGCGCCGAGATCGAACCTCGATTCGAGGTCCACGCCGAGGCGGCCGCCGCGGGCGCGCGCGACCTCGGGGCTCGGCAAGAGCAGCCGTGTCGTCGCGATGGCCTCTCCGTCCGCGTAGGCGATGACATGAAGTGTGGTGTCCAGCGTGTCGTACGGGTCGATCTCACGCGGCGCGGCGGCGGCAGCGAGGAGACCGAGCTCCTGGCCAAAGACCGCCCAGCGGACGCGGAGCGCGTCGTCCAGATCCTTGCGCGTGTGCGCGATACGGCACTGAATCGAGGTCATCATCGGCTCCTCCGGCCTTCAGCGCAGGCCTTCTGAGAGGTGTCTAGAGCAACAAACGGGTTGAACCCGCCTGAAACGAGCGGAACTTCGAACCGCCAAGGCGCCAAGGACGCCAAGATCTTCTCTCCGTCTTGGCGTCCTTGGCGCCTTGGCGGTTCATTTCTCGCTCGCTCAACGTGATCGGCGTTCTAGGTCTCACCGCGCCATCGCCGGCTCGCCCCGGCGGGAGCTCGCGGCGTGCGCAGGTGTCCTGTGGGAATGGCAACGCGCGTGCCGTGGGTCTCCGTCGTGCGCTGGGCGCGTTTCTGCGCGGCAGCTCGCGGGCGTGGCTTCCGCTGGAGACACCGTGGCGAGCTCGTCAGGCCCGCCCGTGGCTCCGGCCGGAGACAGCGGACCGTCGCCGCACCGCGCTCGCCCGCCTCGACCGGCGCGAGGAGCGCCGCCCTCGGCCCCCTTGCGCGCCGCGGGCCGGCGCCTGCCCTCCGGCCGGCTGGCGCGGGTCACGGCCTTGCGCTGGCTCGGGGCCATGAGGTAGCTGACGACCGTCATGGACTCGCTCACGCACGGGCTCTTCGGGCTGGCGGTCGGCGCGGTGCGCCGCCCCGACGTGGGGCCCGGCGAGGGGCGCGCGTCGCCGACCGACCGCGCCGTGCTCCTCGCGTGCGTGATCGCCGCCGAGCTGCCGGATCTCGACTACTTCTGGCCGGCGGGGGACGCGGTGCTGCGCACGCTGCGCGCGCACCGCGGGCCGTCGCACGCGCTCCTCTTCGCGCCGGTGGTGGCCGCGGTGGCCGCCGGCGTCGCCTGGCTCGTCCTGCGGCGGCGGGCCCGGTTCGGCCCGGTCTACGCGTTCAGCGTCCTCTCGGTCTTCCTCGCGCACCTCCTGCCGGATCTCTGGACCGGGTGGGGAACGCGCCTGCTCCTGCCGTTCTCGGACGCGCGCCTGACGCTCGACTGGACCGGCGTGCTCGACCCGCTCGTCACGCTGCCGCTCGCCCTCGGCGCGCTCGTCGCGTGGCGCCGGCCGGCGCGCTGGCGGCGCGCGATCCTCGTCGGGGCCGCCGTCGCCGCCGCGTACGTCGGCGGCCGGATCGCGACGCAGCAGGTGCTCGTCGCCCGCGTCGCCGCCGCCCACCCCGGAGCGCAGCGCGTCGCCGTCTTCCCCGCGCTGCTCGGCGTGACGACATGGCGCTTCCTCGCGACGTACGAGGACGCGTACGCCGCCGGCACGGTCGACCTGCTCGGCGGCGCGCCGACCGAGGAGCGCCGGGTCGCGCGCGCGCCGAGCGGCCCTGTCCCCGCCCGCGTCGCGGCCGTCCCCACCGTGCGCGAGGCGCTCGCCTGGGCTCGCTTCCCCGTTGTCCGCCACGCCCCCGCCGGCGACGGCGGGACCACCGTGCGCATCGCCGACCTCCGCTACCACCTGCGCGGCGACCCGACGCTCGAGTTCATCGTCGACGTCGCCCCCGACGGCGCGGTGACGCGCGCGCGCCTCGAGCGCGGCGGCTCCGCCCGTGAGCTCCTCGACCGCTGGCGCGAGTAGCTCCCCGCGCCTGCCGTCGCACGGCGGCCGCGAGCCTCGGGGGGCCAGAAGGGAGCTTGTCGTGCGTACCCCGGCCGCGCCGGGCCGCTCGTTCGCTTCATCGAGACCTGCCCCTCCGGCAGGCTCAGCAGCATCGGCCCCCGTTGCGCGTTCGAGCAAGTCCTGGCGTGCTCGCGCCGTCGCCTGTCGACAGCGTGGTGCCGGATCCATCGCTCGAGCCCGGTCGTCTCCACGTGTCCTGCTGCGTTTTGCCCGCGCGCAGCGGGGTTTGCCGGCGATTCGAGCCCCAGACGCATTATGGCGCGCAGCGTGCAAAGCCGCCACACATCACCCGGCATCACCAGTCAGCATGCTCGGGTAGAGGGGTAGGGATCGAAAATGAAACAGTTGCAATTCATCGGTGCTCTCGTGACCACGGCGACGATTGCTGTCGCTCCGCTCGCCCGTGCAGCCAGCACCACGCCGATCGAGGACCTCGCGCTCGTCCAGGAGACGAGTGCCTCCAGCCCGGCGGACGCGAGCGCCCGCTCGCACTTTCACGGCCACCGCGGCCACCGCGGCCACCATGGGTTTCACGGCCACCATGGGTTTCACGGCCACCATGGGTTTCACGGCCACCGCGGGTTTCACGGCCACCGCGGGTTTCACGGCCACCGCGGCCACCGCGGGTTTCACGGCCACTGGGGCTTCCGGTCCGACGCTTCCCCGTCGGCCGGGCTCCCGACACCTGTCGTGAGCCTGGCGGATGGTCAGCGCTGATCGCTGACGGTTCACGGCGCCGCCGGGGCCGAGTCGACGCTCGGCCCCGGCGGCGCCGTGCCGGCAACAAGGGTCGTCCGGTCGGGCAAGGTGCCGGCGTCGCGGGCACCCTGGGGGGGAGCTGCATGAACGGAACAACCATGGACCGAAGACGCGCCATCCTGCTGCTCGCCGCAGCGGCGGCGCACATCGTTGTTGTCTGTCTGGGCGCTCTGCACGTCGGCCTCGGAGACGAGGGCTGGGCGCGCCGGGCGGTGAAATATTACAGCATGATCTCCGGAGCCGACAGCGGGTATTCGTTCTTCGCTCCGGGGGTCGGAACGACGCTCTCGGCGAGCTTTCTGGTGAACGGCGCGAACGGGGAGAGCTCCACCGATGTCCTGGAGACGGGGGTGAGCCGTGAAGCAGACATCCGGGTCGGGAACATCATCGGGATGTTCTGGCTGGAGGAGGATCAGACGGTGAGGCGCTCGCTCGTGGCTTCCTGGGCCGGCAAGGTGCTCGCCAGGCATCCGGACGCCGACAGCGTCGTCGTCCAGCTCGATACGTTCGATCTCCCCTCGATGGCGGAGTACCGCGAGGGGAAGGGCACAGGGTGGACGCCGATCTATCGAGCGAAGCTCGTACATCGCGAGCAGCTCCTGCGCGCGCAGCAGCGCGACGGGAGGGCGCCGTGAACGCGCGGTCGATGGCTGCTCCCCGGGCTCCGATGGAGCGCGGGCTTGCGCGGGCGTGGGCGGCCGTGGAGCGCTTCGCCTTCGCTCCTGCGTCTGCGGCGCCGCTCGCCGTGCTCCGGATCGGGCTCGCCTCCGTCCTCCTCCTCCAGGCGGCGATGGTCGCTCCTGCGCTGTTCGAGCTCTACGGGCGATCGGGCATCCTGCAGGGGCCGCTCCTCGAGGCGCTTGGAAGGCCGGGGTTCGTCCGGCTCGGCTGGCTGATAGACCGCCTCGCCGCGGTCGGCGTCGGGGAGGTGCCCGTCATCGTCGCCGTGGGCGCCGCGTATGTGCTCGCCCTCGTCGCGCTGCTCGCGGGGTGGCACACGCGGATGGCCGCCGCAGGAGCCTGGTGCTCCCACCTGATGCTGATGATGACGGCGGACAGCACGAACTACGGCGTCGACCAGTTCGCCAACATCTTCCTGTTCTATCTCATGTGGATGCCCGCGGGAGCGGCGCTGTCGCTCGATCGACGGTTCGGGCGACGGTTCGGGCGACGGTTCGGGCGACGGTTCGGGCAACGGCTCGGCCGCGCGCCCGCCCGGCCCACGAGCATGGCGCGGTTCGCCCTGCGCGTGGTGCAGGTACACCTCTGCATCGTCTACCTCGCGAGCGGGGTGGGGAAGGCGCTCGGCGAGCAATGGTGGAACGGCGATGCCATCTGGCGAACGCTCAACATGCCCGAGTATCGCCAGGTCGACTTCACCTGGCTGGCCTCCTATCCATGGCTCGCGGTGGGCGCGGGCTGGATGGTGCTGCTCATCGAGATCGGCTACCCGATCATGATCTGGCCGCGGCGCACCCGGCGGCTCTGGGTGGCGGCCACCGTGGCGCTCCACGTCGGCATCGTGGTCTTCATGGGGCTCGGCGTCTTCGGCGCCATCATGGCCGTGCTGACCCTCTCTGCGTTCGGGGTGCGGGCAGATCCCCCCGGCTCCGCGCTCTCCGAGCCGGACGCGCTCCGCGGCGAGGGCGCGTGGCCTGCCCCGCGTCGGTTGCGCGGGCCGCCCGCGGTGACCCTGTCCGATCGCGCCTCGTAGGGCATCGCTCAGCGCCGCTCGCGCAGCGCGCGGAGGCAGACCTCGATGCCGGCGCGGAGGTTGCCGTGCGTCGTGACGCCGGAGAGGTCGACCCCGAGGCCGCACATGGACTGGGCGACGGCGGGCCCGATGCCGGTGAGGACGCCGCTCGCGCCGAGCAGGCGGATCGCGCGCACGATGCGGACGAGGTGGTCGGCCGTCGGGGCGTCGACGCTCTCGATGCCGGTGACGTCGATGATGGCGAAGCGAGCGCCCGTGCGCACGACCTCGTCGAGGAGCTTGCTCGTGACGTCGGCCGCGCGCGCGTCGTCGAGCGCGCCGATGAAGGGCACGGCGAGCACGCCCTCGGCGACCTGGAGGATGGGCGTGGACAGCGCGCGGATGAGCGCCTGCTGGCGCTGGATGACCGCGAGCTGATCGGCGATGGCCTCCTTCTGCCGCTCGAGCTCGGCGATGGTGGCGGCCATGCGTTGCTCGTGCTCCTGCTGCGCCGTGATGTCCGTGCCGATGGCGAGGATGTGCGCCGTGCCGTCCTGCTCGACGAGGGGCACCTTGATGAGGGACATCCACCGTGTCTTGCCGTTCGGGCGCGCGACGGGCAGGACCCGCGAGACCGGCTCCATGCGCGTGAGCACCTCCCGGTCCATCTCGCCGATGGTGGAGAGCTCGGCGCGGGAGGGCGGCATATCGGAGAGGGTCGTGCCCACCGCCTTCTCCGGCGTCGTGTCGTACAGATCGGCGTAGCCCTTGCTGACGAGCTTCATCCTGCCGTCCCGATCCTTGACCGTGACGATGATCGGGATGGTGTCGAGCACGAGGCGGATGAACTGCCGCTCGCGCTCGAGGGTGAGCTCTGCCTCCTTGAGCGCGGTCGTATCGATCCGCAGGCCGACGAAGCTGCCGTCGGCGAGGCGGCAGCTCTTGAGGGTGATCCAGCGGTCCCCGAACCGACGCACGTAGACGTCCCCGGCGCGGCGGTGGTCCGCGACGCGACCGGCGACCCACTCGTCCTCGTTGAGGCCGCTGTGGAGGTGGATCCCGTTCCGGCAGCCCTCGCGGACGACGTCCTCGAACGTGTTGCCAATCTCGATGGCGGCGGCGCACTCGGGGTAGAGCGCCTTGTACGCGGTGTTGAAGAAGCAGAGCCGCTCCTCGGCGTCATAGAGGACGAAGCCGACGTCGAGCGCCTCGACGGCCGCGTGCAGGCGCGCTCCTTGCTCGCGCGCCGCCTGTTCGGCCCGGCGTTTCTCGGTCACGTCGCGCAGCGCGAGCAGCACGGCGGCGCACGCGCCTGCGGGGTCGACGAGCGGGCTCAGGTGCCCTTCGGCGAGGACCACGCGCTCGCCCTCGAGGTGGAGGGTGACGTCGGGCGGCAGGGCGCGCGGGGCGCGATCGCGGAGCGCCTGCTCGAGCAGCGCGCCGAGGGGCGGATCAACCCGCAGGACCTCATCGACGTGCCTTCCGCGCGCCGCCGCCGCGGGCGTGGAGGAGAGGCGCTCGGCGGCGGGGTTCAGCGCCAGGATCCGACCGCTTTCATCGAGCAAGAGCAGCGGGTCGACGCTGCAGGTGAAGGCGAGAGAGTAGAGATCGACAGGAGCGTCGCTGGGCATCGGGAGGAGCGTAGAGCAAGAGCTCCTCCGGGTGTCGGCCTCGGTGACCCCGTGGCGCGTGCGCAGGCAGCGGCCCGCGCTGCGCTCAGCGGGCCTGCAGCGGGCCGCGATCAGCGCCGGTTTGCGGCGTCGAGCAGGTGCAACACGGCCCCGAGTCCTCGCACCTCCTCCGACGGCGCGAGCCACGACACGACACCCTCCGCGCCCGGCAGGAGCAGGACGCGGCACCCCACCGCCGTGGCGCCGCCGTCGGCGCCCGGGGTGTCTCCCACCATCAGCGCGTTTCGTCCGGCGACGCCCAGCTCTCGCAAGGCGTGCTTGAAGATCGCGGGGCTCGGCTTCATCGCGCCGACCTCGTACGAGAGCGTCCAGACGTCGACGTGGCGATCGAGGCCGTGCCGCGCGAACGCGGCGCGGATGTCCCAGCCGATGTTGCTGACGACAGCGATGGGGATCCCGCGCTCCGCGATGCCGGCGAGGACCTCGGCGGTGTCTGCGTACGGAGGCCAGCGCGCGGGATTGGCCATGGCGGCCGCGAGCGGATCGAGGATCGGGCCGAGCTTCGCCACGCGCGCGATCCAGCCGGTGCGGTACGCCAGGTGACCCGCCTCGGAGAGATCGCCGAGCTCCCAGAGCCGGACGACCTCGGGGTGCAGGTGGGCGTCGCCGAGGACGCGCGCGAGCTCCTCGGCGTCGGCGGCGATCTCCGGGTGGCCGTGCTCGGTCGCGATGTCGCGGATCATCTCCACGGGATCGATGAGCCGGAAGAGGGTGCGGGCAAAGTCGAAGAGGACGGCGTGGATCGGCGGGACGGCGTGGGGCATCTCGGTTCCTGGAGGTGGGTGCGGGCGAAGCTGCGTCGAACGAAGCTGCATGGCGGCCGCGGTCGACATCGAGGCCGGGCGACCGCTGCGCCCTACGATGGACCGGGCCGTCGCGCTGGCCAAGCGCGTTCGCCATCACCTCTCGCGCATCTCACCCCCTCGGGGTTCGTCGAGCTGGCCGATTCTTGGCTCCCTCGGCTCGGGGCCGAGCGCCAGGTTCGGTGTGTGGCTTGCTCTCGGGCGCGTGCTGCTGGCGGCGGTACGCTCCCGGCGCCATGCCCGACCACTGTCGGAACGCATGGCCGAACGAGGCTTCCGACGCGTAGCCGGTGAGCTGGGAGGTCAACGCGAGCGTCGCGCCTTCGCGCAGCAACGTCGTCGCCCTCTGCATGCGCATCCGCGTGAGGAAGCCGAGCGGCGGCTCGCCCACGAGGCTCGCAAAGCGCGCCGCGAAGGCGGACCGCGACAGCCCGACCTGCTCGGCGAGCGAGGCGACCGTCCACGGATGCTCCGGTCGACGGCTCATCAGGGCCAGGGCCGTTGCCACGCCCGGGTCGCGCAGCGCGCTGACCAGCTCGAGCGATCGACACGAGTCCGAAGGCGCGTCGCCGAGCGTCTCGACGTACGCCCGCATCACGTGGACGAACAGCACGTCTGCCATACGGGCGAGCACGAGATCGGAGCCGAACGGCCTCGATTCGATCTCGCGTGCGAGGAGACGGAGGTGCTCCCCGAGCATCGATTGCCCCGCACCCGCGAGCCGGAACAAGGGCGGCAACGACGACACGATCGGGACGGAGAACGGATCCTCGAGCTCGACAAGCGCCGACGTGACCCTCGTCTTGGTCCCCGCGCCGCCCAGGTGCAGGTGCCACACGCGATCATCCCCGCTCGCGCGGACGCCGGGCAGCTCTTCGAGAGCGACCGCCGGCGTGTCGGTGCGATCCCGGAGCGCGTGCGCCCGGCCGTGCGGTACCACGGCGACATCACCTGTCGTCAGGGCGAGCGCGTCGCCGTCGTTCTCTGTCGAGACCCAGGCCGTGCCGCTCACCACGTGGTGGATGCAGAAGGTCGAAGGCCTACCTCGAAGCGAGACGCCCCACGGCGCCCTTGCGTCGAGGCAGGCCCACGACGCCGCCCTCGCTCGCACCGAGGACAGGAGCTCGCTCAGAGCGTCCACGCGTGGCCCTGGCTGGACGATTTCGCAAGCAACGTGGACGCGCTCGACTGGTCGTCGCCGCTCGATCGCCGCATGGTTGGGGGGTGATTCGAGGCCTTCATTCGCCTCGGGAAGGATAACTCATGTCCATAGAATCAACCACCGATCCGGTGCTTGTCACCGGCGCCACCGGCAAGCAAGGGGGAGCCGTTGCCGCTGCGCTGCTCGAGCGAGGCGTCCCCGTGCGCGCGCTCGTTCGTGACCCTGGCGCGGCCCGCGCGGTCGCGTTGCGTGCTCGCGGCGCGGTCCTCGTGCGGGGCGACTTCGACGATCCCGGCTCGCTGCGCGTCGCCTGCGAGGGGGCGCGGGCTGTGTTCTCCGTGCAGCTCCCGAACATGGCGGACCTCGAGTCGGACTCCGAGCGCGTGCACGGGAAGAACCTCGTCGAGGCAGCCCGGGCAGCCGGCGTGCCGCAGTTCATCCACACCTCGGTGTCCGGAGCCGGCGCATACCACCGGCGAGCGCCGGGCTGGGAGATCGAGCGGGGCCCTGGCCGCAACTACTGGGAGAGCAAGGCGTACACCGAAGAGCTGGTGAAGAACGCCGGATTCCGCTTCTGGACCCTCCTCAAGCCGTCCTTCTTCATGGAGAACTTCATCCGCCCTTCCATGATGTTCGAGGGAGGCACGGGGGACCGCCTGCTCACCACGATCGCGCCTGACACGGAGGTGGCCCTGGTCGCCGTGCAGGACATCGGGGTAGCGGCTGCCGCCGCCGTCCAGGAGCCGTCGCGCTTCCACGGCGTGGAGCTCGAGCTCGCGAGCGAGCGGTTGACGATGCGCGAGATCGCCCGCGCCCTGTCCCGTGCGCTCGACGTTCCCATCGAGGCTCCGTCGCTTTCTGTCGACGAGGCCATCGCCCTGGGGGTGATGCCCATGTTTGCGCGCTCGCACGAGCGGCTGAACCACCACGGCAGCCCGGCCACGCCCGAGGCGGCGCGAGCGCTTGGCATTCCACTCACCGATTTCGAGACGTGGCTTCGACACCACCGTGTGTGAGGTCGGGGGCTTGCCTGACGGCGCGCAGCGGCCCAGCGCATGTCGCGTTGCACAGCGGAGCGCGACGTTGGGCGGCCGGAGCGGCGCGGGACGCCGGGGGCGACCCCCCTCGACGTCGCCAGGGATCGCCCGGAGCAAGGCTCCGCGCTGCGGGCGGGGACCGTGCGCCGAGGACCGGGAATGGCTGGTCGCCGTGGATGGTTGGCGCTGCCGGACCCATGATCATCGCCCGACCCCGGGCCACCGCGCCCGAGGAGCGCTCCTCCTGTGCCTGGCGCCAATCATCAATCCGTCCACGGATTCAACTCCACAGTTGAGGTTCATATGAGTGCTGACAAAACAAGCGGGCCGATTCTGCTTCGCAACACCATGGCCTTCGACCGGCAGCACGCGGCTGAATTCAAGAAAGCCATCGTCGACGCGGTCGAGTTTGCCAGCAAGCACGCTCCACAGCTGATGGTTCAGACCTACGTCGACGATGAGAAGGGCCTCTGCTACAGCTTTCAGTTGTTCCAGGACTCCGACGCGATTCTTCGCCACTGGCAGGTGTCTGACCCAAACATCGCTGAGGTGATGAAATATTGTGTGGTTCGCAGCATGGAGGTGTATGGCAGCCCCAGTAAAGCCGTGCGCGACGGTATTCTGGGCTCCGTCGGTGAAGCCAACGTATCGTTCACGCCAGAGCTCGTCGGGTTTTTTCGTCTTGGCTAGAGCCGCTCAACGAGGCGCTGCACCCGAACCCCGCGCTACAGGACGCCGGCCACGGCTTTCCATTTCAGCAACCCGAGCGCCTGGGAGAGCTGGTCCTGTCGTTTTTGCGTGAGCGGCCTGGCTGCTGCGGTCACTCCGGCTCGCCCTCGGCGAGCGCGACGGGCTGGCCGCTCTCGGTCAGGACGCCGCGCCCGTGCCATACCATGAGCACCGCATAGAGCACCGCGAGCACGCGAAAGCCGCTGAGAAGGCCGAAGCGCTGCCCGAGCGAGCCGCCCGCCACTGCGCCGATCAGGCTCCCGGCCGGTCCCGAGAGAGAGAACAGCCCGCCCACCCGGCCGCGGCCGAGCTCGGCGGTGAGCGCCGCGAAGCGATTGACGCTCGTCAGGTGCTGCACGCCCAGCCCGAGCCCGAGCAAGACCGCCCCGATCCACAGCGACGCGACGCCGAGGGGGAAAGCGAGCAGGAGCTCGGTCGCGAGCAGCAGCGAAAAGGCGATCGCGTAGCGGGCAGCGTCGCGCAGCGGCGACAGGGCGCCCCCGGCGAGGAGCAAGGTCAGCACGAACACGGCGCCCTGGAGGGTCACCAGGCTCGCGGCTTGTGGCACCGAGAGGTGAAACTCGCGAATCCCGATCAACACGACGAACACGGCGAAGTAGGACATGGCCATCTGGCCACACAGCTCGATGAACATGCTCTGGCGCAGCTCGCGGCGAGACAGGATGATCCCGACCTGTCCACGAAGGCGCTCGACGAGCGGCGTGGCCGAGCGCCCGCGGCCGGGGGGAGCCCCGGAGAGCACGCGGTCGCCGACGAAGACCGTCGCCAGGAGCCCGAGCCCGGTCACCACGAACACGCCGGTATAGCCGAGCAGGCCGAGGAGCTGCGCGCCGAGCATCGGGCCCACGAAGAACATGCCGAGCGCGTGGGACGCGCGCTGCCAGCCTGCCTTGCGCGGGCCGAGGCGAGGGAGCAGGTGAAGAAACTCGGTCTGGGTCGCGACCATGCGAAACGGGTTGAGCAGCCCGAAGAGGATGACGCCCGCGATGAGCTGCCAGGGCCGATCCATCCGGGTGAAGCCGAGCAGGTACAGCGCCGCGCCCGCGAGGCCGCCGAAGCGGAACAGCGGCCGGCTGCCGTGGCGGTCGATGAGGCCTCCGACAGGCATCGAGAGCAGCAGCATGCCGGTGAACTGCAGGCCGCCGACGAGGCCGATCTGCCACGGGGAGGCGTGGAGCGAGGCGGCGTACAGCGGCAGGACCACCTTGGCGACGCCGTTGCTCGTGCCCGCGAGCAGGCCGAGCACCATGAAGCCGAGGAGGTAACGCTGGGGGAGAGGCGGCGAAGAGGTCATCACGCGAACCGAGGCGAGCGGCCGGTCGACGGGAGCGTTCGTCCGCTGTGCCGAGTCGGGTGGTGCTGCCGCGCGGGCGCCCTGCAAATCGCGCTCCCGAGCCGCAGCAGGCCCATGGCGACCGCGTCATCGCCCCTCTCGCCACGGCAGGAGGCCGGCGGCAGCTCGCCCGCCGCCTGCTGCTCCAGCAGCACACGCGCAGCACGCGCCCGCTGCTGGCGCAGCAAGGGGGGAATCCGGTATAGCGGAACCACGTCTTCCGAAACGGACATTCGAGGGCGGGCTCGGGCTGACGGGCATCGGCTGAGTGCCGAGACGTTCGCGCGGCGCCGGAGCCCTCGGACATGGCAGTCGCTGGCCGCTCGAGGCGAGCGCTGGTGCGTCGACGCGGCGGCTTGCGCGGCGCGCAACGAAGCGCTCGACGGTGCGCTGCTCAAAGGGCTGGACGGACTTAGTAAATAGTACTAACTTACTCCCGGACGACGAGATGCTGGGCGGCGGAAGGCCGCTGGGATCGACCGCGGCCCCGTCGAGCTGGAAGGCGCCGGGGATGTCGCTCGCTTGGGGCGAGGCGCCATATCGTCCTATCCGCCGCAGACGTGTGTCGAGCACGAGGGCTGGACGGGGGCGCTCGTCCATCGTCGCGGGGGGCCGCAGGTAACGGGGAGCTGGACAGATCAAAGGCGGTCCACGGACCGCATGGAACGTCGCGAGAGGTGGGTGATGGAGACGCGCAAGCCAGTGATCTTGGGTTTCATGGGCAACCGGGGGTTCTTTCCCACAGAGTTCGCGGTGGAGGGCGCGCGGGCCACGGCCGCGGTCGTGGAGCAGCTGCTTGGAGAGCACGTCGAATACGTGGACCTGGGGAATGTGGAGTCCTACGCGGACGCCAAGCGCGCTGCGGGGGTGGCTCAGCAGTATCGGCAGGGCGTCGATGGCGCCGGCGCTCTTGGCGTGATCTGCTCCATGTACAATTTCTCGGATGAGAACGGCATCCGGGACTTCCTGCGCCTCGCGGATCTGGACATCCCGGTCTTGATCCACACGGAGCCCGACGTGCGTGGCCAGGGGAGGATGGGGGAGCGGGGCCGTCGTGACGGCGCTTGTGGCCGTTTCTCCGCGGCCAACGCCCTGCGCCACATCGGCTATCCCTACACCTTGACGACGAAGCACTGCGAGTCGGTGCGCTCTGCCCACTTCGCGCGGGATTTGCAGGCGTTCCATGCCACGTGTGTTCTGGCTTCCAAGTTTCGGCGTCGCGGCCGCGGCGTTCGCCTTGGGCTGGTAGGGTCGGGGCCGGACGCCTTTCAGACGGTCACCCACGTCTCCACGGAGCTCCTGGGGCACATGGGGTTGAGCACGGTGGGGCTGGAGCTGATCGCCCTGGATCGGCAGATGCGACAGGTGGATGCGGCGCAGCTCTCCGACAAGCGCGATGAGATCCGCGCCCACTTTGGCGCAGCCGATGTTCCGCCGCCTTCGCTGGACGCCATCGCGCGGATGGGCGTGGTCTTCGACCGCTTCATCCGCGACAACGATCTGGACGGCATCGCCGTGCGCTGCTGGACGGAGATGCAGAAGTACCAGATCGGCGGAGCGGTCGGGGTCATGCCGTGCACGTGCATGAGCATGCTCTCGGACAAGCTCTTGCCCGCCGCGTGTGAGACGGACATCGCGGGCTGGATGGGGATGTACATGCTGCAATGCGCGTCCGGCCTGGTTCCGGTCCTGGGGGACTGGAACAACATGTTCGATGACGACCGAGAGGAGGTCGACCTCTTTCATTGCGGTGTCTGGGCCAAGAGCGTCATGCACCCCGGGGCCAGGATCACGGAGCATCAGATCCTGGCCAAGGAGGTGGGCAAGGAGAACAGCTGGGGCGCGGTCGACGGCGATCTGAAGCCCGGGACGTGCGCTTTCTTGCGTCCGTGCACCAACGCGCGGGAGGGCAACATCTTCATGTATGGTGGCGTGGGGCGCGTGACGGAGGAGCGCATCAAGACCTTTGGCACGCGCGGTCGCGTCCACATTCCGCGTATCCAGCAGCTCTTCCGCCACGTCACGGACCCCAGGCGGGCGGTGGAGCACCACACGGCCCTCGTCGTGGGGGAGGGCCGGGCGATTGCCACCGCCATGAAGGCTGTGCGAGACGCCCTGCCGTACATCAATGCCCAGGCAGGCATGAGCCATGCAGGTCGCGAGCTGATCGAGTACTACGAGCACAGCACGGTGGAAGAGCTCTAGCGGCTCCGAGGCGGCGTGCGTCGCCCAGCCGGCACGAGCGCCGCGTTCCAGCTCAGCCGTCGAAGGGGGCGCCCTCCAGGAGGGCGCTGGCGTCGAAGGGCTGAAAGCCCGGCACGTAGCGGCGGCCGAAGTCCGAGAGGAAATTGCCGGCCGCGGTGTGCGGCTTCCGCTCCACGACGCCGCAGTGGGCGCGCCGGAGCTCCCGCTTCATCTCGAGCCGCGGATAGGCCCTCAGGATCTCCTCGACCGCCCCGCGCGGCAGCGCCTCCATATCGAGGCCGCCGTAATCGATGCTGATGCCGAGATGGGCGACGGCGACCTCCGGCTCCTTGTGCGAGGCGATGCCGAGGCTCGTGTGCAGCGCGATGGCGTCCCACACGAGGGACGCCTTCTCCCGGGGCAGGCCGCGGCCCTCGAGAAAGGCGCGGGCGGCGTTGGCGCCGTCGACCTCGAAGCGCTCGGGGCCGGCGAAGCGCTCGGTCAGGCCGAGGTCGTGAAGCACCACGGAGAGGTAGAGCAGCTCGCGGTCGCAGGCGAGGCCGCGCTGCCGGGCCGCGAGCTCGCCGAAGTAGTACGAGCGCATCACGTGGTGGAAGAGGTAAGGGGCCGAGACCTCGCGCGCGAGCGCGGTCGCGTCCTGGGCAAGGCGCGTGTCAGGAACGTGGATTCCGGCGATCTCTGTGGTCATGGCGGGGGCTCCTGTCTGCCGGCCGAGGGCCGATGTGCCGGGAGCGTGCGCGATGGGGCGCCGGGCGCCCTGCCGTTGTCCCGTCACTTCCTGCCAGGCGCGCGGGCGTTCCCGGAGAAGCGCTCCCGGTACTCGAGGGGTCCCACGCCGAGCCGTCGCTGGAAGGCGCGGCGCAGGTTCTGCTCGTCGCCGAAGCCGCACCGGTGGGCGATCCGCTTGAGCGGGAGGTCCGTGCCGGCGACGGCCTGGCAGGCGGCCTCGAGGCGCATGGCTGCGACCGTCTTCGCCGGGGTCTGCCCCACCGCGGCCGTGTAGGCGCGCGCGATGGTGCGCGGGCTCATCCCCGCCTGCGCGGCCAGGCGCTCGACGCGGAGATCGCCGGCGAGGTGGTCCGCCATCCAGGCGTGCAGGTCGGCGAAGGTGCCGCCCTCGGCGGCCTGCGCCGCGAGCGGCGCGCTGAACTGCGACTGCCCGCCAGGCCGCTTGAGGAACACGACGAGCTGCCGGGCGACCGCCATCGCCGCGCGGTGCCCGAGGTCCTCCTCGACGAGCGCGAGGGCGAGGTCGATGCCGGCGGAGATGCCCGCCGAGCTCCAGATCGAGCCGTCGCGCACGTAGATGGAGTCCGCGTCGACGCGGACGCGCGGGTGGCGCTCCGCGAGGAGCGGCGCGGCGCGCCAGTGGGTCGCCGCGCGGCGACCGTCGAGCAGGCCCGCGGCGGCGAGGAGGAAGGCGCCCGTGCACACGGCGCAGGTGCGGCGCGCGCGCGGCGCGCGGCGCGCGCGCGGCGCGCGGCGGGCGAGCCAGGCGACGAGATCGGGCGGCACGGCCGGGGCTTCCGGCGGCCCGCTGCCCGGCACGATCAGGGTGTCGATGGGCGCGTCGTCGAGCGCCGCGAGCGGCTCGGCGCAGGCCGCGAGCCCGGTCGTCGTGCGCACCGGCCCGCCGGCCGTCGAGGCGACGATCGCGCGATACGGCGGAGGAGCGCCCGGCGCGCGCAAGGTGGTCGCCACGGTGAAGGCCTCGAGAGGCCCGGCGAGATCGAGCAGCGCGACGCCCTCGAAGGCGAGCAGGACGACGAGGCGGGGCTGGGTGAAGCTCGCTGGCATGACGGGCATGAGGAGACAGGTAGATAGATCAAGGCGGGGCAGGCGGGAGAGCGGGAGCGCCCTCGCGTCGAGGCACCACCGCCCGGCGGCGCGCCCGTTGACCGCGGCCCTCGCCGGCGCGAACGATCCGCCATGAACGCGCCAATGTACGAGCTGTTTTACTGGCCGGGCATTCAGGGTCGCGGCGAATTCGTGCGCCTCGCGCTCGAGGACGCCGGCGCTCCTTATGTCGATGTCGCCCGCCTGCCCGAGGCGAAGCACGGCGGTGTCGCCGCCATGCAGAAGCTCATGAAGAGCCACGCGCTCGCGCTGGAGCCCTTCGCGCCGCCGTTCCTCCGCGCGGGCGACCTCGTGATCGCCCAGGTGGCCAACATCCTCTTCTACCTCGGTCCGCGCCTCGGCCTCGCGCCGGACGACGAGGCGAGCAGGCTCGGCGCCCATCAGCTCCAGCTCACCGTCACCGATCTGGTCGCCGAGGTGCACGACACGCACCACCCCATCTCCGTCGAGCTCTATTACGAGGACCAGAAGCCCGAGGCCCTGCGCCGCAGCCAGGCCTTCCTCGCCGACCGCATGCCCAAGTTCCTCGGCTACTTCGAGCGCGTCCTCGATCGCCACGGCGGCCGTCACCTCGTGGGAGGCGCGATGTCCTACGTGGATCTCTCGATGTTCCAGGTGATCGCGGGCCTCCGCTACGCGTTCCCGCGCGCCATGGCCGCCTTCGCGCCCCGGATCCCCGGGCTCGTCGCGCTGCACGACCGCGTGGCCGAGCGCCCGAAGATCGCGGCCTACCTGGCCTCGGAGCGGCGGATACCCTTCAACGAAGACGGCATCTTCCGGCGCTATCCGGAGCTCGATCCGGCGCCGTCGAAGAGGCGGTGAGTCCGGCGCGATCCATCTGAAGGACGTCACGCGCGAGGCGCCGTGACCCGATCGAGGTCGGGGGAGCCAGCGCGATCTGCGGATCGGCGATCAGATCCATCGTCGTTCGTCGATATTGTCCGGCGTGCTAGCGTGTACGACGTCGAGCTCGAACGTGTTGACGGGGGCTCCCTGGATCACGGCGGCGACGCCGACGACGATGAAGTCGACCTGGTGCCGGGCGGCTTGGGTGCTGCGGCCGAGCTCGAAGGCCGTTCCAGCATGGAGTGATGGCCGACCCAATATTCCATGCTGACGCAGCCATCATCGACCTTGAGCACGCCAGGGGGACCCCATGACCCTCCGAACGGCGACGATGATAGCTCGAGCCCGAGCAGAAGTACCTCGCCGCGCGCCACGCGGTCGCCCGGGCTGTTTACCAGAGCCTGTTCGAGCTGCGGCTGCAGGTCGACGACCGCGCGCTGAAGATGCTCGACCGCACCCCGGTCCGCTGGCGTATCCTCGGCTTCGAGCCGCTGGCGCGGCTCAAAGCCAGATTCGATAACCCCGACATCTCGATCGAGACATTTCAGAGTAAAGGCGGCAACCGCGTCAACCCTTGCGACCTTTGCCAGCAGATGTTCGCCGACCTCGACATCAGCCACGCGGTGGTAGGCGAGGGAGGAAAGCGCGGAAAGTTCGGGAAGTACCGGCGAAGATGACGTGTCATCCCCGCATTGAGGAGAGTTCGATGGAGGGACGGTTCTTTGGTGACGGCCAGTCCAGGGCGTTCGCAGCGCTGCGGTCCTGGCACGAGGCGGGGCGCCCGTCGGCGTGCGTGGTCCACGGTCCCTCCGGGGCGGGGAAGAGCACGGTCGTTGAACGCTTCTTCCGCTCGATCAGGGGTCCTGGCACCCTGACGCTCCTCGTCCACGCCGGGCGCGTGTCTGGCGCGGCCTTCGAGGAAGAGGTGCTCGCGCGGCTCTCAGCCGGCCCATGGCCCGAAGATACGGGCTTTGACGAGTTTCACTTCGGTGTCCGCACCAGCCTCGTCAACCGCATCGTGAACTGGGACGGCGAGGACGGCCAGCCGCAGCTCCTGATTGGCTTGATCGCGCCTGACGACTGTGTGGACTGGCCGGACGACCCTCGCCGTTCGGTGCTGGACGAGCCAGGCCCCGCCGCGCGTGTGCTGGTGACGATCTCCGGCACGCGCGGCGTTGCCGAACGGTGGGCAGAGCGGCTTGGGCTCCGCGCCGAGCGCGTGACGTATGTTTCGATCGACGGATTCCGCCTGGAGGACGTCGAGCCGTCGCTCCGCGACCATCTCGCCTGGGCGGCGGTCGACGGTCCTGGTCCACGCGCTCATGTGGACGCGATCGCGAGATCGCTCCGCGATCGCGGCGCGGCGCCGCTGGAAGCGCTCGTGACGACGCTCGCGTGCGCCTTCGCGCCGCTCGACGCGACCGAGCTGGCGCCGCTCCTCGGCGCGCAGGTCGCGGAGGTGACCGGCTCTCTCGACACGCACCGCGAGGCCGTCGAGCCGGTTCTCCAGTGGGATGAGGGCGGTCACCGGATTCGCTTTCGTCATGAGATCCTGCGCGCAACCTGGGTGGCCGCGCACCCGGAGCACGTCGCGCTCGCCGAGAGGCGGCTCGCCGAGGCCGCCCGATCGCTCGTTCGCACCTGGGAGAGCGTCGACACGGGCGAGAGGGGCGGGGTCACCTACCTCCGCCGGTACGCGGGCGACCACCTCGTCTCCTGTGGCGCACCGCGCGCCGATCTCGTTCCGCTCTCCGCACCGCGCTGGGCATGGCCGCGCTCGCGCGAGGATCTCGCCGCGCGTCGGGCAGAGTTCGGGCGCGTGCGACGCTCGATGTCAGCGCCGGTTTTCGCCTCCGACGCCATGGAGATCCCGCCCGACGCGATCTCGAGCCTCGTGCGGGTCGCGCTCGCGCAGGGCGCGCTCGCGACGCTGCACCGCGCGTGGCCTCCTGATGCCGATCAGGCCGACGAGGAGGCGTGGAGCGACACCGAGCGGGCGCTCGCCGTCTCGCTCTTCGCCCTCGCGGGGCGCGCCTCTCCCTCGCTGCGCGGCGACATCGAGGCGCGGGCGCTCGATGTCGTGAGGCGGACAGGCGCGGCATGGCGCGGTGATGGCTGGGAGGATGCGCTCGCGCTGCTCACCGCGGCGCGCGCAGCATCGGGCGACGAGGCCTCGACGTTCGCGCGGTGGGCGGTCTCGTCCACGTGGCGCGCGGACGGAGGTCCCGACAGCTGCTTGAGCGCGTGGCTCACGGCCGCTGCCTTTCTGCCGCAATCCGAAGCGGAAACGCTCGTCCAGCAAGCCGTCGAACGCGCGCTGTCGAGCGCGAAGCCGGGGCAGGCGCTCGCGCGGCTCGCCACGGCGGATGGGATCGGGCAGCACCAGGCGCTCGCCATCCTCCGCGCGGCGGCGTCGCTTCCACCGACGTCCCGAGCGAACGCCCTGGCGCCCCTCTTGCCCGTGCTGCCCGATGAGGAGCGGGCCCGCGCTGTCTCGATGTCCTTCGATGCGTTCTTTGCGGACCACGACGAGGGCGCCGAGCGACACGACACCGACGCATGCACCGCGGCGCTGCTTCCCTTCCTCGGACAGGCCGAGCTCTCGAGGCTGCTGGACGAGGCCCTCCCGCCCCCTTCCGCGCTGGCCGTGCGGTTCGCCGAGCTCGGCGCTCCGGAGCGCGCGCTCGGCATCATCCGACAGCGCTGCGGCAGCGGGATCTTCGCCGCTCGTCCCTTGCTCTGCGCCGCGGCGACCGAGGGAGGCCGCTCCCTCGCGCAAGCGGCGCGCGACGCGGTGGCCTCGCTGGATCCCCCATGGGCCGCCGCGGGGCTCGTGTGTGATCACGCGGCCGAGGCGATCCAGGTGCTCGGGCTCGACACGGCGGTGGAGATCGCCGAGGGAGGCGGCGGAGGTGGCTCGGAGGCCGCGCGCATCATGGCTCTCGCGGCGCTCTGTCTCGCCGCCCCCGAGGGGGCGCGCCCCGCGCTGGCCATGCGCGCCATCGCTGCTTACCACGACGACCGGGGTACTGAGGGTCTGGAGAGCGTGGTGCGCTGCGCTCCCTGGATGTCGCTCACGGCAGCGGCACGGCTGTTCTTCGTGAGCCTCGGGGACGCCGCGGAGGACATCACGCTCGTCTCGACGCTGAGCCGCTGGGGCGGCGTGGAGCAGCTCGCGCCCCTCATCGCGCGCGTCGGCGGAGATGACGCGCTCGCGGCCGTCGTCAGCGTCCTCCCCGAGGCGCTCCGGTGGAAATCGCCGACGAAGACCGATTGAAAAGGCGCTCTCCGGACGGTCTCCCCGAGCCAGACCGTGCAGTGAAGGCGGCTCCTTCGATGTGCTCGCGCCATCGCAGGAGCGCCGCAGCGTGGGCCTTGCGGAGCCCGAAGAGGTCGCTCTCGTGGCGAAGACGCTCCGGTCGCTCAGCGCGCCGCGTACTTCATGACGAACGAGGGGTACCGATCGCCGACGATCGCGCCCGGCGCGAACGCAGCGTCGAGCTGCGCGAGCTCGTCCGGGGACACGCGCACGTCGAGCGCCAGGAGGTTCTCGTCGAGCCGCGCGCGCCGGCTGATGCCGACGAGCGGCACGATGTCGTCGCCGCGTGCGCGCAGCCACGCGATGGCCAGCTGGGCTGGCGTGCAGCGCTTCCGGGCGGCCATGTCGACGAGCGGGCGGGCGGTGCGGACATTCTGCTCCAGAGCGTGTCCTTCCATCCGCGGCGCCACGAAGTGCGCGCGAGGGCTCGGCGCCGTCGCGCCGCTGAGCAGCCCGTCGGCGAGCACGCGGTAGGCGACGATGCCGATCCCGAGCTCGCGCGCGGTCGGCAAGATCTCTGCTTCGATGAAGCGGCACGCGAGCGAGTACTCGATCTCGAGCGCGGTGATGGGGTGAACGGCGTGCGCGCGGCGCAGGAGATCCGCGCCGACCTCCGACACGCCGACGTGACGCACTTTGCCCTCGCGCGCGAGGTCGGCGATGGCGCCGATCGTCTCCTCGTAGGGCACGTCGGGATCGGGTCGCCCGGGCTGGTAGAGGTCGATCTCGTCGACGCCGAGGCGCTGGAGCGAGTAGGCCGCGAACGTCTTCACCGTGGCCGGGCGGCCGTCCATCCCAAGGAACTTCCCGCCCGGGGTACGCAGCATGCCGAACTTCACGTTCACGAAGGCCTGGTCGCGCCGGCCTTGGATGGCGCGTCCGATGAGCGCCTCGTTGTGCCCCATGCCGTAGAAATCGGCGGTGTTGAGGAGGTTCATCCCGGCGTCGAGCGCCGCCTGGATCGTGGCGATGCTCTCGGCGTCGCTGTCGGCGCCGTGGCCGGGCGACATCCCGCCGCAGCCGAGGCCCAGCGCGCCCACGAGCGGGCCGTTCTTGCCGAGATGCACGCGCGGTATCATGGGCATTGTTCGACCCATCACTCGACCCTCCAATGTTAGAGCGAACGCTCTATCAATGGTTCGCCGCATGCGCACTGTCAACCCCGATCAGCACGAGAAGAAGCGTCGCGAGCTCCTGCGCGCCGCCCAGCGCCGCTTCGCCGCCGAGGGCGTGCAGGCCTCCATCGCGAGCATCTGCGCCGAGGCGGGCGTCAGCCCTGGGCACCTCTACCACTACTTCTCGAGCAAGGAGGCCATCCTCGAGGGTCTCTTCCAGCTCGTGCTCGACGAAGCGGCGACGCACCTGTCGGGTGACGTGCAGGACGCGCGCGACCTGCCCGCGCTCGTGGCCGACCTCTACAGCAGCGGCAAGGGGCCGTCCCTGCTCTTCGACCTGCTCGCCGAGTCGCAGCGCAACGCCGCGATCGCGGATCGGCTCCGGCGCCACAGCGCCGAGATGAAGCAGCTCCTCGCGAGCGCGATCGCGCGCGGACAGGCCGCCGGCCTCGTCGACGACGCGCTGTCGGCGCCGGACCTCGCGACCATGCTGCTCGCCGCGCTGGACGGCAGCAAGGCGATCCGGCTGCGCGATCCAGGGGTCGACCGCGGCCACGCGCGCGAGATGCTGCTCGCGCTCGTGTCGCGCGTGCTCGGCGCGTCCAGTGGTCGGCCGGGTGGAGGCGTGGGGCGGGAAGGCGCGCAACGAGCTCGACCGGCGTCATGACGCGGTGGGTGCCCCTGCGGCTTGCGTACTCGATCACCGAGGTTAAGGGAACCAAGCCACGGCCTCTGGCTTCGCGTGCGCCAGCTCGTTGTGCGGCTGCGTGAGGCGACGGCGATGCGGGCGGGGTGTCGTGGCCATCGCACACGCAAAGCAGAGGCCGGGCTACTGGAGCAAGCGGTGATGTGAGCGCTGCATGCGGTCGCACCGACCTCTGATGGTTGGACGTCTCGAGGTAGGCGACGCCGATCGAGTCGCCGCCGCGCCCCGGGCCGCCGTAGCCGCCCTCGCCGCCTCCGCCGCCGCCCTGGCCCGACGTGCCCAGGCCGCCGTCGCCGGCCCGGTCCGCTTCGCGGCCGGCGTCGCTGGCGGCCTGCGTCCGCCATGGCGCCGCCACCCCTGAGCTGGAGCTCTGCTCGCATTTCCCCGGCGTTTCGTGCCGGCATGGGGCCTGCTCGAGGCGGAGCGTCATGCCGACGCTCGAGCACAACGCCCTCGTCGAGATGTTCCGCGAGCACCCGGCGCTCGCGCCCCGCTTGCTCGCGACGCTCCTCCACGTCGAGGTGCCGCTGCACGCGGCGGTCGCGGTTGTCGAGTCATCGCTCGACCAGCTCATCCCGGTGGAGTACCGCGCCGATCTGGTGCTCGAGCTTCGCGACGAGCGCGACGCGCTGGTGCTGGCGATCGTCCTCGAGGTGCAGCGCGACGTGGACCCGGACAAGAAGTTCTCGTGGCCGGCGTACGTCGCGGTCGTGCGCGCCAGGAAGCGCGTTGGCACGATCGTCCTCGTGGTCGCGCCGGACGCCGGCGTCGCGGCGTGGGCCGCGGAGAACATCGACCTCGGCCTGGGCCGCGGCCACGTCGCGCCGCTGGTGCTCGGTCCGGCGGTGGTCCCCGAGATCACCGACCCGGCCGAAGCGGAGAAGGAGACCGAGCTCGCCGTGCTGTCGGCGGTGGCGCACGGCAACGGGCCGAGCGGGCTCACCGTGGTCCAGGCGGCGCTCGCTGCCCTCGGCCGGCTCGACCAGGCGCACGCGATGGTCTATTTTCAGCTCATCTGGAACGGGTTGCGAGAGCCGATGAGGCAGGCTGTGGAGGCATTGGTCATGGAACGGCAGAGCGAAGGTGAGGCGACGTTTCCCCCGTCGTTGCAGAGGCTCATCGATCGCGGCAAGCTTGAGGGCATCCGCGAGGGCGAGCTCAAGGGCATGCGTGAGGGCAAGCTCGAGGGCAAGAGGGACACGCTGCTGCGGCTGCTTGCGCGTGCAGGGATCGTCCTCAGGGAGGACGAGAGCGCGCGCATCCAGGCATGCACGGACGTCGCGACCCTCGACCGCTGGATCGAGAACGTCCTCGGGGCCAAGACCGCCGCCGACGTGCTCTCCTGACGGCTCACGGACGCGGCCCAACAAGGCGATGGGTCAGACGGGCTTTGCTGAGCGTCGCCATGACGTTGGAAGGCACGTCTCCTGCTGGGCCGAGAAGAGCCGCCTGACCGAGCCCTGCCTCTGGCGATGCCTGCCCGTGGGGCCGGCGCCGCATCCGGAACGGAAACGTCGTGGCAGACTGGCGCCCGCTCGCGCGGGCATCGAGCTGAGATCTGGCACACTGGACAGGTGAGCGCGATGAACAGAGTCATCAGGCTGTGCGACGCAGACCTCGGCTTGATCATCCCCTACCCGAGCGGGGTGATCTACTCGAACCAGACCTGTGGCAATATTTGCATGCAACCCGAGATCGAGGGCGTATTCGTCCCGCTCGACGCGGAAGACGGGTGGCTCGCCGTCACGGCCCACTTCGAGGGACCGAAGTACATGGGTAGCGGCGCCATGCTCGGACTCGACCACGAGGATGCAGACATCATCGATCGCGTTCTGCGCGAGCGTCGCATCGTCGGACTTGTGACCGACCGGACACGTCTCGCGGATTCGCACGAAGCGTGGGTACATGCGGTGATAGAGGGCGAATCTGACTGGAGCCCATTCACCGGGTTCGGGCCATACCCGCGCGCAGGAATTCTCACATGGCCAAACTCTGACTGAGGATCGACGAGCGGCATTGAAACGGCCGACGGACGCCACGGGGGATGCGATCTGCAACGGGCAGCCATCCATGAGCGCGCCGCCCAACCACGAACTGCACCGGACGAAGCCCGCTGCCTCGTTTGGTGAGCGCGCTTCAATCCCTGGACCCATGGGCAGCCTCGGCCGGCTCGACCAGGCGCACGCGCGAGAGGACGAGTCGGTCGCGTCGCGAGGGACGCGCCGGAGCCGCGAGGTGGAGAGGGTTGGGAGAGGCGGTGTGCCGCGACATCGAGGGGAGAGGGGAGCGGTGCGCCTGGCGCCGCGGGCAGCGGACCACGGAGCTGGCAGACGGGGCGCAGGAGGCAGCAGATGTTGCACAGCATACACAAATGGCGCGCGAGACAACGCCGGGGCTGCGCAGGAGACCACCGGGGCTGCGCAGGAGGCCACCGGGGCTGCGCAGGAGCCCGACGATTGTAACAAAGGAAACCAACGTGGGCGCGCAGGAGGGGCACGTGGCCGCGTAGGACGGCGGCGAGTGTTGCATAGGACACCAACGGGGCCGCACAGGAGGGCGCCGGGGCCGCACAGGAGGGCGCCGGGGCCGCGTAGGAGGCTCGCCGGGGCCGCACAGGAGGGCGCCGGGGCCGCGTAGGCCTCCACGAAACGGTCAGTCGCCGATCGTGTTCGCGCCGTTCAGGAGCGGTACGCCGAAGCTCGGCGTACCATCTGCATTCCATTCGAGCCGCTGGACGCGCGTGTGACGGTTCGGGTCGTAGAGCGGGTCCCCCGTGATCTTCTTGTAGTTCCGCGCGTGGTACACGAGCACGTCGAGCGAACCATCCGCCGAGGTCGTGAACGAGTTGTGGCCCGGGCCATACAGCCCGTTCGCGCTGACGAACACTGGCTTCTCGTTCTTCGCCCACGATCTGGCGCTCAGCAGGTCGTCCGTCGCGCTCGCCGTGAGCAGGCCGAGGCAGTAGCGGTCGTCCGTCGCGCTCGCCGAGTAGCTGATGAACACCCGCCCATTCCGCTCGAGCACGGCAGCACCCTCGTTGACCGCGAACCCCGCGGTCTCCCAGGCGTGCTCGGGTCTGGCGATCCGCACGTTGGGGCTGGCCAGCGTCCACGGGTTCACCATGGCCGCGATGAACAAGCTGCTGTTGTCGCCCTCGACGCTGGGGTCCTCCTGCGCCCACACGAGATACCGCTTGCCGTCGTGCTCGAACGTCGTCGCGTCGAGCGCGAAGGTGTCCGATTCCGTCACGATCTGCCCTCGCTCGATCCACGGGCCATCCATCGGGTTGCCCGATGAGCTCTCGAGCACATACATGCGGATGGCCCAGATGTTGGTCGAGCTTCCGGCGGCGAAGTAGATGTACCACTTGCCGTCGATGAAATGTAGCTCGGGCGCCCAGATGTGCGCCGCCATCGGGCCGGTCGCGTGCTTCGTCCAGACGACCTTCGGCGTCGCGTCGGCCAGGCCTCGTATCGTGGTCGCGCGCCTGATCTCGATGCGATCGTACGTCGGCACGCTCGCGGTGAAGTAATAGTAACCGTCCGTGTGCCGCGTGATGTGGGGATCAGCGCGCTGCGAGACCAAGTAGCCGAGCGGCTCCAGCGCGAACGACGCCTCCGAGCTCTCGACCGCCGTGCCGTCGAGCGCGTGCGCATAGATCTGGTAGTTCAGGTGCCGGAGGTAACGCGTCGCATCCGCGTACCACTGCAGCGAGACCATCGCCGGATCCCCGTTCAGCGCGGGCACGATCCGGAACGTGGCGTCCCTCCGGAACGTGGCGGTGTCCGTGAACACGTCGATCCACAGGAGGTGGCTCCTCTCATTGGATGGGGTCTGCCAGAGCCCGTCAGCTCGGTTGGACGCCTCACCCTGCGGCGGATACCGGGTCGGATTCTCGCTGTCGACGTGCAGGTAGCGACCGCCGAGCCCCACAGACTCGAACGACACCAGCGTCGGATCGTCCGGGTTCGCGAGGCCGGGCACCACCCTCCACTGGAAGTCGGCAGGGATCTGGTTGTTCGCCCTGTCGTCGAGGTCGGTGATCATCGCATGATAATAGGAGTGCGCGACGTAGAGCGGGGCGTCCCCCACGTGCGTCGTGCGAATCTGGTAACCCCCTCCGACGTCGTCGTCGAGGTTGGAGAGCTCGAGATCCGCGGGGGCGGCGAGGGCCGCAACCTCGGGGTCCGCGCTGACCGGTGAGCCGAAGACGACGCGTACGGGCTGAGCTCCGTCGGCCTGCCAGTCGTCGACGCTGCTCACGGTCACGGTCTGCGCCGCGCCCCAGTTCGCCTCGGTGAACGTCAGGTCCGCGTGGCTCAGCGTCGCCTCGGTCGTGTCGCTGACGCCGAGCGCGATCGTCACGGGCGCGCTCGGCTGCGACGCGAGGCGCACGGTGAACGTCACGGGCGCGCCGCGCTCGGCGAGGGTCCCCGACGGGGCGCTGACGACGAGCGCTGCCGTCCCTTCGCCGCCGTCGTCCGTGTTCGTGATGTCAGCGGACTCCGCGACGAGGCCGTCCCACGCCGGGTCCACAGAGACCGAGGGCCCGAAGCGGACGCGGAAGATCTGATCCCCGTCGCTCTCCGCGTCGTCCACGCCCGTGACCGTGATCTCTCGAGGGACGCTCCAGTCCTCCGCCGTGAAGGAGACGGTCGTCGGTGAGACGGAGCCTTCGGTCGCATCCGAGCTCGAGACCGGCACCGTGACAGGCCCGCTCGGCGCGGCGTCGAGCGCCACGCTCACGGTCACCCGCCCGCCGGACTCCGAGGTGCTGAGCGCTGTGCCCGCCGTCGTGATGCGCAGCGAATGGCTCGGTGATCCGGTCGACGCGCCCGGCGCATCGGTCGAGGGCCCATCCGAGCACCCGACCACCACGAGCAGCGCGGAGAAGGCGCAAGCTGCCGCCGTGAGCGCGACGCGTGGCGCAGAGAGGGGAGGGCACGCTGGGTGGGGAGATCTCGGCGCGCACATGATGAAGTGAGACTCCTCGCTGGTGGTGCCGCGGATCCGGCAGCATGTTCAGTCGTGGGCGATGATCGCGTCGAGCTCCGCCTGCGTGACCCGGACCGCGTTCGCGTGGCGCACGCCGGATGGAAAGCGGTACTCTGCGCTCGGGAGCTCCGTCCAGGAGCCCGGATCCGCGTCGAGGTCCGTCGTGCTCCAGCACCCGAACACACCGCCGTTCAGGTAGTAGTCGGCGAACAGGTACCATCGATCCTGCCGCGGATCCTTGATGACGAACGGTCCCTCCGTCGCTCGTCTCCTGCTCTGGGTCGACCCGCGCGTGATGTAGTCCGGGCTCCATCGCGTGAACGTCGCCGGATCGAGCGCGAGCGTCGAGGAGCGCGCGATCTGGATGTCCTTGCCCGATCCGGTGAGCGCGCTCCCGCTGCTGTCCGTCTCGTCCTTGAAGAAGAGGTAGTTGCGGCCGTTCCACTGCGTGATCGTCGCGTCGATGACGCTGTAGCCCGGGTCGAAGAGCACGTCGGGGGTCGGGTTGACGATGGTGACGAAGTCCTCGGTGTAGCTGACGTAGATGCGGTTCGCGCCCGTCGTGTCGTTTCCGGACCAGATGATCGCATAGAGCTTGCGATCGGGGTCGTAGTAAGCCTCCGGGGCCCAGGCGTGCATCGGGGTGGAGCCGGGGCCCGGAAGGTTCGTGAGCGTGATCAGCCGGGGATTGGTGAAGGTGATGAGATCGGCCGAGTCCGCCACGAAGATCTTGGAGCTCGGACGGTTCCAGTAGTTCGCGTCGTTCTCCGCGAGCGTCCAGTCCGTGGCGATATAGACGAACGTGCCATCGTTCTTGCGGAACAGGAACGGATCTCGGATGTGGTTCGTGCCCATCCCGGTGAGCCGGTACGCAGGCTGTCCATCGGCGAGGGTCGACCAGCGAAGCCCGTCGGTGCTGTAGGCGAGGTGCAGCGAGTCGCTCGACACGTCCTGACGCGGCCCGAAGTAGCTCAGCACCCAGGCACCCGGGGAGCAGCTGGTCGCGTTCATCGTGGCCGTGAGCTCGCCGTTCGTACACGTGAGGCAGCTGCGGTCCGTGGCGCTGCTCCCCTCCGCGCCGACGAACTCCCCTGGCACGCAGTCGGTCCACGCGACGCATGTCGTCGCGGGATCGGCGTCGTCGTCCCAGGTGCCGTCCGCGCAATCGACGAGCGCGGCGGTACCGCCTGCGCAGTACGTGCCCGGCGAGCAGGCGTCACACCGCGCGGGCGCGGTGCTCGTCCCCGGCGCGGTCTGCCTCGTCCCTGGCGCGCAGGGCGTGTGCGCCGTGCAGCGCGGGGCGTTCATCGTGTCGCTGAAGGTGCCCTCCGGGCACGCCGTGCACCGCCGGTCCGCCGTGGGCGAGCCCTCGGCGCTCGCGAAGGTGCCTGGGGCGCAGGCCGTCCATGCGACGCAGCTCGTCTCGCCATCGCCATCGTGATCCCAGGTGCCCTCGGAGCACGCGCGGGGCTCGGCAGCGGGTCCTGCGTCTCCGCCGGTCGTCGTCGCCGGGTCGCTGCACCCGGAAGTCCACAAGAGCGCCACCAGCCATCGTGCTCTCGAGCTGCTCTTCAGACGTGCCATATCGTTCCTCGAGCGCCGAGCGCGCACGACGGCCTGTCCTGAACGAAGCGAAAGGAACGTTCGGGAGAAATTGTGAACGCTCACATGAACGGCGTCAACCGAAATGGGCCGGCGGCTGGCGATGCGGTCGCCGCGCACCGCGTCGCGCGCCAGCCGCCGATGCGCTGATCGGCTTCGAGCTCGTCGATCGGGCCGGCGATGATGGCGGCAAGGCGCCCGCCCTCTCGCCGCGGCGCTGCGGAGGATCCCGCCAGCCTCGTGATCCCCCGGGATCGAGAGCTTCACGGACCTGTCGATCGGAACCGACGGTGAATATGTGATCGTTCACATGCTCGCTGAGGGGTGTCCTCGTTGCTGCGCATTGCTCGGGTCGCCGCGTGTACCGAAGCCTTCGTCGTCTGGTCGATTTTTTTGCACCGACGAACAACGCCACTCACCTGGCGGCAGCCCAGATGTTCGACGAGGACGCGCTCGTCACTCCGATATTTGAAGGCATCGACATCCTGCCAGGCAAGCACGCCAGGACGCAGATCCTCTTGCCCTCACGGTCCCAGCGGGTGCCGCCCTTGCCCGGCGGCCCCAGCGTGAAGGGCGTCATGTGCGGCGGGCGGTCGGGACCTCGTGGGCGAACGAGCCGCGCTCATCGATGTGGTAGGCGGAGACGTCACGGTCGATCTTCCGCCCGCCGGCGCTCGTGAACATGCGCCGGGGAAAGACGCGCACGCGGGCCTGCGCGGCGCCGGGGAGCAGCTCGAAGCGGCCGGCGCTGAAGCCATGGAGGCGGGTCACGCCGCGGCCGCCGGGGCCGTCGTGCTCCTCGAGACCGAAGAGGGAGGCGCCCTGCAGGGCGTGACGCGCGTGGCCGCCGCCGTGGGCGGTCGAGGTGGCGGTGCCCTCGTGCATGTGGCCGAAGAAGTGGGCGGCGAAGCGACCGGCCGGGTCGACCTCCTGGCGGAACAGGGCCGCGACGATACCCCAGCGCGGCGCCCGTCGGCCGCCTCGCGCGGACGGGCGTCGCCCTCCCTGCGTCCGCCATGGCGCCGCCACCCCCTGAGCTGGAGCTCTGCTCGCATTTCCCCGGCGTTTCGTGCGGGCATGGGGCGTGCTCGAGGCCGAGCGTCATGCCGACGCTCGAGCACAACGCCCTCGTCGAGATGTTCCGCGAACACCCGGCGCTCGCGCCCCGCTTTCTCGCGACGCTCCTCCGCGTCGAGGTGCCGCCGCACGCGGCGGTCGCGGTCGTCGAGTCGTCGCTCGACCAGCTCGTCCCGGTGGAGTTCCGCGCCGATCTGGTGCTCGAGCTTCGCGACGAGAACGACGCGCTGGTGCTGGCGATCGTCCTCGAGGTGCAGCGCGACGTGGACCCGGACAAGAAGTACTCGTGGCCGGCGTACGTCGCGGCCGTACGCGCCAGGAAGCGCGTTGGCACGATCGTCCTCGTGGTCGCGCCGGACGCCGGCGTGGCGGCGTGGGCCGCGGAGACCATCGACCTCGGCCTGGGCCGCGGCCACGTCGCGCCGCTGGTGCTCGGGCCGGCGGTGGTCCCCGAGATCACCGACCCGGCCGAAGCGGAGAAGGAGACGGAGCTCGCGGTGCTGTCGGCGGTGGCGCACGGCAACGGGCCGAGCGGGCCGACCGTGGTGCAGGCGGCGCTCGCCGGCCTCGGCCGGCTCGACCAGGCGCACGCGATGGTCTATTTTCAGCTCATCTGGAACGGGTTGCGAGAGCCGATGAGGCAGGCTGTGGAGGCATTGGTCATGGAACGGCAGAGCGAAGGCGAGGCGACGTTTCCCCCGTTCGTGCAGAGGCTCATCGATCGCGGCATCCGCGAGGGCGAGCTCAAGGGCATGCGTGAGGGCAAGCTCGAGGGCAAGAGGGACACGCTGCTGCGGCTGCTTGCACGTGCGGGGCTCGTGCTCACCGAGGACGAGAGCGCGCGCATCCAGGCATGTACGGACGTCGCGACCCTCGACCGCTGGATCGAGAACGTCCTCGGGGCGAAGACTGCCACCGAAGTGCTCTCCTGACGATGGACGGATGCGGCCCAACAAGGCGATGCGCCAGACGCTCCGCACCGTCGCACAGGCCGTCTGCGCGGCCGCCACCACCGGCCAATCTCGTTGTCACCAGGTGGCGGCGCAAAGCCGGAAGCCGCTCGTCGGCAGCGGCGCGAGCAGGCCCGCCTGCATCCGACGACGGCCGCTGCCGGGCCGCCTCCTGGTCGTCACCGACGGCCTCCTGAAGTACCCGTCGCGCGCGACGAGCAGCGCGCCCGCGCGCACCGGCGATGTACAGACGGCGGTGGAAGCGCTGATCCAGGCGGTGACCCTCCGTCCGGCAACCTGCAGGACCATGTCCCGGTGGTCCTCGGCGAGCACATCGGCTAACCTGCCGCCCGCGAGCAACAGAGATGAGCTGTACAGACGGGATGGTGAAGGTCGGGCCCCGTGCGCCAGACGGAGAGCTCGAGACGACGCGGGCTCCATCGGACCGGATCCTGGTCGCGCACGCCGGGATCGAGCACCTCCAGATCGTCACCGCCGATCGGATCATGACGCCCTACGATGTCCGACTGACCTGGGCAGATAGCCTCGCTGCGCTCGGCGCGGCGCCCTGCGGCACCCTCGCGGGTCCTTGACCATCATCAGGTGCATCCGTGTCGAAGGTTGATCTCAAGAGGGAGCTCAAGCATCTCTACCAAGCATCCGCGAAGGAGGTGGTCCAGGTCGAAGTGCCAACATTTCAGTTCCTCATGATCGACGGCGAGGGCGACCCCAACACGTCACAGGAGTATGCCGAGGCAGTCGAAGCGCTGTTCTCCGTTTCCTACACGACGAAGTTCATGGTGAAGAAGGGGGCGCGAGGAATCGATTATGCGGTCATGCCTCTCGAAGGCCTCTGGTGGTCGGATGACCTGTCCGTCTTCACCTCCAACGACAGGTCAAGGTGGAAATGGACGATGATGATCATGCAGCCTCACTTCGTGGAGGACGCGGTGATCCGGACGGCGATCGCGGAGGTGAGGCGAAAGAAGGCGCTTCCCGCGGTGGATGCGCTCAGGCTGGAGAGCTTCACCGAAGGGACATGCGCTCAGATACTTCACGTCGGCCCCTTTGCTGAAGAAGGGCCGACCATTCAGCGAGTCCATGATTTCATCGGTGCGCGCTCGGCGCTCGCGGGAAAGCACCACGAGGTGTATCTGAGCGACATACGTCGCGCCGATCCAGTCCGGTGGAAAACCATCATCCGCCAACCCATGGAGTGATGGCCAGGTGACGCGGATCCATGGCGGGCCGCCAGGCAGAGCCCCCCCGGAGAAGGCCGCGGACCTCGATGCGGCTGGTGTCGAGCGCGGCAGCAGGGGGGCTGAGAAGGCATCCGGGCCACGATGCGTGGGGGCGGCACGAGGCTGTGGGATTCAGGAGAGCTCATGTTTGACCACGTCAAGTTTGGAGTCAGCGACTATGCAGCGAGCAAGGCGTTCTTCCTCAAGGCGCTCGAACCGCTCGGCGTGGCCGTTGTCTCGGAGGGACCGCCGACGTACGGCGTCGAGCTCAGCTCAAAGGGTAACGCTTCATTGTGCCTGTACCAAACCGAGGAGAAGCCGGCGCATCTTCACCTGGCGTTCACGGCCGAGGATCGCCAGCAGGTCGAAGATTTCTACCGCGCCGCGCTGGAGGCGGGCGGTAAAGACAATGGCGCGCCTGGTCTGCGCCCGCGCTACCACGCGAACTACTACGCAGCGTTCGTCATTGGACCCGACGGGCACAACATCGAAGTGGTTTGCCACGAACCCGAGGCCTGAGCCCTCCATCGAGGGGGCGTCCGCAAGCCGGCTCCGCCCACTCGCGGCGGCCTCTCGTGGCAAACGTAAGGCGACGCCACCTGCCCGAGCACCACGATGAGAAATCGCTTCGCAAGCTGCAGTTGCGGTAAGTTGTCGGCGGAAGTCGAAGGCGAGCCGATTCGCGTGTCCGTCTGTCACTGCCTGGCCTGCCAACGGAGAACCGGAAGTGTCTTCGGCGCTCAAGCCAGGTTCAGCCGCGGGAGCGTGAAGATAAATGGTCGCGGGAAGGACTTCGTTCGAATCGGAGACGAAGGGACGAAGAGCACCTTCACGTTCTGTCCTGAATGTGGCGCCACCGTCTATTACGTGATGGCCGGGCACGAGGACATGATCGCCATACCGGTGGGCGCCTTTGCGGACCCGGCCTTCCCCGGCCCAACGTTCTCGGTCTATGAAGAGCGAATGCACGGCTGGGTGGTCATGCCGCAGGACATCGAGCACATGCGCTAGAGCGACAAACGGGTTGAACCCGCCTGAACGAGCATAGTTTCGAACCGCCAAGGTGCCAAGGACGCCAAGGTGTGGTCTTCTTGGCGCCTTGGCGGTTCATTCCTCGCTCGCTCAACGTGATCGGCGCTCTAGCGGATGTCGTCGACGCTCACGCCGAGTCGCTCGGCGTAGAGGCCGAGGGTGCGCTGCCACGCCGGGCGGGCCTGACAGCGCTCGTAGTAGGCCTTGAGCCTCGGGAAGGGCTCCATCAGGTCGGTCTTGCGGATGCTGCGCAGGACGCCGGCCATCATGATGTCGGCCGCCGTGAAATCGGCGCAGGCGATCCACGCGCGGCCCTCGAGGCGGCGCTCGACGTGGCCGAGCCAGCGGCGGGCGAGCTTGGGCACCTCCGCGTGGAGCTCGCGTGCGGCCTTGCCGCTGTCGAATATCCCGATCAGGTCGAGGCACACGAGGGTCGGCTCGACGGTGCTCACCGCGGCGAAGCACCACTGGACGACGCGGGTGCGGCCCTGGACGTCGCGCGGGATCAGCTTGCCGGCCTTCTCCGCCAGGTAGAGCACCACCGCGGCAGATTCGGCCACGACGAAGCCGTCGTCGTCGATGACCGGCGCCTGGTGGAAGGGGCTGATGCGGCCGTAGGCGTCGCTGTCGAGCTCGCCGGCGGTGTGGTCGAGCGCGTGGACTCGGTAGGGCAGGCCGGTCTCCTCGAGCGCCCACTGCGCCCGGAGGTCCTTCGTCTCGCCGACCCCCTCGGGGAAGATATTTCCGAAGCCATAGAGCGTGATCACGTCGTCCTCCGATCGGTGGCCGGATCCACCGGCCCGCGCCCGAGCGTGCCATGCCGCGGACGGCAACGCGAGCTCCAGCGCCAGACCGCGCGCGAGAGCCTCCATGGGATCGGCGCGGTGCTCGATACCGAGGAGCTCGTGACGGAGTTCAAGAAGGTCGGTCACCTCCTCGGCCTCTGCGACAGCGCGGTGCTCACCCGACGTCACCGCGGTCTTTCTCACGAGCTCGTCGGCAGCCTGTTTTACGGCGTGCTCCTCGCTGCCTCGCTGAGCCGTCCTCGCCCCCCTTGCCGCCTCGTCCGCCGCAGCCGCCGGCCCCGCGATGACGGTCCAGGGCCCGCGGGGAGGACGGGTCGATGTGCGTTCCGGCGCACGAGGACACACCCGAGGGCGGTCGCCTCAACACGGCTCCTCGACGTCGATTCCACACATCCCCCTCTCGACGATGTGGGCCGCTCTACTGTGCTCCTCCACAAACCTCGGCCTGATCGAGGCCGCCGAGGAGGAATTCAGGGCTTCGCTCGAGATCGACACGCGCGTTCCGTGCAGCGGTGTGGTCTTCTGGAAAGGGCCGCCGCGCGAGGGGCCTTCGCCGCCGCGATCCGCTCCCGCGACGTCGCCGCGGTCGGGGGCGCCGAGAGCACGGCGGGCCTCGCCGTGAAGCGCGCACCCCACGGGTTAGAAGGACGAGGAGGACAAGGATGCCCACCATTGCAATCGTCGGCGCCGGCATGGCCGGCCTGCACCTCGCGCTGCACCTCCAGCAGGAGGGTATCGACGTGAGCCTCCACGAGGAGCGCACGCCGGACGAGATCCGGGCGGGGCGCCTGCCGAGCACCGTCGCGCTCTCCCCGCTGACCCGGGCGCGCCAGCGGGCGCTCGGCGTCGCGCACTGGGAGGGGGCCGAGCACGCCACCGGCACGGTCCGGATGCGCGTGGCGGCCGATCCGCCGCTGGCCTTCGTCGGCCACCTCGCGGATCACATGCTCTTCATCGACATGCGCGTCTATCTGCCCCGGCTGCTCGAGGACTTCGCCGCGCGCGGCGGCCGCGTGGTGAAGGCGTCGCTCGACGCGGCCGGCATCCGCGACCTCGCCGCCGGGCACGACCTCGTCGTCGTCGCCACGGGCCGGGCGGGCCTCTCGGATCTCTTCCCGAAGGTCCCCGAGCGCAGCCCGCACGCCGGGCCCCAGCGGCGGCTCTTCGCGGGCATCGTCCGCGGGCTCCGCATGCCCGAGCGGCTCGAGTTCATGTTCCAGCTCTCCCCGGGGCACGGCGAGATCTTCGAGAACCAGTACCTCACGCGCGACGGGGTCGCGCCAGCGCTGCTCATCGAGGCGATCCCCGGCGGCGCGCTCGAGCCGATCACGCGGATGCGCTACGAAGACGATCCGGCGCGGTTCGATGCGGCGCTGCTCGACGCGGTGCTCGCGCACGCGCCGCTCACGGGCGAGCGCGTCGATCGCGCGCGCTTCGGCGTGGCCAGCCCGCGCGACTACCTGACCGGCGCCGTGACGCCGGTGGTGCGGCGCGCCTACGCGCCCCTCGGCGGCGGCAGGTTCGCGCTCGCGCTGGGCGATCTCCACATCACCCACGATCCGATCATGGGCCAGGGCGCGAACATGGCCACGCTGGCAGCGTGGCTCGCCGCCGAGCGGATCGCGGGGCAGGCCGCCGCCGGCGCCGCGTTCGACGAGGCGTTCTGCGCGGACCTGGACGACCGCCTCTGGGAGGCGCTCCGGCCGGCCACGGAGTGGACGAACGCCTTCCTCCTGCCGCCGCCGGACCACGCGGTGGCGCTCCTCGCCGCGGCCTCGCGCAGCCAGTCGCTGGCCGACACGTTCGCCACGAACTTCTCTTACCCGGATCGCCAGTGGGCGATCCTCTCGTCGCCCGAGGCGACGGCCCGCTTCATCGCGAGCCACGCCTGACGCGGGGCCGCGCGGAGCATCGACGCCGGTATTCTTCTCTTCGCGTACTCGGACCTGATCCACGTCATCCCAGGTGCGAAGCTGCGGCAGGCAGGGATCCCTGACGGCTAGACGCCCAGTGACGAGCCAACCGAGCTCTGCACCTGACGTCGTAGCGGCGGGCCGCTGCACCCGGGCCTGTGGACGCGCCGCGACTCCCCAGCCATCGCATGGGCGCGCTCCCATGCGGATCTCGCCGGCGTCGATGATGCCGGGCGCGGGAAGGCGCCTGCTCAGGGCCGGGCGAACGCGGGCGGACACGAGCGGGGGAACGAAGAATTTGCCCCCGGCACGAGGTGGGCATGCGTGCTATCTACGCAGCTGTCCAGATGGCGCCAGGTTCAGCGTTCAGGCTCGACATTGGTCATCTACGCACAACGCCTTGAACAGGCGCATGACCAGGATTAGCCGCATGAATCCACGAGACCCCAGCGAGAAGCCGTCGAAGAACGGCGACACCCCGGAGCAAGCGCAGCCCGCCGAAGAGGCGACGCCCAGGCCGGACGAGGAGCCGGAGGCCCAGGCCCCGACGGGGGTGCCGGCGCGGCACAAGCGACTCGGGACGAACCCTGGCGCTATCATCAAGATCAAGAGATAGTACCGTTGTCGAGGAGCTCGCTCAACAAGCCGCTGCTGCCGGCGGCGCTGCGCGTCGGGGCAGACCGACAGTTCGCTGGGCGGCCGGAGCAGGTCGATCGGGGGACAGCAGCGGCTTCACCCGGCGAGTCGCCGCCATCCGGGTACCGCCTGAACGTCGAGGGGAGCCGTCGTCCGGGATGAGAACGTCGATGACAGACGCGCTCAAACCGTACCAGGATCTTGCCGCGCGCCACCCGAAGTTGCGGGAAGCGGTGTCTGTGGTCGTCGCCGACTGGGAGCCCGACGCGGTCCCCGTGACGATCGGCTTCTGCCACATCGGTCGTGCTCTTGTCCGACTCGAACCCGACCTCGATGACGCCACGCTGGATGAGGTTTCGCGACTCGTGGAGCGTTCGCTGACAGGAAATGGCCAAGAGGCAGATGCGGTCGCGACGGGGCTCCTGGAGGCAATCTGCGCTCACGGTGTGGAGGCTCCTGCGGCCGTTGCGCGTGTCGTCTCTCGTCTGGGAGCGGGGGCGCGCGCTTACATTCGGGCCTGGGATGCCTTCACTGGAACGACGACCCCGGGCGTCACGTGATGGTGCGCGCAGGAGGGCCGACCGGCGGCGCCGGAGGTTCGTGGCGCGCGGGGGCCGACACAAGGCGTCGCACCTGACAATCGAGCTCGCGTACGCTGGCCGCCCGCAGGTGAACGCCGAGCCGTCAGTCGCCGCCGCGGCTGTCGGAGCGCATGGTGCACGAGCTCGCGGACGAGCTCGAGCTCGACGCCCCGCCGTGATCGCAGCGCGCCTCCCGGTCACGATCTGATGACGCCCGGGCGCGCTCGCTCGGGTCGTCATAGAAACGCACGAGACCCACGCGAGGACGGCGCCGACAGGCGAGCGACCCGACCGAGCGCCGAGCCAGCCGCTGCGATCCATTCCACGGGAGAGAATCATGTCGTCTGTAGCTCTCTTGGGCGATTCAGTCTTCGATAATGGTTCGTATACCCACGGCGAGCCCGATGTCGCCTCGCACCTTCGCGCCCTCTTGCCCTCCTGGCGAGTCACCCTGTGTGCGGTCGACGGCACGACCACCTCCGATATCGGAGCCCAGCTCGATCGAGTGCCGAAACACGCGACCCACGTCCTCCTCTCGCTCGGCGGAAACGACGCGCTCGCGAACGCCGACATCCTCGGACTGCCTGTCGGGTCGACGGCCGAGGCGCTGGACGTATTCCGCGAACGCGTGGACGCGTTCGAGCAATCCTACTCGTGGGCGCTCGATGCCGTCGTCGCGCTCGGTCGACCGACGACGGTCTGCACGATCTATGACGGCAACCTCGCTCCCGGTGAGGCCGAGCGAGCTCGCGTCGCCTTGATGACGTTCAATGACGTCATCCTTCGTCAAGCGTTCTCGCGCGCGCTCGACGTCGTCGACCTCCGCCTCGTTTGCACGGAGGTGGCCGACTTCGCGAACGCCGTCGAGCCGTCGGGGCCCGGTGGCTTGAAGATCGCACACGCGCTCGTCCGCGCCCTGGGCGCCGCCGCAGTCCAGAGGCGAGCGACGACCGTGACCGCCGGCTGACGAGCCGCCCCAGCGGACGCGCGCCGAGCCCTCCCTCGGCTCGCGCAGCTGAACGGCAGGGCGCTGGGCCGCGTATGCATACCTGAACCACTTCATCACACGTGCGAAGCTGCGGCAGGAAGGGACAGTCCCATGACGACCTGGATCAGTGGAGTCTGCGAGACGAACGGTATCGACATCCGCTATCTCCGGGCTGGAGGCGCCAAGCCTCCCGTCGTTCTGCTCCATGGATTGATGGGGAGCGGCGCCTGCTGGACGCCCCTGGCGCGGGCGCTCGAAGGTGAGCTCGACGTCGTCATGCCCGACGCCAGAGGGCACGGCGGCTCGAGCGCGCCGCTCCACGGGTACCGGTACGACGATCACGCGAGCGACGTCGTCGGCCTCATCCGCGGCCTGGGGCTCTCTCGTCCGGTCCTGCTTGGCCACTCGATGGGCGGCATGACCGCCGCGGTGGTGGCGAGCCGAGGGGCGGGGGGCATCCGCGGCCTCATCCTGGTCGACCCGACGTTCTTGAGCCCCGAGCGCCAGCGCGAGGTGCGCGACAGCGACGTCGCCGATCAACACCGCCAGGCCCTCGGCTTGCAGAGGTCTGACCTCGTTGCGCAGGCCAGGGCCCGACACCCGCGTCGCTCGCCCGAGATCGTCGAGCTGCAAGCCGAGGCGAGGCTGAAGACCCGCATGGCCGCGTTCGACGTCCTCACGCCGCCCAACCCCGGGTATCGCGACGTGGTGAGCGCGATTGACGTCCCGAGCCTGCTCGTCATCGGTGACAGCAGCCCCGTCGTCACGCTCGAGATGGCCACGGAGCTGCGGAGCCTCAACCCACGCGTACGGATCGAACAGGTGCGCGACGCCGGCCACGGCATTCCCTTCGAACAACCCGAGCGCCTGGGAGAGGTGGTCCTGACGTTCGTGCGCGAGCTGGCGTAGCTGCTGCACGCAGCGCGCGCTGGAGCCTCGGGAGCCCCTTGCGAGCTCGCGCTCCTTCGGCGGCATGGGACGCGTTGCGGTCTAGCTCGGGTTTGCAGCAGACCCCGACCTCGAATTCGCCCGACCGGCGCAGCTGAAACCTGGTACGTTGGGCCGGCCGAACGTTGCGCGGCAGGAGGGGGAGTGGATATGCTATTCGGGGAACGGCTGGACTTCGCCATCGAAGCCGACGTGGAGCCCAACCTGGAGCCCCCGAGCGCGGTGTGGGGGCGCATGTGTGTCTGGTGTCGCGGGGTGGCCCTCGGAGACCTCGGGGAGTCGCGCTGTGCGCTGTACCCGGCTTACCGCTCTTTTCGCTCGCTGCCCTCCAACCTCGACCGCCTGTGGTCCGAGGAGCTGGTCGGGCTGGACGATATCGCTGCATGGAACTTCCTCGACGGGCTATTGTACGGCCATCATGGAGACGTCGAAGTACCCGATGATCGAACGGCCGAGGTGCGCCGCCGGGACTGGACGTTCTGGAGCGCCCACGATTTCCTGACCAACTGGGGCGAGCAGTTCAACGGGTGCAAAGCATTCATCCTCTGTCCGCCCGGCGGCCCGGTGCGCATCCTCTCTCGCGAGCTACCCGGGCACATGGGCCGCGGCGTGGATGTGTCGCGGGCCGGTCTCGTCGCAGCCGTCGAGGGGTTCACCCGCTGGTTCGAGCAACAGGCGCGGCGTCTGGAAGGCGGCCGGGCCTGATTCCTGTGCCTGTGGATGACGCAGAAGGGCTCAATCCGCAGAAACCGCGCTCTCCCTCACCACCACCCGTCCACGGAGGTCCCATGAAGCGAGTCACTGGCATCGGCGGCATCTTCTTCAAAGCCAAAGACGCTCCTGCACTACAGGCCTGGTACAAGCGGCACCTCGGAATCGATGTCCAGGAATGGGGTGGCACGGCTTTCACCTGGACCGACGGTGAAGGCAAGCCGGTCGCCGGAACGACCATCTGGTCGATTGCGCCGGCGCAAGGTGACCAGTTTGCGCCCGGCGCTGCGAATTTCATGGTCAATTACCGGGTCGAGGATCTCCACGCCCTCGTCAAGGTCCTGCGTGAAGAAGGATGCAACGTTCTCGAGAAGATCGAGGAATCCGAGTACGGAAAGTTCGCCTGGGTCATCGATCCAGAAGGAAACAAGGTAGAGCTTTGGCAACCGCCTTCCGGCCGGTGACCAGGGCAATCAGCCTCAGCACGCACCTGCCGCCTGACCTTGAGAGCGGGAGGGGGCCGCAATGACATCCTCGACGGCCCGCATTTCCTGCTGGAGACCCATCCGGCCGAATGCGCCGTGCTGATGAGCGCCTTCGTCAGGCGCGTGGAGGGGCTGCACTAGGACCTTCGTATACGCGCCGAGCAGCTTCTCAAGGAGGACGAGTGGAACAGCTCGGACGAGATCGCCATCTCCTGGATGAGCAACGTGAGAAGGGTGTTTCTTGAGCGGGGCCACATCTTGGCCCCGAAAGCAACCTGACGCGTGCGCGTCCGTCCTCAGCGAATGCTCCTGCCGTGACAGGTCCACCGGCGGCGACCGTCGTTTCATCCGTGTACCTACGCTCGCGTGCGGAGCACGCGAGCGGCGCCCAGCGCGATCAGGATCATCGACATGCCGCCTGTCAGGAGGCTGATCCCGACGAGCAAGCCGAGCACCTTCGCGGCGGCGGTGACGCCGCCTGTGAGGATCAGCAATGCGAGCGCCAGCGCGAGGATGCCGTCGAACACGAGCCATCCCGCGCCCGGCAGCCTGCGGTGCTGAGAGGCGCGGACGAGCTTGAGCGCGCCCTCGGCGGCGAAGTACGCCGATGCGAGCACCATCAGCGCGAGCTTGCCGGTCATCGGGAAGTTCGCGAGGAGAAGCCCGAACGCGACCTGCACAAGGGCGCTCGCGAGCTCCCAGCCGGCACCGGCCCAGCCGCGGCTCTGGATGGCGTGACAGCCCTCGGCCAGGCCGGCGAGCACGATCAACCAGCCGAGGACGATGGCGGTGACCATCGAGGCGATGAAGGGCAGGATGCACGCGAGCACCCCGAGCACCATCAAGGCCACGCCGAGCGCGACGAACCAACCGCGCTTCTCCCGCACGGCGTCGATGTCGACCGGCGCGAAGCGCAGAGGCTTCGGGGACTCTTCGAGCGGACCGACCATGGGCACCCCTCCGGTTCGTGGAGCACGCGTGTCCCGTCGGTCGCCCGCCGCGCGCGGACGAGGTGGCCGGGACCACGTCCGCTTCCGAGCATCGTGTGTGCCAGCGCGCCGGCGGGAACATCGTGCCTGGCGCTCGTGGGAGGCGTCACGGCCGAGGGCGGTCGGGAGCGCACCGCCTGATCAGCGGGCGGCTGCCTTCGCGGCCCTGGCGCCGGGAGAGGACGCCTGCCGGACCTCGCGTCGCCGGAGCTTCGAGTCCTGCTTCGCGCGGTTTGCGCTCTTGCGCGTCGACTTGCGCGACGGGCGGTCCCGCGCCGAGTCTTCCAGCGCCGCGGTGGCCTTGCGTGCCCTCCGCATCGAGTTGCGCCGCGCCGTCGAGCCGCCGCCCGCCTTCCGGTCGGTCGCGCTCTGCCCCGGAGCGGCCGTGTCGACCGGAAAGTCACGCCGCGACTTCTCGGGCCGCTCCAGCGCGCGCTCGAGGTTCTCCTCGCTGCGCCCCACGCGCCGGCCGATGAAGCTGCCCTCGGGCGACGGGTGACCGATCCCCGCCGGCGCCGCCGCGCTGCGCTTCGACGCCCGCGCCGCGCGCTTCGGGCCGCGCGCCGGCGGGCGTGGTGCGGCGCGCGGCGGGCGTGGTGCGGCGCGCTCGAGAGCGCTCTGCACTGCCCGTACGAGCCCCGGGACGGCTCTGTCGATCGTCTCGCGCGGCTCGTGACCTCGCATCTGGTAGACGACGCTGGGGCGCCCGCTCAAGACCACCTTCACGTCGCACTCCACGTCGACGCCGCCGCGCGGCCCGTTCACGTCCGTGAAGCGCACCGTGAGCCGCTCGATGCGGGGCGCGAACCGCCCGAGCTTCGCCCCGAGGCTCTGGCGCACGTGCGCCCTCGTCGCCTCGTCGACGCCGACGCCGAAGGTCCGCACCGCCAGCGGAGTCCGCTCCGTCGGTGTGCGCCCGGCGCGCGCCCGGACCGGTCGCGGCACGGTGGAAGGGAACTGCGGACGTCGCCCGGTGGATGGTCGCCCCATGCGCGCTACATCGAGACCGGCCCTCCGCCGTCAAGCGGCCACCGGCGAGATCGCGCTCCTGCGCGTCGCCGCAGTCCCCGGCGAGGCTACCGACCGCTCCCTGTCCGGCTCGCTTCCTTGGACTCGACCCGTCCGAGCGGGGTGGCCGCGCCCGTCAGCGCGTCTTGCGCTTCCTGCCAGGCGGAGTCACCGGGGTAGAGCGCGGTGCGGAGGTAGGCCCACGTGAGGCGCTGGACGGCGGCCACGCGCTCGGGGTTCTCGTCCGTGGTCTCGGCGACGTCGTATCCCGAGATCCCGCCCAGCCCGTGCTCTGCGTCGAACAGGGTGACAAGCGATTTGGGGCTCGGGGAGAGGAAGTATGGATCGGCGTGCCAGTCGGCGCCCGCGACCGTCAGGTGGCGAGAGGCGTCCTTGTCCCCGGCGATCACGAGCGCGGGTGTCGTCATGCTGGAGAAGTCGATCGTCGAGAAGCAAGAGTACTTCTTCGCGAGCTCGGTGAGGGCATCGCCGCCTCTGCCGGGCGCGGCGAGCAGCACGCCCGCCTTGATCCGGGGCTCGACGAGGTTCACTTCCGTCCCGTCGCGGGGATCGGCGAGCCGCGCGCCGAGCAGCAGGCTCGCCGTGTGCCCGCCCATCGAGTGCCCGACGACGGCCACCTTGGTTCGGTCCAGACGCCCGGCGATCGCGGCGACGGCGCCCTCGATCACGTCGAGCTGGTCGAGGATGCGCTTCATGTCCTCGGCCCGCGATCGCCAGTACAGCGGCGCCTCGGGATGATCGGAAGCCCTGAAGGGGAGCGTCTTCGAGTCGAGATGAGTGGGCTGGATGACGACGAAGCCGTGTGCCGCCAGGTAGCTGGCGAGCGGGGCGTAGCCGTTCAAGGAGGAGAGGTGGTTGGAGGGGCCGTGGCCGTGCGAGAGCAAGACGATGGGCAGCTCGCTTCCGGTCACGGGCGCGGAGACGCGCACCTGGAGATCGACGGCGCGGCCGGGGGCTGGCAGCACGATGGGGCTGACCGAGAGGACCGGCGTCGGGGCGCGGGGGGTGTCGGCTGCGGGAGTAGGTTGGCTCATTGTCTCTGACCTCGTCGTAAAGGGTCGCGGCGCCATCGGTACACTCGGCCTCGATCCGGCTTCGGCCGAGAAATCTCCGTTGCTCATGCTGTACCTCCACCGCCTTCGTACCTCCGGCCGCCGCCCTCCGATTGAAAGAATCGGACATTTCCATCGTTCCTGCCGCGCCGGGCTCGTCGGGCGATTCGCGGACGCGCCCCTCGCCGGCCGCGAGGGATCTCGCGATCGTGTGCGCGCGCAGCCCGGGATGTCCCGGCGTCTACCCGCCCCCGCCGGCAGGTACGGTCACGACGTATCCCGTCGGGTTCACGAACGTTCAGGCGGGTTTCCGCGGGCGGTCAGGCTCGTGGCAGGCGTGGAGGTCGCTTTCGACCCGTTGCGGGCGCCGGCAACGAGCCTGAGCCTCGACCGGGTGTCGTTTGCACGCAACCCCCACGGTCGCTCCACGAAACTCCATGAGCGGCTCATGCCCCACGCCCGTCGTGCGAGCTAGGTTTCACCCATGCTCGGCAACAGGTCAATGGCAGGAACGACGGACAACGGTGGCGGACGGCGCGGAGCCGGCTGGAGGATAGCGGTCTGGGGCACTGCAGCGCTCGTCCTGCTGCTGCCCTGGGTCGCGATGCAGTTCACCGAAGAGGTGGCCTGGGACCTCGCGGATTTCGCCATCTTCGGCGCCATGCTGGTCGGCGCTTGCGGAACCTACGAGCTGGCGGCGAGGGTCACTGGCAACACGGCGTACAGAGCCGCCGTCGGCGTTGCCCTCGCGGCGGCCTTCCTCCTCGTCTGGATGAACCTCGCCGTCGGCATCATCGGGAACGAGGAGAACCCCGCCAACTGGATGTACGCCGGAGTGCTCGCCGTCGGGATCGTCGGGGCCATCATGGCGCGCTTCCAGCCGCAGGGGATGGGACGCGCGATGGTCGCGACGGCGCTCGCTCAGGCGCTGGTCGCCGTGATCGCCCTGATCGCCGGATGGGGCTACACCCTGGTGCTGACGGCCTTCTTCGTGATGCTGTGGCTCACGTCGGCCCGGCTGTTTCGGAGCGCGGCTCGGGAGCAAGCTCACGCGGGCGGAGCGCCGTAGGTCGACCCCGCGGTCCGCGAGCCGGAGGTGCAGCGCCCGGTCCTCGACGTGAGGCGGTGGTCCGTGCACAGCGAGCGAATCCATGTCGCGAACGTGGGGCAGGGAAGGGCGGCTCGGGCGCGGCGGCCGACCCGATCGACGAGGTCGCCGCGCCCATCTCGCATTGATCTTGCAGCTTCCTCGGAAGGGTTGTTGGGTGGGCCGTTCGGGCTGCGGCAGGTCCACGAGCGCGTGGTAGAGGGCGATCTCCGCGTGCTCGTGCGCTCGAAGCCCATGAGCTTTCCTCATGGCAATCCGGAGGAGATTGACTTTCGGATCGCGCTTCGATTTCCTGGCCCCATGAGATACGTACAGGCGCGTTCGTCGGTCCTCTGGCTCTGTTTTCCCCTCCTCGTCGCCGCGTGCTCGGGCGAGTCCGAGACGCCCCGCGGCGGCGGTAGCGGCGGCGGGAGCGGGGGCCAGGGCGAGGGCGGCGGAGAGCAGGGGGGCGGCGGCACCGGAGGAGGCGCGTCGTGCCCGCCGAGCAGCAGCCCGGGCTGCTGTCCGGGCGACGGCATGTGCTGCGATTGCGTGAGCGGCCATGTCTGCACGAGCCACCCGTTCGAGTCGCCAGGCGAGGCGGCGCATGCCTTCGACGCGTGCGCCTGCCGCGAGGACGTCTGCGGGCCGACGTGCAAGGCGGCGTGTCAGGGCAGGGGGATCGACGCCGGCTGTCAGGCGTGCGTCTCCGCGGCAGCCGAGGAGGCGTGCGCCACGGAGTTCGCCGCCTGTCCGAGCCAGGGGACGTGATGCGGGGCGCTACCGGATCCGCGGGTCGGATCCTGCCGAGGCCGAGTGCCGGGCAGATCGGCGATTCAGATTCTCAGCTGGAACCCGAGGTTCACCGTCCAACGTCGTCCCCAGCTCACGCCGTGCGTCGCGAGCGATGGCTCGCTGAGCGCTTCGCGGGACAGCCGCATCGCGCCGCCGCGCGCGCCTAGACCGACGCTGATGTGCCTGCCGAGGAGGACGTCCAGACCCAACCTGACATCCCCGAGATAGCCATCGATCACCGGACCTGCTGCCTCGATGACGGCGATGTCTGTGTCCACCCAAGCGTAGCCGAGATCCACCCCGACCGACGCCTCCATGCGCCAGAACGGGACGTGAAACCCCGGTCCGACCATCACTGCATCGACGCTGAAATCCGGGAAGTACGAAGCCCCCCACCGCAGGCCCAGGGTCAGGTAGGGGGGGCGGAACGCTCGGGCCACATCCCCCTTCGCGGCGGCTTCCAGCTCGGGGCCAAGCTGGTAGGTAGGCACTCCGAACGTGTGAATGCGCACCGCGAGCCCAGCGCTGGCCGCGACGCCGGTCGGGGTGAGGGACGCGGCGTCCGGCAGCAGCGAGCCATCGTATAGCCTGAGCATCGCGACGCCACCGTCTGCATGGATGAATACGCGGTCGCGGCCGGTGTCCTCCCAGCAACGACCACATCCCGGCGGTGAGCGCTCGCCGTCGGCGGCGCGCGCGACGGGCGACATCAGCGTGAGGAGCACGGAGATAGGGAGCGCGGTAAGGCGTGAGCGCATCATATCACTCTCTTCCTCGCGACGGAAGCACCTGGATGAGGACGCGCTGCATCTGCGCCTTGCCGTGACCCATATTGAATGCGCCAGGAGCGAGCTTCACGTCCCAGGGCGCCCGAGGCGAGGAGTCCGCGAGCCGCTCGATGTAGTCGCGCATGGCCCACGCGCGAAGCGCGCTGAGCGTGGCGTTCTCGTTCTTCGGGGTGCATGTGTGCACCGCCGCGCCGTTGCCGAGGGAGATCTCGAACTGCTCCAGCGTCCCGTCCATCTTCCATTTCACGGCGTAGCAAGGCCCACCTACGTCCGGCTTGCACTCCGGCAGATCCGAGAGCTGGAGCTGCGCGGCCATCTTTGCGCACGTGAGCTCCTTCGCGGACGCAAAGCCGCGCACCCGGAGGGTCAGCTCTTGGTTCCCCGCCGCCTCCTTCATGTGCTCCACGAGCTGCCGCGCGCGCTCCCGGAGCACGGCCATCCGCTTCCCCTTGGCGAGCGGGGCGCTCTGCAGCTGATTGAGCAGATTGATGGGTGCCTCCGGCGCCGCGGGGGCCTGTCTGGACCCAGCTAGGTGCTTGATCTTCTCATCGAGCCTCGCGCTGATATCGCTGGCCGCGGTGGCCACGTCCCACTCCCCGTCAGGGTACTTCATGTCGGCCGAGATGGTGGCGATGTTGAACGGCCGCTCGGCCGTCGCGCGATCGTCCGAGCAGCGCGCCACCGTCACGTCGGGGTCTTGGAGCAGCGGATCGACGCTGAGCAGGCCGCAGAGCGCCGCAAGGTCCTGCCCGGATTGGTAAAGCCGATCCCGCTTGTTGAGCATGTCCTGGAGGGACGCCATCTTGTCGACGAGCGGCTGGATGTCGGCGCCGACGCCGGCGCCATCCACGTGAACGTCGATCGGGCCGCGGAGCACGATCGCCTGCGCGATGACGTTGACGATGGTCGCGATTCGCTCATCCTCCTTGACGCGGCCGACCAGCGCGGACTTCTCGCTCGGCTCCACTGGCGGCGCTCGCAAGATCGCCTCGGCGTGCGCGTTCCTCAGCGCTGCCAGGCGCGTCGGCTCGCTGGCCGCGTCCAGGCCATGCGCCTGCTGAAACACGAGCTGCGCGGTCCACTCCGACAGCATCGTGGCCCCCGCGGACGTCTTCTGGAACTCCGCGATCTCCTTGCGCCGCGCCTCGTCATCGACGCGCGGCGCCTCCGCCGGGGCTGTCCTGGTTGCCTCCTTCGAGGCCGCGCCGTTGGCCGGCTTGGCGCGCTGCTGGGGCACGTCGGGGAGCGCCGGCGGCCGTGCCAGATCCGCCAGGCCAGCGCCCGCGGACCCAGCGTGCGCGCCCGTGCGTGTCGGCGGCCGCGACATGCCCGCAACGCTCGTCGGCGCGGCGGGTGCTGCCGGCTGCGCGCTCGCGGGCTGATCGTCGTCGCAGCGCTGCGAGAGGCCGCGCACCATTCCCGTGTAGAGGTGGGGCAGAATGCCACCCAGGATGGCCAACTCATCGTCGTCTCCCTGGTTCGTCCTGAGGGCGGCGCACGCCTCGGCGACGATCGACTCCGGAGACACATCCATCTTGCTGAGCGTCTCGCTGACCTGGCACCCGACGGTGCAGCCGATGGCTTTGACCATCGGGGTGACCTCGGGGCTCGCGTACGCCGAGAACAGCGTGATCCCGCCGTACACCTGCGCATCGAGGTTCTGGAGCTGCCGATCGACCTGCCGGATCGACGTACGGATGGAATCGAACGCGATCTTCGACACGCCGCCCAGCTCGCGCTCCGCGAGGGCGCCCAGCGCGCGCGTGGCGTCCGAGCCTGCGAGGCCGTCCACGAAACCGCGAGAGCGGCTCATCCAGGCTTGAAATGTCCGGACGCGGGCGGTCAGATCCCGGAGCACCTCGAGCTGCTGGCCGTTGCCTTTCTGGGCCATCAGCTCGCCTCGAGCCGCCGCTGCCGCGTGCTCGAATCGGATGTAGGCCGCGTCGAGCTCGTTGACGCCCTCGAGCAGCCTGACGGCCTCCTGGCCGCAGCTCTGGATTCTGGTCCTGAGCGTCTTCAGGGTGCTGGTGTACCGCGACGTATGATCATCCGGGGCCTTGTCACGGGCCTCCGTGAGCCCCTTCTGGATGCAATCCGCGACGGTGCTGGCACTGGTCTCGATGGTCCCGAGGCTCTGCGTGAACGCGTCCGTCGCCTTGCGGAGCGCGTCGATCTGCGCGGCTTCCAGGCTGGCGGTCAGAGCGTCGACCTTCGCCGGGTCCGGGAGGACATCCGTGGTGAATAACACCCTGATATCCCCCAGATAAGCTCGGACTCGCCGCGCGAAGTCGTGCCCGAGATCGACGACGTAAATGTCCGGCTGATCGGCGCCGCCCGCCCTCGGTATGGGCAACATGCCGCCACAGAGTCGTGCGGTTTCGTTGGTGCTCTCGATGTTCTGCCGGACGGTGCTCGCGAACATGCCGCCACAACCGGGCGCGGCGAGGTTGAGGAGCACCACGGGAAGAAGCAATGCGCAGCGCTTCATGGCCGGTCACCTCCTGCGTGATCTGCCGGTCCATGACCCGGCAGAAATGCGGGCGCAGCCGGCAAAAAGCAGACTGCCGGCACATTCGCGCCAGACGTATCAGAGTGGTATGGGAGTCACAAGCCCCTTTGCTGAATTTTCCGACACCCTCGGGACCTGAGGGGGCGCTGCCGCTCGGGGGCGCGGTCAACGGTTCCCGGAAACCCATCCAACGCGGCCTGAAGCGCCGCTGCTGCGCGAGTTTTCCGGCGAGCTTACGCGCCGAGCGTCGAGCTCACGACAGAACGCTGCTTCCGCGCAAGATCGCTATGCGTTCCTGCTACACGCTGTCGGCTACCTTGATCGTGACTGCCATCGCGATGGGGGGGCAATGACGGTCCATCGGGCTCAGCTTCCTGGTGCACCTGGGCAGGCGTCGTCGCGGCTCATGCCGACAAGATTTCCGCCGCAATCGCCAGGCCCACGGTGATGGCCCTGCGGTTCTTTCGCCGCGACGATGCCTGGCGACGCCCGCTCCGCTCTCCGTGAACGCCGGCTCGGGGCCCTGCTTCGTGGACGACATCCGGCTCACGGCCTGCCGCGTTCTGTCCCTCGACCGCCAGCGGGCGCGCCCGGCGCGCTGGCCTCGCCCCCGCCCGGCGTTCCCGCTGGCCCCTCCTGCTGCTCGACGACGAAGAGGACGCCATCGATCGTGTACCCCGCGACCCGGTTGACGAGGCGGATCGCCACGTGGACGCCGGACACCACGGTGTCGTGGACGAGCCGGATCCCCCTCACCGGCGCCGAGATCGGGGGAATCTGCTCCAGCAGGTCGAAAGGCAGCTTCGCCGCGTGCTTCTGCAGGCGCTCCACGGCCCGCGAGCCGCCATCGACCGCATCCTGCACGAGGTCCTTCAGGCCGCGCCACCGCTCCATCACGTCTCCTCCTCGCACCACGCGCGGATCTGCGCGTAGACGCCCGGGTCGCGGGCCAGGCGCAGGTGGCCGAGCGCCGGCATGATCCGCACGTGCTCCTGCGGGAACGGCGAGCACCGATCCCTGGCCACGGCCCTCCCCGTGGCGCTCCTCAGCGGGACCACCGCGTCCCCGAACAGGAGCGAGAGCCGCGGGTCGGCCGTGAGCGCGCCGGCGATGAGATGGTGGCGGACGTGCGGGAGCAGGGGCACGGGATGCCGCCGGTTCTGGAGCAGGGCGTCCGCGTCGGCGCCCTCCCAGTCCTCCCGGCACAGGTTGGCATAGGCGAGATCCTTGATCCCGCCGCTGCGGAGGTTCGCGATGTCGGCGATGAGCTTCGTGTACGGGTTGTCGATGCGCCCGAGCGCCCACGCGACGGCGCTGCCGAGGCGCTCCAGCGGGGCGCCCAGGTGCGGTGTGCCGAGATAGAAGGCCCGCTTCAGCAGCGGCAGCCATCTCCGCCCTCTGCCGCTCGCCGCGTGCGCTGCGCTGCGCGCGACGAGGCCGCCCATGCTGTGGCCGATGAGGGCCAGCTCCTCCACGGGAACGGGATAGCGACAGACGAGCTCCTCGAGGAGGGCATCCAGCGCCTCCCCGTTCTCGGAGATGCGGAGGCCGCTGTTGTACCGCACGTAGAACGGCGTGTAGCCGAGATCGCGCGCGAGCCGCGATCCGTACGTCTCGCCGTCCGGCATCGTCCAGACGCCCTCGGCGCTCATCAACCCGTGCACGAGCACGACGACGCGCGGCGTGGCCGACGCAGCGGCCGCGGGGAGCGCCCCGGCGAGCGGCACCGGGCGCCCCTCGCAGGCGAGCTGCATCGTCGTCGCAAGGCCGTTGGTGGTCCGCTTCAGGTAGTCGCCGAGGACTCCGTTGAGGACGGCAACGGCCGATTCCAGGTTGGCTCCCATGCGATGCGCCAGCCTGCATTCTACCATGGGCCGCATCGGGCGCCCCTCCGCAGATCGGCGCCCACGCTCCCGAGGTGGCCCCCGCTCGGTCCTCCGTCAGGCGCTGGCCCCGGGCGACGCTGGCCGCCGCTGGTAGCGCGCGTTTGCCGACACGCCCTAACAGGATGGGGATGCCTCGCGGCTCGCTCCCGGCCTTCGAGCCTCGAGCGCGAGGTGTCGTTCACTGGCGTTGCGCCGATGCCAGCGCTCGAGCACGTTGACGAGGGCCGCGAGGATCCTGCCGAACGTTGCCCGGAGGCCAGGCGAAGGCTCGTCGCACAGCGTCGGTGCGACCGGGAGTCGCAGGCGGTCCTGGATGATCTCCTGAGCGCGGCGAATGGATCGTGGGTCCCGGCGGTCGAACCAGATGGGTTCGCCAAACGACTCGTTGGCCTCGGGGCCTTCGTCCTCCGCGGGCCCGAGGTACAGGGTCACGGTGTGTCGTCCCAGTGTGGCTGGTGGATCGATCCGCATGTTCCTGGGAGACAGTGTGATCTCGCGCTCGTGACAGATCGGTGGCGCAAGCGAAGACTCTCCGTTACAGCGCGGCGCGCACCCGGCAGGCTGTGGCGTGAACGCGGCCCACCAGAACACCGATCCTGTTGAGCGAGCGAGACATGAACCGCCACGGCGCCGAGGACGCCAAGAAGAACAAGAAGAAGACGACATGTGGGGCTCCGAGGGCCGGGCAGCTCGAGACGCCCTCCCGCCCAGCGAGCCACGCCCCTGGCCGACGAGCTACCGCGCTCGCCCCTCCGCCGCTCCCCTTCCTCTTACTCCCGCGCCACCCCGGCTCACCCCCGCCGCGAGCGCCTCCTTCCCCGCGCGCCCCAGCCGCCGGATGGCCGCCTCCCGCCGCAGCGCCTCGCCCTTGTCGGCCGCCGCCTCCACGTGCACCAGCGCGAGCGGCCCCCTGCCGCGCGTGTACCGCGCCCCGCGCCCCGCCGCGTGCTGCGCCAGGCGCGCCTCCACGTCGCGGGCGATGCCCGTGTAGAGCGAACCGTCGCCGCAGCGCAGGATGTACACGTGCCAGCCCGCAGCCGCCGCGGTCACCGCGGTCACTCCTTCGGCCCCTCGTTGTAGCCGCGCGGCCGGTACTTCGGGTCCACGCCGCCGTGCTTCTCGCCGTTGTCGAGCGTGTCGACAGCCAGGTACGCGAGCCACGTCCCCGGGTGCTCCTCCGCCATCCGCCGGAGCTCCGCCTCGTACGCCGCGAGCCGCTTCTCGTCGTGAAGACACTGCAGCGCGAGCGCCACGAGGCTCAGCTCGTTCGGGCCGAGCTCCAGGCCGCGCCTGTAGTGCGGGAACGCCTCGTCCGCCCGGTGCATGCGGCACAGCGTGTCGCCCGTGTACACGTGGGCCATCGGCCACGTCGGCGCGAGCTCCACCGCGATCTGGCTCGCGGCGAGCCGCGCCGGCAGGTCGCCCCGGGCGCCCTTCATCACGGAGTAGTTCAGGTGCGCCTTGGCGCTGTTCGGCACCGCCTCCCTCGTCGCCGCCCAGAACTCGAGATCGTTCCGGTAGTCCATCGCGTGCCGGTAGGCCTGCACGCACTGGAAGCCGAAGAAGAGCGCGAACAGCGCCGGCGTCACCCACGCCCGCCACGACCAGCGCTTGCGCGGCATGAGGCTCGAGCCCGCGAGCGCCTCGTGCAGCCACGAGAACGCGACGGCGAGGACCAGCGACGAGCCGATCGCCGGGAAGTACCAGAAGCGCTCCGCGCGCACCGTCGGCAGGACGACGGGGATGTTCGAGTGCGGGAAATAGCTCACCACGATCCAGGTCAGCCCGATCGCCGCGATGCACAGGCCCGCGTAGCCGCGGCGCAGCGGCACCCAGACGCTCCGGTCCGCCGTCGCAGGGCAGGGCAGGGGGCGCGTCCCCTCGACGAGCAGCCCGAGGCCGAGCAGCAGCGCGGGCAGGAACGGCAGCGGCCACAGCACGAGCGGCAGCGCCCGCAGCCACGCCATGCGCCCCGCCGGGCGGAGCGCGTGCCAGTCGTACGCCGCGAGCCCCACCGCCGCCGTCGCGAGCAGCGCCCCCGCGATGAGCAGCGGCCACCGCCGCGACGTCGCCTGCCCGCCGTCGACGAGGAACGCCGCGCGCACCGAGCGCCGCTCGCGCCGCTCGAGGTGCTCGCGCCGGAGCGCCGCGATCCAGAGCGCGAGCGAGCCGAGGGGCGGCAGCGCCATCATCGCGGCGCCGGCGATGCTCTCGAAGAAGTACAGCCGGTCGGGCGCAGGCTCCTGCGGGTACGAGTAGTCGCCGCTCAGCGTCCACGGGAACACGACCTGGGTGAGCCCCCGCCAGTAGACGCGCAGCGCGCCGACGATCCGGTGCTCCGTGTCCGCGGTGCTGAGCGGGTTGTTGAGCGGATCGCGCGGCAAGGGCGCCTGGTGGAACCAGACGAGCACCTCGTGCAGCGCGCGCTCCACGAAGGGCGCCCCCTCCGGCAGCGGCGCCTTGAGCTCGGCCGGTATCGGCGCCGGGAACCAGCGCCGCCGGAGCTCGACGTAGAGCACGAACGCCGCGCCTGCGCCGAGCAGCGCGAGGAGCGCGCGGACGAGCCGCGCCGGGCGCGTGGGGTGCGTGAGCGGCGCCGCGATGAGCGCGGCGAACGGGACGAGCGGCACGCAGACGAGCGCGCTCTCCTTGGAGAAGAGCCCGAAGAGCACGGCCGCGAACACGCCGAACGGCATCGCCCACGCGGGCAGCGCCAGGGCGGCGAGGGCGGCGATCGCCCCCATGCCCCCGAGCACGTCGGCGATGCCCACGATGCCGCTCACCGCCTCGGTGAGCACCGCGCAGCCAGCGAAGATGAGCCCGGCGAGGTACGAGAGCCCCCGCTTGCGCGTGAGCCAGAACGTGACGCACGTGAGCAGCGCGGCGTTCACCGCGTGGAAGAGGACGTTGTAGAAGTGGTGGAAGAACGGCTGCTTCGTGACCGCCCAGACCGCGCGCCAGAGGAAGTTCGGCAGCGGGCGGTACGATCCGACGCTCCGGTCGGGCGGCAGCCCCCAGAAGTCGCGGTGGATCGCGTCGACGAAGCGGAGCCCGCCCTTCGCGTTCACGTACGGGTTGGCGAGGAGCGCCTCCTGCTCGTCGAAGATGTAGTTCGTCGACGGGGTGCGCGTGAACAGGATGACCGCGAGCACCGCGAACGGCGCGAACGCGTACAGGAAGGTCGGGTCGACCGCGAGGAAGTAGCCGCGCGCGCGCTGCGCGACCCTCCCGAGGAACGACGGCGCCACGGGCGGCCCGGACGGCGGCTGCGTGGACGGCGGCGCGGACATCGGGGGCGCGGACAGCGGCTCTCCGAGCGCGCCCGAGGCGGGCCCGACCTGATCGCCGGCGGCGTACGGGGGCGGGGAGTTCACGCCCGGCCCCTTCAGCTCGCGCTCTCCGGAGCGGCGCCCGGCGCGCGCTCCGACGCGGGGGCCTCCGGCGCGGGGCCCTCCGGCTCGGGGATGACCCAGATGTCGCCCCAGAGCGGCTGTCCGCCGTCGATGCCGTACACCGCGCCGGTGATGAAGTCGTTCTGGTCGCTCGCGAGGAAGACGATCAGCCGGGAGACCTCCTCCGGGGTGCCGAGGCGCTTCTGCGGCGTCGCGCGCCGCGCGAGCTCGAGGAGCTCGTCGCCGTACTGCGCGGTGCCGCTCGATCGGATGTTGTTGCCCGGCGCGACGGCGTTGACGCGGATGCCGAGCGCCGCCCACTCGACGGCGAGCGAGCGGGTCAAGTTCTCGACGCCGGCGCGCGCGGCGCCCGTGTGCGCCATGCCCGGGAAGCCGCGGCCGACCGACGCGGTGACGTTCACGACGCGGCCGCGCCGCGCCGGGATCATCGCCCGCCGCGCGACCTCGCGGGTCATGTAGAAGGTGCCATTCAGGTTGTTGCGGACGACCGCCTCCCAGCCCTTCGGGGTCATGTCCGCGGCCGGGCTCGGGAACTGGCCCCCGGCGTTGTTCACGAGCACGTCGACGCGGCCGAAGCGGTCCAGCACCTGGGTCACGAACGCGGCGATCTGCTCCGGCTCGCGGATATCGCACGGCGCGGCGAGCGCGTGGTCGCCGGGGATCCCGTCCGACTCGAGCGCCTTCGCCGCCGCCTCCAGCTTGTCGGCCTTGCGCCCGCAGACGGCGACCCTCGCGCCGAGGTGCGCGAGCTCGCGGGCGCACGCGAGGCCGATCCCGCTGCCCCCGCCGGTGATGATGGCGACCTGATTGGCGAAGAGTCCTCGGGCGAAGATCGAGCGCACCTGGGTCACGCCCCGCGTTTACAACGGGTCACGTGGCGGCGCCACCAACCTGCGCGCGCCCCGCCGGGGGAGCGCCCGGCGCCGTCGCGACGGGATCGCGCCCCCGAACGGCGCCGCGCGCTCCGGTCAGAGGTGACGCGTCAGCCGGGGCAGAACCACGGCGTGGAGCAGCTCGGGGATCGCCCGCTTCGCCCGCCAGAACCAGCGCCCGTCGCGGTGCGGCACGGCGTAGAGGCGGCCGGCGTCGACCGCCTCGATCGCGCGCCGCGCCACGTAGTCGGCCTGCACCCCCTCGCGGCTCATGAGCTTCTCGGCGACTTCCTTCATCTTCGTATCGACGCCGCGCGAGCTCTCGATGATCTGCGTCCTGAAGAACGTCGGGCACAGCACCGTGACGCCGATGCCGTGCGGGGCGAGCTCCAGCTTCATCGTCTCGGACAGGGCGACGACGCCGGCCTTCGTCACGCAGTAGGGGGCGAGCGCGGCCACGGAGATGAAGCCGGCCGCGGACGCGACGTTCAGGAAGTGACCGCTCTTCTGCTCCTTGAAGCGCGGGGTGAACGCGTGGCAGCCGTGGATGACGCCCCAGAGGTTGACGCCCATGACCCACGACCAGTCCTCGAGGGAGACGTCGCCGACCTGCCCGGTGGCGCAGACGCCCGCGTTGTTCACGACCAGATCGACGCCGCCGAGCGCGCGATCGGCCTCGCCGACGAGCGCCGCGACATCGTCGCTACGGCTCACGTCGCAGTGGACCACGTGCGCCTCGCCGCCGGCGTCCGCGACGAGGCGCGCTGTCTCGCGGGATCCCTCGTCGTTGAGGTCGGCGAGGAGCAGCTTCGCCCGACGGCCCGCGAGCTCGAGGGCGAGCGCGCGGCCGAGGCCCGAGGCGGCGCCCGTGATCACGGCGCGGGGGTGCTTGGGGAGGGACATGGAGATGGCGCATACCACGGGCGCGGCCACCTCGACGCGGTCCGCTGGCGAAATAGCAAGACGCCAGGCACGCCAGGGGAGCCCTGGATCCCCCGGCGTACCTGGCGCCTCGACCGTTCAACCAGCGCTTTCGCTAGGCGCTCCCGCGCGCGCCTCCCTGCTGACGACCGCCGCCAAGCCGCTGCCCGAGGAGGTGCTTGGCCCGCTCCGCGAGCCGCAGCTCCTCCTGCCGCACCTCGTTGAAGAACGTGGCGAGCTCCTGGTCGCCTTGCCGCTGCGCGTCCTGAACATACTGCGCATAGGTCTCCGCGCCCTGGAGGGCATGGTAGAGCACGCTGACCAGGTTGTAGTCCTTGTCCGGGACAACGCTGCTCTCGCTGCGCCCCTCCAGACCCTGCTGTCCCTGCGTGCCCTGTCCCTGCTTCTGCTCGGTTGCCATTCCAGACCTCCTCGAGTTCCCCCCAGCGGCGCCGGGCAATGCAAGCGGAAGGCCGCTCCGCCGATACCCCATCTCGCCGACGATTTCGCGCTTACGGTACGACCGCTCCGCGCCGCGCGGCGCCTTTTGCCACAGCAGGCGAACGCTCGCGCACGATTGCACCACTCCAGCCGATCGCGGCGCTCACGCCCGGCCTGCCGCGGGTGCGCTCGACGCAGCGCGCGGCGGTCTGCCGCACGATCCTTCGCTCAGCCCGCCTGATGCGAGCCTCCCGCGCAGCGCGCGCCGCCGAGCCCGCCGCCGCCCCGGAACGGGCTCATCCTGCCCCGTCTTCTTCCGCGTGTTCTCCTCGCACCCGCAACAGGATCGCCGCTCCGGACGTCAGAGGGGTGGTGTCTCCGGGAGCTGCATTGGACGGGCACGCGGTGATCGCGCCCACGCCCGCAGGACGTCGAGCAGACCCGGGCCGACGCGAGCTGATACGCTGTCCTACGCATCGGCTCCTTCCTGACAGCCCTCGGTCGATTCCCCCATGCGCACACGGTCTCACGGCTCGCCTCTCTCCATCTCTTCCTCTCCTCGCCGCTGGGCCCTCGCGGCGCTCGCGCTGGCGGCCTCCGCGTGCGGCGCGGACGGCGCCGGGCAGAGCCAGCCGCGGGACACCGGCGTCCATCCGCGGCTCCTCGCGCGCCCGGAGCACCGCGACCTCCTGCGCTCGCGCGCCGATCGCGAGCCCTACGCCTCGATCCTCGCGGCGCTGAAGCGCCGCGCCGAGCGCGCGTACGCGGAGGACCCCGACCCGGCCTCGTGGGACCACGTGGCGAACGGCGAGAACGCCTCGACGGCGCAGGCGAACGCCGTCCTCGCCTGGGCCTTCGACGACCGGGCGGCGGCCGACAAGGCGCGCGAGTTCTTGCGCCGCCTCGAGGCCGACTGGGACACGAACACGGTCCTCGACATCAACATCCGGATGGCGAGGACCCTGATGGGCTACACGAACGCCTGGGATCTCCTGAGCGCGACGCCGTGGCTCCCCGCGGGAGAGTCCGCCGAGGCGGAGCGCAAGCTCACCGAGATCACCGGCCAGCTCTTCGCCAGGTATATCGAGCACGACTTCTATCGCGATCTCCTGCTCCGCCCCGCCCAGAACAACCACCCGATCCGGACCGCCGACGCGATAGCTTATGTGGCGCTCGCGTTCCCCGGGCACCCGGCGGCCGAGGCGTGGTGGAACTGGTCGATCTCGGAGCTCGACTACCTCTGGGGCGCGAAGGGCCAGTACGTGCAGCCCGACGGCGGCGTCTCCGAGGGCCCGTACTACTCCGGGTTCGCCTGGGGGCCGACGGCGGCGCTCTTCATCGCGCTGGACAACGCCCTGGATGCGCCGGCGTCCTTCGCGCGCGACTGCCGCACGCGCTCCGACGAGGACCCCTGGACAGGGCACGGCTGCGTCGACGGCGAACAGGGCTCGTTCGAGCCCCCGCTGCGCGGCGGGCTCTTCACGAAGGCTGTCGACTGGTCGCTGTCGCTGCGGCTCCCCTGGGGCAACCGCCCTCCGCTCGACGACGGCGTCTTCACCCCGTTCAACGGCAGCTCGCTGCTCACCTCCTTCGGGGGCAGCGGGGCCCATCGCTGGGACTGGGAGCAGAACCGCGAGAGCCCCCGGAGCATGGACTTCGGGATCGACCTCGTCGCCCATCACCTGCTCTACGTCGACGACGCGGTGGCCACCGAGGAGCCGCCGCACCTCACGCGCTTCTTCCCCGACGCCGGTCATGCGGTGTTCCGCTCGGACTGGGGCGAGGAGGCGCGCTGGCTCCTGCTCGTCGCCGAGCACGGCCCGGCGCGCAAGGCGATCCACGACCACGTGGACGGCACGTCCTTCTCGCTCGCCGCTTATGGAGAGTACCTGCTCATCGACCCCGGCTATTACAAGCCCGACGCGCTCGACAACGCGAAGACGAGCCAGTCGCCGTCGCACAACGTGATCCTCATCGACGGCAGGTCCGCGCCCGACAAGGGGCTGTTCAACGACTTCGGCGACGCGGACGCCTGGCTCCGGAACACCCACGACGGCGACGCCATCGAGTACGCCGAGGCGCACCAGGATTACCAGGACACCCACGTCGAGCGCTCCGTCGCCTTCGTCGACGGCCGCTACGTCGTCGTCGGCGACCGCCTGGCGACGACGCACCCGGCGGCCCGCGCGCACGCGTGGCGGCTGCACGGCTACGCCGGGCTCACCTCCGGCGGCACCTTCGAGCTCCTCCCCGACGGCGCGCGCTGGGAGCGCACGCGGGCCGGCGTCGAGGTGCGCGTGCAGTCGACGGCGCCGGGGCTCGAGGTCGTGGAGCCGCCGTACACGCCGCTCGCCGCGCCGCACGTGCACGAGTTCGAGCAGGACCGGAAGGCCGCCGACCACGCCGTCATCGACGCGGCCGTCCAGGCCGAGGCGCCGGGGTTCCTGGCGGTGCTCCTTCCCTACAAGGTCGGCGCGGGCGCCGGCCCGGACGCGCCGCTCCAGGCGGCGCCGCTCGCGGCGGCGCCCGGCGTCGTCGCGTGGCAGATCGAGGGCGACGGCTGGACCGACGTCGCGGTCCTGAGGAGCCAGGGCGCGCCGGAGGAGGTGACGCTGCCCGGCGGACAGGTCCTCGCGACGGACGCCGAGCTCGTCGTGCTGCGCGTCGAGGGCGAGCGGCCGTTCGCGCTGATGGCCCGGGGCACGCGGGCGCTCGTCGACGGATCCCCCCGGGTCACGGCGCCCGAGGCCACAGGCGTCGCCGTGGAGGAATGAGATGCCGACCGCGCGCCTCGCCCGCTCGCCCGTCGTGTTGCGCCTCGGCGCGCTGCTCGTCGCCGCCGCCGCCGCGGGCGCCGCCGCGGGCTGTTCCAGCGATCCGGGGGCGGCCTGCACCCCGACCGCGCCGTCGGCGGAGGACGCGTTCGCGCTCGAGCGCGCCCCCGGCTCCGAGAGCATCGCGCTCGCGCGCGCCGTCGCCGACCGGTGGATCGCCGAGCACCCGCCCGAGTCGCTCCCGTGGGACTGGGGCGAGGGCACGGTCATGCTCGCGCTGGTCGATCTCTACCGCGTCACGCAGCACGCGCCGTACCGCGACCATTACCGGCGCTACATCGACCACCACCTCGAGTACGGCTACGAGTTCACGACGAGCGACCGCTGCCCGCCGGCCGTCGCCGCGCTCGCGCTCCACGAGGAGACGTGCGCCGCGCCCTACGCGACGATCGTCGACGACGCGCTCCGCTACCTCCGCGAGGAGGCCCGCCGGACCGAGCAGGGCGGCATCAGCCACCTCGGCGTGTCGCCGCTGTTCGAGCCCACGCTCTGGGTCGACTCGCTGTTCATGTTCGGCAACGTGCTCGTCCGCGCCGGCGAGCGCTCCGGCGACGCGCGCCTCCTCGACGAATTCTCGAATCAATTCCAGATCTTCGCCTCGCTCCTCCAGGACGACCCCGGGCTCTTCCGGCACGCGTACAACTGGGCGGCGCCCCAGGATCCGGACGTGTACTGGGCGCGCGGCAACGCCTGGGTCACGGCGGCCGGCTACGAGTACCTGCGCGTGCGCGCGGCGCGCGGCGAGCGCGACGAGGCGGTGGCCGGCGCGCTCGCCCGGCAGGTCGCGGCGGTGCTCGACGCGCAGGACCCGGACACCGGCCTGTGGTGGACGATCATGGACCGCCCCGGCGAGATCTACCTGGAGACGAGCGCGTCCGCCCTCTTCGCCGCCGGGCTCGCGCGCGGCCTGCGCCACGGCTTCCTCGACGCCTCGGTGCGCCCCGCGATCGACAGCGCCATGGCCGGCGTGCGCTCGCGCATCGCGCTGGACGGGTCGGGCCGCCCCATCGTGACGGGCATCTCCGGGCCCACGTCGGTGGGCAAGCTCGAGGACTACGCGGCGGTCGAGCTCCGCGACGACATCTCGTACGGCGTCGGGGCCGTCCTCCTGGCCCTCATCGAGACGTCGGGGCTGTAGCGCCGCGCCTCGCCCGGTCCCTCCCCTCGCTGAGCCCGTGCGGCGCGGTTGCTTCGCTGCCGCGCTTCGCTTACGCCTCCGCTCGTCCCGGGCTGCCGCGCCGCGCCATCCGGCGCGACACGATCGACGCGCCTCGAAATTTCGGGCGTGCGTCACGCGAACAGGGGATCGGACGCACCCTGGCCGCCGCCGTGGACAGCGCGCAGGCCACCGCTCGAGAACCCCCATGGCCCCTCTCGTGAAGCTCGACGCGATCACAAAGACCTACTGGATGGGCGAGGTGGAGGTCCAGGCGCTCCGCGGCGTCTCGCTGGAGCTCTCCCGGGGCGAGATGGTCGCCATCATGGGCGCCTCGGGCTCCGGCAAGTCGACGACCCTCAACGTGATCGGCACGCTCGACCGGCCCACCGGCGGCCGGTACCTGCTCGACGACGAGCCGGTCGAGGAGCTCGACGAGGTCGAGCTCGCGCGGCTCCGCAACCGGAAGATCGGGTTCGTCTTCCAGTCGTTCAACCTCCTGCCGCGCGACAGCGCCCTCGCCAACGTCGAGCTGCCGATGGTCTATGCCGGCGTGCGCCCGGCCGAGCGGCGGGAGCGGGCCGCGCGCGCCCTCGCGCGCGTCGGGCTGGACGATCGCGCGCACCACCTCCCGAACCAGCTGTCCGGCGGCCAGCAGCAGCGCGTGGCCATCGCCCGCGCGATCGTCAACGAGCCGCCGCTGCTCCTCGCGGACGAGCCCACGGGCGCGCTCGACTCCGCGACGACCCGGCAGGTCATGGAGCTCTTCTGCGCCCTTCACGCGCAGGGGATGACGGTCATCGTGGTCACCCACGACCCCTCCATCGCCGCCTACGCCACCCGCGTCATCACCTTCCGGGACGGCGCCATCGTCGAGGACACCGGCCCCCGCGGCCGGCTCGCCGAGGTCCCCTCGGCGCCGCCGTCCGGCGCAGCGCCGCCGTCCGGCCCCGCGGCGCAGCCCGCCCCGCCATCGCAGCCCGCCCCGCCATCGCAGCCCGCCCCGCCATCGCAGCCCGCCCCGCCATCGCAGCCCGCCCCGCCGTCGCGGCCTGGAGGCGCGTCGTGAGGGTCCGGCGGCGGCGGCGCCTCTGGCCGTGGCTCGCGGGCGCCCTGGCGCTCGCCGGGGCCGGCGCGGTCGCTGTCGCGGTGACCCGCGGCGGCCCCCCGCCCATCGACCCCGCGCTCGTCGTGACCGCCAGGCGCGGCGATCTCGCCGTCGAGATCCTCGAGACAGGGCGCATCGAGGCCCGCGAGAAGGTCGAGGTGAAATCCAAGGTCGCCGGCCAGGTCGCCGAGGTGCTCGCCGACGAGGGCGCCCGGGTGGCCAAGGATCAGCTCCTCCTCGTGCTCGACCCGATCGACTTCGAGCGCGAGGTCGCCCGCGCCGAGGCCGAGCTCGCGCAGGCAAGGGCCGCCGCGAGCTACGCCCAGCGCGTCGTCGCGCGGCGGACCGCCGGCGTGGAGGCCAGCGTCACCCCCTCGGAGGAGCTCGACCTCGCCAAGCACGAGCTCGCCGCGAGGCAGATCGCGATCCGGCTCGCCGAGGTCTCCCTGAACGCCGCGAAGGACAGGCTCCGCTACACGAAGATCTTCTCGCCCCTCGACGGCACCTTGATCCAGCGCAACATCGAGCCCGGCGAGGTCGTGACGCCGGGCGTGGAGTCGACCTTCGACGGCAAGGCGCTGCTCACCGTGGCCGACCTCTCGACGCTCGTGGCCAAGGTCGACCTCAACCAGATCGACGTCGCGAAGGTCGTGCTCGGCCAGCCGGCGACGCTGACGCTCGACGCCCTCCCCGGCAGGACGTACACGGCCAAGGTCACGAAGATCGCGCCCGCCTCGGTGAAGCTCGAGGATCGCCAGGTCGACGTCTTCCCCGTCGAGGCCGAGCTCCTCCAGGTCGACGACCTCATCAAGCCCGGCATGACCGCCGACGTCCGCATCCGGCTCGACAGCAGGCCGGGCGTCGTGTCCCTGCCGATCGAGGCCGTCTCCGAGGAGGGCGGCAAGCCGATGGTCACGCGCGTCGTCGACGGCCCCGACGGCAAGCAGACGACCGAGAAGGTCGAGGTCGCGCTCGGCGCGCGCAACGACCGCGAGGTCGAGATCGCGAGCGGCGTCCCCGAGGGCGCCCGCGTGCTCATCAACCCGCCCTCGGCGGCCGCGAACGAGACGAAGATGTGAGGTTCGCCGTCTACCTCGCGATCGCCGCCAAGGCGCTCTCGGCGCACAAGCTGCGGTCGCTCCTCACCGTCCTCAGCATCACGATCGGCGCCTTCGCGATCGTGCTCATGACCTCGCTCGCCGAGGGCGGCCTGCTGACGCTGAGCCGCGGCATCGAGGACCTCGGCGGCGCGCGGCTCATCCTCATCGTCCCGAAGGAGCCGGAGCGCGCCGAGCGCAAGAAGTCGATGTACGTCACCGGCTTCACCCGCCGGGACCGCGACCGGCTCGCGCGCGGCGTCCCGCACGTCGCCGAGCACACGATGTACGCGATGCTCGGCTCGCGCGACGTGACGTCCGACGAGGGCAAGGAGGACCGCACCGACCTCGTCGCCGCCGACAGCCGCTTCCTCCACGCCTTCCGGATGCCCATCGGCCGCGGCCGCGCGTTCTCCGACGACGAGGACCGCCGCCGCGCCCGCGTCTGCGTGGCCGGCCCGAAGCTCGCCTCGCGCCTCTGGCGCGGCGACCCGATCGGCCGCTGGGTCACCGTCGGCGCCCTGCGCTGCCGCATCATCGGCGTGCTGGCCGAGAGCGACCGCCTGGGCGTCAACTTCGGCTTCAACTGGGTCGACCTCCTCGTCACGCCGATCGACACGGCCGCCGACGTCGAGCGGACCGTGAGCACCTCGGCGGTCGTCGTCATCAAGACGGACGACCCCCGCAACAACGACCCGGTGAAGCGCATCCTCAACGCGCTCCTCGTCGAGCGCCACCACGGCGTCGACGACTTCACCCTCCTCGATTTCAGCAGCATCATGGAGCAGTTCGAGGCCATGTTCGCGACGATGAAGGCGATCGTCGGCCTCATCGCTGGTGTCGCGCTGCTCATCGGCGGCGTCGGCGTCATGAACATGATGCTCGTCAGCGTGTCCGAGCGCGTCCGCGAGATCGGCATCCGCAAGGCGCTCGGGGCCGCGCCGCGCGACATCAGCGCGCAGTTCCTGTGCGAGGCGGCGCTGCTCTCCGGCTTCGGCGGCCTGCTCGGCGTCTTCGGCGGCGGGCTCACGGCCGAGATCGCCTCGGCGGTCATCCGCCGCTTCACCCCGAGCTGGGTCGGCGCTGTCTCGATGTCGGCGGTCGTCGCGGCGCTCGTCGTCTCCTCCGGCGTCGGCGTCGTCTTCGGCTGGCTGCCGGCGCGGCGCGCCGGCCGGCTCGACCCCGTGGCGGCGATGCGGCGATGAGGCTCGGCGACCTCCTCCACTCCGCGCGCGCCGTCGTCGCCGACCGCACCCGGGCCGCGCTCACGCTGCTCGGCATCATCATCGGCACCGGCTCGATCGTGCTCCTCGCCTCGCTCCTCGCGGGCGGCGAGGAGGCGCTCCTCCGGGCGAGCCAGCAGGCGGTCGAGGCCGATCTCATCCAGATCCACCCCGCCGAGGTGAGCCTCAAGGACCGCCGCCGCACCCGGCGCGAGCTCTCGCGGGACGACGCGCGCGCGCTCGGCGCGTCGCGCGCCCTCGGCGGCGCCTCGGCCCTCAGCGAGTCGCTGCGCCAGGCCGAGGCCCGCGCCGGCGCGAAGAAGAAGCGGATCACGCTCGTGAGCGCGGCCCCCGCGGCCCCGGCGCTCTACGACCTCGAGCTCGCGGCGGGCCGGTTCCTCACCGAGGACGACCTCGCGGCGCGGCGGCGCGTGTGCGTCGTCGGCCACGAGATCTGGGCCGATCTCTTCGGCGGCCCTCCGTCGCGGGCCGCCGGCGCGGAGCCCCTCCACATGACGGCCGACGGGCACGTGTGGACCGTCGTCGGCGTGCTGAAGGACCGGCCCATCCTGGGCTCCACGGACAGCACGAACATCTGGAACCGCAAGGTCCTCGTCCCGGAGACCACCTTCGACGCGCTGTTCTCGCCGGCGCACACCACGGACCGCATCTACGTGCGGCAGGACCCGATCGTCGCGGTCCGCTCCCCGCTCGCCGCGCTCCGCGGCATCATCGACGCGACGCTCCAGCGGCGCCATCACGGGGTGAAGAACTTCAGGATCGAGGACAAGGACAGCCACGGCCAGGAGCAGCTCGTCCTCGACATCATCAAGATGCTGCTGCTCAGCACCGGCGTCGTCGCGCTGATCGTGGGCGGCATCAACATCATGAACATCATGCTGGTGACCGTGACCGAGCGGACGCGGGAGATCGGCATCCGCCGCGCCGTCGGCGCCTCGCCGCGCGCGATCCTCCTGCAGTTCCTCTGCGAGGCGGCGGCGGTCTCGCTGCTCGGGGGCGTGCTCGGCGTGCTCTCCGGCGTGGCGCTCTCCTGGCTCGCCGGCGCGCTGCTCTCGCAGATGGTCGGCCGCTGGGCGTTCCAGGTGGAGGTCTGGTCGATCGTGCTGGGCCTCGGCCTGTCAGTGACGATCGGCGTCGCGTTCGGCTTCTATCCGGCCTGGCGCGCCGCGCGGCTCGACCCGATCGAGGCGCTCCGCACGGAGTAGCGCGCACGCTGCGGCTGGCCTGACGGCGTCGCGGCGCCGGGCAAAACGCTTCACGTCGGCGGCCTCACGCCGCCTCACGTCGCGGCGGCGGTCTCGCGGCGCCTCACGTCGCGGCGGCGGCCTCGGGCGCCCGGGGCCCGTCCGCTGTCTCCTCGTTGTCGCGCTTCGCGTGCGGGAAGCGGTCCATGCGGCTGAGCACGGGGAAGCCGAGGGCCCACAGCGCCGCGACAGCGAGGGTGGCGGTGCCGCCGACGAAGATGGCGGGCAGCAGGCCGAGCCAGCGCGCGGTGAGCCCGGACTCGAACTCGCCGAGCTCGTTCGAGGCCCCGATGAACACGGCGTTGACCGCGCTCACCCGCCCCCGGATGGCGTCCGGCGTCTCGAACTGCACGAGGATGTGGCGGATATAGACGCTCACCATGTCCCCGGCGCCGAGGAGGACGAGGGCGACGAGCGCGACGGCGACGCTCCGGGTTTGCCCGAGGCCGATGGTGGCGAGCCCGAACACGGCGACGCCGCCGAACATCCAGCGGCCGACGTGCCGCGTGATCGGCCGGAAGGCGAGCACGCCGGCGGTGAGCGCGGCGCCCACGGCCGGCGCCGTGCGCAGCATGCCGAGGCCGGTCGGCCCGGCGTGGAGCACGTCGCGCGCGTAGGCGGGGAGGAGCGCGACGGCGCCCCCGAACAGCACGGCGAACAGGTCGAGCGAGATCGCGCCGAGCACCGCGGGCCTCGACCACACGAACCGCAGCCCCTCCAGCACCGTGCTCCACGACGGCGGCTCCGAGCGCCTGTCCTGCCGGTCCGCGCGCGTGAGGCTCATCAGCACCAGCGAGGCGAGGAGCAGCGCCGCGACGATCGCGTACACGAGGGTCGTCCCGGCGAGGTAGAGGAGCCCGCCCAGCGTCGGCCCGACGATGACGGCGACATGGAAGCTCGACGAGCTGAGCGCGACCGCCTTGCCGAAGCTGTCCGCCGGCACGAGGTTCATGAGGATCGCCTGCTGCGCCGGCATCATGAAGGCGCGGGCGCTCCCGAACAGCACGAGCACCGCGAACACGGGCCAGACGACGCGCAGCCCCGACAGCGTGAACGCGAGCAGCAGCGCGGAGCAGAGCAGCTCGGCGGCGAGGCCGACCGAGATGATGTGGCGCCGGTCGAACCGGTCCGCCACCTGGCCGGCGAACAGGATCAGGGCGAAGAACGGCGCGAACTGGGCGAGCCCGATGAGGCCGAGGTCGAACACGTCCCCGGTGAGCGCGTAGACCTGCCAGCCGATCGCGACGCTCTGGATCTGCACCGCGATCGCGGAGAGCAGCCTCGCCGCGAGGTAGAACGCGAAGCTCCGGTGGCGCAGCACGCCGAGCCCGGTGAGTTGGCTTGTGGACATCTCGATGCCTGGGTCGACCCTGGAGAGGGGCGGTGAGGACGCTCGCTGACGGACGGCGAGCAACGGCGCATGTCGCGACCGGGCCTCTGGCCGCCGCCTCGACATCCACCCACGAGTCTCTTGAGGATTCTCTCGCTGCGGCGACACCCGCGCGAGCAGCGTTGGCCGTTGGGCAGCTCCAGCGACGATGGCAACCGTCGTGCCACGACCAGCGCCCGGAGCGCCGTCGCCGCCTTGCGCGACCGACGCGCGCTCGCGGAGCACCACCGGTCGCGCGCGGGCAGGGGGCCTGCCAGCGGCTGCTGCTGCAGAAGCACCCGTGTTGCTCCGCTGCGCCGCCACGAGCAGCCCGGAGGTGTCGCCGGGCGGGCTCTCCGCGGTCGAGCAGCGAGGGGAGCAGGGCCTCCCGACGGAGGGGCGAGCGGGCGTTTCAGCCTTGCGCGAGCCGGGTGAGCGCCTCGCCCGTGAGGCGGTAGACGGTCCAGTCGTCCATCGGCCTCGCGCCGAGCTTCCTGTAGAAGCCGATCGCGGGCTCGTTCCAGTCGAGCACGGCCCACTCGAAGCGCCCGCAGCCGCGCTCCACGGCGAGCTTCGCGAGGTGAACGAGCAGGGCTTTCCCGTGGCCTGCGCCGCGGTGCTCGGGCAGCACGAAGAGGTCTTCGAGGTAGATCCCGGGCTTGCCGAGGAAGGTGGAGAAGGTCTGGAAGAAGAGCGCGAAGCCGACCGCGGTCCCCTCCGCCTCGGCGAGCACGACCTCGGCGGCCGGCCTCGGGCCGAAGAGGTTCGCCTCGAGTTCCCGCTCGTCGAAGACGGCCTCGTGCGCGAGCTTCTCGTACTCGGCGAGCATCCGGATGAGGCGGGCGATGGTGGGGATGTCGGCGGCGGTCGCGGGTCGGATCATGGCGTCTGTCGGGCGCTTCATACCGCACCGTCCTCCCGGCGGTACAGCCTGGGATACCCTGTCCGCATGACGACGAGCACGCCCTCCGCCGCCGGCCCGCGCTGGCTCTACCTGCACGGCTTCGCCTCGGGTCCGAGCTCGACGAAGGGCGTCCAGATCGCCGCGCACCTCGAGCGGCGCGGCGCCGCCGTCGAGCGGCTCGACCTGCGGGTCCCCTCGTTCGAGCGTCTGCGCCTGAGCGCGATGATCGACGCCGTGAAGCGGGCGATCGGCGAGGAGCGCGACAGGGCCGTGCTGATGGGCTCGAGCCTCGGCGGCCTCACCGCGTGCCGCGTCGCCGCGGACGACGCGCGCGTGTGCGCGCTCGTGCTGCTCGCCCCGGCGTTCCGGATCATGGAGCGATGGCGCCAGCGGCTTGGCGAGGAGGGCTTTCGCGCGTGGGAGGAGCGCGGCTGGCTCGAGGTCGACGACCACGCGGAGAAGCGGCGATCTCGCGTGGATTTCGGCTTCGCCGTCGACGCGGCCGAGGTGGACGACCGCTCGGGCGGATGGCCCGACGTGCGGGTGCCGACGCTCATCGTCCACGGCGTCCACGACGAGGTGGTGGACATCGCGCTATCGCGGGAGTTCGCGGCGGGGAAGCGGCATGTCCGGCTCGTCGAGGTGGACGACGGTCACGAGCTCGTGGCCTCGATTCCACGCATCCTCCGCGAAGCGGACGACTTCCTGCGCCCGTTCCTCGGGAGCTGACACGCGCACATCGCAGCTCACGTCGTGGCGCGCCTCGCAGCTCACCTCGCGGAGCTCATCGCCGCGTGTCCACAGCTCCGCGCACCCACGAACCCAGGCCGGCACGGGAGCTGAACCGCCGTTCAGCGCGGCGCCAATAGCGCCTTTCGCTCGACGACCGACTCGAATTCTAGGCGAAAAAGGCCGAGCTATCAAGCTGGAACGACTCCGCTTACAGCTCGTTCGCACCCCGCCGCGGATCGCCCGCGGCGCGACCGATCGGAGGAGCGAATGGCCAGGGAGACAGCGCCTGTCATCGGGCGCACCGCGTCCGTCAACGGCATCGACATGGCTTGTGAGGTTTGCGGCGAAGGGCCGCCGCTCGTGTTGCTTCACGGGTTCACCGGATCGAGCGGCGACTGGGCTCACGTGTTCGACCTCGCGGCGCTCGGGCGCGAACACACGATCATCGCGCCCGACCTGCGCGGGCACGGCCGATCGACGAACCCGGCCGGCTCGCTGACGATCCGCCAGTGCGCCCTCGACGTCTTCGCCCTGCTCGACGCGCTGGGGGTGACGAGCTTCCGGGCGGTGGGCCTCAGCTTCGGGGCCAAGTGCCTCCTGCACCTGGCGACGCAGCAGCCGGATCGTGTGGAGTCGATGGTCCTCGTGTCCGCGACACCGTATTTCCCCGAGCAGGCCAGGGCGATCATGCGCCAGGTGACCGACGAGGGCCGGTCGGCCGAGGAATGGGAGGAGATGCGGCGCCGCCACACGCAGGGCGACACGCAGATCCGGGCGCTGTGGAGGCAGCCGCGGCTGTTCGCGGCGAGCCACGACGACATGAGCTTCACGCCGCCCCACCTGTCCACGATCACGGCGCGGACGATGATCGTGCACGGCGACCGCGATCCGCTCTATCCGGCCGAGATCGCCCTGGAGATGTACCGCGCCATCCCGCGGTCCCGCCTGTGGATCGTGCCGGACAGCGGGCACACCCCGGTGTTCGGCGCGTGGAAGGAGCCGTTCGCCCGCGCCGCCGTCGCCTTCCTGCGCGGCGCGCGCGGCGACGAGGCGGCGATCCGCGAATGACGCGTCCGACGCGCGTCCTCCCTCGCGAACGCGTCGGCCGGAGGGCCGCTCCTCAGTAGCAGCGGGGCGCCACGTAGCGGCCGTTCGGGTCGTGGCCGGGGAGCAGCCGACCCACATCGGAGAGCTCGAAGGCGACCGATCTCGCGTCGGCCGCCGTGATGGTGAGCCTGCCGAACGTCGCGGCGGCGCCGCCCCCGGTGACCGCGCCCGTGCTGCTGCAGTCCGCGCCGAAGGCCGACCCGAACACCTCGACCTGGTGGCTCCCCAGATCCACCTCGCCCACGGCGAGCATCCACTCCGGCATGCGGAGCTCCACGTCCCACCAGTCGTTGCACGGATCGTACGTGGGCCTCGCGTCGGGGTCGCTGCAGGACAGCGCCATGCTGGCGATCCGGAGGGTCACGGTCGACCCGCCGAAGACGATCGCGCTCGGCTCCGGCGTGCTGCCCCCGGAGGTCGTCGACGCAGGGCCGACCGACGCGGACCAGGGCCCGCCGACCGAGGTGGTCGTCGTGTCAGGGCCGCTCGCGCCGTCCGCGCCGCCGGATCCGTCGCCGCCGCCGTCCACGACCACCGCGCCGCCGCACGCGGCCTGAGCGAGCAGCGCGAGCGAGCCGACCGCCATCGAGAGGAATCGAGGTGAGAGCATCATGGCGGCATCGTACCTCCCGCCGGCGTCGGTTGATCAGGTAGGGGAGCTGCTCGGCGCAAGAGCGGCAGATCTTCGTCGTCAGCCCAGGGGCGAAACTGGCGGTGCGCAGGCGCTCAGGGCCGCCCGGGTTGCCCGCCGTCGGCGCCCTCGATGCCGACGCGCAGCACCACCTCGCCGGCGCCCAGGTCGACGCCGAGCAGCGCGGCGTCGTCCGTGGCGAGCAGGAACCGCAGCGCGCGCGGGGCGATCCGGAGCGGCGGCGACAGGCGCAGCGCGTCGCCCTCCTCCTCCACCCACGCGATCCGGCAGGCGCCGTCGGCGTCGAGCGCGAGCGCGAGGCGCGACGCCGAGAAGGCGTGCAGCACGGCGCGCCCGGGCAGCGCGATCCGCCGGGGCGGCGCGCCTGCCCCGCCGCGGCGGACGAGCGCGCGCCCGCCCGCCTCGAGGTGATCGCGCCCCACGGCGCGCGCCGACGGCGGCGCGCCGAGCCCGAGGTGCGCGAGCGCCTCGAACGCCTCGCGCTCCTCGGGCGTGGGGCCGACCGGCTCGCCCAGGGCCGGCGCCGCGGCTGGCGCGGACCAGGCCGCGGTGATCGCGCGCGCCGCGGCCACCTGCTCGGGGGTCGCGGCGGGGTGCACGGCGACGACGTTCCCCCGCGCGTCGAGCTCCTGCACGCCGCCGCCCTTTCCCACGAGCACCCGGCTGCCCCGGGCCGCAAGGACCGCGTCGCCGAGGAGCTTGCCGAGGACGGCGCGCGCGCCGCCCTCGAGGCGCACGATGTCCTGGAAATCCACCGCGACCACCGCGTCGCCGGCGGCCACCGGGCGGCGCAGGTGCAGCGTGCTCGAGGCGCCGATCAGCGCGGTGTGCTCCGGCGGGACGAACGGCGCCGGGAAGAGCCGCTCGCGGAGCAGATCCGCGTCCTCGCCGGACGCGAGCCGCCGTACCGCGTCGATGATCGCCTCGCGGAGCCTCGCGTCGAGCGGATCGAGCTGCGCGCGGGCGCTCGGAGAGAGCGGCCCGGCGTCCAGGATGTGGCGCCCGGCGCCCGCGAGCGCCCGATCGCTCGGGCCGGACTGGAGCGCGCGCCGGAGATCCTCGCCGAGGAAGCGGCCGAGCAGGAGCCGCGGGAGCAGCTCGTGATCGGGCCGGCGCGCGAACGGCCCCGACCCCGCGCCGTACCACTCGAGGAGCCCCCGGGCCTTGCGCAGGTTCGCGCCGGCCTGATCGACCCACGCCGCCGCCTCCAGCATGTGCCAGGGGTCGAGCAGGCGATCGGCCGACGCGCACCAGGGGCCCTTGAGGTTCGGCGGGATGGCCTTGATCCAGTCGCGCCGCGCGCGCTCGCCCTCCTCGCTTCGCCAGCGCGTCACGTCCTCGATCGGCCCCGGTACGCCGTGCGCGGCGAGCTGCTCGAGCAGCGCGCGGTCGTCGCGGAGCTCCGACCAGCCGCGCCATTGCTTCCAGTCGAGCCCGCGCCAGTAGATCGACCGGTTCTCCGGGTACAGGTCCACCCGGCCGACGGGGCCGGCCTCGCCGGTGAGGACGAGCCCGAGCTGCGGCTGCCCGAGCGGTCCGCGGCACCGCTCGTCGAAGCAGGGCCGGTCGTCGCGGATCGCCAGCGCGGGCGCGAGGGCGTCGAGCGCAGCCCGATCGAGCTCGGCGAGGACGCGATCGTCGCCGTCGACCACGTGGCCCCCGGAAGCCGCCGCGAGCGGACGCTGGAGGTCCTCGTTCCGCGGGGGGTGGCCATAGGGATAGGGATTGATGAAACGCACGCGCTCGTCTCGCTCCTCGCTCCGGGCTGATCAGCGCCGCCGGCCGCGGCCTCCCTGCGGGCGGGGGCGCGTCTCGACCCAGGTGCCTTGGTGCACGTACGGCGTCGTTCCGCCGGTCCAGTTCGGCGCCATCATGCCCGGGCCCCACTGGTGGCCGCCTGGCCCCACGGACGTCGTGCCCGCGTAGGTCGCGGCCGGGTTGGCCGAGCGCGCACCGCTCGCCATCGCCCGGGTCTCGTCCGCGACGGCCTGGGCCACGCTGGGCCCGTTGCCGGCCGCGGGGGTCGCGCTGTTGCACGCGGACAGCTCGATGCGCCGCTTTCGCCCCCGCTTCTGGCCGCGGAACCCCGCCGCCGTGAGCCGCTGCCCGAGCTGGCGGCCGTCGATGTACCCATTGCCCCACTCCACCGTGTTGGGCGCGCCGTGGGTCGAGACGATGACGTGATCCTCCCGCGCCAGGCTGCCCGGCGTGAGCTGATCATGGCGAAGCACGCGGGCGCCCGGGTGCTGCGCCTGAAGAAGGGCGACATGCTGCTGGATCGTCGCGTCGGCCGGCGCGCCCACCACGATCGTCGTGAGCCCTGAAGGGTCGATGAAGACCGTGACGTTGGGGACGAACCCGATCTCCTGCAGCGAGCCCAGGAGGCCGATCGGGTCGGGGGTCAGGAAGACGTGCGTCGCCGGGTCGTAGAAGCGGTGGCGGTTGTAGTGCAGGCCGGTCACCGCGTCGGCGCGCTGCCCGGCGAACCGGAGCGCGCCCGGATCGCCCGTCGCGTGCGCGACGCGGCCGAAGGCGCCGAGATCGATCTCCGACGCGCGCCCGTCGCGGTGCAGGTAGAGCCATGGCGTGGAGGCCGCGTCGGTCACGACCATCCGCCAGTCCTTGCCGTCGCGCGCCTCGAGGAGCGGCGTGAAGCCGTCGTCGTCGAACACGCGCTGGATCGACGGCCCCCTCGTCGGGCGCTCCTCGACGAGGCTCTCGCCATCCCAGCCGAACCAGGTGCTCTCGCCGTCGCCGCGCGCCTGCGCGACGCAGCGGCCGAGGGGGTCGTACAGGTAGCGGACGGTGAGGCCGTCACCGCGGATCGCTGCGACGAGGCGGTCGCGCTCGTCGTACTGGTAGCGCCACGCCTGCAGCGGCCCCTGGCCGACGCGGCCTGCGAGGCGGCCGCGGGCGTCCCACTGGAGCTCGACGCCGCCCGCGCGCAGGGGGCGGCCGTCCCCGCCGATCGACCACGCGGGGCCGCGCGACGGGATCGGGGTGCCCTGGGGCGCGTACGTGAACTGCTCGTCGGCGCCGAGGCCCTGGAGGCGGAGCGGCCTGCCCTCGACGTCGAGGTCGTACCGGCGCGCGCCGCGATCGCTGTCCATGACCGACGCGACCGGGCCCACCCGGCTCCACGTCCACGCGCGCGCCCGGATCGACTCTCCCCGCTCATCCAGGATGGCGACGCTCTCCGGCAGGCCCTGGACGTCGCGCGACCAGGCGAGGGCGCGCGTCCCGTCGAGCCGCCTTCGCCCCGACTCGCCGCGCGCGTCCCGCGTGAAGGCGAGCCCGTCCGCCTCGGCGGCGGCGACCTCGAGCGACGCCGGCGCGCCGTCTTCCTCGCGCCGGCGCACCTCGACGGACCACCCCGTCGCATAGCGACGGTCCAGCACGCGCCCCGCGTCGTCGAAGCGGCGGGAGACGGCGAACGCGAACCCGGCTGCCTCCTGGACCTCCCGGACGGCCCGGCCGTCCTCGTCGCGCTCGAACGTGATCATCACGTCCGCGTTTCGCGCGCGCGTGAGGTGGCCGAGCGCGTCGTACTGGAGCTCCTCCACGAGCCCGCTCGAGGTCTCGAGCCTCGTGACGCGGCCGGCCCCGTCGCGCTCGTGGCGCACCCACGTCCCGTCGGCGTACGTCGTCCGGACGAGGTGGTTCGAGCCGTCGTATTCGTACGCCGTCGTCGCGCCGCCGAACGACGTCTCGCTGGAGAGATTGCCGCTGCCGTCGTACTCGCGCGTGTGGCGCTCGCCCGCGGCGTTCTCGATCCAGCGGAGCCGGAGCAGCGCATCGTAGCCGAGCCGGAACCGCCGGCCGTCCGGGCGCACCACCTCCACGAGGGCTCCGGCGACATGGCGGTACCTCGTGATCCCGCTCGCGTCGGAGCGCGCGATGACGCGGCGGCTCGCGTCGATCTCCAGCTCCAGGACGTTGCCGTTCGGCTCCTCCAGGCGCACGAGCGCGAAGCGCGAGTCGTACGCGAACCGATAGACGCCGCCCTTCGGCGTGCGCGCCTCGACGGGGCACCCGAACAGGTCGAAGACGTACTCGTAGGCGTCGCCGGCCGGCGTCTCGACCCGCACCGGGTTGCCGTGCGCGTCGTAGTCGTACGTGAGCTCTGCGCCGTCCGGCCCGGTGGACGCCCGCACGAGGCCGTGCGCGTCCCACGTGAGGGCGCGCTCGCGGCCGCGCCAGTCGACGCTCCCGGTCGGGACGCCCCGCTCGTACGTGGTGCGGGTCTTCTTCCCGTCGGGCCGCGTGCGGACGATCGCCTGCGTCTCCTCGTCGACCGCGTCTCGCCAGGTCGAGCCGTCGGGCTCGGTGATGCTCGCGAGGTGCCCCGCGGCGTTGTACGACCAGCGCGTGGTCCGCCCGCCGCCGTCACGGAGCGATATCAGCCTGCCGACCGTGTCGTACGTGTAGGTGCGCGCGTGGCCGCGCGGATCGACATAGGCGGTCACGAGGCCGAGCGCGTTGCCCGTGTACGTGTGGGTCGCGCCCTCGCCGTCGATCACCACGGTCCTGCCCCGGGCGGGGTCGTACGACAGCCGGGTGTGGTGGATGCCCCGAGCGCCCGGGAGGCGGGGCGCGCCGAGCTCCGCGAGCACGTCGCGGCCGGCGATCTCGCCCCACGTCTCGACGCACCGCTTGACGCCGTCGATCGCCTCGTACCTGAAGTGGAAGGCGAGCCCGTCGGGCAAGATCTCCCGGACGAGGTAATGCTCCTCGTCGTATTCGTACCGGATCTCGGCGCCGCCCGCGTCGATGACCCGCACGAGGTCGCCCGCGCCGTCGAGCTCGTAGGTCACGGCGCGGCGGGTGTGCGCGGCGCCCTGCTCGTCGGTCGCGGTCACCTCCCACCAGGAGAAGAGCCCCTGGCGCTCGAGCCGGGCGCGCCGCCCGACGGCATCGACGATGGCCGCGAGCTCACCGCCTCGCCATTCCAGGGTGGCCTTGTTGCCGAACGCGTCGCGGATCTCGACGAGCGCGAAGCGCTCCTCCGGGCTTGTGCGGCGCAGCACCCGCACGAGGCCGTCGTCCTCCTCCACGAGGAGATCCTCTCCGGCGGCGGCGACGCGCACCCCGAACGGCAGGAGCAGGACGTGATCCTGCGCGGGCCAGGAGAGCACCTGCACGCGGCCGCCCGGCGCGGCGAGCTCGAGCTCATCGCCGCGGCGCCGGGCGCTCCAGGCGAGGTCGTGCGACCACCCCCATCCCATGCCGCAGCGGTGCCGCACGGCCGCGGTCGAGTAGCTTCGCTCCAGGGCCACGGCCAGCGGGCCCGGCAGCTCGAGGTCGGCGACCGGGTTCGTGTACATGGCCCCCGTCACGACGTCGACCGGGTGCCCCGCGGACGCCTGGCCATCTGCACCTGGCGGCGCCGGTGGGCTCGGCGGTCCGGCGCCCTGGCTGTTCCCGCCGCCGCCGCCGCCGGCGTTGCTCCCGCCCTGCGGGCCGCCGCCGCCCGGGCCCCCGGCGCCGCCGCCCGCGCCGCCGCCGCCGCCGCCGCCGCCCTTGGCGTTGCTCGCGCTCGCCCCGGCGCCGACGGTGATGCTCTTGTTCATCTGGCCCATGCTGCCCGTGATGCCGGCCATGCCGAGCTCGATGAGGACGTTGGGCGCGCCCAGCCAGGGGAAGCACGGCCCCCCCGTGTTGAGGCTGACGACCTCCTTCAGCGTGCCTGGCTCGTTGCCGTGACAGGCCTTCATGCAGCCGCCGACCGTGAGGATCTTCGCCCCTTCGATCTTGGTCCGCATGCACGGATCGATGATCCCTTCGGCCACGGAGCCCATCGTCGGGTACGGGATCGGCAACGGGCTGGGCGCCGCGGGCGTCAGGCACACGCTGACCGCCATGCCGGTCATCTGATGACCCGACTTCTGCGTGATCGTGTCCATGTGAAGGGCGGTGACCTTGGCCATGGCGCTCTCGAGCGTCGCACGAGGGGTGTCCCGTCCACAACGCGGACGGCGGCGCGGCGCGCGCGGGCCGGATGCGGCCGGCTCAGGCAGATCGGGTCAGGATCGCGCGCTCGCCGCGCGCGCCCCCTCTGCCCCTCAGCTGGTCAGCCCCGTGAGCGGCCCGGTGCAGTAGCTCGGGTCTCCGAACGTCTCGGTGTCGACGCCCATCGCCTGGAGCAGCGAGACGAGCAGGTCGTTGTGCCCGACCTGCTTCTGCTGGGAGACGAAGCGCCCCGTCTTGAAATGGCCGCCCGCGCTGCCGGCGAGCACGTAGGGGATGTTCTGGCGCAGGTGATTGCCGTCCGCGTGCTCGTTCGTCCAGAAGATCACCGTGTTGTCGAAGACCGTTCCGTTCCCCTCCGGCATGCTCTTCAGCTTCGCGATCAGGTAGGCGAGCTGCTCGGCGTAGAAGCGGCTGATCATCGTGAGCCGCTTCCGGTTCGCCGGGTCCGCGTACCCGTTGTGCGCCATCGGGTGGTGCCCCTCGGTGATGTCGGGCCCGAGGAAGCTCAGCACCTTGGTCGTCGCCGAGTTCGTGAACTGGAGGCTCGCGACCCGCGTCATGTCGCACGCGAGCGCCATCGCCATCAGGTCGAGCTGGAGCCGCGTGATCTCGGGCATGCTCGCGACCTTGTCGGGGTCGATGTCCGGCGTCAGCGCCGGCTCCGCGCACGCCGGCGAGGTCGGCGCCACGCCGCGGTCGAGGCGCGACGCGATGTCCTCCACCGACGCGAGGTGCCCGGCGAGCTTCTCCTGATCGGCCGCGCCGAGGCGCCGCTGCAGCCGCTTGTAGTCGGCGGCCACCTTGTCGAGCACCGCCCGGCGCTGCTCCGTCTTGTTCGTCGCCGCCTCCGGCGTGACGGAGAAGTCGGAGAAGAGGCGGTCGAACGCGGCGTACGGGCTGTTCTCCGGCGGCAGCGGCTGCGCCGGCCCGCGGTACGCGATGCGCGCGCCCACGTTCGCCCCGTACACGAGCACGCCGAGCTCCAGCGAGAGGAACTTCGTCCGCGTGCCGATGTGGTTCGCGATCTCCTGGTCGACCGAGATGCCGTCGGCCCAGCCGCACGACAGCCCGGCGTCGCCGGGGAAGTCGCCCTCCTGCATCGCGCGCGCGGTGAGGCACTGCCCCGTGCCCTTCTGGTGCGCGTCGCCCGGCCCCTTCAGCGCCGACAGCGCGCTCACGTTGCCGAGGACGAGGAGATCCTCGTTGTGGTCCTTCAGCGGCGCCAGGATCGGCGACAGCTCCTCGCCGTTCCGGAACTGCGTCGACGACGGCCAGAAGTCCGGCGGGACGGTGCCGTTCGGCGTGTAGAGCACGACGAAGCGCTTCGGGAACTCGGCCCCGAACGCGGCCCGCCCCGTCTCCTCCGAGCCGGGGGCGGAGCGCCTGGAGCAGCCCATCACCTCGAGGAACGGCAGCGCGAGCGCCGCGCCGCCGAGGCCCCGGAGCGCGGCGCGACGGCTGAGTCGGAACGGCTTCATCACGGCTCTCCTTCTGCTGCGGCGCCGTCGGCGCCCCCTGCGACGATCATGCGGCGGTAGCGGAACGCGTCGGTCTGGGTCAGCGCGACGAGCAGCGCCTTGACGTTGTACCCCGACGCCTCGAACGCCTGCGTCGCCTGCGACAGGCTGCAGGCGTCCTCGCTCTGCTCGGCGCGGCCGTAGCCGAAGCGGAACCACTGCTTCACCACGCACGCGCGCACCTGCTCGCTCTCCGCGAGCCGGTGCGCGAGCTCGACGGCGCCGTCGAACGGCCCGTCGATGTCGGTCTGCGTCAGCTCGCCGCTCGCGTCGACAGGGATGCCGTTCTCGGCGTCCCGCCAGCGGCCGAGCGCGTCGTAGTGCTCGAAGCCGAACCCGATCGGATCGAGCAGCGCGTGGCAGCTCCTGCACCCCGCGTCCGACACGTGCTGGGAGAACTGCTCGCGCGTCGTCTTCGTCGGATCGACCATGGGCGGCTCCGGCACGACGTCCGGCGGCGGCGGCGGGATCTGGCAGAGCAGGCTCTGGCGCACGAACCGGCCGCGGTGCACCGGCGACGACCGGTTCGGCTTCGCGTAGAGCGCGAGCAGCCCCGCGTGCGTCACGAAGCCGGCGCGCTGCGCCGGGTTGAGCTCGACCCGCTCGAACGCCTCGCCCCGGGGGCCCTCGACGCCGTAGAACTCGGCGAGCTCCCGGTTCATCATCGAGTAGGGCGCCGTGAACAGCGCGCTCACGCTCGCGTCCTGCTCGAAGATCGCGTGGTCAAGGAACGCCTCGGTCTCGGCCTGGAACAGCGGAAGGAGCTCGTCGCGGTACTCGGGGTAGAGCTCCGGGTCCTTCCCGCCGGCGGCGATCTCGTCGATGTCCGCGAGCCCGAGCCACTGGCGGTGGAAGTTCTTCACGGCCTCGCGCGCCCGCGGGTCCTCCAGCATGCGCCGCGCCTGCGCCTCGATCGCCGCGGCGGTGCCGAGCTCCCCCCGATCGGCGGCGGTGAAGAGCGCCTCGTCGGGCATCGTGCCCCAGAGCAGGTACGACAGCCGCGAGGCGATCTCGTACGACGTGAGCGGCACGACGTCGCCCTCGACCGGATCGGGCATGCCGAGCTCGACGCGGTAGAGGAAGTGCGGCGACTGGAGCATCGCCTGGACGACGAGCGACAGGCCCGTCGACGCGTCGTCGGGCGCGTCCCCCAGGGCGATCCCGCGCTGGAAGAGGTCCACGAACTCGGCGACTTCGTCGTCGGCGAGCGGCCGGCGGAACGCCCGCTTGCCGAGCGAGGCGACGAGCGCCGTGATCTCGCCGCGGCAGGCGGCGCCCGCCGCGGCCTCGCGGCACGCGGGCGCCTCGGCGAGCAGCTTGCCCGTCGCGCGCTCCGCGATCCCCTCGGCCGCGGTCATGTACTGCTCGGCGAGCAGCGGGCTCACGACGAGCGCCGCCGCCTGGTTGTTGAAGCCGAGCGACTCCTCTTCCGGCACGAAGCCCTGCGCAGGGCGGCTGTCGTCGCCGAGCAGATCGAGGATCGTGTTGTCGTACTCCACGCGTGTCATCCGCCGCAGCGGGGACTCGCCGGGCTCGACGGTCGTGCACAGCGGGGCCGTCGCCTCGCCGTCTCCGTCATGCGCGGGGAGATCGCCGAACTGACCCGAACAGGACGTGAGGAGGAGCAGGCCGATGGGCCAGCGGGGAGCTCGTGGTTCAGCCATGATGCCTCGTCGGTGAGCGCGGCGGGGGCCGGTGATGGATGATGGTTCGACCCCTTCGTGCAGCGCGCGGCGCGCGGGGCGCCCCTTCGCCATCATCCAGCGATCGTATTGTAGTCCGCTCTTCCCGGATAGGCGCCTCGCACGGAGGCGGCGAATCAAGTGGGAGCTCGGGGCCGATGGGTTCATCCCGTACGCCCGGGTCTCACCGCCGACTCGGGCGGACGCGGACACCGGTCGTCGAAGGCGGCGCTCGACCCCGGGCGCAAAGAGCGCTTATGCTCGCGCCCAATGCAAAGGCGAACGCTCGCCTGTCCTGTCTTCCGTGCTGGTTCACGGCGCCGCGCGCGGCGCCCGGCCGCGGCCGCCCTGGTCGCGCTGGTCGCGTTAGCGCTCGCGGCGCCGGCTTCCGCGCTGGCCCAGAGCGCCGCGGCGCCCCCCGGCGAACGCGCCGAACGAAAGGAGGTTGACGGCCCTCCACCTTCCGTCGGCACCGAGCTCTTCAGCGCGGGTGTCGATATCGAGATCGCCGGTCGCGCGCTGTCCTTCAGCGATCTGCTCTCCGAGAACCTCCGCACCTACAACGTCCTCGGCGCGCCAATGCCATCTGTCCGGGGCGAGGTGTATCCGCTCGCGCGCGGCGCCCTCCCGGTGCTCCGCGATCTCGGCGTGGCGCTCTCTTACGCCCGCGCCCTCGGCGTCGACTCGAAGGGCGCCGGGGGAGCCCGCCTTTCGACCTCCTGGAGCCGGCTGCACGCTGGCCTCAAGGGCCGTTTCCGTCCAGCGGGGCAGACCGGGCCGGTCCTCTTCGCGACCGGCGGACTCTGCTGGATCGACTTCGACGTGGAGCCGACGGGCGACCCGTCGCGCGACGCAGCCTCGGTGTCGTACGTCTCGTTGCGCCTGGGGCTCGACGGCCGCATGCCCGTCGGCCCCGTCGCGATCGAGGCGGGGGCAGGCTACCAGGCGCCGCTCTCTCTGGGCGCGCTCGCGTCGCACTTCCGTGCGCCGAGCGCCGGCGGCGTCGACCTCCGCCTCGCGCTCGCCGTCCCGTTCGCGCCCGGGCTCGAGGCGCGCGCCGGCGCGTCCTACACGCGGTTCTTCTACGACTTCGACTCCGAGCCTGGAGACCCGTACGTCGCGGGCGGGGCGCTCGACCAGCTCTTCGGCGTTCACCTGGGGGTGGCTTATTATGGGTACTGACGTTCGCGAACGGCGCCCGGCGAGGTCCGCGCGCCGGCACCGCCGCGGCCTCTGGGCGGCGGCCGCGCTCGCCGCGCCGGCGCTGCCGCTGGTGCTCACGGCGTGTCCGGGGACGATCGAGGACAAGGAGCGGTTCAGGGCGCGCGACGCCGGCCCGGACGACGTCGCGTGCGCCGACGTGCCGACCGTGCTCGCCGAGCGGTGCGGCGGCGTGAGCTGCCACGGGCCGGGCGAGCCCGCGTCCGCCCTCGACCTCGTCACGCTCGGCGTCGCCGATCGCGTCGCCGGCCGCCCGGCCCAGAGCTGCGCCGGGGTGCTCGCCGACCCGGAGCGGCCCGAGGAGAGCGTGCTCTACGTGAAGCTCACGGACGCGCCCTCGTGCGGCGCGCGCATGCCGCTCGGCGCGCCGCCGTACACGCCCGCCGAGCTCGAGTGCGTGGCCGCCTGGATCGCCGAGCTCACGCCGGCCACGTGCAGCGGCCCCGACTGCGGCTGCCCCGGCTGCGTGTGCACGCCGGGCGCGCAGGAGGCGTGCTACACGGGCCCGGAAGACACGCGCGGCGTCGGGCGCTGCGCGGCCGGCACGCGCACCTGCAACGCCGAGGGCACGTCGTGGGGCCCCTGCGCCGGGGAGGTCCTGCCCGCCTTCGACGCGTGCGCCACGCCCGAGGACGAGGACTGCGACGGCGTCACGCCGGCCTGCGAGGAGGTGTGGAGCCGCGGCTTCGGCGACCCGAACGGCCAGTACGCCCGCTCCGTCGCGATCGACGCGGACGGCAACGTGCTCGTCGCCGGCCAGATCGAGGGCACCGTCGACTTCGGCGGCGGCCCGCTCGTCGCGACGGGCGCGGGCGTCGACGCCTTCGTCGCGAAGTTCGACAGGTACGGCACGCACCTCTGGAGCAAGCTGTTCCCTGGCGAGGGCAACCAGTTCGCGATGGCGATCGACGTCGACTCGAGCGGCGACGTCGTCGTCGCGGGGCGCGCGTTCGGCAGCATCGACCTCGGCGGCGGTGAGCTCTCGTCGCGCGGCGCCGACGACGTGTTCGTCGCCCGGCTCGACGCGGACGGCGAGCACCTCTGGAGCAAGATCTTCGGCGGATCCGGCGCGGATCGCTGCGATCGCGTCGCCATCGGCCCGGCGGGCGACGTCCTCGTGGCGGGCGGCTTCCACGGCGCCGTCGACTTCGGCGCCGGCGCGCTCGCGAGCGCCGGCATGCGCGACGCCTTCGTGCTGGCGCTCGACGCCGAGGACGGCGGCACGCGCTTCGCCGTGCGCGCCGGCGGCGTGGGCGACGACCACGCCTACGCGATCGCGGCGGACGCGACCGGCGACGTCCTCGTCGCCGGCCACTTCTCCGGCGCCGTCGATCTCGGCGGCGGCCAGCTCGAGAGCGAGGGGCTCACCGACGTCTTCGTGGCCCGGCTCGGCCCTTCCGGCGACCACGTCTGGAGCGCCCGCTTCGGCGGCGCCGAGGCCGACGAGGCCCACGACATCGCGGTGCACCAGGCCACGGGCGACGTGGTGATCACGGGCACGTTCGCGTCGACCCTCGACCTCGGCGGCGGCCCGATCGAGAGCGCCGGCGGGCGCGACCTCTTCTTTGCGAGGCTCTCCGGCACGGGAGAGCACCTCCTGAGCCGGCGCTTCGGCGACGCGGAGGACCAGCTCCTCACCGACTTCGAGACCGGCGCGCGCGCGAGCGCCGCCGTGGACGAGGCCGGCAACGTCCTGCTCGCGGGCCCGCTCTTCGGCGAGGCCGACTTCGGCGGCGGGGCGCTGACGAGCCGCGGCAAGACCGACGTGTACCTCGTCAAGCTCGCCCCCTCGGGCGACCACCTGTTCAGCGCGCTGTTCGGCGACGGCCAGACGCAGGTCGGCCTCGACGTGGCGGCGGGCTCAGGCGCGAGCGTGGCGCTCGCCGGCCGCTTCTACGGCGGCATCCGCTTCGGTGACGCGCAGCTCACGGGCGCGGGCCAGGGCGATGCGTTCATCGCGAAACTTTCTCTGTAGCGCCCCATTGTAAAGTTGGCGCTTTGCTGTACAAAAGCGCTGTCCACGGAAATGCCGGAACGGCAGAGTCCGCGTGGGGGCTTGTGCAATTTTGCCTCGCGTGAGGCAGCGTGGTTTTCGCAAACCGCCAAGACCGCCTCGGTTGCTCCTGATCCCGCTCGGTTTCCAGCTTCTCCGCGGTGGCACGCTCTCTGCTCGGTGTGGGGCGACCGTGCGGCGATGCCGCGCACCCCTTATCGGAGAAGGCCTGTCGAGCCAAGCGGGCGAGTCCGGAGGAGCAGAGGTAATGCGCATCCTGCTTATCACCAAGATCTTCCCGAACGCGATGAACCCTGGCCAGGCGCCGTTCAACCGGCGGCAGTTCGCCGCGCTGTCGCGTTACTGCGACATCGACGTGTTCGCGACAATTCCCTGGTTCCCCGGAGCGTCCAGGTTCTCCAGATGGTCAGTCTCGGCCGACGCGCCTCGCGAGGAGATCATCGAGGGGTTGCCGGTGCGACACCCGCGCTTCCTGTACCTGCCCAAGGTGGCGCCTTACCTGAATGGGCCGCTCTATGCGGCCTCGATGCTCTTCGAGCTCGCGCGCCACCACCCGGCGCCGGACGTCATCGTCGGCTCGTTCGCGTACCCGGACGGCTTCGCCGCCGTGTGCCTGGCGGAGCTGCTCGGCGTCCCCGCGGTCGTCAAGGTGCACGGCTCGGACATCGACGTGCTCTCGCAGCAGCCGGCGGTGCGGCCGGCGCTCGAGTGGGGGCTCAGGCGCGCGACGCGCGTCGTCGCCGTCAGCAAGCAGCTCAAGGAGGGCGTCCACGCGCTCGGCGTGCCGCGCGATCGCATCGACGTCGTCATGAACGGCGTCGACCGCGACATGTTCCGGCCGCGCGACCGGGGCGAGGCCCGCGCCGCCCTGGGCCGCTCGCCGGACCGCCGGCTGCTCCTCTACGTCGGGCACCTGCTCCGCGACAAGGGCGCGCTCGACGCGATCGCGGCGTTCGAGCGGATCGCCCCGTCGCACCCGGACATCGACCTCGTGCTCGTCGGCGGCGGCGCCGACGAGCAGGCCTGCAAGGCGGCGGCGGAGCGGCTCGGCGCTCGCGTCCACCTGACGGGGCGCCTGCCGCACGACCAGGTGGCGCGCTGGGTCGCCGCCTGCGACGCGCTCGTCCTGCCGAGCCACCACGAGGGGACGCCCAACGTCGTGATCGAGTCGCTCGCGTCGGGCCGGCGCGTCGTCGCGACGCACGTCGGCGGCATCCCCGACGTGCTGAGCAGCCCCGAGCTCGGCGAGCTCGTCGCGCCCGGCGACCTGCCCGCCCTGGCCGAGGCGATGTCGCGCGCGGCCTACGCCCCGTACGATCCCGAGCAGGTCTCGGCGCTCTCCGGGTGCTCGGGGTGGGACGAGAGCGCCCTCGCGTTCTACAACGTCATCCTCGCGGCGCGGGGCGAGCGGCCCGTGCCGGTGCCCGCGGCGGCGAAGCGCCCGGTGCTCCAGCTCGACGGGCAGCTCCAGCTCGACGGGCCGCCCCCCTCGTCGAGGCGGTGGGCCCCGCCGCCCGCGTCGCGGCGGTTCCCCGAGGCCGCGCAGCTCCGCGCGAGCCAGGCCTGATCCAGGCTCGAGCCGGCCTGGGGGAGCGCGGCGCCGCGCGCTCCTCCAGGCCACCCTTCACGCCGCCGAGACGGCCTTGTCGGGCCGCAGGCGCACCGTGGGCCCCGGGTCCGGGGGCGGCGGCTCGGCGCGCGGCATCGCGGCGCGCGCCGCCCAGAAGCTCCGCGCGTCCTCGGCCGTCCACGGCGGCGCCGGCGCGCACGCGTCGAGCGCCGCCAGGAGCTCGCGCGCGCTCTGGTAGCGGTCGCCGGGCTTCTTGGCGAGGCACCGCATCACGACCTCTTCCAGCTCCGACGAGAGCGGCCACGGCGTGCGCAGCGACGGCGGGATCGGCGGCATCGTCATGTGCGAATAGACGAGCTTGCCGAAGCTCCGGCCGTCGAACGGGGCGACGCCGGTCAGGAGGTAATAGAGCGTGACCCCGAGCGAGTAGATGTCGCTCCGCGCGTCGACGGTGCCCGCCGAGATCATCTCCGGGGACATGTAGGTCGGCGTCCCCTTGATCACGCCGACGTCCGTCATGCTCGCGTCGCCCTCGAGGGTCACCTGCTTGGCGATCCCGAAGTCGAGCACCTTGAGCACGTCGTGCTCGTCGCCGACGCGCGTGATGTAGAGGTTGTGCGGCTTGATGTCGCGGTGGATGACGCCCGCGTCGTGCGCCTCCGCCAGCGAGAGGCAGGCCTGCCGCGCGAAGTGCACGACGCGGGCGGGGGTCATCGGGCCGTGGTCGCGCACCAGCGTGGCGAGGTCCGCGCCGGCCAGGTGCTCCATCGCGATGTAGAAGACGCCGTCGCTGCTCGCCCCGAAATCGAAGATCCGGATCGTGTGCGGCGACGTGAGCCGGCTCGTCGCGCGCGCCTCGCGCTCGAAGCTGCGCACATCGCCGTCCGACTTGCTCTCGCTGCGGAGCAGCTTCAGCGCCACGTCGCGGCGGAGCGACTCGTCCCAGGCGAGCCACACCTCGTTCTGCCCGCCCCGGCCCACGGGCGCCACGAGGCGGTAGCGGCCGAGCTTGCGGGCCTCGAAGACCTGCTGGCGCGCCGACCAGAGGCCGTGGCTCGCCGCCGACACGAGGATCGCGGTGGCCAGCACGAAGATGTAGTTGCAGGCGAAGACGACGAGCGACCGCGGCGACGACCACTGCTCCGCGAGCCCCGGATCGAGCGACGCCCCCGCGCCCATGATGATCGGGAAGCTCAGCGCCACGGGGAGCGTCATCCGCAGCGAGCGCGTGAAGTGCGTGGGCAGGATCGTCGCGTCCACGAGCATCACCATCGAGAGCCCGTGCATGTAGCTCCAGGTGAGATCCCCGAACTCCAGGGCCATCACCGAGATGAGCCCCCCCGTGCTCCAGACCGCGAAGACGTGCGCCGCGTCGAGCAGCTCGGCCGAGGTCTGCTCGCGCCGGGCGAGCAGGTAGAGCCAGAGCAGGATCACCTCGCCGATCAACCGGTAGAGCAACAGCCGCGCGATCGAGGCGCTCGGGAACACCGCCACCACGACGAACACGTCGAGCGCCGCGAAGGTGGGCCAGGTCACGAGCGCCGTGGGCAGCCCGCGGGCCATCGCGCGGCGCTCCTCGGCGGTGTCGCCGCCGCGGAGCCCACGGGATCCCGTCGAAGGAAAGCTGCTCGAGGCGGTCATGGTGCGCGCGGCGCGGCCGGCTACGAGCCGCATTGGAGCGCCGCGCCGGCGGGGAGTCAAAGCGCTCGTCGCGCCGGTGCGGTGGCTCGCCGGGGGTCGCGTCCGGCGGCGACGAGGCGCGGCGACGAGGAGGGGCGGGCTGCTACAGTGGCGCCCGATGGCGGAACGATGCGCGTGGGTGACCGCAGATCCCGACTACGTCGCCTACCATGACGAGCAGTGGGGCGTGCCGGTGCACGACGACAGGGCGCTCTTCGAGATGCTGATCCTCGAGGGCGCGCAGGCGGGGCTCAGCTGGATCACCGTGCTGCGCAAGCGGGCGGCGTACCGCGAGGCGTTCGCGGGCTTCGACCCGGCGCGCGTCGCCCGCTTCACGCCGGCGCGCGTCGAGAAGCTCCTCGCGGACCCCGGGATCGTGCGCAACCGGCTCAAGGTGGAGTCGGCCGTCAACAACGCGCGCCGCTTCCTGGAGGTGCAGCGCGAGCACGGCAGCTTCGACGCGTACCTCTGGCGCTTCGTCGGCGGGGCGCCCGTCGTCAACGCCTTCCGCGCCCCCGCGGAGATCCCCGCGAAGACGGCGGTCTCGGACGCGCTCAGCAAGGATCTCGTGCGCCGCGGCTTCAAGTTCGTCGGCTCCACGATCTGCTATGCGCTCATGCAGGCGACCGGGATGGTCAACGATCACCTCGTGAGCTGCTTTCGTTACCGCCAGGTGAACCAGATGACCCCGACGAAGCAAAGCAGGCGCTGAGCGGCCGTGGCGAGGATCGCGTACTACGTCCACGGCCGCGGGCGCGGCCACGCGAGCCGCGCGCTCGCCGTCACGCGGGCCCTCCGCGAGCGCGGCCACGAGCTCAGGATCTACGGCGGCGGCCAGGCGGCGGAGCTGCTCGGCGCGCTGCCGGAGCACCGCCCCGTGCGGCCCATCGCGCGCGGCCTCGGCGGCGCGATCGAGGTCCCGCGCCGCGTGGCGAAGGACGTCGTCGAGCAGGCGGGCTTCCGGCCCGACGCCCTCGTGAGCGACGGGGACTTGCCCTCCCTGCTCGCCGCGCGCGCCCTCGGGATCCCCGCGATCGCCGTCGGCCACGACCTCGTCTTCTCGCGCTGCCGCCTGCCCGAGGGGCTGCCGCGCCTGCGGGTGCTCGCCAGCCGCCGGACGACCTGGGCCTCCAGCCGGGCGCGCCACGCGGTCGCCGTCCACTTCCTCCCCATCGAGCCCGGGACCCCGGGCACCCTCGTCGCGCGCCCGGAGCGCCGGCCGCCGCCCGCGGACGCCGCGGCCGGCGTCGAGGCGGGGGCCGTCGTCTGCTACTTCAGCGAGTACGACGCGCGCGGCATGATCGAGCTCGTCGCGCGCGCCGGTCGGCGCGTCATCGCGTTCGGCGCCCCCGGCCTCGACGTGCCCGGCGTGCTGGCGCGGCCGTTCGACGCCGGCGCGTTCCTCGCCCACCTCGAGGTCGCGTCCGCCGTCGTGACGACCGCCGGCAGCAACGTCCTCGCCGAGTGCGTGCTCGCCGGGAGGCCCGTGCTGGCGCTCCACGACGAGCGCCATCACGAGCAGACGCTCAACGCGCTGCTGGCCGAGCGCGCCGGCGTCGCCGTCGCGAGCTCGTTCGCCGCGCTCTCGCGGGACACCGTGGCGCGCTTCTTTGACCGCGTGCGCGCAGACGACTTCGCGCGCGTCGACCTCGCGGGCGCGCTGCCTGATGCGCCCTCGGCCGTGCTCGCCGCGCTGGAAGAGGCGCGCCGGAGCGCCCAGGTGCATCACCGCGTTCGCACCTCGCGCCGCGGTTGATGTGGCGTCACGGGCACGAGGTTTGCTAAACGTCCCCGACGATTCGGACTGAAGACGCGAGGAATGGCTGCTGTGACCAGCAGCAGGCCGCGCTCGAGGGCGCGGGAGAGACACGGCCGCCAGAGGCGCGACATGAACGTCATATCGCCCGTCGCGCTGCGCGGACCGGTCCTTGACGACGGTCTGCGCCGCTTCTCGAAGGAGCAACGAAGATGACCATGGATGCAATTCGGCCGCTCGGCGGCCCCCGGATCGATCGCGCACAGCACGAGGCGATCGCGTCGACGCGCCACACTTCATCGGCGGGACTGGCGCGGGGAGGGCATTCCTTCGCCAGGGCGCACACGGCTGTTCCCGAGAATCCCTTCGCTGCCCTGTCCGGCGCCAACGGGCGGCCGCTCAAGGTCGCCATCCTCAGCGACTTCACGCGCATTCCTTACGCGAACGGCGCGGTCTTCCAGACGCGGGCCCTGTATCGGGCGCTCAACACCTGTGGTCACCAGGCAACACTGATCGGACCGCGGGATCCGGACGCCTCGGCCGACGAGATGCCCCCCGGCACGGTCGCCCTGCCGAGCGTGCCGCTGCGCACCTACCCGGGGGTGCACCTGCCGATGCCCCTGGAGTCGTTCGTGTTCGATCCGATGCGGTGGGATTTCGACATCTGCTTCGCCCAGACCACGACGCTCCTCGTCGAGTTCGGCATCTGGCTGCGCAAGATGCGCGGCATCCCGCTGCTCTGCGTGAACACGACGCACCTCGCGGCCGCATACGACGTGCTGCTGCCCGAGCGCATCTCCCGGATCGGCGCGGTCCACACGGTCCTCCACAAGACGCTCCGCGCGCCGATGGAGAAGCTGTTCGTCGACCTCTACAACCAGGGCGACGGGCTCGTCGTGCTGAGCGACGGCCTCCGCGACTACTGGCGCGACCGGGGCGTGACGGTGCCGATCCACGTCATCCCGCGGATGGTGCCGGAGGACGTGTTCGATCGCGCGCTCGGCCCCGACCCGTACGCGCCGCTGCTCGAGGAGCGCGGGCTCGACGTGAACGGCCCGCGCTTCGTCTGCGCGGGGCGGCACACCCGCGAGAAGTCGCAGCACCGGCTCATCCGCATCTTCGCCGAGCACATCGCGCCGAACCACCCGCAGGCGACGCTCACGCTCGTCGGCGACGGGCCGGACAGCGCGGCGTACGCGGCGCTGGCGCGCGAGCTCGGCGTCGCCCGGCGGGTGATCTTCACGGGCGAGGTGCCGTACAGCCGCATCTCGGACTACTACCGCCACGCGACCGCCTTCCTTCACGTGTCGCTGAGCGAGACGTTCGGCAACGTCCTCAGCGAGGCGCTCTGGTGCGGCGCCCCGACGGTGGCGTTCGCGGACGGCATGGGCGTGAGCTCGCAGATCCAGAGCGGCCACAACGGCCTCTTGCTCGAGCCGGGCCGCGGCGCGCTCGCGGAGGACAAGGCGAACGCCGCGTTCGCCGCCGCCGCGCTCGCGCTCGCGCGGGACCCGGCGGCCGCCGCGCGCGTCGGGAGCGCCGCCGCGCAGCGCGCGCGCGAGCGCTCCTCGCCGATCGTCGTCCAGCGGATGCTCGCGAACGCGTTCGTGAACGCGCGTGAGCACGCCGCGCGGGCCGGCATCCGCCCGCTCGTCGAGGGGCCGAAGGCGCTCCAGTGGCTGGAGACTTTCCGGCACTTCCGCTCCTGGGTCGGGTTCACCGGCGGCCTGTTCGCCTTCGGCCACCTGCGCCCGGCGGCGGCGCCGCGGCCGAAGGGGATCCAGCCGTCGTTCTGCGCGTAATTGCGTGTGAGGGCGCGTGATGGCGTGATGGCGCGTGATGGCGCGCCGTCGTCCTTCCGCGCGCCGCGCGCGTGGTAAGACCTGCCCGCGCCGGGCGCGACCCGGCGCCGGATCGAGGTGTTCTTCTCATGCTCCTCAGGATGATCGGGGCGCTCGTCGACTTCAGCGGGCGGCGTCCCTGGCTCGTGATCGGCCTGGCGATCGCCGCCATGACAGGGCTGTGGGCCTACGCGTCGCGGCTCGAGCTGCGCACGGAGCTCCGCGAGCTCCTGCCGAGCGACAGCCCGGCGTTCATGGCGTACGAGCGCCAGGCGAAGCGCGTCGACGGCGGCGCGCAGCTCATCGTGATCGCCGAGTCGCCGGATCGCGGCGCGAACGAGCGGTTCATCGACGCGCTCACCGAGCAGGTCGAGGCGCCGCTCCGGCAGCGCGCGGCCTGCCTCGCGGCGTGCGCCGACGACGCGTGCCGGCAGGCGTGCGGGCCGGAGTCGCTCATCCGCTACGTGGAGTCCGGCACGAAGGAGGCGCGCCGCTTCTTCGACGAGAACAAGTGGCTCTACGCGAGCGTCCGCGAGCTCGAGCAGGCGGACGAGGCCATCGAGCTCGAGCTCGCGCTCCGCGGCGGCCTCATCGAGGACCTGGACGAAGGCGAGCCCGGCGGCGCGAGCGGCGGCCAGGCGGCGGGCGCGCCGGACGAGAAGAAGGGCCTCTCGCTCGACGACACGTGGGCGGAGCTCCAGCGGCGGCTGAAGAAGATCGACGAGTTCCCGAGCGGCTACTTCTCCACGCCCGACGGGCGGATGGTCGCGATCCGCATCGTCTCGCGCAGCGCCGGCATGGGCGATCGCAAGGCGGCGCAGCTCCTCGACGACGTGACCGCGCTCGTCGATCGCCTCCAGCCCGCGCAGTTCCACCCGGCCATGCAGGTCGGGTACGCGGGCGACATCCCGAACGCCATCGCCGAGCAGAAGTCGCTCGTCAGCGAGGCGGTGTGGGCCACCGTCGTCGCCCTGGTGCTGATCCTCGGCGGCGTCAGCCTCTACTACCGGTCGCCGTGGTCGCTGCTCGTGATCGGCCTGCCCACGGCCTTCGGCGCGAGCGCCGGCTACGCGTTCGCGACGGCGACGTACGGCTACGTCAACACGGTCGGCGCGTTCCTCGGGGCGATCATCGTCGGCAACGGGGTCAACTACCCGATCGTGCTCCTGTCGCGGTACCGCGACTTCCGCGCGCGCGGCATGGCGGCCGAGGAGGCGCGGCGCGAGGCGGTCTTCAACGCCTTCCGGGCCGAGCTCGTCGGCGCGTGCGTGGCGGCGATCGCCTACGGATCGCTCACGATCACGCACTTCCGCGGCTTCAGCCAGTTCGGCACGATCGGCTTCGTCGGGATGCTCGCGGTGTGGGCCTCCATCGTGCCGCTCGTGCCGGCGACGATCGTCGCGATCGAGCGCCTTCAGGCGAGGCTCCCGCGCTGGCTGCGCGATCCGGCGCCGCGCGTCTCGGAGGAGGGCGCCTCGGGGCCCACCGCGCGGCTGCTCGCGCGCGCGACGAAGCGGTGGCCGATCGTGATCCTCGCCGTCGCGCCGATCACGCTGCTCCTCGCGGCGTGGAAGCTCCCCGCGTACGTGAAGGACCCGTGGGAGTACAACTTCGCGCGCCTCGGCTCGAAGAGCTCGCAGCAGAAGGGCGCGGGGAGCTGGTCGCTCAAGGCGTCCGAGGTCTTCGGCGGCAAGATGAACGTCGCGGGCGCGATGATGCTCGCGGACACGCCCGAGCAGGTGCCCGCCATCAAGGCGCAGATCCTGGCGAACGACGCGAAGGACCCGCAGGGCAGGCTCGTGGCCGACGTCGCGACGATCGCCGACGTCCTCCCCGGCACGCCCGAGGAGCAGCGCAAGAAGATCGAGATCCTGGAGCGCATCCGGGACCGGCTGACCCCGCGCGTGCTCAGGTCGCTCACCCCGGAGCAGCAGGAGCGCGTCCGGCTCATGATGCCGCCGGAGACGCTGCGCGTGATCGCGCCCCAGGACCTGCCCGACCTCATCCGGCGCAGGTTCGAGGAGAACAACGGGGTCGTGGGCACGGTGTTCTACGTGAAGTACAAGAACGACGTCTCGTTCTCGAACGGCAAGAACCTCCTCCGGATGGCGAACACGACCGGCAACGTCGTCCTCCCCGACGGCACGCACGTCGTCACGGCGAGCCGGCCGACGGTCTTCGCCGAGATGATCCGGTCGATGGAGCGCGACGGCCCGCTGGCGACGGCGGCGTCGTTCCTGGCCGTCACGATCGTCGTCGTGCTCGCGACCGGGAGCCTGCTCGGCGCGTTCACGGTACTGTCGGCGCTCGTCCTCGGCGTGCTCGGCACGGCGACCGCGATGGCCATGCTCGACGTGAAGATCAACTTCCTGAACTTCATCGCGCTGCCGATCACGTTCGGCATCGGCTGCGAGTACCCGTTCAACGTCTTCGATCGCGCGCGGCTGCTCGGCGGCGACGTCACGCTCGCGCTGAAGCGCTCGGCCGGGCCGGTGGCGCTCTGCAGCTACACGACCGTGCTCGGCTACGGCTCGCTCGTGTTCGCCGACAACCAGGCGCTGAACTCGTTCGGCTGGGTGGCCGTGAGCGGCGAGATCGCGTGCGTGGCGAGCGCCCTCCTGTTCCTGCCGGCGCTGCTCCACGTGCTGAACCGCACCGGGGCGCTGCGCAGCGCGTGGAAGAGCGGCATCCTGTTCCGCGGGAGCGAGCACTCATGAAGATCCTCGACGTCGCGGAGTTCTTCTCGTCGCGCGGGGGCGGCGTGCGGTCGTACCTCGAGGAGCTCGTGCGCCAGGGCAGCCGGCGCGGCCACGAGGTGGTCGTCGTGGCGCCCGGGCCGCGCGACGAGGAGGTGCAGCTCGAGCGAGGGCGCATCGTGCGGGTGGCCGGCCCGCCGATGCCGTACGACCCGACCTACCACGCGCTCCTCCGGCTCGGCGCGGTGCGCGCGATCATCCGCCGCGAGGCGCCCGACGTGCTCCAGGCGAGCGCGCCGTACACGTCCGCGCTCGTCGTGGCCCGCGAGCGCGCGGTCCCCCTCCGCACGTTCGTGTACCACTCCGATCAGATCAGCACGTACGCCGCGCCGCTGCTCGACCGGCTGCGCCCGCGCGCCGTCGCCCGCGCCCTGGAGGGCGCGCTGTTCGCCTGGCCGCGCGCGCTGTCGCGGCGGTTCGACGCGACGATCGCCCCGGGCACGTTCATCGCCGAGCAGCTCCGCGCGCACGGCTGCGAGCGCGTCCACCGCGTCACGTTCGGCGTGCGGCGCGAGTCGTTCGACCCCTCCCGCGCCGACCCGGCGCTGCGGCGGAGCCTGCTCGGCCGGTTCGCGGACGACCCGTCGGCCGCGCTCGTGCTCGTCGCGTGCCGGCTCGCCGTCGAGAAGCGGGTCGCGCTCGTGATCGACGCGGTCCGGGAGCTCGCGGCGCGGCGCCCCGTGGCGCTGGCGATCCTGGGCGACGGGCCCGAGCGGGCGCGGCTCGAGCGGCGCGCGGCCGCGCTGCCGCAGGTGAGCTTCCTCGGCTTCGCGAAGGACCGCGCCACCTACGCGGCGCTGCTCGCCAGCGCCGACGTCTTCGCCCACGGGGGCGCCGCCGAGACGTTCGGCTTCGTGCTGGGCGAGGCGCTCTGCTCGGGGCTGCCGCTCGTCGTCCCCGCGGCCGGCGCGGCGATGGACTTCGTGAGCCCCGGCGCCGCCGAGGCCTACCCGGCGCGCGCCCCGGCCGCCGAGGTCGCCGCCTCGATCGAGCGGATCCTGGACCGCCCCCGGGGCGAGCGCGTCGCGGCGGCCCGCGCCGCGGGCGAGCGGCTGCCCGCCAGCGACGAGCACTTCGACGCGCTCTTCGCCCTCTACGCGGACCTGCTCGCGCGCGGCCGCGCGGCGCCGCGCCACGACCCCTGACCGGAGCCTGTGCATGCGTTTCCTCCACCCCGAGCGTGACGAGAGCCTGGAGCTCGCGCTCGAAGACGTGTTCCTGACCCCCGGGTACTTCGCCGGCGGCTCGCGCCTCGACACCGACCTGCGCCCGACGGACTTCCCCGGCGGCTCGCACCCGATCGTCTCGGCGAACATGAACGCGGTCACCGGCAAGCGGATGGCCGAGACGATGGCCCGCTTCGGCGGGCTCGGCGTGCTGCCGCAGGACATGGATCTCGACACGGTCGAGCGCATCGTCCGGCACATCAAGGGCGCCGACCCGCGGTACGACACGCCGCTCTCGGTCTCCCCGCGGGCGACGCTCCGCGACGTGCACGGCATCATCCGGAAGCGGTCGCACGACATGGTGGTCGTCGTCGACGACGAGCGCCGCCCGATCGGCATCGTCACCCACGCCGACCTGCGCAACCGGGACCAGTACACGCCCGCGTCGGCGCTCATGTCGTCGCGCCTCATCACCATCGCGGCCGGCACGCCGAACCGGGCGGCGTTCCTGCTGATGGAGGAGGCGCGCGTGAAGGCGGTGCCCGTGCTCGACGGCGACGGGCGGCTCCACGGCGTGCTCACGCGCGACGACGCCGTGCGCCTGGAGCTGCTCAGGCCGACGCTCGACGCGAGCGGCGAGCTGATGGTCGCGGCGGCGCTCGGCATCTCGGCGCAGGCGGCCCAGAGCGCCGCCCGGCTCCTCGAGATCGGCGTCTCGGCGATCGTGCTCGACACGGCGCACGGCCACCAGCGCCGCATGATCGAGGCGATCCGCGCCGTGCGGCAGGCGGTGGGCGACGCCGTCCCGCTCGTGGCGGGCAACGTCTGCACGGCGGAGGGCACGCGGGCGCTCATCGAGGCCGGCGCCGACATCGTGAAGGTGAACGTCGGCCCCGGCGCGATGTGCACGACGCGCATGCAGACGGGCGCCGGCCGGCCGACGTTCACGTCGGTGCTCGCGTGCGCCCGCGAGGCGGCCCGCCACGGCAAGCGCGTCTGGGCCGACGGCGGCGTCCGGCACCCGCGCGACGTGGCGCTCTACCTCGCCGCCGGCGCCTCGCGCGTCATGGTCGGCACGACGCTCGCCGGCACGTACGAGAGCCCGGGCGACGTGATGGAGGACCGCGAGGGCCTGCTCTACAAGGAGAACTACGGCATGGCGAGCGCCCGCGCCGTCAGCGAGCGCACCGCCGATCTCGACCCGTTCGAGCGCGCCAAGAAGGTCTTCTTCCGCGAGGGCATCTCGACGTCGCGCATCTACATCCAGGAGGGGCGCGAGAGTGTCGGCGCCATCCTGATCGAGATGATCACCGGCGTGCAGTCGGCGTGCACCTACGCCGGCGCGGCGAACCTCGACGAGCTCCACGAGAAGTCCGTCATCGGGGTGCAGACGCTGGCCGGCTACGGCGAGGGCAAGCCGCACGGGCTCGAGCGCCGCTGAGCGCGGGCACGGCCGCTGCCGGGCGCGACGCCCGGCACGGACGAGCGCGGAAGAGCGCGGGAAGAGCGCGGGAAACCCCTGGGAAAACGCGGTTAAGCGAGGCGTGGGTGCCGCGCGCGGGGATGACGGAAGCGTGACGTGACATCCACCCGGGCAGCGACGAATCTCCCGGCTGCTTACCGTCGAGGTCATCCATGCCGAGCGATCCTGCCCCGCGTTTTTCAGCCACCCGCCGTGCGATTCGCCGGTTCGTCGGCCAGACATGGCTCTCCGTGTTCGGCTGGCGCGTGGAGGGCGTGACGGATCTCCCGCCGAAGGCGGTGCTGATCGCGGCGCCCCACACCTCGAACTGGGATTTCCCGTTCACGCTCGCGGTGAGCTACGCGCTCGACCTCGAGTTCTCGTGGCTCGGCAAGCACACGCTCTTCGAGCCGCCGTTCGGCTGGTTCTTCCGGTGGCTCGGCGGCATCCCCGTCGATCGCCGCGACAGGAACAACCTTGTCGCGGCCGTCGTCGACGTCCTGAAGCAGCGCGACGAGCTCGTTCTGATCATCGCGCCCGAGGGCACGCGCTCGCGCACGAAGCGCTGGAAGACGGGCTTTTATTACGTGGCGCTCGGCGCCGGCGTCCCGATCATCCTCGGCTACCTCGATTTCGCCCGGAAGCGCGGCGGGATCGTCCACGTGTTCCATCCGACGGGCGACATCGAGGCCGACATGGCGACGATTCGCCGCTATTACGAGGGCATCGAGGGGAAGCACCCGGGCCGGATGAGCGAGATCACGCTGGGCGCCCGGAGCGCGCAGGCGAACGGGATGGCGCAGGCGAACGGGGTCGCGCAGCACCCGTGAGCGCGGGTCCGGCGGCGCCGCGGCGCTGCCGGACGGGCTGCCGTGCGGCCCGACCCCCGGGCTGAGGCCGCCGCGCGGGCCCTGGCGCGAGCCGCTGCGCGCGGGGCCTGGCGCGAGCCGCTGCGCGCGGGCCCTGGCGCGAGCCGCTGCGCGGGGCCTGGCGCGAGCCGCTGCGCGGCGGTCGTCGGACAGGGGCAGGAGCCTGCGTCAGCGCGGGGACGGCGCGCGCACGGACGAGGTGGGCGCCGCTGTGATCCGCTCGGTCAGGGCGCCGGCGAGCGTCCACTCGTATGTCGAGCGATCCGAGTAGACGATGAAGCGGCCGCCCATGGCGAGGTTGGCGACCGTGACGCCCATGGCGACGAGCCCCGGCCGGACGAGGATGTGGACCTCCTTCAGCTTGCCGGAATTCCGCTGGTGCCACGCCGTGAGCCTGGCGCGGACGTCGCTGTCGTAGCCGGTGCCGTGCTCGAAGTCGTTGAACACGACCGGGTGCACGCCCGACTCGATGAGGGTCTCCAGGTGCCTGACCGCCGGCTCGATGAGATCGAGCGTCGCGTACCCTTCGAAACGCCGCGTCACGACGTCGAACGCGGGCGTGCGGACATCCAGGACCCCCCGCGACGTCGACCAGCGATCGCCCCGCGCACCGAGCCGTGTGTGTGCCAGATCCATCTCGAATTCGAGACTTTAGTCGAAGGGCGGCGCTTCGCCATGCGATCCGTCCGTACCGCGCGCTCCGCCGATCCCGAGACGCATGCCGCGCGCGGGTCGTGCGGTGCATCGGCCGAACGCTCGGAGCTTCGGGAACCGCCAAGGCGCCAAGGACGCCAAGAAATCTCAATCATTTGGCGTTCTTGGCGTCTTGGCGGTTCGATCCTCTGCGGCGCTGCCCGCGGTAAGTACCGCACCACCCGGCGCGGCGGGGGAGGCGGTGCGGCGGGGGAGGCGGCGCGGCGAGCGAGGCGGCGCGGCGGGAGGCGGTGCGGCGGGGGGGAGGCGGCGCGGCGGGGGAGGCGGCGCGGCGAGCGAGGCGGCGCAGCGGGAGGCGGCGCGGCCGGGGGGAGGCGGCGCGGCGGGGGAGGCGGCGCGGCGGGGGAGGCGGCGCGGCGGGGGAGGCGGCGCGGCGGGTCGCATCCTGCGTCGGCGAGCGCCGTCGGCGCGGCCGGAGGCGCTATGATGCCGCCGCTGATTCGCCCGCCGGCCGGTGCCGGGGGCTCCGCGAGGCGTCTTCGCCCGCAGCAGAGCGACCAAGGAGGATCTACCGAGATGAGAGGACATGTATCGAAGGTGCTGCGGCTCGCCGTCGTGGCGTTCGCGTGCGCGATGATGGCGGCCTGCGGCGGCCCGCTGCGCTACACGCCGCAGGGCATCGGGAAGGCGCCGGGCGCCGACGCCGTGGTCGTGGCCGACGTCAACTTCGACGCGGCGATGACGCGCCTCGACATCAGCGCGAAGAACCTCCCCCCGCCCGATCGCCTCGATCCCGCCGGCTCCGCCTACGTCGTCTGGGCGCGCCCGGACAGCGATTCGCCCTGGCAGCGGGTCGGCGCGCTCAACTTCGACGCCGAGGCCCGCACCGGCAAGCTCAAGGACGTGAGCGTGCCGCTCACCCGGTTCGAGCTCGTCATCAGCCTCGAGAAGACCACAAACCCCGAGTCGCCGTCCTCGGAGCTCGTCTTCAAGCAGGACGTCGAGTACTGACGCGTGCGCATCTCGGCCGGATGAACCGGGCATTGGCAGGTGCCTGGCGAGCTACCGGCGGATGCCTGGTGAGGTATCGCCGGGTACCTGGCGAGCTACCGGCGGATGCCTGGTGAGGTATCGCCGGGTACCTGGCGAGCTACTGGCAGATGCCTGGTGAGGTATCGCCGGGTACCAGGCGAGGTACCGCCGGGTACCAGGTGAGGTACCACCGGGTACCAGGCGAGGTACCGCCGGGTACCAGGCGAGGTACCGCTGGTACCTGGCGAGGCATGGCCGGATGCCCGGCGGGGCGGTGCGTGGGCTCGGTTTCGGGTCGACGGGCGGCAGCGCCGGGCAGCGCCAGCGCGGTAGGAGAGGCGCCTGGCCGGCCGCTGCCGTGTCGGGACGGTGGGGCTGCGCGGGCGCGCCCGCGGCGCCGTCAGATCGGCTCGGGCGCCGCCGGCTCAGGCTTCGGCGCCTCGGGCTTCTTCCCCTTGCGCGCTTGCTTCGTCATCGCCCGGAAGTCGTCGAGGACCGGCGCCAGGACGGCGCGGAAGGTCGCGTTCTGGCGGGCGATCGCGCGCGCCAGGTCGAGCGCGGCGAGGCCCGGACCGATGACCATCTCGCCGGTGGCGAGGGCGTCGTCGTCGAGGTGGCGCGCCAGATCCTCGAGCGCGTCGGCGACCTTCTGCTCGGCCACGGCGCGCTTCAGGCGCCGCTCGAGCAGCTCCACCTCGAACCGCTCCGGGTCCTCGCCGTCGTCCTGGTCCCCGAGCACATGAAACGATCGGGCGAGCGCGCTCTCCTTGCCGTCCCTGGGGCGCAGCAGCGCGAAGAGCTTGCCGAGCGGCGGCCCCATCACGGCGAGGCTTCGGCCGAGGCTGCGCGTGCGCCGCGCCTCCTCGAGCCGCTCCAGGCCAGGCCAGAGCGCCTTGATGGCCTCGATATGCTCGAGCGTCTTCTCGACGCGCTCCTCGATCTGGGCGGCGGAGAGCTGATCGACGTCCGTGGGGTCTTGCACAGGTTGCTTGGGCATGAACCGACCTCCTTGGTTGGGCGCGCGCCGCGCCGAACGCGGCGCGCGCGAATCCGGGGAAGCTACGTGGAGGTCGCCGCCGGCGGCAATCCGCTCGACGCGACGCAGATTTGCTCAGCCGCCTGAAGCCGTCTCGCAGCACAGGATATCGTCGTCTTGACCCAGCCGGGCCCTTCCTGGCACAGGACGATTCATGAAACTGTACTTCAGCCGGAACCTCAATCCACGGGTCGCCGTCGCCGTGGCGCGCTACCTCGACGCACCCGTGGAGCTCGTCCACGCGGCCCCTCTCGACCCGTCACAGCAGGAGAAGTTTCGGCCGCTGAACCCGAACCTGCGACTGCCCATCCTCGTCGAGGGGGACCAGTCGCTCTGGGAAACGGACGCGATCGCGTGCCGCCTCTCGCAGCTCATGGGCTCGGACTTCTGGCGCACGGGCGCCGCACAACCGGAGATGATCCGCTGGTTGAGCTGGGGTACGTGCGACTTCGTCGCCTCGTGCGACAAGGTCCACTTCGAGCGCGTGACGAAGCAGCGCTACGGGCTCGGCCCCATCCGCGACGACCTCGTGGCGGAGGGGCTCTCGGCCTTTGCCCAGGCGGCGACGCTTCTCGACAGCGTCCTGAGCGCCAGGGACTGGCTCGTCGGGGGCGCGGTGTCGTATGCGGATTTTCGCATGGCGTCGGTGCTCCCGTTCGCGGATCTCGCCGGGCTGCCGCTCTCGGACTACCCGCACGTCGCGGCATGGCACGCGCGCCTGTGGCAGATCGACGCCTGGCGCGATCCGTTCGCGGGGCTCGAAGCCCCGGAGCTCCCGGAGGTCCCGCGCCTCGACGCCGCCGGGTCGAAGCGCTAGCCCATCGAGGCTACGCACTTCGCCATCTGGCAGCGCTTCCCGAACGAACTGAATCCCGAAGGCCCCACGTGAACGCAAGAACGCAGACGAACCCTCATTTCTTCACCGGCAACTACGCGCCGCTCCGTGAGGAGCACGACATCGCGGCGCTCGAGATCGAGGGCACCCTGCCGCCCAAGCTGGCTGGCAGCCTGTACCGTGTCGGCCCGAACCCGCAGTACACGCCGCGCGACGACAACTATCACTGGTTCTCCGGCGATGGCATGGTGCATGCGTTCCACCTCGGCGCCGGCAAGGTGTCGTACAGCAACCGCTGGGCGCGCACGCCGAAGTGGCAGCTCGAGCACGAGGCCGGGCGCGCGCTCTTCGGCACCTTCGGGAACCCCGCCACCAGCGACCCGCTGGCGCAGGGCCGCAACGGCGGCACGGCCAACACCAGCATGCTCTGGCACGGCGCTCGGCTGTTCGCGCTCGAGGAGTCGCATCAGCCCTTCGAGCTGGACCCCCGCACGCTGGCCTCCAGGGGGCACCAGAGCTTCGGCGGCCGCGTGACCTCGCGCTGCACCGCGCACCCCAAGATCGACCCCGAGAGCGGCGAGCTGCACTTCTTCGCGTACTCGCCCGACGGTCCCTGCTCGCCGAGCATGCTCTATGGCGTGATGGACACGCGCTGCGAGGTCACGCAGCTTCAGTCGTTCACAGCGCCGTATGCCAGCATGGTGCACGACTTCATGATGACGCGCGGGCATGTGCTCTTTCCCATAACGCCGCTGACGCTCAGCGTGGAACGCGCCATGCGCGGCAAGCCGTTGCTGGCCTGGGACGCGAGCTTGCGGACCCACGTCGGCGTGATCCAGCGCGGGAACGCGGCCGGCACGCCGCGCTGGTTCGACACTGACGCCTGCCACATGTTCCATGTGATGAACGCATGGGACGACGGCGACACCATCGTGGCCTACGTCATGCAGTCGGAGGCTGCGCCCGGCCTGCCCGACGCCGAGGGCCGCCCCGGCGACCCCGAGGCGATGGCCGCGCGCCTGTGCCGCTGGACGTTTCACCTGGCGGATGCGAGCACCGGGTTCCGGCGTGAGTACCTCGACGATCTCGTGGCGGAGTTTCCACGCATCGACGAGCGCTACACGGGGCGGCGCAACCGCTACGGCTTCTACACGTGCCATGCGACCTCGCGCGCACGGGGCGACGCGGAGAGCGTGCTCTACGACAGCCTCGCCCGGTTCGACTTCGACACCGGCGAACGCAGCCTCCACACGCTGCCCCACGGCGACGTGGTGTCCGAACCGGTGTTCGTGCCGCGCGCGAAGGACGCGGCCGAGGGCGACGGCTGGCTGCTCGCCGTGGCCTGGCGTGAACAGGAGGAGCGCAGCGACTTGCTGGTGTTCGATGCCCTGCGCCTCCCCGCTGGGCCCGTCGCGGTCGCCCGCCTGCCGCACCGCGTGCCATTCGGGTTCCACGGCACCTGGCGGCCCGGCGTGTAACGCGGTCCGGCATGCGATGGATACCGGCGTCACATGGGAGCCTGAACCCCGATGAGCGATGATCCCCAGCTAGCGCACTGTACAGCACGAATCGGAACGGTCCTCCGGGGCAAATGGCGCATCGATTCGCTCATCGGCGTCGGCGGGATGGCTGCCGTCTACGAGGCGACACACAGGATCGGCCGACGCTGCGCGATCAAGATCCTCCATCCGGAGATCGCGGTCTCCAAGGAGCTTCGAGCCAGGTTCGAGCAAGAGGCGCTCGCAGTGAACCAGCTCGGTCACCCCGCGGCCGTCAATGTCATCGACATCGATACGAGCGAGGATGGCTCGCCCTTCCTGGTGATGGAGTTGCTCGAGGGTGAGTCGCTCGGCAAGCGCGCTCACGGCTCCAGCGGCATCGAGGAGCGCGAGCTGCTCCGCGTCGTCTCGACCGTGCTCGAGGTGCTGGACGTCGCGCACGGGCTCGGCATCGTCCATCGGGACATCAAACCTGACAACCTGTTCCTGACCTCTTCAGGCGGCGTCAAAGTCCTCGACTTCGGGATCGCCCGAATGAAGCAGGGCGGCTCCAATGTTCGTACACGCATCGGCGCGATGCTCGGGACCATACCTTACATGTCGCCCGAACAGGTCGCTGGTGGCCAGATCGACGGGCGGGCCGACATCTTCGCCGTCGGCGCGACGATGTTTCGAATCCTGGCAAAACGCCGTGTGCACGAGGGGTCCACGGAAAGCGAGCTCCTCATCAAAATGGCGACGCAGCCTGCGCCGGCCCTGCGCACCGTCGCCCCCTCTGTCAGCCCCGAGGTGTGCGCCATCGTCGATCGCGCGCTCGCCTTCGATCCATCGCGCCGCTATCCAACGGCCCGCGCCATGCGTGAAGACATCGAGCGAGCTCTGGGCGCCAATGCTGCCCCTCACGCGCCAGCCTCGGTGTCGATCCGAGCCGACGTGTCGTCTGTGATCCGAGCCGACGTGTCGTCTGAGATCAGCGTCGATGGCCCGACGATGGCCGCTCCTGCTCCGGGCCAGGCGATGCAGCCACCAAGGGCCGTATCCGTGTCGCCTCGATCTGCTGTGACCAATCCACAAGCGGGCTCGAGCTCGCCGCTCTTGATCATCGGAGTGATCGGCTCTTTTGTCGTCGCTGTCTGCCTCGCCGCTGTGTTCTTCGTTGTCCGTTCGCGAGGCTCCGCCGAAGACGCCGGTGTTCGTCCGCCAGACTCCGCCGGAGACACCCGTGTTCGTCCGCCAGGCTCCGCCGGAGACGCTCGTGAGCGCGCGGACGATGAGGCATCTCAAGAGGGCAGGGCGAGCGGTGGCGCTCGCGCGATGGCCACGGCGTCCAGTCCCATGACGCCATCCTCGACCGCTGCGCCCTCATCGACGCTCCGGCCCGCCCCGAATGGTAAGTATCGCCTGCTCATCAAGGACGGCAAATATCCGTTTTGCGTCACGTCGAAGTTGAAACAGGCCTATCCTGTGCGCACGAACGATGAGGGCGTTCAGGTGTGCACCGGCACCCCCGACGGGCCCGTTCCGATCGATGGCCTCAAAGCCTACCACCCCTCCGAGTTTCGATGGGAATAGACTTGTGAGGAGCGGGGGCCTTGTACCGTGTCGGCGTGCCGAGGGGCACGCCGACGCCCAGCTCCCCGATCGCCCGCGCTCGATGTCTTCATCGCCCTTCTGGGCGGGGATGGAGGTTCCTGCGATGCGGGCGGCGACCAGCGAGCTACGGCTGGATGCACCGTGGTCATCCTTGTAGGCTTACGTCGGCGTGCGGGGCCGCGTCCACGAGCATCGCGGAATTGCACAGCTTTTCCGTTCGGTGGGCGGCTTGGGCAGGGTGTCCACTCGGACGGCGGTGCGGTTCCTCCGCTCTCAGCACCTTTGTGCGTGTACACTCCCCGCCATGCCGGGGATAATTCCACCCAGGGGGCACTCGAGCACCGATGACGTCACGGTGCCGATGCTCGGGAAACAACGCGACGCATCCGTCGTTGAGCTCACGAGCTCCGCGCTTGAGGAAGAAAGCGAGGCTGCGGCACGGCCCTGGTCGGACGACGCACCCACGCTCGTGCGCCCGGAGAACGGAGCGCCAGCGCTGATCGGGAGCTTGATCTCGGAGCGGTACCGCGTCCACGAGCTCATCGGGCAGGGCGGCATGGGGGCCGTGTACCGCGGCGAGCAGGTGCACCTCCGCAAGCAGGTCGCGATCAAGGTCCTCCAGCCGAGCGCCCGGAACCTTCCCCAGATCGTGGCGCGGTTCGAGCGCGAGGCGATCGCGGGGGCGCATATCCAGCATCCGAACGTGGTCTCGGCGAACGACTTCGGTCAGCTCGCGGACCGGTCGCATTTTCTCGTCCTCGAGTATGTCGAGGGCACCCCGCTCCAGGACGTGATCGCCTCGGCGCCGCTCCCCGCGCGACGCGCGCTCCACATCGCGAGGCAGATCGCGTCGGCTCTGGAGGCGGTGCACGCGAAGGGGATCGTGCACCGCGATGTGAAGCCGCAGAACATCCTCCTCGGAGCCCGCGATCAGGTGAAGCTCATCGATTTCGGCCTCGCCAAGGTGAACGTGGAGCTCCTGTCCACCGAGAGCCGCGAGGCCGCGCGCAAAGGCCAGGACCTCACGGCTGCCGACCAGGTCCTCGGCACGCTCAGTTATCTCGCGCCCGAGGCCGTGCGCGGCATGGATGCCGTCGATGCTCGCGCGGATCTTTATGCGCTCGGGATCATCTTGTACGAGATGCTGTCCGGGAGAGGCCCGTTCGACGCGAGCGACGGCCAATCGTCCTTCCGGCAGCGTCTCCTCGCGGATGCGCCCCCGCTCCGCCAGCGTGCTCCGGGAGCAGGTATCCGCCCCGACGTGGAGGCGATCGTGATGCGGCTCGTCCAGCGAGACCCAATCCAACGCTATCCGACGGCTACCAGCGTGATCGCGGCCATCGACGGGGCCATTGCGGCGATGGAGGGCGCGCCGAGGCAGATCGAGCCGACCGTCGCGATGCAGCCGGGGGCTCCGGGGCGCCAGGCGAGCGCGACATCGCTCGCGTCCAGGTTGACCTCGCCGGCGATGCGGCCCTGGCTCATCGCGTCCATCGTCGTATCGCTCTTGCTCAGCGTCGCGCTCTTGATCGCCATCCTGCTCAGCTGACAGAGGCTCGAAAAGGCCACCTCGCGGGAGCAGGCTCGCCGCTCGACGGCAGCTCTCGCCCCGCCGGAGCAAAGCCGGCTGGTCACCCCTCCAGCGCGGCGCCGAGGTCTGTCCGTAGACGGCAGAACATTCCCCTGTGAGTGGCCGCAGGTCGATCGCGTGTCCTCATTGGGCCAGCGCTCGACCCCGCAGGCGGTGAAGCGCTGGTCGAGCGCCCCTCCTGCGCGGCGCTGCGCCTCCCGGCCAGATGCGCCTCGTGCAGCCCATCGCGGCCGATGAGCTCGCCAACAGGGCAGGCTCGACCCCGGCGGGGCTCTCGACGTTCCATTCCTCGAACGCTGTCGTTCCAGAACGGCGTCTGGCATCGTTCCGGACATCTCGCATACTCACGGCCGTGACCAAGGCGTGATCTCGATCGCGTTGTCGCGCTCTGCCAGGACCACGCCGCGGCCGCGAATCCGAGGTCAGCCATCGCTGGTGCTTCCCGGACGAGGTGTGGAAGACAAGCGGTGTAACCCACCCTGACAGCACATTGGAGAACTGATGAAGAACACTTTTTACACGACATCCATGCGCGCCCTGATGATCTGCGGCCTGGTCGCAGGAGGCACCTCGCTGAGCGCGTCCGCTCAGGCCCAGACGGCGGCGTTCGAAATCTACGAGGGAGACGGTTGCCCCGTAGGATACAGGCCGCTCATGGCGGTCGAGGCCTTCTGGGCGTTCGTCGGCGGCTGCGACCAGCTCCCGTACTCGGGGGTCTTTCGTCTCGCCGACGGGGGGTCGATCGATGGCCCGTGGAACAGCTGCCAGCAGCACGCCGACGATACCCGCGAGCTGGAATACACGCTCTGCAAGCCCAATTACGAGCTCTTTGACATCGGCGGGACCACCTTCGCGGTGGTGAGAGGCGGAGAGCAGTGCATCGAAGGCTTCGAGCTCGTGGATTGGGATACCGCCTCCGCCTACTCGGATGAGCTATGCACTCACGTCGGATACTGGGGGATCGCGAGGATCGGCGGAGGGGGATCCATCGACGGTCCGGGGTACGGTTGCGGCATGCGCGCGACCGACCCTCGCCCGCTCGGTGATGCCCTCTGCGTAGAATCCGACTGAGCATCCCGGAACAGCGGCAGCTCGCGCGATCGCCGCCAACCCGGCGGCCGATCGCGGCGCTCGATCACGGCGCAACGAGCTGCAAGATCGTGACGTCGCTCGGGTCGCGCCGCCCGACCACGAGGTCCGGGCGGCGATCCCCGTCCATGTCGGCCACCGCGAGGGAGAACGGCGCGCCGCCCAGCGCGAGCACCGGCCCGGGCTTCAATGAGGTTCCATCGGAGAGCAGCACGACGACCCTCTCTCCTGCCAGCAGGGCCACGTCGGAGAGGTGATCACCGTCGAGATCCCCGGCCACGGGAGAGTATAGCGGTCCGAGGTTCAGAGACAGGTTGAGCTTCGTGAAAGCTTCGCCGTCCCCTGCGCCGAGCATCAGCGTGACGAAGTGGCGCTGTCTTGCGAGCGCGAGGAGGTCGGCATTGCCGTCGCCGTTGAAGTCGTCGCTCACCATCGCGCCCATGATATCGTCGACGCTGTGAGCCCTCGCCGCGTCTTCGAAGGTCCCATCGCCGTTGCCGTGATGGACGAGGGCGACTTCCCCTGCCGTCGCCGCGAGATCCAGGATGTCGTCGCCGTCGAGGTCCCGGAGCGCCAGCGCGTCGTTTCCAAAGGGCGATCCCGCGCTCGAACGGGCGGACAGCGTTCCATCGCCGTTCCCGAGGAAGACAACGCTCGATATGGGCTCTGGTGAGGCGGCCACGAGATCCGTGATCCCATCGCCGTCAAGGTCGCCGGCGGCCATGCCAGACTCGAGAAAATAGCGGTCTGGCGCGCTCTCATCCATGCGCGGAGGGAGCAAGAGCGTGCCGTCTCCGGCGCCGGAGAACGTCTCCAGGTAGTTCACGTCGCGTTCTCCGGTGGCGACCACGAGATCGACGCCCGGCCTCCTGTCGAACGATCCGGGCACGATCTGCCGCGGCGTGCCGAGCAGCGAGAAGTCGCCCGCGGGCTCGAAGCGGCCACCGCCTGTGGCGCGCAGCACGCGGAGCCGGCCATCTTCATGGCCGACGATGATCTCCGGCGCGCCGTCGCCGTCGAGATCGGCGACGTGGAGCGACCTGGGCATGGGGGCGATCACGACGGCGCCGGCCTCCACCAGCCTGAGGTCACGGCCGCCCGCGCTGTCAGGAGGGGGAGCCGCCGAGAGCTCGACGGGCTGGTCGCTGCACCCGCACAGCATCAACGCGACAGCAGCCGGACGCCGGGTCATGTTCGTGCTCATACCTCACCATCTCCCCCGACCCGGGTCTGACCCCCGGGGCGCCAGCGCCGCTCATGCATCGTCCAGAGGCATCGCCCTTCGATCATGGGTAATGCGCGTCCCTCGACAGGACGACGGTCTTTGTGTCCTCTGCGGCCGCCCCGTCGGCGTCGGTGACACGCGCGGTCAGCTCGAGCTTCCGGCCGAAGAGATCCGTGATATTCACCTGCTGATCGAGCCGGAAGACGATGTCCGTCCGCTGGCAGTATCCTGATGCAGCATCGTCGGGGAAGACGATGACCTGGGAGAGGACCGATAAAGGCGCCATGGAAGCCTCCTGAGGTGACGAGGGGCATCTGCGGGTGAGCCCACGCGGCTCCGGGCGAGTCTACTCGGCGCACCACCCATGGACCAGGGACCTCCCCCTCCATGCGAGAGGCCCGCGACGCCTCACCACGCGCGGGCGCGCTGGGACGATGTGATCCATGGCAGAGGTCGACTGTCACCTCGACGGCCACGGACCCGGGGCCAGACCCAACGTGGGGCGGGCTCTCAGGCGCTACCCGCCCGCTCGGCCCTCTCCTGACCGGCGACGCACCTGGCCGAACCTGGGTCGGTCCGCGCTATCATGAGGCGCACCATGTCCGTGATTCGGCTAGGGCTCATCGGCGACCGCGACGACGCGGTGACTGCCCACCGGGCGATCCCGGTTGCGCTGCGGCTGGCGGGAGAGGCGCTCGCTCTGCCTCTCTCGTTCGAGTGGGTGCCGACCGAGGAGGTGGCCCACGACGCGAGCGTGGCGCGCTACGATGGCCTCTGGTGCGTGCCGGCGAGCCCCTACCGCAGCATGGACGGCGCGCTGCGCGCGATCCGCTTCGCCCGCGAGCAGGGGCGCCCCTTCCTCGGCACCTGCGGCGGCTTCCAGCACGCGGTCATCGAGTACGCACGCCATGTGCTGGGCTGGTCGGACGCGGAGCACGCCGAGACGGCGCCGGACGCGCAGCGCGCGGTGATCGCGCCGCTGGAATGCTCGCTGGTGGAAGCCACCGGTACCGTCCGTTTCCGCGCGGGGACCCGCATCGCGCAGGCCTACGGCTGCGCGGAGGCCACGGAAGGATACCGCTGCCGTTACGGGCTGAACCCGGCCTTCCAGGCCGCGCTCATCTCGGGCCCCTTGCGGATCGGCGCGGAGGACGAGGCCGGCGACGTTCGCGCGGTGGAGCTCGACGGTCATCCATTCTTCGTCGCCACGCTGTTCCAGCCGGAGCGCGCCGCGCTCGCCGGTCAGCTACCGCCGCTCGTGGCTGAGCTCATCCGGGCATGCGCGGGTACCCTTCGAGGAGGGATGCGGACCGCGTGAGGTTTTTCATGTCAGCCAGCGCGCGCAGCGTGGCCGCACGGTAGGACCGGTGATGCCGCGAGCCCTTCTCCGCGGGCGACGCGGCGGCGGAGGGCGCCCCGTTGGGCCACACCCGAGCCGCCCTCGGCGGTGAAACAGGCGAAAACGAATGAATCCGCTGCTGTGCGCGTGTCGGGGTCGTCGTACAGGCGCCCCGGCGCTCCTTCGCCCGAGGTGGCGCTGCGTCAGCGGGAGCCGAGCGCGAACGCGTCGTGGATCGCCGCCATGGGCAGCCGCGCGCGGGCGGTGACGCGGGCCGCGCCGGAGCCGAGCACCTCGGAGGTGACCGCGATCGGGATCGGGACCTCGCCGCGCGACGGCAGCCCCGCCAGCTTGGCGAGCTCCTCGGCGGCCTCTTCGATCGTCTCCTTCGTGTCCCCGCGCGCCGCCACCAGCGCGAGGCCCGCCAGCGAGAAGACCCCGCCGGCCAGCGTCCCGGGCTGCCGCAGCGCCTCCAGGCCCGGCGCCGCGCCGAGCGTGCGCTCGTCGCGCCCCGCGTCGACGGCGATGCGCAGCCGGGCCACCACGGCGGCGTCGTCGTCGCCGAGCCCGAACCACGTGCGCTGGCCGGCGGGCACGACGTAGAGGTGGGTCGTGTGCGCGGGCGGGGCGCCCTTCGTGAGCGGCCTGGATCGAAGCTCGACGTGCAGCGTCCCCGCGGGCAGCGCGGCGGGCGCGCGGACGATCGCGTGCGTGGTGTGCTCGCTCTCCTCGTCCTTCCTCGCGCGGCCCTCCGGCGCGCCGGAGGGCGCGCCCGCGCCGCCCGCCGCCTGCGGGCTCGCCTTGCGCCTGTCCAGCTCGTCGCCGAGCAGGAGCAGCTCCTTCACCGCGGGGATCCAGGTCTCGGCCGGCTCCTCGACCGCGACAAGGATCCAGCTCTGCATCGCCCGGCGCGCCGCCTTCTGCGCGCGCGCGGCGCCCTTGCTGGCCTGGTAGGCCGCGATCGCCCGATCCGCCGCCGCGCGATCCCCGCCCACGCCCATCACGAGGGGGCCGCCCGCGAGGGCCAGGGTGTCGAGGCGCTGGATGACCCGATCGAGCGTCGCCGCGTCGTAGCCGTCGTCCAGCCAGTCGTCGCGCAGCGCCCGCAACAGGCCCTCGCGCAGCGGGGTGAGCTCCGCGCGCGACGCGCCCTGGGTGTAGAAGCCGATGGCCGTGTCGCCTGGCAGGCGCAGGAAGGCCGGCGGCGGGGCGGCGTCCGGCGCCACGACCGGCGCGAGGGCCAGCGTGAGGGGCGAGCGCCGGCCCGCGAAGCGCACGCTGAAGCCGACGTCGACCTCCGCGCGGCCCCACCGGAGGTCCATGCTCACGCTCTCGAGATCGCGCAGGAGCGCGCCGCTGAGCTCCTCGCCCAGCGCCCCCGCGTGGCCGTCGTCGTCGTCCGCGTCAGCCTCGCTCTTCACGATCTCGCGGAGGGCCCACTCCGTGACCTCGATCCGCGCGTCCGCCTCGATCGGCTCCCGGCCCACGACCTTCACGAGGTAGGGCGCGGCGGCGTCGAGCTCCTCCGCGCCCTGGGCGCAGAGGAGGCGCGCGCTGCCCCGGCGGTCGCCCGGCTCGAAGGCGCAGACCAGCGGCGGCGCCTTCTCGTCGGGCTCCTCGTCGGGCTCCTCGTCGCGCGCGCTCTCCACGCGCAGCATGCCCCGGTGCTCCCTGAGCACGAAGAGGTCGTGCAGCCGCGGCACCTCCTGCTCCGCGACCGACAGGGAGAACACGACGCGCGACGCCGATTCCGTGATGCCGAACCAGGCGACGTCGATCGGCTTGCCCAGATCGACAACGTCGGCGAGCGCGGGACCGAGCGCTTGCTCGAGCAGCATCTCGGGTCCCATCGGGCCCGCGACGAGCAGCATCGCGCCGGCGGGCGTGCTCGCCACGAGCTGCGTGATGTGGGTCCAGCTCCGCAGCGGGTCGGCGACCCGCAGCACCGAGGAGAGCCCTTCGGGCGCGGTCACGGGCTGCGCCGCCGCGGGGGCGGGCTGGGCGCGCGCCGCGCTCGGCGAAGGTGGCAGCGGCGCGACAGGGCCATGCTGGGGGGCCGGAGCGCCGGCGCACGCGGTGATGAGGGCGATCGGGAGCAGGAGGGCGGCGCGTCTCATGGAGAGCCGGATCGTCGCGCCCGAACGGCACGCCTGGCAAGCGGCCTCGGCATGTCCCTCGCGTCGGGCGCCGGATGCCGCTGGCATATCCGCACGAACGCTGAGTCACGTGGTTGTTCGATGATCATCGTCGTGGACGACCCTACAGGACTTGTCCTGTCCAAGACCTTCCTTCCGCGCCAAGACCGCCGTGGTTCGGTCTGGAGCGGGGCCGCTACAGCAGCGGGCACGGCGGCGAGACCGCTCCCGCGTCTGGCCTGCCAGGTACATCGCGGTCAGGGGCTACCCTGTGGCGCCGGACAGCATCGGGCATTGCGGCGCAGAGCCGCTCCGTGAGATTTCCCGTCGGGCCGGCAGCGCGCGGGAACGCAGGCAAGCTCAGGCGACGCGGTGGTCGCTCTGTTCCAGGATGGCGAGCAGCTGGCGGGGGCTCACGTTGCGCTCGGTGATGCGCACCGCCGCCAGCCACAGGCGGTCCCACAGCGGCGGGTCGAGCAGGCGCTGCCCGAAGCGCAGCGCGCGATCGTCGGCCTCGGCGACGAGGCTCGGCCGCTCCTCCACCGCCGCCGCCTGCAGCCGCTGCGCGAGCGCGAAGGCCTGACGACGCGCGGCCTTCAGGCTGTAGATGGTGAAAAGCTCGTCGAACTCGCCCCCGATGAAGTCGAGCCCCCGCAGCACCGGCGTCGTGCGATTGAGCGAGCCCTGGATACGGCTCACCCCGCGCCCCAGGATCGCGTCCACGCGCGCGTAGTCTGCCCACGACAGGCCCGTTTCAGCCGCAGCGACGCCGAGATCGACGTTGATGTGTGCGTTCATCGAGAGCAGGATATGTTGCACCACGAGCGCCGACGTGGAGCGCGCCGCGCGGAAGGCGAGGGCCCACGCGCCAGACACCGGCCGGTCGGCCCTGAACTGAGCGCGCGCCGTGAAATATCGGTTCGCGAACGCCACGATCATGCGCCGCAGAGCGTCGGGGGCGTCGAACACGCCGGCGTCCGCCGCGTCCGCGATGTCGCGCGTCTCCCACGAGTAGAGCAGCGCGAAGTAGGCGTCTGCCGAGTTCTCATCCCGGGCTACTTCGATGCAACGCGCGAGCAAGCGTTGCACGTCGTCGACCGACGCTGCCTGTTCCACCTCCGTCATGCTCGTTCATCTCGAAGTGCGTGTCCAAGGACCAGCAGGAAAACGGCGCCGCGCGCCCGCGGGCCGCCGGGACCTTGCCTGTCGTGCGGTGCGCCGGTGGCTTTGACGCACCGTTGTGATGTAAGGGTCTTAGAAGAGGAGTGGAGCCTTCGGATGACGCGAGTGAGGATCTTCGGCGGTGGGATCGCGGGGCTGACGGTGGCGCACGAGCTCGCGTGCCGCGACGGGTTCGAGGTGGTCGTCCACGAGCCGCGCGCGGACCTGGGCGGCAAAGCCCGCAGCCAGTTCAAGGACGGCTTGCCGGGGGAGCACGGCTTCCGCTTTTTCCCCGGCTGGTATCTGCACGTCACCGACATCATGCGCCGCATCCCGCGCGACACCGCCTCCGCCACCCGCGCCGGCGCCCTCGGCGGCTACCCGGAGGCGCAGTCGGTCGCCTCGCGGCTGCGCGAGGTCCGCTCGACGCTCACGTTCCGGCGCGGGCGCACCCCCGACTCCTTCCTGCAGATCCCGCGGCGCATCGGCGAGCTCGGCGAGTTCCTGCAGGGCTTCGAGTGGATCATCGAGGGGCTCAGCCCCGCCGATCGCCTGCAGGCGCTCAAGCGCGTCGGGCTCAAGCTGTTCACGTTCTATTCGACCCCGCCCTGGCTGCGCGCCGAGCGCTTCGATCGGTGCTCGCTCGCCGAGTTCCTGGGCGCCGACTCGATGCCGGAGAAGGTGCGAGAGTCGTTGCGCACCGTCCCGAAAGCGCTGGTGGCCATGGACGCGTACGAGGGCAGCGCGCACACGTTCCTCAACACCAGCCTGCTGAACATGGCGCCTGCCTGGCGCGCCGATCTGCCGCGAGACCGCATCTTGCGCGGCCCCACCTCGCGCACCTGGATCGACCCGTGGGTGCGCTCGCTGCGCGCGCTGGGCGTTCAGTTCGAGCACGGCGACGCAGGCCACGCCGAGCGCGTGATCGTCGACGGCGGGCGCGTCGCCGGCGTAGAGACCCGCAGCGGCGCGCGCGTGGAGGCGGACGTGTTCGTGCTGGCATTGCCGGTCGGTCCCCTGCAAGACGTCGCGCGCGCCTCCGGGCTCTCGGCGCATGGCGCAGAGTTCGATGCGCTCGCCGCGCTCGACCTCACGAAGCAGACGTCGGAGATGGTGGGCTTGCAGCTGTACCTCGATCGGCCGCTCACCACGCAGCCGGGGCACCTCTATTTCGCCGACAGCCAGTACGGCATGACGGCGATCTCACAGCTCGAGGTGTGGGACGACGAGTTCTGTGCGCCGCTGCGCGCGCGCGGCGTGCACGGCCTGCTGTCGATCGACATCACCGAGTGGCGCTCCGACCCGCTGGGCCGCACCCCGCCGCCGTTCAAGTTGCCGATCGACGTGAGCAGCGCGGACGAGCTGCGCGCGCTCGTGGTCGAGCAGCTCCGCGGCTATCAGCTCGCGAGCGGCGCGCCGCTGCTTCGGCCGGAGAGCGTCGTCGCCCACCACCTCGACGAGGACATCGACCTCGCGAGCGAGCTCAACCGCTCCGCCCTGCTCGTGCACCCGCCGGGCACCTGGCGCCGCCGCCCGCTCGCGCGCACCGCGATCGAGAACCTCTTCCTCGCGTCGGACTTCGTCAAGAACCCGGCGGACCTCGCCACGATGGAGGGAGCGTGCAGCGCCGGCAAGTCCGCAGCGCGCGCCATCCTGGCCGCCCACGCCCGCGGAGGGCCGCCCGTGGTCGTGCACGAGCTGGTCGAGGAGCTCGAGCCCGCGTGGATGCGCGCGCAGCAGAAGGGCTTCGAGGCGCTCGTCGCGGTCCTCGGCAGCTTCGAGCGGGCCGAGCGCGCCGTCGACCTCTTGCTCGACGCGGGCGACCAGACCTTCGACGCGCTGCGCGGCTTGCTCGCCGCGCCCGACGAGCTGGAGCGCTGCTTCCGCGTGGGCGGCCTCGTGCGCCTGCCCGAGGTGTCGGTCCTCGGCCAGCTGCGCCACGGCCTGGGCAAGCTGGCCACCGAGGCGGCGCGGCGCCTGGTGCCGAGCCACTTCGCGACGCCGGAGCGCGACCGCGACCGCGTCGCCAGGCGCCTGGCGCGCGTCTCGGCGGCGCTGAGGATGCTGCCGTGAGTCTGCCATCGTCTCCGGCGGCCGCTCGCCAGCGACCCGTTTTACAGGCGGGGTTTCTGACCCGCGGTGTCCGCGATGTCCCGCATCGGCGCCGCGCGTTCCTGTCGAAGAGCCGTCCGGGGCGCCGCGGGCGATAAGGCCTCTCCTGAGCCGTCTGGCGGCTGGCATCCTCTCGATTCCATATCAGTCTAGTGCGCTGAACATCGAGACCGCCTGCGTGCCCGTCAGGCTCGAAGCGAGCCCTGGAGGGACATCGCCGTTCCCGCGAAAGCGGAGGAAAGCGAGGTGCCAGTGCCAGCGGACCTCTTCAGAAGCGCTCCGTTCACGAGGGGCCTGCCGCCGCTCGTCATCGCCGCTGTCGTGACAGCGCACGGCTGCGACCGCCCCGGCAGATCGTCGGGCCCGGAGGCCGCCGGCGGCGGGGACGTCGGCGGCGGCGGGGGCGGCGGGGACGTCGCCAGCGGCGGCGGTGAGGGCGGCGGCGGCGGCGACGGGGTGCCCTGCAGCGTGGCGGCGGACTGTCCCGGGGTGGACGGCGCGTGTCAGCGGCGCACCTGCGAGGGCGGCCGGTGCGGGCTCGACCCCGCGCCGCGGGGGAGGCCCGCGGCCGATCAGGTCCCTGGCGACTGCAAGCTGCGCGCTTGCGACGGGCAAGGCGCCGTGATCGAGCTCGACGACGCGCGAGATGTGTTCTCGGACGGGGACCCGTGCTCGGCCGACGTGTGCGTCGCCGGCGCGCCAGAGAACCCGCCGGCGCCGGCCACAACGGTGTGCGGCGGGCCCGACGCGCCCGGACGGCGCTATTGCGACGGAAACGGCGCCTGCGTCGAGTGCCTCGCCGCGGGCGATTGCCTGAGCAACGTCTGTGTCGAGAACCGGTGCGTGGCGCCCGGCTGCGGCGATGGCGTGACGAACGGGGCCGAGACGGACGTCGACTGCGGCGGCGCCGACTGCGTGCCTTGCGCGGACCTCTCGGCCTGCCTCGCCGACCCGGACTGCCAGAGCGGGAGATGCCGGGACGGACGGTGCAGCGCGTCCTCATGCAGCGACGGCGCGAAGAACGGGGCCGAGACGGACGTCGACTGCGGCGGCCCGGCGTGCGCGCCGTGCGCCACCGGCGAGGGGTGCGCCGCGGACGGCGATTGCCTGGGCGGCCGGTGCTCGGGGACGACGTGCCTCCCCTCGTGCACCGACGTCGCCCGGAACGGCGCGGAGACGGACGTCGACTGCGGCGGGCCGGCGTGCGTCGGGTGCGCCGCCGGCATGCGCTGCGAGGCCGGGCGCGACTGCCTGAGCGGCGCGTGCAGCGCCGCGGGGACGTGCGCCGCGCCCGCGTGCGGCGACGGCGTCGTCAACGCCGCCGGCGAGGCGTGCGACGACGGCAACACGAGCAACACCGACGCCTGCCTCACGAGCTGCGCGACGGCCTCGTGCGGCGACGGGTTCGTCCAGGCGGGCGCCGAGGGCTGCGACGACGGCAACGCGATCACCACGGACGCGTGCCCGGCGCGCTGCGTGCGGGCCGCGTGCGGCGACGGCTTCGTGCGCACCGGCGTCGAGGCGTGCGACGACGGCAACCGGCGCGCCGGCGACGGGTGCAGCCCCGCGTGCGTCGTCGAGGGCTGCGGCGACGGCGCGGTCCGGGCCGGCGAGGAGTGCGACGACGGCGACGCCGACAGCACCGACGGCTGCCCCATCACGTGCCGCGTCGCCCGCTGCGGCGACGGCTTCGTGCGGGCCGGCGTCGAGGGCTGCGACGACGCGAACGCGTCGAGCGGCGACGGCTGCAGCGCGACGTGCGTCGTGGAGGCGAGCTACACCTGCCGGGGGACGCCCAGCGTGTGCACCTACGCAAGGGAGCGCGACTGCGGCGACGCGGTCGACAACGACCTCGACGGCGACGCGGACTGCGACGACCCGGACTGCGCGCTCGGCTGCGAGGGGGTCGTGGGCGCATGCGCGTCAGGGCAGGTGCTGTGGGTGCAGTCGGCCACGGACGTCCCCAGGGCCGTCGCGGACCGTTCCGTCGCGACGAGCTCGCTCCCGGTGCCCGCGATCGGCGTGATCCGGAGCGTCTCGCTGGAGCTCGACATCACGCACGCGTTCGACGGAGATCTGGATATCTCGCTCTCGTCTCCGGCGGGCGTGGCGGTCGACGTCTCGAGCGACAACGGCGGCTCCGGCGACAACTACCGCGGGACCATCTTCGACATGGACTGCGCGACGCCGGTCACCTCGGCGATGGCGCCCTTTCGCGGGTGTTTCCGCCCGGAGGCGTCGTTCGATGCCCTCTCGTCCGGACCGGCGAACGGCACGTGGACCCTGCGGGTCGGCGACGACGCCGGCTCCGACGCCGGCACGCTGAACTCGTGGTCCCTCGCCCTCTGCATCGAGCGTTGAACGTGGGGAACATGCGCCGAACGCGCGATGAACCGGCGCTGAGCGCGCGATGATCCGGCGCTGACCGCCGGCCGCGCCCGTCCGGCGCGGGCCGACGCCGTCGCCGGGGCCGGTCTGCCGTACCCTCGGCGCTCGATTCATGCCAGGGTGCGCGCGTGCCCTGGGTTCGCGCATCGCTTCGAGGTCAGACCGTCTATGCCCGCGCCGATGCCGCCGGCGCCCTGGTTGCGGAGGAGGGCGGCGGCGTCGAGATCCGCTACAAGCCGCACGACGGCCGCAAGTACCGGGCGCGCGCGGACAACCTGACCATCGCCGATCCGAAGGTGCTGCCGGACGACACCTGCGGCCCCGCCGAGGCGGTCGTGAAGGCGCGCGCCGGCGAGCAGCCCGAAGGGGCAGGGGGCGCTGGCGCTGCGGCGCCGGCCGGACCGGCGCGCGCGCAGCGCAAGGCGCCGGCGCGGGGGGCGACGGCCGCGGCGCCCGTGCCGGAGGGGGCGGTCATCGTCTACGCCGACGGCGCGTGCTCGGGCAATCCGGGGCCCGCGGGGCTGGGCGTCGTGATCATCGACGGGGGCCAGCGGATCGAGCGCAGCGAGTATCTCGGCACCGGGACCAACAACATCGCGGAGCTGACGGCCATCCTGCGCGCGCTCGAGGAGGTGGAGCCCGGGCGGCCCATCGTCATCCACACGGACAGCCAGTACTCGATCGGCGTGCTCCAGAAGGGGTGGAAGGCGAAGGCGAACGTCGAGCTCGTCGCCTCGCTGCGCGAGGCGCTCCAGGCGCGTCGGCCGCCGGCGCGCCTCGTGTACGTGCCGGGCCACGCGGGCGTGCTGCTCAACGAGCGCGCCGATGCGCTCGCGCGCGAGGCCGTCCGCGAGCGCGCGTCGCGGCGGACGGTGTACCCCGGCTCCGGCTGAGCCGGCGAGGCACCCGCCGCCGCTCCGCCTCCGCGTCCAGTGACGAGCCGCTATCGTCCAATGACGAGCCGCTATCGGCTGGTGTTCATGTGACAGCGGTAGGCCGGCGGCGAGGGTGTTCGTCGGGCGGGGTGGGGACGGGCCGATGCCGGCTGGTGTTGTTGGGACGAGGAAAGGCCCAGGGCGACGAACACCCTCGCCCTGGGCCGGGCAGCTCGCGGCGAGGCCCGCGCGGCTCAGGGCTCAGGAGAAGCTGTCGATGGCCGCGTTCAGCGTGGCGCTGGGCCGCATCGCGGCGAACGTCTTCCGATCGTCGACGTGATAGTAGCCGCCGAGGTCTACGGGCTTGCCCTGCGCGCCGATCAGCTCCTCGTTGATCTTGGACTCGTTGTCCGTCAGGGCCCTCGCGAGCTTGCCGAAGCTGGCCGCCAGCTCCTTGTCCTCGGTCTGCTGGGCGAGGGACTGCGCCCAGTAGAGCGCCAGGTAGAAGTGGCTGCCGCGGTTGTCGATCTCGCCGACCTTGCGCGCCGGGCTCTTGTTGTTCTCGAGGAACAGGCCGATCGCCGTGTCCAGCGCCCTCGCGAGCACCTTGGCCTTGGCGTTGTTCGTCTTGTTGGCGAGGTCCTCGATCGAGACCTGCAGCGCAAGGAACTCGCCGAGCGAGTCCCAGCGCAGGTAGTTCTCCTTCTGCAGCTGCTGGACGTGCTTCGGCGCCGAGCCGCCGGCGCCGGTCTCGTACAGGCCGCCACCGGCCAGCAGCGGCACGATGGAGAGCATCTTGGCGCTGGTGCCGAGCTCCAGGATCGGGAACAGGTCCGTCAGGTAGTCGCGCAGCACGTTGCCGGTGACGCTGATGGTGTCCTTGCCCTCCTTCATGCGGCCGAGCGTGAACTTCATCGCCTCCACCGGGCTCATGATCGGGAGCTCGAGGCCCTTCGTGTCGTGCTCGGGCAGGTAGGCCTTGACCTTGGCGATCAGGTTCCTGTCGTGGGCGCGGTTCTCGTCGAGCCAGAACACCGCCGGGGCGCCCGTGGCGCGCGCGCGGGTGACAGCCAGCTTGACCCAATCCTTGATCGCGACGTCCTTCGTCTGGCAAGCGCGGAAGATGTCGCCAGCCTCGACCTTCTGCTCCAGCAGGGCGTTGCCGGAGGCGTCGACGATGCGCACCGTGCCGCTCTCGGCGATCTGGAAGGTCTTGTCGTGCGAGCCGTACTCCTCCGCGGCCTGCGCCATGAGCCCCACGTTCGGCGAGCTGCCCATCGTGCGCGGGTCGAACGCCCCGTGCTGCTTGTGGAACTCGATCGTGGCCTGGTAGATGCCAGCGTAGGAGCGATCGGGGATCGTGAACTTCGCGTCGTAGAGCTTGCCGTCCGTGCCGTACATCTTGCCGCTGGAGCGGATGGCCGCCGGCATCGAGGCGTCGATGATCACGTCCGAGGGCACGTGGAGGTTGGTGATGCCGCGGTCGGAGTCGACCATGGCCAGCGTCGGGCGCTGCTCGTAGAGGGCCTTGATGTCCGCCTCGATCTTCGCCTTCTCGTCCGCCGGCAAGCCCTGGATCTTGTTGTACAGGTCGCCGATGCCGTTGTTCGGGTCGAAGCCGACCTTGGCCAGCGTGGCCGCGTGCTTGTCGAGCGCCTCGGCGTAAAACACGCTGACCGCGTGCCCGAAGAGGATCGGGTCGCTGACCTTCATCATCGTGGCCTTGAGGTGCAGGGAGAACAGCACACCCTGCTTCTTCGCGTCCGCCACCTGCTCGGCGTAGAACGCGCGCAGGGCCTTGGCGCTCATCACGCTGGCGTCGACGACCTCGCCCGCCTGCACCTTGACGCTCGGCTTGAGCACGGTCGTCTTGCCGCCGGCGACGAGCTCGATCCTCAGCTCCTGCGCCTTGTCCACGACGACCGACCTCTCGCTGCCGTAGAAATCGCCGCCCGACATGTGCGCGACATGGCTCTTCGAGTCACGGCTCCACGCGCCCATCGAGTGCGGGTGCTTCTTGGCGTAGTTCTTCACGGCGGGCGAGGCGCGGCGATCGCTGTTGCCCTCGCGCAGGACGGGGTTCACGGCGCTGCCGAGCACCTTGGCGTAACGTGCCTTGATCGCCTTCTCCTCCTCCGTCTTCGGCTCGGAGGGATAGTCCGGCACCGCGTAGCCCTGCTGCTGCAGCTCCTTGATGGCGGCCACGAGCTGCGGGATGGAGGCGCTGATGTTGGGCAGCTTGATGATGTTGGCGTGCGGCGTCTTGGCCAGCTCGCCGAGCTCTGCCAGGTGATCGCCGACCTTCTGGTTGTCCGTCAGGCGCTCCGGGAAGTTGGCGAGGATGCGGCCCGCCAGGGAGATGTCGCGCGTCTCGACGCGGACTCCGGCGGCTTTCGTGAACGCCTCGACGATCGGGAGGAGCGAATAGGTGGCCAGGGCCGGCGCCTCGTCTGTCTTCGTGTAGATGATGGTAGAATTTTGCGCTTCCACTTTTTCCTCGAGGGTTGAAAGGACCGGGATTATCGGGAAGGTTTCGCCCGTCGCCAAGGGCCCGTCGCGCCGGCAGGATGCCTGGCATCAACGCTTGTTACACGTCGTGTCGGGCGATCTTGCGCCTTCCGCAGCACGCCTTCTCGACCGCGGCGTCGAAGGCGCGCTGGCTCGCGCGCCAGATGTCCGGCCCGGTCCCGTCTCCCTCGATGAGGGGAACGATGGGGTTGTCCGGCACGACCAGCGTGCCGGCTTGCGCGGGCTCGGGGAGGGTTGTCACTGCGGCCGCTTACCGCGCCGGGATCGCTGCGGCAACAGGCTGGGCAGCGCGCCGCGGCGCGCCGGCCGCGCCGGGCCGGAAACGCGTGGAACCCCCTGGGAGCACATGGTAGAGGCGCTCGATGCGCGCACCGCTCCGCCTCGCCCTCGCCGCGCTCGTCGCCGCCGCGGGCCTCGTGACCCCGCTGGCCCACGCTGTCGTGAGCGAGCGCATCGTCGCCGTCGTCGGCGATCGCGCCATCCTGCTCTCCGACCTGCGTCAGCGGGCTCGGCCGTTCCTCCTCCAGATCCAGGCGCGCGTCCCGCCGGGGGCGCAGCAGGCAGCGGCCGAGTCGCAGGTCTTCCGCGAGCTCATCCAGAAGATGGTGGACGAGGAGCTGCAGAGCCTGGCCGCCGAGAAGGCCAATGTCCGCGTCACGTCGGAGGAGATCGAGAACGCGTTCCGGAACATCGCGGCCGCGGAGCAGACGACGGTCGAGGAGCTGTTCCGGCTGGCGCGCACGACCTCCGGGCTCACCGAACAGGAGTACCGCGACGAGATCCGCCGGCAGCTCCTCGAGGGCAAGATGCTCCAGCTCCGGGTGAAGGGCCGCGTGCGCCTCACCGAGCAGGACGTGCAGTCCGCCTTCGATCGGCTGGTGCGCGAGGAGCGCCGGCGGCGCGAGTACCACCCCGCGTGGATCGTCCTGCGCATCCTGCCCGGAGCGAGCGCCGAGGCGGTCGAGGAGCGCCGCGCGCTCGCCACAGCGCTCGCCGACCGCGCGCGGCGGGGCGAGGATTTCGCGGCGCTCGCGCGGCAGTTCTCGGACGACTCCGCGAGCCGCGACCAGGGCGGCGACCTCGGGGTCCGGGCGCCGCAGGGGACGCAGGCCGCGGCGACCGGCCAGCGCGAGGTGATGGCCCCGGAGCTCGAGGCCGCGCTGATGGCGATCGAGCCCGGCCAGGTGACCGGGCCGATGCGCGCCGGCGACGCGTTCGTCGTCATGAAGCTGCTGAGCCGCCAGCCGTCCCGCTTCACGACGCTCGAGGCCGCCCGCCCCGAGATCATGCAGCGGCTGCAGGCGGAGATCCTCATGAAGACGAAGCAGAAGTGGCTCGAGGAGCTGAAGCGCGGCACGCACGTCGAGGTCCGGCTCTGACGCGCGGGGGCGGCGGCGGCCGCCGCGACGCGCGCGGCCGCCGCGATACGGTCGTCCCCGAGTGCACCGCGTGCGGCACCTGCTGCTTCTCGAGCCTGCCCGAGTACGTCCGGGTCTTCGGGTGCGACTACGATCGCATGGACGATCGCGCCCGTGAGCTCACGCGCTTCATCGGCAACCGCTGCTACATGCACATGGAGGACGGCCGCTGCGCCGCGCTCACGCTCGACGCGGAGCTCGGGCGATTTTTGTGCTCGATCTACGAGATGCGGCCCGACTGCTGCCGCGCGCTCGAGCGCGGCAGCGGCGCGTGCCTCGGCGAGCTGCACGAGAAGCGCGAGCGGCCGCTGATCGCGCTCGACGCGCTCCGCCGCCGCGTCGGCGGCGCAGGGCAGGGCGGCGCAGGGCAGGGCGGCGCAGGGCCGGGCGACGGCGGCGCGGCGTAGCGCGACGCTGGCTGGCTGGGCGGCGCGGCGTAGCGCGACGCTGGCTGGGCGGCGCGGCGCTGTGCAGGGCGGCGGCCCGGCGCAGGCGCCGCCGCCTCGCCTCACGGCGAGGCGTCCCTGTCCACCGGCGGCGCGCCCGCGTCGGGCGGGGGGCGGTCGATCCGCATGCTGACGTCGAGCGTCACCGTCTGCCCGGCGGCGACGGTGATCGTGCGCTTCTCCTCCGGCGCGTTCGGGTGCCGGAACGTCACGTAGTGCCGCCCGGCCTGCAGCGGGATCGGCCGCGCCATCGGCGTCACGTCGACGAGCTCCCCGTCGATGACGACCTCCGCCCAGGGGCGGGCGAGCACCTTCAGGTAACCGCGCTCCTCCGCGTCCTCGCCGGTCTGTCTCGCCTCGGCGCTGGGCGGCCGGGCAGCGTCGTGCGGGCGGAGGCCGAGCTCGATGAGCGCGCCGCCCGCGACGATCAGCGCGAAGACGCCGAAGAGCCGGCCCACGTCGGGCGCGATCGACGGCGCGTGACGCCGCCCGGCGGGCGGGGGGGCGGACGTCGCGGCCGGAAGCGGCAGGTCGTCCCCGCCGAGCCTCGCCGCCGCGAGCGCCCTCGTGATGAGCGCGCGCGTCGTCGGGTGGCCGCGCTCCGCGAGCTCCTCGGCCAGCGCGTCGGCGACGGCGCGGCCGTTCTCGTAGCGCTGCTCCGGCTCCTTCTCGAGGCACCGGAGCACCACCCGCTCCAGGCCGCGCGACACGTCGGGCACGAGCGCCCGCAGCGGCTGCGGCGGCGCGCTGCGGATGCGGTGCGCGACGGCCCGGCTCTCGGCCCACCGGTCGTCCTCGCGCGGCGCGATCGACGGGCGCGACACGCCCGCCGCGGGGCTGCCGTCCGCCGGCTCCGCCTTGGGCTCGTCGAACGGGCGCGCGCCGGTGAGCATCTCGAACAGCATCACCCCGAGCGTGAACACGTCGGCCTGCGGCCCCGTGTCGGCCCCGAGGATCTGCTCCGGCGCCATGTAGTCGGGCCGCGCGAACGTGTCGCTCCCCTCGAACGGCTCGGGCAGCGACGGCAGCCGGCCGTCGTACGCCGCCGCGAACTCGAGGATCTTCACGCCGCCCGCCGGCGTGACGATCACGCGGTCGGGACGCAGCTCGCGGTGCACGACGCCCCGCTCGTGCGCGTGCCCGAGCCCGCGCGCGATCTCCAGCGCGATGGCCGCCGCCGCGCTCTCGTGGAGGCGGCCCGCCCGCGCGCACAGCGCGGCGAGCGTCGGCCCCGAGAGCGGCTCCAGCACCAGCCAGATGCGGTCCTCGTCGCGCTGGAAGTCGTGGATGTCGATGATGTTCGGGTGCCGGATGCGCGCGAGGATCTTCGCCTCGCGCTCCAGGCCGGCCGCGAACGCGCTCGCGGCCGACACCGTGGGCTTCAGCGTCTTGATCAGCGCCGCGCGGCCGAGCTCGGCGTGCTCGGCCCGGTACGTCACGGTGAGCGCTCGCGCCGAGACGGCCTCGCGCAGGAGGTACGGGCCGAGCTGCCTCGCTGCCGCGCCCACACCCACTTATCGCTGTCGAACGCGGAGCGAGCGCCCCGTCATCGCCGCGGGCTGCGGGATGCCCATGATCTCGAGCATCGTCGGGGCCACGTCGCAGATGCGCCCGCCCGACCGGAGCACCACGCCCGCGTCGTGCTGGTTCAGGTAATAGAGCGGCACCGGGTTCAGCGTGTGGGCCGTGTGGGGGTTGCCGTGCTCGTCCTTCATCTGCTCGCAGTTGCCGTGGTCGGCGGTGATGATGAGCGCGCCGCCCGCCTCGCGCACGGCGTCCGCGATGTCCCCGAGCCCCTTGTCCACCGCCTCGACCGCGTGGATGGCGGCCTCGAGGATGCCCGTGTGCCCGACCATATCCGGGTTCGCGAAGTTCACGAGGATGAAGTCGTACTTGCCGCTCTTGATCGCGGCCACGACCTCGCTCGCGACGCCGGCCGCGCTCATCTCGGGCTTCTTGTCGTAGGTGGCGACGTCGCGCGGCGAGGGCACGAGCTTCCGGTCCTCGCCCGGGAACGTCTCCTCGCGCCCGCCGTTGAAGAAGTACGTCACGTGCGCGTACTTCTCGGTCTCCGCGCACCGGAGCTGCGTCAGCCCGGCGCGCGAGATCACCTCGGGGAACGACTCGGTCACCTCGTCCTTGGGGAACGCGACCGGCAGCTTCAGCGCCGCGTCGTACTCGGTCATGCAGCTGTAGCAGTGCTCCTGGAAGGCGTGGACCGGCTTGCCGCGGTCCGTGAGGAACTCGAGGACCTCGGGCGGCAGGTTGCGCCGCGTGAGCATCGCCGAGATCTCGCGCATGCGGTCGGGCCGGAAGTTCACCGCGAGGCCGACCTCCTCCCCCCACCACTCCCACTTCGGCTCCTTCGAGGCGAAGTCCGCCATGAAGTCGCCCTTGATGCCGCTGTAGTCGCCGATGCGGACGGGCTCGACGAACTCGTCCGTCTTGCCGAGCGCGTACGACTGCTGGATCGCGTCGAACGCCGTGTCGACCCGCGGCGCCTCGCCGCGCACGATCGCCGTGTAGGCCTTCTGCACGCGGTCCCAGCGCTTGTCGCGGTCCATGGCGTAGTAGCGGCCGGCGATGGTGCCGATGACGCCGACGCCCTCGAGCGCCTCCTGGAGCTTCTCGACGTAGCCCCACGCGCTCTTCGGCGGCGTGTCGCGCCCGTCGAGGAACGCGTGCACGACGACGGGGACCTCGTGGAACTTCGCGAGCTTGAACAGCGCGAAGAAGTGGTCGAGCGACGAGTGCACGCCGCCGTCGGACACGAGCCCGAGCAGGTGCAGCCGGCACTTTCGGTCCTGCGCGATGCGGAACGCGCGGTCGATGACCGGGTTCGAGCCGAGCTTGTTCTCGGCGATCGCGACGTCGATCTTCGAGATGTCCATCAGCGCGATCCTGCCCGCGCCGAAGTTCAGGTGGCCGACCTCGCTGTTGCCCATCTGCCCCACCGGGAGGCCGACGTCGGGGCCGCTCGTCCCGATCAGCGTCTTCTGGGCGTCGCGCCTGATCGCGTCGATGTGCGGCGTCGTCGCGAGGGCGATCGCGTTCTGATCCTTTTCTTCGCGCTCCCCGAATCCGTCGAGGATGCAGAGGACGAGCGGGCGGGGGCGTTGGCTGGGAGAAGGTGCGGCTGCGGTCATGGCGGCGGAATCTACAACGAAGCCGCGGCGATCGGGGGAGGGCGCTCCGGGAATTTCTGCCCCCCTGGGGGGCTCCCGCAGGCAGCCGCGTGGCCCCGGCGCGGCGGGGGCGCGCGCGGGCTCGGGGTCCAGTTCCCGATCGAGCCGCACCTCCGCTCCGTTGGCGAGCCGGGCGAGGTCGGCTCGCCGGGCGAGCAGGCGACGCGCTTCGTCGCCGACCCCAGCGGTCATGCGCTGGAGCGCGAATCGTTCAGGGACATGGGACAGATCTTCGCACCATGAGCCGCCCCGTACGGCGTGCGTGCTAACATCCGACCATGTCCGACTGCGCTCGTCGCGCTACTTATCAGGATGTGCTTGACACGCCGCCGAACCAGGTGGCGGAGGTCCTGAACGGCGTCCTCCACGCGACCCCGCGGCCGTCGCTGTCCTGCCGCAACGTGACGTCGGTCCTCGCCGGCGAGCTCTACCTGCCGTTTCGCCGGGGCATCAAGGGGCCCGGGCGGTGGGCGCTGCTCGTCGAGCCCGAGCTGCACCTCGGCACCGATCCGGACATCGTGATCCCCGACATCGCGGCGTGGCGACGCGACCGGATGCCGCAGATCCCGATGCGGAACGCGGCCATCTTCCTCGCGCCCGACTGGGTGTGCGAGGTGATCTCGCCGTCCACCGAGGCGCTCGATCGCCGCGAGAAGATGGAGATCTACGCGCGCGAGCTCGTGGCGCACTACTGGCTCATCGACCCGCGGCACCGGCTCCTCGAGGTCTACCGCATGGAGGCCGGGCAGTTCACGCGCATCGGCGCGTGGGAGGGCGACGTCACCGTGCGCGCGGCGCCGTTCGACGCGGTGGAGATCGAGCTCGGCGTGCTCTGGCAGGAGTAGCAGAGGCGCGTCGCCGGGCGGGATAAGCTTGGCGGCGTGCACGTCTCCTCGGCCTGCCCCCTCCGCGTCGCGTACCTCGTCTGGCAGCCCCGCCCCGACGCCGCGGCGCTCACCGTCGTCTGCAAGGCGACCTTCACGCTCGAGCCGGGGGTCTCGCGGCTCGCGGCCTCGCAGGAGGCGCCGTGGGAGAAGGACGTCCGCTGGGACGACGATCCGCGGGCGAGCCTCCGGGCGGCGAGCGATCTCGCGCCGTTCAAGCGCCGCGTGGACGTGCTCGTCGTCGGGCACGCCCACGCGCCCCTCGGCGAGCGCACGAGCTCGCTCGTGGCGCGGCTCGCGGTCGGCGCGATCGACAAGCGGGTCGAGGTGCACGGGCACCGCGCGTGGACGGCGAACGGGCAGATCACGGCGGCCACGCCGTTCGCGAGGATGGCGCTCCGGTGGGAGCGCGCGGCGAGCGGCCCCGATCGCTGGAACCCGGTGGGCGTCCCGCCGAACGCGGCGCCCGACGCGCGCGGGCTCCGGATGGCGCCGAGCCTGCTGCCGCCGGGCACGGAGCTCCGCAGCCCCGCGGATCCGCTGCCGCCCGCCGGGTTCGGGCCGATCGCGCCGTCGTGGCCCGAGCGGATGGCGAAGCTGCGCCGGCACGCCGCCACGTTCGGGCACGACACGTGGGCGGAGCGGCCGCTGCCGGAGGACATCGACACCGGCTACTTCAACGCGGCGCCGCCGGACCAGCAGCTCGATCAGCTCCCCGCGGGCGAGCGGATCGTCCTCGCCCACCTGCACCCGCGGTACCCGCAGCTCTCGACCGTGCTGGAGGGGGTGATCCCGCACGCGAGGCTGCTCCAGCGCGACGCGGGGCCGCAGGAGATGCGCCTGCGCTGCGACACGCTGTGGATCGACGCGGATCGCGGGATCTGCACGCTGACGTGGCGGGGGGCGGTGCCGCTCGGGGACCTCGGCGAGGACGTCACGGTGGTGGTGACCGCGGAGCGGCCGCACGCGGAGCAGGACGTGGCGGACACGCTGCTCCCGCAGGGGGCGCTGGCGGTCCGCGCCGGCGTGTCGGCGCTGGGGCAGACCGTGGACCTGCAGCCGGGGAGCGGCGCCCCCGCGGCGGAGCCGGCGACAACGCTTGCCCCCGTGCTGCGCGCCGCCGAGCCCTCGGGCGCGCTGCCGTTCGTCGCGCCCTCGGAGCCGCCGGCGGGCGCCCTCGGCGACGGGGGCGAGGGGCGGGAGGGGGCGATGAAGGCGGCGCTGGGCATCCCGGTCTCGGACACGTTGACCTCGGGCGCCGGGCTCGTCCCCGCGGAGCCGCTACCGTTTCAGGCCGCGCCGGCGCGGCCCGCGGCGGCCCCGGTCCCGGCCTGGGGGGGCGCGCCGCCGTGGCAGGCGGCGCCCGTCGCCGCGGCACCCGTCGCTGCGGCAGCCGTCGCTGCGGCACCCGTCGCCGCGGCAGCCGTCGCCGCGGCACCGGCGCCGCCCCGGCCGGCGGCGCTGGCGAGCGCGCTTGGGTCCGCGCCGGAGCCCTCGGTGGACGCTCAGGAGCATCGCTCGCCGCGCGCCACGCCGCCTCCGCCGCCGTTCCTGGGGCAGCTCCTCTCGAGGCCGGCCGGCGACGCGGCCGAGGGGCGCGCCGAGGCGCCGCGCGCCGAAACGTCGCGCGCCGAGGCGCCGCGCGCCGAAACGTCGCGCGCCGAGGCGCCGCGCGTCGAGGCGGCGCCTTCGACCGAGCCGGCCGTGCGGCCGGAGGACGTCACCGTGGAGCGCTTCGCGGCGATCTCCGCCGAGATCGCCGAGCAGCGGGCGCCGCGCGCGGAGGTGCTTCGCGCGCACGGGATCCGCGAGCGCGACTGGGCCCCCGTGGAGCGCCACTTCCGCGCCCTGCTCGACAGGGACGCGCGCGCCGGCGGCAAGCTGCGCGCGGCGCACGATGCCGCCTACGTCGCGGCGGTCGAGGGGTTCCGCGGGCCGATCACCCTGCCGGACTACGCGCGCATCGCCGTGGGGCTCGAGCGCGGGGCGGCCGGCGAGGTCCTCGACGCGCTCGCGATCCAGCGCGCGGCGCTGATGCCGATCGTGCGGGTATGGACGAGGAAGGCCGCCAGCCAGCCCGCGCTCTCCGCCGAGCTCATGGCGCTGCTGGAGACGCTGCGGGCCGAGTGAGCGCGGCGCTCACCCGGCGCGGGGCGCGCGCTCGTCCGGCGCTCCCGGCGCGGCGTCGTCGCCGGCGGCCAGCGCGGAGGGCTGGACGGGGCGGCCGGCGAGCGCCTGCCGCGCGCGGAACTCCTCCCAGGACAGCGGCATCGGCGGATCCTCGGAGTTGAGCCGCACCCGCTCGCCGACGATGTCGACGTCGTCGTTGGCCCGGATCTCCACGCCGCCGGGCGACGCTTCGACCTTCACCTCGCGGGCCGTCGTGCGCGCGCTCCTGCCGGCCTCGCGCACCACGCTCCCGCGCACCCGCTCGTGCAGGCTGCCGCCCACCTCGACGGCGGCGTCCTGCGCCGCCTGGATGCGCAGCGTGTCGCACGAGAGAGAGAGCGTCTTCGCGGCAGCGAGCTCGATCGACGCGCCCGAGAGCGAGAGCACCGGGCCCTCGTCGGTCAGCCGGATCGACACGAGGAGCTGCCCCGCCGCGGCGCGGATCTGGATCCGCTCCTCGGCGCCCTCGTCGGCGATCTCGATGGATCGGCCGGAGGCGAGCGGCACCACCCGGGCGCCCCGCGCCCCTTGCCCTGGCGCCGCGAGCGCCGCGCCGGGCGCAGGCGCCAGGGCGTCAGCGGCGGCCTGCGGCGGGGGATCCTGGGGCGGCAGAGGGGCGGAGGGCTCCGTCACGGCCGCAGCGTAGCGCAGGGCCGGGCGACGCGCGCAATCGGACGAGGGACGGATGAGGGACGCATGAGCGACGGATGAGGCACGGACGAGGGCACGAGGGGACGACGGACGGGATGGCGGGACGACCGCATCATGGGCGCGCGGTGCGCACACGGCGCGCCGGCCCTCGCCCTTGCGCGCGCGCGGGGGCAGGGATACCCGTCGAACGCGAGCTGCAAGGAGCCCGATGAGCGCAGTGGAGGCCTCCCCGCGTGTGACCCAGACCGTCCGCTGCGCGAAGAGCCATGACGGCAAGCTGTGGCTGGTCTGCGCGGCCAAGCGCACCTACGCCTTCGCGGGCGGCCGGGTGACGCTCGCGGACGAGCAGGCGCCGGTCGTGTTCGAGCCCGACATCGAGACCGACGAGCACGGCCGCTACCGCGCGCTGCGCGACGACATGGACCTGTTCCCGCCGAAGCCGGCCACCGACGTGGTGGTGACGGGCCGGGCGCACGCGCCGGGCAGGGTGCGCGAGCTGATGGTCGGCGTGGCGGTGGGCCGGAGCGCGCGCGTGCTGCGGGTGCTCGGCGAGCGCCGGGTGGAGGTGACGCTCGAGGGGCAGGTGCGGTTCCCGGATCCGGCGCCGTTCGAGAGCGTGCCGCTCTCGTGGGACCTGGCCTACGGCGGTTACGACGCGTACGCGCACGACGAGCTCGATCCGCCGCTGCGGCGGAACGGGCGACGGGTGGAGCCGTCGCCGCGGGACGAGGGCGTGTTCGCGTACCCGCGCAACAAGGTCGGGCGCGGCTACTTCCTCGACGTGGACCGGGACCGCGCGGACGGCGAGCTCCTGCCGCAGATCGAGGATCCGGGGGATCCGCTCACGGCGCCGCGCTTCTTCGTGCAGGCGCCGCGGGCCTGGCTCGACGCGCCGGCCTCGGGCGGGCTCGGCTGGATGGCGCACACGTGGTACCCGCGGATCATGCGGGGGCTCGGGGCGTTCCTGGAGCACGATCCGCCGGCGAAGCCGATCCGGGAGATGGCGTTCGCGGACGGGGAGGACCTCGGGGGGCCGTTCCGGAAGAACGAGGTGCTGCCGCGGTTCGCCCAGGGCGCGGCGCCGGGGCTGGCCACGGAGCGGCTGCGCGGGGACGAGCTCATGATCCTGAAGTACCTCGTGCAGGGGCAGCCGGAGGTGCAGCTCGCGCTGCCGGGGGAGGCGCCGGAGATGACGGTGCGGCCGCCGGGGTCGCCGAAGGTCTTCACGCCGGAGCCGGTGCTGCAGACGGTGCGGATCGACGCGGAGACGCGGACGGTATCGCTCGCGTGGTGCGGGGCGGTGAGGCTGATCGCGCCGCTCGGCGAGGAGCAGATCGAGGAGACGAAGCTCGGGGTGACGTGGGGGCGGTGGTGAGCGCGCGACCGCCGGGGGGCGATCCCGCTGTCGCCCGCAGCCCCCGCGCTCGGCCTCACCCCCCGCGCGTGCCCGGCGGATAGAAGGGCAAGGTGTCAGGGGGCGGCTCCGGCATTCGTAGGCCGAAGACCGCGCCGATCCGGCGCGATCCGGCGAACAGGAAGCCCAGGCCGACGTCCTGGAAGCCCTGGACCCGCTGCACGAACAGGGCGCTGCCCGGGCGAGCGCAGCGCGTGCCCCGGTCCCTCGCGTCCCGCACGAGCATATCGATGGATTTGGCGAAGGCGGCGCCGTCGGCGCGGTGCAGCGGTCCGAGCAGCGAGACGACCCCGAGCTCCAGCCCCTCCAGGGCGGGCAGCGCCTCCCGGCGCTCCTCCACCGCGGCCATGTGGAGCTTCAGGTCGGCGAGCGTCTCCGCGTGTCCCGGGAGCCCGTCGACCCCGGATTGGTCGGCGAGCAACGCAGACCCCGCCTCGATGAGCCGCTCTCGCCTCGCGGCGTCGTCCGGGAAGACGAGCTGGGCTTGCATGCACTCGGTAAGGTTGATCGCCCGCACGATCGCCCTCTCTGCGTCGCGCGGGACGGCGACGGTCTCGTTGATGAACTCATCCGCGGCTTTCGCGATCTCGTCCCACGGCGCACCAGCGCAGAACAGCGCCATCATCATGCCTCGAGCGCTCGTCGATCGAGCGAGCGGCTGCTCCGCCGCCACGCTCCTCCCGCAAAGGAAGCCGACGAGCGCCGCCGCGTCGCTCCGGCTGAGCCGCTCCCACCGCGGGGCGTCGAACCGATCCAGCGATCCAAGCCTGTACTTCATCGTCTCGCCCTCCAGCCGTGAGCGGCGCGCCGCCGCGCGACGGCGGTCGCTCAGTCCCAGAATTTCTTGATCACCTTGATGGCCGATGGATCGATACCGCCCTTGATGAGGACCTCCTCTGCCTTGATCGCGTTCCTCAGGTCGAGCGCGGTCCCCTCACGCTTGAGGGCCTAGCGGGTAGGCTATCCCCTCGATGCGCAGGGTCGCCGGGTCGATGTGCAACACCGACACGCTGTCGATGGAATAGGCCGGCGCGATGAGCTCCTCGACGCGGTGGGGGAGCAGGACGTCGAGCACTTCCAGGATCAGGTATGTCGACAGGACGCGCGCGAGGAGCCCTTCGTCGAGGCACAGCAGCGCTTCCTGCGACGGCCAGCCGAGCGCCTGGCGAGCGCGGACCTCGTCCGACTCGGCGTCGTGGGGGAGGTCCTCGATGAGCTCCGTCCGGAGCTGGTGGAAGTGGCCCTGGCTCGCCGCGAGGAGCTCGCCGGTCTCGGCCTCGATCCGGCAAGCGTGCGCCGGGAGACCGGGGCAGCCCTGGCCGAAGTTCATCGAGCGGCGGGTGAGCGATCTCGGGTCCGCGGGGGTCCCGTTCACGTAACACCGAACCTTCATGGGACCTTCTCCGGCATCAGCACGTGATCCTGCCGTCCACGATGCGGCCGTCGGGATGATAGACCGTGTTCACGCGAGCGCCGGAACATGCCGGCGAGCGCGCATGAGAGAGTACACCGCCACCAGGTCGGCTCTCCGTGGCTCAGCTAGACGGAGGCTCTCCAGGTCGCTCAAAGTTGAAGATGCAACGATTCTCCTGGCGAGAGAACCGCACGTCGATCTTTGGGATGGAGAATCCGAATCTCTCCGCCGCCCAGGCGGCCATCGCGCAGGTCAGCCCTTCAGGCTGGTAATCTGTAGGGACGAACCACACTCTGGTGACCCGGACCAAGGACGGTGCGGTAAAGGCGCTGCTGCTGAGGATGTCGGCGGCGACAAGCTGCACGCCGCGTTTCAGGAACTCTTCCTCGTCTCGGTCGAGGTGCGCGTCCTCGTTCACGAACCAAAGGCCTGGCGCGATCTCGATGGCACTGTCGGCGACCCCCTCCAGACGAGCAACGTCGGCAGTCAGGTCGATCCGGATACCCCAGGACGATTTGATCACGCGGTAACTGAAGGTGCTTTCCATGATGACTCAGTGCCACCTCAGGAGGTGGTCGACGGACGTGGCGAAGTAGTGCTCCGTCCCCAGGTTGGTGCCTCTTGTGATGTACTCCAGCCCGTGGTCCGGGGTACCATCGAACAGGCGGCTGTAGCGTGACATCCATGCCTCAGCCCCCTCGTCGCCGAGCGAATCCACGTCGTGGATCGGTCCGAGCTCTTCCGCCTCGGTGATGATCCCGTGCACCGCGCGGTAGGCCGGCTCGGAGCGCGTCGTCACGCGCAGGGTCGCGCGGGCCCCGATGAGCTCTTCCGGGTCCACCTCGGGCGCCGGCTCGTGGACGGCCAGCACGAGCTCGTAGCGGTACGGGCTCGAGATCGCCTCGCTCCCCCGGAGCTCGACGACCTGCAGGTGTCGCCAGGGCCCGGCTGCCTCCGAAGCGCCCTCCCAGGCAAAAGCGAAGTCGACGTCGCTCACGGTGCCATTCTCCCGTTGAAGGTGGGCGCACCGTAACCTGTCCGGCAGCCGGCTGGAACCGTACCGGGCGCAGGGGCGGGCAGCGCGCGGGCGGTGCTCTGTCGATGGGCGGGCGTCCTCCGGCAGGAGGCGAAATGCTCGATGGAGCCGGACGCTGGTCACCCGCTCGCCCTCACGGCGGATGGGCTCACTGTCGGCTCAGCGGCTGCCCATGGGCGTCGGCGTATAGAGCTCCGCGGTCGGCCATGTCCTCACGGCCTCGTAGCTGCTGCCGCCTGCCACGAGGACCTGACCGGTCGAGAGCAGCGTCGCTGTGTGCCAGTAGGCGGTGGTGCTCATCGAGCCAGCGCCCGTCCAGGTGTTCGTCGCCGGATCGTACAGGTCGGTGCGCGCCAGGGCCGGGGAGCCCTCCTCTTCGAGGCCGTCATAGCTGCCCGCCACGAGGACCTTGCCGCCCGGAAGCCGCGTGGCCGTATGCCACGTGCGGCCATGGCTCATCGAACCAGCGTCCGTCCAGGCGTTGGCCACCGGATCGTACAGCGCCGCGCTGCTCAAGTAGCGGCCCGTTCTCCCGTTGATGCCGCCCGTCACCAGGACCTTGCCGCTCGTGAGCAGCGTCGCCGCGTGTCCTTCGCGCGTCTCGCTCAGCGGCCACACCGTCCGCCAGGTGTTCGTCGCCGGATCGTAGAGCCGCGGATAGGAGCCCTCGCCCAGCACCATGACCCTCCCGTCCTGGAGCACCGTCACGGTGTGCAGGTCGTTCGCGACGCCCGTCCCGAGGTCGATCGTCCAGGTGTCCGTCGCCGGGTCGTACAGCTCCGTGCCGTGGCCGCCGCCCACCACCAGGACCATGCCGCTCGGAAGCTGCGTCGCGGTGAGGCGGGCACGGGCGGCGTTCATCGGGCTCGCCGCCGTCCATGTATCCGTCGCGGGGTCGTACAGCTCCGCGCTCGCCAGCGCGACCTCGTGCTCATCGCGGCCGCCCATGACCAGGATCTTGCCGTTCTGGAGCCACGTCGCGGCGTGCTCGAAGCGGACGGCGCTCATCGGGCTCGCCGCCGTCCAGGTGCTCGTCGCCGGGTCGTACAGCTCCGTGCTCGCCCAGTAACGCCAGCCGCTCTCGTCCGCCCCTCGGCCCCCCGTCACGAGCACCTTGCCGTTCTTCAGCAGCGTCGCGGTGTGCAGGTGGCGGCCGGCGATCAGCGACCCTGCGAGGGCCCAGGGCGCACGGAGCCGCAACGCCTGCTCGCGCGCGTCCACGCGCAGCGCGGCCGGGGTCAGCTCCGGCGGCGCGGCGCCGCCGTCGTCACCGGCGCAACTTGAGGTCGCCACGGCCGGGAGAAGGATCGCGAACGGGAGCAACCAGCGTTGGAGATGCGCGACGAGCTGCATCGACTCATGGAACGCCCATGAGCACAGGCGTCAAGCGCCTTCGCCGCGCACGGCAGCGCGCCATGATGACCTGAGCGGACGCGCGCGGTCTCCGTGAAGCGGGGACGGCGCATCGCCGGCGAACCGGCGAACGATGTGGCCCAGGCGGAGCTCTCAGGGCAGCCGGAACAGCGGGCGACCGTGGGGCAGGAACGGCCAGGGAATGGCCGCGAGCACGACGAGCAACGCGAAGAGGACGCCGAGCGCCATGCGCCGGTGCTGCGTCGTGGGGTCCGCGGCGCGCTTCGCCCGCGCGGAGGCGACGTGGGCGATCGCGAGCGCCACGATCATGCCGAAGGCGTGCTCGACGGCGAAGAAGCGCAGCGCGGCGACGGGCATGGAGGCCTTCAGCGCGGCCAGAGAGCTCGGCGTGATCGGGCTGAGCACGACGTAGAGCAGGACGCCGAGGAGGAACTGGGCGTCGAGCGAGCCGACGAACGCGGCGCCGAGCTTGCGATCGGTCGCGGTGCGCGGCGTGCGCTGGGCCCAGCCCCGGGCCGACCGCACGAGCGCCGCCAGCCCGAGCAGCAGGACGGCCCAGCGCAGCCACGAGTGCAATACGAGGACGATGGAATAGATCATGGTCTCTTTTTCTCGTTCCCGGCCGCGGTGCCGGCCTCGATGATGTACTGCGCCACGTCCGCGAGGTCCGACGTGCGGACGCCTCGGAAGCTGGGCATCGGCGGGACGTCGGTGCGCTTGCGGCCCGGGGTCACGGCCCAGCGGACGATGCCCTCGGGATCGGTTGCGTACAGGCTCGCCATCTCGCTGAGCGGAGGGCCGACCAGCTTGGTGGACGGGGCATGGCAGGACGCGCAGAGGGTGGAGAACAGCGCCTTGCCCTTCTGGGCCTGGGGCGAGAGTGCGATCTCGTCCGCGGGAGCAGGCCTCTGGCACGCGGCCACGAGCAGGGGCAGGGCGGGTAGGAGCGGCGACCATCTCATGCGAGCGGGCGGGAACGTAGCGCGCCACCGCCCCGGGCGCATGCGACGCGGTGACGCAGGGCGCGGCAGGCGCCCGGGGGCGTGCCGGCGAGCCGGCTGCGGCGCCGCGCTACGCCGCCGCGCGCCCGGCCCTCCAGCCCGCCGCGAGCTCCTCGATATGCTCCTCGCGGTAGGTGCACTCGCGCCGGAGGACCTTCGAGACGAACACGTCCTGGACCAGCCTGTCGTGGGTCACCCGCGCGACGCGCGGCGCCGGGGTGCTCCCGAAGAACGAATGATCGATGAGGACGCATGTCGCCTTGCCCCGGCGCTGGTCGGTCTTGAAGCGCATCGCGACGTGAACGTCGTTCGCCGTCATCAGGCGCTCGCGGTTGCTCATCCACGTCCATGCGATCTCGATCGGCGCCTCGATACGGATGCTCTCCTGGATGTGCAGCGATGGAATCCTCGCTCTCGCCCGCTGGAGCCGACGCGAACACCGTAGCGCGCGGGAGCGGCGGCCTGCGCCCGCGGCCCCTTGGCGGGCGCCGGCCGGGAGCGGTGCCCGACGCGCAGCTTCCCGCCGCGGCGCGCTCCAGTCGAGGCTTGCCACCCAGCGCCTCGCCGTCGAGAATCCGCGCCATGATCCACCAAGCAGCGGCCGCAGGCCCATCGATCGGCTCACGGCGGCCGCAGCTCGACGCGCTCACCGGGCTTCGCTTCCTCGCGGCGCTGCACGTCGTCCTGTTCCATTTCGGCGTGCCGGCGGCCGCCTCCTCCGGGTCCGCGGTGGCCGAGAGCGTCGCGCGCATTGGCTTCATCGGCGTGGGCCTCTTCTTCGTCCTCTCCGGCTTCGTGCTCGCGTACAACTACGCTGGCGACGACGGCGGTCTCCGCGGCGATCGCCGCAGCTTCGTCGTCGCGCGGTTCGCGCGCGTCTACCCGCTCTTCCTGTTCGCGCTGCTGCTGACGGTGCCCAGCTACCTCGCGCAGCTCGTCGAGCTCTACGGCCCGCGCGTCGGCCTCATCCGCGCCGTGCTGACGGGCGTGCCCGCCCTGCTCATGCTGCAGGCCTGGACGCCGTTCACCATCTCGTCGTGGAACGGGCCGGGCTGGTCCCTCTCGGCCGAGGCCTTCTTCTATCTCACCTTCCCGTGGATCGTCGGCCGCCTGCGCTGCACGACGTGGCGGCAGCTCGCCGGCGCCGGCGCGGCCCTCTTCGCCGTCGCCATCGCGGCGCCGCTGGCCCTCTTCATCGCCGGGCGCTTCGTGCCGCTCGAGGCGACGACGGTCCGCATCCTCGGCGGCGCGCTCACCCTGCAAGATCTCGGCGAGCGCACCGCCGGCTTCAACCCGCTCCTGCGGCTCCCGGAGTTCGCCTTCGGCGTCTGCCTCGGCCAGTACCATCTGGCGCGGCGGGCCAGGGGGGCGCCGCTCGGCGGCGGCAGGGGCGCGTGGCTCACTGCCGGCTCGTCCGTCGTGCTCCTCGCCCTGTTCAGCTTCGCCGGCCACCTCACGGATGCGCGCTACGTGCTGCAGATCGTCATGTTCCCGCTCTTCGGCCTGCTCATCCTCGGCCTCGCCGAGGGCGGCGGCGCCCTCGGCCGCGTCCTCGCCACGCGGCCCATGATCCGGCTGGGCGAGGCGAGCTACGCCGTCTACATCCTGCAGGTGCCGCTCTGGCACATCTTCGCCAAGGCCCTGCTCACCCCGGAGGTGCGCGCCGAGCGCAGCCCGAGCGCGCTCGCCTTTTTCGGCTTCACCGCCTTCCTTGTCGCCGCTTCGTTCCTGGCCTACGGCTTCATCGAGGCGCCGGCGCGCGAGTGGCTCAAGCAGCGCCTCCTCGCTGGTCGCGCCCGTCCCGTGACGTCCGCGCTCGGCACCTGATCTCACCGGAGGCGCCGCGCTGCGCCTGCCGATCCGGACGCGCGCCCACCGCGCGCGCCCGGCGCGCCCTTCCGCGCGCTCCAGGGTAAGCTGTCGGCCGGATCCGACATGTCCCGCTCTCCCATCCCGACCTGGTGCTTCGCCGTTGTGCTGGTGAGGCTCGGCGACCGCTTCCTCCTCGTGCACGAGCGCAAGCACGACCAGCTCTGGTACCTGCCCGCGGGTCGGGTCGAGCCCGGCGAGACGTTCGCGGCGGCGGCGTGCCGCGAGGCGCTGGAGGAGACGGGCGTCCCCGTGGAGCTCCAGGGCATCCTGCGCATCGAGCACAGCCCGACCTCGCTGCAGGCGCGCTTGCGGGTGATCTTCCTCGCGCGCCCCGCCGGCGACGCGCCGCCGAAGAGCGAGCCGGACGAGCACTCGCTCGAGGCGCGCTGGGTCACGCTGAAGGAGCTCAGGGCCCTGCCGCTGCGCGGCCCCGACGTCGCGCCGCTCTGCCGCGACGTCCTGGCCGGGGCGCCGGTGTTCCCGCTGTCGCTGCTCGGCCCCGAGGGGGAGCGGCTGCTCTGAGCGGGCGCGCGCCGCGCGACGACCAGGCGCCGGCGACCGGCGCGGCGTCCCCGCTCAGATCTGGCCGCTGGCCTTCCACCGCGCGAAGCAGCGACCGGTGAGCGCCTCGAGCTCGGCGAGGAGCGCTGGCTCGCTCGCCTTGAAGTTGAAGCACGACTTGCCCTGCATGCGCTTCTTGAGCTCCGGGCTCGCATCGGCGAGCAGCTCGGGGTGCGCGTAGACGGGCATGAGGTAGAAGCTCGTGTAGGCCCGGCCCGCGCGCGCCGCGCCGAAGAAGAGCGGCTTTCCGTTCGGCCCTTTCGTGCGCGTGTCGAGGTAGTAGTTGTCGGGCGTGTCGTGCACGACGACGAGGTCGCGCGCGTGCCGCTTCAGGATGGTCCGCAGCGCCTCGAAGACGCCGGCGCCGCCGCTCGCGCCCGCTCCCCTTGGGGCCTTGGCCGCGCCGGCGTCCTTGGCCGGCTGCGAGGTCGTCGCAGCCGCGCCCTTGGTCGCGGCCGCGACCTTCGCGCCCTTCGTGGCTGCCGGGGCCTTCGCGCCCTTGGTCGCGGCCGCGACCTTCGCGCCCTTGGTCGCGGCCGGGGCCTTCGCGCCCTTGGTCGCGGCCGGGGCCTTCGCGCCCTTCGTGGCTGCCGCGGGCTTCGCGCCCTTGGTCGCGGCCGCGGGCTTCGTCGCCTTCGCCTTCACGGCGCCTGCGGTCTTCGTCGTCCCCTTCGCCGTCGTCTTCTTCGCAGTGGCCACGCTCGACCCTCCTGCGCCGAGGCTACACAGCGCGGCGGGCGCTTGCCTATTGCCTTGCGCTGGTCTGCGTAGGGTTGCGCCGTCCTTCGCCGGCTTGCGCGGACCGCCCCCGGATTGCGCCTACAGCTTCAGCTTCATCCCCTGGTGGCTCGCCACGAAGCCCAGGCGCTCGTAGAAGCGGTGCGCGCGCAGCCGCGCCTTGTTCGAGGTGAGCTGCACGCGGAAGCACCCCCGCCGCCGCGCCTCGTCGATGGCCCATCGCATCATCGCCTCGCCGATCCCGCGGCTGCGCAGGCTCGGATCCACGATAACGTTCTCGACCTGCGCCACCCGCCCTCCGTGGTTGGCCACGTACTGGATGATGGTCAGGTGAAAGGCGCCGGCCACGCGCCCCTCGACCTCCGCGACGAGCAGCGCGTTGTTCGGATCGTCGGCGATGGCCGCGAGCGCCTCGCCATAGCGCGGGTCGAGCGGCGGACCGGGGTGGTCCGTCTTCACGTTGCCCTCGTCGGGGATCGAGAAGAGGTGGATGACGACCGGCAGGTCGGCCTCGACGGCGCGCCGGATGGTGGGGACGAGCTGCGGCTGGCTCACGGGCCGCATTCTGCCCCATCGCGCGGCGGCGCCGGGAGAAAAACTCAGACTCTCGTCCTTCTCTAGGCCTCTGGCATTCTCGTGCATTCCCCGTGAGCCTTCTGGACACGGCCAGTCGTGCCGTGCACAGTCACCTCACCACAACGCCGACCCAGAGGACGATGTAGATGCGCGTGATCAACACAGCCGACATCCCTGCGATCGAGCACCTCAAGACGGATGAGCGCACTCTGCTGGGGCTCTTCAAGGATTTCCGGGAGCACGCGGAGCTCTCGGCGTTCCTGCCAGAGGCCTGCCGCCTGTCTTTGCGGTGGGTGCGCCTCTCGCCGGATCAGCCGCTCAGGACTCGTGAGCTCCCGACGAGAGGAATGCTCGTCGTCACGGATGGCCGCGGCGAGGTCATCGGCGAATCGCCCCGGGAGATCCAGGCGGGAGACGTCGTGCTGGTCCCACCCGGCGGTCTGCGCGGCCTCGTGGGCGGGGCGCCTGACGGGCTCTCGGCGATATCCATCCATTTCGAGGGAGAGGGCGCCCGCTGGGACACGCCGTGTCTCTGCGCGAAGCCCGCGCCTGAAGGCCCGGGCGAGCTCCCTCCGAGCGGCGCCGCGCTGGATCGCCTCGTCGAGGAGAACGAGGCCCATGCGCGGGAGTTCGCCAGGAGCCCGCTGATGCAGCTCCTCCGGTCCGAGCGCGCCCGAGGCGACGACGTGAAGCGGCGGATGCTCGGCGCGCTCCAGATCTGGTCCGACGCGTTCCAGAAGGTGCTGTGCGCCAGGGTCGTGTTCGAGTCGCACCCCGCGGCCAGCGCGATCGCCGAGCGGCACCTGGCCGACGAGGTCGGGCACAACCGGCGGCTCGCCCGGATGCGCGGCCCGTCGAGCTCGCCGTCCTGGGACCGTGGCATCGCCGCGGCGTCGTCCTGGTTCATCGAGCGGATGGGCGCGACGTCCACCGAGGAGCGGACGGTCCTCGTCCACTTCGTCATCGAGCGCTGCGCCGACATCCTCCTCACCGCGGCGCAGGCGGTCTTCCCCGACACGGACTACTTCTCTCTCCACGCCCAGGTGGACGCCGACCATTTCCGGCTGGGGTACGAGCTCCTGAAGAGCTTCCCCGCCCTGGACGTCGCCCCTCTCCGCGGCGCGCTCACCGAGGGCTGGCAGATGATGAACATGATCTGCCAGCGCATCAACGACATCGCCGAGGGCGGCGACGCGCCGATGGATCTGCCGCGGGCCTACGGGCCCACCGGCGATCTCGGCGGCGACTCACCGCCCGAGCTCTCGATGGCTCCAGCAGCGGAGTGAGCTGCGCGAGATCTGTGATGAGGCGAAGAAGAGGAGAGACGAACCACAGAGGCACAGAGGGCACAGAGGAGAGACAGAGAAGAGAGACTTGTTTTTATCCTCTCTCTCCTCTGTGCCCTCTGTGCCCTCTGTGGTTCATTCTCTCTTCATGATCCCGGGAACACCCCGGGCCGGGCGCTAGCTCGCGGCCTTGACCACGTCGGTGATGCCCTGAACGCTCTTCGCGCTCTTCGCGAGCATCTCCTTCTCCTCGGCGGTCAGCGGCAGCTCGACGATCTTCTCGACGCCCTTGCCGCCGATGACCACGGGCACGCCCATGTAGATGTCCTTGTAGCCGTACTCGCCGTCCAGGTAGACGGCGGCGGGGAGCAGCCGCTTCTGGTCGAGCAGGTAGCTCTCGGCCATCACGACGGCGCTCGAGGCCGGCGCGTAGTAGGCGCTCGTCCCCATGAGCTGCACGATCTCGCCGCCGCCCTTGCGGGTCCGCGCGATGAGCGCGTCGAGCTTCTCCTTGCTGATGAGCTCGGTCGCGCGCACGCCGTTGATCGTGCACGCCGACGGGACCGGCACCATGTCGTCGCCGTGGCCGCCGAGCACCATCGCGCGCACGTCCTTCACGGACACGTTCGCCTCGCGCGCGAGGAAGAGCTGGAAGCGCGCGCTGTCGAGCACGCCCGCCATGCCGAGCACGCGCTCGCGCGGGAAGCCCGTGCGGCGCTTGAACTCGTACACCATCGCGTCGATCGGGTTCGAGATGACGATCACGAGCGCGTTGGGGCAGTGCTCCTTGGCCCCGTCCGCCACGCTGCGGATGATCGGCAGGTTCGTCGCGACGAGGTCGTCGCGGCTCTGGCCCGGCTTGCGCGGGATGCCGGCCGTGACGATGAGGACGTCGGCGCCGGCGCAGTCGGCCCAGCTCGAGGTCCCCTTGATGGAGGCGTCGTAGCCGAGCACGGCGCCGTTCTGCTCGAGGTCGAGCGCCTTGCCTTTCGCGAAGTCGGTCTTCTGGGGGATGTCGAACAGCACGACGTCCCCGAGCTCCTTGCGCGCGATGAGGGCCGCGAGCTCCCCGCCGATGTTCCCGGCGCCAATGAGGGCGATCTTCTTTCGGTTGGCCATGGGCGGCCCCTTTACCACCCCCCCGGCCGGAGACCAACGGGGGCCGAGGGCCCGGCGCGGGGAGGGGAACTCGGCCGGAGCCTCCGAAAACCTGTCGACTCGGCCCCCGAGGCCGGGTAAGCCGCGCCCCATGGTCACCGAGGACGATCTGCGCACCGCGCTCGGCAGGGTGCTCGAGCGCACCTCGCTCGCGGGCCCCTTCGCCCGCTACGAGGGCAAGGTGCGGGACTGCTACACGACGCCGGACGGCCGCCGCCTGCTCGTCGTCACCGACCGCATCAGCGCCTTCGACCGCGTGCTCGGCACGCTGCCGCTGAAGGGGCAGGTGCTGAACCGGCTCTCCGCCTTCTGGTTCGAGCGCACGCGCGGCGTCGCGCCGAACCACATGATCTCGCAGCCCGACCCCAACGTCCTCGAGGCGCTCGAGTGCACGCCGCTGCCGGTCGAGATGGTGGTGCGCGCGTACGTGACGGGCGTGACCTCGACGAGCATCTGGACGCACTACGCCCGCGGCGAGCGCGTCTTCTGCGGCCACCGGCTCCCCGACGGCCTGCGCAAGAACGAGCGCCTGCCGCGGCCCATCCTGACCCCGAGCACCAAGGCGCCGAAGGGCGGCCACGACCTCTCCGCCTCGCGCGAGGAGATCCTCGCGCTCGGGACGATCGCGCCGCGCGACTTCGACGCCGCCGCCGAGATGGCGCTCGCGCTGTTCGAGCACGGCGCGCGCCACTGCGCGGACCAGGGGCTCATCCTCGTCGACACGAAGTACGAGTTCGGCAAGGACCGGGACGGGAACATCGTCGTCATCGACGAGATTCACACCCCCGACTCCTCCCGCTTCTGGTTCGCGTCGTCCTACGCCGAGCGCTTTGCGGCCGGCGAGGATCCGGAGTCGTTCGACAAGGAGTACGTGCGCCGCTGGCTCGCCGCGCGGGGCTTCCAGGGCGACGGGCCGATCCCGCCGATCCCGGACGAGGTCCGGATCGAGGCGTCTCGCCGTTACATCGAGGCGTTCGAGCGGATCACCGGCGCCGCGTTCGTCCCCGACCTGGAGGACCCGGCCGTGCGCATCCCGCGCAACCTGGGAGTGTAGGTGGGCGCGGCCGCGCCCGTTGTAGCGTCGCGCGAAGCGCGCTTGGAGCAGAGCCAGTGAAAGCCGTCGTCACCGTTCGATTGAAGAAAGAGGTCCTTGATCCGCAGGGCGATGCCGTGAAGCGCGCGCTCGCCGCGCTCGGGTTCCCGGGCGTCAAGGGCGTGCGCGTGGGCAAGCTCATCGAGATCGAGCTGGATCCGTCGCTCGGCAGCGCGCCCGATCTCGAGGCGCGGCTGAAGAAGATGGCGGACGAGATGCTGGCCAACACGGTCATCGAGGACTACGAGGTCACGCTCGCGAAGTAGCCCGCGGGCGCTCGCGAAGTAGCCCGCGGGCGCTCGCGAAGTAGCCAGCGGGCGCTCGCGCTCGCGCCGTGACCCGCGGGCGCTCGCGAAGTAGCCCGCGACGCGCGCGGCTTCAGGCCTCGGGCGCGACGAGCTTCTTCGCCCAGAGGATCGCGTCCTTGCGGGCGCGACCGACGACGAGGTGGCGCGCCAGCACGGCCGAGCGGCGGAAGCCGTTCGCGAGGAGGGCGGCGCACAGCTCCTGGTCGTCCGCGGGGGCGAAGGTGAACGTGCTCACGGCCTTCTCCTCGACGAGGCGCTCGCAGAGGGCGCCGATCGCCGCCGTGGTGGCGAGCCGCTCCGACTCGTGGCGCGGCGAGGTGAGGATCTCCAGGAACGAGTTGCCGAAGCACGACTGCATCTCCCACGCCGCGTGGAGGCTGAAGCCGCCGCGCGCGGACAGCACGTAGCCTGTCCGCACCGCGTCGCGCCCGAACGGCTCGAATCCCGTGAGCGCCCGCCCTGCCCGCTGCGCGGCCGCGACGGCCCGCCGCAGCTCCGGCCCGCTCGCCGGCGCTATCTTGATCGCCGGCAGCGGCCGCCCCTCGCTCTCCCGGACCAGCCGGCGCGCGCGTACGATCGTGCGCTCCGCGAGCAGCACCGCCGGCGAGCCCGCCTTGTCCTCGCCCTCGGCGCCGTCCTCGTCGTCGCCCTGCGCGCGCATCTGCGACGACATCCCGGACACGACCGCCCCGAGGATCCACGCGTCGCTGCGCTTGTAGAAGCCGGGGATCGACCCCTCCCGGACGAACCCGAGGCGGGTCCATGTCGGCACCTCGTCGCGCTCGACGAGGGTGAAGATCTTCTCGACCCCCTCGCGCTTCGCGGTCGACAGCACGAAGTTCCGCTTGGATGGGGTCGGCCCCGCGCGGAAGTCGATGATGCGGAGCGTCCGGTGCCGTCGATTGACCAGCAGGCAGAGCGAGACGGCGTCGTTCCGGAACAGGAGCTCGTCGACACCGCTGCTCGACGTGGAAGACAAGTTGGTCGCTGCCATACCCCTCGTGCTCGCCGCGGGCGTGATGCCTCAGGTCACGCCGTCATTTCAGAGTTGCAAATTGCAAATCTGAAATGCCCCGTAGCAGCCGGGGCCCACAGCGTCAACGATCCGGCGGCGCTGCGGGATGCAGGGATCCGGGGGCGGGCGCGCTCAGGGCGCGGCGGGCCGCTCAGGGGGACGCGGCGAGGCGGCTCGCGTCGGCCGGCTTGACGCCGAGCGCCAGGAGCGCGTCCTTGAGCCGGGGGCGCTGGAGGGAGATGCGGGTCGGCATCCCGCCCGAGATCTTGAAGAGATCGAGGAAGTTCACCCCGCTGTCGAAGCGGGCGGCGAACGTGACGCTGTCGTTGTCGACGACGACCGAGATGGGCGCGCGCTCCTGGCCGATGAGCAGGAGCAGCGTCTTGTCGTAGGGCCCGCCGCGCTGCGAGGCGTCGACGAGCACGACGCCCGGCTCGACGCGCTCGTAGCGGAGCGCGATCCGGCGGGTCTCGGCCTCCATGACGGCGAGCTCGGCGCCGGCCTTGTCGATGAGGGTCCACAGCGACGGGTCGGCGAGGCCCGACGCGAGGTGCCGCACGATGAGGCCGAAGAGGGCCTGGTCGCGGGGGCGCGCGCGGAGGGCGCGGTCCATGCGCGTGGCGACGGGGCCCGGGACGCCGATGCGGGTGTCGATGGCGCGGGCGTCCTCGTCGCAGCCGGGGTACGGCTCGACGCCGCCGCGGATCCACTTGGCGCCGCTCGCGAGGCCGTCGAAGTCGACGTGGCAGACGAGGGTGTCGACGCGCCCGGCGCGGGCGACGACCTCGGGGGTGATCATCTCCGGGCAGGCGCCGTGCTCGGCCTTTGTCGACAGGACGAAGCGGGGGTCGCCCGCGAAGCGCGCGTGGTGCGCGCTGTCGTGGTGGTCGACCCAGGCGGCGAGCCGCGGCCCGAGCTCCTGGATGAGGGGCAGCGTGACCGTCTCGAAGCTCTTGCCCCCGGCCTCCGAGGCGAAGGCGATGTCGAGCACGGCGACGTTGCCGCGCAGGTCGCGGGCGCGCGGGAGCTTGCGGGGGGAGGCGAAGGCGAGATCGAATCCGTGCATGGGCGTGGCTTCCCGGGGAGGCAGGTACCGTCCAGCCGGGCTGCCCGGCGTGCGCGTCGGGCGCCCTGCTCAATACACCCGAAATGCCCGAAGCGCTGCGGTGTAGGACCTTTCTCGGGCGATGCCTGAATGATCCGCTAGGATGATCCGACCAACGGCAGGGACGGCTCGGCGCGCCGGGCGGTCCTGCTGGTCGCCGCCGCGCAGGAGGCCGGCGGCTCAGGGAGGCTCGACAGGCGGGGACCGCGCGTGCGGATCGCCAGCGCGGGGCTGCCGGCCCACGTCGGAGGAAGTGGATGAGAAGCGACGTTCTGGGACTTGGTCTTCTGGCTCTTGGGGCGGTGCTCTGCGGCGCGGGGCTCCCGGGCGCGGGGGCCGTCTCCGAGGCGAGGGCTGAGCCCGCTCTGGTGGCGGTGCCGGCCGCGCCGGTGACCGGGGCGACCGCGCCGGTGACCGGGGCGACCGCGCAGGCGCCTGCGGCGACCGCGCAGGCGGCGGTCTCGGGGCCGGCCTGCAAGCTGAAGGGGACGGCGCCGGTGACGAAGGGTGCCCAGCTCCACGACGCCCCGAGCGGCGGCCGGACGATCGCGAACTTCACCGGCGCGCTGGTGCCGATGACGCTGAGCGCGATCCCGGCGGACCCGGCGTCGGGCCGGGCGCGGCTGAGCACGTCCGACGGCTCGCCGGCGCTGCGGATCGACGGCTACGTCGCTCCCGCGGACGTCGCTGTGTACACGACGCGCGACATCCCGGTGATCAGCGGGCACATCTGGATCTCGAGCGCGCAGAAGGTGAAGCTCGTCGCGGCGACGGGCGACTCGCTGCGCGCGGAGCTGTCGATCTCCGGGTCCGAGCGGCAGACGGCGAGGGCGTCGGCCCCGTGCGACGCCTTCGCGCTGCAGCGCGGCGTCCCCATGAGGATGGAGGTCCCCGGCAGCGCGCGCGGCTACCTGATGAAGACGTCGACGATCGAGCTGTTCGATCGCCCGAACGGCGACGTGATCTTCACGCTGCGGATGCTCGAGGGGACGGCCCAGCTCTTCTGGAGCACGGAGGCGAAGAACGGCTTCGTCCACCTGATGTCGCGGGGCGACCTGACGATCGACGCCTGGGGGCGGCTCAAGGACCTGGAGCCGCTGAAGAAGGGCGAGATGATGGACCAGTACATCCCGCCGACGACCGCGGTGGCCGGGGCGCAGCTCGCGCTCGACAAGGCGCCGCCGATCGTGAAGGCGACGCGGTCGATCCCGGTCCGCGCGCGGCGCGACGAGAAGGAGAAGCCGATCGGCGAGATCGAGGCCGGCGCGGAGATCTACCTGCTCGAGACGGTGGCCGGCTGGACGAACGTGCTCCCGAAGGCGCTCGGGATGACGCCGCCGGACGAGGGCGGCTTCTGGATCCCCGCCGCGGAGACGCCGAAGTAAGCAACAGAGGCACGCGCCGGCGCGCGCGGCGGGCCCGCCAGGGACGACGCGCCGCAGCGCAGGCGCGGGCCCCGGGGGCGGCGCTCGAGCGGCTCAACTCACGCTCGATTCACGCTCAACGCGCGAGCGCGCGGCCGCGGGAGGCGACTACCATGGCCGCCATGAGCTGTTCGCGGTTTCGTTCCCTCTGGCTCCGCGCGAGCGCCACGGCGCTCGCCGTCGCGGCCTCGTCGACCTGGCTCGGCGACGCCGCCGCGCAGGTCGCGCCCGTGGTGCTCCCTCACGCGGCGGGCCAGCAGGCGCTCGCGGTCCGCATCGACGCGCGCGGCATCACGGCCCGCGCCTGCCCTTCGGCGGCGGCCTGCGCGCCCGACGGCGGCAACGTCCTCGCCGTGCCCTCCGAGGTCGCGCCGCTGCTCGGCGGCGCGCGCGTCGCGCCGGTCACGCTCGCCGACGGCAAGCACCTCGCGAAGGTCGACGCGCCCGCCGGCGGCGCGAGCGCCGCGGACGCGGGGCGCGGCTCCTGGGTGATGCTGCTCGCGGCGCCGCTCGCGGGGAAGGGGACGGAGCCGCTCGTGCTCTGGAGCGGCTGGACCGGCGTCGCCACCGGGGAGCACGGCGAGGGGCGGAGCGACGCCGTCGTCGTGGAGCCGCTCGCCAGCGGCAGCCGCGTGCTCGTCGGGCAGCTCCGCGACGACGTGACGATCTGCGGGCGGCCGGCGCTCGTCGGGGCGAGCGAGGTCGATCCCCGGACGATGACGCTCCTGAAGGGGGCGAGCTACCAGAACCTCCCGGCCGAGGCGCGGCGCGCGGCGGGCAAGGTGGCCGCGGAGCGCCACGACGCCGACGCGGCGGCGCCCGGCTTCCGGCTGCTGCGCCCGACCGCGGCGTCGAGCGCGGTCGGCAAGCGCTTCGCGGAGATCGCCGACGGCGATCCGAAGACCGCGTGGTCCGAGGGCAAGGCGGGCGTGGGCCGGGGCGAGTTCGTGTCGTTCTCGTCGGCGGACGAGGTCGGGATCACGGGCTTCGGCCTGCGCATCAAGCCGACCGAGGGCGTGGAGGGCGGCGCCGCGCCGCGCACGCTGTTCGTCGCGACGCCCGATCGGCTCTTCCAGGTGAGCCTGCCCGAGGACGCGTGGCTCAAGGAGCCCGCCAGCTACGAGGTGAAGCTGCCCGAGGAGATCAGGGCCTCGTGCGTCGCCGTCGTCCTCGACGAGGCGTACGCGCCGCGCGGCGCGCAGGCCGGGGGAGGGGAGCGGGGCTCGCCGTCCGCGCCCGAGGTGCGCGTCACGATCGCCGAGATCACGGCGCGCACCGCGTTCGACGGGCAGGGCCCGGCGGCGCTCGTCGGCGCGCTCGCGGGCGGCGGCGAGCGCGCCAGGGCGGCGGCGGCGCTGCTCGCGCGCAGCGGGCCCGAGGCGGTCGAGGCGGCGATCGCCGGCTACGACAGGCTCGACCCGGCGGGCAGGCAGCTCGCGGCGGGCGTGATCGACACGGCGCCGTGCGCGGTGCAGATCCCGTTCTTCACCGCGCGGCTCGCGTCCGGCGCGGCGGCCGCGGCGCGGCCCACGTCCGGCGCGGCCGGCGCCGCGCGGCCAGCGTCGGGCGCGGCCGGCGCTGCGCGGCCCACGTCGGGCGCGGCCGGCGCCGCGCTGGGGGGTGGCCGCCGCGCGGCGCCAGCCGAGCCCGACCCCGAGCTCCACCACGCGCGCGATCGCATCCGCCGCTGCGGGCGCGCGGCAGCGCCGGCGCTCGCGGAGGTCGTGAAGGGCGGCGCGGCCGCGGCCCGGGTGGCGGCGGCGCGCGAGCTCGCGCTCGTGGCGCCCGCCGAGGCGGTGCCGGCGCTGCTCGACGCCCTCGCCGGGGCGCGCGGCGCGACGCGGAGGGAGCTCCGGGCCGCGCTCGCGACGGCGGCCCGCAGCGAGCGGGCCGCGCCCGTCGTCGAGGAGGAGGTCCAGCTCGATCGCCTGCGCGCCCGCCCCGAGGACGCGCAGCTCGATCTGCTCCGCGCGCTCGGGCCGTCGCTCGGGCGGGTGAAGGGCGGCGGCGCGGCGTTCCAGGCCCTCGCCTCCGCGACGGGCGCCCCCTTCGCGCGGCGCTACCTGCTCCAGGCGCCCGCGGCGGCGCTCGCGCGCGCGGGCGAGGGGCCGGCCGAGGCGTACCTGCGCGCCTCGCTCCGCAAGGACGCGGACGCCCACGTGCGCCTCCGCGCCGCCGAGGTCGCGGCGGACGTCCCGTCGCTCGCGCCGGACCTGCTCGCGGCGGCCTCCGATCCGGACGTGCGCGTGCGCGAGGCGGCGATCGTGGCGCTCTCGCGCGCGGCCTCCGCCGGCGCGAAGCTGCCGGCCGGCGCGGCCGAGGCGCTCGCGGCGCGGCTCGCCTCCGACCCGTGGACGTTCATCCGCGGCGGCGCCGCGCTCGCGATCGGCGCGATGCCGGCGACGGCGGCGGGCGACCGCGCGCTCGTCGGAGCGCTCGACGACGCGTCGCCCGAGGTGCGCCGGAGCGCGCTCGACGGCCTCGGCGCGCACCGGGCGACGGCGCACATCGAGGCCGTGCGCGACAGGGCGGAGGACAAGGAGGAGGACGTCGAGGTGCGCGCGCGGGCGATCCTCGCGCTCGGGGCGATGTGCGACACGGCCTCGGTCGACCTGTGGACGCGGCTCGCGCTGCGGGCGAAGGCGCCGGTCGGCGAGCGCGATCAGCGGCTCGGCTCGGCGGCGCTCGCCGCGCTCGGGGCGGTGCACCCGGCCGATCTGCCGGCGCGCCTCAAGCCGCTCCTCGACAAGGACACGCCGCACGGCTTGCGCGAGACGGCGCGGGCGGCGCTCTCCGCGACCCCGCAGTGCCGCCGGTGAGCCGCCGCGTACCGGCCGCGCGTCACCTCGCGCCGCGGCCGGTCCGCCGCGGCAGCACGGCGCGCGCGCGCGCGATCCACTCCGTGAGCGAGGTGGCGTCCTGGGGGACGGCGTCGAGGTCGGCGTCCTCGGCGACGCGCACCATGGCGGCGCCGTCGTCCGGCATCATGCCCTTCGCGGCGAGCATCGCCTGCGCCCTGAGCGGCGAGAGCTCCTCGGTCGCCCTCTCCCCGAGGAGCGCGAGGATCCACCCCTCGAGCGCCGGCACGGCCACGCCGCCGATCACCTCGGGCGGCGAGGAGAGGCTCGACGACACGCGCCGGATGCCCTCGGCGATCGCCTCGCGGCGCGCCGGATCCCGGTCGATGTCGCGCGCGAACGCGAGCACGTCGCACCCCGCCTCCTTCGCGTCGAGGGCCGCCCCGAGCACGTGGCGCGTGTCCTCGTGGATCGCACCGTGCGCGCTGTACTTCCGGATGCTCTTCCAGTCGCGGGCGCCGCCGACGACCCACCCGTTCGGCTGGACGCGGGAGAGCAGGGCGAAGAGCACGCCGGGGCGCTTGTCGGACTGGAAGCCCGGGGGCCCGGCGCGGCTGCCGAGCTCGTTCTCGCCCTCGCCGACGAGGAAGACCCTGGTCCTCTCGGGCGGCTTCATCACGGCCGCGGGCCTCCCGTGAGCAGCGGCGCCTCGTCCGCGCCGTTGGCGTAGCTGAGCCAGAGCTCGCCCAGCGCGAACACCCGCGCGCGATCCTCGAAGCCCGGCGTGTCCAGGATGCGCGTGGCCTTCATTCCCTGCTCGCCCGCGCGGGTGACGACCGTGACCTCCTCGGGCTGGAGCTCGTTCACGACGAGCGGGCTGTGCGTCGCGAGCAGGACCTGGGTCTTCTCGGAGACGAGGCGCAGCGCGCGCATCACGTCGGCGACGCGCGCGGGGTGGAGCCCGTGCTCGGGCTCCTCGACGAGCAGCAGCGGCATCGGGTCGAGGTGCGGCAGCGCGGCGAACGCGAGGTAATAGAGCATGCCCTCGCTCATGAGCGACGCCGGGACGACGGCGCCGCCTGCGAGCTTCACGCCGATCGCCTTCGTGGTGGGGCTCGGGTTGCCGAGGTGGATGCTCCTCACGCTGGGGAACAGCCGGGCGAGCTCCTCGTTCAGCTCGATGTACGCCGACAGGTCGCGGCTGATGACGGCGTCGTAGACAGCCGGCAGGCCGCTGCCGCGCTCGTCGGCGAACCAGAGCGGCTGCCCGTCCGGGATGAGCGGGTGCGGGGACCGGAGCGCGTCCGGGTCGAGGCGGAGCATCTGCGCGCCGCGCAGGGCCTGGACGATGTCCGGCGCGGGGCGCTCCGGGCTCGTGCCGCTCGTCGTGACGTCGTCCTCGTCGGCGTCGTCGAGCAGGGAGGGGGGCTCCAGGTCCCTGGGGAACGACGTCGTGCGCGCCCGCCCTTCGGCGTCGAGCTCCACGCGCCACGTCGTGCTCGCCGCCGACACCTCGAACACCGAGCCGCCCGCCGCCTTGCTCGCCTGCGTGCCGCGCCCGAGCGTGTCCGGCGCCGGCGCCCCGAGCGACCGCTCGAGGACCGAGGACAGGATCCGCAGCGCGCGCAGCACCGTGCTCTTGCCGCTGTCGTTCGGCCCGATGAGCGCGTGCAGCGGCGTGAGCTGCAGCGTCGCGTCATGGACGCACCCGTAGCCCTGGATACGGAGCTGCTCGACGTAGGGACGGTCCATCGAGGTCGACGCCAGCATACCCGTGCCCTGGCCGGCAACAAACTTGGCCCATCCGCGTCCGCCCCTCTACGCCGCGGACATGCGCCGCCTCTCGCCGATCGCGCTCCTCGTCGCCGCGCTCGCCGCCCCCGCCGTCGCTCTCCTCGGCGCGCGGGACGCCAGCGCCAGCGTCGCCTACGCGTCGCCCTACACCTTCGAGCAGACCTACGGCACGGCGCTGCGCCTCGTGCGGGTCGATCTCGGCTTCAAGATCGTCGAGAAGGACGTCTCGAACGGCTACCTGCTCTTCGAGTACCGCAGCCCCGAGAGCGGCAGCAGGGTGACGCAGGGCGCGATCGAGGTCGTGAACGGCCGCGCCGGCGTGCACGTCGCCGTCCAGCTCCCCGCGATGCCGCAGTACCACGAGCAGGTGCTCCTCGACGGCCTCGTGAAGAAGCTCATCGCCGAGCACGGCGATCCGCCCAGGAAATCCCCACCCCCTCCCGCCGACGCGGGCGCGCCCGCTCCCGACGCGGCCCCGCCCGCCCAGTAACCCGATCTCCTCCCTGCTCGGCGCAGGCGCCAGGCCTTCCGCGCGACCTACCCGGAGCGCCGCACGTACTCGAAGTCGACCGGCTTCCCCTTGAGCCCCTTCATCGGCGCCGCGATCCAGTTCGCCATCTGCTTCGGATCGAACACCGGCTTCTCCATCAGGCTCTTCACGTACGCCTCGTCCCCCGCGGTCGGCAGCCACTCGTCGCGCCGGCGCTCCCACGCTTCCTTCGAGATCGGGTTGCCGTCGACGTCGAAGTGGAGCCCCGCGTAGATCCCCGAGCTCCGGTGGAAGCGCCGGCTCGGCAGCCTGAGCCTGAACGGCACGCCGGCCTCCTCGATCACCCGGTTCATCTTGTCGATCCCGCGCTGCGAGTCGCTCACGTACTCGTCGCGCAGCACCTCGTTCATCGCGTTCCGCAGCGGCACCTCCTCGCGCCGCCACCCGGACACCGCGCCGCCGGCCGCCGCGATCGGCACGTCCATCGGGTACGCGCCGTCGAGCGCCCGGTGATCGTCGTACGACTCCTCCTTCGCGCGGCCCTTCACGCTCGACGCGAAGAACGACGCCGCGTTCGACGAGATCTCCCCGCCGAAGAGGTCCAGCGACAGCGAGTACCAGAGGTTCAGGTACCTCTGCATCGTCGGCAGATCGATGCCCCCCTCGGCGCGCGCGTCCTCGTTCTTGTTGCGCTTCATCAGCTCGCACGTGCGCTGGCAGATGCGGAGCAGCCCCGTCTCGCCGACGAACATGTGGTGCGCCTCCTCGGTCAGCATGAACCGCGTCGTGCGCGACAGCGGATCGAACCCGCTCTCCGCCAGCGCCAGGAGCTGGTACTTGCCGTCGCGATCCGTGAAGTACGTGAACATGAAGAACGACAGCCAGTTCGTGCACGGCTCGTTGAAGGCGCCGAGGATCCGCGGCTTGTCCGGATCGCCGCTCCGCCGCTCCAGGAGCGCCTCCGCCTCCTCGCGGCCGTCGCGGCCGAAGTGGCTGTGCAGGAGGTACACCATCGCCCAGAGGTGCCGCCCCTCCTCGACGTTCACCTGGAACAGGTTCCGCAGGTCGTAGACGCTCGGGCAGCTCTGGCCGAGCAGCCGCTGCTGCTCCACGCTCGCCGGCTCCGTGTCCCCCTGCGTCACGACGAGCCGGCGCAGCATGTTCCGGAGCTCCCCCGGCACCTCCTGCCACGCCGGCTCGCCCAGGTGGTCACCGAAGCCGATCTTCCGGCCGGGCACCGGATCCGCGAGGAAGATACCCCAGCGGTACTCCGGCATCTTCACGTAGTCGAAGTGCGCCCACCCCTCGTGGTCGACGCTGATCGCCGTGCGCAGGTACACGTCGTCCGCCTGGAAGCCCGCGGGCCCCGTCTCCCGCCACCAGTCGATGAACTTCGGCTGCCACGCCTCGAGGGCGCGCTGGAGCTTCCTGTCCGACGCGAGGTCGACGTTGTTCGGGATCCTCTCCGAGTTGACGACTGCGCTCACGTCCGCCTCCAGTCGAATTCGGGGCGCTCCGGGCGCCCGTACACGCTCAGCGCGCCCCGCGGTCCCACCGCGTTGGGGCGCTGGAAGATCCAGTTCTGCCAGGCCGACAGCCGGGAGAAGATCTTCGTCTCCATCGTCTCGGGCCCGCAGAAGCGCAGGCTCGCCTCCATCCCGGTGAGCGCGTCGGGCGACAGGCTCACCCGCTCCTCGATCGCGAGCCGCACCTCGTCGTCCCAGTCCATCGCGTCCGGCGTGAAGGTGCAGAGGCCCTCCTCCAGCGCCTCCTCGGCGGACAGGAGCCCCGTCTTCTCCTTCAGCGCGGCGACGCGCTCCGGCGCGGCGAGGAAGCGCGACGCGAGCCGCGTCAGGCCGTTCGACATCACGAGCGGGCCGAAATTCAGCGCGCTCAGGCCGATGGCGGCCGACTCCCCGCCGTCGGACTCGCCGTCCAGCATGTAGGACCGGTCCGCCGCGAGGGCGAGCTCGAACAGGCTCCCCGCGAAGCACGAGCCCGGCTCGACCAGCGCGAACACGCTGCGCGCCGTCAGGTCGAGCCGCTTGAGCACGCGCCGCGTGTGGAGCAGGACCTCCTTCACGAACCAGTCGTCCCGGTTCGCCCACAGCGCCTCGTCCGCGGCCCGCACCGCGTCCGGCGAGCCGCTCGTCTTCAGCAGGACGAGGCCCACCGTGGGGTGGTTGAAGCGGAGATCCAGCAGCGCGTCGTCGAGCTCGCGGAACGCCCGGAGCGCCCACAGGTCCGCGCCCGCGCGGCGCATCCCGGCCGCGTCCGTCGGCCCGCCGCCGTCCGGCCCGAGCACGCGGATCTCCGCCGTCCGCGCGGCCCTGTCGACCCTCACCGAGACGTGGCGGTACGCGCAGGTGAAGACGCCGCCCTCCTCCGCGCGCCGCGCCTCGAGCGGCCCGAGCCTCACCCCGGGCCCGTCCCTGTCCGGCGTCGCCGCCGCGAGCTCGGCGGCGCGCTGGGCCACCGCCTGGTCGAAGCGGCTCTTCGGGATCGCGCTGTCGACGAGGCCCCACGCCTGCGCGCGCTTGCCGCGCACCCCTTCGGCCAGGGTCGAGAAGACGTCCGCGAGGTCGCGCCGCACCTTGCGCTTGTCCACGAGCCGCGTGAGCCCCCCCGTCCCCGGGAGCACCGCCAGCAGCGGCGTCTCGGGGAACGACACCGCGCTGCTCCCGTCGTCGCAGAGGAAGATCTCCTCGCACGCCAGGGCGAGCTCGTACCCCCCGCCCGAGGCGACGCCGTTCAGCGCCGCGAGGTAGTGCTGCCCGCTCTCGGCGCACGCCTCCTCGATCGCGAGCCGCGTCTCGTTCGTGAACTTGCAGAAGTTGACCTTGAAGGCGTGCGTCGACGACCCGAGCATGTAGATGTTCGCGCCCGCGCAGAAGATCCGCGGCTGCGCGCTCGTCACGACCACCGCCTTCACCTCGGGGTGCTCGAAGCGCAGCCGCTGCACGATGTCCGCGAGCTCGATGTCGACCGCGAGGTCGTAGCTGTTCAGCTTCAGCTGGTAGCCGGGCCGCATCGGCGCTTCCTCGTCGACGTCCATCGCCACGCGCGCGATCGCCCCCTCGAACGAGAGCTTCCAGTGCCTGTAGCGGCCCGGCTCCGTCTCGAAGCGGAGGGGCGCGTCCTCGCCGGACGAGCCGTCGTCCCGGGCCCTCGTCTGCGGCGCTGCCGCCTGCGCCGCCGCGGAAGGAGGAGAGGTTGTCGCTTCCATCCGCATCAGCCCACCACCAGGGCGCGCCTCCGTCAAGCACTATAGTGCTTGTTGATCCGTCGTTCATGAAATATAGTGCACCAATCACACATGCCTCCTCCCATCCTCGAGCACCTGGCCGGGCGGCTCCGGCAGCGGCGTCAGGCGCTCGCGCTCACCTTGCGCGAGCTCGCCGCGCTCGCCGGGGTGAGCGAGCGCTTCCTCGTGCTGCTCGAGAGCGGCCGAGCGAACGTGTCCGTGGCGCGGCTCGAGGACATCGGCCGCGCGCTCGGCACCTCGGCCGCCGCGCTGCTCTCGACGGGCGAGCTCGACGGGGGCGATGCGGCGCGCGGCCCGGCGCCCGGCGAGGCGGAGGGCGGGTCCGGCGGCGCCCTCATCGCGCTGCTCGGCCTGCGCGGGGCGGGCAAGACGACGATCGGCGGCCGCGCCGCGGCCCGGCTCGGGGTGCCGTTCCTCGAGCTCGACGGCCTCGTCGCCGCGCGCGCGGGCATGAGCCTCGCGGCCCTGTTCGAGATCCACGGGAACGCGTACTACCGGCGGCTGGAGCGCGAGGAGCTCGATCGGCTCGCCGACGCGCGCGCCCACGGCATCGTCGCCACGGGCGGCGGCCTCGTGACCGATCCGGCGACCTTCGAGCGGCTGCGGCGCTGCGCGGTGACGGTGTGGCTGCGGGCGAAGCCCGAGGACCACTGGCGGCGCGTCGTCGAGCAGGGGGACGCGCGCCCCATGGCCAACCGCGCCGACGCCATGAAGGAGCTCCGGGCGCTCTTCCAGGCCCGGCGCGCGCTCTATGAGCAGGCCGACTTCGTGGTGGACACGTCGGCGCTCGGTCTCGACCGCTCTGTCGATCGCGTGGTCAAGATCGCCCGTGAAGCTGGTAGAAGGGACGCGACGCGCTCGGCGTGACCCGGGGCGCGCCCCCTCCCATGTCCATGCCGCGCCTGAAAATTCTCTTCGTGGTGTCCGAATGCGTCCCCTTCGCCAAGACGGGCGGCCTCGCCGACGTTGCCGGCGCGCTGCCGCTCGCGCTCGCCGCGGCGGGCCACGACGTGCGCGTCGTGATGCCGGCCTACCGGGTCGCCAAGCGCTACCTCGCCCGCCAGACCGAGGCCGCCGAGCAGCAGCTCCGGGGCAGCGCGCCCGTCGCGGGGGCCGCCGTCGCCGCGGCCGCGGCCGGCGCGCCGGCCCTCGACCCGGCCGACGCCGCGCTGGCCGCCGCGGCGCCGACGGACGTGGCGGCGGGCGCCGCGCCCGCGGTCGCCGCGGCGCAGGGCGGCGACGGGGCGCCTCCGGCCGAGGTGTTCATGCCGCGCCGGCTGCCGGAGCCGCTGGGCGTGCCGGTGGGCAGCGGCGAGGCGTGGACCGGCGTCTGGGAGACGCGCCTCGAGCCTGGGGCCCCGGGCGCGCCCGCGCCCCGCGTGTACCTGCTCGAGCACGACGTGCTCTACGACCGCGACGGCATCTACGGCGACGCGCACGGCGAGTTCGGCGACAACCTCGCCCGCTACGCCCTGCTCTCGCGCGGCGCGCTGCAGCTCTGCCACGCGCTCGGCTTCTGGCCTGACGTCGTCCACGTCCACGACTGGCAGTCGGCCCTCGTGCCGCTCTACATCAACGTCCTCGAGCACCGGTCGCCGCTCGCGCGCGCCGCGACCATCCTGACGATCCACAACCTCGGCTACCAGGGCTGGTTCAACAAGTTCCAGCTCCCCACGACGGGGCTCGGCTGGGACCAGTTCCACAGGTTCTGCCTGGAGGCGTACGACAGCATCAACCTGCTGAAGGCCGGCATCTACAACGCCACGCTCGTCTCCACGGTCTCCCCCCGGTACGCGCAGGAGATCCAGACGTGGGAGGGGGGCGAGGGCCTCGACGGCGTGCTGCGGGATCGCGGCAGCGACGTGATCGGGATCCTCAACGGCATCGACGACTCCATCTGGAACCCCGCGACCGATCCCCACATCGCGGCGACCTACTCCGCCGAGGACCTGAGCGGCAAGGCCCGCTGCAAGGCGGCGCTCCAGCGCGAGATGGGCCTCGAGGAGCGCCCCGACGTCCCGCTGCTCGGGCTCATCAGCCGGCTGGCGACGCAGAAGGGGATCGACATCCTCGCGGGCGCGCTCGACCACATCCTCTCGCTCGACGTCCAGTTCGTCATCCTCGGCTCCGGCGAGCGCTGGGCCGAGGACCTCTTCTCGCGCATCTCCGGATCGAGCGATCGCTTCCGCGTCTACGTCGGCATGAACGAGGGGCTCGCCCACCGGATCGAGGCGGGCTCCGACCTCTTCCTGATGCCGTCGCGCTACGAGCCCTGCGGGCTGAACCAGCTCTACAGCCAGCGCTACGGCACGCTGCCGGTCGTGCGCGCCGTCGGCGGCCTCGACGACACCGTCGAGAACAACGTCACGGGCTTCAAGTTCGAGGAGATGTCGTCGATGGCGCTCGGGAACACCGTCGCCTGGGCGGTGCACCTCTACCGCGCCGACCCGGCCTACTTCCGGACGATGCAGCTCCGGGCGATGAAGAAGAACTTCGGCTGGGCGCACGCGGCGCGGCAGTACGAGGCGCTCTACCGCCTCGCCATCTCCCGCCGGACCGGCCGCCAGATCTGATAGCGCCCGCGCCTCCCGGAGGAGGCGCCGTGTCATCGGCGCGCGCCCTTGGGGGCACGCGCACGCTGATCAGCGCGCGGGCGGCGCCGCCCTTGCGGGGCGCGCCGCCCCGGGGCGCGTCACTCCTTCTGCGCGGGCGCGGCCGGAGCGGCCGGCTGCGCGGTCCCGGCGGTCTGGGCCTTCTCCGCCTGGGCCTTCGCCATGAGCGAGCGGGAGAGCGACCGGTGCCTGCCCTCGATCAGCGACACGAAGCCCGTGACGACCGGCAGGTACAGGGAGGGGGAGCTGATCCCCTTGTCCGTCAGTTTCGGCTCCGCCGCCTTCACGTCGCCGATGAACTTGTCGAACGCGGGCGCCATGATCTTGGACCACGGGTCGGTCTGGTTCGTCGTGCCGTGGGCCTTGAGCGCCGCCGCGGACGTCTCCAGCTTCTGGAGCGCGGCCTTCACCGCCGCGGGGTCGACGTTCTTGCTGGCGAGCATCACCATGAGCGCGCGCGCGTCCTCGAGGGCGGTGAGCGCCGCCTTCTGGCCCTCGTCCGCCTTCGAGAGGTCGGGCATGTGCGACGCGTGCCACGCGGACACCGCGAGGCCGAGCTTGTCGGAGTGCGCGTCGAGCTTCTCGAAGCCCTCGAGGAGCTTCGCGTGGAGCTCCTTGCCCTTGGCGAAGCTGTCCTTCTTGTACTCCTCGCGCTGGTAGTAGTTGGCCGCCGCGGCGATGTTCTTCGCGAGGTCGCTCGCGAACGGCGCGTACTCGGCGAGCGCCGCGTCGACGTCCGGCATGGCCGGCTCCTTGAGGCTGAGGGCGACGGTGCAGGCGCGCGCGTTGCGCTCGTACGGGGCGCGCGCGCCGATGTTGATCGGCCGGCGCTCGGGGCCGCCCTTGAGGCCGGCGGCGGCGCTGCCCGCCGGCGCGGCGGCGCCGGGCGGCACGGCCGTCGTCTTCGGCGCGGCGGCGCCGGTCGTGGGCGTCGGCGGCTTCGCGGGGAGCGCGGTCTTGGCGTCCCCGGGCTTCGACAGATCCTCGAGGCCGAAGCTCGGGATCTTCTTCTCGCTGGGCGCGTCCTTGCCGAGGCTCGCGAGGTAGGCGTCGCGGGCCTGTTTCAGCGAGAGCGTCCCGAAGTAGCAGGCATCGACGCGGTACTCCTTCATCGACTGCGGGTCGACCTTCGCGATCGGCGACACGGGCGTCCGCAGGTTCGCCTTGCCCTTGTTCGCCGCCGCGGAGCTGGCCGGCTCCGGCTGGGGAGGAGGCGGGTCCTCCTTGCAGCCGGCGACACCGCTGGCGACGAGCACGAGCGCGATGGAACAGAGAGACCTGACGGAAATCATTCGGTGTGCCTCCTCGGCTGGCGCAGGAACGGGGCGCATCATGCCTAAGCCGGCGCCGCTTGCAACACCGGCCATTGGCGGGAACTTGCGTCGCTGGTCGGGAAGATCCCGGCTCCAGCCCCAAACACCCCGGGTCGCCGGGTTCTTCCAGGCCTCCGCTATGGCTGATGGAACGATCAGGATCTAAGGTCCGCGGCGTGAAGCTGAGAAGCCTGACCCTGGATGAGCTCACCATCGACGACGAGCGCTCGTTCCGGCACGTCGCGCTCTACGACGATCTGAAGCAGGTGCTGCGGCGCGACGGGTACCGCTTCCGCGTGCCCGACGTCGAGGCGAGCTGGGATCGCGTCGTCTTCCTGAACCTGACGTTCTGGAGCCAGAGCGAGCAGGGCGACCTGATCCCGGGCGAGCACATCGCCGCCGACGTCGTCGCGCACGTCGCGTGGCACCACCTCGCCCACCGCGCCCTCACGTCCGCGAGCGCCGGCGCTCCGCCCAGCGCGGAAGCGCTCCTGCTCGCCGAGTCGATCGCGAGCGCGTTCGATCTGTACCTCGTGGGGCGGCTCCTCGGGCACGCTCCGAACGCCGACTTCCTTGCCACGCAGGTGCCCGCGATGGCCGAGGCCGCCGAGGCGGCGGGGCTCTCCGACGCGGGCTTCGAGGCGCTCCTGGAGAGCGTCTCCGCGGATCCGGAGCGCGCCTTCGAGGATCTCCGCGCCCTGCTCTTCGACGTCACCACGGCGCTCCTGCCCTGCGATCGCCTGAGCCGCGCGGCCGAGATCCTCGCCGGCTTCGACGCGCACCGCTTCGCGCCGCTGCTGCACCACTACGAGCTGTCGAACTGGATCCTGTCGACGCGCGCTCCCGGGGCCCCGCCCGCCCCGGATCCGGCGGCGCGCGCCGTCGACGCGGCGCTGCGGAGCGCGCCGGTCTCGCTGGCGTGGCTCGAGCAGCGCTGGGTGCGCCCGCCGGCGCCCCTCGGCCTGTGATCGCCAGCACGCCCCTTACGTAGAGAGCGGAAGCGACGAAGGACCGGCCGGAGCAGCGCGTCGGGCCGCCCCACGAGGGCGGCCGCCCCGGTCGCCAGGAAGAAAGATTGCGCAGGCTGTCGAGCTGCGCGATTCTCTTCACCAACGTGCAACTCGCCTGCTCTGTCTGCAGGGCTTACGTGGAGATCGGCGTCGGACGCGAGATGCGTCCGTCTCTGCCGTTTGTCTGCAAGTCTTGCCGCACGAAGAGCAAGCAGTCGGCGGCCGACAGGGCAGGCGGCACCGACTCGAGGCCTTCCCCCTCGGGCGTCCCGAGCTCGGCGAGCGGACGCGACCGGCGGGAGCCATCGAGCGAGCCGGAGCGCTCGCGGCCGTCATCCGGCCGCGCGCTGGAGCGGGATCTCGGCCTGTCCAGCGAGCTGCTGGACGCCGAGTCGACGCTCCCGGGCGCTGGCATCCAGCGCCGGCCGCAGCCCGCGTCGGGCTCGGAGCGGCGCCCGGCGTCGTCCGCGTCCGGTCGGGCGCGCGGGCTGACGCTCGCGGAGCGGATCGCGCAGCAGGAGCTGGGCGACGAGCCCGGGTCCGGCGAGGGCGCGTCCTCGCTGGATGCGCTCGACGTCGCGGCGGAGGCCTCGCTCGAGCACGCGGTGGTGACGCCCGACGGCGGCCTGGGGCGGCGCGAGATCCTGATGCGGTCGCGCACGTTCGCGGGCGTCTCCTGGGACGACGCGCGCCGCGGCGGCTCGGCGCCGCCGACGAGCGGCCGGAGCCCATCCGCGCTCCCCCCTGCCGACTCCGATCCCGTCTCGATCCAGGACCTCGCGCAGATGCTCTCCCCGGGGGTCGAGCCGCCCTCGCTCTCGTTCGGGTCGGAGCCCCCCGAGGACGATCGCGCGAGCCGCCCCGCGCCGGCGCCGGAAGCCGCGCCCAGGCGCCGCACGGGCGCGCCTGCGCCCATCCCGGTGCGGCCGCCGGCGCGGCGCGAGCACCGGCCCGCCACGGTGACAGCGCGGCCGCGGCCCGCGACCGCCCCGCGCGCGAGCGGCTCCTCCCGGCCCATCGCGCCGCCGTCGGAGATGCCGCCGGCGCCGCTGTCCGAGCTGCCGCCGGCGCCGATCTCCATCGACGAGGGCCGGCCGTCGTCGCACCGCTCGTCTCCCGAGCTGCGCCTCCAGGACGTCCAGGTGATGGCGGCGCTCGCCCCGCAGCCCCTGCCGGCCGCGCGGCGCGCCCGGTCCGGCCCGGGGATGCAGCCCGGCGACGCCTCCCCGGCGGACCTCGCCCTGCTGGGAGCGCTCACCCCGCCGCCGCTCCCGAGCCCGTCGCCGACCGCGGAAGAGCCGCGGCGGGAGCGCGCGAGGCCGAGGCCGTCGGAGGCGACGGGCGCAGCCGGCGAGCTCCGGGAGCCGGCGAACGGCGACGAGCGCCCCTCGCGCGAGCCGCCGGCGCGCGCGAGCAGCGCCCCCCGCACGACCGCCCGTCCGGCGGGCGACCGCACGAGCCAGACCGACCTCCTCGGCCAGACCGACCGCGGGCGCGCCGGCCGCAAGGAGGACTCGGGCCTCATCGACCTGCGCAGCATGGCGCCGCCGCCCGGCGCGGACGACCGGGAGCGCCGCAACGAGCTCCGGGCCGACGACGAGATCCTGAGCATCAGCGGCGGGCTGTTCGAGGGGGCCGCCGCGGGGCGCAGCTCTTCCCCGTCGTTCCCCGCGCAGCCCCTCGAGACCGACGTCCTGCCCGCGGAGGAGCACGCCGACGCGGGCTCCGCGTCCGGGGACGAGACGCCGGTGCGCACCTCGATCACGGCCGGCTCCCGCGTGTCCGAGGGGCTGCGGGCCGTGTCGACGGTGGTGCGCCAGTACCTGCCGGTCTCCGGCGCGGTGATCGTGGTCCTCGTCGTGTTCGGCGCCGCGGTGTACCTCGCGCAGACCCGCGGCCGATCGTCGAGCGCCGCGACGGCCGAGGCCGCGCTCGCCGCCAGCAGCGGCGCGCTCGTCGCGCCGCCGGACGCGCCGCCGTCGCCCGCCCCTCCCGCGCAGGCCGAGCAGGTCGCCGACAGGGAGCCGTCGCCCGCGGTCGACCGGGAGCCGTCGCTCGACGACGAGCCGGTCGCGGAGCCGCCTGCCGCAGCCGTCGCGGAGCAGCCGCCGTCCGCGCCCGCCGCCGGCCCGACGGCGGAGCCGGCCGCGCCGCCGCCCAAGCCGGCTCCGGCGGCGACCGCGCTCGCGGCGGCGCCCGAGCCGAGCCCCGCGCCGGCGGCGAGCGCCCCGCCGGCGAGCCCCGCGCCGGCGGCGAGCCCCGCGCCGCCGAGCGCCGCGCCGGCGGCAAGCCCCGCGCCGCCCAGCGCCGCGCCCCCGGCGAACGCAGACCAGCCGGCGGGCGAGCAGCCCCGGGCCGCCGAGAAGCCGGCCCTGGCCGCGGCGCCGACCGCGCCCGACCGCCCGAAGGCTGCGGCGAAGCAGCCGCCGCCGCCCCCAGCGCCGCTCCTTCCGGCGCGGGACGCCCCGGCCCGCTTCGATCCGAACGCGGCCTCGAGCGCCCTCGCGTCGGCAGCGGCCGCCGCCGCCGGGTGCACGGGCGAGGGCCTCACCGGCACAGCCCGGGTGGCCGTCACCTTCGCGACCTCGGGCAAGGCGATGTCGTCGCGCGTCGAAGGGGGCGACCTCGTGGGGACGGCCACGGCCGCGTGCATTGCGAACGCGTTCCGAAATATCTCGGTCCCGCCCTTCGAAGGGATCCCCGTCACCGTCATGAAGCAGGTGAAGATCCGCTGACGACGGGCCGAAAGCTTCCTATCCTCCCGCCGCTGTGCTGGTCGCCCTTCGGGTCAAGAACTTCATTCTGATGGATGCCCTCGAGCTCCGGCTCGAGCCCGGGTTCAACGTCCTCACCGGCGAGACGGGCGCGGGCAAGTCGATCGTCGTGGGCGCGCTCTCGCTGGTCCTCGGCGGCCGCGCGAGCGCCGAGCAGATCCGCCCCGGCGCCGACGAGGCCGAGATCGAGGCGCTGTTCGACGTGCGCAGCTCCGATCGCGCGATGGCGATGCTCGACGCCGCGGGCATCGCGAGCGGCGGCGAGCTCGTGGTCCGCCGCGTCGTCCAGGCGACGGGCCGCTCGCGCGCGTACCTGAACGGCCGCCTCTGCACCGCGGGCGAGCTCCAGGCGCTCGCCCCGGAGCTCGCCGACGTCGCCTCGCAGCACGAGAGCGTCGCGCTCACCGACCCGTCGACGCACCTCGGCTACCTCGATCGCTTCGGCCGCCTCGTCCCGGCGCGCAGCGAGCTCGCGGCCGACGTCGCCGAGCTCGAGGCCATCTCCGCCGAGCTCCGCGCCGCCCGCGAGCGCGAGCGCGGCCGCGGCGAGCGCGAGGCGTTCCTCGCCTTCCAGCTCCAGGCCATCGACGCGCTGTCGCCGCGCCCCGGCGAGCTCGCCGATCTCGCCGCCGAGCGCAACCGGCTGCGGCACGCGGGCCGGCTGCACGACATCACGCGGCGCGCGGCCTCCCGCCTCGACCAGGGCGACGACGCCATGTGCGACGAGCTCGCGCGCCTCGCCTCCGAGCTCCAGGCCGCCGCCGAGATCGACCCCGCCCTCGACCCCGTCGCCCGCGCCGTCGACGCCTGCTGGACGGAGCTCAGCGAGGCCGCCCGCCAGATCGCCCGCTACGCCGAGCGCGCCGAGGCCGATCCCGATCGCCTCTCCGAGATCGAGGATCGCATGTACCGCCTCGAGGGCCTGCTCCGGCAGCACGGCCCCACGATCGAGGACGTGCTCGCCGCGCGCGCGCGCCTCGCCGCCGAGCTGGAGCAGCTCTCGGGGGTCGAGAGCCACGTCGCGGAGCTCGAGCGGCGGCGCGACGCCCTGCTCGCCGTCGCCGCCGAGCGCGCCCGCAAGCTCTCGGCGAAGCGGCGCAAGGCCGGCGAGAAGCTCGGCGCCGCGATCTCCGCGGAGCTCGCCGACCTCGGGATGGGCGGCGCGCGGGTGGTCGTGGACATCGAGCCGCACGGCGGCGACCGCGCCGAGCTCGTCGTCGACGGCGCCCGCCTCGGCCAGGACGGCATCGACCGCGTCGAGTTCCTCATCTCGCCCAACAAGGGCATCGAGCCGCGCCCGCTGCGCCGCATCGCCTCGGGCGGCGAGCTGTCGCGCGCCCTGCTCGCCCTGAAGCGCGTGCTCGCGGAGTGCGGCCCCGCCGGGCTCTACGTCTTCGACGAGGTCGACAGCGGCGTCGGCGGCGCCGTCGCCGACAAGATCGGGCGCGCGATCGGCGACGTCGCGCGCCACCACCAGGTGCTCTGCATCACGCACCTCGCGCCCATCGCCGCGTTCGCCGACGCGCACTTCGTCGTCGCCAAGGAGAACGCGGGCGGCATCGCGAAGAGCTCGGTCACGCGCGTCGACAAGAAGGACCGCATCGCCGAGGTGGCGCGCATGCTGTCGGGCGCGAAGGTCACCGGCGCGTCGCTCAAGGCCGCGACGGAGCTCATCGAAGCAGCGCGCCTCTAGAGCACCGGACACGTTGATCGAGCGAGAAGTGAACCGCCAAGGCGCCACAAGACGCCAAGATTTTTGTGTTTTCTTGGCGTCCTTGGCGCCTTGGCGGTTCCAAATTCTGCTCTTTCGAGCGGCTTCGACCCGTTGGTCGTTCTAGCTAGAGCGGCGGTGCCCGGCGCGTGTCAGCTGCGCGCGAGCGCGTAGTCGTTCAGGTCGACGCGGATCATGTCCTTGAGCCACGGGTGCACCGTGATCGCGGTGCGGTAGAGCCCCTGGGCGATGCGCCGGTAGCTCGTGTGCCCCTGCTTCGCCGAGCGGAGCTCGATCACGTGGAAGAGCTCGCGCAGGTTCAGCGTCCACAGCGTCCTCACGCGGAAGCCGAGCGGCACGGCGTACTGCGCCTCGAGCGGGTAGCGCTCCTCCATCGCGTGCCAGGCGTCGCGCGCGGCGAGCATCGCGTCCTGGTAGGCCTCGGCGTGGCCGAGCTCCAGGAGCGCCTGCGGCGTCTCGAAGCCGAGCCGGCAGGTGAGCCGCTGCGTCGCGGGCGTCAGCATCCGGTGGCGCTGCAGGTCGCGGTACGCGCCGTAGTCGAGCATCAGCTCGAAGGTCATCGTCGACGCCTCGAACGCGCGCGGCGGCGCGTCGTACGGCCCGCGCTTCGCGCACGCCGCCTGCGCGATGGCGATGAGCTCCGGCAGCGTCGCGCGGCGGAGCGCGTCGCCGAGGTTGTAGGCGTGCACGCCCGGATCGCTGCCCTCGTACGCGAGGGCCAGCGCGATCCGCTCCAGGGCGTCCTTGTCGTAGCGCACCAGCCGGACGGGCTGGTTGATCACCATCGTCGCGCTGACGCCCTCCTCCGGCGGCGTGTAGACGCGCTCCATCGCCGCGCCGACGGTGGCCTGCAGCTCCCTCCGCAGCTCGTTCGGCGCGGCGTACTTCACGAGCGTCGGGGTCACGGCGAGCGCCGCCGCGTGCATGTCGCGGGCGACCCTGCGCACCTCCTCGAGCGGGTGCGACATCATCTTGGTGAGCAGGATCTCGAGCGCCCTCGCGTTCGCCGTGAGGCCGATGTTCGTCCGCGTCCCCGCCGGCAGGAGGCCGCGCAGCAGATCGCACGCCTGCGCGCGCAGCGCCGCCTTGTAGGCGCCCTCCGACATCTTCTCGGGCTTCGGCTCGCGCGCGCTCAGCCGCTCGGTCACCTTCGGGACCAGGTCGAGGTAGGCCGCGAAGAGCCGCTCGCAGGACGCCCGGTACCGCGCGGCGTGCTCCCCCTCGATCTCCGGCAGATCGACGAACGCGTGCTGATCGAACACCACGTAGCGCGTGCTCTTCTCCGTGTACGAGCCGAGCCGCAGGTCCTCGATCACCTTGGACGCGACGATGCTCACGTTCTCGATCGCGAGGTGCACGACCGCGTGCTCCGCGACCGACGCGTGGCCGTAGCCGACGACCCACTTCTCGTGGAAGCTCCGCGCCTTGTCCGACGCGAACGCGAGCCCGCGCTGCGGCCGGCCGTCGGCCCCCGGGGCCACGTCGAGCTCCTCGTCGCCGAGCAGGCGCGCGAGGTTGGTCCGCAGGTCATCGCGGCTGCGCGAGTAGTACGCGAACAGCACGGCGATGACCTCCTCGGGCAGACCCGACAGCGAGAAGACGTCGGCCGTCAGGCTCGACACATACGGCGCGATACGGGCACGCGACGCTTCGTCCAAGGCCATGCCTGCTTCTACCCCCAATCCCGCGCCGAACGGTCGACAAAACTCCGTTCCGATCGTCGTCACGGGCCGCCTCGCCCCTGGCCACGGCCGGCCGTCTCGCCCGGCGCGGCGGCGCGCTCGCGCGGCGGCGCGCTCGCCCGGCGCCGCGCGCTCACCCGGTGGACGCGCCGCGCGTCAGAGCGCCCGCGCCGCGGAGACGGCGAACGGATCGGCGAAGATCTCGCTGTTCGCGAGCGGCTTGCTCCGCCGGGTCAGCACCTCGCAGCCGGTCTTCGTGACGACGATCGTGTGCTCGAACTGCGCCGACAGCGAGCGATCGGCCGTCAGCGCGGTCCACTTGTCTTCCTGGATCTCGACCTCGTAGGTCCCGAGGTTGATCATCGGCTCGATCGTGAAGCACATGCCGGCGCGGAGCCGGGCGCCGCTGCCGTACTTGCCGACGTGCGAGACCTGCGGCGCCTCGTGGAAGCGCCGCCCGATGCCGTGGCCGACGAAGGCCCGCACCACCGAGCAGCCCTCGGCCTCGGCGAACTCCTGGATCGCGGCCCCGATGTCCCCGAGCCGCGCCCCGTCCCGGACCTGGGCGATGCCGAGCTGCAGGCTGCGCCGCGACACCTCGGTCACGTGCTTCGCCTCCGGCGACGGCTTGCCGATGTAGAAGGTCGCCGACGTGTCCCCGTAGAAGCCGTTGTAGATCGTGGTGACGTCCACGTTGATGATGTCGCCCGGCTCGAGGACGCGGTCGCACGGGATCCCGTGGCAGACCACCTCGTTGATCGAGGTGCAGACGCTCTTCGGGAACCCGTGGTAGTTCAGCGGCGCCGGGTAGCCGCCGCGGCGCAGCGTGTCCTCGTGGACGAAGGTGTTGATGTCCTCGGTGGTGATGCCGGCGCGGATCATCTCGCCGACGCCGAGGAGCGTCTCCGCCGCCATCTGGCAGGCGACACGGAGGGCGTCGACTTCCTTGACCGTCTTGATGCTCACATTGCTCACGGCGCAGACAGCTCCCCGAGGACGACGGCCTCCTTGACGGCCGCGGTGACCTCCGCTGTATCAGGTGAAAGGTGCCAGTGGAACTCCGGCTCGCCTGCCTCGCTGGCGAAGCGCCGGAGGAAGGCGATGAAGGTGAGCCCGCGGAGCCGCGCGTCAACCGCCTTCGCGACGCCGAACGCGCGGCTCGTCGGGCGGATGTGGAGCTCGAACGCCCGGTCGGGCAGCCGGGGCGTGGCCAGCGGGGCGTCGATGACCTGGACCGCGAGGTGGTAGGAGCTCTGGTCGCCGATCGAGTCGACCGTCACCGTGCTCACGCGGACCCGCGCGACAACGTCGGCGGTCTGCGCCCGCTCCCGGAGGAACGGGTCGGACCTCGGCGACGGCCCGTCGAGCGAGAAGCCCACGGCCGCGGGCTCGATGTTGTCGTCGAAGACCTCGGGCGCGTGCCCCTCCCAGATCGGCAGGCCGTCGAGCGAATCGGCGGACATCGCGGGGCGCTCCTGATCGGCGACGCAGCCGCCGACGGGGCCGGTGGTCGCCAGCACGGCGAGCGCGAGGCGCAGGGGAGCAACACCGGCGGCGGAAATCATCCCTGGGGCGGGAGCTCGTAGCACGTCGGCCGGGTCCTGTCAGGACCTGACCCACATCGGTGACATGCGCTGTCGAGGCCGGTTTGTCCCGCGCCGTCGCCCGTCGACGCGCTCCTCGCTCCTGTGCGCCCACATTCACCCTTGTCGCCCTCCCCGCGCGCCCACGCGCCCTGCGCTCGCGTCCCGCGCTGCCGGCGCGCTCCGGCGCCCCACCTGCGCAGCGATCCATCGATCCGGACGAGCGATCGTCCAACGGGCCGACGTGGGGTCGACCCCGTTCGGTGCGGGGATCCTATTCTCCTGTCCTACCGCCGGTGCTAGCGTTTGCGGGCTTGCCGGGCGGGGCGTCCTAACTTTTGCGATTTGCAGAGCGCAGGGACAGGGCCTGCGCCGGCTGGAGGAAGAACATGAAAGCGAAGAGGCTCCTGGGAGCGGGGTTGGCCGTGGGGCTGGGCCTTGCGGCGATCACGAGCACTGCCGTGGTGGCTGCCCAGCCGAAGGGGGGCAAGGCCGCTGCGGCCCCCGCCCGGCCCGCCGAGCCGCCGGTGACGAAGAAGACGATCGCGCTGACCCCTCGAGGCATCCAGTGGGGGATGAGCACCAAGCAGGTCGCGGCGGTCATCGACAAGATGCTCGATGAGGCCTACGTGCCGCGGTACAAGGCGACCTCGCCCGGCGTGAAGATGAGGGCGCTCGACGCCGAGCTCGCCGAGGAGAAGAGCGCGTTCCGCCGCAGCCGCATCGATTTCGGCAAGCTGCCGACCGGCATGGACGCGACGCCGCTCAAGGGCGAGTACACCTACCTCAACAAGGAGTCGGTGATGACGCTGACCCGCGACGGCGGGAAGCGGTACTTCTTCTTCATCCAGGACAAGCTCTGGAAGATCATCGACGAGCACGCGCTGGGCGAGGGAAATCCGCGCGGCAAGGACTATCCGTCCGCCGTCACGAAGCTCGCGGCGGCGTTCGGGGTGCCTGGTCGCGTGACGCCGCCCGACCCCGAGAAGGGCCGCTACGTCACCGAGGTCGACTGGAAGGACGCGGCCACGCACTTCCGCGTGATCGAGCGGGGCGAGGCCGAGATCGCCTTCGCCTACGAGGATCTCGTGACGCTGAGCAGCCTCGACTCGCTCCGCCCCAACAAGCCCGTCGACGCGAACGCCATCGACCCCTCCGTCGCCTCCGCCATCCGCAAGGAAGAGCCGTCCCCCGCTCCCCCGTCCGACAAGGCAGGCAAGAAGAAGTAGCCCGCCGCTCCCGCGACCGCGAGGAGCAGCCCACCGCTCAAAACCCCGACCGAGCCGCCCCAGGCGGCTCGGCTCTCTCCTCACCCAGGCGTTCCCGAGCGGGGCGCACCCGCACAGGAGACGGGCCCAGATCGGCGTTCTCGGCGCACAGGCGTGCTCCAGCACGCCGAGCACCGAAAACGTCGAGATGGGCCCGTATCCGCAGCGGGTGCGCCCCGCTCAGGTGCGCCCCGCTCACTGGACGGGGGAGGCGCCGTCGGGGACCCGCATGCCGTTCGTGACCACGACCCGCGCCGACGGCGCGACCGCGAGCACCGCCGGCTCGATCACCGCGCGTGCGGTGAGCATGGCCCCTGGGCAGCCCGAGCACGCGCCGGCCAGGTGGAGCGTCAGGTGGTCGGGCTCGACGGCCACGATGTAGAGCTCGCCGCCGTCGGCGCGCACGAGCGGCGCGATGACCTCGCGGCAGACCTTGAGAAGCTGATCGATGGAAGCCGGCATGGGGGTGAGCTCGGCAGGGCGAGCCAGGGATGGCAGCCTAGCACGGCCTCGCCCGATCGGGCGATTGCCCCGCCGCCGCGCACCGCGGGGCGAGCTCCGGGAGACCGCTGGCGCGCCCGGCGCTCGCTCGCGGCGCGCCTCGCGCTCGGGGGGCGCGCCCGGCGCGCTCGCTCAGAGCGTGGACACGAGCGCCGCGACGCCCGCGTCCGCCGCGAGCTCCGGCGTGCGCTGCGCGGCGACGCCGAAGGTGCGACCGGCGATCTCGACCGTGCCGCTCCACGGACCCGAGGCGGTCTTCGCCGGCAGATCCAGCTTCTCGAGCGCCTCGGCGTTGACGTCGGGCGTCACCGGTCCGCCGTACGCCTTCGCGCCCTTCCACACGAAGACGTAGAGCAGCGGCGTCGACTTCAGCCCGTCGCGCTTGGTGATCTCGGCGATGTCGCGGTTGGCCGCCTCCTGCAACCGGTACGCGTAGGCGCGGAACGACCAGCCCGTGACGAACAGGCCCTTGAGCTCGCCGCCGCTCGACCGGACCGGGTGCGCGGCGACCCACTGGAGATCCGGCCCGTTCCTCACGCCGCGCATCTCCTGCATCTCGCCGAAGGCCTCGACGACCCCGCTGTTCGGCTCGAGCACCTTCCTGAGCTCGGGGAACGAGGCCAGGACGGACCGGTTCGCGAGCATGTCCGGATCGGCCTCGCTGCGCAGCACCGTGCCGCTCGGGTCGGCGAACGAGAAGAAGGTGCCCTTCGCGAACTCGAGCTCCTTCACCGAGGCGCGCGCGCCGGCGATCGCGCGCTGGAGCCCGCGCAGGTCCGCGCCCGGGTCGGTGTCCACGAGCGACGCGAGCTTCTGCGAGCCCGGCGGCAGGCCCGTGCGCACCTGGCGGACGTCCTCCGCGACGACGGGCGCGAGCTTGGCGCAGAGCTCCGCGGCGTGCTTCTGCGACGCCTTGCCGTCCTCCTCGCACGCGCCCGCGAGGGTGGCGGCCAGGGCGCAGGCGAGCACGAGCGGCTTGCTTTCGCTACGAGCGAGGGTTGAAGAGCGCATCATCGAGAACGACTCTCCAAGGGGAGCGGAGTTCCATCGGCCGGGACCATCGCTCCTCAAAGGGTTTCGGGGGTTACAAACACGATCTCGACCCGGGCGTTGCGGGCGCGCTCGCTGCCGGACGGGTCGACGACCGGGGCCGCGGAGCCTGCGAGGAACGGCGCGATGGGCTGGCTGGCCGGGGAGGCGCCCGCGCCTTGCGCCGGGGCGAGGGCGCGGACGACGGCCTCGGCCCGCGCCGTCCACGCGGGCTCTTCCCTGGCGCTGACGTCCCTGTCCGTGTGCACGACGACGGCGACGGGGAACGAGGGGTGCGCTGCGGCCACCCGCGCGAGCTCGCGGAGGCGCGCCTCGCCGGCCTTGCTGAGGGCGTTGCCCGCGAACAGCCCGCGCAGCGTGATCACGATGCCGCGGTCGTCGCGGACGGGCGACCAGGTGCCCGCGGCCGAGAGCTCGGCGAGCAGGGCATCGCCGACGCCGGGCGCGCGGGTCACCGGCGTGGCGGCGCGGCGCGCCGCGGTCAGCGCCGCGAGGCAGCCCGCCCGCGCGCGGGAGGCCTGGTCGATCGGCGCCGGGATGGCGCGGGCGGAGCCGACCGTCTCCGCGAGATCCGCGTCGAGCTTCTTGATCGCGGCGGTCGCCTCGTCGAGCTGCGCCACGAGCGCCGCGTTGCCGGGCTGCGCGTTGCCGGGCTGCGCATTGCCGGGCTGCGCGCCGGGGGGCTGCGCGTTGCCGGGCTGCGCGCCGGCGGGCTGCGCGCCGGGGGGCTGCGTGTCACCAGCCTGCGCGCCGGGGGGCCGCGTGTCGCCAGCCTGCGCGTCGGCGGGCTGCGCCGGCGCGATCAGGAGGCGCGCCGCGCCGCACAGCAGGCGGGCCTGGAGCGCGAGCGAGCGCGCCGCGGCGAGGCGAGCCTTCTCGCGATCGGGGTCGGCCTTGCCCGAGGGGACCACGGGCTGCGCGTCCCGGGCGACCTTGATCCGCATGTCGAGCGCGTCGACCTCGGCCGCGACGCGCGCCTGCTCGGCATCGAGGCCCGCGAGGGACGCCTCGCCGGTCGCGCTCTGCGCCTTCGCCTCGGCCTCGGCCGCCTCGGCCCGGGCCACCCGGGAGAGCGCGTGCGCGTGCGCGTGCGCGGCGACGGCCTGCTCGCCGAGGATCTGGGCCCCGGACTGATCCTTCCGATCGAGCGCGGCGAGCGCCTCGGCGCGCAGCTTCTCCGCCCGCGCGAACGCGCCCGGCGCGTGCCGCTTCGACTCGGCCGCAGCCGCCCCGGCGCGGACGTGATCGAGCTCGTCGAGCACCGCGGGCCGCGGGATCGGCGCGCACGCGGCGACGAGCGCTCCCAGCGCCCCCAGCGCGGCGACGGAAGCGAGGCGGCGCGCGCTCACGGCGTGCCCTCCTTGCCGGCCGGCGCCGTCTTGCCGGCGCCCTTGCTCCCGGCGCCCTGCGCGGCGGCGGCCGCCTGCCCTGGCGCCGCCTTCCGCGACGGGGCCTTCTTGCTGGCCTCGATCCGCTGCGCTTCCACGCTCGTCGCCGCCCTTGTCGCCTCGCGCGCCTCGGCCTCTATCCGCTCCAGCTCCGCCGCGGCGCGGCCTCGCCGCGCCTGCGTCTCTTCCAGCAGCGCGCGCGCCCGCTCGAGCTTCGTCTCGACCTCGCGCGCCCGCCTGGCCGCCTCGACCGCCGCCGCCTCCGCCGCGGCGGCGCGCAGCAGCGTCCTCGCCGTCTCCGCCCACTCCAGGGCCAGCGCGTCGAGCCTCCGCGCGTTCGTCGCGTCGCCCGTCGCGCGCGCGCCGTGCGCGCGCTGGAGCGCCTGCTTCGCCTGCGCCACCGGCTCGGCCACGACCTTCGCGGCGCTCCCCGACGGCGCTCTCGCCTCGCCGGCGGGGGCCTCGGCGGCGGTCCTGTCGCCCGCGGCGGCGGCCTTGTCGCCCGCGGCGGCGGTCCTGTCGCCCGCGGCGGCGGCCTTGTCGCCCGCGGCGGCGGCCTTGTCGCCCGTGGCGGCGGTCCTGTCGCCCGCGGCGGCGGCCTTGTCGCCCGCGGCGGCGGCCTTGTCGCCCGTGGCGGCGGTCCTGTCGCCCGCGGCGGGCGACGGCGCTTGCGCGGCGCGCGCCTCGATCTCCCGGAGGATCTGCATCGCCCTCGCGCCGTCGCCGGGCGGCGGCGCGGGCACCGCGGCGAGCGGCCGCTCGCCCTCGCCGTGCGCCAGGGCAGCGCCGCTGCCGAGCGATGCCGCCAGGGCGAGGAGCAGCGCGCAGGGCGACCGGCGTCGCCGCGCGTCGCGGAGCATGGGGCGGGAACGCACGTCCGCCAGGTAGCAAACAGGGCTTCCGCGAGCAAGCGCGGCGGCCTTCGGCCGCCGGCGCCGCGCGGCCGGCCGCGGCGCCGCGCGCGGCCACGGCGCGCGTCACTCGGGGAGGAAGTTGCGGACGGCCCAGTCGATCTGCTGCTGATGCCGCTCGACGAGCTCCTTCCTTCCGCCCGCCTCGTGGAGGAAGACGCGATCGTCGTTGACGAAGACGGTGAGGTAATAAAGGTGCGCCTCCTTGCCCTCGTCGTGCCCGAAGCGCAGCTGGACGCCCGGCAGGCCATCGCGGCTCTTCACGTCGGCCTTGCCGAGCAGCGCGTAGCCGCCGCCCTCCCGCAGCCGCTTCTCGATCACGCGGGACCAGAAGGCGAGGTCGCCCTCCGGATCGTTCTCGAAGGCGCGGATCCCGATCACCACCCCCTCGGCGGTCGTCGCGCGGTACTCGTCGTCGCCGTAGCGATCGCCGAGGTCCACGAAGCCCGGCGGGGTCGCGGGCACGAAGGGCCGGCCGCAGCCGGGCAGCGCCGCCGCGAAGCCGAGCGCGGCGGCGAGGACGAAGGCGTGGCGGAGGGAGTGCATCATCGGAGGCGCCCAGGTCACAGGTTGAGGAGCCGCGAGAGGCCGAGCTCGTTGAGCCAGTCGATCGGGAGCCGCGGGCCCGACGGCGCGATCGCCTCCGTCGAGCGCGGCTGGAACGAGACGGTGAGCGTCGAGAACGCGATCCGGTCGCGCAGGTACTTGAGGCGCCCCTCCAGGCGCTCGAGCTCGCTCGTGACGCGCGCGAGCTCGCGCTCGAGCTGGATCGACTCCTCGACCTTCGTCGCCTTGTCGAGCAGCTTCTCCAGCCGATCGCGGACGGCCCTCGCGTTGCGGATGCGGACCCCGAGGTCGAGGAACTCCTCGGTGACGTCCTCCGCGACCACGTTGCGCTGGAGCATGTCGCCGAGCCCCTCGAGGCGCTTCAGCGCCTCGTCGAACCGGGCGGCGGGGACGCGGATCGTGATCGCCTGGTCGTCGCGGCGGGCGAGGAAGCCGCCGAGCTCCTGCGCGAGCGCCTCGACCTTGCCGAGCGACGCGCTCACCTCGAACACCGCCATCGCGATCTGCGCCGTGTAGACGAGGAGCGGCGCGGGCGATGCGCTCGTCCTCACCGCGGCGGCGCCCTGCGGGGCCGCGGCGGCGCCCTGCGGGGACGCGCCGGCCTGCGCCGTCGCGGCGACGGCCTGGCCGGTCGGCGCCGGCCTGGCCGTCCCCGCGACCGGCGCGGTGGAGCCCGGCGCCGGCCGCGCGGTCGGCGGTGGCGACGCCGGGGAGGCCGCCGTCGCCGGCGGCACGGCCTTGGCGAGCTCCGCGGTGGTCACCGTCGTGTCGAGGCCGGCCGACGACGACTCGATGAACGACTCCTCGCGCGCGTCGCCGTCCGAGAGGGCGATCCTCGTCGTCGGATCCTGCGGCGGCATCCCCGTGGCCATGGCCGCCGGCGCGACCATCGGCACCGGCGCGCTCGCGGCGTCGCTCGCGCTGGAGCGGCTGGATGCGCAGGCGGAGGCGCCCGCGAGCAAGGCAAGGAGAGCCCAGGAGGGCAGCGTTCTTCGCATGGTTCCTCGGAGCGTGGAGCCGGTGACAGCCGCAGAACGCGCTGCCTCGATCGACCTTACACCAGGGCGCAGGCGGCGCGCCGCGCGGCCCGGCGCAGGCGGCGCGCCGCGCGGCCATCGTCCGCGCCGGACCGGCCGACCACCGCGCGCTGCCCTCGATCGACGCCCGGGCCTACGCGCCCGGCCCGGGCGGGGCCTCCGCCGCGCCGGGCGCGCGGCGGAGCTGGCGCACCCAGTACGAGATGCCCGCGGCGCCGCCCGCGCCCGCCGCCGCGGCGAGCATGGGAGCCAGCGCCGCGGGGAGCGCGATCGCGGCGAGGACCGCCGCGAACTGCACCGTCGTGGCGAGCTTGCCCGGGATGTTCGCGCTCGCCGTCGAGAGGCGCGCGCCGCGGAAGCGGCGGCTCATCGTGATCCAGAGCGCGAGCGGCAGCTCGAGGATCTCGCGGGCGAGCAGCGCCGGGATGCCCCACAGCGGGAGCACGCCGCCGTGCAGGAGCGTGCCGACCACCGCCAGGGCGAACACCTTGTCGGCGATCGGATCGACGATCGCGCCCATGCGGGTCACCTGACCGGAGCGGCGGGCCAGCCAGCCGTCCAGCACGTCGGTGATCCCGGCGCAGCACAGGACGGCGAGGGCGAGCCCCGGGTGCGTGGCCACGAACGGGAACAGCGCCGCGAGCGGCAGCCGGGCCAGGCTCATCAGGTTCGGCGGGAGCGCGAGATCGCGTGCAGACAGGGTCGGCATGGCGAGGTGTCCCTTGCGGCGCAGGTGCGCCGCAGCAGCCGGATGGTCCTGGCTCGCGTCGAGCGCGGCCGCGACGGCCGGCGCCCAGGCCGGCAGCAGCGCCGGCCTGGCCTGGGCGCCGGCCGTCGCGCCGGATCAGCCGGCCACGCGCACGGTGAGCACGGGGACGCTGCTCTTGCGGATCACCTTCTCGGCGACGCTCCCGAGGAACAGGTGCGAGATCCCCCGGCGGCCGTGCGTGCCCATGACGATCATCGCCGCCCGCTCGTCCTCGGCGGCCGCAAGGATCTCGTTCGCCGGGTCGCCGTCGCGCAGGAGCGCCCGGAGCCCCCCCGTCTGCGCGGAGAGCTGCTGGACGGCGCGCGACGCGGCGGCGCTCACCTCGGCGTGGAACCCGGGCATCAGCGCCGGCTCGAGCCCGGGGTACGTGTACACCGGGAGCTGGTAGACGTGCAGCAGCACGACCTCGCGCCCCAGCTTCGCGCCGAGGTCCTTCGCCAGCTCGATGGCCTTCAGCGAGGCCTCCTCGAAGTCGACGGGGACCAGAATCACGTTCGCGCCTGCCTTCATCGCGCTCTCCTCGCCCGCGGGACCGGGCGTCCCTTCGCTCGTCGCCCGCCCCCGGGATGCTCTCGCCGCCGGCGGAGGCGTGTCGCGCGCATCTTGGATCCAAACACCGGTCGATCCCAGGACAAACTGCGCCGCCAGGGCGCGGGGGGGACGCCCGGGGCGGTACGCCGCGCGCGGTGATTCGCCGTGTCCTGTCACGGCTCCGGCGGCGCGCGCGGTGATTCGCCGTGGTCCTGTCACGGCTCCGGCGGCGCGCGCGGCGATTCGCCGCGGTCCTGTCGCGGTTCCGGCGGCGCGCGCGGCGATTCGCCGTGTCCTGTCGCGGTTCCGGCGGCGCGCCTCGGAGCGGCTACGGCCTCCGCGCGGCGGTGCGCCGCGCGCGCTCGAGCGCGCTCTGGTTCGCGCGCACGAGCGACGAGAGCAGCGAGCACTGCGCCCGCCGCCGCGCGACGTAGGCCGCGTCGCGCGCGATGGCGGAGCGCGGGCGCTCGCGCTCCGCGCGCTCGGCCATCGCGAGCGCCTCCTCCGCCTGCCTCAGCTCGTCGATCGCGAGCGGCGAGAGCGGGCTCTCCTGCGCCTGCACGACGGCCGCGCGCGCCGTGAGCAGCTCGGGGGGCGGCGCGGCCGCGCTCCTCGCGCAGCCCGCGAGCGCGAGCGCCATCGCGAGGGGGGCCCCGGCGCGCATGCGGCCCACTATTTCTTCCCCTTCTTCGCCTCGGCGAGCGTGCTCGCCTGGTCCAGCGTGCGGCCCGCGGCGTCGCGCAGCCCCGCTTCCCTCACGAGGAGCGCCGCGAGCTCCGCGTCGACCTCGGCCCTCCGCAGCAGCCAGCGCGCGCCCTCCAGGTCGCCCACCGAGAGCCGCCGCCGCGCCTGCGCGAGCTCGCTCCTCGCCAGCGCGAGGTGCATGGCCGCGCGCCGGTCGGCGCTCGCGCCCTCCCGCTCGGCCGCGTGGATCGCCGCCCGGGCGCGGTCGAGCTCGGGCGGCGGCGCCGGCGATCGGAACGCGGCGCACCCGGCGAGCTCCAGACAGACGATCACGAGCGCGGTTCTGGCGAGCATTTGCGTGGATTCCCGGTCTCGCGGCGCGCCGGTGGAACCGTCGATCACGGCCGCGCGCCTGGAGCAGCGCAGTGCATCGGGCAGGCCAGCCTGGCCGGCGCCCTCCGTGCGCGGAAGCGGCGCCGCTCGGGCCCGGCCGCGGTCGCCCGCGCGCGCCGTGAAGCCCCGGCTCCACCGGGACCTGCCGTGATCGGGGCCTCCCGGCGTCGTGTGCCCCTGCTGGACGTGAACGCGCGTGTGCCGCCATCCCTGCGACGCTGCGCCTGAATCCGGGGCGCGCGCAGCTCGGAGCGCGGCGCCAGGCCTTCGGCCGTCCCGCTCCGCGAACGCGCCTCCACCGCCAGAACAACGACGATGAGCGAGCGAAAAATGAACCGCCAAGGCGCCGAGGACGCCAAGAAGAAGACAATGTCTTGGCGTCCTCGGCACCTTGGCGGTTCGCAGTTCTGCTCGTTTCAGGCGGGTTCAACCCGTTGTCGCTCCAGCCCGCCGCATCCCCCTCCGCGGCACGATCCACCGAGACCGCCGCCGACGCATGATCGCGCGCCCAACGCCCTCCGCCAGGTTCTTGCTCTTCGGGCATGTGGCGGCCGCGACGACCCAGGGAGCGCCTCTGCCTCGTTGCGCAGACTCGTTGCGCAAAGGATTGCGTTGTTGCGCATCGGATGACGGCAACTCCGGCCGCGCGCTCGCGCGCGTGCTCTTCCCATCGCGAGGCGGTGTCGCGGAGCTGGCAGCCATCACGGCAAGTTTCCACCAGGGCAACACGATCCGATCGACTGCCGCAGCGGCGCGTTGCTCGTCGGATCGCGCCAGGGACACGCAACGAACGGTCCGGGACAACGAGCGCGCCGCCAGGGACAAGCCGGAACGTCGAGCGCGACCGGCGGTCGCCTCGTCAGGGACGCGAAGACCGTTGTCAGGGACAGGGGGCGAGGCGCCAGGGACACGGGGCCCGTCGCCAGGGACAGGGAGCGAGGCGCCAGGGACACGTGGGCCGTCGCCAGGGACAGGCGGCGAGGCGTCAGGGACACGGGGCGCCTCGCCAGGGACAGGAGGAGAGGCGCCAGGGACACCCCGGCGCGCCTTCGCGTGTCCCTGGCGCGCCGCCGTCCGGGCACGGCGCTTGGATCTCCGTCGCCTGTCGCGCAGCTTCCGCGCCCCGCGCCCTTCGAACTCCATCCTGGGATGCTTGCGGGGCGAGAAAGATCGGGAGTCGCGCGATGAGGTCCTCGTGAAGGGGGAGCCCGACCAGGGCTCTCCGGAATGGATGCCCGGGATGGCGGGCCGGGACGGGATGGCCGGCGCCGCAGCCCAGGGGAGGTCGACATGACGAAGAAGAGCGATATCGAGCGGTGGTCCGACGTCGTGCAGCAGATGAACGCCGCCGATCTTCCGGCGAGCACGTTGCCGTTCCACGTGCTCCTCGGGGAGGCGGTGGACGTGGCGAAGTTCTTCGAGAAGTACTGGAAGACCGAGATCGACGCCCAGAAGCGGGTGAGCCGCCTGGGCCTCGAGTCGGCGGTCCCGAAGGACAGCAAGAAGGGAGACGCGGCGCGCCTCGGGCCGAGGACGGGGGACGAGATACTCTCCTTGCAGCGCGCCACCCAGGAGGCGCACACGCGGTATCTGCTGACCGTCGACACGAACAAGAGCCCGCGCGAGCGGGCGAAGTTCCTGCTCGGGGAGATCCGGACGACGCTGAGCTTCTACTTCGACGACGGCGTCGAGGACGAGAAGGACCAGATGCTGGCCCGGATGGACGCGGCGCACGCGGCGGATCCCGACACGGCGGACGCGCTGGCCAGCGCGCTGGACGACTACGCGCTCCTCGGGGAGAAGCACCGCGACGCGCTCGACGGCCTCGGCGGCTTCAAGGCGGAGCACCTCGACGAGGCGCGCGCCGTGGCGGCCGAGCTGCGGAGCCGGCCGGCGCAGGCGGAGGCGATCTCCAGGCAAGCGCAGGAGGCCCTGCTGCTCCGCAACAGGCTGGCGGCGCTGCTGATCGAGCGCATGGGCCTCGTCCGGTCCGCGGCGCGCTTCGTGTTCCGCGGCCGGCCGGAGATCGTGCGCGAGGTGACGAGCGCCTACGAGCGCCGCAAGCGCGCCGCGGCCCGCCGGACCAAGGCGCAGCCGGGGCCGTCGCCTGCGACGCCCTCGCCGGCGACGCCCTCGCCGGCAACGCCCTCGCCGGCGGCGCCGTCGCCGGCGACATCCGCACCGGCGACATCCTCGCCGGCAGCGCCCTCGCCGGCGACATCCTCGCCGGCCGTGCCAGACGCGCCCCTCGGGGTGTGACCCGCCGGCCAGGGACGATCGACGCGGACGATGTCCTGGCCGAGATCGCGCGCCTCGAGCCGGCGCGCGGATGACGCGAGCACACACCGGCTCACCGGGGCGCCGTGGCTTCCGCCGCGATCGGCGCCTCCCCCGTGCCGGAGCCGCCACCTGACCGCGAACCACCCGGTCCCGCGAATAAAATGCCGGCGCCCGCCGTCTGCAGTCCGCCGGCTTCTTTCTCAGCGCGCGACCCTTCCGCTACCCTTGGCAACCGCCGTGCCGATCGTCGACCCGAACCTCCGCACCACGATCGTCCACGCGTTCGCCGTCACCGTGGCGGACCCGTCGGGCCTGGTGCGCACGACGTCCCGGGGCGGGACCGACGATCCCGACAGGCCCAGCCGCGGCCCCTCCATCCTCCCGGACGTCGGCCAGATCGTCGGCGGGCTCTACCGCCTCGGACGCCTCCTCGGGAAGGGGATGTTCGGCAAGGTGTACGTCGCCCAGCGCGTCGACGTCCCCGAGCACCAGGTCGCCCTCAAGCTCATGCCCCGCTCGCTCTACGCGATGCGGAACGTCGAGCGCGAGCTCGTCATGCTCGCCACCGTCGGCCACCCGCACGTCGTCCAGCTCAAGGACCACGGCATGAACGCCGACTACGTGTGGCTCACCATGCCCGTCTACGAGGGCGAGACCCTGGCGCAGCGCCTGGAGCGCAGCCCCCTCGGCATGCGCGAGGCGTACGACATCTTCCTCCCCGTCGCGCGCGGCCTCGAGGCGCTCCACGCCGCGGGGCTCCGGCACCAGGACGTCAAGCCGGACAACATCTTCCTCGCGAAGTTCGCGGGGCGCGTCCACCCCATCCTGCTCGACCTCGGCGTGGCCGCGGAGCGCAACGCCACGTTCTGCGCTGGCACCGCGCTCTACGCCTCGCCCGAGCAGATCCGCGCGCTGAACGGCTTCCCCGGCGTCGTGCCGCTGACCGAGAAGATGGACACGTACGGGCTCGCCACGACGCTCCTCTACTCGCTCGTGAACCCCAGGGACTTCCCGGGCGAGTCGGCGCAGACGCGCACCGACCTCGTCCAGGCCCACGACATCCGCGCCGACAAGCCGCTCGCCGACAACGCGCTGCCCGACCTCACCGGGCGCCCGCGCCAGCTGTTCCAGGAGGCGCTCAAGCGCTGGCTCGCGATCGACCCGCACGAGCGCCCGACGATGACCCAGCTCGCCGAGGAGCTCGACGTGCTGCTCGAGCCGGAGCGCGAGGCCGAGCGCGAGGCCGAGCGGCTGCGCATCAAGCAGAAGACGTCGTACCTGCGCGTGCGCATCGCGGCCGGCGCGATGACCCTCGTCGGCTGCGCCGTCGTGCTGCTCGGCTTCTCGAAGCGCGAGACCCTGCGGCTCGCGAGCGAGCTCGATCGCGCGCGCCAGATGGGGGCCGAGTCGTTCGACAAGCTCGACACCTGCATCGCGTCCCACCAGATCGCCCAGTCCGAGGCGGTCGCGTGCCGCGACGCCCGCGAGCAGGACCGCGCGGAGTTCAACGAGACGCTCGCCGCGCTGCAGAAGAGCGGCACCGCGAGCGAGGCGGAGCACGCCCGCCAGATCCAGTCGCTGCACGCGACCCAGGCGGCGCGCCTCAAGACGTGCGAGGACGGCGCCGCGGCCGCGGAGAAGGCGAGCCGCGAGCGGCTCGCCGAGGTCGAGAAGGCGCGCGCGGCGATCGTCGCCGAGCGCGACGAGGCGAGGGCGCTCGCCGAGCAGCGCGCCGCCGAGCTCGCCACCGCCACGCAGGCGCGCGCCGCCTGCGACGCGGAGCGCGCGAGCTGCGCCGCGGAGCGCGACCGCCTGAGGGCCGAGGCGGCCGAGCCCTACGACCCGCCGCCCTCGCCGGCGGCGCCTGCGCCGGCCGCCGCGAGCGGCGCGCCGCCGCAGCCGGCGCAGCCTGCGGCGAGCGCGGGCGCCCCGGCCGCGGCCACGGGCAGCCCGGCGGCGACGGCGAGCCCAGCGGCCTCCGCGCCGTCCACCGCGGCTCCTCCTTGAGCGCGTCCGCGAGCCCAGCGGCCTCCGCGCCGTCCACCGCGGCTCCTCCTTGAGCGCGTCCGCGAGCCCAGCGGCCTCCGCGCCGTCCACCGCGGCTCCTCCTTGAGCGCCTCCGCTGGAAGGCGCGAGGGGAGCGATGGGCCTGAGCGCTTCCCGCGGAGGCGCGAGGGAGGCGATGGAGGCCGTTGTGGCCAGGCCGCCTCTGCTTGTGGCGACCGCCAGGGGAGGCTATCCGTAGGGCCAGGGAAGGCGAGGGCCATGGGTGATATCTCTCGACGTGAAGTGCTGCGTCGGCTTGGCGCAGCGGGCCTCGTCCTCGGGGGCGCGGCCGGGGTCGCGGCCGCCCGGTGGGACCGCGGCGGCGCCGCGGCCGTCGCGGCCGAGCGCCCGCAGACACGCGACTACCGGCTCCGCGATGCGCCCGCCGATCTGCCGCAGCTCGTCGTCGCCCGCGCCGGCGCCGAGGCGCTCGCCGTGGGCAGCCCGGACCCGGCCGCCCTGGTCCGCAAGGCGGTCGACGCGCTCGGCGGGATGCGCCGCTTCATCTCGCGCGGCGACGTCGTCGTCGTGAAGCCGAACATCGGCTGGGATCGCACGCCCATCCACGCGGCGAACACGAACCCGAAGGTCGTCGCCGAGGTGGTGCGCCTCGCGTACGACGCCGGCGCGAAGAGCGTCATCGTGACCGACGCCTCGTGCAACGAGCCGAACCGCTGCTTCCAGCGCTCCGGCATCTGGAAGGCCGCGTACGACGTCGGCGCCGAGGTCGTCATCCCCGCGGCGCACCGCTTCCGCGGCATGCGCCTGAAGGGCGAGGTGCTCGACGACTGGCCCGTCTACACGCCGCTCGTCAACGCGGACAAGGTGATCAACGTCCCGATCGCGAAGCACCACAACCTGTCGAAGTACACCGCCGCCATGAAGAACTGGTACGGGGCGCTCGGCGGGCGGCGCAACCGGCTCCACCAGAACATCGACGTCTCCATCGCCGACCTCGCGACGTTCATCCAGCCGACGCTCACGATCGTGGACGCCGTGCGCGTGCTCATGCGCAACGGGCCGCAGGGCGGGAACGTCGCCGACGCGAAGGACATGCACACGGTCATCGCGACGACCGACCAGGTCGCCGCCGACGCGTACGGGTGCCAGCTCCTCGGGCGCAAGCCCGAGGAGATCCCGTACATCAAGATGGGCCACGAGCGGGGCCTGGGCACGATGCACTGGCAGAACCTGCGGCTCGCCGAGGTGTAGTACTCATGGCAAATCCCGATCGGACGCCGGCCCCGCCGGCGCATGGCCCGGCCGCTGCCGCGGGAGCGGCGACCCCCGCCGCGGGAGCGGCGACCCCTGCCGCGGCGGCGCCCGCCGCGGCGGCACCCGCCGCGGCGGCACCCGCTGCGGCGGTGCCCGCCGCGGCGGCACCCGCTGCGGCGGCGCCCGCTGCGGCGGCGCCCGCTGCGGCGGCGCCCGCTGCGGCAGCGGCGCGTCCCGCCGCGACCGCCGCGACCGCCGCGCGGGTGGCCCCCTGGACGGCGCTGCTGCGCAAGGCCAGCGCCATGGTCCGGCCCACGCCGAAGCGGCGGCCCGGCTCGGGGCTGCCGGCGCGCAAGACCATCCAGGTGCTCGTCTGGGTGCGCCGCGTCGCGCAGGCGGGCTTCCTCGGGCTGTTCCTCTACTTCCTGTTCCAGACGGGCTTCCGCGGGACGTTCGCGTCGTCCGAGGCGCGCGTGCGCCTGCCGCTGCCCGTCGAGGCCTTCCTCCTCGCCGACCCGTTCGTCGGCGCGATGACCCTCCTCTCGACGCACACGGTCTACCGGGGCCTCCTCTGGTCGCTCGGGATCCTCGCGCTGACGCTCGTCTTCGGGCGCGTGTTCTGCGGGTGGATCTGCCCGTTCGGGACCCTCCACCACTTCTTCGGGTGGATCTTCCCGTCGCGCTACGGCAAGGGCGGCAAGCGCGTCGAGGCGAACAAGACGTACGCGCGGCAGCGGGTGAAGTACTACCTGATGTACGCCTTCCTCGCGGCGAGCGTCGCCGGCAGCGTGATCGGCGGGCTGTTCGACCCGATCTGCGTGGCGGTCCGCGCGATCGGCCTCGCCGTGATCCCGGCGGTGCAGTACGTCGCCAGCGTGGTGACCGGCGCCGCGACCGGGACCGGGAGCCGGCCGGTGCAGTTCGCCGCCGACCACGCGCAGGACTTCCTCGCCTCGAGCGTGTGGCAGACGAAGCAGTTCTACTTCCACCAGACGTGGTTCGTCGGGATCCTGTTCATCGCGATCCTGTTCATGAACCGCTTCATCCCGCGGTTCTGGTGCCGCGTGCTCTGCCCGCTCGGCGCCTTCCTCGGCGTGTTCGCGCGCTTCGCGCTCTTCGGGATGCAGAAGGACCACGCGAAGTGCACCGACTGCAACCTGTGCCTCGTGAACTGCCAGGGCGCCGACTCGCCCCAGGGGGGCGTGAAGTGGCGGCAGGACGAGTGCCACATGTGCCTCAACTGCGAGAACGCGTGCCCCGAGGACGTCATCAAGTTCCGCTTCCTGCCGGACCGGAAGAGCGCCCTCGTCAAGCCCGACACGGGCCGCCGCACCGCGCTCGCGACCGCCGCCGCCGGCGCGGTGATCATCCCGACGGCGCGCATCGCCGACGTGCTCGACGCGAACTACGACCACCGCGTCATCCGGCCGCCGGGCTCGGTCGAGGAGCGCGAGTTCCTCGAGCGCTGCATCCGGTGCGCCGAGTGCATGAAGGTCTGCCCGAACAACGCCATCCACCCCGCGTTCTTCGAGGCCGGGATCGAGGGCATCTGGACGCCGATCGTCATCCCGCGCATCGGGTACTGCGAGCACTCCTGCGTCCTCTGCGGCGACGTCTGCCCGACCGGCGCGATCCAGAAGATCACCGAGGAGCAGAAGATGGGGATCGGCCAGAAGCCGATCTCGATCGGGACCGCGTTCTACGACCAGGGGCGCTGCCTGCCGTGGTCGATGAGCGTGCCGTGCATCGTCTGCGAGGAGTTCTGCCCGACGTCGCCCAAGGCGATCTGGGTCGAGGAGGTCGACATCCCGAAGCGGGAGCCCGTCGCCGCGGAGCACGGCAAGGAGCCGCCGATGAAGATGGTCCACGTGCAGCGTCCGCACGTCGATCCTTCGCTGTGCATCGGCTGCGGGGCGTGCGAGAAGGTGTGCCCGGTGCAGGACAAGCCGGCCGTCTACGTGACGAGCGTCGGCGAGACCCGCTCGAAGACGAACGTCATCCTTCTCGAGGACACGGACTACAACAAGTCATCTTGACCCGGACGCGCGCCTGCTCCGCGCGGCGGGAACACGGCAGGAGGCAGCTCGGGTGCGCACGCTTCGCTTCTACGGAACCCTCTCGATGGCCGCGCTGTGGGCGCTGTCCGGCTGCGGCGAGCCCTTCGCGGCGGGCCCCGCGTCCGCCACGTCGACGTCGTCGACCTCGGGGACCGGCAGCGCCGGCGGGGAGGGCGGCGCGGGCGGGGAGGGCGGCGCCACGACGACGTCGTCGTCCACGTCGACCTCGGGCGGGGGCGGCGAGGGCGGCTGCGGCGCCTGCAAGGACGGGGAGTTCTGCACCGCCAGCGAGACGTGCGTGCGCTGCACCGACCGCGTCGGCGTGCTGTCGTACGGCGCGCTGGAGGAGATCGAGGTCGATGGGGCGTCGCCGGCGTTCCCGCGCGTGCGCGCCGAGCCCGGCGGGAGCGGCGCGGGCGGTACAGGCGGCGCAGGCGGCGCAGGCGGCGCGAGCGGCGCCGGCGGCGCGGGCGGTGGAGGCGCGGGCGGCGCGGGCGGCCAGGGCGGGGCAGACCTGCGGCTCGTCTACGTGGCGAGCTTCGGCTCCGCGAGCGATCGGCAGATCGCCACGGCCATCGGGCGACCGTGGACGGGGGGCGCGGTCGTCGCGAGCGCGATGGTCAACACGCCGCAGCGGGAGTCGGGGCCGCTCCTCTTGCCGGTGGACGCGCTCTCGCCGCTCGTCGACTTCCCGGAGGGCTCGCTGCTCTTCGATCGCGTCCTCGCCGGGCCGGGCAGCCCGCAGAAGGTGCTCGTCGCGGACAAGATCGAGGCGGCCACCGCGATGCAGTTCGAGACGCTGAACCGCGACTGGGGGAGCCACTCGGTGGCGGTCGCCCACGCCGCTCGCCCCTACCGGTACTGGTTCATGAACAAGCACCAGGACAGCGAGGGGATCACGAGCCAGCTCGTGACCGTGCGCGCCCACGACGCGGTGCCGCAGGTGCTCAACATCACCCTGCCCGGCAACTGCCCGGCGCAGGGCGACGATCTCGCCCCGTGGGTGACGCCGGACGGCGGCGTTCTGTTCTTCCAGGCGCCGTACAGCCCGCGCGGGGATTGCATGGGGGCGTCGGTGCTGCGGAGCTTCTACGTGAAGCTCGGGGACGACGGGCTGCCCGTGAACGGCGAGATGGCGAGGATGCTGCTGACGACCGTGGAGCCGACGCGCGCCGTCATGACGCCGTCGCTCTCGCCCGACGAGTGCACGCTGTACATCGCCTCGGACAGGGACGGGGAGCAGAAGCTCTACGCGGCCGCGCGGCGGTAGCCGCGAGACCACGGGCCTGCGGTGACCGCGAGACCACGGGCCCACGGTGATCGCGAGACCACGGAGCTACCGTGGGCGCGAGAGCAGGAAACGAGTCCGGGGGAGGGAACGAGCCGGAGGGGGCCAGGAGATCACTGCGCGCGGAAGCCCTCGGCGGGGCGGAGGCGGGCGGCGTAGAGGCTCGGGACGATCGTGGCCGCGAGGCAGATCAGGATGGCGATGGCGCCGGTGATCAGGAACTCCTGCGGTCGCGCCTGCACGGGGAGCCGGGAGATGAAGTAGACCTTCGGATCGAGCGGGAAACCGTAGACCAGGAGGCCCTTGCACACCGCCACGCCGAGCAGGAGGCCGAGCGTGGTGCCGGCGACGCCGATGATGCCGCCCTGGTAAAGGAAGATGCGCAGGATGGCGCCGTCGGTCGCGCCCATCGCCTTGAGCACCGCGATCTCCTTCTTCTTGTCGAGCACCACCATGATCAGCGTCGCGATGACCGTGAACGCGGCGACCACGATGATGAGCGCCAGCACCGCGCTCATGCCGATCTGCTGGATGCGCAGCGCCGTGAAGAGCCCGTGGTTCAGCTCCTCCCAGTCCATCGTGTAGTAAAGCCCGTTGCTGAGGAGGTTCGTGATCTCGCGCGCGATGCTGCTGGCGTTGTCGATGTCGTCGACCTTCATCTCGACGCCGGTCACCGTGTCGCCATGGTCGTAGAAGGCCTGCGTCTCGTAGAGATCGGCGTACGCGAGCTTCGTGTCGTACTGCTCGAAGCCGGCCTCGAAGATGGCGATGACCCGGAACCGCTTGGCGACCGGGGGCTTGATGGCGCCGTTCGAGAACGAGAAGCCGATGGTCGGCGAGGTCACCGTGACGCACTCGCCGATCTCGAGCGACAGGTTCTTCGCGAGCGCCGCGCCGACCACGATGCCCGGCATCCTCGCGATCTGCTCCTTGTCGGCGCAGGGGTCGGGATCGACGTCGGCGGGCAGCTCGTCGTCCTCGGGGAGCACGCTGCCGTAACCACCCTCGGGCTCGATCGAGCCCCGCGGGGCCCCCTCGGCGACCACGACCTCGGCGTCCGACGGCTCGCCCGCCTCGCCCGCGCCGGCCTCCGCCGCGCCCTCGACGTCGACCGCCGTGGGGGCCGGCTCGGCCCCGGCGTCCTGCGCGGCGGCGCGCGCGGCGGCGGCGCGCTCGTCCTCCAGGATGCGCGCCTCGTAGGCCTTCAGGAGATCGATCTCGCCGCCCGCGTCCGGCGGCTCGAGCGCGCCTGTCACGCCCGCGTCCGCGTCGAGGGCAGGGACGTCCGGCAAGGACGGCGGCGCCGAGCGCTCGGCAGGCTTCGCTCCAGGGCGACGCAGGCCGCTGAGATCGCCGCCAGGGAGGATGTGGCGCGGCAGGTCGAGCACGGGCGCGGCAGCGCCGTCGGCGCCAACGCCGAGGCTCCGGGCCGGGTCAACCCCCTTCACGAGGACGCCGGTCGCCGTGGCGTCGCCGTGCGTCAACATCATGGGATTGATGCTGAACGGCGCGACGCCGACGACGCCAGGCACCTTGGCGACCTGATCCATGACCGAGCGGTACTCCCGGAAATCCGTGGAGTACTTGATCACCAGGACATGGGCGTTGACGCCCAGGACCTTCTCGCGGAACTCCGCCTGGAAACCCCCGGTCACGCTCATCACGGTCGCGAGCGCCGCGACGCCGAGCGCGACCCCGAGGATCGCGAAGATGGTGCCGACCGAGATGAACGCGCGCTTCTTGGAGCCGAGGTATCGCAGCGCGACCTCGATGGGGTAGCTCATCGCGGTGCCCTCCTAGCAGAACGCGGCGCGCGCGGCACGCTGGGCCGCCGCCGTCGACGAGCCCGCGCGCGGGCGGACTTTCGCGCGGCGCGCGCAGGGCCTCGCTTCTCGGACCGAACGCCTGCTAGAATCCAGCCCTGCCGCAGACGGCGGCATGTGGCGTGTACCTCTGCCCGCGAGCTTTTCATGAGCGCCACCAAGAACGAGCACCACACCGCGCGCAGCAGGGTCGTCAACGACGAGGAGGGCGCGCTCGAGGAGGCGCCGGTGTCGCGCCCCACAAGCCCGTCGGTCGGGGTGCGCTCGTCCGGCGTCCGGGCCGAGACCATGCCGTCCGTGGACTCCGGGGAGCCCGGGAGCGCCGGCGACGACGTGTCCGTCGATGTCGAGGTCCACGCGTCGTCCAGGCCATCCAGGTCGGGCTGGGTCGAGGGGCCGGCGAGCGAGGCGCCGGGCTTCGCCGCGCCGCCGCCGCTCCGCCAGAAGACCCCCCGCTTCGCGCGGCAGAGCGAGCCCGACGCCGACGAGATGGGCGGGCGGACGAGCGGGGCGCCGGTCAGCGAGGCCGAGCCGTCGTTGGAGATCCCGCCGCCGGACGAGGTCGAGCCGCGCGAGCGGCGGCCGCCCGGCGCCAAGGACCCGTACATCGGGACCACGTTCGACCACCGGTACAAGATCGAGCGGCTGCTCGGCGAGGGCGGGATGGGGTACGTCTACCTCGCCCGCCACAAGGTCATCGACAAGCGCGTCGCCGTGAAGGTGCTCCGCGCCGAGCTCGCGCGGGACCGCGAGATCTTCGAGCGCTTCGTCCAGGAGGCGCGCGCCGCGTCGAGCATCGGCAACCCGCACATCGTCGACATCTCCGACTTCGGCGACCTGCCGGACGGCTCCACGTACTTCGTGATGGAGTACCTGGAAGGCGTGAGCCTGGCGCAGCTCATCGACTCGCCGAACGAGCTGCCGATGGACCGCATCTGCCACATCGCGCTGCAGCTCTCCGCGGGGCTCGCCGCCGCGCACGAGGCGGGCATCATCCACCGCGACCTGAAGCCGGACAACGTGTTCGTCGTGTCGCGCGGCAGCGACCCGAACTTCGTGAAGATCCTCGACTTCGGGATCGCGAAGGTGTCGACGAGCACGACGACGAAGCTGACGCGCGCGGGCGCGGTGTTCGGGACGCCGCACTACATGTCCCCGGAGCAGGCCGCGGGCGCGCCCATCGACCACCGGACCGACATCTACTCGCTCGGCGTGATGCTCTACGAGCTCGTGAGCCGGCAGCTGCCGTTCAACGCCGACAACTTCATGGGGATCCTGACGCAGCACATGTACAAGGCGCCGGTCCCCATCCGCGCGCTCGTCGGCGGGCCGGACTGCCCGCCCGGGCTCGAGGCGGTGATCCTGAAGTGCCTCTCGAAGAAGCCAGAGTCGCGCTACCAGACGATGAGCGAGCTCCACGCGGACCTCGATCGCGTGAAGGGCGGCGGGGTGCCGGGCGCCGTCGCGGAGATGATGGCGCGGTCGGGCGGCTTCAACGTGCCGCACGACTACTTCAAGACGTCGAAGGTGATCGTCCCGGCGACGCCGCCGTCGCCCCCGCGCTCGCCGTGGCCGCGCTACGTGTGGGTCGCGGGCGCGGCGGCCGCGGTCGGGATCGTGACGGCGATCTTCGTGATCGGCGCGAGCGGGTCCGCCAGCCACACCGCGGCGCCGCCGAAGCCGACGGCCACCGAGGCGCCCGCGGCGAGGCCGGCGCCCGAGCCGCCGCCGGTCCAGAAGACGGTGGTGGCGCTGGCCGCCGTGCCGGAGACGGCGGTCGGCTACCGCAACGGGGTGGAGCTGAGGCTGCCGGCGAGCATCGACGTCGAGAAGGGGCAGACGGTGACGATCGACATCCGGGCCGAGGGGTACGTCCCCAGCACGGTGGTGCTCGACGGCACCGAGCAGAGCAAGCTGGTGAAGCTGGTCGAGGTCGACGACAAGGGCGCGCCGAGGGCGAGGCCCGGCGGGGGGCGGCCCCCGGCGACGCCGTCGACGACCCGCACGCCGAAGGGCTCGGACGTCCGCGACCCCTGGGCCGAGCAGAACCAGAAGAAGTGAGCCAGCGCGCGCCGCGTGGCCCGCTCTGCGGGCTCCGTGATAAGCCGCCAGGGTGACCCAGGTAGATCAGCTCATCACCCTCGTCCCCGAGGACGTGCTCGGCATCTGTCGCCGCCTGCGCGAGCGCGGCAAGCGCGGCTGGATCGTGGGCGGCTGCGTGCGCGACCTGCTCCGCGGCGAGCCCGCCAAGGACTGGGACGTCGCGACCGACGCGCGGCCGGACGAGATCGTGGCCTCGTTCAGGAAGGTGATCCCGACCGGGATCCAGCACGGGACGGTGACCGTCCTCGTGCGCGGCGTGCCGTACGAGGTCACGACGCTGCGCGGGGACGGGACGTACACGGACGGGCGGCGGCCGGACCGGGTCGAGTTCGTCGACGACATCACGGCCGACCTCGCGCGGCGGGACTTCACCATGAACGCGATCGCGATCGATCCGGTGGACGGGCACCTGATCGATCCGTTCGGCGGCCAGAAGGACCTGGAGGCGAACGTGATCCGCGCCGTCGGCGACCCGAACGAGCGCTTCGCGGAGGACGGGCTGCGGGTGCTGCGCGCGGCGCGCTTCGCCGCGACGCTGGAGGGGTCGATCGAGCCGGAGACGGAGCGGGCCATGGGGACGGCGCGGTCGCACCAGACGTTCCGTTGCGTCAGCGCGGAGCGGGTGCGCGACGAGTGGCTCAAGGCGATGCGCGCGCGCCGCCCGAGCGTGGCGTTCGAGATCATGCGCCGGACGGAGCTGCTCGCGATCACCTGCCCGGAGATGATCGAGTCGGTCGGCTGCGAGCAGAACCGCTGGCACGCGTTCGACGTGTGGGGGCACGCGATGGCCTGCCTCGACGCGTGCAAGCCCGAGCCGATCCTCCGCGTGGCGGCGCTGATGCACGACATCGGCAAGCCGCGGACGCGCGCGTTCTCGGACAAGACGCGCGACTACACGTTCTACGAGCACGAGCGGGTCGGCGCCGAGATGGCCGAGCCGATCCTCGCGCGGCTGCGGTTCTCGAACGACGAGCGGGCGCGGATCGTGGCGCTGATCCGACACCACCTGATCTGCTACGACGAGACCTGGACGGACGCGGCGGTGCGCCGGTGGCTCCGGCGGGTGACGCCGGCCCTCGCGCCGGATCTCTACGAGATCGGCTTCGCGGACGCGCTCGGCAAGGGGCGGGACGCGTCGGAGGACATCGCCTCGATAGGGCGGCTCCGGGAGCGCGTGGAGGCGATGCTCGCGGCGGGCGCGGCGCTGTCCGCCAAGGACCTCGCGGTGAACGGGAGCGTGCTGATGAAGGAGCTCGGCATTCCGCCGAGCAGGCTCGTCGGGGAGATCCTGGAGCGGCTGGTCGAGCTCGTCACCGAGGAGCCCGAGGCGAACACGCCCGAGCGCCTTCTCGCGGCCGCGCGCGACATCGTCGCGTCGAGGGCCTCGGCCTAGATCCGCGCTGCGCCACGGCGGCGCCGGCGGGTGCGCGGCGCTCGTCGCGTGTGCCCGAGGGTGGTCCCGCCGGGCCGCGCGGGCCCCCCTCGCGGCGCGGCGCGCCCGTCCACCCGTGTTCGTCCATGTCCTCGTCCCTTGGGGGAGCCTCTCCCAGATCGCGAGTCGAGCGTCGCAGACAAGGCACATGGGGCGACAACGGTGGTTGGTTGTCTACCTCCGGTCGCATTCAAATAGTTCATGCTGATCGCATCCACGCGGACGTGACTCTGGTAACATCCGTCGTTGCGCACTGTCGCGCCCCCCAATTGGGAGGTCATTTTGAAGCTCTCGAGGAAGAAGCTTGTTGGGCTGGTCGGTTTGGGTTTGCTTGCGTCGGTGGCATCCATCGGTGGGTGCTCCGGCGGGGACGGTGGGGCGAGCTCCGGAGACAACGGCTCAGGCAGCGGAAGCGGGAGCGGCGGCGGCGATACGATCGGCAGCGGGAGCAGCAGCGGGAGCGGGAGCGGCGGCGACTTCACACCAGCCGGCACCGGGGCCATGTCCACCGGAACGCTCAACCCGGACACGGCGTGCGTCGCGACCAGCTTGCAGGCCGATTACGAGCAGCGTCCGGCAGACATCATCTTCATCATCGACAACTCCGAGAGCATGACGGAGGAGATCGAGAGCGTTCAGCGGAACATCAACCAGAACTTCGCGTCGATCATCGACAGGAGCGGGATCGATTACCGCGTGATCATGCTCTCGAGGCACGGCAGCTCGTCGCTGGAGCAGTCCGTATGTATCGAGGCGCCGCTCGGCAGCGGGAGCTGTTCGCCGGTGCCGTCGACGCCGAACTCGAACCCGCCGCACTTCTATCAGTACAACCTGGAGGTCGGCAGCCTCGACTCGCTCTGCATCGCGATCGACAGCCTGAAGGGGGATATGACGCCCCGGGGCGAGGCGACGTCGATGGGGTGGTCGCAGTGGCTGCGGCCGGACTCGCTCAAGGTGTTCGTCGAGATCACCGACGACGGCGTCGACTGCTCGACGCGATCGCTCGGCACGAACAAGACGATGGTCGATGAGGGGGATATCACGCTGTACGATCTCGACGACGACCTGGACGAGAACAGGAACGTCGAGGGGGGAGCCCGGTCGGCGGAGGTGTTCGACGCGGCCCTGACGTCGGTCGCGCCAGAGCTCTTCGGGACGCCGGCCGATCGCAACTACATGTTCTTCAGCTTCGTGGGAATCAAGGAGAACACCCCGCCGACGATGCCCTGGCCGCCGGACCTGCCCGCCACCTGGGAGCAGTGCCGCCCCGGCTCGGTCGACCCCGGGACGACGTACCAGAGCCTCAGCGTCATGACCGGCGGTCTGCGGTATCCGATCAACCAGTACGACACCTATGATGCCGTGTTCCAGGCGATCGCGGACAGCGTGATCTCGGGCGCGAAGCTGTCGTGCGAGATCGACGTGCCAGACGCGCCAGGCGGGCACTCCATCGATCTGGACACGGTGCAGATCGAGTACACGCCGAGCAACGGCGGGGAGAAGCAGACCTTCTCCCAGGTGAAGACCCCCGAGGAGTGCAAGCCGTCGGCGTTCTACATCGAGGAGGGGCTCATCCGGCTGTGTCCGGACACGTGCTCCATGGCGGTGCAGGACAACACGGCGGCCATGAACCTGCTGTACGGCTGCTCGGTCGAGCCGCTCTGAGCGAGGAGGCGCCCGCGGGCGCTGCGGCCGGCCGGCGCGCGGCGGTGTCGAGGCGCCCGGCCGGCCGGCGCGCGGCGGTGTCGAGGCGCCCGGCCGGCCGGCGAGCCTCCTTCGGGGAGGGCGCGGGAGCCGGGGGCCGAGGCCTGCTATCCTGCGCGAACGACAGATGCGGGTCGACGTGACGTGCGGTGCCGGGCACGGCGGAAGCGAGGAGCCCGTGGCGTTCTCCCTGGGCGAGCGGCGCGTGCGGGTGACCGAGATCCTCGACAGGTGGCCGGGCGTCGATCACCTCTACTTCAAGGTGCGGGGGGACGACGGGGCGCGGTACATCCTGCGGCGCGATTTCGAGATCCTGGTCTGGGAGCTCGAGGTCTACGAGGCCGCCGAGTAGGGGCGGGACGGGTCGCCACGGGTCAGGGATAGACGGGGGTGCCGCGGACGAAGGCGCGCTGGACGGCGGCTGCGTCGGAGGCGAAGACGAGGTGATTCAGGACCTCCGGCTCGCCGAGCGCGTGCTCGGGGAGACGGACGGCGATGAAGTCGGCGTCCTTGCCAGGGTCGAGGCTGCCGATGACGCGGCCAAGGCCCACGGCGTCGGCCGTGCCCTGCGTGGCCGTGAAGAACAGATCGGCAGGGGTGAGGCGCTCGCCGTGACAGAGGGCGTTGTCGAAGGCGCTCGACATGCTGCGGCGCATGTCGAAGCTGCGGCCGGCGCCGACGTCGCTGCCGAGCGCCACCGGGACGGCGCGGGCGCGCGCGTCGGCGAGGCGCATGCGCCCGCTGCCCAGGAAGAAGTTCGAGTCGGGACAGTGGACGACCGACGAGCCCACCTCGGCGATGCGATCCCACTCGCGCGACGAGAGATGAACGCCGTGCGCGAGCAGGGTGCGGCCGGCGAGCAGGCCGACGCGATCGTAGACGTCGAGGTAATCGCGCGCCCACGGGTGCTCGCGCCGCGTCGCCTCGGCCTCGGCCGGGGTCTCGGCGATGTGCGTCTGCACGAGGAGGTCGTGATCCCGGGCGAGCCGCGCGGCCGCCTCCATCAAGGCGCGCGAGCAGCTGGGGGCAAAGCGGGGCGTGATCGCGAACTCGAGAAGGCCGCCGCCCGCGCCGTGCCAGCGCTGCACGAGATCCCGGGCCGCCGGGATGGCCTCGTCATGGGGGACACAGAGCGCCTCGGGGCAGTTCCTGTCCATCAGCGTGAGGCCGGCGATGCCGCGCAGGCCGGCGCGCTGCAAGGCGCCGAAGAGCTGGTCGGTCGCGCCGGGGCACGAGCTGGAGAAGACGACGCAGGTGGTCGTGCCCGACGCGAGGAGGCGGGACGTGAACTCGCCGGCGACGAGGGCAGCATAGCCGTCGTCGCGGAAGCGGACCTCCTCGGGGAAGACGGACCGCTCGAGCCAGTCGAGCAGCGGGCCGCTGGCGCTGCCGATGATGCGGGTCTGCGGGAAGTGGACGTGCGCGTCGATGAAGCCGGGCATCAGCACCGCAGGGCGCAGATCGAGCACCGGGCCGCGGAAGGCCCCCGGGGCGAACGGCGCGACCTGCGCGATGCGGCCGCGCTCGTCGACGACGAGCAGCGCGTCGTCCAGGTAGCGGACCGCGGCGCCGCCCGCCGGGGCGGCGACCGGGGTGAGCAGGCGCCCGCGGTAGGCGCGCGGCGGCCGGTGCGCGCTCATCGGACGGCGATCTCGCTCCGGCGCGCCCAGCCCACGACGAGGTTTCCCTGCTGGTGCTTGGCGACGAGCGCCCAGCCGCCCGCCTCGCGCACGATCATCACGAGCTCGCCGGCGGCGACCGCGGCGACCCGGGCGCCGTCCGCCCGCGGCTCGTCGACGAGCGTGAGGCCGCGCGAGGCGACGCCGATCTGAGGGCGCGCAGGGGCGTCCGGATCGTCGCCCTCCTCGTCGAAGCCGGGAAGGGCGCCGTGCGGCGACCGCGGGTCGTCGTCGTCCGGGTCGGCGTCGAACGGGAACCGGGGGTGCGTGGGCGCCCGCGCGCCGTCGTCGTCCGGGGAGCGGCGCTCCAGCAGGTGCGCGAACCGGCCGGCGGCCTGCATGGGCGGCCGCTCGCCGAGGACGGCGCGCAGGAGGAGCGGCGCCGTCGGGGACAGCGCGACGGCGGCGGCGGCGACGAGCACGAGCCCGGTCAGCCGGTCCAGCCGGCGCGCGGGCGCGTCGCCCGGGGGCGTCCCCGCCGGCGCAGCAGGGCGCGCGCCGGCGGGCGCTGCGCGTGCGTCGCGGGGGCCGGGCGAGGCGCCCTGTCCGGCGGAGGAATCGTCCATCAGCGCAGAGGATACGCGCTGCGGCGAGCCAGGTCGACCGCACGCCGCCTCGAGGTGATCTGCGTGCGCCGCAGGCGCCCTGCGTGCGCCGCAGGCGCCCTGCGTGCGCCGCAAGCGCCCGACGTCAAGCCGCAGGCGCCCTGCGTGAGCCGCAGGCGCCGCCGCAGGCGCCCGACGTCGAGCCGCAGGCGCCCTGCGTGAGCCGCAGGCGCCCGACGTGAGCCGCAGGCGCCGGCGAGCGCTTCAGCGGAGCTCGCGGGGCAGCGGGGCGGCGGCCGGGTCGCCGGAGACGTCGCGCTCCGCAGGCGCGGCGCGCGCCGCGTCGTGGTCGGCGCAGCAGCGGAAGCCCTGCTGGTAGAACATGTGGTTCTCGTCGTGCGAGCGGGTCGAGGGGCGGCAGCGCGTGCGGACCGGACCCCAGTAGCCGCCCTTCAGGATGGAAGGGCGCTCGCCCTCGCGGACGGAGCGGGTCCACTCGTCGATGTTGCCGGTCATGTCGTACACGCCGAAGGGGCTCCGGCAGCGGGGCTGCGCGCCGGACGGCTTGCCCTGCCAGAGGCGATCCATCTCGGCCATGGCGGCCGGGCCACCCCGCGGGCGGAGCGCGGTCTCGATGTACGGCTTCCACGGCTGGTCGACGACGCACGCCTCGGGGTCGCGGACGTAGCCGTAGGGGTAGGGGCGCGCCTCCTCGCCCTCGCAGGCGAAGGTCCACTCGGCCTCGTCGCAGAGGCGCTTGCCCTCCTCGGCGCAGAGCTCTGCCGCCTCGTAGTACGAGACGAGGATGACCGGATAGACGCCCTTCTGGTTGGGATACTCGTAGCGATCGATGCAGAAGTGCATCGGCCTCGTGTCGAGATCCCTCGAGAGCTCCAGCCATCGCTCGCGGTCGAACTCGGCGCAGCGCTCCGGGTAGTCCCGGCTGATCCAGTGCTTGCAGGTGGAGCGCTGCATCTCGTCGATGGTGCGGAGGTCGCCCTGGGACCGCGGCGTCGGGTCGAGCTTCATGAGGCCGGAGACCTCGACCATGCCCGTCGGACAGACGCCGCGGTTGCCCTCGATCTGGTCGGTCGCGTCGCGCGACTCGGCGGGGGACGACGCGATCTGCCAGTGGCGGTCGCGCACGAGGCGCCACTCGAAGCGGGGGCGCCGCGGCAACGCGCCGGTGATGGCGCCCGCGCCGAGCGTGAGCGGCACCGAGGGCGCCCGCGCGAGGCGCGCGACGAGCAGCGCGAGCGAGGCGAGGCCCAGCGCGAAGCCGACGGCGGTCGCGGCGCGCAGCAGCGTCGCGCGGGCAGGCGCGGGCTTCCCCGTCGGATGGCGCGTCGGACGGGCAGATCGGTGCATGATCCCTCGCGTAGACTTTACTGCGCGGGGGACTCGAAGGCAGGCAACTTTTCTCGGAGCCGCGCGAGGTCGTCGGGGCGCTCGCCGGAGAGGTCGCGGGTCTCGCGGGGGTCGCGCTCGAGGTCGAAGAGGAAGAGCCGGTCGCGCTTCTTGCGGTGCGCCACGATCAGCTTGAGGTGCCCGTCGACGAGCGCCGACCGGCGGGCGGTGCGGGCGAACACCGGCCCGCGGGGCGCGCGCTCGGCGCCGGCGGCGATCGCGGCGAGGGAGCTGCCCTCGACGGCCGTGGCCTCGGCGCCGCCGAGGTCGAGGACGGTGGGCGCGATGTCGACGGTGCTCACCGGGTGGGGGTAGCGGCCCGGGGCGGCGCCGGGGAGGGCGACGACGAGCGGGACGCGGATCACCTCCTCGTAGAGCTCGACGCCGTGCCCGACGGGGCCGTGCTCGCCGAGGCCCTCGCCCTGCGCGCCGTGGACGATGACCGCGGTGCGGCCTGCGCGCGGGCCCGCGGCCACGGCGTCGAGCAGGGCGCCGAGCTGGCGGTCGACGTAGGCGATCTCGCCGTCGTAGGCGGCCGTCCTGCCGGAGCCGAAGCGGATGCCGGGGTGGGCGATGTAGCGCTCGTGGGCGTCGAAGAGGTGGAGCCAGAGGAAGACGGGCTCGGCGCGCTGGGCGTGGGCCGCGAGCAGGTCGATGGCCTTCTTGACGGCGAGGTGGCCGGTCGCCTCGCGCTCGGGGTGGGCGTCGCCGTACACGCTCTCGAAGCGGTCGAAGCCCTGATCGAAGCCGCGCTCCCGGCTGATCCACGTGAACGAGCTGACCGCGGCGGTGAGGTAGCCGGCGCGCTTCATGCGCTCCGCGAGGGTGTCGTTCTCGGGCAGCAGCGTGGGCCACGCGCGGCGGTCGCGCGCCGCCCGGTTCAGGCGGCGGCCGGTGACGAGCGGCGAGATCGCCCGCTGCGTCTCGCTCGAGGCGGCGTAGGCGCGCTCGAACAGCGCGCCGCGGGACGCGAGCTCGGCGAGGCGCGGGGTCGTGGCGCGGTGGTAGCCGTAGGCGGACGTGTGGTCGGCGCGGACCGTGTCGAGGGTGACGAGGAGGATGTCGGGGCGCTGCTGGGCGGAAGGGGCGGCGGGCGCCGCGGCGGCGGCAACCACGGCGGCGGCCGGCGTGGTGACGCCGGGGGAGGTGCCGGCCTCTGTGGTCCGGGTCAGGACGGCCGGGACGACCGCGTCGCGATCCTCGCGGGCCGCGGGCGCGGTGGCCGCGCGCGTGGGCGCGGTCGGGGAGGCGGGGGCAGCCGGCGGGGCGCCCGCAGAGAGGCCCGCGAGCGCCGCGGCGGGGCGCGGGGCGCCGGCCGGGGCGCCGTCGCCGCAGTCCTGATCGATGCCGTCGCCCGGGATGTCCGGCGCGCCGTGGTACCGGGTGGGGTCGCCCTCGTCGCAGTCGAGGCCGCCGAAGTGCGAGCCCATGCCGTCGCCGTCGCGGTCGGTCCACCGCTCGAGCGCGCCGAACAAGGTGGCCGCGAGGCCGCCGCCGGCGCGCACGGCCTGGCCGAGCGGGGGGAACGACTCGACGCGCGCCGTCGCGGTCATGAGGACCAGGGCGGCGAGCGGCACGCCCGCGAGGCCGGCGACGCGGCCGACCGCGGCGCTGAGGTCGACGCTGGAGACGAGGGCGGTCGCCACGAGCGCGATGGCGCCGTCGACGATGGCGGCGCGCACGGCGTCGCCGGCCGCGCCGGCGTCGCCTGTCGCGCTGCCCGCGAAGGCGGCGAGGGGCGCGAAGGCGGCGACGAGGGGCAGGACGCCGATGGCGGCGCCGGCGACGGCGAGGATCCACGGCTTCACGCCGCGGGCGGCGAGGCGGTCGCCGAGGGCGACGAGGCGCTGGGTGAGGAGCGCCGCGGCCGCGACGCCGGCGAGGCCGAGGACGCCGAAGGTCGCGCCGGCGAGGCCGCGGTGGTGGGTCACGGCCTTGAGGAGGGCGGCGAGGGCGGCGAGCACGGGGATGGCGACGCCGATCCACAGGGCGACGCGGAGGACGGCGAGCCGCTCGCCGCCGGCGCCGACGATGCCGCGGAAGCCGCGGCCGGCGGCGCGCGAGAGGATGAGCGCGAGCGTGACCAGCGGGAGCAGGACCGCGGTGCCGACGAGGAGCCCGTCGAGGAACGACGCGCCGGCGCGGGCGGTGCGCAGCGCGGTCGGGACGGCGGAGAGCGACGCGACGCCGAGGCCGAGCACGCAGGCCTCGCCGAGGCGGGTGGTCCAGGCGCTGCGGCGCGGCGGCGGCGGGGGGGCGGACCGCGCCGGCGGGGGGGCGGACCGCGCCGGCGGCGCGCCCGCGTTGGGGGGCGGCCCGCTCGGCGATCGCGGCGGTACGCTGTCATGAGCGCCGGCGGCGCTCGGCGGCGGCGGGGGACCTGGTTCGGCGGTGATCATGGGCACGCAAGGGGGGAGGGCCGCGCGGGGGCTCGCGCGGGCCTGTCGCGCCTGGCCGCGAGGTCGCGCGCCCCGGGGTGGTGCCCCGGGCCTACCATCGGAGTACGGGGCCGGAAAGTATCCTGCGGGAGCGGATGAGCCGGGGGCGCGGGAGGCGAGCGATCGCGCTCCGGGGGGTCGAGGTCGCCCGCCGTGGATGCCGCTGTCTTCGGCCGACTGGGTCTGCGAGGTGCTGAGCCGCTCGAACACGCGCAACGATCTCGTGAAGAAGCAGCGCACTTACCAGCGGTGCCAGGTGCCTCAAACCTGGATCGTCGATCCGATGAACGAGGTGCTCGCGGTGCATCGATGGATGCCGGATGGCTATCTGAACGTGCTCACCGCGGAGCGTGGCGAGCGGGTCAGGGCAGAGCCGTTCGATGCGATCGCGCTGTCGGTCGGCGTGCTCTTCGGGGACGACCCGGACGACGAATAGCGCAGGAATTCAACGGGGCGGCAGCGGGGTTTCTCCTTGCCCGGGCCCCCCGAGCGACCCGTATCCTTCGGCGTGACGCTTCCCCGCGCTCGCGTGAGCGAACGCGATCTTCGCCGCAATCCAAGGAGCTTCTGATGACGCTGCTACGACGTCGCGCCGTCCTCCCCGCGCTTGTCATGCTCGCCTCGTCCGCGTGCGCAGACGACGATCCTGCGAGCGGGGCCGGGCTTTCCTGCGGCGAGGGCACGAAGGAGGTCGACGGCGCGTGCGTGCCGGCAGCGGCGAGCCCCGGTGTCACCTGCGGCGAGGGCACGAAGGAGGTCGACGGCGCGTGCGTGCCGGCGGCGGCGAGCCCCGGCGTCACCTGCGGCGAGGGCACGGAGGACGTCGGCGGGGAATGCGTCCCGACCGCGCTCCAGCCAGGTCATTTCCTGAGCCCGCTGGTGCAGCTCCAGAACCTGCACGAGGTCGGTAGCCACACGGACGAGGTGCGCCTCCGCGAGGACGGATTGCTCCTCAACTGCAGCTACACGTTCAATGTCATCGACGCCAATGACCCCGCCGACATGGAGGTGCTCGCCGGGGGGCTCAGGCACGCGATCCCCGACGATACCCGCGCTCCCGGCTGCAAGCACCTCGCGTGGGACGGCGATCTCGTCTTCACGACGCACCTCGGCAACATCCGGAACCCGGCCTTCCTCAGCGGCTGGGACATCCGCGATCCCGAGGCGCCTGTGCAGCTCCACGTGCTGCAGGAGCCGGGGGTCAGCTACGAGGGCGTCGACGTCGCGAACCACAACATCTTCGTGGGGCTGCACGGCAACGGCCTCGGGGTCTACAGTTACGACAGCGCGAGCGGGTTCACGCGCGTCGGGAGCCTGGGCGGCCTCACCAATGCGTGGGGCGTCGCCGCGCGCGATAACCACGTCTTCGTCGCCGACGGCGTGGACGGGCTCGTCACGGTCGACGCGACGGATCCGACGAAGCCGGTCGAGCTCGGGCGCGTGGCCACCGGCGGCCAGGCCAAGGGCGTCGTCGTGGAAGGCGACTTCGCCTACGTGGCGGCGGGCTCGGCGGGCGTCGCCATTGTCGACATCTCGGACCTCGAGAACCCGGTCGTCGTCGGCCGCGCCGAGATGCCCGGGACCCCGCTCCGCCTCGCGTACTCCGAGGGCCGCCTCTTCGTCGCCGCGTGGAACGACGTGCGCGTCTACGACGTGTCCACGCCCGCGAGCCCCACCTTCCTTGCGGCCGTGCGCATTCCGAGGCCGTTCGAGTACGACGATCCGGATCGCGAGCTCCCGACGATGCGCACCTTCGGCGTCGCCGCCCGGGGGCAGGACGTGTTCATCGGCACCTGGGAGAACCCGTATTCCTACCGCCTGGAGCCGGACCGCGTCGCCCCCAACATCCGCCTCCCGGAATCCGCCGCCCGGATCGACTTCGGCCCGGTCGCCGCCGGGAAAACGAAGACCGTCCCGCTCGAGGTATCGAACCAGGGGACGGCGCCGCTCACGCTCGTGGACAGCTGGATCAGCGGCCCGGCGTTCAGCGTCGAGCCGCGACAGGCAAGGATCCAGCCCGGAGAGACGATCGAGCTCGCGCTGACCTACCGGGCGTCGGCGGCAGACCAGGAGATCGGCTATCTCCACATCGTCTCGGACGACCCCGCGGCGCCGGTGCGCAAGGCGTACCTCGTCGGCAACGCGCCCGGCGTGAGCGTCGGGGCGCCGCTGCCCGCGACCGTGGGCACGATGCTGGACGGCTCGACCTGGACCTCGGAGGAGTCGGCCGGGAGCGTGCTCTTGCTGACCTACTTCGCCACCTTCTGCCCGGTCTGCGCGAACCACCTGCCGGACACCGAGGAGCGGTTCTGGCGGAAGTACAAGGATCAGGGGCTCCAGATCGTCGCCCTCAACCCGAGGGAGTCGGTCGACCAGATCGGGCAGGTCCAGGCGTATTGCGACAACATCAAGGTCACCTTCCCGCTCGGGATCGAGGAGACAGCGAGCACCTACGCCGCCGTGACGTCCAGCTTCCCTGGACCCAACCCGTTCCCGGTCGACGTGATCGTCGGGAAGGACGGTATCGTCCGGTACGCCAGCCACGAATACGACCCCGACGCCATGACGGCGGTCATCGAGCAGGCGCTGGCTGAATGACGGGCCGCACGTTGCTCCTGCTGGCGGCGCTCGTCGCGTCCGCTTGCGCTGGAGGCGGTGGCGCGACCAGCGGGGCGGGGAGCGCCGGCGGCGCGACGTCGGGCGGCGGCGCGACGTCGGGCGGCGGTGGGGAAGGGGATGGCGGCGCGGCGGCAGGCGGCGGCGGGGGCGGGGGCGGCGCGGCGGGCGATCCCGGCGCGGGCGGTGCTCCGGCCGGGCCGGGCGTGACGGGCGTGCTCGCGGACGAAGCCGGGCAGCCCATCGGCGGCGCCCCGGTGCTGTTTTGCAATACAAGGGTCTGCTACTCGGACAGCACGGCGGCGGACGGCCGCTTCACCTTCCTCTGCGATGCGAAGGTGCCAGTCGACTTCGTCGTGAAGGCGATGGAGGACGCGGGGACCACGCCGCGCCGGGGCGTCGCCATGGTCCCGCTGCGCTTCGTCGAAGCGGTCACCGTCGACGTCGGATCGCTCTTCGTGCCGGACCTGCCCGCGGGCGCCGTCCTCGGCCCGAGCAGCGGCGATCCGCAGGTCCTCGAGGTCGGCGACGGCCTCCAGCTCACGCTGAGCCGCGCTGATCTCATCGCGCCTCTCGGCTCGTCCCTCCACGACATCGCGGCGCGGAGGATCCCGCCGGATCGCGTCCCGCCGTTCCCCGAGCTCGGCGGCGAGGAGATCGTGGCGGTCTACGCGCTCTACCCGTTCGCGACCACGAGCGGCTCGCCGATCGCCGTTCAGGCCCCCTCCGATCTGGCGCCGGGGACGCCTGTGCGCTTCCGGACCGTGAGCGAGTACGACGGCACGCTCTCGGCGCCGACCGCGGGCGAGGCCGACGGCGCGGTCGTCAGGACGGCGCCGCGCTCCGGGATCGACGAGCTGACGTGGCTCGTGATCTCCAGGTAGCCCGGACGACCTCGGGGCGAGCTCGACCCGAAAGCGCGTGAGCCCGCGCTCGCGCTGGCTCCTCGGAGGCGAATCCGCATCTCCCGGACCGTCGCCCCCTGACGCTGCCGGCGCGCCTCCGTGGCGCGCCTGGCATGGATATCTTCGGCATACGATCCTTGTCACCGCGTCTGTCCCGCACACCGGCGTCCCCTCCGCGAGGACATCGCCCGATCGTGCAGGGCGACAGGACACCGCCGCACCCGAGCCGCGCGCCGCCCCGCCGCGGGACGATCCATCGAAAGACCGGCAGACCCAGCGAAGCGGGAACCAGCGGAGCCGCCGCGAACCCGCTTGACCCGGCTCGCGGCCGCAAGCTATGTTTCCCGCATGCCCCGCGCGCTCACCGCGTCCTGCGCTCGCTCCGGCTCCGAGGCGCTCGTCCTCGGCGCCGCCGTGCGCGCGGCCGGGCTTCGCTGGTGGCGCTGGTGGTCTACCGAGGCGGGCCCTCACGACGGGTGACGCGCCTCCCTGCGGGGAGGCCGACCTGAAGGAAGAAGAAAGAGGGCCCGCCGAACAACGGTGGGCCTTTTCGTTTTTGTCCGCTATGCAGGGCGCCGCAGTCCGACGTTCGAGTCTCGAGGAGCAGTGTCTGCCAGAACGGCCGTGAACATGAGGAGCGAACCATGATGCATGCAGTGATCGATGCGCTCTGCGCGGGCGTGGACCTCTCCACGGAGCAGGCGGAGGCGCTCTTCCGCGACGTCGTCGCGGGGGCGCTGACCGAGATCGAGCTCTCGGCGCTGCTCGTCGCGCTCAAGGCGAAGGGCGAGACCCCCGCCGAGATCGCGGGCGCCGCGCGCGCCCTGCGGGGGGCGTCGGCGCCGTTCGCGCGGCCGAGCTACGCGTACGCCGACTGCTGCGGCACCGGCGGCGACGGGCAGTCCACCGTCAATGTGTCGACCGCCGTCGGCTTCGTCGCCGCCGAGGGGGGGCTGCCCATCGCCAAGCACGGCAACCGCTCGGTCTCCTCCCAGTGCGGCTCCGCCGACGTGCTCGAGGCGCTCGGCGCCCGGATCGACGCCCCGGCCGAGGCCTCGCGCCGCGCCCTCGACGAGGTCGGCTTCTGCTTCCTCTTCGCGCCGCAGTACCACGCCGGGCTCCGCCACGCGATCCCGGTGCGCCGCGCCCTCAGGGTGCGCACCATCATGAACCTGCTCGGCCCGCTCGTGAACCCGAGCGCGCCGCCCATCCAGGTGATGGGCATCTACGATCCGGAGCTCGTCGTCCCGGCCGCGCGCACGCTCGGGATGCTCGGCTGTCAGGCCGCCCTCGTCGTCCACGGCGGCGGGCTCGACGAGATCGCCCTGCACGCCCCCACCCGCGCCGCCCGGCTCCGCGACGGGGTCGTCGAGGAGCTCACCATCGAGCCGGCGGACGCCGGGGTCGCGCCCGCGCCGATCGAGGCGCTCCGGGGCGCCGGCCCGGAGGCCAACGCGGCCTGGCTCCGCGACCTCCTCGCCGGCCGCGGCGAGCCCGCGCACGCCGACGCTGTCGCCATCAACGCGGGCGCGCTGCTCTGGATCGGCGGGCGCGCCGACAGCCTGCGCGAGGGGACGGCCATGGGGCTCGACGCCATCCGGTCGGGCCGGGCGGCCGAGCGGCTCGCGCGCTTCGTGGCGGTGAGCCGGGAAGCGGCCCAGGAAGCGCGGAAGGAGGCGCATCATGGCTGAGAAGAGCAATGTCCTCGCGCGCATCGTGGAGCGGAAACGGGCGGACGTCGCCGAGCGCGAGCGGCGGACCCCGCTCGCCGACCTCAGGGCGAAGGCCCCGCCCACGTCGCGGAGCCTCCGGCGCGCGCTGTCCGCGCCGGGCGCGCGGTTCATCCTGGAGTGCAAGAAGGCGTCCCCGTCCGAGGGGCTGATCCGGCCGGACTTCGACCCGCACGCCGTCGCCGCCGCGTATTACGGCGTCGCCGACGCGGTCAGCGTGCTGACCGACGAGCCGTTCTTCCAGGGCAGCTTCGAGATCCTCCAGGCCGTGCGCGAGGTCCTCGACGTCCCGATCCTCTGCAAGGATTTCGTCGTGACCTCCTACCAGGTGGTCGAGGCGCGGGCGCACGGCGCGGACGCGATCCTGCTCATGCTGTCGGTGCTGGACGACGCGACAGCGCTCGTGTGCCTCGGCGCCGCCGAGGCGCTCGGCATGGACTGCCTCGTCGAGGTCCACGACGAGGCGGAGCTCGACCGCGCGCTCGCGCTGCCGGCGCCCGTGATCGGCATCAACAACCGCGATCTGAAGACGCTCAAGGTCGATCTCGCCGTCTCGGAGCGGCTCGCCCCGCGCGTGCCGCGCGACCGGATCGTCATCGCGGAGTCGGGGGTCGAGTCGCGCGCCCACGTGGACAGGCTCGCGCGCTCGGTCGACGGGTTCCTCGTCGGCACGTCGCTCATGCGCAGCCCCGACATCGCGGACGCCGCGCGCGCGCTCGTGAACGGCCGCGTGAAGGTCTGCGGCCTGACCCGGCCGGGGGACGCGCGCGAGGTGGAGCGGCTCGGGGCCCGCTTCGGCGGCCTCGTCTTCGCCGAGGCGTCGCCGCGGCGGGTGACCCGCGAGCAGGCCGAGGTGGTGATCGCCACCGCGGCGGGGCTGCCTTTCGCCGGCATTTTCCTCAATCAATCCGTGGACTTCGTCGCCGACACGGCGCGCGCCCTCGGGCTCCGCGCCGTCCAGCTCCACGGCGACGAGGACGCCGCGTTCGTCGAGGCGCTGCGGCCCGCGCTGCCCGACGGCTGCGAGGTCTGGAAGGCGGTCCCGATGGCGCCCGCCGGCGAGGCGGGCAGCCCCGTCGCGGCGGGCGGCGCGGCCGGCGACGCCGGCGCGGCCGGCGGGGGCGCCGAGGTCGAGCGCCGCGCCGACCGGCTCGTCTTCGACACGCGCACCGCCGAGGCGCGCGGCGGCACCGGCAAGACGTTCGCCTGGGGCGCGATCGAGGGCCACCCGGCGCGGGCCCGGAGCCTGCTCGCGGGCGGGCTCAACCCGGGCAACATCGCCGCGGCGCGCCGGGTGGGGGCGTGGGCGCTCGACGTGAGCTCGGGCGTCGAGAGCGCGCCCGGCGCGAAGTGCGCCGACCTGCTCCTGCGGCTGTTCGAGGGCGCGCGCGGCCCCTCGCGCCACGACCCCGACCCCGCGGCCCCGGCGGACCGCGCTTCGCCATGACCGAACCTCCCACGACGCACAACGCACCACGCACACCGACGATCGAGGCAATCACCATGCAGCAAAGCGGCCGCTTTGGCGCCTTCGGCGGCGCCTATGTCCCGGAGATCCTCGTGCCCGCGCTCGAGCAGCTCGAGCGCGCGTACCTCGAGGCGCGCGGCGATCCGTCGTTCGCGGCGGAGTTCGATTCGCTGCTGACGACCTACGCGGGGCGCCCGACGCCGCTCACCCTGTGCCGCAACCTGACCGGCGACCCGCGCGTGAAGGTCTATCTCAAGCGCGAGGACCTGCTCCACGGCGGCGCCCACAAGACGAACCAGGCGCTCGGCCAGGGGCTCCTCGCGCGGCGCATGGGCAAGAAGCGGCTCATCGCCGAGACCGGGGCGGGCCAGCACGGCGTCGCGACGGCGATGATCGGGGCGCTGCTCGGGATGCCCACGCGCATCTACATGGGCGCGAAGGACGTCGAGCGGCAGCGGCTCAACGTCTTCCGGATGCGCCTCATGGGCGCCGAGGTGGTGCCGGTGACCTCGGGCACGCAGACGCTGAAGGACGCCCTCAACGAGGCGCTCCGCTACTGGACCGAGAGCTACGAGGACACGCACTACCTGATCGGGACCGTGGCCGGGCCCCACCCGTTCCCCACGATCGTGCGCGACTTCCAGTGGGTGATCGGCCGCGAGGCGCGCGCCCAGATCCAGCAGGCGGAGGGGCGCCTGCCCGACGCGGTCGTCGCGTGCGTGGGCGGCGGCAGCAACGCGATGGGCATCTTCTCCGAGTTCATCCCGGACAAGGAGGTCGCGCTCGTGGGCGTCGAGCCCGCCGGCCACGGGCTCTCGACCGACAAGCACGGCGCGACGCTGCTCAAGGGCCGCCCGGGCGTGCTGCACGGGTCGGAGACCTACATCCTCCAGGACGAGCACGGGCAGGTCGCCGAGACGCACTCGGTCTCGGCGGGGCTCGATTACCCCGGCGTCGGGCCGGAGCACGCGCACCTCATGACGTCGGGCCGGGCGACGTACGTGGCGGCGACCGACGACGAGGCGCTCGACGCGTTCCAGATGCTCGCGCGGAGCGAGGGCATCATCCCGGCGTTCGAGTCGGCGCACGCGATCGCGCACGCGCTGAAGATGGCGGCGGAGGCGTCGCAGGCAGGGCGCGAGACGGTGCTCGTCGTGAACCTGTCGGGGCGCGGAGACAAGGACATGGAGCAGGCGCAGAAGCTGCTCGATCCCGGGAGGTCGAGATGAGTCGGGGAGCGATGACGACGCGCTACGATCGCGCATTCGATCGGCTGAGGCAGCGGGGGGAGGGGGCGTTCATCCCGTTCCTGATGCTCGGGGATCCCGACCTCGCCACGAGCGCGCGGCTGCTCCGCGCGGCGGTGGAGGGGGGCGCGGACGCGATCGAGGTCGGGATCCCGTTCTCGGACCCGATCGCGGACGGCCCGACGATCCAGGCCGCCGCCGTGCGGGCGCTCGAGGCGGGCGTGCGGCCGGCCGATTGCCTGGAGCTGCTCACGCGGTTCCGGGCGGAGGCGCCGGAGGTGCCGGTCGGCATCCTGACGTACGCGAACCTCGTGAAGCACCGCGATCTCAAGGGGTTCTACGCGTCGGTCGCCGCGGCCGGGGTCGACAGCGTGCTCGTCGCCGACGTGCCCGTGCGGGAGTCGGATCCGTACGTCGCGGCGGCGCGCGCGGCGGGCGTGGCGCCGGTGCTCATCGCGCCGCTCAACGCCTCGGAGGCGACGCTGCAGATGCTCGCGGAGCGGTGCGCCGCGTACACCTACTGCGTGACGCGCAAGGGCGTGACCGGGGCCGACGAGGAGCTCCGCCTCGGCCACGGGGCGCTCTTCGAGACGCTGCGCCGGTTCGGCGCGCCGCCGGCGATCCTCGGCTTCGGCATCTCGAAGCCCGAGCACGTGCGCGACGCCCTCGCCGCCGGGGCGTTCGGCGTCGTCAGCGGCTCCGCGGTCGTCCAGCGGGTCGCGGCGAACCTCGGCGATCCCGAGGCGGCCGCGCGCTCGGTGGCGAGCTTCGTCCGCGAGATGAAGGCGGCCACGGCGCGCTGAGCGGCGCCGCCGCGGCCGCGGCAGGCGGCCACGGCGCGCTGCGGCCGCGGCGGGCGGCGCGCCGATTCACAGGCACGTGAGGCCGCATCGCATCTTCACGGGCACGTGACGCCGCACCGCAGCTGCGCGAGCGCGATGCACCCCTCGTCCCAGTCGAACCTGCAGCAGAAGCTGTCCCCCTCGTCCTCGTCGCACACGGCCTCGACGCAGGTGCTGCACGTCGGATCGAGCGGCGCGCCCGTCTCGCAGAGGACGTGCGGGCAGCCGCAGGCCCGCCCGCAGGCGGTGGCGAGGCCGTCGACGCAGGCGGGGCCCCACGCGCTCATGCAGCACGCCGGGTCCCGCGTGCACAGCGCGGCCACGCACGGGTCGCAGCCGGCGACGAGGGGATCTCCCTCCTTGCAGGGGTCGTGGCTGCACTCGCCGACCGGGCACTCGCCGCAGTCGGCGGCGCACGCATGGCAGGTCTCCCGCCCGGGCTCGCAGGCGCCGTCGCCGCAGACCGGCGGGCACACGCCGCAGTCGCCCGCGCACGACGCGCACGTCTCCGGCGCCTCGCACGCGCCGTCGCCGCAGGTCGCCGCGCACGCCCCGCAATCGCCGGGGCAGCTCTCGCACGCCTCGCCGGCGTCGCACCGCGCGTCGCCGCACACCGCCGCCCCGCCGGAGCCGGTCGACGCCGCGCCGCCGCCCGTCGCGCCGCCGCCCGCCGCGCCGCCGCCGGCCGTCGCGCTGCCCGTCCCGCCGTGACCGCCCTGGCCCCCCTCCCCGCCGCCCGCGGACGCGCTCGCCGTGCTGCTCGGCGCGGCGCTGTCGTCCCCGCAGCCGGAGACAGCCAGCGCCAGTGTCAGGGCGAGCAGCGCACATCCACGGAAAGAACGGTTCATCAGGGGAGCCTCGTCGTCGTGAGCTGAGAGGAGTTGCCTTGGCGCCCGCACCGCCGCCGAGCCGTCGAACGTGTCGAGTGCAGTGAAGGCAAACGATTCTAGAGCACCGATCGCGTTGATCGAGCGAGAAATGAAGCGCCAAGACGCCGAGGACGCCAAGAAGAAGACGATGATTTGGCGTCCTTGGCGCCTTGGCGGTTCGAGAGTCTGCTCGTTTCAGGCGGGCTCAACCCGTCTGTTGTTCCAGCGTTGCTGCGGGGCCACCGGGCAAGCCATCGCGATGACGTGCGATGAAGGGAGAGGGGCGAGATGACGAGACACGAGAGGCGCGCGCCGGCCGGGCCCGTGGCGGGCTGAACAGCGCGGCGCGCGGCGCACCCGCAGCGCGGCGCCGGGCCACCCGCGGTGGGCGCCTGTCAGAAGAGCCCGACGGAGAAGTGGAGGGCGCCGTCGATCTCGTTCAGCTCCTCGCGCGGGTCCAGGTTGAAGCCGTAGTCGAAGGCCAGGGGGCCGATGGGGGTGTTCACCCGCAGGCCCGCGCCGAGCCCGTAGCGGAGCCGCCGCGGGTCGAGGTTGACGTTCCTCGCCCGGATCCAGAGGTTGCCCGCGTCGAGGAAGAAGCCGAGCTGGAGCAGATCCGTCAGCGGAACGCGCAGCTCGGCGCGCGGGTTCACCATGACCGTCCCGCCGCGGGGGATGTCGTCGGTCGAGATCTGGACGTCCTGCTCCTCGGCGCCCATGCCCTGGGTGTTGTCCTCGAGCGCCCTCCTCGCCTCGTCGAGCCCGTCCTCGGGGTACAGCGACTCGGCCAGGTGGGAGCGGAGCGAGTCGACGCCGCCGAGGAAGAACAGGCGGTCGGGGTATGTACCGCTCCTGGCCACGAGCGGGTGGATGTACCCGCCCGACAGGCTCAGCGCGAGGATCGGCCCCCGGCGCGCGAGCGGGATGTAGCCCGACAGGCGGCCCGTGAACCGCAGGAAGTGGCTCTCGGGGAAGCTCGACTGGGACTCGCCCGAGTCGAACACGTCGAACGCGTCGACGTGCTCGACCCCGCCGGAGAGCAGGAATCCGCGCGTCGCGGCGAAGGGGACGTCGCGGGTGTCCCAGGATACGTCGAGCCGCTGCGCCAGGGCGATGGTGCGGCCCTCGGGCATGCGGAGCTGATCGAGGATGTCCCGCTTGTTGCTGGCCGCCTCTTCCGGGTCGCCGGTCGTGTTCTCGCTCTGGAAGAAGCCGACGTTGTTCAGCTCGGTGGAGACGGCGAGCTGCGCTGTCACGGAGCGCCGCGGCCGGTACGTGAGCGCGGGGATGATCGCCTGCTTCGCGAAGCCGAAGTCGAGCTGGTTGTCGCGCATCTCGATGCCCGACAGCGACAGGCTGACCAGCGGGCCGAGGCCGATGTCCGGGAGCGTGACCGAGACGGTGTTGCGGCGCTCGAGCCGCTCGTCGCCCTCGAGCTGCTCGTAGTGGCGGCGCGCGGCGGGGTCCACGATCATGAACTCGAACAGGTAGCTGAGCTGGACGCGCATCGTGAGGCCGATGGCCAGGCCGCCGATGTTGCGGTGTCCGTACTCGAAGGCGAGGCGGGCGCCCTCGCCGGTCGAGAACCCGATCTGCGGGTTGAGGTACTGCGGCAGCTGCTCGACCACGTGGACGATGACCCGCTTGTTCTTCTGCGGGACGTCCGGGTCCTCGAGCGAGATCGACACGCTGGAGAACGGCCCGAGCGTCGCGATGCGCTCCTCGCTCAGGCGGGCCTGCGCCTGCCGGAACGGGGCGCCCTCGCGCAGCAGCACGCGGCGGAGGATGAGCTGCTCGTCGGTCCGGACGGCCCCCTTGACGACGATGCCGGTGACGAACACGCGATCCCGCTCCGACATGATGAAGCGCGCGCGGGCGCGCGTGCGGTCGGGCGACGGCTCGATGGCGGCGCGGACCTCGGCGAACGCGTAGCCGAGATCGCGGTAGGCATCGAGGATGCGCAGCCGCGCGGCGTCGAGGGCGAGCGTCGAGAGCGGCTTTCCGAGCTCCAGATCGGCGATGTCGCTGAGCCATCGCTCGCTGAACGGCCGCTCGTCCGCGCAGAAGGTCCGGTCCCGCTCGTTCAGGCCCGCCTGCCCGCAGAAGCCCTTGTTCCCCTCGAAGGCGACGTCGTAGAGCACCGTCTGCGGGCCGGGGTGGACCGGGATGCGGAGCGTCACCTCGGGGGCGCACGTGACGTGCCGCGCGGGGTCGGGGCGACAGCTGAGGGCCGCGGGGACGGGCGGCTCGGGGAGGGGGAGGCCGAGCGCGTCGGTGCGGCACTGGGCCGTGACGCGCTCGGCGACGGGCTCGGGGACGCAGACGCCCGGCGGAGAGCGGCGCGAGCAGGTGGCGCGGAGCACGGAGACGGGCCCGACGACGGCGTTGAGGTAGCCCTTGCTGAAGTAGAGATCGCGCAGGTGCTTGAGGGCGCGGTCGTAGGTCTCCGGCGCGTAGGTCATCGCCGGGATGAGCTCGACCGGGCGGGCGCGGCCGCCGGCGCCGCGGGTCGGGCCGAACAGATCCGCGACGCCGCGCGGGTCGGGGAGCGTGAAGTCGTCGCCGGGCAGGTCCTCCTCGAGGAAGCTCTCGATCTCGCGGCCGAGGTCGTCGGCGCTGAGGTCGCCCGTGAGGCAGGGGAAGACGCGCTTCGTGACGCGCACCTGCTCGTTCTCGCGGACGGTGAAGGTCAGGTAGCGGACGGGGTCGTCGGGCTTGCCGCCGAGGGCGTGGGTGATCTCGGCGTCGAGGAAGCCGCGCGCGACGTAGAACGCGCGGAGCCGATCTACGAGGTCGTCCGGCTTCGTGTCGGTCGTCTCGCCGAGGCCGAGCGCGTCCTCGAGGGCGTCGTCGTCGAAGGCGCGGTTGCCGTCGAAGGCGGGGACGATGCGCGCGCCGGGCTGGAGGTAGACGTAGAGGTAGTTGTTCGGGCCGACCGCGAGCACGCGGTGGGAGACCTGGGCGTAGTGAAAGCCGCTCCGGCGGAGCAGCTCGATCATCGCGCGGTCGGCCTCGGCGAGCGCGGGCTCGTCGACGCGGGCGCCGACGCCGAGGGGGTAGCCGTCCCTGAGCGAGCCGAGCTCGCGGTCGGCGCGCGGATCCACGACGAAGACGCGCTGGGAGACGAGGCGCGGGGCGCCGGGGTCGATGTTCACGGCGAGGACGACCTGGGTCGGGTCGTCGGTGTCGACGGCGCGCACCGCGACCGCGGCGGCGGGGTAGCCGTGCTGCGCGTAGAAGGCGCGGACGCTGGGGCCGATCTCGGCGAGGGCGACGGCGGTGATCTCGCCGTCCTCGGCGATGCCGGCGGCCCGGAGGGTGTCCTGGCGGTCGAGCGCGCCGCCGGTGATCTGGATGGTCGCGACGCGCCGGCGCGGGACGACGACGATCCGGAGCGCGGCGCCGTCGGGCAGCAGGCTCGCCTCGGCCGAGGCGCGGGCGAAGTTGCCGGAGGCGAGGAGCTCGCGCATGGCGCGGCGCGCGGCGTCCGGGCTGAGCGGCTCGCCGAGCTCGACGCTGGTGACAGGCGCCACGGTCTGCCAGCGGTCGCCCTGCGCGACGACGTCGATGCGGACGATGGGCTTGCCGACGAGCGCTCCCAGGGCGAGCGGCGGCTGGAGCGACGGGACGTCGGTGGCCTCGGTGCTCGCCGCGCCCGCGGGGCGCGCCTCGACCTGGCCGGGGTTCGGCTGAACCTGGTTGCCGGGGTTGGCCGCGACCTGGTGTGGATCCGGCTGGTCGGCCTGGGCCCGGCCAGCGGGCGGCTGGGCGGCGCGCGCGTCGATGGCGGTCGCGCCGAACGGCAAGAGGCCGAGCAGGATGGGAACGAGGGTGGAACGGAAGCGGGCCATCAGGCGCGGAGCGCCGGCGGACGAGATCGAAACGAACCGCCGCCGGCGTGCACGAGGCGCGCAGCGTAGCCCGTTTGGGCGGCCGGAGGGCAAGAGGCCGCCCGCGCGGCGTTCGTGCCGGCGCGCCGCCCGCGCGGCGTTCGTGCCGGCGCGCCGCCCGCGCGGCGTTCTCTTGCCGGCGCGCCGCCCGCGCGGCCGCCGAGGTTCGCGCGCCAACGCGGGCCGCGCGGGCTCCAGGCCTCGGCCCGGCCGGACCGGAGCGCGCTCCGGGGGGGCGTCGATGTGCGAGACGTGGGGCTCTCGGCGGGCGGACCTCGTGCTAGCGTCGCCGCCCGTGCGAGGCACCGGATGAAGAACCTGGCGATGCTCGTCGGCGCCGTGGCGCACGACGCCAAGGTGGTCACGCTGTGGGAGCTGCTGCGCGAGCACTTCCGCGAGCATGGAATCCTGATTGATTTCGCGCTCTTCTCCACCTACGAGCGCCAGGTGGAGGCGCTCGTCCGCGGGCACGTCGACGTCGCCTGGAACAGCGCGATGGCGCACGTGCGGGTGAAGCGGCAGACCGAGGGCCGGTCCCGCTCGCTCGCCATGCGCGAGATCGACCGCGACTTCCACAGCAAGCTCCTCGTCCGCCGCGACGCCGCGGTCGGGTCGCTCAGCGACCTCGAGGGGAAGGTCCTCGCCGTCGGGAGCGCCGACTCGGCGCACGCGCGCATCCTGCCGCTTCACTTCCTCCAGCAGGCGGGCGTTGCGGTGGAGAAGATCCAGCTCATGCCGTTCGAGGTGGACGTCGGCAAGCACGGGGACACGGCGACGAGCGAGATCCAGGCGCTCGCGGCGCTCCACGAGGGCAAGGCCCAGGCGGCGGCGGTCGGCGACGCCGTGTGGCTCTCCGAGCAGGCGAACGGCCACATCGACCTCCGCCGGGTCGACGTCCTCTGGACGACGCCGGCCTACGACTTCGCGATGTTCGACGCGCTGCCGGCGCTGCCCGAGGCGAAGGCCGAGGCGTTCCAGCGGGTGCTGCTCGGCATGACCTGGAAGAACCCGAAGCACCGGCGCATCTTCGAGCTCATGGGCCACAGGCAGTGGGTCGCCGGCCGCGACGACCGCTACGGCGCCCTCGACGCGGCGCTCGCCGCGGTCACCTGAGCCGCGCGGGCGCCGGGCCACCGGCGCCCGGCTACCCGACGTCCCCCGGGCTCACTCGAACTCCAGCCGCCAGCGGAGGTCGGCGCCCACGTTGCCGAGCGGCGAGCTCGAGGAGGCGTCGTTCGCGTTGTCGTACGACCCCTGCAGGCTCATGCGGTCGCTCAGCTTCACCTCGACGCCCGCGCGCACCTGGCTGCCCTGCGACAGGCCCGTCGTGACGTTGGCGCGGACCGCGTCCGTGATGCGCTTGCCCAGGGTCACGGTCGGCTCCGGGGCGCCGTTCTTCGACGAGTAGCCGGTGCCGAAGCGGAACTCGTCGATGATCGGGACGATGGTCTTCACCGCCTTGTCGGCGCCCGTCAGCGACGAGAGCGCCTCGAGGCCCACCGTCTCGCCGAGCGACGACACGACGCCCTGGTTGAGCTCCGCGCGCGTCATGCCGAGCGTGAGGAGCAGGACGATGTCCTCCTGGCTGAGCGGCGGATCGCTCGAGAGGTTGAGCCGGATGTTGTCGGCGTCGCCCTGCGCGTGCAGCTTGATGCGCCACTGCCCGCTCGGGTTCGCGCCGGCGCCGAGGCCCGCGGCCGCCGCCGCCTCCGCGCCGGACGCCGGGTCGGCCGCGGCGCTGCTCGCCGACGTGTAGCGGCGGTACTCGCTCTCGGCGCGCACGTCGACCTTCGGCGCGATGCGGAACGGGTCGTCGAACCGCACGTACCCCTCCCGGACCTCGAACTCGGTGCTCCTGAGCATGAGCTTCGAGTCGGGCAGGATGCGCAGCGAGCCGCGCGCGCCGAAGCGCTGGTTCGTGCCCGACAGCGCGAGCCCGGTCGGCGAGACTTCGAGCCGCATGTCCGCGAGATCGTTCGAGAAGCGGAGGGGGTTCGGCGACAGCACCGTGACGTCGAACCGCACGACGTCGGCCGCGGGGTCGTAGGTCTGCACCGTCGTCCGCTGCCGGCCCGTGAGGTCGTCGAGGTCGACGCTCATCAGGATCGGCCGCGTGTAGCTGAACGACGTGAGCGTGATCGTCCCCTTGACGCTCGGCAGGTTCTTCTCGCCCGCCTCGTCGTCCGCGACGCCGGGGCGGAAGCTCGCGGTGAGGTTCGCGTTCGCCGTGAGGTTCACGCCCTCCGCGACGGGCAGCTTCACGCCGGTCGCCACGATCGAGGCCGTGGCCGTGCCGAGCGAGAGGCCGCGCACCGGCATGTGCCCGACCGCCGTCACCGTGCCCGAGCCGACCCGCGCCGTCGCCCGCGTGAGGCGCACCTGGTCGCCGCCGATCGCGATCTCCACGTCGATGTCGTCGAGCGACACCGGCAGGCCGACGACGTCGAGCTCCCCCTCCTTGAGCGTCGCCGACCCCGCGTAGCGCAGCCCCGCGAGCGGGCCGGTCACCTGCACCTCGGCCTGCACCGTGCCCCGCGCGTGGCGGATCTGCGGGATGTCGGCGCTGAGCCGCGACAGGTTCGTCGGGCTCACGCGGATGGCGACGTCGAGGTCCGGCGCGGTGAACACCCGCTTCACCTCGCCGGACGCGGTGAACGCGGCGGACAGGCGCGAGGCGGTGTGCGCCTCGAGGCGGAGCTCCGGCACCGCCACCGCGTTGCCCGCGAGGCGGATCGGCCCGCTCGGGCTCGTGAGGGTCAGCCCCTGGCCCGCGCGCTCCAGCTTGAGCGCGTCGACCTTGAGCGTGAGCGCCGCCTGCCGGAAGTCGGCGAGCGGCAGCCGCTCGATGTCGAGCGAGGCGGTCAGCGTGCCCTTCGGCGGCGCCGCCGAGAACGCGACGCCCGGGATCAGGTTCGCGAGCGTGCCGAGGTCGAGCGCGTCGACGCGCACCTTGCCGTCGACGATCTTGCGCTGCTGGCGCGTGACGCGGAGCCCGTCGAGCGCGACCTGCCCGCCGAAGAGCGACCCGTTCGCGACGAAGGACCCGTCGGGGAGGTCGCGCTCGTACTCCGCCGGATCGAACGGCGCGCTCACGGCATTGCCGCAGACAGGCGTCCTGCCGAGGACCTTCGGCGCCCTGTCGTTCGGCACGATGGTGAGCTCGACGCGCGAGGGGGGCAGGCTCGCGTGCGAGCGGCGGATGCCGACGCGCGAGACGTGGACGTCCGCGAACCCGGCGAGCCGGCTCATGGTGCCGCCCAGGTTCGCGACGAGCGACACCGAGCCGTCGAACAGCGACGCCGCCGGCCCGAGCGCGTCCACCCGCGCGAGCGGGAGGCCGCTCGCGATGACGTTGCCCTTGATCGCGCCGCCGTGCTGCACGGACACGCTCGCCAGCACCGAGCCGGTGCCCTTGCGCAGCGACGCCGAGCGGACGTCGAGCCGCATGCCGTCGGCGCCCGCGGCCTGGTCGTCCCAGATGAGGTTGACGTCGACGTCGCCCTCGTCGAAGCGCTCCTCGAGCAGCTCCACGTCGCTGAGCCGCATGCCGGCGCTCACGGCGAGGTAGCCGCCGCCGCAGCGGTCCTCCGGGCCGCCGAGCGCGAAGTGGGCGCGCGCCGTGCCGCTCGCCGTCGCCTTGTAGGCGGCGAACCGCGGGTCCTTGTCGAGGCGGAGCATCTCGAGCAGGTCGCGCGCGGCGAGGTGCGGCGCCTCGCGCGTGTCGACGGTCGCGTCGACGACGACGACGCCCGACGCGCTGTCGAGCGGGCGGCCCTTCGGCAGGTTGCCCGCCGGATCGAAGTCGATCTTCATCGACGGGACGCGGATGCGGCTCGCCCCGTGCCGGACCCGCGCGTTCTCGAGCGTCAAAAAGAGCGGCTCGAACGCGACCGGCGAGGGCTCGAGGTCGCCGATGGGGAAGCCCGAGAACACGAACTTCTCGATGCCGACCTCGCCGGTGAGCTTCGGGTGCTCGTAGGGGCCGCGCATCGTCGCCTTCATCGTGGCGACGCCGCCGAGCTCGAGCGCGGCGAGCGGCGAGACCTCGGCGAGGTCGACGCGCGAGCCCGGGTGGACCTCGACCCCGAGCTGGTCGTTGAAGCCGAGCGAGACGGTGGTCCGCAGGTGCGAGCTCGGCGTGTCGACGGAGAAGCCGGAGAGCACGACGGCGTTCTGCCGCACCTGGAACGAGCCGCGGACCGAGCCCTCCCGGACGCCCATGAGGCGCTGGCGCGCCGGGTCCTTCGTCGGGCGATCGAAGATCTCGAAGCCGTGCGTCTGCACCTCGAGCGGCCCCTCGAGCGCGAGCGGGGCGAGCGTGCCGCGGAAGTGGTCGAAGCGGCCCTCGCGCAGCGTCCAGGCGACGTGCGCCTGCGGGTGCACGGCGAGGTCGCGGAGCAGGCCGGGCAGCTCGATGTTGGCGAGGTCGATCGGCCCTGCCCGGAGCGGCATGCCCTTCTCGAACGGCTTGAGCTCCGCGTGGGCGATCTTCAGCGTCCCGTCGGCCCAGGCGACGTCGGCGTCCGCGAGCTGCACGGCGTCGGGCGTCGTCGAGACCTGGCCGGAGAGCCGCGTGACGAAGACCCTGCCGTCGAGGCCCGGCCGGTCGAGCGCGAGGGTGCCCTTCACGCGGGGGAGCGCGAGGCCGAGCGGCGCGGACGCGGCGTCGTACTCGGCGGCGACGTCGATCGCGACCGAGCCGGACGCCGGCGGCAGGTCCACGAAGCGGTGGACGATCGGCACCGGCAGGCGCGCGCGCACGCGGCCCTCGATGTGGTGGGGCATGCCGCCGCCGAGGCCCACGACGCGCAGGGCGCCGAGCTCGAGCTCCACGCGGCGCCAGTCGCCGTCGGGCAGCGCGCAGGGCGGCGCGGTGCCGGGATCCGGGTCGAAGTCGGCGGCGCCCTCCAGGATGAGCCGGCGGACGAGCGCGCGGCCGGGCTCGACGCGGACGCGCGTGTCGAAGCGGCAGACGACGTCCTCGTCGACGCTGTCCTCCTCGGCCTCGCGGCCGGGCGCGGCGTGCGTGTGGACGACCGAGACGGGGCCGGAGCGCATCGCGATCTCGAACGCGTCGGACGGCTCGGCGGAGACGTCGACGTCGACCTCGCGCGCCTGGACGCGGAGGTTGTCGATGGTGAGGTCGAGCCGCGCGTCGGTGATCGCCACCGAGGAGAGCGGCGCCCTGTCGAGCCCGCCCCCGTCGCTGCTCTTCTTCGTGCTGGGGAGCTTGAGGTTCCGGAGCTCGCCGTCCTTCACCACCGCGCGGATGCGGGGGCCGATGATCTCGACGTCGCCGGCGTCGATGTGCCCCGCCAGCAGCGAGAAGAGGCGCGGGCGGATGGCGACGCGCTCGAGCTCGAGGAACGGCGCGCCGCCGTCGGACGAGTCGACGACGAGGCGGTTCAGGCCGACCATGAGCGGCCAGGCCTGGACGCGCACGTCGTAGCGGGCCGTGATGCCGAGCTCGCGCTCGAGCAGCGCGGCCGTCTCGCGCGCCGCCCAGGCCCGCACCGTCTGGGTCCGCACGAGGACGCCGAGAGCGAGCGGGACGGCGCCGATGACGGCGAACACGACGCACAGCACGCGCACGAAGAGACGCCCCCAGTCCCTGCGGGCTCTCGGCGGGGAGCCTTTTCTCCTCGTGCCGTGCATCGGGGCGAAGCTTAGCTGAAGCGCCGACGGACGCTTACGTGGGCGGGGTGATCCTGTACACGGAAAAAACTGGCGCGTGATCGCTCGCGTCGTCGATCGAGGGGCCGTGCGGGATCTGGACCGAGGCCGGGTCGAGCATGTCCCGGAGCAGCGGGTTGACCATCTGGTGGTCGATGAGCTCAAGCTGTCCGTTGAAGTCGTACGTCCAGCGGTCGGCGGGCGGCGCGGCGGCGGCGACGTTCTCGAACAGGACGCCGCCGGCGCCGGCGACGGCCTCGACGGGGGGTGAGCCGGGCAGGTCGTTGAAGTCGCCGAGCACGGCGATCGCGGCGGTGGGGTGCTCGGCGGCGAGGGCGTCGGCGATGGCGCGGGCGCGCTGCGCCTCGGCGAGGCGGCGGTCGGGGTTGTCGGGCGGGGACTTCGCCTTGAAGTGGACGCCGAGCAGGATGACCTTGCGGCCGTTCCGGGTGAGGTGGAGCTCGAGGCAGTCGCGCGTGAACGTATAGACAGGTCCCTGCGTCCCGCGCAGGGTGAAGCGGTCGTCCCGGTGCGAGACGACCCTGTCGAAGGGGATCTTCGAGATCGCGCCGACGTCGATGCCGCGCGGGTCGTAGGCCTCGACGAGCGCGGCGTGGGGGTAGGCGCCGCCGAGGTCGAGGCGGTTCAGGTCCTCGAGCACGTCGAGGTGCTCGACCTCCTGGAGGACGGCGACGTCGGGCGCGAGCTGCTCGAGCACCGCGGCGACCGCGGCGCGCTTCGCGCGGTAGCGCGCGGGGGTGAGCACCGTCTCCTCGGAGCCCTCGGTGTCGTCCCGGTCGTTGAAGAAGTCCTTCGTGTTCCACGTGACGACCGCGAGCGGCGCGGCGTCCGGCGGCGGGTCGCCGGGCGTGCCGCCGCCCGTGGAGACGCCCGCGCCGTGGCCGCCGGCGCCCTGGCCGCCGGAGCTGCCGGAGCCGCCCGCGCCCTGGCCGCCCGCGCCGCTGGAGCTGCCGGAGCCGCCGGCGCCCGCGCCGCTGGAGCTGCCGGCGCCCTGGCCGCCCGCGCCGCCGTGGCCCGCGCCGCCGTGGCCCTCCGATCCGCCGACCCCGCTCGACGGGGCGACCCCGAACGGCGAGCGGGTCTCGGCGGCGTCGCGGCAGCCGGCGGCGGTCACGAGGACGAGCGCGCCCGCCGCGGCGGCGACGGCGAGCCCTTCGCGAAGGGAGCTCCGGAGCATGCTGGAAGGTAGCTCCTGCGGGCCTCCGCGTCGCACCAGACCGGAAACATGCTCTGGGGCTGGAATCCGGAGCAGCCCGGCGGTGCGCCGCGGGGTCAGCTCGCGGTGAGCTTGCGGTAGCGGATCTTGCGGGGCTCGGCCGCGTCGGCGCCGAGGCGGCGCTTCAGGTCGGCCTCGTAGTCGGCGTAGTTGCCCTCGAACCAGACGACCTTGCTGTCGCCCTCGAAGGCCAGGATGTGCGTCGCGATCCGGTCGAGGAACCAGCGATCGTGGCTGATGACGACGGCGCAGCCGGCGAAGTTGAGCAGCGCCTCCTCCAGGGAGCGGAGGGTGTCGACGTCGAGGTCGTTCGTCGGCTCGTCGAGCAGGAGGACGTTGCCGCCGCGGCGGAGCAGCTTGGCGAGGTGGAGGCGGTTGCGCTCGCCGCCGGACAGGTCGCGGACCTTCTTCTGCTGGTCGCTGCCGGCGAAGTTGAAGCTCGCGACATAGGCGCGCGAGTTGACCTCGCGCTTGCCGACGACGAGCCGGTCCTCGCCGCCGGAGATCTCCTGCCAGACGTTGTTGTTCGGGTTGAGCGCGTCGCGCGACTGGTCGACGTACGCGAGCTCCACGGTCTCGCCGATGCGAAGCGCGCCGCCGTCGGGCTGCTCGAGGCCCATGATCATGCGGAAGAGCGTCGTCTTGCCGGCGCCGTTCGGGCCGATGACGCCGACGATGCCGCCGCGCGGGAGCGAGAAGGTGAGGTCCTCGATGAGCACACGGTCGCCGAAGCCCTTGCGCAGGTGGTCGGCCTCGACGACCACGTTCCCGAGCCGCTTGCCGGCGGGGATGTGGATCTCGTTCTCCTCGACCTTCTTCGACTTGTCCTCGGCGAGGAGCGATTCGTAGGCGGCGAGGCGGGCCTTGCTCTTGGCCTGGCGGGCGCGGGGGGCCATGCGCACCCACTCGAGCTCGCGCTCGAGGGTGCGCTTGCGCGCGGACTCCTGCTTCTGCTCGAGCTCGAGGCGCTTCTTCTTCTGCTCGAGCCAGCCCGTGTAGTTGCCCTCGTACGGGATGCCGGCGCCGCGGTCGAGCTCGAGGATCCAGCCGGCGACGTTGTCGAGGAAGTACCTGTCGTGGGTGACGGCGACGACGGTGCCGGGGTACTCGTGGAGGAAGCGCTCGAGCCAGGCGACGCTCTCGGCGTCGAGGTGGTTGGTCGGCTCGTCGAGGAGCAGGATGTCCGGCTTCTCGAGGAGGAGCCGGCAGAGGGCGACGCGGCGGCGCTCGCCGCCGGAGAGCTTGGTGACGTCGGCGTCGGGCGGGGGCAGCCGGAGGGCGTCCATGGCGCGCTCGACGACGCGGTCGATCTCCCAGCCGCCTGCGGCCTCGATCTTGTCCTGGAGCGCCGAGTACTCCTCGAGGAGGGCCTCCATGTCGGGGGGCGACTCGCCGAGCTTGGCGCCGATCTCCTCGAAGCGCTGGACGAGGGAGCGGACGTCGTGGACCGCCATCTCGACGTGCTCCTGGACGGTCTTGCCGGCCTCGAGCTGCGGCTCCTGGGCGAGGTAGCCGATGCGGATGCCGTCGGCGGGCTTCGCCTCGCCGAGGTACTCCTTGTCGACGCCCGCCATGATGCGGAGCAGGGTGCTCTTGCCGGCGCCGTTGGCGCCGAGGACGCCGATCTTCGCGCCCGGGTAGAAGGAGAGCCACAGGCCCTTCAGCACCTCCTTGTTCGGGGGGTGCACCTTCCGGACGTCCTGCATCGTGAAGATGAATTGAGGGGCCACGTCTTCGCCTGCCTGTGGGTGCCGGCGCGCCGCGTGCCGCCGCTCGGCCTTCGAGCGGGCGCGGCGCTGGCCGTGCTGGAGGAGAGGCCCCGTATGCGAGATCGACGGCTGACGGTCAAGAGGGCCCGGAGGCGGGCGGCCGAGGCGGGCGCCGCGAGCCGGCGCGGGCAGGCGGGCAGAGGCGCGCCGGGCGCCTCCGGATCCCTGGCCGGACGCGTGGTGCGTGGCGCTAGGCCCGGCGCGCGCCGCGCCCGAACGCCTGCCGCAAGGTGGCGAGGTCGTCGCGGCCGACCTCGCGCGTGGCGACGAGGATCGCGACGTAGACGAGGCCGACGAGGAGCGCCTCGCCGAGCACGGCGATCTTGCCGAGCCACGGCAGGCGCGCGCCGACGGCGATGGCGGCGGCGATCGCGACGCCGACGCGGAGCGCCGTCGCGGCGCGGACGAAGCCGCCGGCGGCGCGGTGGAGCAGGACGCCGGCCACGACGGCGGAGGTGGCGAGCGCGAGCGAGGTGGCGGTCGCGGAGCTCACGAGCATGTCGGGGCCGAAGGACGCGCGCGGGACGGCGACGGAGCAGCCGATCGCGACGAGGACGACGGTGGCGGCGGTGAGCGCGGCGGCGATGCGCTCGCGGTGGAGGCTGGTGAGCGCGGCCGAGGCGACGCCGAGGACGGCGAAGGCGCCCATGCCGAGCGAGAGGACGCGGAGCGTGTCGCCGCCGCGGCTCCAGATCTCGACGGGGAAGGCGAAGCGCAGCACGTGCGGCGCGAGGCCCGCAATGGGGGCAACGAGGAGACCGGTGAGCAGGAACGAGAGGCGGACGCCGGTCATCGTGTAGCGGCGGACCGCGGCGCTGTCGGCCTCGGCGTGCGCGCGGGCGAGCATCGGGAAGAGGATGAACGTGACCGAGAGGAGGAGCTGGTACGGCAGGAAGGCGAAGAGCTGCGCGCCGCGGTAGACGCCGATGAGGTCGTCGGCGGCCCTGGCGCCGAGGGCGAGGCCGCTCGTGGCCTGGCCGAGGAAGCGGCGGAGGAGGAAGAAGTCGGTCTGGAGCAGGAAGTTGAGGAAGGTCTGCGAGACGGCGAGCGGCAGGAGGAAGACGAGGTGCTCGCGGATCGAGGGGCCGGCGCTGCCGCGGCGGCCGAAGCCTGTCTTGAGGGCCGCGAGGGGGACGATGATGCCGGCCGCGGCGACGAAGCCGGCGATGGCGCCGAGGACGCCGCTCTGGCCGGCGCGGAGGAAGAGGAGGGCGCCGGCGGCGACGCTGGCGGTGCGGAGCGCGCCGTAGCCGATGTCGAAGCCGGCCTGGGCGAGGAAGCGGCGCTGGCCGTTGAGGGCGCCGACGAGCGGGGCGTAGAGGCCGTAGAGGAGGACGATGGCGGCGGCGAGGCGCAGCGGGCCGGCGACGTGCGGCGCCTCGGAGAAGTCGGCGATGGAGTCGGCGAGCAGCGCGAAGGCCGAGGAGACGGCGATGGCGAGGACGGCGTGGAGGGCGAGGGTGCGGCGGAAGGCCTCGGCGGCCTGGTGCTCGGCGACGCTGGAGACGGCGCGGGAGACGCCCTGGATGCCCGTCGCGACGATGACGTTGTTGACGACGCCGACGCCGGCGAAGACGACGGAGACGGCGCCGTAGCCGTCGGTGCCGAGCAGCCGGGGGAGGATGAGCTGCTGGACGAAGCCGAAGAGGATGAAGGAGACCTTGGCGACGGCGATGGCGAGGCCGCCGCGGCCGGCGGAGCGGGCGGCGGAGGGGGCCGGAGCGTCCGGCGGCTGCGGCGGGAAGGGCACGGCGGCGCGCTGCACGGCGGCGTTGTCGCAGAAGCACGCCGGGCGGGCAATCTCGCGCGGAGCGGGCGAGCACACCGGGGCGTCACGTAAACTTCAGCGGCGGTGCGGATTCGCTTGACGGGAAGGCATCGCTGACTATCCTCGCGCCCGTCTCCGACGCATTCCAGCTTAGCTCAGTTGGTAGAGCAGGCGGCTGTTAACCGCCGGGTCGCTGGTTCGAGTCCAGCAGCTGGAGCCATTTCATCGATCGTGCGAATTTCGCTGACCGCACAGTGAACAGCGGCCCCCAGGAGCGATCCTCGGGACCGCTTCTTTTTCGCGCCACGTTTCCGCGTGCTCCGCACTCCGCGTGCGCCGGGACAGCGTTCGCGCGGAGAGCGCCGAGAGAACGTACGGTGAGACTTTCCGTCGTGCGGGACGGCGTCTTCGCTCTCCGCGCGTCCTCGCGGGGAGAGCGAAGACGAGACGCACCGAACCGTCGTGCGTGGCCTCCGCGTCGCCGAGCGCCGCCTGGCGGCGATCCGTGAGCGTCGCCTTCGAGTGCGGCGCGACGAGCGCGGCCGCGGTTCGCCGGTTGAGCTGGTCTGGAAGCTGCGGCAGCCCCTCGGCACGCTGCGCGTCTTCGAGCTCGCTCCAGCCGTCGGGGGTGGGCGCGAGCCCGCGCGCCGTCAGCGCTGTGAGCACCTCGCCCCATTCCGGCCAGACGCGCCCGAGGAGCGCGACAAGCTCATGTCGCCGTTCCTCGACAAGGCCCACTTCGTCACGTCGCCCCGTGCGTCGTGTCCAAGGTAGTTCGTCCAGGGCATCCCAGGCGGACGCTTGCGCACGTCGTCGCTTGAGCGAGCCGCGAACGAGTAGCTCCAAGAGAGCGAGACGGGCCGCCTCGGATCGCCAGTTCACGCCTCAGCCCTCGTCCGACGGCCGCTGACGAGCACCTCCTCACGCCCGTCGGCCGTCATCTTGCGGACGAGACGATAGGTGGTGTTTCCTCGACCTCGTCGAGACGGCGGGCAGTCTCGCTGACGTTGCCCTCTTGCCGGCCTTTCGTGGTCAGCAGCTCCCGGTGCCTGGTGTCGTGACTCCGATGTTCTTCATCGAGTCGCGCGACCTCCTCGCGTGCGAGTCGAAGCCGGCTTCGATGCCGAGCTGCTCAGGCTCCTCGCCCTCCTGTGGGCCGCGCCCGGGGCTGGTGAGCAGGTCTAGCGCAACCTGGGTGGGGGCCGCGTACCAAAGCCCCTCGCGCTGAGCCGCACCGTCGAAGACGGTGCCCATCGGGAGCTTCCGCGAGCACCACGTTGGCGCCCGCATCGGCCGGACGAAGCGCGAGGCTCGTTGCGGCTGCGTTGGCGGCGGGCATCCAGATCGTCGCGAGGCGAGTAGGGGCGAGCGGCGCGAGGGTGGCTGCGGCGAGGCTCCCGGTGATCGCGTACTGGCCGTCGAGCTTGGTTCTGGTGTTGGCCCTGCCCGAGAGCCCCGAGACTGACGGAGACAGCTGATGGACCTGGTGGAAGACTTCGACGTACTTTGGGTTTCGCAGCATCTCGCGAATGGCGGAGTGCATCCAGCCCGCGCCAGCTCGGCGTCGCCCACGAGCGCCCACGTGCTCACCCGCGGATCGGACCGAGGGAGCGAACAGCGAAGGAATAAATTTCTAGACCGTGACTCCGGTACTTACAAACGGTAGGTAAACCCGTACGTCCCCTTGATGGAGAGGCCTAATGAACCGCGCTTCCCTCGTCGTCATTCTCACCTCGTTCGCGTGTGCCTCGGCGCTCGTCGGTTGCTCGTCCGATTCGGGCGACACGCAGGGCTCTGGAGGTAGCGCTCCCGATGGTTCCGCAGGCACCGGTGCCGTGACCACGGGCGGCTCGGGCACGGGCGGCTCGGGCACGGGCGGCTCGGGCACGGGCGGCTCGGCCACGGGCGGCTCGGGCACCGGCGGCTCGGGCACGGGCGAGGCTGCTGGCTCAGGTGGTAGCGGAGCCGGCGGGGCCGGGTCCGGTGGTGGCGCTGGTGGAGGCTCGGACACGGGTACGTTGTCCGCCGGGTGCGGCAAAGCGCCGACCATTCCCGCCAGCATGTACAATAACGGCAACCCGATCTCGATTATGGCGGCGAATCGGCAACGTCGATACATCCTGAGCGTGCCGGCCAACTACGACAATACGAAGCCGTACAGATTGGTCATCGCTTGGCATCAGCTCGATGGAAACGACAAGCAGATGTATCAGCAGAACTACTACTGGCTGAAGGACATCCCCGACGCCGCCAGCAGTACGATCTTCGTGGCTCCCAACGGGGAGAAGAACGGAACGCCGTGCACCGGGAATGGCAACGGGGAAAGCGGCTGCGGGTGGCCCGACTCAAGCGGCTCGAACGTGGCACTCGCGGACGCCGTGGTAGAGCAGGTCGAGCAAAATTTCTGTATCGACAAGAGCAAGATCTTCGCAAACGGCTGGAGTTACGGCGGCAGCATGTCCTACCGGACGGCTTGCTCGCGTCCACTCGATGGAACCGGCACTTGGGGTGTCCGCGCCGTCGCCGTCTACAACGGAATGGCGCAGCTCAGTGCCGGCAACTGCAGGCCGAGCGAAGCGGTCGCCTTCTACGCATCCCATGGCACCAACGACAACGTCCTTCAGTACAGCGCCGGTGTCTCGATGGCGCAGACGTACGCCGGGCTGAACGGTTGCACCTGGAAGGAGCCGACAAGGGCCACCGGAAACCACGTGTGCACCAACTTCATGGGCTGCAAGACGGGTTATCCGGTCGAGTTCTGCTCCTTCGTGGGACCGCACACGCCTGATCCGCCGCAAGAGGGTGGTCAACGTTGGCAACCGCAAGAGGTTTGGAAGTTCTTCAGTCAGTTCTAGGCTGCCAAGAGTCGAGCCTAAAACCTCTTGAAAGGTCGGATCGAGCGTGAGCTACAGTGCTTTGTGGAAGCCAAGTTTGCCGACGTGCCCGACGCTCTGTGGCGTCAGATCGAGCCCCTGATACGAGCGGAGCCGCCGAAGCCGAAGGGAGGTCGCCCTCCAGTCTCAGCGCGAGTCGTGATGGCCGGCATCCTGTATGACGGTCGTCGCGGCATCGCCTGGAAGTGGAGCTCTCTCGACAGCGCCTCGGTGAAGGCGCCAAAAGGGGGACCTCAGGGGCCCAAATCCGACTGACCGCGCGAAAAGCGGCGTCATTTAGCACCGGCCTCGGAGAGCGATCTCCGGGGCCGTCGCGCTTCTCCCCCACGTTTCCGCGACCTTCGGCGCTCGGCGAGCACCACGCACGCGTGGACAGCGCTCGCGCAGAGAGCGCTGAGGGCGTGAAGGAGCGCGCGCCGAGGGCGTTCTGGAAGGCGTTTGCGCTCTCTGTTCTGGCCGGCGGGGAGAGAACCCGAGAGCGTTTAACAGCGGAGGGCCTTCGGGCGGGACGGAGCCGCTGACGTTTCACTGGCCACGCAGGGCGTGACTGATGACCAACGGGGCACTCTCCCGCGCGAGCGCCCCGAGAGCCCTCACGTTGGCGCGAGGCGCGCCGATCGCGCTGGTTCCGGGCATGATGTTGGTGAGCTCGTACTTGCGCGGAAAGGCGGTGAAGAAAATCGGTGAGGTCGGCCCAGCACGCAGTCAGCATCCGGGAGTGCTCGCGCGGGTCAAGGGTGCGCTCGCGACGCGAGCCGGCTGCGCCGCCCTTGACCGACGCTCCGCCCTCCCGGGCCGGAACCTCGCGCGATGGTCAAGCGGGCCTCCGGTGGGGGCTCCGTCTTTTCTCCCGCGCCTCCGTTCCGCGTGACGGGTCTCGCAGGCCGCACCGGTTCGGTGGTAGACCGTTCGGCCGATGCGGACGCTCTTCCGGCGCCCCGGGCTCTGGATCCTGATCGCGTTGCTCGCGGCCGCCACCCTCGTGATGGCGGTGCGCGCGCGTGGACCCGAGGTGAAGGTCGCCGTGGCCGCTCGAAAGGCGCTCGAGCAGCGCGTCGTCGCGAGCGGGCGGGTAAGGGTGCCGACGCGCGTTCAGGTCGCGGCGCAGGTCCCGGGCCTCGTCGTCGCGGTCGGCGCGATCGAGGGGCAACGCGTGAAGGCGGGGGATCTCCTCGTGCAGATCGACGACGCCGAGGCGCGCGCGGCGGTGTCGCAGGCGAAGGCCGCCGTCGACCAGGCGAGCGCGCGCGTCGAGCAGCTCCGCCGCGTCGGCGCCATCGTCGCGACGGAGGCGCTTCGCCAGGCGGAGACGAACCTCGAGCGCGCCGAGGTCGAGCTCGCGCGGGTGCGAGAGCTCTCGGCGTCGGGGGCGGTCGCTCAGGCCGAGCTCGACAACGCCCGACAGAGCGTCGAGCTCGCGCGCGCGCAGAAGGTCGCGGCGGAGGCGCAGCGCATCGCGTCCACCCCGATGGGCGCGGACTCCCGCGTCGCGCTGACCGCGCTCCTCCAGGCGCAGGCGCAGCACGTCGGCGCGACCGTTCGCCTCGAGCAGACGCGGATCGTGGCGCGCCAGGACGGCGTCGTGCTCACGCGCTCCGTGGAGCCCGGCGACGTCGTGCAGCCGGCGCGAACGTTGATGGTGCTCGCCGCGGACGGGAGCCCGCAGCTCGTCTTCCAGCCCGATGAGCGGAACCTCGCGTGGATCGCGCTGGGGCAGAAGGCGCGCGCGTCCGCGGACGCCTATCCCCAACAGGTGTTCGACGCCGAGGTGAGCTACATCGCGCCTTCCATCGATCCGCAGAGGGGCAGTGTCGAGGTGCGCCTCGCGGTGCCGAGCGCGCCACCCTTTCTCTTGCCCGACATGACCGTCTCCGTCGATCTCCTGGTCGCCCGGCGGGAGAATGCGCTCGTCGTCCCGAGCGACGCCGTGCGCGACGCGGCGACGCCGGCGCCCTGGCTGTTCGCGGTCGAGGGCGATCGCCTCGTGCGCAAGGACGTGAAGCTGGGCATCCGCGGAGAGGGCGCCGTCGAGGTCGTGGAGGGCCTCGCCGAGGGGAGCGTCGTCGTGTTGCCCGACGGACGGGTCCACGCGCCGGGCCAGCGCGTGCGCACGGAGCTCGATTGAGATGCCGTTCGAGTGGTTCGTGGCGCTCCGTTACCTGCGCGACGCGAAGGGGCAGACCGCGCTGATCCTCGCGGCGGTGTCGGTGGGCGTGAGCGTGATTGTCTTCCTCTCCGCGCTCATCAACGGCCTCCAGGTGTCGCTCATCGACAAGACGCTCGGCTCGCAGCCGCACATCACGTTGCAGGTGCAGCGCGAGGCGGCGCGTCCGCTCGTCGACCCCTCGCACGATCGCGCCGTCGCGCGCTCGGTGCAGCCCGCGCCGCAGCGCCTTCGCTCCATCGACCAGTGGCCGCTCGTCATGGCCGACGCGGAGCGCACCGCCGGCGTCATCGCCGCGTCGCCGGCCATCGTGGGCGCCGGCTTCGCCGTCCGCGCCGAGGCGAAGAACGCCGTGGTCGTGCGCGGCGTCGATCCCGAGCGCTTCCTCGCGATCATCGACGTCAAGAAGCGCATGCGCGCGGGGCGGTTCGACGTCGCCGGGGGCGATGCGGTCATCGGTGTCGTGCTCGCGAACGAGCTCGGCGTCGGCGTCGGCGACAAGATCCGGATCACGACGACCGAGGGGATCGACGATGTCGTCGCGATCACGGGCGTCTTCTCGCTCGGCAACGAGGCTGTCGACAAGACGTGGGTGATCACGTCGCTCCGCAGGGCTCAGACGCTCTACGCGCTCCCCGGCGGCGCGACGTCGATCGAGCTCAAGGTCGCCGACGTGTTCGCCGCCGAGGCCGTCGCCGGCGAGCTGCGCGGAAGGACGGGGCTGAAGGCGGACAGCTGGATGAAGATCAACGCCGAGCTGCTCACCGGCCTCTCGGCGCAGAGCAGCTCGAAGAGCATGATCCAGTTCTTCGTCGTGCTCGCGGTCGCGCTGGGGATCGCGAGCGTGCTCATCGTGTCGGTCGTCCAGAAGTCGCGGGAGATAGGCATCCTCCGCGCGGTCGGCACGTCGCGGGGCCGCGTCCTGCGCATCTTCCTGATCCAGGGCGCGGTCCTCGGGCTCCTCGGGTCGTTCGTCGGATCGGCGCTCGGGGCGCTCCTGTCGAAGCTCTTCGAGGGCCTCGTGCGCGGGCCCGACGGCGCCCCGAAGTTCCCTGTGCAGCTCGATCTGCAGCTGTTCGTGCTCGCGAGCGTCCTCGCGGTCGGCGTGGGGCTCCTCGCCGCCGTGCTCCCCGCACACCGCGCCTCGAGGCTCGACCCGGCGTCGGCGATCCGCAATGGCTGAGCCGCTGCTCGTCGTCGAAGGCGCGGTGAAGGAATACGGCCAGGCCGTCGTCACGCGCGCCCTCGATGGAGTCGATCTCCGGATCGAGAAGGGCGAGTTCGCCGCGCTGATCGGTCCGTCCGGCTCCGGCAAGAGCACCCTGCTCAATGTGATCGGCCTGCTCGATCGGCCGACGCGCGGACGCGTGGTCGTCGACGGCAAGGACACGACAGGGCTCGACGAGGCGGACCTCACCAGGCTTCGCGCGCGGACGCTCGGCTTCGTGTTCCAGTTCCATCACCTCTTGCCGATGTTCACCGCGCTCGAGAACGTGATGCTGCCCGCCTGGGGCGACGAGGGATTCCCTTCGGCGATCATGAAGGAGCGCGCGGCCGAGCTGCTCAAGGCGGTGGGGCTCGCCGAACGGATGAACTTCAAGGCGACCGCGCTCTCGGGCGGCCAGCAGCAACGCGTGGCCATCGCGCGCGCGCTGTCGCGAAGGCCGCCGCTCGTCCTCGCGGACGAGCCGACGGGGAACCTCGATACGGAGTCGTCGGCGGAGGTGTTCGGGTTGATGCGGCGGTTCAACCGGGAGATGGGGACGACGTTCCTCATTGTGACACACGATCCGCGCATTGCGGAGCGGTGCGACCGGGTGATCGAGATCGTCGACGGGCGCATCGCCAGCGACCGCGCATGAGGGGCACATTCAGGCGTCGCGCCGAGACGCAGCCCGGCGCCTCGCGAGCCGCTCCTCGAGCGCGCGGACGAGACGCCGCCGAGCGGTCGTTTCCGCGTGCGCTCGGCGCTCCGCGAGCACGACGCGCACGTGAACAGCGTTCGAGCAGAGAGCACCGCGGGCGTGAAGGAGCGCGCGATGGGGGCGTTCTGTACGCGCATCGCGGTCTCCCTTCCGTAGCCGGGGACTGACCGAGGCGACGAACGTTCTACAGGGTGCCACTGAACGCGGCACCCAGAACGCTTCGCGACGCGCTTCGGAGGTACTCGTCCATCGTCGCCTGCTCTAAGCGTAGGCTCGCCACTTTCTGGCCTAGAGAACGGAAGCGATGGACAAACCGACGCTGCTCGGCGATGGGCGGCACAGGCACACGCAGCTCCCTGATCTCACGAAGAACAAGGTGCCGGATCATGTCTCCGCGAGACCGCTCGACCATCCGAGCCTGTTGCGCTGGAGCGCGCAGCACCCAGGACAGGTACTCACCGTCGAGCACACCCCGTACCGGCTTGATTAGCGCGACGGACACGAAAAAGCTGAACGGCTCGGGTCGATCAACGAAGCACGGGACGCCGATCGTTCCGTCTTTGCTGAGAAGAACGTCGCCCGGCTCTGCACGCGCTCGTCGCATGTAGAGGTGATGATCTTCCTCGCTTATAAACTTCGCGCCCGCGAAATCAACCCGACCGCTCGTAATGTTCAGCACCGTGACGAAGGGAACGCCTCGTTCCTGGTACTGCGGTGTGACGTGCGGACCGTCGGCGACGTCCGTCACGACATCGCCGAGCCGACGCACTTCCGCTCGGAGCTGACCCGATTGTGATGCGTAGACGTCGCCGAGCAGTTCATTGAGCAGAGACGGAAGGAACGCCGCTGTTGCGTCGTGCGCACGTATCTGCGACCGCTGCGCCTCTTGGAGCTTCGCGAGTAGAGTGCTGATACGCTCGACGATCGCCCTCTGCCGATCGAGCTCCGGCAGAGGGATCTCGAACTTCAGAAAGTCGGAAGGATAGATGCGACGCCGCCGAACGTTCGTCCCGGTGCTGCCTCCCGCCAGCTTCGGCCACACCGTCGGTTGCTGAAAGTAATAGGCAAGCCACTCGGACAATACGCGCGTTCGGTCGATTTCGAACACGCAAAACTCGGGAGAAACCATTAGCCCATCACATGTGGACGGGACAACGCCGAGGGCCCCCTCCCATGCCATCAACTTGGGATACACGAAATCCCCGCTGCGCACCTGGCCTAGCTTCTTGTAGGAGAAGGTCGAACCGAGCCTCTCTGCCGCGGCAAACACTCCTCCACCGAAGCTTCTCACGCCGGCGAATGAGTAACTTTTTATCGCGTCCACCACGACACTGGGAGACTTTAGCCGCAGTACGTCCGACAACGGTCGGACAGGAAAGCTCTCAGGCTTCATGGAACCCGCCAGACCCGCCCACAATTTCTTCGGCGATCTCGTTTAGTAGTTGCTCAGCCCGAGCATGGTGCTCTTTTGCTCGGTGAATGAGCTCACGTACCGGAAGCTGCTCAAGCGTTCGCAGAGCACTGGGGTTGGAAATGTCGAGGTTGCATCCGTTCGCGCGCACGTCGTCGGCGGCTACTCGCCATGCGTTCTCTCCCTCTTCGCGATCTATCCACCACGCCAGGCAGTCGCGAAATTCATCGAACTGAAGCGGCGCGGTCTTCGTATAGCTCCGACGGCCCTTTGGTAGTGGTTGTTGGTAATACCAAATGTCCTTCGTGGTGCCCGAACGATCGAAGAACAAGATGTTTGTGGGAATGCCCGTGTACGGGGCGAATACACCGTTGGGAAGTCGGACGATCGTGTGAAGGTTGAAGTCCAGCAGCAGTTCCTCCTTTATTCGAGCCGCAATCCCGTCCGCGAAGAGGACACCGTTTGGCACGACCACTGCCGCACGACCCGGCTTCGGCGCTCGACGGAGCTTCCGCATGATGAGCTGAAGAAAGAGCAGCGCGGTCTCCGCGGTCTGCTTGTCCTCCGGGAAGTTCGACAGGATGCCGCGCTCCTCCTCGCCACCGAACGGAGGGTTCGTGAGGATGACGTCGACGCGATCCCTGTCCCCGATCTCGCGCAGCGCCACGGCGAGGCTGTTGCCTGGCTCAAGTCGCGGCGATTCGAGTCCGTGAAGGAGGAGGTTCATTTGCGCCAGCAGGTAGGGAAGTGGCTTCGCCTCGTTGCCGAAGATGCTGCTCTGCTGGAGCTGGCGGCGCTGTTGAACCGTCTTGCACTGCTTCTCCATGTGCGAGAACGCCTCGACTAAGAAGCCGCCGGTACCGCACGCAGGGTCGAGTACGGTCTCGCCGATCTTCGGGTCGACAACCTCGACCATGAAGCGGACCACGGCGCGCGGCGTGTAGAACTCGCCCGAATCACCCGCAGCGTCACGCATCTCCTTGAGCATCGACTCATAGAAGTTGCCGAGGGTGTGGATCTCCTCCGACGAGGTGAAGTGGATACCATTCACCTTGTTCATGACATCGCGCAGCAGGTAGCCGTTGATCATCCGGTTGACCGTGCCCTTGAACACGGTCGCGATGACGTCACGGCGGTCGCCGCCCTCTGCTCCACGAAGCCCGCGCAGGTACGCGAAGAGCCCCGCGCCCTTTGAGCCATCCGGTCTGCGGCACTCCTCCTGGTTAATGAAGGCGATCAGCTCGTCGCCCGTTATCCCATCTTCCTTCGCCGCCCAGTCGCGCCAGCGGTACGGAGACTCGATCGCAGGTTTGAATCTCTTTCCCGAGAGCTTCGCCTCCTCCTCACGCATCGACTCCATGTCGTCGAGAAACTTGAGGAACATGATCCACGTGAGGACCGGGATGCGGTCGATATCGCCGCTCAACCCCTTGTCCTTGCGCATGATGTCGCGGGAGGACTTGAGGATCGTTCCGAGTCGCTGTGCCGTCGTCACCGTGGCAGTGCCGTTCGCAGCGGTGCCGTTCCCGTTGCTCGTCTTGGTCTTCGTCTTCGCCATCAGCTGGTTTCTCGTGGGAGGCCACTAGGCCGCATAAAGAATGGTTTGCAACTCATGAATCGCCTCGCGGAGCTTCTCCGCGCCGCCGAAATGCCTGGCGATCTCGATGATGTTGCCGTGGTCGGAGATGGGAGGAACCTGCAGCACGTCGGGGAGCACGAACTGTGCCGTCCCGTGCTCGGCGTATTTCTCGAGAAGCTCCTCAAGGATCTGTCTGGCGACGCCGGAGTGCTTCTCGAGGAACTCGCGCCGCTCCTTCCGCACCCGACCGGCACGTTCGCGTCGCGTTCGAAGCGGAGCGCTGTACGCAACGTGACACAGCAGATCGAACGGGTCGGCGTCCGGCTGTGACGTCACCTTCGTGAGCTCGTCGAAGTCGATGCCGCGCTCGGCGAGACGCTCGATGATGTCCGCTCGCTTCTCGGGGGCAGCCCACGCATCGCGAAGTTCCGTAGCCGTCGGGAACAGGGTACGTATGCGCTCGGCCGTGTAGTCCGTGAATTTCACGACGCGGAGCTGCTTGCCTTCGGGGTCAAGCTCGTAGACAAAGTGCGCCGCGATCTGCACCTGGCCGCCGTCGAAGTAGTACTTGCGCGGCGCCGCCTCCTCGTCGCCATCGGCACCCTCAGCGCCGTACGGCGGCCCCGGAGGCTCCGAGGCCTTCATCGTCTCGGGCTCCTTGACCTTGTAGGGCTCCGGCTTGGGCTTGCCCTTGTCGTCGATCTCCTCCTCGCTGACGCGAGCGGGCTCGCCGTCGAAGTCTGGGTCGGCGAAGAGTGTCGTCGCCGAGCCCGTGTAGTCGAGGATGTTGAAGAACAGCTTTCCGTAGTCGTCACGGACACGCGTGCCGCGCCCAATGATCTGCTTGAACTCGCTCATCGAGCCGATCACGCGAACGAGCGCAACGTTCTTCACAGTGGGAGCGTCGACTCCTGTCGTGAGTAGCTGTGAGGTCGTGAGGATTGCGGGCGTCTGCTTCTCTAGTTCCTGGAAGCGACTCAGGTGTCCGCGTCCGACGTCTCCCTCGTCGGATGTCACCCGGCATACGTAGTCGGGATGCTTTTGCACGAGGTCGGCGTTCAGGTTCGACAGCAGCCGACGCATCTCGTCGGCGTGCTCCTGGTCGACGCAGAAGACGATGGTCTTGCCGAAGCGGTCGGTGTTCTTGAGTAAATCCGTCAGGTGGTTAGCGATGGCTGCGGTACGCGCGCGAAGCGCGACGACGCGCTCGAAGTCCTTGGTCGTGTACTCGCGGTCGGGGATTTGCCGGCCAAGGCGGTCCGTCTCGCCGGCGTTGGGTCGCCAGCCCGCCGCGTCGTACGTCGTGATCACCCGGTGCACCCGGTAGGGCGCGAGGAAGCCATCCTCGATACCTTGCTTGAGGCTGTACTGGAAGATCGGATCGCCGAAGTAGGCGTAGGTGTCCCGGTTGTCTTCACGAAGCGGCGTCGCCGTCATGCCGAGCTGGTAGGCCGGCTCGAAGTACTCGAGGATTTCCCGCCAGCTGCTCTCGTCGCGCGCGCTCCCTCGATGGCACTCGTCGACGATGATCAGGTCGAAGAAGTCCTTCGCGTACTCCTTGTAGAGCCCTGGGCGCCGCTCGTCGGCGGCGAGCGCCTGGTAGATCGAGAAGTACATCTCGCGGCTCTTCACCGCGTTGCCGCCCTCGATCTTCGCGCGCGCGTCGCCGAACGGCGCGAACATCTTCGCGTAGGGGTCGTCGACGAGGATGTTCCGATCGGCGAGGAAGAGGATACGGGGCTTGCGGTGATCGCCCGTGCGGTTCCAGCGCGCGGACCAGAGCTTCCAGCAAATCTGGAACGCTACGAACGTCTTGCCCGTGCCGGTCGCCATCGTGAGCAGCATGCGGCGCTTGCCCTGGACGATGGCTTGCACGGCGCGGTTGATGGCGATTTCCTGGTAATAGCGCGGAGACTTTCCGAGCACGCTGTAGCCGGGCGTGAGGAGACGTTCTGCAGCCTCATCGCTCAACCTCTCACCGCCGCGTAGACGTGCCCAGAGGTCCGCGGGCGAAGGGAACTCGTCGAGCTCGCGCTCGTGTCCCGTCAGGAAGTCGAACTCGACGATGCCGTGGCCGTTCGTCGCGTAGGCGAACTTCAGGCCGAGGATCGTCGCATAGTCCTTTGCTTGCTGGAGTCCATGACCGGGCGACTTGTACGCGGCCTTCGCCTCGACGACAGCGATCGGGAAGTCGCGCGTGTACCGCAGGAGGTAGTCCGCGCGCTTCTGCGGCTGCCGTCGCGCCTTATTCCCGACGACGACGATGCGCCCGTCCGTGAAGGACTTCTGCTCGGTGAGGGAGTGCGGCTCGTTCTCCCAGCCTGCGGCTTGGAGCTTCGGCACCACGTACTTCCGACACGTGTCCGCCTCGTTCATCGACGACCTCCCGGCTCCTTCGCTTTTCGTGTCGACTCGTTCGAGCCGGCAGAGCCTGCAACCTGCGACGCGGGGCGCGTGTCGAAGTCGTACAGGTCGACGCGCCACTGCCCGTGCACCTTGATGCACGGCAGCTCCGCGTCCTGGGCCATCGCGTAGACTGCCTCTTCAACGTTTCCCATCAGCCGAGCAACCTCGACGATGCGGACCTCATCCCCCATGGCGACCGGCTCCTCGGGCAAGATGTGAACGCACTCCATCGGTTGCGAGCGTAACGTGAAGGTTGGCAACGCTACAAGGAAGGACGGTAGCTCGATTCATCCGGGAGCACAAGGACAGTGTCGGACGTGAGGGCAGGGCGGAGGCCAGGGTGCGAGCCGCGCCGGTTCCTGGAGCCCCGTCGCCCACCGCTGTGGATGCTCAGCGGGAGCGAGCTTCTGGCCGGGGGCATCATGCCGGTCCAGCTGTTCAGCCTCCCGTGGTACCGTCGGGTTCCTAACCGACGAGGCGACAACATGTTTGATCCGACGCTGAATGGTGTGATGGCGCAGATCGATGCCGGAAAGATCGTCCTGCCGGCGATGCAGCGGCCCTTCGTGTGGAAGGACGACCGGATCACGAAGCTCATCGACAGCATGCTGCGTGGCTTTCCTCTTGGGACGGCGCTCCTGTGGAAAACCGCGACGATGCAGCGGTTCCGCCGGTTCCAGAAGGATGTGCATCCTGATGCCGGCATCACCGTCGACTTCGACAGCGATGACTCGACCGAGCGGTACCTGGTTCTCGACGGCCAACAGCGCCTCACGAGCCTGTTCGTCGCGATCACTGGCACCTACGGCGGCAAGAAGCTGTTCGTGGATGTGCTCAGCGGTGAGAGGGGCGACAAGGACCCGGGGGATGCCTACTGGGACTGCCGCTTCCTGACCGAAAAGGAGGCGAAAGATCTGAATGCGTGGCCGCGGTCGTCCGGAGAGAGAAGCGCCGCTACCGAGCGCGCAGTTTTCGTGAAGTTCCAGGACCTTACGAAGCTGGCGCCTGCGCGGGCCGGCGTCATCGCGACGCAGCGAGCAGTGGAGCTCGGCCTGAACGCAGCGCAGACGACGCGCATGACGACCAGCTACCTGCAATGCGCGACGGTCCTCGCCAGCAAAACGGCTCTCCAGGTCCACCTCATCGACGAAGATTCCGGTGAGGCGATGCCGATCGAGGAAATCCTCGAAGTCTTCGTTCGCGTCAACTCAGGCGGGCTCGTGCTGCAGAAATCCGACTTGCTCATGAGCTTGCTGGATCTGAAGTGGAACGACATCCAGCCTGAATTGTATCGAACCGTGAAGGAGATCAATGCTGCACGGCCGTTCAACATCACGCGCGACGATGTGCTGAAGAGCCTCTTGCTCGCCAAGGGGTCCGAGACTCGGTTCGATCGTCTCGTTGTGGACCGGGGGCGCGTCGAGAAGCTGGCAGCCGACCTTCCGCAGCTTTTGCCTGACGTTCAGCGCGCGTGGAAGTCGCTGACTCTCCTCCTGATGGACGACTGCAAGATCACTTCGGAACGCTTCTTCCGAGGCGGCCACAACTCATTGCTTCCGTTCGTACTCTACTTCATCGTGAACCCTACGCCGAGCCCCGCCGAGAAGCGGCGCCTCGTGGCGGCCGTCTATGTAGCCCTCATGAGCGGCATTTTCGCGGGCGCCGAGGCTCGAATGGGAGCGTTCGCGAGAAAGGAGTGCGTGAGGGGAAGGGCATTTCCACTGGTGCAGCTTACACAGCTAGTCGCAAAGCACTACGGTATCAGCTCGCTCGAAGATCTTCTCTCGCGCCATCTCGATCTGACGCTGAATATTGCGCACGGGGGTATCACGTTGGACAATAACCCGGAGAACCTTCAGCGTGATCATATCTTCCCGAGAGCCACCCTCGAGGCGAGGGGCACGCCGTCAGAGAAGACGAACCACTATGCGAACTTCCACTTCCTGCGCGGTAAGGACAATCTTAACAAGTCCGATACAGCGCCGCATGAGTGGTTCAAGAAGCCTGGCGACCAGCCGCCGTATTCGGATGATGACCTTAAAGAGCGATTGCTCACGTGGAAACTGCTTCAGCCAGGCCAGTTTCTCGCGATGCTCGAGCAGCGAACCAAGCTGATTCACGAACGCGCCTTGATGCTCTTCGGCATGCAGCCACAGGAGTTTGATGCGCTGTTCGCGACCTCGTGACGCAGGACCAGGACGCGTCCGCCTCTGCGGCGTTAGTCCCGGTGAGCGCGAGCCGTAGCGAGGTCATCGACGAGAGCGGCCTCCGGGTCTTGCTACGTGAGCGTTCGAACCCGGCGCCCCAGCGCGCCACCTGGGACTACATCGCGGGGCCGGCCGTGGCCTCGGAGCTCACCGCGACACCGGTGCCCTTGGGCAATACCGGAAAGGCATGGCCATCGTCGCGCTGACGGTACCCGACGCCGCCCCGTCGCTCGTGCCCGCCCGTCCATCTGGACGGGGGAGGGCTCATCTGGACATCTCGCCCGCCCATCTGGACAGGGGGAGGGCTCATCTGGACATCCCGCCGCCCATCTGGACAGGGGGAGGGCTCATCTGGACATCCCGCCGCCCATCTGGACAGGGGGCAGGCCCATCTGGACACGCCGTCCGCCCATCTGGACAGGGGGCAGGCCCATCTGGACACGCCGTCCGCCCATCTGGACAGGGGGAGGGCTCATCTGGACATCCCCCCCGCCCATCTGGACATCCCACCCCGCCGCCTCACCTCCCGGCTCCCCCCACCTCCGTCCAGACCCTGCTCCGTGCTGGCCATCTCTCCGACCGAGCCCATCCTTGCCGCTTTGCGTCGTGCCCCTGCGGGCGCGGATCGCAGGAGGAGGGGTCAACGTCATCATGGCAAAGCAAGCAAAGGACTTCGAACGCTGGGTCAAGGCCGCCGCGGAGCTGGGGCGGACCGACAACCCGCTGAACATTCCGTACGACATCGCCGTGCGCGAGGCGGTCGCCGCCGCGGCGTTCGTGAAGAAGCACTGGGAGCCCGAGGGCGAGCGGCCGGGCCTGAAGCGGGTCAAGAGCCGCCTGCCCGCCTCGAGCAGCGAGGAGCTGCTCTCCATCGTTCACGCCGTGCAGGAGGCGCAGACGCGGCTGCTGCTCATCGTCGATCCGGCGGTGGCCGATGTCGGCGAGCGCGCCCGGTTCGTGGTCGATGAGCTCGAGTCGGCGCTCGAGTTCCTTCTCGACGACGACGTCGACGAGCCCGCCGACGCGCAGCTCGCGCGCATCCGGGAGTTCCACGCGCAGGACGGCCAGCGCTCGAGCGCCCTGTCGCAGGCGCTCCGCGACTACGCGGGGCTCGCGGAGTCGCTCAAGGACCGCCTCGTCGAGGCGGACGAGGCGTTCGACGTGGGCCTCATCGCCGAGGCCAGGAAGCTCGCGGAGGACCTGCAACGGCGGGCGCTGGAGGCGGCGCCCGAAGCCGGCGCCTCGGCCGCCGCGGCCGCGACCCGCAACCAGCTGCTGCACCTGATGGTCGCGCGGGTCGGCGCCATCCGGAAGACAGCGGCCCACGTCTTCCGGCGCCACCCCGAGGTGGCCCGCGAGGTGACGAGCGCCTACGAGCGGCGCCGGCGCGCGGCGGCGCGGCGCGAGAAGGCCCGCAAGGCCGCCGAGGCCGGACAGGCCAGCGGCAAGCCGGCGGAGGCCAGCGGCAAGCCGGCGGCGACGCCCGCGCCCACCACCGCCGCCGCGCCCACCACCGCCGCCGCGCCCACGACCGCCGCGCCCGCGACGCCCGCGATCTCCTGACTGCCGGATCGACCCAGGTCCACACCTCCGAGAAGAGGCACGATGTAGATCGTCGCCTCGCCCATCAACACCACGTTCGCGGTCACTTCGTCGCTCCCATCGCGTCGAGGAAGCGCTTGCCCCACGATAGCTTGCGGAGCGCTTCGGGTGAGACCCTCTCGAGTACCTTGAAGGAGTGCGAGCCCTTGGCGTACGCGCCGGCCTTTGTGGGCCTGGCGGCCGCTGCGAGCGCCTCGTGAATCGCTTTCTTGTCCATGTTCTCCAGCCGATCGAGCGCCAGGAGCTTGCTGTCATCCAGCTTCGGTCCGAAGACGTCCTTCATCGCAGCGACGTCGGCGGCGAGCCACGTCTCCATGCAGACGGTCATCAGGTGGAGCTGGTCGTCGCTCGCGTTGGCTGGGCGATCCCAGCCATCGCCCGTTCGTGACTTCACGTGGTCCCACGGCGACCGCGCCTTCGGGAGCTCCTCCGCGTCGACGAGCAGCCAGGTGTCGGCCTCCGACGACGCGTGCGCGTCACAGAACTGCTTGTAGGCGAGCCCGCGGCCGCCACACGCGATGACCCTTGGCCTCTGCGTGACGCCCGCGCGCTCGAAGAGCTTGCTGAAGGCCCTCCTGCACTCGCTCGCGAGGCTCGGGTTCCTGTCGCCGCCGCCTTCGACGTACAGCTCGCGAGCGCGCCGCGGGGTGGGATGGCTGCTCTTCACCATCGCGTCCCTCCGATGCGCCCGGAGAGCCAGAGCGGACCGAGCGAGCCGAACTCCTTCCAGCGCGCGATCTTGTCAGCGTCGAGGCGAGTCATCGTCGAGGTGCTCCCGTCCTTTTCACAGACGACGACCGCGGCGGCGTGCTCCGTCATCGCGTCGACGAGCTGCGTGGAATGCGTGGTGACGACGAGCTGGAAGCGAGAGCTCGCCTCGACGAGCAGATCACGCAGCGCCGGCAGCACGTCGGGGTGGAGGCCGAGCTCCGGCTCCTCGATGAGGACCAGGCGCGCGGGGCCAGGATCGAGGAGGATCGCCAGCAGCGACAGGAACCGCAGCGTCCCGTCCGACAGCCGGTGCGCAGGCACGTTGCGCTCACCCTCGGTGAGGTAAAGCCGGAGCTGTCCGCCCTCGGGGATGACCTCCACGTCGGTGAAGCCGGGAGCCACCTCCGAGAGCAACTCCAGCAGCCGCTTCTTCGTCGCAGGGGTGCGCTTCAGGACAGCCAGCCGGGCAGGCAGGTTCGAGAAGTCCTCCAGGAGCCGGTCGGTCTGCACGTCGGCGCCGCACGACGCGCGAATCGCGCTCTGCGGCCCGAAGCTCCAGGCTCGGTAGATGAGGATCTGCTTGAGCCGATCTCCCGTCGCCGCGACCTCCGGATAGTTCTCGGGATCGCGACGCTGCGACAAGATCGACTGCGTACGGTCGATGTCGGCCCGCTCGAGGGCGCGCGTCTTCGTCTTCGTCTTCGCGCTGTTCAGCATGGGGCGTCCGTTCTCGTAGCCGAAGTAGAAGTAGGGCCTGGGCGACCCGTCGCGGTTCTCGATACGCTCGTCGAGCACGACGAAGCTCCCTCCCTCGCTCCCGAACGCGACACGGTACCGAACTGCCCTGGACGCGACCGCCTTGGGCGCGAAGAGGATCTCGATGGCCGCGGAGTCAGCCTGCTCGTGAGCACCTCCACGCCAGATCCACTCGTCGACGCCGCCCCCCTGGCGGATCGGCAGCGGCAAGTCCTTCGGAACCGCGCGCAGCACCGAGAACGCCTCGATCAGGTTCGACTTGCCGGACCCGTTGGGGCCGATCAGCACGTTGAGGGATTGCAGCTTCAGCGTGTGAGCACCAGGTCCGAACGAGAGGAAATCGGTGAGAGTTATCTCGTCGATCATGGGGAACTCTCGGCTCTGTGGGCGTTCGCCAGCCAGGCGTCGGGCATGACGAGCCGCTGGCTCGGCAGCGGCGCGGGAACGGGCAGCCGGCCGTTGATGGAGGGGGCGATGCCGTCGGCGTGCGACGGCACCACGAGGAGGACCGCGGGCGCGTCACCGCGCTCGGCGCCGTCGACGATGCGCTGGAGCGCACCGGCGAGGCCGTAGCGCGCGAGCGCGCCGGGCCACGCGAGCACCAGCGTCGGCTCGCGGCGCGCGAGGAGCCCGTCGACGACGCGATCCGTCGCCCGGCGCACGAGCTCGACGGGCAACGGCCAGGCCGGGCCCTCGGGGCCCTGGCGATCGGCGGCCTCCCCCTTCTGGGTCGTCGTATAGACGGTCTTCCCCGCAACCTTCAGCAGTTGTCCGACCTCTGGCAGAGTGAGGATCTCTTCCGTCATCGAGCGAAGCTCCAGCAGCAGTTGGCGGGACTTGCCAGCCTTGCCAGAGGTACACCAGGCACGTATCGGGTCGCAACGGACGCGAGTGTTCCGGTTGGATGCGTGCGGTCCAGGCGGCCGAACTGATCAACCCAGGCCTGGCGCGATGTCCAGCCACGCCGCCCGCTGCTCGGTCCACGTACTGCGTGGGCCACCGGCCGCAGCGTCCGCTCAGCCAGGGGCTCCACACCGTCGACGGCCTCGAGCTCGGGGACCGGCGCCTGCAGGCCGGGGGCGACGAGCAGCAGGCCGCCGCGGAGCTGGGGCGGACCGACAACCCGCTGAACATTCCGTACGACATCGCCGTGCGCGAGGCGGTCGCCGCCGCGGCGTTCGTGAAGAAGTACTGGGAGCCCGAGGGCGATCGCCCGGGCCTCAAGCGGGTCAAGAGCCGCCTGCCCGCCTCGAGCAGCGAGGAGCTGCTCTCCATCGTTCACGCCGTGCAGGAGGCGCAGACGCGGTTGCTGCTCATCGTCGATCCGGCCGTGGCCGATCTCGGCGAGCGCGCCCGGTTCGTGGTCGATGAGCTCGAGTCGGCGCTCGAGTTCCTTCTCGACGACGACGTCGACGAGCCCGCCGACGCGCAGCTGGCGCGCATCCGGGAGTTCCACGCGCAGGACGGCCAGCGCTCGAGCGCCCTGTCGCAGGCGCTCCGCGACTACGCGGGGCTCGCGGAGTCGCTCAAGGACCGCCTCGTCGAGGCGGACGAGGCGTTCGACGTGGGCCTCATCGCCGAGGCCAGGAAGCTCGCGGAGGACCTGCAACGGCGCGCGCTGGAGGCGGCGCCCGAAGCCGGCGCCTCGGCCGCCGCGGCCGCGACCCGCAACCAGCTGCTGCACCTGATGGTCGCGCGGGTCGGCGCCATCCGGAAGACCGCGGCCCACGTCTTCCGGCGCCACCCCGAGGTGGCCCGCGAGGTGACGAGCGCCTACGAGCGGCGCCGGCGCGCGGCGGCGCGGCGCGAGAAGGCCCGCAAGGCCGCCGAGGCCGGACAGGCCAGCGGCAAGCCGGCGGAGGCCAGCGGCAAGCCGGCGGCGGGGGCGGCGCCCACGCCCGCCGCGCCCGCAACCGCGGCGCAAACGACCGCCGCGCCCGCGCCCGCCGCGACCTCGTAGCCCCGCGCGCCAGAAATCCTGACAGGATTTCCTCGCCGCCGAGAACCGAACACGAACAATCTCAATCACGAGGCGCAGCTTGCCAAGCTCGTGACCGGCAGCGGGAAGTCCGGCGCGCGGATCGGGTGCACGTAGACCTCCCGCACCGGATCGAGCCCTCCAAGCTCGGGCTGCATCGGCCTCTGTCGAATCCCGCGCTCATGGTCGTCGGGGCCGTGTGCACGCCGCCCGAGCCGAGCGCTTTCACACACGCCTCGTCCTCTCCGCGCTGCGGCTCCATCCCGGGCGGCCAATCGCACCTCGGCGAGGCACAGCCGTGGCGCCTGCCGCGTGCGCGCCGGACCGACACGAATGCTTCATGAATGGCCCGAGCTCGGTATGGACGGGCCGGTTCAGCGCGAGCTCAGCGCTTGACCCGCGATGCATCGTCGTGGCACTGCTGTGCGCCGGGGAGGCTGCGATGGCGCCAGATCGGCGATGTATGCTCCGGGCGTTGATCCCGCTCTGGATGTTCCTCGCCTGCGTCCTCGCGCAGGGCGGATGCCAGTGCATCTTCGACGAGCCCGCGGAGCCGCCACATGGCTTCATCGCCTGCAGGACCGAGCGCGGGCACCGACCTGCCAGGTCCCGCCCGGCGCCGGCGGTCGAGACCGTCGCCGCCGGCACCATCTCGGGGACGTTCTCCGTCACGAGCACCGGGGAGGCCGTGTACACCATGGACCTGGCCGCCCCGCCACCGCGCGCGGGCATGGGTCCTGGGCTCCAGCTCGTCTACCGCAGCGACGGCGGCGACGGCGTGCTCGGCGCCGGCTTCTCGATCGCAGGGCTGTCCGCGATCACGCGATGTCCGAAGAGCCTCGCGCAGGACGGGGAGATTCGCGGCGTGCGGTACGACGGCGAGGACAAGCTCTGCCTCGACGACCAGCGCCTCGTCCCCGTGGGAGAGGCGCCGGGGCTCATCGAGTACCGGACGCTCCCGGACAGCTTCGTCAAGGTGATCGGGCACTACCCCCCGGAGGGCGGCGCGCCCGCCGAGGCGCTCTTCTTCGAGGCGTTTCTGCCGTCCGGCCGCGTCATCGAGTACGGGCGCACCGAGGGCAGCAGGCCGCTCGCGCGCGGCGGCGCGCCGCGCGCGTGGCTCGCGAATAAGGCGCGCGACGGCCGCGGCAATGCCATGACGTACGCCTATTGCGTCGCCGAGGCGGAGGACGGCGCTGCCGCCGAGTACGCGGTGGATGAGATCCGCTACACGAGCTTCGAGGGCACGCCGTCGCTCGAGCCCTCCCGCGCGGTGCGCTTCGTGTATGCAACGAGGGCGCCGGCGGCCATACGCACCGGTTACTCGGGCGGCATGGCGCTCCAGCGGTCGCTTCGGCTGGACGAGATACAGATGCTCGGACGGGGCGATACCCTGGTCCGGAGCTACGGGCTCCGCTACGAGCTCAGCCCGACGACGAGCCGGACGCTCCTGACACAGGTCGAGGAGTGCGCGAGCGATGGGGTCTGCAAGCCTCCGACGCGCTTCCAGTACAGCCACGCGAAGCCGGGGTTCGAGCGGATCGCGACGGACGTCCAAAAGCCGGTCTCCGAGCGGGCGAGCCCGATGGTGTTCGACATCGACGGCGACGGCCTCGACGACCTCGTGATCCCGGACGTCGACCCGGCGCTCAGCACACCGGCGAATCCGATCACCGCGTGGCGGGTGGCGCAAAACCTCGGGCCGCGCGCGTCTCCGCCCTACCTGGCACCAGCGGAGATCGCGTTCCTCGAGGAATGGCCCATCATCGCCGATCCGCCTGGACCCTCCGATCCGGCCCTCCTTCAGCCCGAGCTCGGGACGGTCCTGGATTACAACGACGACGCCCGGGCGGACGTGCTGCTCCATGACGTCTACGGCGCCAAGACCACGTGGCATGTGCTCCTGTCCCAACCGGACAGGACCTTCGCGGTTCACGACACGGGCATCCGCCGGCCGTTCCCGCTCGGGGTCACGCCCGCGCCGCCGGCTCTGAGCACCCCCGGCGCGTCGATGCACCTCGCCGACGTTGACGGCGATGGCGCGACGGATCTGATCCAGTGCGAGGACCACGACCGCGAAGGAACCGCGCCGATACCGATCGCTGCCGCGTGGACCGTCCACCGGTGGAGGCCTGCGCGCGGCGCGACGCCCGCGGGGTTCGATCCCACGGGGGAGTCGATCGAGCTGCTCACCGGCCATCTCTGCAACACGGAGCTCCACACGCTCGACCTCGACGCCGACGGCACGATCGACCTCATCGTGCCCTCCCTGGTGCGGTTCGATGACGGGACGGTCGTCGTCGGATCGAGCTACGACGCGATCATGCGCCGGGGCGACGGCCGCTGGGAGGTGATCGACACCGAGCTGCCCGTCGTGTGGCCCGGGGGCCGCGTCGCGTTTCTCGACGTGAACGGCGATGGCCTGCCCGACGCCGTCGAATCCGGCTTCAGCGGCGGGCAGCTCTACACGTACCTGAACACGGGACCGACGTTCGTGCTGTCGCCGCTCCGGACCGTGGATGCGTTCAGCTTCGGCGATCTGCTGGGTCTCCGGGATCAAGACGCGTTCTTCCGGTTCGCCGTGCCGCTCGACTTCAACGGCGACGGGCGGCAGGATCTCTTGATGCCCGTCCCTCCAGGCATGCTGTTGGGCGGCTCCGATGTGCTTCCGTCATGGGCCGTCCTGCTGGCGACGGGCGACCACGCGGGGCCGCACTTCAAGCTCGTCGACCCGGGGCTGCCGTTCGAGGCCAGCCTTGCCAGCCTCGACGATGCCGTGACCCTCGCCGACCCACGCGGGCCGCGCACGGGAGACGTGAACGGGGACGGCGCGCAGGACGTGATCCTGTCGCTCGGCGGCGTGTTCACCATCTTCCAGAACCTCTCGGCCGATCAGGATCTCCTGGTCGCGGTCTCCGACGGGATGAACGCGCACGACCCGACCGAGCCGGGCTTCGTGCCCAACGTGAGCATCTCGTACGGCCACCTGACCGACGCGTCGGTCACGAGCGGCAGCGCGACGGAAGAGCCAGGCCGGAGGAGCGCGCTCTACCTCGCGCGGTCCGGCGCGGCGGACGACTGCGGCTACCCGCGGCGCTGCGTCGCCGGCCCGCGTCGGGTGGTCAGTGCATATGCGCTCAACAACGGCGCGGACCGGCCGCGGCGCTTCGAGGTCGGCTACCGCGACGGGCGCTACCACCGGCTGGGCCGCGGTTTCCTCGGGTTCGGGGAGCGGATCGTCACCGACCTCGATACGGGCGCCGTGACGATCGATGTGTACGACCACGTCACGTTCGACGACGAGCTGGAGGTCTTTCCCTTCGCGGGGCGCATACAGAAGACGTGGCGCTGGGCGCCGGGATTGCCGAGCCAGCCCAGGCCGGAGCTGATCGAGCTCTCGTTCGTCGACGTGACGCGGACGCTCGTTCCGACGAACGACGGCGCGACGTACTTCACGCTGCCCACCGAGCGCCGTGTGAGGCGAGCGCAAGGGGTCTATCCGCCCCCGAGCGGCGACCCGCCCTCGATCGATGCGTACGTGCGGGAAATCGAGCGTGGCGGCGACGGCGCGACGCTGCTGCGCGATTCGGTCTCGAAGGTGACGGACTTCGATACGTTCGGCAACGTGCGCGCTGAGGAGGTCTCGACGGACGGCGTCGTCCTGACGCTCAAGGTCACGCGCACGTTCAAGAACGACACCGACCGCTGGGTCCTCGGCCAGCTCCAGACCCAGGACGAGTGCAGCGCGGCGGCGGGGATGTCACAGTGCCGGAGCCTCACGCGAACGACGACGATCTACGGCGAAGTGGAGACCGAAGCGACCGAGAGCGACGACGGGCTGCCGGACACGAAGCTGAAGCTCACCTACACGCGCGACGACTTCGGGAACATCACCGGCGTCACGGCGGAGGACGCCTTCGGGCATCGTCGGACTTCCAGCACGCCGTACGACGCGGAGGGTATGTTCCCCGAGGAGATCATCAACGCGGCCGGGCACACAACGCTCGTGGAGTTCGACGATGCGCTCGGCCTGCTCCTCAAGCGGGTCGACCCGAATCAGCTCGTGACGACGTGGTCGTACGATGGCTTCGGGCGCCTCGGCATCGAGACGCGCCCGGACGGCACGACGACGACGGTCACGCTCTCCCGCACCAAGGACGGCGGTCCGGAGCAGGATGCGTGGCGGGTGTTGCAGCGGAGCACCACGACCGGCGGCGCCGACGGCACGGTCGAATACGATAGCCTCGGCCGCCCGATCCGGTGGTGGTGGTACGGGCCCGATCCGTCGCGAGGCTCGGGCGAGGCGAAGCGCCTCGTGCAGCAGATTGCGTTCGATGCGCTGGGAGAGCGCATCGAGCGGCGCTCGGTGCCGGTCCGCGAGGACACGCCCGAGCGCGAGGTCCTGTACGATCGCTATGAACACGACGCGGTAGGCCGCGAGGTGCGACACACGACGCCGTGGGACGCGGTAACGACGACGGAGTACGACGGCCTGCACGTGCGCGTCACCGACCCCCTCGAGCACGTGACCGTGACCGAGCAGGATCCGCTGGGGCGCGTGAAGACCATCATCGACGCGGCCAGCGGGGTCACCCGCTATACCTACGGCCCGTTCGGCCTGCTGCACGCGGCCACCGATCCGGGCGGCGCGGTGACGCGCATGACGCGCGATGCGTTCGGCCGCGTCCGGCAGCACGACGATCCCGATCGGGGCACGACGGTCTCGACGCACGACGGTTTCGGCGACCTGATCTCGTCCACCGACGCGCTCGGACGCGAGATCACATGGGCGTACGACGCGCTCGGTCGACCCCGCTCGCGCGTGGACCAGGACGGTGCCGAACGCACGACGACCACATGGACCTGGGACACCGCGCCGTACGGCATCGGCAAGCTCCACGTGCTCACGAGCCCCGACGGCGAAAAGACCTACGGGTACACCCGCTTCAGCCAGCTCGAGACGATCGCGCTCCGCGTCGACGGCGAGCGCGCTGCCCTACAGGCCAGGCTGGGCTACGACGATCTCGGCCGCGTCGAGACGATCACGTACCCGGCGCCGGCCGGCGCGGCGCCGTTGGTGGTGGCCCACGAGCGCGACGCGCACGGCCATGTGCTCGCCGTGAGCAACCGCGGAACGAGCCTCGCGTACTGGCGCTTGACGGATGTGGATACGGCGGGCCGGTTCCGGGAGGAGGTGTTCGGCAACCGCGCCGTCACGGAGCGAAGCTATTTCGCCGACAAGCAGCGCCTCAGGCACATCGTGACGCAGAGCGGCGCGGGCGAGGTGCAAGCCCTGGATTATGGTTATGACGACCTCCTGAGCCTCACGCGCCGCACCGACGCGCTGCAACCAGAGAACACGACGGAGCGCTTCCGATACGACCGGCTCCAGCGGCTGACCTGTGCGTACTTCAGCGACGTCGAGAGCGCCGCGGCGCCCTGCGCGCTCCGCTTCGACTATCACCCGAACGGCAATCTCACCTTCAAGTCCGACATCGGTACCCTCTCGTATGACGACCCGCTGCACCCGCACGCGGTCACCGGCGCGGGCACGGACAGCTTCTCTTACGACGCCGTCGGCAATCAGATCGCGCGCGCCGGCGGCACGACGGTGCGCTATACGCCGTTCGACCTGCCGGAGCACATCGCGCAGGGCACGAGCACCGTCACGTTCGCGTACGACGGCGACCAGCAGCGGATCCGCAAGACGACGCCGGAACAGGAGACGCTCTACTTCGGCGACCTGTACGAGCGGGTCAGCGAGGCGGCGTCGGGCACCGTAGCGCATCGGTACTACGTCCACTCGCCGGAGCGCGTGGTGGCGATCGTGACCCGGGGAGGCCCAGACGACGGCACGCGCTACGTGCATGTTGATCACCTCGGCTCCGTCGACGCGCTCACCGACGAGGACGGCGACGTGATCGAGCGGCGGAGCTACGATCCGTTCGGCCAGCGCAGGAACCCGGTGTGGGGGGAGCGCGCGCCGGCGTCGTTCTCCAGCGAGACGACGCTGGGGTTCACCGGGCACGAGAGCGAGGACGATCTCGGGCTCGTGAACATGAGAGGGCGGCTCTTCGACCCCAAGACCGGGCGGTTCTTGACGACCGATCCGTTGGTCTCCTTCCCGTTCTTCGGGCAGAGCTGGAACCCGTACAGCTACGTGCTCAACAGTCCGCTCAACTTCGTGGACCCGAGCGGGTTCGAGGCTGAATACCCGCTTCCCGTCGATCCAGAGTACGCCGAGGATCCCGAGGTCCAGCGGATCATCGAATCCGGTTGTATGGGGCTCGAATGCCTCAAGACAGCGCCCAGCCAGGTAGAAGGCCCGCGCGAGGCCGCGGAGGTCGGCGCGGCGGCGCCGCCGGTCGATGTCAGCACGACTGGGAGCGCCTCTGGGCATGTGCCGCAGCCTGTGACGACCGCGCCGGAGCACACGGGCGCTGGCACCGTGGTTGGTCAGAGCTTGCTGGGCGCCGCGGAGGGGGCAGGCGAGCTGGCGGTAGAGATCGCGCGGTCGCTGGCGCTGAATGCGCTCACGTTCGGGATCTACAGCGGCTACGAGCTCGGCAGCGCGGCGTGGGAGGGGTACGAGGAGGGCGGGCTGCTCGCTGCGCTCAACACGGTGAACCCGCTCTACCAGATCGGGCGGGGCGCTGCGGATACGGCCCTCGCGATCGACCGGGGCGATTACAGGGCATCGGGCGCGGCGGGGACGAAGACGGTGCTCGTCGCAGCCGCCACCGTCTTCGGGATGGGACGAGGGCTGGGGGCGCTTGCGGAGGAATCGACCGTCGGGGTGCGAGCCGCAAGGGGGGGCGCCAAGGCGCTCCCGGAGGGGTCCTTCTCAATTATCGATTGGACAGGATATCCTGCTGGCGCACCGCGCCCTTCCGGTCCATTCCGACTGCTCAGTGGCGCCGAGTATGCCGCGGCTCGCAGTGCAGCAAACGCCACGAACCAAGCTCTGCACGCCGCGGATTCCACGCTGAAAGGTTTGCAAATTCATGAGATTACTCCGGTCAAATTCGGCGGAAGTCCCACGGATTTGTCGAACAAGATCGCGGTTACGCAGGTTGAACATGCGCCGCTCACGACGTTCTGGAACCGCATGCGAATCCACGTAGAAGGGGGAGCTGTCAAATGATTGACGTCGATTTGCTGACCGCGCGACTCAGGCGGAATCTGCCCGCATCGGCTGAGGATGTGCGCGATCTGGTGGCGCGGTCGAAGGTGAGTCTCCCGCCAGGGTATATCGAGTTCATGCGGCGCTCTGACGGCGCCGAGGGGCAGGTTGGGGAAAATGGTCGATATCTCGTTCTCTGGCCCGTGGCGAGCATCGTTGACCTGAATGAGCAATACCATATCGCCGAATTTGCGCCACACTTGCTTGCCTTCGGCTCGGATGGCGGCGGAGAAGCGTTCGCGTTCGATCGTCGGACCGATCCGGCGACGATCGTTCGAGTTCCATTCGTCGGCCTGGATGATGAGGTTCAATATGGAGCTCGCTTCGATGAGTTCTTGGCTCGGCTAAGTGAGGAGTGAATTCCTCGTTCTTCGGGAATAGCTGGAGTTCGTGCAGCTGTGTGCTGAGCGGCCCGCTCAGCTTCGTGGATTCGAGCAGGTTGGAGCCCGAAGAGCGGGGGAATCTCAATGAGCCGGATGGCAAAGCAAGCAAAGGACTTCGAACGCTGGGTCAAGGCCGCCGCGGAGCTGGGGCGGACCGACAACCCGCTGAACATTCCGTACGACATCGCCGTGCGCGAGGCGGTCGCCGCCGCGGCGTTCGTGAAGAAGTACTGGGAGCCCGAGGGCGATCGGCCGGGCCTCAAGCGGGTCAAGAGCCGCCTGCCCGCCTCGAGCAGCGAGGAGCTGCTCTCCATCGTTCACGCCGTGCAGGAGGCGCAGACGCGGCTGCTGCTCATCGTCGATCCGGCCGTGGCCGATCTCGGCGAGCGCGCCCGGTTCGTGGTCGATGAGCTCGAATCGGCGCTCGAGTTCCTTCTCGACGACGACGTCGACGAGCCGGCCGACGCGCAGCTCGCGCGCATCCGGGAGTTCCACGCGCAGGACGGCCAGCGCTCGAGCGCCCTGTCGCAGGCGCTCCGCGACTACGCGGGGCTCGCGGAGTCGCTCAAGGACCGCCTCGTCGAGGCGGACGAGGCGTTCGACGTGCGCCTCATCGCCGAGGCCAGGAAGCTCGCGGAGGACCTGCAACGGCGCGCGCTGGAGGCGGCCCCCGAGGCCGGCGCCTCGGCCGGCGCGGCCGCGACCCGCAACCAGCTGCTGCACCTGATGGTCGCGCGGGTCGGCGCCATCCGGAAGACAGCGGCCCACGTCTTCCGGCGCCACCCCGAGATCGCCCGCGAGGTGACGAGCGCCTACGAGCGGCGCCGGCGCGCGGCGGCGCGGCGCGAGAAGGCCCGCAAGGCCGCCGAGGCCGCACAGGCCAGCGGCAAGCAGGCGGAGGCCAGCGGCAAGCCGGCGGCGGCGCCCGCGACCGCGACCGTCGCACCCACGACCGCGGCGCCCGCGCCCGCCACGCCCGCGACCGCGGCGGCCGCGCCCGCCGCAGCCACGACCCCTTAGCTCCGCCCGCCCGAGCTCCTGCGGCCAGCTTCGCTGACCGCCGGGGTGATGCCCTCTGCCACGACGCGGCGCCGCGCGCCTCCAGCAAGAGCGCGGTGGCCCGACCGAAGCCGCACGCTGCGCCGGTGCCGCGGGCAGAGCGGGCAGCTCGTCGCACAAGGCGCCGCCCGAGGGGATTTGCTACCGTCGGGCATGACCCCATCCGCGCCGAAGGCCGCCCGTCCCGCGACCTTGGAGGACCTCCTTGCGATCCCGGAGGAGGAGCGGCGCCACGAGCTCATCGAGGGCACCATCGTCGAGAAGGGGGCCGCGACCGGCGAGCACGGGGCCGTGCAGCGCAAGCTCTCCGCCTACGTCGACCCCTACGATCAGCGCCCCGGCGGGCGCAGGCCCGGGGGATGGTGGTTCGCCACGGAGGTCGATGTCCACCTCGACGCCGCGAACACCGTCCGCCCCGACGTGGTCGGCTGGCGACGAGACCGCGTCCCGGAGCGCCCGCGCGGTATCCCGATCATGGTGCGCCCCGATTGGATCTGCGAGATCCTCTCGACGAACAAGCGGAACGATCTCATCAAGAAGAAGCGCGTCTATCACCGGCACCAGGTTCCGCACTATTGGATCATCGACCCCGAGGAAGAGACCCTGGCTGTCTATCGCTGGGCGCAGGAAGGTTACGTCGAGATCCTCGCCGCCGAGCGCGGCGAGCAGGTCCGGGCCGAGCCGTTCGAGGCGACTCCGCTGCTGGTCGGCGTGCTCTTCGGCGACGACGAAGACGACGAGCCCGTGCGGGAACCCTAGAGCACCCATCCGGCGCCGGCTCCGCTCGTACGGCTCACGCGGGGGCGGACGTCGTTCCTCCTCCGCCGCGCCGCGCGCCAGCACCGTCTCTCCACCTCTCTCGCCAAGCTCGATGAGACCGCCGGGCGTCGCCTTCCGGATCCGCTCTGCCAGCGGACGGGAGTGCGTCGTGATCCACAGCTGATTCCGGGATGCCGCGTGCACAAGGAGATCTCCGTACGGCCCGAGCAGATCCGGATGCAGGTTCGTCTCCGGCTCGTCGCGGTCCCCCCGGCGCGTACGCCACGGCCGCGCGGCCGCGGAGGGGCGCCGCCGACCTCGCCTCGAGCTCCTCGCGAAAGCCAGCGCCCCGGGGGTGTCTAGCTCCGGCGGACGGGCGCGTAGCGAGGGGACGGGGGCCGTGCGCCCCCCTCGAGAAGGCCACCGAAGCGCTTGGGCGCCGGTCGACGGCCGAGCTCCCGCGGCCGTGCTCCTTGACAACCCTCCGCTAACGTAACATCATAAGTTGCGTGAGACGAGACAGCCGACTCTCCGGGGTGCTTCACGTCCTGCTGCACATGGCCCAGCACGAGGGGCCCTTGACGTCCGAGCAGATGGCGAAAGCCATGGACACAAATCCCGTGGTGATCCGGCGCGTCATGGCCGGTCTCCGGGAGCAGGGATACGTCCGATCGGAGAAGGGACATGGAGGGGGGTGGTCCCTGTCGTGCGATCTCGCGAAGGTGACCCTGCGCGACATCTACACTGCGCTCGGCTCGCCCTCGCTGCTTGCCATCGGGAACCGGACGGAGACGCCCGGCTGCGCCGTCGAGGAGGCGGTCAATGAGGCTCTTGGAAAGTCGTTCGAGGCTGCGGAGTCGCTGCTCCTCTCGCGCCTCGGCGAGGTGACGCTCGCGGCCCTGGGCGAGGACGTGCGGACTCGGGTGGATGCTCGTAGTCGCGCTCGTCGTGGGGGGAGGACGCATGGATAGAACCAGTTTGGAAGGCGAGCGCCTCGTCGTGGGCGTCGTCCCTCCGGCAGTCGCGGCGCAGCGCGACGAGGGCGTGCACGGCGACGGGGACCTCTCGCGGCGGGGCTCACTTCGGGCGGGCGCTCTCCTCGGGGCCACGCTGCTCGCTCCCGGTCGTACGACAGTGCGCTCCCTGAACGAGCGCGCGCGTCGAGGAGAAGTTCATCGTGGAGGTGCGCCAAAGGCCATGAGTCGTTCACAACGAGCAGGAGCCAAACCATCGTGACCACATTCTGGGAAACCGCGTTCGCCGAGAAGCAGCTGATGTGGGGACTGGAGCCGACGATGTCTGCTGCTCTTGCGCGCGACACGTTCACTCGAGCCGGTGTCAAGAGTGTCCTGATACCCGGCATCGGCTACGGCAGGAACGCGAGGCCGTTCCTCGAGCGCGGGATGTCCGTGGCGGGGATCGAGATCTCCGAGACGGCGATCGAGCTCGCCCGCTCGCGACTCGGTCTCGAGATCCCCATCGTCCACGGATCAGTCACCGACATGCCCTTCGACGGCCGGCAGTACGACGGCATCTTTTGCTACGGGCTCGTCTACCTCCTGGATGCCCGCGGTCGCGCGAAGCTCATTCGAGACTGCTACCGCCAGCTGGCGCCCGGTGGGCACATGATCTTCACGATCATCTCAAAGAAGGCGCCAATGTACGGACATGGGCCCCGGCTCGGCGATGACTGGTACGAGCGCCTGCCCGGTCTTCCGATGTACTTCTACGACGCCGAGTCGGTGAAGCGGGAGTTCGGTCCGTACGGGCTCGTCGAGCTCTCCGACATCGACGAGCCTGCGGGCGATGGCGCGACGCTCCCATTCATCAATGTCGTCTGCAGGAGAGACGCCGTGACCGTCGGCGCAGAGGAAGCCGTGAGGCGGCTCCGCGCCGGACAGGTCGAGGTCACGGTCGACGGCGCGCTTCGGCAAACCCAGGTGGAGGCTATCGCGAAGGCCCTCGAGACGAGCAAGACCACTATCCTGAGGATGGGCGGCTGCCAAATCACAGACCTTGGCTGCAAGGCCATCGGGGACGCCCTCCTCGCCAACACCGCGCTCAAGGAGCTGTGGCTGTTCAACAACGAGATCGGGGACGTCGGCGGCGAGGCTCTTGGAGATGTCCTGAGAAGGAACGCTTCTCTCGCGACGCTGTGTCTGAACGAAAACCGAGTGGGCGATGTCGGGGCCAAGGCGATCGGCGAGGCTCTCCGCTCGTCCACCTCATTGGTCGAGCTGGGGCTCGGGCGCAACCAGATCGGCGACGCTGGCGCCGCGGCCATTGGAGAGGCGCTCGCGTCCAACAGCTCGCTGATCGCGCTCAGCCTCAACCACAACCAGATCTGTGACATCGGCGCAGCGAGCGTCGGCGACGCTCTTCGCAACAACGTCTCGCTCAAGATTCTTCGGCTGCGCAACAACGCCATCGGGGACGTCGGTGCGGAGGCGCTGCGGACCGCGATAGCGAGGAACACCACCTTGAGGACCGTCAACTTCGAAGAAAACCCTGCGTCCCCTGCCTTTCACGCTGGCATCAAGGCAGCCCTGGAGGGGCGTCGCCAATGAGCACGGACTTGCGCGGGCGGATCCGGGCCGGCTCGGGTCGCGCGGGCATGCTTTGCCTTCGTGCCACCCCGCTGCCGCGCCGACGGTGAAGAGTGCGCTCGCCGCCGTGGTTGAATACCCCGTAATTGGCGTCGCTCGAGACCCGATGTCCGGGGCTGGTCGAGCGCGTGGGCATCGCGGCCCACCCGGGCGAGCGCGGCGGCGGCTCCGGCGCAGGCGGTGTGCGCCCCGGCGACCCGGCGACCCGGCGACGCAGGCCTTCGCGCGCGTGGCCCACAGGGGCGACTCCTGGGGGATGGGCTGCGGGACGTCGATGCGCGGCGTACACGCGCCGGCCGCGATCGAGGGCGCCGCGATCGTCAGCGACTGCACGCAGGGCTCGCCGGCGCAGCGCAGATCGGCGGGGATCGCGCTCTCGGCGGTGCAGGCGCCGTCCCACGCGTCGGGCGCGGCGAACGACGTCGCGACGGCGTCGGGCTCGCCGCCGGGGCACGAGGACGACGACGCGGCCCACGCGGTGGGGATCGCGCACGAGACCTCGGGCGGGTCGCACGCGCAGATCGCGCACGTCATCGGCACCTGCTCATAGGACGCCCTGTCGGCTAGCTCGGCGCCGCTTCGCTGCGGCGCGGCGCTCTCGCCCATGCGGCCGCTCGTCGGCTGCCGGTCGGATGACGAACACGTCCACTGAGAGACGTTCCGTTGCCAACGGACGCGCCGGGCGCACGACCTACCCCCTGCGCCCTTTAGCCGCCGGGGTGGGATGTTCCCGTTCAACTATCCTTGACGGTCTCCAACATGACTGTTGGCCAACGCTGACGGGTTTGCCAATTCGCGTCTGGTCTGCTCTTCGCATGGTCGAACCATGTGTGATCCGCATGTGTCGATGGTCTGTGGTGCGCCGCGAGGAAACGGATGGGAGGGGACATGAGGTCGGCTATTGTCATCGTGGGCTTGGCGCCGCTGGCGGTCTTGTTCTACGCTGCTTGCAGCGTCGCTCCAGAGGCGGAAGCGGTGGACATCGCAAGCGCGGAAGAGTCGACCCTGGACACGACGGAAGAGGAAGCGTCGCCCACAACTACGACGGAGGAGACGGTCGCAGCGGATGCCCAGGAACTGAGATGGCTAGTGAACTGCAGGAAGCTGGATCGTGTGGAATGCATGATCAGGTGTGCCGAAGCGGGCGTTTCGTGTCGACCAATGTACAGGCATCCGTACAAGCGAAATGCAGGTAGCGGCGACCTTTCTGGGTGCATAAAGAAGCCAAAGGAAGTTTGCGTGTACCACTATCCATTGAACGGTGACGGGTGCTTCGTCATGCGCAGCACAGGGCGTGCATACTGTGTGTACGTGGGTGGCAGGAGATGATCGGCGGCTAAGCAGGATTTGTTTGTTCTGGATGGTCGCCGAACTTGGTGATGAGCTGTTCGGCGAGCGTCGCGACCTCTGATGGTAGATCGCTGCCTGGTGTCCAGGTCTTCAGCAGCGTCGTGAGGCGATGCGCCCGAGCGATGTCGTCGTCGCCTACGGGAGGTCCTCCTTCCATTTCTTCGCTTGCAACGCCTTCCTTCAGTTCTGATAGTGCGGTCTCGAATGCCTCCACGCGACTGCTCAGCACCGAAGGGTCCACTGCCAGATCCGCTATGGAAGGGGAGCCGGATCTGATCCAGCTCAGGAGCCCTTCAAGGCACGCGATACCTTCAAAGAACCCCTCGCCCCACCGCAGGAGCCGGGCGATCGTCGGCGGAGTGTCTTCGTCTTCATTGTCTTGTGTCATTGTAAACAGCTTACATGGCCGCTGCCTTCGTGCCACCCCGCTGCCGCGCCGACGATGAAGAGCGCGCTCGCCGCCGTGGTTGAACATCCTGTAATCGGCGTAGAGTGAGACCCGATGTCCGGGGCTGGTCGAGCGCGTGAGCATCGAGGCCCACCCGGCCGAGCGCGGCGCGGCTCCGGCGAGCTCAGGCGATGCAGCAGAACGTGGACGGCTCGGCCGGGTGGAGCTCGCCGACGGGCGCGCCGCCTTGCGGTGCGCACGCGCCCGGCTCCACCGCCACGACAGCGGCCGACTTGCTCCCCAGGGCGACGCCGGGCGGCGTCACCCCGCAGAACGGGATACTCGAGCTGACGAGGGTCGACGCGACAAGGTCGGTGCACGCCGCGTCGCGGTACACGGAGGCCATGATCGTGCACGAGGCGCCGGTCGGCTCGCCGCAGCTGCAGGGGGTGCAATCGCGGCCGTCGAGCACGCCCTTGTGGAAGACATGCCGCTGGGCGTAGCCCTCCGGACAGCCGGCGTCGCCCTCGTGATAGACGCAGGTCAGGAACCCCGGCGGCGCTGCCGGCGCGCACGTCGTCGCGTCGGCGCACGCGGTGTGCGCCCCGGCGACGCAGGCCTTCGCGCGCGTCGCCCACAGGGGCGACTCCTGGGGGATGGGCTGCGGGACGTCGATGCGCGGCGTACACGCGCCGGCCGCGAGCGAGGGCGCCGCGATCGTCAGCGACTGCACGCAGGGCTCGCCGTCGCAGCGCTGATCGGCGGGGATCGCGCTCTCCGCGGTGCAGGCGCCGTCCCACGCGTCGGGCGCGGCGAACGACGTCGCGACGGCGTCGGGCTCGCCGCCGGGGCACGAGGACGACGACGACGCGGCCCACGCGGTGGGGAGCGCGCACGAGACCTGGGGCGGGTCGCACGCGCAGGTCGCGCACGTCATCGGCGCCTGCTCGAGGCCGGCGAAGCCCTCGTACCCGATCGTCGGCGCCTCGGCGGGGCAGTCGGGGGTGGCCTCCGGCGGGCCGAACCAGAGGAGCGCCGGGCCGGACCAGCCGAGCGGGGCGGGGGAGACGCACTGGCCGGAGCACAGCGCGCTGTGCGCCTCGCCCCCGGCGCCGCCCTGGCCACCGTCGCCGCCCTGGCCGCCGTCGCCGCCGGAGCCGCCCTCGCCGCCCTGGCCGGCGTCCGGCTCGCAGCCGCGGCGATGGTTGGCAATCTCTTCAGGCGTACACGGGCCATAGATGATACCCGGTTCCTGGGTGCAGCCAGCGCTCAACAGCGCCATCGCTCCTGCAAGGGCAACGCATGACACGCGCATGCGTAGAACCCTACTCGAACGATGAACTTCAGCGCAAGACGGGCGTCTCCCGGCGAGCGCCGTAAGCCTTGGGCATTCCGTGGGTTGCGAAAGATTTCTCATTGTTTTTTTGCCTTGGGGAGGCAGATGTCCTTGCTGCCGGATCCCCTCACAGGTTCAGTTGTAGACCGATCCCGAACGCCACACCGATCGCACGAGCGCTCCAGACCTGGTCTTCCGATTCGGTGATGCCGCGATGGCGGAGGAGTGACCAGTCGACGAGGCGCTGAACCGCCTCGGTGGTTCCGTACCCGGAGAGGCTCGCTGAAAACGGCCACGTGACGCCCGCTCGCGCGCCGATTCCGGCGTGAAGACCCAGCAGCGATGCCGGGTTCAATGGAACCTCGGGCACCGCACGGAGCATGCCGAGCTCTCCGACCCCGCACGCGAAGAGAACATGCCGGTGAAGGCACAAGGCCGCGCTCGCGGTGAGCGCCGATGTCGCCACACGCACGTCCTCCACGCTGGTCGAAAGCGACGAGAGCCCGCGGGCCTCCAGCGCGACCGACCATGCCGGCCAGCGTCCTGTGACCGCCAACGTCGGTCCGACCGCAACGCCGGGCGTCAGCCCCAGCGCCATGGCGGCGCCGGCGCCGACGGTCCAGCGGAAGCGCTCCGCCGCACCTTGCCCCGCGCTGCTCGGGGGCGGCACCTCGCCCGAAGGGCGCACGCGCGGCGCCTCGCCCGACCGGCGCCCGCCCGGCGGGCGCACGCGCGGCGCCTCGCCCGATCGGCGCCCGCCCGGCGCCTCGCCCGGCGGGCGCCCGCCCGGCGCCTCGCCCGGCAGCGGCGCCGGCTGCCCCGCGCACGGGCGCTCGGGGGAGCACGGCGCCTCCGCCGCCGTCGCGGGTTCCTCCTGCGGGCCCGGTGCTGCCTGCGGCGGCGGGAGCTCGGCCGTGGCGTCGAGCTGCACGGCGATCGACAGGGCCGCCGTCGAGACCAGCGCCTTGCAGTCGTCGCGGGTCCTGTAGCCGTCGGCCCAGAGCACAAGGCCACGGCGATCGCGGAGGTAGATCGACGCGATGAGCTCGCCCTGCCCTTGTTCTATCGACACCGCCATCGTGAGCGGCGCCGCCGCGTCGAAGGGGTCGAAGCCCATGCGCCGGGCGGTCGCCGCGCGCAGGAACTGCGCGTCGGGGCAGCGCTCGGTGCCCGGGCCGCGCGTGAGCTCGAGCCGCACGCGGGCCCGGCGCGGTCCCGGATCGGCCCGGGCCGGCGCGGCCGCGAGCTGCGCAGCAAGGGCCGCGACCATCGAGGCGAACGCTGCGCGCCGCGGCTGCTTCCCCCACCGCGGGCGGGGCGACGCGACGCGCGCGTGAAGCGACGGCCCTGCGCTCATCGCTGCTCGTGCCCCGCCGCGCCGCGGGTCGCCGTCGCCGGCAGCGCCTCCGCCCTCGACCGGAGCCGCTCGCGCAGCAACGTCAGCCGGCTCCGTGGAAACCGCCGCGCGTGCGCATCGACGTGCCCGAGGGCGGCGCCGCGCTCGCCGTGCAACAGCGCCTCCTTGGCCGCATCGAGCAGCGCGAGCTCCTCGTCGAGCCGATCCTGGCCTTCGTCTGGGGACGCCGGGGCGCGCCCCGAGGCGGCGGGCTCGCGCTGGCCTGGCCCATCGTTCGTCCGCGCCGCGGACGCTCGAAGGCCCCGGGCATCGCCGAAGAGCGCGGCGTCGCCGGAGGGCGCGGCGTCGCCGGAGGGCGCGGCGTCGCCGGAGGGCGCGGCGTCGCCGGAGGGCGCGGCGTCGCCGGAGCGCGGCGCCTCACCGAGAACGCCCCGGGGTCGCGACTCCGGCGTCGGGGCCGGGTGTACGCTCCGCGCGACGAGGAGGGGGATCGCGACCGCCCCGAGGTGGCGAGCCCAGGTCACGGGCGCTGGAGCGAGCGCCGTGGCCAGGAGCACGCCGCCGGCGACGCCTGCCGCTCCCCACCCGGGGCCCCACCCGAGCGCCGGACGGCCGGCCCGGGCGAACGGGCGCGCGATGCGCGCGAGGCGCGCTCGCCACCGTGCCCTCTCGAGGCGCGCTCGGGAGCTCGGCGCGTCCGAGCTCGGCGCGGCCGAGCCCGGCGCGGCCGACCCTGGCGCGGCCGCGCCGCTCGCGGGCAGGATCGTCTCGGAGACCGCGCGCAACGAGGTCGCGGAGAACAGCGGGAGCACGAGGACGCTGGACCGGAGCGCCCGCCGCTCCTCGGGGCGCAGCCGCTTCTCGGCGGCGCGGTAGTCCCGGCGCGCGAGGCGCAGCCGGCTCGCGGCGGTGTTCTCGTTGATCTCCAGGGCGCGCGCGATGTCGCGCACCGGGACGTCGTACGCGTCGGCCAGGACGAGGATGGCGCGGCGCTCGGGCGCGACCTCGGACAGGAGGCGGATCGCGAGCGCGAGCCGCTCCTTCGCGGCGATGCGATGCTCGCTGCTCGGGGCGACGTCGGTCCCCTGGAAGCAGGCGGCGTCGGCGAGCCCTACCGGCACCTCGCGGCGCCGGTAGGCGCGCTCGAGGTGATGGCGGACCTGCCGCCAGGCGATCCCGAAGAGCCACGAGGCCTCCGCCCGCCAGTGCGCGCCGAGGCGCTCCGGTCGAGGTGGATCGGGCATGCCCGCGAAGGTGCCGCGCAGGCGCCGAGGTGCGTCGCTCGGCGCGCTGTCCGCGCCGACGGGGGCCTGCCCAGGCGCCGCGGCGAATTCCAGGGGGTCTGGCGAGCCCAGCAGGGCCGTGGCGCGCGCGCTGCCAGGGCGCGTAGGGTCGTACCGGGGGAAGCTGCGGTAGGCGCCCAGCAAGACCTCCTGGCACAGGTCGGCGAGGTCCTCCTCGGCGACGCCGAGGTACCGGAGCATGCCAGGGAGGACATGAACGGCGGTTGCATACATGGATGTCCAGGCGCCGTGCTGGACCGGGGCGGCCGGAGGATGAGAAGGGCTCATACTCAGAGTTACGGGGCGTCTCCCGCGGCCGTCACAGAATCAGGCCGGGCCGAGGCCCCCACCGACCCGATGCGCCCCCTTCGACCCGATGCGCCCCCCTCGACCCGATGCGGTGCCGGCCCGACGCGGTGCCGACCCGATGCGGTGCCAGCTCGGCGGGGGGGCCCTGCCAGCCGCTCCTTCGCTCTGCCCAGCTCCTTCGCTGCGCCCAGAGGACCGGCGGCATGGTAGCTTGTGCCGGTGCGAGACCCAGGCGCCAGGGGCCGGACCGATACCGCGTCGCTCGTCGTCGCTGCTCAGCCCGACGCGGTCTACCGTGCCTTCGCCGACCCCGACGCGCTCATGGCGTGGCTCCCGCCTGACGGCATGACCGGTCGCGTCCTCGACTACGACTTCCGCGAGGGCGGTCGCTACCGCATCGAGCTGACCTACGAGGAGGCAGCGCCCGTCGGCGGCGGCAAGACCACCGGGCGGACTGACGTGAGCACCGGGCGCTTCCTCGCGCTGGAGCCGGGCAAGCGCATCGTCCAGTCGGTCGTGTTCGAGTCGTCGGACGCCTCGTTCGCGGGCGAGATGGTGATGACCTGGTCGTTCGAACCGCTGCCCGCAGGGACCCGCATCACCACCACCGCGGAGAACGTCCCGCCCGGCATCAGCCAGGCCGACCACGACGCCGGCCTTCGAGCGTCGCTGGAGAACCTCGCGCGCCACGTGGGGTGACGCCCGCCTCGTGCGCGGCGCGACCGGGCCGTCGTGGCGCGGACGCTTGATGGGCGCGTCCGGGCGGCCCGAGTTGCCCGGGCGGCCCGAGTTGCCCGGGCGGCCCGAGGGCGCCGCGCGACGACGCCACGCCGGGCAGCGCGCGCGCTCGCTGGCCAGCCGGGGCGCCGGCGCTCAATCCCCCGGCTGGATGGCGACGGAGTATCCGCCGTCGGCCATCACGATGGAGCCGACCATGAAGCTCGCCTTGTCGGACGCAAGGAACGCGACGACCTCGGCGATCTCCTCGGGCGCGGCCGCGCGACGGATGGGGGCGCCCCTGCCGTGATCGCGCAAGAACTCGCGGCCGTCGGGCCGGATGTCGTTGAGCAGGTTCGTCACGACGTCGCCCGACCCGACGGCGTTGACGCGGACGCCATGGTCGATGGCCTCCAGCGCCAGGACCCGCGTCAGCTGCGCCAGCGCGCCCTTCGACGCCGCATAGGCCGCGATCTGCGGGAACCCGAAGAAGCAGGCGTAAGAGCCGATGTTGACGATCGCCCCGCGCCTGTTCGGGATCATCGCCCGAAGCGCCTCGCGCGAGTGCAGGAACACCCCGGTGATGTTCACGTTCAGGATCGAATTCCATTCGTCCAGCGTCATGTCGACAACGAGCTTGTTGATGATGCGCGCTGCATTGTTGACGAGGATGTCGAGCCTCCCGAAGCGCTCGACAGCGAGCGCGACAGCGCGCCGGGCCGTGTCTTCCTTGGCGACATCCCCGACGAACGGCGCGATGCGGCCGCCGCCCCGGTCCAGCTCGTTGACCGCCGGGTTGATGTCCTCGGCCACGACCGCGGCGCCGCGCGCCTCCAGCAAGAGCGCCGTGGCCCGACCGATGCCGCTCGCCGCGCCGGTGACGATCGCGACCCTGCCTTCGAGATCACGCTGTAGGTGTTCGGTCTTGCTCATGTTCTCCTCCGAGAGCGCCGTGCGGGGGCTCTCCATTCTTTCCTTGTGACGTCCAGGAGGATCGCAAGCCCCCGGCCCCCGCCGCTACGGAGGGGCACCGCCAGCGCCGCCATCGTACCTTTTGAGATCGAACGGCAGCGTCAGCGCCCCGAAGTCCGGGATGCTGCCGACGGGGGCGGGCTGCCCCTCGCCCGTCCGTTCGTCAGCCTGCGCGCTTTGCTCCAGCGCGATGTCCTGATTGCGCGTCACATTGGCGCGCAGGACGTCCTCGTACGCGGCGATGCCGCCGACCAGATCCTCCTTGTGCAGGGCGAGCTCACTGGCCAGAACGTAAGCGCCGACCATCGCGACCGAGGTGGCCTGCCCCGTGCCCAGAGAGACGGCGTAGCCAGCGTCGCCGACCAGCACGATCCGCCCGCGTGACCAGCGGCTCATCCGTACCTGGCTCAGCGAGTAGAAATGAAAGTCGGTCGCGCGCAGGTTTCGCGGACCGAGCCGTCCAAGGCATGGATCGCACGGAGTTGATGCCTCCAGGGCAACGGTTGAGACCATGGAACTCCGACACCTCCGCTACTTCGTCACGATCGCCGAGGAGCAGAGCTTCCGCCGGGCCGCCACCAGGCTCCACGTCTCGCAGTCTCCATTGAGCCGGCAGATGAAGGACCTCGAGGAGGAGATGGACGTCGAGCTCTTCGCGCCCGAGGGGCGCGGGATCAAGCTGACGGCCGCCGGGAAGGCCTTCGCGGAGAGGGCCAGGAGCATCCTCGCGAGCGTCGACGCGGCCGTCGACGAAGCCAGGGGGATCGCGGAAGGCAGGCTCGGAACCGCGGTCATCGGCTTCGAGACGGGCACGACCTTCATGGGCTCGTTCCTGCCCCTCGTCGCGGCGTTTCGTCGGCGAACGCCCCGCGTCGGCCTGCAGCTCGTCCCCATGAGCAGCCTGGAGCAGTGGACGGCGCTGCGGCAGGGGACAATCGCCTTCGGCTATGGGGCCTACGCGCCCGATGACGACGCACTCGGCCACCTCGAGATGACCCGCGATCGACTCGGGCTGCTCCTCTCCGCCGAGCACCGGCTCGCGCGGCGCAAGAAGATCCGGCTCCGAGACCTCGAGAGCGAGCGCGTGCTGCTCCAGCCGCGTCAGCTCTATCCGAGGCTCCACGCGGACATCATCACGGCGGCGCGCGCGCAGGGCGTGACGCTGCACGTGACGGCGGAGGTGCTCGACCTGGAGGCGCTCATGGCGCTCTGCGTGATCGGCGACGCGGTCACCTTCCTCTCGGAGAAGTTCTGGGAGATGGCCTCGCAGACCTCGTTGCTGTGGCGGCCCGTCGAAGATCTCCACATCGATCTGAGCGAGGTCGTCGCATGGCGCGCGGAGGACGGCGGCGCGCCCGTCGTGCGAGCGCTGATCGAGAGCGCGCGAGAGGTGAGCCCGCTCCTGCAGCGCGCCGCGGACCGCGCGCGCTCCCCGAGGGGCGCCACGCGAGAGCGCAGCGAGCGCTGAGAAGGACCAAAGACCCCTTCCAGGGGCGTCCTCCCGCCGGTACGGCCACCCGCTTCAGCGCGCGGAATGGAAGCGTCGAAACAGCGCGCGGACCTCCTCCTCGAGGCTCTGGATGGGGCCTTCCACGGGCAGGCCCGGGACGATCTCGCGGATCGGCAGGCACCGCACCGGAGGCGGCGGAAGGCCCAGCTCGGCGAGCCAGCCGGCCAGCTGTGCCGAGGAGCTCGCGTACACGATGCGGCCGAGCCGGACCCAGCCATGGGCCGCGGCGCACATGGGACAGTGCTCGGTCGAGGTGAAGACCGTCGCCGCGGCCCGCTCGTCGGGGGCGAGGTTCGCGGCCGCCCAGCGCGCCAGCGCGAATTCCGGATGGCAGGTCGGATCGCCGCCGCCCACGCGGTTGTGATCCTCGGCGAGGACCGTCCCGTCCGCCGCGACGAGCACGGAGCCGAACGGCTCGTTGCCGGTCTCCAGCGCCAGCGCCGCGAGCTCGACGCAGCGGCGCAGGTGTCTCATCTCGGTGTTGCTCGGCATGGTCGTCTCCTTCGGGGGCACGGGAGCACTGCTACGTTCGCGCGGGAGGGGCCTTCGCAAGAGAGGGACCGCTCCAGGGCCCTCGGTGAATGCGTACCGGGCCCGCCGCCGTCAAGCAAGCGCGGCCAGGCGGCCCGCCATGTAGCGCGCGGGCGACGTCCCGAGCGCCTTGCGAAACATGGTCACGAAGCTGCTCGCGCTCTCGTAGCCGAGATCCAGCGCCACGCTCTGCACCGTCGCGCCGCGGGAGAGCTTCTGGATGGCGAGGACGATGTGGAGCCGCTGGCGCCAGCGGCCGAAGCTCAAGCCCGTCTCCTCGACGAGGAGACGGTTCAAGGTGCGCTCGCTGACGCCGACTCGCTTCGCCCACGTCCTCGCCGTCACGCCGATCGCCGGATCGGCGGTCATCGCGTCCGCCAGGCGACGGAGCCGCGGATCGGTCGGCATCGGCAGGCGGTGGTTCTCGATCGAGACCGCCGCGAGCTCGTCGAGGAGCACGCTCACGAGGCGCGCGTCCGGTCCTTCGAGATCGTAGTGCGCGGGGCGCGTCGCCAGGCGCAGCAAGAGCTCGCGGAAGAGCGGCGTCACCGACACAGCGCAGCAATCCTGCGGGAGGTTCGGCGCCGCGCCGGGATCGAGGAAGACGCCGTAGCCCTCGAGCGGCGCGCGCGCGCGCAGCCGATGCGTCACCGAACCGGGGATCCACAGCGCCGATTGCGGCGGCACGATCCAGAGGGCGCTCGACGCCTCACAGATCATCTCGCCGCGCACCATGTAGACGAGCTGCGATTCGCGGTGCGCGTGAGGCTCGCTCTCGATCTCGCCGCTCGCCATGCTGAGCCCGATCGCGTTCGCCGGCCGCGCGACAGCCGTCTTCCAGCGCCCAGGCGCATCGAGCACGAAGCGGCGCGCGAGCGACTCGAACGACGCCACCGCGCCACGAGGCTCGCTCGTCACCTGGGCGTCTCCGCGAATCGTCCAGCCCATCGCATGCGCAACCCGTGTCCCGCTCGAGCTCCGCCGCGTCGCCGCCATGGCCGTTTTGATAAACAATTTGTCCTGATTGCGCAATGCGGACAGCGGCGCTCGTCGCTAGGTTCTCCTCCGTGGCCCCAGCGTTCCACCGCTTCCCCGGTGTTCAGCGCAGGGGGCAATGCCTGTGAGGAGGGTGAGCGAATGCTTCGAGCGTGTGTGTCCTCGACCGGAGGCCGACAATGAAGTCCGATCCCTTCGCCGTCCTGCCCGATGGGCGGGTGCGCGCCGTGCTGCGGCGCCTCCACGACGAGGCCGACAGGCAGGTGCCGGGCGTCCTCCTCCACTTCCTGCCGCAACTGCCGCGGATGCTCCTCGGCCGCCGCGTCGATGCCCCGGGGTCGGAGCTCGACTTTGCCGACAAGTACATCGCGATAGGGCGCGACCAGGGCGCCTTCTGCTACCTGACGGCGCGGGCGCTCGGCGCCAGGACGATCGTCGAGTTCGGCACGTCCTTTGGCGTCTCCACGCTGTGGCTGGCGGCGGCGGTGCGCGACAACGGCGGCGGCCGCGTCATCGGCACCGAGCTCGTGCCGGAGAAGGCGCGGCGCGCGCAGGCGAACCTGGAGGAGGCGGGGCTCGCGGCCTTCGCCGAGATCCGCGTGGGGGACGCGACGGAGACGCTGCGGGCCGACCTCGGCGAGGTGGATTTCATGCTCAACGACGGGATGCCCCTGCGGGCCCTCGACGTGCTGAAGCTCGTCGCCCCGGCCCTGCGTCCCGGCGCCGTGGTGGTGACCGACAACGTCGGCGTCTTCAGGGCCGATTACCGCGACTACGTCGCCTACGTGCGCGATCCGCGCCACGGCTTCGCGTCGATGACGGTGCCCTTCCGCTCGGGCACCGAATACTCGGTCCGGCAGCCGGCGCGCGCGGGCTGACAGGGGACCAGCGGCTGCCTCGACGAGCGGAGGGGGCCCGGGCTCAGCTCGCCCGAGCCAGCGCCACCGCGTCGGGGCCGGCCGGGAAGCGGAGCTGCCCCGAGGCGTCGTTCGCGGCGCGCCACACCGCCTCGGCCACGTCGGACTCGCGGGTCACGAGCGCTGGCCGCTCGAAGGCGGCGAAGATGCGCTGCGCGTAGGGCGCGTACGCCTCGGGGATCAGCCCCGCCATGCGGGAGCCCCCGTTGCTCGTGAAGCGCGTCGTCGGGCCGTAGCCCGGCTCGACGAGCTTCACCCGCACGTCGAAGTCCGCGAGCTCGAACGCGAGCGACGCGGTGAACCCCTCGATGGCCGTCTTGCTCGCGGTGTACACGGCGACGAGCGGCATCGGCGCGAGCGTCGCGCTCGAGGTCACGTTCACCACCACGCCCGATCGCCGCGCGCGGAACCGGGGCAGCACGGCCTGCGTCATGGCCATCACGCCGAAGGTGTTGGTCTCGAACACCTCGCGCACCGTGGTCATCGGCGTGGCCTCGAAGGCGCCCAGGAGCCCGATGCCGGCGTTGTTCACGAGGACGTCGACAGGACCGCTCGCTTCCAGCGCGGCCGCGATGCTCTCCGGCCTCGTCACGTCGAGCGCGACGACGCGCAGCCGGTCCGACCGAGGCAGCACGTCCTCGCGCGGCGTTCGCATGGTGGCCACCACGTTCCAGCCCTGCGCGTGGAAGTGGCGCGCCGTCTCGAGGCCATAGCCGGAAGAGCAACCAGTGATGAGCACGGTCTTCATCGCATTCCTCCATGGGAACTTGCCGTCAGCGGCAGTTCATCGCCGCGGTGAGCGCGGCGTTCATGGGGGGAACATAGCGGTGGTGTGCTGGACTATCTATCATTGGTAGTCCACATTTTGTTTGCTAGAGTCCAGGCATGAGCGACCCGCTCTCGGAGGTCATCGCGCTGCTCCAGCCGCGCGCCGTGTTCTCGAAGCGCATCAGCGGCGCCGGCCGCTGGGGGGTTCGCTACTCGGACTTCGGCCAGCCGAGCTTCTGCGCCGTGCTGGAGGGCAGCTGTCGCCTCGCCGTCGACGGCGAGCGCGCCGTGACGCTCGAGGCGGGCGACTTCGTGCTCCTGCCGGCGACGCCGGGCTTCACCCTGTCGGGCTTCGAGCCGGTGAGGCCAGCGCGCGTCGATCCGAAGGCGACGTCCGCGCCGACGGATGAAGTCCGCCACGGCACGCGCGGTGGGCGCCCCGACGCGCGGCTGCTCGGCGGCTATTTCGTCTTCGATTCGCCTGACGCGGCCCTGCTCGTGTCGCTGCTGCCGGCGCTCGTTCACGTGCGCGGCGTCGAGCGGCTCTCGGTGCTCGTGGGGCTCGTCGGCGAGGAGTCGAACGAGAAGAGGGCGGGTCGCGATCTCGTGCTCACGCGGCTCGTGGAGGTGCTGCTCATCGAGGCGCTGCGGCTCGCTCCGGGGGACGACGCGCCTCCGGGGCTCCTGCGCGGGCTGGCCGATGCGCGGCTCGCGCCGGCGATACGACAGATGCACGGTCAGCTCGCGCGCTCGTGGACGGTGCCCGAGCTCGCGAAGACCGCGGGCCTCTCGCGCTCGGCGTTCTTCGAGCGCTTCACCCGCACCGTGGGCCTGCCGCCGATGGAATACCTGCTCGCCTGGCGCATGGCCGTCGCGAGGGATCTGCTCCGCCGCCACGATCTCGGGATCGCCGAGGTCGCCGAGCGCGTCGGCTACGGCTCGGCGAGCACCTTCAGCACCGCGTTCAGCCGACACGTGGGGCAGCCTCCGGGCCGCTACGCGCGCGCGGGCTAGAGCGAGGATAGCGGCCAGGGCGAGCCGAGGAGCGGCGGACGGAGCTGCTGCGTTCGCCCACGATCGCATCGCCGCGGAGCTGGCCGTAGCGTCCGAGCCAACCTCGACAGCGCGTGCTTCCGGCGGTACCTAGGAGGTATGACCATCGTCGCCCTGACCGTACCCGACGACCTCTGCGGAGCGCTTCAGGTGCCGGCGGAACGGCTGGCGTCCGAGATCGCCTTCGCCGCCGCGGTCCGGCTCTACGAGGAAGGTCGCGTGTCGCTGGCCAAGGCCGCCGAGATCGCGTGTGTGGAGCGGTTTCAGTTCGCCGCCCGGCTGGCAGAGGTCGGCATCTCGACCGCCGCGTTCGACCCGGCCGATGTCGATGCTGCCAGGGCGGCGGCAAGATGACGCATCCGGTCGCGGTGATCAGTGACACGGGTCCGCTGAGCTACCTCCACCGACTCGGGCATCTCGACATTTTGCATCAACTCTACCGGCACGTGCTCGTTCCACCCGCCGTCGTTGCAGAGCTGAATGTGGGGCTTCGCCTGGGCAGGGACCTGCCCGACGTGACCACCCTGGATTGGATCGAGCTGCGATCGCCCCCTGCTCATGCGCTCCAGGGGATCGACGGTCTTGGCGCAGGGGAAACGGAGGGCATCGCGCTCTCACGGTCGCTCCCCGGATCGCTGGTCCTGCTGGACGATGGCCATGCCCGAAAAGTCGCTGCCTCCCTCGGCTTGCATCTCACCGGAACGGTTGGCGTGCTCCTTGTCGCAAAGGAGCGCGGGCTCCTCGACAGGGTCGGTCCCGAACTGGAGCGCCTGCAAACGTTCGGGTTTCGTCTGGCCGCGCCTGCCTGGCGTGCGGTGCTGGAGCGAGCAGGAGAGACGGACTGACGAGGGCCTCGGAGCGGACCGCGCTAATTGGACCCGACCGGCCGTCAACTTCTGGTCCCGATGCGTCCCGCATCTCGGTGTGCTCGCCGCCCGAGGCACATCGTCCTTCGCACTACGTGGTTGTGATCAGTCCTCTCGACATGGGGCTCCCCAGCTGGTGAGGTGACCTCGCTCGCTGGTTGCCAGCCGCCACGGACCAGGATAGGCTCGACCCATGGCTGCCGCCTTCGCCTTCTTCCGGCCTCGCTGAGCAGGACAGCGCGTTCCCGTCGCGCCCCGCGCATCCCGCGCCGGCGCGCCGGTCTGTCGCGCTGTCGAGCCGTCCCTGAACCCTTGTCGGAGGTCGGGGGCGTGATGCGCGCGCGGACGCGGGGGGACGCCACCGGGTAGCCCTCGGCGCGATCTGCTCCTGCTCAGCGCTCGACGACCTCCTCGGACGTGTTCGCCGGAGGTCGTGTCATGCCTGCACCGAAGCGCTCGGACAGCGAGCGTCGCAATCCCCCTGTCTGCAAGGCGATCGTCATCGCCGTTCAGCCCCCCGAGGCCGCGGAGGCCGAGGTCCATCGGTCGATCTCGGAGCTCAAGCAGCTCTTGCTCGGCCTCGATATCGCCGTCGTCGCGGAGGTCGTCCAGAAGAGGAGCGTCCGCTCGTCCCCCGCGTACCTCGGCGAGGGGAAGCTCCGGGAGCTCGCGGCCCTCACCGGGGGCACGGGCGAGATCCCGAGAGGACCTGACGCGCGCCGGGCCGACCGCGCCGCGCCCCCTCGGGCGGAGCAGCTCGTCGTGGTCGCCGACGACGAGCTCAGCCCCGGCCAGATGCGGAACCTGCAGGCGGCGCTCGGCGTCGAGATCCTCGATCGGACCGCCGTCATCCTGCGCGTGTTCGCGTCGAGAGCCCGCACCCGCGAGGCGAGGCTCGAGGTGGAGCTCGCCCGACTCGAGTACGAGCTCCCGCGGATCCGCGACGACCACGCGCTCGGCGACCGCGAGGGCGGCGGCGGCCGCGCCTCCCGCGGCCACACGAACGTCGAGCTCGCGAAGCAGCGCACGAGGAACCGGATGGCGGCGGCGCGCAGGGAGCTCGAGCAGCTCGAGGCGAACGCCGCGCAGCGCCGCCTCGCCCGCGCCGACAGCTTCCGGGTGGCGCTCGTCGGCTACACGAACGCGGGGAAATCGTCGATCATGCGCCAGCTCACGGGCAGCGAGGTCCTCGTCGAGGACAGGCTCTTCGCGACGCTCGGGACGACGGTGCGCCCGCTGGCGCCGCCGGCGACGCCGGCCGTGCTCGTCGCCGATACGGTGGGCTTCATCCACCGATTGCCCCATGCGCTCGTCGCCTCGTTCCACGCCACGCTCTCCGAGGCCCGCGAAGCGTGGCTCCTGCTCCACGTCGTCGACGCCGCCGATCCGGCGTTCCGCGCGCAGATCCGCGTGACCGAGCAGGTCCTCGCGGACATCGGCGCGGCGGAGACGAAGGCGCTGCTCGTGCTCAACAAGGCAGACCGCCTGGGGCGCGAGGAGCGCGACGCGCTCGCCGGCGAGCTCCCGGGGGCGCTCCTGATGAGCGCCCTCGATCGCCGGGACGTCGACGCGCTCCGGGCGCGGATCGACGCCTTCTTCGCGCAGCACCTCGTCGAGCAGACCGTCTCGATCCCCCATGGTCGCCGCGGCGTGCTGGCCGAGCTGCGCGACCGGCTCCAGGTGGTCCGGGAGGAGTACGGCGAGGAGATCTCCGCCACGGTCCGCGGTACGCCGGAGGCGCTGGGCCAGCTCGCGGCGCGCCTCGCCGGCCGGTGACCACCCCTGCTGCTATTCCCCGCCGCCGCGCTCCGACGCGACGAGCTCCTCGACGAACCGCGACGCCGGCCGGGCCGCGAGCTCCTCCCACGTCCCGGTCTGCGTCACGCGCCCGGCCTCGAGCACGGCGACGCGGTGCCCGAGCAGCCGCGCGTCCGCGGCGTCGTGCGTGACGACGATCGTCGGCAGCGCGAGCGCCCGCAGGTAGCCCGCGAGGAACGTCCGGACCTCGCGGCGGGAATGGATGTCGAGCGCGGCGAGCGGCTCGTCGAGCAGCAGCGCGCGCGGGCTCACGGAGAGCGCGCGCGCGAGCGCCACGCGCTGCTGCTCGCCCCCGGAGAGCGCCTGCGTCCGGCGGCGGGCCAGCGCCGCGATGCCGAGCTCGTTCAGCATCGCGTCGACGCGCTCGGCGCTGGCCACGCGGGCCGCGCGGCCCACCACGCTCCGCCGCGAGGCCGCGCTCCTCACCGCGAACGCGACGTTCTCGCGGACGCTCAGGTGCGGGAACAGCGCGTAATCCTGCGGCACATAGCCGATCCCGCGCTCCTCGACGGGCACGTCGACCCCGGCCTCGGTGTCGAGGAGCACCGCGCCGCCGACCTCCACCCGCCCTCGCTCCGCGGGGAGCACGCCGAGGAGCAGCGAGAGGAGGCTCGTCTTGCCGGAGCCGTTGGGCCCCACGAGCGCCAGCGTTCCGCCCGCGGTCTCGAGCTCCACGTCGAGGCGCAAACGCCCGATGCGCGCGGCCACGCGCGCGCGAAGGCTCGCCGCGGCCGTCACGGCGCCGCCCCGGGGGGCTCGGCGGAGCGGCGCGCCACCGCCCGCACGAACAGCAGCAGCGCGAACGCCACGACGACGAGCACCATCGACAGCGCCTGCGCGGCGCGCAGGTCGGACTCGAGCGCCGTGTAGATGGCGAGCGGCAGCGTCTGCGTCGTGCCCTGCAGGTTGCCGGCGAACATGAGCGTCGCGCCGAACTCGCCAAGGGAACGGGCCCAGCTCATCGCGGCCCCCGCGACGAGCCCCGGCGCCGCGAGCGGCAGCGCCACGCGGAAGAACACCCGCAGCGGCGACGCGCCGAAGGTCCGCGCCACGACGAGCAGCTTCGCGTCGATCCGCCGGAACGCGCTGACCGCCGCCTGCACGAAGAACGGCGCCGAGACGAACACCTCGGCGATGACGACGGCGGCGGTCGTGAACGTCACCGACCACCCCTCGGGGTAGAGCCACCCGGCCAGGAGCCCGCGCCGCCCGAACGCGAGGAGCAGGGCGACCCCCGCCACGGCGGGCGGGATCACGATCGGGAGCTGCACCGCCGTCTCGACCGCCCGCGCGAGCCGGCCGCCCGCCCGCGCGAGCGTCCAGGCGAGCGGCGTCCCGAGGACGACGACGAGGGCGAGGCTCGCCAGGGTCGTGAGCAGGCTGAGGCGCAGCGCGGGCCCCACGAGCGGGTGGCGGAGCCCGTGCTCGACGTCCGCCGCCGTGGCCGTCGCGAACAGCGCCAGCACCGGGACGGCCAGGAACGCCACGAGGACCGCGCCGACGGAGGCCAGCACGACCCGCTCCGCGCGGAGGCGCGCGCTCACGGGCCCGGGCCGCCCCCGCCGGAAGGCGCCACGAACCCGGCGCCCCGCAGCGCGCGCTGCCCGGCCTCCGACAGGACGAAGTCGACCCACGCGCGCGCGAGGCCGGGGTGCGCGGCCCCGGCGACGATCGCGATCGGGTACTCGGCGACGACGTTGAGGTCGGGCGGGATCGGCACGATCGCCACGCCGTCCTGCGCCGCCTGCGCGTCCGTCCGGTAGACGACGCCGGCCTGCGCCTCGCCGAGGCGCACCTTCGTGAGCACCTGGCGCACGTTGAGCTCGCGCGAGACGACCCGGGCCTCCACGCGCGCGCGGAAGTCGGCGCCGAGGGACGCGGCGGCGCGATCGAGGATCGCCAGCGTGTAGCGGCCGATCGGGACCTCCGGCGCGCCGAGGACGACCCGGGACGCCGCGGGGAGATCCGCGAGCCCACGGATCGCCCCGGCGCTCTCGCGCGCGACGACGATCACGGGCTCGTTGCGGGCGAAGACGACGGGGCCCGCCGCGCGCCCGGCCCTCACCAGCTCGTCCATGTGGCGCTGATCCGCCGAGGCGAACACGTCGGCCGCGGCGCCGTGCTCGAGCTGCGCGCGGAGCTCCTGCGTGCCGGCGAAGTTGAACGTGACCTCCACGCCTGCGTGCGCGCGCTCGAAGTCCTCGCCGAGCGCGGTGAACACGTCGCGGAGCGAGGCGGCCGCGAACACGATGAGCCTGTCCTCGCCCTGGTGGCCGCGCGCCGGCTCCGAGCCCTTGCACCCGGCGCCCCAGACGAGGCACGCCGCGAGCAAGAGACACAGGGCGATGAGCACGATCGGCCCGGCGTGCCCGACCCGGCGGACGTCGGCGACGTTCGCCTCGCCGGTGCGCTGCTCCCGCACCCGGTTCGCGGCTCGGTCGGCCATGACGCGCACCCTTACACCAGGGAAAGTAGGCTTGCCATCACCTCGCGCGCCCCTCGACGCGACGACCGGCCGGGCCGCCCTGCTCCCGGGCGCCGGAGGGCTCGCGCAGCAGGGCCTGAGCGGCCGGATGAGACGCCACACGCGTGGAGGGGCCGCGCAATGGCGCCCCTGATGGCTCGCCCGCGAGCCCATCGACGTGCGCCTCCCTCCGGCGTTCATGGACGATCGCCGAGGAGGGGCCGCCAGGCGCACTCCTTCGGCAAGAGCGCCCAGATGACGTCGGCGTTCGGACGAAAGCCGATCTCCCGCAGGACGCGTGGCCTCGAGATGCGATCCATCCTGAACATGCGCGGCTCGTTCTTCCCCGTGTCCAGGGCGAGCACGTACCAGACAGGACTCTGGACCAGGAGACCGTGCGGTTCCACGCGCCGCTTCGACGGCTTCCCCTCGCGATCGCGGTAGTCGAACCCGAGGCCGACACCGGAGGAGAACGACTCCTCGAAGAGCCTCACCAGCTCCGCGGGGGGCGCGCCGGCTCCGGCGAGCACGGGCCCGCTCGCGGGCTCGCCGACGATGACCCTCCGGCACAGGGCGCGCAGCTCCCGCGCTCGCTCGGGAGGAAGGCTGCTGAGCAGCTTGGCCAGGGCAGAGCTCGCGGCGCTGCTCCACGGCAGATCGCTCGCGGCCTGAGAGAGGCGCGCGGCGAGCCAGAGCGTCACGATCTCGGCCACCGAGAGGTGCACGGCGGTGACGCCCCGGTCCGTATCGAGCCGGATCCCCCCGCCGGGGCCGGCCTCGCCCTCGATGTGGACGCCGCGCTCCCTCAGCGTCGCGAGATCCCTGCGCACCGTACGGGCGCTGACCCCGAGCGTGGCGGCCAGCTCGCCGACCGTCGTCGCTCCCCGCGCGCGAAGCAGGTCGGAGAGCTCCATGACGCGCAGGGCGCGGGACATATGATGACAAATTTTGTCAGGGTCTCACGCTAGTCAACGCCCATGTCCAACGCAACGAAGACCTGGGCGCCCTCGCCGGCGGGGGCCCATGGCTGACAGGCTGAAGAACCTCTTCGACGAGGGGAGCGTCCGCTCGATCGCCCGCGCTCTTCGCTCGGCGCATCCGCGCCTCGACGAGCGAGGCTTCGCCCGCGACTGCCTCGCTGGCCTCGCCGACCTGGAGCTCACGGGCCGCGCGTCCCACATCGCGGACGTCATGCACCATCACCTGCCGCAACCCTTTCCGAGGGCGGCGCAGGTGATCGTCGCCTCCCTCGGGCCCGAGCTGGCCCGGAGCGACGTGTTCGGCCTCGAACCGCTGCTGTACATGCCGCACGTGTTCTACGTCGCGAAGCGCGGGCTCGATCACTTCGAGGAAGCGATGACCGCTCAATACGAGCTGACGAAGCGGTTCTCCGCGGAGTTCAGCATCCGCGCGTTCCTGACGCGACACGCCGACGCCACGATCCGCAGGCTCCGCGCGTGGGCCGCCGACCCGAACGTCCACGTGCGGCGGCTGGTCTCCGAGGGGACGCGCCCACGGCTGCCGTGGGCCCCGCGGCTCCGCGCCTTCCAGCAGGACCCAGGCCCGGTCATCGACTTGCTCGAGCTCCTCAAGGACGATCCAGAACGGTACGTGCAGCGCTCCGTCGCCAACAACATCAATGACATCAGCAAGGACCACCCGACGATCGCGGCGAGCCTCTGCCGGCGGTGGCTCGACGATGCGCCGCCGGGGCGGCGATGGATCGTGGGCCACGCGCTGCGCTCGCTCGTCAAGAAGGGCGATCGCGGCGCGCTCGACGCGCTCGGCTTCGGGGAGGAGCCGAGGGTCGAGATCGCGAGGGTGTCTCTGGCGCCACGACCGGTGAAGCTCGGCGGAGAGCTCCGCTTCTCGTTCGAGCTGACGTCGACGGCGCCGCGCGACCAGGAGCTGCTCGTCGACTGCGCCGTGCACTTCGTGAAGGCAAACGGGGCGACCCGGCCGAGGGTCTTCAAGCTGCGGAAGCTCATCCTCCCGCCCTCGGGTCGGGCCGAGATAGCGGGCAAGGTCTCCTTCGAGGAGATGACGACCCGTCGCCACTATCCCGGTCGCCACCGCATCGACGCGATGATCAACGGCGTGGCACACCCCCTCGGGCAGTTCGAGGTGGGCTGAGCTCGTGCGCCGAACGCGGCCGCCCGCGCGGGCGGCGCGCGCGGCGCGATGACGCCGACGCCCCGTCCGCGGGGCGCGCAGCGGACGCCCCATCGCGGGCAGGCTCATCGCGCCCGCTGTGTCGATCCAGCACAGAGGGCAGCGAACGAGGCGCCCGCGCCTCGGGAGGTCACGAGGTGTCCTCGGCGCCGGCTTCGCTCCCGTCCGCCGCTGGCGCGCCAGACACCGTCCCGCCATCGGTCCGGGGGGCGTCTTGCCCTTCGCGCTGCGCGGCCTGGTTCTTGAGAGGGGGCCTCCGCGAAGGGTCATGCCGACGCGGTCGCGCTTCGAGGCCAAGGCGAGGGTGGGCTACGCCCTCCTGACCGTGCTCCTGACGGCCGGCATGGCGTTCTCGATGCGACGGTTCTCGTCCGTGGCGGACGCTCAGATCGCCTGGCTCCGCGCCGAGGAGCACGAGATCACGCTCGTGGAGCGGCTCCGGTGGAACTGCGAGCTCGCCGTGGTCAACGGCAGGGCCTACCTGATCTCCGGAGACGAGAAGTTCCTGAAACACGCCGAGGAATCGATGGCGCGCTTCGACGAGAACGTCCGCGCGCTCCGCGACGAGACGCTCAGCCCGACGGCCCTCCAGCTCGTCGGGGAGGTCGAGCAGAGGGCCAGGACCTTCATGCGGGTCCGTGAAGAGCTGTTCGAGGCCCGGCGGCAATCGCGATCCGAGGACGCGCGGCCGCTCGTGCGCCGGCTCGACGCGGAGCTGCTGCCGCTCCGCCGCGAGCTCGACGCGTCGCTCGCTCGTATCGTTGAGCACAAGGAGGCCGCGCTCACGCAGCACTACGCCAGGGCGAGAGCGGACCGCGTCGAGCTCGAGGTGCGGCTGTACACCCTGCTCGGCGCGCTGGTGCTCGCCGGCCTCGCGGTCGCCTGGTACTTCACGAAGCTCCTCGGCGGCTCGTACGGCCAGGTCCGGGCGGCGCGCGAGGCCGCGCGCAAGGCGGTGGCGGGCCGCGACGAGCTCATGGGCATCGTGGCCCACGACCTGCGCAACCCGCTCGGCGCCATCACGCTGAAGGCCGCCCTGCTGCGAAAGACGAGCGATTCCGAGAAGGTACGGCATCACGCGGAGTCGATCGAGCACGTCGCCCAGCGGATGGAGCGCCTCATCCGGACCATGCTCGACGTGACGACGATCGAGGCCAGCAGGTTCACCGTGACGCCGGCGCCGTGCGCGGTGGACGACCTCTTGCGCGAGACGCTGGAGGTCATCGGGCCGCTCGCCGAGTCGAGGCAGATCCGGTTCGAGCAGCGCGTGGAGGACCCCGGCCTCGCGATCCACGCCGAGCGGGAGCGCGTGCTCCAGGTGCTGTCGAACCTCCTCGGGAACGCGCTGAAGTTCACGCCCCAGGGCGGTCGCGTGACCCTGACCGTGGACCGGGCGGGGACGATGGCCCGCTTCGCCGTCGCCGATACGGGGCCCGGCATCCCCGCCGAGCACGCCGCGCGCATCTTCGAGCGGTTCTGGAAGGACGATGCGCCCGGGAAGAAGGGCACGGGGCTCGGGCTCTACATCGCCAAGGGGATCGTCGACGCGCACGGAGGCCGCATCTGGGTGGAGAGCCAGGCCGGGCAGGGCGCCCGGTTCTGCTTCACGCTCCCGCTCGTGGAGCCGGCCGGACGCGAGGCTGCGGCCGCGGAGGCCGGAGCACCGTTGCACCCGGCGTGAGGCGCGCACCCGCCTGCTCTTCGCCGCGGGCGCGCGACGGCCACCCTCACCACGCCACGCGGAGCGGCGTCTCACCGCGGACGCGCGACGGCCACCCTCGCACCGCCGCGCGGAGCGGCTCCTCGCCGCGGGCGCGCGACGGCCACGCTCACCACGCCACGCGGAGCGGCATCTTCTCCAGCTCCGCCGGCATGTAAGGGCGGATCGCCCTGGCAGCGCCCCGCCACACGACGGTGACGCGATCGAGATCGGGCTCGATCGTGACCGTCTGGATCACCGGATCGGCCTTGTTCATCTTGCCGTTGCGGCCATCCGTGGCGATCTCGGGCCGCTCGCCGGGGAGCCGGATCTCCCATTTCGGGTGCCGCGGGTGCAGGTTGTAGAGGACGAGCTCCTCGTCGCCCGCGAGGTGCGGGAGCTGTAACCCCAGCGATCCGCAGCACGTGAAGCGGAAGTCGACGTCGGGGTCCGCGCTCAGGAAGGTCTCCTTCAGGACGGACGCGGGCGCGAAGCCGCGCCGCACCTCCTGGAACACGGCGTGCTCGTCATCGTGGAGCGGCACGACCCCCATGTACGCGAGGCGAGGGAACCACCCGTAGTCCAGCGCGCCGTACGAAGCGGGGAGCGGCATCCTGGGCCACGCCCGGGTGCTGCCCACGACGAGCCGCTCCGGCGTGAGCCGGTCTTCGGGGTCCTCCAGGTTGGGCAGGACCAGGGCCTCCACCGCGTCGGGCGTGGCCTCGATCAGGTAGCCCTTCCCCGCGAAGTTGCGCGGATAGCTGTACTCGCTCGCGCCGGGGCCCTGCGCCTCGCGCGGCATGCACGCCTTGATCGCCGCGGTGGGATCGCCGAGCCGCGCCTCGGCCACGGCGTCGATGCCGCCGTAAGCCCGGTCGTAGCCGAGCGGCATCCGCTCGAACGGCGCCGGATCCGAGAACAGGAGGCGCCCTGCGTGCGACAGCGCAACGCGCCTGTCGCCGACGACGAGCACCTGCCTGGAGCGCTCGCCGACGCGCACCGCCGTGAGGACGGAGGAGGAAGGGCCGGGCGCGTACGCGTGGCCCAGCACGAGCACGTCGGTGAGGGGCTTGAAGGCGACGAGGTCGGTGTCGTGGACGATGACCGCGGGCGCGGCCGGGTCGAGGATGAAGTCCTCGAACAGCGGGACCTGCTCGGGCGCGCGCGAGAGGCGGCCGCGGCCGTCGACGCTGTACGTCCGCTTGCAGACAACGGAGAGGATCTGCCCGCCCTCGGGATCCTTCGCCGAGAGCTGGCGCGCCGTGGGGCCGGGGCTGGAGAACGATTCCTTCATCGCCCACCTGTCGGCGTGGGCGCCGGGCCCGGGGTCGGCGCAGGGGTCGTTGTGGGCGGCGCCGGCGCGGTGGGCGCAGGCGTCGTGGTGGTGGGCGAGGGCGTCGCGGAGGGCGCCGGAGGGGTCGGCGCGGGGCCCGGCGCGGGCACGGGCACGGGCCCCGCCGGCGCGGACGGATACTGGGGCACCGAGGGGCTGTTGAAGTAGTCGTACACAGCGCTGTGCGCCCACCCGGACGGGTCGAAATGCGAGGTGCCGCCGATGTTGAGGCCGCCGCCCGGGGTCCACGGGGCCGAGTACCCGAGCGGGGAGCCGTGCCCCAGGATGCTGATCGCCGCGGCGGGGATGTTGCCTGCGAAGTAGGCGGCGGACCGGTTCCAGCCGGTCGCGTGAAAGGCCGAGCCGAGCATCGTGCCCGCCGGCAGGCGCTCCACGAGCCCGGGCGCGATGCGGCGCCACAGCGGGCCGGTGATCCGGTCGACGAACCGGCCGAACGCCTTGGTCGCCGTCAGCTTGTTCACGAGGGCCTGGAGCGCCCAGTCGACGACCGCCGCGGCGAGCCCCGCCAGGAAGTCGGCGAGCGACATGGCCGCCTGGACGCTGGTCCACGTGATCACGACCCCCACGCCCGGCAGCGGCGACGTGTACCCGAAGCAGTTGAGGTTGAGGTTGACGATCTTGGCGACCGCCACCGCGACCGGCGCTTCCTCCACGAGCACGGCGTTGACGCCGAACTCCGATTTGGAGCCGGTGAGCGTGTTCCAGATGGGGAGCAGGAAGTGAGGGATGAGCGGTATCGGGACGTGGATGACGAAGAAGCCGATGTCCGTCCCCCGCTGCATCGTCTTGTTGCCGTCGCACAGGACGATGGAGCTGTCCTTCGCCGTGGCGAAGCCCCAGATGCCCAGGTGGTTGAACGCGCCGGTGATGTGGGCGTGGATCGGGATGATCGGCAGGCCGACCGGCGGCGGGAGCGCCGTGTGCGGGTCCAGGCCGATCATCGGGTTCACGTGGACGAGGACGTTGCAGTACATGATCGGCCTCAGAGAAAGAGGTGCGCCTCGCGGATCTGCTCGGGGACCACGACGTACCGGAACGGGAATCGATAGCTGACGAAGACGCGCCCCTTGTCGGCCTCGATGCCGACCTGGTCGATGGCGAGCGGGCGCTCGTCCACCTCGTCCTCGAAGCGCACCCGGGCGCGCGGCCGGGCCTCCGGCAGGTCGAGGACGAGCGGCGCCCCGCCCGTCACGCCGTCGACGGCGATGCGCGTGCCCGGCTCGATCGAGGGCACGATCATGCGCGGGTGGGCCGCGTTGAAGAAGGTGGCGTCGAACTGGAGGGGCGGCCCCGCGGCCGCGGCGTCGGGCGCGCCCGCCGCGTGCGCGTGCAGCGACGGCCCGGCGAGGCGCGCGAGGCGGATGCCGCTCATGGGCGGGCAGGGGCCCACGCCCGCGGGCAGCGGCCTGTCGTCCCACGACGAGATGAGCTGGTCGGGCTCCTCCAGGTTCGGGAGCGGCCTGTCCTCGGCGCTGTGCGGCCAGAAATAACAGCCTATCCCGTCCGGGTTGAGGGGATAGGGCACGTCCAGCCCATCCCACTCGTCCCTGCCGCCGTACGCGTAGGCCATCGTGAGCGGGATGGCCTCGATCGGCAGCGGTGACGTCGGAGAGAGACCGGACACGCCCTTTCGCCACACCCGCACGCCGGAGACGACGACCTCCCGCCTCCACTCGCGGCCCACGAGGATGGACAGGGTGAACTGCGTCGTCCCGGGCTTCTCGGGGCGCGCGTGGCCGAAGAGGAAGAGATCGACCCCGCCGCGGTAAAAGAGCTGATCGGTGTCGATGACGCCGTACTCGCTCTCCCACGGCTCCGCCGAGATCCGCCAGGGCTGCGACTCGCTGGGCACGAGCTCGGTCCCCCGGATGTCGTAGGTGATCTTCGTCACGAGCGACGCCGCGATGCGATCGTCGTCGATGGCCGTGCGGAACAGCCGCGCGGGAAATCGGGTGTGGTTCTCGAGCTCCATTCGCCTCGTCCCGTCAGGAGCCCAGCCGGACGCGCTCGCCAACGACCTCGACGTCGTCGTTGGCCTGGACGCGCACGTTGCCGCGCGCCGAGCGGATGAGCTGGCTGCGGCCGACGGTCTCGAGGCGGCCGGCGGCCTCGACGCGGGCGTCCCCCTCCGTCGTGAGCGAGATGCCGTTCTTGCCGTGGAGCGACAGGCTGTCGGCCTCGATCGCCAGCGCGCCCGTCGTCGCCAGCGACAGGCCGGCCCCGCGCACGACGAGGCGAATGCCCTCCGGACCGATGGAGATCTCCAGGTGGGCGGCGCCGCTCGGGTCCACGAGCTGGAGGCGGTTGTGCTCCTGTCCCCCCTCGACGACCAGGGAGTGGCCGTGCGCGAGGGCGAGGGTGCTCGGCGCGGCGCCCGCGTCCGCGTCGGGCGCGGCGGCGGGCGGGGCGGAGCCTTCCGGATCGTGAGCGCTCATCGGGTCCTCGCTGGAATCACGGTGCTCTCAGTTGAGGCGGATGATGCTGCCCTTGATGACGGTCTCGCCACCGGCCTCGATGTTGATGGCGCCCCCGGTCACCTTGACCGCGGCGCCGCTCGCCTCGAACGACGCTCCGCCCTCGATCTTCGCCGCGCCGGTGGTCACGGTCCAGGTGGCGGCGTTGACGTTCTTTGCCGCGCCGACGTTCTCGGTGGAGTCGGCGCTCGTCCCCTCGGTGCGCGTGCCGATGACCGTGTCGCTCAGGGCGCCGATCTCGAGGCGGGTCGTGCCGCCGAGCTGCACGTCGAGCCGGCTGCCGAGCTGGAAATCCCTGCGGCCGCCGATCTGCACGTCGGTCCGGTCGCCGAGCTGGAGCGAGCTCTGGCTCCCCGCCTGCAGCTCGGTCTGGCTGCCGAGCTGGATGTGCGTGCGGTCCCCGATCAGCGTGACCGACTGGCTGCCTGTCTGCGTGCGCGACGAGTCGCCCGTCACCTGCTCTGTCTGGTTGCCCACCTGCGTGAGCGCGCTGTTGCCGGTGATCGTCTCGGTGAGATCGCCCGTGAGCGTGAAGGTCCGGTTGCCGGTGATGGTCTCGGTCTGGTTGCCGGCCGGGAGCGTGATCGTCTGATCCGCGCCTACGGTGATCGACTGGTTGACGCCGATGAGGACCGTCTGCGAGTTGCCGATCTGGATGGACTCGTTGTTGCCGATCGTGTGGGTGCGGTCGTTGCCGACCGTCAGGGCGTCGTTGTTCCCGATGGTCGTCGTGCGGTCGTTGCAGACGGTGACGGACTCGTCGTGCTTGACCAGCGTCGTCGCGTCCCGCTCGGCCTGGACGCGCATGAGCTCGCGGCCGGGCGCGTCCTCGAACATGATCTCGTTGTAGCCCGCCCCGCCGATCGTCTGGCTCCTCCACCCGCTCTGCGTCTTCATCGCGGGGAGCGAATAAGGCACCTTCTGCAGGTTCGTGTAGACGCGGCCGACGACGACAGGCCTGTCCGGGTCGCCTCCCAGAAAGTCGATGATCACCTCCTGGCCCACCCGCGGGAGGTTCACGTGGCCGAAGCCGCCGCCCGCCCCCGTCTGGGAGACGGGGATCCAGCACGAGGAGGCGTCGTCCATCGACCCCTCCAGGTCCCAGTGGAACTGCGCGCGCACGCGCCCGAACTCGTCCACGTGGATCGTCTCGCCGGGCGGCCCGACGATGGTGGCCGTCTCGACGCCCTGGCTCTTCGGCTTGGGCGTGGAGAGCGCCGGGTAATACGGCATGTCCGCGCTGACGGCCCGGCACGCGTGCGACCACTCCCCGCCGTAGGTGCCGGAGATCTCCGCCGAGGTGACGAGGAGGCGCTTGCCGGCCGAGACCTCGCTCTTCGGGTGATCGAGGAAGGTGACGACCACGCCCGGCGCGACGTCGAGGCAGTTCGTCTCGAACTGGATGGTCCGCGCCGTCACGCGCTTGGCGTCGAGCCGCCTCTGCGCGAGCTCCGTCCCGACCCGCTCGTCCGTGCGGTACTTTCCCTTGTCGTCGGCGGCCGGCGTGTCGTCCCCCTTCGCGCTCTCGAACAGGAACGCGCCGGGCACGTAGTGATATCGCTCGAGCCCCTGCTCCGGCGCGTTGCCGCCCGTCCCGGACTGCATCAGACGGTACGTCGGCGGTCTGCGGTAATCCTGATCGCGCAGCGTGTACTTCCCCGGCCGGACCTTGCGGCCGACGCGCACCGCGGTGACGTGCTCCAGGTCGCGGCCGCCCGGCGCATCGATGAACCGGATCGGCCGGCGCGTCTCGTTGCCCTGCGGGGTATCGCAGAGCACCAGCTTGCTGTCGCCGGAAGCGGCGTCGAAGTAGAAGCTGATGCCCGCGTCCTCGAGCATCCGCGAGATGAAGGCGAAATCGCTCTCCCCGTACTGAACGCGGTACTTGCGCTTCTTGTGCTCGAGCGAGATGCGCCTGTCGAACGGGACGCCCCACTCGTCCAGGATCTTCTCCACGATCCCGAGCTCCGACAGGTGCTGGAAGATGCGGTTGCGCCGGCGCTGCGTGAGGAACCAGAGGGACGGGGCGATGTCGATCTGGTACGTGGAGAGCCCGTCCGGCTCGACCGCGACCTGCTGCAGCGACGTGCAGACGCCGGACCACGTCCGCGAGGCAGGCACCTCCGCGCCGAAGTGCGCGGTGAACGACGCGGGATACCCCACGATCGCTTCGAAATCGATGTCCGGGTTGGCGCTGTGCGCGAGGACGGACACCGAGAACAGCTTCGAGAGCTGCTCGGTGATCTGGAACTGTCGCACATCGAGCGAGTCGCCGGAGGCGACCTGGACCGACAAGAGGTGTGAAGAGGGGGTGGTCATGACCTCATCTCATCCTGGGGTTCGCCGGGGACCGCCGACGCGCGACGGGCAGGGGGGACGATGCTACGTGAGCCGCGCTAGGGTCGCAAGCGCGCGAGCGCACGCGGAATGCCCGGACGCGCCCGTGCGCGCGGGCTCCCGCTCACCCTGCGCGCGCCCTCGTCACCGCCTTGCGCACCTCGTCGCCGAGCGCCGCGTCGCGCGCGATCCTGGCGATCCACGTCCGCTGGATGCGAATCGCGCTCTCGTCCGGCAGCCCGATGTCGCGAAGCGCCTCCGCGAGATCGCCGCGCTCCGCGCCCACGGTGATGCGCGCGAGCTCGTCGGCGGTGATGGGCCCGCGCTCTCTCTCCAGCTGCGCCACGTAGGCCGCGTCGTAGCTGCGGAGCAGCTCGTTCCGGCCTCGCCGCAGCTCGCGCTTGATCTCCGCCGCCCAGGCGGCGCGGAGCCGCGCCCACGCGGCCTCATCGAGCCGACCCTCGCGCAGGAGGAGATCCTTGTCGTGCGGGCGCAGCGCCATCGATGCGTCGAGCGCGGCGCACGCCTCGACGGAGAGCTCCTCCGTCGTCGGCTCCCGCACGTCCGCTGCCGCCGCCGGCGCAGCCCTCTGTGTGGCGGGCGCGGGCTCCTCCGGGGCGTGCGCCTCCCGCGGCTCCGGGGGCGGCGGCGCCTCGATCGCCGCCAGCGGGCCGATCCGCGGCGGCTCCGCGACGGGGGGAGGCACGCTCGGCGCGACGGCCTCCGCGCCCACGGGATCGTGCGAGGGGGGCTCCGGCCACAGGGGCGACGACGGCACGCGCGGCGCGCCGAGCTCGGCGGGCGGCGGCGAGAGGGGCGGGATCTCCGTGGTCCCGGCGAACGGGAGCACCTCGCGCGGCGGCGCGGCGTCAGGCACGGGGAGCGGGGTCCACGTGATCCCGGCGAACGGGAGCACCTCGTGCGGCGGCGCGGCGTCAGGCACGGGGAGCGGGGTCCACGTGATCCCGGCGAACGGGAGCACCTCGCGCGGCGGCGCGGCGTCAGGCACGGGGGTCGGGATCTCCGCGGTCCCGGTGAACGGGAGCACCTCGCGCGCCGGCACGACGTGAGGCACGGGGGTCGGGGTCGCCGTGATCCCGGCGAACGGGAGCACCTCGCGCGGCGGCGCGGCGTCAGGCACGGGGGTCGGGGTCGCCGTGGTCCCGGCGAACGGGAGCACCTCGCGCGGCGGCGCGGCGTGGGGCACGGAGGTCGGGATCTCGGTGGTCTCCGAGAACGGGAGCGCCTCGCGCGGCATCTGCGCGAGCGACGAGGGGAGCGTACCGGCGACGTCGAGCTCTCCGGGCACCGCGGCGATCGCCTGCGCTCGCGGCTCCTCCGCGAGCGTGATCACCACCCGGCCCGCCTGCTGCGGGTGGTCCAGGAGGACGTACCCCCGCCACGTCAGCGAGCAGATCCCCCGGTCGGTGTCGATGCACAGCGTGTCACACCGGAGCTTCCTCTCCTGGGCGGGGCCGCCGGCCCATTCGACGACGGCGCGCGGCACCGCGGCCCGGAGGCTCGTGATGAGCCGCGGGTGCACCGGGTGCAGGTTCTCCAGCGCGATCCGCTCGTCGGGGCATATCTCGTCGATCTGCTGATCGGGCGGCGCCGCGTTGAAGTAGCCGGCGTCGATGTCGTTGGGCAGCGGCTGCTCGCTCCAGCGCGCGTGATCCCACGTCGCCGCGTGCCAGCCCAGCTTGTGCGCCCTGCCTGGCCAGCTCGGCGCGATCGGCCCGAAGCCCGCCGGCTCGATGACGTCGCGGCGGCCCGCGACGTGGGCGCCCGGCAGCTCGAGGTTGGGCGCGGCCGCCGCGCCCGGCGGTACGCCGACCGGGTTCGCTGTGCCGGCCCCGCCGGCGGCGCGCTCCCACCGGAGCGACATCTTCACGAACGGCGCGGGCTCGCCCGGCGCGCCGTCGGCGGTGAGCGCGCGATCGCCGAACACCGCGATCGACTTGTCGAGCGCGCCCACCGCGAGCCGCGCGAGGAGCGACGTGACCGGGAGCCGGCCGGGCGCGTGGGCGTGCCCGACGACGAGCACGTCGGCGCGCCGCTTGAAGGGGGCCAGATCGCTCCCGAGGGCCAGGCTGCGGTGATCGTCGTCTTCCCAGTAGACGTCCGCGCTCGTGGGCTCGTCCTGCTCCAGCGCGAGCGGCGACTCGCCCGGCGCGAGCGTGTAGGTCGCCTTGCAGACGATCGTGAGCGCCCACGCGCCCGCCTGCGGCTGCCAGAGGCTCGACGCGACGCGGAGAGGACAGGATGAGACGACATCCATGCGGGGCGAGTCTAGCGCGGGCTCGCGGTGGACAGACGTCGAAAGCCGAGCTGCGATGACGGGCGATCAGCGTGGGGGCCGGCTCCGTGTGAGATAGAGGGCGAGGGCGACTCCCGCGATCGAGCCGCCCCCGCCGCCGACGGCGAAGAGCCACGCCTCGATCGGATCGCTCGTGCGGAGCAGGCCCAGCGCGACGCCCGCGAGCCCGAGGAGCCCGAGGCCGGCGAGCGCGCCGACGGTCATGCCGATCCACGCCGCCCCGATGCGCGTCCCGATCGGCGTCGTCGCGCGCGGCAGCGACGCGAGCTGCTCCTCGACGCCGTGGCGCTGGCGCTCGAGGCCGAGGATCCGCAGCAGCTCGGAGGCCGCGCGCAGGTGCACGGCCTGGCCGGGGAAGACGGCCGCGGTGAGCGGCCGCGTCGCGCCGGATCGATCGACGAGGACGAGGCGCCCGGCCGGCGTGGGCGCCTCTCCCTTGCCGAGCCACATCTCGCCGAGCTTGCCGCCCTCGACGCGCACGTCGGCGACGCCCTCGAGGGAGACCTCGCGCGACGAGATCGGGATCGCGAGCACGAGCCGCCGGACGCGGAGCGCGGCGCCGCCGCGCGTGACCTCGAGGTGGAACCGCCCGAGGCCCTTCGTGGACGAGTACGCCATCGTGAGCCCCATCGCGAGCAGCCCGAGCCCGAGCGGCAGGACCCACCACGGGCCGCGCAGCGTGACGTCGATCGGCCGCGCGCCCGCGAGGCCCGCGCGGACGGCGGCCGCGACCTCGGCGGCCCGCTCGGGGCTCACCTGCTGCAACGAGAGCTGGTGGCCGCCGTCCACGACGAGGACGACCACGCCGTGGCTGCCTCCCTTCGACCCCCGCTTGATGTCGACGCGCACGTCGCGCAGCGAGGACGCGGGGAACCCGGTCGTCCTGGGGGGGATCGCGCGCGTCAGGACGCACCGCGCGCCGGGCGTGCAGGCGAGGTGATCTTTGGAGAGCGCGAGCATCGAGACGACGATCGCGCCGAGGAGCAGCAGGATCGAGGCGACGAGGCGCGTTGTGCGGATGGGGAACGGGCCGTGGACGACGCTGCCCGAGGCGCGCTGGAAGGCGGGCTCGCGGAAGACCATCGGGGGGGAGTCTAACCCGGCTTCACCGCCGCGCGCCGTCCTGCGCCGCGCCGGCATCCTCCCGGACGCGCGCGTAGAGGAGCACGTCGCCCACCCGCCCGTCCTTCACCACGTGGCGCCGCATCCGCGCCTCGAACGCGTAGCCCGCCTTCTCGAGGACGCGGGAGGACGCGCCGTTCCAGTCGAAGATCCCCGCCTGGATGCGCTCGAGGCCGAGCTGCTCGAAGCCGACCCGCGTCAGCGCGCGCACCGCCTCGGTGGCGAGCCCGCGCCCCCAGTACGCCGCGCCGAGCCAGTAGCCGATCTCGGCGGTGCAGCGGTGCACGTCGCCGAAGCGCTCGAGCCCGATCGCGCCGGCCGCCTCGCCGTCGACGACGATCGCCAGGGCCTCGGCGGGCTGGGCCTGCGCGCAGTGCGCGATCCAGGCCTCGGCGTCCGCGCGCGTGTACGGGTGCGGGAAGCGATCCCGGAGGTTCGCCCAGACGCGGCGGTCGTTCGCGTTCTTCGTGAGCGCGTCGGCGTCGGCCGGCGTGAAGGGGCGGAGCGTGAGGGAGGGGGTCTCGAGGATCATGGCGTCTGTTCTTCCTGTCGGGTGTCCGGTCGAGCCTCGCCGGCTCGCGGCGTCGGTCGAGCCTCGCCGGCTCGCGGCGTCGGTCGATCGAAGAGCTTCACGAGCAGCTCGGTCCCGAGGCCGGTCGCGATCATCCGCTCGCGGCGGTTCGAGAGGAGCGCGCCGAGCCAAGGGACCGCGCCGCCGTCGCCGAGCGGCAGCTCGAGGCCGTCGTCCCGGCGCACGACGAGCTGGATGAACGGCCCGGCGTAGTACCCGAGCCCCTGCAGGCGCGCGAGATCGTGGACGACCTCGACCTCGGGCCGCGCGCGCGCGAGCGGCTCGGCCACCTCGGCGACCCAGCGCTCGGCCCGCGCGACGAGCTCCGGGCCGAGGCCGAGCGACCGCGCGGCGCCCACGAGATCCGCCGCGGCGCGCGGCAGGTCGACCGACGCCTCGCGCAGGGCGGCCTCCGTCGACCCGGGCTCGTGCGCCTTCGCCCGCTGCGCCATCGCGTCCGCGTCGACGCCGCGCGCGCCGAGGCACGCCCGCACGAGGGCCGTGTCGGAGAGCGCCACGCGCAGCCCCGCCGCGCGGAAGCCGGCGCCCGGCAGCGCGCGGACAAGGTCGGCCCAGACGAGGAGCTGCTCGAGGAGGGCCCGCCGCTCGCACGCGTCGTCCTCGCCCCGGGACGGCGAGCGGACGGCCGTCACGAGCGCGAACAGGCGGAAGTGCGGCGAGAAGCCCGGGTGCCTCGTCGGCTGCATGCGCAGCACGCGCTGGCTGGCACAAAGGCGCAGCGGATCGCCGCGCTCTGTCTCGCGCCGCCGCCGCGCCGCGTGAAGCGCGAGCCCCGTCGTGGGATCCGCGGCGACCTCGGCGAAGCGGACCGTCGCGAGCACGTTGTTCGGCTCGACGCCCGCGCACGCGGCCGCGCCGAGCGGCTCGACCGGCGCGAGATCCACCGCCTCGAAGTCCGCCGCCGCCGCGAACGCCGCCGCGTCGAAGGCGTGGATCCGCCGCGCGTCAGCGGCCGAGGCGTGCGTCATCGGCGCGCGCTCCGCGTGCTCGAGGACGTCGGCGAAGCTCCTCCGCAGCGCGCGCTGCCGCAGGCAATGGAGGAGCAGCGTGGTGAGGTCGTTGCCCGGGAGGTCCTCCGCGAGCAGCCGGTCGATCGGCCGCCCCGCGTGCGCCTCGGCGGCGCGCCGCGCGATGCGCGACGAGAGCTCGCCGGTCTTGCCGTCGGTGAACGCCCGCCGCGGGCGGGCGGGGGTCGTGGGGTCCTCCGCGGTGGCCATGGCTGTCTCCTCGTCGACAGCGTGACCCGGATCTGGCACCCTGGAAAGTGCCACCGCGGCAGGTTTCGATGGTGCCAGCGCGAAGCGCCTCCTCCGGTCCCTCCGGCTCCCCTGGCCCCCGCGGTCCCCGGGCGACCCACGCCTTCCTCCGCCTCGAGCGCGGCGCGCCCGCGACGCTGGCCGCGCAGCTCGTCGAGCAGCTCCGCCGCGCCGTGCTCGAGGGCGTCCTCCAGCCCGACCGCGAGCTCCCGTCGTCGCGCGAGCTCGCGCGGGAGCTCGGCGTGTCGAGAAACACCGCCGTCGCGGCGTACGAGGCGCTGGCAGCGGACGGCACCATCGTCGTCCGCCCCCGCCGGGCGCCGCTCGTCGCCCACGTGCCGGCGCGCGCGGGGGGGCAGGGCCCAGCCCGCGCCCAGCCCGCGGCCGCCTCGCCGCGCGTCTCGAAGAGCGCGCGGCGCCTCGCGGCAGTGGTGCCGGCCGACAAGCTCGACGCGCTCCTCGAGACGCGCGCCCGCTCGCGGCCGTTCGGGGTCGGCCTGCCGGACCTCGAGCTGCTCCCGTGGCGCATCCTCGACAGGTGCCTCGCGCGCCGCTTCCGCGCGATGTCGGCCGCCGACGCGCTGCTCGACGATCCGCGGGGCGCGCCGCTGCTCCGGCGCGCCGTGCTCCACCACGTCGCGGTGGCCCGCGGCGTGCGCGCGACGGTCGACCAGGTCTTCATCACGGAGGGCTCCCAGGGCGCCATCGACCTCTGCTGCCGCGCGCTGCTCGACCCGGGCGACGCCGCCTGGATCGAGGACCCGGGGCCGCTCGCCCTGCGCGCGGCGGTGCGCATGGCGGGCGCGCGGCCGGTCCCGATCCCTGTCGACGAGGACGGGCTCCGCGTCGGCGTCGGCGTGCATCGACGTCGGGGCGCGCCGCGGGCGCGCGTCGCCTTCGTTTCGCCGGCCTACGCGTTCCCGTCCGGGGCGCGGCTCACGCTCCCGCGGCGCATCGAGCTCCTGTCGTGGGCCGGCGAGGCCGGGGCCGTCGTCGTCGAGATCGACTACGAGGGCGAGCTGCGGTTCGACGGCACGCCGCTGCCGTCGCTCCTCGCCCTCGACCTCGAGGGCGTGAAGGACCGCGTGATCCACGTCGGGAGCTTCAGCCGCTCGCTGTTCCCGGGGCTGCGCCTCGGCTTCATGATCGTGCCGCCCGCGCTCGTGCGCCCCATGGCCGCGGTGCGCGCGGCGTCGACGCGCTCGCCGCCCCACCTGCTCCAGGCGGCGCTCGCCGACTTCATCGACGAGGGCCACTTCGCGCGCCACCTCCGCAAGCTGAAGCAGGCGACGCGGCGCCGCCGCGACCTCCTCCTCGCGGAGCTCGGGCGCGTCCTGCCCGGCGCTGTGCGGGCGCGCGCCCCGGCGGGGGGCTCGGTGCTGACGCTCGACCTTCCCCCGGGCACGGACGACGTCGCCGTCGTCCAGGCGCTCGCGGCGCGGGGCGTGGACGCGCTGCCGCTGTCGCGCAGCACGGCGGCGCGCCCGCGCTCCGCGGCGCGAGCGCCGGGGCTCATCCTCGGGTTCGGCGCGCACGCGGAGCCCGCGCTCCGGGAGGCCGCGCGGACGCTCGCGGCCGTCGTGGCCGAGGCGATCGGCGCGGGGCGGTGAGGCGAGGGCGACGAGGCGGCGGCGCGGCTCAGCGGCCGCCGGCGACGTCCAGCAGCGCGCCGGTGCAGTAGGACGACTCGCCCGAGGCGAGCCACAGGATGGCGCGCGCGACCTCGTCGGGGCTGCCGGCGCGGCCGAGCGGGAGCGTCGCGCCGAGCCGCGCGGCGCGCCCCGGGTCGCCGCCGCTCGCGTGGATGTCGGTGTCGATGATGCCGGGCCTCACGGCGTTGACCCGGATGCCCTCGGCGGCGACCTCCTTCGCGAGGCCGATCGTGAGCGTGTCGACCGCGGCCTTCGACGCGGCGTAGTCGATGTACTCGCCCGGGGAGCCGAGCTGCGAGGCCCTGGACGAGACGTTCACGATGGCGCCTCCCGCGCCGCCGTGGCGCGTCGACATGCGCCGGACCGCCTCGCGCGCGCACAGGAAGCTGCCGAGGACGTTGGTGCCGAGGACGCGCTGGACGCGCGCCGCGGTCATGTCCTCGAGGCGCGCCTGGCGGTCGAGCGCGCCCGCGTTGTTCACGAGCGCGGTCACCGGCCCCAGGGCGCCGTCGACGGTCCGGAACAGGCGCACGACGTCCTCCTCGACGCTCACGTCGGCCGCGACCGCGAGGGCGACGCCGCCGCGCGCCCGGATCGCGTCGACGACCCTCGCCGCGGCGGCCTCGTCGCGCCGGTAGCTCAGCGCGACCGCGTAGCCCCGCGCTGCGGCGAGCGCCGCCGTGGCGGCGCCGATCCCGCGGCTGCCGCCCGTGATGATCATGACCTCGGCCATGGGGCGGGAGCCTACTCGAGGCGTGGGTGGCCGGAGGCGCCGCGCGGCGCCGCTGGCGCGGGGCGGAGGGAGAAGGGCGACAAGGCCCCACGTCGCGGTCGGCGCTGCGGTCGAGGACGTCGCCTGCTTCTCCTGGCGCGCGGCGCGCGCCATCGCGGTAGACTCGCCTCCGGCCGCGGCATCCGGCGCGCGCCGCGTCCGCTGCCCCGATGGCCTCGATCCACCCGTGCGCCGCCGCCGCCCTCGCCGTCCTCTCGGCCGCGTGCGCCGGCCGGTCCACGGCGCCGCCGCCGATCGACCCGGCCCGCGCGGGGACCCACTCGGCCCCTGCGGGGACCCACTCGGCCCTTCCGCCGGCCGGCGGTGCCGCTCCACCGGAGCGCGCGCCCGCGGCGGGGGTGCGCGTGGCCGCCTCGCCGCGCGCGGGCGCCGCCGCGCCGGAGAGCGCCGAGCCCTCCTGGGCGCCGCCGATCGTGCACTCCCTGGCCGTGTTCACGGTGACGCGCAGCGTGGAAGCGGCGCTGTGGCCCGAGCCGTTCGCCGACTTTCGCCTGGAGCGCTGGGGACACCACTACGGCGAGGCGATCACGAAGCCGCCCCTCTTCGACGCGTCCCAGCCCGCCTTCCGGTGGGATCACGACCCCTGGCCGATCAACGTGATAGGCCACGCCCTGCTCGGCAGCGAGATCTACATGAGGGCCCGGACGTGCCGCTTCGGCGCCGCGGCCGCGACGGCGTTCGCCATCGCCGGCACCCACCTCTGGGAGTACGGCTACGAGGCCAACGGCGTGCGCCCCTCGGCCCTCGATCTCGTCTACACGCCGCTCGCCGGCGCCCTCCTGGGCGAGCTCCGACATGCCACCTGGCGGGCGGCGGGCGGCATCGAGAGCGCGCCGGCACGTCTCTTCGTTCGCGCGCTCGTGGATCCATTCGGCGAGCTCGAGCGGGGCGTCGGCATCTTCGATTGCTAGAGCGGCAAGCGGGTTGAGCCCGCCTGAAACGAGCAGAATCTCGAACCGCCAAGACGCCAAGGGCGCCAAGGCCTCTTCTTCTCCTCCTTGGCGTCCTCGGCGCCTTGGCGGTTCATCTCTCGCTCGAGCACGTGCTCGGCGCTCCAGGTCCGGCGTGGGAGGCGCCCTCGCCGGGGCCCGCACCCGGGGGCTGGCATCATCTTTGGATCCCTGTTTTCTGCCGCGCTCCTGCTGGCCATCAATTCATCGATCCAGGACCGACCCATGCTATCGCGCCGTCATTTCCTCCATTTCACTGGCCTCGGCGGGCTCTCGCTCGCCGGGCTCCCGCTCATTCCCGGCTGCCCGACCGGCGTTCCTGGGCCCTCCGCGCCCAGCCCCGATCCGCTCCCGGACGATCCGAGCAAGCCCTGGTGGCTCCGGAAGAACTTCGCGCCGGTCGACGAGTCCGAGGCGAGGGACCTCGCGATCGTCGGCGCGCTCCCGCCCACGCTCTCCGGGCTCTACCTGCGGAACGGACCGAACCCCAAGGGGGTCGACTCGCCCCATTGGTTCGTCGGCGACGGCATGGTGCACGGGATCCTGCTCGATAGGGGCAAGGCGCCCTGGTATCGCGCGCGGTTCGTGCAGACGCCGGTCCTCGGCGGCGCGAGGCGGGGGGAAGGGCCGCCGGGGCTGACGGAGCACCAGGCGAGCACGGGTATCCTCGGCTACCAGGGCCGCGTCTTCTGCGTCCAGGAGGTGGGGCTGCCCTACGAGATGAAGAAGGACGATCTGTCGACCATCGGCCCCTACGATTTCTCCGGCAAGCTGAAGACGGCGATGACGGCGCACCCGAAGCTCGATCCGGTGACCGGCGAGCTGATGTTCTTCGCCTACGGGCTGTCCGAGCCCATCATCACGTACCACCGCTGCGACGCGAACGGCGCGCTCGTGCAGACCGAGACGATCCCCGTGCCGAACGCCCTGATGATGCACGACTTCCAGGTGACGGAGACGCGCGTGGTGTTCATGGACCTGCCCATGCTGTTCGATCTCGATCGGGCGATCGCGGGCGACCCGCTCCCGTACGTGTGGAGGCCCGAGAGCGGCGCGCGCCTCGGGGTGATGCCGCGCGCGGGTACGGCGGCGGACGTGAAATGGGTCGAGGTGGACCCGTGCTTCGTGTTCCACACGTGGAACGCATGGGATGATCCGGCCGATCCGGACGTGGTCCACCTGGAGGGGGTGCGGTTCCCGTCGCTCTGGGAGAAGGGGTCGAGCGATTTCAACACGAGCGGGACCCCTCACCGCTTCTCGATCGATCTGGCGCGGGCCAAGGTCTCGCTCACGAAGCTCGATGATCGCTTCGTGGAGTTCCCGCGCATCAACCCGGCGCGGCAGGGCAGGGGATACCGCTATGGATACGGCGTGACGACGACGCTCGAGCCGTCCGAGCCCGGGGCGACCCCGGCGCTCAATCAGATCCTCAAATACGACTGGGTCGCCGGCAACACCGTCGTTCACGCGCTCCCCGCAGACCAGGAGGCGGGCGAGGCGCTGTTCGTGCAGGACCCCCAGGGGACGGCCGAGGACGACGGGTGGCTCCTTGCCTATGTGTTCAGCCGCGCGACGCGCCGGAGCCATCTGCTCGTGCTCGACGCCACCGACGTGGCGGGCGGGCCGGTCGCGAAGGTCGAGCTCCCGGGCCGCGTGCCGCACGGGTTCCACGGCGACTTCCTGCCGACAGGCGCTTAGCGCGCCGGCTCTCGGCCTCCATGCCCGGCAGGAGGTGCGCGCCGCGGCCCGCCCGCGAGGGGTAGACGATCCTGCGGGTCGCACCGGAGGACGCGGGCCTCGCTCGGCGTCCCCGCGATGACGCGGTGCGCCCGGGGCTCGGCGGAACTCCCAGTTTCCCCTTCACCCCTCGCGCCGGGCCTGCTATCAGCCGCGTCGGCTTTGCTTGCCTGATCGCTTCCTTGACTCCCTTCGCTCGATGCCGGGCGCAGCGGGCGAGCGCCTCTCTTGGAGAAGACGATGAGCCACGACGTGAATTCGGGGTTGTTCGCTGGTGCGCGGTGGACGCGCGGCTTTCTGCACCTCGCGGTGCCGGCGGTGATGCTGCTCGCCTGCGGGGGCTCCGGCGGGGATGACGCGTCCGGCGGAGGCGACTCGGCCTCATCGACGTCGGCGTCCTCCGCGGGCGGCGGCTCGGTGTCGTCGACGTCGGCGTCCTCCGCGGGCGGCGGCTCGGCGTCGTCGGCGTCCTCCGCGGGCGGCGAGGGCGGCAGCGGCGGCGGGGGCGGCAGCGGCGGCGAGGGCAGCGCGGGCGGCAGCGGCGGCGAGGGCGGTGCGGGCGGCAGCGGCGGCAGCGGCGGCGAGGGCGGCGGCGACGCGTCGACGTCGACCGTGGCGGCCACCACGAGCGGCGCGGGCGGCGGCGGCGGCGACGCGTCGACGGCCACCGTGACGTCCACCACGAGCGGTACGGGCGGCAGCGGCGGCGATGCGTCGACGTCGAGCGTGACCACCACCGCGAGCGGCGCGGGCGGCAGCGGCGGCGCGGGCGGCGGCGACGCCTCGACGTCGGCCGTGTCGACGTCGGCCGTGACGACCACCACGAGCGGCGCTGGCGGCAGCGGCGGTGAGGGCGGCGCGGGCGGCAGCGGCGGCGCCGGCGGGGACGCGTCAACGTCGAGCGTGACCACCACCGCGAGCGCCACGAGCTCGACGACGGTGTCGACCGGGACGGGCCCTGTGACGGGGACGCCCGTGGAGCGGCACGGCCGCTTGCAGACGATGGGCAACCGCGTCGTCGACGAGCACGGGGCGGAGCTCCAGCTCAAGGGCATGAGCCTGTTCTGGAGCATCTGGGAAGGGGAGAAGTTCTACAACGCCTCCGCCGTCGACACGCTCGTGGACGACTGGGACGTCAGCATCGTCCGCGCCGCGATGACGATCAGCGCCGACCGCCGCGGTTACCTCCACGACCCGTCCGGGGAGAAGCAGAAGGTCAGGACCATCGTCAACGCCGCCATCGCCAGGGGCATCTACGTGATCGTCGACTGGCACGACCACGACGCGGCCCAGGCGGATCACAAGGAGGCCGCGAAGCGCTTCTTCCGGGAGATGGCGACGGAGTACGGCGACGAGCCCGGCGTGATCTTCGAGGTCTACAACGAGCCGGACAACGAGTCCTGGGACCAGGTGAAGTCGTACGCGGAGGAGGTGATCGGCGAGATCCGCGGCGCCGGCGCCGACAACCTCGTCATCGTCGGGACGCCGACCTGGTCGCAGGACGTCGACGTGGCCGCCAGGAACCAGATCACGCGCTACAGCAACATCGCCTACACGCTTCACTTCTATGCCGCCACGCACAAGGGCTGGCTTCGCACCAAGGCGACGAGCGCGATGGCCGCGGGCCTCCCGCTGTTCGTGACCGAGTGGGGCACCTGCGACGCGAGCGGCAACGGCTCGCTCGACCTCGGCGAGGCGCAGGCCTGGCTCGACTTCCTGAGCACCAACAACATCAGCTGGCTCAACTGGTCGATCGTCGACAAGGCCGAGGCGTGCGCCGCGATCCGGCCGGGCGCGGGCGCGCGCGGCCCCTGGTCCGACGGCCAGCTCACCGACTCGGGGCGCTGGGTCAAGTCGAAGATCCAGGCGCCCTGACGCGGACTGCGCCCCTCGCGCTCGCCCCCGGACCGGAGGGCGAGGACGCCGCAGGGGCCGCGACGGAGCGCGCCCTCCGGTGATGGACGCCGGCGCGCCCGCCGCGCCGGGTCCCTCGCTCACCCCCCTCTCGGTGCGGGCCGACGGCGGCCCCGCTTCCACCCTCCGCCCCCGCCACCCGCCGGCGCTGCGCCGCGAGCCCTTCCGCCCGCGCCGCGGTCTCGCGTCCGGCCCCGAAAGCGCGCGCGCGGCTCGCCGAGGATCGGTGGACCGCCTCGACGCGGCCGCCCGAGCGACGCAAGGAGCACGGGCGTATCGCGCGGGCGCGTGGCGCGATGGCAATCTTTGCCATGCCTCTGCATTTCTCGGGTGGCAATCTTTGCCAGGACGGTAAGTATTGCCATCCGCACGCCGCAACCTGGGCGAGCTCGATCGGGCGGCGGCCGATCGATGCCCGCGGTCGATTGCCGCGCTCTCCAGGTTGCCTTTCGCCGCGGCGGTCATGTGCGTGGCGGCGTCCGCCTCTCTGGCCGCGTGCGGCGACGCGAGCGAGCCCGGCGACGAGGGCGCCGGCATCGACGCGGAGGTGGGGGATGAGCTCCGGTTCGTCCATGTCAGGGAGGACGGGGATCTCGCCAGGGCGCTCACCGACTTCTTCCTCCCGCACCGCGAGGGCGTCCTCGATGCGTTCCTCGCGGCGCACGCGAACGGGGACACGTGCTCCACTCCGGCGATCTCGGCCGCGCAGGCGGTGGAGAGCGACGAGCCGGTCCCCACGCTCGGCGGCTCGACGACGCGCTGATCCCGGGCCCCGCGAGGCGCCCGCGCCTCTCTCGCTAGAGCGACTTCAGGTACTCGACGAGATCGCGCTTCTGCTGGGAGGCGAGCCCCAGACCGAAGCGCTCGTCGTAGCTACGCACGACGTCGAGCAGCGTCGCGAAGCGGCCATCGTGGTAATAGCGGCCCTTGTTCTCCGGCCGCATGAAAAGCCCTCGTTCCCGGATGAAGAGGCCGGCCAGGTTCATCGTCTTGTACGAGCCGCCGGGCGCTCGGTTCGCCTGAAAGCCGTCGATCCGCATCTCCCTGGGCGTGTGGAGGTTCCAGCCGGCGTCGGTCCGGAGCGGCTCATTGTGACAGCGGGTGCAGCGGGCCTGGCCAATGAAGAGATCGTGGCCGCGCGCGGCGGCGCGTTGGTCGAAGTCGACCCCGGGCAAAGGCCGCGGCGAGGGGAGCGCCAGCTGATAGAAGTGCAGCGCCGGGAGCTTCGATGTGACGAGGTCCTCCTCGGGCGCGACGGTCACATGCCCGAGCCGGGCCGCCGCCGCGACCGGGTACTTGACAGGATCGTCGAGCCTTGGATCGAAGAAGTTCCCTCGTCCGTGGAGCTCGTTCACGGCGACGAACGCGTTCCAGTAGGGCACCGAGCCCCAGTTGCCCGTCCATGTGTGCTCGTTGAAACCGGCCATGTCGAAGGCATTGGGGATCAAGGTGGCCGCGGAGGTCCCGTCAGGCCGGAACGCCTTTCCGTCGAGGATCAGCTGGGCGTCGAACTTGCCGGGCCCCCAGCTGAGGAGCACGTTCCTCACGTCCGCCTCGGTGATGTCCCGGTCCACCGCGCGGAGCAAGGCGACGAACGGCTGGAGGTTCGGGGCCGAGGCCACGATGGCTCCGACGTTCAGGTCGCGGTTGGACCAGCCGTCGAGGCGCTGGCCGATCCCCTGGGCCACGGAGTCGTTGACCGTGGAGTGACAGAAGGCGCACTGGAGGCCGATCGAGATGAGAGCGCCGCCGTCGTCGAAGAAGCCGGTCACCCCGACGACCGCGTTGAGCTGCAGGAGGCGCAGCGTCACCGCGGGATCGTCGAGGTTCACGCGACCCCGCGCGATCTGGTCCCGTAGCCGCGGCGGGAGCGCGTCCGCGTCGACCTTCAGCCCGAGGTCCAGCGCCTGAGCCGGCGTCACGCCGGCGATCGCCTCGTGCAACCGGAGCTCGCCGCCCCAGAACTCCTCATCTCCGAAGGTGTCGAACCGGAAGATCTCCCGGCCTCGCTCGAGCATCCTGCGCGTGTTGCGATCTGTCGCGGCGTCGAAGTCGCCGAACCGCGCGTGGCCGCTCAGATCACCCTCGGCGGGGGCGACGTGCTCTGATGCCGCGTCCCGGTCGGCCGAGGTGCAAGCGAACGCGGCCAGGCCGAACGGAGCCGCCGCTACAGCGAGCGCAAACAGCGTCTTGAGATATGTCTTCATGACAAGACCTTTCGGTATCTTCGCGTGATGCAGCGAATCCGAAAGTGACTTGTGCGCACCCGGTCGGGCAAGTACGAGATCGCATGAACATCCCATCAGGAGAACACCCCGGCGAGCCCTTCGGCCGCCGCCCCGACGAGACGCCTTCAGCAGCGCCTGCGGCCGCGTCGGGCGAGCGTGAGCCCCACGAGCGCCGAGGCGAGCGCGGTGGCACCTTGCGAGCCTGCGTTCTGGCCGGCGGCGCTCGGGCCAGCGCTGCAGCCCATGGCGGCCGGCGGCGGATCACCGAGCGCGCCGGCGCTGGCGAGATCGCCGGAGAGCGCCGCCGCCTCGACGTCCTCGAAGGTGTCCGGGGCGGCTCCGGGTTCGCTGGGATCCGGCGCCGGCGGTTCGGCGGTGTCGGCGGCGAGCGGCGCCGTGTGCACGAGATCGAGCTCCTCCTCCGATCGTTCCATGACGGGGCGCCCGGCCATCCCCTCCGCCGCGACCGCGGCATCTCCCGTCGTCGCGTCGCCGGTCGCCACCTCGAACAGCGTGTTGCCGAGCGTCACGTACCAGCCCCCGTCGAACCAGCGCGCATGACCGAGATCGGAGCCGATCTCTTCAGGCTCTTCCCCCGGGCGCCCGATGTAACGTTTCCCGTCGTTCAGGAACACGACCTCCCCCGTATCGCTGATGCCGTCGTGCCCGATACGGAGCCTCTGCTGGTCGAACCGGCTCGACGTCGGGAAGTCGCTGAGCTGGTGCAGATCACCCGCCGGGGTCCGCACCCAGACCTGATTGACGGCGCCGTCGCTCTTCAGGAAAGCCGTGTACCCCGCATGCGCGAGCAGCCCCGCGGCGTTGCCTTGCCTCGAGTCGCCGAGGAACACCTCCTGGCCGTCCGCTGTATAGAGGTAGCTCGAGCACACGGCCCCGTTCCACCACCGGCCGGCGACGTTCGTGCCGTCCGTGATCGGCCGCTGCAGGTAGCCGGGGTGGTTCCCGAGCCGGAGCTCGCCCGGGCCGCGGATCGACGGTTCCTCGTACGTGCTGTAGTAGATGTCGCCGGACGCCGCGATGTCGGCCTGAAACGGCGTGGTGGTGCCTGGCCTGAGATGGAACGTCGTATCGACGTCCGTGGTCAGCGTGAGCAGGTTGATCTGGTCCTCGTCGGGCGTCATCCAGAGGAGCGAGTCGCCGTTCACCGCGTCGATCCACCCGCGCCTCTCGGTCCTGCTGAAGCGGCCGTTCGCCCACGCGAAGAGGTACCCGTTCCACGACTGCATCACGACCCCTGACGGCGTGAGGGCGCCGTAATCCTCGGTCTTGGTATGGGGCGTGGGCGGCTGGAGCTCCCCGATGTAGGTGACCAGCTCGGTCGCGCGGTCGACGACGCCGAGCAGGTAGTTGTGATCGCGGAACAGGATGCGCGTCGCGTCGAAATCGATGATGGTGCCGGGGGCGCGCTGCACCACGGAGAGCTTCGGGCTCTCCTCGACGTAGTAGACGGGGGTGTACATGCCATAGATGGCCGGTATCGACAGCACGCCGCCGCCGGGGTTCTCGGACTGGAGCGTGATCCTGAACACTTGGCCCGACTGGAGCGGGGGTGACGATGGGGACTGGCGGATCTCCATCGCTCCTGGCAACGTCGACGGCCCCCCTTTCAGCGTCTCAGCCTTGCCAATCTGGCTGGACACGGCCGCCCTGAAATTGAGGCACGAGTAGGGGGGAGTTCCGACGCACCTCGCGACGATGGGGGTGTCCCTGGTGATCGGGGTGTAGGGTCGCGGGCTGACCACCCACATGGTCGGGGGCGCGTACCGGTGCACGAGTCGCTGAATCGTCGAAGCTTCCCCGTACCTGTCGTACGCGGTGACCTTGAGGGTGTACGGACCGTAGGGGATCGGGGTCAGGTCGAACGTCCCGGAGTACGTAGTGTTGCCTTGGTTGCGCGTGAGCGGGATCGTCACCCCGGCGTACTCCGCCTCGACGGCGTAGACCTCCTCGGGCGGCGTCGTCCGGACGCTCACCCGCATCGAGTTGAATCGGGTCACCCCGACCGAGCTGTCTGACGAGTCGTTCGGATCGATGGTGAAGAGATCCACGGCGACTCGCCCAAGAGCCGCCGTGGACGAGAGGGACGTCAAAGATAGAACGGCCAGACCGATGAGCGCGCGGTGCAGGTTCATGCGTCCTCCATGGATCCCTGGTTACGCCCGGCTTCGATGCCGGCCCGGAGCGCCCCATTCAAGCCGTCGAGCTGGAGATGTGACGGGTCCCCGGCCCGAGCGGAGGTCGCGAGGCGCACGACGCATCGTGCTCGCCGCCGCTGTTGGCGCGCTCGGGCTGGGCGGGGCCACCGACGGGCTGCGATCCGTCGTCACGCCGCCCTGGAATCCCTGGCAAGGCACCGGATGGCGACGCGCCCCCGCGGAACCGTCCCGCCAGGGTGTCCCTGGCGCGTTCGCATCTGTCCCTGGCGGCGTTCTCGCTGTCCCTGGCGGCGTTCTCGCTGTCCCTGGCGGCGCGCCGCCTGTCCCTGGCGGCGCTCCCCCTGTCCCTGGCGGCGCGCCGCCTGTCCCTGGCGGCGTTCCCCCCTGTCCCTGGCGGCGCGCCGCCTGTCCCTGGCGGCGTTCCCCCCTGTCCCTGGCGGCCCTCTCCCTGTCCCGGCCGGCGGCTTTCGTGTCCCTGGCGGGGCGCCCTGGGCGCCGGCTGCTACAACCCGGCGCATGAGCCCTCCGCCGCACGAGCGCCTCCGCGAGCTCTTTGCCAAGGTCGACGTGTTCTTCGCGCGCGCGAGCGCCCGCCTCGGCGCGCGAATGGCCTGCAGCACCGGGTGCAGCGACTGCTGCCGGCGGCGGTTCTCCGTGACGTCGATCGAGGCCGACGCCCTCCGCCAGGCGGTCGCGGCGCTGCCCGAGGCCGACCGGTCGGCGCTGGCCGCGCGCGCGCGGGCGGGCGATCCCGGCGTGTGCCCGGCGCTCGACGGGGAGGGGAGGTGCGCCGTCTACGCGGCGCGGCCGCTCATCTGCCGCACGCACGGCCTGCCGATCCGGTTCGCGCCCGCGCCGGAGACGCGCGCGCTTCCCGTCATCGACGCGTGCCCGAAGAACTTCGTGGGAGAGGACCTCCACGCCGTCGAGGCGTCGTCGGTCCTGGACCAGACGACGCTCTCGACGGTGCTGGCCGCCCTCGACATGGCCCACGCCGACGCGGCGGGCCGGCCGCGCGGCGAGCGCGTCGCGATCACCGCGGTGCTCGCGGGCGAGGGGTGACGCGCCTCCGGACGCGGAACGGTCGCCTCGCGGGCCGCCTGCGGGCGCCAGCCGGCCGGAGCGCCCCGCGCGGGCCGGTCACCAGCGCGCGACCATCCCCATGACCTTCTTCTTCAGGAAGAAGGTGAAGGCCGACCCAGCGACCCGGACCGTGCTGTACTTCGTCGTGTTGGGCTCGAAGACGACCCACGGGGCGGCGCCCCCCTTGGCGGTGGTGCAATAACCGCCGTTCGGGTGACCGGCATCCGGAACCCAGTGTCCGTAGTCGGTCGGTGTCGTGTCTCCGTACGGGTCCGCGAGCTGCTCCCAGCGGCCGATATAGCAGGTCCAGCCGTTGCAGTGCGGAGGGACCCAGCCATACGCTGTCGCCGTGACGCCCGAGATCTCGCACTCCGACTGACTCGTCGGCAGAACATCGTCGTAGATGGCGTAGATGTGAGGATAGGATCCGGCCAATCCGGTCACCTCGAAGACGTAGGCGGTCGAGCACGCGGCGCTGCCGTAGGTGGTCGTGGGCGAGGACGAGTAGACCGTGCCGGGCGACCCAGCCCCGATCGGCGTGGAGTAGAAGTTGTTCGAGCCGCCGAGGCTCGACGCCGGATCCGTGCAAGCCGCCAGGCTGGCCTCGGCGATGTCCTCGTCACCGGGGCTCGCACCGAGCTCCTCGGCACCTGCGGCGCAGCCGGCGGCGGCTGGAACGAGACTGGCAAGAAGAGCACAATGAGCAAGAAGGACGAGCTCGCGCTGCATGACGCATCTCCTCTCACAAGGGGCCGTGCGCGCAGGGGGGCGGTCTGTCCACTGCCGCACCGTTGCTTCGCCGACCGAGGGCGACAGTGCAGGAGAACACGGGGGCCGTCGTCGTGTCGAGCCTCGTGCACACCTCGCTGGCGAGAGGAATGGCTGGCGCGGGCCTCAGCCGGGCCGGCGGACGCCCATCTCGACGAGGCGGGGTAAGACCTCCTGCGCGAAGTAGGGGAGCTCGCCGGCGAAGTCGATGAAGCTGATGGCGAGACCGCGGACGCCCGTGTCACGGACGCGCCCGAGCGCCTCGGCGACGTCGGTCGGATCGCCGACGATGGGATAGTGCCCGTACCCGCCGGCGAGCCGGCCCCTGACACCGATCCGCTGTCCAGGCAGCCGACGTTCAAACAATCGGTCTGCCGGCTCGAGAAGACCGGGCGCAGCACCGCGAAGGTCCCATCGGCAGGCTGCCCCCGGGGGCGGCGGGCGCCGTCTCCTCCGAGCACAACGTGCCGCTTCCGCCGGACATGTCGTGATCGGGCCGGGCGCGCGGCGCCACGGCAATCCTTGCCATGCCGGTGCCTTCTGGGGCTGGCAATCTTTGCCAGGACGGCAAGGATTGCCAGCCGCGCGCTTCCACCTGGGCGAGCTCGATCGCGCGGCGGCCGCTCCTTCGCCGCGCTCGGTCCTCGCGCCGCGCGTCGTCGTCGGAAGGGCCCCCGGGCCGCGGGGCGGCACGCCGGTTGCGATGGCGCCCTGACAGCCGGCTGTCGCGGCCAGGGGTCGCCCTGAGCGGCGGCCTGGCAGGTACAGCGCGAGGGGCGAGCTTGGCGAAGGGGTGCGAGCCGCTTCGGAGCGACCCCGGTCCGCCCCACGCCACAGGAGCGATCATGCGTCTTCGTCATGCTTCCACGTTCCCCTTCGCCGCGGCGGTCATGTGCGTCGCGGCGTCCGCCTCCCTGGCCGCGTGCGGCGACGCGAGCGCGCCCGGCGACGTCGCCGGCGTCGACGCCGAGGAGCCCGCCGCGGCGCGCCGGCAGGCGCTGTCAGCCCCGCTGGATATCGACCCGCTGCGCTCGCTGATCCTCACGAAGGCCACCGACCCGCTCGCCATGGCCAGGTTCCAGCTCGAGGATGTCTTCAATCAGCTCATCGCCGGAGCGGAGCTCTCGAGCCAACAGAGCGCCGTCCAACTTTACCGGAGCTGGTGGGACTTCTTCAACGGGTCCGCCACGGCTCACGACCCCGACGCCATCCATTGCGACGATCAGACCAACAGCGCGGGTATTACCACGATCAACGGCTACCGGATCGCGTGCGGCCGGAGGGAGGGGCGCCTCGCCGTGAGCGATCCGTTCGACCCGAATTCGGCCGACTTCGTCGAGCCGATCGCGGTCGTGAACCGCTTCGATCTGGCGCCGCGGGACGGCTCGCACTGCGGCGAGTACCGGATCGTCTACGCCAAGAAGTCGGCCGGTATCGCCGACCGCAACCTGTTCATCCTGGAGGCCCAGCTCCCGAATCCCCACCCGGAGTGCGGCATCGATGCATGCCTCCCGGTCGCCGAGTTCTGGGCGAGCCTCTCGAGCATGGACGCCAACGAGCGCGCCGAGGAGCTCGAGACGTTCTTCATGGAGGGCCTGGAAGGCACCGACTTCGACGCGGTGCTCCACCCGGACAACTTCGCCGACGCGGTCCACGGCCCCGCGGGCCGCCGCGGCACGGGCCAGATCCGCACCAACCAGTTCATGGGCGATCCCAACAGCCCGCATCAGGCCAAGCAAGGCCAGATCTGGCAGCTCCGCGAGTTCAAGCTCGCGAAGACCCCCGGCGGGGAGCGGCTCTATTTCAAGCCGGTCACGGTGAAGGACAACCCCTACGGCCCGCTGTTCAGCACGAACGTCGACCCGAGCGACTTCCGCTACTCGTGGTTCATGGACGACTTCCTCGAGTCGGTGGACGAGCTCACGACCCTGAGCACCGACATCAACGACATCAAGCTCACGAACTCGAGGGCAGACCTCTACAACGCGGGCGAGAGCACCGTCGACCGCAGCAACGACTACCTCGACCAGCTGCTGCCGGCGGTCAATTATCTGCCGAACCTCGAGCTGCGCGACCGGATCCAGGCCGAGCTCGTGCGCCTCGGGCGGGACTCCATCTTCACGCCCGCGGACGTGGCCAACCGCGCCACCACGCAGTCGTGCGCCGGGTGCCACCAGCTCAGCGGCGGCGACTCGCTCGGCAACGGCGTGACGTGGCCCGAGGAGGATGTGCCGGTGGGGGATTTTGGCCGGTTCGTCCATGTCAGGGAGGACGGGAATCTCTCCAGGGCGCTCACCGAGTTCTTCCTCCCGCACCGCGAGGGCGTCCTCGAGGCCTTCCTCGCGGCGCACGTGAACGGGAACACGTGCTCCACGCCGACGACCCCGGCCGCGCTCGCGGTGGCGGGCGACGAGCCGGTCCCCACGCTCGGCGGCGCGACGACGCACTGATCCCGGGCCTCGCGAGGCCGCGGGCGGCCTCTCCGTCTACGCCCTCTGGATCGGCGCGCGCGCTCCTCCATCGCTGGCGCCGACCTGGATCGACCGCCTCACGGCGCCATCGTGGACGGCGCGGGAGCGCACGATGCGGGCGTGGGGGCCCATGGCTGGGTCCGTGATGAAGCGCCAGAGCACCCAGGTCCACGAGCGGTGCGAGACCAGCGCGTCGTAGTGGCGCTTGGCGATGCGGTGCAGCGCGGGCAGGCGCCAGCCGGGGACGTTCATGAAGTCGTGGTGCTCGACGTGGTAACCCACGTTGAACGTCACGTGGTTGAGCGGCCCGTAGTAGCTGTAGGTCTCCTGCCCGGGCGCGTACACGTAGTGCTCGTGCACGAAGTGGCCGGCCACCGGGTGCAGGCTGTGGCCGATCAAGGTCGACAGCAGCAGGTAGGTGAAGCCGGGCGCGCCGAGCAGGCGCCACGAGAGCCACGCGGCGGGCAGCTGGATGGCCAGGTTGATCCACTCGTCGCGGCTCGGCGGCCTGGCGAAGCGCGTGCTGCGCGAGCGCTCCTGGCGCGGATCCTTGCGCGGCTTCTGCGGCGATAGGGGCACGCCGCGCATCCTCGCACGGCCGCCGCTGGCCGCGTCCCCCGTGACGACGTCTCTGCTCTCGGCGTGACGGGAGGTCCCCCGGCGAGACCTCCCTCGCCGCAGCTCACCTGCCCAGCGCGGCGATCTTCTCGTTCACCCAGTCGTCGCCCACGAGCGGGTGCACCCCCGCGCCGTCCTGCGCGAGGTCGATGCCCACCGACAGCACCCCGCTCTTCACGAGGAACGCGCCCCGGGGGTCCTGTCCGTCGGACTTCGTGAGCCGCCCGCGGATCGCCAGATTGCCCCCCTGCGCCTCGAGCAGCCTGAAATCGACGTCGCTCGCCTTGCGCGTCACCGTCGCGGAGGCCTTGAGCCCCTCCATCGTGAGGAGCCCGGCGGCCCAGCCGGGGATGGCGTCCTCGGCGTCGAGCAGCTCCACGGCCGGCCGCGCGTCCTTGCACTCGAGCCGGATGGCCGCCTCCATCAGCCCTCGTCCCACCTTCGCTTCGTCGATGTCGATGCGCGCCCACCAGTCCGGCCACACCTCGCCCTTGCGCTCGACCGCGACGTCCTTGAGCTCGATACGGCTCTTCCGGAGCGTGGCCGTCGGGTTCAGGAGGCTCGCCGCGTCGAGCGCGATGCGCGCCTCCCCGTCGGCCTTCACGGTCGTCTCCTTCCACCGCAGGGCGCCCTGCTTCATGAGCAGGCTCAGCGCGCCCGACCCGCGCCCGAGCCGGTCGACCTCCAGGCTGCTCCGCACGAACGCCGCGCCGCCCGTGAACCGCGGCGCGTCCGGCGCAGGGCTGTCGGGGTTGAGCCAGCGCAGGTCCGGGATCGCCGCGGCGACGACGTCCAGCTTCGACGAGAACCCCGGCGGGAGCCGCATGAGGTGGAGCTCCGGCGCGTCGAAGACGGCGCTCGCCCGCTCGACGACGATGGGCGGAAGCCCCTTCCCGGGGCGCTCGAGCGTCGCCCGCGGCACGCGCACGGCGAGGCGCGCCTCGCCGCGCTCGCTCACGCCGAGGTCCACGTCCGCCTCGACCGCCGCGCGGAGCGACGACGCCGCGGCCACGACGTGGCTCGTCGCGTAGGAGGCCGAGCTGCCCGGCTCGATGTTCCCCCGGTTGATGACGACGTTCGTCCGGAGCTCGCCGCTGCCGTCCTCCACCCGCGGCTCGGCGCCCTCGCCCCGGATGACGCGGAGGATGTCGAGCCCGGGGAGCTGCACGTCGAGGCGGACGCGCGCCCAGGTCGTGTCGAAGACGTCGAGCCCCTCGACGTCCCGCGGATCGAAGGTGTTCATCGTCACGTCGACGTCGCCGTCGACCCGCGCGACGACGCGATCGGCGACGTGGACGTCGCCCGACCGGAGCTCGAGCGCGAGCGGCCCGACGCGGACGGCGCGGAGCGGCTTGTAGTAGAACCCTCCGCGAACGCGGCCGCCGCCGGCGTAGCGGACTTGCTGGATCCAGACCTCCTTGAGCGTCGTGTCGACGCCCTCGAGGTGCACAGTCCAGAGGTTGTAGCCCTCGTCCGAGCTCTCGAGATCGTTCTTCGGCGGCAGCTCGGGCTTGAGCGGAGGGTTCGTGAACTCCGGAATGGGAGGCAGCGCCTGGATGTGCGGCGCGCCGAGATCGCGCTCGCTCGTCGGATCCACGAGCAGCCGCATCCGGAACGTGAAGCCCTCGGCGCGGATGTCCTCCGCGTGGAACTTCTTGCGGAGGAGATCGGTGAGGTGGATGTCCGCGTCCACCTCGTCGAGGAGCACCGCCCACTGGAGCAGGCTGTCGGACCCGCTGAGACGGAGATCCTTCGCGTGCACGACGCCCGGCCAGAGGCTCCAGGCGGACTCGTAATGCAGGTTCGCGTCGATCGGGTTGTAGCTGACGAGCCGCGCGACGAGCTTCGTGCTCAGCATCACGTTGATGATCACGACGTAGCCGAGCCAGAGCGCGACCGGCAGGATCAACAGCACCTTCAGCGCCTTGCTCGCCCGTGGCCCGATCCACCCCCTGACGTCAGGCGATGACTTCAGCGCTCCTGCTGCGTGCATGATGGCGAGGAACGCACGCGCCGTGCCGCCGAGCTGACCCGTGGCGCGCGCCCGCGGATCAGGGGACGGCGTAGCGATCTGCCTCGCTTGTGGCGAACCTCGCCAGGCGCGCGGCGCCGCCGGCGCGAGGTTTTCCGGGATCTCCGCGGGCGCGACCTCGTCCCGGCCGGATGCCGTCGCTGGACCCGGCAGGCACCCGGCTTGCTAGTGCTCGGGCCGGACGCGCCGAGAGCGCCGAAAGCGCCGAAACCTGGCGCCGAACGCCGGCGCCAGGTACGGCTGCGCTGCGGAACCTGCCGCAGCAGCATCCGCTGGATGCTTGTTCCAGCCATCACCCGAGGTCATCCATGAAGCACACGGTCCATCACGACCTGAACCACGAGGAAGCGAAGAAGGCAGTCCTGCGGGCGATGGCGCAGTATCGCGAGCGGTACGCGGAGTACTCCCCCACCATGCGCTGGAGCGACGATCAGCGCGCGGATCTCGGGTTCTGCTTCAAGGGCTACCGGCTGACGGGGCGCCTCGAGCTCCGGCCCTGGGCCGTGGACCTCGACGTCGACGTGCCGCTGCCGCTGCGCATGTTCAAGCGGATGGCGATCGCGGCGCTCGACGCGGAGGTGCGGCGGTTCCTCGGCGAGGCGCACCGCGAGCGCGCGCTGCGCGCGTCGACCGCGGTCGTGGAGGGCGCCGCCTGAGCCCGTGACGCCATGCAGAGCTCCAGCGCCACGACCCCCCGAACCAGGCGCCGCTCGCGGAGCGCTCCGCGGCGCGAGCGGCGCTCCTCGCCGAGCGGCGTCGTCCGCCGGCGCCGCGTGACGCTCGCCGTCGAGACCGTCGAGACCGTCGAGATCGAGCTCGCGCGCGCCGTCGACGATCCGCGCGAGGTCGCCGCGGCCGCGCCGATCACCCCGTCGCCGATCGAGTCGGCCAGGTCGGCGGGGCTCCGGTACGTCAACGACGGTGAGCCGGGCATCTCCAGGCGCAAGGCGGGCAAGGGCTTCAAGTTCCTCGACCCCGAGGGGCGGCTCGTGAAGGACGCGGAGACGCTCGCGCGCATCCGCCGCCTCGCGATCCCGCCCGCGTGGACGGGCGTGTGGATCTGCCAGAGCGAGCGCGGGCACATCCAGGCCACGGGCCGGGACGCGCGCGGCAGGAAGCAGTACCGGTATCACCCGCGCTGGCGCGAGGTCCGCGATGAGACGAAGTACGACCGGATGCTCGCGTTCGGCGCGGCGCTCCCCGCGGTCCGCGCGGCGGCGGAGCGCGACCTCGCGCTGCCGGGGCTGCCGCGCGAGAAGGTGCTGGCGACCGTCGTGCGCCTGCTCGACGAGACCTCGATCCGCATCGGGAACGACGAGTACGCGCGCGACAACAACTCGTATGGTCTCACGACGCTCCACGACGAGCACGTCGAGATAGAGGGCGATCGCATCAGGTTCCACTTCCGGGGCAAGAGCGGCAAGGAGCACGAGCTCACGGTGCGCGACCGGCGGCTCGCCCGCGTCGTGAAGCGCTGCCAGGACGTGCCCGGACACGAGCTGTTCCAGTACATCGACGGCGACGGCAAGCGGCAGCGGATCCACTCCGACGACGTGAACGAGTACCTGCGCGCGATCACGGGGCAGGAGTTCACGGCGAAGGACTTCCGCACGTGGACCGGCACGGTGCTGTGCGCGTCGTTCTTCTGCGAGATGGAGGTCGCGACGACGGCCCGCCAGCTGAAGAGGTGCGTGGCGCAGGTGATCGACATGGTGTCGGCGCGCCTCGGCAACACGCGCGCCGTCTGCCAGCGCTGTTATGTGCACCCCGCGGTGATCCGCGCCTACACCGAGGGCGCCCTGCAGACCTTGCTCGAGGCGGAGCAGGCCGTCGCGGACGAGGCGCTCGCGGCGCTCCGGCCCGAGGAGGCGACGATGCTGCGGATCGTGCGCGGCTTCAGCGAGCGCGAGGCCGTGCCGCTCGCGGCCCAGCTCCGCGAGAGCGTGCGCGCCGCCTCCAGGGCGCGGCGCGGCGGCAAGGCGCGACGCGGCGTCACGAACGCGAGGCGCCCGAGCAAGGAGCGGCGCGCCGCGGCCTGATCCGTCTCGACGGGATCCATCCCAGCCCCCCTGTCACAGCCGCGCTCTTCTGGTTGCCTCCGGCGCCGTGCTCCGCGCCGACGAGATCGGCGTGTCTGTCCGTCACAGCGCGCCCAGGCCGCTGTGGCGTAGTGCCCCGGACGCGGCGGGGGCGTCGTTGGTTCGCGAACCAATTCGCATACTTGCGCGAAGGCTGCGCCCGGTACGCTTCGTGTTCTCCGGGATCTTCGAAGAGCGGCGCGAACCCTCAGCCAAGGAGGTCTGCATGGCGAGCCAGAGGTTGATCACCGGGATGGTGCGAACACGGGTCGACGCGGAGGACGCCATCCGGCGGATCCTGGACAGCGGGCACGCGCGCCGCGACATCTGCCTCATCGTGAGCGAGGCCGCGCGGCGCCAGCACTTCGTGCGCTCGCGCGTGCAGGGCGCGGCCGTCCACGGCCAGGCGCTCAGCGCGATCCTCGGCGCGACGGGCGCCGGGCTCGTGGTCCCCGGCCTGCGGCTCGCGGTGGCGGGCCCCATCGCCGTGCAGCTCGCGGACGCCAGCTCGGCGAGCACGACGGCCAGCCTGAGCAGCGTGCTCGTCGACGCCGGCATCCCGGAGCAGCGCGCCCCGGAGGTCGAGCGCCGCCTCAAGGAGGGGGCGATGCTCCTCGGCGTCCTGGCGCGCGACGACGCCGACGCCGCGGCGCTGCAGGCCATCCTGCGCGACGTCGGCAGCGGCGAGTCCTGCGGCACGAGCAAGGGGGCGCGCGTCTTCGCCTCGTTCGTCTGAGACGGTCGATCTGTGATGCGTCTCGCTGGGCCGGGACATCCTTCGTGATCTCATCGGGTGAGCCCGCGCCGGGCTGCGGAGGTTCCGGATGAGTGGAACGCGATTTGAATAGATTTGAAGAGAAGTGAAGAGCTCAGCGACGTCAAGTCGGTGTGTGGCGAGGCTGTACCCCTGAGGCAAGAGGGTCGTGCGATCCCCGCGGTGGGGCGGTGCTGGAAGGACCGCTCACAGATCCTGCGGGGACGGTCGGCGCGGAGGCTGCTGCTCGGGAGGTAAGGAGGAGAGACAAGGGCGTTCACGGAAACCTCAGGAGGGTCCTCATGGAACCGATCGCATTCGCAGACGAGAGCGTGGGTCTTGACGGCATCATCGATGACGACTCGATCGAGCAGCTCAAGTCGTTTTGCCGCGGTGAGATGTCCGCGGTCGAGACGTACCGTCAGGCCATCGCCGCCGCGGGCGACGGGTGGGTGGCCGAGCACCTCCGGCTCAACCTTGCGTCGCACGAGGCGCGGGTGAAGCTCCTGCGCCGACGGATCGAGGAGCTCGGGGGCGATCCGCCGGAGAGCTCCGGGCCGTGGGGCGCGTTCGCCAAGGTGGTCGAGCGGACCGCGGTGGCGATAGGCCACAAGACGGCGCTCTCGGTGCTGGAGGAGGGCGAGGACCACGGCCTGAAGGACTACCGGAACGACCTCGAGGAGCTCGACTCCGAGTCGCACATCCTGGTGCGGGACGTGATCCTCCCGCAGCAGGTGTGGACGCTCCGCTGGGTGACGAACCTCAAGCGGAACATCCCGTGACGGGGGAGGGGCCGGCGGATTGTCCCTGGGGGCGCCGTGTGCGATACTGCCGGACGCATGGCCAAGGCCGCACTGGACATCACCCGGCTGAGCCGGGACGAGCAGCTCGATCTTCTCGATGAGCTCTGGGCGAGCCTCGGGCGGGACCCGGATGCGTTGCCGCTCAGCGATGTGCAGCGGGTCGAGCTCGATCGGCGCCTCGACGAGCTCGAGGCCGAGGGGCCGGTGGGGCTCACCTGGGATGAGGTCGTCGCCCAGGCGCGCGCTCGGTCCCGGTGAAGCCATACCTCGTTCGGCCCGCTGCGGCGGCCGACATCGCGCGGGCATACGCCTGGTATGAGCGGGAGCGCGAGGGGCTGGGAGAGGAGTTCCTGACCGAGGTGCGCGCCGCGATGCAGGCAGTGGTCGAAGCTCCGACGGTCCATGCCGTCCTGCACCGCCAGACACGCCGGGCGCTGGTCCGTCGCTTTCCCTACGGACTGTTCTTTCGTCTGGTGGATGACGTGGTTGTCTTCGTCGCATGCTTTCACACGCATCGAAGACCCGAGTCATGGAAGCGGAGACGCTGAGGGCAGCGCCTGGTCGCCCTGGAAGCTCGCGATCGACGGGCCGAACTGCTTCCGCTCGCCCATGTAGCGCATCGCGTGCTCGAACGCCCCGGCGGCGAGGCCCAGCATCTGCGCCCCGATGCCCCCCGTGGCCCCGCTCGGGCCTCAATGAAGATCTGCCTCACTGCCGTCGGAACGTGAAGGTAGCGGTGAGGACCGGGCCGCTACTCGCGGACGCGTACCCGCTCCTCCTCGACGATCCACAGGCGCTGTTCGACCTGCTCGCGCTCCAGCAACGCGAGCAAGCGCCGGACGACCGCGAGCACATGCGGCTTGTCCTGACGCGACAGGCGCATGACGATCAGCCCCTGGTAGTTCGAAGGGGCGTACCGGCGCACGTTGGCGAAATCGACGTCCAGCGTCAGGAGCGCTCTTCCTTCCGCAGCGCACACCCCGGCGATATCCGGGTCGGGATGACCGCCGAGCCCCTGCGCCAGCACCGTCGACGCGTCATGGCGCCGCCTGGCGCAGCAGCTCGGCCACCTCTTCCGGGAGGTTCTCGTCGACCTTGACCCTCATCGTCACGACGCTGCGGGCAGGTCGATGATGCGCTCCCTCGCCAGCTCCGCGGCATAGGCGATGGCCGCGCGCACGTCGTCGAGCGTGAGCGAGGGATAGCTGCTCACGATCTCCTCCGGCGACAGGCCCGCGGCCATGTTGTCCAGCACGACGGACACCATGATCCTCGTCCCGCGGATGCACGCCTTGCCGTGGCAGACGGCCAGATCCGTCACGATGCGTTCATGCCAGCTCATGGCAACCTCCTTCCGTTACACGCCCGCCCTCCCCTCCCGGACGCGTCGTCCGCGCATCCCTGGGAGGGGCGGACTCCCCCGCTCACCCCTTCACGTCGTACTCCGCCTGGAGCAGCTTCGCGATCGTCGAGAGCTGCATGTTGGACGTGCCCTCGTAGATCTTGCCGATCTTGGCGTCGCGATAGAACTTCTCGGCCGGGTAGTCCTTCGTGAAGCCGACGCCGCCCATGAACTCGATGCAGAGCGACGCCGTCCGCTCGGCCACCTCGGACGCGAAGAGCTTCGCCATCGCGGCCTCCTTCACGAACGGCTGGCCCGCGTCCTTCAGCCGCGCGGCGTTGTAGACGAGCAGGCGCGCGGCCTCGATCTCCATCGCCACGCGCGCATACTGGAACTGCACGCCCTGGAAGCTCGCGATCGACTGGCCGAACTGCTTCCGCTCGCCCATGTAGCGCATCGCGTGCTCGAACGCCCCGGCGGCGAGGCCGAGCATCTGCGCGCCGATGCCGATTCGACCCTCGTTCAACGTCTCGATCGCGATCTTGTAGCCCTTGCCGACCTCGCCGAGCACGTTGCCCTCGGGCACCTCGCAGTCCTCCAGGACGAGCTCGCACGTGCTGGAGGCGCGGATACCGAGCTTGTTCTCCTTCTTGCCCACCGAGAAGCCAGGGGAGGTGCGCTCGACGATGAACGCCGTGATTCCCTTGTATCCCTTCGACGGGTCGACGCTCGCGAACACGAGGAACAGCGAGCTCTCGTTCGCGTTCGTGATCCAGAGCTTGCGGCCGTTCAGGACCCAGCGGTCGCCCTTGCGCTCGGCGCGCGCCGCGAGCGCGAACGCGTCGGAGCCGGAGCCCGCCTCGCTCAGCGCATAGGAGCCGACCCAGTCCCGGCTCAGCCGCGGGAGGTACTTCTCCTTCTGCGCGTCGCTGCCCCAGCGGAGGAGGGCATTGGCCACCAGGGTGTTCTGCACGTCGATGAGCACGCTGACGCTCGGATCGACGACCGCGAGCGCCTCGACGGCGAGGATCGCGTTGAAGAAGCTCGCGCCGGAGCCGCCGTAGGACTCGGGGATCTCGATGCCCATCAGGCCGAGATCGAAGAGCGGAGGCAGAAGATCGCTGTCGAGCGCGCCCTGTTCGTCCATCGCCGCCGCGCGCGGCGCGACGCGCTTCCGGGCGAAATCAAGCACCGAGTCGCGGAAGAGGCGCTCCTCGTCGGAGAGCTGGGTGAGCGGAGGCTGAGACACGACGGTTTCTCCTTGTGGGCCCATGGCGCGGCGCGCCGTCGGGGAGCCGCACTATGCACCGCGAGGACCGCAGGCGAAAGCCGTTCGATCGCGCCCGCGCGCCCCGCGCGGGCCGCCTCATCCGTCGTATCGCCGCCCGCCCGAGGCGGGATCGTCCAGGCTGCCGCGCGCGCGTCGCGCGGGGGGGGGACGTACCGCAGAGAGCGCGGCAGAGGATCGAACCGCCAGGACGCCAAGAACGCCAAGAACCCAGAATTATTGAGATTTCTTGGCGTCCTTGGCGTCTTGGCGGTTCTCAGCGTCCCGCACTACCCGCGCGCGGGTTACGGCCAGGCGCCCGCGCGCGCAGCTGCGCAGGTCACCGCCCGGGCACGTCGCCCACGTCGCGCCGGCGGCAGCGGAGCAGGGTGTGCGCGAGGCCGAGATTGTCGACCTCCGCGTCGATGGTGAGCCCCGCCTCCTCGACGCAGCGCTTGATGTCGGCGGCGCTGTACATGCGGCTGTTCCCGTTCGCGAGGCACGTGAAATACAGGGAAGAACCGTGCAGGCAGTGGACCGCCACCTCGTTCGTCTGCCGGTCCCAGAACGTGTCCAGGATCCAGAGCACCGTCTCTTCGCCCATCGCGGCGCGCGCCCGGCGGAGGATCTGGACGATGTCCGCCTCGGAGAAGCACACGAGGAACTGGCTCATCCAGATGGCGTCGAAGCCCGTCGGGAACGCCTGGCCGTGATCCAGGAAGTCGATCGGCGTACCCATGATCCGGCCGAGCAGGCCGTGCCGCTCCACGTTGACGCGCGCGTCCTCGAGCTGGCCGGGAAGATCCAGGATGGTGACCCGCACGTCGGGGTCGTGCGTGCAGCACTGGATGGCCCAGCGACCCGTGTTGCCGCCGATGTCGAGGAGCGTCCTCGGCCGCCGCTCGAACACGACGGGCAACGCCTCGGGGAACGCCGAGTCGGAGTAGAGGTGATCGAAGGCAAACCAGCTCTCCCTCACCCGCGGCGGGAGCTCGGGGAGCGCCTCGTAGACCGTCGGCCACTCGCCGAAGACCTTCAGGCCCGCCGGCTTGCCGCCGTCGATCGCCTCGTCGAGGTGGCGCATGCCCTCGTAACAAACGTCATGGATGAAATCCATGTTGACGCGGGTCATCCGGTCGTTCTCGATGACGAGGCCGACCCGCGTGATCGCGAAGCGCTCCGCGCGCTCTCCGCGCGCGCCGGCGCACTCGACGAGGCCGAAGCTCAGGCTCGCCTCCAGCAAGGTCTTGGCCGCATAGGCGGAGAGGCCCGTGTCCTGGGCCACCTCCGCGGCCGTCCTGCCGCTCCGGCCGGCGCGCTGGAGCGCCTTGAGGACGCCGCGGTTCCGCATGACCCGCGCCACCTGGAACATGACAGGAGCGAACGCGATGCGCTGGGCGGCGAGCATGGCGTCGAGGGTGGGGTTCGGGGCGGGATCGTTCTTCATCGAGCTCCGGTCGTCGGGGGGGTGAGGGGGAGGCTAGCGAGCGCCCTCGCGCTGGAGGAGCAGGGCGAAGCCGCCCAGGCCCGCGAGCAGCGCGCACTCTGCCCGACGCTCGTCGGCCAGCGAAAGCCCCATCACGCCGCAGAGCAGGCCGAAGACGAGGGTCGCCGCGCCGAGCCGCCTCTCGTCGGTCGGCCGGGCAGGCGGAGAGGGCGGTCTCGTGCGGTAGGGGCTTGCCACCGCGGGATCATACCACCGGCGCCGCGATCACAAGGACGCCGCCGCGATCTCCGTGAGCTCGTCGTCGGTGAGCTGGAGCGGGTTCGCCTTCATGCTGCTCGCCGCCCGGGCCTTCGCGACGAGCGCCGGGACGTCGGCCTCGGTCGCGCCGTAGCGCCGGAGCCCCGGGATCGCGAGGTCACGGCAGAGCTCGCGCACCCAGGCGATGCCCTCCTCGGCGGCGGCCCCGGCGCGGCCGGTGACGAGCGCCGCGATCTCGTCGAAGCGCGGCAGCGCGGGGTGGTCGGGGCCGCGCGCGCGAAGCGCCCGGAGGTTCACCTCGAGGACGGCCGGCAGGAGCGCGGCGCACACGGCGCCGTGGGGCGCGTCGAACATGCCGCCGACCGGCGCGGCGAAGCCGTGGACCGCCCCGAGGCCGGCGTTCGCAAGGCAGAGGCCGCCGAGGAGGCTGGCCGCCGCGAGGTCGTCGCGCGCCGGCGCGTCGGGGCCCTCGAGGACCGCGCGGCGGAGCGAGCGCGCCGAGCGGCGGATCCCCTCGCGCGCGAGGCCGTCCGTCAGCGGGTTGCTGCGGATCGACAGGAGCGGCTCGATGAGCTGCGAGAGCGCGTCGAGGCCGCTCGAGGCGAGCACCTCGGGCGGCGCGCCCGCGAGCAGGTCGGGGTCGACGACCGCGAGCCGCGGCAGCATGTGCGGGCTGCGCAGGCTCGCCTTCACGCGCGCCTCCTTCGAGGCGAGCACCGCGTTGCGCGTCACCTCCGAGCCGGTGCCCGCGGTGGTGGGGATCGCGACGAACGGCGCCGACGGCCGGGAGAGCGCCGCCCCGCGGCCGATCACCTCGAGGTAGTCGAGCGGGTCGCCGCCGTTCGCGAGCAGGGCGGCGATCGCCTTGCCGGCGTCGACCGCGCTGCCGCCGCCGAGGGCCACGACGACGTCGCACCGCTCGGCCGCGGCCCGGGCCGTGCCCTCGCGGGCGAGCTCGACCGTGGGCTCGCCCGCGACGGCGAACGTCACGGCGCCGACGCTCGCCTGCGCGAGCGCGGCGAGGAGCGGCGCGGCGCGGTCCTGGCGCTGCCCGGTGACGACGAGCGCGCGCGTCCCGCCGAGGGCCCTCACGGCCGCGGGCACCTCGGCGAGCTTGCCGGCGCCGAAGACGATGCGCGTCGCGGTGGCGAACTCGAAGGCGAGCGCGGGGACGGGGGACGCCACGTCAATACCCCGCGTCGTCGGGGAAGGCATTGACGTATCTCCGGCTGGTCCGCGGCTCGGCCATCATGTCCGCGACGGTGTCCCGCCAACGCTTGTAATGCTCTGTTTCCTTGTGGGCGGCCGGCGCTTCCTTGTTCCGGTAGACCTCGACGATCGCGAAGCGCGTGGGGTCCTCCAGGTCCTGGACGACGTCGAACCGGGCGACCCCGGGCTCCTTGACGCTCGCGCTCGCGTTGTCGAGCGTCGCCTGGCGGAAGGCGTCGACATGCTCGGGTTTGACATGCACATGGACATGCACGATGAACAGGCTGTTCGGCATGCGCGCAATCTAGCTCGGGGCCGCGGCGGCAGGAACCCGGGTCGTCGCCCGCGCGGCGCGCGCCGGCGCGCCGCCCGTCCCTCGCGCGCGCTCGTCCACGCCGCTGCGCCGCGCCGCTGCGCCGCGCCGCCGCGCGCAGGCCGGCGGCGCGCGCCGCCTCCGCGCCGCGCGCGCTCTGCCGGGGCGGCGACGCCGAGCGGCGCTCCGGCAGAGCGCCTCCGCCCCCTGCGACGACTCCCGACTTGGCCCGGCCGGCTCCGACATTACGATCCCCGTGACTCGGCGCGTGGCCCGGCGAGGGCCGGAGTCCATCGGCGCCGCGAGCGAGGAAGGTCGATATGGCGGATCCGACCACGGAGAGCCCGCAGCCCGACGCTGCGCCCGATGCGGCGCGGTCCGTCGCGCTGAAATCCATCGAGTTCAGGTCCGATCACGGTCTGCTGAAGGACTGCAAGGGGGAGAGCGGCTGGAAGAACGCGGGAGATCCGTGCCCGCAGCCCGAGTGGACGCCGAGACACGCAGCGCCGCTGTCGATCTCGATGGGCAGGCACCTCGTCATCCGGATCGGGCTGGAGTCGACGAACGGCGCCGGCGCGGCGCCGACGTCGATCCGCGCCGCCGGGCCGGCGGGGCTCTCCTTCGAGAGCCGCAGCCTCGCGGCCGGCGGCGGGCCGCTCGATCTCGCGTCGTCGCGGACGATCGCGCGGAGGATCCAGAAGTTCCACCTCGACCTGTCGTGGTCGGCGGGCGGGGGAGCCGCCGTGTCGCCCTCCCGGACATCGAACGCCGTCTACGTCACGATGGGGAGGCCCCTGACCGACAGACAGCACGTCTGGCAGGAAGACGGGGTGACCCTGAAGCGGATGGACAGGGCGGTCTCGTGGATCGAGCCGCTCAACACGCTGGATCCCCACGAGATCGTGTACGGGCTGCTCTCCAGGTTCCCGATCTACACGCTGAAGCCGAGCCCCAGGGTGCCACGGCGGTACCACCACCCGACGTACCTCAACGACGAGGGCGGCGCGTGGGCGATGAGCGATTACGTGGAAGAGACGGGCGAGTGCCAGGCGATCGTCCGCCTCGTCCGCGGCATGCTGCGCCAGCTCGGGATCCCGGGGCGGACGCGCATGATCGTGGTGTGGGGCGATCCGAACGTGGAAGGCGGGCGCAGGACGCTCTCGGCCGACCTGGAGCAGCATCCGTGGGCGGGGCTCGACGTGACGAGGACCGTGGGCGACCGTGTGTGGCGCGCGGCGCTCGTCGACGGCCCGGTCGAGGAGGGGAGGACGTATCCGGCCTCGCACACGCGCATGCCCGACGGGACGCTCAGCCCGGGGCTCAACCGGTACGAGGCGTGCCTCGAGTTCTCGCACGGTGGCCGGACGAGGTACTACGCGGGGGGCGCCGGGGTGTTCGACAGCCTGGAGCCGATCCTCGGCGTGTTCTGGGGGCTCATCTGGTTCAGCTCGGCGCCGAACGACGGGTACCGCGTCGAGCAGATCGTGACGACGTACCGACGTGGAGGTTGGGCATGAACGGGCGAAGCTGTCTCGGGCAGGAGATCGACGCGCGGCTCGCCGCGTGGCTCGCCGCCGTGGCGCGCGTGCCCCCGGGCGGGTTCGCGCCCGTCGAGCGGTTCGACGACGTGCCGGACCAGGCGCGCGCCGAGTCGTACTACTGGTGCGACTCCATCTTCCGGAGCGAGGTCAACCCGCACAACGAGGCGCTGGGGGCGCGCCACGCGCTCCACGCGGCGACGGACGACACCCCCGATCTGCTCCGCCACGAGCTCTCCGCGGGCGGGCTCGATCTGACAATCACCGAGGGGCGCAACTTCGTCCTCGTCCAGGTGGAGCGGTCCTGCCTCGATATCCTCTCGCTCGGCGGGCCGGACCGCGCCGCGGCCGTGCGCCGCGTGGCCGAGGCGCTCTTCAACACGGGCATCACGTCGAACACGGCGGGCGTCCCGTCGCCCTCCGACGCGGTGGTTTGCCCCATGCCCGGCGAGGTGCCCGAGGTCGAGGAGGGGACGACGTTCTCGAGCAACCCGGCGGCGGATCCGAACTTCCTCGCCTGCTGGAAGGACCGCACCGAGTGCGGCGTTCGGGGCGGGAAGCTGTACTTCCTCTGCTACAAGAAATCGGCGCAGCGCGCGGGGTTCGAGAACGCCCAGCAATGGTTCGAGGAGGGGTGAACCCAGGCTTGACGGCCGCGGCGGTGGCCGGAGGACCGGGGGCGGGTGAACCCGACGGGACCTGACGGGACCCGACGGGACCCGACGGGGAGACGCGAGCCGGGGGCGCAGGGAGGCAGGGAAAGCAGCGACGGAGAGGGGGAGGGGCGAGGAGACGGGGGAGGGGGCGAGGAGAGGGGAGAGGTGGGAGAGAGGGGTGCGCCGGTATTGCGTCTGCGCCCCGCGCGCGGGATGTTGCGCGGGTGGTGGGATCACAGCAGCCCAGGATCTTGATCTTCCCCGGCGGCTCGGCGGGCGCTGCGCTGGCGCTCGCCACGGCGCGCGGCCACGCCGCGGTCCAGGCCCGGGACGTCGAGGCCGGGCTGGATCTGCTGGCGACCCAGCCGTTCGACGTGGCGGTCGTGGGGGCCGACGGGCCGCCCGGCGAGGCGCTCGCGCTGTGCCGGCGGCTGCGCGCCGCCCCGGGCGGCGATCGCGTGGCCGTCGTCGCCATCGCCGGGGACGCGGGCGCCACGACGGACCTCCTCGAGGCGGGCGCCACCGCGGTGGCGGCGGCGGACGAGCGGTCGATCGCGATCCAGCTCGACGCGGCGGCGTGGTGGGCGCGGCGGCCGGCCGCGCGCGCGGTCGAGCGGGCGCCGGCGGAGCGCGCGCTGCTCGAGCGCGCGGGGCGCTCCTTCCGCGACGGGGCCGCGGGCGTGATCGGGCTCTTCGTCTGGGACGTCGCGGGGCGCATCCTCGAGGCGAACGACGCGTTCCTCCGGATGGTGGGCCGCGCGCGGGACGACGTGGAGGCGGGCCGCCTGAGCTGGGTGGCGCTCACGCCGCCCGAGCTCCGCGCCGCGGACGAGCGCGCGATGTCGGAGGTCCTGAAGCACGGCATCTGCCCGCCGTTCGAGAAGGAGTTCCTCCACCGCGACGGCGGGCGCCTGCCGGTCCTCATCGCGCCCGCGCTCGTCGAGGGGGCGCGGGATCGCGGCGTCTGCTTCGTCCTCGACATGACGGCGCGCAGGGACGCCGAGGAGGCGCTCCGCGCGAGCGAGGAGCGCCTGCGGCTCGTCGTGCGCGCGACGAGCGACGCCTTCTGGGACTGGGACCTCTCGTCGGGGCGCGTCACCGGCAGCGAGCGGATGCGGAGCTTCTACGGGACGGGCGGCGCCGACATCGAGGAGGACGCGGCGTGGTGGTTCGAGCGCGTCCACCCCGAGGACCGCGACCGCGTGATGAACGCGCTGCGGCGCGCGATCGAGGGGAAGGAGACGACGTTCGAGCTCTGGTACCGGTGCGTGCTCGCGGACGGCAGCTACGCCGACGTCCAGGACCGGGGGATCGTCCTGCGCGACGGGAGCGGCAAGGCGTACCGGATGCTCGGGGCCGTGTCCGACGTCACCGAGCGCCGGCAGCTGGAGACGCGGCTCCTGCTCGCCGATCGCATGGCGTCGCTCGGGACGCTGGCCGCCGGGGTGGCGCACGAGATCAACAACCCCCTCGCGTACATGGTCACGAACGTCGATTTCGCGCGCAAGGAGCTGCGCGCGAGGGGCGCCGCCGCGCGCGTCGACGCGCTCGTCTCGGCGCTCGACGAGGCCGCGGAGGGCGGGGCGCGGGTCCGGCACATCGTGAGCGGCCTGAAGACGTTCTCGCGGGCCGACGACGGCGCGCTCGGCCGGGTCGAGGTCGACCGCGTGATCCAGCTCGTCCTGCGCATGGCGCAGCAGCAGATCCGCAGCAAGGCGCGGCTCGTGCTGGATCTCGGCCCGGTGCCGCCCGTCCACGCGAACGAGGCGCAGCTCGGCCAGGTGATCCTCAACCTGCTCGTGAACGCCGCCCAGGCGCTGCCGGACGGGAACGAGGCGGAGAACGAGATCCGGATCTCGACCGCCGCCGCGCCGCCCGACCGGGTGCGCATCGAGGTGCGCGACACCGGGCCGGGGATCGCGCCGGAGCTCCGGAGCCGGATCTTCGACCCGTTCTTCACGACGAAGCCGATCGGGGAGGGGACGGGGCTCGGCCTCGCGATCTGCCACGGCATCGTGGCGAGCTTCGGGGGCGAGATCGGGGTCGAGAGCGAGGTGGGCCGCGGCGCCTGCTTCCGCGTGCTCCTGCCCGCGTGGCGCGCCGACGCCGGCGGCGCAGACCCGCGCGCGGGGGCCCGGGGCGAGGCCGTCGACGACTGCCCCGAGGAGGCCGCGCAGTAGGCGCGGCGCCCTGCCCCGGGCGGACAGCGGCGGGGCCGGCCGCCCCTGCCGCGCGGCGCGCGGCCAGGCGTGCGAGCGACCGGCAGACCGGCCGCTTGCGCGTCCGGCCGCGCGCGCCCAAGGTGGCGCACGGCCTGTGACGCTCGATCGATCAGGGCCGCCGGCGGGAGATGGGTGTTCAGCGGAACCGCGGATCCGCGGGAGGGGAGCGCGGCGCGCTCAGGTCGTGAGGTTCGAGCATGGGCGAGAAAACAGGCCGCATCCTGGTGGTCGAGGACGATCTGGACATCAGGAGCATCCTGTCGCAGCTCCTGGTGTTCGAGGGCTACGACGTCGAGGAGGCGTCGGACGGCGCCGAGGCGCTCGCGTTCCTGCGGCGGAGCCGGCCGCCCGCGCTGATCCTGCTGGATCTGATGATGCCGGTCATGGATGGCTGGCAGCTCCGCGCCGAGCTCCAGCGCGATCCGGAGCTCGCGTCGATCCCGGTGGTGATCGTGTCCGCCGACGTGCGGGCCGAGCAGGAGGCGTCGCGGCTCCGCGTCGCGGGCCTGTTGAAGAAGCCGCTCCAGATCGAGCCCCTGCTCGAGCTGGTCCACCGGATCTGCGGGTCGCCGGGGAGCTGAGGAAGCTGACGTGATCTGACGTGGATCGGCGTGAGCCGACGTGGACGAGGCGCGGGCGGCGCTACTGGCTCACGTCGATCGAGGCGAGGAAGTCGTTGTAGGCGTCGATCTTGTCCGCCGAGACCACGTCGATGCCTGTGTTGACGCGGAAGTCGTCGATCATGCGCGGCGCGAGGATCTGCCGGGTCGCGTCGAGGCCGATGTTCTTGATGCCGTAGAGGATGTAAGGGACGAGGTAGCCCTGGTAATACTGCCGCTGGACGTGGGTGGCCTTGATGCGCCCCTGCCGCATGTAGTCGACGGTCTTCGGATCGAAGTCGAAGGCGACGATGGGGATGTCGGGCTTGCCCGCGGCCTCCGCGGCCATCGCGCACCGGTACGAGATGTTGAACAGGCCGAGCATGCCCACGACGGGCGGGTCCGCTGTCTCGATCTGGGTCTTCATCCACGCGACGTCGCCGTCCTCGCCGCCCTCATCCCAGATGGATTGACGCACGAGGACGTCGTAGCCGGCCGCCTCGAGCGCGCGCCGGGCGCCCGCCGTCCGCTCGATGCCGTTGCTCCAGACAGGGATGCTGTTGCCGTGGACGATCACCGTCCCCGGCGCCGGAGGCAGCCTCGCCAGCAGGGTCTCGCTCGCCGCGGCCCCGGCAACCCCGTCGAGGGTCCCGACGAAGAGCGCGCGGTTCGAGTGCGCCACGTCGGTGTCGAGCGTGACCACGTGGACCCCCTTCGCGACCGCCTCGTTGACGGCGTTCGTCTGGAGGTCGTTGAAGGGCGCGAGGCCGAGCCCCTCCGCGCCGTCGGCGACCACCTGCGCGATCTGCTCGTTCTGGAGCGCCTCGTCTTCGGCGCCGTTGCTCACTTGCGTGATGGGCCCGATCACGTTCCCCGTGACGCCCAGATCGCCCATGGCGCGGTTCGCGGCCGTGACGACCGGCGCCCAGAAGCCGGTCGCGTTCTTCAGCACGACCGACATCTGCATGGGCCGGGCCGGGTGCTTGTTGAGCTCTTCGATGAGGTCGTCGATCAGGGCCTCGAGCTCCACGGGCGTGAACTCGTTGTCGGGCGTCGGGATCCGCCGGATGGGCGTGGCCTCCTCGCCCGCGCCGGGGGCGGTGGATCCGCAGGCCACCGTCATCAGCGCGAGCCCGAGCGCCGTCATCCCCCATCGTCCACTCCTCGTCATGAGAGATCTCCTTGTCCGTGGTTCGTTCGGCCGTGCGCGTTCGGCCGTGCGCGGTGCCCCTGCGTGAATGTCGTGCTCGCCGCGGGATCATTGCCCGACGCGGCGTGTGACGGTCCCACGAGCAGCCCGGCTTCGATACAGCGCATGGGGGGCCTACGATCAGCGGACCATACGCTGATTCACCCTGTCAAGGGACCACGGGATCATCGAAGCGGACGGGCGAGCTCACCCATGTCCATGAAAGGCACAACACAGCTGATCACTCACGTGTCGAGACGTCGGCGAGGGGGCCGCGTGAAGGCTACAAGAGCGCACCGGTGCGGACCTGAGGGCGCGGGTCGCCGGCGGGGTACATCGCCTTACGCAGGGGCGCTCGCTCCTCGTGGTGACGCTCACCTCTCGCCCTGAGGACCGCGATCCGCGGGCGCGAACAGCGGCTCGAAGCGGGATGTCGGCTGCTGTGATCCGGGTTGCACGACGGTGCCAGCTTACGTTTGCTGTATCGACTCCATCCGTCCGTGTTTGCCTCCATCCCTCTTGACGATCGGTCTTCGATGGGATGTCATCCCCGCGAAGATCAAGGCTGTACCTTGGGGGGAGGCCTGCCGCTTTGCGTCGCTCTGGTCGAACCGGCATGTGGCTCACAGATCTCGGACGGCGCGCGCGCGGCGTGGAGGCCGGGGCGCTCATGGGACTCGCGTCTCTGCTCTCTGCGTCGTGCTCGCAGACAGCGCCCGATCGCCCCGAGGACGCTGTCGTCCTCGGGGCGCTCTTGCCGTTCTCCGGCAGCGAGTCGGCCATCGGCCGCAACCTGGAGCAGGCGATGTTGCTCGCGATCGGCGACCTGAACGCCGCGGGAGGGCTCGACGGGAGGCCGTTCGAGCTCCGGAGCCGCGACAGCCACTCGAGCCGGGAGCGCGGGTTCGAGCAGCTCGTCGAGCTCCTCTACACCGATCAGGTGGCCTATCTGATAGGGCCGGAGGAGAACGTGCTCGCCCGCGAGATCGCGCAGGACGTGAAGGCGCGCGACGTGCTCCACATGCTGCCGGGGTACGCCGCGCCCTCGGTCGCGCGCAGCGAGACGAGGGGCGGCTGGATGCGGCTCGCGCCGTCCCCGTTCGATGTCGGCTGCGCGCTGGCGCTCACCGCCGTTCGCGAGGGCATCGGCAGCGTGAACAGCCTCGCCGCGCGGGACGACTACAACGAGAGCGTGCGCAGCAGCTTCACGACCCATTTCGCGGCGCTCGAGGGCAGGATCCTCCCCTCGGTGACGTTCAGGTCGGGCGAGCCGACGTACACGAGCAAGATCGAGTCCGTCTTCGCGTCGAGCGCCGGCCGCACGCTCCTGGCCGCCTACCCCGCGACGGCCTCGACCATCGTCACCGAGTGGGCCGGCACGGGGCGCCCGGGCACGTGGTTGCTCGGTCCCGCGCTGCGCACCGAGGTGCTCCTCGCCAACATCCCTACAGGCACCCTCGACGGCTACATCGGGGTCTCGCCCTCGCTCAGCCTGCGGAGCGAGTGCCGTTCCGTGGACGAGGCGACGGTCCGCTGCACGACCGAGAACGCCGACGCCTTCATCGTGCACTTCTCCCGCCGGTGGGACGGCGAGGCGCCGCTGCCAGCGTCCCACTTCTATTACGACGGCGTCGTCCTCGTCGCGATGGGCCTCGCGTACGCCGAGGCGAAGAGCGGGGCGATCCCTTCCTCCGGGCATGAGCTGCGGGAGGTGATTCGCGAGCTCAACAAGCCGGAGAACGAGCCCGCCTCGTGGCGGGATCTGAAGACGGCGATGGAGAGGCTCCGCGCGGGGATCCCCTTGCGGTACGTCGGGGCGGCCGCCGAGTACGAGTTCGACAAGTACGGGGCAAATCAGCATCACTTCATGCAGAAGTGGACGATCGACGGCGACAGGTTCATCGATCTCGATCCCGTCGCCGTCACCTGCGAGCCATGGAGATGAGCCCGCCGCAGGCTTGACTCCGCGCGGGGAGGGGGGCCGCGCGCGACCACGGCAGGGAAGACCCTGGTCGATCTGCTGCCCTCGGAGCCGGGGACGGTGATCCTCCACGGCAGCACCGACCCGACCTGGGCCGACGGGCTGGATCGAACGGACGGGGCCCGGCGCGCGATCGAGGCAGCCGGTCACACGGTCGTGGTGCGTCACGTCGACTGGGGCGACGAGGGCGCAGACGTCGCCTGGATGAAGGAGCAGATCGAGACAGCGAGGTCGCGCGGCGCCGGCGGGGGCGCGCAGCGCGAGCGCGCCGGGGCCGGCCCGCTGCCGCCGACGATGTCCCTGGAGCGCGGCGCCATGACGGAAGCTGGAGGTCACGCCCTCGGTGTGGCCGCGAGCGCTACACGAGGCGCGTGCCCCTTGACGATCGGTCCTCGATGCGATGTGATCGTCTCGAAGGTCAAGCCTTTACCTGCGAGGGGGCTGCCGCTCTTGCATCGCTTCCAACGGACCGGCATGTGGCTCTCTCACCTCGGACGACACATGCGTTGCATGAAGACCGGGCTGTTCGTGGGACTTGCGTCCCTGCTCTCGGCGTCGTGCTCGCAGACGGCGCCTGCGCACCCCGAGGACGCGGTGGTCATCGGGGCGCTCTTGCCGTTCTCCGGCAGCGAGTCGGCCATCGGCCGCAACCTCGAGCAGGCGATGTTGCTCGCGATCGAGGACGTGAACGCCGCGGGGGGGCTCGACGGGAGGCCGTTCGATCTCCGCAGCCGTGACAGCCACTCCAGCAGCCGCGACAGCTACTCCAGCACGGATCGCGGGTTTCAGCAGCTCCTCGCGCTGCTCTACAACGATCAGGTCTCCTACCTGATCGGGCCCGAGGAGAACGCGCTCGCCCGGGAGATCGCGCAGGACGTCAAGGGGCTCGACGTGTTCCACATGCTCCCCGGGTACGCCGCGCCCTCCATCGCGCGCAGCGAGACGAGGGGCGGCTGGATGCGGCTCGCGCCGTCCCCGTTCCACGTCGGCTGCACGCTGGCGATGATCGCCGTTCGCGACGGCATCGAGACCGTGAACACCCTCGCCGCGACGGACGACTACAACACCAGCGTCCGCAGCGAGTTCACGACCCAGTTCGCGGCGTCCCAGGGCAGGGTCCTCCCCTCGGTGACGTTCAGGTCGGGCGAGCCGACGTACACGAGCAAGATCGAGTCCGCCTTCGCGTCGGACGCCGACCGAACGCTGCTGGCCGCCTATCCCGCGACGGCCTCGACCATCGTGACCGAGTGGACCGTCTCCGGGCTGCCGGGCACGTGGCTGCTCGGTCCCGCGCTGCGCACCGAGGTGCTCCTCGCCAACATCCCGACGGGCTCCCTCGACGGCTACATCGGGGTCTCGCCCTCGCTCAGCCTGCGGAGCGAGTGCCTTTCCGTGGACGCGGGGACGGTCGACTGCACGGCCGAGAACGCCGCCGCCTTCGGCGGGCACTTCACCCGCCGGTGGGACGGCGAGGCGCCGCTGCCGGCGTCCCACTTCTACTACGACGGCGTCGTCCTCATCGCGATGGGCCTCGTGTACGCCCAGGCGACGGGCAAGACGATGCCGCTGTCCGGACATGAGCTGCAGAACATCATTCGCGAGCTCAACGAGCCGGAGAACGAGCCCGCCTCGTGGCGGGACCTGAAGGCGGCGATGGAGAGGCTCCGCGCCGGTACCCGGCTCCGTTACGTCGGAGCAGCCGCCGAATACCAGTTCGATCAGTACGGGGCGAACGTGCACTACTTCATGCAGCGGTGGACCATCGAGGACCACGAGTTCGTCGATCAGGCGCCGGTCCCCGTCAACTGCGGCGGCCCGAACTGATCTCGCCCTGAGCTCGACGCGCGCGCGGGGGCCGCGGGCGACCGAGCCAATCGAGAACGAGGATGGGTGTGATGAGAACGACTTGTCGATGGGGGTCGGCCTTCGGGCTGGCGCTGCTGACGGCGGCGTGCGGCTCGAGCGACGCGCCCGGCGCGGGCGAGAACGCCCAGCCCATCAAGCGGCTGCCGATGCCCGAGAACGAGTTCAACCCGGTGGAGCTCGAGGCGACGGTCGACGATCTGGTGACCGAGATCAACGAGGGGCCGATCGAGCCGATGCAGATGACGGTCCTGCTGAAGGCCCTCGGCGGGTTCTTCGCGCCGATCACCACGGGGGCGAACCGCGCCATGGGCGAGCTCGGGGTCACGGGGAACGTCGTCGGGCCCCCGTTCCAGATGGGCGATCAGCAGGAGAAGATGGCGCTCCAGAACCAGCAGATCGAGCAGACGGTGGCGGACGGCGCCGAGGGGATCGGCATCTCGCCCTTCGGCGACGCCAACGCGGCCGCCATCGATGAAGCCGTCGCCAAGGGGGTCGACGTCGTGACGCTCGACTCGGACCTGGCGACGTCGAAGCGGTCGATCTACGTCGGCACCCTCAGCGCGTCGGCCGGGCAGATGGCAGCGAAGACCCTGCTCGGGATGCTGCCCCCGGCGCCGGGCACGGTGGTCATCCACGGCAACACCGACCCGACCTGGAGCGACGGGCTGGCGCGAACGGACGGGGCCCGGCGCGCGCTCGAGGAGGCCGGTTACAGGACCGCGGTGCGTTCGGTCACCTGGCAGGAAGGGGGCGAGGCCGCGGACATCGCATCGTTGAGCGAGCTGATCGAGACCGCTGACCCGCCCGCCGTGGGGGTGCTCGGCCTGTTCAGCGTCTCGTACTGGTGCGCGATGGCCGCCGAGGCCGCGGACAGGCTGGACCTCCCCGTCGTCGCCTTCGACTTCGATCCGAAGACCGTCGACTACATGCGCGAGGGCCGCATCCGGGCCACGCACGTCCAGCGGCAGTATTACGCGGGGTACCTCGTGCCGTACATCCTCTACGGCATCAAGCGCCTCGGCCTCGAGGCGACCACGAAGATCCTCGCGCCCCGGATGACCGAGAACGGACGGTTCAACATCGGTCTCGATGTCGTCCCGGCGGGCAAGGTCGGCGCCTACAACGACTTCCTCGCCTCGATCGGCGCGACTCAGTAACTCAGTAACGGTGTCGTAGCTCGAGGAAGATCTCGCGCGGCGCCAGCGGGTACTCGAAGCCCGAGAACCCAGGGTCCGGCCCGCTCGCGCCGAGGATGTTCTTGGCGCGCACTGCCACCGTCGTCTCGTGACCCGGGATGACCCACAGGTTGCGCGCGACGAGGCTGGCGTTCCACCAGAGGTACGTGGGCAGGTCGAAGCTGCCGCCGTGCTCCAGGATGCTCGCGTCCGCGGCGCGCCGGGGCCCAACGAGGATACCTTGCGTCGAGAGCTCGAGCGGGATGGCGCTCGGCGACGGCAGCTTCACGTAGGCACCGGCCCGGGCCATCCAGCGCGGGTAGGCGACCATCTCCGGGCCGACGAGCTCCGCCTGGTATCCCACCTGGCCGGAGTCGCGGGTGGAGTGCACGGTCTCGAACGAGCCGTAACCGCCGTAGGCGTCGCCGTTCCGCAGCTCGGCGCGAGCCGACCAGGTCAGCGACGTCTGGCTGGAGACGTTGACGGCCGTCTGGTTGATGCCTCGCGGGACGAACTCCGCCTTGTCGTGCAGGCGGTTATAGGACACCCCCGTGCTCGCCGAGGCCCAGGGGCGGGGCCGCCACGTCACCTCGGCGTCCACGGTGTGGATGAGCTGAGGCTTCAGCCCCGCGTTCCCGATCACGTCGCCCGGCACGAGCGGCTCGGCGTACAGCAGGTACGGGGACGGCGCCTTGAAGGCGCTGCCGTACAGCAGCTTGGCCACGACGCTCTTGCCGAGGTGCGAGGTCGCCCCGAAGCGGCCGGTGAGCTGACCCTCGTACTTGCTGTGGTGATCGTAGCGGAAGCCCCCCGTCAGCTTCAGCCACGGATCGAGCACCTTGAGGTTGGCGCTGAGCAGCGCGCCGATATCGACGAGCTCGGTCGAGAGCCGCTCGCGCTCCAGCGAGCCGAACGCCTGTCCCGTGTCCTTGCTGACCCGACGGAAGGAGGGCAGATCCTCTTTGTCGTAGATCGACTCCAGGTTCAGGATGACGTTGAAGCGGCTCCAGGGGACCCACCGGAGCTCGATGTTGGCGTCGACGCCCCGGTAGGCCATGCGCCGCTCGATGTAGTACCAGCCGCCGGCGACGTCGATGCGGTCCTCCGGGAGGACGCGGCCTTGAAAGTACATCCCCTGCACCGCGAGCGCGAACTCCCGGTTGAGCTGCAAGAGCCCGTCGACCGCGACGCGGTGCTGCTGCAGGTTGACCACGGTGCCGGCCGGGTTCCCATCGTCGTCCGTTCCGCCGGTGAGCTGCGCCCATTGCGCGAAGTCGCCGCCGCGCTTGAAGGCCGACCAGTAGGCGCTGACCATGAGGTGATGGCCGCGCTCAGGATCGCGAAACGCGAGGCGCGAGCCGAGCACCGCCGCCGACCGCCTGAGGTTCTCGGCGATCGTGCGTCCCTCGTTGTACGCCGGCACGCGGGGGGCCGGAGACTCGATGGGCATCTCCAGGCCGCTTCGATCGCCGAGCGTCGCCGCGGCGGTCAGCATCATGTCGAAGCGGCCGGTGGACAGCCCTCCCACCACGTCGAGGCCGCCGCTCAGGTGCTCTCCCGCCACGCCGACGCGCGCGGTGCCGTCGGCGAAGGGGATTTCGTCCGGCGAGAGGGTGATGATGTTGACGACCCCGAGGAACGCGTCCGCGCCGTAGAGCGCCGACGCCGGGCCGCGGACGACCTCGATCTGCTTGATGGCGGACAGCGGGATCAGCTCCGTTCCGAGCCAGTTGCCGCTGGTGGTCCGGAACGCCACCGAGCGCCCGTCGATCATGACCTTGATGCCGCCGCTCTCGGCCCCCAGCCCGCCCGTCATGCCCTGCACGCCGGCGTTCGGCAGGATGTGATCGTCGATGAGGTAGAACCCGACGACGTGCTTGAGCACCTCGCCGACGCTCGCATACCCCCAGCGGCGGATCTCCTCCGCGGTGATCGCCGTCACGACGGCAGGCGCGTCGTCCAGCGTCTCCAGCGTCTTGGTCGCCGTGGACACCTCGACGTCGAGCAGCCGCAGCAGGTCGACGTCCTCGAGCGCGTCGTTGCTGTGCTCCTTCCCCGCGGCCTTCGGATCTCCCGGGGCGGTCGCGGCCGTCGGCTGCGCCCAGGCGACGGCTGGCATCGCGGCGATCACCAGGGCAATCATCGACTTGGCTTCGAGCGAGACAAAGGTCATGCGGGTACGGTTCGTTCTGAGCCTTGGATCATCGAAGAACGGGCGCAATTCGTCACGTCGTCGCCTGGGCGGTCGAGGCGAGCTCCTCCCTCAGGGCGACGCTGACGGCATCGAACTCCTGCCGTATCTGCTCCAGATCGCCTGTCTTCGGGAGCTCGCCGCGCCCGGCGGCGAGCTGCATCTTCTCCGCGAGCTCGGCGACGCGCGACGCGCCGATCGAGAGCATGCTGCCCTTCAGCTTGTGCGCGCTCGCCTTCACCTCGGCGGCTTCCGCCTTCCCGACGGACGCGTCCAGGTGCTCGAGCTGCCCCGGCACGTTCCTGAGGACGAGCTCGATCAGCTTGCGCGAGCGCGGGACCTCGGGGTCGAGGACGTGGAGGAGCGCCGGCAGCCTGGCGCCGCTCGCGGAGAGAGGCGCCGGCTCCGGCTCGTCCCGGTGCAGCACCACGTGCCGCCACAGGGTCTTCTGCAGCGACTGGGGCCGCACCGGCTTGGCCAGGTAGTCGTCCATCCCCGCGGCGAGCACCCGGTCCCGCTCGCCGACCAGCGCGTGCGCCGTGAGCGCGATGATCACCGTGTGGCGGTTCTTCGCGCTCTCCCACTCGCGGATCTTCTGCGTCGCGGTGTATCCGTCCATGACCGGCATCTGGCAGTCCATGAGGACGGCGACATACTGCTTGCGCTTGACGCACTCGACGGCCTCGAGGCCGTTGCACGCCGTCTCCACGCGCAGGCCGAGCTGCTCCACCTGCTCCATCGCGACGTAGCGGTTGATCTCGTTGTCGTCGACGACGAGCACCGGGAGCTTGCTCGCGATCTTGCCCGGCTCCACGCCGGGCTTGCTGACGGGCGCGATCTTGGCGCCGGTGAGCGCGCTCTGCAGCGTGTTGTAGAGCTCGGAGACGCGGAGCGGCTTCGGGAGCTGCGTGACAAGTGTGGAGTCGAGCCCGCTCAGCGCCACGCTCGACCCCATGTGGTAGAGCGCCACGACGGGCAGCGTTTGCAGCCCTGGCACCGACTGGATGGTGCGGAGGAACTCCTCGAGGCCGACGTCGTTCATCTGCACGCCGACGACGGCGGCGCTGAACGGCCGGTTCTCGAGCAGCGCGAGCTCGAGCCGGTTGATGGCGTCCCTGCCGGAGGCCGTGGACTCGGCGTTGAAGCCCCAGGCCACGAGGTGCTCGACGACGACGTCGCGCCAGCTCTTGCTGATCTCCACGACGAGCGCGCGGCGCCCGCTCGCCCACTCGGCGGAGCGGATCTGCTCTCCCTCGGACGTGACGCCGACCTTGATCGTGAACCAGAAGCGGCTGCCCTGCCCCGGCGTGCTCTCGACGCCGATCTCGCCGCCCATGACCTCCACGAGGTGCTTGCTGATCGCCAGCCCGAGGCCCGTGCCGCCGTGGTTGCGGACCATCGAGCCGTCCACCTGCGTGAAGGCGGCGAAGAGCTTCTTCTGGTCGTCGGGGGCGATGCCGGGGCCGGTGTCCACGACGGCCAGCTTGACGGTGGCCGACGCCGCGTCCTGCTGAGGCGCCGCGACGTCGACGAGCACCTCGCCGCGATCGGTGAACTTGATCGCGTTGCCGACGAGGTTGGTCAGCACCTGGCGGAACCGGTCGGGGTCGCCCACGACGCCGGTGGGGACGCGGCGCTCCACGCGGTAGACGAGCTCGAGCCCCTTCTCGTGCGCCTGGCTCGCCATCAGCTCCGCGACCTCCTGGACGACGAGGCGCAGATCGTACTGGACGTGCTGCGCCACGTACTTGCCGGCCTCGAGCTTCGAGAAGTCGAGGACGTCGTTGATGATCGCCATGAGCGTGTTCGCGGAGGCGTCGACGGTCTCCACGTAACGCCGCATCTTGCCGTCGAGCGGCTGGTTCTGCATGAGCCGGATGACCCCGAGGATCCCGTTCATCGGGGTCCGGATCTCGTGGCTCATGTTGGCGAGGAACTCGCTCTTCAGCCGCGACGCCTCGAGGGCCTGCTCGGTCTTGATCCGCAGCTCCTCGAACGCCTGCTCGTTCGCCTCGACCATGCTGTTGAACGCCTCGCCCAGGAGCTCGAGCTCGTCGCCGCTCTTGATCCGGACGCGCTCCCACTCCTTCCGCTCGACGCCGCTCGCCTCGGTCCCGGGCGCGTTCGAGCGCAGCCCGCTGGCGATGGCCCCCGCCGCCGACCGCAGCGCGAACAGCGGCTCCGTGATGTGGACGGCGACCCGCTTGACGAGGAAATAGCTGGCCGCGACGCTGCCGAGGATCAGCGCCCCGATCAGCCCCAGCGTCGTCACGAGGCGCTGAGCGGCGAGGTCGCGGGCCTGGATCATGCGCTCGACGACGCTCTTCGTGCTGATGCCGTAGATCACCGTCCCGGCGTGGCTCCCCTCCGCGACGACCGGGGCTGCGACCTCCAGGACGTCGCTGCCGCCCATCGGGTTCTGCCGCCGCTTCAGCACGGGCCGGGGGTGGTGCTCCGTGCTGATGCCGAGCGCCTGGAGCTCCTTCGCCGTGAGCGGCGGCGCGTCCTTCGCGCCGGCCGCCGGGCCGAGCCCGCTCGCCGCCCAGACCCGGTTCTCCGCGTCGAAGAACAGCCCGTAGGCGATGTCGTTGTTCTCCGAGACGGTCTGGAAGATGAGCGCCTTGACGTCGCCGAACAGGTTGTCCGCCACGAGGCTGCGCAGCGCCAGCGCCTGATTGAAGCCGAGGAGGCGCGCCTTCTCCTCGAGGCTGCCCAGGAGCTCCTCCTCGCGCTTCGCCTGGACCTCGCGATCGGTGGAATAGATGAGCGCGCCGCTCGACAGGAGCGTCGCGCCGCCGAGCAGCAGCAGCGCGCCGAGGATCAGGCGCAGCAGCTTGATGCGGAGCGACCCGTGGGTGTTCGGGGGGACCATGCTTATCGGGGGCGCCTCGTGGACGGAGGGCCGGAGAAGAGAGACGACGTGGACGACGGCGCGGACGACGGCGTGGACGACGGCGTGGCGCTCTTCGCGGCGCGCGCTGCCACGGCGCGCTCGATCGCCGGCGCGAGCGCCACGTGGAGCTTGGATTTCGAGACGATGCCGTCGGCGCCGACCTTCTCGCCGAGCGCGCTGAGCTGCTCGATGTCGCACCCGGAGACGAGGACGATCCCCAGGTTCGCGAGCTGCGCGTTCTCCCGGAGCAGCTTGGCCAGCTTGTCGCCGTTGATGGTCGGCATGTTGATGTCCAGCGCGACCGCGGTGATCCCGTCGCGCTTGATGACCGACGTCGCGCCGATGGGCGTGGCCAGCTCGAAGACGTAATAACCGGCCTTGACCAGGACGGCGCACATCGCCTCGCGGGCGATGTCGTCGTCATCGATCACGAGCACCCGGATCATGACAGAGTCCTCCAGGACCGCCTGCCACGCGCGCGACGCCCGCGGCGTGACATGAATGTCGAGCCATCGCCCGGGCGCGCCATGGTCCGAGCCGGCCCGTAGCTTCGAGACCATGTGTCCGGATCAACAGATATCTGCATGGCTCCTCCATTCCCTCGTTGTGTCCCCCGATACGCCCTCATCGCCCGATCAGATAATCGACCTGCCCGAACTGGCCCGAATCGAGGCCGAACCGCCGCGCGAGCCGCACGTCGACCAGGCGCTTCACGGAGATGGGCAGCCGGACGTCCGACGCCCTGAGCTTCCAGTCGGCCTCCGCGAGCTCGTACAGGAGGTCCGCCGCCTGGACCGCGAGCGCCTGCGTGTCGGGGATGGCCGCGAACGTCCCGAACTCCGCGTGCTCGTTGACGAGCGAGCGCACGGCCACCACCACCGGCGCGTCGAGCCGATCCACATACGGGAGCCAGACGTTCGTCAGGAGGTTCGGGCTCAGCAGGCCATTGTCGTTCGGCAGCCAGATCGCGTCAACCCCGGCGCGGTGGAGCCTCACCAATGCGGCGCGGAGGTCCTGGACGCGCGGCTTGTTCGAGAGCTCCTGCCTCACGAACGTCAGCTTCTCCACCTGCATGAGGTCTTCTTGCCGGGCGATATGGCTGGCGAAGCCCTGGCGGTACACGACGCCGACGCGACGGACGTCGAGGCCCAGCGTGCGCAGCCCCACCATGGCCGTGACCGCCGGCACCTCGTACGAGATCGCCACCGAGTTGGGGACGGTGCGCTGGAGCTCCTCGGCGAAGGACGCCATCAGGATCAGCGCGACCGGCGGCGCCGGCGCGCTGCGCGCCCAGTTGCGGTAGAGGAGCACGGTCGAGTTGTTGACGAGCACCACCGCCTGCGGGCGATCGCGCGCCACGATCCGCGCCACGAACTCGGGGCTCGAGTCCTCGACGCGCAGCGGCGAGATGGTGACACGGTAATCATCGGACAGCTCGACGCGGAGCGACTCGAGCATCTCGTCGAGCTGGGAGTCCGCGGGCGCGATGACGGAGATGACCGGCCGCCCGTCCGGGGGCGGCGTCTCGGGCGGCGGCGCCGGCTCCACGGCGACGTGCTGTGCCGTGCCCGACGAGCAGCTGACGGTCAGCAGCAGGACCGCGAGGGCGGAGGCCCGCGAGAGCAAGCGCCGGCGGCGGGTCGACATCATCGCCATTCGTCCACCCCCAGATCGGCCATCACGTGTTTGGGGAGCCTCCGGATCGCGTGCTCGACAGACGGGCGATCGCTCAGGAACGTGACCGCCACGAGGCCTACCTTGGCTGTCGAAAGACTGAGGATGGTGAAGCTCATCTTGCTCTTGGACTCGAAATCAGAGCGGAACCGCTCCGGGAGAAGCACTGCGTCGGCCGTCTGGAACTGGAGGAGCTGCAGCAGATCCTCGATCTTCGTGACGCGCTGCACCTCCGGCGCGGCGCTCACGCCGAGGAGCCCGGCGACGAACTTCGGGAGCGACTTGCGCTCGACGAGGTCGACGATACCGTACCTGAGGGACGACAGCATGTCCCTGGGCAGCGACCTCGTCGAGACGAGGAGGTATTGCTCCGCGTCGCTCCCCGCCTTGAAGCCCTGGAGGTCGGCGCTTCGATTGAGCGAGGCCAGCACCGGCCTCGGCGAGAGCGCCGCGTTCGGCGGGTTCGCCTCGAGCGCCGTCTTGAAATCGCTCAGCTTGCCGAACACCGTGACATCGACGCCGGGCATCGCATCCTCGATCTTCTGCTCGAGGGCGCGGGCGCGGAGCGGCGTGACCGCATAAACATAGAGCGTCGCCTCGGGGCCGGCCGTGGTGGGCGGGCTGAATAGCAAGAGGCAACACCCGATGAGCAGCGCCGCCGCGAGCAGGATCGCCGGCGCGCGCGGGGTCCTGAGGGACCGGCGAGGCCCACAAGCGGTGTTCTCGCGCCGATCGCGCGAGGACAGGAGGCTGATCAGGGAGCGTAATACACGAGACCGAACAGCAGCAGCCGATTGATTGTTTTGCCGCACACACGATGTCATCCAGCGGTGCGCGCTTCGCGCTTGACATGCGAGGTGACTCAGGGCCGCCCCCATCGCTGACCGCCGTGCCCGTGTGGAGCGCCCGCGTATCCTTTTCACGCTCCTCATGTCCTCCCGGTCATCGTGACTGGGTAGCGTACCCGACGGCCAACCCTGCCTGTCAAGCACCCCATGAGCGGCGCCACGCGATCGGATCAGCCTGGCGAATGGGGACGTTCGAGAGGGCGACAACACCGAAAGGCCGGCGCGGCCCCGCGGGCGGCGAATCGTGAGCCGCACCCGGATGCGCGCCGACGCAGGGAGGCGTTGCCGCCGGCGGAGGTAGGGGGTGATAGCCGCGGATGCCCGCGGCGGCGCCTTACCGACCTACATGTAGAGCGATGGTGCATGGGATGCTCGATCACTTCACATGATCGCGCACCAGCAGCGGAATTCGTGGTGCGCACACGTGCCCTGTCGCCGAGATCGAACACCTGATGGAGCCGCTGCCGGCGCGCGACGAGCGCAATCCAGCGCGCCGCGGTGGTCTCGCCGCGCCGCCCGGCGACCGGGCGCGGCCTCGGCGCCCCCGGGTGGGGCTGGCTGCTCGACCACGAACGGAAGCGGCGCGCAGCGCTACCGGAGCGGCAGCTCCGCGGCGGGCGCCTTCGCCTCACGGAATCGACGCGCAGCGCTACCGGAGCGGCAGCTCCGCGGCGGGCGCCTTCGCCTCCGCGGGCGCGTCGGCGGGCGCCACGGGCGCCAGCACGGGCGACGGCGCGCCGCGCTCCTGGAAGTACTCCTCCAGCCGCCGGTCGGCGTCGTCCCCGAACAGGATCCGGCACGCCTCCCGGAGCCCGGGCGACCGCGCGAGCTCCTCGCGGCGGAGGAGCAGCGCGATCTTCGTGCGCCGCCGGAGGAAGTCCTCGAGCTTCGCGACCATCTCGCGCCGCGCGGCGTACGCGATCTCGCAGCGCACGTCGTCCACCCCCTCGAGCAGCGCGTCGGCCATCCTCGGGTCGCGGCGGATCTCCTCGAGCAGCTCGAGCGCCCCGGCGCCGTAGCGGCGCCACAGGCGCGCGCTCAGCTTCTCGGAGGCGCGCCGCGGCGCGAGGGCGTCGAGGTCGAGCTCGCGCGCCTTGTGGAAGAACTCCTGACGAACCGCCTCGCCCGGCTCGCCGTACCAGCGCTCTGCCGGGCGGGGCAGCGCGACGCCGAGCTCCCGCACGGCGGCGCAGACCTCGTCGCCGACGTGGATGCAGTCGGTGAGCTTGCCGCCGAAGATGCTCACGTGGCCCTGCGCCCGGTCGACCTCGAGGACGTGCTTGCGCGAGAGCTGCAGCCAGTCCGCCGCGCCGCCGCCGTCCTGGACCGCCAGGGGGCGCACGCCGCAGCGCTCGGCGATGATGTCCGCCTCGGTCAGCGGCCGCGGCAGGTCGAGGCGCTTGTTGATGTTGGAGAGCACGAACCGGCGGTCCTCGGCCGTCACCTCGGTCTCCGGGCGCTCGACGCGCGTGTCGGTCGTGCCGATGCACGTCCTCGGGCCCATCGGGATCACGAAGAACAGCCGGCCGTCGTCGGCGAAGAACGTCAGCACGCGCCGGCTCGGGGTCAGCCGCTCCACGATGAGGTGGATGCCCTTCGAGAAGATGTGACGGTGGCTCGTGCGCTGCCCCGTGAGCGCGTTGTGCGCGTCGACGAACGGCCCGCAGGCGTTCACGAGCACGCGCGACCGGATGGCGAGCTCCCTGCCGGACAGCGCGTCGCGGGCCCGCGTGACCCACGCGTCGCCGTCGCGCCGCGCGCCCAGCGACTCGACGTAGTTGGCGGCGCACGCGCCGCGATCGAGCGCGGCGCGGACGAACCCCCAGACGAACCGCGCGTCGTTGTCGACGAGGTACGCGTCGGAGTACTCGAATCCTCCGTCGCAGCCGTCGAGGTTGATGATGGGCTCTTCCCGCGCGATCGTCCTGCGGGAGAGCAGGCGGGGGATCTTCGTGAAGAAGCTGCCGATGATCCAGTAGAGCCAGGTGCCGAGGAAGAGCTTGAACAGCCCGTGCCGGAAGCCGCGCTCGTGCGCGGTGTAGAACCGGATCTCCTGCACCGAGGAGGGGTAGCTCCTGAGGAGGAGGTTCCTCGAGACGCAGAGCTTCCGCACCAGCGGAAACTCGAAGTTCTCCATGTACTTGATGCCGCCCCAGGCGAGGTTCGACGACTCCTGGCTGGTGAACCCCGCGAAGTCGCCCCGATCGATCAGCGCGACCTTCGCGCCCCTCGCGGCGAGGGCGGCGGCCGCGACCGCGCCGTTGATCCCGGCGCCGAGGACGAGGACGTCGAACGTCCCGCGGCTCAAGCTGTCGATGTTCGTGGCCCGCAGCATCGATGGCGATCCGGCGTCAGGCGCGCGCGCGCCCCCGGAGCTTCTATCACGTCCGGGGGCGCGTCGGGGCGCCGGGCGGGCCGAAAAGCGCGGCGGGTCGCGGCGTTCACCGCGACCCGCCGCCGTCGCCGTCGCCCTTGCCGCGCGCGCGGCGGCCCCGGCTCCGTGGCTGGTTGCTTCCGTCCGGCTCAGCCCATCATCGCGTCGTCGCCGCGGAAGAGCTCCGGGTGGGAGCGGCGCGCGCCGGTCCGGGGCTCGGGGCGCGCGCCCGCGTGGCCGGTGCCGGCGTGGGCGTGGCCGGTGTGGAGGTGCTGCCAGCGCGCCATCTTCGTGTAGACGCCGCCGCGCCGCAGGAGCTCCGCGTGCGCGCCGTGCTCGACGATGCGGCCGCGCTCCATCACGAAGACCTGGTCGCAGTCGGCGACGGTGCTCAGGCGGTGGCTCATCAGCACGATCGTCCGCTGGCCCTTCAGCGCGCGCAGCGCCTCGCCGAGCGTCCGCTCGTGCTCGGCGTCGAGCCCGTCCGTCGGCTCGTCGATCACGAGGATCGGCGCGTCCGACAGGAGCGCGCGCGCTATCGCGATGCGCTGCCGCTGGCCGGCGGACAGGTTCAGCCCGCCGTCGGCGATCTGCGTCCCGTAGCCGTCCGGCAGCGCCTCGATGAAGCTCGCGGCCCCCGCCATCTCGGCCGCCCTGCGGATCTCCGCGTCGGTCGCGGACGGGCGGCCGTACGCGATGTTCTCCGCGATCGTCGTCGGCAGGAGGATGCTGTCCTGGAGGACGAGCGCGATGTGCCGGCGCAGGTCGGCCACGCGGACGGCGCGCGTGTCGATGCCGTCGAGCCGCAGCGCGCCGTGCGTCGGGTTGTGGAAGCGCGGCAGCAGGCTGAACAGCGTCGTCTTGCCGGCGCCCACCGAGCCCACGAACGCGACCATCTCGCCCGGCCGGATCGTCGCGTCGAGCCCGCGCAGCACCGGGTGCCCCGGGCGGTACTCGAACCCCACGCCCTCGAGCGAGATCGTGCGCGGCTGCGGCGGCAGCGCGGCCGCGTCGTGGACGTCGGTCACGTCCTGGTCGCGGTCGAGCACCTCGAAGACGCGCTGCGCGCCCGCGACGCCGCCCTGCACCGCTGCGGCGGCGCCGGTCAGCTTGCAGAGCGGATCGTAGAGCATGCCGAGGTAGCCGAGGAACGCCGTCAGCGCGCCGAGGGTCATGGCCGCGTCGCCCGCGCCGCTCCGGGCCTCGACGACGAGGTAGCCGCCGTAGCCGAGCACGAGCGCGCCGCCGAGCCCGAGGATCGAGCCCACGGCGAGCAGGTGGCGGAGCTCGTCCTGGTGGAGCCTCAGCCAGGCCTTCACGCTGTTGCGCAGCGTCGCGTGGAACCGGGCCTCCTCGTCTGCCTCGCGCCCGAACGCCTGGACGAGCCCGATCGACGCCATCGAGCGCTGCACGGACGTCGTGAGCTGGCTCTCGACCTCCTTCGCCTCGGTGCACTTCCGGTGCAGCACGCGGCCGAACTTGATGTTCGTGAAGAGCAGCGGCGGCACGATGGCGAGCGCGAGCAGCGTGAGCGCCGCGCTGCGCGAGGCCATGATGCTGAGCATGACCACGAGCGTCAGCGCGCTGCCGAGCACCGCGACGGCGACGTTGAGGATCCCGTGGAACCCGGTCGCGTCCTGGTTGAGGCGGTAGAGGGCGTCGCCCTGCGGCTGCGCGCGGTGGTAGCCGATGTGGAGCGCCTGGAGCTTCCGGTACAGGTCGCGGCGCACGCGCATGAGCCCGCCGTAGCCGATGCGGAAGTTGAGCAGGGTGCGGCCCATGCCCACGAACTCCTGCGCCACGCGCAGCACGAGCGTCATCGCGGCGAGCCCGAGGACGCGGCCGAGCAGGCTGTCCGGCAGCGGCGCGAGCAGGAGGCGATGGACGAGGTCCCCCTCGCGCGGCCCGCTCGAGATGAGATCCACGATCACCGCGACCGGCCACACCTGGAGCAGGCTGATCACGATCGAGACGCAGACAAGCAGGCAGAGCGCCCCGACGCGCGCCCACTCGTCCCTGAAATAGGCGCCCACCCGCAGGAAGAACCGGAGCCGCTCCGCGCCCGCCGAACGGCTGGGCGCGGCGAGCCGCTGCGCGGTGCTCCTCAGGGAGAGCCTCGACACCCTACCTTCGCGCCGCGGCGGCGAAGGGCGATAGTTCTTTCGCTGAGCCTGTGCGCTCATGGAGTTGCTGCGCTTTCTTCCTGCCTACGGCTGAGGGGGAGCGCCGGCCGCCCGTGTCGGGCGCTGCCTGGCGGTCCATCGGTTCCGACCAGTAGCGAGGTACCGAGGTGTAACAGCACATCGCGGGCGCGCTCTTCCCGCGCGCCGGAAAGCGAGGTGAGATGCTGCTGATTTGCTGCGGGCTTGTCCGGGACTCCAGGGCTCGCTGCGCCGCCGCGATGACGGCACAGGCCGACGGACCGTCCGACTCTCCGCGCCTATCCGTGAATCCGATGCTCGACCTGCGCGAGCCGGCGGCCGAGGGCGCGCGCCGGGGCGAGATCGAGCCCGCCCGGCGCCTCGTCGAGCCTCGCCGCCGGCGGGCCGCGCCGCGCCGCCGCGCTCCACGGAGCCATCGGATCCATCTGCGCGCGGGTGGGCGCCTGGACGATGAGCCCGTGCCGGAGGAGCGCGGCGATCAGCGCGTGGAGCGCGGCGCGCTGGGCTCCCTGGATCGCCGACGGCGAGCAGAACGCACAGGCCACCTTGCCGGCGAGGTCGCCGCCGAGCTGCCCCGAGCCGTCGAGGAAGCGGCGGAGCTCCGCGCTCATCGTGCCGTAGCGCGCGGGCGAGCCGAGGGCGATGGCGTCCGCCCAGAGCAGGTCGTCGTGGTGCGCGAGCGGGACGGACGCGAGCGACGCGCGCGTGTCACGGATCCGCTCACTCGTCCTCCAGCGGTCCTCTGGCGCTCCGATGCCGGCGACCTGCCGCAGCCGCACCGTCGCCCCGGTCTGCTCGGCGCCCTGCGCGACCGCCGCCGCCAGCGCGGCCGTGTCGCCGTGGAGAGAATAGAAGATCACGGCGACGTTCATGCGGGACGCCTTCACGCTGGACGCGTATGCAGCCCTCGTACCGTCGTCGTCACGCCGTGGCGCTCCACGCCGGCTCGGACGAGCCCGCCTCGCGTACCGTCATGAGCGCACTGGAGGCGACCGTCGGCGCAACGCTCGATCCGCGCGGCGCGATTCAAATTGCGCGCTGCAGAGGAAAGGCTTATGGGGTCCTTCGATGGACGCGAACGGAGCGCGCGGGGGAGACAGCGCGGATGTCCCGCGCGGACCTGAGCGGGCGTATGGCGTGGAGAGCGGCCCCGCGCGGTCGGGCGCGATCTTCGTCGTCGAGGACGATCGGGGCGTCAGCGAGGCGCTCGTCGAGGTCCTGTCGGACGAGGGGTATGAGGTGATGACGGCCGGGAACGGCGCCGAGGCGCTGGCCAGGCTGCGCGAGGCGCCGACACCGGCGCTCATCGTGCTCGATCTCATGATGCCCGTCATGGATGGATACGCGTTCCGCGCAGAGCAGCTCCGCACGCCCGCGATAGCCGATATCCCCGTCATCGTGCTCACGGCGGGTGCGGCGCCGCGCGCCACGGAGCTCGGACACGTCGATATCCTGAAGAAGCCCATCGACCTTGGCGCGCTGCTCGACGCGGTCGGGCGCTACGTCTGACGAGCTCGCTGCCGCGCGCTCGCGCGGGGATCGCAGGCGGGTGATGGACTTGACGCCCAGGGAAGCGTTTGCTCGTCTGTCCGGACGGACGTCCAGGAATGAAGCCAACCTCTTCCACGCCTTTCGCTCCCGCCGACGGCGACACGGCCGACGGCAGAGGCCGCCGCGCCGCCGTCGATGATGTCTTTCCGGGCGCGAGCGAGCTGGCCGCGCTCTGCCGGGCCACGGACTGGGGCGCGACGCCGCTCGGCCCCGCCGAGCGCTGGCCGCAGAGCCTGAAGACCGCCGTGAGCATCGTGCTCGGCTCGAGCTTCCCGATGATCGTGCTCTGGGGGCCTGAGCTCGTGCAGATCTATAATGACGGATACCGGCTCCTCATGGGCGACAAGCACCCGGCCGGGCTCGGGCAGGGGAACCGCGCGTGCTGGCCCGAGGTCTGGCACATCAACGAGGGCATCTATCCGCGCGTCTTCCAGGGCGAGACGGTCTCCTTCAAGGAGACGATGTACCCGCTCGCGCCGCGCGGCCACGTCGAGGAGCACTACCTCACGCTCTGCTACAACCCTGTCCGCGACGAGTCCGGCGCGGTGGGCGGCGTCCTCGTCACGGTCTTTGACGTCACCCAGGAGGTGCGGACGCGGAGCGAGCGCGACCGCGCGCTGGCGGAGGCCAAGGCGGAGCGCGAGCGCCTCTACGAGGTGTTCATGCAGGTCCCGGCGATCATCGCCGTGCTCGAGGGGCCGGAGCACACCTTCACCGTGGCCAACCCGCGCTACCTCCAGCTCGTCGGCCGGCGCGACCTCGTCGGCAAGCCGCTGCGCGAGGCGCTGCCCGAGGTCGTGGACCAGGGGTTCCAGGAGCTCCTCGACTCGGTGCGGCAGAGCGGCAAGCCGTTCGTCGCCCACGACGCGCTCGTGAAGCTCGATCGCCGCGGCGACGGCGCGCTGGACGACGTCTACCTCGACTTCGTGTATCAGCCGCTGAAGGACGCGGGCGGGAGCGTCTTCGGCATCATGGCGCACGCGGTGGAGACCACGGAGCAGGTGCTCGCCCGCAAGCGCGTCGAGGAGCTCGCGGCGGAGCGGGCGGCCATGCTGGGGCAGATCGCGGACGCGGTGGTGACCTTCGACTGCGAGGGCCGGGTCAACTTCCTCAACGACATGGCGCGCGCCCTCTATCCCGAGCTCCGCGCCGGGGCGACGCCCGCCGAGCAGCAGGAGCGGCTCCCGCTGGAGCGGCTGGACGGCACGCCGTACCCGGCCGAGGAGCTGCCCGCGGCGCGGGCGCAGCGGGGCGAGCGGGTGATCGACGAGGCGTGGATCGTGCGGAGCCCCGGCGCGCCGCCGCGCCGCATCCAGGGCAGCGCCGTGCCGGTCTACGGCGACGGCGGCCGGCGGATCGGCGTGGTGCTCACCGCGCGCGACATCACCGAGCAGCACCGGCTCCAGAAGGAGCTCGAGCACGAGCGCAACCGGCTGAACGACGTGTTCCTGCAGGCGCCGGCGGCGATCATGGTGACGCGCGGGCCCACGCACGTCATCGAGGCCGCCAACCCCCTCTATGCGCGCGTGACAGGGGAGCGCCCGCTGCTCGGCAGGACGGTGCGGGAGGCGTTCCCGGACCTCGTCGACCAGGGCTTCCCCGCGCTGTACGACCACGTGCTCGCCACGCGCGAGCCCTACGTAGGCAACGAGGCGCTCGTGCGGGTCGAGCGCTTCGGGCAGACGGAGGACACGTATTTCAACTTCGTCTACCAGCCGCTGATCGGGGAGGACGGCAGCGCCTTCGGCGTGATGACCCACGCGATCGAGGTCACGGACATGGTGCGCGCGCGCCAGCAGGCGGAGCAGCGGGCCGCGGAGCTCGCGCGCCTCACGCAGGCGCTCGAGCAGTCGAACCGCGAGCTCGACCGGTTCGCCTACGTCACGTCGCACGACCTGAAGGCGCCGCTCCGCGGCATCGCGAGCCTGGCGCAGTGGATCCAGGAGGACGTCGGCGAGCAGCTCTCGCCCGGCTCGCAGGAGCACGTGCGGCTGCTGCTCGGGCGCGTCCACCGCATGGAGGCGCTGATCGACGGCATCCTCGCCTACTCCCGCGCGGGGCGGGTGCGCGAGGCGGCCGCGCCGGTGGACACGGCGGCGATGGTCAAGGACGTGCTGGACCTCCTCGCGCCGCCGGATCACGTCCGGATCGCGGTGCAGCCGGGGCTGCCCACGCTGATGGCCGAGCGGGTGCCGCTCCAGCAGGTGTTCATGAACCTGCTCGCCAATGCCATCAAGTTCTCGACGCTGGCGCGCCCCGATCCGCTCGTCCGGCTCGGCTTCCGGATGGTGGACGATGCGTACGAGTTCGCCGTCACCGACAACGGCCCGGGCATCGCGCCCGAGTACCACGACCGCATCTGGGGCATCTTCCAGACGCTGGAGGCCCGCGACAAGGTCGAGGGGGCCGGCATCGGCCTCTCGGTGGTCAAGAAGATCATCGAGACGCGGGGCGGCCGGGTATGGGTCGAGTCCACGCCTGGCCAGGGCGCCACCTTCCGGTTCACCTGGCCGAGATAGCGCCGGATCGCCTCGTCACGCAGCGTGTCACGCGGCGCCAGAACGGCAGAATTTGCGGGTACGGCGTCCTTTTTGGCCCTGGACGTTGGTGGTAAGCTCGGCCCCGCATCATGTCGATCGAGAACACGACGCTTCGTCTCTGCCCCTTGCTGGTGGCCGCCGCGGCGGGCTGCGCGGGTGATCCCGCCTCGCAGCCCGACGGGTGGGACAGCGCGGTGGCGCTCCCCCGCGCGGTGGATCGCGATTCGAGGGCCGACGTCGTCGAGATCGATCTGACGGCGCGCGTCGCGGAGGTGGAGATCGTCCCCGGCAAGAAGACGTCGGCGTGGACCTACGACGGCGGGCTCCCAGGCCCGCTGATCCGCGCCCGGGTCGGAGATCGGGTGATCGTGAATTTCCGCAACGAGCTCCCGGCGCCGACGACGATTCATTGGCACGGCGTGCGGCTGCTGGCGCAGATGGATGGCGCGCCCGGGCACAGCCAGCCCGAGACGGCGCCGGGCGGCGGCTTCACCTACGACTTCGTCGTCCCCGACGCGGGGCTCTACTGGTATCACCCGCACGTCGACTCGGCCGCGCAGGCGGGCAATGGCCTGTACGGCGCGCTGCTCGTCGAGGATCCGGCCGAGCCGGCGGCGCTCGGGGACGAGCTCGTCCTCGTGCTGAGCGACATGAGCCTGGAGGACGACGGCGCGCTGTCACCGCCGGACCAGGGCGGCAATTTCGGCACGCTGTTCGGGCGCGAGGGCGGCGCCCTGCTGGTCAACGGCCGCGTCAACCCGGTGATCGGGGCGCGCGCCGGGCTGCGGCAGCGGTGGCGGCTCGTCAACGCGGCCAGATCACGGTATTTCCAGCTCGTGCTCGACGACCACCGCTTCCTCCGCATCGGCGGCGACGGCGGCCTGCTGGAGCACCCGGTCGAGGAGGACCGCATCGTGCTGACCCCCGGCGAGCGCGCCGACGTGTTGATCGAGCCGCGCGGCGCCCCTGGCGCGACGCTCCCGGTGCGCTGGGTGCCTTACGATCGCGGCTACGGCAGCACCTTCGCGCGGCCCGAGGTCGAGGCCTTCCGCCTCCGCCTCGCGGACGAGCCCGCGGCCGAGGACGAGCCGCTCCCGGCGATCGGGAGGGCCATCTCGCCGCTCGACACGGCGGGGGCGAGGCGCGTCGATCTGCAGCTCACGCAGCAGGAGGGCCCGGGCGACCTCGTGCTCGGCATCAACGGCGTGCCCTCGTGGGAGGCGGAGCCGCTCGTGGCGGCGGTGGGCGAGACCTCTGTGTGGACGGTCGAGAACACGATGCAGTTCGCCCATCCGTTCCATCTGCACGGCTTCTTCTTCCAGGTGCTCGGCGACGACGGCCAGCCTGTCAGGCCGCTCGCGTGGAAGGACACGGTGGACGTGCGTGTCGACGGCACGACGCGTTTCGTCGTGCGCTACGACAACCGGCCTGGCATGTGGATGTTCCATTGCCACATCCTCGATCACGCCGACGCCGGCATGATGGGGATGCTCAACGTCGTGCCGTGACGGCGCGCTCCGCTCGCCCCGGCGGTCGATCTCCCTCCGACGCACGCTCGTCCAGACACAGCACCTCGGCCCCGTCACCCTGAAGGCATCGGCCCACGGCGCATGAGCCGGCCGGTCCCTCGATGCCACCCGGGGCCGCTGGGCGACGGGGCGGTCGTTCGATCCCGCGAAGGGCAGGGTGGAGGAGGGGGAGCCGGGGATCCGCCCCGGGCCGGGGTCGCAGCCGACGGCCGCCGCGTGAGGCCCCTGCCTACCCGCGGGCGGTCTGCTTCTCCCGCGGGGCCCCCTCGCGCCCGCCCTGGGCCGCGCCCGCGAAGACCTGGAGCGCCCCGGTGAGGTCGGGGAAGACCACCACGTCGCGCGCGGGCTCGCCGGGGCCATAGCGCAGCCAGAGCAGCGGCCATGCGTAGGCGCGCACCGCCTGCGCCACGACGCGGCCGCCGGCGGCGAGCGCTGCGAGGGCGGCCGTCGCGCTCTCGATCGTGCCGGCAAAGCGATGGTTGTAAAATTCCGGCTCCACCACCCGATTGCCGCCGCCCCGGTAGGCCGTGCGCGCCGCGCGGGGGCGGAGGTCGAGGCAGCGCAGGGGCTCGGGGGGATCGGCGGCGCCGAGCGAGCGCTTCAGGGTGCCTTCGAACGAGAACAGCGCGGGGACGAAGGCCATCTCGGGCGGGGCGTAGAGCTCGCGCACCTCGATGAGGCGGTCGTGGACGTGGCGCAGGCGAACGCGCCGCAGGCGGCCGGCGCCCATGCAGGACGCGCAGCCGGCGGACCCTGCGGTGGCGGGCCCCGCGCCCGCGGAGCCTGCGGCAGCGGGCCCCACGCCCGCGGACCCTGCGGCGGCGCCGAGGCACGCGGTGCAGCGCGGGAGGCCGAGGTCCTCGGCCAGGCGCCGGTGGACGCGGGCCTCGAAGGCGTCGGGCAGCGGCGGCTCGCCCCGCTCGAGCTGCTCCGCGGCCAGCGGGCTGAGGTCGACGACCTCGGCCCAGCCCTCGCGCCGCACGATCGACGCGAGCACGACGAGCGCGGCGACGCGGCGCTCCTCGGCCGGGTCGCCGGGCGGCAGCGCGAGGCCGTCCGCGCGGGCGCGCCCGAGGGTCGGCAGGTACCGGGCGACGGGGTCGGACGGATCCACGGTGGCGAGGCTACAGGACATCGGCGCCCGGGTTCATCTCCGGGGGCGAGGGCTTCTCGCTGTCCTGGGATTGCCCGGTGTCAGGGCGCGGGGCTTCGGAGGGGGAGCCCGGGTGTACGGGAGAACGGCGACGCGCATGGCCTCCTGGGGCCCGCGGCGTCAGGAGCCGGTGGTGGGGAGGAGCTCCCGGGCGTCGCTGATCACCGCGGCGCGGCGGATCCAGCGATCGAGCTCGGCGAGGTCGGTGCTCGCGAGGACGCGCTCCTTCACGTCCGCGGGGACCTCAAGCCCGCGGGCCTCGAGGACAGCGAGCACGTCCTGAGCCTTGGCTTCGAGGATCCCTGCCTGACGGCCCTTCTCCACGCCCTTCGCCACGTAGCTGCGCGCGAATTCGCTCTGAAACTCGTATCCGCTCTTCATCATCGCCTCCAACGTCCGCCTCGCCGCTGCGTTCAGCGAGGATAGCACCAGGTCCCAGTACATGGTGCGGCGCTCCTCATCGAGCCCGGCTGCTGCCGCAAGGAACGCCGCGCCGATCGCCTCCGCCGCCTCACCCTGCCCGTGTGCCATCGCCGAGAGCACGGCCACCTCGGGCGCCGCCTTCGCCTGCTCGGCGTTTGTGACGACCGGGACGCCCTCGGGCCCGAGCACCAGCGGCGTCAAGGTCAAGCCGGGGTGGCCCGTCTCGATGGGCCGCGCGCACCACCGCGCGATCGCGGCGTCGATGGTCACGACCAGCAGCCGGGTCGGGCAGCGGTGCCGCGCCCTCGTCTGGGTGACGTACACCGGCCAGGCATACGGTTTGTCCGGGTCCACGCCGAGCTGGACCTCGACCACGAGCGCCATCGCGGGCTGCTGCTGCTCGCCGACCAGCAGCACGACGATGACGTCCGCCCGGCGGTCCGAGGGGACGACCTCGGTGAGATCGGAGGACACGACGCGCGCCTCCGTGAAGGTCGGGACCGGGTGGCCGAGCGCGTCGTGCAGCATCTCGGCGGCCAGCGTGGGCCGGTTCTTGAACAGCTCTACAAGGGCTTCATGGGTTGCTGAGGGCATCGCTCATCTCTCCAGTTCTGCTGGGTCGAAGCGGTACGTCCGGCGCATGCGGTGGATCCCGCAGGGCCGGAGCAGCCGCCTCTCTCTTGAATTCCGAGCCGCTTCGTGGATCCGTCACACCATGTGCAGCGGGGGCAGGGCGGGGTTTCTGACCCGCGGTAACCACATCGAGGAGCCCACATGACAAACGAGACCTCCCCGTCGCCCATCGACGCGCCTTACGCGCAGGACCTCGCGGTCACGCTGCAATCCAGCGAGGCCGCCGTGGCCCTCGCCCTGCCGTTCGAGGAGCGCAACACGATGTACGGGCACCTCCACGGCGGCGCCCTGGCGTCGCTGGTGCCCATCTCCACGTTCTCGGCGATGCGCGCGCGCGGGGCGGCCGCCGCGGAGCTCTGCACCGTATCGCTGCACATCGACTATGTCCGCGCGGCCCGCAAACCGGTGGTGGCCGAGACCCGATCCGTGCGCCAGGCGCGCGAGCTCGAGTTCTTCGAGACGCGGGTCACCGACGCCGACGGCCATGCGATCGCCCTCGCGTCCTCGATCGTCCGTCAGGGCATCTCGCCGGGCGCGGCGGAGATCGATGGACCGCCCCCGGGCCCGCTGGACGGCGCGGCGCCCGAGATCGTGAGCGCGATCCACGAGGCCATCGCGGCCAGCCCCTTTCTGTCGCGCCGGCGCGTGCGCCTCGCGGGCTCGGCGCGCGGGGCCGTCGCGCTCTCGCTGAGCGCGGCGCCCGCCAACCTCGACAGCGACGGCCGCGTGCACGAGGGCGCGGTCCTCTCGCTCCTCGACGCGGCGGGCGCGACGTGCCCGTGGACCGCCGCCCCGACCACGGCCGCGGCAGGTGGCGCCACCATCGCCTTGCACGCCCAGATCCTGGGGCCGCTGCCGGCGGCGGAGCTTCGCGCGCGCGCCGCCGTCCGCGCGCGCAAGGACCGCGTGAGCTGGGTCGACGTCACCGTCACGAGCCCGGCGACGGGGCACGTTCATGCCCTGGGGACGGTGATCTACCGCTTCAACGAGGCGCGTGGCGCAGGGCAAAGCCCGCCGGCGGCGCCCTGAGCCCGGCGCTCGCCGCGCGCGAGGCGACCGAGCAGGGCCACGGCCCACCTCTCTCTCCCGCGCGGAGAGGGCGGGGGGCCGCGCCTCAGGCGCTCTCTCTCAGGGCGCGACCTCGAAGAGGCACCGCGTGATCGGGATGCCGACGTCCGCCCACACATAGAGATAGTACTTCGTGCCCGGCACGAGCTCCTCGGGGCTCCCCTCGGCGGGATATCCCTGCTTCGTGTTCGGCAAGACCTCGCCGTAGGTGATACCGCTCTTCACCGGCTCGGCGCTCGCCGGCACGTCGAGCCGCCAGATCGTCCCCTCGGGCAGGTCGAGGTTGGGCGGCGCGCCCGGGTTCTCCGCGTCCGCCGACAGGACGAAGACGTAGCGGGCGCCGCCGCCGGCCCAGGTGATCTTGCCCGCGGCGTCCACGCCCTCGCCCGCCGCGCAATCGCTCGGCACATGAAGGCTCTGCTCGTGGAGCGGCCCGCCGAACGGGGTCATGTCCGCGAAATCCTCCCTCGTGAAGCCGCGGCGCTCGAGCTCGCCCTCGAAGAACGCGATCATGCGCTCCGGGTCCGTGGTGGGAAGTCCGGCGGTGTCGCGGGAGAAGCCGTTGTTCTGATCCGGCGGATACGCGCCGAGCGACGCCGACGAGACCCAGCCGGCCGCCAGCGCGAGGCCCGACGGATGGAAGCTGTCGGTCCAGACCGGCCCGGCCTCGATGTACCAGTTCGACGTCCCCGCGGCCGGCGCTGCGTTCTCCGAGTGGCAGCACACGCACCCGCACGCCTCGGTCTGCTCCGTCACCCAGTCGAGCTCGGCGAGCCACGCCGGGTCGGAGAGGCGCGGATCGTCGGCCGGTGTCTTGAAATCGGACGGGGGCGCGGGCCAGTACGGGCGCTGCGTGAGGACCGGCTCGCACGACGCATAGTCGGTGAACTTGCGGCCGGGCTCGGTGCAGCCCGAGATCGCGCCGAACGTGCAGACCTTGCCGTCGCTCTGCCCGGCGGGCTCGCCCTCCATCGGGTCGACACAGACGAGCTCGGGCCATTGAAAGACGGCGCCGCCCGTGCCGATGCCAGGGCCGGCGCCGGGCTCCTCCGTCGCGCCCTGGCAGGCAGCAGGCTCGAACTGGCCGCCGCCGAAGGTCTCGCAGCCGCGCTGGGTCGCGGCGCACTGGCTCGCGTCGTCGCCGGGGAAGACGAGGCTGTACTCGTCGTCGGTCCCGCCGCCGAGCACGCACCGGCCGAGCGTCTGCGGGTACGCGCAGCGCTCGTCCCTCGTGAAGGTGGAGCCCTGGAGCGCCTTGCAGTCGGCCTCCGCGGCCTCCGCCGTCCAGCCCTCGCCCGTGTAATCGCGGCACTCCTCGGCCTGGCTGAACGCGTTCGTGTAGACGCAACGGCCCGGCGGCACGAAGGCCTCCGCGGCGGCCTTGTCCTCGCCCCCTTGACAGGCACCCAGCCCTCCAAGGGCCGAAACGACGAGCGCGGCGCCCAGCATCGCGTGCGGTGAACGGAGGAGTTCTTGCTTCACGGTCGAACCTCCAGAAGGTGGCCTTCGAACGGTGTTGGATGTTGTTTGGCTCACTTTTGTCGTCCAGTGAGCGTGCTGGGTAGTACCGTTTGTTCATGTACTGTGCAACCTTGGTACATGCTTAGTGAAAATCCTGTGCTCCAGAACACGTTCTGGACGCGTGCGGGAGCGCCCGGGGGAGACACGGGGCGCGTCGGGTCCGGAGGAGGCGGCCCCGACCTGCGCCTTTCCGCGCGACCCGATCCCGCGAGAGCAGCCAGGCGGCCATGCGAGCTCTGCATTCGCGATCTCGTGTCTCGACGTGTCGAGGTGGTGGAGAGCGCGCTGGCCTCGTTCCGCACCTCGAGGCGCGCAGGGGCCCGGCGCTGCGGCGCGCGCCGCTGCCGCGCGCGTCGGCGCCGCGGAGCTCACGCCGGCGTGGGCCGCGGCGACGGGATCGGCCTGGCGCCGTCAGGGGGACGGCCTGGCCTCGGCAGCGGATCTTGCCTAATGTCCGCCGCGAATGTCTTCTTCCCCCCTCGGCGCCGCCGAGCCTCGAGACCAGCGCATCGCCCACGTCCTGCTGTTCGTCACCCCGGCGCTCTTCACGGCCAACATGGTGCTGGCGCGCGCCACGGCGGACTTCATCCCGCCGGTGGCGCTGGCGGAGCTGCGCTGGCTGGGCGTCGTGCTCGTGCTGCTGCCCTTCTGCGGCCGCGAGCTGTGGCGCGGCCGGGCCGCGCTGCGCCGCGACTGGGCCCGGTATGCCCTGCTCGGCCTGCTGGGCATGGGCATCTGCGGCGCCGGCGTCTATCTCGGCGCCGCCACCACCACGGCGACGAACATCGGCCTGATCTACGCCGCCTCGCCGGTGATCATCATCCTGCTGTCGCGGGCCATGTTCGGCGACCGGCTCAGCCGGCGCCAGGGCCTCGGCACCGCGCTGGCGCTGGCCGGCGTGCTCGTCATCGTGCTGCGCGGCGACCCGGCGGCGCTGCTCTCGCTCCGCTTCAGCGCCGGCGATCTGATCATCCTCGTCTGCGCCGTCTCCTGGGCGCTTTACACCGTGCTGCTGAAGCGCTGGCCCGATCCGCTGGGGGTCACGGCGCGGCTCGCCGCGATCGCGCTGGCCGGGGTGATCGTCATGCTGCCGCTGCTCGGCTGGGAGCTCGTCACCCGCGGTTCGCCGGACTTCGATCTACGCACCATCGCCGCCGTGCTGACCCTGGTCCTCGTCCCGGGCGTCGGGGCCTACGCCACGTACGGTTACATCACCCAGCATCTCGGCCCCAGCCGCACTGGCCTGCTGCTCTATCTGGCGCCGGTCTACACCGCCGTCATGGCCTGGCTGCTCCTCGGAGAGGCGTTGGCCTTCTATCACTGGCTCGGCGCGGCGCTCGTGCTGCCGGGGCTCTTCTTCGCCACCCACAAGCCGAAGACGACCTGAGCGCCCCGGAGCAACAAACGGGTCGAACCCGCCTGAAACGAGCAGAGCTTCGAACCGCCAAGGCGCCAAGGACGCCAAGAAGGAGACGAGATCTTGGCGCCTCGGCGGTTCATTTCTCGCTCGATCAACGTGATAGATGGGATGAGGCCTCGCCCGGCAGCCGTGAACAGGGGCACGGCGGAAGAGAGCCCCCCTGGCGCGGCGCTGCGGCCCGTCGCGACGGCGGTCGCATCGGCGCCGCCACGCGCGGCGGCTCGTGTACGCTGCGCCGCCGTGCGATGTTCCGGGAGCGCCGTGCTCCACCCGCGCCGTCTCGTGGCCGCCGCCGTGCTCACCGGCGCCCTGGCCGGGGCGGACGCGCGGGCGGAGGTCCAGCCGCTGCGCATCAGCTACGAGGCGCACGAGGGCTGTCCCAGCGCCGAGGTGTTCCTGCGCGAGCTGACCGCGCGCACGAGCCGCGCCCGCGCCGCCGCGCCGGACGAGGCGGCGCTCGTGGTGCGCGTGCGCATCACCCGGAGCGCGGGCGCTACCCGCGGCAGGATCACCCTCGGCGCAGGGGAGGGGGCGCGCGTCCGCGAGGTCGGCGGCGCCACGTGCGCGGAGGTCGTCGCGGCCCTGGCGCTCATCGCGGCCCTCCGGGTCGACCCCACCGCGTCCCTCGATCGGCAGCCGCCGGCCGCTGAGCCGCGCTCGACCGACGAGCCGGCTCCCGGCGGAGCGGCGCCCGTCGGCGGGGCGGCAGCCCTCGGCGGGGCGGCAGCCCTCGGCGGGGCGGCGGCCCTCGGCGGGGCGGCTACCCTCGGCGGGGCGGCTGCCCTCGGCGGGGCGGCGGACCCCACCGGCGCGACGGAAGCCGCCGCCGGCGAAGCGCCGGGATCGCCGAGCCCGCCCCCCGCCGCCGCGCCGCCGCCCGCCGCCCCCCTGGCCTCACCGGCAGCGGCCGCGCGCGCCGCGCCCGCGCCGATCCGCCCGCCGTCACCGGCCGCCCATGTCTCCTGGACCCCCCCGCGGCAGCCGCTGCCCGAGGAGCGCCGGTGGGCGCTCGGCCTCCACGCGAGCGCGGCGTCCGGGGTCACCCCTGGCGCCCTCCTCGGCGGGGGGCCCTTCGTCGAGCTGCGCGCCGATGTGGGGCTCGACGTCTCGCTCCGCGGCGCCGTCGAGCTGGCCGCCACGGGCGCCGTCGACGTCGGGCCGGGCCGCGCTCGGTTCACCCGCGGGATCGGCCGGCTCGACGCCTGCGCGGACCTGGTCCGTCCGGCGCGCTGGCTCGCGCTCGCGCCCTGCGTGGGCGCCGAGGGCGGCTTCCTCCGCGGCGCCGGGCTGGTCGGCGAGGCGATCGCCGAGGCGAAGCAGGCCACGGTGCCCTGGGCCAGCCTCGGGCTCCTCGCGCGCGCGACCGCCTCGCTCGGGGCGCGCGTGGAGGTCGACCTGCAAGGCGGCCCGCAGCTCCCGCTGGTGCGGCGCTCGTTCGTGCTCGAGAGCCCCGCGCTCCTCCTCCACGAGGTGCCCGCGGTCACCTGGACGCTGCGCGCCGGCGCCGGCCTGTCGTTTTGATGATCGGGTCGCCTGGATCCGGAGATTCCACGAGGCGTGAGCCGTGGTGAAGCGCTGACCCTGGCGGAGCTCCCCGCCGCCGTTCCACCCGAGAGCCGGGCGGCGCCCGGGCGCCTCGCCGCGCTCGTGACGCAGCACTCGGCCTTCGTCTGGCGCTCGCTCGTGCGGCTCGGCGTGCCGCGCGCGGACGCGGAGGACGCGGTACAGCAGGTGTTCCTCGTGGCGGCCCGGCGGCTCGGGGACATCGAGGCGGGCCGGGAGCCTGCGTTCCTGTTCAGCACGGCGCTGCGGATCGCCTCGCGCGCGCGGAGGACACAGCAGCGGCGCCGGGAAGTGCTGGAGGACGAGCCCCACGAGCGCGTCGACCCGGCGCCGGGCCCGGAGGAGATGATGGATCGCGCGCGCGCCCGCGCGACGCTCGACGCCATCCTCGACACGATGCCGCTCGATCTGCGCGCGGTCTTCGTGCTGTTCGAGCTGGAGCAGCTGACGACGGCGGCCATCGCGGCGCTGCTCGAGCTCCCGGCGGGCACGGTCGCGTCCCGTCTTCGTCGCGCGCGCGAGCACTTCCAGGCCGCCGTGAAGCGGCTGGAGGCGCGGGCCCATCATCGAGGAGAATCGCCATGACCGATCCCGAGCGCCTCCTGGACAAGAAGGAGGGTGACCTGCAGACGGCGCTCCTCCGCGCGGCGCTCGACGAGAGCCCGCCGAGCGGCCTGACGAGGCGTACGCTCGCCGCGCTCGGCGTCGCGACGGCCGCGACGCTCGCGGGCGGCGCGGCCAAGGCGGGGGCGGGCGGCGCGGCCGCGAGCTCGGGCGGCGCGGTCGTGGGGAATGCGGCCGCGGGCGGCGCCGGGGCGGGCGGCGCCGGGGCGGGCGGCGCGGCCGCTGGGGCCGCGGCGGGCGGCGCGGCCGCGGGCGGCGCCGGGGCGGGCGGCGCCGGGGCGGGCGGCGCGGCCGCTGGGGCTGCGCTGCACGTGGCGGGCGCGGCCAGCGGAGGCGGCATCGTGAGCGCGCTCGGGATGGGCGCGCTCGCGGGCGTCCTCACGCTCGGGGTCGTGCAATGGACCGGCGTGACGGCGCCGGCGCGGCGCTCGCACGAGGCGCCCACCGCGCCGGCAGCGCCGGCAGCCCCGCCCGCCAGGGCGCCGGCAGCGCTCGCCCCGCCGCCGACCTCCGGCGCCGCAGAGGCGGAGCCGCAGCACGTCGCGGAGGAGCGCGCGCGCGTCGGCGACGGCCCGCCCCTGTCCCGGCCAGCCGCCCCGGGGCCAGCTGCCCCGGATCCAGCGGCGCTGGCGAAGGCCGCCCCGGCCGCGAGCAGCCCGCGCGCGCCCGGGAGGAACACATCGACCCTGGCCTCCGAGCTGGCGTTGCTCGACACCGCGCGGCGCGCGCTGCGGGGCGGCGATCCGGCGGCCGCCCTCGCGCTGCTGGATCGCCACGCGCGCGAGTTCGCCGGCGCGCAGCTCGCCGACGAGGCCGCCGCGATCCGCGTCGAGGCGCTGGCGAGCAAGGGAGATCGCGCGGGCGCGCGCGCGGCGGCGCGCCGCTTCCTCGAAGCGCACCCCGGCAGCCCGCACGTCGATCGCGTCGAGTCGGCCGCCGGGATGGGCGCGCGCGAAGAAACCGTGATCCGGAGGAGCGATACCGGAGATTGATACGGCAGGAGGCTTTGCCATGAGGCCCTTGAACACCGTATCCACGCTCTGTTGCTCCTCGGCGCTCTCGCTGCTCGTCGCTGCGTGCGGGATATCTTCTCTCGGCAGCGGCGCAGGAGGAGACGGCGGCGGCGACGCCACCAGCAGCTCCGGCGCTGGCAACGGATCGAGCTCATCGAGCGGCGCCGGCGCCGCGTGTCGCGGCCCGGACCCCACCGGCTGCAAGACCCAGGGCTGCCCCGCGGGGCAGACCTGCGTCGACGAGGGCTGCGCGCCGTCGAGCTGCGAGTGCGACCCCGCGACCGGAACCTGGTACTGCACCGACGACTGCGGCGGCGGGACGTGCGTGCCGGACGAGCCCGCGTGTCGCGGCCCGAACCCCGCCGGCTGCAAGGCCCAGGGCTGCCCCGCGGGTCAGACCTGCGTCGACGAGGGCTGCACGCCGTCGAGCTGCGAGTGCGACCCCGCGACCGGAACGTGGTACTGCACCGACGACTGCGGCGGTGGGACGTGCGTGCAAGGCTGCGATCCCGAGGTTCGCGAGGGCAGCGTGCTCGTCACGAGTCAGGCGGAGCTCGAGCAACTGCGCGGGGTGACCGCGCTCCGCGGCACGCTCGAGATCACCCGCCGCGTCACCGACCTGTCCCCGCTGGAATGTCTGACGACCATCGACGGTAACCTCACGATCTCGGACAATCCAGCGCTGCGCAACCTCGATGGGCTGCGCAGCCTGGAGGAGGTCGCGGGTACCATCATGGTCTCCGAGAACCCGCTCCTCGAGAGCGTCGCGGGCGTCGCGGTGAAGGCGCACACCTGGTATGTCGCCCACAACGCTTCCCTCGAGTCCCTGTCAGGCTTCGAGGAGGTCGAGGCGGGAGTGCTCTGGCTCGAGGCGAACGCTCGGCTCGCGAACCTGAGCGCGCTCGGCAACCTGCGCCAGGGCGCGATCATGCTGATCGACAACGATGCGCTCACGAGCCTCGAGGGGATCAACGCATCCCAGCTCGACGGGCTCCGCATCTTGAGGAACGACGGGCTCGTCAGCTTGAAGGGGCTCGAGGCGCTCGAGAGCGTCGGGATCCTGGAGCTGGAGGAGAACCAAAATTTGAGCTCGCTCGAAGGGCTCGAGAAGCTCCGGACCGCCGACAACCTGCGCCTGTGGGTGAATGAAAATCTGAGCTCGCTCGAGGGCCTCGAGAGCCTCGTTCATGTGGGCTTCCTCGATATCGCGGGGAACGCGGAGCTCGCGGATCTGACGGGGCTCACCTCGCTCGAATCGCTGGGCTCACTCAATGTGAGCTCCAATCCCGCGCTGGTCAGCCTGGACGGCGCGCCCGCGCTGCGCGCGGTCGAGCACGTCGTCATCGACGGGAATCCGGAGCTCGTCAGCGTGAGCGCCTTCGCGCAGCTTCGCCCGGACCAGGACCCGCCGCTCTCGCTTCATCTGATCGGCAATCCGAAGCTCACCAGCATCGACATCGGTCGGGTGACGCGCCTCGGGGAGCTGTACCTGTACCATCTCCCGCTCACGGACCTGTCGGCGTTCGCCGGCGTCTCCGAGCTGGTCAGGCTCTCCGTGGCGGATAACCCCGAGCTCGTGAGCCTCACGGGCGTCGAGCAGATCTCGGGGCTCTTCATCCTGGAGGTCGCTCACAACCCGCGGCTCACGAGCCTCGAGGGCCTGAGCGGGCTCCGCTTCGTGGAGAGCGGGATCAGCATCGTCAACAACCTCGCGCTCACCACCCTCGACGGGCTTGGTCCCCTGAGCTCGGGGGACACGGGGGCCAACGTGGGGGTGATCCTCGAAGACAACCCTCGGCTCGTCGATATCGATGCTTTACGCGGGATCGAGCGGATGAGCCACCTCGTCGTCACGGACAACGACGCCTTGCTCGATCTCACGGGACTCGAGGATGCGAGCGAGCTCCAGAGCCTGATCATCAAGGACAACCTGGCGCTCACGACGCTTCGCGGCCTGGGCGCCCGGTCCATCTCTTCGATGGATGTCACGGGCAACCAGCGCTTGACGAGCTGTGAGATCGCGGCGTTCGTCGCGGGCCTCGAGCATGTCGGCAGCGTCCGCGAGGAAGGGAACGCCACGGGCCCCTGTCCCCCCTGACGTCGCGCTGCCGCGAACAGCGGCAATTCAACGGCACGACGCCGAGAGGCCATCCGGGGCCGACACGTTCACGAGGGCGAGGGGGCGGATGGTTCCGCCCGAGGCGGTGCGTGCATTTTTGCACGGGCCTGGGCGCGTATTGCGAATCGACGGTTCGTCCGCCGGCGGTTACCAATGCCTCACTACGACGGCAGGGCGAGCCCCGCGCCGCCCGCCCCTTCGCGGGGGCGCGCGCCGCCCCGACCCGTTCCGGGCGCCGTCTTCCCACGCACCCAAGGAACCCCCGATGACACTTCGGCCGACTCACCTGTCTTTCGTTGCACGCGCGCTTCCGGCGCCCATTCTCCTGTATACGGCGTGCGGCGCCCCCGGCGCCGATCTCGAACCCGCGCCCGACGCCGCCCCCGCCGCCGAGGTCTCGGCGGGGCTGTCGTCTTCGACGACCGTCATCCACCGCGAGATCCCGGTCCGGTTCGTTCAGTTCGTCGACGGCACCGACGACTCTCTCGGCCGGGCCGCCCTGAACGAGCAGATTGCCGGCGCGAACGCCGTCTTCGTCAAGGCGGGCATTCGCTTCTCGCTGGCGGCGTCGGTCGTCGTCACGAGCCCGACCTTCACCGAGCTCGGCGGCAGCTACGCCTGGCCCTCGCCCCCCTCGTCGGCGCCCCCCGTCGCCTTCAACCCCGGCTGCGCGGCCCCCGGGCTGAGCGGCACCGAGTCGGAAGAGATGGCCCTCTTTCGCGCCGCCTCGCTCTGCGGCGACGAGCGCGAGATCGTCGTCTTCACCGTGCGCTCGAGCAGCCAGGCCTGGGGCGCCTACCCCTGGGAGGGCAACGGCGTCATCATGCAGCGCTACAACATGGGCGCTGGCAACCGCACCTTCGCCCACGAGCTGGGGCACTACCTGGGCCTCTCGCACGCGTTCCGCGGCGCGGGCCTCAACTACGATCTGTCGAACCCCAACCTGAAGGACCCCGCGACCGGCGCCCCGGCCAGGCTCGCCGACTTCTGGGACCTCGTCTACAAACCCGCCGACCTGCCCCCGGCGACGACGACCAACGTCTACTTATCGAGCCGAGCGCAGGCCGCGGGCTACCCCGAATCGTCGCTGCGGCCCATCCAGGGCAACAGCGGCTGGGCGCAGAACCCGCTCGGCTTCGCCTGCCACGGCTCGCTCGACAACTGCCCCCCGGCCGAGCCCGACGGCGCGTTGCGCCTGGCCGTGCCGCGCACGGGCTTCGAGTACGCCGACTGCAACCAGGTCGACCCCGGTTACAGCCAGACGTGCCTTTGCGTCAGCTTCCCTTCGGCCTGCGACATCCTTTATACGGGCGACGACGGCCTGAAGGGGCTCGGCTTCACGCTGCCCGGCCACACGCCGTCGGCGCCGAAGCTCGGCGCCAACGTCATGAGCTACAACTACGATCCGGGCTACACCGGCGACCGCTGGTCGCTCAGCGACTCGCAGGTCGAGCAGGTGAAGCGCGTCCTGACCCACGACGTCGACTCGTCGTGGTTCGCCGGCGCCCGGGGCAAGAGGCCCGCGCTCGGCATCGGCAGAGGCTGGGGCGACTGGGAGCGCGTCGGCGCCGGGGTGAGGGGGCTGCCGGCCGCCGCGACAAAGCCGTCGGGCCAGCTCGATCTCGTCGTCAGGAACGCCGACGCCACCTTCGGCAACAAGGTGCAGATCCCCGGCTCGCCCCCCTCGTGGTGGCCGTCGCAGCTCGGCCTGGCGGGCCTCGGCGGCTCGTCGAGCAGCGCGCCGGCGCTCGTCAGGCGGGGCGACCACCTGAGCGCCTTCATGCTCGGCAACGACAGCTCGATTTACCATAAGGTGTGGGACCCTGTCCTCGCCGGCTGGTGGCCCTCGCAGACCACGTGGGACTCTCTCGGGGGCCCCGCTTCGGCGCCGCCGGTCGCCGTCTCGCCCGACCCGGGCTCGCTCGACGTGTTCACGCTGGGCGCGTCGGGCAAGGTCTTGCACAAGTCGTGGTCGACCTCGACGGGCCAGTGGTCGCCCTCTCCCTCTGGCTGGAACGACCTTGGCACGATGGGCTCGGCGCCGACGGCCGCCTCGTGGGGCGCCGGGCATATCGACGTCATCGCGCTCGACGCGAACAAGCGGGCGTACAACAAGGTCTACAACGCGTCGGCCGGCTGGTGGCCCTCCCAGACGGGCTGGCAGGGCCTCGGCGGCGAGCAGTTCGCCGAGACCCCGGTCGTCGATTCGTGGGGCGCCGGCCACCTCGACATCGTCGGCCGCGGCGCCGACGGCCGCGCGTACAACAAGGTCTGGGAGGCGGCGGGTTGGTCGCCCAGCCAGACCGACTGGTACGACATGGGCGGCAGCCTCGCGGGGCCCCCGTCGGTGGCCTCGTCGGACGTCGGCCACCTCCACGTCGTCGCCCGGAGCACCGACGGTCGATTGCTTTACAAGGAGTGGGGCGCGGGCAGCTGGTGGCCCGGGCAGACCGCGTGGGCGACGCTCGCCGTCGACATCGGCGGCGACCCCATCCTCGTGAGCTCGGACCCGGGCAGGGTCGACGTCTTCGTCGTGGGCCCCGACGGCACCCTCTGGCACCGTTCGCGGGACCTTTGACCCCGAAGGCCCCCCAGGGCACCGCGCATCAGCGGCGCCCTGGGGACCCAAGGTGCCCGCGCAACGCCTCGGTGACGAGCTCGATGACCGCCCTCACCGGCTCGGCGAGGGGCGCCTCTTTTCGGTACACGATCGAGAGCCGGCTCTTCCCGAGGCTCTCGCCCGTGAGCCGCCGGAGCGAGGGCTCGAGCGAAGCCAGGAGGCAGGGCAAGACGGCGACGCCCATGCCCGCGACGCAGGCGGCAAGGAGGTCGCTCACCTCGCGGTAGCGCATGAGCACGCGGGCGCCTTCGCTGTGCTCCTCGAGCCACCGGGCCAGCGGGGCGTTGCGGACGCCGGCCTCGAAGCCGAGCAGGTCGTGCCCGCGGAGGTCGCACGAGCTGGCCAGCGTCGGGTGCCGCGCCAGGTAGGCTTCCGAGGCATACAGCGACCAGTCGACGTCGCCGAGCTTCCTGGCGATGAGATCGTCGCCGTCGACCTTGCCCGAACGCAGCGCGACGTCAGCCTCGCCCTTCCTGAGGTCGGCCGGGCGGCTGCCGCTGAGTATCTCCAGGACGATCTCGGGGCGGGCGGCCTGGAAGGCGCCAATGTGCGGGGCGAGCAAGCGGCCGAAGGCCGAGGGGGTGGCCAGCTTGACCCGGACCGTCTGCGAGCGCACGGCCGCTTGCACCGCGAGCGCCGCCTGCTCCATCTGCTCGAGCAGCGGCGCGACCGTCTGGCCTATCGCCGTGAGCGAGAGCCCCTCGGGGCCGCGCGTGAGCAGCGGGGCGCCCAGCGCCGTCTCGAGCGCCACGAGCCTGCGGCCCACGGTCGAGTGCTCGACGCCCAGCGAGCGCGCCGCGCCAGCCAACGTCCTGGCCCTCACGGCGGCGAGGGCGTAGCGAAGGTCGTTCCAGTCGAGGTCTGACGGCTTTGTCACGACGGGTAGAGCTTATCCCAGGTGTGCCCTCGGCTGGAACGTCACCGCGCTGGCCGGCGGTGACGGCGCGCGTGGCAGGTCGTCGTGCGACTGGCAAAGCACACACCCGTCGCGCGCGACAGATCGGCGCGCTCGGCGTGGCCGGCGGCGTCCGGGACATCCTCCCTTCATCGCGCTTCGTAGACCAGCGTCTCCACGACCTCTTCCGGTGAAGAGTCGTTGTTTACCCAGATGTCCTCGATCGTCTCGGCGCCGTCGAGCTTGATCCCCCTCTCGTTCAGCGCCGTCGCCGCTTTGACGTGATCAATTTGAAGGACCCTGAATGAGTCGGAGATCGGGGCCCTCGCCACTTTCTCCAGGATGATCAAATCTACCGGGAGTTGAGCTCTTTCAAGGGCAATGAGCCCGGCGGACAGCAGGGTCACGGCGGCGGCCGCGATGGCGAAGTTCGCCTTTCCGAAATGGCTTCTCATGCTCTTCCAGTTGATCACCACATGGAGAAAGATGATGAGGACGAAAGCTGCCCCCAGCACTTCATGGAGCACCTCTGTAAAGCCATCTGCCAGATGGAAGAGCATCAGCACGCCTGAGATCCCGACAGGGACGAAGATGAGCGCGAGGAAAGGGGTCACCAGGTTCCTGTTCAGCTTCATGTTTGATCCGGTCCTTCGGTGTGCTGTGTTGACCGAGGTGTGCGAGCCACGATGGAACGAGCTCTGCTCATCGAGGGGGATTCGATCTCCAGTTTCCAGCCATCTCGGCGTGACAGCGTCCGTCCACGGACTCCCCCATCTGTCATGCCGCGGATGTGGCAGGCGCCCTCATGGCGCGCATGAAGAACGCAGGACCCGAGATGGCGGCCGCGATCATGGCGGCCGGTCCGGCGCCAGCCGTGCTGTTCATGGAGATGACGCCGCTCGCGCACACGCGGCATTTAAGTGTGTTATACACATAATCCCGGCGGGGGCGCGCGTCAAGGAAAATGTGTATAATGCACTCGATGCGCGCTTCTGTGCCGATGGACTTCCGCTGGATGTCGAGCGTGCCGCGATCGGCGAAGCGCTCCGGGGCGCGGGCGGCGGGGACGGCCGGCGCTGCCTCGCCGCGCCGCCGAGCGACGTCCGCGCGGCCTTCGAGGGCGGCGGCCCGATGAGGGCCTGACCGTCAGCGCGCCGTCATCCCGCCGTCGACGCGGTAGTTCACGCCGGTCAGCCACCTCCCGCGGTCCGACGCGAGGAGCGCGACGACCTCCGCGACGTCGTCGGGGGTGCCGACGCGCCCGAGCGGCACCTGCTGGAGGAACGCATCGTCCGGCAAGCCCATCTCGCCGGTGTACCTCTTCCGCAGATCGTCGGCGCTCGGTGTCGCCACCGGCCCCGGCGTCACGACGTTCACGCGGACGCCGCTCGACGCGAGCTCGACGGCGAGCGCGCGCGAGTAGGTGTCGAGCGCCGCCTTCGCGGCGCAGTAGTGCGCGAACGAGCCGACCGGCATCGTCGCTGCCGTCGACGAGATGTTCACGATCGCGGCGGCCTTCGAGGCGCGGAGCGCCGGCAGGACCGCGTTCGTGAGGCGGACCGCGGAGAGGAGGTTGAGCGCGAGGGCGTCTTGCCACTCCTCGTCGGGGATCGTCTCGGAGCCTCCCGTGGAGAACGCGCGCGACCCGCCCGCGTTGTTCACGAGGATGTCGAGGCCGCCGAGAGCCGGGAGCGCGTCTCCGGCGATCGCCTTCACCCCTTCGATCGTGCGGACGTCGCCGGAGATGAACGTCGCCGCCGCGGGGGTGGCGTCGCTGCGCGAGCGCGCGGCGACAACGACCCTGGCGCCGCCATCGAGGAGGCGCTGCGCGATCGCCGCGCCGATGCCGCGCGAGCCTCCGGTGACGAGGGCGCGGCGACCGATGAACTCCTTCGAGAGATCGAGCTTGCTGGACATGGTGTTCCTTTCGTCAGAGGACGATGCATCCTCCGTAAGGCCCGCGATCCGTACGAACCATGAGAAGCCGTCCGGAAAACTTTCGAGACCGTCCGCGCGGCTTGGACACCGCGGCCCGCGCTCGATACGCTATCGAGCGATGGATGCCCTGAGCGCGGTGCTCGCCCCGGTTCGACTACAGCGCACCCGCTGGGTGTCCACCGTCGGGCGCGCGCCGTGGGGCGTCGCCCTGCCGGTGGTCAAGAGCTGCATCCGGTTCCACTACGTGGTCCGCGGCAGCGCCTGGCTCAGCGTCGACAGGACGGACGAGCCGCGCGTCGCGCTCTCCGGCGGCGATCTCGCGGTGCTTCCGCTCGGCCACGCCCACGCGCTGCGCGACACTCCGCGGAGCGCCACCCGGCGCTTCGAGGAGGTCGCGCGGTGCGCCACCCGCCCGACCCATGACGTCATCCACATCGACCTCGGCGCGAGGGGCCCCGAGACGACCTTCATCACGGGCGCCTTCGTGCTCGACGACCCGCTCGCGACACCGATCCTCGCGACGCTGCCGCCGCTCATCCGGATGACCCCCGACACGCAGCAGGGGGTGCCGTCGTTCCTCGAGAACATCCAGTTCATCACGCGCGAGATCGAGACGAACCGGCCCGGGTCCGAGATCGTCCTCCTCCGGATGGCGGACGTCATGTTCATCCAGATCCTCCGCGCGTACCTCGCGCGCTTGCCCGAGGACGGCGGCGGCTTCCTCGGCGCGCTCCGCGATCCGAGCACCGCGGCGGCGCTCGGGGCGATGCACCGGCGCGCCGAGGAGCCGTGGACGGTGGCCTCGCTCGCGAAGGAAGCGGGCGTCTCGCGCTCGGTCTTCGCGGCGCGCTTCACCGCGCTCGTCGGCGAGCCGCCGCTCGGCTACCTCACGCGGCTCCGCATGCAGAAGGCTGCGGTCCTCCTCCGCGAGGGCGCGCCGCTCGCGAAGGTCTCGCGCCTCACCGGCTACTCGTCCGAGGCCTCGTTCAGTCACGCGTTCCGGCAGTGGGCCGGCATGGCCCCCGGCGCGTGGCGGCGGCACGTCACGTCGAGCGATCCGAGCGCGGCTTCGGACGGAGGGCGTCGAGCCCTCCAGGCTTGATGCGTGGTACCAGCAGGCCCGAGCGAGCCCAGGCCCAGCGAGCCCCGGTTCCAGCGCGCCAGAGCCAGTGACTCGAGGCAGGAGCGACTGTTCTGGGCGGAAAATCGCGCATTACGGCAGAAACAATCCGAAAATATTGCGCGCGATCGCGCGACACCACCGGATTTTTCGTCATGCTTCCGGCTCGGAAGGAGGCAGCATGGACAGCGTCGGCGACATCCTCAACACGAAGGGTCGGAACGTCTACACCGTCTCTCCGGAAGCGACGGTGTTCGAGGCCGTACACGCGATGTGCGCGAGGCACGTGGGCGCGCTGCTCGTGAGCGTCGATTCGTCCCCGAGCGGCATCATCAGCGAGCGGGACGTGATGACGCGGGTGATCCTGGCCCGGCGTGATCCGGCGACGACCCTTGTCGCGGAGGTGATGACCCGCGAGGTCGTCTGCGTCGATCCGAACACGGCGGCGCGGCAGGCCATGGCGGTCATGACCGAGCGGCGCTGCCGCCACCTGCCGGTGGCCCAGGACGGGCGCGTGGTCGGGATGATCTCGATCGGCGATCTCGTGCACTGGGCGAGCCGCGAACAAGAGGCCGAGATCAAGATGCTGACCGAGTACGTGCAGGGGGTCTACAGCTGAGCGCCCTGCCGGCGGCCGCCGGCGCTCGCCTGCCCCCGGCCCCGCACCGAGGCGCCGCGCCCCCGCGCGGCCCCGGATCGCTCGGCGATCGAGCCGTTGACGAACGGGCAGCTCCGCGGAGGGCCCGTTCGTCAACGGCGCGCACCTACTTCGTCGCTGCCTCCACGGCCTTCTGCGCCTTGCGGTAGGCGGCCACCTGCGCCTTCGTCGCCTGGAGGATCTGCGAGTACGCCGCGTCGCTCCCCGCTGACTTGCACGCCTGCGAGTCGGCCCCGAACAGCGCGTCCTTCAGCATGCTGCGGGGCCTCGACTTCGCCTGGGCGACGAAGTTCAGCCCTTTCTCTTTCCAGAGGGCGCAATCCTCCGCCCCGAGGTCCTCGCACATCCGTGCGTCCAGATCCTCACAGACGTTGCACCCCATCGCCAGGGCACCAACAACACACAACACGAGAACGCTCATCTTCGATTGCATCAAATGACTCACCAGCCGAATCAGGGGTTAAGCCCCGGAGGGTACCCCAGGTCCGCCTCCGTGAACAAGGGGTACGGCGCGACGGCGTACCGCGGTGGGCGACGAGCCGCGCTCACCTGCTCACCTGCCTCACCTGCTCACCTGGGCGGGGCCGGCGCAGCGAACGTCCTGCGGCGGGCCCGGAGGAGGTAGAGAGACTACCTCTCCTCACTTCACCGGCGCGCCGCCTGCCTCGCTCGCCGCCGCCATGCGCCGCATGCAGAGCTTGAGGCCCGCGCGGAGGTTGCCCACCGTCGTGACGCCGGAGAGGTCGACCCCGAGCGCGATCATCGTCTGGGCGACGTTCGACCGGATCCCCGTGACGATCCCCTCCGCGCCGAGGAGCCGGATGGCGTCGATCATCTCGATGATGTGCCGGGCCGTCTGCGTATCGACCGCATCGACGCCGGTGAGATCCAGGATCGCATACCGAGCGTCCTTGCTCACGATCGCCGAGAGCAGGTTGTCCATCACCTCGGAGAGCCGCAGGCTGTCCACCACGCCCACCATCGGGAGGGTCAGCACCTTGTCCCACACCTCGATGATCGGCGTCGAGAGATCGCGAATGACCTTCTGCTGCTTCTCGATGAGCTGCAGCTTCGCCCTGAGCTCGATCTCGTTCTGCCGCGCCTCGGTGGCGTTCAGGGTGACGCTGATCGCGCCGTCGGGCTCCCCGCGAGCGTCGCGCACCGGGATATACCATGTCTCCCAGCTCGCCCCCAGCACGTCGGAGACGTCTCGCGCGGCTTCCCCCGCGAGCGCGCGGCGCATTCCCCACGAGGCCTCCATGTCGCGGCCGTAGAGATCGAGGATGTTCGCGCCGAGGAGCTGCCCCGGCTTGACGCCGGCGGCCTCCGTCCCCTTGCCGTCGTGGAACGTGAAGACACCCTCGCGATCGTACTTGCCCACGACGATCGGCAGATGGTCGAGGATGGCCCGGAGGATCTGCGGCGCTTCCGCGGGCTCCGCCTCGGCCGGGGGCCGCGCCGAGGTGCCCTGCTCGTCGTCGCGCCCGACGTGGCGCCCCACGTAGATGGCGCGCGCCGGCCGCCCGGATCCGTCGCTGAGGGGATGCTGGGCCCACGCGACGACGACCTCGCTCCCGTCCTTCCGCGCGCACGCGCAGCGGTGCGGCGCGCCGCTGCCATCCTCGGCGAGGCGCCGGAAGGCCTCCTGGCCGCCGCGGCCCGACAGCGTGCCGAGCAGGCTCCGCCCGAGGACCTCCTCCGCCGTGTACCCGAAGAGGCGCTCTGCGCCTTCGCTCCATCCGGCGATCACCGGATCACGGAGATCGCCAGAGACCTCGACGAGCGCCAGCGGCGCCGCGTCCCCGTGCGCGGCGCGGATCCCCGCCCCGGCCGCCTTCTCATCCCCCGTCATGAGACCCTTCTACCAAGCGCGTACGCCGCGCGTCGAGCGTTAGTTCACCCTCACCGCAGAGCAGGGTGAGCCATGAGGGCGACGGGCCACACGCTCCCGATGAGCCAGCTTGAACGCCTCGTGCACGGCCTCCCGGCGAGGGCGGCAGTCTCGCCATCGCCGCTCCGGCCGCGCGCCTCCGGGGCGTTCACGGAGCTCTCGGTCGGCTGCTCGGGCTGCCGGTGGCACCGGAGGGGTGTCCCATTGAAACGGCCCTGGCGCTTGCGTCGAGCCGCGGACCTGGCTACGTCAGCGTCCCCGTGAGTCCCGCCCCCTCGTCCTACGGTGTCCTGGGCCCCCTCGACGTTCCCCTCGGCCTCGGCCTGCTCCGGCTGACCACGGAGGGGCGCCCCTCGGAAGAGGACGCGATCGCCGTCATCCACGTTGCCCTCGATAAAGGCATACGCCTCCTCGATACCGCCGACTCCTACTGCCTCACCGATCGCGAGGTCCACCATGGAGAGCGCCTCGTCCGCAAGGCGCTCGACGCGTGGTCCGGCCCGCGCGACGACGTGCGCGTCATCACCAAGGCGGGGCTCACCCGACCCAAAGGGCGATGGGTCCCGAACGGCAGCCGCGACCACCTGCGCCGCACGGTCGAGGGCAGCCTGAAGGCGCTCGGCGTCTCGCGGATCTTCATGCTCCTCCTCCACGTGACCGACCCAAGGACCCCCCTCGAAGAGAGCCTCGCCGCCCTCGCCGAGCTCCAGAAGGAGGGCCTCGTCGAGCACCTCGGCCTCAGCAACACCTCCATCGCAGAGGTCCGCCAGGCCGAGCGGCACTTCCCGGTGCGGGCCATCCAGGAGGAGCTGAGCGTCCTCGATCGCGGCAGCGCCGCCCGAGGCCTCATCGAGCTCGCCAGGCACATGGGCATCCCGTTCCTCGCCCACCGGCCGCTCGGCGGTCACGCCAAGGTCGATAGCCTCCTCAAGAACCGCGCGATCAAGCCCATCGCCGCGCGGCACGGCGTCACGCCCCAGGAGGCGGCCCTCGCGGCCCTGCTCGATCTCGGCCCCCCCGTCATTCCCCTGTTCGGGGCGACAAGGCGGGAGAGCGTCGAGTCCTGCTTGCGCGCGCTCCGGGTCCCCTTCGACGCGCGCGACCGAGCCGACCTCTCGAAGATCAGCTTTGCGCCCGTGGCCGATGTGCTGGCCTCGGTCGCGCCCCCCGTGACGCCCGCCGGCCTGCGCGAGCTCGAGCCCGGAGAGGGCCCCGGCGACGCGCCCGAGGTGGTCGTGGTCATGGGGATCCAGGGGGCAGGCAAATCGTCGGAGGTCGCCCGCTACACGGCCAGAGGGTACGCGCGCCTGAACCGCGATGAGCTGGGCGGCACGCTCGACGGCGTGGTCAAGAAGCTCGGGGAGCTGCTCTCCTCGGGGCAAACGCGGGTGGTCCTCGACAACACGTACGGCACGCGCGCGTCGCGCTATGCGGTGATCCGGAGCGCGCACGCGCACGGCGTGCCGGTCCGGTGCAGGTACCTGGCCACGCCCATCAACGAGGCCTACGCGAACGTCGTCCTGCGCGTCCTCGAGCGCTACGGCAAGCTGCTCGGGCCGGAGGACATGAAAGCGCTCGGCAAGGAGGATCCCAACCTGCCGCCCCCGCAGGCGCTCTCGCGGTGGGCCGCGAATTTCGAGGCGCCGCACGTGGATGAGGGGTTCTCGGTGGTCGAGGAGATCCCGTTTGCCCGGCGCGTCGATCCGCTCTTCACGGGCAAGGGCCTGCTCCTCGACGTCGACGGCACGCTGCGGAGGACGAAGAGCGGCGAGATCTACCCGCGCGACCCCGATGACGTCGAGCTCCTGCCCGGTCGGCGCGCGGTCCTGGAGCGCTGGGTCAACGACGGATACACGCTCTTCTTCGTGTCGAACCAGAGCGGCATCTCGAAGGGATCGGTGACCGAAGAGGCAGTCCTGGCCGCGTTCTCGCGGACGATCGAGCTGCTCGGCCTGCCCGTGGCCGACGTCGTGTATTGCCCGCACCCGGCGTTCCCGGTCGGCTGCTTCTGCCGCAAGCCCCTGCCGGGGCTCGGGATATCGCTGATCCAGCGCCACAAGCTCGCGCGCGAGCACCTGGTCATGGTCGGCGATATGGAGAGCGACCGGGAATTCGCGCGAGCGCTCGGGTCGAAGTACATGACGGCCGAGGAGCTCTTCCCCGGCGAGTGAGCGCTCGCGACGGAGAGCGACAAGGCGCCCAGCGCCCCCCGTGAGCCCCGCGGGACGCGCCGGGCGCCGTCGTCGCCCAGGCGACCGGCGTCAGCGCGGACGCCGCGGGGAGCGGTGAGAAAAGGAGCGGCGAAGCGGCTCCTGCACGCTGGCGCCGAGGCTCCGGATCGCGGGCCCATGCTGGCTTCGAGCGGCGCTCCCGGTCGCTTGACATCGAAAGTGTGAACGTTCACAATGCGCCCGAGCAATATGCTCTTGCTGTAAACATTCGCGGGTCGGATCAGCGTCTCGGACGTGATCGCTCATGCGCTCTTGGCGGGCTGGGCTGTCATCGCGGCGAAGCGCCCCGACGAGAAGCGCCGGAGCGTCATCGCCTGAGCGATCCACGACGTCTGGTCGCACCTAACGATTCTCCAGGAGAGCAGCGAGGTCCAGGAATGGCCACGATCACGACATCACTCCAGCACAGGCTCCTCGTCGCGGCATTGTTGCTTTGTGGCGCGACCGCGTTCCCGTCTGAATCCATGGCGGATAACCCCATCGTACAGACCATCTACACCGCCGACCCTGCCCCCATGGTCCACGACGGGACCCTGTACCTCTATACCACACATGACGAGGACACCGCTTCGACGTTCTTCAGCATGAACGAGTGGCGAGTGTATTCGTCCACGGACATGGTGAACTGGACGGATCGCGGATCGCCGCTGAAATTCAAGGATTTCAGCTGGGCGAAGGCAGATGCCTGGGCGGGGCAGGTCGCCCACAGAAACGGGAAGTTCTATTTCTATATCCCCACGACGAGCAGGACGCTCAACAGGATGGTCATCGGCGTCGCCGTGTCGGACAGCCCTGTCGGTCCGTTCGAGGACGCCCTGGGGCGGCCGTTGATCACCGCCAATTGCGGCGACATCGATCCGACGGTGTTCGTCGACGACGACGGCCAGGCCTATCTCTACTGGGGAAACCCCAACCTGTGCTACGTGAAGCTGAACGAGGACATGATCTCCTACCAGGGAGAGGTCGTGCGCGTGCCCATGACGGCGGAGAGCTTCGGAGAGCGCACCGGGAGCGCCGAACGACCGACCCTGTACGAAGAAGGTCCGTGGCTCTACAAGCGCGATGGGATGTACTACCTGGCGTATCCGGCCGGCGGCATCCCCGAGTACATCGCCTACTCCACGAGCAGCAGCCCCACCGGCCCGTGGACTTACCGGGGGGTCATCATGCCGACGGAGGGCGGCAGCTTCACCAATCACCCGGGCATCATCGACTACAAGGACAGCTCGTACTTCTTCTATCACAACGGCGCTCTGCCGGGCGGAGACGGTTATCACCGCTCGGTGGCCGTCGAGCGATTCACGTACAACGCCGACGGCACCATCCCGACGATCACGATGACCGAGGAGGGCCCGCCCGGCGTTGGCCCCCTCGATCCGTACGTGATGACGGAGGCCGAGACCATCGCCTGGTCCTCCGGCGTCGAGACCGAGGCGTGCAGCGAGGGCGGGATGAATGTCACGTCGATCGAGGACGGGGACTACATCAAGGTGAAGGACGTCGATTTCGGTTCCGGCGCGGTGTCCTTCGACGCAAGGGTGGCCTCGGCGACCAGCGGCGGCAGCATCGAGCTGCGCCTCGACAGCACGACCGGCACGCTGGTGGGGACCTGCACGGTCGAGGGGACCGGCGGCCCCCAGACCTGGGTCACCACGTCCTGTGCGGTCGACGGCGCGACGGGGACACATGATCTGTATCTGAAGTTCACCGGTGGGGACGGCCCCCTGTTCAATTTCAACTGGTGGAAGTTCACTCGGCTCGACGACTCGGAGCCGACAGGCGGCGGGGGCGGTCCGGACATGGGTGAAGGGGGAGCGACGGGCGGCGGCGGCTCGGGTGAGGGGGGGAGCGTCAGCAGCGCAGCAACGACCGGCAGCGGCACGGGCGGCGCTGGCGCCGCCTCACCTGACGGCGCTGGCGAGGACGAGGGCGGGTGTGGGTGCCGGGTCCAGTCGGGGCCCAGCTCCCCGGCGGGCGTGCTCGCCGCGTTGGCCGCGCTGGGCGCGGTGGTCGCGCGGCGCCGTGCGCGAAGAGCCGGGCGGCGCGTGGCCGCTGCGAGCTGACGGCGCCGGTGCCCGGGGCGATGACCCAGCGGGCGCGCCCCCGGCAGGTGCAGAGAATGCCGGGGTCGGAGAGGGGCGCGGCCGGCGCGACTGGCTCTCAGAGAGCCGGGACACAGGGGAGCAGGTACGGCGAACGCCGGCCCGAACCGCGCGCCATCGCGTGGGACCAATGAGTAGAGCGTGGAGAGGATGCGATGAGATCAGTTTTCGCTTTGGCAATGTGCGGCTTGCTGGCCGGCTCGTTCGTCACGATGGGTTGCAGCGATGACGACGGCGGGGGCGGGGCCGGTGGGGGCACCACGACGAGCAGCTCGTCGACGAGCGGTACCGGGAGCACGAGCGGCACGGGCGGGGCAGGCGGCGCAGGCGGCGCGGGCGGCGCAGGCGGCGCAGGCGGCGCGGGCGGGGCAGGCGACGCGGGCGGCGCAGGCGGCGTGGGCGGGGCAGGCGGCGCAGGCGGCGCGGGCGGCGCGGGCGGCGCGGGCGGCGTTGAAGAAGTGGACATCGGTCCCGGTCCGGACGAGAGCTGCTCGGGCTGCGCCCGGCTGGCCGTGCCGCTCACCGAGGCCGACACAGGGACGCTGTTCCAGTTCGACATGCCGGAGCTGATCGACCTGACCGGCGCCACCGTCACGTTCCGTGTGAAGGTGTACGCCGGCACCGGCGGCGGCGTGCAGACGTTCGTACAGAATGGAGGTGCACAGGCCTGGATAGGCATCCCCTGGGCGTGGACGGACCTCAGCAGCCTGGAGGAATGGACAGAGCTCACCATCGACGTCGATGCGGCCGCCGCTGCGGATGACTCCATGACGTTCGACAAGACCAAGGTGAGGCGCATCGGCCTGCGGGTCGACGCAGGTATCTCGGGGCCCTGGGCCAACCCGACGGTGGTCTACGTCGACTTCATCACGGTCACGAGGCCCGGCGGCACGGGCGGCGACGGCGGCGCTGGCGGCACGGGCGGCAACGGCGGCACGGGCGGCGACGGCGGCACGGGCGGCGCCGGCGGTACGAGCGGCGACGGCGGCGCCGGCGGTACGAGCGGCGACGGCGGCGCCGGCGGCACGAGCGGCGACGGCGGCGCCGGCGGCACGAGCGGCGACGGCGGCGCCGGCGGCACGAGCGGCGCCGGCGGTACGAGCGGCGACGGCGGCAGCGGTGGCACGAGCGGCGAGGTGATTCACGTGCTCGGTCCGTTCGAGTTCACGAGCGATCTGCAGGGGTTGGCGATCGGTGACTACAGGATGGTGCCAGGCTCGAGGCTGGATCTCCTGGGCGAGTGAACCAGGTCGCCTGCGGCGCTCGCTCTCGCGCTGCTGCGCGGAGCGAGCGCCCGCGCCGGCCCCATCGCTCATCGAGGGAGCGCGCGTTTCGGTGCGCCCCGGCGTGACTCAACCCCCTTCCAGGTAACGACTCCCCTGCTGCCGGCGCCGGCCACGACGTGGCGGGAACCGATGGCGTTCGGGGTCGACGCGGCGTCGCCGGGCGCACGGCCCACACGCGGGCCTCGCGCCCGCCAGCGATCGCCGCGCGCCAGTTTGGGGTTGACGCCGGATATGTGAACGTTCACAATCTGCGCTCCAGACATCCTTTGCCTTGTCCTGGATAGGCCGCCATGCGCACCGGGCTTGCGTCCTCCTGCGCGTTCACGGTGACGGTCGCGCCATGGCTCCAGACGAGGCGCGCGCAGGGGGAGGGGAGGAGCAGCAGCTGGGCTCCGCTGGGATGACATCAGGGCGCACTCCAGGTGCGGGACGTCTAGCAACCACCTGTCTGCCAATCTCGCCGTCGTCGGCCCGAAGCGGGCGCTTCGCGCTGGCGTGACGTCACCAGAGGGGGCTCGTGTACCACGAAAAGAAAGCCTTCAGGCGCTTCCATCTCTTCTGCTCGCTCTCGATCGTCGCGCTGCTGGCGTGCGGCGAAGAGGACGGCGGCGCAGCGCAAGCTGCGGGCGCGGGCAGCTCGAGCGCGTCAACCACCAGCGGGTCGTCGACCAGCGTGACCGCCGGGTCAGGCGGCGCTGCCAGCGGCAGCGGCGGCGCCGACACGGGCGACGGTGGAATGGGCGGCGCCGGCGCGGGCGGAGCGGGTGACGGCGGCGCCGGCGCGGGCGGAGCAGGTGACGGCGGCGCCGGCGCGGGCGGCGCCGGTGGCTCGCCGCTCCCGCCGATCACGGATTACTCTGCCGAGGGGCCGTTCGCGACCACCGTGGAGCGGGGCTCGGGGCCCAGCGGAAACCACACGATCTTCAGGCCTGAACGCCTGGGTGAGGACGGCTTCTTGCATGCGCCGATCATCTTTGGCCCCGGGATCAATACGCAGGTGACCAGCTACACGGCTCTCCTGTCGAACTTCGCTTCCCACGGCTTCGTGGTGGTCGGTGCCAATCTCCTCACGGGCGGCCCCAACGCCCCGAACAATCGCGCGGCCATGCTCGAAGGGCTCGACTGGATCATCGAGCAGAACAGCCAGGCGGGCAGCCTCTACGAGGGCAAGATCGACGTGGAGCACGCCGTTTCCATGGGCTACTCGGTCGGCGGCACTGCCGCCGTGGAGATCGGCGGCCATGAGGCCGTGGCCACCGTCGTCTCCATCCACGGCCACGTCGCGACGGCGGCCCTGCACGGGCCCATGCTGCAGACCAGCGGAACGCAGGACACGATCGGGCTTCCAATGCAGCAAAAGACGTACGACATGTCCCAGACCCAGACGTTCCTGGCGACGGTGATGGGCGCCGACCATGGGTACATCACGCGCGACGTGGGAGGCGTCCAGCGGCCAGCGATCGTGGCTTGGCTCCGTTACTGGATCTACAACGACGCCGGTGGGAAACACTATTTCTACGGCGATGATTGCGTCATGTGCACATCGCCCTGGGTGAATCCCCAGCGCAAGAACTGGGAATGACCTCGCGCCGAGGAGGACGCCCGTCCGCGCCTCGCTCGTCTGCGTACCAGGTCGACGTCGATAGGGAACCTGATCCGATGAACCGATTCCAAAGACACATCCTCGGGCTCGCGTCGCTCTCGCTGGCGCTGCTCGCTTCGCTGCCTGCGCGCGGGGCATCGCTGCAAGCCGTCGCTCAGAGCGAATGGGGGGCGGACGGCCTCCCCGGCTACGTCAACATGCACATTTACGTGCCTGACAGGCTGGCGACCAGGCCTCCCATCGTCGTCGCCCCCCATCATTGCCAGGGGACTGGCCCGGGGACGTTCAGCGAGATGTCGAGCCTGGTCTCCATCGCGAACACCAGCGGCTTCATCATGATCTTCCCGGAGGCCACCGGGCAGAACTGCTGGGACGCGGGATCGACGAGATCGCTCAACCACGGCGGTGGTGGCGACACGGGAGCCATCGTCCAGATGGTGAAATACACGCTCGCGAAGTACAACGGCGACGCGGGCCGCGTGTACTCGGTCGGCGGGTCGTCGGGCGGCATCATGACCGAGGCGCTGCTGGGGGTGTACCCCGACGTGTTCATGGCCGGCGTGTCGCTCATGGGCGTTCCGTGTGGCTGCTGGGCCGAGGGCTACAACGACGTCACCGGGACGGGGAGCACGGCCCAGTGGAGCGGGCCCTGCGGGGGCGGCAACGTCACGAAGACCGGGCAGCAGTGGGGAGACCTCGTTCGTTCGTACTATCCCGGTTACACCGGCCATCGCCCGCGCCTGCAACATTGGCATGGCACCGCCGACACGATCCTCAGCTACAAGAACATGGCTGAAGACGTCAAGGAGTGGACCAACGTCCTCGGTCTGAGCGAAGCCCCGGACGGGACTGACACGCCGAAGCCCGGAACGACGCGTCAGTTCTGGAAGAGCGCTTGCGGCTACACGGTCTACGAGGCCTTTTCGATGGACGGCGTCGGGCACGCGGTGCCGTTCGACGGACCGGCCGTCGCCGCCTATTTCGGCCTCGACAGGGCCGGTGGTCAGGATCCAGAGACGGCAGCTTGTCCCGGCGCCGTTCCCGGTGGCGGCGACGCCGGTGGCGCGGGGGGCGCGGGGGGCGCGGGGGGCGACGCCGCTGGTGCGGGGGGCGGCGCGGGTGGCGACGCCGGTGGCGCGGCAGGGACCGGAGGCGCGGGCGGGCCCATGGCAAATGGCGCAGGCGGCAGCGCAGGAAGCGGCGGCGCGATCGACACCGGGTCCGGAGGGGCGATCGGACAGGACGCCAGCTCGGGAGCTGGCGACTCGACCGGAGGAGAGAGCTCGAGCTCCGGCTGCAGCTGCGCCCTGGCCAGCAGCGCGAGAGACTCCGGCGCCCACGCGGGGCTACTCCTCGCGGCGCTGGGATTGCTGCTCGGTCGCGCGAAGCGCCGCCGACGCTGAGCGCAGAGGAAGCTCCCGGCGGGATTTCGGGCGCGCCGAGCTAGGCTCGCCCCCGCGCCGCCGCCGTCGCGTACGGCGGCTCGCGGCCGGCGCGCACGGCGGCGAGGTCGGCGCGCATCGTCCTCGCGTCGGGGTAGCGCTCCTGCTTGAGGAAGGCGAGGGCGCGGTCCACGACGGCGCACAGGCCGGGCGGCGCCCCGGGGGCGTGCTGCGCGAGCGGGGGCGCCTTCTCCGTGGCGACGGCGATGAGCAGGCGCGCGTCCTCCAGCTTGCCGTGGATCGTGCGGCCCGCGAGCAGGCGGAACATCGTCGCGCCGAGGCCGAAGAGATCGGTGCGGCCGTCGATCTCGCGGATGAGGCCGAGGGCCTGCTCGGGCGCCATGTAGTCGTCGGTGCCGATCGACACGCCCGTGCTGGTCTTCGTCATCTCCGGCACGCCGGCGACGTCCTCGAGCAGCGGGTCGAGGACGCGCGCGAGGCCGAAGTCGAGCACGCGCACGCGCCCGTCGTTGCCGATGTGCAGGTTCTCGGGCTTCAGATCGCGGTGAACGATGCCGTGGTCGTGCGCCACGATCAGCACGTCGAGGACCCGCTCGGCGAGCGCGATCACCTGGCCGACAGGGAGCGTGCCGTGCCGGACCATGCGGTCGAACACCGTCTCTCCCTCGAGCACCTCCATGGCCATGTAGACGACGCCGTCGTCCGTGGCGCCCGACTCGAGCACCTGCGGCAGCCCCTCGCAGAGCGGCGCCACGGCGGCCAGCGCGTTGCCGATCGGCCCCTCGCGCAGGAACCGCTTTCGCACCTCGTCGATCTCGGCGAGCTCGCTGTGCAGGACCTTGATCGCCGCCACGCACCCGTCCGCGCGGCGGCCGTAGAAGACGCTCGCCATGCCGCCGACCCCGAGGACGCGCTCCACCGTCCATGGGCCGATCCGCGTGCCGACGCGCTGCTCTGCAAGCTCCTCTTCGGTCATGCGGCGATGGTATCACCGGCGCCGCCCGGCCGATCTCGTCTTGAGTCGGCGGCCCGGCCCGCTCCAGGGCGGAGGCCGCGGTCCCAGGCGCGCGGGCCGCGATCCCGGGCGCACGGGCCGCGGTGCTGCGCGCGGGGGGCGCGTCCCTCCGCGCGACGGAGGATACTCGATGCCCCCCATGCCCCTGCGCTCCCTCCCGCCCACCCATCGCCCCCTCGCGGACGCCCTCGCGCTCGGCCCCGCCTTGCTCGATCGCGCCCGCTCGGCGGCCGCGCCGTGCATCGCCGCGAGCCTCGTCGAGGGCCCCGCCGTGGTGCTCGGCGCCGCCCAGCGCGCCGGGCGCGTCGTCGACCTGGCGGCCTGCGCGGCGCGCGGCGCGCCGGTCCTGCGGCGATCCACGACGGGCACGGCCGCGTTCCTCGGCGGGCGCGGCGTCGTCTGGACGCTCGCGCTGCCGCACGTCGCCGCGCTCGCCGCGGACGCGACCGCGCGGACGCTCCTGAACCGCAACGTGCGCGGCTTCCTCAAGGGGCTCGCCCGCGCCGGCGCGCCCGCGCACTACGGCGGGCGCGAGTGGATCTCCGTGCAGCACCGCCCCGCCGCGCTGCTCGGCGTCGACGTCGCGAAGGACGGCGCGGTCCTCCTCGAGGTCCTCGCGGGCTTCGACGCGCCGCCCGCGATCCCGGCCGAGCTCGCGGCGCCGGACGAGCGCGCCGTCGACCGCTGGCTCGGCAAGGCGCCGGCGGCGCTCGCCGAGGTCGTCCCGGCGCGCGGCTCGCCCGAGGCGCTCGCGGGCGCCGTCGTCGAGGCCGTCGCCCTCCGCGCGGGGCTCCCGCTGAGCGACGGCGGCGGGCCGCCGGAGCTCGCGGTCGAGCGCTTCCAGCCCATCACCGCGCCCGACGACCCGGCGCCGGCGGGCGCGGGCCCCGTGGTGCTCGCGCGGGTGCCGATCGGCTGGATCGAGGCCGCGGCGGTCGGCGAGGCGCCGGCGCGCGCGTGGCTCGGCGGCGATGCCCTGACGGCGCGCTGGCTCCTCGACGCGCTCGGCGGGGGCGCGGCCCAAGGGGCGCTGGACATCGGGGCCGCGCCGCTCGACGGCGCCAGCCTCGCCGACCTGCACGCGCTCGTGCAGCGCGCGCTGCTGGCCAGGAGATCCGCGTAGCGCGGCGCCCGGACGGAGCGGGCGAATCGGACGGATCGGATCCCGAGCGCGCTGCGCCAGCCCTCGAGCCCGGCGCTACACGGCCACGTGGAGCGGCTGGACCACCGCGGAGAACGCCGGGAGCGCCTCGCAGCGGGCCGCGAGCGCGGCGAGCGCCGGCCGCCGCGCGGCGTCGGTGAGGGTCGGGTGCGCCTCGCCGACGAAGCGCAGCGCGCAGGCGACAGCGATGTCGGCGTGGCTGAAGGCGCCCAGCCACCAGTCGTCGCCGCGCCGGGCGGCGCGCTCGCGCTCCAGCAGGTCGAGCGTCTCACCGATCTGCTGGACGCAGCGGCTCACCCACACCGGGCTCTGGCGGTCGCCCGAGCGGAGCACGTGCTCGTAGAGCAGGCTCACCGCCTTGTCCGCGAGGCCCGTGGCGAGCGCGCACACCCGCAGCCCGGCGCGGCGCGCCTCGCCCGACGGCGGCAGGAGCGCGCGCTCGGGCCCCACCATGTCGTCGAGCGCGTCGAGGATCGCCGCGCTCTCCACGAGCGACTCCCCGGCGTCCGTGACGAGCACCGGCACGCGCCGGAGCGGGTTGTACTTCGCGATGGACTCCGCGTCTGCCCACACCGACCACGGGCGGTGCTCGTACGCGAGCCCGTGATGCTGGAGCGCCACAGCGACGCGGCGCACGAACGGCGAGTCGTACTGGCCAATCAGGATCATGACCCCGCCTGTAACCGAGGAGGCCGCGCGCGGCAACGCGCGGACACGAGGGCTACCAGACGGCGCACGTCCGGGTCGGCCGCATCGGCGTGCCGGGCGCGCACTTGAAGGCCTCGCCGAACTCCGGGAGGTTCGCGAGCGGCCCGTTCACGCGGAAGCGCGGCGGGGAGTGCGGGTTCACCTGCACCATCAGCCGCAGCGACTCGTCGCGCATCTTGCCGCACCAGGCCTGCCCGTGCGCCAGGAAGAACTGCTGATCTTCCGTGAACCCGCCCGCCACCGTCTGCTCCGCCGCGCCCTTGCGCATCTCCCGGTACGCCATGAACGCGAGCTTCACGCCCCCGAGATCCGCGATGTTCTCGCCGAGCGTCAGCTTGCCGTTCACCTTCAGGCCCGGCAGCGCCTCGTAGCCCGAATACTGCGCCTCGACACAGCCGGTCTTCTCCCGGAACGCCGCGCCGACCTCCTTCGACCACCAGTCCTCGAGGTTGCCCTTCGCGTCGAACTGCGACCCCTCGTCGTCGAACCCGTGCGTCAGCTCGTGCCCGACCACCATGCCGATGCCGCCGAGGTTCACCGCCACGGCCGATTTCACGCTGTAGAAGGGCGGCTGCAGGATGCCGGCCGGGAACACCATGTGATTGCGCTGCGGGTCGTAATAGGCGTTCACGGTGGGCGGGCTCATCTGCCACTCGTCGCGATCGACCGGCTTGTCGATCTTCCCGAGGTGCCAGCGGACGTCGAAGGCGCGCGAGGCGAGCTCGTTCTTCGCGTACGCCTTCGGATCGACCTCGAAGTCGTACGTCCTCCACTTGTCGGGATACCCGATGAGGTACGCCATCGCCTGGAGCTTCGCGAGCGCGCGCTGCTTCGTGCCCTCATCCATCCAGTCGAGCGACCGGACCTCGCGCGCGAACGCGTCGCTGATCTGGCGCGCCATCGCCTCGGCCGCCGGCTTGCTCTCGCCGGGGAAGCTCGTCTTGACGAACGGCTGCGCGAGCACCTCGCCGAGCGCGGCGTCGGTCGCGCTCACGCACCGCTTCCAGCGCGGCCGCTCCTCCTTCTGCCCGGTGAGCGCCGCGCGCAGCGTGAAGCTCTCGTCGACGAACGCCTTGGGCAGCGCGGGGGCCATCGAGCGCACGACGTGCCACGCCAGGTAGCTCTGCAACGCAGCCGGCTTCGCCGTCTTGAGCAGCTGCGAGAGCCCCTCGAAGAAGCGCACGGAGGTCACGTTGACCTCCTTCACGTCCGGGCGGCCGAGCCCCTGGAAGTATGCGTCCCACGGGAAATCCGGCGACGCCTTCGCGAGCGCCGCCCGGTCGAGCTTGTTGTAAAGGCCCTTCGGGTCGCGCCGCTCGACCCGCGTCTTCGAGATCTTCGCGAGCTCGGTCTCGATCTGCATCACGTCGGCCGCCGCCGCCTTCGCCGCGGCCTCCTGCGCCCCCGCGAGCCGCATCATCCGCGCGACGTGCTCCTCGTAGGTCTTGCGGAGCGCCTTCGATTTGTCGTCCTCGTTCAGGTAGTAGTCGCGATCCGGCAGGCCGAGCCCGCTCTGGTCGAGCTGCGCGATGACGCGCGTCGCGTCCTTCATGTCCTGCGCGGCGGCGATGTCGAAGAGCGCCCAGATGCCGCGGCCGTGGAGCTCGGTGACGAACGCCCCGACGCCCTTCGCGTCGCGCACCCGCCGCGCCTTCGCGAGCAGATCCGCGATCGGCTTCACGCCGGCGGCCTCGACGGCGGCCTCGTCCATGCACGCCCCGTAGTAGGCGCCGATCTTCTTGCTCACCGGATCCCGGTCGCCGGCCTGCGCGGCCTCCTCGAGGATGCGCCGCAGCTCCGCCTCGTTGCGCTTCTCGATCTCGTTGAAGCTCCGCATCCAGTACGGCTCGTCCCCCGGGATCTCCGCCTTCGCCAGCCATCCGCCGCAGGCGAACTGGTAGAAGTCCTCGCAGGGGTTCGCCCCGCGGTCGAGCGCGGCCTCGTCGAGCCCGACGTTCTCGAGCCTCGTCTCGACGACCGGCAGCCCCTGCGGCGGCGGCGGCGCGGGCGTCGCCTTCGCGCCGCCGGCGGGGAGCGGCGGCGGGCCCGCGGCGGGGCCGCAGGCCGGCAGCGCGGCGAAGGCCAGGGTGATCGCGAGGAGAGCTCCAGGCTGTCGTTGCGTGCGCATGGGGCGCGCTCTACCACGGCTGCGCGACGCGCGGTCGCGCTCCTCGCATCGCGCGGCCGCGGAAGCCCGCGTCGCGCGGGCACGGACCGCGGCGTCCACCGAGGCTCGCGCCCGCGCGTCCGTCCGGGAGGGCGGCCTACCTCACTCCCGGTCGAGCTTTCCCATCAGGCTCAGCGTGAAGTACGCCCCCATGTACTTGAGGTGCGGGCGCACCTCGAGGTGCACCCGGTACCAGCCCGCGCTCCCCTCGACCTCGGTCACCGTGGTCCGCGCCTTGCGGAGCGGCCTGCGCGAGCGCACGGCGGGCGACACGACATCCATGTCCGCGACATACTGGCTCAGCCAGCCGTTCAGCTCGCGCTCGAGGTCGGCGCGCTCCTTCCATGTACCGATCTGCTCGCGCTGCATCACCTTGAGGTAGTGCGCGAGCCGGCTGACGAGGAAGATGTACGGCAGCTGCGTGCCGAGCCGGTAATTGACCTCCGCGGCGCGCCCCTCGTCGCTCTGGCCGAAATACTTGGGCTTCTGCACGGAGTTCGCGGAGAAGAAGCAGGCGTTGTCGGTGTCCTTCCGGAACGTGAGCCCGATGAAGCCCTCCTCGCTGAGCTCGAACTCGCGGCGCTCGGTCAGCATGATCTCGGTCGGGATCTTCGTCTGGATCGCGCCAAGCGACTCGTACTCGTGGAGCGTGAGCCCCTCGACCGTGCCGCCCGACTGCGGCCCGATGATGTGCAGGCACCAGCGGTGGCGCGCGAAGCTCTCGGCGATCCGGGTCGCCATCGCGTATGTCGGGGCGCCCCAGCAATACGCCGCGTGGTTGCCGACGACGTCCTCCTCGTACGAGAACGCCTTGACCGGGACGGTGCTCGCGCCGTACGGCAAGCGCAGGAGGAAGCGCGGGAGGAGCAGGCCGACGTAGCGCGCGTCCTCGGACTCGCGGAACGCTGTGTATTTCATGTACTGCGGCCCCTCGAAGAGCGCCTTGACGTCGCCGAGGTGCGGCACCTTCCGGTAATCCGTGAGCCCGAAGAACTGCGGGCCGGCGACGGCCAGGAACGGCGCATGCGCCATCGTCGCCACCGCCGCGCACTTCTGGAGGAGCGCGATGTCCTGGGGCCCTGGGCCGAACTCGTAGTTCGAGATGATGGCCGCGAACGGCTTGCCGCCGAAGGAGCCGAACTCCGAGGAATAGGCGATCTTGTAAAGGCCGCTCCTCACCACCTCGGACGAGTCCTCGAAATCGGCGAGCAGATCGTCCTTCGAGCAGTTGAGGACCTCGACGCGGATGTTCTCGCGAAAGTCGATGTGATCGATCGCGAACTTGAGCCCGCGCCACGCGGCCTCCAGCTGCTGGAACACCGGGTGGTGCAGGATCTCGTCGATCTGGCGCGACAGCCGCTGGTCGATCTCGGCGATCCAGAGGTCGACCAGGGCGTTGTCGATCGCCGTGCCTTCCTCGGGCCGGCGGACCGCCTTGCCCAGCGCGGCCTCCACGCCCCGCTTCACGCCCTCGTACGCGTCGCTGGCCGGCGCGACCCCCGTCTCCGCCAGGAGCGCCGCGAGGAGAGAGCCGCCGCCCTCCTTCGCGGGCTCTTCGTGCTGCCCCGCTTGCATGTGCGCGAATTTACCACGGTCGCTCGCCGCCTGGAAGCGACGGGCAGGCCGGCGCCCGGGCGTCCCCGCACCCGGCCCGGGCGGCGGGGGCTCGCGCCGCCCGACGTGCTCGACGGCGCCCCCGACGAGGCAGCGCGCGGCTCCCCGGAGGCCCGGACAGAACACGCTGCCAGCACGGAAGTCAGCGGTCGAGTGTCGAGTGTCGAGTGGACATGAAATGTACATGGCGATCGGGCGACTGGGGTGTTACAAATCCTTTGTGGGTGCTCTCACGGAAGTGGCGGAAGCAGGGGTTTTTGCTCGGAGGCGCCCTCATCCACTCCCGGCTCCGGCGCGGCGACGCCCGTCCCGGTCGTGGCCGCGGAGCGCCGGCGCGGCGCGGCCCTAGCGCCCCGCACGGCCAGAACCCAGGAGATCCCGGCGGCGTCGAGGCGCGGAGATCAGGAGTTCTTCTCCTGTCTCTCTCCCTCTGCGCCCTCTGTGTCTCCGTGATTCAAATTCTGTGTCTCCGTGGTTCAAGGTCGCTGTCCTGCGCGCTTCCGTCGAGCGCGCGAGCCGGCGGCGCCGGTCGTGGAATTCGAGGAGAGGAGGGGGGATGGAACGCCTCGGGCTCGGCATCATCATCGGTGTTGGTCTCGCCAGCTTGACAAGGATCACCCGTCCGACCGTCAAGCGGGCCATGAAGCTCGGCCTCGTGGCGTTCGGGGCGCTCAAGGGCGCGCTCGGCGAGGGCAGGGAGCGGTTCGCCGACCTCGTCGCCGAGGTGAGGGAGGAGATGGCGCGGCAGCAGCAGGGCGGAGGCGCGGCGTCCGCGGGGGCGCGCGTCGAGGTGGAGCCGCCCGCGGGCTGAGGAGAGAGGCTGTCCTGGGTGACCCGGCCTCCGCCGGCCGGGAGGTGTGTCATGCCGAGCGATCGAGGGGTCTTCATCGTCCACTGCATTCCAGGGCGCGTGCGCCTCGGCGTCCCCGCCCTCCGCCGCGATCCGGCCCGGGCCGCGGAGATCGCGGAGCTCGCGCGCGGGTGCCCGAGCGTCGTCGACGCGCGGGCGAGCGCGTGGGCCGCGAGCGTCACGGTCGAGCACGAGCCCGACGTCCCGCTCGAGGACGTGCTCTCCGAGCTCGCGGAGATCCCGGAGCTCGCGGGCTGCGCCTGCGGCTCCCTCGACGATCTCGCGCCGCCGCCGCCGCGCTGCGCCGGGCCGGCCGAGCCGCCCAGCCCGGACCGGACGGCGCGCCTCGTGGTCAAGGCCGCGCACACGCTCAACGCGGCGTCGCAGACCGTCCCGCCGCCGCAGGTCGATCTGAAGCTCCTCGTCCCCGGGCTCCTCGTCGGCTCCGGGCTGCTCCAGGTGCTCCTGCGGCGTTCCCCGGCCGCGCCCCACTGGATCACGCTGGTCAAGTACGGCGTCGACGCGTTCATCGTGCTGAACCACGGCCGCATCCAGGGCTTGCTCGCGAGCGTGGGGGCGCCCACCGGCGGCGAGGCGGGGTGACGATGGCAGCGCTCGCGTCGAGCGGGGCCGCGCCGGTCCCCGTCGCCCACGGCGCAGACGGCGCGCGCGATATGCGCGACGTGCGCGACGTCGACCACGTCCACGTGGTCCACGCCATCCCCGGCAGGGTCCGCCTGCGGCTGCCGCGCCTCGGCCGGGACGCCGCCTTCGGCCCGCTGCTCGAGGCGGGGCTCTCCGCCGTGCCGGGGGTCCTGTCCGTGCGCGTCGCCGAGGCCGCCTCGTGCGCCGTCGTCGAGCACGACCCGCGGCAGGCGGACCTCGCCGCCGTCGTGCGCGCCGCCGCCCAGGTCGCCGCCGCGCCGGCCCCGCGCGGGGCGCTGCGCCTGGCGCGCCGCGCCCGCGAGGCGCGCCGCGCGGCGGCCGTCGCGCGGCGCCCGCTCTACCTCTCGAGCGCCGGGATGCTCCTGTCGCTCGGCGGCCTCGCCTCGCCGCTGCTCGCGTACCCGTTCATCGCCGCGACGAGCGCGCCCATCTTCAAGCGGGCGTGGGACTCGGTGGTGCGGCAGCGCAAGCTCAACGTCGACCTGCTCGACAGCCTCGCGATCGCCTCCGCCGTGGCGACGGGGGACGCGATCAACGCCGCCGGGATCATCTGGCTCGTCACGATCGGCGACCACATCCGCGACCTCACCCAGGCCCGCGCCCGGCGCGCGATCCGCGGCCTGCTCGGCTACCAGCAGGACCTCGCGTGGGTGGTCCGCGGCGACGCCAAGGTGCAGGTCCCGGTGGCAGAGCTCGCCGTGGGCGACGTCCTCGTCGCCTACACCGGCTCGGTGATCCCGGTCGACGGGACGGTCGTCGACGGCGAGGGGCTCGTCGACCAGCAGACGCTGACCGGCGAGTCGGTGCCCGTGCTCAAGGGCCCCGGCGACCGCTGCTTCGCGGCGACCGCCATCAAGGACGGCAAGCTCTACATCCGCGCCGAGCGCGTGGGCGGCGACACGACCGCCGCGAGCACGGCGCGGCTCATCGAGAACGCGCCCGCGCTGGAGACGCGCGCGCAGAACTACGCGGAGGTCGTCGCGAACCGGCTCGTCCCGCCGGCGCTCGCGTGCTCGGCCGTCGTGCTCGCGGCCACGCGGGACCTCGGCCGCGTGTCCGCCATCCTCACGATCGACTTCGGCACCGGCCCGCGCGTCTCGGCGCCGACGACGGTGCTCGCCTCGATGAACGCCGCGGCGCGCCGCGGGATCCTCATCAAGGGCGGCGCCTACCTCGAGAAGCTCGCGCGGGTGTCGACCGTGGTCTTCGACAAGACCGGCACGCTGACCTCCGGCGTCCCCGAGGTGACGGACTTCCTCGTCCACGACGCCCTCTCCGAGCGCGAGGCGGCGACGCTCGCGGCCGCGGTGTCCGCGCGGCAGACCCACCCCGTCTCGCAGGCCGTGCTGCGGCTCGCCGACGCGTGGCGGCTGTCGATCCCGGACCGGGAGGAGTCGCGCTACCTCGTCGGCCGCGGCGTGCAGGCGAGGGTCCTCGGCAACGTCGTGCAGCTCGGCAGCCCGCGCTTCATCGAGGGGCTCGGCGTCGCCTGCCGCACCGACGCCGGCGCGCGGCGGGCGCTCGAGGCGGCGGCGAAGTCGCTCCTCTTCCTCGCCGTCGACGGGCGGCACGTCGCCACGATCGCCTACCGCGACGCGATCCGCGCCGAGAGCCGCGCGACGATCCGGAGCCTGCGCGAGCGCGGGATCGACGACATCGTGATGCTGACCGGCGACAGCCGCGAGGTGGCCCGGCAGGTCGCGCACGAGCTCGGCATCACGCGGTTCTTCGCGGAGATGCTGCCCGAGGACAAGGCCGAGATCACGCGCAGGCTCACGCAGGAGGGCCGCACGGTCGCGGTCGTCGGCGACGGCATCAACGACTCCCCGGCGCTCTCGTACGCGGACATCGGCATCTGCGTCTCCGCGGGCGCGGAGATCGCCCGGGAGACGGCGGGCGTCGTCCTCGTGGAGGACGACCTGTCGAAGCTCGTCGAGGCGATCGACGTCTCGCGCGCCGCGATGGGCATCATCCACCAGAACTTCTCGATGATCCTCGCCGTCAACGCGGTCGCGTACGCGCTGTCGATCCCGGGGCTCTTGAACCCGGTCATGGCGACGCTCATGAACAACGGCTCCGCGGTCCTCGCCTGCGTGAACGGACTCCGGCCGCTCCTCGCGGCGCCCCGCCGGCGATCCCGCGCCCCCCGCGCGCCGTGAGCGTGCGCACCCTACATGACGCGCTCAATGTATGTGACGCGCTCAATGTACGTGACGTGCGCAACGTGCGCGACGTACGCGACGCGCGCGACGTACGCGACGCGCGCGACGTACGCGACGCGCGCAACGTGCGTGACGCGCGCGTCGTGCGTGACGTACGCTCTGCGTCCGACGCTGGCGGACGCATTCCGCCGCGCGCCGCGCCGCTGCTCGGCACGCTCGCTGCACTCCGGATGGAATGGGTGGCATGGGGGGCGCAATGCGAAATGAACTGACTTCCTCCGCGGCCGTGCGGACGCGCGCGGCGCGCTGGGCTGTGCGCGGGCTGCCGGGCGCGGCGCTGGCGGCGATGATCGGGTGTGCGGCCTTCGCGCAGTCGGAGAGCTCGCCGCACGTGAAGGCGTCCAGCCCGGAGGAGGCCGGCCGGTACCTGATCCTCGTGGGCGGGTGCAACGACTGCCACACACCCGGATGGGATCGCTCGAACGGCAGGCTCCCGGCCTCGGAGTGGCTGACGGGCAACGACGTCGGCTACCGCGGCCCGTGGGGGACGAGCTACGCGGCGAACCTCCGGATCACCGCCCAGAACCTCAGCGAGGAGGCGTGGGTGCAGATGTTCCGGGCGGCCGCCGGACGCCCGCCGATGCCCTGGCTGAACTACGTGACCATGCACGAGAGCGATCTCGTCGCGATGTACCGGTTCCTCCGGAGCCTCGGCCCGAAGGGCGCCCCCGCGCCGCAGGCCGTGCCGCCGGGCGAGGAGCCGCGGACGCCGTTCATCCTGATGGTCCCCCAGCAGCCGGCGCGCACGCCGTAGCGCTCCCCCGGGGGCGGATCGCCTCAGGGGCGCAGCCCGCCGAGCGCGGCCGGCTCGGCCCAGGTCGCCGCCGGCATGTCGCACGGCAGCTCCACCGTGATCCGCGCCCCCTCGCCCGGGCGGCTGTCCGCGCGCACCGCCCCGCCGAGCGCCTCCACGATGCTCTTCACCACGTGGAGCCCGAGCCCGAGCCCGCCGAAATGCCGGCTCGACACGGCCCGCTCGAACCGCTCGAACACCTGCGCGAGGCGCTCTGTCGGGATGCCGATGCCGTGGTCCTGCACCACGAGCTCCGCCGTGCCGTCCCGGCGCGCGACCGTGACCTCGATCGGCGCGCCCGCGCCGAACTTGAGGGCGTTGTCGAGCAGGTTCGAGATCACCTGCTCCAGCCTGCTCCTGTCCCACGAGCCCACGATCAGCGGCTCCGCGCGCACGCTCACGCTCGATCCCGACTGCGCGATGCGCGCGCCGAGCCGCTCCACGACGTCGTCCACCGCCTCCGCGAGGTCGACCGGCTCCACGTGGAGCTCCAGCCGGCCGGTGTGGAGCTGCGTCACGTCGAGGAGATCGTCCATCAGCCGGACGAGCCGCTGCACCTGCCGGTCCATCCTGTGCAGGGCGCGCGCGAGGTGTTCCTCGGGCGGGTGGTCGGCCCGGCGTAGCAGCGACTGGAGGCCGAGGCGCAGCGAGGTCACGGGCGTCTTGAGCTCGTGCGACGCCACGCTGAGGAAGTCGTCGCGCACGCGGATCGCTCGCTGCGCCTCGCGGTAGAGCCGCGCGTTCTCGAGGGCGATCGCGATCTGGCCGGACAGGAGCTCCAGCACGTGGACGCGGTCGCGCGAGAACGCGCGCGTGGCGAGCGCGTTCTCGAGGTAGACGACCCCGAGCCGGGCGTCCTTCCGGTGGAGCGGCAGCGCGAGGACCGACCTCGATCCGGCCTCGGCGAAGTAAGGATCGCCGGCGAGGCCCGGATCGCCGGCCGCGTCGTCGCTCACGACGATCTCCCGCGTCCGGTGCGCGCGCTCGACGACCCTGGCCGGGACGTCGCGCGACCGGGCGAGCGGCGTGCGCTCGATGGAGACCGGGGCCGCGGCGCGGCCCACGGCCTGCACGAAGAGCTCTCCCTCCTCCTCGAACACGAGCGCGCCGCGCTGCGCGCCGGCGGCCTCCAGGCAGACGCCGAGCAGCTTCTCGAGCAGCCGGTCGAGGACGATCTCGCCCGAGAGCGTCTCGGCGGCCTTGAGCAGGCTGAGCGCGTCGAGGGCCGCCGCCGGCAGGCGCTCCTCGGTCAGATCGGGCTCCTCGCCGCCCGCGCCGAGGTGGAACTCGTCGGCGAGCGCGCGCGCCTTCTCCGTGGCCCCCCAGCGGTCGAACGCCTGCCGCGCGGCGCGCAGGTACATGGCCGCGATCCGCGCCCGGCCGAGCCCGTGATAGAAGCGCCCTGCCAGCTCGTTGCCGAGCGCCACCGCGTGCAACATCCCCGCGCGCGTCGCCGCCTCGATGGTCTCATCGTACCGCGCCGCGGCGGCCTCGAACCGGCGCTCGACGCGGGCGATCTCCGCGTCGACGAGGAGGCGCCTCGGCCGGAAGGTCTCCGCGCAGCCGAGCTCCCACCGCTGGAGGGCGCCCCGCAGCTCGGCCGCGCGCGCAAGCAGCGAGGCCCTCTCCTGCGCGTCGGCCCCGTCGCACCGCCAGAGCAGCGTGAGCGCGGCGAAGAACGCGTGCTGGCACTCGGGGATGTAGCCGCTGATGAAGTGCATGTGCGGGATCGCCGCGTCCGCGTGCGCGATGGCCTGCGCCCGGTCCCGGAAGGCGTACGAGGTATAGAGCCGCAGGATGTGGTACACGCACATCGCGGGCGGCTCCCGCTGCGCTGCCTCGAGGAAGCCCCGCTCGTCGAACTCGTCGTCCTCGACCACGTTGCGGCCCCTCGTCAGCCCCTTGAGGCACCGGGCCGTCTGCCGGTAGGCGAGCTGGTAGAGCAGCGTGGACCTGTTGCCGGTCTGCCGGCTGAACGCGAGCGCGTCGTCCAGATCGACGAGCACCCGATCGAGCTCCGCCCCCGCGGCGAACGCGTGCTCGACGATGCCCGTGTGCGCGTAGGAGGCGAAGCGGAGCTCGCCGGACGACACGCCGAGGGCGACGACCTCGCGGCTCCGCGCCGCGCACGACGCGAGCGGCGCGATCCACGGGCGGACGAAGTCGCTGTACATGTACAGCGCTATCGTCTCCTGGGCGCGGTCCTCGAAGCGCCGCGCGAGCTCCACGGCGAGCCGTCCGAAGCCCTCGGCGCTCTGGAGCGCGCCCTCGGCCGCCAGGAACATCGCGAGCGCTGCGTAGGGGAGGATCGCCTCGCTCGAGTTGCCGTGCTCCAGCGCGAAGCGGACGCCGAGCAGGGTGAGGAGCTGGAGCTGCTTCCGGTCCGCGAACCAGGCGGGCGCCAGCATCTCCGCGAGGACCTTCATGTACGCCCGCCCCTCGGGGCTGGTCAGGCGCGGCAGGCCGACGAGCGTCTCCGGCGACCGACCCCCGAGGCGCGCGGCGATCGCCCGCCGCTGCGCCGCGATCTCCTCGTCGAGCGCCGCCGCGGGCAGCTCGACGGCGAAGTCGGCCCGCAGCGCCTCGCGCCCCCACGCGAGCGCGAGCGCGTGCTCGCCGGTGACCGTCGCGCTCATGAGGCGGACCGCCTCGAGCTCGGCCCGCTCGACGGTGGACGCCGTGCGGCGGAGCCCCTCGTCGACGAGCGCGCGGGCCATCGCGTGCTGGCCGGTCAGCGCGGCGCACTCGGCCGCGCCGCAGTGGAGGGAGAACCAGAGCTCGTGGTGCGAGCGCGAGGGGCCCTCCGGCAGCAGCCGCAGGCCGCTGCGGAAGTACTCGAGCGCCGGGCCGAACGCCGCGGCGCGGCGCGCCCTCACGCCGGCGCGGTGGTTCAGCCGAGCGAGGTGGTCGCGCTGTCCCTCGCCGAGCAGCGCGGCGCCGAGGTTGAGCTGGTCCACGGCGTCGAACAGCGCGCCGTCCGCGCCGTCGCAGGAGGCCTCGAGGAAGCGGCCGATCGCGAGGTGCAGCCTCCTCCGCCGCTCCTCCGGCGCGAGCTCGTAGGCGGTCTGCTGGACGCGGTCGTGGGCGAACCGGACCGCCAGCTCCGCCTCGCGCCCGCGCGCGCTGTCGTCGGGCACGAGGAGCCCCTCGCGGAGCGGCTGCCCGAGCGCCGCCGTCGCCTCGTCGATCGATTTGCCCGCCACGACCGCGGCCGTCCTGAGCGCCGCGCGCTTGCCGATGCACGCGGCGACCTGCAGGAGCTCCTGCGCCGGCCCGGGCAGCCTGCGGACGGACTCCGTCATGAGCTGGACCACGTTGTCGGTGACCCCGACCCGCTCGATCCGGCCGAGATCCCAGGTCCACGTCGCGCGGCCTGCGTCGAAGGCGAGGAGCCCTTGCTCCTGGAGCGATCGGAGGAGCCGGCGGAGGAAGAAGGGGTTACCGGCGGTCTTGGCGAGGAGGAGCTCGGCGAGCGGCCGCGCCGGCGCGGGCTCGCAGCGGAGCGCGTCGGCGAGCAGCGCCACGATCGCCTCGACGTCGAGCGGCGCGAGCGCGAGGCGGGTGATCGGGGCGACCTGCGCGTCCCGGAGCTCCTCGAGCGTCGCGTGGAGCGGGTGCAGGAGGCCGACCTCCTTCGGCCGGTACGCCGCCAGCAGGAGCACATGCTTGCTGCTCGGGTCCGCGGCGAGGGCGCGGAGGACGCGGAGCGACGCCGCGTCGGTCCACTGGAGGTCGTCGAGGAAGATCGCGAGCGGCGGCCGCTCTGCGGCCACGGCGCGCACGAACGCCTGGATGGCGAGGAGCAAGCGTCCCTCGGCGCGCATCGGATCCACGGCGGGCAGCTCGGGCAGGGCCCCGAAGAGCCCGGCGAGCGCCGGGCAGAGCTCGCCGAGCGCGCGGCCCGGCTCGCCCACGGCGTCCCTGAGCGCCGCGCGGCGCTCCTCCGGGTCGGCCCGGAGCGGGGCCGCGAGGCCCGAGAGCGCCTCGGCCACCGACGCGTAGGGGACGTTCGCGGCGCGCAGATCGAACTTGCCCGCGATGAACCGACCGCCCCGCTCGGCGACGACGTCCCGCAGCGCCTCGACGAGGGCGGTCTTCCCGATGCCTGCCTCCCCGGTCACCAGCGCGAGCTCCGTCGCGCCGCGCGACACGCGCTCGAGCGCGCCGCGCAGCGCGGCGAGCTCGCGCTCCCGCCCGAACAGGCGCCCGGGCAGCGGGAGCCCCCGGGCGAGGTCGAGGCGACCGAGCTCGAACCGCGCGATCGCGCCCGCGGTCGACCACCGCCGCAGCGCCTCGCGGAGGTCGTCGGCGAGGCTCTCGGCGCTCTGGTACCGCAGCTCCGGCATCTTCGCGAGCAGCCGCTGGACGATCTCCGAGAGCGCCGGCGGGACGTGCGGGCTCACCACGTGCGCGGGCGCGGGGCTCCGCGCCATGTGGGCGTGCACGAGCGCGAGCGGGTCGCGGTCCCGGAACGGCGGCGCGCCGGTGAGCATGGCGTGGAAGGTCGCGCCCAGCGCGTACAGGTCGGAGCGCCAGTCGACGAACCGGTTCATGCGCCCGAGCTGCTCGGGGGACATGAAGGGCAGCGCCCTGAGCTTCTCGAGCTCCACGGCCCCGGGCACGCTCGTGAGCTCGGCCGCGTCGACGAGGTGGACGAGGGTGACCTGCCCGTCGGCGCCGAGGACGACGCGACCGGGCGCGATCGCGCGGTGGACCACGCCGCGCCCGTGGACGCGCGCGCAGGTGTCGGCGAGCGCGATCGCGACCTGGAAGAACGCCTCCAGCGCGAGCGGGCCGCGGGCGAGCCGCCGGTCGAGGTCCTCGGGGCCGGCGTCCTCGAGGACGAGCACGGGCGCGTCCTCCGTGCCCTCCAGCGCGAGCGGCCGCTCGACCCCCGGCACGTCGAGCCGGCGCAGGAAGGCGTGCTCCCGGAGCAGGAGCGCCGCCGTGCCCTGGGGCGGATGGCGCCCTCGCACGGTCTTCTGCACGACCGTCCTGCCGTCGATCGTCTGCCTGCGCAGCAGGAAGCGACCGCAACGGTGGATCTCCGTCGCTTCCGCCCGGCTCATACGCGTTTCCCCCTCGCGTGATTCGCGGGAATGTAAAGCACGAGTCGCGGGCGTGCGAGCTGGGAAGTCCGCGCTTTTGCGGCAGGCCAGGAACTCGCCTGTGCGCTCCTCGGGGACGTCTCCTTGAGACGTCGTCAGCCCCCATCCTTCCCATCGCTCCAGCGCATCGAGGCATGGCGATGCGCGCTGGTCGGCCGACCCCGCACCGTGCGGGAGCGCGAGCCTGCCAGACGGTTGCTACGGGGAGCGGGCGGCGCGGCTCGTTCGCCTGCGGCGCGAGGCAAGGAGCAGCGCCAGACCGGCGACGGCGGGCGTCCATCCGTCGCCCCTCGAGCCCGCCGCGCTGCAGCCGCCCGCCGGGGGGACCTCGTCGCCGGCGGCGGGGGTCGGGCCGGCATCCGCGCCGCCGGCGTCTTGCTCGGGGCCGGCATCCGCGCCGCCGGCGTCCAGCTCAGGGCCGGCATCCGCGCCGCCGGCCGCGGCGTCGCTGCCGGCGTCGATGGGGCCAGCCCCGGCGTCTGTCCCGCCGCCCCCGCACGCGCCGGCGCTCGACGGGACGCCAGCGCAGACGCCCGCGTGACAGGAATCGCCGCCCGTGCACGGGTCACCATCATCGCACGCCGTCCCATCGGGCTCCGGCGGTGCGACGCACGCGCCCGTCACGCGATCGCACGCGGCGGCATGGCAGCCGTCAGGGGCGGCGCACAGCACGGGATCGGCGCCGGCGCAGGCGCCTGCCCGACATGTGTCGACCCGCGTGCAGGCGTCGCCGTCGTTGCAGCGTGTGCCGTCGGGCGCGGGCGCGGCGACGCACGCGCCCGTCCCTGGATCGCACGCGGCGACATGGCAGCTGTCGGGCGCGGTGCACAGGACGGGATCGGCGCCGGCGCAGGCGCCCGCCCGACAGGTGTCGACCCGCGTGCAGGCGTCGCCGTCGTCGCACGGCGCGCCGTCGGGGGCGGGCGCGACGGCGCAGGCGCCGCTCTCCGGATCGCACGTCGCGACGTGGCAGTCATCGGGCGCGGCGCACGCGACCGCGCTCCCGCCCGTGCAGGCGCCTGCCTGACAGGTGTCGACCTGCGTACAGGCGTCGCCATCGTCGCACGGCGCGCCGTCGGGGGCGGGCGCGGCGGCGCAGGCGCCGCTCTCCGGATCGCACGCGGCGACGTGGCAGCTATCGGGCGCGGCGCACGCGACGGGGCTCCCGCCCGTGCAGGCGCCTGCCTGACAGGTGTCGACCTGCGTGCACGCGTTCCCATCGTCGCACGCGATCCCCTCGAGCGGGGTGCAGAGGCCGTCCTGCGCGCCCCCTGCCGCCGCCGAGCAGGCGTCGCACACGCCGCCATCACAGGCCGACGCGCAGCACACGCCGTCCACGCAGAATCCGCTCGCGCACTGGCCAGCGCGCGAGCAGCCGGCGCCGTTCTCCTTCGGGGTGTCGTAAACGAACGCGGTGTGCGTGCTCGCCACATCTCGGGCGCCCCAGGAGAAGGTGTATCCGCCGGCCACGAGGACGGCTCCGTCCTGGAGCGGCGTCGCCGTGTGGTACCCGCGCGCGGAGAGCCAGGGCGCCGGCGACCACGTGGTGCCGGCGGGATCGTACGTCTGCACCCGGCCGTGGATTGTGTGCGCGTGCTCGAGCGCCGCCGACGAGCAGGCGGTCCCTCCCCAGGCAGGCTCGTAGATGACCCCCTCGATGCCCCCGCTGATCATGACCTGTCCGTCGGGGAGCCGCGCGGCCGCCTCGCCGAACACGCCGTTGCTGTAGACGTAGTTGCGCTCCTCGATCGAGCCGCTCGTGGGCGTGTCGCCGAGCTTGCCGGGGGCCGATGTCCAGACGTCCGCGACAGGATCGTAGACCTCCGCGAGGCCGGCCCGCCCGGTCGCGAGCACCCGCCCGTCCTCGAGCAGCGTCGCGGTGAGGTGGCGGGTGACGCTCTCGCGCGGGGCGGTCGCCGACCAGCTCGTCGTCGCGGGGTCGAAGATCTCGGCGCGGCCCGCGTGCTCCCCGGCTGCGCCGCCGGTGACCAGCACGCGGCCGTCGAGCAGGCGGACCGATGGATGGCCGTCGCGGGCCGCTGCCATCGGGGGCCCCTCGCTCCACGTACCGGTGGTCGGGTCGTACAGCTCGACGCTCGCCGTGGGCGAGCCTCCAGCGTCGGCTCCTCCGGTGAGGAGGACCCTCCCGTCGGCGAGGAGCGTGGCCGCGTGGCGCCTTCGCCCGAGGAGCGGCGGCGCGGCCGGACGCCAGGCGTCGAGCCCCGGGTCGTAGATCTCGGCGCTGTCCGCCGCGTCGAGCCCGCCGACGACCAGCACGCTGCCATCCGAGAGGCGCGTGGCCGTGTGCTCCAGGCGCGCGCGGGACATCGACGCGGCGGGCGAGAACGCGGTGGTCGCGGGATCGTAGATCTCCGCGGTGTCCAGGCGGGTTTGCGAGAACGAGGCCGGGCAAAGCCACAGCCCGCCGACGGTCCCGAAGAGCCCCCCTGCGATGAGGATCCTGCCGTCGTCCAGCAAGGTCGCCGTGTGCTCGCCGCGCGGCGTCACCATCCAGCCGACGGCGATCCACGCGGGCTCCGCCGGCGCGGCGTCTTCAGCCGCCGCGCCGCCGCGGGCTGCGGCGAGATCGCGTCGCCCCGCGCGCGTCAGCGCGCCGCCGGCCGGGAGGTCCCGCGCGGCCGGCTGCGCGGACAGGGCGCGCAGCTCGGTCCTGGCGGCGTCGTGATCGTCGAGCGGCGTGTCCGCGCACCCGAGCGCATGGATGGCGGCCATGGCGGCGATGGCCGCGCTCCGGTAAACGCGCGCTCCCGCCGGCCGTGGCCTGCCGTGGTGGCCCGCCCTCCCTGCGGCGGGCGGGCGCGCGGCAGGTCGCTCGCCGGGGGCTGGTGCTCGGAACGGAAGGGAGCGCTGTCCGTCGTCCGGGGGCGAGCTGTCCTGTGGTGCGATAGGTCGTGTCGGTCTGTCGGCTGGCCTCATCTCGAGGGCTCAGGTGCGCCCGGCTGAACGACATTCACGCGCTCTCGTGCTCTCCGCGCAGTCGCTCGCGCGGGCCGTCCTCAGGCCCATTGTGGACACGCGACGACCGCCAATTCAGGGGACGAAGGTGCTAGGATGAACCCACGCATGTCCGGGGTGGGCGGCTGCGCCTGAGCCGGTGCGCGCGCTCGGGGAGCCTTGATGAACGCACCTGTGGTCGCAGGGGACGTGATCGCGGAGCAGTACCGGGTCGACCGGATCCTCGGCTGGGGCGAGGCCGGGACGGTGGTCGCCGCCAGCCACCTCGCCCGTGAGCAGCGGGTCGCGCTGAGGCTCCTGCCCGGCGACTGCACCCCTGCGCGCGCCGAGGGGTTCCTCCGGGAGGCGCGCGCGGCGATGCAGCTCAAGGGCGAGCACGTCGCGCGGGTGCTCGACGTCGGCCAGCTCGGCGCGGGCGTCCCCTACGCCGTCACCGAGTACCTCGAGGGGCGAGACCTCTCCGAGCTGCTCCGCGAGAGGAGCCCGCTCGAGCTCCCCGAGGCCCTCGACCTCCTGCTGCAGGCGTGCGTGGCGCTCGCCGAGGCGCACGCCGCGGGGATCGTGCACGGCGCGCTCGAGCCGGCGAGCCTGTTCCTCACGACGGCGCCCGGGGGCGCGACCCTGGTCAAGGTGCTCGACCTCGGCACCGCGCAGGAGCCGCCCGGCGCGCGCGAGGGCGACGGCGGCGCCCCGGCGCAGCCCGACGGGGGGCTCGGCGCGCCCCTTTCCATGGCGCTTTACATGGCGCCTGAGCGGGTGCGGTCGTCCGATCCGGCGGACGCCCGCGCCGACATCTGGTCGCTCGGCGCGATCCTCTACCGGCTGCTCACGGGGCAGCCGCCGTTCGAGGCCAGCGCGCTCGCCGATCTCGCGCTGCGCGTCGCGCGCGCGGAGCCGGCGCTCCCGAGCGCGCTCCGGCCCGACATCCCCCCCGCCGTCGAGCGCGTCCTCCTCGGCTGCCTCGCGAAGGACCCGTCGCGGCGGCCCGCGAACGTGGCCGAGCTGGCGCTCGCGCTCGCCCCGCATGCGTCGTCGACCGGCCAGGAGCGGGCGCAGCGCGCCGCGCGGGTGCTCGGCGCGACGCTCCCCCCGCGCCCCCGCGCCTCGCTCCCGACCATCGGGCTCGGCCTCGGCGTCGACGCGCGGCTGCGCGCCGCGCCGCCGCGCCCGCCGCTGGACGTCGCCGGGCAGAGCGCGCCGGCGTCCTCGCGGGCCCCGGAGCCGGGCGCGCCGGACCGGGGGCGCAGCGCGGCGCGCCTCGCGCTGATCGCGGCCATCGCGTCGCTGATCGCGCTCCTCGGCATCGTCGCGGTGCGCTCCGGGGCGCCCGGCGATCCGCCCGCCGAGCGCCCGGAGGGGGCCGCGTCGCCGACCAGCGCCGGGCGTCGCTGAAGCGCCGCGCGGGCCGCCTGGCCGCGTCGAGAAAACGTCGCGTCGGCGCGGAGCGGCTGGCGTAGTATCCGCCGCATGGCGCACACTCTCCCGCATTCCGGGGGCGGTTCCGCTCCGCCCGCGCGCATCGGCAAGGTCGCATTCCTCGGCTATGGCCGCTTCGGCGCGGCGCTCGGCGCGCTGCTGCGCGACGCAGGGATCGCCGTGCGCGCGCTCGATCCGCGCGCCGACATCGCCGACGTCCAGGGCGCCGTGCGGGCCGCCTCGCTCCCGGAGCTCCTGGACGGCGCGGACCTCGTCCTCGTCGCCGTCCCCGTGCCGGCCATGCGCGAGGCGCTCGTGTCGCTGCGGCCGCACCTCGCGCCGGGGCAGATCGTGGCCGACGTCGGCAGCGTGAAGACCGTGCCGGCGAGCGCCATGGCCGAGGTGCTCGGCGCCGAGCGGCCGTGGGTCGCGACGCACCCGCTGTTTGGCCCGGCGAGCCTCGCGCGCGGCGAGCGCCCGCTGCGCGCGGTCGTGTGCCCGAACCCGGCGCACCCGGACGCCGTGCGCCGCGTCGTCGCGCTGTTCGAGCGGATCGGCTGCCAGGTGCTGGAGCAGGCCCCGGACGAGCACGACCGGGTGATGGCCTTCACGCACGCGCTCGCGTTCTTCATCGCGAAGGGCATGCTGGACGCGGGCGTGCCGGCCGGCGCGCCGTACGCGCCGCCCTCGTTCCAGGGCATCGCGCACACGATCGAGACGGTGCGCGTCGACGCCGGCCACCTGTTCGCGGCGCTGCACCGCGAGAACCCGTTCGCGGGCGAGGCGCGCCGCCGCCTCATCAACGCGCTCGTCGCCGTCGACCGCACCCTCGACGTCCCGACCGCGGACGCCGCGCCCGAGGACGTCGCCAAGCTCGCGATCCCCGACCTCGGATCGCTCTCCCCCGAGCTCCGCGAGACGCGGGAGCTGATCGACGAGCTCGATCAGGAGCTCGTCGGCCTGCTCGCGCGGCGCTCCGAGCTCGTCCAGCGCGCCGCGCGCGCCAAGGCCACCATCGGCGCGGCGGTCCGGGATCCCGTGCGCGAGGCGCGGCTCATGGAGTCGCGCCGCCGCCGCGCCGCCGAGCTCGGCCTCGACCCCGACGGCGTCGCCGAGGTCTTCGAGGTGATCCTCCGGCACTCGCGCTCCCTCCAGGAGCGGCGCTCCTCCACCTGACCGCCCCGCGCGGGCGACAAACTCCTCACTGCAGAAACACGACGGACACAGGGGCAGTCCGCAGCGCTCCGCGCTCTCGGCCTCTCGCGCTGTCCAGTCCAGACCTCGCTCGCCGATTCGCGAGCTCCCTCACGGCACCTCCGACAAGCGGCGTTCGCCCGATCTGACGCCGAAATCCTCTTTCCACGTGGACGCGCTTCGGTGTAGGGTTCCTCTGCGGGGATCATGAAGGAGCATCAGGAGCCCCCCCATTGGCACTGCAGGTCAGCCCTGGGTCGCCGGTAAGACCGCGACTCGATTACGATACGGGCTCGTCGGTGCATTCAGGGAGGGCTGGAATGGGACAACGGAGCGGCCTCGCCGGGAGGTCCGAGCGTTCCGGGGGTGGGAGCGGAAGGGCCGGGGACCGTCCGCCGGCGCGCCCGGCGCGCGCGCGGGGGTCTCGACGTGTGGGGTCGCCGGCGGCGCGCGGGCGCAGGGTTGCGAGCTGCCGCGCGCGCGCGCGCCGCCGATCCTGCGACACCGTCTCGCTGCGTTCCGTCGGGCGGCGCATCGGCGCGCCCGATCGCGCCTGAAAGCGGTGGACAGAAGAGAGTTCCTGAGGATGCTGCGAGGCTGGCGACGGCGCTGACATCGGGGCGGTGGGCAAGGAGACGCGGGATGAGGGCAGAAGTAGGCAGGGTCAACATCCTGGTCGTCGATGACAGGCCCGAGCAGCTCCTCTCCCTGGAGGCTGTCCTCGCGCCGCTCGGCGAGAACATCGTCAAGGCGGCGTCCGGCAGGGAGGCGCTCCGCTGCCTCCTTCAGGAGGAGTTCGCGGTCATCCTCCTCGACATCAACATGCCGGAGATAGACGGGTTCGAGACCGCGACGCTCGTCCGCCAGCGGCGGAGCACGCGGCACACGCCCATCATCTTTCTGACGGCGCACACCGAGCGCCTGTATGTCGAGCGCAGCTATTCGCTCGGGGCCGTGGACTACATCATGACCCCGTTTGCCCCCGAGGTCCTGCGCACCAAGGTGTCTGTCTTCGTCGATCTCTTCAAGAAGACGCAGCAGATCCGGCTCCAGGCGGAGTCGCTGCGCGCCCACGCCGAGCAGCTCCAGCGGCTCAATCGCGCCGCGCTCACCATCAACGCTGCCCTGTCGCTCGACGCCATGGTCGCGGCGATCACGGACGCGGCGCGCGACGTCGCCGGCGCGCATCAGGCCATGACGCTCGTGAAGCTGGAGAGGCCCGGCGAGCGGGCGCGGACCGCGGTGTCGCTGTCGGAGCGGTACGCGACGTTCCAGCAGGAGGCGCCGCCCCCCGTCGCCGGCAGGCTGTCCGCGTTCGTGTGCGGCAGGAACCGGCCGCTCCGGATGACGCAGCGGGAGCTCGCGCAGCACCCGGAGTGGCTGGACGAGGGCGCGGGAACGCCGCCGCCGCGGGGGTTCCTCGCCGTGCCGCTCACCGCGGCGGACGGCCAGAACATCGGCTGCATCCAGCTCTCCGACCGGCGCGACGGCGAGTTCGCGGACGACGACGAGACCGTCCTCGTGCAGCTCGCGCAGCTCGCGTCGATCGCCATCCAGAACTGCGTCCACGCCGAGGCGCGCGAGGCGAACCGCCTGAAGGACGAGTTCCTCGCCACGCTCTCGCACGAGCTGCGCAGCCCGCTCAACGCGATCCTCGGCTGGACGCACCTCCTGCGCAGCGAGCCGTTCGACGAGCAGCGGGTGTCCCACGGCCTCGAGGTGATCGAGCGCAACGTGGCCGCGCAGACGAAGCTCATCGAGGATCTCCTCGACGTCTCCCGGGTGGCGACGGGCAAGCTGCGCATCAACGCGGCGCCGATGTCGCTCGCGTCGGTCGTGGAGGTCGCCATCGACGCGATCCGCCCGGCCGCCGAGGCGAAGCGGCTCACGATCGACGTCTCGCTCGACCCAGCGATCGAGGTGAAGGGCGACGCGGATCGGCTCCAGCAGGTCGTCTCGAACCTCACGTCGAACGCCCTCAAGTTCACGCGCCCCGGCGATCACATCCTCGTCTCCCTGCGGCGGGCCGGCGCCTACGCGGAGCTCACGGTGCGCGACACCGGGGAGGGGATCGCGCCGGACTTCCTGCCCTTCGTCTTCGAGCGTTTTCGCCAGGCGGACAGCACGAGCCGGCGGGCGCACGCCGGGCTCGGCATCGGGCTGTCGCTCGTGCGCCACATCGTCGAGGCGCACGGCGGCTCGGTCGTCGCCGAGAGCCCCGGGCTCCAGAAGGGGTCGACGTTCGTTGTCCGGCTGCCGCTGCTCGGGATTGGCCGGAGCCCGCTGGCCGGGTCCCCGAGGGAGGCGCGCTCGCGCGTGCACGCATCCCACCCATCTCACGCGTGTTCCGCGGCCCCGTCCGATCTCGGCGGGCTGCACGTCCTGCTCGTCGAGGACGACGCGGACGCCAGGGAGCTCCTCCAGGAGGTGCTGTCGCAGCACCGCGCCGAGGTGACGGCCGTGGCGTCGGCCCGCGAGGCGCTCGCGGCGTTCGTCGCGGCCCGCCCGCACGTGCTCGTGAGCGACATCGCGATGCCGGGCGAGGACGGCTACGAGCTCATCCGTGCGATCCGGCAGTGCCCACCGCACGCCGGCGGCGATCTGCCCGCGCTGGCGCTGACGGCCTATGCCCGCAAGGAGGATCAGAAGCGCGCCCTCGACGCCGGCTTCCACATGCACGCCACGAAGCCGATCGAGCCCGCCGCCCTCGTCGCCGCCGTGGCCAGCCTCGCGGCCCGGGCCCGCGCCGGCGAGCTCTCACGCGCCAGGGACCGCGGCTCCAGCGAGGAGATCAACCCCTGATGGCCGCGGCGAGCGCCGGCGGGCAGAGGGAAGCCCTCACGCGCGCTCGACCCCGCCGCTCCTCGGGAAACGCACGAAGGGCATCGGGTAACGAAGCATCCTTGAAGGGGCTCTCCTTCGTTTCCCCCCCGTTCGCACATCGCACCTGAGCTCTACAGCGGGCGCGCGGGCTCGATAGCACGTCTCGGGGAGTCCCGCGCTCGCGACGAGGACAGCGCGCTTCCGGCGTGGTCCCGGCGCCCCTGCCGCAGCGCCCCCTCGACTTGCCCCCGGCGGCCTCCTGCCTCGCGCCATCGACGTTGGCGAGCACGTCCACCAGGTCGTGCCGTCGCGGGCGACAGCGGGCTCATCCGAGCGCGGCGAGCGCAGCGCTCGCGCCGCGGCCGGCGAGCTCCAGGCCTGGGACTTGCAGCTCACGAGGCGTCTCCTCATGGCCAGACCGGGATCCAATGCCACAGCGGCAACCAGACGAAGCTCCCTCGCGGCGCCGGTCGCGCTGCGCTGGCGGTGCTCGTCCACGTCGCGCAGGCGGGCTGGGCTCCGGCTCATGGGGACTCAACGCTGGAGGTGGATCCGCTATGGCGGACGTCCCGTCAAGTCCGACCGTTGTTCGCCGCTCACTGCCACGATGCACTTCAATAGGTGTCCGGCGTGTCGGCGAATGTGCTTGACCGGCGGGCGTTCGCGGTGGGCTGCGCACATGCAACGATGATGCAGTGAGACAAAATGCTTGCGTAATCCAGTATGGTGGCCTATTATCCACAATAACGGAATCATCACGACGTTGACACCGAGCCACTGCACGTGAGTGCTGGTGTGGCTCGCCAGCGCACGTTTCGTGCATTTTCCGGCATGGAGTGACCTGCACGGGTGTGACGCAGTGGTCGGCGCGGGGCTGTACCGAGCCATTCTTTGGGGGGGAACAACCCAACGGAGAGAACGATACATGAAAGCTTCGAAGAGCATCTTTGCGAGCGCGCTGCTGCTTGGCGCAACCATGATGATGATCGGCGCGGGATGCGGTGATGACGCCGATGATCCGCCGTCGACCGCCTCGACCACCTCGTCGACCAGCGGCACCGGCGGCAACGGCGGCGAGGGCGGCGACGACGGCGAGGGCGGCGACGACGGCGAGGGCGGCAACGGCGGCGACGGCGGCGCGGGCGGCGGCACCGGCGGCGCGGGCGGCGGCACCGGCGGCGCGGGCGGCGGCACCGGCGGCGCGGGCGGCGGCACCGGCGGCGCGGGCGGCGGCACCGGTGGCGCGGGCGGCGGCGCCTGAACCCAGCGCATCTCTAGAGCTCTTCCCTCGCAAACCCGCAGCGTGGGTGGCGGGGGAGGAGCTCGTTTCTGGCCCGGAAAGGGGCAGGGAGGTTGGGATGAGAAGCTTCGTCCCGTTGCCCCTTGAATCCCGAGCGCTTTCACCTTAGCTCATCTGTCCACGGTGCCGGTTCAATCCGGTCCGGAGGGCCGAGTTGCGGCCAGCGATGGCAAATCCATCGCGCCGCGCAGCACCGCTGCCACGCCCCATTCGCGCAGCGGCGTGCCGCTTTCGCATGGCGGCACACGTCCTTCGCATGGCGGTATGCGGCCGCTGCACGATCGATCGCCGCGCTCGGCTTGTCGGGTGCAGCGACCCGGAGCAAGCAAATCCCCGGGGCGACTCAGCCTCTGTTGAGGGCGGCGCGCTGGCGGTTCAAGCCCTCATCCTGTACCGCGACACCGGTGTCATGCCCGCGTCGACGCAGCCCCGAGCAGGCGCATTTCGTCGCGCGGCGCGGGGAAGGCCGATGTTCGAGGGCCGATGGCCGAGCCCATGGCCATCCAGGTTCCCATCCTGCACCGCGACACCCGTGTCATGCCCTGATCGACGGCAGGCCTCCTGGGAGCTTCCTAGGCGCTCTGCCCCTCGCCGCCGCCGCCGGCTCGGCGGAGCTCCTCCGTGAGCCGCGCGACCTCCGCCGCCAGCGCCTCATGGGACCGCCGCAGCGCGATCGACGCGCTTTGCGCCTCGCGATACCGCAGCGCGTTATGCACGGCGACCGCCGCATGGGACGCGAGCAGCCCGCAGAGCTCGACCTGTGCGGCCCGGAAGTACCCGGCGGCCGCGTCGTTCTCCAGGTAGACCAGGCCCACGAGCCGCCCCTGATGCGTCATGGCCAGGCACAGGATCGACCTCCCGCCGGCCTCGACGAGGTGAGGGTCCTCCGCGAACCGCTCGTCCGTCGCCGCGCTCCCGAGGACGACCGGCTGCTGCGTCTCCGCCACATGGTGGACGACGCTCGCCGCGAGGCCCCCGGCCTCCTCGAGCGGCGTCGGCGGGCCGACGCGCATCTCCTCGGGATCGATCGTGCGCTCCGCCTCCACGGTCAGCGCCCCGTCCCGCGCCAGCAGCAGCACGGCCCGCCGCGCCCCCGTGCTCTCGCTGACGACCCGCAGCAGCCGCTCGAAGAGCCGCTCCAGGACGAGCTCCCCGCACAGCGCGCGCGACGCGCGGAGGACGGCCATCGCGTCGATCCCGCCGGCGCGCTCGACGCTCGGCGGCATCGAGCCCTCCGGCGGCCGGCTCGGCTGCCCGAGCAGCCCGACCCGCGCCACGAGGTGCGGGTACTTTCGCGACAGCTGACGCACTTTGGCCGTCGCGCCCCACCGCGCGTAGCCCTCGTGCGCGTCCATCATGTAGACGTGCGCGATCCGCTCCCTCCCGCTCGCCAGGTGGAACTTCGCGCAGAGCTCGCTGGCGAGCGCCTCGTCCCGGACGAACCCGTTCACCTTCGCGGCCTCGATCGCCTGATCGTAGAGCTTCATCGCCGCCAGCTCCTCGCCGGCCGCCCGCGCGGACTCCGCGCGCACGAGGAGGTGCTTGTGCCGGTAGTTGTCCGGGCACTGCTCCGCCCATTCGCCGAGCCGGTCCCTGTAGCTCGCCAGCGAGACGGCGCTCAGCTGCCGTCCGCGCGACAGCGCCGGCGAGAGCTGCGCCAGGCACGTGTAGAAGAAGACCTCGGTCGCGAGGTGGTCGCCGACCCCGCCGTGCATCTTCGCCTCGGCCAGCGACCCCATCCGCAGCGCCCCCTCGTAGTCCTCCAGCAGGAAGCAGAGCTGCTGCCGCATCGCGGCGCGGACGAGCGCGACGGCGCTGTAGCTCGGCGCCGCGAGCCGCTCTTCCTGGGCCGCGTCGTGGGACGCGCGGCTGTCCGGCGCGCGCGACACGCCGCCGCGCGACGGATCCATCAGCTCGTCGAGCGCGCGGCGCACGCTGGTCAGCGCCGCGACGGCCAGCTCCTCCCGCGCCTGCCGCGCCAGCCCGAGGAACCCGTCGACCTCGTCCCGCACCGCCTCGCACTCGTCGCCGAGCCCGAAGCGCATCAGGGCCGTGTGGACGCACGCCTGCGCCACGTACGTGACATCGCCCGCCCTGAGCCCGGCCTCCTGGGCCTCCTTGAAGAGATCGAGGCTCGAGAGCAGGTGCTTCGCGAAGGGGCTGACGTGCGCCCCGAGCAGGACGCGGAGGCGGCACGCGAGCTCCTGCTGCCCGGATTGCTCGCCCATCTCGAGCGCGAGCTCGCCGAGCTCGTAGGCCTCGTCGTAGCGGCGGAACGCCCGCGCGGCGACCCAGGCGTACGCCATGTAGCCGTACGCGGACACGCCGCCGTGCCCGCGCTCCAGCGACAGGTTGACCTGCCTGGCCGCGACGAAGGTGAAGAGCGGCGGGCTCACGAGCGCCGCCGGCAGGGTCAGCGACATGAGCAGCCGGAGCGCCGCGCGCGTCCGCGCGTCGGACGTCTCCGGCTCGTCGAGCAGGTCCCTGAGCCGGCGCGCGCCGAGCGCGGTGCGCGCGGCCGCGAGCTCGGCGTCCGCGGCCGCCTTCCGCGCCGCGGGCCCGTCCTCGGGGAGGGGCACCCCGAGCATCGCCAGCGCCGTCTTCCCGAGCGCCAGCGCCTCCTCGAGCCGCCCCTGCGTCGTGTACACGGCGATGCGCAGCTCGTGCGCCCGGGCGCGCTCCAGGTCCGAGCGCGCCTCGGCCGCGAGCACCTCGAGCAGCGCCTCCGCCCGCTCGATCTGGCCGCCGAGGTACGCGCACTCGGCCGCCTCCGCGTGCAGCGAGAAGGCGAGCTCGTGATCCCGCTTGAAGCTCCCGTCCGGCAGCGCCGAGATCCCGGCCTCGAAGAAGTCGGCCGCCGCGGGGGGCGCGCCGCGCTCCTTCGCCTTGCGGCCGGCGGTGAGGTTCATCGCGGCGAGCTCCGCGCGCTCGCGCGGCTCGACGATCAGCGGCGCGCCGAGGTTCAGGTGCTGCGCCGCCTCGAAGAGCGCCTCGTCCGAGCGCTGCCGCTGCGACCGCGCCTCGGCCATGCGCCCGAGGCGCAGGTGGACAGCGCGCCGCTCCGCGTCCGGCAGCGCGGCGTAGGCGGCCTGGTGCACGCCGTCGTGAAGGAAGCGCAGCCGCAGCGCGTCATCATCGAGCGGCCCGGGGGCGCCGTTCGCGTCCCGCGGCGCGAGGATGCCGGCGCTCTCCGCCTCGCGGAGCAGCGCGTTCACCTCGGCCTGCGGCTGCTCGGCCAGCTGCGAGAGCGTGGCCGCGTCGACCTCGTGGCCGATGCAGGCGCCGAGCGCGACCGCGCGCCGCGCGGCGGGCGAGAGCCGGTCGAGCGTGCGCTGCGTGGACGAGGCGCCGTCGTCCAGGAGCTGCGCCTCCGCGAGGGCCCCGAGGTCCCACGAGACGGTGCCCGCGCGCGCATCCCAGCGCCGCAGGCACGCCTCGACATCGACCTTCAGCGCCTGGGCGCCCGGAAAGCGCTCGTCAGCCGGCTTGCAGAGGAGCTTCATCACGATCTCCGAGGCGATCGCGGGGGCGCCAGCAGAGAGCTCCGGGCGTCCGCGCGGCGGCCCCTTTGCTCGCAGGGAGCTCCTTCGTGATCGTAGATGGGTAGGGGGCCATGGAGGGATCGTCGCCCGCGACGGCGGGCTCCTCCAGCGGCGCGACGTCCGCTGGATTCGTGCCTCCGCATCCTACCTGAAGGCGGCACGGGCGCGCTACGGCGGCAGCGCCCCGGTCTTCTTCGGCCGCGCGCTCCGCGAGCGCCACGCCTTGAGGAGCTCCGCCTCGCGCTCCGGCGAGAGGCCGGCCCGCGGCTTCGACTGCCGCTCCGGCGGTAAAGTCTTCCACCACGACAGCGTGTCCTTGACCGTGTCCTGCACGGCGCGGAACTCGAGCCCTGCCTTGCGCGCGCGCTCGGCGCTTCGCAGGTGGAACGCGCCTGTCTCGCCCTCGGCGGGCGCCCAGATGGGCAGGTCGACCGGCTCGCCGCCGGGCTTCTCGAGGAACTTCGCGCTGACCCACGTGAAGCGCGCGTCCGATCCCGAGGCGGCCTTGCACGCGTCGAGCAGCCCGCCCATCGTGAGCGGCTCGCCGGGCCCGGCGGCGTTGAAGATGCCAGTCGTCCGGTTCTCTACGACGGTGACGAGCCACTCGGCCAGATCGCGGACATCGATGATCTGGATCGGGTCGAGCGGCGCGCCCGGCGCGAGGACCTCTCCGCCCTTGTCGACGCGGACAGGCCAGTACGTGAATCGGTCCGTCGGGTCCTCTGGACCCACGATGAAGCCGGGGCGAACCCGCGTGACCCGGCCGGGCATCGCGGCCTCGGCGGCCTGCTCGCAGAGCGCCTTGAGAGGGCCGTAGTTCTCGAAGTCCTTGCCCATCGCCTCGACGGTGGGATCCGGCATCGTCGCGACAGGGGCCGTCTCGTCCGCGCCCGGCGTCGTGTGGCTCGCGTAGACGGAGAGGCTCGAGATGAACACGTACTGTCGCACGCTCGGGGCGAGCAGCTCCGCCGACGCCTTGACGATCCGCGGCACGTACCCGGAGTTGTCGATGACGGCGTCCCACGCGCGGCCGGAGAGGGCCTTGAGCCCATCGCCCTTGGCCGGGTCCCTGTCGCCGTGCAGCTTCTCGATATCGGGGAAGAGGTGAGGCCGCGTCTTGCCGCGGTTGAAGAGGGTGATGGTATAGCCGCGCGCCCTCGCCGCCTCGACGATGGCAGGGCCGAGGAAGCCTGTCCCGCCGAGGACGAGCAGCGTCTTCTTGGCGGACGACCTCCCGGACGGCGACGGCGACTCGGACGATCCCGGCGCGGCTGGCTCGGCCGGCCCGGGCGCGCGCGGCGTGGCGCTCCCCGGGCCGGCGGCCGCGGGCGAGCTGGGCTTCGTCGGGGGCGAGCAGCCGAGCGCAGCCATCGAGCCCGCCGCGGCGGTCATGGAAAGGAAATGGCGGCGTGAAGAGAACATGAAGCGGTTGTAACCGATCGGACGGGGCCATCCCAGATGAGTTCGCATGGATCCAGAGAAATTGGATTGTGCGTACTCGCGAGATCTTTGAAAGGGACCGGCCTTGGTCCACATCCTGCAATGTTTCCAACCTGCCCGGTCGGTACGGGAGAGGAGAAGTGCAGTATGCGGTCTGTCTTGGGGGCATTGAGCGCGCTCTGTGGGGTCATCTGCTGGGGAGCTGGTTGCGCTTCGGGCGTTGCGGATGGCGTTGCGGAGAGCGAGCCGGGGCGCGACGGCGCCGCGCCGGCGGGGGCGAACGCAGAGCACAGATCGCCCTCCGCGATGTGCGGGACGGGCGCAGCGGACGGCGCGGGGCTGTGCCAGGACGCCGCGGTCGAACGCGACGGGGGCGTCCAGCGCGCGGCCGAGCCCGGCGTGTCCGCGCGCGCCCTGCCGGCCTGCAAGCGGCGCTCGTTCGTCCGGCAGTTCGCCGGCGCGAGCGCGACCCTGCGCGGCTTCGCGGTCGACACGTCGGGCCGCACGCTGCTCGCCGGCTCCTTCGAGGGGGAGCTCGCCTTCGGCGGCACCCGGCTGGAGAGCGCGGGGGAGTCCGACGCCTTCGTGGCGCGGCTCGACGCGTGCGGCGACCTGCTCTGGGCCACGCAGCTCGGCGACGCCGGGGAGCAGCGGGCCATCGACGTCGTCGCCGGGAGCGGGGGCAGCGCGCTCGTCCTCGGCGCGTTCACCGGCACCCTCGAGCTCGGCGCGCACCGGCTCACCGCCGGCTCGTCCTGGGGCTCCGACCTGTTCGTCGCGAAGCTCGGCCCGAACGGCGCCGTCCGCTGGGCGGCGCAGATCTCCGGCGAGGAGGACGCCATCCTGGGCGGCACGGCGCTGGCCGTGGATCGCGACGGCCACGTGCGCGTGCTCGGCAAGCTCGAGGGGGCCGCGAGGGTCGGCGGCGCGCGGGGCGCGCGGATCGAGCGGCGCGGCCTCGGCACCTTCGTCGTCCGGCTCGACGCCTCGGGCCGCTTCGTGTGGGCCAGCCTGCCGCCGAGCGGCTCGGACACCGAGGAGATCGGCATCGAGGTCGACGACAACGGCAACGCGATCCTCGCGGCCCAGGACGCGCGGGGCTCGGCGACGTTCGTCACCAAGCTGGACGAGGACGGCGATGTCGCATGGCACAAGCGGTTCCGCGGCTCGTCGGAGCAGCTCGAGATGGCCTACGACATCGCCGTGGATCCGGACGGCGCGGCGCTGCTCTCCGGCAACGGCGTCTTCGGCGACCCCGGTCTGCCGGGCGGGCCGCGGCCGTTCCTGGCCAAGATCGGCGACGACGGCGAGGTGCTCTGGGTGAAGCGCTTCGACGCGCAGAGCCCCCGCCAGGTCACGGCGAGCGAGCGGGGCGTGGTGCTGGCCGGCGACGCGCTCTGCGACGCCGGCGCGTGCAGCGCGTGGACGGCCGGCCTCAGCGAGGATGGCGAGGCGCAGTGGACGCAGCGCCTCGGCGTCGACGTCCAGATCGTCGGGCTGGAGCTCGACCCGTGGGAGAAGCCGATGATGGCCGGGTTCTTCCGGGGCACGCTCGCGCTCGGGAGCGCGAGCTTCTCCAGCGATCAGGGCGCGCTGTTCGTCAGCCGCGTGACGGAGACCGACTGACGGCGCACAGGCGCCCGGCTCACAGCCCGAGCGCGCGGCGGATGTCGGCGGCGATCTCGTCCGGGGTGCCGCCGATGTCGACGCGGAGGGCGTCCTCGGGCGGCTCCAGCGCGGCGAGCTGCGTCGCGAGGAGGCCGGCGGGCATGAAGTGGCCGCTCCGGGTCGCGAGGCGCGCGGCGATCAGCGCGGGCTCGCCGGTCAGGTGCACGAGGCGCATCCGGGCGGGGTCGACGAGGAGCTGCGCGCGGTAAGCGGCCTTGAGCGCCGAGCAGGCGAGCACGGCGTCGCGCCCCTCGTCGAGGAGGCGGCGGATGCACGCGGAGAGCGCGGCCAGCCACGGCGCGCGGTCCCTGTCGTCGAGCGGCTTGCCGGCGCGCATCTTCTCGACGTTGGCGGCGGGGTGGAGGTCGTCGGCGTCGACGAACTCCCAGCCGAGGTCGCGCGCGAGGCGCTGCCCCACCGTGGTTTTCCCGGCGCCGCTCACGCCCATCACGACGACGATCACGGGCGCCGCGCCTCCGTGGGGGCCGTCTCTCGCTCTCCTCGCATGGCCGGCGCGATGCTACCACGCGCGGCCGCGGCGCACGTCTCGCCTGCCGGCGCCAGCGCCACGGTGAGCCGCCCCGGGCCTCCGCGAGCGCCCGCGTTCACGGTCCGCCGTTCCCCCGCGGGCCTCCGCGCCCGGCTGCGGCCCGGTCCGGCGCGCCATCGCACCCGGTTTGCGGCCCCGCCGGCCCGGTTTGCGGCCCTGCCGGCCCGGGCTGCGGCCCCGCCGGCCTGCCGGAGCGGCCATCGCGTCCGGGTTGCGGCCGTCCCCGGCGCTCCGGCACGCCCTCTGCTCTGCCGGGCGGCATGCGTAGGCCCTCGCTCCCCGTCGCCCTGTTGCCCCTTTCCCTGCTCCTCGCGGGTTGCACCCTCGACAGCGCCGCGCCGGATCCGCAGCCCTCGCCGTCCGCGTGCCGCGATCCCGACACAGCCGGCTGCGTCGTCGCCGCGGACAGGGCGCGGGTCCGCGAGCCTTCTGTGCCGGAGGCCGACACAAGGGAGCTCGTCGCCGGCAACACGGCCTTCGCGCTCGACCTCTACAGCACGCTCGCGGGCGGGGGGAGCAACCTCATCTATTCGCCGTACAGCGTCTCGAGCGCGCTCGCGATGACGTACGCCGGCGCGCGAGGCGAAACCGAGGCGCAAATGATGCGCGCGCTCCGCTTCACGCTGCCGCAGGAGCGGCTGCACCCGGCGTTCAACGCGCTCGACCTGGCGCTGGCGAGCCGCGGCGAGGGCGCCGAGGGGCAGGACGGCGAGGGGTTCCGGCTCAACGTCGCGAACGCGCTCTGGGGGCAGGTCGGCGCCTCGATCGCGCCGTCGTTCCTCGACGTGCTCGCCGAGAGCTACGGGGCCGGGCTGCACGTCGTCGACTTCGCGCAGGCGCCCGACCAGGCGCGGGGCATCATCAACGGCTGGGTGGCCGAGCGGACCGAGGACCGGATCAAGGACATCCTCCCCGAGGGCGCCATCCAGCCCGCCACCCGGCTCGTCGTGACGAACGCCGTCTACTTCAACGCCGCATGGCAGTTCCCCTTCGACGAGGACGACACGGCCCCGGGCGACTTCACGCTGCTGGACGGCACGGCGGTCTCCGTGCCGATGATGACCGGCGGCGCGCAGGTCGGTTACGGCGAGGGCGACGGCTTCCAGGCGCTGGAGCTGCCCTATGACGGCGGCGAGCTGTCGATGGTGCTGGTGCTGCCGTCGGACATCGGGGCGCGCGGGGCCGAGATGGACAGGGAGTGGCTCGAGGGCGTCCTCGCCTCGCTCGGGACGCGGAGCGTCACGATGACGCTGCCGCGGTTCAAGTTCGAGTCGACCCTGGACCTCGTCGAGCCGCTCGTGGCGCGGGGGATGCCCATCGCGTTCACGAGCCTGGCGGATTTCTCGGGCATCGACGGGCAGGGCGGGCTCTTCATCGGCGACGTGCTCCACAAGGCGTTCATCTCCGTGGACGAGGCGGGCACCGAGGCGGCGGCGGCGACGGCGGTGGTCATCATCGAGAGGACGGCGCCCGCGCCCGCCACCATCCGCTTCGACCGCCCGTTCCTCTTCTTCATCCGCGACATCGCCACCGGCGCCATCCTGTTCGTCGGCCGCGTCGTGGACCCGACCCAGTGAGCGGTCGAGTCCGCCCCTCGCGCGGAGCCTCCGCTCCCCGGTCCCCGTGCAGCTGCGCCTGCCGCCGTGTCCGTCGAGGCATTTTTCCTCTCGAGATCTGGCCGCGAGCGCGCCGCGCCTCGGGAGACCTCGTGAATCGCGGTGGACCGGCGGCCGTGTCGCGCGCCCTCCAGCGGCGCCGGGCGCCCCTGCGACAGGCGTGGCATTTTGCATCGGGGCGCCGGGGAGGGACAACGACGCTCGGGGCCGGCTCGGGCCGGTGAACCGGCCGGAGTGAGCGGCCGTCAGTAAAGGCCCGGGACGAGCCGCGCGGAGGTCTGGCGCGCGTAGTCCCCGTATTCGGGGAAGGTCTCGCGCAGGACGCGCTCCTCGTACCTGATGCGGAGGACCTGCAAGGCCACCTCGACCGTGTAGATCAGGGCCGCGGCGAGCGACGGATAGAGCAGGATCACGCCGGTGCCCTGGATGAACGAGGCGAGGTACAGCGGATGGCGCACGAGCCTGTACGGACCGCTCGTGATGAGGCGGCGCGCCTCCGGCATGACGCTGAACGATTTGCCGAGCCACCCGAGGCTGACCAGCGAGAGCGAGAGCCCCGCCGTGAGGAGCAGCGTCCCGAGCGCCTGTCGCCCCGGCGTCGGCGGGACCTTGGGCAGCCACGCCAGGCTCGCCGGCAGCAGGCCGGCGACGAGCGCCGTCACGCGCGGCACGATTCCCCCCAGCTTGCGCACCGGGCGGAGGCGCACGAGCGTGAGCGTCGCGACGAGGAGCAGGTACGCCTCCGTCGCGAGGAGCGCGGCCAGCGTCGTCCCGTACGTGAGCCCCGCGGGCTCGCGCGAGAGAAACAGATGAGCGTGGATATCCCGCCCGACGAACAGGGCGTTATAGAGCATCAGGACGGCGAGCGGCAGCCGCATCGCGAGGTCGTAGAGCACCGCGCCATTCATTGTGGTCCCCCTTGCGTGCGATCGTGAGAGGGGGCGCCGGCGCGGTCAAGCCAGCACGGCATCGTGAGGTGTCGTATCCATCGACCGTCCGGCCGCGCAGCGCGCCCGGGGGGGCCGGGGACACACGGTATCTCGCGGGGACAGCCTGGCGGTCTTCTTCTGGTGCGGAGAGGCGCTCTTTCCTGCTCTTCCCGCTGGCGGGGGCGCTCGATCAATCCCTCTTCGGCTCGCCCACGCACTCGCCCTTCAGGTAGACGGCGACGCCGTCCATCGCGGCCAGACAGGCATTCGCGTAAGTCCGGTCGTCACAGCCGCAGACAGGCATGTACTCCTCTGTGCAGGACGCAGGCCGCTCCAGGCAGACGCCCGACGCGTCCGCCCAGCCGCACACGTCCTCGAGCGTGTAGTCGCAATACAGCCCCTCGGCGCAGACGGGGGCGGGGCCCCGGGTGAAGCCGCCGCAGCTCTCTCCTTCGTTGGCGATCGGAGGCGGCGTGTCGTACGGGCACGCGCCGACGTCGATCGACGCAGCCCGCGCGGCGCCGCCGGCCGCCGCGCCCTCGGGCGCGCGGCCGAGCGCCGCGGGGCATGAGATCACCGCCTCCCTGGCGATCGCGCCCTCGGCCGCGCCGGCCGCCGCGCCGTCCAGGTCCGTGGTCACCGCGCAGCCCGACGCCGCGAGAGCGAGGAGAACACCCAGTCCGTCGAATCGTCTCATGAATCAACCTCGTCGGATAAAAGGAAGTCCATGGCACGCGGCGATCTCGACGCAGATCCGAGCCCCTGCCCCAGGCACGCAAAGCCCGACGTGGTCCGCTGGAGGAACTGCACCCTCGTCTGCTGCCTCGGACTGGACGAGGTAGTAGGACGTGAGAAATGCTCTGTCAAGCAAGGCTGAAAAATATTGGCTTCAGTAAAATCGGCAGGAGAGGCCTCGACCGGAAGGGCGGTCCAGCGATGTTGGCCCCCTCGCAAGCGTGGTGGCGGGGGTCGGCAGGCGGCGGAGAGGAGGGCGGCTCAGGCGTATCGGAGCTTGAGGATGAACACGATACCCGAGAAGATGAAGGTGATCGCGTTCGACGGCGAGATAGGGAATCTCCCGGCTGTCGCCCGGCCTCGCCGTGCGAGGGATGGTGAGCTGTCCGCCGCGCCGGCCGCTCAGAGCGCCTTGACCATCCTGTCCACGGCCTCGGGGATCTCTCGCTCGTCGAGCGCCGCGAAGCCGAGCCGCAGGAAGGGGCGCTTCTTCCCGTCGAACGCGTACCGCCGCCCCGCCGAGAACGCCACCTTCCGCGCGAGCGCGCGCTCGGCCCACGCGTCGGCGTCGATCGCGGCGTCGACCCGGGCCCACAGCGCCATGCCGCCGGCGGGCACGCGGAAGTCGAGCGCGTGGCCCAGCCGCGCGCCGAGCGCCTCGACGAGCAGGTCGCGCCGCGCCCGGTAGATGCGCCGCGCGCGCTGCGCGTGGCGCTGCACCTCCCCGTCCTCGAGCAGCTCGGCGACGGCGCGCTCCACCGCGTGGTCGCCCTGCCGGTCGACGAAGGTGCGGAGGAGCGAGAGCCGCTCGATCAGCGGCCCGGGCGCGACGACGAAGCCGAGCCGGAGCCCGGGGGCGAGGATCTTCGACAGCGTGCCGACGTGGACGACGACGCCGGCCGTGTCCGCGCTGGCGAGCGGCAGCACGGGGCGGCCGTCGTAGTGGAACTCGTGATCGTAGTCGTCCTCGATGATCGCGACGCGGCGGCTGCGGCAGAGCTCGAGGAGCGCGATGCGCCTGCCGGGCGCGAGCACGGCGGTCGTGGGGTACTGGTGGTGCGGCGTGACGTAGACGGCGCGCAGGCGCTCGCGAGCGGCGAGCTCCGCGAGCGCGTCGACCGAGACGCCCGCGGCGTCGACCGGCGCCGGGACGAGCCGCGCGCCGGCGAGGCGGAGCGCCTCCCACGCGGGGCGGTAGCCGTAGCACTCGACGGCGACCGCGTCGCCGGGCGCGATCAGCGCGCGCGCGACGAGGTCGAGCGCCATCTGGCTGCCGCGCGTGACGAGGACGGACTCCGGCCCGGCGGCGAGGCCGCGCACCGCCGAGAGCATCGCGGCGAGGGCGGCGCGGAGGCGCTCGTGGCCGCGCGGATCGGCGTAGTCGAGCAGCCGCTTCGCCTCGGCGCGGAGCGCGCGGCGGTAGGCGCGCGCGAGCGCCGTCGTCGGGACGAGGCGCATGTCGGGGAGGCCGCCGCTCATGCGCAGCGTGCCCTCGGGGACGAGCGGCAAGGGCCGGAGCGAGGTCGCGCCGAGGTCGAAGCCGAGCCGCGCCGGCACCTCGGTCCGGGCGGCGGCGCGCCGGGCGAAGCGGCGGGGCGGAGGCGCCGGCAGCTCCGCCGCGACGAAGGTGCCGCGCGCGGCGCTCGCCTCGATCCAGCCCTCGGCGGCGAGCTCGCGGTACGCGGCGAGGACGGTGTTGCGGTGGACCGACAGCGACCGCGCGAGCGCGCGGCTGCCCGGGAGCTCGGCGCCCGCGCGGAGCCGGCCGCGGCGGATGTCGTCGGAGAGCGCGCGCGCGATCTGCAGGAAGATCGGCTGCGGGGAGGCGGGATCGACCGCGAGCGAGAGCTCCCAGGCCATGCGGACTGGTCTAGCAGAAATCGCCGAACCGGATCTTTTGGATGGTCCAGTCGCGGGGCAGTCTGCGCGCATGCGCAGGGAGATATTTCGCATGGATCGCGCGGAGGCCGAGGCGCTCCTCGGGCTCGCGCCGGTGGTGCACGTGGGCTCGACGACGGCGGAGGGCGAGCCCGTGCTGCGGACCGTGCACGGCGTCCTCGTGCGGGGGGCGATCGCGTTCCACGGCGCGCCCGCGGGCGAGAAGACCGAGGCCGTCGGCCGGCCCGCGGTCGTGTCGTGCGAGCAGATCGTCGCGTCGATCCCGAGCTATTTCACCGATCCGGAGCGCGCCTGTCCGGCGACGACGCTCTACCGGAGCGCGCAGGCGCACGGGGTGATCGAGCGCGTGGACGATCCGGAGCACAAGGCCGAGGTGCTCGAGGCGCTGATGCGCAAGCACCAGCCCGAGGGCGGGTACGCGCCGCTCGACGCCGCGAGCCCGCTCTACCGCAAGGCGATCGCCGGGATCCTCGTGCTCGCGGTCCCGCTCGCGCGGCTCGACGGCAAGGCGAAGCTCGCGCAGAACCGGACGCCCGAGGAGCGGGCGCGGCTGCTCGCGAGGCTCTGGGAGCGCGGGGCGGCCGGCGATCCCGGGGCGATCGAGGTGCTCCGCGCGGCGTGCCCGGACACGCCGCTGCCGGAGTTCCTGCGGGCGCCTGCGGGCTGCGCGCTCGCGTGCGCGCTCGGGCCGCGCGACGTGGACGCGGCGGTCGATCTGCTGGAGGGCGCGTACTGGAACCAGGGCGTGCCGCGCGAGGCGCTCGCGCGGGCGCAGCTCGGCTCGCCGGCGTGGGTGGGCGCGCGCGACGGCGCGGGCCGGCTCGTGGCGACGGCGCGCGCGATCAGCGACGGGAGCAAGCGCGCGTGGGTGTACGACGTGATGGTCGCCCCGTCGCTGCGCGGCCTCGGCGTGGGCGAGGCCGTCGTGCGCCTCCTGCTCGACCACCCGGCGGTCCGCGGCGCGCGCAACGTCCACCTGGGCACCCAGGACGCGCACGCGTTCTACGCGCGGTTCGGGTTCCGGCACCGCGCGGACCTGCCGCCGCCGCCGTTCACCTCGACGGAGATGGTCCTCGCCAGGGGATAGACCCCCGGGAGGGGCGCGCCGGGCTGCTGGGGCCGGTCGAGGATCTCGGCGGGTCGTTCCGGGCGGCCTCTCCGAGCCGTGCCCGCTTGACCCAGCCGTCGCGGGCGCCAGGTTCGCCGGGCGGCTGCCGGCGCCGGACGACAAAGGGCGAGCCAGCGGTGAAGCGGTGACCGGAGGCGGGAAGGGGAGCGGAGCTCGCTGAGCGCTCCGCGAGGCGGTGCTGTCTGCTCCGTCGAGCTTTGCGACAGAACGACGAGAACCCTGCGCGCCACAGTGGATTCGAACCACTGGCCTTCGGCTCCGGAGGCCGACGCTCTATCCAGCTGAGCTAGTGGCGCACTCTCGCGGGGTTTCGCGAGGGCCCCGAACCTACCCAACGCCGGGCTCCAGCGCAACCCCATTCCAGCACCATCGCGCATCGCCGTCGTCGCCGCCGCGTCGCCGCGTCGCCGCCGAGCATGGCCCGCGGCGGGCGCCCCGGCGGGGGGCCCCGGGGGAGCGCCCGCGAGGGCCCGCGGGCAACGCCGCGCGGCGCGGCCGCCGCCCGCCTTCGGGCCGCGGATCGAAGGCCAAAATTTGGCCACCGGCCCGTCTGTCCGGCATCCCCGGGTCATGGTTGCCCGACAGCGAAGCTCTGCGCTCCAGGCCCCCTCGCGCGGCCCTCTCCCGCTTGCCCTGGCTGTCGCCGCCCTCGCGTTGCCGGTCCTGCCGGCCTGCAGCAGCGGGGAGAGCGCCATGCCCGAGGGCATCGTCAGCCTCTCCGGGGCCGCGCCCCAGACGGCCGCCGAGAACGACCCCGCCACCCTCCCGCGCCCCGACGGGCCGCGCATCGGCGCCGCGCAGATGGTCGCGCCCATCTACGAGAAGGCGGATCGCCGCTCGGCCAAGCTCGGCTACCTCCGCGCGGGCGGGACGGCGCCCCGCGGGGAGAAGCCGGTCGCGTTCGACGACTGCCAGGGCGGCTACTACCGCGTGCTGCCCGCCGGGTACGTCTGCGCGGGCGACGAGGCCACCACCGACATGCAGCACCCGATCCTCCGGGCGCTCACGCGGCGGCCCGACCTGTCGAAGCCGATGCCGTACCCGTACGCCTTCGTCCGGGCGATCGCGCCGAACTACTACCGGATGCCGACAAAGAAGGAGCAGTTCCAGTACGAGATGAGCCTGGAGCGGCACCTCCGCAGCTACAAGAAGCTCAAGAAGAAGTGGGACGAGATCAAGGTCGGCGCGAACGACGTGCCGCTCGACGCGCTGGGCAACGCCGTCGGCGAGCCGCCCGCCGAGCCGCCCGAGCTCAGCGACAGCGAGCTGTTCGGCGGCAACGGCAGCGACGAGATCCCCTGGTTCTTCAAGGGCGGGCGGCAGCTCCCGAACATCTCGTCGTTCAAGGTCCCGGGCTACGCGGTCATCACGAACCGGATCGCGCGCAAGGCGGGGCTCGCGCTCATCGACACCTTCATGGGCGACAACGGGCGGCGCTTCGCGCTGACCACCGACGCGCGGCTCGTGCCCACGTCGAAGCTCAAGCCCGCGCGCGGCTCGACGTTCCACGGCGTGGACATGACGAAGGGCTGGGAGCTGCCGCTCGCGTTCGTGCACCGGCAGGGCGCGAAGCGCTACGACATCGCGGGCGGCGAGATGGAGAAGGCGGGCGACCTGCCCTGGCACACCGCCGTGCAGCTCACGGGGCGCTCGAGGAAGGTCGGCGGCGCGCGCCTCGTCGAGGCGAAGGACGGGACGTGGGTGCGCGACTCCGACGTCGCCATCGCGGTGAAGCCCTCGGAGCTGCCGTGGTTCGCGAAGGGGGACACGAAGTGGGTCGACATCTCGATCCTCACCCAGACGCTGGTCCTCTACGAGGGCAACAAGCCGGTCTACGCGACCGCGGCGGCGACGGGCCGCGACGGGCTCGGCGACCCCAAGAAGACGTTCTCGACGGTGCGCGGGACGTTCCGGATCCGCGACAAGCACGTGACGACGACGATGGACGCGCACGAGGTCGACAACAAGTTCGAGCTCCGCGACGTGCCGTGGGTGCAGTACTTCGAGGGGGGCTACGCGATCCACGCGGCGCCGTGGCACGACGACTACGGCAAGCCGCGCAGCCACGGGTGCATCAACCTGTCGCCGATCGACGCGCGCCGGGTGTTCATGTGGACCGATCCGCCGGTGCCCGAGGGGTGGCACGGGGTCAGCGCGGGGAAGACGACGGGGGAGGGGACCCTCGTCCACATCCATCCCTAGAGCGACAGACGGGTTGAACCCGCCTGAAACGAGCAGAACTTCGAACCGCCAAGACGCCAAGGACGCCAAGACTTTGTCTTCTTCTTGGCGTCCTGCCGCGGGCCGGGCAGCTCGGTGAGGCCGCAGGCCGCTCAGTCCTCGTCGACCTCCGCCTTGAAGCCGCTCTCCTTGATCACCTTCTCCTGGATCACGGGCGGGCAGATCTCCAGGTGCTCGACGTTCATCGTGAACGTGCCCTTGCCCTGGGTCATGCTCTTCAGCTTCGACTCGTACTCGAGCACCTCGGCCAGCGGGACGAACGCGTTCACGACCGTCTGGCTCTCGATCGAGTCCGTCCCGATGATCCTCCCGCGGCGGCTGTTGATGTCGCCGATGATGTCGCCCATCGCGGCGCTCGGCACCGTCACCGAGAGCCGCACGATGGGCTCGAGCAGCACCGGCCCGCACTGCGCGGCCGCGGCCTTGAAGGCCTTGCTGCCCGCCATCTGGAAGGCCGCGTCGGACGAGTCGACGTCGTGGTACTTGCCGTCGGTGAGCCGCACCTTGACGTCGACCATCGGGTAGCCGGCCAGCACGCCCTTCGACATCGCCTTGACGATGCCCTTCTCGACCGAGGGGATGAACTGCCGCGGCACGGCGCCGCCCACGACCGCGTCCTCGAAGACGAAGCCGCCGCCGCGCGGCAGCGGCTCCATGTCGATGTAGCAGACGCCGAACTGGCCGTGGCCGCCGGTCTGCTTCTTGTGCTTGCCCTCGACGTTCGTCGCCTTCCGCGTGAGCGTCTCCTTGTAGGCGATGTGCGGCGGGCCGAGCCGGCAGTCGATCCCGACCCGCCGGCGGATGCGCTCCACCGTGATCTCCAGGTGCAGGGCGCCCAGGCCCGAGACGACGAGCTCGCGGGTCGCCGCGTCCTGGTGAACGCTGAGCCCCGGGTCCTCCTCGGTCAGCCGGTGGAGCGCGTTGCCCACCTTGTCCTCGCCGCCCTTCGCGTCGAACCTCACGCCGCGCGAGAAGAGGGCGGGCGGCAGCTCCGGCGCGACGAGCTGGAACGGCTGCTTCTCGTCGCAGATCGTGTGCCCGCTCAGCGTCGCCTTCAGCTTGTGCAGCGCGACGATGTCGCCGGCCCGCGCCTCGTCCACCTGCTTGTGGTCCTTGCCGACCACGCTGTGGATCTTGCCGAGGCGCTCGGCGGCGCCCGTGCTCGCGTTGACCAGCGTGGCGTCGGGCCGGACGACGCCGGAGAGCACGCGCGCGAACGACGTGCGGCCGGCGTGCGGATCGATCGACGTCTTGAAGACGAACGCCGCCGTGGGCGCGTCCGCCGACGCCGGCCGCTCCGCCGGCTGCGGCGCGGCCCCGGGCTTGCCGCTCGGGACGACGCCGCTCCACGTCGGGTGCTCGGTCGGCGGCGGCACGAGCTCGACGACGCCGTCGAGCAGCGCGGCGACGCCGCTCGGGCGCACCCCGGAGGCGAAGTAGACCGGGACGAGCGCCCCCCGGCGGACCGCGGCGCGCAGCCCCTGATCGAGCTGCTCCTGCGTGAGATCGCCCTCCGTCAGGTAGCGCTCGGTGAGGTCGTCGTCGCTGCCGGCGACGTCGTCCACGAGCTTCCCCCGCGCCCGCTCGACGGCGGCCGCGACGTCGCCCGGCACGGCCGAGCCCGCGGCCGCGGCGGGCGCCTCCGGCTTGTCGAGCCAGGCCTTCCTCGTGCGGACCGCGACGACCCCCCGGTACTGGAGCCCGTCGCCGATGCGCTCCTCCATGATCGCGAGGGGCGCCTTGAGGCGCGCGCGGAGGTCGGCGAGCACCTCGTCGGGCCGGGCGTTCTCGGCGTCGACCTTCGTGACCACGATCAGGCACGGCAGCCCCGCCTCCCTCGCCCAGCCGAAGACGCGCTCGGTGATCGGCTGGACGCCGTCCTTGCCGCTCACGACGAGGATGGCCGCGTCGACCGCCGCGAGGGCGAGCCGCGTCTCGGCGAGGAAGCTCCCCTCTCCGGGCGTGTCGACGAGGTTGATCTTCTTCCCTCCCCAGGAGAGGTGCGCGACGCTCGCCTCGAACGAGCAAGCGTGCTCTTTTTCCTCGGCGGTATCGTCGAGGACACTCGTCCTGTCGTCCACCTTGCCGAGCTTGGCTGTCGCCTTCGCCACGTACAGCATCGCCTCCGCAAGCGATGTCTTCCCAGCCCCCTTGTGTCCGATGATTGCAACGTTCCTGATGTCCCCTGCCTCAGTCGTTGTCATTCCTCGTTCGTATCAATCCCCGTCGGCAACGAGAAGGCCGGTACGCGATTTTCGCGGCGCTTTCCTCGACGCCGTCGGACAGCGGAGACGGGCGGCGCCTCGCTCACCCGAGCTCTGCCGCGACGCGCCGCGGCGAGCGGACAGCGCGTGTCCGGCGCTGCCTGAGCGGCGCTCGGGCGCGGCGCCTCGGTGCGCGACATGAGCGCTCTCCGCCTCGCACTCCAGATGGCGCTCGGCATCGCGCTGCCGCTCGCGCTCCAGCTCTGGGACCGCCGGAGGCTCACGGCGGAGCAGCGAAATGCCTGCTGGAACGGAGCGACGTGGGGCGCCGCCCTCTATGCGTTCGGCCCGCTGTCCATGCTCGGGTGGTGCTGGGTCACGCGCGGCGTCCATCTCGGGCGGCGCGATCGGATGACGACGCGCCGGACACGCTGCTGGCGCGCGGTGATGGCCCTCGGGCTCGGCGCCGCGTCTGCCACCGCGATCGTCCTGGTCATCAGCGGCATCGACACCCTCGTAGCGCTCGCGCTGGGGCTCCCGCCGTGAACCGCGCTGCGGCGCGGCGCGCGATCACGCGATGACGCGGTGACCGATGACCCGACGCCCCATACCGGATGGCCAGGACGGCGCATGGACTGCGCGGCTGGGGATGGCCGCGCGGCAGCGAGCCTGGCCGGCCACCCGGCCGGCTGGCCGGCCAGCCTGCTGCGCACGGAAAGGGCACTTTCGAGCGGAAGTGCCGCTAGACGACACGTCATGGACGCGATAGCAGCACTCTGGATCTGCTATTCAGAGGACAGGTTTGACTCCCTCCGCGGAGCTCGCGGACACACCGAGGCAGTGCGTTGACGTCGCTGAAGCCCAGAGCAGAGGATCGCGCGGCCGCACGGGAGCGGAGCGACGCGCCGCGGGCGCCCGAGGGCGGCCCGGGGAGGCAGGAGGTCGTCGCCGGCAGGTACGCGGTGCAGGCCCGCATCGGCGCCGGCGGCCTGGGCGTCGTCCAGCTCGCCGTCGATCTCGAGTCGGGCCGGCACGTCGCGCTCAAGCGCGTCGATCCGGCGATCGTCCAGAACCGGCACGCCGTCGAGCGGCTGCTCCGGGGCGCCCGCGCCGCGCGCGCCTTCTCGGGCAGGTACGTCGCGCGGGTGCTCGACGTCGGGGTCGACGCCGGCGTGCCGTTCGTCGTCACCGAGTACCTCGAGGGGTCCGATCTCACGAGCTACCTCCGGCGCCGCGGCCCGCTCGGGGTCAGGGAGGCGGTGAAGTACCTCCTGCAGATCTGCGAGGCCGTCGCCGAGGCGCACGCGGCCGGGCTCCTTCACCGCGACATCAAGCCCGAGAACCTGTTCCTCAGCATCGGCGCCGGCGCGCCGAGCGTGAAGGTGCTCGACTTCGCCGTCTCGGCCGTCGCCTGCGGCGTCGAGAGCGAGGGCCCGAACGCCGCCTCGGGCGCGATGCGCGGCTCGCTGCTCTACATGGCGCCGGAGCAGATGCGGTCCGCGGGCGGCATCGACGAGCGCGCCGACATCTGGTCGATCGGCGCGGTCGGGTACGCGCTCCTCTGCGGCGCGGGCCCGTTCGAGGCCCCGACCGAGCTCGACATCTGCACCCGGGTCCTGAACGAGCCGCCCTCGCCGTTCCCCGCGCACGTCGAGCCCCCCGAGCTCCGGGCGCTGCTGCTGCGCTGCCTCGACAAGGACCCGGAGGCGCGCCCCCCGGACGTCGCGAAGCTCGCCTTCGCCCTCGCGCGCTTCGGGGGCGAGGGCGCGGAGGACGCGGCCGAGCGCGTCTGGGAGGTGCTCCGGTCGGAGGACGAGACGCTCCGCATGGCGACGCCCGCCCCGGCGCCCGCGGCCGCTTACGACGAGTGGGCGCCCGACACGCTGGCCGACCTGCCGAGGATGTCGCCCGACGACCTCCTTCGCGATCTCGAGACGACGGCCCGGTGGGACGCGGCCGCGGGCACGCGCCACTCCGAGGTCACGCTCGTGTCCCACGCGGGCGCGTCGTGGGACGGCGGCGAGCAGCTCCGGGCGAGCCGCACGCCGCCGCCGGTCCTCACGGTGAGCGCGCCGGAGCGCCCCCACGATCCGGCCGCGAGCGGGGCCGGGCAGAGGCCGTCGGGCGAGCGGACGCCCCTGCCGCGCGGCGCCGAGGGCGCGCCGTGGGCCAGCGCCGAGGGCGCGCCGTGGGCCAGCGCCGAGGCTGCGCCGGCGGCCGGGGCGCGTGCGCGGGCCGAGACCGAGCGGCTCACGGTGGTGCGCCGCGCGCCGTCGCCGTGGCCCCGGCGGCTCGCGATCGCGGTCGCGGGGCTCGGCCTGCTCGCGGGGCTCGGCGGCATCTGGCTCGTGCAGGCGCGCACGCTCGACGCCGGCAAGGGCGCCCTGCCCGCGGCGAGGGGCGTGGCGAAGGCGGCGCGGTCCTCCGCCGCGGCGCGGCGGCCGGGCGTGGTGGCGACGGCGGCGCCGGATCCCGCGCCGGCGCCGCCGCCGGCCGAGCCGGACGTCGAGGTCGCCGCGGGCCCGGCGGAAGCCGCCGGCCCCGACGGCGAGGTGCTGCGGCCCGCGCCGGGGGGCGGGTTCCAGCCGCGGCGCCCCGACGCGATCTACGACGAGGTGGAGCGCGAGCGGCGGCGGCGGCTCGAGAAGCTCGAGCGCGAGCGGAAGTGGCGCGAGGCGACCGAGCGGGCGCTGCGAGAGCGTGACGCGGCCCGACGGGAGGCGCAGCCGGCCGGGGGGAGCGCGCGCGAGGCGCAGCCGGCCGGGGGGAGCGCGCGCGAGGCGCAGCCGGCCGGGGGGAGCGCGCGCGAGGCGCAGCCGGCTGCCGGGGGGAGCGACGGCCCGCAGCGACCGGACGGCGGGTGACGTCCGCGACACCGCGCGCCGCCTGCCTGGTATAACGCGCGCGTGTCAGCGATGAGCCGAGACGTACGCGCGCTCGCCCGGGCGGCGGGCGCCGCGCTCGCCGTGGCGGCCGCGGCCGTCTGCGGCCCGGCGCGCCCCGCGAGCGCCGCGCCGAAGATCGCGCCGGAGCACCTGCCTTACGGCGCCGCGGGGTGGTCCACGTCGGGCTGGGGCGGCGTGCGGGGCGTGACCATCGGGCCGATCGAGAACCAGCGGCACCCCGGCCGCGGCTACGGCACCGCGGCGAGCGCGCGGGCGATGGACGAGGCGGCGGCGATGGGCGCGACCTGGATCAGCCTGACCCCGTTCGGCCGCGTGTGGGACGGCAAGGGCACCGGCGTCGACCTCGTCTTCGAGGCGCCCTTCGAGGAGAACCGGCGCAACGTGCTCGCGGCGATCGCGCAGGCGCACGCGCGCGGGCTCAAGGTCCTGCTCGTCCCGCACCTCTGGGTCGAGAGCGGCGAGTGGCGGGCGCTCATCGACCCGGGCGACGACGCCGGCTGGGCGCGCTGGGCCGCGTCGTACCGCCGGTTCCTGCTCACGTGGGCCGAGGTCGCGCGCGAGGGAGGCGCCGAGATGCTCAGCGTCGGCGTCGAGCTGCGGAGCTGGGTGACCACGCCGCGCGCCGCGAGCTTCCTGCCCATCATCGAGGCGGTGCGCCGCGTGTACCCGGGGCTGCTCACCTACTCGGCGAACTGGGACGACGTCGAGCACACGCTGATCTTCGACGCGCTCGACCTCATCGGCATCAACGCGTTCTACCCGCTGGCCGAGCGCGAGGGCGCGTCGTTCGAGGAGCTCCTGCGCGGCGGGCGCAAGGTGGCGGCCGGGGTGGACGCGGTGGCGCGCGCGTGGGGCAAGCCGGTCCTGCTCACCGAGATCGGCTACACGACGCGGCGCGACCCGGCGGTGCGCCCCTGGGAGTGGCCCGACGGGATGAAGGACGTGGTGGTCGACGAGCGCTCGCAGGCCGAGGCCTACGCCGCGGTGATCGCGCCGTTCCTCGACGCGCGCACCTGCGCCGGCTTCTTCGTCTGGCGGCTTTACGCCGATCCGGATGACGTCTCGCAGGAGGCCGAGTGGGGCTTCTCGCCCCGGGGCAAGCTCGCGGAGCTCGTGCTGCGCGACGCCTTCACCGCCCGCTGGGCCGCCGACGGCCCCTGGCTGCCCGGCGAGGTGCTCGGCAAGCACCGCGCGCGCACCCCCGGCGTCTTCGGCTGGGAGCTCGATCCCTAGAGCGGGGGGCACCCGCTTCGGATACGGGCCCACCTCGACGTTTTCGGTGCTCAGCGCACAGGAGTGCGCTTCCGCGCCGAAAACGCCGATCTGGGCCCGTCTCCTGTGCGGGTGACCCCCGCTCTGCTGTCGTGTGAGGCAGGCGAGGCGTCACGGGACGCTACGCCGGCGTTCCATCCGATGGCGTGGGCAGGCGGAGGGTGAAGGTCGAGCCCTCGCCGGGGGCGCTCCTCACGTCGATGCGGCCGCCGTGCGCCTCGGCGATGCGCCGCGCCGCCCACAGGCCGAGCCCCACGCCCGGGGCCACGCCGCCCGACGACGGCGCGCGGAAGTAGCGCTCGAACAGCCGCCGCTGCTCCTCGTCGGGGATGCCGACGCCGCGGTCCGAGACCGCGATGCTGACCTCGGCGCCCTCGCGCGCGACGGCGACCTGCACGGCGCCGCCGCCCGGCGAGTACTTGATGGCGTTCGCGACGAGGTTGTTGAGCACCTGCTCGATCCGGACCGGATCGCAGCGCAGCGGGACGGGCTCCTCGGGGAGCGACAGCCCGAGCTCGTGCGCGGTCGCCGCCGGGCGGTAGAGCTCCACGACCTCGCGGGCGAGGTCGCGCGCGTCGCGCACCTCGTGGCGCAGATCGAGCTCGCCGCCCTCGATCCGCGCGATGTCGATGAGATCCGTGAGCATGCGGTCGCAGCGCGCGGCCTCCCTCCCGATACGGGCGAGCATCGGCCTGAGCTGCTCCTCGGCCGGCAGCGGCCGGTCCGGCCGCAGGCGGTCGACGGTGAGCTTCAGCGCGGCGAGCGGGTTGCGCAGGTCGTGCGCCACGCTCGCGAGGATGCCGAGCTGCCTCCGGCGCTGCTCGGCCAGCGCGGCGGCCATCTCGTTGAACGCCACCGCCATCTCGCGCAGCTCGTCGAGCCCGCCCTGCGGCGCCCGGGCGTCGTGCGAGCCCGCCCCGTAGCTGTCGATCGCGGCGCGGAGCGCGAGGAGCGGGCGATAGAGGCACCTGCTGAGCTGCCAGAGCGTCAGGAGGATGCCGGCGAGCAGCGCCACGGCGGCCCCGACGCTCATGGCGTTCGACAGCCCGAGCACCCTGTCGACCCGCGCGCGGACGACCCGCGACTCATCGAGCTTGGCCGCGAGCAGCCGCTCGAGCGCGGCGTAGGCGCGGTCGGCCTCCCTGGCGGACGCGGCGAGATCCGCCGTCGAAGGGGGCGTCGCCCCCTCGCCCTGCGCGTGCGCGTCCAGGTAGCGCGCGACCTCGGTCTCGGCGGCGCGGAAGGCGTGCGCGTTGTCCGCGGTGACCGGGTTGGCCCGGAGCTCCTCGATCCACCGCCTCATCTCGCGCTCGGCGGCGTCGCGCGCGTGCGCGTGCTCGGGGCGCTGGGTCAGCGCGACGCGGGCGCTCTCGCGCTCGTGGGAGAGCATGTGGACCTCCAGCTCCATGATGGTCCGCACCTCCCGGACCATGTGGAAGAGGCACGTGACCTCGCGGTGCATGGCCGCCGTGCCGAGCGTCAATCCGCTCGCCGTCAGCAGCGCGAGCGCGGCGAGCGACACGGTGCTCGCGGCCGCGAGCGTCTTCAGCTTCATCGTTGTTTCCCCCGATTCCGGCCCTGGACGCGCCGAAGGCGCGCAGAGCGTAGCGCCGCGGGGCGCCGCGGACCGGTCCGCCGGCGCTCCGAAGATCCCGAGGTCGCCCCGGCGAAGCGGTCGAGCCTGGGCTCTCCACGATCGATGCCGGCACCGCGCAAAGGCGGCGCGCCCGCGCCGTCCCCGCGGCGCGGCCACGCTGACCCGCGCCGTCCCCGCGGCGCGGCCACGCTGACCCGCGCCGTCCCCGCGGCGCGACCACGCTGACCCGCGCGCCGTCCCCGCGGCGCGGCCACGCTGACCCGCGCCGTCCCGGCGGCGCGGACAGGCTCAGGCGCGCGCCTTCTCCGCGGCCCTCGGCGGCGACAGCGCGGCCCGCGCGATCTCCATCTGTCGCTCCAGGTCTCCAGGCGACGCCGGCGCCTCCAGGATCAGCGCCGCGTCGCCCGGGACGTGCGCGGCGACCCGCTGGAACGCGCTGGCCGCGCTCTGGCTCAGGGCGTCGTGGCGGCTCCCCGCGTTCACCTCGCTCACGTGGAGCTGCTTCAGCCGCGCCCTGTGCTCGCGCACAAGGAAGTGCGCCTCCGTCATGGTGCGATCGACCTGGTGCGCGTGGCCGATGTCGAAGCAGAACGACGCCTCGGGCAGCGCGTCGAAGAACGCCCCGAGCTCCTCCACGGTGCGGCCTGTCCGCTTTCGCTTGTCCATGTTCTCGACGGCGAGCATCCCGCCGAGCTGCCGCCAGGCCCCGAGATCGTGGAGGGTGTCGGGGTGGACGACGACGAGCCAGCCCAGCGCCGCCACCTCGGCCATCGCGTCGGCGACGGCGCGCTCCTCCGCCGCGTCGAAGCGGCTCGGGGCGTGGAACGACACATAGCGGTAGCGCGACAGATCCAGCGACCCGAGCAGCCGGAGCAGCGGCCCGAGCTCCGAGATGCGCAGCGCGGACAGCTCCACCGCGGTCGCGGAGCTCCCCTCCAGCATCGCGAGCGCGCGCTCGACGTCGCTCAGCGCGAGCGCCCCTGTCGAGTACCCCATCGGTCGCATCAGAACACCCCGTACTTCTGGATGAGCTCGCGGAGCTCCTTGTCCTCCTCGAAGAAGAGCCGGTTGAGCCCGTCCTGGAACGCGCGCCCGATGTCGCGCACCCGCTTGAAGGTCGGATCGTGGCCCAGGTAGTCGTCGAGCGGTAGCTGCTTCAGCCGGCCGCGCTCCTCCTCGTTCGACAGCAGCGCGAGGAACGCGTCGTAGCTGTCGAACAGCGAGCGCGCCGTCTCGGCGGAGATCGAGGGCCGCAGCAGCACCTCGGCCAGGCTCTCCAGCGGCGTCACCCGGATGCGCTCCCTCAGGAAGCGCACGAGCGCCGGCGTGGAGATGCCGCCCTCGCCGGCCCACGCCGCCCGATCCTTGCCGAACAGCTCGAAGCCGAAGCAGGTGATGAGCCCGCTGACGAAGATGAGCTTCCGCGACATCCTGAGCTTCGCGTTGCGGAGCGCCCAGCCCGAGCTCCGCTCCCGCTGCTTGTAGACGAAATCGACGGCGACCGTGCGCCAGTACCGGACGATGTCGTTCAGCAGGAACATCGGGATGATCTCGCGCTTGCTGCCGTAGTGCAGCCCGCGATCGTCCTCCACGTACCGCGAGAGCACGAGCCGGAGCACCCGCTCGTGCGCGTCCGGCTTGCCGATCGCGAGCGACTCCAGGAGCAGCAGGATGCGCTGGGTCGTGTTCTTGTTCGTGTCCTCCTGCCCGCCGATCTGGTGGAGGATCGGGTGGCTGAACGCCACGTTGCCGAACACGCCCGTCGGCCCCGGCTCGTGGAATTTCGCCTCCCTCAGGATCTTCGTGATGGCCTGGACCTGGCTGAAGTGTCCCTCGTCGGCCTGCCCGTCGATGAGCAGCGTCCAGTCGAGATCGCTGCCGGTCGTGTACTCGCCGCGCGCGAGCGAGCCGAAGACCACCGCGCTCGTGTCGCACGGGATCTGCTCGCGGAGCAGCGCCGCGAGCCGCGCCCGGGTCTCCGCCGAGAACCGCGCGGCCGCCTCGATGCTCGGCCACGACGTCCCCGCCTTCTCCCCGACCCGCTCGATGGCGCTGCGCGGCGCCCCGCCTTCGTCTCGTGTGGTCATCGTGTCATCACCGGCACTTGCGCACCTGCCCGCGCCCGGCGCGCCTCACGCCCCGCCCGGGAGCGAGAGCCCGAACCATCGGTTCACGAGGTCATGGTGCTCCGCGAGGCGCTCTCGGTAGCGGGGGGTGCCCTCGATCGCGGCCCGCTCGAAATCGACCCAGTACAGGGCGCCCGTCTTCTCCCCGATGAGCACGTTGCCGAGCTTGACGTCGAGCGGCGCGACGCCGCGCGCGTTCATCGCCCGGGCGATCTGCTCGATGCGGCCGCGGTAGGCGTCGCCGTCGCCCTGCGCGAACGCCTCGATCTCCCGCCGGTCGCGCTCGGGATCGAAGAGCTGCCCGAGCGGCGCCAGGTCGATGTCGAGCACCTTCTCCCCCCGCTCGGCGACGTGCTGCTGGAGCGTCTTGCCGCGCACGTAGTCGATGAAGAGGGTGCGCGTCGTGAGGTGCACGTCGCGGATCCTCGGGACGCTCGGGAGATCGCGCAGCCGGAGGAGCGCCGCCGCTTCGTTGTAGAAGAAGAGGCCGAGCAGGGAGAAGACGTGCGCGTCGAGCGGCGCGTTCCTGGGCTGGCCGATAAAGCGCTTTCGTACGCAGACATAACCGCGGCGCAGCACGACGTGGATCCGGTACCGCAGGCGCGGCATCTTCTGGCTCCGGCGGTTGAAGAAGGGGACGTCGGCCGGGTGGAGGGCGAAGGCGAACCCGTCTTGATCGAGCTCGGCGAGCACCCTGTCCCCCGGGCCGAGCTCCGCGACGGACGGGATCTCGCTCGGGGTCACGGCGTCGGGCACGGGGAGCGGGTTCTCGTCGAGCCGCCGCGCGAGCAGCGCCCTGACCGTCTCGATCCGCGCGGCGAGCAGCCTGGTCGCGGCGTCCATGCCGGGCACGCGGCGCATGCCCTGGTCGATGGCGCGCCGAAGTTCAGGGGTCATGCCCGTCTAGTACCTGCTTCCGCTCGCCAAATCAAAAGGTGAGGGGACGGCGACGCGAGGTGGTACCGTGGTCCAGCGACCCTGGGTGCCAGACGCCACGAGCGCTGGCGCGCAGGCGACGCGGGGTGGCAGCTTCGGTGACGGTGCGCGGCTCGTCGCGCTTCAACAGGAGACCCGGTTCGGGTAGCAGGCCACATGGGGACTTCGACGCTGCGGATCGTCCATGTCGTGAGCAGCCTCAACGGCGGAGGCATGGAGCATTTCGTGCTGCGCCTGGCCGAGGCGCAGCGGCGCCACGGCCATGACGCCTCGATCCTCGCGCTGCGCGGCGGGCCGCTCGAGGATCTGGCGCGGCAGCGGGCGCTGCCGGTCACGGTGCTGCGCGGCCGCCTGGCCGCGCGGGGCGCGCACGCGGCGCTCGCCTTCGCGCGCGCGCGGCCGCACGTCCTCCACGCGCACAACCCCACCTCGCTCCACTACGCCACGGTCGGCAAGCTGCTCACGCGGGCGCGGCTCGTCTTCACCGATCACGCGCAGACGCGCGGGATCATCCGCGTCCCGTCGCGCTTCGAGTGGCGCGAGACGGACGCCGTCGTGGGTTGTTCGCAGGACACCGCCAACAAGAGCGGCGCAGTGGGCGTCGCCGGCAACATCTCTGTGATCCACAACGGGATCGACATCACCCCGGCGCGGCGGACGCGCGAGGAGGTGCGCGCCGAGCTCGGCTTCGACGCGGGCGCGCCGCCGGAGGCCGCGTCGCCGGGGGCTGCCTCGCCGGAGGCCGCGTCGCCTGAAGCCCCGTCGGCGGAGGCTGCGACCGCGTCCGGCGGCCTGTCCCTCGGGATCATGCCGGCGGCGTTCCACCCGGTGAAGGGGCATGACGTGCTGCTGCGGGCGCTCGCGCGGCTCCGGGATCGCGGCGTCGCGGTCACGGTGCTCATCGTGGGCGACGGGGACGAGCGCGACCGCATCCACGGGCTCGCCCGGGAGCTCGGGATCCACGGCAAGGAGGCGCGTTTCCTCGGCTTTCGCAAGGACGTCCCCGATCTGCTCGTCGGCGCTGACTTCTTCGTCCTTCCCTCGCGCGACGAGGGGTTGCCGCTGGCGGTGCTCGAGGCGATGGCGCGCAGGCTGCCTGTCGTCGTGACGCCGGTCGGCGGCGTGCCGGAGGTGGTGCGCGACGAGGAGCACGGCCTGCTCGTCCCGGTGGACGACCCCGACGCGCTCGCCGGCGCGATCGAGCGGCTCGCGCGCGACCGGGCGCTCGGGCGGCGGCTCGGCGAGGCGGGGCACGCGCGGGTCCGCGACGACTTCTCGTTCGAGAAGATGACGCGCAATTACGAGCAGCTCTATTTCAGCCTCACGTGACAGGCGGGCGCGCGATGAAGGTCCTCGTCTTCACCCACCATTACCCGTCGATGCGGCTGCCGACGATGGCGCCGTACAGCTATCACACGTACCGGGCGCTCGCGCGCCGCTGCGAGCTCCGGCTCGTGGCCCCGACGCCCTGGTGGACGCGGGCGCGCGGCGCGTCCCGGGAGCTGCTCGGCGGCACGCGCGAGTCGCACACCGGCGTCGACGCGCTGTTCCCCACCTACTGGTCGGTCCCGGGGCTGCCGGTCCTCCACGCGCGCGCGATCCACGCCTCGCTCCGGGGCACGATGGCCGCGCTGCGCCGCGAGTTCCCCTACGACGCGATCCTGGCCGCGTGGGCCTATCCCGACACCGTCGCGGCGGAGGCGTTCGCGCGGGGCGCGGGGGTGCCGATCGTCACGACGGTGCTGGGCAGCGACATCAACGAGCAGCCGAGGAGCGCCCCGCTGCGCGCGCAGATCGCGCCGGCGCTCCGGCGCTGCGCGCGCGTGGTGGCGGTGAGCGGTGCGCTCGGCGAGCGCCTCGTGGAGCTCGGGGTGCCGCGGGACCGCGTGGTGGTGCAGCGCAACGCGGTCGACGGCGAGCGGTTCACGATCCGGGACCGGGTCGAGCCGAGGGCGCGCCTCGGCGTCCCGGCGGACGCGCGGGTGGTGCTCTACGCTGGCTATCACGTCCCCGAGAAGGGCGTGGACGTCCTCGTCGAGGCGATGGCGCACCTCGACCGGACGGGCCGCCGCGATGTGCGCCTGCTGATGGTGGGCGGCGGCGAGCTGCTCGATCCGCTGCGCGCGCGGGTGACCGCGCTCGGCCTCGGCGACCGCGTGCGGCTGTTCGGCTGGGCGCTCCCTGCGGAGATCCCGGACTACATGGCGGCGTGCGATGTGTTCTGTCTACCGAGCCGCCGCGAGGGCTGTCCCAATGTCGTCCTGGAGGCGCTCGCCTCGGGCCGACCGGTCGTCGCGACCCGGGTGGGGGGCGTGCCGGAGCTCGTGCGCGAGGGGCAGGGGGGCAACGGCCTGCTCGTCCCTGCCGGTGATCCGCGGGCGCTCGGGGACGCGCTGGTCCGTGCGCTGGACATGACGTGGGATCCGGCGGCGCTCCGGGGCAGCGTGGGGGCGCTCTCGTGGGATGTCGTCGGGGATCGCTATCACGCGCTCCTCGAGGAGGTCCTCCGGGAGCGGCGCGCGACGGGCTGAGGCACTTCCGATCTACGCGGCTCCCATGGAGGGAGCTCGTCGCGCGGGGGGCCTCCAGCTCGGATCTCTCGCGTGAGCGTCAGCTCGCGCAGGGCGGCGGCTTCAGCCGGTAGTCCCTGTAGTCGCCCGGATTGCCCGTCTTCCCCTCGAGCGCCGCGATCGCGATATTGTACATCTCCCGCGCCGTCACGTAGTGGAGCACCCAGTCCTTGCCGTCGTTGTACCGGGTGGTGAGCTCCCGGTGGAGCGCGTGGCTCCCCGCGCCGAGCAGCGACTCCGCCTGATCCTCGGGCGCGCCGTGCGTGTAGACCTTGACGAACACCCACTCGGGCCTCCCCTCGATATGGATGTTCTGATCAACCCACGTCTTCACCCGCTCCGGCGTCGGCGGGTCCACCGCCTGGAGCGCGCCGTACTCCATCCGCACCCGCGTCTTGTTCCCCCGGCGCGTCAGCGCCAGCGCGAGCGGCCCCTCGATCATCAGGATACGGTCCTCCAGGACCTCGCCGACCTTGGCCCGCGCCCCCACGGTGTGGGCCTTGCGGCGCGCCAGGTTGCCCGTCGGCCAGTAGATCTGATTCACGATGTTGTGCTGCGACGCGTCCGGCGCCGACGGGAACGTGTAGTCGGCGTAGCAGCCCGTCTCGAACAGCAGCGGGAGCTCCTCGTCGACCCCGCAGTTGCGCGAGTCCCGCCCGGAGTTCGCCAGACACCAGTTGCCGTGGATGAACCCGTAACGCATGCGCCCGCCCGCGTCGCGCGAGAAGTGCCCGTGCTTCCCCAGGGTGTCCAGGTACCTGAGGATGTCCGCGCGCAGGTTCTCCGCCGTGTCGTTGTGGTGGTGCAGGTGCAGCTCCACCTCCCCGAAGCCGCGACGCGTGAGGTCCGCCAGCGCGTCGAGCCACCCGGGCGTGTACTGCTCCCCCGGGAAGAAGAAGCTGTGGCGCGGGTGCTGCCCGTCCGCGTCGCGGTAGGCGCTCGCCATCTCGGGATACCGCTCCGACCAGGCCCTCACCCGCGCGTCGCCGACCTCGGGCGTGGCGTTCTCCCACCCAGGCTCCCAGTGATCGCAGACCGCGAAGAGGAGATGCCGCGGGCCGACCGGACGCGGAGCGCGGGCGTTCTCGAGCCTCTGACGGGCGTAGCCGCCAAGCCAGTTGTGGAGGTTCTTGTTCTTCAGATACTGGAGCTTCGCCTGGAGTGTTCCGATCATGAGCTTTCTCGACCGCGACGCGTTGGACCGGCGGCCGCCGCGGCGGACCGGATACTAACCTGCCACCACGGCGCACTGCTACAGCCGCCTCGTCGCCAGCCCCGCGAGCGAGACGCCCTCTCCAGCTCACGCGCTGCGCTCGGCCAGCGCCGTTCAGCGCGCACACCAGCATACCCGCCCCACCGCGAACACCCGACCGCCGCGGCACCGCCGCGCCCCGGGGCGCCAGCGGGACGGACGGAATCACCGCGGCCCGTGGGGCAGCACGCCCCAAACGCCATGAGCGCGCGGCGGAGCGGCGCCCCCGACCCGCTCGCCGCGTCGAAAACGTGCTGTCCAAGGAGGCCCGCTGAGCCGCTCCGGCACACAGGGCGACACGGGCCCCGAGCGCTCGCGGCACGCCCGCCCGCTCCCCGCCGCGGAGATCGGCGCACGAACGCGGGAGCTCAACCATTCCCCTGGCAGCGGCCGCATTGCCGCCCAGGACAGCAAGCGCCCTGGGGCGCGTGGACGGCGCGCATCCTGCTTACAATTTTCGCGTCTGGCTATCCAGCGAACGTTGTCGCCTCCTGTGGGAGACAAATCGCCCCACCTGTGGCGCTTTTGCAGCAGCAGCCTCCGCAGACCTCCGGCAACCGTTGTGTCCGCGGTGAGCGATCCCACCGGAACCCCGTGGCATGATGCCTGCAGTCGGTCGTGGTTGACTGTAGGCATCACCGAAGCGTAAGGAGCCAGGCATGATTTCAACCACGATGACGCAGACCGAAGAACTGGTCTCCCTCCCCCCGCGGAGGACTTCCATCGAGTCATCAGCCTCCATGGCCGAGGCGTGCGAGCTAGCCCGGCGGCTCGCGGACATGATCGAGCGCCTCCGGCTGTGCACCCCGGAGGGTGATCAGGCCCAGACGCTCCGCATCGCAGAGGGGATGGCCCGCAGCGTGGCGGACGCCGTGTCCGACGTCATGCGCAGCCGGCACGTCCACACCGCCTAGCCTTCGGCACGTTTGTAGCCTAGATCACAAAGGCCGATCGGGGGGGCCCACCCGGCCTGGAGACCAGCATGATTTTCAAGCGCAAGGGACTGCGACCCGGCGACCCGTACCCGCTCGGCGCGACATGGGACGGTTCCGGTACGCAGTTCGCGCTCTATTCAGAGAACGCCGAGGCCGTCGAGCTGTGCCTCGTCGATGATGACGGGAACGAGCAGCGCCTCCCGGTACGTCACCGCACCTCGTTCGTGTGGCACGTCTACGTGCCGGAGGTCGGGCCGGGGCAGCGGTACGGATACCGCGTCCACGGGCCGTGGGCCCCGGAGCGGGGATTGCGGTTCAACCCGCACGTGCGCCTGCTCGACCCGTACGCGAAGGCGCTCGCGTCGCGGGTCCAGTGGAACGCGAACTCCTTCGCCCACCGCATCGACCAGCCGGACGGGGACCTCCTCATGTCCGAGGAGGAGGCGCTCGGCGCCCCCCTCGGCGTCGTCATCGATCCCTCCTTCGACTGGAGCGGAGACCGGTCGCCGCGCGTCCCGTTCCACCGCAGCGTCATCTACGAAGCGCACGTCCGCGGCCTGACGATGCTCCACCCGGAGATCCCGGAGGAGCTCCGCGGGACGTACCTGGGCATCGCCCACCCGGCCATGATCGGGTACCTGCGGTACCTCGGCATCACGGCCATCGAGCTCCTCCCCGTTCACGCCTTCGTGCACGAGAAGTTCCTGCTGGACAAGGGGCTCCGGAACTACTGGGGCTACCACACGATAGGCTTCTTCGCGCCGGACGTCGGGTACCGCGCGGGCAACGACGTGACCGCCGAGATCCGGCAGTTCAAGGAGATGGTCAAGGCGCTCCACGCCGCCGGCATCGAGGTCATCCTCGACGTCGTCTACAACCACACGGCGGAGGGCAACCACCTGGGCCCGACGCTGAGCCTGCGCGGCATCGACAACCCGACCTATTACCGCCTCGTCCCCGGCAACGAGCGCTTCTACTTCGATTACACCGGCACCGGCAATACGCTCAACGTGCGCCACCCGCAGGCGCTCCAGCTCATCATGGACTCCCTGCGGTACTGGGTCCTCGAGATGCACGTCGACGGGTTCCGGTTCGATCTGGCCGCGGCGCTCGCGCGCGGCCTGCACGACGTCGATCAGCTCTCGAGCTTCTTCACCATCGTCCACCAGGACCCGGTGCTCAGCCAGGTGAAGCTCATCGCCGAGCCCTGGGACGTCGGCCCCGGCGGCTACCAGGTCGGCAATTTCCCGGTGCGCTGGGCGGAGTGGAACGGTCGTTATCGCGACACGCTGCGCGACTTCTGGCGCGGCTGCGGCGGCACGGCGTCGGACCTCGGCTTCCGGCTGACGGGGAGCAGCGACCTCTACGAGAACAACGGGCGCAAGCCGTACACGAGCATCAACTTCGTCACGGCCCACGACGGCTTCACCCTCGCGGACCTCGTCTCGTACAACGAGAAGCACAACGAGGCGAACGGGGAGGGCAACTGCGACGGCGCGGACGACAACCGGTCGTGGAACTGCGGCGCCGAGGGGCCCACGGACGACCCCGAGATCCTGAAGCTCCGCGCCCGGCAGATGCGGAACCTCATGGCGTCTCTCCTGTTCTCGCAGGGCACGCCCATGGTCCTCCACGGCGACGAGCGGGGGCGCACGCAGCAGGGGAACAACAACGGGTATTGCCAGGACAACGAGCTCACGTGGCAGCCGTGGACCTGGGACGACCCGTCGCGGGCGATGATGGAGTTCACGCGCAAGTGCCTCCGCATCCGGCACGAGCACCCCGGGCTCAGGCGCTCGACCTTCTTCAAGGGGCGCCCGATCCGCGGCGGCAAGACCTACGATATCCAGTGGTATCGCCCGGACGGGGAGCTGATGACGGACGAGGACTGGTGCAACCCGTGCACCCAGTCCCTCGGGGTGTTCCTGTCCGGAGAGGGGCTGGACGACGTGGACGAGTCCGGCGACCGGCTCGTCGACGACGACTTCGTCCTGCTGTTCAACGCATCTCCGGGCGACCTGAGCTTCGTCCTGCCGTTCGACGACGATCCGAGGCCGTGGCAGCTCCTCGTGGACACCTGCGACGACGCCGCCACCGAGACGCGGAAGGGCGGGGAATCGACGGAGCTGAAGTCGCGCTCGCTCAAGCTCTTCCTCCGCGCCCGGCGCGGCGCCTGATCCGCGCCCGGCGCGGCGCTCGACCCGCGCCTGGCGCGGCGCCTGATCCGCGCCCGGCGCGGCGCTCGACCCGCGCCCGGCGCGGCGCTCGACCCGCGCCCGGCGCGGCGCGTGACCGGGGGGCGGCCGGGGGCGCGGCCGCTCGGTCAGAACCCGTTGAAGGCGCCGAGGAACAAGGGGGGGCCCGCGAAGGCCGCGTCGAGGAGCGCCGCCGCCTTGGCGCTGCCCACAACGAAGCCCTGGCTCAGGAGATCGCGCGCCGAGGTGGCGCCGAAATAGATCTGCGTGAGCCGCTCGATGGAGAGCGAGAGGCGGTCGCCAGCCGTCCTGCCGGGCGCCGTCTGGACGCCGCGCGCCGCGAAGGTGACGTCGAAGGCGCGCGGCGCGTCCGTGAACACGGGATCCTCGACGTCGAGGCCGATGGCGCCGCGGACGCCGTGCTTCCGCGGCGAGGGGTGCAGCGCGAGCGCGGCGGCGACGTCGACGATGCGCCCCATCGCGCCCGCCGCCGTCAGGCCGAGGACGTTGCGGCGGTGCGCCGCGTGGACGGGCGGCGGGCACTGGCCGGGGTGCCGGGCGGCCGTCTCGTACGCGATGGGCTCATCGCGGATGCCGGGCTCGTCGAGCAGCGGCGCGCCGTAGCCGCGCGGGAGCATGAGCTCCACGACCTCGTACTGATCGCCGAGCGCGCCGAGGAAGCCGATGAGCCCGCGGTAGGCGCCCGGCGTCGGCGCGCGGAGCTCGCGGACGAGGAGCTGCTGGACGCCGTAGGCGCCGCCCTCCGGCACGTCGAAGAGGAGATAGCCGGCGATCGCCTTCGAGCCCGGATCCACGTAGACCGCGCCGCTCGGGGAGCGCTTGAACACGCGCACGTCCCACCAGTAGTCGCTCCGCTTGAGCTGACCGGTCGTGTCGTTGCGCGCGAGATCGTAGGCCTGCTTGATGAGCGGCTCGTCGCGGGGGCGGGAGAAGGCCCGCACGTGGCGGCGCAGCACGGAGTCCGGGAGCCGGTCGGGCGAGGTGCGCACGACGTCCCGGAGCTCGCACACGCCGAAGCCGAAGCGGCGGTAAAACGAGAGCCGGAACGGGTGGAGGAGCGCGAGCGCCTCGCCGCGCCGGCGCATGCGGCGGAGGCTCTCGCGGACGAGCCGATCGGCGATGCCCCGGCGGCGGAACTCCGGGAGCACCGCCACGGTCGCGAGGCCCTGGAAGGGCACGTCCGCGCCCGCGAAGCTCATCGTGAGGTCGAGCGAGGAGGCGTGCCCGACGAGCTGGCCGTCGGTCTCGGCGACGATCACGTTGTCGAGGGCGAGGTGCGCGTGCTCGGTGAAATACCGCAGCCAGGCCTCGGGATCGCCCGCCTGGAAGGCGCGGTAGGCGACCGTGGCGAGCGTGCCCTCCTCGCCCTTGCGGGCGCTGCGGAACACGAGCTCGTGGTTGGAGCGGCTCGGGGTGCGGGCGCGCGCCATGACGGCTAGCTCGCCTTGCCGGCCGCGCCCGCCGGAGCCACGGGCGGCCGTCCCGAGGCGGCGGCCTGGCGCAGCGCGTCCGCCATCTCCTCGGCGGTGTCGAAGCGGCCCGAGGGCTCGCGCGACAGCGCCTTGACGAACCACGCGTCGACGGCGGGCGCGACGTCGGGGCGGCGCGCGCTCGGGAGCGGGAAGTTGCCGATGCGGATGGCGCCGAGCAGGGCCTCGAGCCCCTTCTCCTCGAACGGCGGAGCGCCGGTGAGCGCCTGGTAGGCCATGACGGCCACGGACCAGAGGTCCGAGCGGCCGTCGACCTGCCTCGGGTTGAAGAACTGCTCCGGGCTCATGTAGACGAGGCTGCCGACGACGGCGCCCGTGGCCGTCAGCGTGGTGCCGTCGCAGTCGAGATCGCCCCGGGCCACGCCGAAGTCGAGCAGCTTGACGCTGGGGCTGCCGCCGACGTCGGCGAGGAAGACGTGCTCCGGCGTGATGTCCCGGTGGACGATCCCGAGCGTGTGCGCCGCGGCGAGGCCCGCGCAGAGCTCCGACACGAGGGCGACCGTCTGCTCGAGCGAGAAGCGACCGGCGCGCGCCAGCCGATCGGACAGCTCCTCGCCGCGGAGCAGCTCCATCACGATGTACGGGAGGCCGTCCTCGGCGACGCCGTGCTCGTAGACCTCGGCCACATGGGGGCTCTTGAGCCTCGCCATGAGCGCGCCCTCGCGGTGAAACCGGGCGATCGCGGTCGGGTCGGTCGCGAGCGACGCGGACATGAACTTGACGGCGACGTCCTTGCCGAGCCCGAGGTGGCGCGCCGCCCAGATGCTGCCGATGCCCCCCATCCTGAGGAGGCTCACGAGCATGAGGTGCGGCGCTACGTGGGAACCGGGCTCGAGCCGCATGCACGGCCAGTATGCATGAAGCGTCCGCCGCTGGCCACAGGGCGGGATCGGCCTCGCGGGCGGCGCGGGTCACGTCGCGCCGGCGCGGGCGCGCGCTCGACGCGCGCCGATCGCCCTCTCCTCACGGCCCTGACACGTGTTTGTGTCGAGCGCGGCGAGCGCGCGACACGCGCCGCTCGCGCTCGTCGCCGGTCACGTCGCGCCGGCGCGCGCGTCGGTCGCGATGGCGCCCCTCGCGGCGCGGCGTTGCGCGCTCAATACAGCCCCTCCGGGGGCCGGCCATCGGACATGAACTTCCTCGCCACGGCCGCGATCCGCCGCACGTGGAGCTCTCGCCGGACGGGGACGATACAGGCGAGCAGCGCCTCCAGGTAAGCGCCATCGGGCTGCGGATCGGACGCCTCGAGCCGGTGGAGCGCCTCGAGCGTCTTCACGGCGTGCGCGGTGAAGATCGGCCGCACGGCGGCGTCGAACGCGGCGAACGGGGCGAGCTCGGCGTAGGCGCGGCGGCGCCCCTCGGCGTCGAGCTGCCGCGCGATCGCGAGCGCCCCGCCGACGTCGCGCGCCGCCGCCGCCTCGAGCAGCGCGGCGGCATGTGGCGCGGCGGCCGCCGGAGCGGCGGCGGCAGGCGGCGCGGCGGCAGGCGGCGCGGCGGCAGGCGGCGCGGCGGCGGCCGGCGCGACAGCGTCCGCGCTCCGGAGCTTGCCCACGAAGCCGGCCGCGAGCACGGCGAGCTGCGCGGCCTCGTGCGGGAGCGCGCCGCGGGCGAGCGCGGCCGCCGCCTCCGCGAAGGTGACGGCGTGGGTGACGTCGAGCACCCCGACCTCGGCGTCCAGGCGCTGCTCCCATGCCGCGTCGAAGCGCGCGAGGCGCACGGCCGCGGCGTGCCCGATCGCGCCGAGCAGCGCGAGCGGACCGGCGCCCCGCCCGAGCCAGCGCACGGCCGCCTCGACGGCCTCGCGCTCTCCGGCGAGCACCTCCGCCTCGAAGGCGGCGCGCTCCGCGGGATCGAGCGGCGCGCCGGCCGGCGCTGCGGTGCCCGCGGCGGCGTCAGGCGTGGGCGGCGCGCGCAGCGGCAGCTCGGCGACGCGCGCGAGCGCGGCGCGCGTGGCGGCGAAGGGCGGCAGGCTCGTGTCGGCCGTGGCCCAGGCGAGCTGCACCGTCGAGGCCGCGAGGACCTCGTCGGCGGCGGAGGAGAACCGCTCGGCCAGCTCGAGCGCCTTGGAGAGGAAGATCGCGCCGTGCCCGTAGTCGTGGAGGTGCTGCGCGACGAAGGGCAGGAGCGCCCGGCGCGCGCCGGCGGTGCCGCGGACCTCGACGAGCTCGCGCATCCGCGCCTCGGCCTCGTCGCGCCGCTCCGCCTCGAGCGCCTCGCTCACCTTCGCCGGCTCGTCCGTCTCGAACTCGGCGATGCGCGCGAGCGGCGAGCTCCCGCGGGCCTTGCCGGCGCCCTTGCCGCGCGCGCCGAGCCGCGCCGACGCCTCGCCGATCGCGTGGGCGGCGACGACGAACGCCTCCTCGGCGGGCACCCAGCCGCGCTCGACCCAGGCGCAGAGGTCCGCGAGCACGGCGAGGCCGTGATCGAAGCCGTATTCGGCGCGCTCCGCCCCGTCCCTCGCGAGCACCTCGAACGCGAGGTGCAGGCTGCCGAGGCCGGTCGCGGCGCCCCGGTGCAGCCCGAGCGCCCCGAGCCGGAGGCCCTCGCGCAGGGCGCGCGCCGGATCGTCGCGCAGGACCGCCTCGCGCAGGCCGGCGACGAGGCGCCGCACCTCGGCCGCTCTGTCGACGGCGCGGTTCAGGAGCACGCGCCCGCCGTCGACCCGCGTCGCGTAGCGGCGCACCGCCTCGCCGCCGAACGAGCAGGCGCCCGTGGCGACGTCGAACTTCCAGTTGTGCCACGCGCAGGTCAGCACCCCGCCGCGCAGCGCGCCCTGCGAGAGCGGGTACCCCTGGTGCGGGCACCGATCGTCGAGCGCGTGGACCTCTCCACCCCGGCGCACGCAGGCGAAGCGCCGCCCCGCGTCGTCCTTGCGCAGCACCGGCTCCTCGGCCGGAAATTCCGAGAGGGGGCCGAGATCGATCCAGTCCGACTTCATGACGTCTCCGCGCGGCGGCGCACGCGGCGTGCGTCGCGCCGGCGACGCGCATCGTAGCCGACGCGACGGCGGGCGGGGGGCGCGAATGCGGCGCGCGCCGTGGAAAAGGCGGGAAAGCATTCCGGGCGCGCCGGGCGCGCCGGGCGCGTCGGGCGCGTCGGGCGCGGCCCATCGCCGCGCCGGTCGCCCGCCCGGACGGCTCGCCGCCTCGATGTTACATCCCCCTTCTCACCCCTTCACGCACATCACTTGCCGCAGCTCGGCCACGATCTCGACGAGATCGCGCTGGTCCTCCATGACCCGCTCGATCGGCTTGTACGCGGCGGGGATCTCGTCGAGGACCCCGCCGTCCTTGCGGCACTCGACGCCGGCGGTCTGCGCGGCGAGGTCCTTGACGGTGAAGCGCCGCTTCGCCTCGCCGCGGCTCATCTTGCGCCCCGCGCCGTGCGACGCGCTCTCGAACGCCTCGGGGTTGCCGAGGCCCCGGACGATGTACGAGCGCGTGCCCATCGAGCCGGGGATGATGCCGAGCTCGCCCCGCCCCGCGCGGATCGCGCCCTTGCGGGTCACCAGCACGTCCTCGCCGAAGTGGCGCTCCTCGGCCACGTAGTTGTGGTGGCAATAGATGGCCTCCTGGATCTCGAGCTGCGGGAAGTGCCGCCGCAGGACGCCCTCTGCGAGGTGGAACATGGCCTCGCGGTTCGCGCGCGCGTAGCGCTGCGCCCAGAAGAGGTCGTGACGGTAGGCCTTCATCTCCGGGGTGCCGGCGAGGAACACGGCGAGGTCGCGATCGGGCAGGTCGCGGTTGTGGGCGAGCTTCTTCGCCGTGGCGATGTGGATCTCGGCGAGCTCCTTCCCGATGTTGCGAGAGCCGGAGTGGAGCATCAGCCACACGCCGCCCTCCGTGTCGAGGCAGAGCTCGATGAAGTGGTTGCCGCCGCCCAGCGTGCCGAGCTGACAGCGCGCCCTCGTGAACAGGCCCTTGACCTTCGGGGTCAGCCTCGAGAACTCCTCCCAGAGCGGCAGGCTCGCGAACTCCTTCGGCGGCGCGTCGTGGGCGGCGAACCCCACGGGGATCGCCCGCTCGATGTCGCCGCGGATCCGCTTGAGATCGTCGGGCAGGTCGGCGGCCGTGAGGTTCGTGCGGAGCGCGCCCATGCCGCAGCCGATGTCCACGCCCACGGCGGCCGGCGCGACAGCGTCCCGCATCGCGATCACCGAGCCGACGGTCGCGCCCTTGCCGAAGTGGACGTCGGGCATCGCGGCGACGTGGTGGAACACCCAGGGCAGGGCGCTGATGTTGCGCAGCTGCTCCAGGGCGACCGGCTCGACCTCCTCCGGCCGGGTCCACATCTTGATGTCCACGTTCCTGCCCTTGATCTGCGCGGGTCCCATGCCGGCAAGATAGCGCGCCGCGCGGCGCCCGCAGCGCCGGCCTGGGGGCGCGCGCCGGCGAGGCGGGGCCCTCGCCGAGCTCTGCTGGGCAGATGCCTGCCATCGACGAGCGCGCCGCGATGGGCCCGGTGCCGGCGTGGCGGCTTGTCTGGAGGTTGGGGGGAGGCGCGCTCAACGCGCTGCCGAGGGGGAGGGGCGCTTCGCGCTACTGCAGGAGGTTCGTGACGTCGAGGTCGAGCTGGTGGATGCCGTACCGCTGCGCGCTGACAAGGACCTCGTCCTGGGCCCTGTCGACGAGCACCTGGGGTTGCCACGCGCCCATGAAGAACGCCTGCGCCACGGGCCGGCGCGGGTCCTCGTAGTCGACCATCAGCGTGCCGTAATCCACGTTGAAGAACGCGCGGCGCTCGGCGACGAAGGGCATCAGCGTCATCCAGCCATCGATCGGCGTCTCCGAGAGCACGTCGAACCCGGTCGACGAGCTCGTGTCGCTCGGCCGCAGGATCGCGAGGGTGTCCGCCTCGTAGCCGTAGCTCCACCGCCAGTACGACGGCCAGATCCGGTCGCCGTACATCATGAGGGCCCGCTGGTGCTCGTCGATGAGGAGGGTGTTGTTGATCGTCTTGCCGAAGAGCTCCTGGTAGTGGTTCAGGTGCGCGCGCCCGTCGTGCAGCGTCGATCGCGCGATCGCCGGCTCGATGAAGTGGCTCCCCCACACCCTGTCGCGCGTGAACACCTTCGTGCCGCGGATCGCGAGGACCTCGCCAGGGACGTTGATCGCCGGGCCGAGGACGGGCGCCGCGGGGCGCGACAGGTCGACGCGCCGGAGGAAGTAGCGCGCGTGGGGGCGCGGGTCGTCGGGCACGGCGGCGGGCAGCTTGACGGACACGTAGACGTCGCCCTTGTGCGCCAGCGAGCTCACGCCGGACTCGTCCGCGGGGAGCGCGAGGGGCGGCACGACCGCCGGGTGATCCGGGTCCGACAGGTCGACGACGTGGACGGTGATCCCGGTGACCTCGCGGCGCGCCGTGCCGTCGTAGCAATACGACTCGAGGAGCCCGTCGAGCGCAGCCTCGTCGGCGATGGGCGTACAGTCGTCCTCGCCCTCGACGAGCCGCGTCGTGCACGTCGCGAACCCGCCCTCGCAGTACTCCGGCCCGCCCTCGAGCGCGTGGCAGGTGCGCAGCCCCGTGATGTACGTGCAGTTGTCCACGCCGGAGCAGGCACTCTCGCCGTGCTCGTACGCGACGTACGACTGGCAATGCTCTGCCGGGCCGATGTCGGTCCAGGTGCCGGTCTTGCTCACGAACGTGAGCGACCGGTTCGTGACATGGAGCCTCGTCGGCACGTAGTCGTAAACATCATAATAAGCGCCGTAGCTCGGGGGCAGATCCGTCGTGACGAGCTGCCCCGCGGCGCGCGGCCGCACCGGATCCGAGAGATCGACGACGCTGATCGTCGTCTCGTAGCTGGGCCAGCCCACGTACCTGGAGGTCACGACGGCGAGGAGGTCGTCCCCGACCTTGTAATAGCTCGCTTCGGGCGTGACCGGGAAGGTCGCGAGCGGCGCCGCGACGTCGGCGACGTCCGACGCGGCGATGACCTCCGCCACCGCCATCTCGCCGGCGTCGCGCTCCCAGGAGTCCTGCTCGGGGCTGCGGATGCGCACGCGGTGATCGCCGTATCCGAGGACGGCGGCGTAGTTGGGCGCGAGATCGAGGTCGCCGAGCTTCTTCGGGTCGTCGAGATCGCGCTGATCGTAGAGGCTGAGCTGCGTCTCCGACACGTTCGCCGCGGTGTCCGGGCCGGCGCGGAACGTGCGGCGCACGGGGCTGGCGTGCTTCATCACGCCGCGGCGGGTCAGCGTCGCGCTCGAGTACGTGAAGATCTGCACGGCAGAGTTCATCCTCCACCGGCCGCTCTCCCGGCTGTACCCGGTGAACGGCAGGAGCACGAGGCCCGTCTCGATCTCGCCGGTCGGCGCCGCCACGCTCACGGCCCCGTCGAGCACGGTGAACGCGCGGTGGTCCCAGCTGGCCTCCGACCAGTTCCAGCCGTCGTCGTTCCCCGCCACCTCGGAGCGCGCGATCATCGGGTTCGGGTTTGTCAGGTCGGTGATGTCGTACAGGCTGGCCGCGAGCCTGCGCGTCCCGCCCTCGTCGTTCACCCCGATCCCGATGAGGCGGGTCGCGCCGAGCACCGGGCGCAGGAAATCGTTCCATCCGGAGACGATGAACTCGCTCTTCTCCTCGACGTTCCCGTCGGGATCGATCGAGAAGGCGTGGAAGGGATCCGTGCGGAAGTAGGTGACGGCGAACGCCCGGTCGTCGAGGAAGACCGCGCCGTAGAGCGACTCGCCCTCGCCGAAGTCCTCGCTGTCGATCGGCGCGAGGTCGTCGGGATCCGACGCGTCCCACGTCTGAAGGTGGCTCGTCCCCCCGCCCCACTGCGGGCCCGAGAAGACGCGCAGCGTGTCGTCGCGGAAGTCCATGTGGAACTGCGAGCGCACGTAGCCGTCCACGGTGACCGTGTCCCGCAGCGTCATGGATCCGTCGATGTTCGAGATGTCGACGATCGACACCTGGCTGTTCTCGTGATCCCAGTCCTCGGGGCCGCGCGCCACGAGCAGCACGTCGCCTTCCGCGTGGACGCCCGTCACGTACCCGCCGAGGTCGAGCCGGCTGCGCTCGACGAGCCCGCGCCGGGTCACGTCGAAGCTCTTGACCACCGCCTGGTTGCGATACTCGGAGTTGCCGTTCCCGAGGTCGACCCACCCCCACTCGGTGCTGGCCACGTAGAGGGCGTCCCGGGTCGCGCCGTTCGCGTACCGGCTCGTCGCGATGTACCCGGGCACGTCGAACTGCGATAGGAGCTCGGGCGCGTTCCGGTTGGAGATGTCGATGAGGAGGACGGCCCCGCCCTCCCGGCGCTCCACCGCGAGGCTGCCCGGCGTGGCGCGGAACCCGACCCAGTTGTTCATCAGAACGACGGCGCGATCGCCGTCGACGTACATCTCGACCGGCGTCCCGGCGACCGGCATCTGCCCGACGAGCGTCGGGCTCTCCGGATCGTGGATGTCGATGACCTGGAGGCCCCGATAGCCGTTGAGGTTCAGGAGGTGCCCGTCCCGGAGGACCCGGTAGATATCGCCCTCCTCGAGCTCGCGTTCTTCCTCCTCCTCTTCTTCCTCCTCCTCTTCTTCTTCTTCTTCTTCTTCCTCCTCCTCTTCCCCGTAGAACACCCTGGGCAGATCGTCCGCAGACACGAACGACGTCGTCCCGCTGAGGAACTCGGCGACTTCGGCCGCGTCCTCCGCGGTGCCGCTTACCTCGGCGCGATCCGCGCCGGCCGTGCATCCCGGGCCGATCACGAGGAGCGACCCCCCGAGCCAGCAGGTTAACGCCGCGTTGCGTTGTGTTAAGAATCTCATCCCGCCACCTGGCCCCTTTCTCTCGTATCCGATAAGGGAGCGAAACTCGCTTATATCGCCCCCGCGCGACGTTCGACGCAAGCGAGAAATGGCCTGGGTACATCGAGGAATCGCTCTGCTACGCGGTTGTCACAGGCGGCACGCGTACGTGCAAGACAGGCAGTCGTTTGCGCACAAACGGCGCCGATGTGAGCATCGCTGTGTCGCCGACACGCCGACAGCGAGCGGGGCGCGCGGGCACGCGTCCGCACGTCCGACATCCGCGAGCCGGCGTGCCCCGCTCGGCTTCGGTCTTGCGGAGCCTCGGAGTTGCTGATACGCGTCGAACTCGCTGCTTTCCGGGGTACCTGTCCATGCCGCCTTCACGCGCTCTCACCATCGCAACCCTGGCGGCGCTCGCCGCTGTGTCCTCGGCGCTCACGACCGGATGCGACAGCCGCAAGCGCGCCGACGAGGCAGCGGCGAAGCCCGCGGCCGCGTCGGCCGCCCCGGCCGCGTCGACCGGCGCCCCGCAGGCCCGGAGGGCCGCCGCGCCGCCGGGCGACGACCGCTTTGCGACCCAGATCGCCGCGAATCTGTCCCGGGTGCCCGACCCGGCGATCCAGCTCCCGGAGGGCGGCGGCGCGGGCGCCGAGCTCGACAATGCCACCTTCCGCGATCGCACCATGGCGTTCGTTCGCCAGGTGATGGCGGGCGGTGACAAGGTGACATGCGATCTGTCCCTGTCGTCCAATCGCCCTTTCCGCGCTGTCGTGATGGGCTTCCAGGAAGGGAAGCAGATCGCGCGCGGCGACGCGTCGGACGCGGGGCTCTGCGTCGCGCTGAAGGGCGCCGCGCGCCGGGCGCTCGCGGCGGCTGGCGGCGCGCGCGACGCGCTCGACGGCGCGCGGCTCGTCGTGGAGCTGCCGGATCATCACCAGTCGATGGTCGAGAGCGTCGAGGGGAAGGGGAAGGCGGTCGAGCTCACGCACGGCCTCGTGCCGGTCCGTTTCCTCGACAAGGCCCTGCTCGCGAAGCGCATCGAGGACGGCAAGGGCTATCTCCTGCGCGTCATCGACCCGCAGCACAAGGGGGTTCACAAGTACTACCATGCCCCTTCGGACCGGTTCGAGGACGAGCTCCACACGATCTACACCGCGTCCACGGCGCTGACGCTGCTGAAGCTGCACGCCTACAAGCCGGACGACCGCCTGCTCCGCCTCGCGACCGAGGCCGCGGGCTTCATGATGGCGATGCAGAGCCGCGAGGTGCGCGATCGCACGGCCGGCGGCTTCTTCTACGCGTTCGACCTCGAGCGCAAGCGGCCCGAGCGCCGGCTCGTCGTGGGCACCGCGTCGAAGACGATCTTCACGCTGCTCGAGCTCCACGGGCTGACGAAGGAGAAGAAATACCTCGAGTCCGCCGTGATGGCGGCCGACTGGCTCATCGAGATGCAGCGGCCCGACGGCAGCGTGCGCTCGGCCCTGAGCGGGCAAGAAGGCGGCGCGTGGAAGGTCCAGGGCAAGGAGTCGACGCTCTACACCGGACAGGTCCTCTCCGCGCTGTCGCGCACCTACCGGGCCACGAGCAACAAGAAATACCTCGACGCCGCGGCGCAGACCGCGGACTTCGTGCTCGCCAGGATCGCCAAGAAGGGCTGCTTCCTCGGCGACGACTACAGGAAGCCCAACCCGATCTCGAGCTCGTGGGCCGTCCAGTCGCTGCTCGATTTCGCGAAGGCGAGCGGCGATCCGCGCGCCGAGCAGGCCGTGTTCCGCTGCGCCGACGACCTCGTGAAGCGGCAGTGGCGCAGGCCCGAGGACGCCTACCGCTACGGCCGCTGGCAGCGATCGCTGTCGAGCAGCGGGACAGGCTGGCTCGCCGAGGTGATGTCGGAGGTCTATCATCACTGCCGCCAGAAGGGCATGGACGGCTGCGAGCGGTACAAGGACGCGGTGGTCGCCGCGATCCGGTTGCTCCTGCAATACACGTACGGGCCGGAGAACTCGTTCGTGGTGAAGAACCCGCGGGCGTCCGCCGGCGGGGTGTTCTGGAGCGTCCGGGATCGTTACGTGCGCACCGACTCGGTGTGTCACGCGATGAACGCGTACCTCAACATGATGGGCGAGCTCGGCGATGGCCCGCTGCTCACGTTGCCGGAGCGGCCGCTCGCCGAGCGCATGGCGCTCGCCGGGGAAGCGACGGGCGCGGCGAGCGCCGAGCTCTCCGAGGAGGACGGGGAGGAGGACGACGAGGCCGCCGCTGGGCAGTCCGGGCCGAAGGGCGAGGACCCGGACGATTGAGGCAGGCCTCATTCCAGCGCTCGAATCCGGCCGGGGTCGGCGCGGGTTCGTGTATATGGATCGGGCGTGGTCGACCCGACCTGGGGGGGCACGGCAGGAGGTCAAGATGCCGATGGATAGCAGCGATCTGAGCAGGGAAAGCGCCGCTCTTCCCGCGGGGAATGGCGACGTGAAGGAGGCTCCCCGTGCGGGCCGGGCGGGCGCCGAGCAAGCTGCGGCGCGAATGCGGATCGCCACCGCGTCCTCCTCGGCGGGCTCGGCGGACGCCGCGCTCGCGGAGGCCATGTCGGCGCTCCGCGCGAGCCTGGGCGGGGAGCCGGATCACGTCGTCCTGAGCTACACCGAATCCCATGATCTCAGCGAGCTCGCGCGCGCCACGGCGGCGCTGCCGTCCTCCGTGCGGGTCCACGGATCGAGCTCCTGCCTCTCGGTCATGACCTCCGCCGGGATCCACGGCGCCGGGGGCCCTGGCCTCGCCGTGTTCGGCATCGCGGACGCGCAGGGCGCCTACGGCACGGCGGCCGAGCCGGTCGGCGAATCGCCCCGCGCGGCGGCCGCCCGCGCGGCGCGCCGCGCGATGGAGGACGCCGGCCGCGGCGGCAAGCCGCCGGCGCTGTTCTGGCTGACCGCGCCGCCCGGCGTGGAGGAGCAAGTCCTCTGCGGGATCGAGGACGCTGCGGGGCCCGACGTGCCCGTGTTCGGCGGCTCCTCCGCGGCGAACTCGCTCGGCGGGGTGCTGTCGCAGCTCGCGCGCGGGGCGGCGCACCGCGACGCGGTCCTCCTGTCGGCCCTGTATCCCTCGGGCGAGCTCGCCTTCGCGTTCGGCTCCGGCTACACGGCGACCGAGCACCGGGGCTGGGTGACCCGCTCGGAGGGCCGGCGGGTGCCCGAGATCGACGGGCTCCCGGCCGCGGAGGTCTACAACCGCTGGACCGGCGGCGCGCTCTCCGCGCAGCTCGGCGGCGGATCCATCGCGGCGGAGAGCACGCTTTGCCCGCTCGGCAGGCCCGCCGGCTGGGCGGGCAAGGTCCCGCAATTCGTGCTCATCCACCCCAATGCGGTGGACGAGGACAACGCGCTGACCTTCGGCGTGCACATCAACGAGGGAGACGAGCTCGTGCTGATGAAGGGTACGCGGGAGGACGTGCTCGATCGGATCCAGTCCGTGGCGGGCGCCGCGCTCGCGTCCGCGCGGCCCTCGTTCCGGCCCGAGGGCGCGCTGGTGATCTTCTGCGCCGGCTGCATGCTCGCGGTGCGCGACGACATCGAGCGCGTGGTCCAGGGGATGACCGCCGCGCTCGGCCCGACGCCGTTCCTCGGCAGCTTCACGTTCGGCGAGCAGGGGTGCTTCGTCCGGGGCAAGAACCAGCACGCCAACCTGTCCATCGCCGTCGTCCTGCTCGGGCAGCCGGCGACCTAGCGCGACAAACGGGTTGAACCCGCCTGAAACAAGCAGAATTTCGAACCGCCAAGGCGCCAAGGGCGCCAAGATCTCGTCGTCTTCTTCTTGGCGTCCTTGGCGCCTTGGCGGTTCATTTCTCGCTCGCTCAACATGATCGGTGTTCTAGCCGCGGCTCGAATGGCCAGGTGATCCAGGAGAATCGTTGATGTCTCAGGTCAAGATCTACGGAATCAAGGAGAGGCTCAACCCGGTGAAGGAGACCCTGTCGCGGGTGATCCACGCCTGCGTCATGGAGGCGCTGCAGCTCCCGCAGGACAAGCGGGCGCACCGCTTCTTCCCGATGGATCGCGAGGACATGCTCGCCCCGGGCGGGCGCACCGACGCCTACACGATCATCGAGATCTCGATGATGACCGGCCGCAGCGTCGAGACGAAGAAGAAGCTCGTACGGCTCCTGTTCGACAGGATCCGCGACGAGGTCGGCATCGACCACCAGGACATCGAGATCTGCATCTCGGAGTCGCCGCCCCACGACTGGGGCTTCCGCGGCATGCACGGCGACGAGGTCAAGCTGAACTACAAGGTCAACCTCTAGCCTCCCGCCGCCCGGGCTCCTCCGCGTGAAGCTCGCCGTGCTCCAGGCCAGCGCCGTCCCCGGGCAGGTGGGCGCGAACCTCGCGCGCATCGACGCCGCAGCCCGGCGCGCCGCGGCGGCTGGCGCGCTCCTGCTCGTCACGCGCCCCGATCTGTACGCCCGGTGGGAGAGCGCCGCCGTCAAGACATGGCCGGCCGGCGCGCCGGCTCCCCGCCCGGCCGGCCCCGGGCTCCCGCGCGGGCGATCGGCTGCCATCGCCGGGTAGCAGCGCGCCACACACGGCTTCCAGCTCCCCGGCCCTCGGTGTACACTGCCGGGCATGGGTCGCCGCTTTCTTGCCCTGCGTCCTCTCGCCTTGCGCGCCGCAGCCGGCCGCTCTTCGGGCGATGAGCCGGGCGGCGGTTCCGCTGCGATCGGCGCGGGCGCGGGCAGGGCCGGTGGCGGCGTCGGGGGCACCGGCACCGGCGGAGCCGGCGCAGAGGAGGAGAGAGGCAAAACGACTCGAGGATGTCAAGGCCGAACCGCCATGCCGGGCGCGGGTGATCGAAGATCCCTTGTGCGATCCGCCGACCCACCTGGATGAGCGACGGACCATCGAGTACCTGTCCCCGCGGCGAGGGACGGTCTCCACGCCACAGCCAGCGGGGCCCAGCATCGCGAGATCGAGAATGACGATCGCGTGATGAGGCGGCGCAGGCGGCGTGCCGGCCGCGCGTCGGGCGGCGCAGATCGCCTCGTCATCGACGCGTCGATCGGTCGCACACGCTGTGTTGCGCGCTCCGGATTGCTCATGAGCCGTCGATCATGGCGGCGAGCTTCGCTGTGGCGGCGCATTGGGGGTTGCGCCGCTTACATCCTGTGTCGGGAGAGCAGATTGTGTGATCAGAACGGCTCTCCGCGGGCATAAAGCTACGCTCCGGACTCATCGGTTCATTCTTTCTGGCGGGCTCGTGTGTCGACACTCCTGGAAGAAAAATCCAGCCACGGTCGACGGCGTGGCTCGCGGCTTCGCCGACCAACACGACCCGGATCACCGCAGGCGCTCGTCTTAGAGGGACTTGGACAATTGCATACGTGCGGCCGGCCCAAGCGCCGGATGTCGCGGCCGGCGCGCAGCGCGGGCGGGCCGACGACACCGGTCAGCCGCACCAACGAGGAAAGCACCGTCATGAGCTACGCACGCACCACCATCAGGAAGGGTCGGATCGGACCCTCGCTGCTCTGCTTGTTGATTCCCCTGTCGCTCGCCACGTTGACCGCCTGCGGGTCGGACGGCGCGAACGGCCAGCCGGGGGAGCAGGGGCCGGCGGGACCGAAGGGCGATCAGGGCGAGCCGGGCCCGCAGGGCCCGCAGGGCCCGCCGGGAGAGGGCGGCACGGTCGACCCGGTCGACGAGGCCGAGGCCGCGCCGGCCAGGTACGTCTCGACCGAGGGGGGAGCGGGTCGCTTTCCCCTGGCCGCGGGCGGCAAGGCCGCTCCGCTGGTCGTCAGCGAGGACGATTACGACGGCGTGAAGCGCGTCGCGGGCGATCTCGCCGCCGACATCCAGCGGGTGACCGACATCGAGGCCGAGGTCTTCGAGGAAGTCCCCGAGTCGGCGACCGAGGTGGTCCTCATCGGAACGCTGGGCAGGAGCCCGCTCATCGATCAGCTCGAGGAGGACGGCAAGCTCGACGTCTCCGGGGTGACCGGCAAGTGGGAGACCTTCGTCACCCAGATCGTCGAGGACCCGATGGAGGGCGTGGAGCGAGCGCTCGTCATCGCGGGCAGCGACCAGCGCGGCGCCATCTTCGGCGCGTACGATCTCTCCTCGCAGATCGGCGTGTCGCCCCTCTACTGGTGGGATGACGTCCCGCCCCAGAAGAAGCAAGCGCTGTACGTGCTGCCCGGGCTCCACACCCAGGGTGAGCCCGCGGTGAGGTTCCGCGGCTTCTTCATCAACGACGAGAACCCCGCGACCGGCAACTGGGCGGCCAAGATGTTCGGGCCGGGCAAGGCGCCGAACCACCCCGGCGGGCTCAACCACCTCTACTGGGAGAAGGTCTTCGAGGCCGCGCTCCGCATGAAGGCGAACTACATCTGGCCCGCCGTGTGGGGCCGTGCCTTCGGGGAGGACGATCCCGAGAACCACAAGACCGCGACGCGCTACGGCATCGTGATGGGCACCTCCCACGAGGCCCCGATGATGCAGGGCATCGAGGAGTGGAATCGCCACGTGGTCCCCGAGGTGAAGGACGCGAACGGCAACGTCGTCACCCCGAAGACGGATCCGTACGGCGGCACCGGCGACTGGCGCTTCTCGGTGAACGCCGAGGCGCTGAAGAAGCACTGGACGAAGGGCATCCAGCGCATGGTCGATGAGAACATCGAGGGCGTCGTCACCCTCGGCATGCGCGGCCCGGGCGACGTCAGCCTGCCCCCGGAGGACGGCATCCCGCTGATGGAGGAGATCATCGCCTCCCAGCGCAAGATCCTCGCCGACGTGACCGGCGAGGACGTGACGACGATTCCCCAGGTCTGGACGCTCTACAAGGAGATCCAGGGGTACTGGGACGCCGGCATCCGCGTGCCGGACGACGTCACCGTCGTCTGGGCCGACGACAACTGGGGCAACATGAAGCGCCTGCCGAAGCCGGGTGAGCAGCGGGAGGGCGGCTACGGCCTCTACTACCACTTCGACTACGTCGGCGGCGGCCGTAACTACAAGTGGGTCGACACGAACCTCCTGCCCAACATCTGGGAGCAGCTCCACCTCGCCTACAGCTACGGTGTGGATCGGCTCTGGGTGGTCAACGTCGGCGACTTCAAGAACGAGGAGCTCCCGCTCCAGTTCTTCCTCGACTACGCCTGGAACCCGGCGCGCTGGCCGGTCGAGAAGCTCGGCGAGTGGGAGCGCCAGTGGACCGAGCAGCAGTTCGGCCCGGAGCACTCGGACATCATCGCCGACATCCTGCACAGCTACGCGCTGCTGCAGTCGGATCGCAAGCCGGAGCTGACGAACCGGAAGATCACCGTCGACTACGATCTCCTGTTCACCCAGCCCACGACCCAGGTCCCGGATCCCGACACGGCGGCCGTCACCTACGACGACAGCGCGAGCCCGTTCAGCCTCACGAGCTACCGCGAGCTCGAGCGGGTCACGGAGGAGTGGGAGGCGCTGGCCACGCAGGCCGAGTTCGTCGCCCACCTGCTGCCGCACGAGGCGCAGGACGCCTATTTCCAGCTCGTGCTCTACCAGGTGAAGGCGACGGCCAACCTGTACGCGCTGCGCCTGGCCGGGTTCAAGAACCGGCTCTACGCGCAGCAGGGGCGCGCCGCCACCAACGACATGGCGGTCATCGCGGAGGAGCGGCTCCAGGACGATCTGGCCCTCTCCTACTACTACAATCACGAGCTCGCCGACGGCAAGTGGGAGGGCTTCCAGACGCAGCCGCACATCGGCTACGGCGCGCCGGGCAACCCGTCCTGGCAGCAGCCCGAGTACCAGTACAACAACATCCAGGAGTTCATCTGGCCCGAGCTCGTGTCCATCGCCGTCCCGGCGGCGGCGGAGCTCGGCGTGGCGATCGACGGATCGAGCAACTACTGGACGGCGAACGGGGCGGGTGACGGGAGCGAGGCGAAGGCCGAGCTGCCGGTGTTCAGCCCGTACCAGACCCAGCCCGAGCAGTACATCGAGGTGTTCAACCGCGGCAGCGAGCCGCTCGAGTACACGATCGAGGCCGATCTCCCGGTCGAGTGCCCCTCCGGCTGGGCCGCGAACACCCCGTGCCCGCCGTGGCTGACCATCTACCCGAGCCGCGGCGTCGTCGACAAGGAGGTGCGCGCGACGGTGAGGGTCGACTGGACGATGGCCCCCACGAGCTACCCCGATCCCGAGGATCCGTCGCGGTGGCTGCCGCTGACGTTCCCGCTCGACATCCCGATCACGGTCACCGGGTCGGACGGCAGCTCGGTGGTCGTCACGGCGCGCGTCGAGGACCCGAGGAAGGTCGCCTGGAAGCCCAACCGCTACATCGAGGCCAACGGCTACGTGTCGATGGAGGCGGAGCGGTACAGCCGCGCCGTCGGCACGGAGGACGTCTGGTGGAAGCGGCTCCCGGACATCGGCCGCACCGGCGCGGGCATGACGCCGTTCCCTGTGACGGTGGAGCCCCAGGAGCCCGGCGGCGAGTCGCCTCGCCTCGAGTACGATATGCACCTCTTCAGCAGCGGCGAGGTGACGGTCTGGGTGTACGTCTCGCCCAGGAACAACTTCCAGAAGTGGGAAGAGGGGCTGCAGTACGGCGTGTCGATCGACGACGGCGAGGTCCAGAAGATCAACACGACCTACGCCATCGACCTCGACGGCAACGGGAACAAGATCTGGGAGCGGCACACCTCGGATAACGCCAACATCATGCGCGCGAAGTTCACGATCGACGAGCCGGGCGAGCACACGCTGAAGTTCTGGATGGTCCATCCGGGCGTGATCTTGCAGAAGATCGTCGTGGACGCGGGTGGCGTGCAGGACAGCTACCTGGGTCCGCCCGAGAGCTACTGGATGGGCAGCGGCGCGGAGTAGCGGAGTCGTAGAGCGCCTTCCGCGGGCGACCCGAGGGCCCGCCGCGCACGAGGTGCGCGGCGGGCCCTCGTCTTTCGTGCGCGCCGGCATGGGCCGCGTCGCGAGGCGGGGCGAGCGTCGTCGCCAGGGGAGCGAGCGGGCCGCGCGGGGGGGTGGGCCGATTCGACGACGGGCGGTTGATGCGGCGGGGGGCCGGAGCTACCATCGAGCGCGTTGTCGCGGTGGGCAGCCGTGAGACGCGCGACGTGGAGGCTCCGTACCTGGACGAAGGTTGACCGGCCCGGGGGCCGGGCGGAGGGGCCGCGCCGCGCTCGCTCGCCGAGCACGTCGCCTGAGGAGATCGCAACGATGAAGATGACGTTTCGCTGGTACGGCGAGGACGACCCCGTGCGGCTCGAGTACATCCGCCAGATCCCGGGGATCTACGGTATCGTCTCCGCGATCTACGATGTCCCGGTGGGCGAGGTGTGGCCGGTCGAGAAGCTGCAGGCGCTCAGGGCGCGCATCGAGGGCGCCGGCCTCAAATTCGAGGTCGTGGAGAGCGTCCCGGTGCACGAGGACATCAAGCTCGGCAGGCCGAGCCGCGAGCGGCTGATCGAGAATTTCTGCCAGAACATCCGCAACTGCGCTGCCGCCGGCGTGAAGGTGATCTGTTACAACTTCATGCCCGTCTTCGACTGGACCCGCACGGAGATGGCCAAGGAGCTCGCCGACGGCTCGCTGACCCTGGCCTTCGACGCGCAGGCCGTCGCGCAGATCGACCCGGAGCAGGGCATCGCGCTGCCCGGCTGGGACACGAGCTACCGGCCGGAGCAGCTCCGCGCCATCCTCGACGCGTACAGGAACATCGGGGAAGAGGCCTTGTGGGAGCACCTGGAATACTTCCTCAGGCGCATCATCCCGGTCGCCGAGGAGGTCGGCGTCCGCATGGCCATGCACCCGGACGACCCGCCCCGGCCGATCTTCGGCCTCCCGCGCATCGTCAAGAACCGCGACGATCTGATGCGCCTCGTGAAGACCGTGGACTCTCCGGCCAACGGCATCACGCTGTGCTCCGGATCGCTGGGCGCCGACCTGTGCAACAGCATCGTGTCGCTGGTGTACGAGTTCGGCGGGATGGGCCGTATTCCCTTCGGCCACCTGCGCAACGTGGCCGTCCAGGAGGACGGCACCTTCTTCGAGTCGGCCCACCTGTCGTGCGAGGGCTCGCTCGACATGGCCGCCATCGTGAAGGCGTACCATGACGTCGGCTTCGACGGCTACGTGCGTCCGGACCACGGCCGCATGATCTGGGGTGAGACCGGCAAGCCCGGATATGGGCTGTACGACCGCGCGCTGGGCCTCGTCTACATCAACGGCCTGTGGGAGGCCACGTGCAAGCTGTCGTCGAAGGCGGCTGTCTGATAGTGCTCTCCGGAGGGGGCCGCGCGGGGCCAGCCGCAGGGCGGCGGCCGTGCCCCTGCGCTCACGCGCCCGCCGCCTCGTAGGTCGAGCGCCAGAAGTCCACGAAGACGGGCGGCGCGCTGGGCGAATCCATCAGGCGCTGGGTCATCAGCACGCCGATCACGCCCGTCTGCGGATCCCAGTAGCACGAGGTGCCATATCCACCGTCCCAGCCGAGGCCGCGCGGCTCGCCCGGCTCCGATCTGGTGACGACGGACAGCCCGTAGCCCCAGCCGCGGCGCTCCCAGAAGCCGGGGCTGAACGGCGAGATGGCCTTCTGGTCCGGGGTGATGTGGTCGGTCGTCATGAGCGCGACCGAGCGCTCGGAGAGGAGCCGCTTGCCCCGGTGCTCGCCCCTGTTCAGCATCATCCTGGCGAACGCGAGGACGTCGTCGGCCGTCGAGATGAGGCCGCCGGCGGCCGACGGGAAGCCGGGCGCGCGGCTGAACCGGCTCTCGGATCCGGCGGGATCGAAGACATCGAGCGCCCCTGTCTCGGGGTTTCGAGCATAACAGACCGGCAGGCGATGAAGCTTGTCCGCGGGCACGCTGAAGCCGGTGTCCTTCATCCCCAGGGGCTCGAAGACGCGCTCGCGCAGGAAGGCCTCCAGCGGCTGGCCAGCGGCCCTGGCGATCAGCACGCCCAGCACGCTCAGGGCCGTGTCGTACATCCACGCTTCGCCCGGGTGACGCATCAGCGGCAGCGAGCCCAGGCTCTCCAGCCAGGCGTCGGGGCTCGGCGCGTCCGGGAGCTGCGGCCCGACCGCCACGCCCCTGTCCATCATGGCCTGGACGATGGGATGGTCGCCCTGCGCCATGATCGCGCCGACGCCCATGCGCAGCGTGAGGAGGTCGCTGACAAGGATCGGGCGCCGCGCTGGCTCGGTGTCGTCCACGGGCCCGTCCAGCGCCCTCAGCACCCTGCGGTTCGCGAGCTCCGGCAACAGCGAGTCCACCGGCTCATCGAGCCGCAGCGCGCCGTCATCGACAAGCATCATCGCCGCCGCGCCGGCGATGGGCTTTGTGAGCGACGCGATCCGGAAGAGGGTGTCGCGCTGCACCGGCCCGGCGCCGCCGAAGGCCATCTTGCCGATGGCGTCGGCGTGCGTCGCGCCACCGCGGCTGACCAGCGTGACGGCGCCGGGCAGGTCGCCCCGCTCCACGTGCGCCGCCATCGCCGCGTGCATCCGCTCCAGCCCCGCCTCGGAGAACCCGCCCTCGCTCATCGCACGCTCCTCCTCTCCGGGGCGACAGGCGCCCCCCATCCCTGCGGCCAACAGCGCCGCGATCCCCGCCAGCACGCGGCGGCGATCGACGCACGCCGGCGTCGCGCCCTCGCCTTCAGCCCACATCGGCGCTCGTGATACGAATCTGGAACCAGTTGTATAATGCAACCGGTTGCAGGGTGCGCCATCTGTTGCGAAAGTGCAACCGGTTTTTGACGGGGAGCCGCCGATGAGCAGCACGTACCGATCGGGCTGTCCGATCAACCTCTCTCTCGAGGTGTTCGGGGATCGCTGGAGCCTGATCGTCCTGCGCGACATGATGTTCGGCGGCCGCCGCCACTTCCGCGAGCTGCTCACCCGCTCGGAGGAGGGGATCTCGTCCAACATCCTCGCCGACCGCCTGAAGTCGCTCCAGGACGCGGGGATGATCACGAAGGCCGACGATCCCACGCACAGGCAGAAGGCGGTCTACAGCCTGACGGAGAAGGCGATCGCCCTGGTGCCCATCTTCGCGCACCTGGGCGCCTGGGGGCGCCGGTACATGCCGGTGAGCGAGGAGCTCAGCATCCGCGCGCAGCTCCTGGAGGAGGGCGGTCCGGCGATGTGGGATCAGTTCATGGCCGAGCTGCGCGAGGCCCACCTCGGCGCGCCGGCGAAGCGCGACGGGCCCACCGTCGCCGAGCGGCTGCAGGCGGCCTACGAGGCGGTCTGCGCGCGCCGCGCGGCGCGGCGGTGACGCGTTCGCGCGGCGATCCGCCCGGCCGTGCGTGCTCGTGGACGCCGATCCTCCTCATGTCGAGCTGCGCTGTCGCTCCGAGATCAGGAGAGAGACGGCGTCGAGGATGCGATCGACGCCGAAGCGGAACGCGTGCTCGGGGCTCGACACGCCCTGATACGCCTGACCCGCCGACTGCCCGACGCGCGTCGCGACGGGGAACCGCTTTGCGTCGATGACCTTGTCGAGAAGCGGGGCTGTGGCGACCCACCATTCCACGTCCGTCATGCCGCTCTCCTGGCGGGTGCGCTTCGCGTTCGCCAGGGTCCTCGCCGTGCCCTCGACGTGCATGAGGAGCAGGGTGAGCACCGAATCCATCTCCACGTCGGTGAGCCCCAGGCCGTCGAGCGGCCGCAGCTCGGCCTCGTACTTGAGCGAGACGTTCGGGCCGAGCACGGGGCGCGCCGTGACGATCTCGAGGAGCCACGGGTGCGCCTGGTACAGCGCCCAGTTGCGCTCGGCGATGTACCGGAGCGACGCGCGCCACCCGCCCGGCTGCCGCGACGGCGCGTCGACGTCGTCGTAGAGATGGCCAAAGACCGTGTCGATCATGAGATCGGTCAGCTCGGCCTTGCCGGGGACGTGGGTGTAGAGCGACATGGTCCCGACGTTCAGGCGATCGGCGAGCTGGCGCATGGAGACGGCCTCCAGCCCGCCCGCGTCGGCGAGCTCGATGGCCGCCGACACGATGGCGCGCACCGTCAGCCCCGAACGCCCGGGCTTGCCGTGAGAGCCCCAGAGCAGCGCGAGCGTCCGGGCCGGGTCGGGCGACCGCGCCTCGGCCTCGCGCGGCGCGCGCTTGCTCGCCGGCTTCGCGGGGCTCTTGCTCATCGAGCCGCTCCCGAGGCGTCGGGCTTGACGGAGGCCCCCTCCATCGTACATCGTACCGCACAGATTACGGAACGCCGCATGATGGCAGTATGAGCGGGTTCCAGGCAGCACGTCAATGCGAGACGATGTCCCCACCCGACTCTCCTCCGAGGAAGCCGACGCGCTCTGGGCGCGTCAGGCGGCGCTTGAGGCCGAGGCCGCCGAGGTGCTCGCGCAGCTCGATCTGCTCGCCTGCGCGTCGCGCCTCGGCGTGCCGGAGCAGATCGGCAGCGCGGCGTCCGGGCTCATGGTCTGGCGCGATCTCGACATCGGCGTTCGCTGCCGGGCACCCGGCGCCCGCGAGGTGCTCGCCGCGCTCCTGCCGGTGCTGGCGCATCCGGGCGTCATCGAGGTGCATTACCGCGAGGAGACCGGGGAGCGCAGCCCGACGGGGCGGCCGCAGGACGAGCGCCATTACCTCGTGCTGCGCTACCGCACGCCCGCGGGAAACGTCTGGAAGATAGATATCTCGGTGTGGCAATCGGACGCCCCGCGCCAGCAGCTCGAGTCAGCGCGGCGCCTGCGCGACCTCGATCCCGCGCTCCGGCAGGCGATCCTCTGGATCAAGGACGTGTGGTCGCGCCGGCCCGAATACCCCGAGCAGATCGGCGGCGTGGACATCTACGCGGCCGTCGTGGAGCACGGCGTGCGGACGCCCGCAGCGTTCCGCGCCCACATCGAGGCGCGGACCGCTGCTCGCTGCACCTGACCGACCTCCAGGAGGGCGCTGCGCCGTCCGCCGACTGCTGCTCCAGCAGCACCTCCGCAGCACGCGCCTGCTGCGGGAGCAGCAGGGGGGCCTCCGGTATAGCGGATCCGCGTCTTGCGCAGCGGACGTAAGCCTGGTACGCCGCGTGCAAAGCGTCGACGGAGCAACGTTCGTCGAATTGCCCTGCTGACAGGGGGCGCGGCGCCTGCGGCGCTCCGCTGATCTTCCTTCGCCACCGGGAGGCGTCCACTTGGGCCTCCTCACGTTTCCCCCGGGACGGCGCCTAGGAGAGAGCGGGCGGCTGTCGTGCGGGCGCACCTCCGAGGCTCGCGCGAGGCTCTGTGGCCGTCGCGCGGGTCTGGTCCGCGCAGTGCAACGCGTCAGGGCGACTGCTCACCTGAAGGCCGCCATGAAAAGTCCAGTGGTCGCGCGCGCCGCGATTTCACTCGTCCCCGCCAGCACGACCGTGACGAACGCCCTCGCGGGCAAGCCCGCCGTCGTGCGGTGTCGCGCCGCGGCGGCCGTCGACGTCGAGCGATGGACCGCCACGCGCTGTCGGGGCGCCGCGCTCGCGGCGCTCTAGCCCGAAGGCCTCTCACGTTCACAGGACAGGAGCGGGCGCCACGTCGGCGCGCCGCCCGGGGCGCGTCGATCGCTGCGCAGCGCTGCTGCGGCCGCGCGGGCGCGCGACCGAACCATGGAGACATCGTCATGAGCATCTCATCCTCTCACCTCTCGCTCAAAGATGGCAAGAAGACCTCTCGCTCGCGGGCGGTGCGCGACAAGCTGGATTATCCGGTCATCGACACCGATCTGCACACGATCGAGTTCGCCCCGATCCTCGAGGACTACATCGCGAAGTACGGCGGCGCGAAGTACGTCGACGAGTTCCGCCAGGCGATCAACCGGGGGTTCGGCTACCTGAGCAACGAGTGGTACGAGCTCACGCCCGAGCAGCGCGCGGCGCAGCGCTCGGTGAGGCCGCCGTGGTGGGCCCTGCCGACGAAGAACACCCTCGATCTCGCCACGGTGTCGCTGCCCAGGCTGCTGCACGAGCGGCTCGGCGAGTCGGGGACGGATTACGCGGTCCTGTTCCCGAACGTCTCCACGTTCGCCACCCATGTCGGCAAGGAGGACCTGCGCCGGGTGCTCATCCGCGCCGTCAACGCGTATCACGCCGACGCGTACCGGCCGTACGCCGACCGGCTCACGCCCGTCGCCGCCATTCCGCTGCACACGCCGGAGGAGGGGGTCGAGGAGCTCGAGTTCGCCGTGCGCGAGCTCGGCCTGAAGGTCGCGCTCATCCCGGGCAACCTGCGCCGGCCCATCCGCGCGGTGGCCGAGAAGTACCCGTCGCGCCACCACCCGGACGTCGCGCGGCACGCGAACTGGCTCGACACGTTCGGCGTGGACAGCGAGTACAACTACGACCCGTTCTGGGCCAAGGCCGTCGAGCTGAAGACGGTGCTGACCACCCACTCTGCCGGCATGGGGTGGACGAGCCGCAGCTCGGTGTCGAGCTACATGTACAACCACATCGGCCACTTCGCCTCCGCCTCCGAGGCGCTCGCGAAGTCGCTGTTCTTCAGCGGCGTGACCCGGCGGTTCCCCGACCTCCGCGTCGGCTTCCTCGAGGGGGGGGCCGCGTGGGGCGCGACGCTCTTCGCCGATCTCGTCGGCCACTGGGAGAAGCGCAACGGCAGGGCCGTCCAGAACTACAACCCTGACCTCATCGACGCGAAGCTGCTCTACGCGCTGTACCAGCAGTACGGCGGCCAGGAGGTCGAGGCGCGGCTCGGCGACATCAACGCCGTCCTCGGCGGGGCGCTCGGGGTGTCGAACAACTCGCGCCGCCAGCCGCAGGACCCGGGCGCGCTCGACGACTTCGCGGCGGCGGGGATCGAGCGGATCGAGGACATCCGCGACCGGTACGTGCCGAACTTCTACTTCGGCTCGGAGGCGGACGACCCGACGATCGCGTACGCGTTCAACACGAAGGTCAACCCGCTCGGCGTGCAGCTCAACGCCTTCTGGGCGTCGGACAGCGGCCACTGGGACGTGCCGGATCTGACCGAGGTCCTCGCGGACACGTGGAGCCTCGTGGAGCGGGGGGCGCTCACGGAGGCGAACTTCCGCGACCTCGTGTTCACGCATCCTTACAACTTCTTCGCCGGCAAGAACCCCGACTTCTTCGCCGGCACCGCGGTCGAGCAGAAGCTGCCGAAGAGCAAGGCTGCCTGACGGACAGGCGCCGCGCGGGGCCGACGAGCGCGGCCCCGCGCGGCCGTGATCTCGAGAAAACGAACCTCCCTGGATCCATTCATGCGTTTGCTTGACCGTTCAAGAACAGCCTTCTCCACGATCCTCGCGACGACCGTCGTCCTTTGCGCGAGCCACGCGAGCGCGCAGAACCAGCCCGGAAGAGCCCAGGGGGAGCGCCCTGCGCCCGCCGGCGCGGCGCCTGCCCCCGCCGGCGCGGCGCCTGCGCCCGCTGGCGCGGCGCCTGCCCCCGCCGGCGCGGCGCCTGCGCCCGCTGGCGCGGCGCCTGCCCCCGCCGGCGCCGCCCCGGCCGCCACGCCTGGCGCAGCGGCTGCCGCGCCGACGGCGCCTGGCGCGGTCCCGGGCGTCCCGTCGCCCGCCACCTCGCCCGCGGGGGACCCGACCGCCGAGGCCTTCGTCGAGCCCGACCCCAACGCCGTCACGCGCGACGACCTGCAAGGGCTGGTCACCGACCTCGAGAACTTCAAGTTCCAGTGGCAGCGCGAGCGCGATCTCCACACCGCCATCTCGACCCGCTCCCTCCTCATCGGCGGCGTCATCCAGACGCGCATCGGATGGACGGAGCAGCCGGTGAACACGGCGACGTCGAACGACCGCAAGGTGACGTTCGACACGGGCGCCGCGCTGCTCTCGTTCAACGGCATCCTCTACAAGGACTACGAGGAAGGGCGCAACCTCACCTACTCGCTGCGCTTCGGCGCCTCGCCGCAGCAGGCGAGCAACAACAGCTTCCTCAACCTGCTGGACGCCCAGATCTCGTATTCCGTGCTCTCCACGCTCGCCCCCGAGGACTGGGTCCTTCAGATCACCCTGGGCCAGCAGCTCTTGCCGTTCGGGCTGGAGGTCCCGGCGAGCGAGGAGCTCAAGCCGGTGATCACGAACGCGCAGTTCACGACGAGGCTCGGGCTCAACCGGCGCGAGCTCGGGCTCATCGTCCGGGGCGACGTGCTGCCGCAGGTGGACTACGGCTACAACTACCGCGCGCCCATCCTCGCGTACGCGGTGGGCCTCGTCAACGGGAGCGGGCCGAACACGCCCGACGACAACAGCGAGAAGGACATCATCGGTCGCCTGGCGTTCACCGTGCCGTCCGATTACAACTCCATCCTCCGGCAGATCACGCTGGGCGGGAGCGTGTACATCGGCTGGCAGAACACGTTCCTGAAGGACGAGAAGAAGACGCTGTCCGGAAAGGGCGCGAAGCGCCGCTACGGCGGCGACGTCTATTACAATCACTACCCGATCGGCGTCACCTACGAGTTCATCTATGGCCAGGACGACGTGACGCTCGGGACCACGCCGGAAGATCCGCAGAAGACGAGGCTATCGAGCCTGTCGCACGTGGCGACCTTCTTCTACAACTGGGGCGAGCAGTTCCTGAGGGGCTACCGGAACCAGGGTCGATACGACGACTGGTGGCCGAAGACCTACCAGCCGTTCATCCGCGTCGACCTCTTCGATCCGAGCACCGAGGTGCTGGAGAACCGGGTCGACGTCTACACGCTCGGCTTCAACGTCTTCTTCGCGGAGACGACGAAGTTCCAGCTCAATTTCAACCGCCGCGACGACCGCACGAACACGCGAGGCGCCCAGCACGAGCTCCTCGCCCAGCTCCAGGGCGGCTTCTAGAGCAACGAATCGAGAGAGGAAATCATGAGACGAGCTGTTTTTATCTTGCAGATATTCATCGCGGCGCTCCTGACGTTCTCGTCGCACGTCGCGCGGGCGGACGCGCCGAGCGTCATCCGCGTGGCGTTCGCCGGGGTGGGCATCGGTAACAGGCCCTTCGTGGGCGGCAGCAGCCTCAGCGTCGTGCACGCGCGCGGGCTCCTGGAGGAGGAGTTCAAGAAGGACAACATCAAGATCGCGTGGTCCTTCTTCAAGGGCGCCGGCCCGGCCGTCAACGAGGCGTACGCGAACGGCCTGCTCGATTTCGCGCTCCAGGGAGACCTCCCGTCGAGCATCGGCAGGGCAGGGGGGCTCAAGACGAAGCTCCTCGCCGGGGTGTCGACGCGCCAGCACACCTACCTGGCCGTGCCCGCGGACTCGTCGATCTCGTCGCTCGCGGACCTCAAGGGGAAGAAGGTCGCCCTCTTCAAGGGCACGAACCTCCAGCTCGCCGTCAACAAGATCCTCGCGGGGAGCGGGCTGTCCGAGCGCGACCTCCGGATCCTCAACATGGATACCGCGACCGCCAAGGCGGCGCTGGCCACCCGGGACATCGACGCGGCGTTCGGCGGGTACGACCTCCTCACGCTCCAGGACCAGGGGATCGCGAAGATCGTCTACTCGACGAAGAACGACTCTCCGGCGTACCTGCGCCACGCCCACCTGATCGTCACCGAGGATTTCGCGAACAGGTACCCGGACATCACGAGGCGCGTCGTCAAGGTCGTCGTGCAGGCCGCCCACTGGATCGCGCAGAACGAGGGGAATCCGGCGCCCATCTACCAGCTCTGGTCCAAGTCGGGCGTGCCGTACGCGAACTTCAAGGCGGACCAGACGGGCGACTCGCTCAAGGTGCGCGCGAGCCCCCTGTTCGATGAGTACCTGATCTCCCGCTACAAGGCGGCCGTCGCCGACGCGAAGCGGTTCGGCCTCATCAGGAACACGTTCGACGTCGACTCGTGGCTCGATCCGAGGTTCCTGAACGCGGCGCTCAAGGAGCTGAGCCTCGAGGGCTACTGGCCCGAGTTCGACGCGAGCGGGAAGGTCAAACACCCCGGCAGGCCATGAGGGCGGCGCGCGGCGCGCGGCGTCGACGCGCGCCGCGCGCGGGACAGCGCAGCCGATGAGCCGACCATGATCGAAAGGCAATCAAGATGACGCAGCAGGGAATTCAAGAAAGCCAGACCCAGGCCGCCTACGAGCTCGCGGCGCCCCAGGTGGCGCTGCCCGCGGGCGGCGCCGCGCGGCTCGTGTCGCGGCGGGTGGGCAACGTCGCCGTGGGGCTCATCTTCCCGGCGGCGCTGCTCCTCGCGTGGGGCTACGCCTCGCAGCGCGAGCTGATCCCGCCGCAGATCCTGCCGGCGCCGGGGCTCGTCGCGCAGACGCTCACCGAGCTCGCGAGCTCGGGAGATCTGCACGCGAACATCGCCATCAGCCTCGGGCGCGTCTTCGGCGGCTTCGCCCTCGGCGGCGCGGCCGGCCTGCTGCTCGGCGTCGCCATGGGCCTCTCGCGGCGGATCGAGGATCACGTTCACCCGCTCTTCCGCGCGCTCGCGCAGGTCCCCGTCCTCGCGTGGCTGCCGCTGTTCATGATGGTGCTGGGCATCGGCGAGTCGCTCAAGCTGGTCCTCATCGCGCAGGCCAGCCTCATCCCTGTGGCGCTGAACACGCTGCAGGGCATCAAGAACGTCCCCCGGTCGTACATCGAGGTCGCCCGGGTCTTCCGGTTCAGCAGCGTCCAGCTCCTCCGGAAGGTCGTGCTCCCGTCGGCGGTGCCCTCGATCGCCGTCGGGATCCGCTACGGCCTCACGCAAGCGTGGCTGTCGCTCGTCACGGTCGAGCTCCTGGCGTCCTCCGAGGGCGTCGGGTTCCTGATCGTGTGGGGCCGCCAGCTCTTCCAGCTCGACGTGGTGCTCGCGGCGATCCTCGTCGTGGGGATCCTCGGGCTCGCGCTCGACAAGGGGCTCGAGAAGATCGAGGCCCGCCTCCTCCGCTGGCGGCGCGCCGCCCTCTGACGTCGACAGGAACAACAACGATGAGCGCCATCACCCATGCCCTGACGGCGCCGCGGCTGCGGCGCGGCGTCGTCCTGCCCATCTTCTTCGTCGTCGCCTGGATCGTCGTCTGCCGCTACGAGCTCACGAACACCCGCATCCTCGTCCCGCCGCTCGCCGTCTGGGAGGCCGCGAGGGCGCTGCACGAGAGCGGGGAGCTCTGGGACCACCTCCGGGCGAGCCTCGTCCGGGATCTCCTTGGGCTCTCGCTCGGGGCCCTGGCGGGCACGGCCGTCGGCGGCCTCCTCGCCCTGTCGCGCGTCGCCGATCGGCTGCTGTCGCCGAGCTTCCACGCCGCGAAGCAGGTCGCGCTGTTCGCGTGGATCCCGCTCATGTCGGTGTGGCTCGGCGTGGGCGAGCAGGCGAAGGTCGCGTTCATCGCGCTCTCGGCCTTCTACCCGGTCGTCGTGAACACCTACGAGGGCGTGCGGAGCGTCGGTGTCGAGCACATCGAGGTGGCGCGCGTCCTCCGCTTCTCGCGGTGGCAGGTCCTCCGCAAGGTCGTGCTGCCGTCGGCCGCGCCGTCGCTCTTCGCCGGCTTCCATCAGGGGCTCATCTACGCATGGCTGGGCACCCTCGGGGCCGAGTACCTGCTCGAGCCCGCCCCGGGCATCGGCAGCCTGATGGTCGACGGCCGCGAGCGCTTCGCCATGGATGTCGTGCTGGTCGGGCTGATCGTGTCCGGCCTCGTGGGCTTCGGCCTCAACGCGCTGGCCACGGCCGCGGAAGAGCGCCTGCTGCGATGGCGCGTCCGCGGCGTGTGAACCCTGGAATCCTGAAAGGAGAGAGCATGAGCTCGCCCGGAGTCATCAACATTCGCGATGTCAGCAAGAAGTACGTTGTCAAGGATGAGTCCCTGCAGGTCCTCCAGGGGATCGGCCTGACGATCCAGCCCGGCGAGTTCATCAGCGTCGTGGGCACGAGCGGTTGCGGCAAATCGACGCTCCTCCGGCTCCTCGTCGGGCTGGACAGCGACTATCAGGGCGACATCCTCGTCGGCGGCGCGCGCGTCGAGGGGACGAGCCTCGATCGGGGCATCGTCTTCCAGGAGCACCGGCTCTTCCCCTGGCTCACCATCGAGCAGAACGTCGCGCTCGGCCTCGAGAACTCGAGCTGGACGGCGGCCGAGAAGGCGCGCGCCGTCGACGAGCACCTCGATCTCGTCGGTCTGTCGGCGTTCAAGCGGGCCTACCCGCACCAGCTCTCCGGCGGGATGGCGCAGCGGGCGGCGATCGCGCGCGGGCTCGTCAACCGGCCGGGCATCCTGCTCCTCGACGAGCCGTTCGGCGCGCTCGACGCGCTGACCCGCACCAGGCTGCAGCAGGAGCTCCAGCGCATCTGGCAGCAGGAGCAGATCACGATGGTCCTCGTCACGCACGACGTCGAGGAGGCCGTGTTCCTGGGGGATCGGGTGGTCGTGCTCGAGCCGCGGCCCGGGCGGATCAAGCGCATCGTCCCCGTCGGCGTGCCGCGCCCCAGGTCCCGCACCGATGACGACCTGAAGGCCCTCACCGACGAGGTGCGCGGCTACCTCCTCGAGGCGTAGCGCGCCCGCGAGGACCCGGGGGGGCCGCCCTGAGGCCCCGCCCGCACAAGTTCCTGGCGCACGCCGGGTATGTCCGTTATAATGGACGAACCATCCGCTATCATGGTGAGTGACGCCCGATGACGATGCCCTTGCTCACGCTTCCCAACCCTGGCGCGCTGGCCCTCTCTCTGCGGGCGAAGGCGCTCGTCTTCGAGGATCCCCGGTCGCAGGCGATCCTCGATCGGATCCGGCAGCTCGCGCCGAGCGACGCGACGCTGCTCGTGACGGGGGAGACCGGCACGGGCAAGGAGCTTGTCGCGCGTCACATTCACGCGCTCAGCCACCGTCGGGGCCGGCCGTTCGTGGCGGTCAACTGCGGTGCCTGGTCGGAGTCGCTCGTCGAGAGCGAGCTGTTCGGCCACGAGAAGGGCGCCTTCACCGGGGCGACGACGGCGAAGGCCGGGTGGTTCGAGGCCGCGGACGGCGGCACGCTGTTCCTCGACGAGATCGGGGATCTCTCGCTGCCGCTGCAGGTGAAGCTGCTCCGCGTGCTGCAGGAGCGCGAGGTGGTGCGGCTCGGGTCGCGCCAGCCGATCCCGATCGACGTGCGGCTCATCGCGGCGACGAACGTGGATCTGGAGGAGGCGGTGACCGCGCGGAAGTTCCGCGAGGACCTGTTCTACCGGCTCAACGTGGCGACCTTGGCGCTCCCGCCGCTCCGCGAGCGGCCGGGGGACATCCTCCCGCTGGCGCGCTACTTCCTCGATCTCTACGCGCACCGGCTCGGCTCGGGGCCGGCCGCGCTCACGGCGGAGGCGGCGGCGCGGCTCCTGGAGCACCCGTGGCCGGGGAACATCCGGGAGCTCGAGAACGCCATGCACCACGCGCTCCTCGTCTGCAAAAGCCATCAGATCACCGTGTCGGATCTGCGGCTCACGGCGCTCCAGCCGAAGGCGGCGACGAGCCCGCCGCCTTCGGAGCGGGGGGGCGACCGGGGGGCGGTCGACGTGCCGTTCCAGGCCGGGCCGGCGCCGCGGGCGACGTCGCTGGAGGGGGCGTTGCTCGCGCTGTTCGAGCAGAACCTGCCGAACCTGCACGAGCAGATCGAGGAGACGATCATCCGGACGGCGTACCGGTATTGCGATCGCAATCAGCTCCAGACGGCGAGGCTGCTGGGCATCAGCAGGAACATCGTGCGCGCCCGGCTCGCGCAGTTCGGCGAGCTGGCGCGCTACCGCGCGGCGCGCGGCGGGGCGGCCGCGGCGGCGGCGTTCGGGCGGGGGGAGCCGGCCGCGGCGTCGCGCGTCCCGGGGACGAGCTGAGGGGGCGCGGCTGCGCGGCCGCGGCGGTGGGGCTGCGCGGCGGTGGGGCTGCGCGGCGGTGGGGCTGCGCGGCGGTGGGGCTGCGCGGCGGTGGGGCTGCGCGGCGGTGGGGCTGCGCGGCGGTGGGGCTGCGCGGCGGTGGGGCTGCGCGGCCCCGCGGTGAGGGGCGGCGGTGAGGCCGGTGCGGTGAGGCCGGCGCGGCGCAGTCAGGAGCGCGAGGCGGAAGCCGGCCGGGAGCGACCCGGCGCGCGCGGGCGAGCCCGCGAGCCAGGGGGGCGCGCCCCGAGGGCCTCGCGCACGGTCGTGGCCGTGGCGGCGCGCGCGATCCACCGGTCGAGCTTCGCGGTGTCGGCGCAGGCCCGGATGCGCGCCTCGTCGTCCTGCGAGGGCGAGAGCCCGCGCGCCCGCAGCAGCGTGAGCAGCGCGTCCTGCCGCCCGTTGGCCTCGCCCTCGGCGCGCCCCTCGGCGCGCCCCTTGGCCTCTCCCTCGGCGCGCCCCTTCTTCCGCCCCTGCGCTTCGAGGAAGAGGCGCAGCTTTCTGGCGGCGGGTGTTTCCGGGATCTTGTCGGGGTTCATCGAGGCCTCCCTGAGGAGCTCCAGCATTCGCTCGCTGAGCACGGAAAGGATCGCACGCTGCTGGGCCCGTCGCAACGCGCGCGGCAGCCGCTCGGTCAGCTCGAACGCCCGCTCGACGACGGCGCGCGCCAAGTTCCGAACGCCCGTGGACGCCGATGTGACGAATGCCTCGTGGCGATGTGGAATTCGAAATGGGCGAGTCGGCCTACTCGTAAGATGACAATGTGCAATCGATCGATGCGGAGTCGACCGGCGCGGAGTCGACCAGTCGCCGGGGCTCAGGCGTGGCTCGCGCGCATGGAGGGCTGGCCGGTCTGGCTCGCGATCCAGCGCTCCAGATCGGCGCGCGAGGCCACGCCGCTGCGGCGGTCGAGCTCTCGCCCGCCGTGGAAGAGCACGAACGTCGGCACCCCCTGGATGCGCCGGCGCCCGGCCTCCACCGGATCGGCGTCGGTGTCGACCTTCAGGACCAGCACCTGGCCCGCGTTCCTGCGGCCCAGCTCGTCGAGGATCGGCGCCGCGACCCGGCACGGGCCGCACCACGTCGCCCAGTAGTCGACAAGCACGGGGATCGGAGAGCTCGCGATCACCTGCTCCAGCGCGGCCCCGTCCACGGATTGCGGCGCGCCCGTCGTGTCGAGACGATCCTTGCAGCGGCCGCAGACGGGACGATCCTTGACCCGCTGGTCCGCGACCCGGTTGATCGAGCCGCAGCGGCCGCAACGGTAGATAGCCATGCTCCTTCTCCTTCCGGCGTCGCCGCGTGCCGCGGCATGGCGAAGAAATTGGGTCCGGCGCCCGTCCTGGCAACGGGGGGCTTTACAGTCAGCGATCGGGCTCCAGGGTCAGATCATGGAAGCCACGAAAGAGCACACAGGACCGAGCGAGCAGGCCGAGCCGCAAGTCGGCGGCGAGCAGCAGGAGCCGGGGGCGCCGACGCGGCAATTGAACGACGAGACCACAGAGGGCTTGAGCGACGTCGAGCATATCGCCCGCCAGCAGGGGGCGTCACAACGGGGATACACGGCAGACGGACCGCAGAACGACCGGCCGGCGCAGTTCGACGATCCGGAGCACCCGGGCGGGCGCCCCGAGGGCGATCCGCGCCGCTGACGCGGAGGGCGGGGGCTGAGGCAGCCGGGCGCGGAGCGATGGCGTGCGCGATGGCTGCGGCGATCGGGCGAACCGCCTACTGCGGCGGGGCTTCACAGGCCCGCCGCGTCACCTCGTGGCGGTAATCGAACATCCGCTCCAGCTTTCGCCGCACGAAGCGGGCGCCGCCGAGCCGACCGATGGCGCCGAAGGGGAGCTCGTACTCCACGTGGTCGGTCAGATAGCAGCCGCCTGAGCCGTCGGGATCCGTGCGGTGGGTGTGAACCCAGCGCTTGAAGGGCCCGCTGCGCTGCGTGTCCTGGAACATGCGGCCCCGCTCGTACTGCGTGTGCTCGGCGACCCAGCGCACCGGGACGGGGCCGACGCGCGCCTCGAGGACCACGCGCGCGCCGACGAGGATGCCGCCGGTCTTCTCCAGGACACGCGCCCGCTCCCAGGGGGGCGTGAGGCGCTCGAGGGCGTCGGGCTCCTCGTGGAAGGCGAAGACCCGCTCGGGCGGCGCGGCGATGCGCGTGCGCTTCTCGAAGACCGGCATGGCGCCAGCATGGATCGCGGCCCGCCGGCGCGCCCGCGCGCGCCGGCGCACGTCTGCCCCCGTGACGTATCACGCGAGCTGCATGGGCCTGTGAGGCGAGCGGTCGGGGCCCGGCGGCGCGGGCTCGGTCGTCGAGCGCCGCGCCGAGGCCCGGCGGCCCCGCACCGGCGAGATCAGAACGTCCACGACCAGGTGACCGTGGCGGGCTCCGGCGCCGGGCCGGGCAGCGGGCCTGCCGCGAACCGCCCCTCGCTCGGCGCGATCGGGTGGATCGCCGCGAGCGCGAAGCCCGTCACGTGGCCCAGGATCATGCCGGCGCCGACGTCCTGCCATGAGTGCGCGCCCGAGCCGATCCGCAGCGCCATCGTCACCACGGTGGCCACCTCGGCGAGGGCGAGCGCGCCGAGGCGCGGCGTGGCGTCGCCGGTCGTGCGCAGCGCGAGGTTGAGGCGCACGCCCGCGATGGCCGCCACCGGGGTCGTGTGACCCGAGGGGAAGGCGTCGAAGTCGAGGTCGGTGTCCCCGCATCGATCCGTCCGCCACGAGCGCGGTCGGCAGCGCCCCGACAGCCGCTTGATCATGTTCGAGAGGCCGGTCGACAGCGCCGCCGCCTCGAGCTCGATCAGCGACGTCCTGAGCGCCCTCGAGAAGGGGTGGGGGACGTCGGCGCCCGCGAGGTAGCTGCCCTCGAGCGCGTACCCGCTGCCGAGGAGGAGCAGGGTGCCCCCGGTGGCGCCGGTGATGTCGCTGGCGAGGCCGAGGGTCTCGTTGCGCTCCACGCTGGAGGCCGCGCCCCACGCCGAGCGGCGCTGGGGCAGCAGGTACGTCGCGAGCGAGGCGGTGCAGGCCGCGACGACGGCCACCTCGCCGGCCGGCGTGCCGAACGCCCAGTCCGGGGCCGCCGCGCCCGCCTGCGCGGCGGCGGGGGCGCTCCACGCCAGCGCGCACACGCAGGCGAGCGGCGCGGCGGTCTTCACGGCCTCTTCGTCGCGGGCGCGGCGGGCTGGGCGGGCGCGGCGGGCTTGCTGGGCTGCGCGGGCGCGGCGGGCTGCGTGGGCGCCGCGGGCTTGCCGGCCTGCGCCGGCTGGGCGGGCGCGGCGGGCTTGCCGGCCTGCGCCGGCTGGGCGGGCTTGCCGGCTGCCGGCTGTCCAGCCGTCACGCCGGGCGCCTTCTGGACGGTGACCGGGCCGAGCTGCAGCGCCGAGAGCTGCTCTCCGACCGCGCCGGCGTCGCCCACCAGCACGACCCGGAGCTGCTCGGGCACGAGGTACTTCTGCGCCACCCGCTGCACGTCCGCGGGCGTGATCGCCTGGATCCGCGCCGGCCGCGTCCCGAACTCGTCGAGCGGCAGATCGTAGACGGCCAGGCTCGCGACCGTCGATGCCGTCGCGCCCGCCGTCTCGAAGCGGGCCGGGAGCTGGCGGACGAGGTTCGCCTTGGCGTCCGCGAGCTCCTCGAGGGTGACGGGCTCCCGCCGCATCCGCTCGATCTCCGCGAGGATCTCCCGCACCGCCGGGCCGGTGTTCTCGCGCACCACGGCGCCGCCAGCGGAGAACGGGCCGGGCCCGTGGCGCATGTCGAAGCCGGAGCGCGCGCCGTAGGTGTAGGCGTGCTTCTCGCGCAGGTTCAGGTTGAGCCGGCTCGAGAACTGCCCGCCGAGGAGGGTGTTCATCACGAGCAGCGCGTCGTAGTCCTTCGTCGCGCGCGGCACGCCGGGCAGCGTCACCGTCACGGTCGACTGCGTGAGCCCGGGCCGGTCGACGATCACGACGCGCGGCGCGCCCGCGGCGAGCGCCGGCGGCTCCGCGGGGTCCTCGGCCTTCGCCGGGACCGGCGGCGCGCCCCTCGGGCCCTTCCAGGCGCCGAAGACCCGCTCCACCTCCTTCACCGCGTCGGCCTTCGTGATGTTCCCGGCGATGGCGACCGTCGTCAGCTCCGGCCGGAACTGCGCGGCGTGGAACCTCGCGAGGGCGCCCGCCGTGATCTTCTTGAGCGCCGCCTCGGTGCCGAGCAGCGGCGCGCTGTACGGGTGGCCTTCGGGGTAGAGCGTCATGCCCTGGGCGATGGAGAGGAGCGACGCGGGCCTGTCGTTCATCTCGGCGAGCTGGGTGATGCGGCGCGACCGCTCGCGCTCGATCTCCGCCGGCGAGAACGCCGGGTTCATGTACGCGTCGCCGAGCAGCGTGAGCATCTCGCCGAACCGCGGCGAAAGGCTCTGGCCCTGCACGCCGCCGCCGTCGAAGTTGACGCCGGATGAAAAGTCCGCGCCGAGCTTGCCGAGCGCGTCGCTGAACTGGAGCGCGCTGCGGGTCTTCGTGCCCTGCGTGAGCATCGCGCCCGCGAACGCGCCGACGCCCGGCGCGGCCTGGTCGGCGCCGCGGACGGTGGTCACCGACACCGCGACGATCGGCAGCTCGTGCCGCTCCACGACGAGGACGCGGATGCCGTTCGCGAGCTTCGCCTCCTCGATCCGCGGCGGTACGAAGACCACCTCGGGCCCTGGGGGCGGCGGCGACTTGCGGAACGCGTCCGCCGCCTCGGGGGGCGGCGCGGCCGGGGCCGGCGGCGCGGCCGGCGCCGGCGCCTTCGCGGCGGGCGGCGTCGACGGGTTCGAGGCGCAGGCGGCGAGCGCCGCGGCGGTGAGGGAGACGGAGAGGATTCGTTTCATGCGCATGGCTCAATCCCCCTTCGGCGCGGGCGTGCCGGCCGCGGGCTTGTCGACCGCGGGCTTGACCGCGGGATCCTTGACTGCCGGTGCTGTCGCGGGCTTGCCGGCGGCCGGCGCCGCCGCGGGCCTCGCCGCCGCTGGCGCTGCTGCGGAGGGCTTCGCCGCCGCGGGCTTCGCCGCGGCCGGCGCCGCCGACTCGGTCTGCTTCACGAGGCGCCCGGCCTTCGGGGCGCCCGGCTTCGGCGTGACGAGGGCGACCACGCGCCTGCTCTGGGGCAGGAAGTCCGCGGTCGCCTTCTGCAGGTCGGCGGCCGTGGCCGTCTCGTACCTCGCCACGTCCTTCGGGAAGTACCCCGGATCGCCGGCGAGCTGGTTGTAGTTGTTGATCGCGTTCGCGCGGGCGGTCACCTGCTCCATGCTGAAGACGAGGTCCGACAAGAGCTTCGCCCGCGCCCGCTCGTGCTCGTCCTGCGTCGGCGGCGCCTTGCGCAGCTTCTCGAGCTCGGCGTCGATCAGCTTGAGGGCCTGCTCCGGCGACTTGCCCTTCTTCAGGGTGGCGGTGATCTGGAACGTGCTGGCGAGCTGGCTGGACGCCTGCCCCGCGAACACGTCCTGCGCGATCTGGAGGTCGTAGACGAGCCGCTTGTAGAGCCGGCTCGTCTTGCCCGACGAGAGGACGTTGGCGACGAGGTCGAGCTCGGCGTCGCCGGGCGCGAACATCGGGGGCGTGACCCAGCTGATCGTCACGCGGGGCAGCTCCACGTCCGCCTCGATCTCGAGGCGCTTCTCGGTCGCGAGGTCGCCGGGGTCGGGCTTCGTCGCCACGGGCGCCGGCGCGCCCTTCGGGATCGGGCTGAAGTACCTCTGGACGAGCTCTTTCGCCCTGTCCCTGTCGATGTCGCCCGCGATGACCAGCGTCGCGTTGTTCGGCGCGTAAAAGGTCTTGAAGAAGGCCCGCACGTCGTCCATCCGGGCGGCGTCGAGGTCCTCGGGCGTGCCGATGGTCAGCAGGTGGTAGGGGTGGTTCTCCGGGAACAGGGCCGCGCGGATGAACTGCGGCACGAGCCCGTAGGGCGCGTTCTCGTAGTTCTGGCGGCGCTCGTTCTTCACGACGTTGCGCTGGCTCGCGAACGTCTCCTCGTTCGCATGGTCGAGCAGCCACCCCATCCGGTCGCTCTCCAGCCAGAGCACGAGCGGGAGCTCGTTGGCCGGGACGGTCTCGAAGTAGTTGGTCCGGTCGGCGTTCGTCGTCCCGTTGCGCTCGCTCGCGCCGGCCCGCTCCAGGTACTTGAAGAACATGTCCTCGCCGACGTTCTTCGAGCCCTGGAACATGAGGTGCTCGAAGAGGTGCGCGAACCCGTTCTTCCCCTTGGGCTCGTCCTTGGATCCCACGTGGTACCAGACGTTGACGGCCACGACGGGCGTGCGGTGATCCTCGTGCAGGATCACCTCGAGCCCGTTCTGAAGGGTGTACTTCTCGACCGGGAGCATGACGCTCACGCTGGCCGACGGCGGCGCTGCCGCGGCGCCCGGCGTTGCTCCGGCCGGCGCCGCGGTCGCGGGCTGCGCTGACTTCGCGGGCTGCGCCGCCGTCGCGGGCTTCGCCGTCGCGGGCTGCGCCGCTGCCGGCGTGGCGGCGGGTTGCGCTGCGGCCGCGGGCTGCGCCGCCGCGGCGGCCGGTGGCGCGGCGTAGGTGGGCGACGTCAGGCCGAGCGCGGCGACGATCGCGCTGGACAGGCACGAGAGCGCCCTGCGGCGCCTCGGCTGGGACGGATGGTTGGCTCGCATGCGCGCGGTTCTAGCGCAGATCGCCCGAGGCGGAGCGCAAACTTCGCCGCTGGACAGGCGGGATCGCCGCGCCGCGGATCACGTCCGCGCGGCGCGCTCCTGCCTCTCCTCAGAACGGCGTGACGAAAATCTCGTACGGCCCGAAATCCACCGGCGTCCGCCCACTCACGGTGATCGCCCCCAGGCCCCCTCCCGGCCGCGTCGCGACGAGCGCCGCATTGGCCCCGTCGGGATCACCCGCGCACGCGTTGATCGGCCTGGAGCACTGGACGGTCGTCGGATCGCACGCGTCGTCCGCCGTCCTGAGCGTCATCGGGAAGCCCGTCAGGCCGCACGAGGACACCGTGACGGCTCTCCCGGGGCACACGGGCACATAGAACGTCTGCTCAGGGCTGCTCGCGCCGCACGCGGACCTCGGGGGGATCGCCGCGCCCGTCGTGTCGCCGCGGACGAGGCCGCTGCCCGTGACGACCTCGGCCCCCGCGCCGAGGCACGACGCGCGCTGGAACGTGAGGCGCACCCTGCCGGAGGCCCCGGGGCTCACGGCCTTGACCACCGCCGTGTAGGTCCCCGCCGGGAGCCGGGCCGCGAAGTTCGCGCCCGGCGTGCGCTCGCCGCAGCTCCGGGCCGCGCAGCCGACGGGGGCGCCGCCGCAGCCGTCGCCCTCGAGCACCGCGAGCACCGTGTCGATCTCCGAGTCCAGGGTGCCGAGGTACACGACCTCCTCGGACGGGAGCGTGAACCGGAAGAACACCTCGCCGCCCTCTCCGCCGCACGGCAGCGCCACGTCGGAGGTGTTCTCCGCGGTGATCTCCGCGGCGTAGTCCATCGATTCCGTGAGCTCCCCCGGCGTCGCGCAGCCGTCGGCGCCCGGGATCGGCGCGCACCCGTCGTCCGCGACCCCGTTGCAGTTCTCGTCGAGATCGTTCCCGCAGCGCTCGCTCGACGGGGCGGTGCACCTCGCGCCCGGGCAGCCGTCGTCGGGGATCTCGTCGCAGTCCTGGTCGACGCGATCCCCGCAGATCTCCGGCTCGGGCACGCAGGGCGCGTAGGCCGGCACGTGGATCGGCACCTCGACGACGTTGTCCTCGATGGACCGCTCCGCGAGGGCGCCGTCCGGGTTGACCGCGACGCGGAGGAGATAGTCCCCCTCGGGCACGTCCGTCACGTCGACCCACTGGCACGCGGTGCCGACGCGGTAGACGTCGGCCCACCCCGCGCTCAGGAAGTTGCACCCCGCGCCGCCCGCGCTGGGCAAGCCCCGCGGCGCCGGGGCCGCGGGATCGAGCGGATCCGTGTCGACGAGGCAGAACGCCTGCTTGTGCCCCTGCGCGGCGAGCGCGCCGCGCGCGTCGAGCAGCCGGTACTCGGTGAAGTCGAGGAAGTGGAAGTGCTGGTGGCACTGCGCGTACTCGAAGAGCGGGCTGTCGAACTCCGGGCCGGGGTCGAGGTGGCCGGGCCCGGTGTTCTCGATGCGCGCCTCGAACTGGAGGAGGTGCCGCCGGCCGGGGCCCCCGACGCACCCCTCCAGGATCTCGCACGCGTCCGCGGCGAACGTCTGGTACGAGAACTGGAGCGTGTCGGCGATGCGCGCCTCGCTCGGGCGCAGGTCGGGCACCATGCAGACGCCGGCCCTGCACGCGTGGCCGGTCGGGCAGCACGCGCCGCCGCACATCGTGCCGTCGCAGGCGGGGTAGTCGACCGGGAGGAGGATCGTGTTGTTGTCGAAGCGCGCCTCGGCGAGGGTCCTCCCCGGGTTGACGGTGATCTCGAGCGCGTAGCGCCCCGCGCCCACCCCGGTCACGTCGAGCGCGTTGCACGCGACGGTGCCGGGCTGCTCGACGCGCTCGCCGGGGTCGAGCCCCTGCGCGTCGCAGTCGTACCGGCCTCCCCGGGTCGCGACGCAGCGCGCGTCGAGCTCGGCTGCGGCGACCGCCGCGTCGCCCTGCCGGAGGACGGCGCGGAAGAGGCGCGGCACGACGTAGCTGCCCTCGCAGAAGTTCGGCTCGAACACGCCGCCCTCGGAGGGCGCGCCCAGATCGAGCGGCACGTCGCCGGCGTTCCTCAGCGACACGTGGAAGCGCAGGAGCGCCCGCCGGCCGCTCCCGCCCACGCAACCGCGGCGCACCTCGCACGTGTCCTCGTCGAAGGTGATCCAGTCGAACGTGACGGCCTCCGCGCGCGCCGTCGGCTCGAGCACGAGGTCGGCCGCGCTGCAGCCGCGGTTCACGCACGCGGCGCCCGGGCTGCAGCACGCCGCGTCGCCGCAGGCGCGCCCCTCGTCGCACGCGGCGGTGCAGCCCGAGGGCTCGCCCTCGACGTCGATCTGGCACCGCGCGCCCTCGGGACACGCGAGGTCCGGGCCCTCGCACGGGGCGGCTCCTGCGCCGCTGCCCCCCGCGCCAGGCCCGCCGCCACCGCGCCCGCCCTCTCCCGCGGGATCGACCGGCGCGCCAACGCAGGCGGCGCCCGCGAGGAGCAGGGAGCCCATGCACAGCGTTCCGACGAGCTTCTTCATGTGCACCTCCGAGGAGCGTATACTCTCGCCCACATGGCCCCCGTCGTCGTCATCACCGGTGCATCCAGCGGGATCGGTCGAGCGCTCGCGCTCTCCTGGGCGCGCCGCGGCGCGCGCGTGGCGCTGAGCGCGCGCAGCCAGGAGGCGCTCGAGGGCGTCGCCTCGGAGGTGCGCGCCGCGGGCGGCGACGCGCTCGTCGTGGCCGGGGACGTGACGGTCGAGGAGGACCGCAAGGCGCTCTGCGACCGGACGCTCGCCGCCCACGGCCGGATCGACGTCCTCGTGAACAACGCGGGGCGCGGCTACTACGCGCCCGCGCTGGAGATCGACCCTGCCGAGCTCGAGGCGATCTACCGGCTCAACGCCGTCGCCCCGGTGCGCCTCGCGCAGCTCGCGATCGAGCCGCTCTCGGCCGCGAAGGGCACCATCGTGATGGTCTCGTCGGTCGCGGGGCTCGTCTCCACGCCGCGGATGGGCCCGTACGCGTCGTCGAAGTTCGCGCTGGAGGCGCTCTCGATGGCGCTCCGCGCGGAGGTCTCGGCGCGCGGCGTGCGCGTGCTCGTCGTGCGGCCGGGCCCGGTGGCGACGCCGTTCCGCGCGAACGCCGTGGTGACGGACGACAACGTCGGCTACCGCCCCCCGGGCCACAAGCCGCAGAGCCCCGAGGAGGTCGCCGAGGACACGGTGCGCGCCGTCGAGTCGGGCCGCGAGGTGCTGGAGACGAGCGTGTTCGTGAAGGCGGCGAGCCTCGCGGCCCGCGTGGCGCCGGGCCCCGTGCGGTGGCTCTCGAAGCGCATGGCGCGCCGCTCGGGGCTCTGAGCGGCGGACGTCGGAGCGCGCGAGGCGGGCGCTCAGAGCGAGCGCAGGAAGGCGACGAGCGCGTCGCGGTCCTCCCTGGGCATCGCCATGAAGCGTCGCTTCGCGGCGTCCGCCTCGCCGCCGTGCCACAGGATCGCCTCGACGAGATCCCGCGCGCGGCCGTCGTGCAAGAGCTGCGTGTGGCCGTTCACCGCCTCGAGCAGCCCGATGCCCCACAGCGGCGGCGTTCGCCACTCGCGCGGCCCCGCCAGGTGATCGCTCGTCGACGTGTCCGCGAGCTCTTCTCCCATGTCGTGGAGGAGCAGGTCGCTGTAGGGGTGGATGATCTGATCGCGCAGCTCGACGAACGGGTGATGGCTGCCCGTCTTCATCGTGGGGACATGGCAGCTCGCGCACCCTGCCTGGCTGAACAGCACCTCGCCGCGCTGGACCGCCGGGTCCGCCGTGTCGCGGCGCGGCGGCACGCCGAGCACGCGCATGTAGGCCGCCATCCTGTCGAGATCCTCGTCGGAGAGCTCCGGGGTCCCGCGCGAGCTCTGCTCGCAGCCCGCCTGCATCGCTCCGCACTCCTCGATGGGAAACAGACCTGTCGTCACGCCCATGTCCGCGACGAGCGCGTCGGCGACCTGGTGGGGCACGCTCACCTTGCCCGCCTTCCAGCCGAAGCGCCCCATCCGCAGCGCCCCTGAGACCGGGTCCGGGATCAGGTTCGGACGGCCCGAGATGCCATCCTGATCGCAGTCCATGCCGTCCGCGCGCTCGAGCACCGCTTCCTCGGCGATCGCCTCGAGGAGGCCCATGCCCACGACAGGCCGGGCGACGCGGACCGAGTAGCTCGCGATCTCCCCCGCTTCGAGCCCGCTGAAGCGGAACGTGGGTTTGCGCAGGACATACGGCGTGCCGTCGGGGAACTGCCCGGCCTGCTCCGCGTAGGCGACGGTGGCCGTGCCCTCGCCGGAGCTCCCGTCGAGCGCCCTGATGTTCTGGAGCTGCCGGCCATAGCGCGGATCTACCGTGGGCCTGCCGTCCGCGCTCGCCCCGGCGCCGAACAGCTTCACGACCGCTGTCGCCATCGCCTCGCCCGGCTCGGGTGGGGCGCCGCGGCCGTTGTGGATGTGGCACCCCGCGCACGTCGTCTGGTTCGCGAGCGGCCCCGCCTTGCCAGCGTGCTCCTCGAAGGCGGGGTTGCCGCCCTCGGTGTGCTCGCCGGTGGCGAAATCCGTATGGAACAGGCGGCGCCCCTCGAGGAAGCGCTGGATCGAGCCCTCCTGGATGTTCAGCGCCATCTGCTCGTAATAGAGGTGGGGCTCCTCGTAAATGTACGGGATCGTCCCGTCTCCTCCCGACAGCGCCGCCTCGTTCGGCTCGTCGAAGGGCGTCAGCTCGCCGCTGCCGACGCGGTAACGGAACGTGTCGCTGTAATAGCTCGTCCTCCCCTCGACGGTCTCCGGATCGAGGAACACCCCGAACTCGAACTCGAGCCGATCGCCCTCGCGGATCTCCCGGCCTTCCCTGGCGTTGCGGTCCACGACGAACTCCCAGTGGGTGCTCGTGACGCGCTCCATGCCGTGGTTCGCGTGGAACACGTTGCCTTCGCCCGTGTACCAGCAGCGGAAGTTGATGATCTGGTCGCTCGACGCGTTCGCGTTCGGGAGCCAGGTGAACTTGATCGTCCTGCCGCCCGCCGGGATCGTGTCCTCGACGATGAACTTGTAGCTGCGGTTCTCGAAGTAGAGCGGCTGGAACGGGCTGAACTCCTTCTCTCGCTCGTGGCGGCCGCGCACGCGCCCTGCCGCCTCGAGCGTGATCGTCCCGTCCGCCGCCCTCGTGGTGATCGCCTTGCCTCCCGCCGCGGCGGGGAACAGCGGGGAGATGTCGCCGCTCACGCCGGAGCACGCGCCGGGAGCGACCTCGCCGCCGCCGCATGTCGCGGGGGGCGGCGCTCCCGAGGCGAAATACGCATGGATGGCCTCGATGTCGCCTGCCGTGAGCTTCTGCTCGTCGAAGGCCGGCATGCGGTCCGTGCCTGTGCGCACCTGCTCGGTGAACTCCTCCAGGGAGCCGTCGAAGGCGAAGAGATCGGGAAACCCGCCGGTCGGCGCGCCGTGGGCGTCATGGCATCCGCCGCAGTGGAGCGCGAACGCCTGCGGCAGCGCCGGCCCGTCGCCCGCCTCCGCGCAGGGCGCGCCGGGCCCTTCGCCCCCACCCCCCGGCGGGGAAGAGGCCGGCGGGGGAGACGCCGGCGACGGGCCGCCCGAGCACCCGAACGCTGCTGCGCTCGTCGCGAGCAGCCCGAGCGCGACGTGGACACCCCTGGACAAGAGCCGGCGTGAGCGACGTTCGAACATCGCGTCTTACCTCCGATGTGAGCCCATCCATCAAGCCACGGGTTCACCGCGCTACCGCAGGATCTCCTCGAGCAACGCGTTCGGCTCGCCGCGGCGATCTTCGCCGAACGACGAGATGCCGAGCCCGTAGTACTGGTTCATGATGGTGAACCACAGATCGCGGAGCTGGCGATCGCTGCCGAGGGCGCCGTAGGCGACGTGCGCGTCGTTCAAGAAGACGCCGTCGCCGCCGAGGAGCACGATGGGCAGGTCGTACCCGTCGTGATCGTGCGAGCGCATCTCGCTCATGTGCACCATGACGCAGTGATCGAGCACCGTGCCGTCGCCCTCGGGGATCGCGTCGAGCCGCTGCGCGAGCTGCGCGCTCTTCTGGTTGAGCCAGCAGTTGATCGCCGCGTAGTCGAGGTTGCTCTGCTGGATGATCTTGTACTGGCCGTCCTGGGTCACGCGGTCCAGGTTGCCGGCGCCGTGCTGGGAGGAGTGGAAGTGCAGGCTGCTCTCTCTCCTGTACGCGAGCCCCACCTGGGCGCGGACGTCCTCCGGGATGCACCGATACTCGAACTCGGAGCGCATGTCGTCGAGCATGTGGGTGATCACGCGCGTCACGTCGCATTGAAGGGCCATGACGATGAGGTCCATCATGACCTTCGCGTGATCTTCGTGCTTGTACGGGCCGGCTCCCGTGTTGTCGTTCTCGTTGAGCCCCTCCGCCTGGCCCGGCGGCTCGGGGACCACCCCGGGCTGGCTGATCGGGCTGCAGCCCAGGCCCGCCGGCGGGGTCATCGTCGACTGCACGCGGGTCGCGTTCTTCTCGATCTCGCGCAGCGAGTCGAGGTACTGCTGGACGATCTTGCGATCCCCGGAGCCGACCCGGTTCATGAGCGAGTTCGCGTCCGCGAGCACGCCGTCGATGACGCTCTTCTCGGTCGCCGCGCGGCGCTCCGCCTCGATCCTGGCCTCCTCGTCGCTCTGCCCGGGCACGGCGGACCCCGCGCCCGCGCCGACGAGCGCGTCGAACACCGCCTTCGGGTTGACCGAGCGCTTCAGCGGCTCGCGCGGGCTCTTCCAGGAGAGGACCTGGTTGTAGGCGTAGCTGCGCTGGTCGAAGAAGCCGGGCTTGACCCCGAGCCCCGTCTGCAGCGACGGGATGCGGGTCGCCTGCTCCGGGCCTGCCTTCTGGACGATGAGCTGGTCGACCGAGACGCCGTTGCCCACCCACTCGCCGAGGTCCTGGCGCGCCTCCCTCCCCAGCTGATCGGCGTCCACGCAGGTCGAGAGCGCCGCGCCGAGGCGCGAGTGGGAGGGCTCGATGTAGGGGTGCTGCTCCGTGCTCCACGTGTAGTTGCCGAGGCGGCTTATCATGAGCATCTTCGACTTCACCGGCGCGAAGTGCTCGAGCACCCGCGGCAGCTTGAAGTCGGCGCCCTTCAGCGTCTTTCCGAACGCGGGGGCCGTCTCCCACCAGTGATGGGGCGCCCCGTTCGGGAAGGTGCAGAGCAGGAAGCGCTTCGGGGTGCCGGGCTCCCCGGCGCGCGCCCCGCGCGGCGCGAGGCTCTCGAGCCACGGCAGCGCCAGGCAGACGCCCGCGCCGCGCAACAAGTTTCTGCGTGTCATCAAGCGTTTCATGTGCGCATCGCTCCTTCGTGCCTCGTCCTGTGCAGAGACAGCCCGCGCGGCCTCACCGTGCCTTGTCCTTCGCTCGAAGGCGGAACGCCTCGCTGGTCACCACGTGCTTCACCAGATCCGCGACCGTCCCGCCGTCCCAGCGCGCGGCGATCTCCTTGATCCTGGTCCGGTCCCCGCCGCTCGGGCGCCGGCGCAGGGCGTAGCTGAAGAACTGCTCGGTGGGGCACGTCCCCGGCCGGGCCGCCTCCACGAGCGCCGGCACGAGGCCGGAGATGTCCTCGAACGCCGCGCCCTCGTACACCCCCGTCGCGTCGATCGGGTCGCCGTTCGGGTACGCGGTCCGGTAGGCGCCGATCGGGTCGAAGTTCTCCAGGCTCAGCCCGATCGGGTCGAGCACGTCGTGGCAGCTCGCGCAGTCGGGCGACGCGCGGTGCTTCTCGAGCTCCTGGCGCACGTTCTCGACGGGGCCCTCGTCCCCGCCCGCGGCGCCGAGCTCCGGGATGTCCACGTTGGCGGGCGGCACCATCGGCACGCAGAAGAGCTGCTCCAGGATCGTCTTCGCGCGGGACGTGGGAGAGGTCCGGTCCGCGCGGGACGACAGCGTCAGGAACGCTGGCAGCGTGAGGAACCCCTCGCGCACGCCCTCGGGGTCGTTCGCGTAGAGCGGCTCGAGCAGCCGGCTCTCCGGGTGGGGCGCCGTGAGGAACTCGGACCAGGGCCGCCCGCCCGTCGTGAAGCGCGCGAAGTAGGCGTTGACCTGGTCGAGCATCGCGCCCTTCACCTCGTCGTTCCAGATCGGGAACCGGGTCGCGTCGGCGTTGTGGCTGGGGAGCGTGCGCGTGCCGAGCCACTGCCCGAAGAAGTTCTGGAAGAAGGCGGCGCTCTTCGGGTCGGCCAGCATGCGGTCGACCTGCTGCCGGAGCTCGTCCTCGGTGGCGAGGGCGTCGCTCTCCGCCGCGTCGAAGAGCGCCTCGTCCGGCAGCGAGCTCCAGAGCAGGTACGAGAGGCGCGACGCGATCTCGTGGCCGTTGAGGGCGCCCGGCGCTCTCTCGGAGTCGGGCCCCACCTCGATCCTCAGGAGGAAATTGGGCGACGTCAGCAGGGTCCGGACGACGTGCTGCACCGCCTCGACGGGAGACATCTCGAGGGTGGTCTGCGCGTGGGCGTACTGCGCCGCGTACCGGTCGACCTCCGCGGCCTCGAGCGGGCGGCGGAAGGCGCGCAGCCCGAAGCGCTCGATGATCTCGCGCGCGCACCCGTCGCCGGCGCCCTCCGCCGGGTCGCACACGAGGATCGCGGCGCGCTGCGCCTCGTTCGAGAAGGCGTCCGCGGCGAGCGTCCTGGCGGCGTCGTAATACCCCTGGACGAGGACCTGCGAGAGGTTGGAGAGCGCGCTGACGTTCGCGTCGAAGCCCTTCGCGCCGAAGGCGGGGAAGCCGTCCGCGGGCCTCAGGCGCGTTCCCAGGAGGTGGGCGACGGTGTTGTTGTACTCCGACGCTGTCATGTGGTGCAGGGGCATTCCGTCTGGCGCGACGGAGGCGTCTTGCTCCGGATCGTCCTGGCGTCCCTCGTCCTGGCTTCCGAGGATGCCAGTGCACGAGATGCCCAGGAGACATCCCCCGGCGGCGAGCCACGGACTCGCGAACACTCGGTCACGTCTGAACGTCATCGTCGTCTCCCGCGTGTGGATTCGGCAGTGAGCCCCTCGTGACCGGAGCGCGTCGATTTCGTGATCAAATCGACCACGGGGCCGCGATAAGATCAGATCGTGCCCTGTGCGCAGAAAACTGCGGTGATGGTGTTGCTCCTCGGGCTGTCCGGGTGCGGGGCAGACGTGGAGATCGCGGTGGGCCGCATGAATCCGGCGCCAGCGGCGAGCGGCAGCGGCGGTGGAGGGGGCAGCGGTGGTGGAGGGGGCAGCGGCGGTGGAGGGGGCGATGGCACGATCGCCTGCGACGTATTGCCGTCGCCGATACATCGGTACACGTTCGATGGTGTGGGAGATGTCGTCGCCGATCTCGTCGGAGGTGCTGACGGCGCGATCCTCGGCGGCGCGAGCCTCGACGGCGGAGGGGGGCTCACCCTCGACGGCGAGGACGATTACGTCGATTTGCCGGCGGGGCTCCTGGCGGGATTGAGCGATGTCACCGTCATGGTCTGGGTCGTCCGCGACCGCGGAGGCGCCTACCTGCGCATCGTCGATTTCGGCCTCGCCACCGGAGGCGAAGATCCCGTCGAAGGCGAGGGGGGTGTGGGAACGTCCTACCTGGTGATCACCCCCTCGACGGGCTTCGAGGTGCAGGGTGTCTCCGCGCTCGCGAGCGACAGCGGCGTGCGGGGCGAGGTGGCGATCCACGCCGAGCCGACGCTCGAGGACGGCGAGGTCCATCAGGTCGCCGTCGTCTTCGACGGCGCGGCGGCGACCCTGGCCCTCTACCTGGATGGCGCGCTCCTCGGCAGCGATGCTGTCGGCTTTCCGCTCTCGGGGATCCAGGACGTGAACAACTGGCTCGGGCGGTCGCAGTTCGATGCGGACCCGTACTTCGGTGGGCGCTACGACGAGCTGCGGATCTACCGCGAGGCGCTGGCCGGCTGCGCGATCGAGGCCGCGTGGAACGCCGGCCCGGATCGGCCCTGAGGCTCAGAAGGCCAGCGCCACGCCGAGGCGGGAGCTGAGGCCTGCGGCCGGAGGGCGATAGACGTCCCCCTCGACGTTCTCGACGACGAAGCGGGGCCGCCGCAGCGGGACGACGGCGTGCAGCGCCCCCTCGCCCCTCAGGGGCCCGGCGATGCGCCACTCGACGAGCGCCCCGAGCCCGGCCGCGAAGATCGGCGCCGTGCGGGAGAAGGCCTCGTCGACCTCGCGTCCCCGGGCGAGGAGCCAGTGCTGGCGGCCGAGCGCGCAGACGTACACGGAAAGGGGGCGCTCGAGGGCGCGCGCGCACGCGTCGACCTCGAGGAACCAGAGCCGGAACTCGGCGCCGGCAGCCATCCCGGCGATGCGGCTCGAGCTCGACGGCACAACGCCGGCCGCCCCGTCGGCGCGGAGCCAGCCGCTGCGGATCCCGCCGCCTGCGGCGAGCCCGACGCCGACCGCCGGGACCAGCGCCTGCTCGATGTGCGCGCTCAGCCAGATCGCCGCCCGGAGGTCGCGCTCGGCTGCCGCCGGAGGCCGGGCCGCCGCGGGAGGCGCGGGAGGCGCGGGAGGCGGCGGACGCGGCGCGGCGGCGACGGGGGCGGCGACCGCCGAGGGCGGCGCGGGCTGGGCGGCGGGCTCGGCGGCGGCGTTCCGCGCGACCGCGTCGGGATCGATCGACATCGCGACGATCAGCGCCGCCGCCCGCGACATCGACGCGCAGTCGTCGCCGCGGAGCACGCGCTCGCCGGGCGACGGCGCGCGGATGCGCAGATCGAGCCGGAGGCGCGCGCCGCCCGCGCGGGCGACGGCGATCTCGACCTCGATCGGCTGGTGCTGCTCCGACGCGCCCAGGAGCCGGGCGATCTCGCTCCGGACCTCGTCGACCGGCGGGCACCCGTCCGGCGCTTCCCAGCGGAGGTCGATGGCGCGCGGCTCGGCGGGCGCCGCGAGGGGGCGCGGCTCGGCGGGCGCCGCGAGGGGGCGCGGCTCGGCGGGCGCCGCGAGGGGGCGCGGCTCGGCGGGCGCCGCGAGGGCGCGCGCGGGCAGGAGCCCTGCCGCGACGATCAGCGCCTGGAGGGCCGACGGGGCCCTGGCCCACCTGGAGACGTGCACCCGGGCACTCTACTCCTCCTTCCCGCACGCGGCGCGCACGCGCGTCGCGAGCGGCGAGCCCGGGCTCTTCGCGAGCAGCCTCGCCGCGATCGCCCTGCCGGACGCCGCGCGGCCGGAGCGGCAGAGCGCGATGGCGCGCGACGCCTCGCGCTCGGTCGAGAGCACGCCCCTCGGGTACCGGGTTGCGTGTTCGTTCAGCTTCGCGAGCGCCTGCGCGAACTGGCCCGCCTGCAGCGCCTGCTGCGCGTCGCGCAGCAGCGCGATCTCCGCGTCGAGCCCCTCGGCGCCCGGCCTCGCGGCGGCGGCCGCCGCGGGCGCGGGCGTGCGCGGTGCAGGCGCGCGCGGCGCGGCGCCCGTCGCGGGCGCGGCGCTGGCCTCGGCGGGGGCGCTGGCCTCGGCGGGGGCGCTGGCCTCGGCGGGGGCGCTGGCCTCGGCGGGGGCGCTGGCCTCGGCGGGCGGAGGCGCTCCGTCGCTCGGCGCGCTGGGGGGCGCGGCGGCGTGCGGCGCATGGGGGGTCGGGTCTGCGATCCTCGCCGCTTCCACCGCCCGCGGCGCCTCGGGCGGGTCGCCCGAGGCGGGGAGGTAGACCGCTGCGCCCGTCGCGAGCCCGACGACCAGCGTCGCGAGCCCGATCTTGAGTGGGGCGCCGAGCAGCGTGACGGCCGTCCCTTTCGCGAGCGCCGCGCTCGCCGCGCCCGCGGCCCCGGCGCCCGCGGCCCCGGCGCCCGCGGCCCCGGCGCCCGCGGCCCCGGCGCTTCCGGCGCTCGCGGCCCCGGCGCTCGCGGCCCCGGTGCTCGCGGCTCCCGCGGCGCTCGCTGCGCTCGCCGTCACGGCGGTGGCCGCCGCCCCGGCGAGGCCGATCCTCGCCCACACGGCCGCGCGCATACGGCGCCTGTCGTCGTCGGTCGGCTCGTCCGCGTCGCGGAGGGCGTTCAGGAGCGCCCGCTCGCCAGGTCCCAGCTCATCCATTGCGGCCTCCTCGGATCCTGGCGTGGTGGCGTTGCACCGCGTCGGAAAATGCCTGTCGGGCGGCCCTCAGCCGCGAATACACGGTGTTGATGTTCACCCCGATCCCCTGCGCAATCTCCGTCGCCGGCATCTCTTCCAGCTCGGCGAGCAGGAGCACGACGCGCTTCTCCTCGTCGAGCGACGCGAGGAGGTCGTGCGCCACGCGCGCGGCCTCCGCCCTTGTCATGGCCTCGTAGGGGCCGAGGTCGCTCGGCCCGGCGAGCAGCTCCGGATCCACGGTCTCTCCCGTCCCGCGGTGGGCCGGGCTCTTGCGGCGCAGCGATCTCCGGTGCGCCTGCACGACGTTGACGACGATCCCGAAGACCCATGTCTTCAGCGACGAGCGCCCCCCGAACTCCGGGAGCCGCCGGTGCACGACGACGAACACCTCCTGGCACACGTCCTCGTGCGCCGAGGCGTCCACGCCGAAGCGGCGCACGGTCCGCCAGACGAAGGGGAAGATCTCCTCGTACACCTCGGCGAAGTCGAGCGGCGCGGCCTGGATGCCGGCCGCCGGGGCGGCGGAGACCGCGCCGGCGGGCGGAGGCGAAGGCGGTGCGACCGCCGCGCGGGCGGTCACGGGCTGCACCTCTCCGCGTGGGGGAGCGAGACGTAGAGCGCGCCGAGCTCCGTGAGCTCCCCGCTCGCGCCGAGCAGGTCCACGTTGGGGATCGCGTCGGTCCGCCCGGAGAACCACGCGTACCGGAAGACGTCGGGGTCGGACTCGAGGAGGGGCACCGCTTCTCGCATGTAGGCCGCCTGCGCTTCGAGCGACCGATCCGCGCCGTCTCCGCACGAGAACTCGGTCAACCAGATCGGGCGCCGGTAGCGTTTGAGCTCGCCGAGGTACCACTCGAGCGCGGGCCTGTCGCAAGCGTACCAGTGCGCCGCAATGAAATCGACGCGGCAGCCGTCGCACGCGGCGAAGAAGGCGTCGAGGTACGCGAAGGGGTCGGTCTCGTGGCAGCCGCCGCCGCAGAAGTTCACGGCGGGCGAGACGATCTGGAGCCCCTTCTCGTCGGCGATCGCCTCGATCTGCGGCCACAGCGCCGCGGCCTCCGCGGCGGAGAGGTTGGCCTGAGAGAAGAAGTTCGGCTCGTTGAACGCGAGCAGGTACTTTGCCCCGGCCGGGATCGCCGCCTTCACCTGGTCGGCGTCGAAGCGGCCGCCCCACACCATCGGTACGAACTCGACGCCGAGGGCTATGTGGTCGCCTCCCCGGAGCTCCTCGTCGGGGACGCTCGCCCAGTTGTACCACCAGCCGACGCTGGCCGAGAGCGCCGCGAGGTCGGCGCGCGAGTGATGGCCGTACGCGATGCCGCGCTTGCACGCGCGCCCCGCGGCGGCGCTGCCGCCGTCACCGTTGCTGCCGCCGTCACCGTTGCTGCCGCCGTCGCCCGCGCTGCCGCCGTCGCCCGCGCTGCCGCCGTCGCCCGCGCTGCCGCCGTCGCCCGCGCTGCCGCCGTCGCCCGCGCTGCCGCCGTCGCCCGCGCTGCCGCCGTCGCCCGCGCTGCCGCCGTCGCCCGCGCTGCCGCTGCCGGCGCTGCCGCCGTTGCCCGCACTGCCCCCAGCAGTGTTGATGCCGCCGTCACCGGTGGTGTCGCTGTCGCCCGCGCCGGTGGGCCCTTGGACGTTTCCAGCGCCGCCGTCCCCAACCGCACCACCGTGGGGACTTTCTCCCACGCAGGCGACGGACAGGAGGACCCAGAGCAGGGGGCTGATGCCGCACAGACGGGTCTTGAGGTCTCGACGCATGGCTCGAGGGGTCTGGTGACCGGAGCCCTCGCATTCCGTGACGGAAAGTGAGGGAGGGGGATGCGTGGCGCATCGTGTGGTTGCCGGTGGGCTGGCGTTCCGCGGCTCGCGGCAGCGGATCATCTGCTAGGGTCGCACCGTGGCCGACAGCTCGCACCGCCGCGCGCTTGACGGCCGCGACGAGCGCGCCGAGGAAAACCCGATGACGACACTTCGTTGGCTTGCCGCGCTGGCAGCGATCACGGTTCCCCTTGCTGTCCCGGCGACGGGCCTGGCGCAGGACGGCGCGCCGCTCCCGCCGCCGTCCCCCGAGCCGTTTCCGTCGGCCTCGGCGCAGCCCCCGCCGCCGCCTGCGCCTGCGCCCACGCCGGCGCCTGCCCCGCCGCCGGTGCCGCCCGCGCCCGCGCCCACGCCTGCCCCGACGCCTGTGCCTCCCGCGCCGGCACCGGCGCCCACGCCTGTGCCTCCCGCGCCGGCGCCGGCGCCCACGCCCGTGCCGCCCGCGCCCGCGCCGCCCCCGCTGCCGCCCGCGGCGCCTGTGGCGCCTGCGCAGCCGTACCCGCCTGCGCCGCCGTATGCGCCTGCGCAGCCGTACCCGCCCGCGCCGCCGTACGCGCCCGCGCCGCCGGTCTCGCCCGCGCCGCCGTACGCGCCCGCGCCGCCGGCATCACCCGCGCCGCCGTACGCGCCTGCGCCGCCGGCATCGCCCGCGCGGCCTTCGCCGGGCGCGCCGTCCTCGGCGCCTCCGTCGCGCAGCCAGCCTGCGCCGCGGAGCGCTGCGCCGCCGCCGCCGATCGGGGGCCCGCTGGACACGACGGTCGAGCCGGAGCCGTCGTCCGAGCCGGCCGAGCCCGCGAAGGAGCCGGAGGAGCCCGAGGACGAGGACAACGACGGCGTCCGGCTCCGGTACGGCAGCACGCTGGGCGGCGGGGTCATCAAGTCGCCGACGGGCACCGGCGGTGTCTTCGCGTGGACGGGCCGGGTCGGCCTCCAGATCAACCACACGTTCGGGCTCTACTACCAGAACACCCCGATGCTGACGCTCACGCCCGAGAGCACGGCCAACAGCGCCGGGTTCGACGCGGGGTTCATCGATTACAACTCGCTGCTCGCGAGCCTCACCCTGTTCCACGTCCTCGATTTCGCGGCAGGGCCGTCGATGGACTACGTGGCGGTCGCGAGCTGCTCCGCGGAGTACGCGGGCATCGAGTCGGACGCCGGCTGCGCCAGCACCTCGGCCTGGTATTTCGGCGCGCACGCGCGCGGCGCGCTCATCCTGGGCGGCGTGTCCGGCGACGGCCCGCGGCGCAGCGGGTTTGCGCTCGCCGCGGAGCTCCACCCGGTGTTCATGCCGGAGGCCACGACGTTCACGTTCACGATAGGGCTCGGCGGAGAGTGGTATTGACGAGCGCGAGCCGCGTGCGTCAGGCGCTGGTGGTGCGGTACTTACTGTAGACAGCGCCGCAGAGGATCGAACCGCCAAGAACGCCAAGTTATTGAGATTTCTTGGCGTCCCTGGCGCCTTGGCGGTTCCCCAGACACCGCACTTCTCATCACGAAGACCATCGCGGCGCAGCAGCGCCGAGGGACGTGAAGACACGAGCACGCCGGACGCGCGGCAATCCGGGATGTCGGAGGGGGGCGGTGCACAGCGCGTCATGCCCCCGCGTAGGTCGCGATGAACCCGAGCGGTCGATTTCGTGCGCGCGCGTAGGTCGCGATGAACCCGAGCGGTCGATTTCGTGCGCGCGCGTAGGTCGCGACCAATCCGGGGGGGCGATTCATGCCCCCGCGTTGATCGCGACCAACCCGGGCGGTCGATTGATGCCCCCGCGCAGGTCGCAATCAACCGGAGCGGTCGATTTCGTGCGCGCGCGCAGGTCTCGACCAATCCGGGGGGTCGATTCATGCCCCCGCTTTGGTCTCGACCAACCCGGGCGGTCGATCCAGGCCCCCGCTTTGGTCGAGACCTCTCCAGCCGCCCGCTCGGTACAGCGCGCCCAGGTCGCGACCTCTCCAGCCGCCCGCTCGGTACGGGACGTCGAGGTCGCGACCTCGACATCGCTGTAAAATTGCACCGATTCCCGGTTCGCGACCTCCGCCTCGGCCCCTCGCGAGCGCCGTCCCCCCGCGCCCGCCCCTCCGGTGGTATCCACGACGGCCCCGCTCGCGTCCTGACGGCGCTCACCGCCGGCCCGCGAAACCTTCGCGGGCCGCCCGTGTCCAAGGAACCCTGATGCGCTCGATCCCCCGCTCCGTCTTCTCCGCCCTCCTCGCCGCCATGGGCCTCTCCCTCATGGCCTGCGCCGCGGCGCCTCCGCCCGCGGCGCAAGCGCCGGCCCCGCCGGGCGACGGCCGCGCGGCGACCCCGCCGCCGCCGCTCCCCGAGAGCGAGGCGTTCGCCGTCCACGGCACGCTCAAGGACGAGTTCCTGCCGCTCCTCAAGCAGACGCCGTTCGATCCGAAGTCCGCGCTGGTCCCCCCGACCCCGGCCGGCGTGCCCGCCCCGCCGGCCGCCTGCGAGGCGTTCGCCCGGCGCGCCCCCGTCGCGCCCGCGAAGGCCTGCGGCGACGCGCAGGGCGCCCTCGATGCGCTCGACGCCGCGCTCGCCGAGGACGACCCCGCCAGGCGCGACGCGCGGCTCGCGGGGGTCGAGACGTGCGCTGGCCTCGACGCGGGCCTCGCGCGCGCGCTCCGGGCCGAGCTCGCGCCCGTCGCGTGCGGCGACGCGATCGCCGCGCCGTTCCTCGAGGCGCCGCCGGCGACCCTCAAGGGCGACCTCTACCAGGTGCTGCTCGGCCTCACGCTCTCCGCGCGGCTCGCGCGCACGGCGACAGAGCCGCCCACGCTCCGGCCGCCGTACGACGTCCAGCGCGTCGTCGCGTTCACGAAGGGGCCGCTGCTCACGTGGGTGACGGACCAGGCCCGCGCGATCGAGGACCTCGGGCGGCTCGGGATCGCGCTGCCGTTCTACGCGAAGGGCATCGTCGCCGTGGAGGCCGGGCGCGCCGACATGCGGCTCGTCGAGGCGGTCCGGTCGGCGCCGCTCCCCGACGCCATGCGGAAGGACGCGGAGCTCAGCAACGTCTACTACGGCGAGCTCGACCAGCTCCTGGAGCCCTGGAAGGCCCGCGGCCGCGACGCCGCGCTCGTCGGCCTTCGCGAGCTCTCGTCGGTCGGCGTGCTCCGCGACGCCCGCGTCGACGGCGCGCGCGCGATGCTCTCCCGCCTCTACGGCGGCCGGCGCGTCGACGCGCTGGACGCGCTGGAGCTGCCGCCCCTGCCGGCGGCGACGCCGTCGACCGCCGCCGAGCGGCTCGCGGCGAGGCTGCCGACGTACTACGCGGGCCGCCTGCTCCCGGCCGACGCGGCGGCGCGGCCGGAGCTCCTGCGCGCGCTGCTCGATCGGGGCGTCCCGCTGCAGCACCGCGCGGCGCTGCGCACCGCCCAGCTCTCGCCCGAGGCGCGGCTCCTCTACGCGCGGGCGCGCATCGAGCTCGGCCGGCTGTACTGGCGGGCCGTGGACTTCGATCAGGCGGCGGCGCTGCTCACGGCGTGGCCCGAGGGCACGCCGCGCCCGCCCGAGGCGACGATGCTGCTCGCGCTGGCGCTCGGCCTGCGCAACGGCCCCGAGGACGCGGCGCTCATGATGCGGCGCGCGCCGCTCGCGGGGCTCGGCCTCGGCGACCTCGCGGCGCTCGACTGGGTGGCCCGCGCGAAGCCGGCGTCGCCCCACGCGGGCATCGCGGCCTACGACGCGGCGCTGATCAAGCAGATCGCGGCCCCGCAGGGCGCGGACGCGAGCTACTGGGCCGACGTGGCGGCGCGGTTCCGCGAGGCGCAGGCGCTCCTGACGGGGCCGCTGGCGCAGGCCGCGGAGGAGCGGGCGCGCGCGGCGGACGAGGTCGCGCGGGCGGCGCGCTGAGCCGCAAGCGGCTGAGCCGCAGCAGGCGGAGCACCCGGCGAGCCGCGCTCAGCGAGCGCCCTCGCCGGCCGGCTTGTACTCCGTGATCCGCCCGGTCGCGACGAAGCCCATCTGCTCATAGAGCCTCAGCCCGTCCGCCGACGCCTGGAGAATGGCCACCCGGAGCCCCGCCGCGCGCGCGTCCAGCAAGGGCCGCAGCGTCAGCGCGCGGCCGATCCCCCGTCGCCGGTACGACGGGATCGTCGAGATGTTGTACAGCCCGGCGACGCCGCCCCCCACGGCGAGCTCCGAGGTCGCGACGGGCGTCCCCTCGAGGTAGCCGACGTAGAGCCACAGCGGCGCGTCGCCCGACAGGAGCGCCGGGGTCGCCCTCTCGTAGAACCGCACCACGTCGGGATCGGGCGGCGTCCAGTTGCCCGCGAGCAGGCGCGCGAAGTCCCGCACCTGCGCGGCGGTCGTGACGCGCGCGATCTCGAGGCCGCGCGGCGGCTCGCCGTCGGCGCGGATGGCGTGGAGATCCGCGGCCATGGCCACCTCGGACTCCGCGGCCTCGAGCCCCGCGGCGCGGAGGAGATCGCCGAGGTTCTCCGGCTCGTCCGCGGGGCCGACCCACCACGAGAAGGGGCGGCCGGCGCGGCGGAAGCTGTCGATGGCCTCCTGCACGCGGGCCGGCGCCGCGGCAGCGTCGAGGCGGGACCGGAGGACAAAGTTGAAGGTGTCGCAGGGGAGCCCGGAGTCGACGAGGACGAGGCCGGCGTCGCGCACGACGCGGGCGCCGGGGAGCCGCTCCTGCGCCCAGCTCGCGTGGACAGCCAGGTTGTCGTCCGCGGCGGTCGCGAGCTGGCGCGCCGGGATGCCCGCGATGGAGGTCGTGCTCATGAGGCCGCTTTCTGCCACGGATCGATGCGTCCGCGCCATCGCCACGCCAGCTGCCACGCCAGCTCCCCGCGCGGCCATGACGCGGCGCCTGGTTCCGAGCTGACAGCACGCCGAGCATGGCGGCTCCTGGTGAAGCGCTCATGACGGCGCCGCGCGTGTCGCCCTCGGGATCGTGCAGCGCGGACGGGCCGGTCCTTGTGCCAGCGGTGCCCACCTCCCGGCCGGCCCGGCGGGTGCTGCGCGGAGGTGTCATGACACGTACGGATCACGTCGTGCGCCTCGACCATGCGACGCGCAAGCATGTCGGCGATCCCGCGGTGTCCGAGGTCTCCGGCGTTGTGCTTGTCGACAACATCGCCCATGAAAAGCAGGTGCTCATCCATTATCGGGACGCCGAGGGCACGTGGCGCGTCGCCCCGGCGCGGTACGACTCCGCGCCGCCGTGGGGCTCCCCCGAGCGGTGGGTGTTCTCCGGGATCATCTATCCTGCCGACTACCCGGAGCCGGCGCGGTTCGCGATCCAGGTGCTCGCCGCGGGGCGCGAATACTGGGACAACAACGATCGGCACGACTACTTTCTGGACCCCGAGGGGATCGTGTTCGGAGATGCGCCGCGCTTCGGCTTGGATCGCTTCCGGCGCATCGTGGAGTTCGTGGGCTGGCGATACCGAATGGATGTGATGGCGATCGAGGAAGCGATGCCGCTCCCCGGGCGCGGCTACACCGCGCGCTACAAGGTCACGATCGGGCGAAGCCTGGGTTCAGGCCGTTACGCCCACGTGCGCTGCGTGGCCCTCGCCGTGCGCGGCGCCGACGTCAGCGTCCTCGGCCAGACGGCGTGCGAGTCCCTGCCTCCGCTCGATCCGGTCACCCCTTGATCGGGGCGCCCGAGCGGCGGCGCCGCCGCGACGCTGGCCGGCCGTCGAGGCGCGCCGCGCTGCGGAGGGCGCGCCTCACGGGCCTGCGCCGCCCGTTCCGCCGCTGATCCACCAGCCTCCGCCGCTGGTTCCCGCGCTGCCGTTGCCCTGGTTGCTGATGCCCGAGTTGCCGCCCACGCCAGGGCCGCCGCCCGCGCCGCCCGCGCCAGGGTCGCCGCCCGCGCCAGGGTCGCCGCCCGCGCCAGGGTCGCCGCCCGCGCCAGAGCCGCCGGCGCCCGGGGGGTCCAGGATGGGGCCTGGGCTGACGACTCCCCCTCCCATCAAGGCATAGTCATAGGCGCGGTATGTCGCAAAATAGACGCCGATCGGCTTCTGTACGACGCCGGAGCCCACGACGACGCCCGCCGGGCCGGCTCCCCAGCTCAAGCCGCCGAGGCTGACGATGTCCCAGGTGATCGTCTGGAAGACGGGATAGGCCGAGATCCGGGCATAGGCCGCCGTGGGGACGAAGTAGGTCGAGCTGGCCTGAAGCGTGATGGTCTCGCTCACGCTGAACCCGAGCGCCGCGGAGACATCCGAGAGAGTCAGCCCGCAGTTGCCCGCCCCGAAGAGCGCGGAGCTCCCCGGCACCGCGCCGTTCGACGGCTGGCCGTTCGATGGCTGGCCGTTCGACGGCTGGCCGTTCGATGGCTGGCCGTTCGATGGCTGGCCGTTCCAGGGCGCGCTCCACCAGGGCTGGCCGCTCGCGGGCATGCAGTCCTCGGACATGGTCCACGGGGGCTGGCAGTCCGTCGGCGCGCGGCTGCCCGGCGCGCCCGGCGTGCTGGGAAAGGGCGACACGCCAGGCGTCCCCAGGATCCCCATGCCAGGGCCCGCACCCGGCGCCCCGAAGAACGGGGGGATGCCCGGTATCCCGAAGAGAGGCGGTAGGCCAGGGATGCCCGTCGCGCCTACCGCTGGCTGCGCGCCCGCGGGCGGGACGGTGCCCGTGGCCGTCCCCGTGAAGCTCACGGTGGGCTGGACGCTCGCCGACACGGCGATGTCCAGCGTCCGCGGGCCGAACCCCTCCGCCACGCTGAGCACGTGGGCGGGATCCTCCCAGTGGAACGTCTCCGGGGAGACGACGACGTTCGTGATCATCTGACCGTGACACAGGGCTCCGCGCGCCTCGCCGGTCCCGGCGTGCACACCGCCGCTGTCCGCGAGCTCCGGCGCCTCGCGCGGGCCCACGCAGGTGAGCGATGAAACGAGCACCATCGCCATGCCAGGCGCGATCTTTATGTCGGGTGCAAACATCGATGAACCTCGGGTTACGGTCAGAGCCGCCATGAGCTGAGCTGCCAGGCGTCGAGCGCTCCGGGGGAAGGATCGTCTCCCGCGATGTTCGGGGTTCCTGGGATGCCTCCCTCCCGGGAAACCGGCGATCGGGGGCCAGATGCCAGCCCCTGCAACGCGGCGTGCGTCCGGATCTCTGGAGAGCGATCCGCTCGGTGAGCACAGGAGGCCTGTTCGATGATCCTGCATGCAAGAAGCGGGGAATGACCGGCTTAGCGCGCATGTGGGCGCCGCGCCGAGATCCGGCGCAAAGGATGAAGTCGATGGACTGGCGCTTGCCAATCCCCCCGCGCGCGTGACCGGCGCGCTCACGCCGAGCGCGTGACCGGCGCGCTTCACGGGCGCGGATCGGCGCGCTCACGGGCGCGGATCCGCGCCGCGGGAGCGGCCGTTCATGAACGCGCGAGCGAGGCGAAGATGAGAAAGCCTGCCACCGTCGTGAGGGACGCGAGCGCCACGTGTGCGATGCTCGCCGTCGCCGCCTGCGCCCAGGGCGTCGACCCGCAGCGCGAGGCGTGGTCCATGGAGCCTCCGGGCCCCACGTTCGGCGCCGCGGGACAGCGATTGGGCGAGCAACGATGGTTGATCACCCAGGCGCTCGACTTCAACGCCGACGGCATGGCGGATGTGCTCTGGAACGACCCCGAGCAAGGCCTCGTCGCCGTGTGGCTGATGGAGGGAACTCGCCTCCTCGCGCCCGGACCGTTCGTCCCGGGGCCGCCCGGCGGTCGCTGGTTCGCCAAGACGAGCGATTTCAACTTCGACGGCATGGCGGATGTGCTCTGGCGTCACGAGGAGCAGGGCACGATGGCCGTGTGGTTGATGGAGGGAACCCACCTGCTCGCGCCGGGGCCCATCCTCCCCGGACCGGGCGGCGGCGGCTGGTTCACGAGGGCGATCGACTTCAACGCCGACAACATGGCCGACGTGCTCTGGAGCCACGGTGAGCAGGGGGTGATGACGGTGTGGCTGATGGAGGGGACCCGCCTGCTCGCGCCCGGGCCGTTCATCCCGGGGCCGCTCGGCGACGGCTGGGACGTCGCCGCCGTGGGGGACTTCAACGCCGACGGCATGTCCGACGCGGTCTGGCGCCATGCCGAGCAGAACCTGATGGCGGTGTGGCTGATGGAGGGAAGCCAGCTCCTCGCGCCGGGGCCGCTCATCCCGGGGCCGCTCGGCGACGGCTGGGTGATCGCCTGGGGCGCCGACTTCAACGGCGATGGCATGGCCGACGTGCTCTGGAACAACCCCGAGCAGAACCTGATGGCGGTGTGGCTGATGGAGGGAAGCCAGCTCCTCGCGCCGGGGCCGTTCATCCCGGGGCCCCTCGGCGACGGCTGGGTGGCGCGCACCGCCGGCGATCTGAACTTCGACGGCATGGCGGATGTGGTCTGGCAACAAGGCGAGACGAGCCTGATGGCGGTGTGGCTGATGGAGGGGAGCGCGCTGCTCGCACCCGGGCCGGTGATCCCGGGGCCCCTCGACGGCGGATGACGACGGCGGGGGACCGCGGCGCCTGCGCCGGGGGGCAGGAGACGTGTCGACGACGTGCAGAAGAGGGGGCGTGGAGCTGTTGAAGGGCCTGTGTGCCGTCGCCGTGGGGTGCGTCGCGCCGTCGAGCTGCGCGGCGGATGCCGAGCTGCGAGGGCGAGGAGGGCCCGCGATGGAGCTCCCGGAGGCGTCCCTCGGGGCCGTGGTCCCGCGCGCGAACGGGGCCGCGTGGAAGGTCATGCAGGGGGCCGACTTCAACCTCGACGGCATGGCGGATGTGCTCTGGAACGATGCGGAGCACAACCTGGCGGCGGTGTGGCTGATGGACGGCAGCCGGCTGCTCGCGCCGGGCCCGCTCATCCCGGGGCCGATCGGCGAGGGCTGGGTGGCCGCCTCTGCGGCCGACTTCAACCATGACGGCATGGCGGATGTGCTCTGGAACAGCCCCGAGCTGAACCGGATGGCGATCTGGCTGATGGACGGCAGCCGGCTGCTCTCGCCGGGGCCGCTGATCCCCGGGCCGATCGGCGAGGGCTGGGTCGCCGTCCAGAACCTGTTCGACCTCAATCGCGACAACATGGCCGATGTGGTCTGGAACAACCCGGAGCAGAACCTGATGGCCGTCTGGCTGATGGAGGGGAGCCAGCTCCTCGCGCCGGGGCCGCTCATCCCGGGGCCGCCCGGAGAGGGCTGGAAGGCGGTCGCGGTGGGGGACACCAACTTCGACGGGATGGGGGATGTGGTCTGGAACAACCCGGAGCAGAACCTGATGGCCGTCTGGCTGATGGAGGGAAGCCAGCTGCTCGCGCCGGGCCCGCTCATCCCGGGGCCGATCGGCGACGGCTGGATCGTCGTCACGGCGAACGACTTCAGCGGCGATGGCGAGGCGGACGTGCTCTGGACGAATGCCGAGCGGGGGCTCACGGCCATCTGGCTGATGGAGGGCAGCCGGCTGCTCGCGTCAGGGCCTGTGATCCCGGGGCCGCCCGGCGACGGCTGGGCCGTGCGCACCGCCGGCGACGCCAACTTCGACGGCATGGCGGACGCGATGTGGCAGGCCGACGGAACGAACCTGATGGCCATCTGGCTGATGGAGGGCAGCCGGCTGCTCGCGCCAGGGCCGGTGATCCCGGGGCCCCATGACGGTGGGTGAACGGAGCACCGCCGCGGCCGGCGCGCCGTGCAGGGGCGCGGCCAGGTCGGCCGCGCGGGGCGCAGGGGCGCGGCGCGACGCGCGAGGAGCAAGGGAGGCGATGGTGAGGAGGTCTGCGGCGACAGCGGTGAAGGCCCGGCGCGCCGTCGCCGCGGTCCTCGCGGTCCTGGCCAGCGCGTGCGGCGCCGATCCTCTCGACGAGGCGCGGTTCCTCGCGCCTCCACCGTCCTTCGAGGGCGCGGCGCAGCGATCCGACAGCGATGGGTGGGAGGTCGTCCAGGCGTTCGACTTCAACCTCGACGGCATGGCGGATGTGCTGTGGAACGACAGCGCGCGGAGCCGGATGGCGGTCTGGTTCATGGACGGGACCCGGCTGCTCGCGCCGGGACCGGCCATCGCTGGGCCGAGGGGCGGAGCGTGGATCGCCAGGGCGAACGACTTCAACTTCGATGGCATGGGCGACGTGCTCTGGCGCCACGCCGGACGGCCGCTGATCTCGGTGTGGCTGATGCACGGAGGCCAGCCGCTCGCGCCGGGCCCGATCCTCCCGGGACCGCCCGGCGAAGGCTGGACGGCGAGAGCCTTCGATTTCAACGGAGATGGCATGTCGGACGTGCTGTGGAATCAACCGGAGCAGCATCTGATCACGGTATGGCTGATGAACGGCAGCGAGCTGCTCGCGCCGGGGCCGATCCTCCCGGGGCCGACCGGCGGCCGATGGAAAGTCGGCGGCGGGGCCGACGTCGACGGTGACGGCATGGCGGATGTGGTCTGGAACGACGCCGAGCGGAACCTGATGTCGGTGTGGCTGATGAACGGCACCCGGCCGATCGCGCAGGGGCCGGTGATCCCAGGGCCGGCCGGCGAGGGGTGGATCACCATCAGGGCGAATGATTTCAATCTGGATGGAAACGCGGATGTGCTCTGGACCAACGAGGAAAAGGGCCTGGCGGCCGTGTGGCTGATGAACGGCGCCGAGCTGCTCGCGCCTGGGCCGATCTTCCAGGGGCCGGCCGAAGGCTGGTCAGCGCACGCAGCGGGCGACGCCAACCGCGACGGCATGGCGGACATCGTCTGGCAGCGCGACGGGGCGAGCGAGATGGCCGTGTGGTTGATGGACGGAAGCCGGCTGCTCGCGCCCGGGCCGGTGATCGCGGGGCCTCACGACGGCGACTGACCGCGATCCTGCCCCTGCACAGGACAGGTGTGCGGGAGCGGGCCCGCGCGGCGCTGAGGGACGGTTTGCGGTCCGGGCGCTTCACGCGCCGGACAAGGCGTCGATTCAGCCGACCTCGACCTCGACCGGCAGCACATGGCTGATCATCCCGTCCCGCCGATCCCGGTCGCGCTGCATCGGCTGTGTGCGACCGCGCGCGTCGGTCGCCCTCGCCATGAGCGTGCGCTGGCCGGGCTGCGAGGGCGCCTGCCATGTGATCTCCCACCTTCGCCAGGTGTACGGCGCCGGCTCGTCGAGCAGCCGCGCCTCGAGCCAGCTCGCGCCCCCATTCGTGCTGAGCTCCACCCGCGTGACCGCCGCGTCGCCCGACCAGGCCGTGCCGTGCACGCGCACCGGCGATCCCGCGCGCACGCGCTCGTGCGGCGCGGGCCGCGCGATCTGCGCCTTCACCTGGAGCTCGCCCACGGCGGCCAGGCTGGGGAGCCCGTGCCGGCGCTCCCAGCGCGAGTAGGTGAGCGTCTGGAAATAGCCCTGGAACGGGCGATCCACGACCACGATGCGCCGCAGCCATTTCACCGAGGCCATCGCGTACCAGCCGGCCACCACCGCGCGCACCGGGAATCCGTGCCTGGGCGTCAGGGGCTGCCCGTTCATGCGATGAGCGAGCAGCACCTCGGGGCGCGAGGCCTTCTCCAGAGGCAGGCTGCGCGCGAAGGCGATCGGCCCCGGCGTGCTCGGCTCCGGATCGCGCGGCTCGCCCTGATCCGCGCCCACGAGCACCACCTCGCGCGCGGAGGCCTCGACGCCGGCGCGCTCCAGGAGAGGCCAGAGCGGCGTGCCCGTCCATTCGATGTTGCCCACGGCGCCCAGCTCCCACTGGAGGCCGGCCTCGGGCGGCGAGAGGAAGAGGCGTCCGTTCCCCGAGCACTCGAGGAGCGCGACGAGCGTCCGCGAGGGGAGCCCGCAGAGCTCGTCGTGCGCGATCTCGAAGGGACGCTGCACCGCTCCCTCGATCGAGATACGCCATGTCGCCGCGTCGGTGTGCGGCACGTCGAAATGGCTGCGGACATAGAGTTGCTCGACCGGCGTGAGGAAGTCGCGCACGTCCGAGAAGGGCATCTCCAGGTTCTCCGGGGCCCTCTGCCGGGTGATGAGCCCCGGCACGGCCGTCGCCGCCGCTCCGCGCTCGCGCTCCTCGTCCGTCATGAGCATGTCCTTCCGTGCAGATCGTGCCCGGTGATCGAGCGAGCGGGGATGGTTCAACGGGCGTGCCGAGGGCGCCCGGCCTCGTCGGCCGCCATCGCGCGCGGCGCTGTCGGGGGGCGCTGCGACAACAGGTCGCATTTCCAGGGGATGGAGACCTCACTAGACTGCTCGAACTTTCTCGACGGAGGTCTTGGATGAAGAGGGCGTTACAAGGCTGCCTGATCGTTGCAGGCTCGCTGTTCGCGGCGACGGTCGCACAGGCGCACATCTCGGTGTCGGGTCCCGCGTTCGCCGGCGCCACCCATGAGGCCAGCTTCGGCGTGGGCCACGGCTGCGACGGCGCGGACACCTACCGGGTGAAGGTCCAGATCCCGGCCGGGGTGACGTCGGTGCGGCCGATGGACAGCACGTTCGGCAAGGCGGTCCTGGAGAAGGACGCGGAGGGCAACGTCACGGCGGTCGTCTGGACGAAGCCGATCGCGGACGTGCTCCCGGAGGACACCAGCTACTACAAGCTGAGCTTGCGGTTCAAGGTCCCGGAGACGCCGTTCAAGACGCTGTACTTCCCCACCGTCCAGACCTGTCGCACCGCCGACGGCACGGAGACGATCGCGGAGTGGGTGGACACCTCCGGCGATCACGGCAGCCACGGCGAGGACCCGGGCGGCGCGGAGTCGCTCCCGGCGCCGGCGCTGACGGTCCTGCCGCCGCGCGCGCCCGGGTGGAACAAGTACACGGTGAACGAGCACGTCCACGACCTCTCGGTCTTCAAGGACGCGCTCATCGTCTGGGCGGGGAAGGCGGCGTACAGCCCCAACCCGAGCACCCAGAGCCTGATCGAGACGGAGCCGGATACCGAGGTGCTGACGATGATCCATCCCGGCACCGAGATCTGGGTCAAGTACTGAGCCGAGGAGTCCGACCATGCGAGCGTGGCTCCTCCTGATCGCCGCCTGCGCGCTCTGCGCATGCACCGACGACACACGCAGCCCCGGCAACGGCGCGAGCGGCAGCGGCACGTCCGGGACCGGCGGCCCACCCGACACGAGCGGGCCGCCCGACACGAGCGGCCCGCTCGACGCGGGCATCGGGCCCGACGCAGCGGCGCCGCCGTCGCTGCTCGACCGCCCCGGCGAGCTGCCGCGGCCGCCGGGCAGCCGGCTGCCGGATGACCTGAAGCCGCCGGTCCGCTAGCCCAGCCCTGGCCCTCCCTTGCGCTGCTTCAGACGTGCGTGCGCGCCAGCGCTGCGCACAGGTCCGAGCAGTCCAGAAGGCCGATCACCGCGGCAGCATAGGATTTGTTGGCTCGGAAGACCTCATCCGCAGGAAATGCTCGCTGTGCCAGGTCCAGGTGATGCTCGGAACCGAGGCAGAGCTCGGCCTTCGGGTCGTCCAGCTCGTCGAGCGCGCCGCGGTCAGATGCCCACCGGTCGATCTTCTCGACGTGTCGCCCGCACGTGGCCTGGCAAAGCCTGCGTGCCTCGGCGGTGTTCTGGTAGAGCCAGGCCTCGATGCTGCGGAAGGGCGTGAGGCGCAGCAGACGCGTGAGCGCCGCGGCTCCGGCCTGGGCGATGTCCTCGTCCGTTGCCGGCAGCGCATGCCGGGCGCGCTGTCGGCGCAGCGCGTTGTGGACGCCGGGCTGCACGTAGGTGCTCACGAACTCGGCGAACTTGACGACGTTCTCGCTCGATGCCCGATCGGCCCACCGGCGGTCGCCGTCCACATGGAACGCGACAAAACCGATCGGGTCCTCGATCAGCTTCGCGGCGATGGCCCTCCCGAGGAGGACGATCTTCTGCCGGTCGAACGGGTTCCTGCTCTTCCACAGGTTGCCGCGCATCGCGCGCTGCTCGTGCTCGCCCTGGGGCTCGAACGCGATGAGGTGGGTCCGGCACGCCGGATCCACGAGGAGCACCATCTTCTTCACGAGCGCTGCGATGGCCTCGCTGCTGTTTTCGGCGCTGTCCTCCGTGAGGACCAAGATGGAGAGGCAGGCCTGCTCCCGGGTCACCACAGGCCCTTCGTCCTCAGGATCTCGCTCACCTGGAGCGCCTCGGTCCGGTATGCACGGAAGAACCCGCTCGCGCTCTCCTCATCCATGTTGGCCCAGACCGTCCGAGGGCGCCCTTCGTGGCGCTCGCGGCGGCACAGGATGAAGCACCGCCTTACATCCTCGGCCGACGAGAAGGGGAGGAAGTCGAGCAGGAGCGGGTTCTGGCTCGTCAGGAAGGACTGCCGATCGACGAGCCGCTTGAGGCAGGCCTCGATCCAGTCATAGTGGAGGCCGTTCACCAGCTCGTCGGCGATGACGATGTCCTCGCTCACCGCGAGGTAGTGGAAGAACGAGAGCAGCCGCTTCTGCCCGTAGCTGAGCGCGTCATGGGTGATGACAGAGCCGTCCTCCAGAGTGAATGTGAAGGCGAGGCCTGTATAAAACAGCTCCTCGCCAGCAGGTGTGACCTTCTTCGAATGAAGGCGCAAGATCAGGTCGGAGCCGGCGTAGTGGAACAGCGAGACCGCGTCACGTAGAAAGGGTAACTCGGTGTGTGGGAGGCTGGGGCTCTTGGCCTCGAGCGACGTGGGGTTGCTCTCGATGAGGCGAACGACCTCAGGGGGGACACGCGTCGACTGCGTGGCGCTGACATTCCCGTCGCTTGTTCTAAGGGCAATGAGCATGGGGGACTCGATGCAGTCACCCTGATGTTCTGATAAGGACTCCCCCGTCATTTCCTCGAAGGCGTGTGACGCCTCGTCGAACCTTCCTCTGCCGCGGGGGACAAGGACGTCGTCAACAGCGGCGTCGTACCACTCAGGGCCGAGCTCCGTGGCTGCTTCGCGGAATATGTCATTGAGGACCCATAGCAAGAAGTCTTGTTCGAAGGGGTCGGATACCGGAATCTCCATGTCAGTATCGGGAACGTCGTTGATGAAGTGTTCGGCTCCCACAGGAGTCACTGAGACCCGCTGCTCTGGCATGTGATGATGGAATCGAATGCGCGCTTCGTATGACCAGGCCGGGGTTGCGCTCTCCGGAGAGCGTTTCGAGGGCCGGCCTCGTGTGATGCGCGCATCCGCCATGGATTCGTCCGAAAGGTCGTTTCGAACGGAGACGATAAGGCTCATCCCCACGGATTCAATTTCGTACTCCAGCGCGAAGTCCTCTCGCTCGAGCGCTCCGAAGTTCGACGCCAGCGCCATCGCGATGAGCCTCAGCAGCGTCGTTTTACCGGTCCCATTCTGGCCGAGGAGCACGTTGAACGTGTCGTTGAAGACGAGCTCCGTCCCCGGCGTTACGCCCCGGAACCGCTCGATCCGCAGCCGCTTCAGCTTTGCCATGCGTCCCGTCATCTACCGCGCGCCCGCGCGCCCGGGCAAGCTCGGCCTGACGCGCGCCCCTCGACGAGGGCGCGCGGCCGCGGACGAGAGCGCTCGGGCGGCGCGCCGATGCCTCTGTCTCGGTGGAGTCCGGCGCGCATCTCGAGCGCGATCGCTCGGCCGCGATGCGCGAGATCCTCCCATCGACATGGACGCGTTCCTCGCGCCGGTCGAGCAACTCGACGACGCCGCGCCGCGAGGCCCCGCCGACCAGGACGGGGCCTCGCGGCGCCGCGTCGTAGCGGCCGCCTCGTACGAGGCGCGCCGCTACGACGCCCGCTCGGCGATGCCGATGCTAGCGCCGCGCCGACCGAGCCTGTCCCTGGTTTCGGAAGGGCGCTGGCCCGGGCAGCGCCCGCTCGTCGCGCGGCGCGCGGGGCGCGCGCCGCCTTGCCACCCGTGGCCGACAGGTCACTTCGAGGGCACGAATCGCAGGGACGCGAGGCGCACCAGCTCGCCCGCGCCGCCGGTCGCCCTCAGATAGACCTCGTGGGTGCCCGCGGTGGGCTCCACGTCGCACGTGATCGTCTCCCACGCCTCCCAGCCGCCCGTGCCGGGGATGGCGCAGGTGCCGATGGCCGAGCCGCCGGCCAGCGGATCGATCCAGACCTCCACGGCGCCGCCCTGGCCGGCGCTCGAGGCCTTCACCTCGATCGCCTTCGCCTGGAGGCCGCCGCTGCCCAGGTCGACGCTGCCGTATGCGGCCCAGTCGCCGTCCTCCAGCCCGGCCAGCACCGGACCCGCCGACTCGCTCGACGCGACGTCGGCGCCCGACTGCTGGTTCGCCTCAGCCGCCGGGATCGCGGTGAACCCGTCGCGGTACGCGAACAGATCGAAATCAGCGCTCTTGTTCGTCGCGAACATGCCAGCCTGGTTGCCGATCCAGGTGTGGGCCATGGCGTAGAAGTGGTCGAGCGTGGAGACGTCGATCTCGGGGCCCACCTGCGTCCACTCGAGCCCATCGGCGCTGAACCAGCCCGTTGCCTTGTGGCCGGTGCGGACGAGCTTCAGCCAGATCGTATCGCCCTCGGGGGCCGGGACCGATTCGCCCACCACGACGGGCTCGGCGAGCTCGGTGTACGCGCCCCCCTCCTCGGTCGGAGGCATCACCGAGCGCGTGCGGAAGGAGAACCGGATCTTGTCCGCCTCGTCCTCCATGACCCGCGCCACGGAGACGTCCATGATGGCCGGGAGCATGAAGCCCTCGTCGCTCGCCATCCACGTCGGCGCCCCGAGCACCTGCTCGTCCTGCCAGTAGCCGTTGCCCACGCGGACGCCGGCCGCGTCGCCCTCCGCTTCGGGCTTGAACTCCAGCTTCACCGTCATGCTGCTGGAGTGCAGCGCGTCCTTCTGCACGACATACGTCGTCTCGCCGGCTTCCGGCTTGATCCGCAGCCAGCCGGCGCGGTCGGCCACAGAGTACTTGTCCTCCGACCGGCCGAAGGTGGTCCAGGCCGGGTTGAGCGCCTCCGACGAGAACTCGTCGTTCACGGGCAGCAGGAGGGGCACGTCGCTCGGCGGCAGCTTGGGCGCCGGCAGAGCGCGCCCCTCGAGCGCGTATCTCGGGACCGGGATGGTCTCCCCATCCACCTCCTGATCCTCCCAGGTCACCTGCAGGAGCAGCCCTTCGCGGCCGAGCCCCATCCACTCGCCGTTCTTCCAGTCCTGGGTGTCCACGCCGGTGCAGTCGTACGAGTGGGCGAACGCCCACCAGGTGCCGTCATCGAGCTCGACCGGAGCGGTCGTGTGCTGCACGCCGGCGTACGGCTCCTCGCCTGTCAGGACATAGCCGAGCCAGTGCCAGTCCTCGGAGGTGCTGCCGACGAGCTTCTTCGACGCCCAGGCGTGGAGCTGGCCGCCGCAGGCCGTGTGGGTCGATATGAAGTAGTAGTACCAGTCGCCGCGCTTGGCCATCGTCGGCCCCTCGCCCCACTTGCTCCAGTCAGGATCGCTGAAGTCGCCGCAGCCTCCGGTCTCCTGGTCCCAGTTGACGAAGCTCATGTCGATGCTCGTCTCCGGCAGCAGCATGCCGGTCTCGGGATTGATCTCCGTGATGAGGTTGATGCCGAAGTCGTTCGGGTGATCGGCGTCCCACTTGCACAGGCCGTTCTTGACGATCATGAACGTCTTGCCGCTCTCGGGATCGACGAACACCGAGTTGTCGGAGCCGGTGTTCCGCTCGTACGCCATGTCGCTCCCCGGCGGCGTGTAGGGGAAGATATCGACCTTCGTGGGCTCCGACCAGGGGCCCTCGAGGCTCGGCGCCGAGGAGAAATACTGCGTGGCGTCGATCGCGTAGTAGACCCGGTACGTATCGCCGGCCTTGACGATGAAGCCGCCCCACGTGCCCTGGCCAGGCCCGGTCTGCTCGTCCAGCGCGGCCGCGGTCGAGTCGACCACCCGGGTCACGCGCTCCCAGTGCAGGAGATCCGTCGAGCGCAGGATCTCGAACGCGGGCATCATGTGGAAGTTCGACCCGACCAGGTAGAAGGCGTCGCCTTCCCGGTAGAGGTTCATGTCCGGGTGATCGCCGGCCAGCACCGGGTTCTGGTACGTCGTCGGGCTGAACGCAGCGTCGGACGCATCGGGGGGCGTGGCCGGCTGCTCGTCGACTCCGCAGGAGACGGGCAGGGCGCCTGTGAGGAACACAGCTGTCATGGAAAGGAGATGTCTCTTCATTGTCACGTCCTAATCGGCGCTGAGCCGGTTCGTGCTCGGGAGCGTCTTGCGTCGCCCCGGCCTCACCCCGGTCGATGCGCTTCAGGTACGCCATGGTGCAGGCTCTGGCCTCGTGCGCGCCGCTTGCCGTCATGGGTGTACACGATGAAGCGTTGAAGATAGAGCAGGGAAGGATGAGACCGCCGTCGACTGTGAACGCTCACACTGTAGATGTCAATGGGATGGCTGCCGGCGTGGAAGTCCGAGCTCTCGCTCGTCCACGCGTGCGCCCTCGCGCCCGAGCGGCGGGCAGGGGCCGGGAGCCTGCTGCCAGAAGCCAATGACCGCGGTTCGGCGCTGAGCGCTCTTGACGCGCCGCTCCGGATGAGCCTTGCCCGCGGCTTCTCTCCTGGCTCGAGGGCCCCGCGGTCCCGTCGACAGGAGTTGACATCGTCTGTGTGAACGTTCACAGTGTCTGCCTCACGCGGAGGACGCGCCTCGTGGAACGCTGGCGGTGGGGGTGAAGCCGCTCCTGGGTATTCGGACGACAGACAAATCTGCTTCCGCTCGAAGCACGCCGTGCCCGGGTCGGTTCGTTCGCTCTCCCGGCTCGCAGCGGCGGCGGCACGGGCCTGTCGGACAGCGATCCTCAAGCCGGAACGAGCGGGGCCGCCGCGATCAGCAGCTAGCGAGGTGGTGTCGCGATGAGTCAAATTGCATTGGGCCTGAGAGTTCTCTTCACTTTGGGCGTGGCCGTGGGGCTGTCGGCTTGCTCGTCGGAGCCGGATCCCGTCGACCCCGGCGCTGGTGGGTCTTCTGGCACCTCCACGAGCGGCGGCTCCACCTCGGGATCGACGTCTGCGGGATCGACGTCTGCGGGATCGACGTCTGCGGGATCGACGTCCGCGGGATCGACGTCCGCGGGATCGACGTCGGGCGGAGGAGCCGATGGGGGCGGGGGCGCGGGCACGGGCGGCGACTCGGCCGGTGGCGGCGGTTCGACGGGGGCCGGCGACGCCGGCTCGATGGGCTGCGGCAACGCCGCGACGCGCCCCGACCCGCGCGCCCAGCAGACGCTGACGGTCGGCGGCGTGACGCGCTACTTCCTGATGTACGTGCCGGAGAACTACGACCCGAGCACGCCGCTGCCGCTGATCTTCGGCATCCACGGCCTGAACATGAACAACGTGTGGGCCGCGCACGACGACAGCGGATTCCAGCTCATCCGGGAGACGAACAACCAGGCGTTGCTCATCTATCCGCAGGGGTTGCCGGCGAACGGGCAATCCAGGCCCCCGAGCAACCAGTCGCAGTGGGGTGACGCAGACTCCAACTGGGGCGGTCCGCCGCCGAACGCCAACGCGGCGCGCATGTCGGCCGACCTGGCGTTCTTCGATGCCATGCTCGAGCACGCCAAGACGAACTACTGCGTGGATACGAAGCGCATCTTCGCTGTCGGGTTCAGCCAGGGGGGCTTCATGACGAACACGCTGGGCTGCGAGCGCTCTTCCGTGTTCCGCGGGCTCGCCCCGGTCGCCGGGTGGGGCCCCAACGGATCCCAGCCCACGTGCAGCGACGCGAGCGCGGCGCACGCGCTGATCCAGACGCAAGGCACCACCGACGGGACGGTGACCCCCGCGCTCGGACAGTCCACCCGCGACTTCTGGCGCGGCCGGAACGGCTGCCAGGCGACGACGACGCCGTCGAGCTTCGGCGATGGGTGCGTCGAGTATCAAGGCTGCACCGACGGCCTGCCGCTCGTGTACTGCACGCACCCCGGCGGTCACTCCGTGCCGTCCGGCACGGGCGGGCGAGCCTGGCGGTTCTTCCAGTCGCTCAAGTGAGCCCCGCAGGCCGCGTCGCGGCCAGCCCCGCAGGCCGCGTCGCGGCCAGCCCCGCAGGCCGCGTCGCGGCCGGTTGATCCCGGCGCGAGCCCGGGGTGCAATCGCGCCCCCCCGCGATGCGCCAGATCCTCCACATCGACATGGACGCGTTCTTCGCGTCGGTCGAGCAGCTCGACGACCCGTCGCTGCGGGGCCGCCCCGTCCTCGTCGGCGGGGCCTCGCGGCGCGGCGTCGTCGCGGCCGCCTCGTACGAGGCGCGCCCGTACGGCGCCCGCTCGGCGATGCCGATGGCCGAGGCGATCCGCCGCTGCCCCGAGGCGGTCGTCGTGCCGGTGCGGCACGCCCGCTACGCCGAGGTGAGCGCGCAGGTCTTCGCGATCTTCCGCCGGTTCACGCCGCTCGTGGAGGGGCTGTCGCTCGACGAGGCGTTCCTCGACGTGACCGCGAGCCGCGCGCTCTTCGGCGACGGCGAGGCGATCGCGGCGCAGATCAAGCGCGCCATCCAGGGCGAGCTCGGCCTCACCGCCTCGGCCGGGGTCGCGCCCTGCAAGTTCGCCGCGAAGATCGCGAGCGACCTGCGGAAGCCCGACGGCCTCGTCGTCGTCCCCGGCGACGTCGCCGCCTTCCTCGCGCCGCTGCCGCTCGAGCGCATGTGGGGCGTGGGCCCGCGCGCGGCCGAGCGCCTCCGCGACGCGGGGCTCGCGACCATCGGCGACCTCGCGCGCTGCGCGGCGCCGCGCCTGCACGAGCTCCTCGGCCCCGCGTGGGGCGAGCACGTGCGGCTCCTCGCCGCCGGGGTCGACGAGCGCGAGGTCGTCCCGGGCCGCAAGGCCGAGTCGGTCGGCGCGGAGGAGACGGTCGAGGAGGACCTCCTCGGCAGGGCGCCGATCGAGCGCTGGCTGCTCGAGCTGTCGGCCCGCGTGGCGCGGCGCCTGCTCAAGGCGGGGCTGTCGTGCCGCGCGGTGACGGTGAAGCTCAAGTACGCGGACTTCACGCTGCGGACCCGCCAGACGAAGCTGACCGAGCCGGTCGGCGACACCGACTCGATCTACGCAACGGCGAAGGGGCTCCTCTCGCGCTTCGACCTGTCGCGGCCCGTGCGGCTCGTCGGCGTCGCCGCGGGCGACCTGACAGGCCAGACCGAGAGCCCGACCCTCAGCCTCTTCCCTGTCGCTTCCGAGCGCCGCCGCCGCCTGGAGGGCGTCGTGGCGGACGTGGCCGAGCGCTTCGGCGGAAAAGGGCTGACGCGCGCGGCCCTGCTGGAACCGGCGCGACAGCCGCGCTCGCACGAGCTCTCGCGCGACGGCGGCGCGCTCACAGGACCGCGCGGCGGCGCCGTCACGGGACCGCGCGGCGGCGCGCGGGAGAGGAAGTGATCGACGCGCGGGCCGCGGCGCGCCCGCGCGAGCGCGTTGCGGATCCTGCGGAGCGCTCGTGTAGAGTGGAACGATGGCAAGGATCGTCGACCCCCGATGCCCTCGATGCGGCGCCCCGCTGCCGGTCCAGCCGGGGATGGACACCGTCACCTGCCAGTACTGCGGCGCGCGATCGCTGATCGACCGCGGCAGGAAGCCGACCACCGCGCAGGTCCCGCAGGGGATGCACGTCGTCCGGGTCGCCCCGCCGTCCGGCAACGCCGCGGTGGTCACCGTGATGGCGGCCGTCGCCGGCATGGTCACGGCCTCCGCGATCGCCGGCTTCCTCGCGTTTGGCCCGTCGGGCGCCTCCGGCGCCGGGGCTCGGCCGCTCCTCGGCGCGGGACCCGGCACGTACTTCGACGATCGGCCGATGATCGCGGACGTGAACGGCGACGGGGCGCCGGACGTGATCGGCAAGAGCAGCATACCCGGGCGCGAGGCGTGGATCGGGGCCTACGACGGCCGCGATGGGAAGCCCATCTGGAAGACGGCGGCCCTCGCCAAGGACGCGACGACGCCCGAGGCGCGGCGCGCGGTGGTCCTCGACCGGGTGGTCTCGGTCGACGCGCTGGGCAAGGCGCAGGCCTACGATCTGCGCACCGGGAAGCCGTCGTGGTCGGTGCCGCTCGGGGAGAAGGCAAAGCGGGTGTGCCAGGGCGACGGCGTCGTCGTCGTCGAGACGGTCGACGACGCGAAGCACGGGCTGGACCCGGCGAGCGGCGCGCGGCGCGCGCTCGCGAAGGACGCGGCGTGCAAGCCGGTCCCGAGCTCGAACGAGGGGGAAGCGCCCGGCTATCAGCTCGTCAACTCGTCCAGGTTCGACGCGCTCGGGCTGCCCCGCGTGTACGGGGGGGTCGAGGGCATGACGGCGCACCACGCGCTCGTCCCGAACGGGCCCGGGCCGCGGTTCCTGCTCGGCAGCCGCAGCAAGGGCAGCCAGGTCGGCATGGCGGCCGCGGTGGAGAAGACAAAGGTCCTGTGGAAGACGGTGGTGCCCGGCGTCGACCCGCTCACGACGAGCACCTCGGGTGTCGACGAGGCCGCCTACGAGGGCGGGCACCTCGTCGTCCCTTACGACATGAAGGACCACGGCGAAGGCACGCGCCTCGCCTGCTTCGACGGCGCCACCGGCAAGCGGCTCTGGGACGTGCAGATCCACAAGCGATCGCAGGTCTCGCACGGGATATCGACGTCGGCGAACGACGTCTTCTACGCCACGTGGACGGCGCTCTACGTGTTCTCGCTGAGGACGGGGGAGCTCAGGTACATGATCGGCACCGAGTTCTGAGCGCCGCGCGGCGCGCTCACGGGTCGGCGACCTTCAGGAGCTGCTTGCCCACGTTGGCGCTGGTGAACAGGCGGTTGAGCGTCGCCGGCGCCTTCTCGAGGCCCTCCTGGACATCGACGCGATTCTTGATCTTGCCCGAGCTCACCCAGGCGCCGAGATCGGAGATCGCCCCGCCGAGGCGATCGAAGTAATCGCTGACGATGAACCCCTCCATCCGGCCGCGCCGGACGAGCAGGTTCAGGTAGTTCCTTGGGCCCGCCGGCAGCTCGGATGCGTTGTAGTCGCCGATGGCGCCGCAGAGGACGACCCTCCCGCGCATCGCGAGCTCGGCGAGCGCGGCGTCCAGGATCGCGCCGCCCACGTTATCGAAGTAGACGTCGATGGCCGAAGGGCAGAGCGCGTGGAGCCGGGCCGCGACGTCCTCCGACCGGTAGTCGATGGCGGCGTCGAAGCCGAGCTCACGCGTCAGCCACGCGCACTTCTCGGGGCCGCCCGCGATCCCGATCGTCCGGCAGCCCTTGAGCTTCGCGATCTGACCCACCATCATCCCGGTCGCCCCGGCGGCGCCGGAGACGACGACCGTCTCTCCCTGCTGGACGCGGCCGACGTCGAGAAGGCCGAAGTAGGCGGTCAGCCCCGTGACGCCGAAGACGCTGAGCGCCAGCTCGGGCGAGAGGCCGGGCGGCAGCTTCACCGCCGGGACCAGGGCGGCCTTGCCCGACGCCACCACCGCGTGGTCCTGCCAGCCGAGCATGCCCTGGACGAGGTCGCCCGGGGCGAACTCGGGGTTGTTCGAGCGCACCACCTTGCCGACACCGAAGGCGCGGACGACATCGCCGATCGGGATCGCCGGCATGTACGAGTCACGGTCGAGCCAGATCCGCTGCGTTGGATCGACCGACAGGTACAGCGTGCGGACGAGGATCTCGCCATCCGCCTTCGGCTCCGGGATGGGCTCCTCGCCGAACGTGAAATCGCTGTCCTTGATCAGGCCGACAGGCCGACTGGCAAGCCGCCAGCACCGATTCACGTCGCTCTTCATGATGTCTTCTCCTCGGGGGGGCGACGACGGTACCAGCGCATACCGAGCAGGGCAACCTGCCGAGGCCGTAGGCAAGCGCGCGGGCGCGTGCTAGGGTCGAACCCGACACCTCACCCGCGTCGCCCCTGAGCACGCCTCGCTGAAGCGGTTCGTATGAGAAAGATCGTCTATGAAGTCGCCGTGACGCTCGACAACTTCATATCGCATGAGGACGGCTCGGTGGACGGCTTCATGATGCAAGGTGATCACGCCACGGACTACGTCGAGCGCCTCAAGGGCTACGACACCGTCTTGATGGGGAGAAAGACGTACACGTGGGGCTATGACCACGGCCTCGTCGCGGGGAAGCGAGCGTACCCGCACATGGAACACCACATCTTCTCGCGGAGCCTTCGCTTCGACGAGGGCGCGGAGGTCCACGTCGTCGATCGCGACGAGCTCGCGGTCGTCAAGCAGCTCAAGGAGCGCGACGGGGCGGACATCTATCTCTGCGGGGGCGGCGCGCTCGCCGGCTTCCTCCTTGACAACGGGCTCGTCGACCAGGTCGTCCTCAAGCTGAACCCCATCGTCTTCGGCCATGGGGTGCGGCTCTTCGGCGGCAGCACCAGGAAGGTCGCGCTCGCGCTCCTGGAGTCGAGGCCCTACGCGAACGGCGTGGTCCTCCTCAAGTATGACGTGAAGTACGGGGGCGCGGCGTGAGCGACCGCACGCCGTGGTGTTCGAGGGCGAGCTCGACCCGCCCTTGATGCGACTCGACCCCACCACGGCGCCCTCGTCGGCGGGCGCTGAGCCCCGCGCCGCCGCGCGATCTCGTTGAACGACGCCGCCGCGGTCGCGGCGTCATCGCGCCATGATCGAGCCTCCCTGACGCTCGGGCGCTGGCGCCGGCAGGCGCGCCGCACCCGGCTCATCTCCACAGGTGGTCCGATGTGGCTGGTGCACGTGTAGTGGCGCCAGCGTCGGTGTTCGCCAGGTGCGCTGAGCTACTGAAGACAGATTCGCGTGCCCAGGCTGTTGAGAAGCTCCTCTGTCCAGGATAACGTCGTGCGTGTGGGGCTGGCGCCGAGGAACTCGGGCACGGTGGGCGCCGCCACGGCGAACGGCGGCTGCGGTGCGCGGCCCCGCGGAGCTTATCGAAGGAGGGGCTGGCATGAGAACAGTTCATTCACTGGCGGTGTACGGGCTCTTGACCGGCGTGTTCGCCCTGACGGGTTGTGGTGGCGATGACAGCTCCGGCAGCGGCGGCGGGGGCGCCTCCAGCTCCAGCACGTCGTCGGGCTTGGCAGGCGGGACCGGAAGCTCGACGAGCACGGGGTCTGCCGGCGGCGGCACGGGCGGAGGCGTCGTGGACCCGGGCGAGACGTGCCCTGGTTGCGCGCGGCTCTCCATCCCGTTCACGACAGCGGGCCAGTTGACGCAGTACTTCATCGAGTTCGCCGAGCCGGTCGACCTGACCGGCGCCACCGTCACGTTCCGCGTGAGGAACTACGCCGGCACGGGCGGCAACGTCGAGCCGTTCGTGCAAAACGGGGCCGAGCTGACGTGGGCGAACATCGGTTTCACACGGAATCCGATCGCCGACCTCGACGGGTGGACGGACCTCACGATCGACGTCGATACCGCGGCCGCGGCGTCTCCCAACTTCGACCGCACGGTGGTGAAGTTCATCGGGGTTCAGGTCACGGCGGGTGAGACGGGGCCCTGGACCAACCCGACCGTCATCCACGTCGACTCCATCACCGTCACGAGGCCCGCCGGCGCGAGCGGCGCTCGCAAGGCCGGGGGCACGACCAGCAACTTCGGAGACGGCGGCGCCGGCGGCACGAGCGGCGAAGGCGGCGCGGGCGGCGCCGGAGGAACAGGCGGCGCGGGCGGCGCCGGGGGAACGAGCGGCGAGGGCGGCGCAGGCGGCGCCGGAGGAACAGGCGGCGATGGCACCGGAGGCGGCGCGGGCGGCGACGCGACCGGCGGAGGCGGCGCGGGCGGCGACGCGACCGGCGGAGGCGGCGCGGGCGGCGACGCGACCGGCGGAGGCGGCGCGGGCGGCGACGCGACCGGCGGAGGCGGCGCGGGCGGCGACGCGACCGGCGGAGGCGGCGCGGGCGGCGGCGACGGCGGCGCGGGCGGCGGCGAAGGCGGCGGCTCCAGCGTCGACGTGGTTGACGTGGTGGGACCGTTCGAGTTCACCACCAGCGTGGAGCCGATGGTGATCAACATCTTCTACATGCCCGTGTCAGGCTCGACGCTGCTCCACATCCCCGAGTGATCCCGGGGCGCGCGAGGATGCTGCGCCCGGGCTCGCGTCGACCCGGGATCGCGTAGACTCGCGCGCCCTCGTCATGTCGTCGGTCAAGCGGAATCCCTGGCTCATCTGCGCCTACTACGGCGTGCACTCGACGATGTTCCCGACGGCGGTCTTCCCGCTGTTCTGGACGAGGGACATCGGGATGAGCGTGGCCACGATGATGAGCGTTCAGGCGTTCTTCAGCCTGAGCATCGCGCTGTTCGAGTTCCCCTCGGGCTACATCGCCGATCGCCTCGGCCATCGCCGCGCGCTCGTGCTCGGCAGCGGCGCCATCCTGGTCGGCTGGGTTCTCTACGCGCTCGCGCGCGGGCTCTTGTCGGTGCTGGCGGCGGAGCTCGTGCTCGGCGTGGGGTACTCGCTCATCTCGGGGGCGGACGCCGCGCTGCTCTACGACTCGCTGCGCGAGCAGGGCAGGGAGGACGAGTTCGCCCGCTGGTACGGCCGCATGCGGTCCGCGGCGCAGATCTCCTCGGCGGCCGCCGCGCTGCTCGCGGGCTTTCTCTACGCGCGCTGGTCGCGCCTGCCGTTCGTGATGGAGATCGGCTGCTGGGCGATCGCGCTCGGGATCGCCCTGCGCTTCGGCGAGACCCGGCGCGCGCCGCCGCGGGTCGACGACCACCTCGGCCGCATGCGCGCCATCGTGCGCGACGCGCTGCTCCGGCGCGCCGACCTGCGCGCCGTCCTGCTGCTCGGCGTGGCGTTCGCGCTCGCGGCGTACCTGCCGACCTGGCTCATGGCGCTGTACGCGACAGAGGCCGGCGCCGACGTCGCGTGGATCGGCCCCATGTGGGCGATCGCGAGCATCACCACCGCGCTCGGCGCCATGGTGAGCGAGGCCGCCGGCCGCCGCCTCGGCATGACGGGGACGCTCGTCGCGTGCCTCGCCCTCGTGGCGGCCGGATACCTCGGCCTCGCGCTCTCCCATCACGCGCTCGGGTTCGCGTTCTATTTCCTGCTCACGTTCGTGCGGGGGCTGCACATGCCGCTGCTCCACCACGAGGAGCAGCGCCTCGCGCCCGACGACGACCGCGCGAGCTGCGTCTCGCTGCGCAGCTTCCTGTTCCGCATCGCCTTCGTGCTGCTCGGGCCGGTGGTGGGCATGGGCGTCGACCGCCACGGGCACCGCCCCGTGCTGTGGGTCGCCGGCGCGCTCATGGTGGCGCTCACGCTCCTCTCGCTCGGCCTCTTCCGCGCCCACGCGGCGCGCGCGTCGACCCAGGCCGACACGGCATGACCGGGGCCGGCCGCGGGCCGGGCGCACCGGGCGGCCTGCGGGGCCGTCGTGCATCGCGCGGGGCGGGGCGGAATGCTACGGCGTCGGCCATGAAGAAGGTTGCGCGGGAGGAAGAGGCGGACCGGATCCTCCAGTTCGTCGGCGGATCCTGGGATGTCATGCACGGCGTCCTGGAGCGGCAGTTCGCCGTCCTCCATAACCGCGCTCAGGTGCTGATTGGCCTCTGCGGCATCGTCATCACGACGACCGGCTTCTCGGGCCGCCTCATCGCGGGCACCAGCCGCGCCGCGCAGGGGTTGATCATCGCCGGCGTCGCGATCGTGCTATTCTCCGCCACCTTGATCGTGTGGGGGGTGCAGCATATCCGCTGGCTCACCCAGCAGCCGGGCGGCGACATGCGGGAATGGCTCCTCGTCTCGCTCGCCTACCGCGACCGCAAGACCACGATTTACCGCGTCGCCATCGCGTTCTTGCTGGTGGGCCTGTCGTTCTATGTTGTCGCGATCGCCATGATGCTGCTCGACCCCACGGCGGCGCCGTCGTCCGGCGGCCGCTGAGCTGGGGACCGCGATCGAGGCCCGACGCACGGCACGGCGCCGGCTTCGGCGGCCGCGTCGGCCTCGGCGGAACAGCCTCTCGGGCAGGCGCTTGCCTGAGGCGAAATGCGCCACGCGCGCGCCCCGCGGCGGCGCGATGGGCGCAGGACGCACCGCGCGGGGCGCGCGGTTCCCGGCGAGGTCCAGCCGGCACGGTGCGTGCTTTGATTCGATGAGACCGTGAGCCACTGAGTTGATGGACAACCGCGAGCCGCCCCCGCCGCGCGGGAGGCTTCGGTCTCAGCGAGGGTGATTGCCATGCACGACATCGGTTTTGATGCTGTCGAGAACGACCTCCATCCGCGCCGCCGTGGCGACGCGCCGCTGCCCGCGGGCGTCCCCCCGCACGCCTCCGGCCTCGCCAAGGCCGCTGCGGGAGCCCTCGCAGGGGCCGCGGCGGGCGCGGCGGTGGGCGCGATCGCCGGCCCGCCCGGGGCCGTCGCCGGCTCGGTGATCGGCACCCTGGTCGGGACGGTCGCGGAGGTGGTCGTCTCGCGCGATCGGCAGCGGGAGGCGCAGCGGGACGCCGCGCTCGACGCGGAGATCGGCGTTGTCGGCGGGGACATCGGCGCGGCGCCGCCCGGCCAGCCCGCCGCGCAGCGCGGCGCCTTCTCCGCGCCCGCCGCCGGGATCGCCGGGGCCGTCGACGTCGGGGCCGGTCCCGCCGGCGGCCCGATGCAGAACGTCGAGCAGCTCTGAGCGCTCGCCCCCTTGCGCAGGCCTGCGCGCTCGCTCTCCCGCGCAGGTCTGCGCGCTCGCTCTCCCGCGCAGGTCTGCGCGCTCGCTCTCCCGCGCAGCTCGACCTGCGCGCCCTGCCGCGCGACGCCCGGGCCCTGAATCCCGATCTGTCCTCCTGCGCCGGTGCTTCAGCCGCTCTCCCACGCTGGCAGCGGGGCCGACGAACGATGATCGCCCGGTGCGCCGGGCGCCTCGTGGAAACATTCACCTGCACCGTTGAGAAAGTTCCGGCTTCGGGATAACGTCGCGCCCGCGCGGCGGGTTCGGAGAGAGCTCCGGTACGACAAGAGCAGGTACGGCGAACGGCAATCTCAGCCGCGCGACCCTTCGTGGGACAGATAGAGAGGATGCGATGAGATCAGTTCTTTCTTTGGCGATGTATGGATTGCTGGTCGGCGCGTTCGCCATGGCGGGTTGCGGCGACGACGACGGCGGCGGCAGCGGCGGCGCCGGTGGAACCGGCGGCGGGAGCACCTCCTCCAGCTCCAGCACGTCGCCGAGCTCGACGACCAGCTCGGCCACCACGGGGTCCGGCGGCGAGGGCGGTCAAGGCGGCGAGGGCGGCCAGGGCGGCGAGGGCGGCCTGGGCGGCGGCGGCAGCACGAACGAAGGCGGCGGCGGGGGCGATACGACCCCGCCGGACATCGGCCCCGGCGAGGACGAGAGCTGCTCCGGTTGCGCCCGGCTGGCCGTGCCGCTCACCGAGGCCGGCACAGGGACGCTGTTCCAGTTCGACTTCCCGGAGCTCGTCGACCTGACCGGCGCCACCGTCACGTTCCGTGTGAAGGCTCACGCTGCCACCGGCGGTGGCGTGCAGACGTACGTGCAGAACGGCGGTGATCAGAACTGGGTCGGCGTCCCCTGGGCGTGGACGGACCTCAGCGAACTCGGCAAGTGGACGGACCTCACCATCGACGTCGACACCGCCGCTGCGGGGGACGCGGCGTTCGTGAGCTCGGCGGTGAGGCGCATCGGCATCAAGGTCGACGCTGGTACGGCGGGGCCCTGGGCCAACCCGACCGTCGTCTACGTCGACTCCATCACCGTCACGAGGTCCGGCGGCACGAGCGGCGAGGGCGGCGCGGGCGGCGCGACCGGCACGGGCGGCGCGCCCGGTGACGGCGGAGCCGGTGGCGCGAGCGGCGAGGGCGGCGCGACCGGCACGGGCGGCGCCACCGGTGAGGGCGGCGCCGGCGGCGCGAGCGGCGAGGGCGGCGCGACCGGCACGGGCGGCGCCACCGGCGAGGGCGGCGCTGGCGGCACGAGCGGCGAGGGCGGCGCGACCGGCACGGGCGGCGCGGGCGGCACGAGCGGCGACGGCGGCGCGGGCGGCACGAGCGGCGGCGAGGGCGGCGCGGGCGGCACGAGCGGCGGCGAGGGCGGCGCCGGCGGCGCGAGCGGCGAGGTGGACCATGTGGTCGGCCCGTTCCTGTTCACGGACGGCCTGGATGGATTCCTGCTCGGCGACTACCTGCCGGTGGTGGGATCGCGGCTGGATCACCTCGGCGAGTGAGCCAGGAGGGCCTGCGGCGCTCGTTCTCGCGCGGCTGCGCGGAGCGAGCGCCCGGCCCGCCGTCGGGCCCGCGCGCGGCGGCGACTGGCCAGAGCGACAAACGGGTTGAACCCGCCTGAAACGAGCAGAATTTCGAACCGCCAAGGCGCCAAGGACGCCAAGATATTGTCGTCTTCTTGGCGTCCTCGGCGTCTTGGCGGTTCATTTCTCGCTCGCTCAACGTGATCGCTGTTCTAGCGGATCGGCGGCGGCTCGAAGAGGAGCCCGCCGAAGAGCAGATACGCGATCAGCAGCGTCCAGATCAGGTTGACCACCTGCGCGGCCACGAAGGCGAGCGCCGGGCGGCCGCCGTCCATCTTCAGCAGCGAGCCGAAGCGCGTCTCCAGGCCGATCGAGGTGAACGCGAGGGCGAACCACGCGGTGCGCAGGCCGCCGAGGGGCGCCTTCGTGTCCTTGACGACGCCGGGGTCGACGAGGAACGAGAAGAGGAGCGACGTGGCGAGGAACCCGAGCACGAACTTGGGGAATCGCTCCCAGATCATGCGCCCGCTCGGGCGGGGCTCGCCCTCGCGCGCCTTGCGCATCGTCCACCAGAGCGAGAGGGAGAACGCGGCGACGCCGAGGAGGACGTTCTGGGAGAACTTGACGATGGTGCCGGCCTTGAGCGCGCGCTCGCTGATGAGGGCGCCCGCCGCCACGACGGAGCCGGTCGTGTCGAGCGTCCCGCCGAGCCACGCGCCGCCGACGAGATCGGGGATGTCGAGCGCCTTCACCAGCCAGGGCTGGAGGAAGATCATCGGGAGGGCGACGAGCAGGACGAGCGACGTGACGTACGACAGCTTCCTGCGGTCGCCCTGGATCGCGCCGCACGCCGCGATCGCCGCGGAGACGCCGCAGATCGACACCGCGGTCGAGAGCATCACCGCGAACTCGTCGTCGACGCGCAGGCGGCGCGCGAGCCAGAAGCAGGCATACCAGACGACGACGACGACGAGCAGCGACTGCAGCATGCCGAGGGCGCCGGCCTCCAGGATCTCCTGGAACAGGATGTTCGCGCCGAGGATGACGAGGCCTGTCTTGATGTAGAACTCGGTCTGCACCGCCTCGCGGAGCCAGCCGGGCACGCCGACGACATTGCTGACGAAGAGCCCGAGCAGCAGGGCGAAGATGACGTATTCGATGCCGTAGTGATGGACGGCGGCGTTGCCGGCGAGCACCTGCGCGAGCCAGCTCAGCGCGTAGACGACAGGGAAGCCGAGCGCGTGGCGCGGGAGGTCGCGGCCGAGGAGCGCGACGCCGACCGCGGAGATGGCGAGCAGGACGAGGCCGATCTGGAGGGTGGCGAGGAGGTTCGCCGGGGAGAGGACGGTGGCCGTCAGCTCGGCGGCGCTGCCCCACTTGAGCTTCGGCAGCGCGGGCCGGAGGCCGGCGAGCACGGGGAGCAGCGTCAGGGCGCCGAGGATGACGGCGATCCAGTCCTCGTTGCGCCAGAAGGGCAGGGGCGCGGCGGGGGGGCGGTCGTCCGGTGCGGCGGGCGCATCCGGGGCGGGCGCTGGTTGGGTCGTCATGGGCCGCGACGGTATCGAAGGTCGGGGCAGGGGGGCCACTGGACGCGCGACGCGCTGTAATGACGCACTGGAACGATGCGCTGGAATGACGCGCCGAGATGTCGTCAACTACCGCCGTCCGACCGGAGGCGCTGGCCGCCGAGGTCGCCAAGGTCCGCATGATCCGAACCGTCCACACGACCCGCTACGTCACCCCGCTCCGCGAGGGCGGCTCGCTGCCGGCCATCGTCGAGGCGGACGACGACGGGCTCTACGTCGTGAAGCTCCGCGGCGCCGGCCAGGGGCCCAGGGCGCTCATCGCGGAGCTCGTCGCCGGCGAGATCGGCCGCGCGCTCGGCCTGCCCGTGCCGGAGATCGTCTTCATCGAGCTCGATCCGGAGTTCGGGCGCGCCGAGCCGGACCCGGAGCTCTCGGACCTGCTCTCCGCGAGCGCCGGCCTGAACCTCGCGCTCGACTACCTGCCCGGGTCGCTCGCGTTCCAGCCGCTCGCCGGCGCCGAGCTCGACCCGGCGCTCGCGTCGGCCGTCGTCTGGTTCGACGCCTTCGTGAGCAACGTCGACAGGACGCCCAAGAACCCGAACCTGCTCCTGTGGCACCGCCGCCTCTGGCTCATCGACCATGGCGCGGCGCTCTACGTCCACCACGCCTGGACCGACGCGACCGACCCGCTCGCCGACGCGCCCGACAGGTTCCCCCTCATCAAGAGCCACGTGCTGCTCCCGTTCGCCCGCGACATCGCCGCGGCCGACGCCGCGCTCAGCGCCCGGCTCACGCCCGCGCGGATCGCGGAGATCGTCGCCGCGATCCCGGACGCGTGGCTCGTCGAGCCGGAGCCGCCGGTCCGGCTCGTCGGGGAGCGGCGCGCGTCGGCGTTCTACAGCCTCGTCGACGGCGAGGCGCCGACGCCCTCCGCCGCGCCGAGCGCCGACGCGCGGCGCGCGCAGTACGTCGCGTACCTCACCCACCGCCTCGCGTCGCCGCGGGGCTTCGTCGAGGAGGCGCTCGATGCCCGCGCCCGACGATAGCCCGCGGCGCGACGCCGCCGACGCCTTCGACTACGCCGTGCTGCGCGTGGTCCCGCGCGTGGAGCGCGGCGAGCGCGTCAACGTCGGGGTCGTCCTCTTCTGCCGCGCGCGGGGCTTCCTCGAGGCGCGGTGCGAGCCCGACGAGCGGCGCCTCCTCGCCCTGTGGCCCGCGCTCGACCTCGAGGCGGTCCGCGGCCACCTCGACTTCCTCCGCCGCGTCTGCGCGGGCGACGCGGCGTGCGGCCACGTCGCCGGGCTCCCCCAGGCCGAGCGCTTCGGCTGGGTTGTCTCCCCGGCGAGCACCATCGTCCAGCCCTCGCGCGTCCACGCCGGCCTCTGCGCCGACCCGGCCGCGGCGCTCGAGCGGCTGCTCGCCGCGCTGGTGCGGCCGGGCTGAGCGGCGCCCGCGCTCGGTCCTGCGATCAGGCCCGCGATCAGTGGCCGTCCTTGTCGCGGCCCAGCGCCTTCTTCACCGCGGTCACGACGCCCAGCACGATCGCGCCGGCGACGATGCCGACAACGGCGTTGGCCAGCGACGGCACGAACGCGCCGAGCACCGGGCCGGCGCCCGCTGTCATGCCCTCGATGTGGTGGTGCAGCATCGGCACGCCGTGCGTGAGGATGCCGCCGCCGACGAGGAACATCGCCGCCGTGCCGGCGACCGACAGGGCCTTCATCAGCCAGGGCGCCGCCTTCAGGATGCCGCGGCCGAGCGACTGCTGCGCCGCGCTGCGCTGGCGGCTCAGGTGGAGGCCGGCGTCGTCGAGCTTGACGATGCCGGCGACGAGGCCGTAGACGCCGACGGTCATGAGCAGGGCGATGCCGGTGAGCACGGCGACCTGCGTGCCGAAGCCCTTGTCCGCCACGGTGCCGAGCGTGATCGCGATGATCTCGGCCGACAGGATGAAGTCGGTGCGCACCGCGCCCTTGATCTTGTCCCTCTCGAACGCGACGAGGTCGATCTTCGGGTCGGTGATCGCCTGCACGCGCTCGGCGTGGTGGGCCGCGTCCTCGTCCTCTGTGTGCAGCAGCTTGTGGGCGACCTTCTCGAACCCCTCGTAACAGAGGAAGGCGCCGCCGAGCATCAGCAGCGGGGTGATCGCCACGGGCACGAGGGCGCTGATCGCCAGCGCCGCCGGCACCAGGATGGCCTTGTTGAGCAGCGAGCCCTTGGCCACGGCCAGCACGACCGGCAGCTCGCGGTCGGCGGTGACGCCCGTCACCTGCTGGGCGTTCAGCGCCAGGTCGTCGCCCAGCACGCCGGCGGTCTTCTTGGCGGCCACCTTGGTCAGCACGGCCACGTCGTCCAGCACGGTGGCGATGTCGTCGATCAGGGCGAGCAGGCTGCTTCCGGCCATGGAGTGAGGTCCTCGTCGATGGGATGGGGTAGATGACGTCGCCGCGGCGCCCGCGTCGTCCGGCGATGCCGCGGCCCCCATGCTAGCGGGCGCCGGCCGCCGCCCGAAGATCCTGGGCGTCCACGTCGACCGGCGAGCCTAGCACGCGCCGCCGACGCGGCGCCGTGAAACGCAGCCCGCCCGACCGGCCCTGACGAGGGATTGGACACTGTCCAACGCCTTGGCGCGCGATCCGACACGATGGACAGCCCGGTTTACCTTCAACGCATCTGGACGTCAGCACGGGCGTCGGCCGGCCGCTTCCCCGAGGGATGCGCGCTGGCGACGGGCGGAGCCGGCGCCGGCGGAGCGGCGCCTCGCCGCGTGACGCGTGACGTTCGGGCGCAGGCGTCAGACGCAAACGTCGTTGGAGGAGGCCATCATGAGGATAGGCATATTGCTGGGCAGCACGAGGACCGGGAGGCAGTCGCACAAGGTCGCGCAGCACCTGGAGAGGGAGCTCCAGAAGAGGGGCATCGCCACGGATCTCATCGATCTGGCCGAGAGCCCGCTGCCGATCCTGGACGAGCGCGCCAGCCGGCACCCGCAGCTCCAGGCGAGGGTCCATGGCCTGAGCGCGCGCCTCCGCGAGGCGGATGGGCTCGTGTTCGTGACGCCGGAGTACCACGGCAGCTTCTCCGGCGTGCTGAAGAACGCCCTGGACTACTTCTGGGAGGAGTTCGGCAAGAAGCCGATCGGCGTGGCCGCTGTCTCGGCGGGGAAGCTCGGGGGCATCAACGCGTCGACCCAGCTCCAGCACGTGATCCTGAGCCTCGGCGCCTTCCCTGTACCAACGAAGCTGCTCGTCCCGGAGGTCCACAACGCGTTCGACGAGTCGCTCGAGGCGAAGGGCGAGCACATCGTCAAGTCGACCGAGCGGTTCCTCGACGAGTACCTGTGGTTCGCCCGCGCGATCGTCGGCGCGAAGCGCGCCGCGTCGGAGGAGGCAGCCTAGCGACGGAGGCGCGGTCGCGGCGGAGGCGTCCTGGTGAGGCCGACCGGGCGCCGCGCCGCTCAGGCGCTCTCCTCGATGCCCGACGGGTCCTCCAGCCCCGGCGGCTCTTCCAGGCTGATGCGCCCGAGCCGGCCGGCGCGGAAGTCGTGGACGAGGATGTCCGACGCCTTGTGCAGGTCGACCGCCCCGCCGCTGCGCAGGCAGCCGCGGCGGCGGCCGATCTCCTCGATCAGCGCGGCGGCCGTCTCCGGCAGCTCCGCCAGCTTGTACCGGGCGGCGAGGAGCTCCGGATAGCGCCGCAGGAAGTACCCCGCCGCGAAGAGGGCGACGCTCTGGTAATCGATGGCCGTGTCCGGGATCGCCCCGCCCACGGCCAGGCGGAACGAGGCCGCCTCGTCATCGATCTTGGGCCAGAGGATCCCCGGGTTGTCGGAGATGGCCATGCCGCTCTTCAGGGTGACGAGCTGCTGGCTCTTCGTGACCGCGGGCTCGTCGCCGACCTTGGCCACCTTGCGCTCCATGAGCGTGTTGATGAGCGTCGATTTGCCGACGTTGGGGATGCCGACGATCATCGCCCGCACCACCTTGCCAGGGCCGTTCTTGGGCGGCACGAGGCGCTTGCAGAGCTCCGGGATCCGGCGCCGCGCCTCGGACGACTGGCTCGCGGCGATCGCGATCGCGAGCACCTGGCCGCCGGGCGGCGACCCGCTGGACGGCGCCGGGTGCTCCGCCTCGAGGTGGCGGAGCCACGCCTTCGTGACGGCCGGGTCGGCGAGATCGCTCTTGTTCAGCACCTTGATGCACGGCTTCTGGCCGCGCAGCTCGGCCACGACGGGGTTCTCGCTGGCCCGCGGCATGCGGGCGTCGAGCACCTCGATGATGACGTCCTGCGACGGCATCGACTCGGCGATCGCCCGCCGAGCCTTCGTCATGTGGCCGGGATACCATTGAATCGACATCGGTCGCCTGTCGCGTCGCTCTCTACCACGCCCCGAGGATCACGCCCCGAGGATCAGGCGCAGCCGTCCGGGCCGCAGGCCGCGCCCTCGGCGAACGCCGGGTCGGGCTCGTCGGCCGCCTCGTCCCACGCCCGCTGGAGCACGCCGAGGAGCGCCTCCGCCGGCTGCGCGCCGGAGACGCCGTACCGCCCGCCGAACGCGAAGAAGGGGACGCCCGTGACGCCGATCGCGCGCGCCTCGGCCTCGTCGGCCCGCACCTCGGCCGCGAACGCGTCGCCCGCGAGCGCCGCGCGGACCTCCGCCGGGTCGAGCCCCGCCTCGCCGGCGAGGCGCGCGAGCACCTCCGGCTCGCCGATCGCCTCGCCCTCGGTCATGTAGGCCCGGAGCAGCCGCTCCTTCACCGCGTCCTGCACGCCGCGCTCCGCCGCGAGGTGCAGCACGCGGTGCGCGTCGAAGGTGTTGCCGGGCCGGACCTTCTCGAAGTGGAAGTCGAGCCCGTCCGCCGCGGCCACGTCGGTCATCTGCCGGATCATCCCCTCCGCCCTGGCGACGGACGTGCCGTACTTCCTGGCGAGCCGCGCGGCGTAGGAGACCTCCGCGTCGAGCACGCGCTTCGCCGTCGGGTCCAGCTCGAACGCGCGCCACGCGATCTCGACCGCGTCCCGGTGCGGGAACCTGGCGAGCGCGGCCTCGAGCCGGCGCTTGCCGACGTAGCACCAGGGGCACGCGATGTCGGACCAGATGTCGATGCGGAGCTTCTTCACGGCGGTCATCGTAGGCCGCCGCGGCGCCGCCGGCCAGGCGCGTTCGCCGCCCGCGACCTGGCGCCGCCTTCGAGGCGGCGCGGCTCACCCGGGCTTCGCGACGCCCATGAGCGCGGAGAGGCTCAGCCGCTGGCGGCCCGAGGCGTCGAAGTTCGACGGGTCGAGCCAGCGCTCGAACGCCGCCTTCGCCGCGGGCCACTCGCCGTCGATGATCGCGTGCCACGCGGTGTCGCGGCTCCGCCCCTTGTACACCGTGGCCTGCCGGAACACGCCCTCGAAGCGGAACCCGAGCCGCGCCGCCGCCGCGCGCGAGCCGGCGTTGAGCGCGTCGCACTTCCACTCGTACCGCCGGTAGCCGAGCTCGTCGAACGCGCGCCGCATCATCAGGTACATCGCCTCGGTCGCGGCCGGCGTCCTCTGGAGCCGCGGTGAATAGTGGAGGTGCCCGACCTCGATGACGCCGTTCTTGGGGTCGATCCGCAGGTAGCTCGCGACGCCGACCGCCCGCCCCGTCGCCGCGTCGACGATCGCGTGGAACAGGGGATCGTCGCCCCGGCACGTGGCGTCCATCCAGGCGCGGTAGTCCTTCAGGGTCGCGAACGGCCCATAGGGCAGGTACGTCCAGCTTCGCCCGTCGGCGTCCAGCAGGTCGGCCTCGTGGAGGTCCGCCGCGTGCCGCTCCGGGTCGAGCGGCTCGACGCGGCAGGTCCGGCCGATCAGCGGATCGCGCGGCGGCAAGGGCCGCGGCGTCCAGCCGGGGAGGGGGCGGCCGATGGGCTGCCCCAGGGGATTGCTGTGCTCCATGCGATTCAGTCTCCGTCGGGTCGTTCGTTCGCGCGGCGCGCGCCGCCGCCGCAGCGGGCGCCGTCTGCAGCGGCCCTCAGGGCGATCCGAGGGTCGCCGCCACCTTGTCCTCGATGCCGGCCCACGACGCAGGCCGATCCTTCGTCGAGTAGGCCTGGAGGACCACCTCCTTGTCCCCGAGCACGACGATGGTGCTCACCACCTGGACCCCGTTCGGGAGCTCGTTCCTGACGCTCACCGCGGGCCTTCCGCCCAGCGTGACGCGCGTCGCCGGGCCCTTCGCGACGGCGCCGGCCGGCCGCCGCTCGTCGAGCGTCCTGCGCTCCTGCTCGAGCAGCTCGTCGAGCTGGTCGGGCGGCACCTCGCCCGGGAGCGGGAAGATCGCGAGCTGGAACATGACGGTCGTCTCGGGCAGCCGCCCGTAGGTGTAGAAGCGGACGCCCTCCAGATCCTCCACGGCCGCGGCCTCGACGGCCGCCTGCGGCAGGTCCAGCGCGACGCCCGTGTCGCCGACCGCGGTGCGCGTGAGCGCCGGCGGCGCGGCGAGCTCCCAGGGGCGGCCGGCGGCGAGCGCCACGACGACGGACAGCGCCATCGCCGCGGCCGTGAGCGCGGCCGCCGCCGAGAGGAGCGGGCGCGGCCTCGGCTCTGCGTCGGTCGGCCGCGCGCGCTGCTCGACCGGCGTGAGGCCCCGGGGCAGGACGGTGACGACGAGCGCGAAGCCGACGACGCCGCCGCCGAGGTGCGCGAGCAGGTCGACGCCGGGCTGGAAGCTGTACGCGAGGTTGAGCCCGAGCGGCCACCACGCGCGGCTGCGCATCTGCGCGATCATCGCGGGGGGCAGGAGCCCGTGCGGCCGGAGCGCGACGCCGATGCCGGCCAGCATGAGGCCCCAGATCGCGCCCGAGGCGCCGACGCTCCACCGGTCGTCCAGGAGGTTGCTCGCGAGCGACCCGCCGAGCGCCGAGGCGCCGTAGAGCAGGAGGTAGCGCCGCGGGCCGAAGAGCGCCTCGAGCATCGGGCCGAACGACCAGAGCGCCAGCATGTTGACGAACAGGTGCACCGGATCGGCGTGGAGGAAGGCGGAGGCGAGGAGCCGGTACACCTCGCCGCGGCGCACCGCCTCGCCGCTGTTCGCGCCCATGCGCCACAGCGCCATCTCGTGCGTGCCGGAGCCGAAGGCGTAGCTCACGGCGAGGAGCGCGGCGCACGCGATCACGATCACCGCGGTGACGCGGCGGCTGCCCGTCAGCCGGTCGACGATCGCGCGCTCCGTCTGCGCCAGCGCCCGCCCCTCCGCGAGCGCCCCCGCGAGCGCCTCGGGCCCGAGCGGGGCGGCGTCGGCGAGGCGCGCGGCGGCCTCGTCGAGGGCCGGCAGCGCCGGTCCCTTGACGCGCGCGAGCGCGCCCGCCGCGTCGACGTGGTGGAAGCCCATCCGCACGGGCTGCACGAAGGGCGCCGCCCCGGCGAGCGCGGCCCGGCCCGCGGCGGCGCCGCCGCCCACGAGGACGAAGTGCGTCGGCGGCCCGCCGAGGCGCGCCGCCTTCACCAGCGGCGCGATCCGGGCGCGGAGCTGATCGGCCGGGGCGTCGTCGGCGGCCGTGACGAGCACGATCCGGAGGGGAGCCGTCCGCCCGGCGAGCTCCGAGACGCCCGCGTCGCTGCGGAGCAGCACGAGGTCGCCTCGCCCGTACAGCGCGGCGAGCAGGCGCTCGTGCCGATCCGCAGCGTCGTCCCCGGGCCCACGGTCCATGTGCGGAAGCTCCACCAAGCTGTCTTCTCCTCCTGCGGGCGGCCCTGGCGCGAGCGTGGCGCTGCGGGCGGCCGCGGCGCGAGCGTAGCGCTGCGGGCGGCCGCGGCGCGAGCGTGGCGCTGCGGCGCGAGCGTGGGCGCTCCGCGCGCTCCTGTCGTCCTCGTCAGCGCGACAACACCGAGGCTGCCTTCGTCGCGTGCGGCGCCGTCTCGCGGCGGAGCGCCTCCGTGACCCCCGGCAGCTCCCGGAGCCAGTCTCGCTTCGGGCTGTTGCGCATCATCCAGGCGACGGCGTCGTTCACGGTGCTGAAGACCTCGTAACGCAGCCGCGAGCGGCTCAGCAGGATGAACTCGATGGCCACGTTGCGCACGAGCGACGCCTTGAAGCCGTGGCCCTCGAACACGAGCGCCGCGTACATCCCGCTCGCCGCGAGGTCCCTGGAGAGCTCCGCCAGCGAGGCGCGGGCCTCGTTGCTCACCGGGATCATCGTCTCCTCGAGGATGACGAGCGTCGCCTGGAGCCCGCCGCCGTGCTCGCGCAGCACGTCGCGGACCCCGCGCACCGCCGCCGGCATGGTGTGCCGGTGCCATATCTGGAAGAGGACGCCCTTCCACGTGGCGACGCAGTGATCGTCGTCTATCGCGTGGAGGATCGGCTCCGCCGCCCCGCCGCTGCCCCGGCCGCGGGCCAGCGCCGAGCTCGCCGGGGGCGCGGGGTAGGCGGACTCCGGCCGCGCGGGCTCCGAGTCCCCGGGCCGCCGCGCGTCGGCGAGGCGCATGTCGTCCTGCGCCGCCGATCGGCCCTCGCCGTCGCGATCGAGCGGGTAGGTGCGCGCGCCGGCGACAGGCAGCGCCGCGCGATCGTCGTGGCCTTCGAAGCACGAGACCGCGATGGTCCTGCTGTGGGCGTGGCTCGGCGGGGGCGGCTCCTCGGCGTCCGCGCCGGCGAGCGCGGCTCCCGGCGGGGGCGCGCTGCGGTGGTGGTGCGCCGCCGCGGCGCCGGGCGCGCGCGGCCCGGCCGCCGGGGGCGCGAGCGCGCCGGCGTCGAGGAGGCGCTCGAGGACGGGCCACATGGTCGAGGCGCTGGTGAACCGGGTGAACGGGTCGCGCGCGACGCAGCGGGCGAACCACGCGTCGAACCCGGCGGAGAGCGGCGGCAGCCCGAGCTCGGCCGCGCGCTGGCTCGCGGCGGGGACCGGATCGAGCATGATCTCCCGCAGCAGCGCCGGGAGCCCGCGGCCCAGCCAGAAGACCTTGCCCGTGAGCACGAAGAACGCGAGCAGCCCATAGGCCCAGACGTCGCTCTGCGGGAGCGCCGCGTAGCTCATGCCGGTCTGCTCGGGGGCCATCCAGAGGGGCGTGCCGACGGCGCCCGTCATCGAGTCGCGCGCCTGGTCGATGATCTTGGCGATGCCGAAATCGAGGAGCTTGACCCGCGGCGCGGCGCCGTCGCCGGCGTCCTCGAGGAAGACGTTCTCGGGCTTCAGATCGCGGTGGACGATGCCCGCGTTGTGCGCGGCCTCGAGGGCGCGCCCGAGCTGCTCGAAGACGCGGCGCGCCTCGGCGGCCGAGAGCGCGCCCCTCCGCGCGACGCAGGCCGAGAGGGTCTCGCCGTGGAGCAGCTCCATCGCGAGGTAGGGCAGGCTCGACGCCGGGTCGACGCCGGCGATGAGCACGTCGACGATATGGGGCGACCCGATCAGCCCGGGGGCCAGCGCCTCCTGCTCGAAGCGGCGGCGCTGCTCGGGGTCGACCGCGCGCAGCGGGTGCATGACCTTCACGGCGCGCTGGCGCGCGGTGCTGCGCTGGCGGCAGAGATAGACGCTGCCCATGCCGCCCGAGCCGAGCGGACGCACGACCTCGAAGTCGCCGCCGATGATGCTGCCAGCGTGGAGGCCGTAGGGAGAGTCCATGGCGCGGGCCGGTGAGCCGGTGAGATCGATTAGCGGAGCTGTCCGCGCGCGTCACGGGGCGATGTGGGCGTAGCGGCGCTCTCCGCCGCAGCGTGTGGCGATGATGACAGCGAATGAGGCGTGTGATTCCAATGGTGTCGTCATCATTCAATCCCGCCGCACGGACGGCTGGTTCTTGCTCGAAACGTGCTTCGCTGTTGCTCGCAGCGGCCATCCGAGAGAGGTGGAGCGGTTGCCCACGGCGCGCGGTCAGCTCGACGCGCGTCGACCTGCGCGCAGCCCGCGCACGGGCTCAGGCGAGCTCGGCGACGACGGCGTGGTGATCGGACGCGGCGCCCACGTCGATGACGTGGGCCTGCGCGAGCCGCCCGGACAGCCGCGGTGAGAGCAGCACGTAATCGGTCCGCGTCTCGACCTGGGCGCCGGGGCGCCCGCGCAGCGCCGTGGCCCAGCGCGAGGAGCGCGGCCGGAGGAGCAGGGCGTCGGCCCAGCCGGACGCCTCGAGCGTGTCCATCGTGTCGAACCGCGGCGGGCTGCCGTATTTCTCGATGCCGGCGGCCGCGAAGCGCGCGTCGAGGTCGGCGGGGTAGGGGTCGCGCCGCGATATCGCGTTGAGGTCGCCGGCGAGCGCCCAGAGGCCCGCGGCGAACCGGGCGGGCGGCACGAGGGAGAGCAGCCATTGGACCTCGGTGAGCCTGCGGTCCTCGCTGCCGGCGTTCAGGTGGGTGCCGAACACGACGAGCGGCTCGCCGGCGAGCGAGAGCTCGACCTCGACCAGGCAGTGGGCGAGCGCCTCGGGCGCGTGCACGCGCGCCGCCGCGAGCGGCGCCCGGCTGACGACGACGACGTGGTTGCGCCGGCCGTTCGGCCGCGGGTTGGCGCGGCCGAACACGGCGTGCCGCTCGCCCGCCGGCGCGTCGATCGCCTCGGCGACCGCCCGCAGCCGGGCGCCGTCCTCCCAGCCGACGCACTCCTGGAGGACGAGCAGGTCCGGCCGCGCGGCGGCGACGATCGCGAGGATCGCGTCGAAGCGGTCCTCGCCGCCGGAGAGGATGTTGAAGGTCATGATCTTCATGCAGCGATCAGGCTAGCTCGTCGTGGCAGAGGGGCTCCAGGGCCTGCTGAATCCGGTGGACGCGGCGCCCGCGACAGCGCACGAAGCCGGCGCGGGGCCGCCTCCGGCCCGTCAGACGTACGTCCGAGGTGATTCACGTTGGCCGGCGAGATCCTCCCCATCCGCAGCGACTCTCCGCTCTACGCCGGCGCGCTGCGCCTGCGGCACGAGGTCTTCGTCGTCGAGCAGGCCGTGCCTGCGGACATCGAGGTCGACGAGCTCGACGCCGAGGCGCAGCACTACGTGGTCCTCGGGGGCGATGAGGTCGTCGCGACGATGCGGATCGTGCCGTACGAGGACGCGCTCAAGGTGGGCCGCGTCGCCGTCCGGAAGGACCTCCGCGGCGCGGGCCTCGGGCGGCGCCTGCTCGAGGAGGCGATCCGCATTGCGGCGGCGCAGGGCGCGCGCGCGCTGGTCCTGAACGCCCAGGTCGCCGCCGCGCCGTTCTACCGGAAGCTCGGGTTCGTCGAGGAGGGGCCCATCTTCGACGAGGCGGGCATACCGCACACGCGGATGGTCCGGGTGATGGCCTGATCCCGGAGGATGCGGCAGGCCGCCCGGCGCCGCCTCGCGCGGGCGCTCACCCCTTGTGCCGCACGCCCTTCGCTCTCCGGTACTCCTCGAGCTCCTCGCGGCCCGCCTTCCCGTTCCGCTCGAGCGTCTTCAGCCAGTCGTCGCGGTATTCGCGCATCGTCTCGGCCACCGCCTCGGCGACAACGATGTTGCGGTACCACTTCGCGTCCGCCGGGACGATGCACCAGGGCGCGTGCTTGGAGGAGCAGCGCCGGAAGACGTCCTCGTACGCCTCCGTGTACTCGTCCCAGACCTCCCGCTCCTTCCAGTCGTTCACGTTGAGCTTCCAGGCCGTCGACGGGTTCTCCTCGCGCTCCAGCAGCCGCTTCTCCTGCTCCTTCTTGCTGATGTGCAGGAAGAACTTGATCACGATCGTCCCGTGCTCGGCGAGCAGCTCCTCGAAGTCGTTGATGTGGTCGTATCGCTCGCTCCACAGCGATTTCGGCGCGAGGTCGTGCACGCGCACGACGAGCACGTCCTCGTAGTGCGAGCGGTTGAAGATCGCAAATTCCCCGGCGCGCGGCGCGTGACGGTGGATACGCCACAGGAAGTCGTGCTCCCGCTCCTCCTTCGTCGGCACGCCGAACGAGCTCACCGAGACGCCGCGCGGGTTGAGCGCGCCGACGACGTTCTTTATCGCGCCGTCCTTGCCCGCCGCGTCCCGGCCCTGAAGGACGATGAGGACGCTGTGCGTCCGCGCCCCCCACATGAGCTCCTGGAGCTCGAGCAGCTCCTTGCCGAGGGCGTGGAGCCGCTCGGCCGCCTCCTGCTTGCTCGCGTCGCGCGGCGGGTCGGTCGAGACGTCGTCCAGGCGAAACTTCGCGTCGGGCTTCGTGAGTCGCGTGATGGGCATGCACGTCAGCGTACACCATCCCCCCGCGCCCCTCGCCAGCGCGCGCCACGCCGCGCGCCCCACGCCGCGCGCCCCACGCCGCGCGCTCCACGTCGCGCGCGCCACGCCGCGCCGGCCGACGCGCGCTCGCGACGGCCGCGCTCGCTCAGCCGCCCCTCACGCCGGGTGCAGCGCCTCCGCGCTGATCAGCCCGCCGCGCCGCGCCGCGAGCTCCCGGAGCAGCGCGCTCCACGCCTCGGGCCCGTCGAGCGTCAGGTCGGCCTCGACGCGAGGCGCCGGCCGCTCCGGCGAGGCGATGTACACGCCCACGCCGCCGTTCGCCCGGGCATGGGCGATCGCCGGCTCGTCCGTCGTGTCGTCGCCCGCGTAGACCATCAGCGTCCCCGGCGGCAGGCGCGCCAGCACGAACGCGAGCGCGCCGCCCTTGTCGTGCGCGGCGTCCCGCGCCTCGTGGATGCTGCGCCCCTCCATGACAACGAACCCCCGCCGCCGCGCCGCGGCCGCCCACACCTCGATCGCGGCGAACGCCGCCGGCCGATCCTCCGGCGCGACGAGCCGCCAGTGAAGCGCGATCGAGCAGCGCTTGCGCTGGACCCAGAACGCAGGGACCCGCCGCGCGATCTCGTCCGCGTCGCGCTCCAGCACGTCGAGCGCCTCGGCCGGCGCCTTGGCCTCGTACACGAGCTCCCCGCCCGGCGCCGCGATCTCGGCCCCGTGCTCGCCCACGCGCCACACCGCATCGAGCGTCGCCGTGCGCGCCGCCACGTCGTGGAGCGTCCTGCCGGTGACGATCGCCACGGCCGTGGCCGGCGCCCGCGAGAGCGCCCGGAGCGCCTGGAGCGCGACGGGCGTCGCCGCCGCACCGCCCGAGACCGCGGCGATCTCGGCGATGGTCCCGTCGAAGTCGGTCGCGAGCAGCAACGACGGCGCGGCCGCCGCGCGCTCGATGAAATGGCTGACGTCCATGCTGTTCCGGATGTTACAGCGAGCGGCCGAGGGAAAGCGATTTCATGCCGCAGGGCAGGGCGCTGATCTCGCGAACCTCCTCACGGGCGCAGGGCGACGGCCGTGCTCGTGCCGGAGCACCGGATCATCACCGGCTGCTGCCTGGGCAGCAGCGGGCCGCCGGGAGGTGCCGACCCCGGGCGAAGGACGACGCGGCATGGAGGTTGCTGCGCACCGGGCGTGCCGATCGCTGCGCGCCGACGTCCGGGCGCCGGCGCAACAGGCCCGATCCGAGCCGTATTCCGAGGTTCAACTGCGCTCCTTCATCGACAAGAACCGCTTTCTTCTGGTGTTCGCGGCGCTCTCCTCGGTCATGGGCATCAGCGTCGGCGTGGCCAAGGTGACAACGACCCTGTACGCGCTCGACCTCAAGGCAGACGAGGCGCTCCTCGGGCTGATCGCCGGATCGCAGAGCGTCGGGGTGCTGCTCATGAGCATCCCCATCGGGCTGCTCGTCGATCACCTCGGGCCCTCGCGGCTGTTCGTGCTGGGCAGCCTCGTGGCCGGGGCGCTCTACATGGCGCTCCCGGCGGTCGCGTCGCCGGTGTTCCTGCTGGTCCTCACGACGGCGATCAGCTTCTTCATGCCGATGCGCTTCGTCTCGCTGAGCACCGTGTTCATGCAGCAGCTCGAGACGGTGGGCGAGGGCAAGGCCGGCTGGTACCGCGCGACGCACATGATCGGCATGTTCCTGCTCGGCCCCATGCTCGCGGCCGGCCTCACCCGGGCGCTGGGCTTTCCGGGCACCTACCGGCTCATCGGGCTCTCGTTCCTGATCACCGTGCTGATGTCGCCGCTCGTCTTCGGGCCCTATGCGGCGCGGTCCGCGCCCGCGCGGGCGCTCCGCCTCTCGGGGCTCCGGTCCGATCTCGCCCTCCTCGCGCAGGACGTCGAGCTCCGCGGCGTGTGCCTCATCGAGTTTGCGGCCCAGTCGGTCAACTCGTTCTTCATGTTCTTCATCATCCCCATCGGCATCTCCGTCGCTCACCTGACGGCGGCCGAGGCGTCCGGGCTGCTCGCGTGGCAGGGCGTGACGTACATCGCCGCGCTGTTCGCGCTGGGCGGCCTCGTGGGCCGGATGGGGCACGAGCGCGTCTATCTCGCGAGCTTCGTCCTCGTCCCGAGCGCGCTCCTCTTGCTCGGCCTGTCGCGCGATCTCGCCCCGCTCCGCGCCGGCGGCCTGATCCTCGGCCTCGGCCTCGGCCTCGTGCAGATCGCGAACCTCACCCGCATCGCGCGGATCGGCGCGCGGGTGGGGCGGGGGAAGGTGGCCGGCCTCCACGCGCTGGTGGGGCCGTCAGGAGGGCTGTTCGGCAGCACCGTCGGCGGCCTCGTGGGCGGGACCCTCGGGCTCCAATCCATGTTCCTGCTCCTGTCCGTGCTCTTCGGCGTGCTCCTCGCCGTGGCGCGGAGGACGTCGGGCGCGGCGGCGGTGCCCTCGGCGTCGACCGAGCCGGCAGCCGCCGAGTAGCGAGCCAGCAGAAGACGCGAGGAGCAGAGGCCCGGACCATGCGCGATCCCAACACGACATCTCCGTTCACCGCCCGTCGCCGCGCGCTCGTCGCGGTCCTCTGCGCCGCGCTCTCGCTCGGGGCGTGCTCGAAGGACGGGCCGGGCGGCGGCCACGGCAGCGGCGACAGGGGCGCCGACGACCACGAGGTGCTGGAGCTGCGCTATCAGGGGTTCGCCGGCGCGGTCTCCGTGGCCGAGCTGGCCGAGGACCTCGGCTACCTCGCCCCGATCAAGCTGAGCTACGTGGGCAACACGATCAGCGGGCCACAGGACATCCAGACGGTGGTCACCGGCGACACCGACGTCGGGCACGCGTTCAACGGCGCGGTGATCAAGCTGATCGCCGCCGGGGCGCCGCTCCGGGCGGTGGTGGGCAGCTACGGGGTCGACGCGAAGCGGTGGAGCGGCTTCTACGTGACCGAGGACAGCCCGATCAAGGGCGCGCGGGATCTGCTCGGCAAGAAGGTCGCCATGAACACGCTCGGCGCGCACCACGAGCTCATGCTGAAGGAGTACCTGTCGCGGCAGGGGCTGACGAGCGCCGAGATCGCGCAGGTCACGCTGGTGGTGCTGCCGCCCGTGAGCGCGGAGCTGGCGCTCCGGCAGAAGCAGGTCGACGTCGCCGTGCTGGGCGACGTGCTGCGCGACAAGGCGCTGGAGCGCGGCGGCATCCGGGCGCTGTTCTCGGACCACGATCTGTTCGGGGAGTTCACCGCCGGCAGCTACGTGCTGACGACGCGCTTCTTGCGGGAGAACCCGAACACCGCCCGCAAGTTCGTTGAGGCCGCGGCGCGCGCCGTCGAGTGGGCGCGCAGCGCCCCGCGCGACGAGGTGGTGGCCCGCCTGCGGAGCATCATCGAGCGGCGCCAGCGCAACGAGGACGCGTCCGTGGTGACGTACTGGACGAGCATGGGCGTCGCGGGCAGAGGAGGGCTCCTGTCGGCGAAGGAATACCAGATCTGGATCGACTGGCTGGTGAAGGACGGAGAGCTCAAGGCGGGGCAGATAAAGGCCGAGGATCTGTTCACCAACGAGCTCAACCCGTTCGCCGCGACGCAGGTCCGGTGACGGCTCCCCCCGCGCCGGCGCGATCGCCCGCGGGCGCCCCCGCTACCATTTGCGGTAGGGCAGGAACTTGCCGTGCATCACGACCCGCACGCGATCGCCCTTCGGATCAGGCACCTTGTCGATGCTCATCTCGAAGTCGATGGCGCTCATGATGCCGTCGCCCATCTTCTCGTGGATCAGCTCCTTCAGCGTCGTGCCGTACACTTGCACGATCTCGTGAAAGCGGTAGATGAGCGGATCGGTGGAGGGCGCCGCGCCGAGGGACCCCTTGGACGGCGGCACCTGGAGGAGGAGCACCGCCTGCGCGGACAGGCCGAGCAGCTTGCCGGCCGCGGCCGCCTCGTCGGCGCTCATGCTCTGTTGCCCGAGGAGCGCCGAGGTGGTCCACACCTCGCTGCGCCCCACCGCCTCGGCGATCTGCTTCCAGGTCAGCTTCCGCTCCAGCCTCGCCGCGACGATCTGCTCGACAAGCTCCATGCGCGTCATGGCGCCACGGTACGGAGGGCCAGGTTTCTGGGGCCTTTCCGGCGCGTGAACTCTCGAGCACCCCGAGCGGAGCCTCACATGAGAGCCGCCAGGGGCCTTATCACGGAACGCGAAGACCCAGGCACGCGAGGAGAACCGGGGGGCGTCTCCTGGCGTCCTCTGCGGTTACCCCTCCTCGCGACGCCGCCCGCGCCCGGGCGGCGACCCATCACGGGATGATCTCGACGGCCATCCCGTCGGAGAGCTCGGCGCTCGCGAGCTTCACGATGCGCTCGCTCCCGTCGAGGCCTGTCGCGATGTGGAGGGTCGCGCCCGTGTCGCGCGCGACGACGATGGGGACGAAGCGGATCGTGTTGCCGGCGTCGACGACGGCCACGCGGAGCCCCTTCGCGTCGTTGTAGAGCGCCGTCGCCGGGATCTCGAGCACGCGGTGCGGCGTGGGCAGCGTCAGCGCGACCTCGGCGTACATGCCCGCGAGGAGCTTGCCGTCGGGGTTCGGCACCCGCACCTCGGTGTTCATCGTCCGGGTCGCCGCGTCGAGCGCGCCGGCCGTGCGCGCGACCTTTCCCTCGAACGGCTGCCCCGCGAACTCGCGCACCGTGACCTTCGCGGGCGCGTCGACCCGCACGCTGGGCGCGACGTCCTGCGGCACGCCGACGAAGACGCGCGCCGGGTCGGTCGCCGAGATCTTGAAGAGCGGCGTCGCGTTGCCCGCCGTGACGAGCGCGCCGCGCTCGACCGTCCGCGAGGTGACCGTCCCCGCGAACGGCGCGGCGATCTTCGCGAACCTCTTCAGGTCGAGCAGGCGCTGGATGTTCGCCTGCTGCGCGGCGATCGCCGCCTGCGCCACCGTGACGCTCGCCTCGGCCACGTGCGCCTGCCCCTGCCGCTGCTCGAGCTCCTCCGCCGGCGCCACGCCCGCCGGGACGAGCTGCTCGTAGCGCTTCACGCTCGACGCCGACAGGTCGCGGTTCGCCTTCGCCTGCACGAGGCCGGCGTTCGCCTGCACGAGCTGCGCGCGCGCCTGCGCGAGCTCCTGATCGAGCTCGGGCGTGTCGATCTCGGCGAGCACCTGCCCCTCCTCGACCCTGTCGCCGATGTCGACGAGCCACCTGCGCACGTAGCCGCTCACGCGGGGGTAGACGACCGTCTCCTCGAGCGGCTGGACGCTCCCCGGCAGCACGAGCGCGCGGTCGCTCGACACGGGCTGCGGCGCGATCACGGTCACGCGCGGGGCGGCGCCCTCGCCGGCCCGGACGCCCTCCTCCAGCGCGGCGCGGGCGCTCCGGCGGGGCAGGTAGGACGAGGCGAACGCCGCGCCGAGCACGAGCAGCACGCCCACGCCGAGGGCGACGCCGCGCGTCCTCGTCATCGCGGCGGGCGGGGGGAGCTGGAACCCGAGGTCGTCGGCCGGAGGGGGCGGTGCGGGGGCGGGGGATTCGGGGGAGCTCATAGGTCCTCTGCGAGCGGGTCTCTGGCCGGCGCCTTGTTCCGGAGGAGGCTGTACATCACGGGCACGAAGAAGAGCGTGCTCATCGTCGCGACGATGAGGCCGCCGATGACGGCGCGGCCCAGCGGGGCGTTCTGCTCGCCGCCCTCGCCGAGGCCGAGCGACATGGGCAGCATGCCGAAGATCATCGCGAGCGCCGTCATGAGCACCGGCCTGAGGCGCGTCATGCCCGCGGCGAGCGCCGCCGTCGTCGCGTCGCGGCCGACCTTCCGCTGGTCGTTCGCGAACGTGACGACGAGGATGCTGTTCGCCGTGGCGACGCCGACGCACATGATCGAGCCCATCAGCGCGGGCACGCTGAGCGGCGTGTGCGTGACGAAGAGCATCCACGCGATCCCCGAGATGGCGCCCGGGAGCGCCATCAGGATGATCAGCGGGTCGAGCCACGACTGGAAGTTGACGACCATCAGCAGGTAGACGAGCACGACGGCGAAGATCAGCCCGTAGCCGAGCCCCCGGAACGAGGACTCCATGCTCTCGGCCTGCCCCTTGATGGTCACCCTCGTCCCGCGCGGCAGCTCGGGCCGGATCTCGTCGACGACGCGCGCGATCGCGTCCGCGACCGACCCGAGATCGGTGCCGTCGACGTTCGCCTGGACGTCGAACGTCCGCGCGACGTTGTAATGGGTGATGTTGGCCGGGCCGGTGCTGCGCGACAGCGAGGCGACGTTGGAGAGGAGCTGGGGGCGGCCGTCGCCGGTCGACAGCGGCGTCGCGTTCACGTCGTCGAACGACCCGATCGCGTGCTGGGGCGTCTGCACGGCGACGAGGTACTGCACGCCGCGCCTGTCGAGCCAGTAGGTCGGCGAGGTCTGCCCGCTCGACGACAGCGAGACGAGCACGTCGCTCGCCACGTCGCGCTGGGTGAGCCCCATCTGGTCGGCCATCGTGCGGTCGACGTCGATGCGGAGCTGCGGCCGCGCCGGCACCTGCGCCAGGTGGACGTCGACGGCGCCCGGGATCTTCTCCATGCGATCGGCGATCCGCTGCGCCACGGCGAGGGTCTCGTCCTCCTTGCCGATCGGGCCCACGACCTGGACGTTGATCGGCGCGGCGAGGCCGAAGTTCAGCACCTGCGTCGAGATGTCGGGGGCGAGGAAGAAGAACGTCGTGTCGGGGTACGTCGCGTTGAGCTTCGCGCGGAGCTGCCGGACGTAGTCGGCCGTCGGCCGGTGGTGCTCCTCGAGCGCGATGAAGATCTGCCCGTCGGCCGACGAGATCTGCGCGCCCTCGCTCAGCGACAGGTTGATGCCGCTCGCCGGGATGCCGATGGTGTCGAGCATCGTGCGGATCTCGTCCGGCGGGATCACCTCCCGGATGGTCTGCTGGATGCGGGCGAAGCGCCGCTCGCTCTCCTCCAGGCGGGTGCCCGGCGCGCCGCGCACGTGGAGCTTGATGAGCCCCGCGTCGACGCTCGGGAAGAAGTCGCGGCCGAGCAGCGGGACGAGCGCGATCGAGGCGGCGACGAACGCAAGGAACGCCCCGACGAACCCGGCGCGGTGCGCGAGCGCCCACGCGAGCCACCCGCCGTACGCCGCCCGCAGCCGGTCGAAGCCGCGGTTGAACGCGGCGAAGACGCGCCCGAACAGGCTCTTCGGGCGTTCATGGCCGTGGCCGTGCGCGTGCTCCGCCGCCTCGCGCTCGAGGAGCAGGCGCACGAGCGTCGGGACGAGCGTCCGCGACAGGAAGTACGACATCAGCATGGCGAAGACGACCGCCAGGGCCATCGGCACGAAGAGCGACTTCGCGGCGCCGGTGATGAACGCGACCGGCACGAACACGATGCAGATGCAGAGCGTGGCGACGAGCGCCGGGACCGCGATCTCCTGCGCCCCGTCGACGATGGCGCGGATGAACGGCTTCCGCTGCCCGAGGTTGCGGTGGATGTTCTCGATCGCCACCGTGGCGTCGTCGACGAGGATGCCGACCGCGAGCGCCATCCCGCCCAGCGTCATCACGTTGAGCGTGTAGCCGAGCGCGTTCAGGGCGATGATCGACACGAGGATCGAGAGCGGGATGCTGATGACGACGATGAGCGTGCTGCGCCAGCTCCCGAGGAACAGGAGGATCATCAGCGCGGTGAGCCCCGCGGCGATGAGCGCCTCGTGAACGACGCCGTCGACCGCCGCGCGCACGAAGATCGATTGATCGAAGAGCAGCGAGACCTTGAGCTCCTTCGGGAGCTTCTCCATCGTGGCCGGCAGCATCTGGTGGATGCGCGACGTGACGTCGAGCGTGCTCGCGCTCCCGTTCTTGAGGATGCTGAGGAGCACGCTGCGCTTGCCCTCCACGTGCACCATGTTCGTCTGCGGCGCGTTCCCGTCGCGGACGCTCGCGACGTCGCGGAGGTACACGGTCTTGCCGTTGACGGTCCTGAGCGGCAGCTTGCCGAGGTCCTCGAACGCCTCGGGGCTGCTGTTCATGATGACGGGGTACTCGTTCTCCCCCATCTTCGCCGTGCCGGAGGGCAGGATGACGTTTTGCAGCCCGAGGGCGGCGTTGACGTCGCGCGGCGAGAGACCCCAGGCGAAGAGGCGCTGCGGGTCGATGTCGACCATGATCTGGCGCTGCTTCCCGCCGTAGGGCCACGGGATCTGCGTGCCGCGGATCGTGGCGATGTCCGCGCGGATGAAGTTGACCGCGTAATCGAAGAGCTGCTGCTCGCTCAGCGACTCGCTCTCGAGCGCGGCCTGCAGGATGGGCACGCTGGAGGCGCTGTAGCGGATGATGAGCGGCGGGCTGATCCCGGGCGGCATCATGCGGATCGCCGTCTGCGATACGGCCGTGACCTGCGCTGTCGCGGCCTCGATGCTGGCGCCGGGCTGGAGGTAGATCTTGATGATCGAGATGCCCGTGAGCGACTGGCTCTCGATGTGGTCGATGTCGTTGACTGTGGTCGTGAGGAAGCGCTCGTAGTTGTTGACGATGCGCTTCTCCATCTCCTCGGGGGGGAGGCCGCCGTAGTTGAAGATGACGGACAGCACCGGGATGTCGATGTCGGGGAAGATGTCCGTCGGCATCCGGGTGATGGTGAACACGCCGAGGATGACGATGAGCATCGACATCACGATGAACGTGTACGTGCGTTGAAGCGCGATTCGGACGAGCCACATCGGCCACTTCCCGTCCCCCTCCGGAGCGCCCCGGCCGGGGGCGACGCCTGGGGCAGGCTCCGCTTTTAGGGTGCCCGAGACGTTCGTCCAATCTATTATTTCGTATCACACGATACCTTCAAGGTATGGATCTGCGCCACCTCCGGTACTTCACGGCCGTCGCCGAGGAGCGGCACTTCGGCCGCGCGGCGCGGCGCCTCGGCATCGCGCAGCCCCCGCTGAGCCGCCAGATCCAGGATCTCGAGTCCGAGCTCGGGTTCTCGCTCTTCGACCGTTCGCGGCGGCGCGTCGACCTGACGCCCGCGGGGGAGGTCTTCCTCGCCCACGTGCGGCGGGTCTTCGACGCGCTGGATCTCGCGGTGCACGAGGCCCGGCGCGCGAGCGTCGGCGAGACGGGGCGCCTCGTCGTCGGGTACCTGTCGTCGCTCGCCTACAGCGGCATCACCGAGCTTGTCCGCGCCTTCCGCGCGGAGTTCCCGTCGGTGGAGCTCGCGCTCCGCGAGATGCCGCCGCAGGAGCAGATCGACGCGCTGAAGGACGGGCGCATCGACGTCGGCTTCGTGAGGGCGCCGCTCGACGACGCCCGGCTCGCCGCCGAGTGCGTGCGGCGCGAGCCGCTGGTCGTCGCGCTGCCGGCCGATCACCCGCTCGCCGGGCGCAAGCGCATCCCGCTCGAGCTCCTGTCGCGGGAGCCGTTCATCGTGTTCCCGCGCCAGCGGGGGTCGGCCTTCTTCGATCTGGTGATGGGGCTCTGCCGGGAGGCGGGCTTCTCGCCGCGCGTCGCGCAGGAGGCGCTGCACCTCGACATCCTGAGCCTCGTGGCGGCGGGCTTCGGCGTCTCCATCCTGCCGGACTCGATCAAGAGCATCCGGCGCAGGGGGCTCGCGCTGCGGCCGATCGTCGGCGCGCCGTCGACCGATCTGCTCGTCGCGTGGCGGGCCGACGACGCCGCGCCGACGCTCGGGCAGTTCCTTGCGTTCGTGCGGCGGGTCGGCGTCGGCAAGCCGCGCGCCGCGCGCCGCGCCCGCGGGGCCGCCGCGGCGGGGACGGGGACCGAGGGGTAAAGGCGCCGCGCGCGGCCGGAGGTCGAATCTCAAATGGCGCCCCCGCCCGGGCGCCACGTACGCGAAGCACCGAGGCCTCCGCCGAAGGATGGATATGCTGCGAGCTCTCCGCGCCGTCGTCTCCGCAGGTGTGGTCTCTCTTTCGCTCGCGGCGTGCGCGCGCGGCATGACGCTGGATCCCGTCCCGGGCGAGGGCGCCGGACAGGGCGAGGGCGCCGGGGAGGGCGGGAGCGGCGGCGCGGGCGGCGTGCCCGCAGGGGAGGCGGGCGAGGCGGGCGGCGGAGGCGGTGGGTTCGGCGAAGGAGGGGGCCCCGAGGACACGCGCGGGTGGGACCCGCCGCCGCTCAGCAGCTCGTCCGCCACGTGCTCCGACCTGACGTCGCATCACATCTACCTCGTCACGCCAGACAGCAAGTTCCTCTCGTTCCACCCGGCCACGAGCGAGCTCCGGCGCATCGGCCGCCTCGACTGCCCCATAACGCACGAGGACGGCACGTGGGCCCAGAACGTGCGGCCCATCTCGATGGCGGTCGACCGGAGCGGCGTCGCCTGGATCCTGGACGTGAACGGGTACGTCGTGCGCCTCGACATCGCGACGGGCCGCTGCGAACAGACGTCCTTCACGTTCGTGGAGCCGTTCCGCCATTTCGGCATGGCGTTCGCGTCCGACGGCGTCCCCGGCAAGGAGACGCTCCATGTGCGCGAGGCGCTGCTCAACGGGAAGACCGAGGAGGATGCCGTCCGGGTGCTCGGCGTCTTCGACACGCAGCGGCACACCATCACCTCCCTCGGCGGCGGCGCGGGCGGCGACGCGGACCTGACCGGCACGGGGGACGGCCGGCTCTTCGGGTTCGAGCGGGGAGCGCCGGGAGAGACGGCGTTCCTCAGCGAATACACGAGGACGACCGGCGCAACGCGCGCGCGGACGCCGCTGCCCGGCCTTGCCATCCACGAGGGCGCGACCTGGGCGTTCGCGACGTGGGGAGGCGACTTCTGGTTCTTCCTGTCCAACCCCGACCCGAGCGGCGTCATCACGTCGAGCATCCACCGGTTCGACCCGGGCTCCGATGCACCGCCGGCCCTCGTAAGGGACGACCTGACGGTCCAGATCATCGGCGCTGGCGTGTCGACGTGCGCTCCGATCGAGGTGCCGCACTAGCGACCGTCGCTCGCCGGTGGCGCAGCGCCGAGAGCGCCCTGCCGAGGGTCGAATGGAGCGTCATGCCCCCGAGGTCGACGCCGAGCTGGGTGAAGCCCTGCGCGACCTGCGGCCTCATCCCCACCACGATGACCTCGGCGCCGAGCAGGACGGCGGCGCGTGCCGTCTTCACGAGCGACTCGGCCACCTGCATGTCGGCGAAGGGGACGCCGGTGATGTCCATCAGCAGCACCCCGGCTTCCTGCCGGCTGATCTCGGCGAGCACCACCTCGAGCACGAGGCGCGCGCGCTCCGGGTCGATGGCGCCGACGAGCGGCACGAGCAGCACCCCGTCGTCGAGGGGGATGACCGGGCACCCGAGCCGGCGCACGGCGTCGGCCAGGGCGCGCTCGCGCTCGTAGGCGGCGCGCGTCTGCCGCTCCTGCTCGACGAGCGACGCGATGAGCGACGCGCGCTCCAGCGCCGCGGTCAGCATCGCCACCCACACGGCCATGTCCCTGTGATCGAGCCCGAGCGGGCTGCTCACCGGGGCGCAGACGGCGAGGACGCCGCGATCCTGGTCCTCGCTGCGGAGCGGGATGAGCCGGATGACATGGTCGCCGTCGTACTGGACCGCGGCGGGCAGCCAGTCGCCGCGCGGGAGCTCCGCGGCCGCGACGCGCGCGCCGGCCGCCGGCGCGGCGGCCTCGTCGCCGCGGCAGGCGCTCTCGACGATCCGCAGCGCGGGGCCGGCGTCGCCCGGCGCCTCCCAGAGGGCGAGGCAGCCCCAGCTCATCTGCACCGCGGAGAGCCAGCTCAGCTTGCTCCCGCCGCCGCCCGCGCTCTCCAGGAGCGTCTCCCGGATGACCAGGTTGATGTCGAGCAGGCCGTTCAGGTAGTCGGCGCGCGCCGTCTCGACGGCCACCCGGCTGCGCATCATCTCGCGCCGGGCCTCCCGCAGGTACGCCGCGACGCGCTCCCCGGCGGCGCCGCCCGCGCCGCGGAGCATCGCCTGGCCCGCGCGCTCGAGCCTGTCGAGCATCGCGAGGAGCACGTCGACGTCGGGCATCTGCTCCACGGCCTCCTGCCACGCCCGCTCCAGCGCCGCGGCAGGGGGGCCGGGCCTGCCCTGGGCGGCTGCCTCGAGCCCCAGGACCACGTCCGTCGCGCCGGGCCAGGGGTCGTCTTCGAGCGCCGTCGAGAAGGTCGCGAGGGCGACGAGGTCCCGGGCGAGCGCGCCGGCCTCGCCCTCGGGGCCGCCGGGCGGCGCCGGCTCGGCGTCCCCGGGCGGCGCCGGCTCGGCGCTCCCGGGCGGCGCCGGCTCGGCGTGCCCGGGCGGCGCCGGCTCGAGCTGCGCCGGGACGGGCGAGCAGCCGCAGGAGCGGCGCACGACGAGGGTCGTCGGCCCTGTGTGCCCGGCGCTCGGGACGTCGCGGCCGGCGAGCAGGTCGATGAGGAGCTGGGCGGCCGTGCTGCCGAGCCAGGCGAACCGCTGGCGGACGGTGGTGAGCGGCGGGGAGGCGTACCGGGCCGCCTCGATGTCGTCGAAGCCGACGAGGGCGATGTCCTCGGGGACGCGGACGCCGGCCTCGGCGAGGGTGTCGAGCGCCCCGAGCGCCCCCTGGTCGGTGGCCATGAACAGCGCGGTGCAGGGCATACCCGCCTCGAAGAGGCGCTGTACGGCGAGCCGCCCGCTCGCCCGCTCGTTGGTCGGGAGCTCGAGGACGAGGCCGGGATCGAACGGGACGCCGCCCTCGTCGAGCGCGTCCCGGTAGGCCTGGAAGCGCTGCTTGACGTCGTCGTGGGCCATGTTGCCCCCGAAGGCGATGCGCGTGTGACCGTGCTCGATCAGGTGACGGACGGCCGCCAGGGCGCCGCCGTGGTTGTCGGGCACGACGTGGGGGCAGCGCGCGTCCCTGGCGCGGGTGCTGAGGGTCACGACCGGCCGTCCGTCGTCGAGGAAGCGCTCGATACCCGTCGCGTCGATCAGGGCGATCCACCCGTCGATCTGGTCCCGCGCGAGCCTCAGCTCGTGGACGTGGCGCGGGGACGATTGGATGGCGATCACCCGGTATCCGGAGCGCGCGGCGGCCGACTGGACGCCGCCGAGCACCTCGCAGACATATCGGCCCCAGATGTCGGGGCACATGATGCCGATGGCTCTGTCGAGCGACATGGTGGCAGGTTCCTCGGTTGTGCTCGGCTCCGGTGTCCCGCCGCGCCGCGGTCACAAACCCTTCACGACAGCAGGGGACACACGCGGGGTCGTGCCGCCCGGTCCGGCGGCGCGGGCGTTGCTCGTTTGCAGCGGCTCCCGGGCGCGGCGGCTCCCGGGCGCGGCGGCTCCCGGGCGCGGCGGCTCTCCGGCGCGGCGGCTCTCAGGGGGTCTCGACGGCTCTCAAAGGAGGTGCTGTGTGGCACGCCGCGGGAGTATCGGATGGCCCGCGTTGCTTGTCAGCATCGTTCATCGGGTACCGGGCAGCCCGCGGCGAGCAGCCTCGAGGCGTGTCATGGTCCTGCCGGTGCGCCACGTCACGGCCTCTCCTGGCCAGCCGCCGGCGCGCACCGCTCGTCGTCGAGCGAGCACACCTTGCCTGTCCGCAGGTCCACAAAGTACCAGCCGAGCGTCATCCGCATGGGCGAGGTGTTGCACGGCGGGCCGACGTGCATGCGGACGCGCGCGCTCGCCCTGTCGACGCCCTCGGTCATGAAGGAGAGACAGGAGGCGTCGGCCGGCCCGCGTTGCCTCAGCGCAAATGCGCGGGCCAGGAGAATGGCTCTCTCGGCCCTCTGCTCCAGGTCCTGGAGAAACCGCTCGATGGGCACATGCGCCTTGCCGTCGTGCCACATCACCGCGCCGCGCCGCATGTCGACGCGGAATCGCTCCGTGGAGCAGACGGCGCTCTCCCGCGAGCACGTCCTGTCGGCGCGGGCGATGAGATCGAAGGCGTGGCCGTGGGACGCCTCCAGCGTGAGCGCATCGACGCCGGACCATCTCCAGGCGAGGATCTCGGCGAGCGCGGTGACCGCCGGGGGGTGGTCGCCGTACCAGCGCGCCTTGAACGCCTCGTACGCGCGGGTCTCCCCCTCGTCGTCCCACGAGAGCTCGTGCGTCCTCCTGTCCACGCGGAAGCGCGCGAGCCGTCGCCCGCCGTCGGACGAGAGCACGGACACCTCGAGGTGCGTGGCCGCCTCTCCCTCGACGCGCAGCTTCACCGCGCCTCCCCAGTCGATGGCGTCGTCGAGGAGGCGCTCCTCCAGCGTCGCGACGGCTGCCCTCAGGGACCGCGCGCGCGTGTCAAAGAACGCGCGCATCGGCCGGGGCGCGGCCCTGTCCCACCAGCGCACCTCGCCAGCGCGCCGGTCGACGGCGAACGTGGCGACGAGCGGCGCGGGGCGCGCGGGGAACGGCGCGCACGCGACAGCGCCGTGCGATCGCCGCCGCAGGGAGACGATCGCCAGCCCGGCTTCGTCGCGCTCCGGTGTCAGGGCCCAGCACTCCGCCGGCAGCCGCTCCACGCGCACCCGGGGCGTGAGCCACGCGTCCTGATCGCCGGCCGTGGTCGAGCCGTTCGCGCTCGGGGCGGCGAAGAAGGGGGCGAGCGCCTGTCGCACGAGGTCCACGGCGTCGTCGGCGGGGGGCTCCGAGGGAGCGCCGCGGCTCGCGGGCCGCGCTGCCGGCGGCGCGGCCGCCGTGCCGGTCGCCCTGGGCGCGGTCGCCGCCGGGCTGGTCGCCGCCGGGCCGGTCGCCGCCGTGCCGGTCGCCCTGGGCGCGGTCGCCGCCGGGCCGGTCGCCCTGGGCGCGGGCGCCGCGCACGCTGCGAGCGCGAGCGCCAGGCAAGCCGCGCACGAGAGGGCCACGGCGCGCAGGCGCCGCGCGGTCGTCCCCGCGGGCGCCGCGCGCTCGATCGGACCGCGCCCCGTGATCATGGCTGCGTCCTCGGGTCCACGTCCTCGACGCAGCGGTCCGCGCCCTGTTCCGGCAGGACGACGTGGGTGAACGCGCTGGCCCGGGCGAGGCCCGGGCGCGCCAGCATCAGCTCCACCTCCTCGCACCGCGCGCGAGCCTTCCCGTCCGGTCCCGCGCACGCGCCGATGTCCGGGCTCGCCGCGAGCCCTGGCAGCGCGGCGCGCAGCTCCCGGTGCCAGCGCTCGCCTGCGGACGGCGGGACGGCCGGACAGAGCCAGCGCTCGGCCTCTGCCCACGGGAGCCCGAGCCAGGCGAGCAGGAACGACTCCGCGTCGGCCGCGAGGGGCGGCGCGCGACGCACGCTGTCGCCGTCCACCACGTAGTGCGCGGCGAAGCTGCCCCAGCGCGGGTACCACGGGAGGAAGCTCGGGTCGCCTGTCCAGCGCAGCGTGAAGCCGCTCGCCGCCATGGCGAGGGTGTAGCCTGCGGGCAGGTGGAACCGGAGGCTGCCCGCAAAGGCCGCGCGCGGGCGCAGCGGATCTGTTCCCCTGAGCAGCACCCTCGTGGTCAGCGTCCTCCACAGCGAGACGCAGGACGACCCGGCGCTGGAGACGACCAGCGCCCAATGCCCCTTCGGTCGGCCCGGCACGAGGCCATACGACAGCCGGTTTCCCTCCGATGTCCGCTCCGACAGGTCGCTCTCCTGGGCGAGCGCGAGGCGGAAGCCCGCCGGGCCTCGCTCGAACACATAAAGAGACGAGTCCTCACCACACGGCACCGCGAGCGTGAGGACGGCGACCCGGAGCTCGGGGTGCGCCGCCGGCTGCTCGATGCGGAGGTCGAGCAGGCTGCCCCACCGCCGCTCCTCCGGGGTGGGGCGGACGCCGCGCCGCTCCAGCTCCGCCATCGCGCGCTCGCGGGCGGCGGCCGGCGGCGCGTCCGCGACGGCGTCGAGCGCGCGCCCGATGATCCCCCGGAGATCGGCCTTCAAGGCGCCGAGCAGCGCGGGCGCTCCGGCGGGCGGCGCGCTCGACCCGATGCCCCCCGCGCTGGTCTCCAGCGCGGCGAGCGCCTGGATCGCCTCCGCGGCGTCGAGCGGAGGTGGCGGCGGAGGTGGCGGCGCTGCGACCTGGGCGCGCTCCGGGCCCGGCGCTGGCGTCTCCGGGCGCTGCGCGGGCAGCGGCTGCGCCGGCGTCGCGCCTGCCTGCGAGCCCGGCGCGAGCGACCGTCGCGCGCTGCGCGCGGGGGGAGCTCCACCGGCGCAGGCGAGCGGCGCGAGCTGACAGCACAGGAACGCAGCCGCGAGGGCGCGGCCTCCGGCGCGTCGGCGGGTCGCTCGGGACGGGGGCGGCGACATCGGCGCAGCGTAACGCCGCTTCCGCGGCGCCGATTCCTTCTGTTTGTCTGTGTTCCTTCAGCCGCGCCGCGGCCGGGGCGCACGCGCCGCCGCGCCGCGGCCGGGGCGCACGCGCCGCCGCGCCGCGGCCGAGGCGCACGCGCCGCCGCGCCGCGGCCGAGGCTCACGCGCCGCCGCGCCGCGGCCGAGGCTCACGCGCCGCCGCGCCGCCGCGCCGCGGCTCACGCACCGCCGCGCCGCGGCCGAGGCTCACGCGCCGTGCTGCGGCGGGTGCTCGGAATCGCTCGCGAAGGGGAGCGCCTGCTGCTCGACGACCACCCGCCCCCTGCGCTTCGGCCGGCGCGGCGGCGCGCCGGCCTCGGCCGGCTCGCTCTCGGGTCGCTCGGTCGCCCCGATGGACCGCTCGGCGCAGCGCGGGCACACGGCCGGCGGCGGCTCGTCCGGCGCTGGCGCCGCGGCGGCGGCCGGGGGCGGCGCCGGCGGCGCCTCGGGCTGCGGAGGATCGACCGGCTCGGGCTCCGCCCTCTCCAGCTCCGCGCGGCCGCGCGCGCTCTCGGCGTTCACGAGGGCGCGGAGCGCGCGCGCGGCGGCCCGGTGCTCGGCGGCGGCCCGGCGCAGGCGCGCGACGAGCTCGAGCGCCGCCCGCGAGGGCGCCTGGAAGCGGGCGCGCTCCCGGTGCGCGCAGCCGTCGTGCCCGCCGCCGCCGCTGCTGCCGCAGTCGATGCAGATCCGCTCGAGCGAGAGCGGCCCCCCCGCGGCGGAGAACGCCTCGTCGGCCGCTGTGTCGTCGGGCGGGATCGCGTCGATCGGATCCTCGGAGGGCGGCAGCTCTTCGACGACGACTGCGGCGGCGGCCTTGCGGGAGCGCATGCCTGTCGGCTAGCAGATGAATGAACGGATGTACAGTGATAGCCGGCACACGCCAGCGCGCCGGCGTGGGGGGACGCCAGTCTGCATGCGCGCTGGCGTGGGGGGACGCCAGTCTGCATGCGCGCCGGCGTGGGGGGACGCCAGGCTGCATGCGCGCCGGCGTGGGGGGACGCCAGTCTGCATGCGCGCCGGCGTGGGGGGACGCCAGGCTGCATGCGCGCCGGCGTGGGGGGACGCCAGGCTGCGTGCGCGCTGGCGTGGGGGGACGGCCGGCTGCGTGCGCGCCGGGGTGGGGGAGGAGCGCAGGGCCGATGTGATAGCCTGCCGCCATGATCGTTCCGCCCGCACGGCTCGCGCGGCTCGCAGGCAGCGCGCCGATCCGGCCGGCGCGAGGCGTCCGGTACGCGCGCGCGGCCTGCCTCGCCGGGGCCGCCGCCTGCTTCGCGCTCGGCTGCCAGGGGATCCTCGGCATCCACGACGTCTCGCGCGACGGCGCCGGGGGCGCCGGGGGCGCCGGCGGCGAGGACGTCGGCGCCCCCGGCGTAGGGGGGGCCGGCGGCGGGCCCGCGCACGGCAGCGGCGGGGAGATGCCCCAGCCGGGCTTCTCGATCGCGCTCGACAGGACGGCGGTGCGCGTCGTGCGCGGCAGCTCGGCGGAGCTCACGGTCACGGTCGACCGCGCGAGCGGCTTCGCGGGCGACGTCGAGCTCTCGCTGACGGAGCTGCCGAGCGGGGTCACGGCCAGCCCGGTCGTCGTCCCGGGCGACGAGACCACCGGCGTCATCACGGTGACCGCCGACCCGCTCGCGGAGGTCGGCGGCGCCGCGCCCTCGCTCCGGGCCAGCGCCGTCGGCCTGGCCAGCGCCGACGGCCTGGAGGTCCGCGAAGCGCCCGTCTCCCTCCTCGTCGCCGACCCGCCGGGGACGCTCGATCAGTCGTTCGACGGCGATGGCATCGCCACCGTCGAGACGGAGCTCGAGGCGCGCGCCGTCGTCGTCCAGGAGGACGGCAAGATCCTCGTCGCCGGCGTCGCTGGGGAGACCTGGGGGCTCGCGCGCTTCTTGCCGAGCGGCGCGCTCGATCCCGACTTCGGCGCGGGGGGCCTCGTCGCCGGCCAGGAGGGCTCTGTCGCGTCGCTGGCGCTGCAGCAGGACGGGCGCATCCTCGCGGCGGGGACGCGCGGCGGTCGGCTCGCGATCGTCCGGTTCAACGCGAACGGCGGGCTCGATCAGGCGTTCGGCGCGAGCGGGGTCGCGGCGGCCGATCCCTCCTGGGGCAGCGACTCGGAAGGCTTCGACGTCGCCGTCCAGAGCGACGGCGCGATCGTCGCCGTCGGGGTCCTGAACGCCGGCAACCGCGGCGTCGTCGTGAGGTTCTCCTCCGCGGGCGATCTCGACGGCAGCTTCGGCGGCTCGGGCACCGTCCGGCTGGACGACCGCCCGCTTCACTCCGTTGCGCTTGGCGGGGAAGACCGCATCCTCGTCGGGGGGACGGAGAGGGCCGAGGGCCCCGCCTTCCTGGCGGCGCGGCTCGATCGCGACGGGGCGCTCGATCCGGGCTTTGGAGCGGGCGGCGTCGCCTACCTCGCGCACACGCCGTACGACGACGCCGACCTCGCCGTCGGGAGCGACGGCAAACCGATCCTCGTGGGCTCCGCGCTCGACGGCGTGAACCATTACGCGTTCGTGCGCTTCAACGCGGATGGATCGGCGGACACGACGTTCGGCGGAGACGGCATGGTGAACGCCGGCGGGGGCGAGACCCAGTACATGCGAGGCTTCGGCGTCGCCGTGCAGGCCGACGGCAAGATCCTCGGCGCGGCCTCGGGGGGGACGCCGGCGTCGGGCCTGACGGCCAAGATCCTCCGGCTCCTGCCGGACGGCTCGATGGACGCCGGGTTCGGCGCCTCGGGCGCCGTCGAGCTGGACGACCGCCCGCAGGCCAACCTGCTCCGCGCCGTCACCGTCCAGCGCGACGGCCGCATCGTCGCCGTGGGCAAGCGGTCGGGCCTCGGGCTGATGGTCGTGCGCGTCTGGGACTAGTACCGTGTCGCCCAAGTTCGTCCCTGGTTCCATGTAAAAAACACAGAGGCACAGAGGGCACAGAGTGTCTTCGTTCTCTCCTCTGTGTCCTCTGTGCCTCTGTGGTTCAAATTCTTCTCCATCACGGAACCCGGGAGGACCTTGGGCTTCTTCCCTGGTTCCGGCGAGCGATCGGAAGAAACAAATGGGGAACGAAATGACCAGCCGATTGATACAGGTGCAACCCATCGACGCGGACGCGGCAAGCGCGATCGTAGAATCGATCCACGAGCCAGTGGTTCGAAACCTTGTCAGCGTTGCATTCGGAAAGGCGTGGGGGCGGTTCGCGAGGAGCTTTACGCTGGACGGCCAGGAGATTCCGCTCCGCCTGCCCGCGGAGTCGTTCGACATGGCGTTCTTCGTGCGCGTGACGCGGGCGCTCTTCTCAACACCGCAATTCATTCGTAGCATTCTGGAAGGAGAAGCCGTTCCACCGGCCCCCATCGTGCGCGCGCCACTGGCGCTGAACGAAGAGGCCGCAGAGCGCGTGCGGCAATCCATATCCGATCCTGTTTGCCGCAACCTGGTCACCGCCGCCCTCAACGAAGCGCGAAGGCAAATCGTCGAGAGCGGGGTCGCCGGCAAGGCCGAAGCTCAGGCGCCGCCGCGCTTGCCGTTCGACATGGAGTTCTTCGCCACTGTGATGGAGGACTACTTCTCGTTGCCATGGTTGATCGAGCGGCTCCTGGACGGGCAGTCACCCGCGCAAGCCTCCGGGTGGGATGATGAGTGACGAGCGGTCGTCGGGCGCCTACCAATCGGACTCGACGTAGAAGGAGAGCCCGTACCGTGCCACTACGCGGGGGTGCGCATGCCAACGTCGCCGATCACGCCAGCCGAGCGCTCGCCCCCCGCCGTCGACGGCGAACGAAGAATCCGCGCCAGTCGATGTGCAGTGTGAAAGCGCCGGATCGCTCGCGATCAGCCGCCGCAGCCGAGGGGGATAGTCAATCTCCACATGTCGTTGAGCAGCACCGGCGCGAACTCCGCGGTCGCTCCCCCGAAGATGTAGAGCTCGTAGGCCGTGGCGGTCTTGCGAGTGAAGTAGAACTGGCCGAACCTCGGCGCCGGCGCCGGCCCCGTCATCGCGGTGTCCACGCGCGTCCAGGTCCCTGTGTGGAGATCGAAGTACCAGAGATCGGACAGGGTGGCACCGTCGAACTGGCTGCCACCGAACAGCCAGATGCGGTCGTTGTGCTCATCGGCGATCAGCTTCGCGTTGTCGCGGTCGCCCGGCCCGCCTGCCTCGTCGAAGACGAGCTGATCCCAGGTCTCCGTGTCGACGTCGAACATCCAGAGGTCGCCGAGGTAGTTCTCCGGCGTGAACAGGCCAGTCCCGTTCACGGCGTCGTTCGTGTATCCGCCGTAGACGAGCAGGGCGTTCCAGCCCTCGGCGTAGACGAGCGGATGATGGGCTCGAGCGCGCGGGGCGGGCGAGCCGGTCGCGACCTGCTTCCAGCCGTTCTTGTAACGGACCAGGTCGTGCTGGAGACCGTCAGGGCGGTTGATGAAGGCCGGCAGCGTCGACGAAGACCCCGAGAAGGCGTACGCGACGGTCTTCTGCTTCCCCTTCTTGCGCACGGCGACCGCCTCCGTGGAGCGGTTGGCGCGCCCGATCTCGGCCGCGCTCTGCGCGATCTGCGTCCACCCGTGCGCCGGATCGAACCGGAACGTGTCCTGGTGCGTGAGGTCGAGCCCGCGCCGGAAAGGACCTCTCCCGCCGGAGACGATCAGCGCGTCCTCCTCGGCGACGCACCACATCATCGACTCGGCCCTGGCGGACGGCCCGCCCGGGTACTGGCCGAGGTCGTACCAGGTCAGCGTGTCGACGTCGAAGGCGCTGAAAGCGGCCACGGGCTCGTCATCCGGGTAGGTCCCGTTCAACCCGCCGAAGATATAGAAGAGGCCCTCGTGATAGGCGCTCGCGCCGTCCCAGATGGCGTCGGGGACGGCGCCGCCCTGCGGAATCTCGGTCCAGTAGGGCAAGCTCGACTGGGCGGCGCCCGGGCGGATCCCAGCGAACGAGAGCAAGAGAGAGAAAGAAGCGATGAGAACGATCCGAAGGTGAACCCTGCGTGTCATCCGAACAGCCTCCCTGTTCCAGGCAACGGCGGGCTCGCTGGAGCAGATCGCCGGCGGACCTTGATGATACCACGAGAGCCTGGACCTCTGAAAACTGGATCACGATCCAGGTCGCGACCTCGGACGTGCCAACGCAAGGTGCAGCGCGCGGCGGGCGGCCGGCGGAGCTCCACCCTACGTCCCGTCCAAAGGAGAAGAGTCATGAGACGCCAAGCACGCCAAGGCGCGGTCTTCTTCTTGGCGTCCTTGGCGCCTTGGCGGTTCATTTCTCGCTCTCCCAACGTGATCGGCGTTCTAGTACTACAGCCGCACCTCGACATCGATCCGGTTGGACCCAGGATCCGCCTATGGATCCGGGGGCAAGCGAGCTGCCAGCAGCGGCCGCGTGGGACGCGCTGGCAGCAGATTTTGAGGCATTTCACGCGCGATTCGCGGGGCTGTTCGCGCGCAGCGAGCCGCGCGAGCAGGCGATCAAGTACGTGCGCTCGCTGATGGGGCCGGCGGCGAGGCGGAACGGTTGGCAGCTGGCCGAGGCCATCGGGGATCCGACGCCCGATCGCGTGCAGCGGCTGCTGTACAGTGCGGACTGGAGCGCGGATGCGGCGCGCGATCTCCTGATGGACTTCACGATCGAGCAGTTCGGCGATCCGCAGGGCATCGGCGTGCTAGACGAAACGGGCTTCCTCAAGAAAGGCACAAAGTCCGTCGGCGTGGCGCGGCAATACAGTGGGACGGCAGGCAAGATCGAGAACTGCCAGATCGGTGTGTTCCTCAGCTACAACGGCCCACGTGGACATGTGATCCTTGATCGTCGTCTTTACTTGCCGGAATCGTGGTGCAGCGATCCGGAGCGGAGGCAGGACGCTCACGTTCCGGAGGATGTCGCGTTCCGGACTAAGCCGCAGCTGGCGATGCAGATGCTGCATGGCGCCTGGCAGCGAGGTGTACCGATGGCGTGGGTCGCCGGCGATGAAGTCTACGGGGGCGACCGCGTGCTTCGCGACGGCATCGCCGCGCAGGGCCATCGGTATGTTCTCGCGGTCGTCTCGAGCACGCCGGTGTGGCCCGAGCGACCCGAGGTCGCGGAGCCCCCAACCGAACGAGAGCACCCTCGTGGTCCGCTCCGCACGCGCACTCGTCTTGCACCGGGCGCGCCGCACGCCACCACCGTGGCCAAGGTGGTGGCCCAGTGGTCGCCGAAGCAATGGCATCGCCTCGCCATCCATCAAGGCGAGAAGGGACCCATCGAGTACGACTGGGCCTGCGCGCGCGTCGTCGACAGCCGTCGGCGCTTGCCGGCCGACGACGTCTGGCTACTGGCCCGCCGTTCTGTTTCGAAGCCGTCGGACGTGGGCTACTACCTGTCCAACGCCGGAGCCGACACGCCGCTGACAACGCTCGCGCACGTGGCCTCCACGCGCTACACGATCGAGCAGTGCTTCGAGGAGGCGAAGGATGACGTGGGCCTCGACCACTACGAGGTCCGCTCGTGGCCGAGCTGGCATCGGTACATCACCCTCGGGATGATGGCCCTGGCGTGGTTGGCCTTCGTGCGCGCGAAGCTTCCCGCGGAGGGCGCCTTCCCGTACGCCCCGGCGATGAACCCCGAGCTCGTGCCCAAAGCGACGCGCCCGGGATCGAGGAAGAACGTCAAGCCCATGCAGAAGACGGCGCTTGACACGTCGGGGAAAAAAAGCCTGCCGCGCCCGAAGAAACCGACGGTCCGCCGACGCTGGCGCCCTGGAGCATTCCCGAAGTCCGCCGCCTGATGGAGCTGGTACTTCCGCTGCCCGCCCATTCGCCCGAGTTCCGCTGGGCGTGGTCGAGGTGGCGACGCCGAAAACGCGCCCAGGCTCGCGCCTGTTGCTACCGGCGCCGCCGCCATCGGCCGCTTGCCCGCGCCCGGGCTCCCTAACCGCGGCTGTAGTACTAGCCTGCGCGGCCGCGCAACAGCCCGTAGCGGGCGAGCTTCCGGTACAGCGTCGTCCTCGGGATGCCGAGGCTGCGCGACACATCGCACACGTTCCAGCGCGAGAGCTCCAGGGCGGCGCGGATCCGCTCCTCCTCGGCGTCCCGGTACTCGGCGCGCGACCGGCCCCGCGGCGGGGGCGCCGCCGGCGGGAGCTGGATGTCGGCCGGGCCGATCTCCGGGCCCGGCGCGAGGACGCTCGCGCGCGCGAGGACGTTCTCGAGCTGCCGCACGTTGCCAGGCCAGCCGTAGGACAGCAGCCGCCGGAGCGCGCCCCGCGACAGCCGGAGCGCAGGGCGGCCGTGGCGCGCCGCGAGCTTCTCGACGATCGCCTGCGCGATCGCCGGGATGTCGTCCGGGCGATTGCGCAGCGGCGGCAGCCGGATCTCGATGACGCTCACCCGGTAGTAGAGATCCTCGCGGAAGCGCCCGCGCGCGACCTCCTCCCGCAGATCCCGGTTCGTCGCGCAGACGATCCGCACGTCGGGCACCGGGACGCTCCGGTCCGACCCCACCGGCCGGATCGATCGCTCCTGCAGCGCGCGCAGCAGCTTCGCCTGCACGGCGACCGGCACCTCGCCGAGCTCGTCGAGGAACAGCGTCCCCCCGCGCGCGGCCAGGAACAGACCGCCGTGGTCCCGGACGGCGCCGGTGAAGGCGCCCTTCACGTGGCCGAAGAGCTCCGACTCGAGGAGCGCCTCGGGCAGCGCGGCGCAGTTGACCGCCACGAACGGCCCGCCCCGCCGGGGACCGGCCGCGTGGATCGCGCGCGCGACGAGCTCCTTTCCCGTGCCGCTCTCGCCCGTCACCGTCACCGTGACGTCGCTCTCCGCGACGCGCTCGCAGAGCGCGAGCACGGCGCGCATCGGGGCGCTCCGCCCGGCGATCTCCGGGAAGTCGCGGCGCGCGTCGGCGCGGCTCCGCTCGAGCTCGTGCGAGAGCCGCTCGATCTCGTCCGCCTGCGAGCGCATCAGCTCGGCGACCCGGCGCTGCTCCTCCTCCAGGGCGCGCGTGCGGTCCCTGAGCTCCGCCATCAGCCGGCCGTTGTGGAGCGCGACGGCGATCTGGTCCGCGAACGCGCCGAGCAGGTCCGCGTCGCCCTCCGCGAACTTGCCGCGCTGGAACCGGTTGTCGAGGTAGACGGCGCCGAGCACCGCGCCGCGCGCCCGGATCGGCACGCACACGATCGACCGGAGCCGCAGGCCGTGCACGGACGCGTTCCCGTGGAACCGCTCGTCGGCCAGCGCGTCGACCGTGAGCACCGCCTCCCCGCGCTCGACGACCCGCTTCGCGATGCCGTGGCTGAACTTGAGCTGGCTCTTGCCGACGCGCTCGCGGTCGAGGTTCCGCGCGACGGCGACCTCGAGCTTCACCTTCGCCCGCCCGTCCGGCGAATCCGACGATGACGACGACGCCGACGACGGCGACGCGAGGATCACGAACCCCCGCTCGGCGCCCGTCAGCTCGATCGCCGCGTCCATGGCGAGGCGGAGCACCTCCTCCGCGTCGAGCGTCGAGCTCAGGCGCCGGTTGACCTCGAGGAGCTTCAGCATGAGCTCCATGCGCGCGCTGCCCGCGCTCGCCGCCCGCGCGGGGCCGGCGCGGAGCGCGGCCCGCCGGGGGTGCCGCCAGAACACCTCGGCGAGCTCCGCGGGGAGCGTGCTCCCGATGCGCTCCCAGCACTCGATCGCGGCCGTGCGGTGCCGGTCGGCGAGCGCCGCCGCCGACCGCAGGCGGAGCACCTCGGCGGAGATCTCCTCGTGCCGCGCGTGGAGCTCGAGCTGCGCGACCCGCGCCACGAGGCCCGCGCCCCGCTGCACCTCGGCGAGGGCCGCGTCCGCGTCGCCGAGGGCGAGCGCGAGCTCGGCGCCCGTCGTCGCGTGGCGGAGCGCGAGGTCCGCCGCGTCGGCCTCGCGGAGCAGCGCCGCGGCCTCGGCCAGCCGGGCGCCCGCCGCGGCCGCGTCCCGCGCGGCGAGGGCGATCTCCGCGGCGTGGAGCGCCGCCTCGCACGCCTCGCGCTTCGATCCGCGCGCCGCGTGGGCCGCGCGGGCCTCGTCGAGCAGCCGCGCCGCCTCGCCGAGCGCGCCGCGCGCCGCGGCGATCTCCGCGGCGAGGCCGAGCGCCCCGAGGGCGATCTCCTCGGGGACGGGCGCGCGCAGGTCGGGGGCGGGCGCGCGCAGGCGCGCGACGCCGAGCTCGGCCCGATCGAGCAGGCCGATGTCCGCGTGGAGCTTGGCGAGGTTGAAGCGCAGGGTCGCCTCGGTCCGCTCCTTGGCGAAGGCGATGGCCGCGCGCAGCCCGCGCTCGTAGCAGCGCAGCGCCGCGCCCCAGTCGCCGAGCTGGTGCCGCGCCGTCCCGAGGTTGAGCGCGGCGGTGGCGAGCAGGTCGCCGAGCCCCTCAACCTCGGCGAGGTCGAGCGCCTCCTGGAACCCGCGCGCCGCGAGGGCCGCGTCGCCGGCGCGGTAGGCGTGGAGCGCGTGGTAGCTGAGCGCGCGGGCGCGGGCGCGGGGCGAGCCCGACGCCGGCCGCAGCGCGACGGCGCGCGCGAGGCTGCGGAGCGCGCCGGCGTTGTCGCTCAGGTAGCCGAGCGCGAGGCCCAGCGTCTCGGCGAGCTCCGCGGCGACCGCCGCTGCGGCCTCGCCGGCCTGGGGCGCTGCGGCCTCGCCGGCCTGGGGCGCTGCGGCCTCGCCGGCCTGGGGCGCTGCGGCCTCGCCGGCCTGGGGCGCTGCGGCCTCGCCGGGCCGCGAGGCGGCCGCGGCCTCCGCGATCGCGAGCGCGCCCTCGGCCTCGCGCCGGGCCTCGTCGTAGCGGCCGAGGCGCAGGAGGCAGCGCGCGGAGAGGCTCGCGAGCCGCACGTCGACGGCCCCCCGCGACAGCGCGCGGGCGCGCTCGAGCTGCCGGAGCGCCCGCGCGACCTTGCCGAGCTGCTCGTAGCAGCGCGCCGCCCTGTACGAGATCTCCGCGCCTGCATCGGGCGGCGGCCGGCTGCGCCGCGCCCGCGCGAGCAGCGACAGCGCGCGCCGCAGGTCGCCCGCGGCCTCGACGGCGGACGCGGCGGCGACGAGCGTCCGCGCCGCCGGCCGGGCCGCGCAGGCGGCGTCCGCGGCGCGCACCCAGGCGCGCGGCGCCCACTCGAACATCGGCTCGGCCGCGACGAGCGCCCGCCGCGCCGCCTCGTCGTCGCCCGACAGGGCCAGCGCCCGCGCCCGCTCCGCGGCGCGCTCGCTGCGGGCCGCCGGGGCGAGCGCCCCCTCGCCGGCGCCGCCGAGGCGCTCGGCGAGCGCCCGCGCGACGTCGCGCACCATCCCCGGGTCGAGCAAGGGCAAGAGCGCCCTGGCCTGCCCGGGCTGACCCAGGCGGAAGCCCTCGCCGTCGAGGCGCGCGAGCCCCGCCGCCTCGAGCGCGTCGAGCGCCGCGCGCCCCACGCCGAGCGCCGCGGCGGCGTCGGGCCCGAGCCGGTCCGCGACGGCGATCGCGGCGAGGGCGCGCGCCTCGTCGCGCGGGAGCGCGGCGACGCGGCGGCGCCAGAGCTCGGGCGCGGCCGTCGTGTGCGCGAACCCGTCGAGCTCCGCCTCGCTCAGCCTTCGCTGCGCGAGCGCGGCGCAGAGCTCCTTGAGCGCCCGCGGCCGGCCGCCGCTCGCGCGCGCGAGGTCGGCCACGCGCGCCGCCGTGGCCAGGGGCGCCGTCCAGACCCGCACAGCGGCCTCGTCCAGCGGGCCCAGCGGGAGCTCGACCGCCGCGCCCCCGCGCACGTCGAGCCGGTCGGCGGAGGCGATGAGCCAGAGGAGGGCGTCGGTCGGCTCGGTGGCCCGCACGAGCGCCTCGAGGAGCGCCCGGTCGTGCGCGCCGAGCCGGTCGGCGTCGTCGATCGCGAGCACGCGCGGCAGGCGCGGCGGGGACGGCGCGTGCGACGGGGGCGACGGGTCGACCTCCCCGGCGCCCCGCGGTTCCCCCGCGCGCCCCCGCGCGAGCTCGGCGCGGGCGCCGAGGAGGGCGTCGACGCCGGCCGGGAGCGACGCGCGGCCGAGCGCGCGGCAGAGCAGCGCGCGGATCGGGTCCTCGCCGCGCGGCGCGCCCTCGGCGACCTGCGCGCAGCGCTGCGCGCGCCACTTGAGCTCGCGGAACAGCCGCGACTTGCCGGCGCCCTCCTCGCCCGTGACGACGACGGCGCGCGGCCCGCGCTCGCCCCGGAGCAGCGCCTCGAGCGCCGCGACGAACGCCTCGACCTCGCGCTCCCGCCCGACGATCTCGCCCGGCTCGCTCACCACGGCGGGCGCGCGCCGCGGCGGCCCGCCGGCCGAGAGCGTCTCGAGGACCTCCTCCACGCCCGAGGGGCGGCTGGCCGGATCCTCCGCGGTGAGCCGCTGCGCGAGCCGGCGCACGCCGGCGGGGGGCGCCCCGGCGAGCAGCGGGAACAGGTCCTCGAGCGTGCGCCCCACCGCGAACAGGTCGGAGCGCGCGCTCGGCGGCGCGCCCTGGAGGAGCTCCGGCGCGAGGAACCGCCCCGTGCCGGCGAGGTCCCCCGCCTCTGCGCGCCCCTGGCGCGCCGCGCTGAACACGCGCATCCGGCGCGCCGCGCTGAGGTCGATGAGCACCCCCGCGCCGTCGTCCCGCACGAGGACGTTGTCCGGCTTGAAGTCGCCGTGGACGATGCCGGCGCCGTGGAGCCAGCCGAGCGCGTCGAGCGCGTCGAGCAGCACGGGCAGGGCCGCGCGGAAGCCGCGCCCCCGGGCGTGCTCCGCGAGCGTCCGGCCCCGGATGAGCTCCGCCGTGGCGTACGTGAGCGGCGCGCCGCCGCGCGTCGTCCGGGCGAAGTCGTACGCGCGCGGCAGGCGCGGGTGGGCGCACCCCGCGAGCAGCGAGAACTCGCGCCGGAACGCCTCGACGGCGCTCGCCGAGCCGAAGCGCAGCGCCTTCAGCGCGACGTCGCGATCGAAGAGGCGATCGCGCGCCTCGAAGACGGAGCCGAGCCCGCCGCGCCCGAGCGCGCGCACGACGTCGTAGCGGCCGTCGATCACGTCCCCTGGCGCAATGCCGGGCTGTACCATCGGTACAGAGTGGAACAGAACGGAACAAAAAAGGCGACCGGTGCCTCCGGAAATCCGGGCGGCCGAGCTGGCACGGCTGTTGAACTGTCTGGCCGCGTGATGCGCTGGCTCACGATCCTTCTGGCGGCGTGCGCGGTCGGGTGCGGGGTGAACCCGATCCCCGAGCCGCCCGCCGCGCCCGAGCTCGGCGACGTCGTCGGCCGGCTCTGCCCGGTGTGCGACGGGGAGGCCGCCGAGCTCGTCGGCGGGCCGGGGAGCGCGCGGAACGCCGACGTGGTCTGGGCGGTGGGCCTCGACAGGAGCGCGCCGCCCGCGGTCGCCGAGGTCGCCGCCGACGGGAGCTTCGTCCTCACGGTGGAGGTGGCCCCTGGCGAGGAGGTGCGCGTCCAGGCGAGGCGCGGCGAGCAGCGCTCCGCGCCGGAGGATCTCGTCGTCGCGGTGGGTCCCCTCAAGCGCGCGCCCCGCCCGCTCGCCGGCTGCTTCGACGTCGCGCCGGAGCTCGAGCTGCCCGACGCGCCGGTCGGCGAGGTGTCCGCCGCCGTCCTCCGCATCGAGCACGGCTGCGCGGACCCGCTCGCGATCGACGCGATCGCGCTCCGCGCGCCGGCCGCCGACCTCGCCGTGCAAGGAGGGGCTGCGCCCGTCGTCGTCGCGCCCGGGGAGCCCCTCGACGTCCGCGTGGAGCTCCGGCCGGGCGCGCCCGGCCTGCGCGAGGAGGTGCTGCTCATCGAGGCGTCGTCTCCCGCGGTCACCCGGCGCGCGGTGACGCTCTTCGGGCGCGGCGTGCCCTGAGGCGACGAGACGAACAGCTCACAGGCCTCCCGGCGGAGGCGCGTTCCAGCGAATCAGCTCTCTTGAGACAAGACCATGGAGATGAACATGCGAACACATGCCTTGTGGTTCCTTTCGATGTCCACGCTCTTCGGACAGCTCGGGTGCGGCCCTCAGGTGAGCGGCGGCTCCTGCCCCGATCCGCGCGATCCGGAGGTCCGCTATGTCTCCCACGATCCGGAGGAGTGCTCCCGCATCGACTTCGACTGTTCGCCGCCGCAGACGCTCTTCTCGGACGAGTGCGGCTGCGGCTGCATCGGCCCCGAGGCGCCGGCGTGCCCGGACCCGAGCGACCCGAAGGTCCATTACGTGTCGCGCGATCCGCGGGCGTGCGCGGTCGGCGAGTTCGATTGCTCGCCGACGCAGACGCTCTTCACGGGCCAGTGCGGCTGCGGCTGCATCGACCCCGAGGCGCCGGCCTGCCCGGATCCGAGCGACCCGGAGGTCCGTTATGTGTCGCACGATCCGCGGGAGTGCGAGCTCATCGATTTCGCGTGCTCACCGCCGCAGAGGTATTTCGGCGGAGAGTGCGGCTGCGGCTGCATCGGCCCCGAGGAGCCTTCCTGCCCGGACCCGAGCGATCCGGACGTGCGCTATGTCTCCCGCGACATCGAGCAGTGCCACCTCGTCGATTTCATCTGCGCGGAGGGCCAGTCGCAGTTCGTCAACGAGTGCGGCTGCGGCTGCGTCGGCCCCGAGAAGCTTGCCTGTCCGGATCCGGGCGACCCGAACGTGCATTACGTGTCCGACGACCCGGCCCGGTGCGCCGTCATGCTCTTCAGCTGTGAGGAGGGGCAGACGCTCTTCTCCAACGCGTGTGGCTGCGGTTGCCTCGATCCCGAGCTCCCCCTCGGGCACGCGCGTCAAGGCTCCTGACCGCGCCGCCGTCCGCTGCCCGGTGCGGGCGCCGGCGGCATCGGCCGGGCTCGCACGCCCGTGCAGGATGAATCACATGCGCGCACCCGAGGCGCGTCGCGCCGGAGCGCGCGCCCGCCGAGCGGGCCCGCCCGCTCCCGCGGAAGTTCTCTGCTTGCTCCGTCGAGGCCGGTGATAGGCTCGCCCGAGGGGCGCGTTGAGGACACGAGCGGGATGAGGACGAGGCCTGTCGAACAGCGCACCTCGCAGGTGATCGGCGTCGCGTCGCTCTTCTGTGACAACTCCTTCAATGCCGCGGTGTTCGCCGGCATGCACCGCGCCGCGCGCGAGCGCGGCTACAAGCTCCTCGTGTACTACGGGTCGCCCCGGACCGCCCTCGAGCGCGGCCTTGGGCTCCACCACATCGCCGGCTGGATCGCGATGTACTCCACCGACGGCCTGGAGGAGCTGACCTCGGGCGGGGCGCCGGCCGTGATCTTCTGCGCGCCCGCGTTCGACCCGCGCTGCCCGGTCGTTCGCGCGGAGAACCACGAGTCGATCCGCCGGCTCGTCGACCACCTCGTCGGCCTCGGCCGCCGGCGGATCGCGTACATCGGCAAGGCCACGTCGGGCGACTTCGTCGAGCGGGGCGCGGCGTTCGACGAGGCGCTGCGCGCGCGCGGGCTCGAGGCCGATCTCAACCTGCTCTCCAGCTTCCACGAGTGCTCGATCCTGTACGCCGAGAAGCGCCTCGGGGAGCTGCTCGATCGCGACGGCAGGTTCTGCGACGCGATCGTTGCGGGCAACGACGAGATGGCGATCGGCGCCATCCGCGCGATCCAGGCGCGCGGCTACCGCGTGCCCGGGGACATCGCGGTCGTGGGGTTCGACGACATCAGCCTCGCGCAGCACTGCGAGCCGCCGCTCACGACGATGCGGCAGAGCCCCGAGCTGCTCGGGCTCATGGCCGTCGAGCTGCTCGCCGGCCTGCTCGCCGGCCGCCCGCCGCCGCGGCCCGTGACCCGCGTCCCCGCCGAGCTCGTGGTGCGGCGATCGTGCGGCAGCGCCGCGTGGGACGCCGGGCTGCTCGCGCCGGAGGAGCTCGACGCGCCGGGCGGCGACTGGCAGCGCGACCTCGCCTGGCGGCTCAACGCCGTGCTCGAGGGGGCGGCGCCCGCGCCTCCGGGCGACAGGCCCCTCGTCTGGCCCGAGGCCGAGGTGATCGCGCGGGGCCTCGGCGCGGCGCTCGCCGGGGCGGAGCCGCCGGAGGTGGCCGAGCTCGAGCGCGCCTTCGACGGCGCGGTCGAGCACAGCGACAGGATCGAGGTCCTCCTCGCGGTGGTCGGCCAGATCGAGGAGACCGCCGCGGCGCTCGCCGGCGGCTCCGCCCCGGCGGGCGCCGCGGGCGCGGTGGAGACGTTCCTCGGCCGCGCGCGGCTCGCCCAGCAGCGGGCGCTCGCGGCGTCCGAGCGGCGCGGCGCGAGGAGCATCGAGCGGCTGGTCCGCGCCAACATGGCGATCACGGGGCTCCTCGCCTCGCGGCAGGTGTGCACCGACGACCGCCTGGGCTGGCTGAAGCACACCGCCGTGCGCGTCGGGTGCCTCGCGCTCTGGGCCGACGATCGGGGCCCGGCGGGGCGCGAGCTCATCCTCGACAGCGTTCACACAGGCGATCCCGGCGTGGCCGCGCTCGTGGGGCGCCGGTACAAGGCCGGCCACTTTCCGCCGCCCGAGCTGTTCGACGCCGCCGCGCCGGACGAGCCGGGCGGCCACGTCGTGCTCGTCCCTGTCGCCGGCGCGCAGCGCGACTGGGGGACGCTGGTGCTCGGCGGGCTGTACACCGAGAGCTTCGCGGACAACCTCCAGCCGCTGTCCATGTGGGTGTCGCTCCTCGTCGCGGCGTTCGAGCACCACGCCATGGAGGACGCGCTGCACGCCGAGCGCGACATGCTGGCGGCCGCGTACGAGCGCGAGCGGGCGCTGTCGAGCACGGTGCGTGAGCTCGGCTGCCCTGTGATCCCGCTGCTGCCCGGGGTGCTGCTCATCTCGCTGACAGGCGCGATCGACGCGTCGCGGGCGCAGCAGATCACCGAGGCGGTGCTCTCCGGCGTGGCGCGGGAGGGGGCGCGGTGGGTGCTGCTGGACGTGACGGGCGTGCCGCTGGTCGACGCCGACACGGCGGCGGCGCTCGTGCAGACGGCGCAGGCGACGCGGCTGCTCGGGGCGCGCGTGAGCCTCGTCGGCGTGGGCCCGGCGATGGCGCAGCGGATGGTCAGCCTCGGGATCGAGCTGCAAGGGATATCCATCTTCCAGTCGCTGGCCGCCGCGATAAGCCACCTCACGAGGAGACGACCGGGATGACGGCGATGCCTGTCGACCAGCGCACATCGAACGTGATCGGGGTCGCCTCGGTCTTCCTCGACAACTCCTTCAACGCCATGGCGTTCGCCGGCATGCACCGCGCCGCGCGCGAGCGCGGCTACGAGCTCCTCCTGAGCTACGGGTCGCCTCGGTCCATCGTCGAGCGCGGCGTGGCGCTCCGCCGGGTCGCGGGCTGGATCGCGATGTACTCCACCGACGGCCTGGAGGAGCTGATCTCGGGCGGGGCGCCGGCCGTGATCTTCTGCGCGCCCGCGCTCGGCGCGCGCTGCCCGGTCGTGCGCGCCGAGAACCACGACTCCGTCCACCGGCTCGTCGACCACCTCGTCGGCCTCGGCCGCCGGCGGATCGCGTACATCGGCAAGGCCACGTCGGACGACTTCATCGAGCGGGGCGCGGCGTTCGACGAGGCGCTGCGCGCGCGCGGGATCGAGCCCGATCTCAACCTGCTCTCCAGCTTCGAGGACTGCACGATCGTGTACACCGAGCGGCGCCTCGGGGAGCTGCTCGATCGCGACGGCAGGTTCTGCGACGCGATCGTCGCGGGCAACGACGAGATGGCGATCGGCGCCATCCACGCGCTCCGGGCGCGCGGCTACCGCGTGCCCGAGGACATCGCGGTGGTGGGGTTCGACGACATCAGCGTCGCCCAGCACTGCGAGCCGCCGCTCACGACGATGCGGCAGGGCCCCGAGCTGCTCGGGCGCGTGGCCGTCGAGCGGATCATCGACCTCATCGAGGGACGCGCCCCGGATCGGCTCGTGACCCGCGTCCCGGCCGAGCTGGTCGTGCGGCGGTCGTGCGGCAGCCCTGCGTGGGAGGCCCTGCTGCCCGCGCAGCAGGACGACGAGGACCGGGACGACTGGGAGCGCGACCTGCTCCGGCGGATGAACGCCGTGCTCGCCGGGCCGACGCACCTCGGGCCCGGCGAGCGGCCCCTCGTCTGGCCCGAGGCCGAGGTGATCGCGCGGGGCCTCGGCGCGGCGCTCGCCGGTGCGGAGCCGCCGGAGGTGGCCGAGCTCGAGCGCGCCTTCGGCGCCGCGGTCGCGTACAGCGACCGGATCGAGATCCTCCTCGCGGTGGTGGGTCAGGTCGAGCAGACCGCCGCGGCGCTCACCGCGGCGCTCGCCGGCGCGCCGGCGCCGGACGTCGCGCGCCGGGTGAAGGCGTTCCTCGATCGCGTGCGGCTGTCGCAGCAGCGGGCGCTCGCCGCGTCCGAGCGGCGCGGCGTGCGGAGCCTGGAGCGGCTTGTCCGCGCCAACATGGACATGAGCAGGCTGCTCTCGCCCGGGCCGGCGTGGTTCGACGAGCGCCTTGGCTGGCTGAAGCACACCGCCGTGCGCGTCGGGTGCCTGGCGCTCTGGGCGAACGATCGGGACCAGGACGGGCCCGAGCTCATCATCGACAGCGTTCACACGGGCGATCCCGGCGTGGCCGCGCTCGTGGGGTGCCGGTACAAGGCCGGCCACTTTCCGCCGCCCGAGCTGATGGAGGCCGCCTCGCCGGACGAGCCGAGCGGCTACCTCGTGATGGTCCCGCTCTTGAACGGGCGGCGCGACTGGGGGGCGCTCGTGCTCGGCGGGCTGCACGTCGAGAGCTTCGCGGACAACCTCCAGCCGCTGTCCATGTGGGTGTCGCTCCTCGTCGCGGCGTTCGAGCGCCACGACATGGAGGACGCGCTGCACGCCGAGCGCGACATGCTGGCGGCCGCGTACGAGCGCGAGCGCGCGCTGTCGAGCACGGTGCGTGAGCTCGGCTGCCCTGTGATCCCGCTGTTGCCCGGGGTGCTGCTCATCTCGCTGATCGGCGCGATCGACGCGTCGCGGGCGCAGCAGATCACCGAGGCGGTGCTCTCCGGGGTGGCGCGGGAGGGGGCGCGGTGGGTGCTGCTGGACGTGACGGGCGTGCCGCTGGTCGACGCCGACACGGCGGCGGCGCTCGTGCAGACGGCGCAGGCGACGCGGCTGCTCGGGGCGCGCGTGAGCCTCGTCGGCGTGGGCCCGGCGATGGCGCAGCGGATGGTCAGCCTCGGGATCGAGCTGCAAGGGATATCCATCTTCCAGTCGCTGGCCGCCGCGATAGACAAGCTCACGCGGCGCGCCGTCTGACGAGAGAGCAAGGCAACATGGCGATTCGCGATCGCGGCGACAATGCGTTCACAGCCCAGTCCCTCACCGGCGCCTCGCACGAGCCGATGTACGCGGGCGCCCTCTCGTTCCTGCGCCGGAAGTACTCGCGGGATCTGGCGGGCGTCGACGTCGCGGTGACGGGGCTGCCGCTCGACACGGCGACGTGCCACCGCCCCGGCGCGCGCTTCGGCCCGCGCGCCGTGCGGGAGGCGTCTGCCCTGCTCGCCTGGGATCGCCCGTACGGCTGCGAGCTCGACCCGCTCGAGCGGCTGGCGGTCGTCGACTACGGCGACTGCGCGTGGGACTACGGTCGACCGGCGGACGTCCCCGCCGCGATCGAGGCGCACATCGCGGGGATCCTCCGCGGCGGGGCCACGCCGCTGTCGATCGGCGGCGACCACTTCGTCACGCTGCCCGTGCTGCGGGCGCTGCACAAGCAGCACGGCACGCTCTCGCTCATCCACTTCGACGCCCACTCGGACACGTGGGGCGCCGACGACGACGCCGGGAGGATCGATCACGGCACGATGTTCTTCCACGCCGCCCGGGAAGGGCTCGTCGATCCGGCGCGCTCGGTGCAGATCGGGATTCGCACCCACAACCCGGACACGCGCGGATTCCAGATCCTCGACGCCCCCTGGATTCACCGCCACGGCGCCGCGGCCTTGATCCAGCGCGTCCGGGAGGCGGTCGCCGGGCGCAAGGTGTATGTGACGTTCGACGTGGACTGCCTGGATCCCGCCTTCGCGCCGGGCACGGGCACCCCCGTTTGCGGCGGGATCAGCACCGCGACGGCGATCGAGATCCTGCGCGGGCTCGGGGGCGTGGACGTGGTCGGCACGGACGTCGTCGAGGTCGCGCCGGCCTACGACGCCGCGGGCATCACGGCGCTCGCCGCCGCGACGATCGCCTACGAGCACCTCATCCTGGTTGCGCGCCGGCCCGGCGGCGGCGCGGCGCCCGGGGGGCCCGCCGCATAACGCCGTTCGCGGTGGGCCTTGCGCCCTGCCATGGCGGCGGCTCGGTGCGGCGCCCGCGCGCCGCGGCGTCGCCTGTCCGGGTGCCCGGAGGCCTCCTGAGCTGCCAGGTCTGCAAGCGCCGATCTCACGGATGAAATCGATCCGGCGCTCGACTCAGGGAAAACCCAAGGAAACCAGCAGGGGAGGCCCTGGCCTGCATCCTGCTAAATACGCAGACCAGAGCGCCCGTGACGGCTCCCCCCCCGCCGTCGAAATGGGCGCTCTGTTTTTTTGTACCCTGGCAGGACGCGCTGGCGGCTCCGGCGCGCGGAGCCTTCGCGCGCGGAGCCGCCGTCCGTCGCTCAGGCCGCGCCGATGAACTCCCGGACCGCCGCGAGCGCCTCGTCGCGCGCGTCGTCGAGCACCGCGTGTCCGGCGCGGGGGAAGCTCCGTGACGTGACGAGCTCCGCGGGCAGGGCTGCCACGAGATCGCGCGCGTCCTCGACCGTCGCGAACGGGTCGAGATCGCCGGACAGCACGAGGGTGGGGCACCGGACGCGCGCGAGGTCCGCGCGCAGGTCGTACGTCTGCATCTCGCCCTTCACGAAATGGCCGCCCACGTCGAGGTGGATGACCGCGCGGGCGAGCGCGCCTTCGTCCGGCGGCGACTGGCGGTAGAGCGGGAGGCAGACGCGGATGTAGTCGTGGAAGCTGGGCATCGGGTCCGCGAAGAACCGGCGGGCGACGTCGGACGCCTCCGCGCCCCCGAGCCGCTCGAAGACGGGCAGCATGCGGTCGAGGCGGAGCTTCGCCGTCGTGCTCGAGAGGATCAGCTTCCCCGGGTGATCCGGATATCGGGCCGCGTACGCCTGCGCCACCATGCCTCCGAACGAGTGTCCGAGCACCACGGGCCGCTGGATGTCGAGCGCGTCGCAGAGCGCCCGCACGTCGTCTGCCCACGTCTCCAGGTTCCACCGCTCGGGCCCGCTGCGGTCGCTGCGCCCGCAGCCGCGGTGATCGACGTAGACGACCTGCGCCACCTCGGCGAGCGCCGGGCCGAACGATCGGAACTCCGTATGATCGACCCCCGGCCCGCCGTGCAGCAGGATCACGGTGGGCCGCTCCCGCATCGCGGGCCCCTCGGGGACGAGCTTCGCCCCTTCCACATCGAAGAACAGCCGGACGTCGCCTGTCTGTACTCTCATCGTGATCGAGTGAAATCACAGACCGCTGTGCCGCGCCAGACCCCCCGGCGGGCCGGCAGAACGCACCATGTGTGGCAGATCGCCGCGAGTCGCTCCGGCGCCTGGCCGCCCTGGAGCGCTGCTCTCGGGCTCGCCTCGCCGCTGTCTCACGCGGCGAGCGCCGGGAGGACGCGCTCGCCGAAGACGTCGATGAAGGCTTGCTGGTCCAAGGTCACGTTGTGAACGTAGATCGTGTTGAAGCCGAGCTCGGCGTCCTCGTGGAGCCAGGCCACGTGCCGTCCGACGTCGGCCGAGACGCGCACCTGCGCGGCGACGTCCTCGGGCCGCACGAACGACGCGGCCGCGTCGAAGTGCTCGGGCATCACGAGGCTCGCGAGCAGCCGCGGCGGGAGCACGTTCGTCCGCCACTGCGCGTGCGCCTCGCGGAGCGCTGCGCTCTCGTCGGCGGCGTAGGCGATCTTCGTCTGGAGCACCATCGGCTTGCCCTCGCCGCCGCCCTCGCGGAAGCGGCGCACCACCTCGCGGAGCTGCTCCTTGCCCTGCGACACCGTGATCAGCCCATCGGCCCAGCGCCCGACGCGCTCCGCCGTGGCCGGCGAGATGGCCGCGCCGAGCAGGAGCGGCGGCGCTGCCGGGCGCGTGTAGAGCTTCGCGCCTTCCACCACCACGCGGCCCCTGTGTGTCACCGTCTCGCCGCGCCACAGCGCCCGGATCACCTGGGCGCACTCCTCCAGCCGCGCTGTCCGCTCGGCGTGGTCGGGCCATTTTTCCCCGGTGATGTGCTCGTTCAGCGCCTCCCCGCTCCCGATGGAGAGCCAGAACCGGCCCGGGTACATCTCGGCCAGCGTGGCCGCCGCCTGGGCGATCACCGCCGGGTGGTAGCGGTATCCCGGAGCGCAGACCGTTCCGAACGACAGCGACGTGGCCTGCAGCGCTGCGCCGAGCCATGCCCACGCGAAGCCGCTCTCGCCCTGCGTCTCGCCCCAGGGGTGGAAGTGGTCCGAGCACATCGCCCCTGCGAACCCGGCCTGCCCGGCGTGGCGCACGTGCCCGAGCAAGGCCGAGGGGGCGAGCTGTTCGTGGGACGCGTGATAGCCGATCGCGAGCTTCCGCATGGGTCTGTCAGGCTCCTTGTCGCGCCGGGCTCCCGCCGGACTGCCTGGGCGCGTCGGCGTGCCAGCGCGTCCGCGTCGGAGCAATCGCCGCGCCAGGCAGGGCCAGACGACGTCGGCCGCCGCTCGTCGGTCGAGCGGCGACGTCTCGTCACTCGGTCAGGATCCTCGCCGCGGCGATCCCGACGGCCTGGGTGAGGCGCCGCATGTAGTCCCAGTTGATGCGATCGACCGTGTCGCAGCGCGCGTGGTAGCAGGGGTTGCCGTCGTTGCCGAAGAAGTCCTGCGACACGGCGACGGCCGGCGTGCCGTAGCGCCAGAACGCCGCGTGATCGCTGCGGTTCGTGCATGCCTCCGTCCGCACGAGCCCGAGCTCCGCGCCCTGTGCCGCGGCCTCGACCGAGGCGGCCAGATCCGCCGAGGTGTTCTCGTTGCAGTGGATGACGTGATAGTGCCCGTCGCCGTTCGAGTCGTACCCTGTCATCTCGAGGTCGATGACGCCGACGACCTTCGCGAGCTCCCCGTTGCGATCGAGCATGCTGGCGTAGGCGTTCGAGCCGACGAGCCCGGTCTCTTCCTGGTCGAAGGCGACGATGCGGAGCCCGATGTTCAGCGGGGTGTCCTTCAGCGCGCGCGCGATGGCGAGCGACGAGACGATGCCGGAGGCGTCGTCGTCGGCGCCGGCATTGCTCACCGAGTCGTAGTGGGCCCCGAGGATGAGGACGCGCGACGGATCGGCGCCGTGCCTGTCCGCGGTGACGTTGACGCCCTGGTTCCAGCCGCTGCGGTACGTGTGTTCCTGGACGGTGAACCCGAGGGCCTGGTATTGCTGCCTCAGCCAGGTGCGCGTCAAGGCGCGCCCGTTCTCCGAGCCGCGCTCGCGGATGACGACCGACCGGCCTCCTACGTTGACGGGCGTGGCGCCCGAGAGTTCCTTGAGCCGTGCCTCCAGGAACGCGGCGTTGATGTCGATGGTGATGTCGGGTGTCTCTCCGACGAGCGCCGAGCGCTGCTCTCCCAGATCGTCGCCGCGCAGCGCTCGCGTCGCGCTCGGCACGGCCACCTCGTCCTCGGCGATCGGCTCCGCGTGGTAGGCGTGCGATCCGAGCCAGTCGTGCGGATCTTGCCCGTTCGGCACGGCGACGACGGCGAACCCGCCCACGCGCGCTCTCTCTCCTGGCAGCGCCGCGCGGGGCAGCGGTCCCTCCACGATGTGGAGCGACGTGTCGTGCTCTTCCTTCAGCGCGGCGCTCTCCTGCGCGCCGTCGACGGCGGCGCGGGTGGCGACGATGTGCCCCTGCGGTGTGGCGAGGCGGTTCAGGAACGTGGTGACGGTGTCCTTGCCCACCAGCGAGACATGGATCTCCCGAGTTGCCTGCGCGGTCGGATCTCCGCCGGCGCACGAGGTCGAGATCAGCCCGAAGGCCGCGCATCCCGCGGCCGCAGCCCAGGTGCGATGAAGGCGTAGCGCCATGATGTATTCCCCTTTTCGGGGCCACCCTACGGATCTCATCTCGAGGATCCAAGCACTATCTCCCGGCGGCGCCGCCTCACATCGCCTCGAGTGGATGGCAGGACACATAACCTCATCGAAGCTACGGAGTCATGGCCCAGCTCGTCGGTCCGGAGATGGCCTGGGAAGAGGCCGCTCGCCATGTTCGCGTGGAGGCGCGGTTCTCCGGCTGGAGTGCTGCGTGTTGAAGAGAGAAATTGAACCACAGAGGCACAGAGGGCACAGAGGAAGAGAAGAAGAGAGGGAGAGAATTTTTTCTCTCTCTCTCTTCCTCTGTGCCCTCTGTGCCCTCTGTGGTTTATCTCTCTTCTGTTTCAGGCGATCGGTGGTCTAGCGGGCGCCAGCATCCGGCGCCGCGGATCCCGCCGGCTGCGCCCCCGCCGGCGCCGCGATCGCCGCCCCTGCCGGCGCCCCGTCGCGCAGCGCGAGCTGCCCGCTGCGGCAGGTGTCGATCGCGGACGCCAGGATGCGCATCGCCTCCTGCGGCGCGTGGAACCCCGACGAGTTCTCGGCCTCCGCGAAATCCACGAAGAACTGGCACTTCCGCTGCGCCTCCCGCGCGACAGCGAGCGTCTCGTCGGTCATGCCCGCCTCCTTCGCCCGCTTGATGTCCCCGATCAGCGCCGTCAGCGCGTCGAGCGCCCGGTTGCGCGTCTCGAAATGCCGCTCCTGGATCGTCTCCACGCGCTGCCGGAGCTCGTCCTCGGGCCACCTGTGGCACGTCTGGCACGCCCGGTTGATGTTGAGCAGCGGGCTCTGGATGTGGTGGTCGCTCACCTTCGCCGCCCCCACCCGCTGGTACGGCATGTGGCAGTCCGCGCACGCGACCCCGGAGCGCGCGTGCACGCCCTGATTCCACATCTCGAACTCCGGGTGCTGCGCCTTCAGCACCTTCGCCCCCGACTCCGCGTGCGTCCAGTCCGCGTGGCCGTTCTCCGCGTAGTAGGCGTAGATCTCGTCGACCTTGATCCCCTTCGCCCACGGGTACACGAGGCGCTTCTCCGGGCCCTTGAAGTAATATTCCACGTGGCACTGGCCGCACACGTACGAGCGCATCTCCTGCTGGGTTGCCATCGTGTTGACGTCGTAGCTCTCCTGGCCCATCGACGCCTTCAGCGCGCGGATCCCCTCCAGGAACCCGGGCCGCGTCACCCGCAGCTGCATCGTCTGCGGATCGTGGCAGTCGATGCACGAGACCGGGTGCGTCACGTGCTTGCGCGCCTCCCCGAAGGGCATCTTGTTCATCGCCTCCCACCCGCGGATGAGGTCGCCCCCGCCGGCCTTCTTGTATGGCACGTACACGGAAGCGTGGCAGTGGATGCACGTCCCCGGCTGCTGCGTCACGATCTGCCGCTCGGTGAACACCTGGTCCTCGAGCATGTACGCGTGCCCGCGCTCCTCGCGGAAGTCGTGCGAGAACGCGTAGCCGGCCCACATCGTCTTCAGCCGCCCGTCCTCCTCGAGCTTCGACTGCGCCACGACGCTGCGCGGATCGGCCGCGGTGGGCGTGCGCGGCACCGCCTCGCTCCCGCCGAAGCGCGTGCGCTTCTGGTCCACCGTGCGCCGGTAGCTGTCGTACTGGACGGGGAAGTTCTTCCCCCAGACCGCCGGGTCCTCTGTCATGTCGTCGAGCTCGACGACACGATAGAACGGGTTCTTCGCCTCCTGCTTGTGCTCGAAGATGTTGACGAGCAGCGCGGCGATCCCGGCGGCGGCCGCCGCCGCGCCGATCGTGATGAGCGGCAGGTAGCGCCGGAGCGCCGGCTGCCGCGGGCTCTTTGTCGTGGATGCTTCGTCCGTGGGCTCCGTCATCGTATCCATCCCTCGAGCGGCGGGCGCGCCTCAGTGCAGGTGCCCCACCGATTGGTGGCAGCGCACGCACGAGATCCGGGGCGCCCCGCCGTGCTCGTTGTCGATCGCATGAACGATGTCGCCGTGACACGCGCGACAGGTCTCCTCGGTAACGCGGAGATTGCCGGGCTTGATCCGGATCGGATCCGGGAAGCGCCCCGACGTGAAGGCGAACGAGTGCCAGAACCCGTTCGTCGCCTTTGTGACATATTTCCCCAGGAACGTGTGGGGAGCATGGCAATCGTTGCATCCTGCCACAGCGCGGTGACTGGAGCGCTGCCACCCGTCGAACTGCTCGTTCATGATATGGCAGTTGGCGCACGCCGACGGATCGTTCTGCAGGTACGACGCGCCCTTCGCGTACACGAAGGTGTAGCCGCCCAGCCCCGCGGCCGCGCCGACCGCGATGAAGAGCACGAGGGGCAGGGCGCGTGTCCAGCGGCGCCCCGCGCTCGCGCGCTCGGGCGCGCCTGCGCGCTCGGGAACGGCCGGATCGAGCGGCGCGCTCCGCGGTCCTTCCCCTTCGGGCTCGCGGTCCTGCGGACGGGTCATCGGTCGCGGCGCGGTCTGCAAGGCAGGTGCCACGGCGGACACGCCAGGAGCGAGCCTTGACCGCGAGGCGACGGCGCGGCGAGGCGACGGCGAACGCCGGCTCGACCCAGGGCGCGCGCGTCTCGAGACGCGCGCCGGTCGACACGCGCGTCTCGACCGGCGCGCGCAACGCGTGCGCGGCGGCGCAGATCCCGCGCCGCCGCGCGCGTTAGGGGGCGGCTGTTCCCGCCGCGCCCCGGCTGCGCTAGGGAGCGTCGCGAGCCGCCCTCGTGAACGCACCGCGCGACCCGCACCCGAGCTCGACGTCGACGCCGCCCGCGAGCGCCGGCGTTCCCGCGGGCCGGCACGTACGGCTGTCGGACTTCGTGAAGCCGGCCGGCTGCGTGCCGTACCGGCGTTACCGCGTCGACGAGCCCCCGCTCGTGCCGACGGAGCAGGAGACATGACGAAAGCGGCCCCGAAGACGCCGTTCACGCCCTACCAGCGGCGGCTGTTCTGGTTCCTCAGCGTGGCCTCGTTCTTCGAGGGCTACGACTACCTCGCGCTCACGCAGATCCTGCCGAACTTCGGCGCGGAGATGGGGCTCGCCGCGCGCCACGAGGGGCTGCTCGTCGGCTTCATCAACGCGGGGACGATGATCGCGTACCTGCTCGTGCGCAAGGCCGACGAGTGGGGCCGGAGGCGGGTGCTCACGATCACGATCGCGGGTTACACGCTCTTCTCGGTGCTCACGGGGTTCGCGCCGAACGTCTACGTGTTCGCCGTCTTCCAGCTCCTCGCGCGCATCTTCCTGCTCGGCGAGTGGGCGGTCAGCATGGTGTACGCGGCCGAGGAGTACCCGAGCGACCGGCGCGGCATGGTGATCGGCGTCATCCAGGCGTTCTCGAGCCTCGGGTCGATCGTGTGCGCCGGCGTCGTGCCGCTGCTCCTCGCGACCCCGTACGGCTGGCGCAGCGTGTATTTCGTCGGCGGCATCCCGCTCGTGATCATGGCGGTGGCCCGTCGCGGCCTGCGCGAGACGGCGCGGTTCGAGCAGGCGGCGGCCGAGCGGCAAGGGGAGGGCGCGCAGCCGCTCTTGCGCATCTGGCGCACGCCGTACCGCGGGCGGATGCTGCAGCTCGCGCTGATCTGGGGGCTCACGTACGTGTGCACGCAGAACGCGGTGACGTTCTGGAAGTCGTTCGCGCTGCGGGAGCGGGGCTTCACCGACGCCGAGGTGGGCGCCAGCATCACGTTCGCCGCCGTGGTGTCGATGCCGCTCATCTTCGCCTCGGGCAAGCTGCTCGACGTCGTGGGCCGCCGCAGGGGCGCGGTGATCATCTATGTGCTGGCGGCGGGCGGCGTGCTCGGCGCCTATTCGCTGGGCTCGCGCGCCGGGCTCACGGCCGCGCTCGTCTTCGCCATCTTCGGCGCGAGCGGCGTGCTGCCCGTGCTGAACGCCTACATGACCGAGCTCTTCCCGACGCACCTCCGCAGCGACGCGCTCGCCTGGTCCAACAACCTGCTCGGCCGGATCGGCTACCTGCTCTCTCCGATCGCCGTGGGCCTCGCCGCGGAGGAGGTCGGCTGGGGACGTGCGGTGTCCGCGACATCGATCTTCCCGCTGTTCGCGCTGGCGCTCATCCTGTGGCTCCTGCCCGAGACGCGCGGCAAGGAGCTCGAGGAGACGGCGCGGGTGTAAGGGCGGCGGTCAGACGTCTGACCATGCGCGGTCAGACGTCTGACCATCCGTGGCCAGACGTCTGACCATCCGTGGCCAGACGTCTGACCATCCGTGGCCAGACGTCTGACCATCCGTGGCCAGACGTCGGGTCATGGTCAATCCGGGCGTGATTGACGCCGCCGACGGCCCGTGTCACTTTCGGCAGTGTCGCGCAGGCCCCGCATCGTGCGCCCTCGTCGGGGCCTCGACCCGCCCGTGAAGGCGGAGGGCGAGCGCACGCTGAGCGTCGGCGTGAAGGCCCTGCGGAGCGTGCTCGGCGCCGCAGAGGCAGCGGGGCTCGACGCGAGCTCGCTCGCCCGAGCGCACGGGCTCGCGCCGGAGGAGCTGCGCAACCCCGACTTCCGACTCGCCTATCGCCGTTGGATCGCGCTCTGGGACGATGTCGTCGAGAGGGCCGGCGATCCGGGCGTCGGGCTCCGCGCCGCGGAGGCGCTCTCGATCGGCCACTGGGACGTGATGGATTACGTCGTCGCGTCGAGCGACACGGTGGGCGACGCCTTCCAGAGGTTCTCGCGGCACTTCGCCGTCATCAGCACGGCCGTGCGCCACGTCCTCCAGGTCGATCGCAAGGAGGCCCGGCTCGTCCGGCAGCACGTGCCGGGCGCGGCCCCGCACCGGGTCGCGACCGAGTTCGGCTTCGCGAACATCGTCCTGCGCTTCCGCGCGCTCGCCGCCGCGCCGTTGTCGCCTTCCTCGATCCAGTTCCGTCACCCGCGCTGCGCCGAGCTCGAGACATACACCCGGATCTTCGCGTGCCCGATCCGATTTCGAGCGCCCGACGACGCGATCGTCCTCCCGCGCGAGGCGCTCGCGACGCCGATGAAGGGGGCCGCCCCCGAGCTCTGTGCCGTCCTCGATCGCCACGCCGCCCTCCTCGTGCAAAAGCTCCCGCCCGCCCAGGCGAGCCTCGTGGAGCGCGCGCGGCACGCGCTCGCGCTCGAGCTGCACGGCGGCGCTCCAAGGCTGGCGACGGTGGCGAAGCGGCTCGGGGTGAGCGCGCGCACGCTGCAACGACGCCTCTCGGAGGACGGCCTGCCCTTCCGAGCGCTCGTCGAGAAGACCCGCGAAGAGCTCGCGCTGCGCTACCTGGAGGATCCCGCCATCGGGCTGGCCGAGGTCGGCTCGCTCGTGGGCTTCTCCGATGTGAGCGCGTTCTACAAGGCCTTCCGGCGCTGGACGGGGAGCACGCCGGGCCAGCTCCGCGAGCGTTCCGCGGTGTAGCCGGAGGCATCGCAGGACAATCGATTGGCGTGGCGGCACAATGCCGAGCACGGCCCGGGCTCGTACGCTCCGGCCATGCGCTCCTTCGCTTGCCGCTGCTGCCTCGCGTGGCTCGTGCTCGCCTCGGGCTGCCTGGATCCAGACGCCCCTGGAAACCTCGTCCCGAGGACGGTGGCGGAAGACGACACGCTGCCTCGCTTCACCCTCCGCGACGGCGCCCGCATTCACCTTCGCACGCAAGGGGACCCGGAGAACCCCACCCTCATCACGCTGCACGGCGGCCCCGGCGGCGACATGCGCGGCATGCTCGGCCTCGACGCGCTCTCCGAGCGGTACTTCGTCGTCCACTGGGATCAGCGAGGCACCGGCCTCTCGGAGCGCGTCCCTTCATCGGACTTCACCGCCGACATGTACGCGGAGGATCTCCACGAGCTCGTCGAGCGCTTCTCCCCCGACGCGCCGGTCACGCTGTTCGGGCATTCGTGGGGCGCCATGTACGCGGCCCTCTATATCCAGAGGCACCCCGACCGCGTCGGAGAGGCCGTCCTCAGCGAGCCGGGCTTCCTGAACGCGGCGATCGCGAACGAGACCGAGCTCTTCACGTTCGGCCTCACCGCCGAGGGGCTGAACGATCTCGGCTGGTCGGAGTGGGCCATGAGCCCCGACGGAGACGCGCGCGCAGACTTCCTCCTCTCCCTGGGACAGGGCTGGTCGCAGCCAGGTTATTACGAAGATCCGGATGACCCCGACAACATCAAGGCCTTCCGCCTGGGCGCGCGCGCGATGCGGGACCTGCAGAATTCGGCAAAAACCGACGGAGCGTGGGATTTCGATTTCTCTTCCGGCCTCGATACCTTCTGCAACCCGGTGACCCTGATCGGAACGACGATCAACACCGTCATCGGGTTCGAGCAACAGGAGCGCCGCCACGCCCCTCTGTTTTGCAACGTCGAGCTCGTCCGCATCGAGGGCGAAGACCACGGCTGGGTGAACAGACACCCCGATCGTGTCATGGAGGTCCTCCGCGCCCACCTCGGGGCCTACAAGGAGGCGAGATGAGAGCGGTCGCCCTCGCCGCGGCGATGGCCGCCACGGCGGCCCCGGCGGTCGCGTCGGCCGCGCCCATCAGCGGGTACCAACGGGAGCAAGAGAACGCGACGCACGCCACCGTCGGCTGGAACTCCGCGCCCGCGCTGGAGCTCGCCTACGGGCGAACGATCCCGATGGGATCGTTCGTGCGCCGCCTCGACCTCGAGGTCGGACTGACGCTGCCGGTCTTCCTCGTGACGGCGCTCGACTCATTCCGCCTGGAGCCGGCGGCGCGCGCGATGCTGTTGCAGCACGGCGGCTGGGGGCTCGCCGGGCGCCTGGGGCTGCCGGTGCACACGGGCGACAACCAGACGTTTCAGTTCGCGAGCGTGGGCGCGCATCTCGGGCTCGCGGGCGGGTATTTCGCGCGCGGCGGGTTCATCGCGCTGGAGGTGGAGCACACGGCGATCCTGAGCACGTACATCGCGGCGAGCGATCGCGCGCGCGCGACCTACCAGGGCATTCGCGACGGTTTCTATGCGCCCACGGGGGGCTACCTCGACGCGAGCGTCGCGTTCGGGGTGTCGATCGGCTCGAGCCTCGAGCTCGGGCTGCGCGCGGGCTATCGCTCCACCCACGGCCTCGAGCCGCCCCCGCTCGTCCCCTTCCGCACCGAAGTGGGCCTGTCCTACGCGTTCGGGACGTCGGCAGCGGCGCCGCCCCGAGAGATCAAGCGGTAGCGTGACGCGCGGGCAGCCGTCCCCGCTTCCGGCGCGGCATCGACCGTGTGCTCAGCCCGCAGTGCTCGCCTTGTGGGCCTATCGCCGTTCGCTTAGCCTCACGGAATGCGGAGCTCTTTCCTTCCGGCCGTCGCGCTCGCGACGCTCTTCCTCGGATGTGCCGATCTCCTCGGGATCGAGGACGTGACCCGGGACCCGGGTCCGGGCGTCGGCGGCAGCGGCGGAGCCGGAGGCAGCGGCGGAGCCGGCGGCAGCGGCGGAGCCGGCGGCAGCGGCGGAGCCGGCGGCAGCGGCGGAGCCGGCGGCAGCGGCGGAGCCGGCGGCAGCGGCGGAGCCGGCGGCAGCGGCGGAGTCGGCGCCCCGAACGCGCCCACGACGCCGGTGCCGCGGTTGCCGATGCAGGACAGCGCTGTCGGCTCCATGCATGTGCCCGGCTCCCGGAGACCCACCTTCGTCTGGGAACCCTCGAGAGCGCCTGATGGAGGCAGCATCGAGTACACCCTCGAGCTCAGCCAGGACCCGTCGTTCGCCGCGGGCGTCGGCGCGGCGACGACGGCGGCGACGCGCTGGCAGCCGGACGCCGACCTCGAAGGGGCCGCGGCGCCCCCCGTGGGCAGCCGCGTCTACTGGCGCGTCCGCGCCTGCGCGGAGGGCGCCTGCTCCGAGCCGTCGGCCGTGCGATGGATCAACGTGGGGCGGGCCCACCACGACCTGAACGGCGACGGGGCCGACGACGTCCTCGTGGGGGCGAGCGACCACCTGCCCCCGGGGTTCGAGGACTACTACCCTTGCGGAGGCGCTCACGTCTTTCTGGGTGGAAAGGGCGACGGCTTCGACGCGACGGCGGATGGCACGCTGGTCGGTCTGAGCATGGAAGGTCGGCCCATCGAGACGGCCCACGTGGGGAGCGCCCTCGCGACGGCCGACGTGAACGGGGATGGCTTCGCCGACGCCGCGCTCGGGGGGGCGCCTCACGCGGATTTCAGAGGCCTGGTCCTCGTGATGCCCGGGAGCTCGGCCGATCCGGGGACGTGGCCCCCGGTCCAGCCGATCACGGAGCCTTCCAGGGTGAAAGACCGCCTGTTTGGAGCGGCGCTGGCCTCCGGCGACATCAACGCAGATGGCTACGCAGATCTGGTGATCGGCATGCCAGGAGCCGGGTACGACGGGGGTGAGCCCGGGAGCGCCCACGTGTTGCTGGGCGGCGCCGGGAGCCTCGATCCCGCTGCAGACGCGAGGTTCGTCGGGGTGCAAGCCTCGAGCGCGTTCGGCGCATCGCTCGCGTCGGCCGATTTCAATGGTGACGGCTTCTCGGACGTCGCCGTCGGAGCGCCCGGCAGCCGCCGCGTCTACGTGCATTTCGGCTCGTCCGGCCCGATCGATACAGTACCCGAGGGCCTGCTCGTCGGCGAGGGCGACTTCGGACGATCGGTGGGCGCTGGGGACGTCGACGGAGACGGGTTCGCCGACCTGCTCGTGGGAGATCCGACGAGCGGCACGGCCTCCCTGTTCCTCGGCGGACCGGGAGGGGCGTTCGATACGACGGCCGATCTGGTGCTGCTGGGGGAAGGTCCGTCCGATCGTTTCGGACAGGCGGTGTCCTCGGGGGACCTGGACGGCGATGGCTTCGCCGAGATGCTCGTGGGCGCGCCCGAGATCTATCCTGGCGGCAAGTTGTATGTGTACCGCGGTAGCGCGCGCCCCGACGCGGAGCCGGATGTCGCGAGCATCGGGCGGTCCGGCGACAAGGTGGGGACGCTCATCTCGCGCGCTGGCGATCTCAACCGCGATGGGCTCGGCGACATCGTCGTGGGGCTCGCCAGGGGCCCGAGCGTGCGCGTGTTCCTCGGCGGAAACCTCAGCGATGACCCGCAGGCCTCCCTCGCAGGCGGCAACAGCACCGAGAACTTCGGCTCGGCGGTGTCGCCGTAGCTGCGCAGCGCGACCGCGGCCTGCGGCCAGGGCCGTCCCGCGAGGGCGCGACGTCGGCCGCGCGGCCCGGCGCCGCGAGCGTCGGCGCCACGGCGACGACGCGGATGCCGTGCGCGCCGAGCTCGATGGCCACGCGCCCCGTCATGTCAACAACGCCGTGCTCGCTCGCGACGCGAGGGGGAGAACGAAGGCCAAACGTCTCGGAGACGTCAAGCCCCAACGACGGGACAGGCCCTGTTTCAAAGGCATGATCCCATGCGGTCCAGCCTCCTGGAAAAGCAACGCTCTATCTACAATTCATCCATGCACCGGACCGCTCGCCATCACGCCACGTCCTGTGGGAGCGGCAAACTGCCCGCCTGCGAGACGCCGCCGCCGGCTGCTGGTGGATGTAAGGAGGTGGGGGTGCTGGTACTACAGTCACAACTTGTGTCGGCCGTGTTTCTTCTTGCTAGGCTCTTGCTCGGTTTCGCAGCACACTCGTGACGGTCGGGGAACGTAGCCAACCTTCCGAGTAGCGTGAATCCTGCGCAGAATGTCCTACCCAGCGCCCCGGCCGAGCTCGGCCCCGGGGCCGTGCTGGGCCGTTACGAGCTGCTGCTGCCGATCGCGGCAGGCGGCATGGCCATGGTGTGGGCGGCGCGGCTGAAGGGAACGCGCGGCTTCCAGAAGATCGTCGCCGTCAAGACGATGCTGCCGCAGCTCTCCGAGGACGACCAGTTCGAGCGCATGTTCCTCCTGGAGGCGTCGCTCGCGTCGCAGATCCGCCACCCGCACGCCGTCGAGATCCTCGATCTCGGCGAGCAGGACGGCGTGCTGTTCATCGCGATGGAGTGGATCGACGGCGTCCCGCTGAGCCAGGTGATGAAGGCCGCGAAGCGGCGGAACGGCATTCCGATCCCGATCGCCGTGCGCATCGTGACGCAGGCCTGCGCGGGCCTGCACGCCGCGCACGAGCTCAAGGACAAGAGCGGCAAGCTCGTCGGCCTCGTGCACCGCGACATCTCCCCGCAGAACATCCTGGTCACGTACAACGGCATGGCCAAGGTGGTGGACTTCGGCGTGGCCAAGGCCACCGCGTTCAACGACAGCACGACGCGGGCCGGTCAGCTCAAGGGCAAGGTGAGCTACACGGCGCCGGAGGCGGTGCGCGGCGACGCGATCGACCGGCGCGTCGACGTGTTCGCGATGGGCATCGTGCTCTACGCGCTCACCACCGGCAACCACCCGTTCCGCAGGGAAAACGAGGGCGCGACGCTGTTCGCCATCTCGTCCCCGGACCCGGTGATCGCGCCGCGCGCGTTCCAGCCCGACTACCCGCCGCTGCTCGATGCCGTGCTGATGCGCGCGCTCGAGAAAGAGCGCGACCAGCGCTACGCCACGGCCAGCGAGCTGCAGCGAGCGCTCGAGAGGGCGCTGCCGCCCAGCCAGCGAGCCTCCGACGACGACGTCGCCAACTTCATCCGCGAGCTGTTCGAGGAGCAGCACCAGCAGACGCACGCGGCCCTCTCCGAGGCGCTGGAGCGCGCCGACCGCAACCAGCTGAGCAACAACCTCGGCATCTCCGACGTGACCGGCACTGGGCACTCGGTGGTGAGCGCCTTCAACACCGTCGACATCTGCCGCGCGACCCCGGGCACGGCCGGAAAGAGCACGCCCGACAACGAGATCCCTCCGTTCGCGCGCCCGAGGAGCCGCGCGCTGCCGGCGGTCGCGATCCTCGGGCTGTGCGCCGCCGGCGTGTTCGGCGCGCTGCAGCTCCGGAGCGCCGACGCGCCGGCCCCTCTTCCTTCCGCCGCCGCGCCCGCCGCCCCGGGGACGTCGCCTCCCGAGGCGGAGCCCCCGGCGCCGACGCCCCCCGAGGCGGAGGCGCCCCCGGCGACCGAGCCCGGCGCGCCCCCTGGCGAGCCCTCTGCCTCCGCCTCGGCCAGCGCAGGCCCGACGCCGGCTCCGCGCCCGGCGCCCCGTGGGGGCGCAGCGCCCCGCCGTCAGAACAAGCCCGCCGAGCCGAGCGCGTCGCCGAGCCCGACGCCGCAGCCCGCGTCGACCAGGTCGTGGAAGCACGACCCGGGGTTCTAGCCGGACGCGACCCCCTCAGAAGGCGCCCGAGAGGCTCGCGCCTACCTCGGATCCGCCCGCGATGGGCACGAGCGCGAGCGAGGTCTTCGCGGGCTCTTTCGGCTTCTTCTGAAGGAGCAAGATCGCGGTCGCCGTGCCGACCGCGGCGACGCCGACGCCGAGCGCCACCTGCGCGCCGTAGTGGAAGAACTTGAGGTCGTCGTAGCGCGACTCCATGGAGGCCGGGCACGACTTGCCGCCCGGACCGCAGGCGTCTTCCAGATCCTTGAGCGCTCCCTGGCGGAGCGCGAACAGCACCCCGGAGCCGATGAGGCTCGCGGCGCCGACGCCCCCGATGACGAAGGGCACCACCTTCGACGGCGGCTTGTCCGGCAAGGCGCCCGCCTGGATCAGCAGCTCTTGCGGCAGCGCTTCGAGCGTCACCTCGACGCGCGTGACCCCCTGCTCCTTCAGCTCCACCGTCTCCTGGAACGGCTTGTGGTTGGGCGCCCTGGCGGTGAGCGCGTGAGGCCCGGGATCGAGCGGCACCTCGACGCCGATGGACGTGCCGCCGAGGGCGATGCCGTCGAGCGCGATGGCCGCGGAGGCCGCCCCTTTGCCGCGCACGATGACGAGCTTCGGGATCCGGGCGCGCAGCCGGCCGATCGACTGCTCGACCTCGGCCCGGAAATCGGGCCCCACGGCGTCGGCCTCCGCGAGCGCGAGCTCGTAGCCACCGAGCGCGGCCACGAGCCGCCCCAGGTTCTCCTCGCACACGGCGATGTGGAAACGAACCTGCGGCGTCATCCGCACCTGGCCGACCTCGCGGAACTGCTGCAGGGCCGCCGCCCAGTTGCCCGCTTGCTCGAGCTCGGTCGCCTGCTGGAACTGCGCACGAGCTCGCTTGAGCTCTTCGGCGTCCTGGGCGAGCGCGGGCGCCCCGAGCAGCAGCACCGCCGCGACGAGGAACATTCGTGGAAAATTCCTCACCGCCGCGACGCGGAGCATTCGTGGGAAGTTCCTCATGCGAGGCGTAGCATAGTGGCTTGCCGCCTCCGCTCCTGTCAACGTGGCGTCGCGGCCTTCGCGGCGCGCGTGTCAACGTGGCGGCGCGGCTGTCGCCGCGCGCGACGCCGCGCCGCAACGTCGTCGGAGGTGCGAGCGTGGCGGCAGCGCTCCGCGCGCGGATCCTGGCGCTGCCTCGATTTGGGGCCGCGAAATCCGCCGGGGAATGGTACTTTTGTCGCCGGATGTCGACCCCGAGCTTTCTGCGTTGCTTCGCCCTGCTCCGCGCCGTCGCGGCCGCCGCGCTGACGGCGGGGATCTCCGCCGTTTCGTGCAGCGTGCCGGACTTCGAGTTCGCGCCGGCCGGCCTGCCGGCGCACTGTACCGACGACACGCAGTCCGACGGCGAGACGGGCCTGAACTGCGGCGGCCCGTGCGAGCCGTGCCCGCTCGGCTCCGCCTGCGCCGCGAGCCGGGACTGCGCCGAGGGCGAGTGCATCGACGGCGTCTGCCAGGAAGCGGGCTGCATGAACGGCGCCCGCGACGGCTCGGAGTCGGACATCGATTGCGGCGGCAGCTGCGACAAGAAGTGCGCGACAGCCCAGGACTGCAACCGGGCCAGCGACTGCGAGAGCGGCGTGTGCCAGGACGGCCTGTGCGTCGGGGCGACCTGCACCGACGGCGTCACCAACGGCACCGAGAGCGACGTGGACTGCGGCGCCGATTGCGAGGGCTGCGAGGACGGCAAGGCGTGCCGCTCGAGCAGGGACTGCCTCAGCGAAGATTGCATCGGCGAGGTGTGCGGTCCCACCTGCTCCGACGGCTACGCCAACTGCGATCGCGAGGCCGAGGGCGAGTGCGAGGTGAACCTGCGCACCGACGTGAACAACTGCGGCGACTGCGGCCTGAAGTGCGCGCTGCCGAACGCGACGGCAGAGTGCCAGGGCGGCGCCTGCAGGGTCAGGGCGTGCGAAGCGCCTTACGCCGACTGCGACGGCGATCCCGAGAATGGCTGCGAGGTGGACACATCGACCGACGCGAGCCACTGCGGCGGGTGCGACACGCTGTGCCCGGCCGAGCACGGCGACGCGTATTGCGAGGCGTCGGTGTGCAAGATCGCGTGCGATGAGGGCTACACCGACTGCAACGATAACGTCGAAGACGGCTGCGAGAGGTTGACCACCCGCGACGTGCTCCACTGCGGCGGGTGCGGCATGGAGTGCGTGCCCAAGGAGGGCGGCAGCCCCTGGTGCCGCAACGGCGTGTGCGGCGAGACGGTTTGCCCGGCCGGCAGGGGCAACTGCAATGGCGACCCCGACGACGCCTGCGAGGTGAATCTGGCCGCCGATGCGGAGAACTGCGTCACGTGCGGCGGCCTGTGCACGGTCGCCAACGGCACCGGCAGATGCACCGCCACCGGCTGCGCCATCGGCAGCTGCCAGCCGGGCTTCGCCGACTGCGACGGCGACTACGCCAACGGCTGCGAGACGAACACGGAGACGAGCCTCGACCACTGCGGCGGCTGCGGCGAGACCTGCACCGTCGCCGGCGGCACCCCCAAGTGCGAGGGCGGCGAATGCAAGGTGAGGACCTGCAATAGCGGCAGGGGGGACTGCGACGGCGATCCGGACAACGGCTGCGAGACGAACATCAACACAAACCAGACCCACTGCGGCGCCTGCGCGTCCGCCGGCGGCGTCGACTGCAACACGATTTACGCGAACGCCACCGCGGCCTGCCAGAGCGGCGCCTGCGCCTTCGTCAGCTGCAAGCCGGATTACGCCAACTGCAACACCTCGCTGGCAGACGGCTGCGAGGCCAACCTCAGGACCGACGAGGGGCACTGCGGCAGCTGCAGCACCCAGTGCAGCACCGTCAACACCACGAGCAACCAGTGCGTCGACGGCGCCTGCAACCCGGTGTGCACGAGCGCGCAGTACGACGACTGCGGGGTACCGAAGAACGGCTGCAACATCGACCTGTGGAGCGACGAGAGCAACTGCCTCGGCTGCAACCTCGTGTGCCAGAGCGGGTCGAGCGCCCACGTCACCAGCAATCAGTGCAGCTCGTCGGGCTGCAACCCGGTGTGCAGCGGCCTGTGGCGCAACTGCGACGGCAACGCGATGAACGGCTGCGAGAAGGACACCTCCGGCGACATCAACGCCTGCGGCGGTTGCAACACCCGGTGCCTCCTGGCGCACGCGAGCGCCACCGCCTGTACGGCCGGCACCTGCGTGCCCACCTGCGACCCGGGCTGGAAGGCTTGCGGCGACCCCAGCGGCGGCTGCACGACCCAGCTCGGCACCGCCAGCAACTGCGGCGACTGCGGCCACGTGTGCTCGGGGACGAGGGCCATCTGCTCGAACGGCAACTGCGTCGTCACGCCGGATATCGTCGTCGTCAACTCGGGCACGACCGGGACCTTGAGCACCATCGGGGCGTCGGCGCCCATCATCAACGTGAGCCACGCCCTGCAGACGCCGCGGGACCACGATCGCATGGTCCTTGTCGGGATCGTCGCGTCCGAGAACTCGCTCACGCCGGTGAGCGTCACCTACGACGGCACGCCGATGACGCGCTTCAACTCGCAGCAGGTGACGGGCGAGAACAACGGCGCGGCGCACATCTACTATCTCCTGGACAGCCAGCTTCCGGCCGCCACGGGCAACAAGCCCGTGATGGTGCAGATGGCGAACTCGAACACCTGGGGCGTGTACTTCGCCAACGTGGTGGAGCTGAAGGGCGTGCACCAGTCGAACCCGTTCGCGAGCACCACCACGACCGGCACCCACGTCAGCGCGACGGACTGCGGCAGCACGGTGACCCGAGGGGTCAGCACCAACTTCAGCGCGACCGGCTCGTTCGTGTACACGGTGATGGCGGCGCGCAACGCCAATACCGGCGCCACCATCAGCCCCACCGCGGCGACCTCCACCATGAACCGGCGCCTGACCGATCCGACGGTCATGGTCGCGCTGGCCGGCTATCTCGTTGCCAACTCCAACACCACCATCTCCTGGACGATGGGCAGCTGCTGGAGCACCGCCGGCGTCGGCGTCGCCGTGCGGCGCGCGGGCTGAGCACCTCGAGGCGCGACGCGCCGCGCGGCGGCGGACCGGCCGCCGCGCCGCTGCAGGGCTGGACCGACGAGCGAGCCATCGACGTCAACGACGGCGCCCCGCGACATCAGGGCACGAGGACGTAGCGAACGTCTGGATCACCATTCCAGGCATCGCTCACGGCGCGCAGCGGCAGGCTGGTGAACGGCGCGTCGAATCCGGCGGCAGGAGCAGCAGCGAGCAATTCGCCAGCGCCGGCCAGGAGCTCCTTGACGGACACGCTGCCGATGCCGCTCCCCATCAGCTCCAGGCCCGTGCTGCGCAGCATGTCGCCGCGGAGAGGGATCTCGTCGCCTGCCACGGTGCCGAGCTGCACGTAGCGCAGGCGCGGCTCGCCGGCCCGGGAGCCGCGGTCCTTCGTCGCGGCCCTCAGGACGCGGACGGCGGGCTCGCCCCAGACGAAATCGAGCACGACGTCGACCCCCTCGTCGAACTGCGCGCGCAGCGCGCTGTCCGCGTGATCCTTCAGGGCGATCTTCACGTCTGCGGCCAGGCGCTCGAGCTTCGCCTCGTCGCGACCGACAGCGATCACCTTGCCTGCGCCGAGATACCGGGCGGTCTGGAGCGCCATGCCGCCCGCGGCGCCCGTCGCGCCGAGGACAAGCACGGTTTCACCCCGCTGGAGCCTGGCCCGCCGTGAACACGCGATCCACGACGCCAGCCCCGCCGTGGCGACGGCCGCCGCGCGCTCGCTGGAAAGAGCCTCGGGGACCGGAACCATCATGTGGCTGGCGACGAGGGATCTCTCCGCCATGGAGCCGAAGGGCGCCTTCGGGAACAGGAAGTAGACGCGGCGCCCGGCTCCGTCGATCCCGACGCCATCGACCCCCGGCACGAATCCAGCGGACGCGCCGCTCGCGTAATGCTTGCCCGAGGCCAGGCCCTTCACGATCGGGCTGAGCGCGGCGGCGCGCATCGCGACAACGGCTTCGCCGTCGCCGGCCTCCGGCTCACGAAAGTCCTGGAACGACGGCGCAACGCCGAATGAACTCACGACTGCAGCTCTCATGCTGTTTCCTCCAGAGAGATGTCCCGTGGGCCCCTCGCGGAGACCTGTCACTTTCGTATAGACAGGGTGAGAAGGACGAGCCATGCTCGAAAGTCGGCATTTCGTTCGCGATCGTCCGAGGGGCGCCATGGACCCGCTTTCCGAGGTTCTCTCCCTGCTGAAGCCTCACAGCTACATCACGGCGGGCTTCGACGCCGGCGGGGCATGGGCGCTCACGCTCGATGACCTGGCTGGTCGCATCAAGTGCTATGCCGTCATCAAGGGCACCTGCTGGCTGGCGATGCAGGGCGTCGACGCGCCGGTGCGGCTCCAGCCGGGAGACTGCTTCGTCCTGCCCAGCGGGCGGCCGGTGAGCATCGGCAGCGATCTGGGCGTCGCGCCGAGGCGGGCGAGCGAGGTGCTCGACCCGAACCGCAGCGGCGAGGTCGTCACCTACAACGGCGGCGGCGACGTGTTCCTCGTCGGCAGTCGCTTCGAGGTGAACGGCCGGCACGCCGAGGTGCTGCTCCGGACGATGCCGCCGCTCATGCGCGTCGAGACGTCGGGCGACCGCGCCAGGCTCAGGTGGTCCATCGAGCTCATGATGGAGGAGCTGCGGGAGGCCCGTCCGGGCTCATCGCTCGTGGCCCAGCAGCTCGCGCACATGATGCTGGTGCAAGCGCTTCGCCTGTATCTGTCCGAGCGTTCCCGCGACGACGTCGGATGGTTTGCGGCCCTCGCCGATCCTCAGCTGAGCGCGGCGCTCGGAGCGATACACGCGGATCCAGCGTTTCCCTGGACCTTGCAGGAGCTGGCCGCGCGGGCCGGTATGTCGCGCTCGATCTTCGCCGAGCGCTTTCGCGAGCGGGTCGGGGAGACGCCGATCGCCTACCTGACGCGCTGGAGGATGATGCTGGCGGCAGAGAAGCTCATGCACGGCCGTGACACGCTGGCGCGAATCGCGGCGTCGCTCGGCTACGAATCCGAGCACGCGTTCAACACGGCATTCAAGCGCGTCATGGGCACCTCCCCGAGGCGATACGCCAGGGCCGCGCTCGAAGAGACCTCCGGCGGCTCGGGGTGAGCTGGCCGCCGAGGCGCGCGCGGCGGCGCCCAGGGCCGCGCGCGCGTGCGCGGCGCCGCTCCTGCTCGGGTGGCACGGGCGCTGATCAGCCCTCGACGCGGGGCCGCACACACGCGAGGGCTACGCGGCGACGTATCGCCGCTGCAACACGCGACGCTCCTCCTCCGTCGACGCCGCGATGAGCTCGATATAAGGCTCGAAGGCGAGGGGCATGGGGAGATCGAAGAGCAGGTGCTTCTCGGGATCGACGCTCTTCCCCGCGCCATGGCAGAGGAACAGGCGCTCCTGGAGGAGCGGGAAGACGGCGATGGAGGTGAGCTCGTGCCGCTCGATTGTCTCGACGTCGGCGATCGACGGCTCGAGGATCTCGTCGAACACGCCGCTCGGGTGCTCGAACGGACCTCCGGCGTGACGGTTCACGTCCTTGCGCACGAGCGCACCGCCGCGCCCGATCGTGATGAATGAGCGCTCGTGAGGCGTGCCCTCCCAGACCGTCACGCGCCGGCTCGTCGCGTCGGGGTGGATCCACACGGTCGGGAGGTCGATGTTCAGCGGCGCCACGCGCTTGACCCGGCCGATCGTGCTCGACCCGAGGAACTGCCGGGTGACGGCCGTGCAGAAGAGGACGTCCGCCGGAGCGAGCCGTGTCCCCTGCCAGTCGCGATCCCGGCGGAAGTGACGGAAGAAGAGGAGGTAGGGAGACCTGCACATCTGCGCGAGGACGAAGAGCCCCCTGCGGGTCTCGACGTCGATCACGTTGCCTTCGCTCCAGGTGACGCGCCCCATCGCGACCGCGACTCTACCCGTTCAGGCTCGCTCCGGCGAGGCGATCGTCTCCTCGATCGCCGGGCGTCGAGGTGGCGATCGATCTGCGCGGGCGTGATGGGGCGCGTGACGTACGTCGCCGGCAGCGTCACGCGGACGTGCTGGTTGGCCGCGGAGGGTCAGACGTATGACCGAGGATGGTCAGACGTCTGGCCGTGGAGGGTCAGACGTCTGGTGGTGGGGGAGCTTCTCCACCCTGCCGGAATGATGGAACCGCCAAGACGCCATAAGACGCCAAGATTTTTTGGTTTTCTTGGCGTCTTATGGCGTCTTGGCGGTTCAAAAGACCCCACCATCGGCCGAAGTACCCCACGGTCAGACGTCTGGCCGTGGAAGGTCAGACGTCTGACCGCGGAAGGTCAGACGTCTGGCTCAGCGCGCGTTGCAGGCGAAGATGTGCTCGATGGCGTCCACGCACATCTGCTCCGCCACCTCCTGGGTGATCCGAGAGAGCACCCGGAACCGCGTGAGCTCGGTCAAGGTCCGGTGCACGTTGACCTCCGCGATCACCTCTCCGTCGCCCTCGGCGTCCGCTCTGGAGAAGAGGCGGATCAGGTTGTTTGCGTCCGCCGGCACGCCCCGGAGCAGGATGTGAAACTCGAGGCTCGGCGTCTGTTCGCCCACGTCGTGCTCGAGCCGGTAGGAATGGCCCGACGCGGCGAGCTCGTCGCCGATGGCCTCGCACGTGGGCACGATGATGTCGGCCAGGATCCGCCGGAAATCCGCGTTGAAACGCGCGCGCCGGTCGGGCACGTCAGCGCCGCTCGTCGCCTGGGCCAGGCGCTTGCCGTATTTCCTCTGGATGATCGCCAGCCGGATGCGGGCGTGCTCATTGATGGCCATGCTTGTGTCCCTCACCGGACAGAACAGCGCTGGTGTCGCGTCGCTCTCGCGGACCGCTCTCGCAGAGGAGCACGCGGACCTCAGAGGAGCAGGACCTTGACCTGGCCCGGGACGATGTTCGTCCCGTTGATGTTGATCTGGTTCTGGATTCCCGTGGCGCCGAGCCGCACCGCCGGCTTGTTCTGGAGCAGCAGCTTGGGGTAGGGGACGAGGCGCCGCGAGGGGCCCATGTTGCGACGGGACACAACGCCGCCAAGGATCCCGGGGTTATCGCCCATGGAGATCGGGACGATGGTCGCCAGGGTATGGGCGGCGCCCCTCCCCAGGATCACCTTGTACACGACGGACGTCGCCATGGGGCGAGACGCCGTGTTGGGGTAGGGGACAGGCCCCGGCAGGCAGACGTCCGGAACGCCGAAGTCGATCCCACCGCCCGAGGTGATGGCAAAGCACATGTCCGGTCACCCTACCTGGATCTGGTCGCCGTCGATCTTCACGACATGCGACGCGGTGATCTTCGCGTTCTCGCCGTGCATGGCGAGGCTGCCCTTGGCCGCGTAGTCGATGCGCTCGGCGCGCACGTGGTCCGCCTCCTCCACGATGCGGTAGGAGCGCTTCACCCGCTGCATCAGCCGCTCGAGCTGAGCGTCGAGGCTCCGGCCGATCAGCTTGGCCCGGTCCACCTCCCCGCGGACCATCTCGCTGACGAACGAGAACAGCCCCAGCGCGACGTGCCCCTCCTTCGCCTGAACACGGAAGGTCGACGCGGCCATCGAGAGATCCTTGCCGGACGCCACGTGCACGCCGTCCGGCGCCGAGAGGCCCAGCGCGCCGCGCTGCAAGCGGATCTGGAGATCCCCTTCGGACACGAGGTGCGAGGGCGCGCCCTCCTCCCGCTCGAGGACGGCGAGGATGTACTGCGCGCCGTTCACGGCGGCGAGGAGCACCAGGTCTCCGGCGGCGGGCGCGAGCAGGCAGCTCGTGGCGCGCTTCGCGCGGACCTCGCCGTCGTCGGTCTCGACTGTGTACGTGGATCCATCGACGCGGAGCACGGCGCCATGGTCACCGTACGCTCCCCGCTCGTATCGCCTCGTCCTTGCTACGCTCTGCATCGTCTCCTCATGATTCGTCACGCGTGAGGGGTGCGTTGACCGCCGGCAGGCCTCCCGAGAACGTTCGCCTGCCAGTCCTCTGCTTCCCTGAGCTCCTGGTCGTCGCCGTGCGCCAGCGCCTTGCTCAGCGGCCAGATCGTGCCCTTGTCCGTCACGCGGTGAAGCCGCGCGCGCGCCAGCGTCGCCTCGGAGAAGTCGGCGAAGGACACGTCGGCGTGCGAGAGATCTGCATGGCTCAGGTCGGCGCGGCAGAAGCGGGTCCCCGGGCAGCTCGCCCGGTGCCAGACGCTGGTATCGAGCCGCGCGACCGAGAAGTTCGCGGCGCCCGCGCGCGCATCCACGAAGAGCGCCTGGCTCAGGTCGGCCTGGGTGAGGCTCGCGTTCAGCAGGGTCGCCTCGACGAAGACGGCCATGTGCGCGCTGGCCCCGTCCAGCCGAGCCCCGGTCAGATCGGCGCCCTTGAAGCTGCACTGTGTCAGCGTCGCCCCGGAGAAGTCGCAGCCGTGCAGGTCGGCGTTCGTGAACTGCGCCCCGCTGAGGTCCATGCGCCGGAAGTCCTTGGGCCCCATCTTCACCTCGACGAGGGTCGCTTCCAGGAGGGTGGCGCCCGTGAGGATGGCCTGGGACAGGTCCTGACGGAACAGGACAGCCTTGGTCAGGTTGGCCTGGGAGAAGTCCGCGCCTGCGCTCTCGATCTGAAACAGGCTGGCGTCGGCCAGGTTGGCGCGGAAGAGCCGGGCGTTCTTCAGGCTGGCGTGCGCGATGCCGGCCGACGAGAGGTCCGCTCCGGTGAGATCGGCCGACGAGAGGTCTACGTCCGACAGGCTCGCTCCGATCAGCGAGGCCTCGGCGAGCGCAGCGCCCGCGAGGGTGCAGTCCATGGCGGTGCCAAGGTGAAAATCCAGACCCTTCAGGTTCGCTCCCGCGAGGTCACAGCGGTGAAAGATCGCCTCGCGCACCTTGACGCCCGCCAGGTTGGCGTTGGCGAAGCGGACCTCCTCGAAGATCCCGCCGGAGAGGTCGAGCCCCGAGAGGTCGAGGCCCGACAGGTCCAGCTCCGAGACGACCTCTCCGTCTTCGATCAGCTTGCGCAGCGCTTCCCTATCCATGCTGCCTCTGGGGCGGTATCACCCGAAGTCGCTTGAGGTTGGCGCCCTCGAAGCTCGTGTCGTTGTCCCCGACCATCCGGTCGGCGCACACGCCGAACAGGTTGGCCTTCTCGAAGATGGCCCCGCGGACGCACGCGTGGTTCATGACGCTCTGCCTCAGGTCAGCGGCGTAGAGCGACGCCCCGGTGAGATTCGTTCGGGTCAGGATGGCCTCCACGAGGTTCGCGCGGTCCAGGGTCGCCTCGGCCAGGTCGGCCTCGCTCAGCAGCGCGCCGCGCAGGTCGGCGTCCGAGAGGTCGCTGCCGCGGAGGCGCGTGCCCATGAAGTTCGCGCCGGCGAGCGTCGCGCCGCAGAAGTCTGCGCCCGCGAAGGACGAGCCCTTCACGCTCGCGAGGTCCCTGGCCACGGCGTTCCGGAAGACGGCGCCGTCGCCCTCGGCGGCGATGAAGGTGGCGGAGCTCAGGTCGACGCCGGTGAAGTCGACCTCGGTCACGTTCACCTCGTTGAACGTGGACCCCGAGAGCCGCGCGCCCAGGAAGCGCGCTCCCGTGAGATCCACCTTCTGGAACGTCGCCTTCTCCGCGACGACGCCCTCCAGGTTTGTGTCGCGGAGATTGGCCTCGGAGAGGTCGGCGCCCGAGAGGTTGGCGCGGGACAGGTCCGCTCCCCAGAGGTCGGCCTTGACGAGCACGGCCTCTCCGACAGCGACGCCGAGGGCCTTCACGTCCCGCAGGCACGCCGAGCCGAGGTTGGCCCCATCGAGCCTGGCCTCGGAGAGGTCCGCGCCCTCCAGGTTCGCGTGCGCCAGGATGGCTCCTGTGAGATTCGCCTTTCGCAGGTTGCTCCCGGTGAGAGAGGCCGACTCGAGGATGGCGCCCTCGAGGTCGACTCCCTCGAGGTCGAGATGGGAGAGGTCGGCGCCCGAGAGATCGCACCCCGCAAAGCTCCGCCCGTCCTTGTGGCCGGCCTCGACCTCGCGGCGAAGTCGCAGCGCCTCCTCGCCGTCGAGGCGCGCCGAGGCGGGGAAGAGGTGCGCGAGACGCGGCCCCTCTTCGTCCCACGCGGCGCGGAACGAGGCCTTCTCGTCCAGATCTTCCGCAAAGTCAGGGGACTCGTCCTCTGCAAAGGCACCTCCCAGGGCCTCGTCCTCTGCAAAGGCATCTCCCAGGGCCCCGTCGTCCGCGAGGTCGCGACCCAGGGCCTCGTTGTCCACGAGGTCGTCGCCCAGGGCCTCGTCCTCTGCAAAGGGGTCTCCGGCTGGCGCTTGAGGCTCTTCGTCGGCGACGTCGGGGGTGTCGTCGTGGAGGTCGGCCTCCCGGGCGGCGGCCCGGGCCTCGTCCTCGAGCGTTTGCCAGTCCAGCGCCGACAGGAGCTCTTCTGCCTTGTCCTGCGCGACACCGTCGCTCTCCATCGTCTGCCGCAAGCGCTCGCGCACCTGCGACACCGGGACCTCGCTCGGCTGGGCGGCGGCGCTCCGGCGCGATTCCTCGAGCAACGCACCGACGTCCACCCCGTCACTCTGCGACGCTCGGCGGGCGAGCTTGCTCTCGACCAGGCTGACCAGCGCCTCCTCGGATTCAGCGAGGGGCTCCTGGGCCTCGGTGGGGCCTTGCCGGGACAGATAGGCATCGGGATCGAGGCCCTGCTCCCGCAGCCGCTTCTCGGCCCATTCCGTGAGCTCTTTCTCCTGGCGAAGCGCCTCGGCGTCCTCGGCGTCGTCGGCCGCGTCCGGGGTCATCGCCGCCGCCGACGACGCGGTCGGCTCCGGGTCCGCCTCGTCGTGGTCCCCCCCCGGATGGTCCACCCCCGCCTCCGCCTCGGACCACGCGAGGCCCTCCTCGTCGTCCTCCGCGCCCTCGGGGATGCCGATCGCTCGCTCTGCCCCGTCCTCGTCGGCCGCGGCGGCGAGGTGCTCGGGGTCGATCCCCATCTCGGCGAGCTCGGCCTCCGTCAGGTCGACGCCGGCGTCCTCGTCGGCTCCGGCGTCGTGCGCGCCGGCGGCGCCAACGCCAGCGCCGGCCGCGACCACGGCCGCGCGCTGGGCGGCTCGACCCGGGGTACCCCCCAGGAACCCCTGCCGCCTCAGCTTTGATGCGAACCCGGAGAGGTTGTCATCGGGCAGCGGCGGCGCCTCCGGATCCTCGGGCTCCGGCATGAGCACGTCGTCCTCGTCATCCGGCAGATCGGGATTCCGGGGGCCGAGCCGCGGGGTCAGGTACTCATGATAATACGCCGCGGGCCTGGGAGCGCCCATGGCCTCGCAGGCGACGAGCACGGCAACGACGTCCTTCGCGTCGTCCTCGGCGATCTCGACGCCGCCGCGGAAGAAGACGACCCCACGCTCGCGGTGCGGGAACAGGCGCACCGTGTCGAGCTTCATGGCGGGCTCGCGGATCTCCACCCCGTCGCGGGTCTTCAGGCAGACGAAGCACCGGCCCGCGACCCCGGGGAGGGCGCCCTCGATCCGGGGCCTGTCGGGGTGCATGTTCTCGACGACGAAGGTCTCGTCGCCCCGGAAGAACCCGTCGATCTGCTGATCGTCCGGGGCCATGTTGAACAGCGTCGGGTCCATGTCCCGCGCAAAGCCAGGGAAGCACTCGTCGCGCCACGCTGCGTCGCAGGTGCCGATCTTCGAGAACCTCTGCGGCCAGGTGATGTCGTACCCGTCGAGGCCGGCGGGCGCCGGGCGGTCGCCGCGGCCGCGGATCAGGTGCCTTGGCGACTCGATGTTGGGGAGCGCCGCGCCCCTGTCGCCGTGGCCCTTGCCCAGCGGGTTCTTGGCGAAGCCCTCTCCGCCGAAGGCGTTGCGCCACGTGACGGGCATCTCGGTGAACGGCGCCGGGTCCGACATGCCGAGCAGCCCCCACGTCCTGTCGCCGATCACATAGAGGCTCTTGTCGATCGGCCCGAGCTGGACGCGGACCGAGCTCGCGGGGCGAGCGACGCGCCCCGGCGGGTAGCAGCGGCCCGTGACGAGGAGCTCGCCCCGCGTCTTGGGGTTGAGCTCGTCGAGGAGGCCCTCGCTGCCGAGCTCCTCCGTGGCCAGCTTCCAGACCGTCGGCTCGTAGAGCAGCCTGGCCGGCCTCTCACAGGAGAAGCCGACGAAGGCGGTGACGAGGAGGTGCGGGGTGCGCTGGGCCATGAAGACCCTCGGCACCACCCCGAGGCGCATGGGTTTGACGATTTTCATTCGACGGCCTTCAGGTGGCGGGAGCCATGGAGCGTACGGATCGGCGTCGAGCGCGAGCCCGTTCCACGAGGAGCAGGTGGATCACTTCACGATGAGCATGCCCACGTCCTGCACTTCGAGAGCGAACTTGATGCGACCCAGCTCGGCTCTCCAGTCGAACCCCTTCGCCCTGATCTCCTGCGCGTTCAGCTTCTTCACCTCGAGAGGGGCATACTTGTACGCCAGTCCGCTGATCCTCTCGGTCTTGGTCCCCTTGATGATCTCGATGCGCGACCCGATCTTTGTCTTGTAAAGGCCCGTCACGTTGCCCGTGGCGTTGCCCACCACGGTGCTCTCGCTCGTCCCTATGGTCGTCGCGGAGCGCTTGCCGGTGATCTTCGTGTCGGTCGGGCCCGTGATCTTCGTCCGGTTCGGCCCGGTGACCGTGACCTCTCGCCCTGCGTGGAAGTTGCTCCTGGCGAAGCCGACGACGTCCGTTCGCCGCGTGCCGGTGACGCGGGTCTGGCTGCTGCCGTTGATCGTCGTCTTGTTCAGCCCGGTGACCGTCGTCTCTCGCCCGCCAAGGAAGGTGCTCTTGTCGTGGCCTGTGATGGCGGTGGTACGCTTCCCGAGGATGGTCAATTTGCTCTTGCCGTTGACGGTGACCGTGCGATCGGACAGGAGCAAGGCCGTGTCGTCGCCGCCGATGGTCGTGTCCCGGGTCCCCTTGATGAAGGTCTTCCGGTTCCCGAAGACCTTCGTCGACTCGTTGCCTTTGATGCGCGTGTCGCGGTAGCCCAGGATCAGGTTCTGCGAGTATCCAACGATGAAGTTCCCGGCGTATCCGCCGGTGAAGCTCAAGCGGAAGCCTCCCACGATGTTCTCGGAGATGCCCGCGGTGATCGTCGTCCGGTTGCCGCCGATGATGCTCTCCTGGGAGCCTGCGATCACCGTGAGGGCGTGGCCCTGCGTCTTGACCTCGTACGAGTGGCCTGCGTTGGGCGCCCCCATCCGGACGTAGGTGTTGTCATAGGGCGTCGACAGGGTGATCCGCTCTTGCCCGGCTTGGTCCTCCAGCTCGAGGCGGTTCCGCCCGCCCGTCTGGATCACGTTCCGCGTGTTGTTCCCCGAGGTGACGGGGCTCGGCGTCAGCGCGTTGGGCGCGACCCCGACGATGGCCGGCCGGTCTGGATCGCCTCCCGCGAAGGCGCACATGACCTCCGTGCCGGCGCGCAGCGGGAAGTGGAAGCCCTCGATGCCGCCGCCGTGGGGCTGGAGCATCCGGACCCAGGTCGACGCCTTGCCCCCGGTCAGGTCGCTCTCGTCGAAGTGGAACTTGACCCGGTAGCGACCGTGGCTGTCGATCTGGGCGTACTCGCTGACCGCCGGGCCGTCGACGACCGCGGGCTCGGTGCCGTAGATGCGCGGCCACTCGGTCACCTGCGGCGCGCGGAACTGCGCCGTCGCGGCGATGGCCCTGGCCTCGACGCGGTAGTTGTCCTCCCACGGCGTGAGCCCCTGGAGCTCGGGCACCTCCGGGGCCTGGTTGGCCCAGTGCTCGACCTCGGTGGTCAGGTACTGCGTGTTGAACGCGGCCCGCGGGTGCTCCTCGAGCTCGAAGGTGAACCCGGGGATCAGCGTCACCGACGATCCCGTCGCCTGGTAGACGACGGCGGCCGCGGAGAGGCTCTCGGCCTTGATCCGCGCCAGCCGCTCCCCGTCGCTCGGCGAGAAGAACCGCGCGCCGTACAGGCTGACCTCGCCGAAGCCGCTCGGGCTGACCGACGCCTGCCCGGCGACGGGCACGGCCGGGTTGGCATAATCGTAGTCCTTGAGGCGGACCGCGCCGGGCACGGCGCCGTGCCGGCAGGTGAAGGCGCGGATCGTGTCTCTCGCCGTGTTGGCGCCGGGCTGCGGGTAATAACGGACGGGCTTGCCGCCGTGGGGCTGATGGATCGACCGATCGTCGGTCAGCACGAGCGTCTCGCCGCCCTCCCCGTGCTCGAAGTAGTAGTAGATGCCCTCGCGCTCCATCCACCGGGCGATGAAGGCATAGTCGTTCTCGCGGTACTGGCAGACGTGCTCCTCGGGGCGGTAGGTGCCCCGGAGCTGGAGCGCGACGTCCGTCACGCCGCCCTTTTCAAGGACGCTCTGGATGATCTCCGGGATGGCCTTCTCGCTGAAGATGCGGCTGTGAACCGACAGGGTGAGCAGCTCGAGGCGCGAGACCATGGTGGCCCGGAAGACGCACCGGCCGGCGAAGTCGTTGATGAGCTCGATGCTGCCGATCACGCCGCTCCGGACGAAGCGCTCGCCGCCGTCGCTCCGCTCCAGGGAGACGGTCACCGGCTGGCCCACGGCCCCGGCCATGTCGATCTCATGGCCGGCGTCGCGCGTGGTGATCAGGTAGAGCTCGAAGCGATAGAGCCTCGAGAGACCCTCGACGCCGTGAAAGGCGGCCAGTCGGGTGGAAGCGGGCAGGGCGCTCGATTGAACGACAAACTCGTCGGACATGGGGGGCCTTGTGGGTGAGAGACGGCGACAGGCGCGAAAGCGACAGCAGAGCCTGGCGGGGCTTTGCGACGATCGTGTGTCGGAACGCCTGCTTGTTGCTGTCGTCGACGGAGCGCTGAAGTTGGAGTGGAAATTTGTGACTCCAGCGTGTGCTCGCCCCGCGGGGATCGCCGCCGACGACGCGCGCGGGATCGCGCCTCCGGTGCGCCGCGGCGCGCTCCCGGAGGTTCGCGCGCCGCGGAGGCGTGCTAGAAGGCGGCGCACATGAGCAGGCTCTCCGAGCGCGCGTTTGCCGAGATGGTCGAGTCGGGGTGTCCCTCGTGCGGGGGACGAGCGCTGAACCTGCGCTCGTACGTCGACGCGCTCGTGCCGCTGATGGAGGGCGAGCCCGTCGGCCCGGTCAAGTGGGTCTACAAGGGCGAGATGTTCGTCGACGGTCTGTACGAGATCGCGTGCGGCGCGTGCCAGCACCTCCTGTTCAAGGACGACCGCTGCCCGCGGTGCCACGCCGAGGGCGGACTCGCGCGCGGGCTCGCGACGACCAATGGGTACGCGGTGCCGGAGCGGTGCCTGCGGTGCGAGCACATCGAGGTGCGGTTCATCGCGTTCGTGCCAGCGCGCGTGAAGTACGAAGGAAAGCGCGCGGACAGGGCGCAGACGAGCGTGGAGCTGCACGACCCCGGGTTCCACGGCTATCGCGTCGACTGCAAGGACTGCGGCAAGATCGCCGAGCGCACGGACGCGTGCCCGATCTGCGAGAGCCCGGCGCCGATCCGGGCGCGCTTCAGCTAGTTCTGCGCGTCAGGAACCCCGCCAGAACAACCGGTCGATGACGAGCGGTCGCCGAAAATAGCGGCGATCGCCATCGTTTTCCGACGCCCTGGACCGGCGGCCCGCGGGCCTCGCCGTCGCACTGGCGCCCGCAGCCGAACGCCGGTATCGTGTATCGAAGATGCATCCTGCCTTCGCCAGCATTCGATTCGGCCCCTTTGCGAGCGCCTACCACTCGGAGGCAATGACTCCGGAGCTCAAGGAGGCGCTTGGCGCATTTCTGGAGAAGGAATTGCTGCCGCAGGTCGAACGGCCTTTCGATTCGACGAGCGGAGCCCTGGTAGCAGCCTACGACGGTGATAGGTACTGCGGTCCGAACAGTGCGGTCCGGAACATCTATAAATTCGAGTGCGTATTTCATCGTTCGTCGGGCGATGACACGATCGATGTCGAGCTGGTGTTCCGCGCGGAGACCAGCGCGTTCTCCACAAGGAGCGGCAAGCCGCTCTACCTCTGGACTGCCGCCCGCCGCGAACGACACGAAGCGGAAGGTCGGCGTATTCAAGACCTTTGCGGTTGCATCGCGAAGCACGAGGACGTGGAGGCCGTCTGCCCCTTGTGTTCGGCTGTGCTGAGAGTCCACGATTCACCGAGTCTGTTCGATGTGAGTTGCCCCAACCGATGCTTCAAGTACAACTATCACCGAGATGCGGCGGACGGGCAGCTCCTGCACGGTCACTTTTTCCGGAAGGAGCCCGGTGATGTCTGACCCCGCTCATGTCGGATGTCGGGCGGCTGGTACACGCCCCCGTCTTCGCACCGATCTTCCTGGTGATGAAGGATCCAGCCTGGCGGGCCCAGCCGCGGACGGTCATGCTCGACAGGACGAGGAGGCGCTGCGTCTACGATGAACGCGATCGACTATCGCACGGGTGACGCGACAGAACCCGCTGGAGAGGGACCAAGGATCATCTGCCACGTCTGCAACGATATCGGCGGCTGGGGGCGTGGGTTCGTCGTCGCGCTCTCGAAGAAGTGGCCCGAACCCGAGGCGCGGTACCGCGCTTGGCATGCCCAGGGTGAAGAGGGTGGGTTCAAGTTGGGGGCAATACAGCTCGTCGACGTGGGCGATGAGCTCTCGGTCGCGAACATGATCGCCCAGCACGGCGTGCGTCCGCAGCGCGACGTTCCTCCAATCCGATACGATGCGCTTGCACAGTGTCTTGCCAGCCTCGCGGAGCACGGGCGGCGTGTCAGCGCATCGATCCATATGCCGAGGATCGGTTGCGGCCTCGCGGGCGGGAAGTGGCCAGAGGTCGAGGCCATTGTCCAGAGAACGCTTTGCGCTGCCGGACTGTCCGTGCACGTTTACGATCTCTAGCGCGGGTGCTCGTACGCGGGCCCGCCGGAGCAGGAAGGGCCGCGGCGCACCTGCTCTCGCGGTGGGACGAGCTGGAGACGCGCCGCGAGGCGGCAGGTAAGGAGTGACACAGATGAGCATCCGGCACAGCGCCGTCCGGGGAGGCGGTCACCTGATGGTCATCGCGGGATCCGAGGGGGCGGTCCGTGACAGCAGGAGCTGGGCGTCGGAGCGGACGCTGGCGCCGGCCGTGGATGCCCATCGCCAGCGTACGCCCACGCGCGATGTTTCGCGTTGCCCGTCTGTGAAATGAAACTTTTTGCCCCGCAACGCGTCGAGGTGGACTGTGCTCTACCCCTATGACGACGACGACTGTAACGCCCGACGTGACGACCCCTACAGGAACCTCGCCGAGCTCACTCGCAACGCCAAGGAGTTTCGACGGCAGATCCGCGATGGCGACCCGACCAGGCGCGTCCGCCATGGGATCGCAGGCATCATGCTCCTCCCGCTCGTGACAGTGATCGGCTGCACCGATTCACCGGTCCACGACTTCTCCGTCAACGACTTCCATCACGCTATCCTCGGCGCGCTCTGTGCGAACCTCACCGCGTGCTGCGGCGTGACGGTGCCTGCAGACGCGTGCGTGGACCAGCTCCGATCCTCGATGGGCGCGCACCACGAGCTCCAGGCGGAAGCTGTCGCGGCAGGGCGGCTCGAGTTTCACGAGGGGCCGGCGCGCGCTTGCGTCGATCATATGCAAGCGCTGTCGTGCCCCGACTTCGAGGCAATGGGAGCCCCCGGGGCGTGGCCCGCATGCCACGGCGCGTTCGTCGCGAAGGTCGCGACGGGGGGCGACTGCGCGGTGTCCGCGGAATGCGCAGACGCGGACACCTACTGCGAGGTCGCGATCTTCGCGCGCCTCGGTACGTGCGTGGTGAAGCCGGGGGCCGGCGATCCATGCACGCACGAATGTGGCGAGGGCCTTGTGTGCCCGAGCAAACGTGGCTCCTTTTGCGTCGCGGCGAAGCCCAACGGCCAGGCATGTGAGAGCGACCGCGCGTGCCTGAGCGGCTACTGCAACGACTCAGGTGGTGAGACCATCTGCAGCGACCCCGAGGCCAACGGGCAGCCGTGCGCCAATGACAGTCAGTGCAAAGAGGGCAACTGCGACACCTCAAGCGACCCACCCGTCTGTGCGCCGAAGAGGCCGGACGGCGCGACATGCACCACGGGCGACGAATGCGCGAATGGCGCGTGCGTGGACCATCGAGGTTCGGGCGTGTACACGTGCGCTTCGGCGGCGTCCGGATGCTCCATCTCCCTCTGATCGGCATCACAGTTTCGCGGGGCGGACATGCCGCAGATTCCTCGCCTGCGTCGACCCAAGCTGCACGAGTGGGTCGCAAGCTCCTCGGATGAAGAGCGCCGCGCGTAGGTAAAAGAAGCCGGATCGCAGCGCAAAGAAGTGTAGCGCAGCAAACCGAAAGGGTGGGCCGCGAGCGTCGTGATGGCTCGGTCCTGGGTCGAAAGAGCGTGGTCCGGGCGGCGCCGAGCGCGCTACGGGGCGCATCGGCGTGCCGTGGGCACGCGTGTCCGTCCGGGCGTTGGTCTGGCCCGGGAGGCGCGTCGCGAGACGCTATGCCGCGTCACCGGGCGCCTTGCGGCGCAGAACGGTGCTCTTCCAGTACGGCGGCCGCCGCATCGAGTCACGCCAGGTCCTGCGCGGCGCGGGCCTCGTCGCCGAGGTCGCGTGCGGCGAGCACGTTCTCGAGCAGGCCACGACGTGCTAAGCACTCGGAGATGGCTTCGGGAACGGGGTTATTGTGCTGCACACCGCTCGCCTTGGTCATCGCCTGCGCGGCCGAATCCTCGCGCGCGCCCGTAGACGCGGGCACCGACGCGCCGCCCGCGGGCACCGTCACCGCGCCCCCACCGCTCCCGCATGAGGCCGCCCTCGACGCACGCTTCGTGAAGATCACGCTGCACCGCGAGTTCCACTGCGAGGGGGCGAGCTTTGCGGACTTCAATCGCGACGGGGTGACGGATGTCATCGCGGGCCCGGATTGGTACGAGGGGCCGGGGTATGGCACGAGCCATCCCGTGTGGCCGAGGCAAGCCTTCGATCCGCACGGCTACTCGGATTGCTTCTTCGAGTTCCCCTACGACTTCGACCACGACGGGTTCACCGACGTCCTCGTCGTCGGCTTTCCGGGGGCGCCCGCGGCTTGGTACCAGAACCCGCGCGACGGCGACGCGCTCTGGGCTCGTCACGACACGCTGCCGTGGCCGATCGACAACGAGTCGCCCCTGTTCGCCGATATCACCGGCGACGGCGTGCCCGAGCTCGTGCACATGTCGGGGGGCGTGCTCGGAACGTCGTCGCCCGGCGTGGACCCGACCGAGCCGTGGGTCTTCCGGGCGCTCACCGAGGATCGGGGGTACGGCGCGTTCACGCACGGCCTCGGTGCAGGCGACGTCAACGGGGACGGCGCAAGCGACTTGGTCGAGGCGAGCGGCTACTTCACGCGGAGCCCAGAGTCGCCCGATGGCTTGCCGTTCACGCGCGTTGAGCAGCCGTTCGGTGCCGGGGGAGCGCAGATGCCGGTGGTCGACGTGGACGGCGACGGGGACGCGGACATCGCGACCACGCTGGCCGCTCACGGCTACGGGCTCTCCTGGTTCGAGCAGGTTCCAGGCGCGGCCGGCGCCGCGTTCGTGGAGCACGTCGTCGTTCCGGGGACCACGCCAGATGCCGCGTCGAGCGTGGTCATGCACGAGCCGCACGCGCTCGCTCACGCCGACATCGACGGTGACCGGCTCCAGGACCTCGTGAGCGGCGAGCGCTTCTGGGGTCATGTGCCTGCCGGCATGCCGGACTTCGACGCGCCGGCCCGGCTCTACTGGTTCGAGCAGGCGCGAGCGGCGGAGCGCATCGACTTCCAGCCCGTCCTCATCGACGACGATTCGGGGGTAGGCACCCAGCTCACGGTCGCGGACGGTAACGGAGACGGTCGGCCGGACATCGTCATCTCGAACAAGAAGGGGGCTTTCGTCTTCCTACAACGCTAGGACACCGATCACGTTGATCGACCGAGAAATGAGCCGCCGAGGACGCTGGCGGGACGCGGCGCCGCCGGACTTCGGCTTCGCCGTAAAAGGCGGTCTTTGCATTGCGCCCATGATGAGCATGAGCATGAGGGTCGTCCCTCAAAAATCGTGCCCCGAGCCCCCTCGAACGTCGAGGCTACGCTCCCATGAAGCGGCTCCGAGACGTGGCGGCTGCCCCGCCGGCCCGCGCCCGTGCCGCGCCGGGCGCGACGTCACTCCGCCGGAATGAACGCCTCGAGCGCCTCGAGCACGCGCGGCACGACAGGCAGGCTCGGATCGGTGTAGGCCGCGTTCTGCGATGCGCTCGAGAGCGTCGCGGCCTTGAGCGTGTGGCTCATCCCCTCGACGACGACGAGCTCCGCGTCCGGCCGCGCCCCGGCGAGCAGCTCGGCGTCCTCCACGTTGACCTGGGTGTCGGTCGTCCCTTGCAGGAGGAGGACCGGCGCCGTCACGGCCTGGATCTCCGCCGCGGGGTCGTACTTCATCCAGGAGATGAGATAGGGCTGCACGCTGGGGCGAAACAGGCTCATGAGCGAGGTCGGGACGTCCTCCACGGGCTGCCCTTGCTCGAGCTGGTCGAGGATGCCGTTCGCCGTCTCGAGCAGCGCCGGATCCTGCTGGAGGCCGCGCGCGAGCTGCTCGCGAAGGACGTCGCCGATGGGGCGTCCGGCGCCGGCGATCGAGACGTAGCCGTCGATCGCGGTCCGCTGGGCGACGAGCATCCCGAGCAGCGAGCCCTCGCTGTGCCCCACCACCGTGACCGTCGCGAACCGCCCGTCGCCGCGGAGCTTCTCCACCCAGAGGGCGGCGTCGTCGGCGCCCATCTCGAAGCGCATCTCCTGCTCGGTGCGGGGCGCGGCGGAGGCGCTCCGGCCGATGCCTGCCTTGTCGTAGCGGATCGACGCGATGCCCCTATCCCGGAGGCCCTCCGCCAGGAGCTTGTACGAGTCCGCGAGGAGCCCTGTGGCGGGCTGGTTGCCGTCCCGGTCCGTCGGCCCCGACCCGGCGATGATCACGACCGCAGGGAACGGCCCGCACCCGGCCGGCACCTCGAGCGTGCCCTCCAGCGCGCCGCGCGCGTTCTCCACCGTGACATCGACGCTGGTCGCCTCCGGACACGCCGGGACGTCCGGCCCCGGGGGTGACCCGCCGTCGCCCGGGGGCGCGCCGCTTCCGCCGGGAGGCGAGGCGTCTCCGCCGGCGCCGCAGCCGGCGCCGAGGAGCGGCCACGCGAGGGCGGCCGCGCAGGACAGAGCAACACCGGCGCGGCGCGCCGGGGCCATGAGACGAGATCGAAACGACATGACGAGTCCTCCTTGGAAGCGAGGGGGTTGTCCAGCGAGGCCCGGGCGCACCACGGCGCCCTCGCGGCCGGCGAGCACGATGAGCGCGCGCCGCGTGGTCAGCGCGGCGCGCCGGGAGCGATGCGCACGCCGCGTGAGCCGCGCGGCGCGCCGGGAGCGATGCGTCAGCCGAGGTGCGCGAGCGCGACCTTCGACAGGATCTCCGAGGCGGTCACGAGGCCGATGAACCCCGCGATGAGCGCGGCGCCGCGCAGGCCGGAGGCGTTCTTGAAGGCCTGGTAGAGCAGCGTCAGGAACCACGCGAGGCACAGCGTCGCCGCCACGGCGAAGGCGGCCAGCTCGGGCGTCAGCCTCGGCACCGCGCCGGCCGGCGCCTCGGGGGCGAGCAGGCCGAGCGCGAGCCCCGCGAGCGCGAGCGGGGCGCGCGAGAGCCCGATCACGCCGACGAAATCGATGATCCGCACGCGGCGCCGCAGGAGGCGCGCGTACGCCCAGAAGAGCAGGGCGGGCAGGGGCCACGCGAGGGCCTGCTCGAGGAGCGCTGTCGTGATCGGAGCGACGTCCGGCGTCGCGTGCAGATCGAGGAAGCCGTCGAACCGGACGCCGAGCCGCGTGATCGCGACGCTCAGCGCGGCGACGGCGAGCCCCGCCGCGGCGGCGATCCCCCCGCCGAAGCGCTCGAAGGGGTTCAGCGCGAGCCGCCAACCGCTCCGGGGAGGCCGCGGCGACAGGGTGGCCAGGAGGCGCTCGCCTTCCGCAGGCTTGATGACGTTGTCGCGCACGAGGGCGCGCACCCTCTCGTCCGGCGTGGTCCTCATCATAGTCCCACCTTTCGCAGCGCCTCCTCCGCCTCCTTCGCGGAGAGCCGCCCGTTCTCGAGCGCGTCCAGGATCTCGTGCCGGCGCCTCTGGACCCCCTGCTCCAGCGCCTCGATCCGGCCGATGATCTCGTCGAGCCGGTTGCGCACGGTCGGGTAACTGACCTGAAGCTGCTGCGCCATCGCCTTCAAGCTCCCCGACGAGCGCACGAACGCCGTCACGAAGGAGAGATCGTCCGGCGAGAGCTGGAGCAGCGCGGGGATCTCGAACTGACCGTCCAGGTTCGTTCCGCAGGTCTGGCACCCGAGCCGCGTCGCGCGCAGCTCACCGTCGCAGCTCGGGCATTGGACGACAAATCTTGCCACGGGATATGGTAATTATCGATCCCGGATCAATTTTGTCAAACGATCGATCAACAAAAATTGATTCGCGGATTCATTTTGTTGATGTGCGTGCCGCGCCGCTTCTCACGCGGCGAGGAGGGCGGCGTGGGGCGGGCGAGCACCCGGCCCCACGCCGCTCGTCGGTCGCGACCGGCGGCTCAGGCGGCCCGCGCCGCGGCTCAGCGCCGGCCGCGCCGCGGCTCAGCGCCGGCCGCGCCGCCGCGCGAAACCGAGCGCGACGACAAGGCCGGCCAGCGCCAGGGACCCGGGCGCCGCGGGCAATCCGGCCGCGCGGTAGCTGCAGCCGCCCTCGTCGCCCCCGTCGCCCTCGTCGCCCCCGTCGGTCCCGCCGGTCCCCGCGCCCGTGGATCCGCCGGACGCGGCGGAGGTCGTCACGCCGGAGCCGCTCGCCGCATCGCCGCCGCCCGTGCCGGGGCCCGCGCCGGTCCCGGTGCCAGCGCCCCCGCTGCCGCTCGTCGCCGCGCCGGCGCCCCCTGTGTTGTCGGCGCCGCCAGCTCCCCCGCCGCCGGTGCCGCCGCCGCCCGTGCCCCCGGCGCCGCCTTCCCCGGAGGAGGGCAGCGCGGGGCGGACGTCATCGAGCGTGTCGCCCTCCACGGCGTCGTCGATGACGATGATGGGGCTGTCCGTGAACTCGCTCGGGTTGCGCAGCAGGCCGAGCTGCGTGAAGTGCGGGTTGCCGTCGGCCAGGGTCTGCGCCTGGCCGCCGGTGACGACCTGCTCGCCGTCGAACCACACGTCCACGGCGCCCTGGCCCGGGTTCGTCGACCACCGGATGTGCAGCGCGATGCGGTGCCACACCCCGGGCGTCACGGCGCCGTCCGCCTGCCAGTGCACCTTGTTCGCGGGCTTCCGGGTCGCAAAGCTGATGTTCTGACCCGTGACCTCGAACGACATCATCTGATTGTACGTCGCGTCGGACTCCCAGTATCCGATCTGCGTCGGCGGGTCCGCCGCGAGCGCCTCGGGGAGATAGAAGCTCCAGGCGAAGTACGTCTCCTTGCCCTCGGCCGTGCGCCCCGCGGCCGGCTTGTGGTTCAGCTCGACGCGCTTGATGCCGTTGGGCCACCGGGCGTCGTTCGTGAGCTGGATCTGCCCGGCGCGCGTCCCCTGCAGGACGGGCGACGTGACCACGGAGATGCGCTCGCCGTTCAGGGTCGTGTTCCACTGTGACAGGTCGCCGGTCTCGAAGTCTCCGGTCCACACAGGCGCCGCGGAGGCGCCCGTCGCGACGGTCATCGCCAGCGCGGCGGCGGGCAACGCGGACAGGGCGGACAGCAGGCGCGTCCGCCTCCCGAGCGGCGCTCGGCAGCGGGCAAGCAGATCTCGATGTGCGGTAAGGATCGATGTAGAAGTCATCGGCCGATTCCACGCTTTTTCCGGCGGGGCGTCAACCGCGAAGCGCGCGCCGATTCAGGCGGAGAATTCGACCCAGAGCGAGCGCGCCTGCCGCGACGGCAGGTGGATGAGGCGATCTCCGGTGTTCAGCGCGTCGCCGGGGCAGGTCCAGGGCTCGAGGCAGACGAAGTCCTTGCCTCGCAGGGTCCACACGACCCAGTGGGTGAACTCGGGCGAGCCGCGGACGGCGATGCGCGCGCCGGCCTCGCCGTCGATCGTGAGCGCGCTCTCGGTGGCGCCGTGATCGAGCAGGTGGAGGTCGACCTCGGGCCGGGTCAGGTCGAATCCGGAGAAGGGCACTTCCTGCTTCGTCGTGTTGTCGAACGCGCGCGTCGCCCGCGTCTCGATCGAGGTTCGCGCCTTGTCGGCCTGGGCGACGGCGAAGTAGGGGTGAAAGCCGACCCCGAACGGCATCGGCGGCGCGCCCTCGCCGGTCTCGTTGGTGATGCGGAGATCGATGCGGAGCGCCCTGCCGCGCAGCGTGTAGGTGAGCTCGGCGCGGAAATCCCAGGGGTACTGCGCGCGCGTCGCCTCGCTCGAGCGGAGGCCGAGGCGCGCGTAGGCGCCGCCCGACGCGAGGGTGCCGTGGTCGTCGAGCGACCACGGCAGCGCGCGGGCGAAGCCGTGCTGCCGCATCCGCCCGGCCGCGCCGGCGGCGGACCAGGCGTCGTCGGCGAGCTTGCCGGGCGAGGGGAACAGCACCGGGTTGCCGCCGCGCACGTTGGCGGCGCGATCGTCGAACGTGGCGCGATCCAGGTAGAGCAGCTCGCGGCCGCCGACGGTCAGCCCGGTCAGGATGCCGCCGCGCGCGGGGGCCAGCACCGCGCGGGTCGCGGCGTCGCTGTCGGCGAGCTCCACGGTGGGGATCGCGCCTTCGATTTCCTTCACGCTGAACATGGCACCTCCGGTCCCTTCATGTGCTGTGCGGTTCATCTCCTGTGCAGCCACTCGAGCAGCGCGACGACCGCCGCGAGCGCCGCGATCGGGAGCGCGATCCACCCGAGCAGGGTCGCCCAGCCCCGGCGCAGCGAGCGGCCGCCGCGGTCCTCGCACGCGAGGCAGATCGCCCAGACCCGCGCGCCGCCCTCGGTGAGCACGCAGCAGTCGCCGCACACGGGCGCGTGGCACCGCGCGCACGGCCCCGCCGCCTCGGCGCCGCAGCGCGTGCAGCGCGCGACGGGCCCGCCGCCGTCGTGGAAGATCAGGCCGCCGGACATGGGGCTGCGCCGTCGGGCGGCGGCGTCAGGGCTGCGTTACCGGGCGGCGGCGTCAGGGCTGCGTCGTCGGGCGGGGCGGGCACGCGTCAGCTCGGCCGGCAGGCGCCGGGGCCCCGCGGATCGCCGCAGCTCCCGCACGGCCCCGCGGCCGGCGCCGGCGGGCCGTCGCCGCGTCCGACCGCGAAGACGGAGAGGACGCGCTCGACGTCGGTCGCCTGGCACGACGGGCAGGGCGGAGCGGCGTTGTCGAACACGAGATCATCGAACGACCGAGAGCACTTGCGACAGATGTACTCGTAGACGGGCACGGACGTCTCCTCCGCCCCGATTCTGCAAGCTCCGTCGGGCCGAGACAACCGGCAGCGCCGGCCCCGCGGCAGAACGGCGCGCCGCCGGGCGTGCCCGCGGCGCGGGATCGACGGCGCCGCCCGCCATCGCGGCTGCGGCGTCCCGGGATCCTGGTAAGATCGCGCCGAGGAAGCCCATGCCGTACGCCAGCGAGACCTCGCTCGTCCCCCTCCGGCCGCCCGGCGAGGACGAGCTCCCCCACGACGATGGTGAGCCGATGGAGAGCGACCGCCACCGCAAGCAGATGCTGCTGCTCATCGAGTCGCTGGACCTCTTCTGGAAAGATCGCGATGACGTCTACGTCAGCGGCAACATGGCGATCTACTTCAGCGAGCTCCAGACCATGAAGAACGACTTCCGCGGTCCGGACGTCTTCGTGGTGCTCGATACGGTGCGCCGGGACAGGAAGTCCTGGGTGGTGTGGCAGGAGAACGGCAGGACGCCCGACGTGGTGATCGAGCTGCTGTCCGAGAGCACGGAGTCGGTCGATCGCGGCGAGAAGATGCGCATCTATGCGAAGGTGCTCCGGGTGCCGGAGTACTTCCTGTTCGATCCGATGAAGTGCGTGCTGGAGGGATATGCCCTGGATATCGGCGCTCGCAGCTACAGGCCCATGGCCTCGAGCGCGGACGGCGAGCAGGTCAGCCAGCAGCTCGGGCTGCGTCTCGGCGTGCGGGAAGGCACGTACCTCGGCAGCCAGGGGAGGTGGCTCCGGTGGCTCGACGCCGAGGGGCGCGTGCTCCCCACGGCGGAGGAGCAGGCCCGCGCGGCGGAGGAGCGGGCGCAGGCGCTCGCGGACAAGCTCGCGGCGTACGAGAAGCGCTTCGGACCGCTCACGTGAGAACGGCACCTACCTGAGCCTGCCCGCCGGCTCCGGTGCCGGCGCGTCCAGACGCGCTGCCTGACCCGCGGCGCCGTGCGACGTCGTCGTCCGCCCCCCGGAAGCGCCCGCTCAGCGCAGGCCGGGGAGGCCCAGGCCGGGCAGCGAGTTCCCGAGCGCCGTCAGGAGCTGGTCGTGCGTGATCGTCCCCGCGAGCTGGAACGGCAGGTCGACGTTGAGCGTCTCCCCGCCGATCGCGACCGTGCCGTTCACCTGGTACGGGACGCCTCGGCCCTGCGCCGTCAGCGTGGCGATGCTCGTGAGATCCTGCCACTTGACCGACAGCGGCACCTGGATCGGAGTCCACGTCTTCGCGGGCAGCTTGAGCGGCGCGGGCACGGTCACCGTGCCGACGTCGTACTTGCCGTCGAGCAGCACGGTCGCCTTGAGCGAGCGCGTCGAGAGATCGATGCTGTTCGGGTTGTACGCCTGGATCTGGACCCGCAGGTCGATGCCCTGGGCGGTGATGGCGGTCACCGCGGCGACCTCGGGCTTCAGCGTCGGCGGCTCGGGGCGCGAGCACGCGACAAGGGTGACGGCGGCGGCGAGGAGCAGCGATCGCACGGGACGAGGTGTGGCGCGGAATCCCGTGGAGCTCAACGGAAATCGGGCGCAGCGCAGCCGTCCGCGGCGGGCGCGTGCCGAGCGCGCGGCAGCCCGAGGAGAGCGCCGTTCCGGCGCGAGGGGCCGCCGCGGGGGTCCGCCGCGGGCTTCCGCCCGCGCGCTTCCGCCCGCGCCGGGATCTCCTCGATCTGCTATGCCCCGCTCATGGGGATCCTCCCGCTCGCCGAGCGCCTCGCCAAGAGCGCGCTGAACAGGTCCGGAGCGCAGAGCCGCTGGGTCGACACGTCGGTCTGCAAGCTCCACCTCTACGACGCCGCGGGCACCGGCCCGCTCCCGACCGTGGTCCTGCTCCACGGCATCGGCTCCTCCGCGATCCCGTACGCGCCGGTGCTGCAGCGCCTCCGGCGGCGCGCCCGCCGCGTCATCGCCGCCGAGGCGCCGGGGCACGGGTGGAGCGCGACGCCGGCGTCGGCGTTCACGCCGGAGTGCCTCAGCACCGCGATGAACGAGCTGCTCGACCGCGAGCTCGACGAGCCCGCCATCGTCGTCGGCAACTCGCTCGGCGGCGCGGTCGCGGTGAACTACGCGCTGAGCTCGCCGGACCGCGTTCGCGCCCTGGTGCTCGCGTCGCCCGCCGGCGCTTGCATGGAAGAGTCCGAGCTCGCGGCGCTGCTCGGCACCTTCAAGCTGCGGTCGCGGGCCGAGGCGCGCGCGTTCTTCGCGCGCCTCTACCACCGCGTCCCCTGGTTCACCCCCCTGGTCGCCGGCGACGTCGTGCGGATGTTCTCGCGCGAGACCATCGTCTCCTTCACGAGCTCGGCCCGGTGCGACCACGCCTTCACGCCCGAGCAGCTCGCCTCGCTCGGGATGCCCATCCTGCTCATCTGGGGCCGCTCGGACCGGCTGATGCCGAGCGCCAACCTCGACTACTACCGGCGCCACCTCCCGCCGCACGCGGAGATCGAGGAGCCCGAGGGCGTCGGCCACTGCCCGCACGTCGACGACCCGCGCCGGTTCGCCGCGCGGATCGTCGCGTTCGCGGAGGCCGTGGTCTCGAGGGGAGCCGGCGCGGCGGCGCCCGCGGCCGCGTCAGGCGTCGCCGGGGAGCGCGCCGTGCCGCTCGAGCAGGGCACGGGTGAGGCTGCGACGTAGCGGGATGATCCGCTCGCTGCCCTTGCCCCCGAACGCGGCCGTGCGCCGCGCTCATTCCCGCGCCGCCGCGGCCGGCGCGTCCGCGGCCGGCGCGTCCGCGGGCGGCGCCCCCGCGGACAGCGCCGCCTCGCGCCCGCCCTCCGAGAAGTCGAGGTCGATCCCGACGATCTTCATGAGCCGCAGCGCGTTCGCGCTCGTCACGACGCCGGGCTTCAGCTTGTAGTCGAACGTCATCCTGTCATCGACCACGAGCTCCTCGAAGTGCATGTTGCGCACCCGGCCCGAGGTCTCTTGCTCCAGCACCGCGAGCCCCATGTCGTGCGACGACACCGCGCCGATCGCCCCCCGCTCCACGAGGTGACGCACGACCGCCCTCGCCCCGATCTGGCGCTCCCGCGCGTTCGTGCCGTGGAGGATCTCGTCGAGCAGGAACAGCACCCGCTCGCCGGCGTTCACCCCGTCGACGACGCGCTTCAGGCGGGTCAGCTCGGCGTAGAAGTGCGAGACGCCGTGCTCGAGCGAGTCCTTGATCCGCATGCTCGTCCGCACGCGGACCGGCGACAGCGACAGCGACGACGCGCAGACCGGCGCGCCGGCGAGGGCGAGCGCGGCGTTCACCCCGATCGCGCGCAGCAGCGTGCTCTTGCCCGACATGTTCGAGCCCGTCACGAGCAGCGCCGCGCCCGCGCCCTCCAGCGCGACGTCGTTCGTCACCCGGCGATCGCGCGGCAGGAGCGGGTGCCCGAGGTCCGTCGCCGCGAAGCGGGGCTCGCCGTCCCGCACCTCGGGGTAGGCGTAGTCGGGGTTCTCGTGCGCGAACGTCGCGAGGCTCGCGAGCGCCTCCACCTGGCCGAGCGTCCGCATCCACGCCTTCACGTGCCGGCCCGCGCGCAGCTTCCACCGCTCGAGGGCGAGCGCGCACCACACGTCCCAGAGCAGGAAGATGTCGGCGATCAGGTGGATGAGCCCGCTGTGGCGCAGGTCCGCGTAGCCCACCCGGGTCTCGAGCGCCGTCATCTCGCGCGAGGCGAGCGCGCCCGAGGGCCCGGCGAGCGTCGCCTTGAGCTCGTTCAGGAGCGCCGACGAGAACGCCTGCTGCTCGATGCGCGCGAGCAGCGGCCGGTACCGCGCGAACGGCGCCTCGCGCGACGACGCCGCGGCGATGATCGGCGCGATCACGGGCCGCAGCAGCGCCAGCACGAGGAACTGGGCGCCGAGCGGCAGGAGCCACGCGTGGCGCAGCAGCCCGGGGGTGGCCTCCGGGAAGAGCCTCGGCGCCGCGAGCAGCGCGAGCGTCAGCGGCACGAGCACCTTCGCCGCGGTCACGAGCGCGCCCACCGGGAGGCCGCCGGGGCGCGCCCCCGCGTCGATCAGCGCCGGGGGCGCCTCGGCCCACGCGATGAGCGGGGCGGCCTCGCGCCCGCGCGCCCCCGCCTGCATCCCCTCGACGGCGAAGTCCTCCCGGAACGCGCCGAGGCCGGCGAGCTCGCGCACCGCCTCCTGCCGCGCCGCCACCTCGGGCGCCGTCGCGGGCTCCGTGAGCCAGGCCGCGAGCGTGGCCTCCCCCTCGCCGGTCTGGGCCACGTCGAGGAGCTGGAACAGCGACGCCTGCCCGAACACGTCGAGATCGCCCGCGTAGTCGTGGTCGGGGACGGCGAAGCGGTCGCCCCGCTCCGGGAAATCGGCGAAATCGCCGACCACGCGCCGCTTGCCGCGCTCGTGGAGCCCGATGCGCTGCTCGACCTCCGTCATCCGGGTGACGAGCCGCGCGTGCGCCACGAGCAGCCCGACGAAGACCGCGGTCACCGCCGCGGCCGCGTACGAGACCCACCGCGGCACGTCCCCGAAGAGCGCGTACCCCCCGGCCACCGCCGCGGCAACGAACGAGACCCCGCGCAGGAGCGAGAACGTCCTCGAGCGGCGCTCGAGCGCGCCTGCCTCGGCGCGCAGGATCGACAGGCGATCGTCGTAGGCGGACAGGACGCGTTGCGCGACGGAGGGGGCGGGCGGCTCCACGGGGCGCTGTCCATAGGCCACCGCCGGCCGTGCTTCCAGCGGGAGGGGCGGGTCCTCACACGGAGGCCACGAAACCGTGGGGGCGTCCTGGCCGGCTGCTCGTACAATGGCGCCATGGATCAGAACCTGCTGGAACGCCTCAAGGCGTACACCGTCGTCGTCGCGGACACCGGCGACATCAACTCGATCGAGAAGTTCCGCCCGCAGGACGCGACGACGAACCCGTCGCTCATCACCGCGGCGGCCCAGATGCCCGAGTACACCGACATCGTGGCCGGCGCGCTCGCGTGGGCGCAGAAGGAGGCCGCGCGCGGCAAGGAGCCGGGCGACGCCGTGAGCCTCGCGTTCGACCGGCTGGCCGTCGACTTCGGCCTGCGCATCCTGAAGATCATCCCGGGCCGCGTCTCGACCGAGGTCGACGCGCGCCTGTCCTACGACACCCAGGCGACGATCGAGAAGGGCCGGCGCATCGTGCGCCTCTACGAGGAGGCCGGCGTCTCGCGCGAGCGCGTCCTCATCAAGATCGCCTCCACCTGGGAGGGCATCCGCGCCGCGGAGGTCCTCGAGAAGGAGGGCATCCACTGCAACCTGACGCTGCTCTTCGGCCTGCACCAGGCGATCGCGTGCGCCGAGGCGGGCGTGACGCTCATCTCGCCGTTCGTCGGGCGCATCCTCGACTGGTACCTGAAGGACACGGGCCGCACGAGCTACGCGCCGGCCGAGGACCCGGGCGTCGTCTCGGTGACGCGGATCTACAACTACTACAAGAAGCACGGGTACAAGACCGAGGTCATGGGCGCGAGCTTCCGCAACATCGACGAGATCAAGGAGCTCGCCGGCAGCGACCTGCTCACGATCTCGCCGAAGCTGCTCGCAGAGCTCTCCGCCGCGCGCGGCGAGCTGCCGAGGAAGCTCGACCCCGCGGCGGCCCGCGCCATGAACATCGAGAAGATCGCGATGGATGAGGCGACGTTCCGCGCGATGCACGCGGCCGACCGGATGGCGACCGACAAGCTCAGCGAGGGCATCGACGGCTTCGCGAAGGCGCTCGCCGCGCTCGAGGTCCTGCTCCGCGAGCGCCTCCAGAAGACGGCCGCGTCCTGAGGCCGGGTGGGCGCGCACGGGCGCGGGGCGAGGCCCGGCGGAGTCAGGGCCGACGCTCCGCGCCGCGCGCCCCGCGCGCGCGCCCCGCGCGCGCGCCCCGCGCGCGCGCCCCGCGCGCGCGCCCCGCGCGCGCGCCCCGCGCGCGCGCCCCGCGCGCGCGCCCCGCGCGCGCGCCCCGCGCGCGCGCCTCACGGGAGACGCGCCGCGCTGGAGAGGGAAGAAGGCGGAGGGCCGGCTTGCGTGCGGCCCTTGCGGTCTTCTAGGATTCGTGAACCTGGATTGCTCTCGGGACCGCATCCGGCTGCCCTCGAAGGAGCGCTCCGGATGCGGTTCGCTGTCCCGGTCGCCGGTGGAGCTGCCCCTGGCGTCACGTCATCGAGGAGGCGACGCTTGAAGCTCACGTCACAGGAGTACTGGGAGAACCACTGGAAGAGCTACCTCGGCACCGAGGACCTGGGCGGCGGCTGCGAGATCTACGACGACGTGGCGCCCTTCCTGCCGCGCGGAGAGGGTTTGTCGTTCCTCGAGATCGGGTGTGCGCCGGGCCGCATCCTCGCCGACTTCTGCGGGCGCCACGGGTACACGGCGAACGGCCTCGATTACGCCTGCGACCCGGCGATCATCGAGCAGGAGCTCACGAAGCGCGGCATCCGGGTGGGCAGGATCGAGAAGGGGGACTTCTTCTCCTGGAAACCCGCGGAAAAATTCGATATTGTTGCTTCCTTCGGGTTCATCGAGCACTTCGAGGACGCGGGGTGGGTGGTGGATCGGCACTTCGAGATGGTGAAGCCGGGAGGCACCGTGGTCGTGGGGATGCCGAACTTCGCCGGCGGGCAGCGGGCGCTCCACTGGCTGTTCGACCGCAAGAACCTGAAGGGCCACAACACCCGCATCATGAACCTGCCGTTCCTCGAGGCCGCCGCCCGCCGCAACGGCGCCGAGATCGTCCAGGCGCGCTACACGGGCGGCCACTTCGGCTTCTGGCTGGACGATGAGGCGCCGCTCCTGGCGCGGCGTGTCGTCTGGAAGGTCGTCCCGCCCCTCAAGGCGCTCGCGCGCCGCCTCGTCCCCGGCGAGACGAACCCCTGGTTTTCTCCCTTCCTGTTCGCCATCTACAGAGCACCCGCCGCCGCAGGGGCGGCGGACGCCTGACCTCCCGATGAGCGAGCCCACCGAACCCATCGCCTCCCCGCCGGCCGTCCGGGACGCGGACGCCGACCGCCGCTTCCGCGAGTGCGCGCAGCGCCACGGCTGGGATCCGGACGACGCGTGGGTGGGGGGGTACGTCGACTGGGAGTGGCGGCACAGCCGCCACGCGTTCGACGACCTCTTCACCTCGGTCCGCGGCAAGAAGGTGCTCGAGTTCGGCTGCCACCTGGGCGGGACGGCGATCGTCCTCGCGACCCTGGGGGCGGAGGTGACCGCGATCGACGTCGATCCGCCGTACGTGGAGCTGACCCGGCTGAACGCCGAGCGCCACGGCGTCGCGGACAGGATCCGCGTCGTGCACGTCCCCGACACGACCTCGATGCCGTTCGCGGACCGTGAGTTCGATCTCGTCTCGTGCAACAGCGTGCTCGAGTACATCCCGCCCGGCGCCCTCGGCGCCGTCCAGCGCGAGATCGACCGGGTGCTCCAGACGTGGGGGTTCATCGTCATCCTGGGGACGAGCAACCGCCTCTGGCCGGTCGAGCAGCACAGCGGCCGCGCGCTCATGAACTACGTGCCTCGCCCGCTGCGCCCGCTCTTTCCGGGCAAGTCGATCTACAGCGTATTCCCCTGGCAGCTCCGGCGGGGGTTCGGGGATTACGCGGACATCTCGCAGCAGGATCGGGGCCGGCTCATCGTGGACCTCAAGGCCAAGATGGGCATGTCCGGGCCGCGGCTCATGGCCTTCTCTGCGGCGAACCGGGTGCTCGGCCCGCTCGGGGTGCACGTGGGCTACGTGGCGCCGACGATCACGATGGTTCTTCAGAAGCGCGGTGAGGGAGGTACAGGCGATGGCTGACGGGAGGACGCGGGTCTACATCACCGTGGACGTGGAGTGCGCCGAAGAGCGCATCATGGGCGACAGCGTCTCTCCCGCGATGGGCTACGACCTCCGCATCTGGGGCCGCTTCGTCAACCAGCGCGATCCCCTCGGCATCGAGCTCATCATGCGCGAGCTCGAGGCGTACGGGCAGCGCGGGACGTTCTTCGTCGAGGCGATCGGGTCGTACAGCTTCGGGATGGAGGGGCTCACGAACGTGTGCCAGGCGATCCACGGCCGCGGCCACGACGTCCAGCTCCACGTGCACCCGGTGCAGCGGCGCGCGGACTGGCACTCCCGGGGCGAGCCCCGCGTCTCGGACGACATCGCCGACTACCCGGTCGAGGAGCAGACGCGGCTCCTCCTCGAGGGGCGCGACCTGCTCGTTCGCGCGGGCGTCCCCGCGGGCGAGCTGCTCGGCTACCGCGCCGGCAACTTCGGCGCGAACAACGACACCTGGCGCGCGATGAAGCTGGCGGGGCTCGTGCTGAGCAGCAACTACAACCCCTGCTACTTCACCAAGAACTGCAAGATGCAGTATCCCGGCGCGCGGCTCGGCCTCTTCGAGACGCCCGAGCGCGGCGTGTACGAGCTGCCGGTCACGAACTTCATCGAGCCGACGAAGCGCTTCAAGCACCTCCAGATCACGGCGGTGACGCTCGACGAGATCAAGCATTGTCTCCTGCGCTATCGCGCTCTCGGGGTGAAGGAGGTCACGCTGGTGACCCACTCGTTCGAGTTCTACTTCCTCGACTCGGCGGCGGAGCGCCGCGGCTACCCGAACCGGCTGAACGTGGAGCGGCTCCGCGGCCTCTGCCGGTTCCTCAAGGAGAACTCGAAGGATTTCGAGGTGGACACCGTGGGCGCCCTCGCCCGCCGGCTCGCGGACGCGGCGCCCGACGCGCGCGACGCCGACGAGAGCGCGCCGCCCTCGCTCGAGTTCCCCCAGTCGAACGCCATCCACCACGCCCGCCGCGTCGTCGAGCAGGCGTACAAGCGCGTCGCCCAGCGGTTCAACTTCGGCTAGCGGCGGCCCGGCCGCGCGGTCGATCCGCCGCGCGCGCCGCGCGGCGGCCCGGGATCGCCCGGCGCCGGCGCTCTTGCGCCCTCGCCCGGCGCGCCGGTGCTAAGTAGCGCGCATGCGGCTCACCGGACAGATCCACGTTTCGCTCAAGGGCAGCATCATCCAGCGCAACCCCACCCTCTGGGAGCGGCTGAAGCGCGGCTTCGGCGCCACGGTGGACCTCGACACAGATCGCCTGCGCGTCGAGCTCGAGGCCACCGCCGTGGTCGACCAGGTGCGGCGGGCGCTCGGCCAGCTCGGGATCGGCAACGCCCTCTCGCTCGTCATCGACGATACCGTCATCTTCCAGGACACCGACGGCAAGCCGGACGACCTGCCCGACCTCGTGCTCGCGCTGTCCGAGCACGCCGCCGTGTTCGGGCGCGGCTTCCAGGAGCTCCGGTTCGCCGCCGAGCACGAGGAGGTGGGGCTCCACCTCGTCATCGAGACGCGGGCGCGCACCGAGCACGCCGACGACGAGCCGACGGGGATCATCTCCGTCGGAGGCCGCGTGCAGGACCTCGAGCCGCGCGCCGGCGAGTCCGCGGACGACTACCGCCGCCGCGTCGAGCCCCTCGCCAAGGACCCGGCGCTGTTCGAGGCGGCGCGGCTGCAGTTCGAGTCGTTCGTCGGGCGGCTCGAGGGCGCCCTCAAGGCGGCGATGCCGGAGGCGCGCGTGGAGCACCACCACGCCGACGCGCGCGTCGTGCACGCGCCCGCGGGCGACGGCGCGGCCGCGCAGCAGCCCTCGAGTCCCACGCAGCCGGGCTATGACCCGTTCCTCGTCTATTACCCGCCCAGCCCGCTCGGGATGATGCTCGACGTGATGCTGATCTCGTCGTTCATGCACATGATGATGCCGCCTCACGTGATGTTCGTGACCCCGGCGGGCATGCCGCTCGGCACGGCGCAGGAGGCCGCGGCCAATCCCGAGCTCCTGAACGCCGCCGCGCCCGGAACAGACGGTGCCGACGACGCAGGCGACGCGGACGACGCGGGCGACACGGACGCCGGCGGGGACGACGGCGACCCGTGGGGCGATGACGGCGGCGGCCTGGATGACGGCGGGTTCGACGGCGATCTCGGCGACTTCGGCGATTGAGCCGGGATCGCCGGCGCGGCCCTCCGCGCCAGCGCGCTGAAGGCGCGCCGCGCGAGGGCCTCCGCGCCCCGACGCCGCCGCGCCTGCGCAGCGATACGACGGTCGAGCGTGCTCATCCGTCATGGACGACGACTGCCAATCATGGTACGGCCTATTACGGCCGTGACCCGCGCTGGCGTGGAGTTCCTCCTGCTGGCGTGTTGGAGGTCGCGCGCGCCGAACCCTGAGCAGGAGATCGCATGAACAAGAGCGAGGCGGCGCTGGGCAAGCAGCCGCAGGTGGCGGGCGGGGGAGATCCGGAGATCGCCCGCGAGGTCCGCGCCATCATTGCAGAGCGATGCGGAATGAGCGTTGATGCCGTGACTCCCGACCTGTCGCTCGAGAGCGGCCTCGGCGTGGATTCGCTGGCGCTCATCGAGGTCAACGTCGCGCTGGAGGAGCGATTCCAGATCGTGGCGCCCGATTTCGCGGCGCCCGATCAGGCGCAGATCAGCACGGTGGGCGACGTGATCGCCTTCGTCGAGGCGCAGCTCGCGGCGCGGGGCGGCCGGGGAGGGGCGCCGTGATCGCCCCGCGCACGCGCGCCGAGCGCGAGGCCGCCGCCCGCACGCCCGAGGAGCAGCGGGAGCACGAGCGGCGGGAGGTGGCCGCCCATTACCAGAACGACCCGGAGATCTTCTCCATGGTCCTCGACAGCCGCCTGGCCTACGCGACGGGCATCTTCCTCGACCCCGGCGAGGACCTCGAGGCGGCGCAGGCGCGCAAGTTCGACTGGGTCCGCCGCGAGCTCGACATCCAGCCCGGCGAGCGCGTCCTCGACGTCGGGTGCGGCTGGGGCTCGAACCTCATCTATCTGGCGGAGCACACCGGCGGGATCTTCCGGGGCGTCACGCTGAGCGACAAGCAGCGGGAAGAGGCGCTCCGCCGGGCCGACCGCGCGGGCGTCGCGTCGCGGGTCCGCATCGACCTCGCGCACATCGAGGACGTCGACCTCGAGCCCGAGTCGCTCGACGCCGTGCTCTTCGTCGGCAGCATCGTCCACATGCACAACCGCGAGCGGATCCACCAGAAGATCGCCGCCGCGCTGCGCCCGGGCGGCCGCCTGCTGATCTCGGACTGCTACTTCCCGGCGCGCGCCCGCGGCGACCGGGAGAGCGCTGCCACCCAGTACATCTTCGTCCAGGCGCTCGGGTATTGCCGCCTCATCTCGCTCGCCGAGGAGCTCGGGCTGATCGAGCAGGCCGGGCTCGACGTCCGGCGCGTCGAGGATCTCACGAGCTCGTACGTGCACACGGTCGCCCGGTGGATCGACAACGTGCGCGCGAACCGCGCCCGGATCGACGCGCGCGCGCCCGGCTTCTCGCGGCTGCTCCAGACGTACATGACCGTGGGCCGGCTCTCCTTCGCGCGCCGCACAGCGCTCGAGTACATGATCGTGGCGACGAAGGGCGGCGGCGGCCGCGAGCGCCTCGGCGTCGCGCCCTCGCCCGAGCCGAGGCGCGCGCCGTGAGCCGCGGGCCTTCTGCGCGGACGGTCGCGGGCCTGCTCAGGGCGCGCGCCGAGGCGACGCCGGAGCGGTTCGGGTTCTACCACAAGCAGCAGGGCGAGTTCGTCGGCTGGTCGTGGGCGGAGTACTGGCGCCGCGCGCGCGCGGCGGCGTCGGGGCTCGTCGAGGCCGGCGTGCGCCCGGGCGATCGCGTGCTGCTGCTCGTGACGGACGTCGAGGTGGCGGTGCCGTGCCTCTTCGGCGTCTGGGTGCTCGGCGCGGTGCCGATCCAGGTCGGGGTGCCGTACCGGCTCACGGACGTCGGCGCGTTCCTCGGCGAGCTCAGGCGCACGGCCGCGCGGGTCGGCGCGCGCGCGCTCGTCGTCTCGTCCGCGCTGCTCGGCTTCGCGCAGGGCGAGGGCGGGGCGGACGATCTCCTGCAGCTCGCCGCCGAGCCGCTGCTCGACGCGCCCGTGGCGGCGTCGCTGCCCGATCCGGACGCCGCGCCGGGCCCTGCGCTCATCCAGCTCACGAGCGGCAGCACCGGGCACCCGCGCGGCGTCGTCATCCCGCACGAGCGGCTGATGCTGCACCTCGACGCGATGAGCCAGCGGCTCCCGGTGCGCGGCGAGGGCGCGGGGGGCGTCTCGTGGCTGCCGCTGCACCACGACATGGGGCTCGTGGGCGGGCTGCTCTTCCCGCTCTTCAACGACTTCCCCGTGCACATGCTCTCGCCGCTGGAGTTCCGGACGCGGCCGTTCTCGTGGCTCTCGGACATGTCGAGCATCCGCGGGGTCATCTCGCTGGGGCCGCCGAGCGCCTACTCCATCTGCATCGGGCTCGCTCGCCGCGCCGTCGAGGCGGGGCTCGACCTCGGCGCGTGGCGGTGCGCGATGATCGGCGCCGAGCCGATCTCGCCGGCGCTGCTCCGGCGCTTCGCCGAGGCGTTCGCGCCGTGCGGCTTCCGCATCGAGGCGTTCTTCCCCGTCTACGGGCTGGCCGAGGCGACCGTCGCCGTGACCTTCCCCGACCTGCTCGCCCCGCCGCGCGTCCTCACGCTGGATCGCGGCGTGCTCGAGCGCGAGGGCCGCGTGGAGGAGGCCGCGCCGGGGCCGCTCGCGCTGGAGCTCGTCGGCGTCGGCAGGCCGATCCCGCACACGGAGATCCGGATCGTGGACGCCGGGCGCAACGCGGTGCCGGAGCGCACGGTGGGGGAGATCGAGGTGCGCTCCGAGACGGTGATGGAGGGGTACTTCGACGATCCCGAGGCGACCGGCGAGGCGCTGGCCGACGGGTGGCTGCGCACGGGCGATCTCGGGTTCGTCGATCGCGGGACGCTGTTCGTCACCGGCCGGAAGAAGGAGGTGATCATCAAGGGCGGACACACGATGATCCCCGCGGTGATCGAGGAGATCGCGTCCCGGGTGGACGGCGTCCGGGCCGGGTGCGTTGTCGCGGTCGGGCTGTATGTCGAGGAGCGCCAGACCGAGTCGGTGTACGTCGTCGCGGAGACGCGCGCCGAGGCCTCGGAGCACGCCGGGCTCGCGGAGCGCGTGCGCGAGACGCTGCGGGCGAACGGGGTCACCGTGGACCAGGTCGTGCTGGTTCCGCCGGGGGAGCTGCCCAAGACGACGAGCGGGAAGCTGCGACGCCGCGAGGTGGCGGAGCGGCTGCGGGCGGGGGCGCTTCGTTGAAGGGATGTCCGGAAGAGGGCTTTTCTGTTCGCCATCGACGAAGGACAGACTCGTCGTGATCCGGCTGATTTTGCGGGCGTCGAAGGGGGGCGCGCGATAGATCCCGGAATCGCTCTCCGGAGCACAACCGAACGGGGCCGTCCATGTTGAGCCGCCCGAGAGACCACAAGTCCACCTGTCCCGCGCCGCTTTCGCCCGAGGCGCGCGCGTGGGAGCTGGAGCAGCTCCGGGCGCTCGGCCTCGACGACGACGACTGGAGCTCGGACGACCAGTGCCCCTTCTGTGCCGGACGGCCCCTGTCCGCGGAGATCAAGCGAGAGCACGGGTGAGCGGCGCGGCGAGCGCCTGCGTGGCAGGCGCTCGATACGCGTGCGTCACTCGGCGATCTTCGCCTTCACCCACTTGCCCGACTCGGTGAGATCGTTGTCGGTCCAGTTGCCCATGGCGTTGGCCCTGGGCTCGAGGGCGGAGCACGCCTCGGCCTTGTCGCCGAGCGACCAGTTGGCCCAGCTGATGTTGTGCGCCTCGAGGAAGTCGAGCCAGGTCTGCGTCTCGCCGAAATCGATCGTGCCGTCGCCGGTGGCCTCGCAGGTGCCCCACTCGGTCACGAAGAGCGCCAGTCCCTTGTCGATGGCGCGCTGCGCCTTGTCGCGCAGGAAGCCCTTGTGCGTGCTGGCGTAGAAGTGAAGGGTGTACGCCACGTTCGGATCGCTGAGGGGGCTGTCCGCGGCGACGTCCACGTCCTGCGACCAGTTCGGCGAGCCGACGATGACGAGGTTGTTGGCGCCCTGGCCCCGGATCTCGGCGATCACCGTCTGCGCATACGACTTCACGGCGGGCCAGTTGTTCGTGTTGAGCGGCTCGTTGAAGACCTCGAAGATCACGTTGGGCACGTTCTTGTAGGTCTGCGCCACCTCGCGGAAGTAGCTCTTCGCCTGCTCCAGGTGGTCCTGCGCGTTGTGATCGTGCCAGTCGAGGATCACATAAATGCCCTTCGCGATCGCCGCGTCGGCGACGGTCTTCGCCTTGGCCTTCTGGGCGCCTGCGTCCTCGAGGTACCCGCCTTCGTTCTCGATGCCCATCGCGGCGCGGATGACGGTCGCGCGCCAGTTGTCCGCGACCGCGTTGACGACGTTGGCGTTGTAGTAGTTGCTCCACTGGCTCCAGAACAGGCTCATGCCCTTGAGCTGGACCGGCACGCCGTGCTCGCCGACGATGTTGCCGTTCATGACCCGGAGCTGCCCGTGCCGCTCCACCGGCGTCCCGTTCGTGGGCACCATCCCGGTGCTCGAGCTCGTCGTCGTCGCCATATCCCCCGAGCTTGTCGAGCTCGCCGAGGTCGCCGAGCTCGCCGAGCTCGCCGAGGTCGTCGAGCTCGCCGACGTTGACGTTGTCGAGCTCGCCGAGGTCGTCGAGCTCGCCGAGGCTCCCGTCGTCGCCCCGCCGCCCCCTGCGCCGCCCGCGCCGTCGTCCGTCGACGAGTCACCGCAGCCGATCAGCATGGCTGCCTGAAGCGCAACCACCGCGAGGCCGAATGACCACGTCGACCTGCCAAGCACACCTCCAAGCGAAACGCTCTTCATCATGTCCTCCAAGGGAAGTTCCGGATGGCGCGGCATTAAAAGGGCAGTCCAGCGCCATGGCAAGCCCTCTGCAAACCATTAGTTAAGAGGCTGAACTTATGCCGGGGTTGTAGTCCAACGTACGTGCAATCGCCTGCATCTCCGACGGCGGGCGGCCGTCGCGTGAGGCAAGGCGTTCACGCGCGCCGATTTGACCGAGCTGCGGTGTGCAAGCAATTGGAATTTTTCCGCAAGACGCGTGCCAGCCCTTCGCACCGCGCGAGCGGGCGCTGCTGCGCTGCGTCTTTGCCCACCGCGTGGCGTCGGCGCCGCATCGAAACCGATGCGGAATCAGCGCGGACCACGGTGTCCGCCTTGGTGGTCAGGTGACCACCCTGGTCAACCGCCCATCCATGCGCAGAGCATCGATATCACCACAGATAGGGAGGACGAGCACTCCCGAAATGTCAAGGGTCGAGTGACTCGCTCCGCCCGCGAGATCGCCGCGGGGTGCTGTCTTTCCCAGTCTTTCCCAGTCTTTCCCTCTCTTTTCCCTGAGCACGGCAGGAGAGCCCACCGTCGGCCTCCGGAGAGGGTGTTCGCGGCGCGGGGAGGGCCGATGTCCGAGCCCCGCCCTCTCCGGAGGCCGGGCAGTCCGGAACACGTCACCTGGGCACCGGCACAGGCGGGGGCTCGTCGTCCGGCGCGATGCACGCCGACAGGTCGAACAGCATGAAGAGCAGCGCCTTCTCCTGCGCCGTCAGCTCGTGGTGCTCGCCGTCGCGGCTCTCGCACCCGCTCGGGAACGGCGCCCCCGCCACGTCGGTCGTCGCCACGTGGATGTCCGTGTACACGAACCGGCCGCACTGCGCCTCTTCCGGCGACCCGATCGGCGTGTTGAACGTGAAGTACTTCACCCCCGCCTTCGCCTCGAGCGTCGGGTGCGCCTCGTTGAACAGCCACCGCGTCGCGATCTCCTCGTTCACCGAGTCGACCCAGTGCTGAGGATCGTCGATCAAGATCTGCCCGGGCTCCCTCGACGCCTCCACCGCGACGAGCCAGTCCCGGAGCGCCTCGCCCTTCGGGAACGTCGTGTCCACGAGCACCGGGAGCTCGTCGTCCGGATCGCTCTCCTCGTTCCAGTCCGCCGTCTCGGGGAACCGCCCCGGCCCGAGCCGGAGCCACGTGTTGTGCCAGTGCGACGCGAACACCCGCCCCCCCGCGGAGGCGTAGTCGAACATCGCTTGCAGCGCCGCCTGCGGCTTGTCGGCCCTGAACTCGGACCCCTCGCACGACAGGATCACCATGTCGTACTGGCTCAGGTTGTCGAGCGAGCCCCAGAACGACCGCGCCGTGGAGAAGCTCGCCCCGTCGTTCAGCCCGTCCCGGTACCGGCTCGTCGCCTTGCGGCCCTCGATCGCGCGCCCCGTGAACAGGTTCACCCGCCCGTCCCCCGTCTCCGGCGTGAACTCCGACGCGTCGATCCCCATCTTGTAGAGCAGACACTCCAGCACGTCCGCCCCGCCCGTGGTCAGCGCGATCTTCGGGATATGCCCCTCCGACTTGTTCCGGGGTAGCCGGATCGCGCCGTCCTCTAGCGGGTTGTCGACGCACGCCTCCACCCTCGGCAGCGTGATCTTGCGCCGCCATTTGCCGATCTGGACGACCAGCGGGATGTCCTCTCCGACCGGCACGTCCTCCAGCACGAATCGCCCTTTCGTGTCCGTCAGCGCGGTCGCGATCGGATCCCCGGAGAGCGTCACGTTGCACCGGTCGCAGCTCGCTCCGTCGGTGATGGGATCAAGCTCGCTGTTCGGGACATAGACGATCACGTTGTACAGCGGGACCTTGCCCGCGGGCTCGTACACCGTGCCGCTCACCGTGGTCTTGCCGCCGGCCGCGCACTGGATCTGCTGGCACTCGAGCCCCTCGCACCCGCCGGTCCCGACCGGAGATCCGCCGCCCCCCGGGTAGAAAGGGATCCCCCCGAAGCCGCCCCCCGCGTCCGGCTCGGCGCCAGCGGCGCCAGCGGCGCCGCCGCCGCCGGCGCTGGACGCGCTCGCGGGCGTCCCGCCGGGGTCGCCGCAAGAGCATCCGGCGATGAGGGCCGGCGCGATCGCCGCCGAGGCCAGGAGCCATCCTGCGCTGCCATGCAATCTCCCCATTCGAGCCTCCCGGCGCGGAGGGGCGAGGCTGCCCTGTTCCGCCCATTGGCAGGGTAATCGACGCGAGGGGGAACCGGGAAGGGATAACCCGGCAAGGCTGCGAGGAGGGACACGATTCGGCGTCTCGCCTCCTGCGAGCGCGGCTCTCCTCTCCAGCGCCGTCAGGGCGGGGCGCTGCGCCGTTCGTCTCGCGCGCTGCTCGGGTGTCGCGCGGCCCGCGCAGGCCGTGCGCGGACGGGCGATGACGGCCCCCACCGCCGTCCAGCCGACGCGACAGCGCCGCGCCGCTGTCGCGGGCGGCGCGGACGGCCAGCGAACCGCCATTGCGTCAGCGCGGGCGGCCAGCGGACCGCGATGTGGGAATCGCTCTCACCGGGCTCACCGGGCCGCGTTCCGTCATGGCGAGACGCTTCCTGGCAGAGTAGGATGCCGCGCCTTGCAATCAGTCATTCCTGCTCCTTCTCCGTCTCTTCCTCGCCCCCGCCTGCTCGAGATCACCTGGCCCATCTTCAGCGAGCACCTGCTGCACATGCTCGTCGGGGTGTTCGGCGTGTGGCTGGTCAGCCGCCTCTCGGACGAGGCGGCCGCCGCCTACGGGCTGTCCAACCAGATCATGTTGACCTTCATGATCACCTTTCGCTTCGTCAGCGTCGGAGCGACCGTGGTGGTCACTCAGTATCTCGGCGCGCGCGATCGCGCCGGCGCCGAGCAGGTCGCGCGGGCGTCGCTCGCGGCCAACGTCTGGCTGGGCCTGCTGAGCTGCGCCGTCATCGCGGTCGGCGCGGGCCCCCTGCTCGAGCTGATGCGCCTGCCGCCATCGCTGTTCCCGATGGCGCAGCCCTACCTGATGGCGGTCGGCGTGATGCTCGCGTTCGACGCGGTGAACTTCTCGATGGGCTCGGTGCTGCGCGCGCACACCTATACCCGCGACACGCTGCGCCTCATCATCGTCATGTACGTCGTGCAGCTCGCGCTCAGCCTGCCGCTCATGTTCGGCGTCGCCGGGCTGCCCGGGTTCGGCATGAGCGGGCTCGCGCTCGCCGCGATCATCGCGCGCGCGTGCTCGTTCTGGATGCACCGCCAGCTCTGGATCGCGCGCCTCGGCATCCGCCCGACGTTCGAGGACTTCTGGCGCATCCGCCCCGATCGCCTCCGCGAGATGCTGCACATCGGCCTGCCCGGGGCCGGCGAGAACGTGGTCTATCGGATCAGCTTCATGATGATCCTCGCCATGGTCGCCGACATGGGGCCGACCGCGCTCACCACGCACACGTACACGATGCAGATCGTGCACTTCCTGATCCTGTTCGCCCTGGCGATCGGCTTCGGGACCGAGATCGTCGTCGGGCACTGCGTCGGCGCGGGCGAGCTGCACGGCGCCGACCGCCAGGTGCGCGGCGGCCTCGTGATCGGCCTGTGCGTGTGCGTCACCGTGGTGCTCGCCGTCGCGCTGGTGGGCCCGCGCCTGCTCGGCCTGTTCACGTCCGATCCGCAGGTGATCGCCACGGGCTCCACGCTGCTCTGGCTCAACCTGCTCGTCGAGCCGGGCCGCACGATCAACCTCGTGGTCATCAACGGGCTCCGCGCCGCCGGCGACGCGCGCTTTCCGGTCGGATTCGGCGTCTTCTCGATGTTCGCCGTGGCGGTCGGCCTGTCGTGGCTGCTCGGCGTGCGCCTCGGCTGGGGCCTCGCCGGCGTCTGGGTCGCCTACGCCGCGGACGAGTGGGTGCGCGGTCTGGCCATGAGCGCGCGCTGGCACCTCCGCGGCTGGGTGCCCCACGCGCGGAGCACCCTCCGCCGCGTGCGGCTCCACAGCCGCCCCACGTGATCGCGCGTCCGCGCACCGTCACGCGCGATCACGCGCCGTCCGCCAACTCCCCACCTGTCTCCGCTCCGTAGGTGGCATGTCTGTTGCTGCGACCTCGCGCAAAGGAGACACGCCATGGCTCAAGAAGAGCGCACGAAGGAAGGACAGGGCCCCGAGAGCCCCGCCGCCAGCCCGCCCGGCTACGGCGGGATCTCCGAGGGGACCGTGGGCGACCCGGGCGGAGCGGGGCAGAATGGAGCAGCGCCGGCGCGCCCTGCGGCGCCGCCGCAGGGGGACGCCGGCGGCCCGGAAGCGCGCGAGCAGGCGGCGCGCGGCGAGGACATCAACGAGGGCGACGCGGCCCCCGGGTCCGCCGGAACGCCGCGCGACGGCGGTTCGTGCAACGAGGTGATCCCCGGCGTGCTCGACCACAGCAAGCCGCTGAACCCGGAGTCGAGCGCCGAGCACAAGAGCAGCTGGCCCGACGAGGGCGCGACAGGCGAAGCGGGCGCTGGGTGACACGCGCCGGGTGACACCCGCCGGGCACGCTGGATGGCCGGGACAACCCGCCTGCCGCCCGGAACCGCCGAGCTCCGGAAGGGCGTGGCGAGCAGCGAGAGGCCGACAAGGCGGGCGACGGACACCTATCCCGGTGGGGAGCTCACCTTCTCGGTCACGGCCGTGCAGAGCGCGGCGACGCCGCGCCTCGGCACGGTGACGAGCTTCTCGCGGAACGCGTCGCGCCTGTCCGTATAGAGCTTCGACACCTTGTGCGAGAGGATCGTCGAGCTCCAGACCGCGACAACGTCGGCCCAGCGGAGGTCGGCGTCTGCCTTTGCCGCGTTGCGGTGACCTTCCCCGTCGACGATGCGGACGTCGAGCTCGCCCGAGAGGAGCTGGCGCAGGTCCTCGGCCGTGCCCGGACCCCCGCCGACGACGAGCAGCCGCCGGAGCCCGCGCGCGCGGAACGCCTCGATCATCGCGAGCGCCGCGCGCTTGTTCGCAGAGCTGCCGCACATGTCGCAAACTGCATCGGCGCCCACCTCGACGACGCGCACCCCGGCCTTCTCGGGCAGCTTCGCGCACTCGGCGCAGCGGCGCTCGACCGGGTCCGGCTCGGGCGCGGGCGGCGGCGTCCGGCCGAGCGCCTGCTGCGCCCGCGCCGCGATGTCCGCAGGGAGGAAATCCGCAGGATGCCGGAGGTCCGCGGCGGGCGCGTTGTCCGCGAGCCAGACGAGCAGCTCGGTCTCCGAGACGTTCAGGGAACGTGCGAGGTTGCGCACACGGACGGATCGCGCCATTGCGGGGCGACTGTGACATGTGCGGGGCGGTGGCGCCCTGCCCGATCGAAGCGTCCGCCGGAAACTCGCCGCGTCCGGTGTGGTGCCCCGCTGCTCAGTCGAGGGCGGCGGCGCGGCGCAGCCCGTGCCGCTGGAGGAGGCGGTGGAGGTACATGCGGTCGAGCCCCGCCTTGCGTGCGGCGCGGCTTACATTGCCGTTCGACCACTCGAGCAGGGCGGCGAGGTAGTCGCGCTCGAACCTGTCGATGATGGCGTCCTTCGCCTCCTTGAACGGCATCTCGATGTCGGCGACGCCCGGCGCGGCTGGCGGGGCGGCGGGCGCGGCGCCCGGCGCGGGGCTGCGCTCGGCCGGCGCGCCCGCCCCCATGGAGGCGCCGTCGCCGAGCACCACGCGGCGCTCGACGTAGTTCCGGAGCTCCCGCACGTTGCCGGGCCAGTCGTGACGCTTCATGTCCTCGATCACCTCGGGGGGGAAGAGGGACATCTTGTCGATGGCGCCGAGCTCGTTGAGGAAGCACTGGACGAGCACGAGGATGTCCTCCTTGCGCTCCCGGAGCGGCGGGACGCGCACGGTGAGCACCGAGAGGCGGTAATACAGGTCCTCGCGAAACCGGCCGCTGTTCACCTCGCGCTCGAGGCGCCGGTTCGTGGCGGCGATGACGCGGATATCGACCTTGCGAACGCGGCTCTCGCCGAGCCGCCGCACCTCGCGCGAGGCGAGGGCGCGGAGGAGCTTCGGCTGCATCTCCAGCGGCAGCTCGCCGATCTCGTCGAGGAAGACGGTGCCGCCGTCGGCCTCCTCGAAGGCGCCGGCGCGGTCGCGCGAGGCGCCGGTGAACGAGCCGCGCACGTGGCCGAACAGCTCGCTCTCGATGAGGTTCGGCGAGATGGCGCCGCAATCGACGATGACGAGCGGCTTGTTGGCGCGCGCGCTGCGCTGGACCAGCTCGGTGGCGATCACCTCCTTGCCGGTGCCGTTTTCGCCCTCGATGAGCACGTCGGGCGTGCTCTTCGCCACGCGCTCGAGGAGGGGGAAGAGGCGCCGCATGGGGACCGACACGCCCTGGAGCGCCCCGAAGCTCGGCGCGCGCGCGAGCTCGGTCTCGACGGCGTCGGCGTCGCGGATGCGCACGACGGAGTCGCCGAGCTCGAGGCGGCACTCCGGCAGGACGTCGGCGTCCCGCACGCGGACGCCCGCGATGTACGTCCCGTTGCGCGACCCGACGTCGGTGAGGCGGAAGCTCGACTGGGTACGCTCGAGGATGCAGTGGAAGCGCGACACGGCGCGGTCGGCGAGCACGAGGTCGTTGCTCGGGTGGGAGCCGATGCGGATGAAGTCGCCCTCGAGGACCACCGATCGGCTCGCGGGCTTGTCCGCCTCGCGCTCGACGCAGAGATCGAGGCGAGGCACCGCCACCACCCCGGCCTTCGTCGTGGGCTCCGTGACGGCGGTGACGCCGCGGAGCTCGGCGTCGTCGGGCGTGGCGGGGGGGCGCGGCATGCGCGTCATCTTACATGACTTGCCTGACGCGAGAGACCGCTGTTGCGCCAGGTGGCCTGTGCCTGGCTCAGGGCGCGGCGTCGCCTGCCACCTTGAGCCACACGACGGTCGCTCCCCAGCCGCCGCGCGAGGCCGGGGCGTCGCGGAAGCCGTCCACGGCCGGGTGGCGCGAGAGGACGCTCCGGACGATCCGCCGCTGCACGCCCTTGCCGCGGCCGTGGATGATCCGCACCTCGCGGAACCCGCGCTGCTGCGCCTCGTGGAGGTACTCCTCGACGACGGAGGCGACGTCGCGCGGGGCGAACGTGTGCAGGTCGATCGCGTCCTCGATCGGCATGACCACGACCTCGTCGCCGGGCACGCCGGACGGCTCGGGCTCCGGCGGCTCGGCGGCGGTGTCGGGTGACGCGGGCGCGCGGGGCGAGGGCGCGCGGGCGAGCCAGGCGAGGAGTCGGCGGAGCATCCGCGCGGTGTAGCCGAGCCCGCGCCGGCCGCCACCGGAGGGCGCCGCGGCCGCGCCGGGCGGCGCGCCCGTCGTTGATAGGACACCTTGCACATATGACACAGGTGTATTATGAAACGTGTGTCATGTCGCTCCGCGGCGCCATCCTGGGGTTCCTCTCGCTCGAGCCGACGAGCGGCTACACGCTGAAACAGCGCTTCGACGGGTCGGTGCGGTCGTTCTGGACCGTGACCCAGAGCCAGATCTACCGGGAGCTGCACGCGCTCGAGGGCGAGGGGCTCGTCGAGGCCACGACGATGCCGGGGGACGGCAAGCCCGACCGGAAGGTGTACGCGCTGACGGAGCCCGGCCGCGCGGCGCTCAAGGCGTGGCTCGAGGAGCCGCTCGAGCCGCTCCTGCTGCGGCACCCGCTGCTGCTCAAGCTGGTGTTCGCGGCGCAGGTGCCCCCGAGGAAGCTCGACGACCTCCTGGCGAGGTACGCCCGGGAGATCGAGGCGACGAAGACGGATTACGAGGGGAGGCTGGGGGACCCGCGCATCTTCTCGCTCGCGCGCTCTTCGCGCGAGCGCGACCTGTGGCGCCTGAGCATCGAGCACGGGCTCGCGTGGTGCGACGCGGAGCTCCGGTGGATCGAGCGCGCCCGCGGCGAGCTGTCGGCGGAACGAGGAGGACAGAAGAGATGGAACCGAAAGGCAAAGTGATCATCGTGACGGGCGCTTCCTCGGGCATCGGGCTCGCGAGCGCGAGGGCGCTCGCGCGGGAGGGGGCGCGCGTGGTCCTCGCCGCGCGGTCGATGGCCGCGCTGTCGAGGGAGGCCGACAGCATCGTCCGCGAGGGCGGGAGCGCCGTGCCGGTCGCGATGGACGTCACGTCCGACGCCTCGGTCGGGGCGGCGGTGGCGTCGATCCTGGAGCGGTTCGGGCGCATCGATGTCGTCGTCAACAACGCCGGCAACGGCGGCAGGTTGTCTCTCTGGGAGTCGACGGACGGGGCGTTCACGCGCGCGATGTTCGATGTCCACGTGTTCGGGATGGAGCGCGTCACGCGGGCTGTCCTGCCGGCGATGCTGGCGCAGGGCTCGGGCACGGTCGTGAACGTCGCCTCGACGGTGGCGTGGGTGCCCATGCCGGCCGCCGCGGCGTACTGCGCGGCGAAGGCCGCGGTCGTCGCCTTCTCCGAGTCGCTGCGAGGCGAGCTCGAGGGGCGCGGCGTCCGGGTGACCGTCTTCGCTCCCCCGCACACGAGCACCGACGCCGGCAACGACTGGCCCCTCGAGGGGCCGCAGGTCTTCGCGCCCGCGTGGGTGGCCGATCAGCTCGTCGAGACGCTCCGCCGGGACCGGCGCAGCTTCCTCGCGGGCGCGTCGAACCGCAGCCTGCTCGTGCTCCAGCGGATCGCGCCCGCCCTCGCGGCGCGCATCATGAAGGACATCGGGCTGCGCGCCGAGGCGAAGAGCGCCGCCAGGATGCGCGGCGCCGACGACGCGGCGAGGCGCCCGCCCCGGCTCGACACAGCGTGACGGCGCCCTGGATCTCCCGCGCCCCGATCACGGCTCGTCGGGATGGTCGGGCGGCCCGCTCACGGGCAAGCTCAGCCGGAACGTCGCGCCCCCGCCGGGAGGGGAGTTCACGGTCAACGTGGCCCCGTGGGCGGCGGCGACCCTGCTCGCCAGGTAGAGCCCGAGGCCGACGCCCGACGCGCTCCCGCCGGTGACGAAGCGATCGAAGATCCTGGGAAGCAGCTCCGGCGGCACGCCGGCCCCGTGGTCGATGACATCGACGTGGACGTACTCCTGGCCGGCTTGCAGCTCGGTGCTGAGCTTGATGAGGACCCATCTCCCGGCGGGCGAGTGTTTGATCGCGTTGCTGACGAGGTTCTCCAGCGCCTGCCGCAGACGGCCCCTGTCCGCCACGACGGAGAGCTCCGGCGGGCCCTCGACGCGGACCTCGACGGTCGGCGTCCCGAGCGCCCGGGCGGTCTCCTTCGCCAGCGCCACGAGGTCCATGGGCGCTGGCGCGATCTCGAAGATCCCCCGCTCGAGGCGCCCGACGTCCAGCAGATCCGCGGTCATGCGGCCGAGCCGCTCGATCGTGTCGATCGCCCGGTCGCAGTCGCGGAGATCGTCGCCTCGGCCGTCGATCTCCGCGCGCCGGCGGATCAGCTCGGTGCGGCTCATGAGCGGGCTCAGGTAGTTTCGCAGATCGTGCGCCAGCACGGTGATCAGCTCCTCGGCGGCCTGGCGCCGGCCCTGCGCGAGCGCGGCGGAGGTGACCTTCTCGACGAGCTCCGCCCGGTGCGTCAGCGCGCCGATCCAGTGCGCGACAGCGCCGAGGAAGCGGACATCGTCGTCGGAGAAGAACTCCGGCGCGGCCGACTGGGCGGAGACGACCCCGCGCCGCTCGCCCTCGACGACGAGCGGGACCGCGATGTGCGACCGGACCCCGAGCTCGTGGACAAGGCCGGGCAGCTCGCCGGATACCTGGTCCGCGTGTCCGGTGATGTGGGGATTGCCGCTCGTGAAGACGCCGGCGACCGAGCCGCCGTTGGCGACCGGGCTGACGTCGAGGCCGAGCGATCGCTGGAGCCGCCCCATCGGCGTGTTGCTCGTGCCCAGGGCGCGCAGCGTCTTTCTGCTGGGATCAAAGAGGAAGATGTCGATCTTGTCGGCGCCGAACGCGCTGGCGAGGAGCTCACTCGCCTGGTTGAGCGACTGTCGCAGGTCGGCTGCCGGGAGCTCGAGCAGGCGTTCGAGCGTCGCCATCGCCCTACCTTCCTTCGAGGAGGCTTGCATTCCGGACATGCTGCTTTCCTTCTCCGTGATCAGCTCGATGACGCGCACCTCGCCTGCGGGGACGTGTGCCGGCGAGGGGCAGGAGATTTCCTTGTCATGACGGAGCTGTCGCTCGATGGCCAGGCCTGGACGGCGCCGGTTGGTCGCCCTGGCGCGAAGCTGCGCACGCCTGCTGGGTATCGGCCACACGCGGCGCGTCGTCAAGCGCGCTCCGCGGCGCGCCTGCGCGCCGCCGCGCTGGAGGCCGCGAACGTCGGGGCCGCCGTCCCCGTCGCACCGACCGCGGCCGGGCGACGCCGCCCGCCCGTGGACAGGCTCAGCCGCGCGTCGATGTCGGCGCGCGCGGTGTCTCCTTCGCAGGAGCCGTGAGGGGGTGAGGCGGATTGGCGCCTCGACAGCCGGCGCGGAGGGGGCCAGTTCCCCGGCCGGGCGACTCCGGCGGACTGGGCGCCTGGGCTGCAGAGGGCGACGCGTCTGCTATCCTGACGTATGGGACTGCGCGAGTACTGGCGTAAGCGCGACTTCTCGGTCACGCCCGAGCCGCGGGGAGAAGAGGCCGCCGCCGCGCCCGCCGACGCCGGGGAGCGGACCTTCATCATCCAGAAGCACGCCGCCTCGCACCTGCATTACGACTTCCGCCTCGAGCTCGAGGGCGTCCTCAAGAGCTGGTCGATACCCAAGGGGCCGAGCCTCGACCCCGAGGTGAAGCGGCTGGCGATGCATACGGAGGATCACCCGCTCGAGTACGGAGATTTCGAGGGGATCATCCCGAGAGGGCAGTACGGGGGCGGGACAGTGCTCCTGTGGGACCGGGGCACGTGGGTCCCGCTCGAGAATCCGCACAAGGGGTATCACGCCGGAAAGCTGAAGTTCCTCCTGCGCGGCGAGAAGCTCCGGGGCGGCTTCACGCTGGTGAGGACCCGGGGGCGGTACGACGACGACGAGGGGAGGAGCTGGCTCCTCATCAAGGAGAACGACGCGGAGGCGCGCCCCGCGAAGGAGTACAGCGTCGTCGACGCCCGTCCGGAGAGCGTGGCGACCGGGAGGCAGCTCGACGAGATCGCCGCGGCGAAGGACCGGGTGTGGCACTCGAACCGCGCGGAGAAGGACGCGGGGGAGAAGGGCGCGGGCAAGAAGGCGCCGTCCGGGACCGCACCCGGGCGGCGCGCGCGGGGCGAGGCCGGCCCGGCGCGCGCTGCGGCGCGGGTGGAGGGCGCGCGCGTCGCGGCGATGCCGGAGAAGGTGCGCCCGCAGGTGCCGAAGCGCCTGCCGGCGCGCAAGGCGAAGGGCGAGGCGAGCGGCGCGCCGGACGGCGCGGGGTGGCTGCACGAGATCCAGGTCGACGGCTTCCGGATCATGGCCCGGGTCGAGGACGGGCGCGTCCGGCTCGTGGACGAGCGGGGGAAGGGCGTCGAGGGGCGGTTCGAGCCCATCGCCGCGGCGATCGCGGGGCTCGGGCTGGAGAGCGCGCTGCTCGACGGCGAGGTGGCGGTGCTCCGGCGCGACGGCACGACGGCCCCGCCGCCGTCCAGCGCAAAGGCAGCTCCGCGGGACGGCGAGGTCGTCTACTTCGTCTTCGACCTCATGTACCTGGAGGGCCGCGATCTCATGGAGTCGCCGCTCGCGGCGAGGAAGCAGGCCTTACGGCGGCTGCTCGGCGCCGCCGGCGCGGGGCCGCTGCGCTACGCGGACCACGTCGAGGGCTCGTGGGAGGAGGTCCTCCAGAAGGGGTGTCAGCTGGCGCTGAAGGGGATCGTGTCGAAGCGGATCGACGCGCCCTATGTGCCCGGCCGAGGCCCGGGCTGGGTCGTCGCGTCGTGCGGTGACGCGCGGGCGCCGGAGAAGCCGGCGGCGAAGACGAAGGCGGCGCGGGGCGCGGGCGAGAAGGCGAAGACGAAGGTGGCGCGGGGCGCGGGCGAGCGCGCCGCGCCAGGCAAGGGGGCGAAGGCGCGCGCAGCCGCGGCGGGGGACGGCGAGGGCGCCTCGGTGCTGGGCGTGCGCCTGTCGCACCCGGACAAGGTGCTGTATCCGGAGCAGGGGATCACCAAGCGGGAGCTCGCGCTCTATTACGAGTCGATCGCCGGGCGGATGGTGCCGCACGTGAAGGACCGGCCGCTCACGCTCGTGCGCTGCCCCGAGGGCGCGGAACGCGCGTGCGTCTATACGAAGCACGCGAAGGCGTCGGGGTCGTCGGCGCTCCGCCGCGTGACGATCCAGGAGAAGACGAAGGCGGGCGAGTACCTCGTGGCGGACTCGGCCGAGGCGCTCGTGTCGCTCGCGCAGATGGGGATCCTCGAGATCCACACGTGGAACTCGACGGTATCGAAGCTCGAGCTGCCCGATCGTGTGGTGTTCGATCTCGACCCGGATCCCTCGGTGTCGCTCGAGCGCGTGATCGCGGCGGCGCTGCTGCTCAGGGAGCGGCTCGACGAGCTCGGCCTCGAGAGCTTCGTGAAGACGACGGGGGGCAAGGGGTTCCACATCGTGGTGCCGCTCGCGCCGGTGAGCGGGTGGGACGAGTGCCTTGCGTTCACGAAGGCGCTGGCGGGCGACATCGCGCGGCGCGACCCGAAGGGGTACACGATCGCGGTGTCGAAGGCGCAGCGGAAGGGGAAGATCTTCATCGACTACCTGCGCAACACGCGGGGCGCGACGTCGGTGGCCGCGTACTCGACGCGCGCGCGGCCCGGCGCGCCGGTGTCGGCGCCGCTCTCCTGGGACGAGCTCGGGCAGGAGGTGCGCCCGGACCAGTTCACGATCCGGAACCTGCCCGAGCGCCTTGCCTCGCTGAAGGCCGACCCGTGGGCGCGCTACGGGAAGGTGAGGCAGAAAATTACACCCGCGATGCAGCGGGCGCTGGGGCTCCGGGCGTAGGCGACGCGGCCGCGGCGCCGGGATATCGTGGGCTCCTCCACCACCGGAGGGGCAGCGGCGTGAGCGACATCGATTTCTCACTGGCGTGGGAGGGCGCCTCGGCGGAGGCCGGGCCGTGGCGGCACCTGCTCGTCGTCGAGCTCCGGGGCAGCGAGGCCATCTCCGGCCTGTACCGCTACGAGATCGTGCTGCTCGCCCGCGCGCCGGCGCCCGAAGTGGACCCGGAGGAGCTCATCGAGGCCCGGGCGACGCTGCGCCTGGCCACGCTCTCCGAGCCGGCCTACCGCGTCGTGCACGGGATCATCACCGAGGCCGAGGAGCTCGGCCCCGTCGCGTACGGCATGCTCTACCGCGTCGTGCTGTCGCCGCCGCTCGCGCGCTCGATGCACCGCACGAGGTGCCGGATCTTCCTCGAGAAGACGACGCGGCAGATCGTCGACGCGGTGCTGCAGGGCGACCCCGCGGTCCGCCGCGACGACGGCGCCACGGTCGAGCCCGACGATGGCAGCGAGGGCGCCTTCACGCCGGCCAGGGAGGCCTACGCCTGGCGGGTTGCCGACCCGACGCGCATCGACGACGTGGCCGCGCGGCCCTACTGCGTGCAGTACAACGAGAGCGATCTCGCGTTCGTGTCGCGCCTGCTCGAGGAGGAGGGGATCGGCTACCACTTCGAGCACGGCGACGGCGTGTGCCTGCTCGTGCTCGCCGACGCGGACGGCGGCCGGGCGCGCCTCGCCCCGTTCGCCCCGATCGGCCCGGGGCTGCGCGGGCGGGACGTCGCGACGATGAAGCTTGGCGCGCGCATGCGGCCGAAGAAGGTGTCGCTGCTCGACTACAACTGGAAGAAGCCCGCGCTGGACATGGCGGTGGCCGCGCCGGGCCAGCCTGCGGGGGAGGACCTCGTCGACCACGAGTACCCGGGCCGCTACCCGGACGCGCCCGACCAGGGGAGGCCGCTCGCGCAGGCGAAGCTCGATCGGCTGGCCGTGGAGGCGCGGTACGCCGTCGGCGAGGGCGCCGTGCGGCTGCTCGGCGCCGGGACGATCTTCGCGCTGGAGCACCCGACGTCGCGCTACGAGGGCGAGTACCTGGTCACGCGGCTGGAGGTGCGCGGCGAGCAGCAGGGCGTGCTGCCGCCCGGGGCCGGCGGCGCGCGTTTCGCGCAGGAGGGGGTGCCGTTCTCGGCGCGGTTCGAGTGCGCGCGCCGCGGCAACGACGGACGCGCGGCCGAATCGCGGTTCCGGCCGGCGCGTGTCACGCCGAAGCCGCGGGTGCAGGGGACGCAGACGGCGTTCGTCACCGCGGAGCCTGGGGCGCAGGGCGCGGAGATCCACGTGGGCGGCCCGCCCGGCGCGGAGATCGGGTGCGTGCGGATCAAGTTCCACTGGGACAAGGACGCGGCGCGGCACGCGAAGGAGCCGACCTCCTGCTGGGTGCGCGTGAACCAGGTGTTCGCCGGGGTCGGGGAGGGCGCCGTGTTCCACCCGCGCGTGGGGGTCGAGGTGATCGTCGACTTCGAGGAGGGCGACCCGGACCGGCCGATCGTGGTGGGCCGTGTCTACAACGGGCAGAACCGGCCGCCGGGCGGCGCGCCGACGGTGAGCACCTTCAAGACGATGACCAGCCCGGGCGGCGGCAGCCACAACGAGCTGCGCTTCGACGACACGGCGGGTAGCCAGCAGATCCTCCTGCACACGCCGAAGGACTGGAACAACGAGGTCGGCAACGACCGGCGCGAGCAGGTCGCGAACAACAGCGCCTCGGCGGTGGGCGTCAACCGCAACGAGACGACGGGCTCGAACCGGACGACGATGGTCGGGTCGAACAACGCGGAGCTCATCGGGGCCAACGAGACGGTGACGGTGGGCGCGAACCAGGCGGTGACGGTGGGCGCGAACCAGGCGTCGACGATCGGCGCGAACCAGGCGGTGACGGTGGGCGTCGACCAGACGGTGACGGTGGGCGCGAACCAGACGGTGACGGTGGGCGCGAACCAGACGCTGACGGTCGTGGCGGATCAGACCGAGACGATCACCGGCAGCCGCAAGGTGGACGTCACCGCCGACGACACGCTCACCGTGACGGGGGCGCAGACGGTGACCGTCACGAGCCCGCAGACGACGACGCTCCAGGCGACGCACGACCTGACGGTCACGAGCAACGAGACGATCAACGTCGGCGGCGCCCAGAAGACGACGGTGACCGGGCCGCAGGAGATGACGTCGGCCACGCTGCAGAAGCTCGAGGCGCCGATCCAGACGCTCATCACGGTGCTGCAGACGCTCCAGTCGACGAACCTCAACGTGAGCGCGGCCGTGATGGCCAGGATCGAGACCGCGCTCATGACGCTCGTCGGCTCCGGGTCGATCAAGATGGAGGCCGGCGAGCTCGTCGTCACGAGCGGTCCGGTGACGATCACCGGCGGCGACATCACCATCACCGGCGGCAACGTGAAGGTCGCCGGCGGCTCGGTGGGGGTGAGCGGGGGGACGGTGGACGTGGTGGGGGGGCTGGTGAAGCTCAATTGAGCGTCCGCGAGACGCGCGTCGCGCGCCTTCGCGCGGCGTTCCCCGTGCTCGAACGCAGCGGCCTGTTCAGCGCGCGCGCGCGTTCTTCTTGAACAGCGCCGGGACGTCGCGCGGGCTCCAGGTCATCGGGCGCCCGTTCGCGACCACCTGGACGTGCCCGTCTTCGACCCGAAGGTCGCCAGGCGGCATGGTGTAGCGCTGGTCCCCGTCCGTCGAGTAGACGATCCGGTGCCACTCGCCGAGGAGACGCACCACGGAGCGCTCGAGATACGCGACCAGGTCGGGGCCGATGTGCCCGCCCGCGTCGAGCTCGATGACGCACGTGCTGTTCGCGTCGCCCGGCAGGGGGAGGACGGACGCGGGCGCCGGCATCGTCGTGAGCTGCTCGTGAAAGGCGGGCGAGAGCTTCAGGATCTCCGGCCAGCTTGCGCGCGCCCACGCCGGATCCATCGCGTTGACATGGCGGATGGTCGTCCCGCTGCGCTCTACCCGCACCGACACGGCGGCGATCGCCAGCGCGAGGCAATCCCAGACGCGTTCGAGGAAGCGGGACGGCGGCTGCTGATCGACGACGATGTCGGCATGGGCCCACGCCTCATCCCAGCCCAAGATCCACACGCTGAGGGGCGACGAGCCGTCCTCGTCGACGAAGCCGCCCTCGGCGTGGAAGCGCGCGCGCATCGACCCGTCCCGGTGCAGGACGAAGCCGCTCTCCGCCGCAGCCGGCAGCTCGCCCTCCAGCTCGTCTCGCCGCAGGATCCTGCCTCCCTCGACCTCCGCGATCCACGCAGGCCAGACGCTCGCCATCTCCACGAGGAAGCGCGGGAGCGCGCCGCGGGGTAACAGGTAATCGTGATCGTATCCGCAGCCCATGCCCAGGACCTCTGCCTCTACACCCTGCCGCACCCTGCTTGACGCACGGTGCGGGTGCTCCTGTTTCTCCTGTTGTACCAGTCGTTCTGCAGGATTCTCATGACCTCGATGTCGTTCGGTACGTAGATCGAGACCCCCGACAGTCCACGTCCGCCCGGCAGCGGCTTGAAGAGATCATCGATCTTGTCGTCCGCGACCTCGACGGCGAAGAAGTGGGTCCGCTTCTCCGTGGGAATACCCATCCGATGGTGTTCGGCTGTCATGTCGGGTGAAAACAGGCTGGTGAAGTAAACCCCGAACGGCCGACCGCCCGGCGGCTGCGAGGCCTTGAAATACCACGCGCCCTGCGCCCTCGACTGGATGGCCTGAAAGCCCTGTGCGCTGGTGTAATGCCATACGATGGTCAGCCCGAGCGGGTCGCTCGCGATCGTCGGATCGGGCACGTAAGCATACGTATTGAGCCCGCCCTCGAGCCCGATCGGATCGGGGCTGATGTAGCGACCGAGCTCGGGGTCGTAGTAGCGAAACCGGTTGTAGTAAAGCCCTGTCTCGGGGTCTTCGTACTGCCCTGGCCAGCGCCACGGGCACATGGCGCCGGCGACCTCGTCCTCGGGCGCCCCGTACACGTCGAGCCGCAGATTCCACGCGACTTCCCCTGCCTCGTCGAACATCACGCTCGGCGCGCCGAGGGGGTCGGTGATGATCCCGTACCGCGCTTCGCCCTGGATCTTCCCGAGGGGCGCGAAGCTCTCTGGCTCGAACACCCACGTGATCGGCGCCTCGCCGGATCGGTGCTCGTGCAGCGGCACCTGGCCGTCCCATACCCACGTGGTCTCCATGTCGCCAGAGCGGTTCTTCACGCGCCGGCCCAGCGCGTCGTAGGAGAAGGTCACCGTTCGTCCGTCCGGCAGCGTCACCTCGCGGAGCTGTCCGGCGGCGTTCCAGGCATACTTCCATCGCGCGCCGCCGGGACGAACCTTCTCTATCAGATGGCCGTCGTCATCATGGATGTACTGCGCGCCATGGGCTCGCCGGATCTCGCCGCCGGGACCGTAGGTCCGATCCGCTCGGCTCGCGTCGCGGAACAGGTTGCCTGTCGCGTCCGGCGCGCGGTGCTCCAGGCGCCCGTTGGCGTGGCGCGCCGAGGCGAGCCGGCCGCGGGCGTCGCGCTCGAAGACGATGGGACCGAGCCCTGCATCCACCACGGCGGCCAGTCGGTCGCCGGGCTCCCATCGGAGCTCCTCGCGGGCCTGCTCGTCGCTCCCGCGCGCCAGCGTTCGCGTCACGGGGCGGCCCAGTCGATCGCGCTGCCAGCGCGCCGCCACGCCGCCTGCGAACCGACGCTCCACCACCGACCCGGCGGCGTCGCGGCCGAGAGCGACGTGCCACGAGCGGCCCTCGCCCCCGGTCGTGAGCTGCACCGCGTCGCCTATCCTGTCGCGCTCGATCGTCATGCTGGCCCCGAGCGACGATGCGAGCCCCACGCGCGCGCCGCGCGCGTCATAGCGGGATTCGACCCAGTGCGCGCCCTGCTGCTCGCGGATCACGCGGCCCAGGCGATCGCGCTCGATTCGCACGGCCATCGCGCCGCTGGTCGCCTCCACGAGCTCGCCGTCCTCGCGGTACGAGAATCGCTCCTCGCTCCCATCCGAGCGCTGTATCTTCGTGAGGCGCCCGGACGGATCGTAGGCGAACTGCGTGCAGGCTCCGCTGGGCTTCACGGCCTTGATCAGGTTCCCCGCCCGGTCCCGTTCGTATCGATGCGTCCGTCCATCGAACCCGCGCTCCTCGCGGAGGCGACCGCAGGGGTCGTATTGCAATCGATGGACCTCGCCCGCCTCGTTCTCCAGCTCGACGAGCTGGCCCTCCGTGTCATACCGGAGCCGTAGGACCGCCCCGGCCTCGTCGCGCTCGGAAAGCTTGTGATACCCGCTGTAGCGCAGCGTGATGCGGTGGTGGTGGTCCTGCGCCTCGACGAGGTACCCTTCGGGATCGCGGCCCAGCCTGCGCACGTTCCCGTCGGGCTCCTCGACCGTGACCAGCCGCGCGCACGCATCGTGGTGTCGTCGCTGGACGTTGCCGCGCGGGTCCTTGCGCAGGACGACGCGCCCGCGCCTGTCGTGCTCGTACCCCTCCTCGGTGCTGTCCGCCGACCTCACGCGGCGGAGGTTCTTCGCGTCGTCGTAGGAGAACGACGCTCGAGCGCCGGCGGGATCCGTGACCGCCGCGAGCAGCCCGTCGCGGTACTCGAACAGCGTTTGTTGCCCGAGCGGATCGACGCGTCGCTGGAGCTGCCCGCGCTCGTCGTAGTCCCAGCGCCATTCACCGTCACAAGGATCCACGGCTCGGACAGGCAGGTTGTTCTTGTCGTGGTCGACACGGATCGTCGCCCCTCCGGGGAGGGACGTCCTCACGCGATTCCCCCGCGCGTCGTACTCGTACCGCGTCGCGTTCCCCAGCGGATCGACCTCCGCCGTCATCCACAGGTTGTCGTCGTACTCGAACCGCGTCTCGCCGCCGCACGCGTCGATCACCTTCACGACCGCATAGGCCACGTTCATCTCGTACGTGGTCGTCGCGTCGAGCGAGTTCGTGACGTACGTCACCCGCCCGACCTTGTCGTAGTCGATCTCGTGATCGTAGATCCCGCCGTCCCCCCACGTCCGGATGCAGTACGCGCCCGGCCCGTTGCCGTCGTAGCCGAAGTAGAACGACAGCCCGGTCCGGTCCGTCTCCCGCACGAGGAGGTGGCCCTCGTACGCGTACCGCGTCGCGTGCCCCAGCGGATCGATCACCTCCACCAGATCCCCTTCGCCGGAGTACACATACCGCGTGTGCGGCACCCAGCCAGGTTGCGTCGGGTGCGGCAGCGACACCAGCGACAGCCGCCCGGCCTCGTCGTGCTCGAAGCGCGCGATCCTGCCGCCCGCGTCGCGCACCCACGACAGCTGGGCGCGGTCGTCGTAGTGCAGCGTGATCTCGTGCCCGTTCCGCGTGCGCTTCCGCACGAGGCGGGCGAGCGTCCTGTCCCTGTCGCCCGGGATCGGCTCGAGCTCGTGCACGACGCCGTCCGCCGCCTCGATCTCCCAGCGAAACCGGCCCAGGCTGCGCAGCGTCAGGCGGTTGAGCGGATCGAACACCTCCTCGCCCGGCCTCATCGCGTGATCGGGCATGTCGAAGGTGTCGAACTCGATCTCCCGGCCGTCCTCCGCGCGGTACACGACGCAGCCGGGCTCGATCCACACGGCCTGGTCCAGCGGGTGGCTCCAGCCGTGGCCGAGCGGCGAGTCCCGGTGCGCCCAGCTCGACACGTACGTCCGCTCGAAGACGAGCGGCAGCGGGCCGGGGAGCTCGAAGTCCGTCGACTCGGTCATCACCCGGCCTGTCGCGACGTCCACCGGGTGCCCCGTGAAGAAGCAGACCCCCTTGTGCAGCAGGTTCCGGAGGCGCGCGTTCTTGATCCGGTTCACCAGCCGATGGAGCCGGCTCGCGATCCACTTGCACTTGATGAGCCCGAACCCGGCGGCCATCCAGTCGACGGCCGGCGGCCCGCCCACGAGCACCGGCAGCCCCTTCGGGATGGTCAGGACCACCGACGTGGGGAGCCGGATCGGATCGCTGCAGCTCAGGGCGATGTCGCCGAGCCGGCACAGGTTCGCGCCCATCGCGTGGACGGTCTTCGAGCCCGTGATCATCACCGCGTCCCCGGGCGGCGGGATCGGCAGCTCCAGCGACGGCGCCTTGCCCGGGATGATCGCCGGCTTCGGCACCCGGAACATCGGGGCCCACATCGCCCCCGGCGGGATGATGAAGTGCGGCAGCAGGAAGAAGTTCTTCGCCTCCGTGCCGGTCGTGTTCGCCGGCATCAGGTTGATCAGCACGGGCCCCTTGAACGAGCCGCCGGTCGCCATGCCGATCGCGTTCGAGATCGCCAGCCCCGCGGCGAGCCCGATCGGGTCAAGGACGAGCCCGACGAACGGGTGCGGGAACGGCACCGGGAGCATCGGCGGCGGGACGAGCTCGAAGTGGAGATCGATGCCGATGACGATGTCGAGCCACGTGCTGGCGAGCATGACCGTCCCTCCGCCCTCTATTCCAGCGCGCGGCTGCGCTCCTCGAGCCGCGCCGCCGCGTCCTTGGTCCCGCGCTTCCTGAGGAGCGCCGCGAGCGCGCGCGCCACCTCCGCGGCGCTCGACGCCCTCACCTCCGCCGGGTCGGCCGCGTCGGCCGCCTCGAGCGCCGCGCCCCAGATCCGCGCCGCCTCGTCGGCGTTGCCCAGATCGAGCTGCGCCTGGCCCGCGAGGCGCAGCGCCTCGATCGTCAAGATCGCCGAGCCGGACTGCCGGGCCAGCGCCGCGCCGCGCGCGTACGCCGCCGCCGCGTCCGCGTGCTCGCCCGCGCGCACGTGCAGCGCGCCCAGCGCGAGCTGCGCCTGCACCCCGAGATCCGGCAGGCCGCCGCGCTCGGCCCGCTCGCGCGCGGCGTCGTAGGTCCGCGCCGCGCGCCCGGCGTCCCCCGCGGCGACGAGGTAGCCGCCGAGGACGAGCTCCATCATCGTCGCCTCGCGCGCCATCCCCGCCTGGGCGCAGAGGTCCCGCGCCCGCGCCTGCTGCTGCACCGCCTCGACGGGCTGCCCGCGGCGCATCGCCTGCGCGCCGCGCAGGACCAGGTGCGCGAGCTCGCCCCCCCGGGCGCCCGCGAGCGGCAGCGAGACGCCCTCGCGCTCGAGCAGGGCGTCGATGCTCCCGGGATCCGCCGGCGGGTGGCCCGGCCGCAGCGGCGGCGACACGCCGCGGGGCCACGCCGCGCCGACCCGCGCCGGGCCGACGACGTCCGGCGGCGCCGCCTCGGCCGCGTCGAGCATGCGCGCGAGGTCGCGCTGCGCCTCCGCCTCGTCGACGAGGAACGCGAGCCGCGTCGCCCGCTCCCCGAGCTCGTCGGCGACGGGCTCGAGCGCCGCCGGCTCGGGGTCGATCAGGATCCAGCGCACGGCGCCGAGGCCCCTCGCGTCGAGCAGCGCGCGCAGCGCCTCGCAGAGCGCGCCCGGGCGCTCGACGCGCGTCGGGGCCAGCACGACGACGAGCCCCTCGTGCCAGTCGGCGCGGGCCTTCAGGAGCTGCGCGAGCTGCGCGCCGAACGCGGCGAGCGGCTCGGCGATCGCCGGCCGCTCGGGCAGCTCGGGCAGCGGCTCCCCCTCCTGCGCCATGCGGGCCCTGCGCGCCTCGTGCTGGGCGCGCAGACGCTCGAGCCGCTCGGGCCACCCGTCGCTCGCCGCGGTGCACGCGTCCTCCAGCACGACGAAGGGGCTCCGGTTCTCGGGGTGGAGCTCCTGCGACGCCGCGAGCCGGAGCGCCGTGGCGCGGAGGTCGGGGCTTGTCCGCACGTGGAGCAGGCGCAGCTCGCGCGCCCGCACGAACCAGGACAGGGCGTCTGCAAGCTCTCGAATGCGCCTCGCCAACGACTCCATCGCGCGCTCCGTGCCGGCACCGGCGTGCGACAGTTTACCGATTTTGCTTGAGGGCTACCCGGATTCGTTCTCGCGCTATCTTGCGCGCGCCGCCGCGCCGCCCCAGTTGCCGCCCCGGCTGCTCCGCACCACATCCCCACCACCTGCATGGCCTCAGAACGCAAGACCCACCGCGGCCTCACCGTCGTCGGCCTCATCCTGTCCCTCGCCATGGCCGCCCTCGAGTCGACCGTGGTCGCCACCGCGATGCCCACCGTGATCGGCGATCTCGGCGGCATTCAACAGTACGCCTGGGTCACCACCGCCTACCTGCTCACCTCGTCGGTGCTCGTCCCCATCTGCGGCAAGCTGTCGGACATCTACGGCCGCAAGCCGGTGATCCTGTTCGGCATCGCCGTCTTCCTGATCGGCTCGATCGCGAGCGGCGCCGCGCGGTCGATGCCGCAGCTCATCGCCTTCCGTGCGCTCCAGGGGGCCGGCGCCGGGGCCATGCAGCCGATGGCGATGACCATCTCGGGCGACATCTTCGATCTGAACGAGCGCGCGCGGATCCAGGGCGTCTTCGGCGCGGCGTGGGGGCTGTTCGGCATCATCGGCCCGATGGTGGGCGGGCTCATCGTGCACTATTTCTCGTGGCGCTGGGTCTTCTACATCAACATCCCGTTCGGCCTCGCGTCCATGGCGCTCGTCGCGACCGCGTTCCACGAGCGCATCGACAGGCGGCGCCACGAGCTCGATTTCCTCGGCGCGGCGCTCCTGTCCGCCGGCGTCGTCGCGCTGCTGCTCGCCACAGGAAGGCTGGGCGGGGCGACGACGCTCGTCGCCGCGATCGCGTCGGCCGCGCTGTTCGCGGCGTTCTTCGCGGTCGAGCGCCGCGCGCCCGAGCCGATGATCCCGCTGCCGCTCTTCCGGCGGCCGGTGATGCTCATCTCCAACGTGGCCGGCGCCATCCTCGGCGGCGCGATGATGGGCACCATCACCTTCGTGCCGCTCTTCGTGCAGGGCGTGCTCCGCGGCTCGCCCACCGACGCCGGGAGCGCCATCGCCCCGATGCTGATCGGCTGGCCGGTGGCGAGCGCGATCGGCGGGCGGCTCATCCCGCGGGTCGGGTTCCGCCCGCTCATCTGGGTGGGCCTCGGCTTCACGGCGCTGGCGGGGCTCGCGCTCGCGATCGGCGGGGCGCACGAGACGCCGCTCCTGCTGCGCGCGACGACCCTCGTGTTCGGCGTGGGCATGGGGCTCTCCAACGTCGCGCTGCTCATCGCGGTGCAGAGCAGCGTCGCGTGGGATCAGCGCGGGATCGCGACCGCGAGCACGATGTTCTCCCGGCTGCTCGGCGGCGTCGTGGCGGTGGGCATCATGGGCGGGGTCCTGACGGCGCAGCTCGCGAAGGACCCGTCGATCCCGGCGGACGCGGCGAGCCGGCTCCTGACGGCGGAGGGGGCGCGGGGGCTCGATCCGTCGGTCGTGCAGCACCTCGGCGAGGCGCTCACGTCGGGGCTCACCACGGTGTTCTGGATCATCGCGGCGATGGGCGTGATCGGGTTCATCTCGGCGCTGTGGTTTCCGCGTGTGCCCCTCCAGACGGCGGACGACAAGACGGTCGCGCCGCCGAGCGAGGCCGGCATCGGGTGAGGCGCGGGCAGCGGGGGGGAGCCCGGACTACCTTGCGCCGCATGACCTGGATGGGGTGTGCGCGGGGACGGAGGGGGCGGATGGGATGGCGGCGCCACGCGAGCGCGGCGGCGTGGGGCGCCTGGCTCGCGCTCGGAGCGGGGTGCGAGGATCAACGCTTCGTGATCGGCGTGTTCGCGCCCGGGCCGGACGGGACGGCGAGCGCGCCGGAGCGGCCGGTGTTCGATACGGCGAGGGCGGTGACGGAGCTCAACTCCGATGCAAGGGAAGAGGACCCGACGCTCACGGGCGATCTCCTCGAGATCTACTTCATGTCCGATCGCGACGGGGATCGCGACCTCTGGAGGTCGCGGCGGGCGGCGGCGGATTCGCCCTGGGACGCGCCGCAGGCCGTGGGGGAGCTCAACAGCGCCGAGATCGAGGACACCCCCTCCGTCTCCGAGGACGGGCTCAGGATCTGGTTCTACAGCAGGCGCGAGCCGGAGGGCATCTGGCTGGCCGAGCGCGCCGGCCGGGACGACCCGTGGGGAACGCCAGCGCACGTGGACGCCCTCGCCGTCGAGGGCGCCACGGTGATGGGCCCTCACGTCGATCCCCCAGGGCTCCACGTCGTGACCGGCGTCACGCCCGCGGACGCGGAGACGTACCTCGCGATCGCGTCGCGCGACCGCCCGGAGGACGACTGGAGCGCGCTCGTGCCGGTCGCCGGGCTGGACGGCCCGGGCGACGAGGGCGGCCCGTTCCTGTTCGACGACGGCAAGCAGATCCTGTTCCGATCGAGCCGCGCGGGAGGGGGAGACCTGTTCTGGGCATGGCGGGCAAGCGCCGAAGCGGCGTTCGAGGAGGCAGCGCCGCTCGAGGAGCCGGTGAACCTCCCCGAGGAGCGCGACACCGACCCGCACCTCTCACCGGACGGCACCGTCCTGTATTTCGCATCGACGCGGACCAGCGTCGCCGACCTCTACGAGGCCCGCCGCGCCGCGCCTTGATCGGACTCCGGATCTCGCGCGGCGCGGAGAGCGACGTCGATCCCGCTCGCGGCGCCGGACGAGGCGGCGGCAAGACACACCTCCCGGAAGCTCACGACGCGTGGGGCTGCGGTATCCTGTGCTGATGTAAAAGTCTCGCTGGGCGCGAACGCTCCGAATTCTCGCGAAATTCGAGCGACCCGTGATTGATCGCGGGCGCTCCGGTCCACGTGGGAAAGCGGGACCAAGAGAGCTCCAGGAGGTTCGATGCATCCTTTGCTTTGCCGGTCGTGGCGACGGTGTGGGTCTGCGCGTACATGGGGCCTCCTGATCGGCGCCGTCGCGTCGCTCACGGGTTGCGGCGAGGGGACGCCAGGAGCGGGCCCCGACGCGGGGGGGCAGGGCGGCGGCACGACCGGTGCCGCCAGCACGAGCGCGTCCTCCACCGCGGGCACCGGCGGCGCCGGAAGCAGCGCCGCGGCGACGACCGGCACGGCGGGCACCGGCGGCGAGGGAGGGACCGGCGGCGCCGGCGGAAGCGGCGTCGGGGGGAGCGGCGGCGGAGAGACCGGCGGAGGCGGGAGTGGCGGAGGCGGAAGTGGCGGCGGCGGGAGCGACGACCGGTGCGCAGAGGCGGTCTTCGATCCATCGAGCCCGCCCGGGGCGCTGCGGCTGTCCGGGGACCTCGTGACCCACGACCCCGCCGTCATCCAGGCCGGCGACCGCTATTACCTCTTCCAGACGGGCGACCGGCTCCCGATGAAGACCTCCTCGGACCTCCTCAACTGGCAGGCTGCCGGTCGGGTGTTCGACGCGCGGCCCGCCTGGCTCGCGGAGCAGGTGCCGGGCGTGGAAGACCTGTGGGCGCCCGACATCTCCCGCTTCGGCGGCGCCTATCATCTTTACTATTCCGCCTCCACGTTCGGCAGCAACAGGTCGTGCATCGGGCACGCGACAAAGGCGTCGCTCGACGCGGCCGAGCCCTGGACGGACCGCGGTCCCGCCATCTGCTCGAACACCGGCGCGACGCGCGACGAATGGAACGCCATCGATCCCAACGTCGCGATCGACGAGGAGGGGACTCCATGGCTCGCCTTCGGGAGCTTCTGGAGCGGGCTCAAGATGGTGAAGCTCACCGCGTCGGGCGAGCGGGCGGACACCGAGCTCCACGCCCTCGCGTCGCGCCCCGACGCGCGCGGGGCGCTCGAGGCGCCCTTCATCGTCCGGCGCTGCGGCTTCTATTATCTGTTCGTCTCGTTCGACTCCTGCTGCCGCGGCGTCGACAGCACGTACAAGATGGTCGTCGGCCGCTCGACGAGCATCACCGGCCCGTACGTCGACCGCGAGGGCAAGGCGATGACGGCCGGCGGCGGCACGCTCCTCGTCCAGGGGGATTCCCGCTGGAAGGGGCCCGGGCACAACGCCGTGCTGTTCTCCAAGGACCGGGCCTACAACATCTATCACGCGTACAACGTCGAGAGGAACGGCGAGCCCACGCTGCGGATCTCCGAGCTGGCGTGGGACAGCGACGGCTGGCCGAGATCCGGAGGGCCGTGACATGCGCGCCACGCGGGCACAGCGGTTTACCCGGAACAGCGATGGAACTCCTGACTTCGGTGTGCCTGTTGGTACCAGCGTCGAGATCCCGGTCCCTTCCGGGGAATGACCGCCGCCGCGGCGCGCGGCCGTCCGCGCTCGCGCAGGTCGAGGTGTCTCCTGCGCTCCGCAGGTGGCCGTGAGCGGCGCTCCAGCGCTCGGCCCGCTCAGACCGCGTCGACGCGGTCTGAGCGGGCCGGCGCGGCCTCTGTCGAGGAGATCCTCCGATGTGCGCCTTGACCAGGACTCATGCCCTCGTGCATCGTCGTTGACGTGCGAAAGCCCGCCACCGACCTCCCGCTGCCGACGGAGGGAGCGTCTCCGAGGGCGGACGAGCTGCTCGGGCTCTCTCGGGCCGCGGCGGCGCGCGACCCTGCGGCCATCCGCACCCTCATCACCGAGCTCGGTGGGGCCATGCTGCGGACGGTGAGGAAGGTGCTCGGCCCGCACCACCCCGACGTCGAGGACGTCACGCAGGAGGCGGTGCTCGCGTTGCTCCAGGCGCTGCCGACGTTCCGCGCGGAGTGCACCGTCGTGCACTTCGCGAACCGCATCGCCCTGATGACCGCGCTCGGCGCGCGCCGACGCTTGCGCGTGCGCGCGCGCTACGACGAGCCGGACGCGCCGGTCGAGGCGGCCGCGGACGAGAGCGGCCCGTCGCCGTTCGCCGAGGCGGTCTCGACCCGGCGGCGCGAGATGGTGCTCGAGGTGCTCGACCGGATGCCGGAGCCGACCGCCGAGGCGCTCGCCCTCCACTTCGTGCTCGGCCACACGGTCGACGAGATCGCGGCGCTCGCCCGCGTCTCTCCGAACACCGTCTGGAGCCGGCTCCGGCTCGGCAAGGAGGCGCTGCGGCGCGCGCTCGCCAACAACGCGAAGCTGGCCGAGCTCTTCCGGGGGAGGGAAGCATGAACGTCGACTGCCGGAGCGAGCTCCTCACGCGGGTGCGCCGCGGCGTCGCCACGGAGCCGGACCGGCTCGCCTTCGACGCCCACCTTGGCGCGTGCGCATCGTGCCGGATGACCTGGGAGCTCGCGCAGGATTTCGACGCCGTCGGCGCGGCGGAGCCCGGCGACGCGGAGCTCCTCGCGCGCATCGCGCGGGTCGCGATCGATCGGGCTGCCGCCGGCGGGGCGCCCAACGACGTGCTGCGCGCGGACGCGCCCGGGTGGCGCGTGAGCGCGCCGGTGCTGCGCGAGGGCGCGCCGGGGTGGCCGGAGAGCGCGCCGGTGCGGCCCGACAACGACGTTCGGCGCGGCGATGATGTCGCGCCGCCGAGGAGCGGCGTCGCCGGGCAGCGCGCGGCCGTCTGGAGGCGGGGCATCTGGTTCTACGCCGCGGCCGCGGTCCTCCTCTGCGGCGCGGCCGCCGCGGCCACGGCGCTCGTGGATCGGCGCCCGGCGCCGGGCCCGAGCGCCCGCCCGGTCGCGCCTGCGCTGCGCGCGGTGGTGTCGCGCCCGCGCTCGCCCGCGTCACCCGCGGCCGCGCCGCCCCGCGCCGAGGCCGCGCCGCCCTCGTCGGATGGCGCGCCCGCGACCGCCGGGGCGGCGCTGCCGGAGCTCGCGGCCCCCGCGCCGCTGCCGCACGATACCCCGCGCGCGCCGGGCGCGACCGCGCCCACCCCCGCGGCCCCCTCGACCCCCGCCGCCTCGACAGCGGAGCAGCTCTTCCGGGAGGCCAACGACGCGCGGCGCGCCGGCAGCGCCCAGCGCGCCATCGCGCTCTACCGCGCGCTCCAGAGGCGCTTCGCTGGGTCGCCCGAGGCCACGCTCTCGCTCGTGTCGCTGGGGGGGCTCCTCCTCAACAGCGGCTCGCCCGGCGCGGCGCTCGCGCAGTTCGACCGGTACCTCGGCGTGGCCGGCGCGCGCCCGCTGGCCGTCGAGGCGCTCTACGGCCGCGGGCGCGCCTTGCGGGCGCTCGGTCGCTCCGGCGACGAGGCGCAGACCTGGCGGCGCCTGCTCCGCGAGCACCCGAGCTCGCCGTACGCCGAGCACGCGCGCCGCCGCCTCGCCGAGCTGGGCGGGTGATCGCGACGCGCGCGCCCCTCTGGCTCGGCCTCGCCGCGGCGGTCGCGCTCTCGGCGCCGCGCGCGCGGGCCGACGGCGCCGGCGCGGCCCGTGCGGCGGCGTCGCCCGGCGCCGTCCCTGCGGCGTCGCCCGGCGCCGTCCCTGCGGCGTCGCCCGGCGGCGTCCCTGCGGCGGCGTCGCCCGGCGGCGTCCCTGCGGCGGCGTTGCCCGGCGGCGTCCCTGCGGCGGCGTCGCCCGCGTCGTCCGGCGCTCCTGTCGTCGAGGTCGTGCTCACCGGCGCCGAGGGCGACCTCGGCGCGCTCCGGACGGCGCTCGAATCCCAGGCGCTATCGGCCTTCACCCTCCGCTTCCGGATCGCGCCGCGCTTCGACCCTGCGGCGCTCTTCGCGACGCGCGCCGTCTCCGGCGTCGCCCTCTCGTGCTGGATCGACCTGAGCGATCCGCGCCGCGCGGCCCTCTACTTCACCGATCCCGTGGCCGATCGCTTTCTCGTGCGCTCGATCGAGCTCTCGGGCCGCTTCGACGAGCTCGATCGCGAGTCCGTGGCGCAGGTCGTGGAGCTCTCGCTCCGGTCGCTGCGCGAGCACACGCGCGCCTCGCTCGACCGGGAGCAGGCGCGCGCGCTCATCCTCCGCCAGGCGGCGCCCCCCGAGCCGCCCGCGGGCGACGCGGCTCCCGCGGGCGACGCGGCTCCCGCGGGCGACGCGACCTCCGCCGGCGACGCGGCGCCGCGCCGCGCGCTGGAGCTCGGGGCCTTCTACGGCGTCGCGGCCCACTCGGCCGAGGTCGGCCTGACGCACGGCCCCGGCGTGCGCGTCGGGCTCGGCCGGGGCTGGGGGCGCCACCGGCTCGCCCTGGACGCGCGCTTCCAGTACCAGTTCGAGCGCAGCTACGAGGAGCCGCGGATCGGCCTTGATCTCCGCACGATCACGCTCCGCGCGGACGCCTCCTGGCTCTACACCCTCGCCCCGGGCGCGACGCCGCTCGAGCTCGGCGCGCGGCTCGGCGCGGGCCTCGACCGCGTGGACGCGACGCCCCGGCCGGGCAGCGCCGGCGCCCCCGGCTTCGTCCCTGCCGCGGCGAGCGCCTCGACGGCGTTCGTGCTCGCGGCCGGCCTCGCCGCAAGGCTCCCGCTCGGCCGGGACCTCTGGATGTTCGCCGAGCTCTTCGCCGAGCTCGACCCCGCGCGCGTCCGCTACGACCTCTCGCTCGAGCAGGGGACCGAGACTGTCCTCGCGCGCTACCGATTCCGGCCCGGCGTGCTCCTCGGGTTTGAGATCTGACGCTCGTCCGCACGGAGCCGCCGGCGCAGGCCGGTCCCGTCGCCGTTTTTACCCCCATCGCAAATGTGCATCCCTGATCGGGGAGAGGAGAGATCCATGCTTCGCACGACTTCCCTTCTGTCTGGCAGATGTTCAGTCCCCTTGCGTGCGCTGCTCGCGGCGGTCGTCGTGGCCGCGTGCAGCGCCGACGACGGCGCGGCCGGTGCGGCGGGCGACGGCGGCGGCGCACCGGCGGGCGCCGGCAGCAACAGCGGTGGTGCGGGCGGCGCGAGCACCGCCGCCAGCGTCACGGGCGCGGGCGGCGCGGAGGAAGGGGGCGCGGGCGGCGCGGGCGGCGCGGGCGGCGCGGAGGAAGCGGGCGCGGGCGGCGCTGGCGAGGGCGGCGCCGGCGGCGGCGCGGCCGGAGGACCGATGAGCGCCGCTGGCGGCGGGGACGGCGGCGGGAGCGCCGACCTGCCCGACGTCACGGTGTACATCGCCGGCGACTCGACCGTGCAGACCTACGTGAACAGCCCCATTCACCAGGCGGGCTGGGGTCAGTTTCTTGGAGAGTTCTTCGACGCGCGGGTGCACATCGAGAACCGGGCCATCGGCGGCCGGACCGCGCGCCGGTTCATCGACGAGGGGCGCCTGACCGACCTCCTCGACGACATCCAGCGCGGGGATTACCTGCTCGTGCAGTTCGGCACCAACGACAGCAACAGGAACGCGACGTACGAGCACGCCGGCGCGACGATCCCTTACTACCTGGACCCTGCGACCGACTTCAAATCGTACCTCACGCAGTACATCGAGGGCGCTCAGGCGCGCGGCGCCCTCCCGGTGCTCGTCACCCCGCCCCCGCGGCGCTCCTGTACCGGGGACAGCCACGAGTTCGGCAACGGCCTGGCCGCGCACTCTCAGGCGATGCGGGAGCTCGGCGGCGCGCTGGACGTGCCGGTCATCGATCTCAACGAGAAGACGCTCGCCCACCTGCGCTCGATCGGCTGCGTCGCGGCGGGCGAGGACTTCTTCCTCGTCCGGGCGGACGGCTCTGTCGACGGCACCCATTTCCAGGAGACCGGCGCCCGCGCCATGGCCGGCTTCGTGGCCGACGGCACCGCGGACGCCGGCCTGCTGCTCGCGCGGTACCGGAGGTGAGCGCGCCCGCGGGGGGCGCTCCCCCGCGCGAGGCGGGCGGGCCGCGCCGCGGCCTCGCGCGGGGCGACCTGCCCGCCTGCGCTGCCTCCGTCACCGCACGTGGATGTCCGGCCTCGGGGGCGCCGCCATCCTGTCGCCGATGTGGAAGCTCGGGTGAGGCGGCTGGTTGTAGGCGGTCTGCTCCGAGGTGATCTGCATGCGGTACTGGGGATCGTGCATGAGCGTGTAGATCCGCCGCGTCGTCACGCTGGTCGTCGTGTAGAGCCGCAGCGCCGAGTTGTCGGACTCGCGCCACACGATCTCCTCCCGCCAGTCGCCGAGCAGGTCGGCCGTGAGCGCCGGCGTCGACTTCGTCCCGTTGTTCGAGGCGCACTGGCTGCAGCTCAGCAGCGAGCCGCCGCCGTATTTCGTGATCGACGTCTTGTCCTGCAGCTCGCGCAGCTCGTCCGCGTCCCACCAGATCAGGAAATTGGCCGACGCGGGCTGCGACCCGACGCTCGCTCCGGTGGTGGCGGACAGGAGCCCTCCCGTGGAGTTGGTCCACATCTCGGCGCCCGGGTTGCTCGCGAGCACGTCGGCCGCCACGCCGCGCCCGGTGTCGGCCCCGGTGACGGGCCCTTTCCAGAGGACGGCGCAGGTGTTCGCGTCGTGGATGTCGTGGGTCGGCTTGCTGCCGTCCTCGTGGGGCATGAACACCTCGAGCCCTGGACGCGAGGGGACCAAGTCGCTCACGTGCAGCGCGTCGCCGTGCCCGAAGCTCGTCGAGCACTTCCGGGTGCCGTTGCTGTCGATCGTGGAGGCCCCGTAGATCACCTCCTGGGCGCCGTCGCCGTCGACGTCGGCCACGGCCATGGAGTGGGCGCCCTGGCCCGTGTACGCCGTGTTCGCGTTGCTGTCGGCCGTCCAGATCCTGGTGAGGCTGCCGTCGCGGAAGCGCCAGGCGGTGATGGTGGCGCGCGTGTAGTAGCCGCGGGCCATCAGGATCGCCGGCCTGCCGCTCGAGTCCTGGCCTGTCCCGAGGTCGCTCACGAACCCCGCGCTCGCGAGGAATCGATCGACGCGGTTGCCGTAATTGTCTCCCCACGAGGACACGTTCCCTCGGCCCACCTCGAAGTTGACGGTGGCGAGCTCCGCGCCGTTGCCCCCCCCGAACACGGTCAGGTACTCGGGCCCGGCGAGCACGTACCCCGAGGCGTTCCTGTGGTCTGTGGCGTCGTTGTCGCTGGCGGCGGGCCCCCGGCTCAGGAATGCGCCCGTCCCGTCCCGCGTGCCGGGGGCGGTCTTCACCGCGACCTCCGCGCGCCCGTCGCCGTCGAAGTCGTAGACGACGAACTGCGTGTAATGCGCACCGGCCCGGATGTTCTTCCCGAGGTCGATGCGCCAGAGCCGCCGCCCGTCGAGCTCGTAGGCGTCGAGGACCACGGGCCCGGTGCAGCCGGACTGGGAGTTGTCCTTGGCGTTCGAGGGATCCCACTTGAGGACGATCTCGTACTGTCCGTCGCCGTCCAGGTCTCCGGCGCTGGCGTCGTTGGCCTCATACGTGTACCTCTCGCCCGCGTTGCTGCAGTTCGCTGGCGTCGTTCCGGCTGCGGGCGCCGAGATGGGGATGCGCAGGTAGTTCTGGCTCCACGTCGCGGCGGCGGGCGAGGCCGCCTGGGCGACGCCGCCCACGACGGCCTTGACCGTGTAGGTGGAGGAGGTCGTGCCGGCCGCGTCGAGGTAATTGGTGCTGTTCGTGACGTTCGCGACGCGCGTCCCGTTGCGGTACACGTCGTACGAGATCGCGCCGGGATTCGTGGGATCGTACTCGTAACCGAACATCCTCCACCCGACGTAGACGCCGCCCGACACCTTGACGGCGACCACCCCGCGGTCGAGGTCTTCCATCTGGAGATGGCCGCTCGGGGCGGCGCCGCCGCTGCCGCCCGCGCCGCCGCTGCCGCCCGCGCCGCTGCCGCCGCTGCCGCCCGCGCCGCCGCTGCCGCCGCTGCCGCCCGCGCCGCCGCTGCCGCTGCCGCTGCTGCTGGAGCTGCTGGAGCTGCTGGCGCTACTGCTGCTGCTCGCGCCGCCCGTGCCGCTGCTGCTGCTGGAGCTGGTGCTGCTCGAGCTGCTGGAGCTGGTGCTGCTGCTGGCGCTGCTGCTGCCCGATCCGCCGGCCGTCACGCTGGCGAGCGCAGCGCGCTGTGAGGGGCCGCTCGCCGCGGCGCAGAACCCGAACGTCGTCGAGCCACCAGGCGCCACGGCCGGGTTGTGGTCGGCGGGCGTCGCGATGACCTGCGCCCCGCTCCTTGTCGCCGTGGTGTTCCACGCGTTCCCCAGGGAGGAGCCGTTCATGTCGATGACCACCCGCCACGTCGTCGTCGCCGCCGTCCCCGTGTTCGCGATCTTCACGTCGGCGCAGTACCCGGTCCCCCAGTCCGACGTCGTCGTCAGCGTGGCGGTCAGCCCGTCGCCCGTCACAGGCTGATCCCAGGCTTCTTGTTGCTCGAGCTCTCCTTCTGGGTCGTGAGCATCTTCCAGGACGCACGCTCCGAGGAGCACGAGGGCGGTGGCCGTTGCGGCCGACAAGCAAGCTCGCATGGAAACATCCTTTCTAAGCGCGCGGTGCACGGGGCGATCCGCGAAAAATCCGAGGTCTCCGGAACAGCGGTCCATCGGCCGCCGAGGCCGGCGACCGATGGACCGTCAATGACCTCCAGGATGCCCGAGCCGCCCGGAATCAATCACCACGTCCTCGAAAGACCTGCGCTTTTTTGCAGCTCGGAGATTTTGCAGCGCACGAGAACGCGCGCTGGACCGGCCGGGCTCTGTGACAGCGGCTCTCCATGGCGCTCGCGTCACCGCGATCGCTCGATCGCCCTTGCAGAGCTGGCGCAAACGGGCGACCGTGCTCGCTCACCGACATGGGTGCTGCTGCCGCGGCGGTTCCGGGGATGGGGGGCCATCACGGGGATCCGAGAAGGGCAGCTCCGATGTGGGTGCTGGATCTGCGGGGGGGTGGCCAGATATCCACAGAATGTCCACAGCATGGGGACAAATGTGCAGTGGTCCCGGTGCTGCAGCGCCTCGCCGCGAGCAGCGCGGCCTGGCGCACCTCCTCCATGAGGCGACCCCTCTGCTCCACCAGCGCCGGCGCGGCATCCGTACACGCCACGCGCCGGCTGACGAGCGTCGTGACCGGCCCGAGGCCAGAACGCCGATCACGTCGAGCGAGCGAGCAATGAACCGCCAAGGCGCCAAGGACGCCAAGAGCCCGAAATTATTAATATTTCTTGGCGTCTTGGCGGTTCGAAGCTCTGCTCGTTCAGGCGGGTTCAACCCGTTTGTCGATCTCGACTAGAGACCCGCCTTGTCGCAGGGGATGTCGTACTTCTCGTTCACCAGCAAGGCCCACTGGCCGGGACCGACGAACTCGTTGCCGACGAACTCCTGGCGGAGCAGCGACGGATCCTGGATGCACTTGCCGTCTTTCTGCTTGTAGACGACGGTGGCGTTCGCCACGCGGCCGGTCACGATCCCGGTGTTCTCGTTGCGCTCGATGCGCCAATCGTCATCGGTGAAGATCACCTTGGCGGCGACGAGCGCCCCTTTTTCCGTCATCTTGTCCTCGAGCTGCTTCGCGAGCGCCTCGTCGTGGAGCTTCCCGGGCGGCGGGATGGGGGGCGCTTCCTTCTTCGCCTTCTGGGCGGCCTCACGCTCCTCACGCTCCTTGGCGTCGGCGGCGCCAGCGGCGGCGTTCAGCGCGAAGCACCCGGTCGCGAAGAGGGAGAACCACGTCATCGCGATGGCGAGGCTTCCGTTGCGAAGTGCGGTTTCGGATTTCATCTGACAGTCTCCTGATGGGATCGGTCGGTGGCGCCGGGACGACCGGGCGCGCATCCCTCGGGGCCCGGAGGAGCGCGCCGGTCCGGGATCGACGGGATCAGACGCTTTGCTGTCGAGACGGTCCCCCCACGATCCAAGCCACGTTTTCAGCTACGAGAGAATACGTCAAGAGAAATCGCGGCCGAGCGGCGGCCGTCTCGACGCCTTGCCGCCGCTGGCTACATGGTACCGTGTCTCCGCGATCGAGGTGATCGAGCGCGCGCACCCGGGCGCGGCGAGCGCGCCCGGGGACGGCAGGTCTCGGCGCTCGGGGCTCAGTCCTTGGCTCTCGCGCTCCAGCGGTGCCCGCGCTCCATCTCCTTGAGGGCGAGCTTCGCGATCGCGCGCAGCGTGTCGAACACCCCGCGGCCGCTCGACGCCGCGGCCTCGAACTCGGGCGCTCCGGTCGGGTTGAGGAGACCGCGGAGCTCCTCCACATCGACGATCCCGTCGAGATCTCGCTTGTTGTACTGGATCACGAGCGGCAGCCGCCCTGGCGAGCGGCCCTCCTCGGCGAGGTTGTCCCAGAGGTCGGCCATCGACTCCAGGTTCGCGTCGAGCCGCGCGCGCTGCGAGTCCGCGACGAACACGACGCCGTCCAGCCCTCTCAGGATCAGCTTGCGGCTCGCCTTGTAGAAGATCTGGCCCGGCACGGTGTAGAGCTGGAGGCGCGTCCGGAAGCCGGAGAGCCCTCCGAGATCGAGCGGAAGGAAGTCGAAGAACAGGGTGCGATCGCTCTCGGTCTTGAGCGAGATGAGCCGCCCCTTGGCGCTCGGCACGGTGCGGTCGTACACGTACTGAAGGTTCGTCGTCTTTCCGCAGAGCCCTGGGCCGTAATAGACGATCTTGCAGTAGATCTCCCGGCTCGCATAGTTGATGAACGCCATCGGCGTACCCCTCCAGAATCCGGAGTCGAGGGGCGGCAGAGCCGGCCCCGCCATCGAGGTCGGCAACGCGGTCCCCGGCCATCGAGGGCGGCAAGGCCGTCCCCGGCCATCGAGGGCGGCAAGGCCGTCCCCGGCCATCGAGGGCGGCAAGGCCGTCCCCGGTCATCGAGGGCGGCAAGGCCGTCCCCGCAGCGAAATCGAGGCGGCAAAGCCGTCCTCGGTCATCGAGGCGGCAAAGCCGTCCCCGGCCATCGAGGGCGGCAAAGCCGTTCCCTCCGTGAAATCGAGGGCGGCAAAGCCGTTCCCTCCGTGAAATCGAGGGCGGCAAAGCCGTTCCCTCCGTGAAATCGAGGGCGGCAAGGCCGTCCCCGCCATGAACTCGACGGCGATCGCTGTCTCCCGCCCTCGACGGGAGAGGCGATCGCCCGCCAGCGGCGCGTCATGCGCGGCGGGCGGCGAGCTGCGCCGACGCGGGGCGCGGCCCCGCGCCGCCCGCGATCAGCAGGACGCGTCGGCGATCGCGTGAAGGGCGGCCACGAACCCCTCGAGCGAGGCGTCGCGCGCGTCGCTGTGCCTCACCAGCCGCTCGTTCACCGCGATCAGCTCCGCGACATCCGGGCTCGCGCCCGGGACGCGCCGGAGCTCATGGACGGCGCGGCTCACCCGCGAGGGCGGGTCGAGGCACGCGAGCGCCGACAGCGCCGCCATCGCGCCCGCCTGGCGGCCCGCCGCGAGCGCCTCCCGCGCCATCCCGAGCAAAACCTGCGCGAAGGCGACCTGGATCGCCTCCAGGAAGCCGCGCGAGACCTCCTTGCCGCCCTGGCCGGCCTCGCTCCACGCGAGCGTCACGAGCTCGCCTATCTCGGAGAAGGCGCGCCGCGACATCAGCGCAGAGAGCGTCTCCAGGCCGTGCTTGTCCCACGCCGCCCGCGTCGTGAGCTGGCGCGCGAGCCACGAGAGCACGGCATACGCGTCGCCCCCCGCACGGATCGACCCGAGCGCGATGTCCATCAACGTCGCCCTGGCCACGCCGTGCGCCTCGAGCCAGACGAGCAGGTTGGCCCGCTCTCCCGCCCTCGGCGTCCGCCGCGCCTTCTCGAGGATCGCGTCCCGCAGCGCCGCGGGGAAGCGGCGGATATCGGCGCTCCAGTCCTCGTCCGACCCGCGCGCGCGCTCCAGCGCCAGCGCGGCCAGCGCGCCGTCGTCGAGCGACAGCACCCCCGCCCGCCTCGCCGCCAGGATCTTCGCGATCGGCATGTCGCGCAGCGCCGGGCGCTCGGCGTCCAGCCCGTCGAGCTCGTCCCCGTCGAGCAGCGGCGCCGGCCCCCGGTAGGCCCCCGGCGAGAGCACGAACCCGGATTCCCATCGCACAGGCTCGCGCCGGCAGCGCGCGAGCACGCGCTCGTAGATCGCCTCCGGGACCTTCCCGCGCACCAGATCCGCGAGCTCTATCCACTCCTCCTCGTCGAGCTCGAGGCGCGGCACGCTCAGGACCTCGTGCTGGAAGTGCGCTGGATCCCGGATCGCGAGCCGCGCGAGCTGCTGGATCACCGGCCCGCTGAAGCCGCGCTCGCAGCGCGCCCTCCAGCGCAGGAGATCGGATGTCCCGAGCTCCTCGATGTGCTCGGACAGGAAGGCATGATCGTCCGGCTCGAGCGCCGGCTGGCGAAGCACATGAAAGAACGCGACGGGACGGGCGCGGCCCCGGTGCGCGCGCACCAGGGCGTCGATTTCCGTCTTTCGCATGGCGCGACCTCATCATCCCGAGCTCTGAGAGCTCAGGGACCTTCTCGGGTCTATCGTCGCCTGGCGCGTGCGCGGCCCGTCATGACTCGGCGGTCGGTGGAATGACGGATCCTGTTCCTGACCGGTGGGACGAGGATAGCGCGCGCAACCCTCCTGTCAAGCCGAGCTCGCTGGAGAGCGGTTGACGCCGGTCATCAGCCCGCGATGAACCGCAGCGGCAAGGCGACCGGGCCGCGCACGGTGAGCGTGCGGTTATAAGCGATCTCCCCGGGGCAGCGCTCGACGCGGGGGAAGCGCGCGACGAGCGCCTCGAGCGCCGCGCGCGCCTCCATGCGGGCCAGCGCCGCGCCGACGCAGAAGTGGATGCCGTGTCCGAACTGGAGCCCTCCGTGGGAGCCGCGGTGCAGGTCGAACCGGTCCGGATCCGGGTACTGCCGCTCGTCGCGGTTGGCCGACGCCACGAGCGCGAGCACGAGCGCCCCGGCGGGCACCGCCGCGCCGCCGAGGGAGACGTCGCGGGTCGTCAGCCGGGGGACGGACTGGCTCGGGCCGTCGTACCGGAGCAGCTCCTCGAGGAAGAGCGGCGCGAGGTCGGGCGCCTCGCGCAGGCGTCGCAGCATGTCCGGGTGGTCGGCGAGGAACAGGAGCGCATTGCCGAGGAGGTGGGTGGTCGTCTCCAGCCCGCCCAGCAGGAGGAGGACGAGGAAGTCGACGATCTCGGTGTCCGTGAGCGCCTGTCCGTCGAGCTCGGCGCGGATCAGATCGCTCACGGTGTCGTCCGCTGGCGCGCGGCGCCGCGCCGCGACGACGTCCTTCAGGTAGCCCGTCAGCTCCGCGATCGTGGTCCGGATGCGCCCGGCGTGCGCGGGCGGCTCCGGCCCGGGGGTGACCGACAGGATGTCGTCGGCCCAGCGCTTGAAGTGCGCGCGCAGCCCGTGGTCGAGCCCGAGCACCTCGCCGATCACGAAGGCCGGCAGCGGCATGGCGAGCGCGTCGATGAAGTCGACCTCTCCCTCGAGGCCCCGCGCGAGCTCCTCGGCGACGGCGCGGACGCGCGGCGCGAGCCGGGCCACGGTGCGCGCCCCGAACGCGCGGTGGATGAGCCCGCGCAGGCGCGTGTGCGCCGGCGGGTCCAGGGCGAGCATCGAGTTGGCGAGCGGGTTGTAGCCCACCCAGGGCGGCTGCCACGCCGCCTTGAAGCCGTGCGAGGAGAAGATCTCGGGGCTCTTCAGCACGAAGAGCACGTCCTCGTACCGGCTCACGGCCCACATCCCGCCGGGCTCGACCTGGCAGACCGGGGCCTCGCGCCGGAGCTCGGCGTAATGGGGGTACGGGTTCGCGCGAAACGCGGGCGAGAGCACGTCCATCCGGTGATGCATCGCAGTTGCCTCCCGGGCCCGTCGGCCGGGCAGCCCGACAGGGGCTGCCGCGGGCGAGCGGACCACGGGGGCGTGCGAGAGCACCCCGGAGGCCATGCGGCGATCGCCCGGGTTTCGCGGCTCTCGGGAGAGGCGGCGCGCCGCGCTGGCCGGTCAAGATGACCGGGCTGTCGGTCACCTTGACCGAGCAAAGCCCGGGAGGCGGCCGACCCCCCGGGCTTGGTTCTCTCTGCTGCCGGCGCTCCGCGCGGGGTCGCGCGGTCAGCCCTACTTCTTGTAGAACACGAGCAGCTTCTTCACGCCGTCGACGTCGAAGATCTTGACGTCGACGACATCGCTCACGTCGACATCGTTGTCGCTGAGGATGTCGCCGACCTCGAGCCCGTTGGCGACGTCGACGTCCTTCAGCACGTTCTGGATGTTGAGGATCTGAAGGTTCACGAGCAGGTTGTTCAGCGCGTTGTTCAAGATCCCGATCTCGGAGTTGTTGAGGACGTCAGCGACATCCACGATCTTGACGTCATCGACGACGCCGATACCCACGAGCGCCGTCACCTTGCCCACGAGGACGTTGATCAGGTTGGACAGGATGGGCACGTTGACGATATCGACGTCGTTGCTGGCCGGCGCGTCGTACGTCGCCATCGCGGGGGCCGACAGGCTGAGGGCAACGAGAGCAGCGCCAACGCCAGAGAGAACGCGAGACTTGAGCGACTTCATTTTCTTTGTTTCCTCGAGATTGGGTGGTTTCAGTCCGTTTTTGTTTGCTTCGAGCGCAGAACGCCGGTCAACAGCCAATCACCAATCCATCCAACCGATCGTGTGCTCGGGCGGCTCGGGTCGTCCGATGCACGCGTCCGTCTCGATCGATCTCGACCTTGGGTCGCCATCCGACGCTCTCGCGCCGGTTCGAACAGCGATGTTGCATCGAGCGAGCTCCACTGAAGAAGCCCTCCCGCGCGGCGCGCCATGCGTAGATTCGTACGCGCCAGCCTCGATGCTTATTTATGTCAGGTGTTGGTCCGGCGCTCACGCGCTCTGTCGAAGACCGTCTCGTCTTCGCATCGATGCTTATTCACGGATGATGCCAAGCGCAGAGTCGACATCGATGGTGGCAATTCGCGAAGAAGTTCAGTTTCACTGTCGCTTCTACTGTCGTTCCGCGTGGACCGGGCGACAAACGTGCCCCACCATGCTGCCACACTGAGACAATAGGCTACGCGAGGTCGATGAGCTCTCGACGTAGTGCGATTGGTGATTGTCTGTCTTGATAGGCATGATAACATGAAAGGTTTTGCCGGCAAGAGGCCCGCGCGTCGCGTCATGCGATTTCAGTGAACGGCGGTCGTTTAAGCTACTTCAGTGAACGGCGGTCGTTTCACGGAACTGCCCGTCCTGCTCCCGGCGGGCTCATCCGGTCGATGTCCCTGCGTGATGCAGGTTTTCCCGCGTGATCGACGCCCGCGGCGCGGCGACGCCGTAGGCCCGTGGTGGTCACGTTCATGCCGTATGGGCCGTGATCCGCTGGCGAGCTCATCCGCCTGGATCGGTCGGTGTCGCGGGGCAGCACGGGTATCGCGGGAGTCTGCTGCAACCTCGAGCATGCAGGTGCATGCTCCAGCATGCAGGGACACCCTGAGGCACGTTGGTGCATGCTCCAGCATGCAGGGACATCCTGAGGCACGTTGGTGCATGCTCCAGCATGCAGGGACGTCCTGAGGCACGTTGGTGCACGCTCCAGCATGCAGGTCCGGCAGCGGAGCACCGGCGGTCGCTCGTGCGCTCGGTCCTGGCGCACCGCTGGCCCGGGGAGCCGCTTGCTCGGCGCGGACGGGTCACCCGCCCTCGCGAGGGGGCGAGAGGGTCACCCGCCCTCGCCAGGGGTCGAGAGGGTCACCCGCCCTCGCGAGGGGGCGAGAGGGTCACCCGCCCTCGCGAGGGGGCGAGAGGGTCACCCGCCCTCGCGAGGGGGCGAGAGGGTCATTCGCCCTCGCCAGGGGGCGAGAGGGTCATTCGCCCTCGCCAGGGGGCGAGAGGGTCATTCGCCCTCGCCAGGGGGCGAGAGGGTCATTCGCCCTCGCCAGGGGGCGAGAGGGTCATTCGCCCTCGCCAACGGACAAAAGGGGCCGAGAGTAGCGCGGCGCGCGGCGGCGGCGCGAGGCGCAGCTCCGTCGATATCGTGCTGTGGCAGCAAATACGTGACGCTGCTCTCCAGTCGATCCACGCAGCCATGAGAGCTGTTTGGCAGGAGACAGACCGGCGTCGGCGAAGGAGCGCGGCAGGCGGGGGGCGGGCAGATCGTGGGGCGGCCCTCGAGCCAGCTCGGGTGCAAGCCTCGTCTCGCGCTGCCCGCCTGACATCGTGGGGCGCACCTCGAGAGGTGCCGTCCGCGTCGATCCAGCCGCACGGGCGCGCCGCCGGACGGCGCGGGAGCGCCAGCGGAGCGACGCTCGAATCCGAGCGCCTCCTCGCCAGGGAGCGCGGTCGGAATCGTGCTGCGCATTCGTCCACGCCCGTCCGCGGTCGTCCAGGATGTCGAGACGAGCGCACATCCACTTGCGTCATCCCGCAATCCATTGCGCGTCGATTCCCGTCGTGCCAACTCAACTGGACGCGGCGCGCCCGGCCTCTCGGCCGAAAAGGCAGCGCAACAGCGGGTGTTGTTGGCGACGCAGCGCATGGGAGGGGAAACATGTAGCGCTGGCGTATATGTTGCCATTCATCGCGACAGACGCCCACGCTGGACAGTCCTCCGGCCCTGCCGGGGCGACGCCGTGGAATCCTTTGTTCTTGATGAAAGCAAGGTTGGGAAGAGCCATGACCGATGAACGACGAGCGTTCGACCGCAGGCAGTTCTTGCAAGGGATGACCCAGTTCGCCGTGGTGGCCGCCACGGCCCCGGCGCTCGGCAGCTCGGATGCCTGGAGGGGCGTGTCCTGCACAACGCTCACCGCGGGCCGGCCCGAGGACGTGAGCATGAGCTCCGATCGGCTGGAGGACGTCTTCGCGCGGATCGAGCGCCGGGTGAGCGATGGACTCTTCCCCGGCGCCACGGCGCTCGTCGCGCGCCATGGGGTCGTCGTCGGGCACCGGGCGTTCGGCACCAAGGTCGCCGGCGCTGACGAGCCGGTCACGCTCGACACGATCTTCGACCTGCAGTCGATGACCAAGGTGCTGTCGACGGCGGCTTCGGCGCTCGCGCTCGTCCAGGAGGGCGTGATCGCGCTGGACGCACCGGTCGCCAGGTACCTGCCGGAGTTCGCCGCGAACGGCAAGGGGGCCGTCACCGTCTACGACATGCTCCGGTACTCGGCCGGCCTGCCGATAGACAACCCGTTCCCGAACGTCGAGGACGATGAGACGGTCTGGCGCCTCATGGCCGAGACGCCGCTCGAGTACGCGCCGGGGACGTCGGTGCTGTACAGCGACCTCACGTACCGCCTCCTCGGCCGCATGATCGAGGCCGCCGCGGGGCAAGACCTCGATACCGTCGCGGGCACACGCATCTGGGGGCCCCTCCGCATGAACGACACGATGTACTGCCCGCCCCCGGCGCTCCACGAGCGGGTCGCGGCGACGGCGTACTCCGACGTCCGGGGCTACGTGGTCCGGGGCGAGGTGCAGGACGAGCAGGACTGGGCGCTGGGCGGCGTCACCGGGTGCGACGGCGTCTTCTCGACGGCGATGGACATCGCCGTCTTCTGCCAGATGATCCTGAACGGCGGCGCCTACGGTCGCGCCGAGGTCCTGCGGCCCGACCTGGTCCGCCGCATGAAGAGGAACAACACACCCCAGGTGACGGAGGAGGAGACCGACCTCTCGCCCATCGAGAACCTCCTCCTGGCCCCGAAGGGCCTCGGCTGGGAGATGTGGACGCGGCGCTTCTCGACCGGCGGCATGCGCCTGTCGCGGCGCTCCTACGGCAAGGCGGGCGGCGCGGGCACGTTCATGTGGGTCGAGCCGGACCGCGAGATCATCGGCATCCTGCTGACGAACCACGGCCTGCCGAAGCCGTTCGACGCGCTCCACTGGAACCGGATGCTCGACGCCATCGGCTGCACCGAGTTCTTCGACGGCATCATGAACGCCGTGCACGACTGACCCTCCTCGCCCGCGCCGGCCGGCGCGGCGTCTCCCGGCCTCGCGCGGACCACCCCTCTCCGCCCGCCAGCCGGCGCGCCCCGCCGGGAGCGCGGCGGGCGCGGCCCCACCCCGTCAGTCCGGATCGAGCGTGTAGACGGCCGTCGTCGTCTTGCGCCCCGTGAGGTTGCGCTCGCCGAGCGCGCGCAGGGGGAAGGCGTCGCCGGCGAGGAGCTTCGTCGCCTCGGAGACGAGCACCTGGTTCGGCGCCGCGAGCGCCTCGAGCCGCGAGGCGACGTTCACCACGTCGCCGATCACCGTGTACTCCATCCGCTTGTCGGAGCCGATGTTGCCGACGATCGCCTCTCCGGAGTTCACGCCGACGCCCAGGCGGATCTCGATGTCGTAGCGCTCGCGCCACTCCTCGTTCGCCGTCTCGAGGAAGCGCATCATGTCCTCGGCGGCCGCGAGCGCGCGGCGCGCGTGATCGGCCTGCGGGAGCGGGGCGCCCCACACGGCCATCACGCAGTCGCCGATGAACTTGTCGACGGTGCCCCCGTGCCGGAACACGATCTCGGTGAGCATCGAGAAGAGCTCGTTCAGGAGGGCGACCATGCGCTCGGCGTCGCGCGCCTCGGCGAGCGGCGTGAAGCCGACGACGTCGGCGAAGAGCACCGACACGGCCGCCCGCTTGCCGCCGAGCGCGAGCGGGTGCTCGCCGCGGACGATCGCGTCGACGACGGCCCTGTCCATGAAGCGGCCGAGGTCGCCGCGGAGCTTCGCCTCGCGGGCGATGTCGGCCTCGCCCTGCTCGAGGTCCTCGGCCATGCGGCGGAGCGAGGTGGTGAGCTCGCCGATCTCGTCGCGCCGGGCGGGCTGCGCGCCGCCGAGCGCGAGCTCGCGCCAGCGCCGGGCGCCGATGAGCCGCGCCTGCGCGACGAGGTGAAGGATCGGGCGCGTCACGTGCCGGGCGGTGAAGACCGCGAGGACGAGCGCGAGGAGCAGCGCGCCCGCGCCGACGGCGACGCCGCGGCGCCGCATCTCGTCGAGCGCCGCGAAGGCGACCGGCTCGGGGCGCCAGATGGCGACCGCCCAGCCGAGGTCGGGCAGCGTCTCGATGGCGCCGATCATCCGCTGGCCGCCCTCGTCGTGCGGGGCGAGCACGCTGATCCTGTCGGTCCAGACCGCGTCCCGGGGGAGCTTGCCCCAGAGCGGCAGGCCGGAGACGTCGCTGCCCGGCGCGGCGCCCGGCACACCGAACGCCGCGATCACCCGGCGATCGTGGCCCGCGATGAGCATGCGCACGTCGCGGCCGCCGAAGCGGCGCCCGGCGGTCGCCGCGAGGTCGCGCTCGAGGGCGTCGAGCCCGACCGGCGCGACGACATAGCCGGCCGGCCCGCCCGGGGACGGTGGAGGCGCGGCGCCGGCGGCCGCCGCGTCGGCTGCGCCCGCGGCGCCGGCGGCGCCGGCGGCCGCCGCGTCGGCTGCGCCCGCGGCGCCGGCGGCCTCGCCCGGCGGCCGGACGCGGGCCACGAGGAGGCCTCTGGCCGGGCCGACCACGCCGAAGCCGACGCCGCGCTCGTCGGCGATCCGGCGCAGCTCCAGCGGCGCGGCGGGCACGTCCGCGCCGCTCGACGCCTTGCGGATCACGGTGCTGATCCCCGCGTCGGGCACCTCCAGCCGCACCGCGTCGATGAGCGCGCGCGTCGCGACAAGGGCGCGCACCGACGCGACCGCATCCTCGTCCCGGATCGCGCCGCCCGCCGCGTGGCCGAAGATCGCGGCCGCCGCGACAGCGTCGCTCTCGACGTCCCTCACGCGCTGGATCGAGGCCGAGACCACCTCCGAGAGGACCGCCGCCTGGAGCCCCTCCTCCGACGTGCGCACGGCGCGCCGGTTCACGTCGGCGAGGAGCGCAACGGCGGCGGCCACGGGCACGAGCGCGATCGCCGTGAAGAGCGCGATCGCCTTCGCCCTGAGCGAGGGCGCCCTCACGCCGCGCCCTCGGCGCGCGCCTCGACGGGGTGAGGGCCGCTCACCGGGTCACTCGGGTTGCTCGGGTCACTCGAGCGGCCCGTCCTTCCAGCCGGCCGCGCCCTCGTCGGTGCGCTTGCGGATCTGGAACTCCACCCGGCGGTTCCTCGCCCGGCCCTCGCGCGTGCGGTTGTCGGCGATCGGGCGGCGCGCGCCGAAGCCGCGCGCCTCGAGGCGGCGGGCGTCGATGCCTTGCGCCGTCAGCCACGCGACAACGGCGAGCGCGCGGCGCTGCGAGAGCCTCAGGTTCGCCTGGTCCGCGCCCTGGTTGTCGGTGTGGCCGTCGACCGCGACCCGGGCGATCTCGGGGTGCTCCTCCAGGACCGCCGCGACCTCGGACAGGAGCTCGAAGCTCTCCGGCTCGATCTCGGCCCTGCCGGTCGGGAACTGGACCTGCTGAAGGATGACGATCTGCGAGCCCTCGATGCGCACCGCGAAGGGGCAGCCGTGCGTCGCGCGATCCTCGCTCGGCTTGCCGCGCTCGTAGGGGCAAGCGTCTGCGGCGTTGGGGATCCCGTCGCCGTCCGTGTCCGCGGGGCAGCCGTGTTTCGACGCAGGTCGGGACCCCGCATTCGCGGGTCCCTCGTCGTCGGCGGCCGCGCTGCTCACCCCCGGCACGTCCGGGCAGCGATCGTCGACGTCGTGGATGCCGTCGTCGTCCCTGTCCGGCGGGCAGCCGCGCCGGAACGCCGGCCGCGCCCCCGGCGCTGCCGCCGGCGGGCGCGCCTCGCCGATGACCCGCGGACAGGCGTCCTCCGCATCGGGGACCGAGTCCCCGTCGAGGTCGGCGACCGGCGCTGCGACCCGCGCCGCGCCGCCGCGGTCGCCGCCCGCCCCCGCCGGCGCGGCCGCAGCAGCAGCCGCGGGCGCGGCAGCGGGCGCCGGCAGGACGTCCGCGGCGACCCCGAGCGCCGCGAAGAAGCGCGCCTTCGGCGTGCCGGGCAGCTTCCCGAAGCCGGGGCCGGCGCCCGCGTCGAGCGTGAGCGGGCCGAGCGACCAGCGCGCCGTGAGCAGGAGCTCCGCGCCCGCGCGGCCGGGGACCTCGATCGCCGCGCCCGCGCGGCCCGGCACCTCGATCGCCCGCGCGCCGCCGGCGGCGGCCCACACCGAGAGCTCCGACCCGAGCTGCAAGGGGCCCTTGCGGACACCCACGCCCGCGGCGAAGAACGCCTCGCTGGCGGTCAGGCTGTCCCCCGAGGCCGGCTGGAACCGGCCCCCCGCCGAGGCCGCCCAGCGGAAGCCCGCGTGCTCCGCCCCCACGATCACCCGCGGCGCGTAGCGCACCGCGCCCGCGCCGGCGAACGCCGCCTCGTCGCCGGTCGGCAACCAGACCGAGAGCCCGAGCGCCGCCGCCGGCCGGAGCCCCTCTTGCGGCAGCAGCGTCACCCGCCCGCCCACCTGGAGATCCGCGAGCGCGACGCCGGCCGCGGGCGACGGGACGCGGATGTCCCCGATCGAGGGCGACGCGCCGCCCTGGTCCAGCACGAAGGGCGCGTCGAGGTCGAGCTTGACCCGGCGCGCGAGCTCGACGCTCGCGAGCGCGTGGAGGATCGCCTGGCGGTCCACCCACGTTGCCGCGCCGGGAGGCTCTGTTCCACGCACGGTCCCGCGCACGCTGAGCGGTTGATGAGAATACGAGAACAGAAGTCCGACCGCCGGCCGGAGATCGCCCGATACGCCGGCAGATGGAACCGTGGAGAGCCCGTCGCCCGCGGGCGCGGGAGCGAGCCTGTCGAGCGCGGTGGCCTCCTGCGCCGCGGCCGGCATGGAAAACGAGGCCGCGACGAGCAGCGGGGAGGCCAGGAGGGGCGCGATGACGCGCGCCGACCAATACGCCATCGGTCTGCTCGTATCCCATTGCCTGGTCCCTTGCAACGCCGATCTCGATCCGGTAGCGTGCCGCGGGCGTGGCATCGTCAAATGGCCTGTCCGTCGCTATCGCGGTGCTCCTCGGCTGCGCCAGCCACGTTGGATACGTCGGCGCGGCGAGCGCCAGAGAGCCGACGCCCGGATATCCAGAGGCGGTCATCCAGTGGGGCGTGCAGCGGGGAGAGACGTGCGATGACATCGCGAAGGTCCTCTACGGCTCGTCCAGCCATGTTGGGCTGATCCAGCGGTATAACCGCGTCGCGTGCGGCCCGGGCGCGACGCTCGCCGAGGGGACCACGCTCGTCCTCCCCGCGGAGGTGACGTCGATCCCGGACGCGAAGATCCGGTCGATGCGCCCGGACGTGCGCGCTCGACCGGCCGGGGGCGCCTGGTCGCCCGCGACGCCGGGGATGCCCCTGCTCGCGAACTCGAGCGTCAACACGCTGGACGAGGGGCGCGCAGATATCGAGTTTGTGGATCGGACTCGGGTGCTGCTCGCGCCGAATACGCTCGTCGTCATCCACGGTACGGCGAGCCTGACGCGGGTGTCGAGGACGCCCCCTGCTGCCGTCGAGCTGGAAGACGGCGAGGTGAAGGCGGCGCTCGCCGCCCTGCGTGGCCAGACGGTCGATGTCGTCGCGAGCGGGGGCGGCCGGGTGAGCGCGTCGTCGCGCGACACCGTTGTGCAGCGGCGCGGGGAGCGGACGACCGTCGCCGTGTTCGACGGCAAGGCGAGCGTGAGCTCGGGCGGCCTCTCGGTCGTGGTCCCGAAGGACCATGGCACCCGGTTCGTTGGCAGGTCGCCGCCCGCGCGCCCGCGCCCGCTGCCGCCGGCGCCCGAGTGGGCGGAGCGGGCGTCCGCGGACGTCGCGTCGATCGCGCTCGCCCCGGCGGGGCTCGGCGTGCTGTCGGCGTCGTGGAAGCCGGCGCCGCAGGCCGCCGGCTACCGGGTCGAGGTCGCGCGCGACCCGGAGTTTCACGACCTCGTCGCCCGCGAGGAGGTGAAGCCGGACATCGTGTCCTTCCGCGCGGAGAAGATGCCGGCGGGCGCCTATTTCCTCCGGGTCCGGGTCATCGACCGCGAGGAGTACCTGGGGGTCGGCGCGGTGCGCCGGTTCCACCTCGTGGCCGCGCGGGCGTCCGGGGGCGTCGCCCCGTCGGCGGGGGAGATCACCGCGAACCCGTACGGGATCGTGGAGCTCACGCCGTCGCCTGCGCTCGAGCTGGCGATCGACGGGGGGCCGTTCGGCCCGGTCCCCGAGCGCATCGATCTGCTCCAGCGCGCCCCGCGCGAGCTCCGGCTGCGCGAGCGCGGCGGCGCCGCGGCGGAGCGCCTGCCGGACGCGGTGACGTCGCTCCCGGTCCGGTACACGACGGTCGGCGCGGCGATCGAGGCCTCGCGCGCGGCGGACGGGGGGGCGCTCGAGGCGCGGGTCGCGCTCGAGGGGGTCGAGGGGATCGACGTCGCGAGGCGGGTGGCGCCGCGGATCCACGCCCACCTGCCGGGCGGGGTGCGCTCGGCCGCGCTCGCCGGCGGCGACGGCGGGCTGACCGCGCGGATCCCGCTGCCCGGGGAGGCGGCGCGCCCCGGCGAGCCGCTGCGCGTCCGGCTCGACGTCGCCGACGGCCGCGGCCGGGTGATCGGCACGCGCGAGGTCGAGCTGCCGGCCCTGCCGGCCGCGCCGGGGGCGCCGGCGCCGGCGCGGCCGCCGTCCGCGCCCGTGCTGGGCGCGTACCTCCCGCTGCTGCCGGTGTCCGGGGTGGCGGACGTGCTCTGGCTCGGGCCGACGCCGCCCGCCGTCGTGGCCGCGGGCGCGGCCGCGTCGCGCGCCGGGGGCGGCTGGGTCGCCGCGGGGCAGGTGCGCGCGAGCGGCGCGCTCGGACCGCTGGGGTTCGACGTCGCGCTCCGCTCGAACCCGGCCGGCGACGGCGAGGCGGCGGGCAGCGCCGGCTGGCTCGGCGCGCGCTTCCGCGCCGTGCGCCTGGGGCGCTCGGCGTTCGAGCTCGGCCCCACGCTGCGCCTCGGCGTGCCGCTGGCCGACGCGGCCCCGCCGGTCCGCGTCGAGCCCGGGGTCGCGCTCGGCGGCGCGGCGGGCCGGCTCACGTGGGTGGTCAACGCCGGCGCCCGCGTCCGCGTGGGGGAAGGCGAGGGCGACGCGGCGGGGGACGGCGGCTCGGCGGGGGACGGCGGCTCCGCGGGCGGGGCGGGCAGCGCGGGCAGCGGCGGGCCGGCCGCGCCGTCGGCGCAGGGCTTTCTCGTGGCGGGCGGCACGGCCGACGCGGCGCCGTGGCTCCGGCTGCACGGCGCGCTGGACCTGCACCTCGTCCACCGCGACCGCGGCGCCGACGACGTGCTCGGCGCGCTGTCGGCGGGGGCGGAGGCGGGCGGCGCGCTGTTCGGGGCGCTGTCGGTGCGGGTGAGCCCGTGGCGCGCGGCGGACGAGGGCCCGGTGACGGCGCAGATCGCTGTCGGCTTCCGCGAGGCGCCGCCGTGAGCGCGGGCGACGACGCGCGCCGGCCGCCGGGCGATCCGGACGGGGACGGAGATCCCGACCGCACCGTGCTCAAGGGCGGCGCGCCCGCGCGCCCGCCGGGGACCGTGCTGGCCCGGGCGCCCGAGCGTTCGCCCGCCGGCGGCGCCTCGCCCGCGGAGACGCTCCCGTCCGACGAGCCCGACGAGGGCGCGTCCCGGCGGGCGGGCGTCGGGCGGGTGCTCGGCGGCAAGTACAACCTCGTGCGGCTGCTCGGCGCGGGCGGCATGGGCGAGGTCTACGAGGCGGAGCACGTGCTCCTCGGCGTCCCGGTCGCGGTGAAGACGATGCACCCGCACATCGCGTCGTACCCGGAGAGCCGGCGGAGGTTCCTCCGCGAGGCGCGCGCCGCGTCGCGGCTCGTGCACCGGAACGTGGTCAAGGTGCTCGACCTCGGCGGCGACGAGGACGACGGCGACGGGCTGATCTACCTCGTGATGGAGCTGCTCCGGGGCCAGTCGCTCGCCGCGCGGCTCCGGGCGTCGCGCGAGCTCCCCGACCTCGCCGAGGTGGCGGAGATCTTCGCGGACATCCTCGACGGCGTGGGCGCCGCGCACGCGTGCGGCATCGTGCACCGCGACCTCAAGCCGGAGAACGTGCTGCTCGTGGAGCAGGACGGGCGGCGCGTCGCCAAGGTCGTCGACTTCGGCCTCGCGCACCTCGACGACCCGCTCGACGCCGGGCCGACGCTCACGTCGCAGGACATGGTCGCGGGCACCCCGGAGTACATGAGCCCGGAGCAGTGCCGCTCGCTCGCCGTGGGCCCGAGCTCCGATCTGTACGCGTGTGGCTGTATTCTTACGGTGTTGCTGCAAGGAAAGCCGCCGTTCTCGGGGCTGCCGGCGGTCGAGCTCATGGCGATGCACATGTTCTCGATCCCGCCGCCGCTCGTGCGGCCGCCCGGGGCGCCGCCGGTCCCGCCGCTCCTGGAGCGGCTCCGGCTGGACCTGCTCGCGAAGCTTCCGGAGCGGCGGCCGGAGAGCGCGGCGGCGGCGCGGTCGCGGCTCGACGAGGCGATGTCGCGGGAGGCCGAGTCGCGGCGGCTGCCTGGGCGCAAGGGGGAGGTGCCGGTCCGCGGGCAGGGCGGGGGGCGGGGCGAGCGCGCGCCGGCGTGGGTGGACAGCGAGACGGCGCGGCACGAGCCTGTGCCGGAGCAGACGGTGGCGCTCTTGCGGATCGCGCCTGCGGGGCAGGGGCTGAGCGAGGAGTGCGAGATCGGGCTCGACGCGCAGCGGATCCACCTCGCCGAGGTGCCGGATACCGCGGCGCTGGCCGGGTCGGGGCTCGGCGTGGCGGTGATCGACGCCGGCGCGGACGTGGACGCCGCGTGCGCGCTGCTCGAGGCGCTCGGCCGCGCGGCGCCCGGGGTGCGCGCGGTCGTGTGCGCGGCGGGGCTCTCGTCGGAGCGGATGAACGCGCTCGTCGCGGCGGGCGCGGCCGACGTGGCGCGCTATCCGGTCGCCCCGGACGTGCTATCTCGCAAGATCGCCCGGGTGGTGCGCCGGGGGCGGTGAGGGGGCGGCGTGAGCGGCTGTTCCGGCCGCGGCTTCGTCGAACCTCTCCGGGCGTGAAGCCAGGTCAATGTAATGGGGCAAACTTCTGATTGACGTGCGCGGTCTTCGCTGTTACCGAGCGGAGGAGCTGACTTGTACATCGCTCCGGTCGTGGAGCTTCCCCTCGATCACGACGGGTGTGCCGCCAGAGAGCTGCTTCTTGACGACGGCATCCGAGCGTCGTGTAGGCGGGGGGTGCAGGCGGTCTGTGCGCGCGATTCGACGAGATCGCGCCTGTTGTGCGCCTGTTTCGGGCGAGGAGAGTAGAGCAGGGATGTCACGCGTGGGCACATTCTTCGTGGCGCTGCTGGGGGCGGGAGCGGGTCTCACTGCCGCGCTGCTGTTCGCTCGCTTTCAGCCTCCGAGCTCGGAGCCCGCCGGTGTCCCCCGGGCGACGGGCGAGGTCGCTCCGCCCAGGGAGTCCAGGGCGGAGCTCGCTCGGGTCAACAACCGGCTGGCCCTCGTCGAGCGGGCGCTCGAGAAGGCGCAAGCCGCGGAAGAGGAGCTGCCCTCCGGCGAGGGTGAGCCCGAGCCCGATCCCGGGCGACGAGAAAGACAGCGTGAGAGCGACGAGGTGCTGCAGGCCAGGGCGGTCGAGCAGTTTGACCAGTCGATCGAGGCCTTCAAGGCCATGCCGCCGGACAGCACGTGGGCGCCGCGCGCCACCACGGCGCTGACATCGGATCTACACGCGCTGTCGGAGCGGGTCGGATTCAAGGTGGACTCCGTGGAGTGCAAGGACCACCAGTGCTTGGCTCAGATTGAATCTTCCAGCCCGCACGACGCCGTCAGGCACGTCCAGGAGATCGCGCACTCGAGCCACTCCATCAAGTGCGCCACACAGGCCAATGTGAAGGTGCCGGAGGGGGCGACCGGCGCCGTCTCCGCCTCCGTCGTGTTCTCTCATTGTCGATGAGCCCGGCCTGCTGATCGCCTGCGCTGGCCCGCCACGGGCCGAGCGCTGCGCGCCTCGCCGGCCCTTCGCGGCGCCGGCCCGTCCCTGTCCTCCGTCCGTCGCGGCGCGCTCGAACACCTGCGGCCTTGTGCGACCGCGCCACGACGGCCTCCGCGGCACATCATCGAAGCCGCGCTGACGCGCTCCGTGTCGCGGCCTCGCCGCCGACATCGGCGAGCGCACCGGGCCGGCACGGGCTGCGCGTGGCCCGTCTATCGCAGGAGGGCATCACGGCGCGGAGACACCGGGTTGAAGAGGAAGGGCCCGAGGCGTCGTCCTTACTCCCGCCCTCTGGCGTTCTCCGCGCCGTGACGATCAGGTTCTTCGTGATTGGTGCGTGCCGGTCTTTCGTGAGGACGCCGGTGCCCCTGTCGCTGGCAGCGCTCGCTGCCTGGACACGTGATCTCACAGCACAAGGCCAGGATGCAGATGGCGACGCTTGCGCTCGCGAAGCGGCCTCAGGCCCTCATCGCGCTGCCGTCAGTCGAAGACCTTGTACCCAGTGACCGTGCTGTGATAGCCGGTGCCGGAGGTGTAACCACTGTTGATCACGAGGTAAGCATAGCCGAAAGGACGAGAGCTCCACGTTTGCAGCTCGCCGGGTCGATCGAGATAGCTGTCCTCCTGCAATGCGACAGTCTGCCCGCCAGCAGTCCCGTAAGAGAATTCTTTCTCATCGCTGCAGTCGGCGCCGAATGACGACACTCCGCTCTCGGTGTAGGACCAGCTCACGCACGCCTTGACATATCCCACGGTGTTGCTCGGGCTGGATGTGACGTAGTTGTTGATGCTGACCTGGACGCCCTCGACCTCGTCCAGCGGGAAAAGCTCCGACGACGCATGAGGGCAATAGATCTTGCCGCCGTTGGCGAGGTCCATCAGCCCCTTGCCATCGTTGGCATCGGCAGCGGGCGCCGACCCGTAGCAATTGAAGGCCGAGTAGCGTCGAATCTTCGTCCATGCCAGGCCTTCAGAGGCCGCGGCCATTCCGAATGCCAGGGCGAACGCGGCGGTGAACAAGGTCGTCTTCTTCATCATGTCTTCCCTTGAATGAACGCTGTTGCTTCAACGCGTCAGGTCGCAGAGGCACGGTCTGTGCGTTTGTGGTCCAGATAACATCTGAAGGATGTTGCTGTAAACACCAATTTCGCGAATTTCTTGCTCTCCGTCGGCTGGCGTGCGGCGCGTACGCTGTACGCGGCAGGGGTTCAGGATGTCGCCCTCGCCGCGGAGGTCGTGGGCGTCGTAGGGCAGCGGTGTTCGGCGGGCCTGGACCTGTCGCCCTGCGACCTCGGCGCGCGGGGCTCCAGCGGAGCGGTCGTACGTTCCCGGCTGGCCCTCGACAAGCCGCTCGCGAGTCTCTGGCGCCGCCGGGCCGGGAGCGGCAGAGGACGCGCGGCCGCAGCGCCGCCATGTGCGCGTGGGGCCCAACGGAGCGCGCCGGAACGGCCCCTGTCTCGCGGCACAGCGCAGCATGCTCCGGGCGACCCCCGCGCGATCGCCTGGCCCGGCGCTTGTATCCGCCTCTACCGCAGCAGCCGGCGGACCTGTTCGGCCCGCGGGAGTCGCAGAGGGGGAGTCCATGAATCCAGCCGCGAGCGCGCCCCAGGGCGGGCGTCTCACGCTGCGCCCGCTCGCCGAGCGGCCGCGGTGCACCATTGTCATTCCCTGTTACAACGAGGAGCGCTACATCGAGGACGTCCTCCGCAGCGCCCTCCGACAGCGCTATCCGCCGGATCGGCTCGAGATCTTCGTCGTCGATGGCGGCTCGCTCGACAGGACGCGGGAGATCGTCGAGCGCATCGCGGCGGAGGACCCGCGGGTGGCGCTCCTCCACAACCCGGCCCGGATCCAGGCCGCGGCCATGAACATCGGCATTCGCCGATCGCGAGGCGACGTGATCGTCCGGATGGACGCGCACGCCGACTATGCAGACGACTACGTCGCCGCGTCGGTCGCGGCGCTCCGGAGGACGGGCGCGCTCAACGCGGGCGGCGCGGCGCGGCCGCGCCACAGGAACGGCTTTCAGCGGGCGCTCTGCGCGGCGCTCTCCAGCCCCCTCGGCGTGGGGGGCTCGGCCTACAGGGACCCGTCGCGCGAAGGGTTCGTCGAGTCCGTCTTCAACGGCGCGTTCCGCCGCGAGGCGTTCGAGATCGCCGGCCTCTACGACCCGGACGCCGTCACCAACGAGGACGCCGAGCTGAACCAGCGCATCATCGATGCCGGCGGCGCCGTCTACCTGTCCCGCGAGATCGTCGCGTACTACTACCCGCGCTCGTCCTTCGCTGCGCTCGCGCGGCAGTATTTCGCGTACGGCATGGGGCGCGCCCGCACGCTGCGCTGCCGCGGGAGGCTGCTGTCGCTCCGGCCGATGCTGCCGTTCTTCATGGTGACGGCGTTCGCGCTGCTCGCGCTCGCGTCGGCGCTCCTGCCGGCCGTCCGCCCGGTCCTCGCGCTCGCGGCGCTCGCCTATGCCGCGCTCGTGGCCGCGGCGTCGCTCCGGCTCGCGCTTCGCGGCGCTCCGCGCGATTTCCCGCTGCTCTGCGGCATCTTCCCCACGCTGCACGCGGCGCACGGGCTCGGGTTCTGGGCCGGCCTGCTCCGCGGCGCGACGGACCGCGCTGGACGGCGCGAGGCCGAGCGCCTGCCGGCGCCGTGAGGCGCGCGGGCGGCGGCGCGGACAGAGCGAGGCAGTCCGTGGACTCCGTGGACTCCGCGGCTCGAGCGGCCGGGCAGGCGCGTTGATCGGCCGGGGTGCCTTTGGTATCGTCTCGCCCCGTGAGCGCGCGCCGGACGTCGTTTGCCTCGTTCTCCTCGGTCGCCACCGAGCTCATCGAGCTGTCCCGCTGGTGCAGCGATCGCGGCTGGACCCCGGCCACGAGCGGCAACTTTTCCGCCCGGCTCGGAGACGACACGCTCGCGATCACCGCGTCCGGCAAGTCCAAGGGAGCGCTCGGTCTGGCGGACATCGTGATCGTCAACCTGGAAGGCCGCCTGACGGGGCCGTCCGCGGCCCGGCCGTCGGCCGAGACGGCGCTGCACTGCCAGCTCTACCGGCGCTCGCGCGGCATCGGCGCGGTCGCGCACACCCACTCGCGGGCGGCGACGGTGCTGTCGCGCCGGTGCGCGAACGAGGGGTACGTGACCCTCGCGGGCTACGAGGTGGCGAAGGCGCTCTCCGGGGCGACGACGCACGACGACACGGTGCTCCTCCCCGTCTTCGCCAACACGCAGGACATCCGCAAGCTCGCCGGCGCCGTCGAGGCGTTCATGTCGGCGCACCCGCCGGTGCCCGGGTATCTCATCGCCGGGCACGGGCTCTACACGTGGGGAGCGGACCCGACCGAGGCGAGCCGCCATATCGAGGCGCTCGAGTTCATGCTCGACTGCGCGCTGCTGGAAAGGAGCATCTCATGAGCTTGCTGCGGGTCTACCGGGACAGCGATCCGACGAAGGCCGAGGAGTACACGACGCTCGAGGACATCGCCCGCGTCGCCGCCGCGTCGCAGATCCGCTTCGAGCGCTGGTCCGCCGAGCGCCCGCTGCACCCGGGCACGCCGCCGGCCGAGGTGCTCGAGGCGTACGCCGGCCCGGTGAAGCGGCTGTCGGACGCGTGCGGGTTCGTCACGGCCGACGTGATCTCGGTCTCGCCGGACACCCCGAACCACGCGGAGCTCCGGCGGAAGTTTCTCGACGAGCACATCCATACCGAGGACGAGGCGCGCCTCTTCGTCGAGGGGCGAGGGATGTTCTGCATCCACCAGGGGGATCGCGTGCTCTCGTTCCTCGTCGAGAAGGGCGACCTCATCAGCGTTCCGGCCGGGACGCGGCACTGGTTCGACATGGGGCCGTCGCCGTCGTTCACCTGCATCCGGTGGTTCTCCGACCCGAGGGGGTGGGTCGCCGAGCACACCGGGTCGGACATCGCGTCGCGCTTCCCGCGCCTCGAGGCGTGAGCGTGGCCCCGAGCCCTGCGCGCGCGGTGCTCGTCGACGTCGAGGGGACGACGACCGACGTGCGGTTCGTCCACGAGACGCTGTTCTCCGTGGCGCGGCGGGACCTGGCCGGGTACGTGTCCGCGCACGCCGGCTCCCCCGAGGTCGAGGCGGCGCGGGCGGCGGTCGCGCGCGAGCGGGGCGCGCGCGAGGACGCCGTGAGCGACGGCGAGCTCGCGGCGGCGCTGCTGGGGTGGATCGACGAGGATCGCAAGGAGACGACGCTGAAGGCGCTGCAGGGGAAGATCTGGCGCAGCGCGTACGAGTCGGGGGGGCTGCGGAGCCACGTGTATCCTGACGTGGCGCCGGCGCTGCGGCGGTGGCGCGACCTCGGGGTCACGCTCGCCGTGTTCAGCTCCGGATCGGTCGAGGCGCAGGAGCTGTTGTTCCGGCACACGACGGCGGGGGATCTGACGGGGCTGTTCACGGGGTTCTTCGACACGACCACGGGGCCGAAGCGAGAGGCGGGGGCGTACCGGAGGATCGCGGAGGCGCTCGGGGCGGTTCCGGGAGAGGTGGTGTTCCTGTCGGACGTTGTCGCGGAGCTCGACGCGGCGGCGGAGGCGGGGATGCGCACGGTGCAGATCGTACGGCCGGGGACGACGCGGGACTCGGGGGGGCGGCACGCGGTCGCGGAGAGGTTCGACGAGGTCGCGGTGGCGTAGGCGCCCAGCCGGGGGCGGCGGAGCCAGCGGGGGAGGGAGCGCGTCGCGGGGGGGCTGGCGGGGCGGTCCCACAAACTCGCGCCTTTTGGTGGCTATTGCCTCGTGAACGGGGGGGCGTGATCGGGGGGCGACACGCTGCGCTGCGGGCCGGCGCTCGGGTTTGTGGGGGCCTGCCCCGCCAGCCCCCCCGCGACGCGCTCCCTCCCCCGCTGGCTCTTTGTTGTGAGGGGGGATGATGAGGTTGGAGACGGGGGCGATGGGCGTGAAGGATGGCCATGACCGCACCTCGAGCGCCGGACTTGCTTGTCGCTCTCGCGCCCCGGCAGCGAGGAGAGGAACTGGCCCGAAATCCTCCGCGACGGGCAAGATCATGTTGTAGGGTGGCGCCCGCTTGTTCGCACGAAGGAGCCTCTCATGAAGGATCTGGAGCAGTTGAACCCGCCCGCAGCGCTCGAGCAGATCGAGCGGGCCAGCGCCGAGATCGGCTTCAACATGGCCAGCGACCGACAGACAGGGTCGATCCTGCGCACGCTCGCCGCCGCCAAGTCGGGCGCCTTCCTCGAGCTCGGCACCGGCACAGGGATCTCGACGTGCTGGATCCTCGACGGGATGGACGCCCACTCCACCCTCGTCTCCGTGGAGAGCGACGAGAAGGTCCAGGCCATCGCGCAGCAGCACCTCGGGGGCGACCGCCGCCTCACGCTCGAGACCCTGGATGGCGAGGCCTTCTTGCGCTCGGTCCAAGAGCAGCGGTTCGACTTCATCTTCGCCGACACATGGCCGGGCAAGTTCTACGCCCTCGAAGAAGCGCTGAACCTGCTCAGGCCCGGCGGGCTCTACATCATCGACGATCTGCTCCCTCAGCCGAACTGGCCGGACGGCCACGCTCCCAAGGTGGCAGCGCTGATCGCCACCCTCGAGCGGCACGAACGCCTCGTGGTGACAAAGCTCTGCTGGTCTTCAGGGCTGATCATCGCGACGCGGGTCGATCGGGCCTAGAACACGATCGCGTTGATCGAGCGAGAAATGAACCGCCAAGGCGCCAAGGACGCCAAGAAGAGATGATATCTTGGCGCCCTCGGCGCCTTGGCGGTTCGAAATTCTGCTCGTTTCGGGCGGGTTCAACCCGTCTGTTGCGCTGGACGCCCTCGGCGGCGAGCCCGCCGAGAGAGGGAGCTCGTCGCGGAGGTGCTCCCGGAAGGGCCAGCGACGGCCATCACAATAGCCCAGCGCCGACCCAGAGCCCGGGCTCGTACGCGACCAGCGTATCCACGTCGCCCGAGCCGAGCACGAGGAAGCTCGCGGGAGAGAGCCCGACGAACAGGTGCGCGCCGATCGGGAACTGGATCCCCCACGCGAGGCGGGCGCCGAAGGCGCCGACACCCTCGAAATAGGGGGACTCGAAGAAGATGCGGTGGTAGCCGGGCGTGATCCCGACCGACATCTCGACGTGCGGGCCGACCGCCATCACGAGGCGGAGCGGCACGCCGATCGCGAGCTGATCGGCGTCGGGAGCAAAGAGGCCCCGGAGCTCGACGCCGATCTCGACGCGGCGCGTGTCGCTCACGGGAACACGCGCCACGGCGCCGAGGTCCAGCGACACCCCGTCCTCGACCGCAAAACGACCCGGGACGAAGTAACCGGAGAACCCGAGCGAGAGGGCCATCCGGCGCGCGTTGGCCTCGGCCTGGGGGGTCGCGCCGGGCGCTGCGGGCTTTGCTGCCGCGGGCTCCGGCTCCGGCGCCGCATCCGGCGTGCGCCCGGACGGCTGCGCTGCGGCCGCCGGCGGCTGCTGCGCGGCGGACGACGGCGGGGGAGGGTAGGGCGCGGACGGCGGCGGGGAGGGGTAAGGCGGGGGGTACCCGCCGGCCGGGGGCGGCGGGTAGGGGTAAGGCGCGGGATACCCGCCGGCCGGGGGCGGCGGGTAGGGGTAAGGCGCGGGATACCCGCCGGCCGGGGGCGGCGGGTAGGGGTAAGGCGGGGGGTACCCGCCGGCCGGGGGCGGCGGGTAGGGGTAAGGCGCGGGGTACCCGCCGGCCGGAGGCGGGTACGGAGAGGGCGCCGGGTATCCTCCCGCCGGCGGCGGGGGCGGGGAGGGCACGGAGGCCGGCGGCCGCGCCGCAGCAGGCGCCGAGCTCGCCGCCGCCGACGGAGCCGCCGTGGGCGCTGCCCGCGGCGCCGCCTGGGCAGCGGCGTCGCCCGCGGAGAGGCTCAGGGACGCGAGCGCCACAAGCGCGGGCGCCGCGGCCGCAGCGCGGCGCCCGCGGCGAGCGCGCAGCGCGGCCGCCCCGAGCCCGAACAGGAGCGCCAGCGAGACGAGCTGGCCGGTGCTGAGCCCGCCGTACACGCCGCGCCCGGCGTCGCCGCGGAGCAGCTCGATGAGGAACCGCCCCGCGGCGTAGAGCGCGAGCCAGGTCCCGAACGCGCGGCCGTCACGGTGCCCGCGGACGAGCCAGAGGGCGGCGACCGCGCTCGCCAGCGCCCCGAGCGCCGCCTCGTAGAGCTGCGTGGCGTGAACGGGCAAGCTCGGCGCGCCGAGGGGCACCCAGCCGGCCGCGGCGTGATCGTCCGCCGCGGGGCTGCCCGCTGGGAACCGCACGCCCAGCGCGCCCGCCGTGACACGGCCGTAGTCGCACCCGGCGAGGAAGCACCCGGCGCGCACGCTCGCGTAGGTGATCCCGAGCCCGGGCACGAGCCGGTCGAGGAACGGGCGCACGGCCGCGCCGCGGCGGAGCAGCACAAGGACCGCGACGACGACGCCCGCGATGAGCCCGCCGTAGGCGGCGCGGCCGGCGTGGAGCATCGGACCCCACGAGCCCCGCGCGAGCGCCTCGGGCGCGGCGCGCAGCGCCTCGAAGACGTGGCCGCCCAGCAGCGCCGCGACATAGCCCGCGAGCAGCGCGCGGCCCTCGACGGCGACGTCGGCCCGGTCCCGGCGCACGAGCCAGAAGAACGCCGCCGCGCCGAGCAGCCCCGCGACGGCGACCATCACCGCGTACGTCGGCGAGAGCCACGGCGGCAAGCCGTGGCGCTCCAGCCAGAGCATCACGGCGCGGCTCACGCCCGCCTCCGGATGCGCAGCAGCATGTAGCCCGCGGGCACGGCCCACCAGAACGCGGCGCCGAGCGGCAACGGCGCGCCGCCCCCTCCCGGATCGCGCCGGCCGGCGCTCACCTTGCAGCTCGCGCCCGACCCGGTGCCCGCCGACGGATCGCCGTCCTTGCAGCTCTCGTCGCAATCACGGCAGTTCTGGTTGCAGTCGCGGCAGTTCTGGTTGCAGTCGCGGCAGTTCTCGTTGCAGCCCGCGACGTCCTCGTTGCAGCCCTTGCAGCCGCCGCCGCAGCCGCTCGTGTCCGCCGTGCCGCCCGACGCGCCGCTCGGGACGACAACGGGGCCGGTCGGGCTGCCGTACTGGAGGCAGCGGTCGAGCACGGCCATGCAGCCCGCATCGGCGGCGAACGCGAGCGCGCCGTCGCGACCCGCGATCGGCAGCGCGGCGCACGCGCCGCTGCCCGCGGCGTGGACGCACTCCTTCACCCCCTCGATGCTCATCAGCGCGAGCACGCAGAGCGCCTCGGCGTTCGGCGCGCCGGCGTTCACCCACGCGCACTCCGCCTGGGCATCCGCGAACGCCGGGTCGGTGCGCTCGTGCTCGCAAGGCCCGGTCACCGCGCAGGTGCACACGTCCCGCACGCCGGCGGCGCACTCGGCGATCGACCCGGGGAGGTGGTACGGGTTGGCGTCCACCGAGGTCGGCTGGATCCGGGGCCCCGCGGGGATCGCGACGACCTCGCCCGCGAGGACGGGGCGCGCGGGCGCGTCCGGCGGCGCGAGGGCGCCCAGCGCGACGAGCCACGCCGCATTGACGTACACCGTACGATCCAGGGCGACGACGCCCGCGGGCAGCCCGGTGACGCGGATGATGTCGTGCGCCTCCGCGCGCCGCGCGAGGTCCGCGAGGATGACGCCGGCGCGGCCGTCGAGCGCCGCTTCCTCGAGCCGCGCGGTCTCCGGCGACGCCGGCTCGCCCGAGAGGACCGGCCGATCGAGCGGCCCCTCGGGCCCGCGCTCCGGCGCAACAGACGCGCTGGACGCGCCGGACGCGACGGCGCGGAGCACGAACCCCTCCGCCGAAGGCTCGAGCGCCCCGAGGACGACAGCGTCCTCCCCCCGCTCCTCCCGCGCCGCGTCCGCGCTGCGGACGAGCGCCGGGACGCTCGCGATCTCCGCGCCGGCGATGGCCGTCTCTCCTCCCGCCGCGCCGTGCGCCTCCTCCAGCCGCACGGCCAGATCGTGGAGGGCTTCCTCGGGCAAGGCCGCGAGGACCTCCGGCGCGGCGCTCAGGGCATCGCGCAGCGGCAGGTCGTCGTAAGGCGGTGTCTCCGCGCTGCACGCGCCGAGCGCGGCGACCCCGAGCAGCACGGCGGCACGGCGGATCGCTCTCTCGATCTCGACAATCACGCTCGTTCGCATGCCCCACCCCCGCTCCCCGATCGCGCGGAGCCCGGCGGACGCGCCGCGCGCCACCGCGCGAGCGGGCGTATCGCCGGCGAGGACACCGCCGCGAGGAGACAAGGAGGAGCGTGCCAGAATCAGAGACGCTGGCACAAGGGGTCATCGCGGGGAGCGCCTCTCGCGATCTCGATCGGAGCGCGAGAGACCTACACCGCGACCGCCGTCCGACATCGAGGTGCCTCGCCAACCACCTTGTGCGCGCCCGCCTCGACCGCCGGCGCGAGGCACGCGACGAAAGGAGGCCCCTCCGCGCGGTCACGTCGCGCGGCGCCCCCGCGCGAGCTGGGATGGTGCCGGGCGGCCGAGCGCGTGCTCCTCGGCGTGAGGATCGTAGGCGGCGCGGTCTCGGCCGTCAGCCCGCTCGAAACGGCTTCTTGTCCGTGTTGCGCACGCTCTCGCGCGACATGAGCCGCTCGTGCCACGCGCGGAGGCGCGGGTGCGGCTCGAGGAGCGCCGCCTCGGGCGTGAGGAGCAGGTAGTGGACGAGCGGCACGACCAGGATGTCGGCCAGCGTGAACCGCTCGCTCGCGAGGAACGCGCGGTCGCCGAGGAACCTGTCGAATTGCGCGAGGCTCGTCCGCGCCACGGGGATGGCGGCCTGCACGGCCTGCTCGTCGGGCGGGCCGCCGCGCAACGACTCGGGGAACAGGCGGTTATACAGGATGCCAGGGCCGACCGCCCGCCAGAAGTACGCGTCGACGATGCCGAGGATCTGGTTCATGCGCGCGGCCTCGCGCGGATCGCTCGGCTGGAGCGGCTCGCCCGGAAACACCTGATCGACATACCGGAGGATGGCCTGCGTCTCGTAGAGCGTGAAGCCGTCGTGCTCGATCACCGGGACCTTGGCGAATGGGTGCCTTTCCAGGTGCGGCGACACCCGGTGAGCCCCGAAGGCGACGGCGGCGAGCTCGTAAGGGACCTTCTTCTCGACGAGCGCGATCTCCGTGCTCCAGGTGTACGACGATCCGGGCGTTCCGTGGACGACAAGGGCTTTCATGTCGAGCTCCTCAGACAAGGGGAGCGGCCTCGACGTCACCGACAAGGCGGCGCACGAACGTCGACGAGCCACTCTGAATGGTAAGTCAAAACTTACGCAATCCGGTCCGCTGGTCAAGCTGTTTCTGCTTGCCGGGGAGGAGGCGTTTGCGCATGCTTACGGTGTGGACCCGGTAGGCCAGGTGCTCGCGGCGCTCGCCGATCCGACGCGCCGGCAGATCCTCGAGCGGGTGCGCGGGCGCCCGCTCTCGGTGGGGGACATCGCGAAGACGGTGAGCGTGAGCCGCCCTGCGGTCTCACAGCACCTGCGGGTGCTGCAGGAGGCCGGGCTCCTGCGCTGCCACAAGAACGGGCGCCAGAACTTCTACGGCATCGATCTCGGGGGGCTCACCGCGCTGCGCTCGTACATCGAGGGCTTCTGGGACGACGTCCTCGGCGCGTTCCAGGCCGCGGCCGTCCAGGAGGCCGAGCGAAAGAAGAGGCACTGAATGTCAGGACTCACGGCAAGGTCGCCCGGCTCGCCGGCGCGAGGCGCGCGGGGGCGCGCCGCGGTCCACGGGGCAGGCGGGCTGTGAGCGCGCTCCCGCCCATCCGTCGCTCGGTGATCGTCCCGCTCGATCCGGCCGCCGCGTTCGAGCTCTTCGCGCGGCGCATCTCGTCGTGGTGGCCCCTCGCGGCGCGCTCGGCCGGCGCGAGCCCCGCGGTCTCGTGCGCGATCGAGGAGCGCGTCGGCGGCCGCGTTTACGAGCGCGGGAGCGACGGCAGCGAGACCCCCTGGGGGACGGTGCTCGTCTGGGAGCCGCCCGACCGGCTCGTGATCACCTGGCACCCCGGGCGAGAGGCGAGCGAGGCGCAGGAGGTCGAGGTCCTGTTCCTCGCGCTCGGCGCGCACACGCGCGTCGAGCTCGAGCACCGCGGCTGGGAGCGGGTGCCGAGGGACGCCGCCGCGCTGCGCGCCCGCTTCGAGGGCGGGTGGCCCTCGTTGCTCGCGCGCTTCGAGGCGCTGGCCTCGGGAGAGCCCATGCCCGAGGTGACCGGCCCCGGCTGCCAGGTCGGGCGCTGATCACCGCAGGTCGAGCCGCCGTCGCGCGGAGCGGGGAACGGAACGAGGCCCGGTAGCTCTCGGCGGCGCGGGCCGCCGGGTTCAGCGAGGGAGCCGCTCCATGAAGCGCGTGATGTGCTGGGCGATCTCGACCGGCTGCTCCTCCACGGCGAAGTGCCCCGCGTCGAGCAAGTGGAGCTCTGCGTCGGGGAGATCGCGGAGATACGCCTTCGCGCCGGCGCTGATGAAGTCCGCGTCGTTGCGCCCCCACACGATGAGGGTCGGCGGCTTCCGGGTGCGCAGGAACGCCTGCCATGAGGGATAGCGATCGACGTTCGTCTGGTAATCCTGCAGGAGCTGGACCTGGATCGCGCGATCCTCCGAGGTGGCCAGGAACGCGAGGTCGTGGGGCCAGGCATCGGGGCTCACACGCTCGCGGTGCGCCACCGGCACGTGCCGGAGGTATTGCTCCTGCTTGACCCCCTCGGCGCTGACGAGCTGGGCGACGGCAGCGGCGCTCTCGGGGGACCGGTCCTCGTGGGCGTGCCGGATGCCCGCCCGCAGCGTCTCCGGCAGGCCTTCGACGTACGCGTTGGCGTTCTGCACGACGAGCCCGCGCAGCCGCTCGGGGTGGGCGAGAGCGACACGGAAGCCGACCGGCCCGCCGAAGTCGTGCATGTAGATCACGTACCGCGCGAGCCCGAGCGCCTCGGTGAACCCGGTGATGTGCTCCGCGAGGAGGTCGAACGTATACGTGACCTCGGAGGGCGAAGGACGATCGCTGTAGCCCGATCCCAGGTAGTCCGGCGCCACGACGCGATATCGGCCCGAGAGGAGAGGGATCAGCTCCCGGTATTCGTGAGACGACGACGGGAAGCCGTGGAGCAGGAGCAGCACGGGGCGGTCGCGGCGTCCGGCTTCGCGGTAGAAGATCCTGCGGCCTCCCACCTCGATGGTGCGATGATACGTCTTCTCCGGCCAGACCGCCTCGGGCGCCGCCGCTCGGGTCCGGTCTCCTGCCGACGCGTCCGCCGGCGCGGCGGCGTCGCGGCCCGGCGCGAGCGACGGACCGGCGCAACCCGCGAGCCCGGCGACGAGCCCGGCGGAGGCAAGCCAGCCCACGGCCCGGCCGAGCCGCGCGAGCCCGGAGCGCCGTCCAGCCCCGGCCTCCGTGGGACCGGCCGCGTTCCTTGCGGCCGACATGCCCGCGCATCTCGCCGGATCGACCTCCCGAGCTCGCGCCGCCGATCGCCCGGACCCCACGCCCACGTCCTCCTCGCTTCCCATGCTAACCTCCGTTTATAACTTTTGACGGTTATATGGCCGACGTGCTAACCGGTCAAGTGGGTGATCGATGGTTAGCGGCACGTCGCGTTTTCTCTGGGTCGGCAATCACCGGGCGCTCGATTTCCTCAACACCGAGCCGGTGCAGCGCGGCGTCCAGGCGGATCTGCTCCCGGATCTGCGCAGCCTTGTCGGCTGGTCCGAGGAGGCGGGCTTCCTCGACGGCGCGACGGCTGCGGGCGTCCTCGACCGCTGGGATGGGTCGAGCGAGGGGGTGAGCGCCGTGGAGCAGGCGCACCAGTTCCGGGCGGCGCTGCGCGCGCTGATCGAGGGGCCGCGCGAGCGCGGCGCCGCGGGCCAGGACGCGCTCGACGTGCTCAACCGGGCCCTGCGCCTCGACGTGGGGTACACGGAGGTCGTGCGAGCGCGCGCCGGGTTCGTGCGCCGGGGTCGCGTGCGGATCGACGAGCCGGCGCAGCTCCTCCGCCCCATCGCCGATGCGGCTGCGGGGCTTCTTTGCGATGTGGATCCGGGGCTCGTGAAGCGCTGCGGGAATCCGGACTGTGTCCTCTATTTCCACGACACATCGAGGAATCACGCCCGGCGCTGGTGCAGCATGGAGCTTTGCGGCAACCGGATGAAGGTGGCCGCTCACTACCACCGGCAGCGAGGCGGTTAGCGGCGTGTCGGCCCCCTGGCTCGGTGCGCCAGCGGGTCCCTGGCGCTGCGCCACAGGAGCCCTTCGGCGTCAGCCTGCTGTCGGATCCGACCCCTTGCGCTCGTCCCCCTGACACGCAAATGCGCGGCTGCTGCTCGGAATGCCCTCTCGATGCTCACGTCTGCCGGTCGAGCCCCGGATCCAACATGGAGGGGCAGCCCCGGCGTCAGGGGCACGTCGCCGCGTCGTCGTTGTCTATCAGGATCGCGTGCGGAGCGCCGGTCCGCTCACGGAGCTCTTCCGCTTCACAGGTGGGGAGCTTCGGGTTCGTCGTGATCTCGAGACCCTGGTGGATCCGCTCGAGCGAGGAAAGCGCATCGATGCGGGTGAGCTCCGGGTTGTTCGAGATGATGAGGTACTGGTCGATCACCCGGAGCGCAGAGAGCCCATCGAGGGAAGCGAGCACGGGGTTGTTCCCGATGGTGAGATCCTGGTGGATCGTCTCGAGCGCCGCGAGCCCCTCGAAGCTCTCGAGCTTCGCGTTGCCGGTGACGAGGAGGTTGGCGAGCTGGGTCAGGCCTTCGAGGCCCCGCAAGCTCTCGAGGGCCGGGTTGGACTTGAGCGTCACCGCGCCCGTGGCGGTCAGGCTGCGCAGCCCGGCGAGGCTCACCAGGGCGGGGCTGTTCTCGATCCGGACGCCGCCAGCGCGCACCGTCGTCAGGTTCTCGAGCCCGCCCAGGTCAACGAGGCGGAGGTTCGAATCGATGATCAACGCGCCGCCCACGGTCTTCAGGCCTTGAAGCCCCGTCACGCTCGCGAGCACATCGTTGTTCTCGATCGCCAGGCCCGCCGCGATGGACTCGAGCCGCTCGAGCCCCTCGAGCGTGGCGAGGCCACGCGTGTACCGGATGCTGACCGCGCCCGCGACGTGCCGTAGACAGCCGAGGCGTCGCAGCTGGTTCACCCCTTCGCTGATCATCAGGTCCCCCTGGACCTCGGAGATGAGCGGCAGGTCGTCGACGTCGATCTGGTGCTTCAAGTCGAGCGAGCTCGCGCTGGGCTGCGCCGCGGCGCAGTCCAGCTCCGTGGGCGCCCCCGCGCTCCCGCCGGTCCCGCCCGGGACCCCCCCGCCGCCCGAGCCGCCCGCGTCCATGCCACCCGAGCCGCCCGACGGGCCGCCCTCGCCCGCCCCCGTCGCGTCGAGCAGGCCACCCGTGCCGCCGGAGCCGTTGCCCGTGGTTCCGCCCGCGCCACGTCCTCCAGCACCTCCTGTCGCCCCGGCGTCCCCCGGACCGTCGACCTCGGAGGAGCCTCCCCCTCCACTGTCGCCCGCGACGCCTGGAGCCTCAGGGCTCACCCTGCCGCAAGCCAGTGGGCCTCCTGCTGCGACAAGCCCTGCCGCCGCGATCGGCGCCCAATAGAAAACCCGCCTGCTCCACACCGGCATCATCGACCCTCCGTTATCCAGAGCGCGGCCGCTCAGGCGTTCGCCCTGAGGGCGCCGAACTCGCCTGGATCGTGGATGGTGGTGGGATTGATCCCGCCACCGATGAAGTCCTCTGTCCGGTCGTACTTGCCGAAGTGGGTCACCGGCCCCGAGCCGCCCGGCGCCGGGAAACCGTCGCTGCCTGCCGTGACGCCGAGGGCGTTCATCAAGTTGCAGAAGTACTTGTTGATCGGCGCGTTGGCGAGCGACGGATCGGTCCCCGTGGCCTGGGTGGTCCCGTCGACCTCGGTCGGAGCGCCGTCGGCACAGAGGATCTCGCTGTTGCCCGTCGTGAGATCGGGCGAGCCGTCCTCGACGTTGACGGCCCAGCCGGTCTTGAAATAGCCGCCGGCGCTGCCGACCTGGACGATCGGCAGGTTGTTCAGGTTGCGGGCGCAGCCGTCCGACGCGTCCTGGAACCAGACGACAGCGCTGTTGTCGAGGAGCGTCCCGTCGCCCTCGTCGATGCGGTCGAGCTGCTCGACGAGGTGGGCGAGCTTCCTCGCGTAGAAGTCGTCGATCGTGAGGAGCATGTCGATCACACCCGGGACGCAGGTGCCCTGCATGGCCGCGCTGCCCACGCGATACGAGAGACTGGCGCTCTCCATCGTCATGCCGAGCCCCCGAAAAGCGTAGTTCGCGGGGTACTTCAGGAAGATGACGGGGGTCGCGTTGCACGCCGCCGCGAGCACGGCGAAGTTCGAATAGAGGTCCGCCCCGTCAAGATTGTCCGAGATCCGCCGCGTCAGCACGTCTTCGCCGAACGAGGACGCGCTCGCCAGGTCGACGTTTTCTTGCGTCGCACCGAGCGCCGCGGCGAGGGACGCTGTGCACTGCCCGGAAGCGACGGTGGTCACGGTCTCGTGGAGAATCGCCTTCCAGGCCTCCAGCTTGTGCCTGTCCGACTGGCTCATGTCGAAGCGCGCGAGCGTGTCGAGATCGTCGCGCACGAGGTCGATGATGCTCTTGCCGCGGATGGCCTTGTACGTGTCCGGGGAGGGCAGGGGGCCCGTGAACAGGCCCGTGAGCTTGGCCAGGATCTCCGCCGGCGCGCCCAGACCCCGATACGGGGTCACGGGCGCCGAGAACGAGATCGCCGAGTGGCCGCTGTCGCTGAAGTTCCCCACGCGCATGAACAGGGGCTCGCCGTCCGGGCTGAGCTGTCGTGCGATGACGTGGTCCAGCGAGGGACCGGTCGGCTTGGCGTTGAACTTCGTCGCCTGGTCGAAGCTGAACGGATCGTCGCTGTTGGGAGTGACCGGGTGGCACGTGAAGAACGACCCGTTCACCTGCGTGTGGCGATCGTTCCCCTGCCCGCGCGCCATCGTCGTCGTCCACTCGTTCATCGCGCGGATGCCGCGGGGCATGAGGAGCTTGTCGACGTGAGGCGCCAGGTGCTTGAGCGTCGTTGGCTCGAGGTCCGCGGCGGTGAGCGGGCCGTGCGACTTCTTCGGGAAGAACCGCGTCGTGATGCAGCCATAGTGCGTGTACATCACGATGAGCCGCCTCGGCGGCGTGGCCGGCTGCGCCTTCGCGGCGCGGTCGGCGATCGAGCCGAGGAACGGCGCCGCGACGCACGCTCCGCCAAGCCCCCGGAGGAAGATTCTTCGGCTCACGCGCTTTGCCATGGTCGTATTTTCTCAGCCTCGACGCAAACGCCCGGCTGCCCCTCGGAACGCCCACTGAATGCCCGCGTTTGCGGGTTTCGATCATCCTTCGCACGGATCGAACGGACGCTCTTCGCGGGGCGTGGGCGAACCGCCGCCATCGGTCGGAGCTCACGCGATTTCTACCGCAGCATGCCGCCTGTCTCGAGCGCTCTTCCGCCCGGGAGCAGCGAGGTGCCGCGCCGCGACCATCTCCTGGGGGCCCGACCGAGGGGGCCGGGGCCCAGGGCTTGTCGGGACCCCGACGGCGCATCACCGGCGCGGGCGGCGGGCGTCGACACGGCGGGCGCTGCGCCGCCGGAGCCGAGGATCCCGCGGAGCGGGCCCGGCATCCCGTCCTGCTCCGTCGCTGCCGCGGTCCCCGTCCAGCGCCGCGCTCAGCAACGTTTGCCTGGCCAGGGCAACGATGGCGTTCCTCTCGAGGAGAGCTGCGCAACTCTTGCCGAGTCGCTCCGGCGCGCCCCGCGCTCCGCGGCATCTCTCGACATCTCGATCTGGCCCGCGCGTTGCTCTCCGCTCCTCGCGTCGCGGCGCGGAGCGGGCGTGAAGCCCGCTGGCCGCGTTGGCGTATCGCTGTGAGCTCCGGGAGCGCAGGCGCGCTCCCCGAAAAGAGAGGTATCTCATGCGCAAGATGATGACTGCAGGGTTGCTGGCGATCTCCGGAGTCCTCGCGGCCTCGATGGGCTGCATCGCGCCGCCCGCGGACGAGCCGATCGCGGACGAGGGGGTGGGCGCCGAGGTCGGGGAGGAGCCGACGGGGGAGGCCGCGGACGAGCTGTCGGTGTGCGGCAGCGGGCTCGTGTGCCAGTGGGGGTTCGCGAGCGGCGCGACGTACTGCGAGCAGTACTCGTCGGGCCCGCGGGTCCACTGCTGCCCCTCGGGGTACGGGATCGTCAACAACACGTGTGTCCCGAAGTGCGGCTGGGGGCTCCAGTGCTCGGCCGGCAGCCTCGTCGGTGCCACGTCGCAGGGTCATGGGGCCACCCCGTCGCAGGGTCATGGGGCCAGGGGGAGACGACGTGATCGGCCTCGACCATGCCCGAGACCGCGAAGCGTGTCGAGGTCCCCGGAGCCGGGCGCGCAGCGACCGGCGACGTCTCTCTTTTCGCAGGGTCATGGGGCCACCCGGGCCCCCTGAGAGCTCCGGCGCAGGGATCGCGACGCTCAGCAGCAGGAACGTCCACCCCGCCCCCGGCGCCCCTCACGGTCACGTTGACGAGGGTGGGCGAGGCGCGCCGAGTGGAGCGAGGGGGTCAGCGGCGCGGCCCCGGGATCGACGTCCTCGCCGGGGCGGCAGCGGTCATCGCCGTTTGCTGCGTGGATGGCTGGGCGGCTTGCTGCGCGCGGGAACCGGCGCGGCCGTGTTGCTCTCGTCGAGCTTCGGCTTGAGCCGTGGCCTGTACGACTCGCCCTCGACGATGAAGTCGAACGCCGCGTTCTTGAACCGATCGACGGCGCTCTGCGCGAGCAGCACGTCGTCGAACATCGCGAGCCACTCGGCCGTGTCGCGATTGCTCGTGACGATCATCGACGCGTGACCCGTGCGCTCGAGGAAGAGCTGGTAGACGTCGCGGCTCTCTTCCTTGCTCATCGCCTCGAGCGCGAAGTCGTCGAGGATGAGCAGGTCGACGGTCGTGAGCGCGACCATCTCGGCGTCGCGTGAGTTGTCGAGCCTGCTCTGGCGCAGCCTGCGCAGCATCGCGTCGGCGCGCAGGAAACGCACGCTGTAGCCGTGCTGGCACGCGAGGTGTCCGAGCGCGTTCGCGAGGAAGGTCTTGCCCACGCCGACCGAGCCGAGGATGACGATGTGCTTGTGCTCTTCGAGGAAGCGCAGGCTCGTGAACCCACCGAGCAGACGCTTGTCGAAGCTGACCTTCGCGGTCTTGTCCCAGAGCTCCAGGCGCATGTTGGGATCGAGCCCGGCGTCGCGTACGCGGCTCTCCGTCGCGCTCGCCTCGCGGCGCGCGATCTCGTCGGTGAGCAGCATGAGCAACATCTCCTCGTGCCCCATCGACTGCTTCTCGGCCAGCAGCAGCCGCTCACGCAACGTCGCTGCGATGCGGCCGAGGCGCAGGCGCTTGAGCGCCGTGACGAGCGCGGGGTCGACTTCGCTCGAGCTCATCACGCCTCCTCCTTCGTCGCGGCAGCCGCCAGCGTGCGTGTCGCGAAGTGCTCGGTGCTGCGCGCGAACCGCGGCGTGGGGAGCGCAACGACCTTGCGCTCATCCGTGGGCGGTGACGCGGGCGTCTTCGCCGTCTCGAGCATGCGCGTCACGCGCTGCACGTCGACGACATCGAACGCGAGCGCGCTCTGGCAGATCGCCTCGACGCGCCCGTTGCCGAACTTGTTGCACAGCCGCAGCAGCGCATAGACGAGCCGCATGCGCGTCCACGGTAGCGGCACATCGAGCAGCCGCTCGGCGTAGATGCCGACGTGCACGCCGCACTTCTTCGCGCTCGCGATGAGCGAAGCCACATCGCGCTCGGCCGCGATGTCCTTGCCCACGGGGTAGTCGCTCGGGTCGGTGGAGCGCTTGCCCGGCGCAACGCGCGCGTGCACCTTCACGAGCTGCGTGCCGGCGTAGATCCTCACGGACACGCTGTCGGCGCGAACGCGCACCGTGCTGCCGACGTAGCGCGTCGGCACGCTGTAGAGCGACCGGAGGACCTGCACGTGATGGTCGGGGTGCACCTTCGCGTCAGTCCAGTGCGGTACGTCGAACGGCGCTGTCGGCGCCGGCTTCATGGCGCTCCTCTCGCGCGTCTCGAACACCTCGCGCGGCACTTCGCGCGTCGTGCCGTGGACACGCGCACCGGCGACGTCGCGACACCACCGCTCAGCGGACGCGCGCGCCTCGTCGAGGCTGGTGAACGACTCGCCGTCGAACCAGCTCTCGCGCACGTACGCGACCTGATTCTCGACACGCGCCTTGTCTTTTGGCGACCTGACTCGCGCGGCATCCACGAACAGCCCGCGCGTCTGCGTGTAGTCGAGGAACGCCGGCACGAGCACGGGCGCGAGCTCGTCAGCGCGAAGCACGATGGCCTTCGTGTTGTCCGGGAGGATCACGCGCGCCATCGCGCCGAAGAACCTCCACGCCGCATCCAGGCCTGCGCACACCGCCGCGGTGGTCTGCTCGAACGACGGCCACACGAACTGGTAGCGGCTGTACGCGAGCGTCACCACGAGCACCCACAGGTTACGAACCCGCTGTGTCGCTGGGTCGAACAGCTTACCCATCAGGCCGAAGTCGATCTGCGCGACCTCGCCGGGCTCGGTGTCCGCGACGCGAACCGTCGGCATCTTCTTGCGCCACGCGAGCTCCTCCCTGGCGAAACGCCAGAGCGTGTCGTAGCTCGCGGTGACGCCGTAGTCGCGCGTGAGCAGCGTGTGGATCTTCCGCAGCTTCAGCGGGCGAGATTGGGCTAGCCAGGCCTCGATACGTGCTCGATGCGCGTCGACCTGCCTCCACTCATCGCTCGCATCAGGCACCGGGCGCGCCTGCACGCGCTGGGCGATCGCGTGAACCTCCTCGTCCGTCGGCTCGCGGTCGCGTGGCAGTGGCAGGGTCGCTGCGGCCTCGAAGTACCTGCCGACCGTCTTGCGATCGAACCCCGTCTCGCGCGCCACATGACGCGCGCTCTGCCCCGCCGCACGACGGCGGAGCATTTCCTTGATGTCAACCATGATCAGCTCTCGGTAGGGCATCGGCCTCCTTCCGACGGCGACCCGCGCCGTCGTCGGAAGGAGCCCGTCTCAGATCCCGACCGCGGCGTCCCGAGCTGGCCCCATGAGGCTGCGAAAAACCTCGGAAGCTGGCCCCATGACCCTGCGAAAACCGGGTCACGCCCCCGCGCGGGTGGCCCCATCCTCCTGCGATTGGGGTGGCCCCATGACCCTGCGAAAAACGCCGTCAGGTGGCCCCATGAGGCTGCGAACTGGCATCGTCGGCTCGCACGCCTGCACCCAGCGGGACACGGGCTCGACCATCATCCAGTGCTGCGAGTCGGGCCAGCGCATCTCGGGCAACAGCTGCGTCTGGTGAGGCTGTCGGTCTGAACAGCCCGCAGGCTCATCGGCCTGCGGGCTGGCTCGTCCTCGAGATCGGTCAGGAGCCGGGCCGCGGTGCTCCGCCACGCCGCGGCCCGGCCATCTCGGTCCTGGGGTGACAACCGCGGCGAGGAGGACGAGGATGGCGCTCGGACGCGGTGCTCACGCCGAGCGAGGTGAGCGCTCTGCTGGATCGCATGACCGGCGTCCCGCGACGCATGGCGCCCGCCTCGGCGGCGCTGGCAGAACGGCCGTCCTTGCTCGCGGTTCATTACCATGGTACTGTGCCGGCATGAAGCTCGCGCAATCGAGGGTCACGGCTCAGGGGCAGATCTCGGTTCCCGCCGAGGTGCGCAAGCGCCTCGAACTGGTGCCGGGATCGATCTTGGAATGGGATGCCGAGGGTGATCGAATCACCGTGCGGCGCGTTGGTCGGCACAGCTTCGAGGATCTTCACCGGGCGCTGTTCTCGCGGGAACCCCAGCCGCGAAGTCTTGACGATCTCAAGGAAGGCATCAGGCAGCGCATGAGGGCCCGCCATGCGCGCCGTTGACACGAATGTCCTCGTTCGCTTGCTGGCACGCGACGACGCAAAACAGCTCGCCGCTGCCGAGACCTTCGTGCAAACAGGTGCATGGATCTCCCATCTCGTGCTCATGGAAGCCGTTTGGGTCCTGGACTCCGTGTACGGCGTCGAACCGGAGCAGATCGGGAACGGAGTAGAGATGCTGCTGGACCACAACTGCATGGTGGTTCAGGACGCCGACGTGGTAAGGGCGGCTGTCGCGCAGTTCCGCGAGCATCCCGGCCTGGGCTTCTCCGATTGTCTGATCCTCGAAGTCGCACGCGCAGCGGGCCACGTTCCGCTTGGAACCTTCGATCGCGGACTCGGGAAAGTGCAAGGCGCTCAAAAGCTATGAGCTGAACGGTAAGGGCGGCCCAGCAGGTGGAGGTGTTCCCAGCTCCGCGGAGGGCCAGCTCGAGCGCCTGGGTCAGGAGCTCGACGGCGCGATCGTCGCGATCAGGGTACCGCGGACGGCGGCGAGGCCGCGGAGATGCGCGGCGTCCGATGGATCGAGGCCACGGACCGTGGCAACATGCTCCCGCGCCTCGCTCGGCCTCCGGTGCGCGGTTTCATCGGCTCATCCTTCCTGGGCAACAGGTCTTCGATGGCGGGGCATCGAGAGGTTCTGGATGGTGTACAGCGTTGACAGAGCTGAGCTGCTTGCGGACCAGCTCGAACGGTTCGCGCACTCGAACGTCCACCAGCTCGCCGGACAGGTCGCCAACCTGGACTTCTGGCTGGACGAGGCTGCCCACGCCCTGCGCACGATCGACGAGTACCCGCAGCGGTTTCGTCGCCTCCGCGACGCCCAGGTCGGGTGGGTCAAGGCGCATGGAACAAAGGTCTCGGGGTACTGCCCGATCTGCGGAGGGCGCTGCGAGCTCGGCCCACAGACGCCACCAGCGCCTACCAGAATCCCGTCGGAGCAGATGGACGCTGCCCGAGGAAGAGTCCGCGCCTCGGCTTACCGGTTCTTGCTGCGCTGCTACCGCTCCGGGCTGCTGGATGAGGCGACCGTGCGTGCAGCGTGCGAACGCGTCGGAGTCGTCGCCGAGACGGAAGACCTGGAGCGCGCCCGAGATGACGCCGAGAGCGGGGGCGCCGATCGCTGATGGGCTCGAGCTGAACGCCACGACGCCTTCTACCTGTTGCGTGAGATGACCTCGGCTCGCAGGCTGTCGACCCTCGTGAGACGACCGACGCGCTCGGAAGTCCTTCAGGCGGCCGATGACTACATCGCGTACTTCCCGCTCGAGCGGCCCCGTGAGCGAGCGCGCGAGCTCCGGGAGGCGGTCCTCACCTGGAGAGAAGGCGAGGAGATCCCGCAGGCGGTCCACGAGGCGACCCGGCGATTCGTGCTCTCCCTCGGCGTACGGGAGCCTGGCGGCGGCTGGGAGAACGACGACGGCTACCAGGTCCGGGCGATCGAGCGCGACACGGACGAGGCGGAGCCGCCGCCCGAAGCGGAGGCCGCGGGCCCGCCGCGGAGCTACAGCGATGCATCGGAGAAGGCGGCCCGGCTGGCCCAGGCGGTCGCGGGCGCGGTGAACATCGCCGGCGCGCTCGCCTCGCCGCGTTCGTGGGCCAAGGCGACGTCGTGGCCGTCGCGGGAGCACCTGGTCGAGCACGTGGACCAGGGCCTGGCCGCCTTCGGAGGGGAGAGGACGAGCGCGTCAGTGTGCTCGGGCTCGGCCTCCAGCGAGGCGCGAGCCCAGCGCGCGGCGTCGTCGACGCGGACGAGCGCGAGGTGCACATCGCCGAGGGCGACGTGCGTCGCGACGTCCTCCGGGGCCAACTCGAGCGCCTGGGTCAGGAACTCGACGACGCGATCGTCGCGATCAGGGTACCGCTCGACGGCGGCGAGGCCGCGGAGGGGCGCGGGGTCCGATGGAGCAAGGCTACGGGCCGTGGCAACATGCGCCCGCGCCTCGCTCGGCCTCGAGGGCAGGAAGGAGCGAATCACGAGGCTGCCGTTCCGCCTGGTCCCCCCGCTCCGTGGTCACCTCACCGCCGTGCGCGCCCAGAATGCACCGAAGAGTATACCCCTTGCCTTCGAGCGGATCAAAACCGGGTAGTGACGAGGGACTGCGGCTGCCACCGAGGCCTGCGAATCATTTCCCACTGGACGCGTCTGGCCGTCCGTGACTTTGTAGGTGGGCTTCTTCATCCACATCATGACATAAGACGGAAATTCAAATGTCGAAGGACGACGAACCTCTAGATAATTTGATGGCGATACAGCGTAGACTAGCTGAGATCGCGGATCCGGGCGGCTTCGTGGCCATGCAGCGTAAGATGGCGCAGCGCGCGGGTCATGGCGGCTTCGTGGCCATGCAGCGCAAGATGGCCCGGCTCACAGACCCGGGCGGCTTCGTGGCCATGCAGCGTAAGATGGCGCAGCGCGCGGGTCATGGCGGCTTCGTGGCCATGCAGCGCAAGATGGCCCGGCTCACAGACCCGGGCGGCTTCGTGGCCATGCAGCGTAAGATGGCGCAGCGCGCGGGTCATGGCGGCTTCGTGGCCATGCAGCGCAAGATGGCCCGGCTCACAGACCCGGGCGGCCTCATGGCCATGCAGCGTAAGATGGCGCAGCGCGCGGGTCATGGCGGCTTCGCGGCCATGCAGCGCAAGATGGCCCGGCTCGCGGACCCGGGCGGCCTCATGGCCATGCAGCGCAAGATGGCCCGACTCGCAGAACTCGGCGCAGTTCAATTAACGGCCCAGCTCTCGCCCGGCGTATCACTCGATAAGCTAGCGAGTGCCATCGGCCGTGTGAATTCAGGCTTGCTCGGCACCGCGGCTACCGCGGTTGCCGCTGCATTCCCGCGCCACGTGCAAATCGCCACCGAGGCTTTGTCCGCCCTCGCGACTCTCGAGATGGTGGATCAAGACGCGGCGCGCGTTCAGACGCTAAAAGACCAGTCACCTCTGATGGCTGCTATTGCCGAGCTACGTACCGCGGTTGACGATTCTCATCCCACTGCGGATGTCGAGAAGCTCGTCGCCGAGGTTGTCGAGCGCGTTGTCGCTAAACTCGCATCAAGCTCGTCGTCGCCGAGGGCGCCGCGCTGGGACCTTCCAACGGTCATTGCGTTCGTTAGCCTCTTGGTTGCTGCGATCTTCGGAGTGTCGGCGACTGGATTCAGCACATTAACCGAGCTGAGGGCCAAACGGCAGGAGGCTGAAGCCGCCAAGGATCAGCAATTGGCGGACGAGAGAGCGGCTACCGTCCAGCGTGCGCTCGCCAGGCTTGTCGAGCTGCACGAGCAAGAAGCTGAGCTTCGTGCCGCGGCAGTCGATAAAGGCAACGTGATTCGAGTCAGGGCTTGGTATGTTGTTCGGCGGGCTGTGATTCTTCGGCAGCGCAACAGCGCTAGATCCTCCCCCCATCTTCACACGCTCTACCCCGGCACCGTGGTGGAAGTCATCGGGCAAACTGGAAAAAGGGTTCAGGTTAGATATTTCGATCATCTTCGCGGGGAGGAACAGGTTGGATGGGTGCTCAAGAAGTATCTGGTTCGGATCGATCCATAAGGTATGCACGAAGTCATAGTCGGGCGCTTGGTCTGCGCCAGCGTCGCTCGTCATCTGGTCATTGCGCAAGACGACCTCGCTTACGTCGAGCGGGGCGACTCGACAGCGGGAGCGGTCGCGGGCGGCAATCCCGGGCGCAGACCCTACGGCGCGAAGCGCATCGTCTCGGCAGCGAAGCCGTTGCTGCCTCGGTTCGCCTGGTCGCGCGTCTCGTCCTCCTCGACATCGGCGATGCCGCCCAGGCCCCCTTCGCCGATCTCGAACGTCACGCCATCCAGCGCGAGCTGCTCGTCGTCGGCATACGCGATCCCGATCGACGGTCCCCCGGAGCCGCCGCCGCCGTAGCCACCCTTGCCGCCCCAGCCGCCGTAGCCTCCTCGGCAGGCATATTGGCCCCCCATTTCCCCCTGCCGCCCCGGCGGGCCTCCTTGCACGCCCTGCCCGCCGAGCTGGCCTCGGCCCCCTCGACCTCCGGCGCCGCCCGGGCCCGTGATGATGCGCGTTTCCCGCAGGGTCACCTTGCTCCCCGGATGGGCGAAGATCCCGATGCTCGCGCCGCCCGCGCTGCCGCCGCGGCCACCGCTGCCGCCGCAGCCGCCGCCGCCGCCCGAGCCGCCCGACGCGCCGCCCAGCGCCGCGTTGCCGCAGCCGCTCCGGCCGCCCGGCGCGCCGCCGCCGCCGCCGCCCCCCTGGCCGGGCGCTCCCGTGCCGCCCTGACGGCCGGGCACGCCTTCCCACCCGGCTTCGGTGAGGCGTCCACCCTGGCCGGCTGCACCCGGCGCGCCCGGCGCCCCGTTTTCCCCATCGCGGCCGTGCTCGCACCGGACGCCGTCCTTCGCGCCCGCGCCGCCCAGGCCTGCGCCCGTGGTGTTCGGGGCCGGCAGCGGCTTGCCGTCCTCGGCATCGCCACCGCGCTCCGGGGTCCCGTCGCCCCCTTTGCCGCCCGTCGACACCATGTCGCCGCACACGGTTGTCACGGCGGGCGCGCCGGCCACGGTCGCTGCCGAGCAAGCGTCCCTGCCGATCGCTCCGATCTCCCCGTACGCTGGCTGCGGATCAACGTAGACCGCATCCTCGCCGTGCTTGCCTCCGCCGCCCCTGTCCGCCTGGATCACGCTCCGATGCACCTCCACGACCGCGCCCGGCTCGAGCCTCATCGCGATGGAATCGCGATCCGGCTGCAATCTGCGCTTGTGCTGCAGTTGCATGTCCACGATCGTCGATACGCCGTCGGTGGCCCACTCGCCGTCGTCCTGCGCTGCCACCACGGTGATCGGGGGACCCCCCTCGTCTGATGAATAGAGGACCGCCGGCTGGTTGGTGATCCCTTCCGTGTAGTGTCGCCATCTCGACCAGCAAGCGAACCCGCCCCACAGATCGATGCCGGAGCGCAACGTGAGGCCGTCGGCGTAAGAGTCGGTGCAGGCGAACACCCGCCCGCGAGCACGCGGCGCGAGCGCCACCGCACGGGCGAGCGTCTCCACCGGCTTCTCCATCGTGCCGGGATTGCTGTCGTCTCCGAACGACCGGCTCGCGAACACCCCGCACCCGGCCTGCACGCGCAGCGCGGCGAGCCCCTCGAGACACTCCTCCTCCGAGGGCGCGGCCGCGGGCTCTGGGTCGCAGGCGCCCCCCTCCGCGCACGGTGGGGCGAACGCCTCCGTCCCGCACCCCAGGACGGCCGGGGAGGACAGCAGCACGATCGTTGCAGCGGCTTTGAACTTCATGGTCCTCTCTCCCTGATCATTCCCGCGCGAGCGGCGTCATTGGGGCGGGACAATCAGCTCGGGGAACTTCCAAAGAACGGCGGTCTGGCCGTCTTCTCCTTTGGCGTTATCGTCGCCCGGATCGCCTCCGACGCCCCCGACACCAGGGGCTCCCCAATCCCAGTCGGCGCTCTCCGTGAGTTGAACGCTGCTGTCCACGAACGCGACGCTGACGGAAACGCCCCCGAGCCCGCCGCCGCCATAGCCGCCTTTGCCTCCATCGCCGCCGGGCCCCCCTCCACATGCAAAGTAGCTGGTACCGACGGGGAAGATCCCTCCCGCGGGGCCGCCCGGTCTGCCCCGGCCCCCCTCTTGCCCCTTCCCTCCATTGCCGCCGCGACCGCCGTCACCGGTGATGATGTCGGTCTTGTCCGCCATGACGTGAGCGTGCAGGGCGATGATCCCGAAGCTACCGCCCCCGTAGCCGCCGCCTTGACCGCCACGTCCCCCGCAGCCGCCGCCCCCGCCCGAGCCGCCGGACGGTCCAGCTTGCGGATCCACGGCGCGGCACTGCCCGTTCGATCCAACGCCGCCCCCGCCGCCGCCTCCCTGGCCGATCGCCCCGTTCTGGCCGTTCTGTCCCGAGAAGCCCTGCCAGCCGTGCGCGCTGATGCTTCCGTACTTGAGCCGGTCGTCCACGCCCTTCCCGGCTCCAACCCCGTTCGCGCCGCTCTCCCCAGCGCCGCCCTTCTTGCCCGGCGTACAGGCCATCGCCCCCCCGTTTCCCGCTTCTCCTTTATTCATTGCGCCAGGCCCCGGTGCCGGTGCCCCTTCCGCGCCGTCGCCGCCCGCAGCGACCTCGCCATCGCCGCCCGTGCCGCCGATGGACGTCGTGCCGTCCTCGCACACGGTCCTCGCCGGCGGAGCGCCCTCGGTCCAGTCCGCCAAGCATCCATGCGAGCCTGGATGGCCAGGCGCCCCATCTGGCGCCCGCCAGGGCGTGTCCTGGGGCGCGCTCTCCCCATCCGCCCCATCCGCGCCGTTCCCCGCCAGGATCTCGCTCGACACCACCTCCACCGCCGCGCCCTCGCGCACGATCATCCCGATGGACGACCCGCTCGGCCGGACCGCGTCCGCCGCCACGAGTCGCACGCCGAACACGAGCGACGTCCTGCTCTCCTGGCGCGCCTCCACCGTGAGCGGCACCCGCCCCGGCTCGGGCGCGATCCCGGTGAAGCTCTCCTCACCGCCCCAGGTCCACGCCTCCGCGCCGCAGTCCCGGCCGCCCCAGAGCGCGACCCCCGACGGCAGCGTGACCGCCTCCTCGAAGTCCTCCGCGCACGCGTACACCCGCCGCGTCCCCCCGGGCTCCGACGCCTTCTCCACCGCGCGCCGCAGCGTCCCGACGGGCGCGTGCCTCGTCCCGCCGCTCGCGTCGTCCCCGTGCCGCGCCACGAACACCCCGCACCCGTCCTTCGCCGGGCTCGTCGCTGGGTCGCCGTCGCACGGCGACGCCGGCAGTACCGGCGGCTCCTCGCCGGGGAGCGGATGGCACGTGAACGACCTCGCGCAGTCCTCGGCATAGGAACAGCCGGCGCCCCCCGCGGCGCTCCCGCAGCCGAGCACGATGAGCGCGACCGAACGCAGCCTTGCTCGACCTCGCCCCCCGCGCATCCCCATCGCCGCTCCTTGCCTCACCACACGCCCTGAAGGACGAGCCCGGCCTGCGTTCCCGTCGCGCTCGGCACCACCTGCACGCCGCCGCGGACCGGCGTCTCGTCGAGGATCCACCCCTCCGCGAGGAACGACGCCGCCGTCGCGACCCCGAAGACCGCCCCCGTCGCCAGCGCCACGTTGCCGAGCGTGGCGAACAGGTCCCGCTCGGCCAGGTCGTTGAGGATCTCCGTGCAGGTCGAGGGCGCGTCCGGCCACCAGCACGTCGTCGGCGTCCAACCTTTCCCGCGGAGCACCATCTCGCGCTCGCCGAGGTTGTCGTCGATCACATCGGCCCGCAGCAGGAACACCGTGCCGGCTGCCACCGCGGCCGTCGCCAGCGCCGCGCCCCCGATCCGCAGCTCCGCCAGTGGGAGCGCCGGCCGCGCCGGAGAAGGGAGAGACGGCGCCTCAGGCCGCGCCGCGCCGGCGCCGGCCGCCTCCGGCGCCCGTGTCCCGCGCTCCGGCGCGCGGGGCAGCTTCAGCGCCACCGAGTGCTGCTGGCCGGCCTTCCCCTCGAACGCGCTCACCGCCTCGGCGTGGCCATCGAGCTCGGCCCGCACGGTGTGGTGCCCGGGCTCGAGGAACAGCTCGTAGGTCGGCGCCCGGCGCCCCAGCGCTTTGCCATCGACGGACACCTCGGCGTCGGGCGGATTGACGCCCACGTAGACCGTCACCACGCGGCGCTCCGCCTGGAGCAGGCCGTCTTCCGCCCGTTCCCGGAGCGCGCGGCGGAGCCCGTCACGGTGCTTCAACGCCTGCGCCAGGTGGTCCGCCGCCTCGCGGTGCCTGCCCAGCGCGAGCTCGCACAGGCCGAGCTCCGCGGCGATCTCGGCGCGTTCCGCGTCGGTCGTCCACGCCGTCTCAGCCTTCTCGAGGGCCGCCTCGTATGCCGCCTCGGCCTCGACCCACCGTCCCGCGTCGCGCGCCTGCCGAGCGGGGCGCAGCAGCTCCTCCACGGTCGATGTCTCTCGCGTCCCCGCGATCCCGTGGGGATCCCGCGCGCTCGCCGCCCCTTCCATCGCCGCGATCACGCCAAGAAAGACGCACGGCAACAAGGCGCGGGGCACACGGCGCACGCCGTCCTCAATACGCCTGCGAGCAAGCCCATGTCAACGCGCCGTGCCCCGCGATCGCCGTGCCTCCCCGTGTACGCATCTCATGCACCGGCGGGCTTACGAAGGGGCGGAATCGATATCCAGCCACCGAATGAATGAGAACTTTCGCGGTGCTGGCGGAATATGTGGCTTCGCTCTGGAGGGGAGGGGGAGGGAATGAGAGCCGCGCGCGCGATGGCTGCTGGGGCCCGGTGACGATCCTCATCGGGCTGACGGGCACTGCTGCGGCGGAGGCCTCGCCGAGCTCCTGCTCCTCTCTCCGGGATTGCCCACCGTGACCTCGTGAGCCGCTCGCCCGGCTTCTTGCGGCGGCTCGGTCGATTTTTGACCCGTCGGGCCGGGCCCGGATCGTCTGGTGGATCGTGGATCGAGCAACGCCGACCTGCCTTCTACCCGCCCGCGTGAGATCGCTCGCCAGCTACGTCGGGGTGCCCGCGCAGGACCTCGACGACGTCATGCAGGACGCGATGGTGCGGCTGTGGGAGAAGCGAGAGCAGGCCCGAGCGGCCACGAACCCGGGCGCCTTTCGCGACAGCGTCGTCCTGAACACGGCCCGCGATCACAGGCGGGCGGCGCGCAGGCGCGAGGAGGCGCTCACCGGCCTCGACGAGGCGGCGCTCTGCGATGAGCGCCGGAGCCCCGAGGAGCACGCCATCGCGCGCCAGGAGGCGGCATTGGTGCAACAGCTCATCGATCAGATCGGCGAGCGGGGCCGCGGGATATTCATCGCGTGCGAGCTCCTGGAGCGGTCGATCGCCGACGTCGCGCGGGAGCTGGAGATCCCGTTCGAGACCGCGAGGAGCCGTCTGCGCCGGGCGTGGGAAGAGTTCGAGGAGGCGGCGGCCCGCTGGGAAGCGAGGCAACGAGGCCGCGGCGGACGCCGGTTGCGTTCCGTGCTGTTCGCACCCTGGCTCCTCCTGGAGCGGCGCTCCTTTCGGCGAGGTGGTCCCGCGCGCTGGACGGCGCCGGGCTTCGCCATCGCCTGTGCGGCGGCGCTCGGCGCGCTGGCCACGCGCCCGATGGATCCCGTCGAGCCGCTCCGCACCTCGATGGCCACGCTGGTCTCCCGGAGGGCGAGCGGGACGGCGATCGCGCAGGCCGCGCAGAGCCCCGCCGCGCCGGCGCGCGCGCGTCGTGCGCTGGGCATGCCGGTGACGGCCTCACCGGCGCTGGATGAGGCGGTGACGGCCACTCCGGCGCTGGATAGGGCGGTGACGGCCACTCCGGCGCTGGATGAGGCGGTGACGGCCACTCCTGCGCTGGATAGGGCGGTGAAGGCCCCTGCCGTCCGCGCGCTGCCGGCAGGCCGCCCCGCGGCGCAGCCCCCGGCGATCGGCGCCCGCGAGCGGGATCTGGTCGCCCGCGCGCGGACAGCCGTGGAGGCCGGTGACGTCGTGTCGCTCGTCGAGGCGCGGCGCCTGCTGGAGGAGCACGCACGGAGATTCCCGTGCGGCCGCCTGGCGGGTGAACGCGAGGCGCTTCTGGACCAGCTCCGGTAAGCGCCGCGCAGCTGGCCGCCCCGAGCACGAGGCGGCCTTCGTGACGATGGCGGCGCTGGACCACCGTTGTGCGCGGTCGCGCCCTCGGAGATCGAGCGCTCCTGAGCGGTCGTCGCCCGGCGTGTGACGCCCGCTCAGGAGGTGTCGTATCGGCGCGCGGACGCGGGGTCGCGCGGAGCATTCACGTTTCACCTGGAGGCGAGCCATGGAGCTCCTGGCGCAGCCCCCGCGCGGGGCGATCATTCATCACGTCGGAACACGCGTCCTCGCGGAGGGGTCGGCCCCTGTGGCGCGACACGCGAGGACGGCTGGTCCGAAGGCATCCGGCGCGCCGCGCGTCCCGGCGCGCACGGCAGCTCGGCAGGGATCTCGGCATGACGCGGCGAAGCCGGCGGCGGGCTGCGATCGGGCGCACGCGTTCGACCAGCTATTTCAGGCGGAGACGGCTCGGCGCGTGTCCCGGTGGCTCGCGAAGCTCCGTGTGCCCGAGCGGGATCGTCACGACCTGAGCCAGGACGTCCTCCTCTCGGCGCTCACGCGGTTCGGCAGCTATGACCCTTCGCGCGGCCCCGTGGCGCGCTGGCTCAACGGCATCGCGGTCAACCTGGCTGCGCGCTATCACGCGAAGGCGTCTCGGCGGCGCGAGGTCATCACGGATCCCGCAGCGCTGTGCGAGGCCGGCGACGGCGCGACGGCCCTTGAGCTCCTGCTCGCGGCGGAGCGGCGGCGCCTGCTGAGGTCACTCGTCCTGGGCTTGCCGTTCGAGCTGCGCTCGGTGCTTGTCCAGCACGACCTCCATGAGATCTCGATGAGAGACATCGCCGAGACGCGGGCGACACCCCTCAGCACGGTCTATAGATGGCGCACGAGGGCGCTCCACGACGCGCAGGAAGCGCTCGCGAGGCGCATCGCGGCGGAGGAGGAGCGCTGCGCGAAGCCCCGTGGCATCTCGGGCGACCTCGCGCGGGCTGCTCCGGTGCCACAGCGTGTCGCGTAGCTCCGAGGCGTGCGCAGGAGGGGGGAAGTGTTGCGTAGCCCACCTCCTGGCATGCGCAGGAGTGTACCGGGGCCGCAGAGGAGGGCGCGGGGGCGGCGCAGGAGGGGTGGCGGGATGCGCAGGCCTCGATCGTTTGTTGTATAGGACACATAAATGGGCGCGCAGGAGGGCGCCGGGGCTGCGCAGGAGCCAGGAAATTGTGGCATAGGACACGCAGTGGGCTGCGCAGGAGGGGCGCCGAGGCTGCGCAGGACGGCGCCGGGGCTGCGCAGGAGGGGCGCCGAGGCTGCGCAGGAGAGGCGACGGGGCCGCCGCAGGAGGTCGCCGAGGCTGCGCAGGAGGGGCGCCGAGGCTGCGCAGGAGGGGCGCGGGGGCCGCGCAGGACGGCACCGAGGCTGCGCAGGAGGGGCGCCGGGGCCGCGCAGGAGGGGCGCCATGGCTGCGCAGGAGGGGCGCGGAGGCTGCACAGGAGGGCGCCGAGGCTGCGCAGGAGGCGCCGAGGCTGCCCCCCGCCAGCCTCCCCCTGGTCAACGATCACGTCGATCGAGCGAGAAATGAACCGCCGACGACGCCGAGGACGCCGAGAAGAGGACGATATCTTGGCGTCCTTGGCGCCTTGGCGGTTCGAAGCTCTGCTCGTTTCAGGCGGGTTCAACCCGTTTGTCGCTCTCCCGCGGATCGTGCTCGCTCAGCTCATCTCCAGGAACAGCCGATCCGGATCCTCCAGATACCCGATGACCTCGTAGGCGAACGCCGCCCCGACGTGGCCATCGATGATCCGGTGGTCGAACGACAGCGACACCAGCATCACCTCGCCGATGACGATCTGCCCGTCGCGCACCACCGGCTTCTGCTTCATCTGGTGAATCCCGAGGATCGCCACCTCGGGGAAGTTCAGGATCGGCGTCGCGAACAGCCCACCTTGCTGGCCGAGCGACGTGATCGTGAACGTCGAGCCGCCGAGATCCTCCGGCTTCACCCGCCCCGCCTTCGTGTCCTCGCTGAGCCGCGCGATCTCCTTCGCGATGTCCAGCACGCTCCGGCGATCCGCGTCGCGCACGACAGGCACGATCAGCCCGGCCTCTGTCGCGGACGCGATGCCGATATGGTAGCTCTTCCGGACGACGATCTCCTGCGCGGCCTCGTCGAAGGCGCTGTTCAGCGTCGGGTGCCTCTTGAGCGCGGCGACGACGGCCTTCACGAAGAAGGGCAGGAAGGTCAGCTTGACGCCCGCCTTCTCGGCCAGCGGCCTGAGGCGCGCGCGGCGCTCCTTCAGCGCCGAGACGTCGCACTCCTCGACGAAGGTGAAGTGCGCCGCCGTGTGCTTCGACCGCGACATCGCCTCGAAGATCCGCTTGCGCACGCCGCGCAGCGGGACGCGCTCGTCGCCCGGCGCCGAGGGGATGGCGATCCCGCGGCCCGGCCGCGCCGCCCCGCGCCCGCGGTCCTCATCCAGCAGCTCGGGCGCCGCCGCGGCCCCGCGCTCGACCGCAGCCCTCGCGCGCTCGACCGCAGCCCCCGCGTCCGCCGCGCGCGCTTCGGCGCTCGCCGCGCCTGCGCCGCCCGCGCCCCGCGCGCCCCCGGCCGCCGCGCCCGCGCCGCCCGCGCCCGCGGCCGCCGCCGCCCGCCGGGCCGCCGCCGCGGACAGCAGCGGGGTCGTCTCGGGCTCCACCTCGGGCGCCTCGAGCGCCCGCACGTCGTCCTTCGTCACGCGGCCGCCCGGGCCGGTCGGCGGCACGCGCCGCAGGTCGACCCCGAGATCGCGCGCCAGCTTGCGCGTCGCCGGCGTCGCGAGCGGCTTCTCGTTGAAGTAAGCCGCCGCGACCGCGCCCTTGCTGCCGTTCATCCACGCGGCCGGCGCCGGCGCCACGAGGTTCATCCCCGGCAGGTCCTCCCGGATGTCGCCGACCGCCGTCGCCGCGGGCTCCGCCTTCACGGGCTCCGCCGGGCCCGTCTTCGCCGCAGACTGCCGCATCCCCGCCCCCGACGCGGGCGACGGCGCGGCAGGCCCCGCCCCCGACGCGGGCGACGGCGCGGCGGCCCTGTCGTCGAGGTCGTACACGACGAGCACCGAGTGCACCGGGACGATCCCGCCCACCTTGCCGCGCGTCTCCAGGATCCGACCCGCGCGCGGCGACGTGATCGTCACCGTCGCCTTGTCGGTCATCACCTCGACCATCGGCTGGTCCTCGGCGACCATGTCGCCCGGAGAGACCAGCCATGTCACGATCTCCCCCTCCGTGACGCCCTCGCCGATGTCCGGAAGCCTGAACTCGTACTTGCCCATGCGTCAGTACCTCGCCGTCTCCAGGATCGCCGGAAGGATACGATGCGACAGCGGGAGGTACTCGTTCTCGAGCGTGTACGGGAAGGGGGTGTCGAAGCCCGTCACCCGCAGCGGCGGCGCCTCCAGGTGCAGGAACGCCTTCTCGTTCACCAGCGAGACGATCTCGGCCCCGAAGCCGCAGGTCTTCGGCGCCTCGTGCACGACGATGAACCGGCCCGTCCGCTTCACCGACTCGATCACGGTGTCGATGTCGAGCGGCCACAGCGTGCGCAGGTCGATCACCTCGCACTCGACGCCCTGCGCGGCCGCCTGGTTCGCCGCGTCGAGCGCCTCGTAGAGCATCGCGCCCCAGACGACGAGCGTCACGTGCCAGCCCGGCCGCACCACCTTCGCCTTGCCGAGCGGGACGGTGTAGTCGCCCTCGGGGACGTCGCCCTTCGCCGCGCGGTAGATGCGCTTCGGCTCGAAGAACAGCACCGGGTCGGGATCCCGGATCGACGAGAGGAGGAGCCCCTTCGCGTCCGCCGGGTTCGACGGGCACACGACCTTCAGGCCCGCCACGTGGATGAACTGCGCCTCCGGCGACTGCGAGTGGTAGTGCCCGCCGCGGATGCCGCCGCCCACCGGCGTGCGGATGACGAGCTTCGACGGGTACTCGCCCCCCGAGCGGTACCGGTACTTCGCCAGCTCGGACACGATCTGGTCGTACGCGGGGTAGATGAAGTCCGCGAACTGGATCTCCGGGACCGGCACGAGCCCGTAGAGCGCCATGCCGATCGCCGTGCCGACGATCCCGCCCTCGGAGAGCGGCGTGTCGATCACCCGGTCGTCCCCGAACTCGTCGAACAGGCCCTGGGTCACGCGGAACACGCCGCCGACCTTGCCGACATCCTCGCCGAGCACGACGACCCGCGCGTCCCGCCGCATCTCGTGGCGTAGCGCGTCGTTGATCGCCTGGACCATGTTCATCTGAGGCATGCTCTTCGTCTCCGTCTCTCGGCCAGAAGGTGGGAGTGCTACCTCACGGGCGACCCCGCTCCCCTGGGGACCCCGTCGATCGCGGGCGGCGGCGCCACCCCGGCCGCGCCCGGCGCCGGAAGGCGAGCCGCCCCGCCGACCGCGCCGTCGTCCACGCCGCGCCCGCGCGTCCTAGTGGCCGCCGTGGCCCTTGGGCCTCGGGCCCGCCTTGAGCTGCTCCCGCTGCTCGACGAGGTGCCACGGCGGCTCGGCGTAGACGTCCTCGAACATCGAGTCGAGCGACGGCGGCGGCACCTTCTCCGAGACGGCGATGCAGGCCTTGATCTCCGCGTCGACCGCCGCCTCGATCTCGCGATCCTGCGCCTCGGTCCAGCCCTGGGTGCGCTCCAGGTGCCGCCGCAGCCGCGCGATCGGGTCGAGCCGCCGCCACGGCTCGAGCCACGCGTCGGGGCGGTACGCCTTCGGGTCGTCGCTCGTCGAGTGGCCGGACAGGCGGTACGTCATCGCCTCGATCAGCGTCGGGCCCTCGCCGGCCGCGGCGCGCGCGATCGCCTCGCGCGTCACCTTCACCACGGCGAACAGGTCGTTGCCGTCGACCCGCACCCCGGGGACGCCGTACGCGACCCCCTTGCACGCGAACGTGCTGCTCGACGTCTGGCGCTCGGTCGGCACGCTGATCGCCCAGCCGTTGTTGCGGCAGAAGAAGACGACCGGGACCTTGAACACGCCCGCGAAGTTGAGCCCGTTGTGGAAGTCCGACGAGCTCGTCGCGCCGTCGCCGAAGTAGACGAGCGTCGCGAGCTCGTCGCGCTTCAGCTTCGCGGCCCACGCGAAGCCCACGGCCTGCGTGATCTGCGTGCCGATCGGCGAGCTCACCGAGCCGAAGTGCCCGGCGCGGTAGGTGTAGTGGTCCGGCATCTGCCGGCCCTTCACCGTGTCGTTCGCGTTGCCGAACATGTTGTCGATGTACCGCTGGAGCGGCAGCCCCCGCCAGAGCGCGGCGCCGAACTCGCGGTAGCAGGGGAACACCCAGTCCTGCGGCCGCGTCGCGGCGACGCTGCCGAGGACCGCCGCCTCCTCGCCGAGCGAGCCGATGTGGAACCCGATGCGCCCCTGCCGCTGCAGCGCGACGAGGCGCTCGTCGAGGTGGCGCACGCGGACCATGGTCTTGTAGAGGGTGACGACCTCCGACGGGTCGAGCTTGGGATCGTGCGCAGGGTCGAGCGAGCCGTCGTCGCGCAGGACCTTGATCACGTCGTCGGCACACGTGTCGAGCGGGTGCCGGGCGACGGCAGCCTGCGGCTCCAGGCTTGCCCCTGAGACGTTCGGCGGGCGGTCGGTGGAGTACGTCGCGGTGCTCATCGGCTCGCGGGACACTAATCAAAGGCGCTGCCCGAGACCAGTGCCGAGACGCTGCGGTCGCTCATTCGCTGTGCGCGCGACGTTGACTCGTCGCATCGATCGCGCCTTCGGTTTGACTCGCCGCGGCGAGCGCGCGCGCGATCTCCCGCGACGTTCGTCGCGCGCCGCACGTCGCGGCGCGGATGTCCCGGCTAGACGCCCACGTGCCCGGCCGCCTGCGCGATCGCCTCGTCGACGGCGGCCGCGTCGAGCCTGAAGCCGCGCGCGAGCTGCTCGAGCACGCCGCGCTCCGGCGCGCTCACGCCGCTCGACGCGTGCGCCATGTACGCCGCCACGCGGAGCACCTCGCGCTGGTGCTCGGTCCGACCGAGCGTGCGGGCGACCATGCTGACCCGCTTCTCCATCCCATCCTCGGCGAGCATCTCGCACAGGTCGGCGATGAGCGCCTCGATCTGCTTCTCGTGGACGAGGTTCTGGCAGGCGTCCACGACGATGGCCTGGAAGCGCTTGCGCTCCGCCTCGTCGAACTGGCCGTCGGCGTTCGCGACGAGGAACGAGGCCTCGATGATCGTCTCGAAGAGCGCCACGGCCGCGGGATCGAAGCCGGTGGGCATCGTGATGTCCTCGATCGGCGGGCGCGCGCTGTACGCCTTCGCCGCCTGGGCGAGGATCGACGCCACGCGCGCGCGGGGCGTCTCCGAGCCGGGCCGCGGGGCGAGCGGAGCGCCGCCGCCGGGGCGCCTGTCGATGGGAGCGGACATCGTGGTGTCGGACCCTCCTTCGGGCCACGCTCGGCCAATCGCCGGGGAGCGTCAAGGCGCTTGGTGCTGCGCCCCCCCGTTCGCAGCACCAGGCGCGGCGAATTCGTTCAGCTCCCTGTCCTCCCGCCCTCGCACCCCGGACTGGGGTCGTCTCCGCAGCGGGCGGGCCCGGCGCTGGTCCGGCGCGCCAGGAGGCTGGCCTGGGATCCGGGGGAGAGATTTCAACGCAAAGGCGCAAAGGCGCAAAAAAGCGAAGAAATTTGGGGGGTTGTGCCCTCGCGCCGCGGGCGCCCTGGCGCTGGAATCGCTCGCCGCGCGCTGGGCTGCCCTGGCAGGATTTCTGGCCCGAGGTACTAGCGGCGGACGAGGGATGCCGCGGGGACGAGGCGCGCGGAGTCGGCGGACGCTGACGGGGCGCCGGGCGGGCGGGGCTCGTCCGGGTCGAGCTCCGCGGTGACGCGGGCGGCCTCGCGCCGCGCCACGGCGAGGCGCTCCTCGAGGAGCGCCTCGATCTGCGCCGCATCGGCGGCGCCGTCGGCCGCCGGCGCGGCGGGCGATGCGTCGGCGGGCAGCGCGGCGCCGCCGCGGTCGACGAGGCTGCGGACGAAGACCTCGGCGGCCTTGTAGCTCGACCGCACGAGCGGCGCGCTGGCCGCGTAGAGGAAGCCCATCTCGAGCGCCGCCCGCTCGTACGCGGCGAACGTCCCGGGCTCGACGAAGCGCTGCACGGGCGCGTGCTTCGACGAGGGGCGCAGGTACTGGCCGATCGTCACGATGTCCACGCCGGCCTCGCGCAGGTCGCGGAGCGCCTCCAGGACCTCGTCGTCGGTCTCGCCGATGCCGACCATGATCGAGCTCTTGGTGAGCCGCCGCGGCGCCGGCGCGCCGCGCTCGGCGGCGTCCGCGGCGAGGCGCCGCTGGCGCTCCTTCGCGCGCCGCAGCACGGCGAGCGACTGGTCGTAGCTCGAGCGGACGTCGCGGATGACGCGCGTGATGCGGCGGACGACCTCGATGTTGTGGGCGAAGACGTCGGGCCCCGCGTCGACGACCGTGTCGACGCCGCTCATGTGCCCCTGGAAATCGCCGACGAGCGTCTCGATGAGCAGGTCGGGGCGGAGCGCGTGCAGGCGGCTCACCGTGCGGGCGACGTGGTCGGCGCCGCCGTCGAGCAGGTCGTCGCGGTTGACCATCGTCATCACGACGTACTGGAGCGACAGCCGCGCGATCGCGCGGGCCACGTGCTCCGGCTCGCGCACGTCGACGGCGCCGCGCGGGTCGCCGGTCGTGACCGCGCAGAAGCGGCAGCCGCGCGTGCACACGTCGCCGAGGAGCATCACGGTCGCGGTCCCCTCGCGCCAGCACTCGCCGACGTTCGGGCAGCGCGCCTCCTCGCAGACCGTGTGGAGATCGAGCTTGCGGAACGTCTCCTTGAGGTGGTGGTAGGTGTCACCGCCGGGAGCGCGGACCTTGAGCCACTCGGGCTTGGGCGAGAACTGCGCCATCAGGGCTGTCCTTAGCCCATGCGCCGGGGGAGCGCGAGGGGGAGGCGCGGCCGAGGGTGGAGGGGGAGCGCGGGGGGCTCGCCTCCGGGGCTTGCGCTCCGGCGAGCCCCGGAGGTGGCTCGCCTGCGCTCCAGCCCCTCCGGCGAGCCCCCGCGCTCCCCCTCCACCCTCGGCCGCTTCCGGTATTGTGGTTTCAGGCGGCCGGCGGCGCGGAGCGGCTGATCTCGCGCGACGTGAGCTTGCCGCGCTCGGTGAAGATCGCGGTCACGAGCTCGGCGGGGGTGACGTCGAAGGCCGGGTGGCGGACGGGCACCCCGGGCGGGATGACGCGGCGGCCGCCGACGACCGCGAGCTCGTCGCGGCTGCGCTCCTCGATCGGGATCGACGCGCCGGTGTCGGTCGCGAGGTCGATCGTGCTCCACGGGGCGGCCACGTAGAAGGGCACGCCGTGGTGGCGCGCGAGGCAGGCGAGGCCGTACGTCCCGATCTTGTTCGCGACGTCGCCGTTGCGCGCGATGCGGTCGGCCCCGACGACGACGGCCCCGATCTCGCCCTTCTGCATGAACCACGCGGCCATCGAGTCGGAGATCACCTCGACGGGGATGCCGTCGCGCTGGAGCTCCCAGGCCGTGAGGCGGGCGCCCTGGAGGTAGGGGCGGGTCTCGCACGCGAGCACGCGCAGCGCCTTGCCCTCGGCGATGGCGGCGCGGATGACGCCGAGCGCCGTGCCGTAGCCGCCGGTCGCCAGGGCCCCGGCGTTGCAGTGGGTGAGCACCGTGCCCGACTCGGGCAGGCGCGCGGCGCCGGCGCGGGCCATCTGGTGGCAGGCGGCGACGTCCTCCTGGTGGATCTCGCGCGCGAGCGCGGCGATCTCCCGCGCGCGCTCGTCGCCGCGGCGCCCGGCGTGCTCGAGGGCCGCGGCGACGGTGCGCCGCACCGCCCACCCGAGGTTCACGGCCGTCGGCCGCGCCGAGGCGAGGAGCTCCCCCGCGGCGCGCATGGCGGCGACGTAGCCGGAGCCGCCCTCGTCGCGGGCGGCGCGCGCGGCGAGCGCCATGCCGTACGCGGCGGCGATGCCGATCGCCGGGGCGCCGCGGATCACCATCGAGCGGATCGCCTCGGCGACGCCGGCGGCGTCGGTCGCGGTCAGGTAGCGCTCGCGCTCGGGCAGCTCGCGCTGCTCGAGAAGGAACACGCGGTCGTCGCCCTGCGCGAGCTCGACGGCCGAGTAGTCGGCGCCGGAGATGGCCGCGGCCGGCGCCCAGGGCGGCGTCGGGCGCGCGCCGTCGGCCGCGTGGGATCTCTGTTCTGCTTCGAAGCTCGTGCTCATTCAGCGCCTCCCGTTCGAGCGTGACGGCTCCCCCTGCGATCCCGCGTCCGTCACCGACCCCTCGGCGCTCACGGCGAGCCGGCCGCGGATCTCCTCGGCGACGGTCGCGAAGTCCTCGGCCGCGTCGGCCTTGCGGTCCGCGAGGTAGGCGCGGAGCGCGTGGGCGGCGAGCAGCGCGATGCTGGCGTTGATCCCGCGCGAGGTGAGCGCGGAGATGACGTCGCCGTTCTTCAGCAGCGTCTCGAGGTCGTCGAAGACCGCGGCGATCTCTCGCCCGGGATCGATGCCGCCGCCGGCGCCGGGGCGCTTGTCGTCGTCGTCGTCGCGGCTCACGGTGCGCGCCTCGTTTCCTTCATTTCTTGGTGCTCGTCGCCTTGGGGATGGCGGAGAAGGGGAAGTGCGGCGGCTCGACGCCGGGCACGCACTGGTACCTGGAGAAGTCGGTGACGCCCTCCTCGCGGAGCAGCGCCTCGTCGATCCACGCCTTGCCGGGCCGGGCCGACGGCTCGCGCGAGAGCAGCGCCACGGTCGCGTCGGCGAGGATGTCCGCCTTGCGCCAGAGCTCCGGGCCGCCGAGGCCGAAGTTCATCGTCGCGTAGCTCTCGATCGCCGTGGCGGGCCAGAGCGCGTGGGCCGTGACGTTGTGCTCGGCGTACTCCTCGGCGATGGCGTGGGCGATCATCGTCATGCCGAATTTCGAGACCGCATAGGCCCCGTGGTGGGCGCAGGACGAGGCGTCGACGGGGGGCGACATCATGATGATGTGGCCGTATTTCTGCGCGATCATGTGGGGGAGCACGGCCTGCGAGAGGGCGAACGACGCGCGCACGTTGATGCCCATGATGAGGTCGAACTTCTTCATGGGCGTGTCGACGACATCGGCCCACCAGAGCGCGCCCGCGTTGTTGACGAGCGCGTCGACGCGCCCGAGCCGCTCGACGGCGGCGGCGACGGAGGCGCGGCAGGCCTCGTCGTCGCGCACATCGAGCTTGAGCGGCAGGGCGCGGCGGCCGAGCGCCTCGACCTCGCGGGCGACGTCGTGGATCGTGCCCGGGAGGCGCGGGTTCTCGGCGACCTCCGTCTTGGCGGCGACGACGATATCCGCACCTTCGCGCGCGCAGGCGAGGGCGACGGCCCGTCCGATGCCGCGGGAAGCTCCGGTGATGAAGACAACGCGGTCCTTGAGGCGCATGGGAGTGCGGTCATAGCACAGCCGCCAGCGCGGGTGCGGCCCTGCGTTTCCCCTCCTGGAGAGCCGTCGCGAGCGGAGCGGAGCGGGGCGCGGGGGCAGGCTCTGCCGTGGACGGCAGCGGGCGAGGGCGCTGAGCGGGCGGCGCGCGAGCCCGCCGCGAGCCCGCCGCGAGCCCGCGACGAAGCGGGGAGCCGCGCCGGGATGTCAGGGGGCTCGCAACGCCATGTGACGCGGCGACGCGGCGACGCGGTCTCCTCTCGGAGCACGGACTCCCACCCTGCGCTCCAAGGGAGATGAGGTGTCCCACTGGCACACTGCTGTGACCCGAGCTCGGTTGAACAAATCCTCTCTCATCGAGTACGGTGAAGAGCGATTCCACGGCTCCTGGAAAGGTTTAACGATGGAGCTGTAAATCACGCTTGCTCGCTTGTTTCGCCTCTGGACATGGCGGAGTTCAGGTGACACCGTGTCGAGAGCGAACTCGAGGGAGGCGTTGCGTTGCGCCGGGACGCGCAGGACGCTGTAGAGCCCCCTGGATCACGCTGTACTGGAGTTGCCTGTCGAGGCGCTGGCGCCCCGGCGTGTCTGTCGGCGCGAGCCGCGACGCCGGTGGAGCCGGGCCCGGACAGGCTCACAGAACAAGGAGCTTGCAAATGAGTGCTTTGCATCGGACGCTTGTCCTCGCCTTCATCGCTGGTGTCTCTGCCGTGGGCTGTCTTGGCTCGACCGGCGCGGACGAGGAGCTGTCTGATCAGAACGCCGAGCCCGTGGAGGGGGCGGTCTGCGACACCGCCGCCGAGGGCTCGGACGTCGCGCTCTCCTGCCCGGCGGGGGAGGTGATCGCGGCCATCGAGTTCGCGAGCTACGGCCGGCCGCGCGGGGTCTGCGGCGGCTTCCGGACCAGCTCGTGCAACGCGTCGACGTCGAAGACCGTCGTGGATCGCGCGTGTGTCGGCAAGCAGAGCTGCACCGTGCCGGCGAACAACGCGACCTTCGGCGACCCGTGCAGGGGGACGACGAAGCGGCTCTACGTCCAGGCCGTGTGCGCCCCTGCGCCGGGCAGCGGCCAGGGCAGCTCGACGAGCAGCGGTGGCGGCTCCACGGGTGAGGGCGGCTCGACGGGCGAGGGCGGCTCGACGGGCGAGGGCGGCTCGACGAGCAGCGGTGGCGGCTCCACGGGTGAGGGCGGCTCGACGGGCGCCGAGGTCTGTGGCAATGGCGTCTGCGGCGCGGGCGAGGACTGCTCGAGCTGCGCGAGCGACTGCGGTGCTTGCCAGACGTGCGAGGGCGCCGGGCCCAGCACGACGTCGCTCGACACGGAGGAGCAGGCGTTCCTCCGCCTCATCAACCAGTACCGCGCCGAGAAGGGCCTCGGGGCGCTCTCGGCCTGCACCTCGATGAACCGCGCGGCCCAGGGGCACAGCGAGGACATGCGCGACAACAATTACTTCTCTCACTCGAGCCAGGATGGCCGGACGCCCTGGACCCGCATGTGCAACGCCTGTTACGAGCTCGGCTGCGGGGGGACCGCCATGGCCGAGAACATCGCGGCCGGCAACTCGGGGGCGCAGGGGACGTTCGATCAGTGGAAGAACTCGGACGGCCACAACAAGAACATGCTCGGATCGAGCTTCAAGGTGATCGGCATCGGGCGGGCGACCGGGGGCGGGACGTACGGGTCGTACTGGACCACGGTGTTCGGCGGCAAGGCCGAGGCGAGCTGCAACTGAGCGGCAGCGCACCTGCTCGGAGCAGCCTGCCACGCGTGAGGCGTTCTGCACCAGCGGCGCGGCGCGCTCCGGGGGCCAGCCCACCCGGCGGGCGCCGCGCGGCGCGGCGGAGCGCAGCAGCCTCGGCGCGGCCCGGCGATTGCTACATCCCGGGGCAGTAGAAGCTCAACCACCCACAGAAGCGAAGAATCGCGAAGGCCGGCAGGACACGGCCGTCGACGGGCGCCTCGCGCGTCGCTCACCGGGCGCGCCTCACGCTGTCCGATCGGCATGGGGAGCAGGTACCCCACGTCGATCCGGAAGGTCGCACCCAGGAAGGCGGGAGTCGGAAGCAGATCCAGGGCTCCCCGCCTTCCTGGGGACCGGCGGTGTCCTCGCGGCGCGCGCGGCGATCACGGGGAGCTTCGAAGTAAGGACATGGCCGAACACATCATCTATCTCCTCGGGCCGTATCGGATCCCCGGCTTCCAGGGGGAGCGCAACGTGCGCGTCTACCTGCCCAGCGAGGGCGCGAACGCCGGGCCGTCGCCCGTGCTGTTCCTCTTCGATGGGCAGAACGTCTTCCACGACGACCCCTCCTACAGCGGCGGCTGGCACCTCCACGAGGCCGTGCGCGATCTCGCGGATCGGGGCCTCGTGGCGCCGGTCCTCGTGGGGATCGATCACGGCAGCGAGCGGCTGACCGAGCTGTCGCCGTTCCCGGGCGACGGCAGCGAGGGGCGGCTCGACGACTTCCTCAGCTGGATCACGTCGGAGATCGTGCCGGCGGTGCGGGACCGCTTCGCGGTGCGGCGCGACGCGGCCGGCACGGCGATCGGCGGCTCGTCGATGGGGGGCCTCGCGGCGCTCTACGCCCATTTCCGCCGCCCCGACGTGCTCGGGGCGGCGCTGTGCATGTCGCCGTCGCTCTGGTTCGCGGAGCGCAGGATCTTCGACTTCCTTGAGGCGCAGCCCGCCCCGGCGAGCTCGCGGCTGTACGTCGACGCGGGCGCCCAGGAGGACGACGGCTCGGTGCTGCGCGACGCCGCGCGGCTCGTCGAGCACCTGCGCGGGCGGGGCTACGGCGAGGCCAACCTGCTCTTCTGCCCGGACGAGGCGGGGACCCACAGCGAGGACGCCTGGCGCCGGCGCGCCCCGGGAGCGCTGCAGTTCCTGTTCGCCGAGGCGGCCGCGGAGCAGCCGGGGGGCGCCGGGGCGCCGGAGGGGTCGCAGCAGGCCGCCTGAGCCGAGGGCAGGCGCCTGGAACGCCGAGGGAGGACCGAGCCTCACCGCCGTGATACGTTGTGCGCGCGGCAGGCTCATGCTCACCAGCGTCCTCATCCACAACTACAACTGCTTCGTGGATTTCACGATCGAGCTTCCACGAAGGCTCCTGATCGTCGGAAGCAACGGGTCGGGGAAGACGAGCCTGTGGGAGGCGCTCGCCGGTCTGCAGGACGTGATCGTCCGGAGCGCCGAGGCAGCGACCGCATTCCCCACGCGCTCGCTCACTCGCTGGTTACGCGGCGACCCCGTGCAGCGATTCGCGATCGACATGGAGCTCGACGCGGAAAAGTATCATTACGAGATCGAGATCGCGCACGATGTCGCTCGACAGCTGGCGTCGATACGTCGCGAGCAGCTGACCGCCGACGGCAAACCGCTCTACGAGGCGAACGATGGCGACGTGCGCCTCTACGGAGACAGCCCGGGCGGAGCGCCGCACACGACGTTCCCTTTTGGACGCAAGCGCTCCTTCCTTCCGGACATGGAGCCACGCGGCGACAACAAGCGCACGATCGCCTTCCGTGAGGCGCTCGCGAAGGTCTGGCTCCTCGCGCCCTCCCCACGACGGATCGAGCCGACCACGGCGGGCGAAGCGCCCTGGCTCGATCGCGATGGCAGGAATTTCTCGTCATGGTTCCGCGGTGTTCTCGTCGAGAGACCCGGGCTCGGCAATGCGCTGCTCGAGGCGCTGCGCCCGACGCTGCCGGGCTTGCAGAGCGTGGCATTCGAGCGTATCAGCAGCGAGGTGCGCGAGCTGATGTTGACCTTCCGGGCCGAGGGAGCGGACTACAAGCTCTCCGCAGGGGAGCTCTCCGACGGTCAGCGTTCGCTGGTCCTGCTCTACGGTTTTCTCCTCGGCGCGATCGACCACGCCACGCTGGCGTTCCTCGACGAGCCCGAGACCGGCCTCGCGCCTCACGAGATGCAGCCCTGGCTCGCCGCGATGTCGGCCGCGCTCGACAAGCACGATGGCCAGGCCCTGGTGTGCTCCCATCATCCCGCGGTCATCGACTACATGGCTCCATCTCGGACCGTCCGATTCTCGCGGCCGAGCGGAGGACCGGCGCGCATCGAGGAGGTGACGCTCGAGACGGCCGGCGGCGTTCGTGTCTCCGAGTGGCTCTCACGACCATGGGCGTACGAGGACGAGCATGAGGAAGCGTCGTAGGCTCCACGTCCTCTGTGAGGACGCGCTGCAGCAACGGTTCGTCGAGCGCCTCGCCGACCGCTGGGGGATCGGACCGAGGCAGCGCAAGATAGACGCCTCACCCAGGGCGCGCGGGTCCGCAGCGCAGTATGTGCTCGAGCGCTACACCGACGCGGTGAGGCAGTGGAGAGCAGAGAGCCACGACGCGAATGTCGGGTTGCTCGTCGTTGTCGACGGCGATGAGCACGGCGTTGCGCGGCGCCGGCAGCAGCTCGCGCAGAAGCTCAAGGAGTCGAAGCAGGAGCCGATCGCCCCCTCCGATCCCGTGGCCGTCGTCGTCCCCACCTGGCACGTCGAGACGTGGATCGCGTGGCTGTGCGGGCATCGCCCGATAGACGAACAGACGCGCTACAAGGAGGACGACGAGGGCGGGCGCGCCGTGGCGCGCAAGATCGAGCACGGCGAGTACTCACCGCAGCGCGCGATCGACGCCTGGACGCCCCCCGCCAGTGGCGAAGAAGCTCATGTACCTTCCCTGACGGACGCTCGCCGCGAGGTTCACCGGCTCGGGATCTGAGCTGAAGGCCCTGAGCGCTTCTCGACGACTCTCTGGAGTCGTCGCATGTGGCCACCCCCTCTACCGCCGCCCCTTGCTCCGCTTGCGCGTCCCCTGGACGATGCGCGCCGCGTCGCGCGCCGGCGGGGCGCTGGCGGCGAGCGCGGCGGCGAGGCGGTCGGTCTCCGCCTCGGAGAACGACCCCTTCCGGAGCGCCGCGACGGCCTGCGCCACGACGTCGCGCGACTCGGGGCGCTCCGCCTGCGCCTTCTCCTCGATCCAGCGCACGACCTCGGGGAAGCGGCCAGCGAACGCCGCGATCTGCGCGGGCATTCCCTGCCGGAGCAGGCGCAGCCCCTGGAGCCGCTCGTCGGCGCGCGGCGAGCGATCCGAGAGCGCGAACGCCTCCTCGAGCCGCGCGACGACCTCCGCGCCCGCCGACAGCCCGGCGAGCAGCGTGCGCTCCGCCAGCGCCTCGAGCGCGACATGGGCCTGCAGGTAGCCGTCGGTCCACGACGCGAGATCGCCGACCGCCGCGTCGCCCCGCGCCGCGATCACCGCGCGGAGCGCCGCCACGACGCCGTCGCGCACGAGGCGCCGCGGATCCTCGGCGAGCTGCTCGAGCTCCGCCAGCGGCTCGATCCCGCCCCGGCCGCCACGCGCCCCGCGCCCGCGCTGCCGGCCCCCGGCGCCCGCCGCGCTGCCCGCGCCCCCGGCGGCCCCCGCGCGCTCCGCCTGCGCCTCGCGCGTCGCGAACGCCGCGAGCGCCTGCGCGGCCACGATGAGCGCGTACTCCTCGACGCTCGCGCAGAGCGCCCGCACGAGGCGCTCCGCCGCCGCGCCGCGATCGGCGATCGCCGCGCCGACCGCCCGGGCGAGGTCCAGGTTCACGCGCGGCAGGGGCGCGTTCGGGCCGAGGTCCGGGCCGGGCGCACGCCCGCCGCCGCGCCGGGCCGGCAGCCCGGAGCTTCGATCGAGCAGCGCGAGTAGCTCGCCAGGATCGCCGAGCTCGACGGCGCGCGCGATCGCCGCGTCGATCTTCGGGTTGCGCAGCGCGCCGGGCGGCGTCGCGCCGCGGCGTAGATCCGACGGATCGGCCATTCAGAACCCCAGGGAGAGGCCGACCTCGGGAGAGAGGACGGCGGTGACGGCGGGAAAGGTGAGCCCCGCGCGGAGCGCGAGGTTGAGCGACACGGCCTCGACCGGCGCGTAGGCGACGCCAACGCCGACCGACGCGAACCCCTGGCCCGCCTGCCGGGTCGCGGCGAGCGTCTGCTGCCGGGGCTCAACGCGGCCGCTCCGGCCCGGCCTCGTGCACGGGCTCGCCCTGTCGAGAGGGTCCGCCCCGCACGCGGCCGCGTCCTCGAGGACCTGCACGTCCACCTCGGCGTCGACCTGCGCGACGCCGGCCGCGGCGAGCACGAACGGGCGCGCGCCCAGCTGCTCGAAGGGCCGCGCCGTCAGGAAGTACTGCGCGCGCGCCTCGAGGTGGAGCGGCAGGAACGAGGCGCCGCCGCCCGTCGTGCCGCCCGCGGCGAACCCGACGCGGCCGCCGACCGTCAGGTTGTCGAGCACGAGCCGGTCGTAGGCGAGCGCCACCCGCAGCGTCGCGAGCGCGAAGCCGAGGTTGACGTCGTTCGCGACCCCCGGCGTCGGCGTACCGTCGTACCGGGTCCCGTCGCCCCGCAGGCAGACGTAGTTGTCGCTCGCCTGCGACGCGACCGCGCACACGTCGCGGCCGGAGAACAGCGCGACGTCGGGGGAGAAGGTGAGCGCGACCCAGTTCTTGCGGACATCCGGCGCGGCGCCCGACGCAGGGCGCGCGACGCACGCGCCGCCGACGCAGGCGAGCCCCCGGCTGCACTGCCGGTCGTCGAGGCACTGCCGCGGCCGCTCCTCCTCGGGCGCCGCGCACGTCGCGGGGGGCGCGTGGCCGGGCCAGTGCGGCGGCGCCGAGGTGATCTTCGGCTTGATCTGCGTGGTCAGCGGGGCGTCGCGCGCGCCCGCGCTCGCGAGGATCGCGCCGTCCTCGTCGACGGCGGCGAGGTGGTAGCGGAGCGTCCCCTCCCGCGCGAGCGCGGCGCACGGCACGTTGATGCCGAACCCCTGACCCCGCAGCCTCTTCAGGATGAGCGGGCGGTACTCGTCCTCGCCGGGCGGCTGGTACCAGGCGGTCACCTGCTTCACGCTGGGCAGCAGATCGGCCGAAACCTCGACATACAGCGGGACGGGCGTGTGGACGCGCTGCTCGGGCGGCGGATCCATCCGCAACTGCGCAACGGACGTGCCGGACGCGCCGGGCGCGCCGGACATTGGAGACGCCCCGATGCCTGTCGCGGCGCGCGCCTGCTCGAACGCGAACGAGACCTCCGGGGTCGCGAGGCGCGGGTCCACCTTGGCCGCCGGATCGACGCGGAGGGCGTCCGCGAACGCGTCGCGCGCGTCCCCCAGCTCCTTCTTGCCCTGGGCGAGCACCGTCCCGAGCGCGACGTGCAGCCTTGCCTTGACCGCCGGCGAGCAGCCCGACGCGCCGCAGGCGTCGATGGCAGCCCGGAGCCGGCGCTCCGCGTCATCGAACCGGGTCTCGAGGTAGTCGGTCCCCATCGCCTCGTTCAGGGCCGCCTCGGCCTGGGCGTCCCGGGGCTGCGCCTGCGCGGCCGCAGCGCCCGCGGTCAACCCCCCGGCGAGGCCGGCCGCGGCGAGCGCGAGGAGCGCGCGCGGCACGCGGAGGACGGGGCCGTTGCGTCCGGACATCGGCCCGCAACGTAGCCCACCGGTGTGGCCACGAGCGCCACAAAAACACGGAAACCCGGCGTGCCGCTCACACGAGCGACGCCCGTGGCGGGCGCAGGACGAGCGAGTAATCCACAGGTTGTGCCCAGCTTGTGGAAAGCCCGCACGAATTTCCTGCCGCTCTCAAGGAGCTGCCCGGGTCCTCGTTCGCTCGCGGGGGCGGCAGCTCGCCAAGCCCCGGCACCGGCCAGCGCCAGCCCGGGCATGGACGCGCCGTCCACACCGATAGTACCGATGTCCTGCGATCTCGGGCACTCCGCGGCCCGACGCGCCGCAGAACTTCCGGGGGCTAAACTCCCTCCTCCGGCACCGGTCTGCAACCCAAAAATCACGCGCCTGAGCGGGGTTTGACAGTCCACAGCGTTGTCCACAGCTTGGTCACCCGATGACCCCAGACGACGCGCAGGTTTCGTCCATGCCGGGCCGGTCCTGACCCGGGATCGCGGCTTGTCGTTGACAGACACGCGACGACATGGAGGGGGATTGACGGCAATCGACGGGGATGGACGTTGACGGACGGTCGCCGGACCGCGCGGCGCCGCGCGGGGCGTGCTAGCTGGTGCGCATGCGCGTTCCGGAAATCCCCGAGGAGATCGCGCCGGCCGCCGGGGCCGGCGACCCGCCGGCGCCGGCGCAGGTCGCCGCCCGCCCGCTGATCCGCAGGAGCGCCGGCGTCCCACGTTGGCGCGCGCGGCTCGCCGACAACGACGCGGCGGCGCTCGCCGAGCTCCTCCGCAAGGCCGGCGGCACGGCCTCGGCGGCGCGCGCCGTCGCCGGCAAGGTCGTGCGCCACGCGTTCGGGGCAGAGCCGGGCGCGCCCGACCCGGCGTGGGACGCGCGCGCGCTCGCCGCCCTGGGCGTCGGGGCGTGGGCGCACGAGGCGCTCCTCGCGCTCGATCCCGGCCTGTCGCTCGAGGTCGCCGAGCGGGCGCCCTCGGCGGACGACACGCTCCGGCTCGTCCTTCGCGCGCGCGACGGCGCGCTGATCGAGTCGGTGCTCATCCCGGGGCCGGCCCGTACGACGCTCTGCGTCTCGAGCCAGGTCGGCTGCGCCCGCGCGTGCGCCTTCTGCGAGACGGGGCGGCTCGGGCTCGCGCGCCAGCTCGCCGCCGGCGAGATCGTCGACCAGGTCCGCATCGCGCGGGCGATCGCGGCCGAGCGCGGCGGCGCGCCGCTCCGGAACCTCGTCTTCATGGGCATGGGGGAGCCGTTCGACAACCTCGGCGAGGTGCTCAAGGCCATCCGGCTGCTCACCGACCCGCGGGCGTTCCGGTTCGCGCCGTCGCACGTGACGGTGAGCACCGTCGGCGTGGCGGACAAGATCGAGGCGTTCTTCCGCGAGGCGCGCGCGGAGCTCGCCGTCAGCCTCAACGCCCCGGACGACGCGCGGAGGCAGGCGATCATGCCGGTGAACGCCCGCTTCCCGATGGCCGCGCTGAAGGAGGCGCTCGCGCGGTCGCTGCCGCAGGGACGCCGCGTGCTGTTCGAGTACGTGCTCTTCGACGGCTACAACGACGCCCCGGAGGACGCGGACCTGCTCGCGGCGTACGTCGCCGGGCTCCGCTGCCGCGTGAACGTCATTCCGTGCAACCCCGGCCCGGACCCGGCCCTCCGCCCGCCGTCCGCGGAGCGGCTCGACGCCTTCGTCGCGCGGCTTTCCGGCCTCGGCGTGACGACGCTCGTGCGTCGGCCGCGCGGGCGCGACGTGGGCGGCGCCTGCGGGCAGCTCGCCGGGATGGCCCGCCTCAGGCAGCCATCGCCAGCGTGAGGGCCGCGCTGCGGAAGCCCACAGCGCTCCGGACGCCCACGCGCAGCGCCCCGTTGCCCGCCGCGAAGGTGCGCGCGACCTTGCCGGCGTGCTGGTTCATGCGCGCGACCACGGCGCGCCGGTCCGCGTCGCGCTTCTGCGCGAGCAGGGAGAGCAGGTCGTCCCAGACCCTGTCGCGCCACATCTTCAGCATGTAGAGCACGACGCTGGAGACGGTGCGCTGCACGTCCCTCGTGAAGGTCGCGATCCGGGCGAGCGGGCAGCCGTAGCGATCGCTCAGGATCGCGAAGATTTCCGGCATCGCCGCCGCGAGAATTTCATTCACAAGGTCGTGGTCGTGGCGGTACCGGGCGAGAAGGCGGGCGTCCTGCTCCGCCCCGTGCTGGACGATGTTCCGGTAGAGGCCGAGGGCCAGGTCGTAGTTGATGTGCGCGTTGATGCCGAGGAGGGCGTGCACCGCCGCCGCCGTCCCGCGCGCGCCGTTGCACTGGAACGCGACGTCCCACGCGTCGACGCCCGTGGTGCGCTCGTCCAGCGAGGCCTCGAGCGCCTTCAGGTAGTACTCGCAGAAGATCCCGGCGAGCCGCGAGATCCACGCGGGCTCGAGGAACCTGCGATCGTTGCCGTCGATCACCGCCTCCTTCACGCGGCGCGTGATCACGGCGTACACGTCCGGGAACACCGCCCGGGGGTCGTTCCTCTCGCGCAGCCGCGCGGCCACCGTCTCCAGGGCGACGAGCGCCTCGGCGACGTTCGCGGGCTTCATCGTCACGCCCTCGAGGACGGCGCGACGCGCGGTCGACACCGCGGGAGGGCACGCGGACGACGACCGCGTCTGCTTGCTCAACATCGCCAGGGGCCGCTCGGAAGTAAGGGTGTTCATGGCTGCGCTGAGCGAGCGAATTCAAGGATCGTGCCCGTATGTCCGGTTCGCAGTCGTACACTTCGCCCGACCGCCCCGGAGCACGCAGCGCGGAGCTCGAGCGCGCGCGATCGTCGTGGGCAGGTGGGTCCGTCCCGCCCCCTTCAGCGGACTTTCCCGTGAATCCAGCGGAGATCGCCCTCCGGAACACCCGGGCAAGCGCCGGCGATCCCCGCCGGTGGTCGATGGCTATCCGGATCGGGCCGGGGCAAGGGTCGGTACCTGGGCGAAATCTCCCGACAAGGTGAGAAAGCTGACCCGCGCGCCAAAGTGCCCCATGAGGCAGTTTGTTACGCGCGGACGGATAACCTCCACGCAAAATGCGGGAGCTCCTGACGCCGCGCGCCGTTTCCGCGACTTGACGCGACGGTGTGCGACGTCTGCGCTTGCATCCGGAATCTCGGCCCGCGGGGCGGCGCCACGTATCCTGGAGGGAGCGATCCGCGCGTCCGCGCGCCTCGTTTCCTCGATCCTTTCCTCGACCCATCGAACGGCGCGCGGGAGATCCGCTGCTCTTCCGCGGCCGCCACCGCCGAGACCCATGAGCTTCCTCAAGATCGTCTGCTCCGAGCCGACCAACGAGCTCGCTTCGTTCCTCCAGGCCCTGCCGTTCGAGCCCGCGGAGCCGGTCATCGCGCTCGTGTTGAGCACCGCGGATCTCGCGTACCCTCTCGTGGCGGCGCGGACCTTCCTCGCGTCGGCCCGCGAGAGCGGCGCGTCACACCTCCTCTGGGTGGCGCCGTACCTTCCTGCTACGACGAGCGTGGGGCGACAGATTCGCGACGCTGAGGCATTTCTCCGCGCTGCCGGTCACCGGTTGACCATCGTCTCTCACGGGCCGCTGCTCGGCGCGCTCGACCTGTGGCGCGACGACATCCGGCTCCGTCGCACGCTGCCGCTGCCGCTCGGCGACGGCGCGCTGCCGTGGGTGGCGCCGGCCGACGTGGCGCGCATCGCGCTGCGCGCGCTCGAGCAGCCCGGCCTCGCCCCGCCCATCGTCTGCGGCCCCGCGCCGTGCACCGGCGCGCAGGTGGCGGCCGCGCTGTCCCGCGCCGTCCGGGGCGGCCTCGCGAGCGAGCGCTTCGCCTGGCGGCGGTTCGAGGAGATCGATCGCGACGACAACCGCGCGCTCAGCGAGGACGAGCTCCTTCCCTACCTGACCGGCCTCGGCGTTCCTGCCGACGAGGCGAGGGCGCTGCTCCACACCGCGGACACGACAGGGGACGGGACGCTCGATTTCGAGGAGTTCACCGCCGGGTTGCGGGGGCGGCTCGACAACCTCGTCCAGCAGCTCCTCCGCGAGGACAGCTTCGAGATCCGGTACGTGGACGCGCCGGCCGAGGCGGCGGTGGCGGCGCTGGTCCGGGCGGGCCTGCGGAAGGCGGCGGCCGAGGCGCTGATCGAGGGCTGGACCGGCCTGGCGCGGGAAGGGATCCCCGCCGGCGTTGCCGGGGACGGCGGCGCGGACGACGCGTGGCTCGAGCTCCCGCCGGCGAGCGTCGACGCGTGGGCCGAGCGGCGCGCGCTCGACTACGTCAACGTCCACCTCCTCCCCGGGCAAGGGCTCCTCTCGCTGCGCGAGGGGCCCGTCGAGGACAGCGCCGTGATGGGCGCGCTGGCCGGCAAGGCGGCGGTGATCTCGAAGGTGGTGGACAGCAGCGGCCGGCTCCTGGCGCTCTTCCGCGCGCTCGACGGGACGGGCGTCTCGGCGCGGTGGCTCGACGCGGCGCCCGCGAGCCTGCGGTGGGTCGTGTGCGGCGACCGCGACAAGCGCCGCGCGCTGCTCGTCGCGGACGGACAGCTCGCGGGGCTCCACGTCGAGGGCGCGTGGCAGGGGCTGCCGTCCGCGATGCGGCTGCTCATGGCGCGGGCGCCGCTGCCCGGCTGGCAGCTCGCGACCTTCCGGGAGCTCGGCGAGCTGAAGCTCGACCAGCCCGCGGCGCTGTTCGAGCCGGAGGAGGTCGTGTGCAACTGCGCCGGGGTCAAGCGCGGGCAGATCGCGAGCCTCATCGAGGCCGGGTGCGACAGCCGCGCGGCGCTGTCGGAGCGGACGCGGGCGGGCCAGATCTGCGGCGGGTGCGTCCCCGCGATCGAGGAGATGTTCGGCGGGTCGAGCCTCGTGCAGGCCGAGGTGAAGGGGGCGCAGGAGCTCGCTCCTGGCATCTTCCAGATCAAGCTCGCGCCGGTCGGCGGCGCGCCGGAGGCGTCCGTGCCCGGGCAGCACGTGCTCGTGCAGGGCTACCTCGATCGGCGCTGGGTGGCGCGGGCGTACACGCTCTCGGCGCCGGCGGTCGCGGGCGGGGAGTACGAGATCACGGTGAAGCGCGAGGAGCTCGGGGTGTTCTCGCGGTGGCTGTGCGAGCGCGCGGCGGCGTCGCTGCTCCGCGCCTCGGCGCCGCGGGGCAGCTTCGTGCTTCCGGGGCCGCCGGTGGACCGGGTCGTGTTCCTCGCGGGCGGGATCGGCGTCACGCCGGCGATGGCGATGCTGCGGGCGCTCGACGGGCGGGCGGCGCGCCCGGACCTCGGGGGCTTCTTGCTGGACTGGTCGGCGTCGCGCGCGGCGGACTTCGTCTACTTCGAGGAGGAGCTGCGCGCGATCGCCGACCGCGCGCCCGGCGTCGCGTTCCGCCTGCGAGCGACGCGGGCAGAGGGGCGGCTGTCGCGGGGGGACGTGGCCGAGCTGTACCCGTACCGGCCGGGGTCGCGGGCGCTCGTGTGCGGGCCCGAGGGGTTCATGCGCGACGCGCACGAGCACCTGCGCGCGGCGGGCTGGCCGGAGGACGCGATCCAGCGGGAGCTGTTCACGTCGAACGTCGACGCGGCGGGCGCGATCCGGCCGATGCAGATCCGGCGGGCCGGCGCCGTCCCGGCGGCGGGCGGGGTCTGCCCGGTCGAGCACGCGTCGTTCCACCTGACGCCCACGGCGAAGGAGGCGGTCCCGACGGAGGCCGAGGCGTTCCTGCGCCAGTGCTACGCGGAGCTCGGGGTGCCCTCGGCCGCGGAGGAGCGCTGGAAGGAGGTGCAGGCGAGCCTCGAGAAGCACGGGACGTACGAGCACCTGCCCGACGAGCTGGCCTACGGGGCCCGGCTCGCGTGGCGGAACAGCTCGCGGTGCATCGGGCGCTTCTTCTGGTCGACGCTGCAGGTGCGCGACATGCGTCACCTGAAGACGGAGGAGGAGATCTTCGGGGCGTTGGTCGAGCACCTCGACCTGGCGACGAACGGGGGCGACATCCGGGCGATGATGACGGTGTTCCGGCCGGGGGAGCCGCGGATCCGCATCTGGAACGGGCAGCTCGTGCGGTACGCGGGCTACCGGCTGCCGGACGGGGGCGTCCTCGGCGATCCGGCGAACGTGGAGCTGACGGAGCAGGCGCTGGCGCTCGGCTGGCCTGGCGGGGAGCGGACGCGGTTCGACCTGCTGCCGCTCATCGTCCAGATCGGCGACGGCCGGCCGCGGTGGTTCGAGCTGCCGCGGGAGCGGGTGCTCGAGGTGCCGATCGTGCACCCGCGCCACGCGTGGTTCGCCGAGCTCGGGCTGAAGTGGCACGCGCTGCCGGCGGTCTCCAGCATGGCGTTCGACGTGGGCGGGGTGCAGTACACGGCGGCGCCGTTCAACGGCTTCTACATGGGGACCGAGATCGGCGCGCGCAACCTGAGCGACACGACGCGGTACGACCAGCTGCCGCTCATCGCGGATCGCCTGGGGCTCGACCGGTCGCGCAGCGACACGCTGTGGCAGGACGCGGCGCTCGTCGAGCTGAACGTCGCTGTGCTGCACTCGTTCCGTCAGGCCAAGGTGCGGATGCTCGATCACCACGCGCTGTCGGAGTACTTCAAGAAGTTCGAGCAGCAGGAGCGGGCGTGCGGGCGCCCGGTCTACGCGGACTGGACGTGGATCGTCCCGCCGATGTCGGCGTCGACCATGGCGGTGTTCCACACCAACATGGAGAACAAGATCCTGAAGCCGAACTACTTCTATCAGGACGATCCGTGGAAGCCCCAGAAGGGGTAGGGGGGCCAGGACGCCCGGCCCCCGGCGGGGTGCGCGACGGAGCGGAACCGTTGCGAGGGGGGTGGCGGAGGGGTGCGCGACGGAGCGGAACCGTCGCGAGGGGGGTGGCGGAGGGGGGGCGCGACGGAGCGGAACCGTTGCGAGGGGGGTGGCGGAGGGGGTGCGCGACGGAGCGGAACCGTCGCGAGGGGGGTGGCGGAGGGGGTGCGCGACGGAGCGGAACCGTCGCGAGGGGGGTGGCGGAGGGGGGGCGCGACGGAGCGGAACCGTTGCGAGGGGCGGCGGCCGGGGGTGCGCGACGGATCGGGTCCGTCACGGAGGGGCGACGGCCGGGGGTGCGCGACGGATCGGGTCCGTCACGGAGGGGGGACGGCAGGGGGCGCAGCGGCTCGCGTGTGCCAGGAAGAGCCGCGGTCGGGGGCCCGGGGACGGTGAGGCGTCCGTGCTCGCGCTGGCTGTCGTCGAGCTCGGCGCGACCGACGAGTGCATCGCCTGGATCCAGTCGGCGGTGCAGGGCGGCCTCCTTGACGAGGCCTGCATCCTGGAGCTAGGCCGCAGCGGCCGCTGGCTACACCCGGTGAGCGACGCGGTCTTCGAGGCCTTCGCGGGGGCGCTACTCGGCGGTGCGTGGATCGAGCACGCGGCGGCGGCGCTGAAGGTCCTTGTCGATCGCATCGAGGACCGACCCGAGCGCGCGGCGCCCCTGCGAGCGCTCTTGCTCCGGGCGCTCGAACGCCTGGCGCCGCATCGCGTACACGGCATGACCGGCCATTCCTGGGAGCTGGGGGCGCGGCTCCTCATCGAGCAGGCGGAGGCGGCGCGCGTCGCGGAGCTCGCGCTCGTGGCGCTGTCGCAGCCTCCCGGCGCCAAGGAACACGCGTGGGCGGCGTTGCATGCGGCCGCCGCGCGCGACGCCCGAGCGGCGTGGGGGGCCGTCGCGGCGGCCCTGGACCGGCGCGACCTCGCGGCGGGGCGCCTGCGGATGGCGTTCATGTTTCATCATCGCTCCTCGTTCGCCTGGCCGGCCGAGGACGTCCTCGCGTGGGTGGGGCACGACGCGCGCCGTGGTCGCACGGCGGCCGCCATCGTGCGCCCCAGCGTGCCCGACCTCGATCCCATCTGGCGCGCCCTTGTGCAGCGGTTCGGGCCGCGGAGCTCGGTCGCGGAGGAGATCATCGCCCGTGTCCACAGCACCGACGGGGCGGTCGCGAGCCTGGCCGAGCACGACGCCGAGCAGCGCGAACGCGCGCGCGCGTGGCTCACTGACCCCGATCCGCTCGTCCGTGCTTTCGCTGAGCGGCTCGTCGAATTGCTGACGCAAAGCCATGAGCAGCACGCGGCCGACGAGGAGGACGAGCGCCGCCGCTGGGGCACGTAGGCGTGGCGAGGTCGTGTGATGCTCGGCGATGCCGTCGTTCCTGCACGTTCGCGGGGTCAGGGAAACACGTCGTCGAACCTGTCGCTGAGCAGCATCGCGAAGCGGAGCACTCGGGTGGAGAGGTTCTTTCGCGGGTCGCCGAGAGCCGCAGCAATTTGAAGATCGCGAGCCGGCCAACGGATCTCGGCGCGGGCGTCCTCCCACGGATATTCGAGCTGCGGACCCTCGGGAGGGGCGATTTGTGGATGTGCCTGCTCGAGCGTGCCCACGACCCATAGCACGTCCTCCCAGACTTTCGTGCCGCCAAGCGGTTCCAGGAGCCTTCGCTGTTGTCGCAACGCGAGGAGCATTCGTGAGGCGGCCCCGTGAGACCCCCTCGCCCAATCGAGCGTCACTGCGCCGGATCGAAGCAGCGCGGCCTTCGCGATTTTCTCGAAGACCATCTGGAGCAGCATGGCGAACGTGGACGGCGAAGCCGCTCCGATGGCCAGCGCGCCTTTCAGGTCGGCCCTTGCCTGGGCGAGGTATCCATCTGCCCAGTCCCGGATCGTGGCCATGGAGAGCTACACGATCCTTGTGAGGGCGTCCTTGTCCCAACCTCGCGGCAGCGAGAGCTCTCCGCGATGAACTGCCTCCCACTCTTGAGGACTGAGCAGAATCACCACGGACGGATAGTCGATTCCTTGATCTGGGCGCTCGGCAAACCGGAACGGCAAGACTTCCTTCGGGCCTGCGGACCCGACGGAGCCAGACACCTCGATCAGGCGGATCTCGCCCGGCGCCTCCGACAGGTAGATCGCGGTCGTCGCTGGGTCTTCCTCGCGGTGTGCCTGCGCGAGCTCCTTCGCTACCTCGAGCACTGGCTTCATTGCGCATGCTGTTTAGCACGGGGGATCTCACCGGGGTAGGGCGGCGGGCGTACGCTGGACGCGGGCCGTCCGCCAAGGTCTGGCTCGGCATGTCGGTCTTCCTCACCGCGCGGAGCTCCCGCCCTGCCGAGGCGATGCTCCCGGAACTCTGCGGAAGTGGCCTTTCCTGATCATCCCGGACAGGTGCGATGGTACCCTCCGCGTCCTCGATGGATGACGAAGAGCTCGCAGCGCAGCGCGTCGGCACGCGGATCGGCAGCTGGACGGTGGAGCGCGTGCTCGGGGGCGGCGGGATGGCGAGCGTGTTCCTCGGCCGGCGCGCCGACGGGCAGGTGGCGGCGGTGAAGGTCCTTCACCCGTCGCTCAGCCAGATCGAGGAGCTCCGGAAGCGGTTCCTGCGCGAGGGGCCGATCGGCAGCGCCCTGGCCGCTGTGGGCCCGCTCTGCGAGGGGCTGCCGCTCGTGCTGGAGTCGGGGGTCGCGGACGACGGCGCCGCGTACCTGGCCATGGAGGTGCTCGAGGGCGAGACGGTCTTCGACCGGATGGCCCGGGTGGGCACGCTGCCGGCAGGCGAGGTGCTGGCGCTGGCCGAGCGGGTGCTCGACGTGCTCGTCGTGGCGCACGCGCACGGCGTCGTCCACCGGGACATCAAGCCCGAGAACCTGCACATCGGGTACGACGGGCGGGTCAAGGTGCTCGACTTCGGCATCGCGCGCGTGCTCGATCCGCTGCCGTTCGGCATGGGGGAGCTGCCGGAGAAGACGGCGACGAAGACCGGGGTGGCGCTCGGCACGAGCGAGTACATGGCGCCCGAGCAGGCGACGGGGAACGTGCGCGAGATCGACGGCCGGACCGACGTGTTCGGGCTGGGCGCCACGATGTTCCGGCTGCTCTCCGGCCGCGCGATCCACGGTGAGGTCGCCGACGCGCGCCTGCTCATCGCGGCGGCCACGGAGCGGGCGCCGTCGCTCGCGGCGTGCGCGCCGGCGGCGCCCTCCGAGGTGTGCGACGTCGTGGACCGCGCCCTGGCGTTCCACAAGGCCGAGCGCTACCCCGACGCGGCGACGATGCGCGCCGACGTCCGCGCGGTGCGGGCGGGCCGGCTGCCGCCGTACGTGGTGGCCGTGGAGGAAGGGCGGATCCCGGCGGGGGCCCCGCTCCCGCGCCGCTGAGGGCGTCCTCCTCGCGGAGGGCGCCCTGCACGGCCGCGGCGCGCGTCAGTGGCGGCCGGAGCAGCGGAGCCGGCCGTTGTCGTTCTCGATGTCTCCCGGGCAGCGCCGGTAATCGATCATGCGCGTGATGCGGTAATTCCCCCTCCGGTCCTTGCACCTCGCGTACAGCGTGCCTCGTTCCGTCCGGATGTCCGTGCACGTCCTGCGGTAGGAGCCCCGAGGCTCCCGATCCCGGTGCTGGGCCTGCGCCGGGGCGCTGCTGGACATCACGGTGGACAGCGAGAGCGCGCCGAGGACCAGCGCGACGAGCGTGTTCTTCATGGTTCTCCCCCCACGTTGGCGCAGCGCCTCGCGGGGCGATGCGTTGCTGAGCTCATGGGGCGGGGACGCCGGGGGCGCAATCCTGCTGGAGCGGTGAGGGGGTGAGATGTAGAAGAGAAGAATTGAACCACAGAGGGCACAGAGGGCACAGAGGGCACAGAGGGGAGAGAGGGAGAGAAGGCCGATCTCGGTTTGTCGATCCGCTGTTTATCCATTCTCTCTTTCTGTCCTCTGTGCCCTCTGTGCCTCTGTGGTTCAATCTCTCTTGTCTTCCACGAGGTGTCGAGCTGCCTCGATTCATGGAGCCGCGCTGTGGAGATGGATGGAAGGGGCCAAGACATGACGGCATCGCGCCGATCCTGGTCGGAGCCGGGCCTCTGCCCGCAGCTCATGGCGCTCATGGACACGGTGTTCCCGGGCGTGGCGCAGGTGATCGAGCGGGCGCGCGCGCTGGGCGCCGCCTGGGAGGACGTGACGACGCCGTTCGTCGCGTCAGCCGGGGGGCGAGCCCGTGAGCCACGTCAGCGTGATGGGCTTTGCCATGATGCTGGACGGGACATCGACGGAGGTGGGGGGCCTGCACGCGGTCTGCACCCTGGCAAGACAACCCGCTGGCGCGCCGCCAGGTCCCGCCCGCCACCAGCCCGCAGCGCGCCTATCGGCTTCTCTGCTCCTCGTCCGCGAGCAAGCGCGCCGCCATCGCGAGATCTGCCTGGAAATGCGCCCGCGCTGCGGCGCGCGCCGCCTCGTCGGGCATGCGCAGGAGCGCCGCCGGGTGGTACGTCGCCATCCACGACTCCGCCCACGGCGTCTTGAAGACCTGCCCGCGGCTCTGCGTGACGCTGAACCGACCGCCGAGGAACGAGCGCGCCGCCGTCGCGCCGAGGCACACGATCACGCGCGGCCGCACCGCCTCGACCTCCGCCTGGAGCCAGGCGCGACAGGCCTGGATCTCCGGGCCGAGGGGCCTCGCGTGAAGCCGGCGCTCGCCGCGCGGCTCCCACTTGAAGTGCTTCACCGCGTTCGTCACGTAGATGCCGCCCCGCGACAGGCCCGCTCCGGCGAGCGCCTCGTCGAGCACGCGCCCCGCAGGCCCGACGAACGGACGCCCGCAGAGGTCCTCCTCGTCCCCGGGCTGCTCGCCGACGAGCATCAGCGGCGCGCCCGCCGGACCCTCGCCGAAGACCGTCTGCGTCGCCCGCTCGCACAGCGCGCACGCCTGGCACGACGCCGCCGCCTCGCGGAGCACCGGGAGCGCGCGCGAGCCGGGCACGTAGGCCTCCGACGCGCTCGCCGCCCCGCTGCGGCTCGCCTGCATCGCGTCGACGCGCGACGCCGCGTCCCGCACGAGCTCGCTCATGACCGACAGCTCGGGCAGGGTGCTCCAGTGCTTCGCCGGCATCTCCGCGCGCATCGCCCGGAGGTTCACCCGCGCGGGGTTGTAGATGGCCCTGTAATAGGTGCGGAACAGATCCTCCAGCTCGTCCTCGCGCGGCGCCGCGTCGCGCGGCAGCCCGGGTCCGTAGCGGAGCTCGGCGCCGTCCCAGTGCGCGGACTCGTCCGGCGTCAGGATCGACCACGCCATCGACGGGAAGCGCCGCTCGAAGAACGGCGCGCCAAGGCGCACGATGCGGTGGTCGGGGCGGTACCACGCGACGTAGCGCTCGCCGCCGCCCTCGTCCTCGACCCGCCGGAAGCGAACGAACGCGTGCATCTTGTGGACGTCGCGCTGCACCGCCTGCTCCAGGGCGCGCAGCCTCGCCACGTCGGGATCGGCGGCGACCTCGAGCAGGTAGGGCTCGCCGTGCGTCAGGCGAAACAGCGCCCGGTAGAGCAGGGAGAAGCGCGCCGCGTCGCGGTGGCAGGCGACGGCGGTCGCGAGGCGCATGAAGGCGGCGGGGACGCGCGGGCGCGGCGCGTCGTCCGGCGCGGCCGGCGCCGCGCTGCCGGCGCCGAAGAGCACGCCCTGGCCCTCCACAGCGACGTCCTCCCAGAGGACGTCCTCGGGGAGCGCGCCGCGGGCGAGGAGGGCGCGGGCGGCGTCGCGGAAGGCGTCGAACGTCGGCGGGATGGGCGCCCGGATCACAGCTCCCCGGAGCGCGCGACCTCGCGCGCCTCGAACAGGCCGAGCTGCGCCGGCGGGCGGACCCGCTGCGCGAGCCCGGCGCGGTCGAGATCCCGCGCCGCGGCGCGGTGCTCGTCGGCCGTGACGAGGAACGGCGCCGCGCGGGCGACCGGGACGCGGAGCCGCGCGAGATCGGCCATGCGGACCGCCCGGTGGCGGCGCATCGCGAGCACGCGCTGGACCGTCCGCACCCCGAGCCCGGGCACGCGCAGGAGCGCCTCCCGGGGCGCGACGTTCACGTCGACAGGGAAGAACTCGCGGTGCGCGAGGGCCCAGGCGAGCTTCGGATCCATCGTGAGATCCAGGTTCGGCGAGGCCGCGCTGAGGAGCTCGCCCGCGGTGAAGCCGTAGAACCGGATCAGCCAGTCCGCCTCGTACAGCCGGTGCTCGCGCGAGAGCGGCGGCGACTCGGCCGGGAGCCGGGCGTCCGCGTGCGGGATCGGGCTGAACGCGGAGTAGTAGACGCGCCGCAGCCCGTGCGCTGTGTACAGCCGCGAGGCGGTGGCGAGGATCTCCTGATCGCTCGTGGGCGTCGCGCCCACGATCATCTGCGTGCTGTGCCCCGCGGGCGCGAAAGCGGGCCGGCGCGGGCTGGGGTCGCCCTTCGCCTCGACGATCCGCGCGTGGATCTCCGTCATGGCGGCCTCGATCGCCGGCATCGTCTTCTCGGGCGCGAGCGCCGCGAGATCCCGCTGCGTGGGCAGCTCGACGTTGACGCTGAGCCGATCGGCGTACCGCCCCGCCGCGTCGAGGAGCTCGGGCGAGACGCCGGGCGCCGCCTTCAGGTGGATGTAGCCGCCGAACCGGTGCTCCTCGCGGAGCGACCGGGCGACCGCCACGAGCTGCTCCATCGTGTAGTCGGGGCTCTTGAGGACTCCCGAGCTCAGGAACAGCCCCTCGATGTAGTTCCGCCGGTAGAAATCGAGCGTGAGCGCGACCACCTCCCCGGGCGAGAACCTGGCCCGCTCCACGTCGCTGGACAGGCGGTTCACGCAGTACTGGCAATCGTAGATACAGACGTTCGTCAGCAGGATCTTGAGCAGGGAGACGCAGCGGCCGTCCGGCGTGTAGCTGTGGCAGATGCCCATGCCCTCGGTGCTGCCGATCCCCTGCGGCAGGGCGGGGCGGCGGGAGCCGCTGCTCGCGCAGGAGGCGTCGTACTTCGCGGCGTCGGCGAGGATCGCGAGCTTTCGCTTGAGCTCCATGAACCGGGACAACCTTGGGGACTCGGCCCCTTCTGGCAAGCCCCGCGCGGCCGCTGCGAAGCGAAAAGCAGGGCAAGGGGCGGCTCGTATCGTTCGCCTCATCTCGCTTCATCTCGCTTCATCGCGTCATCGCCGCCGTGTCGCTTCGCCGCCCAGCCGTCTGATGAGGTGGCTCGTTCAGGCTCGCTCGCCTCGAACGTGGTGTGTTACTCCGGAGGAGTGCGGACTTTCTTGATGAACGCGATGATGAGCACGGCGGTTGTCATCGGCGCGAGCAGCGCCGGCTGCGGAGATGACGTCGCTCCCGCGGCGGGGAGCCAGTCCGGGACAGGCGGGCTCGGCGGCGGCATCGGAAGCGGCGGCTCCGGCGGCAGCGGCCTCGACGGCGGAGCCTGCAAGGGAGCGTCTGCCTCGAGCGCGTCGGGGAATGCCGAGGCGTCGAGCTCGACCGGCGCCGGGGGCGGGGAGGCGGCCGCGGTCGACCGGTTCGGGATCGCGATGCTGCGGCCCACGCTGCCATCCGGCAAGGCGTGGTTCTCGACCTGGGACAACGGCGTCGCGCGCACGTTCACGGGGATCGACCCGGCCGACGCCTGGTTCGACGCCGACCACGGCGATGCGTCCTACGACACCGACGGCCAGGGTATCCTCGAGATCAGCGGCGACGTTCCGCGGATGTACGTGCACGATCCCGCGCTCGTCGACCCGTGGGGCGATGTCGAGGTGACCATGTATTTCCTTCGCGCCGCCGACGACGGGACGCCTTATGGAGGCCTCGTCGCCATGGCGCGCACAAACCACGGCACGATCGGCGACGAGGATGTCAACAGGTGCGACACGCGCGGGATCGCCGCCCGCATGCGGTACGACGGCAAGATCGATTTCGAGAAGGAGACGAGCCACCCCGCCTCGGTGGCCATCCTCGGAAAGACGTACTGGGAAGGCGGCATGCCGGAGCAGGTCTGGATCGGGTACAAGCAGCTCGTCTACGACCTGCCGAACGGCGATGTGAAGCAGGAGCTCTGGATCGACGAGACCGACGGCGCGAACGGCGGCGCCTGGGTGAAGATCCACGAGCACGTCGACAGGGGGACCGACTTTGGCGTGGGGGGCGAGCCCTGCGCGCCAGGCATCGATCCCGCGATGAGGCTCACGCGGGAGCCGACCCGACCGGGGTCGGAGACCGGCCAACCGAACATCAGCGTCTACTTCCGGAGCGACGGGGTAGGCCCCGATGGGCTCCTGTACAAGAAGGGCAGCATCCGGGAGATCGTGCCCTGACCGGCGCTCGCTTTCCGGGGCCAGCGCGGCGAGCGCGCGCGACGCCGGGATGGTTCGAACGGCCGCCCCGGTAGGGCTTTACGCACGCCGCGACTTCGCCGATCCTCGTGCAATGCACCTCCGCCTCGTCCCTGCTCTGGCTCTTGCCGTCGTGCTTCATGGCTCCGGGTGTTCCGACGTTGGCACCGACGATCCCGGCGGCCCTCAGGCCGGCTCCGGCGGCGGGGGCGCGGGCGGCGATGACGGGAGCGGTCCCGGCGAGATCGCCGGCGTCGGCGGGGGGAGCGGGCTCTTGACCGACGTGAGCGTCATCATCACCGCCGACAACGCGTATGGCTTCGGCTATGGGACCGGCGACAAGCTCCTGAATTACTTCGGCGGCATCGAGAACCTCCTCGCCGACGAGATCTTCTCGTGTCCTGTCGGCCATGGTCCCGAGTCGTACACGGTGCCCGCCCGGTCCGCGGATGCCGGGCATTACCTTTACATCGTCACCTACGCCGACATGCTCACGACGCAGGGCGTGATCGGCCAGTTCTTCCGCGAGGGCGCCGAGCCCGTCTTCACCGGCAACGGCGCGTGGGAGGTCTGCGCGACGGGCGAGGACTACGATCTCGGCTCGCGCGGGCCGACGCTGGAGACCATCAACCAGCACATCGCGCGCTGCAACAGCGGAGACCTGGATCCGCAGACGACGAGCGCCGGCTGGGTGGCGACGGAGGTGTCCGAGCGCGGCCATGTCGTGTTCGGCGAGGCGAACGACACCGCCCGTGAAGTCCCGCAGCCCGGCAACGAGTTCCCGATCGTCTGCGGCATCGACGAGGGGGCCCGGTGGATGTGGTACGAGTGGAACCCGAGCCGCGACACCGGCAGCCCGTTCCTGTGGCCCGGCGGCAGCAGCAACGTGATCAAGGATTTCCTTATCTTCCGGCTGGGCGCCGAGTTCATCCCCGAGCCGCCGCGCTGACGGGCAGCCCAGGCTCGCAGGCCAGGACAGGACTGGACCGCCAGCGAGAAGCTCGCCGCGCCCGTCTTCATCGTGGGCCTCAGGCTCTTCTACCTGGACCAGCTCTCGGCGGGGCAGCTCCCCCGCGCGGTGCAGATCGGCCTGTCCTACGTGCTGTTCAGCCGCGGCGTGCGCCACACGCCGGCCGTCGAGGCCTCGCTGTTGGTGCTCGTGGAGCCGGTGCGCAACCCGGTCTGGGCGCTGCTCTTCGTCGGGGAGCGCCCCGGGCTCTGGTCGATCGTTGGCGGCGCCGTCATCCTCGGCGCGACCGTCTGGCGGACGGCGCACGCCGCGCGCGCCGCGCCGCAGGCGCCGCCGCCGGGCTCACGGGCGTGAGCCCGGCGCCCGTCACTTCGCCTCGACCTTGACGTTGGCGTTCGCCTTGAAGCTCGCCTTGCCGCCGCCGCTGCCGCCGCCGTCTGCGTCGACGGGCGTCGTCGCCTTCAGATCGAACGACGGCGGCGTGTTGGGATCGCACTCCGGCGGCGGCCCGAACCCGTCGGCGTTGAACTTCCACGAGACCGACCCCGAGGCCGACGGATCCTTCCGGATCGCCTTGATCTCCACCTCGTGCTCCCCCGCGCGCGCCGGCGTGCAGTACGAGAACAGGTAGAAGCGCTTCATGTGCGCCTCGATCCTCGCGGCGATCTTGTCGAACGACTCCTTGACCCTGGCCTGGTCCGCCGCGAGCTCGGTCCCGTCGCGCCCGATCTCGTCGAGCCGCGCCTTCTCGATCTCGGCGCCGACGCCGACGACGAAGATCTGGTAGTTCGCGTAGTCTTCCTTGTCGAGCTCCTTGAGCATGTCCTCCCGGCTCACGCGGTTCGCGCGATCCGTGCCGTCGGAGAAGACGACGAGCGAGCCGAACTTGAGCGGACGCCGGTCCCTGTCGAGCTGCTTCTTCAGCTCGCGGATGCCCTCGACGACGCCGCCGTGCAGGTTCGTCGACGTGTCGCGCGGCTTGTAGGTCCGGAGCCCCTCGAGCCCGCCCTGCACCGAGCCCTGCGCCTCGGTGAACGGGACGACGGAGTGGATCTTTGCCTCGCCATCGAACGCGTAGACGCCGACCTTCTGGCTCTTGCCGACCCGGTCGCTGAACGACTGCGCGGCGTCGACGAGCGCGTCGGCCTGGCCCGACTCGGTGATGCTGCCGCTCATGTCGACGAGCAGCATCGTGTACATGACCGCCGCGACCTCGGGGTTCTGGATGGTCTGCTTGCTCTCGAACTTCGAGACGAGGTCGCCGTCCTCGTAGATCTCGAAGTCGTCGGCCGTCAGGCCCCCGACCGGCTCGTCTTCGCCGGCGTCGACGCTGAAGAACACCCAGACATTGTTCGGCTTCTTCTGGGCGGAGTTGATCCGGGTCACCCGCAGTCCGCCGCCGCAGGCCACGCTCGAGAGAGCGAACAGGGCGGCGAGCAGGATCCGGAACGCTGGAGAACAAAGGAGAATTTTCACGGCGGGGATTAGCGCGCATAGGGCGCCGCCGTGTCAATTCGCTGCGCGCAGGCACCCGGCCCGGCGGGGGCGCCGGACGGGCGCGGCTGGCCGGCGCCTCGCGCTCCCGGCGCCCGCGCCGGCTCGCGCCGGCTCGCGCCGGAAGGCCACCGCGCCGGTTTACACCGGGAAGGAGACCGCCGTACATAGGCCGCCGCGCCTCCGAGGAGCGCGCCGGGCGCCCTCGGTCAGCGGGTTGCTCAGCGAGTTGGTCCTACCCCGCGGATTTCCGTTACCCTGTCGCCGCATGGCACGCATCCTGATCGTCGAGGACTCGCCGGCAATGCGAGCGTACGTGCGCTCGACGCTCGAGGACTGCGTCCTCGGGCTCTCGGGCGACGTCGACATCGTGGAGGCGATGAACGGCTTCGACGCGCTCCGGCTCCTGCCGCGCGGCGCGTTCGACCTCGTGATCACCGACATCAACATGCCCGACATCAACGGGCTCGAGCTCATCCGCTTCGTCCGGCAGAGCGACCGCTACCGGCGCGTCGGCATCCTCATCATCTCGACGCAGGCGGCCGAGCGCGACATCCAGCGCGGGCTCCGCCTCGGCGCGGACCTCTTCCTGCCGAAGCCGTTCACGCCCGAGGCGCTGCGCGACGCCGTCGTCGCCTGCCTCGACGGGCGCGCCCGCGCGGCCGACACCGACGCGGCGGATCTCGCCGGCGACGCGCCGCCCGCGGGCCTCGCCGGCGACGACCGCTCCCCGCCGCCCGAGCGCGCCCCGGAGCCGGTGACCCGCACGAAGCAGCCCGGCTCCGACGAGGGAGGCGGCGGCTGATGGTCGACAGCGGCGATCGCGCGCGCGAGGAGTTCTTCTCGGAAGCGCAGGAGATCGTCGAGGGGCTCGGGCGCGACCTCCTCGCGCTCGACGAGGCGGTGCGGACCAACAAGGTCGACCCCGACGTCATCAACGACGTCTTCCGCGCCGTCCACACCCTGAAGGGGCTCGCCGGGCTCTTCGGCGCGACCCGGATGGCCACCCTGTCGCACGAGCTCGAGGAGCTGCTCGACAACCTGCGCCTCGGCCGCATCGAGATCAGCGCGTCGGTCCTCGACCTCCTGTTCCGCAGCGTCGAGCTCTACGGGCGCATCCTCCAGAACGAGAAGGACGGGCGCGACGCGCCGATGCCCGAGGTCGACGACCTCCTGCGCCAGCTCCACCAGGACGCCGGCCCGAGCGCCGCCGGCCTCCCGGACGACAACTACGATCTCGATCCGGGGCTGCTCTCCGTGCTCACCGAGTACGAGGAGCACCGGCTGCGCACGAACATCGCGAGCGGGATGACGCTGTTCCGCCTGCGCGTGCAGTTCCACCTCGCCACGATCGACCAGGCGCTCGACGACCTGAAGATCACCGCGAAGCCGTACGGCGAGATCATCACCTACCTGCCGACCGGCGCCGGCGCGGACCAGGACTCGATCGAGCTCGACATCCTCATGGCGTCGCGCTCGCCGCTCGACGAGCTCCAGCGCGCGCTGCACCAGGCCGGCGCCGCGGTCGAGGAGATCCCGCGGCGCAACAACAACGGGCACGGCCGCGTCGCGCCGCCGGGCATGCCGTCGATGTCGGCCGCGCTCCGCGGCGGCGCGCCCACGGGCGTGTCGCGCGCGGTCGACCTCACCGGCTCGATGGCCGCGAGCCCGCCGTCGAGCGCGCGCGGCGGCCGCAAGGGGGAGCTCAGCTCCATCCGCTCCGTCGCGCAGACGGTGCGCGTCGACATCCACAAGCTCGACCGGCTGATGAACATCGTCGGCGAGCTCGCCCTCGTCCGATCGGCGCTCGGCCGCCTCGTCGAGCGGCTCCGCGCGGCGCCCACCGAGCGCGAGCTGAGCCTCGACCTGCACCGGCTCCAGCGCACCTTCGACCGGCACCTCGCCGCCATGCAGGCGGGCATCCTCGAGGTCCGGATGGTCCCGCTCGGGCAGGTCTTCGACAAGCTCGCCCGCGTCGTCCGCCAGATCAGCCGCGACGCCGACAAGCTCGTGAACCTGGTCATCACGGGCGCGGAGACCGAGGTCGACAAGCTCATCGTCGAGGAGCTCAGCGATCCGCTCATGCACATGATGCGGAACGCCATCGACCACGGCATCGAGTCGAAGAGCCAGCGCGAGGCGGTGGGCAAGCCCGCGGTCGGCACGATCGCGCTGAACGCGTTCCAGAAGGGCAACCACGTCGTCATCGAGATCGAGGACGACGGCAAGGGCATCGACGTCGACAAGCTCCTCGACGCCGCCCTGCGCCGCGGCGTCATGACCCCGGAGGACGCGCGCACGACGAGCTACCGCGAGGTCCTGAACCTCATCTTCCAGCCGGGCATCTCGACGAAGACCGACGTGAGCGAGCTCTCGGGGCGGGGCGTCGGGATGGACGTCGTGAAGACGAACATCAGCAAGCTCGGCGGCGTCATCGACGTGCACAGCGAGCCCGGCATCGGCACCAAGATGACGGTGACGCTGCCGATCACGCTGGCGATCATCAGCGCGCTCATCGTCCGCGTCGCCGACCGGCTCTTCGCCATCCCGCTGACCAACGTGCAGGAGGCGGTCGCGCTCGACGAGTCCACCGTGCGCCAGATCGACGGCCGCGAGATGATCACGCTGCGCAACAGCACGCTCCAGCTCTGCTACCTGGCGCGGCTCTTCGGCCTGAACGAGGAGGAGGAGCTCAGCGCGCGCATCGCCGGGCTGCTCGGCGGCGCGCGCGGCGGCTCGGCGGCGCGGCCCGCGGTGGGCGGGCGGCGCGGCGGGGACGGCCGCGGGACGCTCGGATTGCAGGGCGGGAACAAGCGCAAGTACATCGTCGTCGCGTCGGTCGGCGCGCGCAGGCTGGGGCTCGTCGTGAGCACGCTCATCGGCCAGCAGGACGTCGTGATCAAGGCGCTCGGCCCGTCGCTCTCGTCGGTGCGCGGCTTCTCCGGCGCCACCGAGCTCGGCGACCAGCGCATCGCGCTCGTCCTCGACGCCCCCGCGCTCATCGAGGAGATCCTCCACGGCGGCGACCGGCAGCGCAACGACCCGCGGAGCACCCATGGCTAACCTCTCCCGAAGGCAAGCCCGCATCCCCGTCTCGAAGCGGAACCCGCGCGCCCAGGCGACCGGCCCGCGCACCGAGTACCTGGCGTTCACGCTCGCGGGCGACACCTACGCCGCGCCCGTCTCGCTCGTGCGCGAGATCCTGAAGCCGCCCCCGCTCACGCCGGTGCCGCGCGCGCCCGACTCGACGATGGGCATCGTCAGCGTCCGCGGGCAGCTCGTGACCGTCATCGATCTGCGGCGGCGGATGCGGCTGCACGAGGGCGCGCCGCAGCGCCGCGCGCGCATCCTGCTCGTCGACGCGGCGAACGGCGAGACGCTCGGCCTGTTCGTCGACGAGGTCCAGCAGGTCTACCGGCTCGCCGACTCGGAGATCGAGCACGCCGCGACGGCGCTCGGCGGCGACGTCGCGGGCTACATCGCCGGCATCGCCCGGCCCATGCACGGAGCGACCGCGTCGGACGGCGCCCAGGGCGAGGCGCAGCCGCGCGTCATCATCCTGCTCGACCTGCAGGCCATACTCGCGTCCTAAGGACGATTCGTCCGCGCCCGGCGGCTCGAGGAGCCCGGGCGCTCGGAGGCTCAGATGCCGTTGACTGGAGAGCGCAGCCGTCCCGACCCGCAGAAGAGCCTCGTCGGCTTTGTGGTCGGCGACGTGCACTACGCGATCGACATCACGCGGGTGCGAGAGATCGTGAACCCGCTGTCGGTGACCACGCTGCCGCACACGCCGCCCGAGGTCGCCGGCGTCGCGAACCACCGCGGCGAGGTGGTGCCCGTCATCGAGCTCCGCGTGCGCTTCGGGCTCCCCCCGGTCGAGCCGAGCCGCAGCACCAAGTGGATCCTCGTCGACGTCGGCACGCACACCGTGGGGCTGGTCGTCGACGCCGTGACGGAGGTCTTCGGGACGAGCGGCGACTACCGGCCGACGCCGCCGGTCGGCGGCAGCAGCGACCTGCGCGGCATCGTCGGCGTCACGACGCACGAGGAGCGGATGATCTTCGTGCTCGACGTCGGGCGCTTCATCGAGCTCGCGCTCGCGCTCGCCGCGTCGGGCGCGCTCCTGGAGGCCCCGTGAGCCGCGCGTTCGATGATCTCGGTCCGTACAGCGGCCCGCGCGTGAGCGACGCGGGCGCCTGGCCGACCGAGCCCGAGTCCATCTCGCCCAGCGTGCGCAGCACGCCGATGCCGATCTCGGCCATCGCCACCGCGCTCGCCGCGGACGACGCCGAGGAGCGCCGCCAGGCGGCCGCGCGGCTCGGCCGGGCGGACGTCGTCGAGGCGCTGCCGCTGCTCCTGCGCGCGCTCGGCGATCCCGACTGGCGCGTCCGCAAGGAGGCGACCTACGCCTGTCACCGGCTGATCCAGGCCTCGCCGCCCGCCGAAGGCGAGCGCCCGGCCGCGGCGCAGCGCGGCGCCGAGGGCGACCGCCCGGCCGCGGCCGAGCGCGGCGCCGAGGGCGACCGCCCGCCCGCCTCGCAGCTCCTCGTCGGCGCGCTCCTCGACGCGCTGCGGACCAGCGACGACGTGGGCCTCCGGAACGCGGCGATCGAGGTGCTCGGCTACTGCGGCAGCGACGCCACGCCGGCGCTCGTCGGCGCGCTCGCCGAGCTCGCGGGCGACGAGCGAAAGCTCGTCGTCGACGCGCTCGGCCGCACGCGCGACCCGGCGGCGCTCGACGCGCTCTACGCGACGCTCGCGGAGAAGGACGACAACCTGCGCCAGAGCGCGATCGAGGCGATCTCCGGGATGGGGCTCATCGCGCGCGAGCGGGTGACGGACATCCTCTACGAGCGGCTCGCCGACCGGGACCGCTTCGTGCGGTTGACCGCGCTGAACGGCCTCAACGCCCTCGAGGCGCCGGTGCCGTGGCGCGTGCTGTCGCCGCTCATCGGGGACCCGATCCTCCGCTCGGCGGCGCTCGTCGCCGCGGCGCTCGCGGAGAGCCCGGAGGCGCCCCGCGCGCTCTGCGGGGCGCTCGCGACGGCGCGCGGCGGCGCGTTCGCGCAGCTCGTGCGCGCGCTCGCGCGGCTCGCCGACGGGCCGCTCGCGTCGCACGTCGTGACGGCGCTCCGGGCGGCCCCGATCGAGGTGGGCACCCGCCTCGTGCAGGCCGCCGCCGCGCAGGGCCCCGGCGGCGGCGTAGAGCCCCCGTCGTGGCGCGGCCTCGGCGCCGATCCGGTGAGCGGGCGCGCGCAGGCGCTCGTGCTCGCGGCGATGGCGCGCGCGCCGGGCGCGGCCGACGCCGCCGTGCAGGCGATGATCGAGCCGGCGCTCGTCGAGACCGCGCAGCGCGCGCTCGGCCTGCTCGGCGAGGACGCGATGCCCGCGGTGCTCTCCTACCTCGAGCGCCACGTCGATCCCGACCCGGATCTCTGGGAGGGCCTCGACGACGCGACGGCCGCGCTCATCGACGGCGCGGTCGCGATCGCGGAGCAGCGCGGGCGCGAGGTCGATCCGGCGCGGCCGCGCGACGACGCGCCCGACGCGTCGCTGGGCGAGCTGCTCGGCGCGGTGCGGCGGTCGGTGAAGAGCCCCTCGACGCTCGTGGCGACGAGCGCGCTCTACGGCCTGGCGAAGATCGGGACCGCGGACGATTTCGAGCTCGCCGTGTCGCAGACGCGCGCGATCTCGCTGCCGGTCGCGCGCGCGGCGGAGTGCGCGCTCGCGGGGCTCACGGAGCGCTACCCCGAGGCGGCGCGCGCGCTCGCCCGGCAGCTCATGCAGGCGGAGCGGACGCACCTCGCGGCCGCGATCGTGATCGAGGCGCTCGGCTCGGCGGAGCCGGAGGAGCTCGCGTTCCTGAGGAGCGTCGCGTCGGCCGGCGACGTGCGCGCGCGGCGCGCGGCGGTGACGGCGGTGGCCGCGGCGGCGGGCGCCTCCGCGCTCGACGTGCTGAGCCTCTCCTTGGCCGACGAGGAGCGGGAGGTCCGGCTCGCGGCGGCGCGCGCGCTGGGCCGCCTGTACGCGTCGCTCTCGGACGCGGGGCCCGCCGGCGACGAGCGCGCCCGCGCCCGCGAGCTGCTCGGGCTCGTGCGCGCCTCGGGCGAGCCCGAGCTCGTCGCGGCCGCCGCGCAGGGCGGCGCCCCGTTCCGCTCGGATCCCCCGTGGGCCGAGGCGGGGGATCGGCTGAGCGCGCCCGTCTCGATCGAGATCGGCGAGGGCGCTGTGTCCACTCCGGGGATGTCCGGCGGGCCGCCGTCGGGGAAGGTGCCGTGAACCGGCGGCGGGACGACGAGATCCGCCTCTTGCCCGACGAGTTCCAGAGGCTGCGGGACCTGTTCAACAAGCACTGCGGGCTCCAGTTCGGGCCCGAGGCGCGGACGTCCATGGAGCGCCGGCTCCGCGAGCGGGTCGTCGTGCTCGGCCTCGCGTCGTTCGCGCAGTACCACGAGTACCTGCGCTTCCACAGCCGCGGGCGCGCCGAGCTCGACGAGGCGCTCGAGCTGATCACGGTCAACGAGACGTACTTCTTCCGCGAGGACTACCAGCTCCGCGCGCTGATGACCGAGATCGTGCCGATGATCGTGAAGGCCGGCGGCGCCAAGGGCCGGCTGTCGATCTGGAGCGCCGGCTGTTCCACGGGCGAGGAGGTCTACTCCATCGCGATCGCCGCGCGGGAGGCGGGCGCCACCGATCGCCGCGAGGTCCGCGTCTTCGGCAGCGACATCTCGCGCCGCTGCGTGGTGGCCGCGCGCAAGGGGGTGTACGGCGCCTCGTCGTTCCGCGTGACGCCTCCCGAGCTCAAGCGGCGCTACTTCACGGAGCGGCCGGACGGGTTCCACGTCGTGGACGAGCTGCGGTCGCTCTGCCAGTTCGGGCACCTGAACCTGCTCGACTCGTCGCGCGCGGCGGTGGTCGGGCGCGTGGACGTCATCTTCTGCCGCAACGTCCTCATCTACCTGGACGAGGAGTCGCGGCGCCGGGTGATCGACATCTTCTACGAGCGCCTCTCGCCGGGCGGGTTCCTCCTGCTCGGCCACTCCGAGTCGCTGCTGAACGTCACGACCGCGTTCGAGATCGTGCACTTGCGGGAGGATCTCGTGTACCGCAAGCCCGCGGCCACGCTGCGCCTCGGGCTCACGCAGGGCTCGCCGGAGCGGGGGGGGAGCGGGGAGGAGGGCGGATGAGGCGCAGAGGAAGTCGATGCGGTACGGGCGACCGGTGGTCCCATGGCGCTCCGGGTGGGCTAGAATGAACCTCCGGCGGAAGGTTTTGCGCTCATGACATTCGCTCCCCTGCGCGTGCTCGTCGTGGACGACTCCGCGTACAACCGGCGCAACATCGCCGAGATCTTGAGCGGAAGCGACGAGATCGAGGTCGTGGGCAAGGCCGGTGACGGCGACGACGCGCTCCGCCAGGCCGCGCAGCTCCGGCCGGACGCGATCACGCTGGACCTCGAGATGCCGCGCATGGACGGCTTCACGTTCCTGCGCATCCTGATGGCGCGGCAGCCCACGCCGGTGATCATCGTCTCGAGCTACAGCCACAAGGAGAACGTCTTCAAGGCGCTCGAGCTGGGCGCCGTCGACTTCGTGGCGAAGCCGGACCGGCAGTTCACGGCGGACGCGCAGATCCGGCGGGAGATCATCCAGAAGGTCCTGCTCGTGCGCTACCTCCGCCCGCGGTCGCCGATGCCCGCGGCCGCGGCGCCGGCGCGCGCGTCGCAGCCCACGGCTCAGCGCGCGGGGCAGGAGCCCTCGCGGCTCGGCGTCTCGCTGCGCCACCTCGTGGCGGTCGGCTCGTCGACGGGCGGGCCCACGGCGCTCCTGGAGATCTTCAACCGGATCCCGGATCGCTTCCCCGGCGCGATCCTCATCGCGCAGCACATGCCGGACAAGTTCACGCGCACGTTCGCGGAGCGGCTCGATCGCAAGGGCGGGCTCCGCGTGGTGGAGGCGCAGAACGGCGACCAGGTGGTGGCGCGCAAGGCCTACGTGTGCCCGGGCCGCATGTGCATGGAGATCGCCGTGACGCCGGGGAGCGGCGTCGGCCTGAGCGGCGACATCCGGATCCGGGTGGGCGCGCCTGCGCCCGGCGATCGTTACGTGCCGAGCGCGGACCGCCTGTTCCGGAGCGTGGCGCAGGTGGGCGGCAGCCGCGCGGTGGGCATCATCCTGACGGGGATGGGCGACGACGGCGTGAACGGCGCGCGCGCGATCCGCGCGGCCGGCGGCACGGTGGTGGCCGAGAGCGAGGACTCCGCGGTGGTGTACGGCATGCCCGGCGCCGCGGTGCGGGCGGGGGTCGTGAACGAGAGCCTGCCCTTCACGGCGATCGGCGACTTCATCGCGCTGCTCTCGTAGCGGACGCGGCGGTTCCTCCGGCAGCCCCGAGAGAAGAAAACCACAGAGGGCACAGAGGGCACAGAGGGAAGAGAGATTTCTGCCCCTCTCCGATCGGAGCCCGCCTTGCGATCGGAGCCCTCCACGCTCTCTTTCTCTCTGCTCTCTCTTCCCTCTGTGCCCTCTGTGCCTCTGTGGTTCAAATCTCTTCCTTCATCACACACGCCGTTCCTGTGTGCTCCAGCCCCCTGAACCGTTGGCACTGCAACGGTTCCCGGCTGGCTGCCAAAGTTGACCCCCCGGGCGCATCGTGAGACAGGTCGGTCCCTGACATGCGGATCCGATGCGCCGCACGCAGGCTTGTCTGTCTTGGCTGGATGGCCGCCCTCCTGGGCGTCGCGTTCGACGGCCTCGCCGCGCCCGACAAGGCCGCGGCCGAGCCGGCGAAGGTCGAGGCGAAGAAGGACGGGGCGGCCGACGGCAAGGCGGAGAAGCCTGCGCCGGCCAGGCCGGCGGCGCGCGCCGCGGGGGCGTCGAGCGGCAAGGGCGGCGCGAAGCGCGTGGCCGCCAAGGCGCCGGCGAAGCCCGCGGCGCGGTCGAAGCCGGGCAAGAAGGGCGCGACGAAGATCACGCGCAAGCCGGGGGAGCCCGGCGCGCCTGACGAGGCGGCGCGGCGGATCATCACGGGCAGCGCGGCGCCGGCGGGGGCGAGCGTCGCCGAGTCGCCCGAGCTCCGCACGATGCGCGAGATCGACAAGGCGCTCTTCCCCGGCGCCGCGCCGACCGCCGGCCCGGCGTGGCCTGTCGACGGCACGCTCGTGCTCGGCGCGGGCGAGCCGCGCCTCGAGGCCTCCGGCCTGCCGCCCTCGGGCCTGCCCGTCGCGCCGGTGCAGGTCGAGGAGGCGCGCGACATCTCCTGGCTGCGGCAGCTCGAGCTGCCCGACATCCCGGTGCGCTGGGACGGCCGGGTCGTTCGCTACCTCGAGTACTACAAGGACGACCCGCGCGGCCGCTCCGCCGTGGCCATCTGGATGAAGAAGAGCGGCCGCTACGGCGCGGCGATCCGCCGCGTCCTGCGCGAGCAGGGGCTCCCGGAGGACCTGCTCTGGCTGTCGCTCGTCGAGAGCGGCTTCGATCCGACGATCCACTCGCCGGCCGGCGCCGCGGGCCTCTGGCAGTTCATGCCCGAGGGCGCGCGCATCTACGGCCTCACGGTCGACCGGTGGGTCGACGAGCGCCTCGATCCGGAGCGCTCCACGCTCGCGGCGGCGCGGTACCTCTCGGATCTGCGCAAGCGCTTCGGCGGCTGGGAGCTCGCGTTCGCGGCCTACAACATGGGCTACGGCGGGCTGCTCGCGTCGATCCGGAAGTACAACACGAACGACTTCTGGGAGCTGTCGCGGCTCGAGGCGGGGATGCCGCTCGAGACGGCGCTCTACGTGCCGAAGATCGTCGCGATCGCGATCGTGGCGCGCAACCCGAAGGTGTTCGGCTGCGACGAGATCGAGCTCGATCCGGCGGTGACGTTCGACAAGATCTCGCTCGGCTCCGGGGTGTCGCTGCAGTCGGTGGCGGCCGCGGTGGGGGCGGCGGCGCCGGAGATCGAGGCGCTGAACCCGCAGCTCGTGGCGAAGCGCACGCCGCCCTTGCCGATGGACGCGAAGGAGCAGGCGCGCTGGGAGATCCGGGTGCCGGCGGGCGCCGGGGCGCGCGCGGCGAAGACGATGCCGAAGCTGCTCGAGCGCGAGCCGAAGCTGGAGCGGTACCTCGTGCGCTGGGGCGAGTCGCTCGACGACATCGCGATGTTCCGGGGCACGACGCGGTGGGCGCTGCAGTCGCTGAACGGCCTGCGGTCCGGCGAGCCGGTGCGGCCCGGGACGCTGCTGTTCGTCCCGGCGGCGGAGGGCGTCGGCGCGGCGGCGGCGGAGCACCTGCTCGCGAACGGCGCGCCGCTGTCCTCGGAGGCGAAGCCGGTCGTCGTGGTCCCGGCGCAGCGCTTCTCGTACGAGCGTCGCCGGCGCGTGTTCTACCGGGTGGTCGCGGGCGACACGCTCCGGGATCTCGCGGCGATGATGTCGGTCACGCCGGACGAGATCTGCCGCTGGAACACGCTCGCGCCCGGGGCGTCGCTCCACGAGGGCATGACGCTCCAGCTCTTCGTGCCGAAGTCGCAGCGCCACGACGGGGTCTTCCTGCTCGACGAGGCCGACGCGCGGGTGATGGAGGTCGGCTCGGAGGAGTTCTTCGCGCACTTCGAGGGGCTGAAGGGCCGCAAGCGCATCGAGATCGCTGTGCGCGAGGGCGACACGTTCAGCAAGCTCGCGACCCGCTACGGTCTGAGCGTTGGCAGCCTGGAGCGGATCAACCAGCGCTCGCGGCGGAGCGTGCTGATGCCTGGCGACCGGCTGGTCGTGTACGTGCCGACGTCGCATCCGGGCGATCCGCCGCCGGTGGAGCCGCGCGAAGACGAGGTCCGCGTCGCGTCGGCCGAGGTCGCGGGCGCGGTGGACGACGGCGACAAGGCGGCCGCCGCCGTGCAGGTGAAGGCGGCGACGGCCGCCGAGCCGGCGAAGCCGGCGGCGGCGATGTCCGGGGCCGCAGCGCGCGCGGGCGAGACGAAGCCGGCGAAGGCCGAGGCGGGCGCGGGCGAGACGAAGCCGGCGAAGGCCGAGGCGAGCGCTGGCGAGACGAAGCCGGCGAAGGCCGAGGCGGGCGCAGGCGAGGCGAAGCCGGCGAAGGCCGAGGCGGGCGCTGGCGAGGCGAAGCCGGCGAAGGCCGAGGCATCGAAGGCCGAGGCGGGCGCGGGCGAGACGAAGCTGGCGAAGGCCGGGGCGGGCGCAGGCGAGACGAAGCCGGCGAAGGCCGAGGCGGGCGCGGGCGAGACGAAGCCGGCGAAGGCCGAGGCGGGCGCAGGCGAGACGAAGCCGGCGAAAGCCGAGGCGGGGGCAGGCGAGACGAAGCCGGCGAAAGCCGAGGCGTCGAAGGCCGAGGCGGGGGCAGGCGAGACGAAGCCGGCGAAGGCCGAGGGGGGCGCAGGCGAGACGAAGCCGTCGAAGGCCGAGGCGTCGAAGGCCGAGGCGAAGGCCGAGGCGGGGGCAGGCGAGACGAAGCCGGCGAAGGCCGAGGGGGCGAAGGCCGAGGCGGGCGCGGGGGAGAAGCCCGGCGGCGCCGGTGCGGCGGCGGGCTCGGGCGAGCGGGCCGGCGCGGCAGCGGAGGAGAAGAAGGCCGCTGGGGGCGAGAAGAAGCCGACGACCGGCGCTGCGGACGAGAAGAACCCGGCGGGGCGCCCCAGGGCCGCGCAGGACAAGGAGAAGCCCGCGACCGGCGGCGGCACCGCGCTCTGAGTCGAGTCGCCCGGCGGCCGCGCCGAGGCGAGCTCGTCTGTCGAGGGAGCGCGATGAACCCCGCCGCTATCGGGAATCGCCAGGGAGCGCCGTCAGGTCTCGTCGCGCCCGTGGACGCTGGCCGGCGGGCTTGTCGCCTCGACCGCGGTGAACGGTTCGATGATCTTGTAAGAGTGCGATGCGCCTTTGGGCACCGTCCAGGAGTCGCCTGGCTCGAGGCGCACCATCTGCCCCTCGATGTGCAGCTCGGCTCGCCCCTCGATCACGAACCCCACCGTCTCGTAAGCGCGTGTGGTCGCCTGTTTCTCCTCGCCGGGCGGCTCGCGCTCCCAGAGTCGCATCGAGACCTGGATTCCGGAGGCCAGGTACTTCTGTCCCATCTGCCCTCTCGGCGAGCGGCCGGAGGAGACCTTCATGACGGTTGTGTCGCCCATGTGCGCCTCGCTTTCGTCCTCGATCGATTCGCCCGGTCGCTCGGCCGGTGTGGCCAGTGTGGCCAGTGTGGCGGCAGTGGCAGGAGCGCGGGCGCGATCGTGGGTGCGCCCCTGGCGGGCGCGGATCGGGCTTCTCCCGCTTTCCTGGTCCGTCTTTGCTCGTCGGTCTTTCGTTGCAGAGAACGTATCCCGCCGGTCCGAACTGCTGTAGGATGGATCTCACTGGAGGCGCGTCCCTTGGACCTGGGCTTTGGATGTGACGTCGCGCGGGAGCGCGCGCAGGAGGGGTCGCAGGGGGCGGGCGCAGGGCGGTGGATGCACGGCGGGCGCGGCCCTGCGATCCGAGCGGCGCTGAGCACCGCGCCCGTCCAGGCGCGCTCGGCGAGGGCGAGGCGCGCAGCGCTCCCGGGAAGTCTCTGATGTCATCGCCGAAGAGTCCGACGCTGCTCTCAGCCGGCGTGCTGATCGACAGGAAGTACCGGCTCGTGCGCCAGATCGGCGAGGGGGCCATGGGCGTCGTCTGGTCGGCGGTGAACGTGGCGACCGCGCGCGAGGTGGCGCTGAAGCTGATTCACCGCCCCGAGGCCGAGTTCCGGCTGCGGCTGCAGCGCGAGGCGCGCAACTGCGGGGCGCTGCGGCACCGGAACGTCATCGACATCTACGACATGGGGGAGACGGAGGCCGGCGAGCCGTTCCTCGTGATGCAGCTCCTCACGGGCGAGACGGTGGCCGAGCTGCTCGCGCGGCGGCGCAAGCTCGACCCGGCCGTGGCGGCGTCGATCGGGCGCGACGTGGCGCGGGGCCTCGCGGCGGCGCACGCGATGCACGTCATTCACCGCGACCTGAAGCCGGCGAATATCTTCCTGCACCGCGAGCCGGACGTGGACGAGCCGGTGGTGAAGGTGCTCGACTTCGGCGTCGCGAAGAACCTCTCGGTCAACGACGGCCTTCACACGGTGCAGGGCGGCGCGGTCGGGTCGCCGCTCTACATGAGCCCGGAGCAGGTGCGGGCCGAGCCGAACGTCGATCACCGGGCGGACATCTGGGCGCTCGGCGTCGTGCTGTTCGAGATGCTGACCGGCATGCGCCCGTTCCAGGGGGACGCGCAGTCGGTGTTCATGGGGATCCTGACGGGCGAGATCCCCACCGTGTCCCGGTACCTGCGGCGGGTGGATCAGGGGCTCGTCGATCTGATCGCCCGCTGCATGCGGCGCGAGCGATCGGAGCGGATCGGCTCGGCGGCGGAGGTCGCGGCGCTGCTCGATCGTTATGCGGGGCGCGGCGTGGGCGTCGACGCGGCGCTGCGGCAGACGGGCGATGGGCAGCAGCCGTCGCCGGCCGCCGGCGGCCCGGGGTCGCAGCCCGGCTCGGTGAGCGCGGGCGCGAGCCTCGCGACGCCGGCGTCGATCGCGGATCCGATCTCGGTGAGCGCGGGCGCGCTGCCGCTGGCGCTGCTCGGCGGAGGGCCGCGCGCGCCGGTGCCGGTCCAGGAGCTGCCGGGCGCGGGCGGGCTGCCGTCGCTGAGCGCGGGGCAGGTGGCCGCGGCGCAAGCGGGCGCGGGGCACGCCGGTGCGGTCCAGGCGGCACCGCAGCGCCCGGGGAGCTCGGCGCAGATCGTGGCGCCGGCGTCTGCGGGGCGAGCCCCGTGGGACGACGACATGCCGACCTTGCCGATCACGCGCGGGGGCGCAGAGGCGGCCGTGGCCGCGAGGCAGCGCATGGGGTCGGGGCAGCATCCGGCGGCGGGACCTGGCGCGGCTGCGCTGATGACGCCGCTGCCTTCGGCGGTTGGAGCTGCAGCGCCCGGGCTGGCGCATCCCGGGCTGGCGCACCCCGGGCCGGCGCAGGCGGGCGCGGCGCAGCCGGCGCCGGGGGTGAGCCCGGAGCGCGGGTGGGGCAGCACGATCCGCATGTCCGCGCCGTCGATCCCGGAGCGAATGCCGGCGGCGGGCGCCGGCGGCCCCGCCGTCGCGCCGGGCGCTGGAGGTCACCTCGCGCCAGGCGCTGGAGGTCACGTCGCGCCGTCGGGCGCGATCGCGGAGTCGACGGTGAAGCTCGGGGCGGAGGCGGGCGCCGGCGTCTCGGACTCGCGGCCGGGCGCGACCACGGCGACGGGCGCGGGCATGGCGGAGAGCGCGTCGTTGCATCCGGGGAGCTCGTCGACGACGCCTCTCATCTCGAACCATCCGTCGGTCCATCAGACCGGAGCGCACAGGGCGCAGGACATCCAGGACGCCGCCCCGCACGGCGGCGATCCGAGGCGCAGGAAGACGGCCGCGACGCTGGCGATCGCGGCTGCCGCCGTGTCGCTGATCCTCGTCGGGATGCTCATCGCGATGAGGTCGGGCGGTCCGTCGCACGCCTCGCCGGAGGAGCCTGGCAACGTGGCGCCGCCGGTGAGCAGCGCCGGCGGCGACACCGGGGCCGCGCCGGAGCGCGGCGGATCGCCCCCGCCGAACGAGGAGCCTCCGGCGCGACGCGAGGATGCGCCGCCGGCGTCCGCGTCGCCCGAGGTGCCGCCGGCGCCGAGCGCCGTTCCGGTGCCCAGCGCAGCGCCGAGCGGCAGCGCGGGCGCAGCGCCGAGCGACGGCGCGGGTGTGGCGCCGAGCGACGGTGCGGGTGCGGCGCCGAGCGGCGGCGCCGGTGTGGCGCCGAGCGCCGCTCCGGTGAAGAGCGCAGGGCCGAGCGGCGGCGCGGTTGTGACGTCGGGGACGGCGAGCAGCGCGAAGCCGATCAGGGCATCACAGCCGGCGAAGCCGCCGGCAACGGCCTCGTGCGCTCATCTGAGGTTCCTTGAGCGCAAACAGTGCGAGGCGAAGCTCAAGAAGTAGGTTGATCTCTCGCCGGTTCGACCGGGCCGCACGTGTCGTGCGCCACGATCGCGGGCCCAGCGTCGCCGTCTCGTCCCTGGCTTCACACCCACCCTTTCCGCGGGCCGGGCCCACCGAGCCTTTACTTGACGGTGCGCTCCCTCACCTGCGACAATTCTCCCCAAGCGCCCTCGATCTGCCACTGCAGCCGTCCTCAAGCGAGCTCACCCCATGCAGTCTCCCTCGCCTCCTGCCGCGCCGCCGCCAGGTGCGCTCGTTTGCGGCAAATACCGCCTTCTGCGCCGGATCGGCGAGGGGGCGATGGGCGTCGTCTGGGCGGCGCACAACGAGGCCACGTCGCGCGAGGTGGCGCTCAAGCTGCTCGTGCGCCCTGACCCGGAGCTCCGCGCCCGGCTCCTGCGGGAGGCGCGCGCCTGCGGCGCCGTGAGCCACCGGAACATCGTCGATATCTACGATGCCGACGAGACCGAGAACGGCTATCCGTTCCTTGTCATGCCGCTGCTCTCGGGCGAGACGCTCTCGTCGTTGCTCAAGCGCAAGCGCAAGCTGGAGGTCCCCGAGGCCTCGCGGATCGCCCGGGACATCGCGCGCGGCCTCTCCGTCGCGCACGAGCGCGGCATCATCCACAGGGATCTGAAGCCGTCCAACATCTTTCTCCACACCGAGCCTGGCGAGAGCAATTACGTCGTCAAGATACTCGACTTCGGCGTGAGCAAGTTCCTCACCGGTCCTCAGCAGATGCGCACCGCGACAGGCATCCTCATCGGCTCGCCTGCGTACATGAGCCCGGAGCAGGTGCGGGCGCAGAGCGATATCGACACGCGCGCGGACCTCTGGGCGCTCGGCGTCGTGATGTTCGAGATGCTCACGAGCAGGCGGCCGATCCAGGGCAAGGCGCACGAGCTCCTGAGGAACGTGCTGCAGGGCGACATCCCGACGGTGTCGCAGTTCGTCTGGCAGATCGATCCCGGCCTCGACGCGCTCGTGACGCAGTGTCTCCAGCGCGATCGCGACCGGAGGCCGCGCTCTGCGGCCGAGGTCGCGGCGGCGCTCGAGTCGTTCGTCACGCCGTCGGCGCCCCCGCGCGTCGCCTCGTCGCCCGGGTCGTCGCCGGATCTGCGGCACGAGGCGCCGCAGCCTCTCGGGCGAGGGGCGTGGGGCGCGGCCGCGTCTGGACCTGCGCCGGCGACGACGACGCCGCTCCCCGCCTCGATGGCCCATCTGCAGGGCCCGCAGGCGCACGGGAGCACGCCCGGGTCACCGCCGCGCGGGGCGTCGCCGGTGCCCGCGCATGGCGCGGCGGGCCAGGCGCACCCGGGGGGCGGTGGCGTGGCGGTCCAGGCGCACCCGGGGGGCGGTGGCGCGGCGGTCCAGGCGCACCCGGGGGGCGGTGGCGTGGCGGTCCAGGCGCACCCGGGGGGCGGTGGCGCGGCGGGCCAGGCGCACCGGAGGGCGATGTCGAGCAATCCCCTGCTGGGGGAGCACGGGACGATCAAGCTCACCCCGGGTCAGGCGGCCGTCCATCATCGGGCGGCGCAGGCGTCGTCTCCGGCGGTTCCGAACGCGCAGGCGCCCGCGCCGAGGCGGGCGTCGTTCGGTGACACCGCGCCGCTCGACCCGCACCCTCCGCCTCCCCCGAAGCGCTCGGCTCCTGAGCCTGCCCGGTCGCCTCTCGTGTGGATCGCGGTGGCGGTGCTCGCGGCGGCGCTCCTCGTGGGGATCGGCATGGCCGCCGGGTACCTCCTGCTGCGCGCCGACGTGGAGAGCCCGGGGGGGCGCAGCAGCGGGCGTGCTACCTTCGGTGGCGTCCTTCCGTTGGCGATAGGTAACGAGACCTCGCGCGCCGCCGTGCCGCGCCTCGAACAACCCTGCTGAGCTCGATGTCGAAGTCTTTCACGCAGATCGGTCCCGGCCTGGTGATCGCCGAGAAGTACAAGCTCGTGCGGCGCCTCGGGGAGGGCTCCATGGGCGTCGTGTGGGCGGCGCTCAACCTGTCCACGTCGCGCGAGGTGGCGCTGAAGCTGATTCACCGTCCGGATCCCGAGCTCCGGCGGCGGCTGCAGCGGGAGGGGCGGAACGGCGGGGCGCTGCGGCACCGCAACGTCATCGACATGTACGACATGGGGGAGACCGACTTCGGCGAGCCCTTCCTCGTGATGCAGCTCCTCACCGGGGAGACGCTCGCGGAGCTCCTCCAGCGCCGGCGGCGGCTCGACGCGGACGTGGCGGCGTCGATCGGGCGCGACGTGGCGCGGGGCCTCGCGGCGGTGCACGCGCTGCACATCGTCCACCGCGATCTGAAGCCGGCGAACATCTTCCTGCACCGCGAGCCGGACGTGGACGAGCCGGTGGTGAAGGTGCTCGACTTCGGGGTCGCGAAGAACCTCGCCGTGAACGACGGGGTCCGCACGGCGACGGGCGGCGCGGTCGGGTCGCCGCTCTACATGAGCCCGGAGCAGGTGAGGGCCGAGCCGAACGTCGATCACCGGGCCGACATCTGGGCGGTCGGCGTCGTGCTGTTCGAGATGCTGACCGGCATGCGCCCGTTCCAGGGGGACGCGAGGGCGGTCTTCACCGGGATCTTGACCGGGGAAATCCCCAAGGTTTCCCGGTACGTGCGGCGGATCGACCCGGGGCTCGTCGAGCTCGTGGCGCGGTGCATGGCGCGCCACCGGGACGAGCGGATCGGGTCGGCGGCCGAGCTGGCGGACCTCCTTGACGGGTACGCGGCCGCGGGCGCGAGGCCGGGCGTGGGGGCGGGCGCTGCGGCGGCGCGGGGCGGCGCGGCGGTCGGGGCCGGGGGAATCGGTGGGCTCGGCGGGAACGGCGGGAACGGCGGGAGCGGGGGCGGGCCGATGCCGCCGGGGGAGATGCCAGGGTTGCCCGGCGCCGCGCCGGTGGGGGCGCCGCTGCCTCCGCCGCTGCCGCCGATGGGCGTCGGCGGGATGAGGGCGGCGACGCCGCTGCCGGGGGAGATGCCGGCGGCGCCGCTGCCGCCGATGGGCGTCGGCGGGATGAGGGCGGCGACGCCGCTGCCGGGGGAGATGCCGGCGGCGCCGCTGCCGCCGATGGGCGTCGGCGGGATGAGGGCGGCGACGCCGCTGCCGGGGGAGATGCCGGCGGCGCCGCTGCCGCCGATGGGCGTCGGCGGGATGAGGGCGGCGACGCCGCTGCCGGGGGAGATGCCGGCGGCGCCGCTGCCGCCGATGGGCGGGAGCGTGAGGGGCGGGACGCCGCTGCCGGTCGAGATGCCGGCGGGGGCGTTGCTGCCGCCGATGGGCGTCGGCGGGATGAGGGCGGCGACGCCGCTGCCGGGCGAGATGCCGGCGGCGCCGCTGTCGCCGAGGGCCGGCGCGGTGCTGGGAGGGGCGCAGCCGGCGCGGATGCCCAGCGCCCCGGGGGAGGCGCCGCTGTCGCCGAGGGGCAGCGCGGCGTCGGAGCCGGTGTGGAACGCCGAGCTGACCCAGAAGCTCGACTTCGACGGCATCCAGATCCCGGAAGCCGGCGCGAGCGCGCCGCCGCCGCCGACGTGGAGCCAGGACGAGCCGGGGAAGTCGACGACCGCGCCGCTCGCGCCGAGCCCGGAGGCGAGCCGGGCGGGGCAGCCGTCGCCGTGGGCAGCGCGGCCGACGCCGCTCCCCACGGCGACCGCCGTGCAGTCGCCGGCGCCGCGGCGACAGGAGATATGGAATCGCCTGCCTCCTCGTCCGGTCCTGGCGGCGCTCGCCGCCGGTGCGGCTGGCCTGGTGGGCGTGGTGCTCTTCTTTGCGTTGCGCTCGCCAGCGCCCACGGAGGGCGCCGCCGTGCCCGAGGTGCTGCCGGACGCCGGTACCGAGAGCAACGCGAACGCCGCCAGGCCGCCGGAAGCGCCGCCGCCGGCGACCGCTGCGCCTGAGGCAGCGGCAGCGCCGGAGCCGCCCGGGGTCGATGCGCGTGCGGATGCAGGCGCGGCGGGGGCGGAAGGCGCAGCGGGCGCGGCGGACAGCGCAGCGGGCGCGGCGGACAGCGCAGCGGGCGCGGCGCCCGCCGTGGCGGAGGGGAATCCGCCGGCGGCGCCGGCGGTATCGACGGCCGCGGTGCCGCCGCCCTCGCCGCAACCGGCGCCGGCGCCTCAGCCGGCCGCGGCGCCGGTGCGGTCCGCCGTTGCGGCGCAGGGCGCGGTGAAGCCTCCCGCGCAGCCGGCAGCCGCGCCGCGACCCTCGCAGCAGCCCGCGGCCCGGCGGCCGCCTGCGGATCCGTGCGCGGGAAAGACGGGGTTCATGCGGACGAGCTGCCTGCGGGACCAGGCGAGGAAGAAGGACCCGTACGCTCCCTGAGCGCTGCCAGGCGTGCGGGGGCGAGGCTTCCGTGGTTCCGGCCGTGTAAGCGGAGTGGTAGGCCAGAGCGGGCGGTCGACCCCGGGGGTACATGTCACAAGCGATCGAGGCGTACAGGCTCTTTCCGGGCATGCTGCTCGCGAGGAAGTTCCGCCTGACCCGCAAGATCGGGCAGGGCGCGATGGGCGTCGTCTGGGCTGCGACGAATGAGTCCACCGGGCGCGAGGTGGCCCTCAAGCTGATTGCGCGGCCCGACCCCTCGCTGCGGAAGCGGCTCCTCCGCGAGGCGCAGTCGTGCGGAGCGCTGCAGCACCCGAACATCGTCGACGTGATCGACGTGACCCACACCGACAGCGGCGAGCCGTGCCTCATCATGGAGCTCCTGGTCGGCGACAGCGTCGCGGAGCTGCTCGAGGCGAGGCGCCGGCTCCAGGCGCCGCTCGCCGCCCGGATCGCGCACGACGTGGCCGGCGCGCTCGCCGCGGCGCACGCCGTGCAGATCGTGCACCGGGATCTCAAGCCGGCGAACATCTTCGTGCACCGGCCGCCGGGCGCGGACGACGTCGTGGTCAAGGTGCTCGACTTCGGGGTTGCGAAGAACCTCGCTGTCGCGCGGGGCGTGTCGTCGACGATGGACGCGGCGGTCGGGTCGCCGTTCTACATGAGCCCGGAGCAGGTGCGCGCCGACGGGGACGTCGACGCGCGGGCGGATCTGTGGGCGCTCGGGGTCGTGCTGTTCGAGATGCTCACCGGCGTGCGGCCGTTCCAGGGCGAGGGCCCGCAGCTGCTGTCGCAGATCCTGTCGGGCGAGATCCCGAAGGTGTCGCGCTACCTGCGGCACGTGGACGAGCGGCTCGTGAGGATCGTCGACCGGTGCCTGCGCAGGGATCGGGCGGAGCGGTTCGCGGCGGCGGAGGAGGTGGCGCGGGCGCTGTCGGAGCTGATGCTGCCGGCGGGAGCGCTCGGGGCGCAAGGCGTGGGGGCCCCGCCGGAGGTGAGCGCGTTCGCGGCGGACGCGGGCGCGGGATGGATCGAGTCGCAGACGCGCACCGCAACGCACGCCCAGTCGGGATGGAGGGAGTCTCCGACGCGCACCGCGACGCGTGCGGGAGAGGGAGAGCGCACTGCGCCGCTGTCGAGGACGGCATCGGAGCAGGAAACGGTGATGGTTCCGGAGCGGGAGCAGGGGAGGGCGCCGACCCCGGACGAGCTCGCGACGACGGTGCCGGTGAGGCCGACGGGGCAACCGCAGCGGGGCGGAGCGCAGACGGTGCAGGGGAGTAGCCCGGCCCCTGCGGCGGGCGCCCCGCCGGCCGCGGCAGGGGCCGTGCCGGTCGTGACGCCTCGCGGGACGCTGGTGATGCGAGGACAGGCGGCCGCGGCACACCAGCAAGCGGCGGAGATGGCGCGGGCGAAGGCCCTGGCCCAGCGCGCCGGCGTCGACCGCGGGGGCGCGCAGCCTGCTGCCAAGGAGCGAGAGGGCGGCAGTGCGGGGCGGAGGCATGGAAAGGGCAAGGCCGTGGCGGCGACGCTCGTGGCGGGGCTGATCGTCGGCGGGGTCGCCGCAACGTGGATTGTCGGCCGGGAAGGGGCGTCGGACGCTCCTGCTGGGGAGGACGTCGGGCGCGCGCCGAGCGCGGGCACGGGTGCGGTGAAGGTGGCTCCGCCTGCCGCGACGCAGGCCGCGGCGACAGGCGCGCCTGCAGCGGCGGCACCGTCGAAGCAGCCGGCGGCGGGGGCTCGCGAGGATGCCCCGGGCTCCGCGGAAGCAGGGCCTACGGGCGTCGACGCGGGCGGCAAGGGGGACCGCGCGCCAGGAACGGCCGACGCGCTCAAGGCAGGAGAGGGGCAGCAGGAACGACCGTCGCGCGCTGCAGCGACCCAAGGGACGGCAGGTCAGCCCGTGCCGGCCTCGGGCGTGGCGTCGGCTCAGCAGAAGAAGCGGCCGCCAGAGAAGAGGGATGAGATCTACGAGGAGCTGTTCGGCGCGCCGGCGCCTGCGGCTCCCGGGGCGCCGCCGGCGGCCGAGAGGTCCGCTCCGGCGAAGAAGCCCTCTGCGCCGACCCGGCCGTTCGACTGAACCAGCGGGCCAGCCACCTTGCCGCCGATCCTCGCGACCCGCGCCGCCCTCGAGCTCGCTCCGATGCGGGCCCTCGTCCACGCGTGCTCTCGCGGTCGCGGTGTACGTCGCGCGCGGCCTGCTCGACGCGCGTGCGATCGGCTACGCTGCTCCGGCGCAGGAGGCGCCCCGGCCCATGCAGCTTGATTCAGGCGCGATCATCGCCGGCAAGTACCGCCTGGAGCACCCGCTCTCGGCCGGCGGCATGGGCTCGGTGTGGGTGGCGCAGCACGTGCAGCTCGGAACGCACGTCGCCGTGAAGTTCATGGGGACGGCTTACGCCAGCGCGCCGGCGTTCCGCGCGCGTTTCGAGCGCGAGGCGCGCGCGGCGGCGCACCTCCGTAGCCCGCACGTGGTGCAGGTGCACGACTTCGGCTTCGAGCAGGGCGTGCCGTACCTCGTGATGGAGCTCCTGCGCGGCGAGGACCTGAGCGCGCGGCTCAAGCGGGTGCGCAGGCTGTCGCTCCCGGAGACGCAGCGCCTGCTGGTGCAGGCCGGCAAGGCGTTGCGGAGCGTGCACGACGCCGGGCTCGTCCACCGGGACCTGAAGCCGGCGAACCTGTTCCTGGCGCGCGTCGACGGCGAGGACGAGGATCTGCTCAAGCTCATCGACTTCGGGATCGCCAAGGAGACGGTGCCGAAGCTCGTGACGGAGGCGTCGACGACCGGCGAGGTGATGGGGTCGCCGCACTACATGAGCCCGGAGCAGCTCCGCGCCGACCGCGACATCGACGCGCGCAGCGATCTCTGGGCGATGGGGGTGATCCTGTTCCGGATGGTGACGGGGTACCTGCCGTTCCCTGGCGACGTGCTGGCGCAGGTGATGACGAAGATCCTCGTGGAGCCGATCCCGTCGGCGAGGCAGCTCGCGCCGGACCTGCCGCCTGCGATCGACGCGTTCTTCGCGCGGGCGCTGGCGCGCGACCGGGCGCACCGGTTCCAGAACGTGCGCGAGATGGTCGAGGAGTTCGGGCGGGCGATCGGGATGACGGCGGTGTTCTCGTCGTCGAGGGGAGGGGGGTCGAGCCCGTTCGGATGGACGGCGGCGGGGGTGCCGGGCGTGATGGGGGCGGCGGGGGCGCCGGGAGCGGTGGGGGCGGCGGGGGCGCCGGGAGCGGTGGGGGCGGCAGGGGTGGCGGCAGCCGGTGGGTACGGGGGAGGGGCGTATCCGGCGGCGTACGGGCAGGTGCCGGGCGGCGTGGAGGGGACTGCGGCCGTGGGGCAGGAGCCTTCGCCGGGCACGCTGACGGACGCGGTTCACGTGGCAGGAGCGTCGCGGCAGCGCTCGCGAGGGGCGACGGCGGCATGGATCATCGCGGGAGGCGTGGGGATCACCGCGGTGGGCCTGGGGCTGGGCGTCCTGCTGCGGCGCGTGGTCGAGGCGCCGCGGGAGCGGGGGGGCGAGGCGAACGTGGCGGCGGAGGCCAACACGGGCGCGGCGGCGTCGGCCGACGAGGCGGCGGGGGCCGGGACGGCGGGGGCCGGGACGGGGGTGGCTGCGGTCACGAAGGCGGCTGCATCCACGGACGCGGCTGCGATGGGGACCGGGACGGGGGCGGGGGCGGTGATCGTGCCGGCGCCGGAGGCGGCGCAGAGCGCACCGGGGGGGACCGCTGCAGCGAGCGCCTCGCCGGAGCCAGCGCCGCCTGCTGCGGAAGCCGCGCCCGGGACGAGCGGCGCGCGGCCTGCTCCGAGCGAGGGGCCGAGCACCGCGGCGCAGCGCCGCGAGGAGCCGCGGACGGCAGCCGAGAGGCAACGGTCGGCACCGCCCCCGGGGAGAGGGGCACCGCCGGCGAGCACAGGGGCTTCCCAGGGGAGCTCGAAGAAGCAGCCGGACTGGGGGTTCTGAGGTCGATATCGCGGTGCGTGGGCCCGCGGCCCGGTGCGTGGGCCCGCGGCCCGGGGCGTGGCCGCCGCGCGGGGCGGGGACGCCGCGTACCGAGCGCCGTGATGGATCTCGAGCGGTGGTAGCGAGGAATCGATACCGGGCATCCAGGAGCCGGTGTGGGGCTGCCAGGGACCGACGTGCGACCGTGGAAGATCGAGGTCGGACTGCGCTCGACGGATCGCGGGCTTCGAGAGACGGAGGTGTCGCCGCCGCCGGGGAGCGTCGAGCATCCGCGCGCTGCAGCAAGGCATTCATGGCGGACGGTCCCGTCGCGGGTCCGCTGCAACGCTTGATGCAAGCGTTGCAGCGGGGCGCTCGGGCGCCGAGCTGGCCGTTTCAAGCGCTGAAACGGGCGGCTCGGCGGCTGAGCGGCCGGAAACAATGCTTGAAATGCGCTCCGGGGTGGGTGAGTTGCCGGTTCCTCACGTTAGAATGGCTGGCTGGGCGGCCGAGGCGGGAATGCAAGCGTTGCATCGGGCGCGAGGGCGCACCGAAGGCGGGCCTCAACACCGCCGGGCGGGGCCGGCGCGGTCTGGCAGCGGTCGCGCTCGACCGGCGTGGCGGGGGGGGCGACGGCGCTGGCCGGCGCGGCCAGGAGCGCGAGCGCGAGAAGAGAGACCGCGGTGAAGATGGTGGCCGGCGATGGCGGCGAGGTGCAGCGGGGCGGTTCAGTTGTCGAAGTCGAGCGTGGCCGCCGCGATGCCATCCGCGCCGCGGTGGTCGGGGTCGATGCCTTCGCCGCCGCGGCCGGCGGCGCCGAGGCTGATGGTGACGCCCTCGAGCTGCGGTGGGGCTCCGAGGACGGCAATGCCGAGGGAATGGCCGCCCTGGCCTCCGCCGCCTTTGCCACCGTTGCCACCGTTGCCGCCTCTGCCGCCCTGGCAGCCAGGGTACAGTTCGCTGGACCCGGCCGGAACTATCCCGCCGACGCCGCCAGGGCCGCCCATGCCGCCCATCTGCCCGTTGCCGCCGTCACCGCCGTTGCCGCCGTTGCCGGCTTGAAGGAGCACGTCCTCGAACGACAGCGCGGTCTCGACGCTGATGAGCGCGATGCTGGCGCCGCCCCAGTAACCAGCTGGAGCGCCGAGGCCGCCGCAGCCGCCGGCGCCACCGGAGCCGCCACCTGCGCCGGCGCGGCTCCGGACCCCGCCTGGACAGCTGCGAAGGTTCACCGATGCGCCTCGCTCGCCACCACCGCCGCCGCCGCCTTGCCCTGGCGCCCCACGGACGCCGTGCCCGCCGCGGACGCCTGTGTATCCAGTCATCGAGATGACGCCGATACCCGTGGCGCCTGCGCCGGACGAGCCTGTGCCGCGGTCGCTGCCTGAGCTGCCATTGGTGCAGGGAGTATTACTCCCCGAACCCCGGCCCGCGCCGCCATTCTCGCTGTCGTCGAGGACGATAGGTCTCCCGCTCTCACCATCGTACCCTTGGGTCGTCCAGCCATTGCCACCCTTACCACCGAGCGAATCGTCGTTCCAATCGTCGGGCGTGCCGCAATCATTGGGCACGGCGCTCCCGCCGGCCACGGGATGCTCGTCATTCCTGGAGCAAGCGGCAGCCCCCGGCACCCCCGGAGCGCCGTCCGCAGCAGGGGTTGTGTAAGATGGGCCGTCCGCTCCTGCCGCTGCATCTCCGGCTTCGAGCACGCACCGGACGAGCTCCACGCTCGTGCTCACCGCAATGGCCGCAATCGACGAGATTCCCGTGTTTCCGGCTTGCAGTACGCCCGGCTGCGCCACGACGTGCACGTCCTCGATGTGCACGGCGCCCGGTACCCCGCGCATTGTCAGCGGGATGGTTCCGCTCTCCGCAGTCAGGGTCGTCTTCTGCGTCTCGCCGACCCATGACCAGCCGTTGGCGCAGTCAAGTCCGCCGTAGAGGGTAATGCCTCCCGGTACCTCGACCGCTTCGTTGAACCCTTCGCCCTCTCCAGCACAAGCGTACACGCGACCGGTCCCGTTCTGCTGGGCGGCAGCGATGGCGTCCTGAAGCGAGCGGAGCGGAGCGTCCTTTGTCCCTGAGCCCTCGGTGGTGCCACGGCCTGCCGACACGAACACGCCGCAATCCTCGTCTGCGGTCCAGCCCTCCCCGGCGCTGGGCACGCATCGCAAGATCAGCGGCCCTCCTCCAGCGCCGGCAGTCCCAGCGCCTCCCATTCCTCCAGCGCCGGCTGTCCCAGCAGCGCCCCCCGTTCCTCCAGCGCCAGCGGCCCCTGTGCTGCCCACGCTTCCCGTCCCCCCTTCTCCACCCTCATTCTCAGCACAGTACATGGGCTTGTGCTCGCAATCGTCGTGGAGCGAAAAGGGGACGCAGCCGGCCAGATCGAGGCTGGCGGCCATCGTTCCAAGGACGAGCTGTGCGGCCGTACGAGCAGTCCGAGGCACCATCATTCTCCATCGCTCCTGGGGGCACCGTCGTCAAAAGGCCCCGACAACCGAGAGCCCCACGCCGTTGACTCCCACCACCGGCGTCATGTGTACGCGGGCCTCGTGTCCCGAAGAGCTGCCCAGGACGCCATAGAGCAACGTCCCGAGACCCATCGTCCCGGCACCCACGAAGCTCCAGAACGCCCCATTGCTGTAGCGCACGCTCTCGTCCAGGGCATGGCTCTGCTCCATGCAATCATCCGGTCTGGCGTCGCCCAGGCACCTGTTCTGACCTCCAGCGGTCAGCTCGTGCTGGAGAGCCTCTGCATCCCGGGCCCTGTTGTTGGCCAGCACCGTGAAGAGCACGCCCGCGGCGGCGGCGGCGCCGGCCGTGATCCCACCGCCGAGGAGCAAGACCCTCTTCGTATCGCTCCCCCAGGGCGCAGCCGAGCGGTCCGCGGGCGGTGCTGCTGCCGCTGGTGGGGGCGCCAGAACGAGGGTGACGCGCTCTCTCGTGCCTTCCTTCAACTGGATTGTCCTCGTCACCGGGGTCCGGCCCGCCACGACCGCGACCAGCGTGTAGTCGCCGGGATCGCGCTCCACGGGCAGCGCCGGGTCGATGCGTTGGCCGTCCAGCGTCAGCTCCACGGCGGACGTCGGCGCGCCCGTGACGGCGACCTCCAGGGACGGGATGCGCGGGGCGAGCGCGGCGAGCTCGACCCTCGCGTCGGCCTGCGCCTCCTGGAACGGCGGCGGGGCGCTGGCCGTCAGCGGCTCGTCCACGATGCGCTGATACCACGACCGCGCCTCGATGAGGCGCCCGAGCCGCTCGCAGGAGCGCGCGATCCTGAGCATGAGCGATGGGGCGTGGACCTGGGCCTCGGCCTCGCGGAAAGCCGCGAGCGCCTCCTCGTAGCGGCGGGCATCAAAGAGCTCCTGGCCCTTGTTGGCGAGAGCTCGGGCCGCGGCCTTGGCCTGATCGGTCGGCACGGCCGGTTGGGCGATGGCGGCGGCTGGCACGGCGGGGAGAGGGAGCGCGAGCGCCAGGGATAGACAGAGGCGGAGCTGCAGGCGGTGGCTCATGGCGGCGAGGTGCAGCGAGGCGGTTCAGTTGTCGAAGTCGAGCATGTCCATCGCGAGGCCATCCGCGCCGCGGTGGTCGGGGTCGATGCCCTCGCCGCCGCGGCCGGCGGTGCCGAGGCTGATGGTGACGCCCTCGAGCTGCGGTGGGGCGCCGAGGACCGCAATGCCGAGGGAATGGCCGCCCTGGCCTCCGCCGCCTTTGCCACCGTTGCCGCCGTTGCCGCCTCTGCCGCCCTGGCAGGCAGGGGAAATGCCGCTGGAATTGGGCGGAACTACCCCGCCGGTGCCGCCAGCGCCGCCCATGCCGCCGATCTGGCCGTAGCGGCCGTCGCCGCCGTTGCCGCCGTTGCCGGCTTGAAGGAGCACGTCCTCGAACGACAGCGCGGCCTCGATGCTGATGAGCGCGATGCTGGCACCGCCCCAGTAGCCGCCCAGACCGCCGAGGCCGCCGCAGCCGCCGGCCCCGCCGGAGCCGCCAGCTGCGCCGGCACGGCTTCGGACCCCGCCTGGACAGCTGCGATTGGTCGCCGATGCGCCTCGCTCGCCACCACCGCCGCCGCCACCTTGCCCCGGCGCCCCATGGCCGGCGGGCCTGCCGCTGGCGCCTGTGTATCCAGTCATGGAGATGACACCGATCCCTGTGGCGTCTGCGCCGGGCGTGCCTGTGCCACCGTTGCTGCCTGCGCCGCCAGCTGTGCAGGGCATATCACTCCCCGAGACCCGGCCCACACCGCCATTCCCGCTGTCACCGAGGGCGAGAGGTCTCCCGCTCTCACCATTGTACCCTTGGGTCATCCGGCCTTCGCCACCCTCGCCACCGATCGAATCGTCGTTCAGGTCGGCGGGCGTGCCGCAATTATTGATCACGGCGCTTCCGCCGGCCACGCGATCCCCGTCATTGGAGCAAGCGTCACCTCCCGGCAGCCCCGGCGCGCCGTCCGCAGCAGGGTTTGGGTAAGATGTGCCGCCCGGTCCTGACGCTGCATCTCTGGCTTCGAGCACGCACCGGACGAGCTCCACGCTCGTGCTCATCGCAATGGCTGCAATCGACGAGACTCCCTGGTTTTGAGGCCGCAGCATGCCCGGCTGCGCCATGACGTGCACGTCCTCGATGTGCACGGCGCCCGGTAGCCCGCGCATCGTCAGCGGGATGGTTCCGCTCTCCGCAGTGAGGGTCGTCTTCTGCGTCTGGCCGACCCATGTCCAGCCGTTGGCGCAGTCAAGTCCGCCGTAGAGGGTAATGCCTCCCGGTACCTCGACCGCTCCGTTGAACCCTTCGCCCTCTCCAGCACAAGCGTACACGCGACCGGTCCCGTTCTGCTGGGCGGTAGCGATGGCGTCCTGAAGCGAGCTGAGCGGAGCGTCCTTTGTCCCTGAGCCCTCGGTGGTGCCACGGCCTGCCGACACGAACACGCCGCATTCCTCGTCTGCGGTCCAGCCCTCGGCGCTGGGCACGCATTGCACGATCTGCGGCCCTCCTCCGGCGCCTCCCTCTCCTCCAGCGCCGGCAGTCCCAGCGCCCCCCGTTCCTCCAGCGCCTCCGGTCCCAGCGCCCCCCGTTCCTCCAGCGCCTCCGGTCCCAGCGCCCCCCGCTCCTCCAGCGCCGCCGGTCCCCGCATCACCACCTTCGCACGTACGCAGCTCGCTGCAATCGGGGCGGAGGCAGCTCGTCGCGTGCACTGCAGCGACGATCGATGCCGCAGCCAGCGCCGAAGCTCCGTGGGTGGCGAGCCGCATTGTCCTCTTGACCTCTCGGTTCATGGGTTCCTCGATTCAAAAAGACCCGCCAACGACGACTCCCCCGCCGCCTGGCGTCACGAAGGGCGAGGCACGCACCTGATCCCGTGGTTCGCTCGGCGGGCTCGCAAGCAAGTAGTAGCCGAGCGTTCCAAGCGCGACCGCGCCCCCACCGATGAAGCTCCACATGGCCACGTTCCTGAACAGGTACTCGCCGTGGACCAGCTCGTTCAGCCTGTCGCACGGCTGCTCCAGGCCGGGCTCGACGGGTTTCCAGCAGCTTGAGTCGCCTCCGCCAGCGAGTTCGGGCGCTCTGTACTTCTCTTCTGCATCGCTCGCCTTGCCGTTGGCGACAAGCGTGAACGCAACACCTGCGATCACGGCGGCGCCGGCCGCGATCCCACCTCCGACGAGGACCGCCGTCCTCCCGCCGTCCCCCGACGCCGCTGGCGTGGGCGGCACGCGCGGGCCGGGGGCGGGACGCACCGCGGCGGGCTCCGGCTTTCGCGACAGATCGAGGACCACCGTCGTCGTGCCGCCCGCTGTCGCCGCGATCGGACGCGTCTGCGGCGTGTACCCGTCGAGCTTCGCGCCGACCTCATGCTGGCCCGGATCGAGGAACACGGGATCCGCGAGCGGGGCTCGCCCGACGGTCGCCCCGTCCACGATCACCTCGGCGCCCTCCGGTGCGACCTGCACCGTGACGGCCGCGACCTTCGAGCGTGCCTCCTGAAGCGACGCCTCCGCGAGCTGCCGCTCGTTGACCTTCGTCGCGGGGGCCTCGCGGAGGTAACGCGCGAGGTACTCGGCGGCGTCGCGGGGCTTGCCCACCTTGAGGCAGGCCACGCCCAGGTTCGAGGCGATCTGGTAGTGCGGCTTGAGGCTCCACGCCGCGAGGAACGCCGCGTGCGCGTCGGCCCACTTCCCCGCCTTGGCCGCCTTCACCCCATCCTGGAAGAGCTGGCGCGCCCTGTCCGTCAGCGCGTCGGTCTCCTGGGCCTCGGCCCGAGGGGCCGCCGGCTGCGCGCCGGCAACGGGAGCCAGCAGGGCCATCGCTACACTCAAGGTCCACAGCAGCGGGCGCTTCGTCGTCATGAAAATCCGGCGTTGCTCCAGGGAGCTGGGGGTTGGAGGAGGGTACGGCAGCACCTCGGCCGCCGTGGAGAGGCAAGATACCTCGTTCGGGCGGTGCTGAATGTTTTTGTGGTCCCGTCGCGCGGCTCGGGCGGCGGCAGCGTGCCTGCAGGGGCCGCTTCGTCCTCGCGCCGCGCCGCACGACGGCCGCTGCGGCTCGCCGTCAGGCCGCTGCGGCTCGCCGTCACGTCCGGTTGGGCCGCGGGCGTGCCCGACGCGGCGGGGACCGGACCCGCGTCGGGGAACCTCGGCGCGCCCGCGATGCGCACGAGGTCGGCGACCAGCGCGCGGACGTCGACCTGCACGACGTTGCGGGTCCCTGAGCTGGGCTGCGGCGCGCGCCCGGCGCTCGAAGCGGGTGCGGAACGCGGGGGACTCGGCGTGGGCCGGGCCTTGAGCTCGACGGCGATCGACGTGCCGCGCGGGAGATGGCGCGCGTCCCAGGCCGAGTCCATGCCGCCGCACGAGAGCAGGCGCTCGAGGCGATGCTTGCCGATGAGGACGGTGCCGGCGCCGAGCGGAGGGGCGGGGGAAGCGTAGCGGATCCGAGGGCGGGGGTGGAGTGGCGGGTAGAATGGAGGGCGGGGAGCGAGAATTGGGCCGGGACGGTCGGAGGCTTCCGGGGCTCCCAGCCCGAGTCGCTACGGGGACTGGTCGGGAGCTTCCCTTCGAGCCGCGCCGCATCCTTCCTGCCCCCTGGGCGGTCTTCCGTCGGCGCTCGTTTCCTGAGAGGCCAGTGCAACATGAAGTACGGTCCGACCTGTGCGCCAGTGAATCCGTGGGGACCTGGTCGCTGGAGGGGCGCCGGCGAACCTCACGGATGCTGGTCGCTACTTGAGGCAACCCTGGTCGTCGCCGGTGTCAAAGTTCAGGCATGCTCCGGAACGGCCGGAGGCGCCTTGCGCGCCCGCGGAGGGGATGCTGCCTCCCGGGCCGCCTTGACCTTCGCTGCCCGGCGTGAAGGAGGGGACTTCACCTTGGAGAGAGCTGTTGCCCTTGAAAACAATGCCGAGCGAGTGGCCGCCGGAGCCGCCGCCACCTGGGCCGCCCAGGCCGCCATCGCCGCCGCTTCCACCTCTGCAGCTTGTGCGCAAGGTCGGCGGCACACCGGCTCCGAGGTCCCCGCCCAGCCCTCCTGTGCCACCTAGTGCGCCGTCGCCGCCTGCGCCGCCGTCGCCCGCGTTGCCGGCCGTAAGCTGCACGTCGTGGAAGGTGGCTTCCGCATTCAGGATGAGCACCGCGATGCTGGAGCCGCCGGGCTTGCCACCTTCACCTCCGCGCCCGCCGCAACCTCCGCTGCCGCCGGTCCCGCCGCTCGCGCCAGCCAGCGACGCCGCGATGTCGGCTCCTGGGCAAGTTGCGGTTCCGCCCAGAGCGCCTCCGCCGCCGCCACCACCCTGACCAGGCGCGCCTGGCCTACCCTGTACCCCAGTCACCCCGTGATACCCGGTTGCGTCGATCGTGCCGAGGCCGGGATCTTCGATCGGGTCACCTGGTGTACCGTCTTTCCCCGGTTCTCCGTTCGCACCGTCTGTGCACGCCATGCTGGCGCTTTGAGCTCCCTGGCCTCCTGCTCCTCCTCGGTCGGACTCTGGCGTGCCGTCTCCGCCGCTGCCAGCAGGACCAGACGCGGACCCCGCGCCACCTTTTCCTCCTGCGGAGCTCTCGCCGCCAGGGCATTGCTTGACGGGGCCGTCTTTCCCAGGATGCGCCGCACCCGGATCACATGCCGCATCGCCCTTGCTCCCAGCGATGCCGTTCAGATCCGTTTCATCCGTGGGGGTAACTCCCGGATCGCCGTCGCCCGCATCGCCCGCCGTGAGATCGGTGTTGACGATGTCGGCCGTCCCTCCGTTCACCAGCAGCGCGACCGACGAGTTGCCCTGAGTCGCGGCGCCATTGGCGATGACGTTGAGGCTTTGGACCTGGTTGGCTCCGCCGTTCAGCGTGAGCGCGATGGTGCTCGGGCTACCTGATTCAGTCGTCGTGGCTGTAACTACCAGCGTTGCTCGTTTGTCTGACGACCAGACCCAGTTGTCGGGCTCTTTGTTGCATTCCGTGAACCCGCCATAAATCTCAACGCCGTCGCTGAAGTCTACGCGGCTGCTTTCTTTATATATCGCCGCGGTGTCTGGCTCCGCTGCGTCAGCACATACATACACCCGCCGCTTGTTGCCTCTACGCGCAGCCGCCTCGGCAAAGGTTTTGAACGGCGACTCTTTCGTGCCCTTCCTCTGCTCCGGGTTCTCGCTTGCGCTCGTGCTGATGAAGACTCCGCAATCATCGATGACTGCCCCGGGATTCGTGGTGGGGTCTTCGTCGCACGCCACATTGGAGTTTCCTCCGGTGCCGCCGGTCCCCGAACCTCCGGTTTCGTTAGGATAAGCCGTGTTCGCATCTGTTGGAGATGGGGCACATCCCATCATCTGCCACATGGCCGCGCAACCAAGCGCCACGAGAGTGCTGGCCGCTACCCGTCTGCCCTGCAGTGTCCGCATTCGTTTCATGTCCAGCAACCTCAGGGGCCGCCGATGCCGGCCGCATCGTTGACTACCACACCCCGCTGACCACGACTCCGCCGCCGCCGGCAGCGACATGCGGGATCACTTTAACGTGCGCCTTCGACTCGTCGCGGGGTAAAGCTGTCCAGTAATAGATGAGCGTGGCCGCTCCGAGCACTGCAGCACCCCCAAAACTGCCCCACGCGGCCTTCGTGTAGAACCATGCATCCTCACGATCGCTCAGAAGTGTTTTGCAGTCCGCAGCGTTCTTCCCGCCCGCGCAGAAGTATTCGCCATCCTTCTTCTTGAGATGCGCGTACATCTCGTCCGCGTCGCTCTCCTTGTTCAGCGACACGATCCCGAACACCACCCCGACCCCCGCCGCCACACCCGCCAGCGCTATGCCGGTGTACATCAGCGGTTTACTGGGTCCGCCAGCGTCGTTCCGTTGTGCGAGCGGGCGGTCGGTCGGGTGATTGCCTGGAGCGCTTTGCGCGGCAGCGTCCGCTGCTCTCATCGGCGCACGCTCGGTGGGAAGCGATGCGGGATCGAGCACGAGTTCCTCCCGTTCCCCTTCGGTCAGGTGGATCGTTATGGTAACGGAGCGGCGGCCCGCCATCGACGCGATCAGCACATGGTCGCCAGGGTTTCGTTCAACGAACGATGAAGGTTCGATGCTGCTGCCGTCGAGGGTCAGCTTGCTGGCGCTGCTGGGCGCACCCGTCACGACGACCTTCAGCGCCGGGATGCGCGGCGTCAGCAAGGCCAGCTCCCTCTGGCGCTGGCCTGGGCTTGGACGAACGCTGGCGTTGCGTTCGCGGCGAGCTTCTCCTCGACGATGCGCTTGTAAACGGCTCGCGCCTCGAGCATCTGACCGAGCTTCTCGTTCGCGCGCGCCATCATGAGCAGGAACGTGGGGGCGTGGACCTTCGCCTCCGCTTCGCGGAAGGCCTCGATCGCCTCCTCGTACCGTCCCGCGTTATAGAGGTTCCAGCCCTCGTCGGCGTGCGAGCGGGCGGCTGCTTTCGCCTGCGCGGTCGGCTCCTTTTCCTCCGCCGCTGCTGGGATCGCAACGAGCACGCCCAGCGACAACGCACCCATCAGGAGAGGTCGACAATGCATCATTGATCCGCGCAAAGAGTTGCCAGATGCAGCTACGAGTTCGAGGTTTGCGGCTCGTCGGTCGGCCTGGCCGTGGATACGCCGACAATCCAGCCGCCCGCGCTCGCTGCCGGTGTGGCCCTGCCGGCGTCTGTGCCGCAGGAGCGGCTTTCATGACGGTAGATCGGCGTCGATCGTGCTGCCATCGCGGAGCCTGCGTGAGAAACGATCGGATCTGTGCGCGAGTGGACCCGTGGGGGCCTGGCCGCTGGGGAATTGCCGGCGAACCTCACGGATGCTGGTCGCTACTTGAGGCAACCCTGCTCGTTGCCGGTGTCAAAGTTCAGGCATGCTCCAGAGCGGCCGGGGGCGCCTTGCGCGCCGGCGGAGGGAATGCTGCCTCCCGGGCCGCCTTGACCTTCGCTGCCCGGCATGAAGGAGCGGACTTCGCCTCCGAGAGAGCTGCCCTTGAAGGCAATGCCGAGCGAGTGGCCGCCGGAGCCACCGCCACCCGGGCCGCCGGTGCCGCCACTGCCGCCGCGTCCGCCCGCGCAGCTTGCGCGCAAGGTTGGCGGCACACCGGCTCCGAGGTCCCCGCCCGCTCCTCCTGTGCCACCTAGTGCGCCGTCGCCGCCTGCGCCGCCGTTGCCCGCGTTGCCGGCCGTAAGCTGCACGTCGCGGAAGGTGACTTCCGCATCCAGGATGAGCACGGCAATGCTGGAGCCGCCGGGCTTGCCACCCTCACCCCCGCGCCCGCCGCAACCGCCGGCGCCGCCGGTCCCGCCGCTCGCGCCACTGAGCGTCGCGCTGTCGGCTCCTGGGCAAGTTGCGGTTCCGCCCACGGCGCCTCCGCCCCCGCCACCACCCTGACCCGGCGCTCCTGGCTTACCCTGTACCCCAGTCACCCCTTGATACCCGGTTGCGTCGATTGTGCCGAGGCCGGGATCTTCGACCGAGTCACCTGGTGTCCCGTTTTCGCCCGGTTTTCCATTCGCGCCGTCTGTGCATGCCATGCTGGCACTTTGAGCTCCCTGGCCTCCTGCGCCGCCGCGGTCGGACTCTGGCGTGCCGTCTCCGCCACCGCCAGCGGGACCAGACGTGGACCCCGCGCCACCTTTGCCTCCTGCGGAGCTCTCGCCGCCAGGGCATTGCTTGACCGGGCCGTCTTTCCCAGGATGCGATGTACCCGGATCACATGCCGCAGCGCCCTTGCTCCCAGCGATGCCGTTCAGATCCGTTTCATCTGTGGGGGTACCTCCCGGATCTCCGTCTCCCGCCTCGCCCGCCGTGAGATCGCTGTTGACGATGTCGGCCGTCCCTCCGTTGACCAGCAGCGCGATCGACGAGTTGCCGTGGACGAGTGGGCCGTTGGCGATAATCTCAAGATTTTCAAGCCGGTTGACGCCGCCGTTCAACTTGAGCGCGATGGTGTCCGGCGTCTCTGGCTGCCCCTCCGGAACTGCAACGGTCAACGTTGTCTTGTTCGTCGACCGTTTCCACTCTTCGTAGCATCCGGTGAACCCGCCATAGATCTCGACGCCGTCACTGAAGGCTATCCCACTGCTTTCGTTGTAGGATTCAGTGACTTTATCGTTGTCCCCGTCTTGTGACTCGTAGCACACGTACACTCTGCTTTTCTGCGAGTTGCTCGCAGCTACTTCAGCAAAGCTATTGAACGGTCGTGCCCTGGTCCCATCTCCCCCGGCGGGCGCGCTCGCGCGCACGAACACCCCACACTGTTCGGTGATCGTGCTGGGGTCCTCTGCCGGAGACTTCTCGCATCGCGGCAGGACTCCGCTGCTGCTGCTGGTCGTGGTGGTCTCGTCCGCACCAAGCTCACCGGGGTCATAGGTGGCGCACCCGAGTGCGTGACACATGCCAACGAGGCCGAGCGCTACCAGCGTCCCAGCCGCCCACGATCTGCCTTGACCCTCGCGCATCACCTTCGTCTCCAGCCAGCTCAAGCACAATCGAAGCCGTCTGCGTTGGGGCTACCACGCGCCCGTGATCACGATGCCGCCGCTTCCTTCGCCGAGCTGCGGAATCACACGAGTGTGGGCTGTCGCCTCGGCCGGCGATGATGCCCTCCAATAGTAGATGAGCGTCGCCGCCCCGGCCACGGCAGCGCCGCCGAAGAAGCCCCACGAAATCTTCGTGTAGTTCCAGCCCTCTTTCCGTGTGCTGAGGAGGGTCCCGCAGGCCGCGGCATTCTGCCCCCCTGCGCACGCAGATGGGCCGTCCTTGGTCTCCAGCTGGTCATGCAGGTCGTCCGCGTCGATCTTGTGCTTCGCAGAGAGGATCCCAAACACCGTCCCCACGCCCGCCGCCACACCCGTCAGCGCCATGCCGGTGTACACCAGTGCCCTATTCGGGCCGCCAGCATCGTTCGGTCGTGCGAGCGTGCGGGCGGGCGCGTGGTTTGCTTGCTTTCTATCCGCACGATGCGGCGCGCCTTGCACGGGGGCGTACGCTGGATTCCGCGCAGGCTCGATGGGAAGCGATGCGGTATCGAGCACGAGCTCCTTTCGCTCCCCTTCGGTCAGGTGGATCGTTCTGGTAACGGAGCGGCGGCCCGCCATCGACGCGATCAGCACATGGTCGCCAGGGTTTCGTTCCACGAATGATAGAGGCTCGATCTTCACGCCGTCGAGTGTCAGCGCGACGGCGCTGCCGGCGGCGCCGCGCACGACGACCTTCAGCGCCGGGATACGTGGTACCAGCGAGGCCATCTCTTCTTTGGCGTATACCTGGGCTTGCACGAATACTGGGGCAGCGTTCGTGTCGAGGTCCTCCTCGATGACACGCTTGTAAATCGCGCGCGCCTCGAGAAATTGACCCAGTTTGTCATGTGCGCGTGCCATCATGAGCAGGAGCGTTGGGGCGTGGACTATCGCCTCCGCTTCGCGGAAGGACCTGAGGGCGTCCTCGTAGCGTCCCGCGTCGTACAGAACCTTGCCCTCGTTAGCGAGCGCACGAGCGGTTGCCTTTGGCTGCGCTGTCGGTGCCGTTTCCTCCGCCATCGCAGGATTCGCGATAAGCAGTCCGAGCAGCAACGACGCAATGCCCCAGTGCCGATATCGCATTGTTCCTTCGCTCCGAGGTCTCCCGGATGCAGCGATCTCGGCGGGGGCGGTTCGGTCCGACCAAGAGCCTTCTGCGTGTCGAGGCGTCATCTTCGTGCGCTCGCTGTCGGTGTTGTCACATCAGCAGTCGTGTCGCCCGAGCGGCTGTGCTCCCGGAGCGGAGGCGACGTGAACCGCGGTTGTAATGAGGTGCGCGAGGCGTTTCACGGAGGCTCGCTCGACGAGGGATTTCCGAAGAACCAGACAGATGCTCGTCACTGCCGAGGCGACGGGCAGTCGTTCTCGCCAGGGTTGAAGTTCAAGCATTCCTTGGAAACCCCACCAACTCCCTGCGCGCCGGCGGAGGGGAGGGTGCCTCCCTGTCCGCCTTCACCTGGGTCGCCCAGGCTGAAGGAGGGGAGTGGACCTACGAGAGCGCTGCTCCCCTTGAAGGCGATGCCGAGCGAGTGCCCGCCTTGGCCACCGTCGCCCGGGCGACCATCGCTTCCATTGCCGCCTTCTCCACCCTTGCAGCTGCTATCGGCGCTACCTTTGTTCTCTCCGGCTGCGCCGCTAGGACCTCCGTTTCCGCCTCTCTGGCCGTTGCCCCCCTGACCGCCCTTGCCAGCGTCGCCTGCGTTAAGCGTCACGTTATCGAATCTGATTGCGGCATCCAGGATGACCACGGCAATGCTGGAGCCGCCAGCTTGCCCTCCGCCGCCGCGGTCTCCCCCGCAACCGCCGCTTCCGCCGCTTCCGCCGCTGGCGCCAATCAGGGGCGTTGAGGGGTCGGCGCCGTCTGAGCAAGCTCCAACTCCTCCCATTGCGCCTCCACCCCCGCCACCACCTTGGCCGGGCTTTCCTGGTGTACCATTTGCGCCGTTCACTCCCGTGTAGCCGGTCGCGTCGATCTTACCGAGATCGTCGCGATCTGTCGGTCGAACAACTGGGTCAGCATCCTTGCCGTCGACGCCTTGGCCACCAGGTTGGCACGCTCCGGTCGGAGATGGTTGCCCATTCCCTCCCGAACCTCCTGGAGTATCCGAGTATGGGGGTGTACCGTCACCACCTCTTCCACTGGGGTCAAGAACAAGCTCTCCGTCCTCATCTTTGCTGGCCTTACCTCCGGCGCCTCCGCGGCCTCCTGTCGAATTGCCGCCAACCGGACATTGAGTGACCGGGCCCTCTGGCCCTGCATGCTCCGCTCCTCCAAGACATGCCGCCTCGCCAGGTCTACCGCCTGTGCCGTTCGGCGCCTGTTCGTCTGAGGGTGAGCTGCCCGGATCTCCGTCACCAGCCTTGCCTGCTGTGAGATCGGAGTTGATGAGATTAGCTTTCCCGCCGTTCACCAGCAGCGCGATCGACGAGTTGCCCTGAATGGCGGCGCCATTGGCGATGACGTTGAGGTTTTGAAGCCAGTTGTCTTCGCCGTTCAGCGTGAGCGCGATGGTGCTCGACGTCTCTGTCTGCGCCGCCGCAGCTGTGACTGTGAGCGTTGCTCGCTCGTCCTTCTTGGTCCAGCTCCAGCCGCCGTCGCATTCGGTGAACCCGCCATAGATCTCCACGTCGCCCGTGAAGACGATGCCGCTGCTTTCCTCGTACGCTTCCGCGCACGCATACACCCGCCGTTTCGTTCTGTTCGCGGCCACCTCGGCGAAGCTCTGGAACGGCCGCGCCTTGGTCCCATCCCCGCCCGGCTCGGCACTGACGCTCACGAAGACCCCGCACTCGTCGATGACCGATTCGGCGCTCGTCGTGGGATCTGCGTCACATCGCGGATCGGGACGTCCTCCACCACCATCCGTTCCCGAACTCGCGCCCTGGTCCGCCAGCTCGCTGTCCGGCGGTGGCGAGGCACACGCCCCCGCCTGGCAAAGGGTTCCCAGTCCAACCGCTACGAGAACGCCTCCCGCCCACCACCTGCGCTGAATCGTTCGCATTCGCTTCGCCTCCAGCAACCGAGCTCCAGGAACAGCCGGCGTCGGCCGTGCTGTCGACTACCACGTGCCGGTGACCACGACGCCACCGCTCTTGTCCGCGAGTTGCGGGATCACCTGAACGCGCGCCGCTGCATCCGATGGTGGCGAAGCCGTCCAGTAATAAATGAACGTCGCAGCCCCGATCACCGCGGCGCCGCCGAAGCTGCCCCACGCGGCCTTCGTGTAGTTCCACGCGTCCACACGCAGATCCCGGAGTCTGGCGCACCTGTCAGCGCGCTCCAGCGCGTCGCAGGCGTACTCGCCACCTTCTCTCTCCAGCTCTACGTGCAAGGCGTCCGCGTCGCTCTCCTTGTTCATCGACACGATCCCGAACACCACCCCGACCCCCGCCGCCACACCCGCCAGCGCCATCCCGGTATACAGCACCGGCTTGCTCGGCCCGCTCGTATCCCTGGGCGGCGTGGTCGTTCCTGGCGCGATCGGCCCGTTCCCCATCTGCACCGCCGGCCCCGCCGTCCGCGCCGCGAGCCGCAGGCTCACGGTCGCCGTCTCCCCCGCCTTTGCCGTCACCGCGCGCTTCTCCGGCACATGCCCGTCGAGCCTCGCGGCGATCTCATGCTCTCCCGGATCGAGAAACACCGGCAGCTTGAGCGGCGCCTTCCCCACCGGCGCCCCGTCGACCGTCACCTCGGCCCCCGCCGGTTCGACCTCCACCGTCACCGACGCGACCTTCGCCAGCGCTTCCTTCAGCGACCCCTCGGCGCGCCGCCGCTGCTCCACCTTCGTCGCGGGGGCCTCCTGCAGGTACCACGCGAGATGCTTCGCTGCCTCGCGGTACTTGCCCAGCTTGAGCTCCGCGACACCCAGGTTCGACGCGATCTGGTAGTGCTCCTTGAGCCGCCACGCCGCGAGGAACGACACGTGCGCGTCCCTCCACCGACCCGCGTTGGCCGCCTTCACGCCCTCGTCGAAGAGCTCCCGCACCTTGTCGGTCAACGCATCGTTCTCGCTCTCGGCCGCGGGGGTCCTCGACGTCGGCTGCTGGGCGTGGCTCGGCTCGGCGAGCAAGGCCACCGCCAGGCCAGCCGTGGCCAGCAGAGGGATCTGCTTTCTCATCCTCATCAGAATTCCAGTTCCTCTTCAGGCAACGTTGTCGACGGCTGGCGCGAGGACGGCGCCTTGCTGGTGTTGCCCTTCCTCGGTGGACGCTTCGTCGTCGAGGCACCAGCCGCCTTCGTGCTGCCGCGCCCCGGCTCCGTCGCTTGCTGCTCGTCGTCACCCGGCTCCGGCTGTTGCCTGGGCTCAGGCTGCGCCTCCGGCGCGGCCTGCTGCTTCTCGTCGACCGACGCGCTCGGCGCAGGCGCGGCGCTGGCCGTGGGGGCCGTGCCCACCTCGGCGGTGCTCGCAGGCACGGGCGGCACGGGATCGGGAACAGGCGCCACACCCGGCTTCGCCGGTGCCATCCGCAGCACCAGAACCGCCGCCACCGCCGCCAGACCCATGCAGCCGAGCCCGACGACGGCCCAGACCCACTTCCTCGAAGGCGTCGGCTTCTCGACGATGACCGGGATCTCATCGACCAGCTCGCTCCGCCCCGCAGCCACCTGCGCCGGAAGCATCGGTATGGCCGGCGCCCCTGGCCCCGCCCCGACGGGCACCGCGGACCGCACCGTGCCCCCCAGCAGCTTCTCCGTGTCGATGACCAGCGTCCCCTTCGGCCCGACCTGCTGCGCCGCCGATACCGACGCCGGCCCACCCGCCGCCATCCCCAGCCCCGCCGCCGCGCCGGCCCCCGCCTCCGCACGCCCGCCGCCCACACCGACCCTTCCGGCCGCGTGCGCGTCGTTCCACCCGATCCCCACGCCCCGCTGCGACGGCGGCACCGAGCCTCCCGCCCGCCGCTCGTGCAGCGCGCCCCCCGGCATCGCGCCCGCCGCGCCGTGCGCCGGCGCCCCCAGCGCCGCCCCTCCGGCCTGCTGCGCCGCCGCGAACCGCTCGCGCCACCCCCCGAACTGCGGCTTCTCCTCCTGCTCGCCCTGCGGCCGCGCCCCGAACATCCCCCGCGCGATCTCCGCCTCGTCCTCCGAGACGTCCTCGATCCGGAGCAGCACCCCGTGCCGGTCCTCCATCGTGACGTCGCGCTCCCGCACGAACCGCACCGACACACCACCCGGGATGTCCGCCTCGCGCCCGCTCGTGATCGACGTCCACTTGATGTTCGACCGGTACAGCACCGTCGCGATCCGCGCCGCCGCGTGCGCGATCGCGCCGAACGGCTCGTCGTGCTTGTGCACGATCACCACCCGCTTCGGCGCCACCCCGTCGTCGACAACCCAGTCCCACGTCGCGCCGCTCCGCCTCAGGTACGGAAGATCCCCGTACTCCTCGACGTACCGCTCCAGGACGTGCGCCACCCGCTCCGGCGCGTCCCGCACCGCGCTCACATACTCGCGGTAGAACATGCCAGCCGACGAGTTGACCTCCGTCGCGTTCATCACGTGCCGGTAGAACGTCGCCGACGCCTCCAGCAACGTCGCATACCCGAGGTCCCGATCCACGGCGACGATCCCGTGCGCGAACGGCGGATTCCCGCGGCCGGCGTGGTCGACCGCGCCGCCGATCCGGAATCCGAAGATGAGACCCACCGCCCCATGCCCCGGCTCGTGCTGCGTGTCGTCGCGCGACAGGTTCCCGATCGCGAACGCGTGGGTCGCCCCCGTCGCAGGCTCGATGTACTTCATCAGCCGCGCCAGGTGGCTGAAATGCGTCGTCGTGAGGGGCCCCTGCGGCACCTCAGGGCAGTACATGAAATCGATCTGATGCCCCGGGATGTTCCCGTGCAGCACGTGATACCACGCGGAGTCCGCAGGCGCGCGGTACCGCGGGATCACATAACCCGAGGCGCCCTCGCTACCGTACATTGGGCCTGACCTGCTGCGGGATCTGCGGGGCAGGGATCTGCGGGGCAGGGAGCTGCGCCGTCCGCGCCAGCGCCGGGTTCGGCCCCATGTCCGCCTTCATCCGCTGCAAGAGCTGCGGGTCATACGCGTTCTTCGGGAGGATCCGCTCCACGAAGTGCGAGAACAGATGGTGCGTGCTGTGCCCGTAGCTCGCCGACCCGACAAGCACCCGGATGTCGATGTGGTTCTTGTACCGCTCCAGGCTGTCGATGAGCGGCTTGTAATACCCGCGCGCTTCCTTCTCCACCTCGGCCGGCGTCCCGGACAGAACATCGGACTTGTTGATGAACAGCACGACGGCCTTGCACGACGCAAGCGTCTTCGGGCTGAAGAAGAACTGGAGCGACTGCGGCTGAAACTCCCGGAGCTGCTCCTGGATGCGCGCCGGCTCGAGCTTCTGCCCGTCCTTGCCGGCCAGATCCACGACCATCAAGAGCCCATGGATCTCCTCCATGATGAGCTCCTGCTGCGCGTCCACGATGTGCTCGCCGCCCCAGTCGCCGATCTCGAACACGTGCTCCGTCAAGACCTCTTTTGTGAGCACGTGGCTGACCGTCCGCTCGTAACGCTCGATCTTCGTCCCCTGCAGCGTGCCGAGATCGACCAGCGGATTCGCCCACTTGAGCGTGAGCGACGTCTTGCCGGTCCACTTGATGCCGAGCGTCAGGATCTTGTAGCGCTTCTGCGTGATCTTCGGCCGGCTCTCGAGCTCGGCCTTGTACCAGTCGATCTCCTTCTGCTGGGCGTCGAGCCAGTCGACCTTCTGCCGGTCCTCGCCCCGCGCGACGTCGAGCGCCTGCTGGAGCTGCCCGTACTGCGCCCGCATCTGATCGAGCTGGCTCTTGGCCTGCCGCAGCGCCTCGATGTGCTGGTTCGCGTCCTGGAGCTGCCGCCGGAGCTGCGTCGTCTGCAACAGCAGGAACACGGCGCCAGCACCGCACGCCACCGCAATCAACCCGAGCACGATCGGTAGAACAAGATCCATGGCTCACAATCCTCGCGCCCCACCGGGCGCCTCTCCCGAGCTGTCCTGTCCCGGCGGCCGGAAGAACGGCCAGCGCGGGCCGGCCTGTATCCTGAGATCTCATCAGACCACGGCTCGCCGCAGCGTACAAGTCCGAGGTAATCCTCGGCACGAGCGGTGCCTGCACCGCCCCGCACGGCCCCACACGCGGCCTCCCCTCGCACTCCCCGCATTCCCCGCAGAGCTCGCAGGCTACCAGACCCCGCGTCGGCGTCCTCGCCGCGCGGCCACTCGCCGCCTCTCCGATGCAGGCCGCCTCTCCGGCGCGCGCCGCTACCGGCCTCTCCCGCTCACCGCGCGCCGCCGCCCTTCCGTGTCACCCGCGGCAGCGCCGTCCTCGTCTCCGGCGCGAGGTCCAGCGTGTCCCGCTCCCCGGCCGCGAGCCGCAGCGCGCCCGCATACGCGATCATCGCCCCGTTGTCGGTGCAGCTCGCGAACGGCGGGACGAACAGCGCGAGCCCCCGCCGCGCGCACGCCGCCGCCATCTTCGCCCGCAGCCCCCGGTTCGCCGCGACGCCGCCCGCCAGCACCACCCGCTCGACCCCCTCGGCCCGCGCCGCCCGCACCGTCTTCTGCACGAGCGCGTCGACGACCGCGCCCTGGAACGCCGCGCAGAGGTCGTTCAGCGCCTGCCCCTCCGGCCGCCCCCGCTTCGCCACGTGGCGCGCCACCGCGCTCTTGATGCCCGAGAAGCTGAACTCCAGCGACTCCTTGCGCGCCATCACCGCCGGCACCGCCTCGGCCGCGGCCGCCGCGTCCCCCTCGGCCGCGAGCCGGTCGACGACCGGGCCGCCCGGATACCCGAGGCCGAGCAGCTTCGCCACCTTGTCGAACGCCTCGCCCGCCGCGTCGTCGCGCGTCGCGCCGAGCTCCCGGATCGCGCCGAGCGCAGGCCCGTCCACCCGGTAGATCGCCGTGTGCCCGCCCGAGGCGAGCAGCGCAACGTACGGGAACGCCGGCCGCTCTTCCGACGTGGGCGGCGCTGGCGCGCCGTCGCGCCGCAGGAACACGGCGAGCAGGTGCCCCACGAGGTGATCCACGCCGACGAGCGGCTTGCCCGCCGCCCACGCCAGCCCCTTCGCGGCCTGCAGGCCGACGAGCAGCGCCCCCGCGAGCCCGGGCCGCGACGTCACCGCCACGCCGTCGAGGTCCGCCGCCGAAACGCCCGCGCGCGACAGCGCCTCGCGCACGACCGGGACCACCGCGCGCGCGTGATCGCGCGCCGCGACCTCGGGCACGACGCCCCCGTACGGCGCGTGCAGCGCCACCTGGCTGCGCACGACGTCCGAGAGGACGTCGCCCCCCTCGGTCACCACCGCCGCCGCCGTCTCATCGCACGATGTCTCGATCCCTAGAACCCGCATGTCCCCGTCCGCCGCGTCAGCCTGAAATTGCCGAACACCTGCCGCTGCCCCGCCGCGGGCGCCTCGCCCGAGGGGAGCGGCGCCTCGCCGGGCCGGAGCAGCCGGACCTCGACCGACTCGTCCGTGCGCAGCGACAGGATCGCCAGCAGCGGCTCCGCATCCGGAGCCGCCGCGCTGACAGCGTAGATCGCGTTGCGCTCCCGGCCCTCCCCGAACTCCAGCCGCGACAGCGGATCGTGCGCGAGCGCGGCGATCGGCCGGAGCGGCGCGCCGTCGAGGAGGCGCCGCTCCGGCGCGCCGGCGTCGGGCGCCTCGTAGGTCCACAGCGCGCCCGGCGGCTCGGGGCCGTCGAGCGCGTCCGCGTCGAGCGTCAGCCGCATCTGCACCCGCGGGCTCAGGCCGGCGCGGAACGCGCCGCCCAGCGTGATGGCGCCGCAGTACGACTCGCCCTCGGTCGTCGAGAACCGGCTCACGTCGTCGCAGCCGGCCGCGCCGCCAGCGGCCATCGCGCCGGCGAGCGCGAGCAAGGGCGGCGCGAGCCGCAGCGCTGCGCGCCGCGGCCCGGGCAGGGCGCCGCTGCTCAAGGCGCGGCGCTCCGCATCAGCTCGGCCGCGGTCTGGCGCACGCGCGGCTCGGGGTCGCGCGCCGCGAGCTGCTGGAGCACCGGCGCCGCCGCCGCGCGATCCGCCGAGACGAGGGCGCGCGCCGCCGCCTCGCGCACCAGGGCGTACGCGTCGGAGCGCGCGGCCGCGCCGAGCGTCTCCACGACATGGCTCGGCCGCGCGCCGCCCGCGCCCGTGCCGCCCGCGCCCGGCGCGCCGAGCCGGCCCAGCGCCTCGGCCGCGCGCACGCGCAGCGGCCAGCTCGACGAGCTCCGCAAGAGCTCCGAGACCGCCGCGATCGTCGGCCCGTGCCGGACCGGGCCGAGCGCCGACAGCGCCGCCCGCCGCACGCTCTCCTCCGGATCGCCGAGCGCGTCGACGACCGCCGCCTGCGCCTCCGGCTCGGGCCGCGTCGCGAGCAGCTCCACCGCGCGCGTGCGGACCTCGATCGCCGGGTGCCGCACGAGCGCGACGAACCCGCCGACGACGGCCGCCGCGATCCCCTCCACGGCGGCCTCCACCTGCCTCCTCAGCTCCGGCGCGAGCTCCGCGCGGCCGTCGGTGAACGGCGCGAGCCCGAGCGCCGCGCCGCCGCCGGAGCCGACGCGCTCGCCTCCGGCCCCGCCCGCGCCGCGCGCGTCGCCGCCGGGGACGCCTCGCGCGCCGCGCGACGACAGGATCGCGTCCGCCACGACGAGCGCCCGCTCCGGCGACGTCGCCACCGCGGCGACCGCGGCCTTCTGGAGCGCCGGGCCGAGCGCCACGAGCGCCGCCGCGCGGTCCTCGGGGCCGAACGGATCCGGATCGAGCCCCGCGAGCACGTCCTTCACCGTCAGCGCCCCGTCCGGCACGGGCAGCGGCTCGCGCGCGCGCGGGTACACGCGCCGCGTGAGCGCGACCGCCGCCGACACCGCGGCCGCGCGCAGCCCCTCGTCCGACGAGAACGCGCCGGCCGCGATCGCCTGGGCGGCCCCGCCCGACGCGAGCGCCTCGGCTTCGGCCGGACCGGCGCCGCCCTTCTGCCCGCCGCCGCCCAGCCGCGCGAGCGTGATCAGCGCCGCGCGGCGGAGCTCCGGCTCGTTCGAGTCGGCGAGCGCCATGAACAGCGCGGGCCCCTCGCCGCCGCCGCCCAGCTCGCCGAGCGCCCGCACCGCGGCCGCGCGCGGGATCGAGCCGGCCTCGGGCGCCCTCGCGACGGCGGAGAGCGCCGCCGCGTGCCTCCGGTCGTGCGTCAGCCCGAGGCCGACCGCGGCGATCGCCCGCACCTCCGGCGCCGGCGACGACAGGAGCCGCGCGAGCAGCGCCTCCGCCCTGGCCGCCGGGCGGCCGCCGCCCGCCGCGAGCCGCGCCACGCCCCACGTCGCGGCGACCGCGACGGCGTCGTTCGGGAGCACGCTCGCCGCCGCGTCCCTCGGCGCGAGCATCTGCTCGTAGCGCTCCAGCATCGCCGGGTCGCGCAGCGCGCCGCACGCGATCATCGCGCGGGCGCGCAGGCCCTTGTCCGCCTGCCCGATCGCGAAGTTGTAGAGCGCCGGCCCGGCGCCCTTGTTCTCGACGTACGCCAGCACCTCGATCGCGATCTTCTGCTGCGACTCCTTCTCGTCGGCGAGCGCGTCGAGCAGCGGCTTCACCGCCCGCGCGCCGATCTTCGCGAGCTCCGCGCGCGCGGCCGCGCCCGCCTCGCGGCCCTCGGCGCGGACCTTCTGCATCAGCGGCAACGTCATCGCCCCGTACAGCTCGACGAGCAGCCGCCGGTAGAGCGGCTTCTGCGGGTTGCCGACGGCGACCGGCAAGAGCTCGCGCTCCAGCACCTCGAGCGAGCCCCGGCCGAGGTTCACCTGCATCGACATCCGCGCCGCGCGCGCGACGAGCTCCTCGTCGTTCGACGCCCGCACCACCCGCCGGAAGAGCCGGTCGGCCTCGTCGGCCTGCCCGGCGGTGAGCAGCAGCTCGGCCAGGTCGAAGTACACGGGGAAGAGCCGGTCGTTCTTCGCGAGCGCCTGCCGGTACTCCGCGATGGCGCGCGGGAAGTCCTGCCGCCGCCGGTACATGTCGCCGAGCTTCTGGTGGCCGCTCGCGTCCTCGGGCGACAGCTCGACCGCCCGCGCGGCGTACCGGATCGCGTCGTCGTCGCGGTAGAGCTCCGCGGCGTACTGCGCCATGCGCTGGTAGAACTCGCGGGCGCGCTTCGGGTTCACCTCGACGAGCTTGCCCAGCACGTCGATGGCGCCGAGCAGGTTCTGCTGCAGCACGAGCACGCGCTCCAGCGCGAGCAGCGCGTCCTCGTCGCCCGGCGCCGCCTGGACGAGCTTGCGCAGCGTGGCCTCGGCGTCGGGCAGCCGGTGCAGCTTGCGCTGGACCTCCGCGAGCAGCCGCCCCGCCTCCAGATCGGGCGGGCTCGCGTTGAACCGCGCGCCGAGCGGCGCGACGCGGCTCGGCAGCTCGTGCGTGAGCGCCCACAGGCTGACGATGTGCGTCCGCGCCTCGCGGGCGAGCAGCTTGTCGTTGCCCGCGCCGGCGAGGAGCTGCTCCCAGAGCGCGCGCGCCTCGGCGTAGCGCGGCCCCGCGTTGCCGAGCGAGCTCGCGGTGCGCTCCAGCGCGATCGCCAGCGCCTTCTTGTAGCGGTTGTTCGCGGGCTCGAGCTGCGCGGCCTCCCGGAGCGCGGCGAGCGCCTCGGGCACCATGTCGTGGTCGAGGTACACCTCGCCGAGCGTTGCCGCGGCGCGTGCCCGGCTCGGCACGACCTGCTTGATGCGCGCCCAGGTCTCCAGCGCCTTCTTCTTGTCGCCCGCCTGGAAGTACCTGTCGCCCAGGTCGACGAGGTGGCTCGGGTCGCCGCCCCCGGTCGCCGCGAGCCGCTGGAGCACGCGCAGGGCCCGGTCCTTCTCCTCGACGCGCTCGTAGAAGTCGGCGACGGCGGCGAGCGTCTCGGGCTCGTTCGCGACGCGGCCCTCGAGCTGGGTGAGCAGGGCGAGCGCCTTGGGCCGGTCGCCCCGCTGGATGAGCGTCTCGCACAGCTCGAACACGAAGTCCGCGTTGCTCGGGGCCGCCTTGATCAGGAGCTCGTACTCGCGGATCGCCGTGTCGAGCTCGCCGGCGGTCTGGAGCAGGTGCACGAGCCGGAGCCGCGTGTCGATGTGCTTCCCGTCGAGCGCGAGCGCCTTTCTGTAGATCGCGATCGCCTTCTCGACGTCGCCGGTCTCCTCGTACAGCGCGCCGAGGGTCGCGAGCCGCTGGAAGTCCTGCCCCCGCTCGGCCTCGAGGATCGCGATGAGCTCCGCGAGCTTCCCCTCGGCGCGGAACGCGTCGGTCATGATGAGCAGGATCTCGGCCCGCACGCCCGCGGCGCCGCCGGCGACGGCGAGCGCCCGCTTCAGCACGGCCATGGCCTCGTCCATCTTCTTCTGCCTGGCGAGCGACTGCCCGAGGTCGCGGAGCGCCGGCGCGAGCGCGCGGTTGTCGCCGGCCGCGGACCTCACGAGCTCGCGGAACTCGGCCTCGGCGCGCGCGTGGTGCCCGCGCGCGGCGAGCTCGCGCCCGAGCTCCGCCTTCACGAAGAGCGAGCCCTGCGCGTTCTTCACGAGCGCGTCGTGCTGCGCCTTGGCCCCCTGGAAGTCCGAGAGGTCGAGGCAGAGCGCGAGCAGCGTGCGCCGGGTCTGCTCGACGTCCGCGGGGACCTTGAGCAGCGGCAGCGCCTTCTCGTAGTGCGCGCGGGCGCGGGCCTTGTCGCCGCGGTCGGCCTCGAGCTGGGCGAGCGCCATGATGGCCGCCGGGTCCTGGGGCCTGTCGGCGATGGCGGCCTCGTACGTCTTGATGGCGTCGTCGTGGCGCCCGTCCTGCTTGTAGATGCCGGCGAGCACGACCTTCGAGGCCCAGGCGTCGGCGCCGGGCTGCGCCGCGCGGCGCTCGAACTCCTCGACGAGCTTCTTCAGGTTCCCGTCGCGCTCGCGGTAGAGCTGGGCGAGGCGCTGGAGCGGGAACGGCGCGCTCGGCTGGCTCATGACGATGGCCGTGTAGCGGGCGATCAGCGCGTCGTTCGACGGGCCGTTCCGCTTGCCGTCGCCGGCCTCGGCCGCGTCGGGCTTGGCCTGCGGCTCGGCGGCGGGCTGGGGCCGCGGTCCGGGCTGGGGCCGCGGTCCTGGCTGCGGCCTGGCGGCGGGGCCCGGCTTGCCCCCGCCGGGCTTGGGGGCCTTGGGCCGCGGCCGCTTGTTGCGGCCGGATGGATCGAAATCCGCGGCCTCGGCGTGCGGGAGCGCGAGCGTCGCGGCCGCGGGGATCAGGACCGCGAGGCAGCCGGCCAGAACGTGGGAACGCACCGGGGTAGGGTAGATCGACGGTGCGCGGCGGGCCACGCGGAGCGGGGGCGGGGGCTCGGCCGATGGCGCGATCGGGGCGGCGCGGCCGCCGGGCGGGTGAGCTCGGCAGGCGCCATCCGCCGTCCCGGCCGGGCCAATCCCCGATCCCTTCTTGCCCGCGATCCCGCTTTGGAAGGACCGTGAACATACTCTATCGCCGCGTATTTCCTCCGACAGACGTTCGACAGAACCAGTCGAGGTTGCCCCGCTCACAACAACATTTGCTGTCTGGAAAGCTCCGGGTTCTGGCTATCCTGGGCCACTCCGATGGGCTCGTCGGACGCACTGCACAGGCGAGCGACGCGGCGCCCGGGGCCGGCGCAGGGGGGCTGCTGATGCTTGCAGGGGACGTCGTCGGCAACCGCTTCGAGATCGAGGGGCACGCCAGCGCCGGCGGCATGGCGCAGATCTTCCGCGCGCGCGACCGGCTCAGCGGGGAGCTCGTCGCGCTGAAGGTCCTCGAGCGCAGGGGCCCCCAGGAGACGCACCGCTTCTTCCGGGAGGCCCAGGCGCTCGCCGCGCTCCGTCACCCCGGGGTCGTCGGGTACGTCGCCCACGGCACGACCGAGGGCGGCGACCCCTACCTCGCCATGCAGTGGCTCGCCGGCGAGACCCTCGCCGAGCGCCTCCTCCGCGAGCCGCTCACCGTGCCCGAGAGCCTCGCGCTCGGCGTGCGCGTCGCGTCCACCCTCGGCGCCCTCCACCGGCTCGGCATCGTCCACCGCGACCTCAAGCCGAGCAACCTCCTGCTCGTCGGCGGCTCCGTCGAGGAGGTCACCCTCCTCGACTTCGGCGTCGCGCACGTCGCCGGGGCCGGGCAGGAGCTCACCATGCCCGGCGTCATGCTCGGCACCCCCGGCTACATGGCCCCCGAGCAGGCGCGCGGCGAGGTCGCCATCGACGCCCGCGCCGACGTCTTCGCCCTCGGCTGCGTCCTCTACCGCTGCCTCACCGGCCGGCCCCCGTTCGTCGGCAGCGACAGCCTCTCCGTGCTCGTGAAGGTCCTCCTCGAGGAGCCCCCGCGGCTCCGGGAGCTCCGCGGCGAGATCCCAGCCGCCGTCGACGACCTCATCTTCCGCATGCTCGCCAAGGCCCCGCGCGACCGCCCCCGCGACGGCGCGGCCGTGGCCGCCGAGCTCTCGTCCCTCGGCGATCTCGCGCCCGGCTCGCGGCGCGTGCCGCTGCCCCTCGGCGGCCCGACCCCCGAGCTCACGACCGGCGAGCGCCGGATGATCTGCCTCCTCGTCGCCCGTGACGGCGCGCTGGACAGCGACGCGACCCGGTCCGAGGGCGAGGACGCGCTCCGGGTGCGCGCGCTCAGCGCCCTGGCCGAGCGCCACCAGGGCCGCCTCGAGATCATCGAGTCGCGCTCGCCCGTCGTCGTCCTGTCCGGCGCCGTCGCGCCGACCGACCTCGCCGCCCGCGGCGCGCGCTGCGCGCTGGCCATGCAGGTGCTGCTCGGCGGCGCGCCCGTCGCGCTGGTCTCGGGGCGCACCGAGATCTCCGCCCGCTCGCCCATCGGCAAGCTCATCGACCAGGCCGCCGCGCTCCTCGCCGGCGACGCGGCGCGGCCCGGCGTCGTCCGCATCGACGAGGTCACGGCCGGCCTGCTCGGCGCGCGGTTCGACGTCGGCGCGGACCCGGCCGGCCACCTGCTGCGCGGCGAGCGCGACGACCTCGAGGCCGTGCCGCGCCTGCTCGGCAGGCCCGTGCCGTGCGTCGGCCGCGACCGCGAGCTGTCGCTCCTCGAGGCGACGTTCGTCCAGTGCATCGAGGAGCAGACGCCGTCCGCGGTGCTCGTCACGGCGCCCGCCGGCATGGGCAAGTCGCGCCTGCGGAACGAGCTGCTCCGGCGCCTTCGCGCGCGCGGCGAGCCGATGGAGGTCTGGATCGCGCGGGGCGACCCGATGAGCGCCGGCGCCGCCTTCGGCCTGCTGGCGCAGGTGCTCCGGCGCGCGCTCGGCGTCGCCGACGGCGCGCCCGCCGCGGCGGTGCAGCGCAGGATCCGCGAGCGCCTCGCCCGTCACGGCGAGGACGGCGAGCGCATGGCGCCCTTCCTCGGCGAGATCGTCGGGGCGCCGTTCCCGGACGAGGCCAGCGAGGCGCTCCGGGCCGCGCGCCGGAGCTCCATGCTCATGGGCGACCAGCTCCACCTCGTCTGGGAGGAGTTCCTGCGCGCCGAGTGCGCCGCGCAGCCGGTGCTGCTCGTCCTCGAGGACCTGCACTGGGGCGACCTGCCCACGGTCGCCATGATCAACAGCGCCCTCCGCAACCTGCGCGACGCGCCGTTCATGGTGCTGGCGCTCGGCCGGCCCGAGGTGCGCGAGATGTTCCCCAAGCTGTGGGCCGGCCGCGGCGTGCAGGAGGTCGAGCTCACGGGGCTCTCGCGCCGCGCGAGCGAGCGGCTCGTGCGCCAGGCGCTCGGCAGCGCCGTCCCCGATGAGGTCGTCGCCACGCTGGTCGAGCGCGCCGACGGCAACGCCTTCTTCCTGGAGGAGCAGATCCGCGCCGTCGCCGTGGGCCGGGGCTCCGCGCTGCCGGAGACGGTGCTCGCGATGGTGCAGGCGCGGCTCGAGGCGCTCGACCCCGACGCGCGGCGCGTCCTCCGCGCGGCGAGCGTCTTCGGCCAGAGCTTCCGCCCGCGCGGCGTCGCCGCGCTGCTCGGCGGCGCGGACGCCGAGGTGGCCGATCGGCTGGCCGAGCTCGTCGAGCGCGAGGTCATCGTCCCGAGGCGCCAGCCCGGCCGGGGCGGCGCGCGCGGCGCCGGCCTCTTCGCGCCGTCGCCGGCGCGCGCGGCCGGCGACGGCGCGGCCCCCGAGGCGCCGCCGTCGTGCGCTGGCGCGGCGATCGAGCAGGCCCCGCCGAGCGAGGCGGGCGCCGACGAGTCCGAGCACAGCTTCCGGCACGGGCTCGTGCGGGAGGCGGCGTACGGGGCGCTCACCGACTACGACCGGCAGCTCGGCCACCGGCTGGCGGGCGAGTGGCTCGAAGGGGAGGGGAAGGGCGACGCGGCGGAGCTCGCGGAGCACTTCGAGCGCGGCGCCGAGCCGGGGCGGGCGGCGGCGTGGTACAGGCGCGCGGCGGAGCAGGCCCTGCGCGGCAACGACCTCCTCGCCGCGATCGGCCACGCCGGGCGCGGCCTCGCGTGCGGCGCCGCCGGCGCCGAGGCGGGCGGCCTGCTCCTCGTCGAGGCCGAGGCCCGCGTCTGGCGCGGCGATTTCGCGGCTGCCGAGCAGCGCGCGCTCGAGGCGGCCGCGCTGTTCGAGCCCGGCTCTCCGTCCTGGTACGCCGCGATCACCCAGGTGATCACGGCCGCCGGCAAGCAAGGGGCCCTCGACCGCGTCGAGTCCTGGGTGACGACCGCGCGCGGCGCGTCGCCCCGGGGCGGCGCGCTGACCGGGAGGGACATCTGCCTCGTCGAGGGGGCCCACTGGCTCGTCTTCGGCGGCCGCTACGCCGCGGCGGACGGCATCATCGCGGCGCTCGAGCGCAGCGAGGCGGAGGGTCGGCCGCTCGACGTCGAGGTGCTCGCCCGGCTTTGCGAGGCGCGCGCCATCCGCGCGATGACCTCCGGCGATCCCGGCGCCTGCCTCGAGGGCATCGAGGCGGCGCTCGCGGTGTTCGAGCGGAGCGGCGACCGGCGCAACGCCTGCTCGCTGCGGGTGAACCTGGGCGCCATCACCATGGAGCTCGGCGACAACGAGGGGGCCGAGGCCGCCCTCCGCTCGGCGCTGCGCGCGGCGGAGCAGATGGAGCTCACCGACCTCGCCGCGTACGCCCGCAGCAACCTGGGCAACGTGATGATCGCCCGCGGCGATCTCGACGAGGCGCGGCGGGTCGAGGCCGAGGCGATCGCGACGTTCCAGCGGCTTGGCGATCCGAGGGCCGAGGGGGTCGCCCGCGCCTACCTGGCCAGGGCGGCGCTGCTCGGCGGGGATCTCGCCGCCGCCGAGGCCGAGGCCTGCGCCGCGGCGGAGCTCCTGCAGAGCGCGCCGCCGCTGCGCGCCGCGGCGTGGGCGCTCTCCGCGCGCGTGCTGCTCCGGAAGGGCCGCACCGACGAGGCGCTCGCGCTCTCCGGCGAGGCGCTCTCCCTCGTGGAGTCGCTCGGCGCCGTCGAGGAGGGCGAGTCGCTGATCCGGCTCGTCCGGGCCGAGGCCCTCTTCGCGAGCGGCCGGCAGGCCGAGGCGCTCGCCGCGATCGACAAGGCGCGGCGCAGCGTGCTCGCGCGCGCCGACCAGATCTCGAATCCTCGTTACCGGGATCACTTCCTCTCCTCGCTCGACAACGGCGAGACGCTCGCGCTGGCAGCGAGGTGGCTCGGCGATAGCGCATCACCGTGACACGGTGATTCACCGTACGTAGGATTCCCTGCCTGCGGCTCTCCCTGAGTCCGCGCGCGCCCCACGCGCTCGCCTGTCCGACCGTTCTTGCGCCGTCCTCACGACGTCATCGCAGATACGGAATTTTTCAGATACTGCCTGAAAGGCATTGAGGGAACTCCTGATGCGTGTTTCATTCGTGTTGAGGGGGCTATGCGAAATCGTATCGGACTGGCCATCTCGATCCTGGGCCTGCTCAGCGTCTGTTTGCCGGCCTGTGTCGGCGACGCCGAGCCTCTGGAGGAGCACGTCGACGCGGCGGCGCGAGAGCTGTTCACGCGGAACGCGTTCACGCATGATGCGCTGACGGCCAACGCGCTCACGACAGACCGGCTCGCGACCGAGGCGTTCACGGGCGGCCCGCTGACGAACGAGGGAATCGCGCGCAGCAGCGATGTCATGAGCGCCCTGCGCGATCCCCTGGCGCGCGAGTTCTTGACCTACGTGGCGGGCTGCGCGCTCCCGGCGGGTCAGTCCGTGCAGGTGTCGCTCGACGGCGAGACCCACGTGTTCGACGGGGACATCGGCCTCGCGCCCGAGTGGGGCCGCGCGCATGGGCACTGCAACGCCCACTGCCAGGGATGGGTGTCGGCCTGCATGCTGGCCAGGGTCAACTACCTCGGGGAGAGCCTCCCCATCTCGATGCGCGGCAAGAACAAGGCCCTGGACGCGGATACCGCGGAGCAGGAGAGCTTCCCTCACCGGGAGGGGGCTTATTTCGGCGATCTCTTCGCCCCGGAGCCGCTCCGGTTCGCGTGCAGGTCGCCCGGGTCGACGCTCATCAGCCGCGTTTGCGGGGGCACGGGCGTCGAAGCGTCGGGCTGTATCATCGACGTCCTCGGTGACTGCGATGACCTCTGCGGCAAGCCGACGTCGGACGGCATCTTTCCCAACTGCCGCGGCGGTGGCCGTACGATTCCGACGACGGTGACGATCTTCCGCCAGTGATCTCCCGCCCGTAGCTGCGCGCGCGACGTCCCGGCGCTTTCGTACTAGAGTCGCGCCGCCATGAACCGAAGGCCGACCGCCGCCCTCGCCTGCCTGCTGCTCGCCGCCTGCGCCTCGCCGGAACCCCGGCCGAAGGAGCCCCTCGGTCAGATCCCCGAGGCGACGACCACCGCGAAGCCCGAGTGGCTCCCGTTCCGCGTCCGCGCCGGCAAGAGCGTCGCCGCCGATCCGCGCGAGAAGCACCTCGCCGACCTCCGGCAGCTCACGTTCGGCGGCGAGAACGCCGAGGCGTACTGGTCGCCCGACGGCAGGAAGCTCGTGTTCCAGTCGACCCGCGACGGCAACAAGTGCGACCAGCAGTACGTCATCGACCTGGAGAGCGGCGACGTCCGCCGGGTCTCGAACGGCCAGGGCAAGACGACCTGCGGCTATTTCCTCTTCCCCGCGCCCGCTGCCCCGGCCGACGCGCGCGTCCTGTTCGCCTCCACCCACGCCGCCGGCGAGGCGTGCCCGCCGAAGCCCGACCATTCGCAGGGTTACGTGTGGCCGCTCGACGAGTTCGACATCTACACAGCGAAGCTCGACGGCTCGGATCTCCGCCCCCTCATCCAGGGCAAGGGCTACGACGCCGAGGCCACCGTCGCGTTCGACGGCTCGCGCATGGTGTTCACGAGCACGCGCGACGGGGACCTCGAGCTGTACACGGCGAAGCTCGACGGCTCCGACGTCCGGCGCATCACGAACACGCCCGGTTACGACGGTGGCGCGTTTTTCTCCCCTGACGGTACAAAGCTCGTGTGGCGGGCGAGCCGTCCGACCGGCGCCGCGCTCGACGACTACCGCGCGCTGCTCGCCAAGGGGCTCGTGCGCCCGAGCGCGCTCGAGATCTTCGTCGCGGACGCCGACGGGCAGAACGCGCGCGCGGTGACGAGGAACGGCCGCGCCAACTTCGCGCCCTACTTCCTGCCGGACTCGCGGCGCCTCGTCTTCGCCTCGGATTTCAGCACCCCGCAGGGCGCGCGCGGCATGCCGAACTTCGACATCTACCTTGTCGACCCCGAGGCGCCCCCGTCGGCGGACGGCGCGCCGCCCGTCGAGCGCGTCACCTTCTACGAGGGCTTCGACAGCTTCCCGATGTTCTCGCCGACCGGCGAGCACGTCGTCTTCGCCTCGAACCGGCACGGCGAGAAGCCGGGCGAGACCAACCTGTTCGTGGCCCGCTGGGTCGAATGACCTCGCCGCCGTCGCGGACCCGCGCGCCGGTCGCCCTCGCGTCGGCGTGCGCGCTCGCCGGCTGCTCCGGCGCCCCGGCCCAGCCGCCCCGCCCCGCCGAGCCCGCCGTCCCGCCGGCGGACATCGCGGGCGCCGCCTACACCTCGCCGGCGCGCTGGAGCTACCACCCCGCGGCGCCCGACGCCGCGGTCGCGTGGGCCCCCGCGGGCGCCGGCTGCGTCGTCGTGGCCCCGGGCGGCCAGCGCTGGACGGTGACGCCCGATCCCGAGGCGCCCGCGGACGCTCCCGCCGCCTCGCCGTCCGCGCGTTGCGCCGGCCAGGGCAGGGTGAGCGCCTCGCCCGCGCCGGAGGAGCTCACCGCGATCGTGCGGCGCTCGCCGGCCTCGTGGATGTTCGTCGGCGAGAGCGGGGCGATCTACGAGGCCTCCTCGCCGCTCGGCCAGCTCACGCGCACGCTCACGCCGCCCGAGCCGCTCGCGCAGGTCGCGGGCGCCGGCGGCGCGCTGCTCGGGGTGACCCGGGGCGGCGGCGTGCTCCGGTGGCGCGAGGATCTCGGCTGGAAGCCGGTCGCGCTCGACGGCGCCGCGGGGCAGGGTGGCTCCGTGCCGCCGCGCGCGTTCGGCGTCGCGATGGCCGAGGGCGGCAAGGCGCTCGCGCTCGCGCTGCCCGAGGCGCTGTTCGCGAGCGAGGACGGCGGCGCGACCTGGTCGCGCGCGCCGCTGCCGGCCATGGGCCTCTCGCGGGTCGGCGTCCTCGGCGGCGAGCTCCTCGCCGAGGGCCTCCTCGCGTCGGCGACCTGGGATCCGCGGCGCGCGCCCGCGTTCTCGCGCAGCGCGGCGGCGCTCCCGCGGGCCGACCTCGAGCTCGCCGTCTCGGCCCCGCGCGCCCCGTCCGCCGCCGCCGTGTGGTTCGGGCGGGCGGCGATGACAGGCGATCGCTATGTGGAGGCGGTCCGGCCGGACGACGCCGGCGCGCCGTGGCGCCTCGCGACCGGCCCCATCGAGGGCCCGCTCAAGGAGGCGCCCTTCCCGGGCACGGGCGAATGCGGCAGCATCAAGCTCGGCGCGAACGGCGCGAACGGTCGACGGATCGTCGCCGTGTGCTCCGAGCCGGACGGCGATCGCATCCTCGCGCGGGTGCTCCGCAGCGAGGACGGCGGCGCGACGTGGTCGCCCGCGGCCACGCTGGAGACGTCGGACATCGACCAGGTCGCCGTCGCGGTGGCGCCCGAGGGCGCGGCGCTCCTGACCGGCGCCTGCAAGCCGGTCGACGGCGCCGACGGCTGCAAGCCGACAGCGCCGCTGCTCCTGACGCACGACGGCGCCCGGCCCGACGCCCGCGCGGCGGTCGCCCTCGCGGCGGCCCCCACGCTGAGCGCCCCCGCCGCGCTGCCCGCGTTCTCGGCGGACGGGCGCTCCGCGTATTTCCTCGGCTACCGCGGCAAGGACGAGCGCCTCGCGCTGTTCGTCTCGCACGACGGCGGCGAGACGTTCGCGCCGCGCTCGCTCGACGCGACCGCCGCGGCGCCGGCGCCCCCGGCCGAGGACGCCGAGGATGAGGAAGCCGAGGGCGACGGCCCGTCGTCCGAGGGGCTCGAGATCGTCGAGGAGAGCGCGCTGCGCCCCGCGGACGACGGCGCCGTCGGCCTCCTGCTCTCGGATCGCGGCGCGCTCACGTACCTCACCGCCGACGAGGACGGCCGGGTGCTCACGGTGGCGGCCCCGCCGGCGGAGAGCGCGGCGCTCGCCGGCTTCGGCCGGCGCGTCGTCGCGCTCGCCTCGCGCGCGCCGCGCGCCGGCGCGGAGGACGTCGCGGTGCTCTGGGAGTCGCTCGACGGCGGCGTGAGCTGGTCGGAGCTCCCGGAGATGCCGGCGCTCTCGCGCGAGCTCGCGCAGACCCCGGTCGCGACGACGTGCGGCGCGAGCGGCTGCCTCTTCGGCGACGTCGCGACCCGCGTCGGCTGGGGCGGCCAGGCCGAGGGCGCGCCGCCGCGCGCGCCGGACCTCGGGCCGCGCGCGCAGCCCGCCGTGCGCACGCCCATCGTCTGCGAGACGCTGCCGTCGTCGAAGTGGACGCGCATCGACAACGTCGACTCGAGCGGCCTCGGCCTGCCCGACGCCGACGAGCTGCTGCGCGGCCGGTCGGTCTGGTCGCTGCTCACCCACGCGCCGAGCGGCGCCGTCGACGTCGTCTCCGCGATCCTCCCCGAGTCGGGCGCCGGCGAGGCGCGCATCGTCACGCGCTCGCTCTTGCCCGCGGTGCCGCCGGGGCCCGGGAGAGCGCGGGTCGCGACGAACGTCACGACGCAGATGGAGGGCTACGCCGTCGCCCGCGTGCGGCTCCCCGGCGGCGCGGCGAAGCCGGGCACGCCGATGCGCAACGTCGAGATCGCCTGGGAGAACTGGATGGATGGCACCTCCGGTCGCGGCGTGATCCCCGACGCCGGCCCGTTCGAGCTCGGCGACGTGAAGGTCGTCCCGGACGCGGCGCGACAGCCACCGTCGGGAGCGCGCCCCCAGCCCGGCGCGGCCGCGCGCCGCGCGCCGGCGCCCGAGGACCACTTCGACCCCGCGCTCCTGTCCGTCTCGCTGCACGGGCTCTTCCTCCGCCCTCACTCCGGCAGCGCGCACTCGGCGCTCACGTTCTTCTACGAGCCCTCCGGCAGGCTCCAGCGCTTCGAGTACCCGACCTGGCCCGCGTCGGGCGTCCGCGGCAGCCTCGACGTGCGCGGCGACGCCGTCCTCGCGGACGGCCAGCCCGTCGGCGTGGGCATGGTCCGGCCGGCGTCGAGCGGCCCGGTGACCGCGATGCTGCTCGCGCACCGCCCCGCCCCGGCGCCCTCCGGCGCGGCGGCCCCGCCGGACCCCGGCGCCCCGTGGGCGATCGACGCGGTGACGGTCGCGCCCCCGCCGGGGCGCGACCGCATCGTGCACACCGACTGGACCTACGCCGGCAAAGCGATCGGCGTGACGACGCTCGTCGCCGATCCCCGGCACGCGACGGCGTGGGCGATCTTCCAGTCCTTCCGCGGGGATGGAACGCTCGGCCCGGCGCAGCCGCTGCCCACGCCGCTCGACCTCGGCGACGCGCCGCGCGCCTGCTCGGCCGCCGAGCGCGCCGCGACCGCGCGCCACGAGGCGCCGCTCTTTCTCGGGAGCGAGGCGCTGTTCCCGGGTACGCGCCACCCCGTCCTGGTCACCGACGCGGCCGGCACCTCCGGCGCGCCCGAGGCGATGGTGCTCCTGACCGCGGCCATGGTGCTCCACGGCACGCCCGCCGCCCCGTGTGTCGCGGGCTGGGAGGCGCGATCGATCGGCCGAGCTCCTCTGTCGGCGATTGTCCCGGGCGATCTCGCGCGCTCGTGGCTGTTCCGGGCCGCGGCGGGCTCGTCCGGGGCGAGCGGCGCGTCCGTCGAGGTGCGCCCGATGACGTGCCGCTTCGACCCGGGCGCCAAGGTGCCGGAGGCGGTATGGAACGAGCCTGGCACCGCGCGTCCCGACCGCTGAGCGGCTGGCGACGATGGGGCCGGTGAGCGGTCGAGCCGAGGATGGGACACCCGGCGATCGGTGCAGTGCGCGCCTCGCCGGGCGGTTCGACGCGATGTTCGACGTGACGAATGAAATGCAGCAGATGGTGCGATGAAACGCTCCCGGATCCGATCTCGCGGTAAGCTTTTAACGGCCTCCGTCTGCGCCTCGGCGCTTGCGTTCGTGGTCCCCACGGCGATAGCCTGGCCGGCCTGAAAGGGAGGCGGCATGATCCGGAAGCGACGGCGGTTCGAGCTCAGGAAGACGCTGTTCCTGCTTCCGAACCTGATCACGCTCTCGTCCATATTCTGCGGCTTCGACTCGATCCGTCGCTCGGCGACCGCGCAGTCGGAGGACGATTTCTACCGCGCCGCGCTGCTGATCGTCTTCGCGATGTTCTTCGACACGCTCGACGGGCGCGTCGCGCGGATGACGAAGACCCAGAGCGCCTTCGGCCTGCAGATCGACTCGCTGGCTGACATCGTGTCGTTCGGCGTGGCGCCGTCGATCCTCGTGTACCAGTGGACGCTGCACCGCTTCGACCTCGCGGGGCTGCTCGTGTCGTTCTTCTTCACGGCGTGCGGCGCGGTCAGGCTGGCCCGCTTCAACGTCCTCTCGATGGGCGAGGCCGGCAAGCCCACGAAGCCCTCGAAGTACATCGTCGGCCTGCCTATCCCGGGCGCGGCGGGGATCCTTGTCTCGATCGTCGTCGCGAACCACGCCGCCGCCGGCGCGATCGGCGGCGAGCGCTACGCGTCGGCGATCCTCGCGACCACGACGCTCCTGTCGCTGCTGATGGTCTCGACCATCCGGTTCCGCTCGTTCAAGGATCTCCGCCTCAACGTGCGGACGGTGCTCTTCGTCGCGTTCGCGATCGGGTCGAGCGCGGTGATCTCGACGCAGCTCCAGCCGGCGTTCGTGCTCGTGTGGCTGCTCGGCTTCTACGTGCTGCTCGGGATCTTCGAGTCGCTCTGGCACCTGCCGGCGCGCCTCCGCGGCCTGCCGCGGGACTCCGTGCCTCCGCCCAGGGTGCCCCCGGCGGCCTGACGCGCGCCTGCCACGGTTCCCCGATTCCTCCGTTCCCTGCTCGCCCGCCGTCGCCGGCGTCGCGGCCCCACCGCTCGGGCCGGTTTTTGAGTAGACTGGGCGCGATGAAGAACCGCGTGTTCTTTCCGCAGGCCGCGCTCGACGACTGGATCGCGAGCGACCGCGTCGATCTGAACAACGACGAGCTTCTGATCAAGACCGAGGGGCGCCGCTACAAGATCATCGAGGCCATCCGGGTGCTCCGCGAGGTGACCGGCTCGGCGGACATCCACGAGGTGCTCGGCAGGGTCAAGACGCGCGCGTTCCTCCGGGAGCTCGGCGCGGAGATCCTCGAGGGCTCCATGATCATCGGCGACAACGCCTACGACGTGATCCCGGGCTTCATCGGCGCGCCGGTTGGCACCTTCGCCGAGCACCGCAAGGCGGCGCCGGCGGCGGCCGCGGCCAACAGCAGCCTGACCACCGACGAGGAGCTCCTCGCCGCGTTCCTGTCGAGCGACATGTAGCGGCGCCGCGTCGCGCCGCTCCGGCGGCCCCTGCCGGCGGCCGCGTGGGTGGAATGACGCGCCGCCGGTGCAAGCTCCGGGGCGCCCGGCCCGGCTCTTCCGCCCTGTCGGGCCCGTTCTTACGAGAGTACGCCCTCGCCTCTGCGGCCGGCGGGCTCTCCCCGGTGAGGCAGGCTATAACGGGGGCCATGCCCGAGGTCCTCTCCGGGATCAGCTTTGTGCTCGCCCTGCTGTTCTACGGCGCGGCGAGCGCCCTCTTCTTCCTCGACGTCGCCCGCAGCCGCGCGCGGCTCCCCTCCGTGTCCGATCTCCCGGGGCTCGGCGCGGCGGCGCACCACCACGACCCCGCCGCGCGGCCGAGCGCCGCGGCCGCGCTTCCCTCGCGGCACGCGCCCCTGCTGCTCGGCCTCGGCGCCCTCGGGCACGCCACCTACGTCACGTTCGCCAGCTTCGTCGCGCGCGTCTGCCCGGTCCACTCCGTTCACTTCATGCTCTCGGTCGCGTCCCTCCTCGCGATCGCCGTCTACCTCGTCGCCCGCCGCCGCTTCCGCATCGACGCGCTCGGGCTGCTCATCGGCCCGCTCGGGCTCGCCTTCCTGCTCGGCACCTTCTTCCTCGGGAAGCCGCACCCCGAGCCGAAGCTCAGCCCGCTGTTCATCGCGGCGCACGTGATGGCGAACCTGCTCGGCATCGCCCTCTTCCTGCTCGCCGGCGCCGCCGCCGCGCTCTACCTCGTCCAGGACAAGCGGCTCAAGAAGAAGCGGCACGTCGAGCGCCTCGGCAGCCTCCCGCCGCTCGACACCCTCGACCGCGCCGTCCACCGCTTCCTGATCGCCGGCTTCCCCTTGCTGACGCTCGGCATCGTCACGGGCACCTACTGGGCGCACCAGCTCGAGATGGGCCACCCCGAGGAGGTGATGCGCGTCGTCTTCGGCTACGCCACCTGGCTCCTCATCGCGCTCGTGCTGCTCCTGCGCGCCGCCGCGGGCTGGCGCGGCCGGCGCGCGGCGTACGGCACCATCGCGGGGCTCGCCTGCGCCGCGGCGGTGCTCGTCATCTATCTCGTCCGCCCCGCCGCGGGGCTCGGAGGCTAGGGGCAGGTGATCTTCGTCGGCCTCTCCCACAAGACCGCGCCCATCGAGGTGCGCGAGCGGCTCGCGATCGGGCGGAGCCAGCTCCCCGAGGTGCTCGCGCGCCTCACCGCCCACCCGGCCATCGCGGAGGCGCTCGTGCTCTCCACCTGCAACCGCGTCGAGGTCTACGCCTCCCCGCGGCAGCCGGCGCCGGGCCTCGTCCGCCCCGGGAGCCCGCCGTCCGCGCCCGACGACGAGCGCTCGCTGGAGAGCGAGGCGCTGCGCGCCGCCGTCTCGGTCCTCGTCGGCATCGGCGGGGACGCCGTCCGCGGCCACCTCGCCGGCCGGGTCGGCCCCGACGCCGTCGTCCACCTCTTCCGCGTCGCCGCCTCGCTCGACTCCATGGTCGTCGGCGAGCCGCAGATCCTCGGGCAGATGAAGGAGGCCATCGAGATCGCCCGCGGGGCGAAGACCCTCGGCGCCCGGCTCGGCCGCGCGGCGCACCGGGCGATCAAGGTCGGCAAGCGCGTGCGCACCGAGACGGCGATCGGCGCCGGCCAGGTCTCGGTCTCCAGCGTCGCCATCGATCTCGCCCGCCAGATCTTCACCGATCTCGCCGGCCACACGGCGCTGCTCATCGGCGCCGGCGAGATGGCCGAGGCCGCCTCGAAGCTCCTCGTCCGCGCCGGCGCCCGCCTCGTCGTCGTCAACCGCAGCCCGGAGCGCGCCGCCGCGCTCGCCCGCGAGGTCGGCGGCGAGCCCCGCCCCTGGTCCGATCTCGAGCGCGCCGTCGTCGAGGCCGACATCGTCGTCTCGTCGACCTCGAGCCCGAGCTACGTCGTCACGCTCGATCTCGTCCGCCGGGCCCGCAAGGCGAGGAAGGGCAGGAGCCTGTTCCTCATCGACATCGCCGTCCCGCGCGACATCGACCCGGCCGTCAACAAGCTCGACAACGTCTACCTCTACGACGTCGACGACCTCTCGCAGATCGTGGCGCAGTCCGTCGAGGGGCGCGCCGCCGAGGCGGCGCGGGCCGAGGCGATCGTCGTGGACGAGGCGCAGGCCTTCGAGGCGTGGACGCTCGAGCGCGCCCTGACGCCCACGATCGTGGGCCTGCGGGCGCGCACGCGCTCCATCCTCGCGGCCGAGGTCGAGCGCAGCCTCTCCGGCAAGCTCCGGCACCTCGGCCCGGCCGAGCGCCAGGCGCTCGCGCTCATGGTCGACGCCGCCACGAACAAGCTGCTCCACGTGCCCACCACCCGCCTCCGCGCGATGGCCTCCGATCCGCGGGTCGGCGAGCACGTCGACTCGCTCCGGGAGCTGTTCGACATCGACGACGCGCCGGTCGACAGCGGCGCCGCCCGGGCGCTCGCCGAGGGCGAGCTTCGCGACGACGCGGACGACCGGCGCACGCCGCTGTCCGCCCGCGGGGCCGAGCCGCCCGCCTCCGGCGACCGCGGCGTCGACGCCGCGCTCCGGCAGGCCGGTCCGCGCCCCCACGCCGCAGACGGGCCGCGGCCCCACGTCTCGGAGGAAAGCGGCCACCATGCCCGGCAGCCCAGCGCGCGACCCCAGCCCGCCGAGGCCGGCGTCCTGGCCGTCGCGAATCCGGCCGCGGCGGTGCGCGCGGCTGGGTTAAAAGGAGCGTGACCGACATGGAGCTCACCCTCGCCACGCGCCGCTCGGCGCTCGCCCTCGCCCAGTCCCGCGCCTTCGCCCGTTCCCTCGAGGCGGCGGTGCCTGGCCTCGCCCTCCGCGAGCTCGAGGTGGTGACCTCGGGCGACAGGACCCAGGACCGCTCGCTCCAGGACATCGGCGGTAAAGGCCTGTTCATCAAGGAGCTCGAGGAGGCGCTGCTCGACGGGCGCGCCGACTTCGCGGTCCACTCGATCAAGGACGTCCCCGCCGAGATCGCCCCGGCGCTGTGCCTCGCGTGCATCCCCGCCCGGGAGGATCCGCGCGACGTGATCGTCACCCGGAGCGGCGCCCCGCTCGCCGAGCTGCCGGCGGGCGCCCGCGTCGGGACGTCGAGCCTCCGCCGCGCTGTCGCGCTGCGCGAGGCGCGTCCGGACCTCCAGATCGAGCCGGTCCGCGGCAACGTCGACACCCGGCTGCGCAAGGTGACCGACGGCGCGTTCGACGCGGTGGTGCTGGCGCTCGCCGGCCTGAAGCGCCTCGGCATCGCGGACCGCGCCACGGAGGTGCTGTCGCCCGAGGTCTCGCTGCCCGCGATCGGCCAGGGGGCGCTCGGCATCGAGTGCCGCACGGAGGACGGGCGCGTGCGCGACGTCCTCGGGGCGCTCGAGGACCGCGAGACGACGACCTGCGTCACCGCGGAGCGCGCCGTGATGGCCGCCGTGGAAGGGAGCTGCCGCACCCCCGTGGCCGCCTACGCGGTGCGCGACGGCGGCGCGCTCTGGCTGCGGGCGTTTCTCGCCGAGCCCGACGGCTCCCGGCTGCGCAGGGGAGAGCGGCGCGCCGCGTGGCCCGGCGACCTGCGCGAGGCGGCGCGCCTCGGCGAGGACCTCGGGGCGCAGCTCAGGCAAGGCTGAGCCGCCCAGCGCTCCATGCCGGGCCACGTCGCCCTCGTCCTCCACGCCCACCTGCCGTATGTGCGCCACCCCGAGCACGCCCGCTCGCTGGAGGAGCGCTGGCTCTTCGAGGCGCTCTGGGAGTGCTACCTCCCCCTGCTCGGGGTCCTCGATCGCCTCGCCGCCGATCGCGTCGTCGCCCCGCTGACCCTCTCCGTCTCGCCGCCGCTCCTCGCGATGCTGCGCGACGCGCTGCTCCTGCGCCGGTTCGAGGATCACCTCCGCCGGCTGACCGCGCTCGCCGCCCGGGTCGAGGCTCGCCTCGCCGGGAGCGGCTTCGCGCCCGCCGTCGCGTTCTACCGCGCGCGGCTCGCCGACGCGGCGAGCGCCTGGGCGGCGCTGGGCGGCGACGTCCCGGGCGCCCTGGTCCGCCATGCACGGGCCGGCCGCATCGAGCTCCTCACCACGGCCGCGACGCACGCCTACCTGCCCGGCCTGCTCCCGACGCCGGCGTCGATCCGCGCGCAGCTCCGGCTCGGCCGCCGCGCGTTCGCGGCCTTCACCGGCGCGCCCGAGCCCCGCGGCTTCTGGCTTCCCGAGTGCGCCTACGCGCCGCCCGTCGACGCCGACCTCGCCGCGGCGGGTGTCCGCTTCACCGTCCTCGACGCCCACGCCCTCGCGCTCGCCGCGCCGCCCGCGTCCGCCGGCGCCGCCGTCCCCGTCCTCTCGCCGGCGGGCGTCGCGTGCTTCGGTCGCGACCGCGACAGCGCCCGCGAGGTCTGGTCGCGCGACGCCGGCTACCCGGGCCACCCCGACTACCGCGAGTTCTACCGCGACGTCGGGCTCGACCTGCCCGAGCGCGAGCTCGACGGCGAGATCGGCCCCGACGGCGTCCGGCTCATGACCGGCCTCAAGCTCCACCGCGTGACCGGGCCCGGCCCCGACAAGGCGCCCTACGACCCGGCCCGCGCGTCCGCGCAGGCGCGCGCGCACGCCGCGGAGTTCGTGGCCCGCCGCGAGGCCGCGCTCGCGTCGGTCCGCAGCGCGCCGGCCCCGCCCATCCTCGTCGCCCCGTACGACGCAGAGCTCTTCGGCCACTGGTGGCTGGAGGGCCCCGAGTTCCTCGAGCACGCCCTGCGCGGCCTCGCGGCCTCGGCGCATGCCGTCCCGATCGCGCTCGGCGCCTACCTCGAGCGCCACCCGCCCGCCGAGGTCGTCGCGCCTGCCGCCTCGACCTGGGGCGAGGGCGGGTTCGGCGCGTACTGGACCGGCCCGAGCGCGGCGCGCCTCTGGCGACACGTCCACCACGCCGAGCGCGCCGTGCTGCACGCGCTCTCGTATCGCCGCGACGCCGGAGGCCTGCCCGGCCGCGCGCTGGAGCAGGCGATCCGCGAGCTCCTCCTCCTTCAATCGAGCGACTGGGCGTTCATGATGTCCGCGGGCGAGATGGTCTCCTATGCAGAGGCGCGCGCCAGCGCCCACGCGGCCCGCGCCCGCCGGCTCGCGGACCTCGCCCTGCAACCCTCGGCGACGGCCGCCGACGTCGCCTGGCTCGATGCCGTCTGCGCGCTCGACCCGTTCCTCGCCGAGCTCTCGGGCCCCGCGCTGCGCGACGCCTTCGATCCATGGCGCTGAGTCGCGCTCCGTCGCGTCACCTCACCCCGGGACCTCCCGCGGCCTCGTCGCGACCCTCTCTACCCGGCGCCGTGATTCCACCCGGGTTGAATTATTCTACGACGGTATTCTCGTCGCAGCGGCCGATCGCGCGCCCGAAGCGCTGCGCTCGTCGAATCCGTGTCGGGCGCGAGCAATGCGTCCGCCGGCCCCCGGCTACGTTTCTCGACCTTTCCGGCGCCATCTTTCCGGAAGATGACCGGCCATTCACCTTTGCGTTTCTTTGCATTTCATTGCCGGCCGCGCCCTTGTGCAACCCTGACATCGTCGCGCAGCACGTTTTTCTCGAGCACGAAGTGCGAGGCGGACGTAGACAAGGCCCGGATCACCCCCTTGATGACCGGCGGGTCAGGACCCTACTGTGGTGCCCGCCGGCTTTGCTCCTGGACCGCACCGGCAGGCGCTGGCAAGAAACCGGGCGGACTCCCCATGACACATCCTCCTTGCGGACCCGAGCGCCGTGTCGCTCGATCGGCCTTCGGCGCTCGTAGCGCCGCCTCGAATCACACCCGCGCCGCGCTCCTCGCGGCGCTCCTCGCGGCCCTCGCGGCGCCCGCGTTGACCGCCTGCAGCCGCTCCGACGCGGGCACGCCGCCGTCGCCGGCGCGCGACACCGCGGCGCCGCGCGAGAAGCCCGCCGTGCGCTTCGGCAAGGTCGTCGCGCGCCCGCTCGCGCAGACGCTCGACATCAGCGGCACGCTCGTCGCCGACGAGACGAGCGAGGTAGCCACGCAGGTGGCCGGCCTGGTGCTGAGCGTCGGGGTCGACGTTGGCTCGCGGGTCAAGAAGGGCGACCCGCTCGTCGTGCTCGACGCGCGCAACGCCGCGCTCCAGTCGCAGGCGGCCTCCGCCGCCGTCGCGCAGGCCCGCGCCAAGCTGGCGCTGCCCGAGGGGGCGTCGCCGAAGGGGATCGACCCCGACCAGGTGCCCGAGGTCCGCGCCGCGAAGCAGAGCATGGAGCTCGCGAAGGCCGAGGCCGAGCGGGTGAAGCAGCTCTACGACCAGGGCGCCGTCGCCCAGTCGACCTGGGACGCGGCGCGCACGCAGGCCCAGAACGCGGCCGCGCAGTACGAAGCCGCGGTCAACGGCATCCGCGCGACGGTCGCGGCGCTGTCGTCCGCGCAGGCGCAGGCGGGGCTCGCCTCGAAGTCCGTCGCCGACACGACGGTGCGGGCGCCGTTCGACGGCGCCGTCTCCGAGAAGCGGATCAGCGTCGGCGAGTTCGCGGGCCCGGGCCGCGTGGTCGCGGTCGTGGTCCGCGACAACCCGCTGCGGCTCCGCATCGACGTGCCCGAGGCGGACATCGCGCAGATCGAGATCGGCAAGCCCGTCAGCATCTCGGTCGCCGCCTTCCCCAACGTCCGGTTCCCGGGCGTCGTGAAGCGGATCGGCGCGAGCCTCAAGGAGTCGTCGCGCACGCTCCCCGTCGAGGCCGAGTTCGACAACAGCGAGGGCAAGCTCCGCCCCGGGCTCTTCGCGCAGGGCCAGCTCGCGCTGACCGGCGAGTCAAAAACGGCGATCCTCGTGCCCGAGGCGGCGATCGGCTCCTCCGGCACGAGCGCGCGCGTGTTCGTGCGGTCGGGCGATCGCGTGACCGAGCGGCTGGTCAAGACGGGCCGCAAGGTCGACGGCCTCGTCGAGGTCATCGGCCCGCTCACCGAGGGCGAAGAGGTCGCGATCGACAAGGTGGACCAGCTCGCGGACGGCATCGAGGTCGCTCCGGCGCAGTGAGCCGAGCACCGGCGTCTCATTACTGAGGAAAGGTAGCGACCATGCAATGGCTCGCGGCAATCTGCATCCGTAGGCCGGTGTTCGCCTCGGTGATCGTCCTGCTGCTCACGGTGCTCGGGGCGTTCTCCTACTTCGGCCTCGGCGTGGACCGGTTCCCCAAGGTGGAGTTCCCGTTCATCGTCGTGACGACGGTCCTCCCCGGCGCGGCGCCCGAGGAGGTGGAGACGGAGATCTCCGACAAGCTCGAGTCCGCGGTCAACACCATCAGCGGCATCGACGAGCTGCGGTCTGTCTCGGTCGAGGGCCTGAGCCAGGTCATGATCTCCTTCCAGCTCGAGAAGGACGTCGACGTGGCCGCGCAGGAGGTCCGGGACAAGGTCGATAGCATCCTGGCCGAGCTCCCGGAGGGCATCGAGCCGCCGATCGTCGGCAAGCTGGATCCGGACGCCGCCCCGATCCTCACGCTCGCTGTCTCGTCCCCGAAGGCGGACGTCCGCGAGGTGACCGAGTTCGCCGACAAGACGCTGCGGCGCGAGCTGGAGTCGCTCCCCGGTGTCGGCCAGGTGCTCGTCATCGGCGGCCGGAGCCGCCAGATCAACATCTGGATCGATCCGGAGAAGCTCGAGAAGTACGCGCTGACGGGGGGCGTCGTCGCGCAGGCGCTGGCGACCCAGAACGTCGAGATCCCGGCCGGCCGCATCGAGCAGGGCGGCAGGGCGCTCACGCTGCGGACGCGCGGCCGCGTGCAGTCGGTCGAGCAGATGGCGGACATCGTGCTCGCGAACCGCGACGGCTACTCCGTCCGGCTCGGCGACGTCGCGGAGGTCCAGGACGGCATGGCAGAGCCGGAGTCGGCGGGCTTCCGCGGCCTCGACCCCGCCGTGCTCCTCAGCATCCGCAAGCAGAGCGGGACGAACACCGTGGAGGTCATCGACGGGCTCAAGGCGCGCATCAGCGAGGTCGAGAAGCGCCTCCCGGCGGGCTACGAGATCGTCATCGCGCGCGACCAGTCGGAGTTCATCAAGAACTCGGTCAACGCCGTGAAGGAGCACCTCGTGCTCGGCGCGCTGCTCGCCGCCATCATCGTCGCCCTGTTCCTCGCGAACGCCCGCAGCACGATGATCTCCGCGATCGCCATCCCCACGAGCATCATCTCCACCTTCGCGCTGATGAAGGTGGCTGGCTTCACGCTCAACGGGATCACGCTCCTCGCGCTGACGCTGGCGGTCGGCATCGTGATCGACGACGCGATCGTCGTCCTCGAGAACTGCTACCGCTGGATCGAGGAGAAGGGCGTGAGCCCGTGGGAGGCTGCGCTCCAGGGCACGCGGGAGATCGGCCCCGCGGTGCTCGCGACGACGCTCTCGCTGGTCGCGGTGTTCGTCCCGGTCGCGTTCATGAGCGGCATCGTCGGCCGCTTCCTGAACTCGTTCGGCCTCACGATGGCGTTCTCGATCCTTGTCTCGCTGATCGTGAGCTTCACCCTCACGCCGATGCTGTCGGCGCGGTGGCTGAAGAAGCCGGACAAGCACGCCGGCCACAGCTCCAAGGAGTCGCGCTTCTACGGGCCGATCGAGCGCGGCTACATGGCGCTCCTCCGCTGGTCGATGGCGCACCGCTGGGTGATCGTGCTCGCGTCGGTCCTGGCGCTCGTCTCGATCCCGGTGCTGGGCGGCATCGCGAAGTTCAACTTCCTCCCGATCGAGGACGAGTCGCAGTTCCAGGTCAGCCTCCGCGCGCCCGAGGGCGTGAGCCTCGACGGCACCCGCGTCGTCGCCACGCGGATCGCGGCGGACATCGAGAAGATCCCTGGCGTGAGCTACACGCTGACGACGATCGGCGACGACCCGCAGATGACGCCGAACCTCGCCAACATCTACGTGAAGCTCCTGCCCGCGGGCGAGCGCGACCTGTCGCAGCAGGACCTCATCGACCGCGCCCGGCGCGAGCTCCAGCCGAAGTTCGACGCGGAGAAGCTCCGCGCGAACATCGGCCCCGTGCCCGCGTTCTCGGGCGGCCAGAGCTTCCAGATCGCCTACCAGGTCCAGGGCCCCGACCTCCAGAAGATCGGGCAGTACTCCGACGTGCTGCTGCAGAGGCTCAAGGCGATCCCGGGCGTCGTCGATCCGGACACGTCGCTGCTCGTCGGCAAGCCGGAGATCCGGGTGATCATCGACCGCAAGAAGGCCGCCGATCTCGGCGTGCAGGTCGGCGACGTGGCGAGCACCCTGCGCCTGCTCGTCGGCGGGTACAAGGTGTCGACCTACAACGAGGGCGGCGAGCAGTACGAGGTGCGCGCGCGCGCGCTGCCGAGCTTCCGGTCCGACAAGGAGGGCCTCGCGAAGATCACGGTGCCCTCGACCAAGCTCGGCGCGGTCACGCTCGACAACGTGGTGACGTTCACCGAGGGGACGGGCCCGTCGCGCATCGAGCGGTACAACCGGCAGCGGCAGGTCATGCTCATGGCCAACCTCGAGGCGGGCTACTCGCAGCAGACCGTCGTCCAGGAGCTCGACAAGGCCGTGGCGGAGATGAACCTCGCGTCCGGCTACTCCGCCGGGCCGGTCGGCGCGTCGAAGGAGCTCGTCAAGATGATGAAGAGCTTCCTCGTCGCCCTCCTGCTCTCGCTCGTCTTCATGTACCTGGTGCTCGCCGCGCAGTTCGAGTCGTGGCTGCACCCGATCACCATCCTCCTGTCGCTGCCGCTGACGGTGCCGTTCGCGTTCCTGGCGGTCATCATCTTCCGGCAGTCGCTCAACATCTTCTCGCTGCTCGGCATCGTCGTGCTGTTCGGCGTCGTGAAGAAGAACTCGATCCTCCAGATCGACCACACCATCAAGCTGCGCGAGCACGGCCTGCCGCGGGCGCAGGCCATCCTCGAGGCGAACCGCGACAGGCTCCGGCCGATCCTGATGACCACGCTCGCGTTCGTGGCCGGCATGATCCCGCTCGTCGCCTCGAGCGGCGCGGGCTCGGGGACGAACCGCGCGACCGGGTTCGTGATCATCGGCGGGCAGACGATGGCGCTGCTCCTGACGCTGCTCGCGACCCCGGTCGCCTACTCGCTCTTCGACGACATCTCGTCGTGGCTGAAGCGGGTCCTGCCCTTCATGCGGGGCAGCGACGACCAGGGGGATCCTCGCGGGGCGGGCGGCGCTGCTCCGCCCGGCGAGGGGCCCGCCGCGCCGGAGCCCCACGGCGCCGCGGCGCGCGTCGCGCTCGCGCACGACGGGGGCCGGCCGGCCCAGGCTCACGTCGACTGATCACGTCCACCGTCCGCGCTCCGAGGGCCGCGGCGCGCCGCGCCCGGCCCCGGAGCGGCCGCGGCGCGGCTCACTCCGCGTCGCCGTGGACCTTGCGCAGGATCACATCCAGCAGACCGTCGAAGGCGTCGCGCATCGCCCAGGCCTGGGCGGCGTTGTCGTCGAGCCCGGCCGCCTTGCGGCGCCCCTCGGCGAGCGCCCGCTTCGGGCCCCGGCACGCGCGGCCGAGCCGGCGCTCCATGTCGAGCGCGGCGCCCTCGTAGATGTGATAGCAGGACGCGAAATCCCCCTCGTTGTAGAGGGGCGAGCCGACCTGGATCGCGCCGTCCATCGTCCGCGCCAGCACGAGCAGGTCGCCCTCCGTGCAGCCGCGGAGCAGCGACAGCGCGTGGTGCGGCACCGATCGCTTGACCGCCGGGAGCGCCTGCTCCTCCTCGGCCGTCTCGGCCGCGAACGTCGAGAGCGGGACGGGATCGGGGCGCACGAGCAGCTTCTTCAGGTAGTCCGCGGGGACGCCGAAGTTGAGGTTCTGCCCCTGCGTCGCGACCGCCGCTGCGACGCCGATCACCTCGCCGCGCTCGTTGAACAGCGGCCCGCCCGAGGAGCCCGGCGCGATCGGCGCGGAGATCTGGAGCAGCGTCAGCGCGGGGTCGACGACGCGGACGGCGCTCACGAGGCCGTTCGACACGGTGTCGGCGAGGCCGAGCGGATGGCCGATCGCGACGACCGGATCGCCCGGGCGGACCGCGCGGCTGTCGCCGAGCGGCAGCAGCGGGAGCTTCCGCGGCGCGTGGATCCGGACGATCGCGAGGTCGCGCTCCTCGTCGAACGCGAGCACCTCGAGCACCGGGTGCTCGCTCTGGTCCCAGAGGACGACCTTGAGGTCCGGCATCCCGGCGATGACGTGGAAATTCGTCGCGATCCAGCCGTCCTCGCGGACGAGGAAGCCCGCCCCGAGCGATCCGTCGCCGCGGATGGTGACGACGGCCGGCGTGGCGCGCGCCGCGATCTGGGCGGGCGTCATCACGGCGGGCTGCGGTGCCGAGGCCGCCGGCTGGCCGGAGGCGCCCGCGCCGCAGCCGAGCGCCGCGAGCGCCGCCGCGGCGACGAGGCAGGAGAGGCGCGGCCATCCGGGCCGTCGCGGGGGCGGGGGGCGCGAGGGAGGAGCGGCGCAGGGGCGCCGGTCGTCGTCATGGAGCTCGCCTGGCAGGCTGCGGTGATTCATGTCGCTCCCTGGGGTGCCGCTCAGGGGCGGTCGCCCACCACGAAGCGTAACGAAGACCCGCCGGATCGTCTCGCGCGCCGGAGAAAATTGAAGCGCGTCCGCATATGCTGTCGCGGTGAGCCAGAACCTCGACGCGCGCGATCCGATCTTCGCCCTCAGCGACGAATTCGTCGAAGCCTTCGCCGCCCAGTGCCCTGCCCATGCCACCCTGGCCGGCCTGCCGTGCGACGACGGCGCCTGGAACGACTGGAGCCCGAGCGGCGCCGCGTCCTGGGCCTCCACGGTCGCGTCCTTCCAGGAGCGGCTGCGGGCGCTGCCGCCCCCGCGCGGTCCGGAGGCGCAGTGGGGGCGCCTCGCACGCCGTGTGATGGCCGATCACCTGGACGAGCGGCTCGACGATTTCCGCCACGGCGAGCACCTGCGCGACCTCAACAACATCGAGTCGCCGTTCCAGCACCTCCGGATGGTCTTCGACCTGATGGACCTCCAGACCGCCGCCGGCTGGGAGGCCGTCGTGTCGCGCCTCGAAGGCCTCTCGCAGGCCTGCGAGAGCTACCGCGCTTCGCTCGAGGAGGGGCGCCGGACGGGGCAGGTCGCCGCGCGCCGCCAGGTGCGCGCGGTCATCGAGCAGGCGCGCTTCCAGGCGGGCGAGGCGTCGTTCTTCCTCACGCTGCCGGCCGCCTACGAGGCGTCCGGGCTCGCCACGGGCGCCGGCCGCGCGCGCCTCGCCGCCGGGGCCGAGCGGGCGCGCGCCGCGTTCGGCGCGTTCGCCGGCTACCTGGAGCAGACGTACCTGCCGAGCGCCCGCGACGAGGACGCGGTGGGGGAGGAGCGCTACCTGCGGTCCGCGCGCCGCTTCCTCGGCATGAGCATCGACCCGATCGAGACCTACGCCTGGGGGTGGTCCGAGGTGCACGCCATCGAGGCGCGGATGGCCCGCCTCGCCGCCGAGATCCTCCCTGGGGCGTCGCTGCCCGAGGTGATCCAGGTGCTCGAGACCGACCCCGCCCGCTGCGCGCCGGACGCCGGCGCGTTCCTCCGCATCATGTCCGAGCGCCAGCGGAAGGCGCTCGCAGAGCTCGACGGCGTCCACTTCGACATCCCCGCGCCCATCCGCCACATCGACGTGAAGCTGGCCCCGCCGGGCGGCGCGCTCGGCGCGTACTACGTGCCCCCGAGCGACGGCTTCAAGCGGCCCGGCACCATCTGGTATGCGCCGGGCTCGAAGCGGATGTTCCCGCTCTACGAGGAGATCACCACCGCGTACCACGAGGGCTTTCCCGGCCATCACCTGCAGTGCGGGCTCCAGGTGTACCTCGATGATCGGCTGAGCCGGCTCCACCGCTTCCTCGTGACGAACTCCGGTTACGCGGAGGGGTGGGCGCTCTACGCCGAGCAGCTGATGTACGAGCTCGGTTATTTCGAGCGCCCTGACTACGTGCTCGGGATGCTCACGGGCAAGCTGACGCGCGCCTACCGCGTCGTGCTCGACATCGGCATGCACCTCGGGCTGTCGATCCCCGCGCACGCCCCGCTCCACGCCGGGGAGCCGTGGCGCTACGAGAGCGCGGTCGAGTACCTCCACCGCCGGGCTTTCCTCACGCTGGAGCACGCGCATAGCGAGGCGACGCGCTACCTCGGATGGCCCGGGCAGGCGATCTGCTACAAGGTCGGCGAGCGGGTCGTCCTGGAGCTTCGCGAGGAGCTGCGGCGCCGGCAAGGGGAGGCCTTCGACCTGAAGGCATTTCACGCCAAGGTGATCGGCTCAGGGTCGGTCGGGCTCGATCATCTGCGCGAGATCGTCCTCGACGACGGCGCGGGCGACGCCGCGCCCTGAGCGGCGCCCCGCGCCGCCGCGCGCCTCGGTCACCGGCGCGCCGCGCCGCGCCCGGCCGCCCTGGCGGCTCGACGCCGGGGGCTGCGCGTGCAAATCGAGGCGGGTGAGCTCTCCTCAAGCGAGCGACGCCCCCGAGGCGCGGCCGAGCGGCTCGGACCTCTGCACCGCGTGCGGCCTCTGCTGCACCGGGCTTCTCTTCGACATCGCGCCGCTCGAGGAGCACGAGCTCCCGCTCGCCGAGAAGCTGCGCCTGCCGCTCGCCTGCAATCAGTACCACGACGCCTTCCGGCTGCCGTGCCCCTGCCACCTCGACCGCAGGTGCACCGTCTACGAGACGCGCTTCTCCGTGTGCAGCAGCTACGAGTGCGGCCTGCTCCGGCGCTGCAAGGCGGGCGAGGTGCCGCTCGACGAGGCGCTGTCCCGGGTCGAGCGCGTGCTCCGCCTCGCGGACGCCGTGCGCCGGCGCGTGCCCGCGCAGGAGCCGCCCCGCCCGCTCTGGGACGAGGCCCGCGAGCACCTCCGCCGGCGCGACGCCGAGGACGCGTCGCCTGCATGGCGGAGCGAGCGGGCGTCGATCGTCGCCGCGCTCGACGAGCTCAGGGCCGCGTGCAGGGAAGGGCTCGATCCGTAGCCACCAGGGTGGCCTGGAGAGGCCGCCTGCACAGGACACGGGGCGCGACGACAGCAGCGGTGTTTTCTGTCTCCTCCGTGGGATCGAGCCGCCGATTCGCAACACCGCTCCTCGGGCGTTCTCCCGCGGTCCTTCTCTCATGAAAGCCGGCAGATCCCGGACGACATCGACCTGCGCGGAGACTCCCGTGCTTCGTCCCGGGCAAGCGCGATCTGTCCTGGATCCGGGGCGTCGCGCCTCGCGTCGGCGGGCTCGTCCCCGCTCCCGGCCGCTCGCTCCGCGCCGTATAGTTGGCCGATGGATCCGAAGAGCCGCCGGATGATCAACAAGTGTTCTGCCGTGGCCGCAGTGACGAGCTTCGTCACGCAGCCCATTCCCGGCGCAGACGAGTTGATCGTGGTTCCCATTCATTACCACCTCTCCGTGTCGCTGGCGCGGCACCGGGGGGTGTCGCTCCTCCAGGTCCCGTGGCTCCCGGTGAGCAAGATCATCTGGGGCGGAGCGGCCGTGCGGCTCTTCGCCAATTTCACCCTCGGCCTCGTCCCGGTGGCTGGCATCTTCTCCAATGCGATCACCGCCGTCGCCCTGACCGAGCTCCTGGGCCGCTACCTCGACGGCGCGCTGAGCACCCCGGCGTCGCCGCCGGCCATCTCCATCGAGACCATCAGGGACGCAGTCCGGAGCCCGCTCCGGGCGTGGCGAGCGTCGCGGCCCTGGCCGGGGGTCCGCCGCGTTTTCCGGAGAACGGCCCCTGCGCCGGCGCCTGCGTGAGGTGCCCTGTCCCGGTGCCGCGCAGCGCGGAGCGCGCGCCGTCTCGCGGTGCCCTGCGGCCGTGAGGGGGCCGGGGCTCCAGGAATCGGCGGTGCCGCGTCATCCGCGACACACCGCCGCGCTCCCGCGTGCGGGCACGCGCGCGGGAGCGAACAGCGCCCGGCCGGCCGCCCCGCGCGCCGCGTCGCGGAGCGCCTCGCCGGCGCCCCTGGCGGGGGCCGCCGCGGCCCGTGATCGCGCCGCGGTCTCTCCTGGCGATCGCCGCCCGGATCGAATAGATCCCCGCCCATGCTCTCCGAGACCCGCGAGAAAGTCCTGGACATCAAACGGCGCTTTGAGGCGCTAAGGGGGCATCTTTGACGTCCCCAAGCTTGAACGGATGCTTCAGGACCTGACCCAGACGACGCTGTCGTCGGGGTTCTGGAACGATCAGGAAAAAGCCCAAGCCGTCCTCCGCAAGCGCGCCCAGGTCGAGGTGAAGCTCGATCTGGCGCAGAAGCTCGGTCGCGAGATCGAGGATCTCGCGGAGTACCTCGAGCTCGGTGCCGCCGAGGGCGACGAGGGCGTCATCGCCGACGCCGACGCCCAGGCCGACGCCATCGCCGCGCGCCTTCGCAAGGCCGAGCTCGATCGCATGCTGTCCGGCCCCGCCGACCGCGGCAACGCCATCGTCAGCATCCACCCGGGCGCCGGCGGCACCGACGCGAAGGACTGGGCGTCCATGCTCCTCCGGATGTACCTGCGCTTCTGCGAGCGCCGGGGCTACAAGACGGAGATCATCGACTACCAGGACGGCGACGAGGCCGGCATCGATGCCGTCACCTTCACGGTGACCGGCGACGCCGCCTACGGCTATCTCCGCTCCGAGGCCGGCGTCCACCGCCTCGTGCGGATGAGCCCGTTCAACGCCGATCACACGCGCCAGACCGCGTTCGCCGCCGTCGAGGTCACCCCGGACAGCGACGACGAGATCAACATCCAGGTGAACGAGAAGGACATCGAGATCACGACGATGCGCGCCGGCGGCAAGGGCGGGCAGAACGTGAACAAGGTGGAGACCGCCGTTCGCCTGCGGCACATCCCGACCGGCCTCAACATCGTGTGCCGCGCCGAGCGCAGCCAGCACCAGAACCGCGCGATGGCGATGAAGGTCCTCAAGGCGAAGCTGTACGAGATGGAGCTCCAGAAGCGCGAGGCCGAGGTCCAGGCCTACAACGCCGCGAAGAGCGCCATCAACTTCGGCAGCCAGATCAGGAACTACGTCCTCGCGCCCTACCGGCTCGTGAAGGACGTCCGCACCTCCACCGAGGCCACCGACGTGGACGCCGTCCTCGACGGCGATCTCGATCGCTTCATCGAGGCCTACCTGCTCGCCGCGGCGGGCGGCTCGCTCCGGAAGGGCGGCGCCGTCGCGGAGGACGACCTCTCGTGAGCCAGCAGAAAGACAAGCCGAACGACAGGAAAGCCGAGCGGCTCCTGAAGGAGGCCGCCGAGGCGGCCCGCGCCGAGGAGACGCTGATCGCCACCCGCAAGGCGAAGGCGGCGCGCCTCCGCGCGCGTGGCGAGAACCCGTTTGCCAACGACGTCACGACGGGCGAGCCGCTCACCGATCTCGCGGCCGTCCGCGCCCGCTTCGACGGCGCGCGGGCCGCCGCCGAGCCGAGGCCCGAGGGCGCCGCGCCCGAACGTGCCGCCGCGCCGGCCGCGGACCGCTACGATCCGGCGCGCGTCGAGCCGATCCCGTTCCGCGTCGCGGGCCGGGTCCTGTTCGTGCGCTCGTTCGGCGGCGTCACCTTCGTCCGGCTGCGCGACCGCACCGGCGAGCTCCAGCTCTACTGCGAGCAGGGGAGCCTCGCCGACTTCGAGCGGCTCGAGGACGTCGATCTCGGCGACTTCGTCGAGGCCCACGGCGTCGCGATGGCGACGCAGAAGGGCGAGCTCTCGATCCGCGCAGGGCGCCTCCGGCTGCTCACGAAGGCCTACCGCCCGCTGCCGACGAAGACGAGCTTCAAGGACGTCGAGTCGCGCTACCGCATGCGGTACGTCGACCTCGTGGCCAACCCGCACGTCGCGGGGGTCTTCCGCGCCCGCACCGCGATCGTCGCCGCGCTCCGCGAGTTCCTCGACGCGCGCGGCTTCCTCGAGGTCGAGACGCCGACGATGCACACGCTCGTCGGCGGCGCGGCGGCGAAGCCGTTCAAGACCCACCACAACGCGCTCGACCTCGAGCTCTTCATGCGCATCGCGCCCGAGCTCTTCCTGAAGCGGCTCGTGGTCGGCGGCTTCGAGCGCGTCTACGAGATCGCGCGCTGTTACCGGAACGAGGGGCTGTCGACGCGGCACAACCCCGAGTTCACGATGCTCGAGTATTATCAGGCGTACGCGACGTACGAGACCCTGATGGACGCGACCGAGGCGATGCTCCGCCACGTCGACGCCCGCCTCGCCGAGCGGCTCCCGGCCGAGCACGCGGCCTGGGCCGCGCAGCGCACGTTCTCGCTCGATCGCTTCGCGCGCGTCCCCATGGCGGAGGGGATCGCCCGCGCCCTCGAGAGGTCGGGCCTCCCGGCCGACGTCCCGCAGCGCGTCGCCGCCGACGACGCCCCGATCAAGGAGTGGGCGAGGGCCGCGAAGGCGAGCGGGCGCGAGATCGACTGGGCGAACTTCCGCGCGGGCGCGAAGAAGTGCGAGTCGCCCGGCGAGCTCGTCTTCTGCGCGTACGAGTACGTCGTCGAGCCGTTCCTCACGAGGGACTACCGCACCGAGGCGGGCGACAAGAGCGTCCCCGTCTTCATCATCGACTACCCCTTCGAGGTCTCCCCGCTCGCGCGCAAGAAGGACAGCGATCCCTCGCTCGTCGACCGCTTCGAGCTCTTCATCGACGGCCGCGAGCTCTGCAACGCGTTCAGCGAGCTCAACGACCCCGAGGACCAGGACGCGCGCTTCCGCGCGCAGGTCGCCAAGAAGTCGCGGGGCGAGGAGGAGACGATGGATTACGACGCCGACTACGTCCGCGCCCTGGAGCACGGCCTCCCGCCGACGGCGGGCTTCGGCATGGGGATCGATCGCCTGACGATGCTCCTCACCGGCGCGACGTCCATCCGCGACGTCATCCTGTTCCCCCTCCTGAGGCCCGAAGCGAGTGCCGCCGATACCTAAGCCCGTCTACATCGCCTTCCTCGTCGCGGTGGCCGTGGTGAGCGTGCTGCTCGTCATCCGCGGCGTCCGTCGCATGAAGACGAGCCTGCCGCGCGCGATGTTCTGGTGGTTCGGCGGCCTGCTCGGCGCCTCGTTCGGCGTCCTCTCGACGATGGCAGCCCGCCTCCCGGTGACGCGCGGCTCCACGCCGTTCGTCCTCCGGCACGAGCTCATCCGCTTCGGCGCGCTCGGCACCGGGGTCATCTTCCTGCTGATCTCGCTCGCGGCGCTGCTCCCGGTCGTCCTCGACGCCCTGGAGCGGCGGAGCTTCGTCTCCTACGTGGGCGCCCGGCACGTGCGCGCCACGAAGAGCGGCTTCCTCACGGTCATCTCGGTGCTCTCGATGGCCGGCGTGGCGGTCAGCTCGTGCGCGCTCTGCTCGGTCACGAGCATCATGGGCGGCTTCGGCGCCGACCTGAAGCGCAAGATCCTTGGGAACAACGCGCACATCGTCATCGACGCGACCCGCCCCGGCGGCTTCGGCGACTGGGAGGACACGCTCACGCAGGTCCGCGTCGCCCTCGCGGCGCGCGGCGGCGCCGCGACGCCCGTCGCCGCGGGCGAGGCCATGGGCTCCAGCGCCTCGAACACGGCCGGCGCGCTCGTGCGCGGCATCGACCCCGACACGATCAGCCAGGTCATCGACCTCGTGAACAACATCGAGGTCGGCAAGTTCGAGTACCTGCGCGATCCCGAGAAGCTGACGAGCCTGCCCTCCGAGGAGATCATCGGCCGCGGCCCGGGCGGCGAGCCGTACTTCAAGGGCCCTGATTTCCGCCAGCCGACGGACGTCGACCCGTCCGTGCGCGACTACCTCAAGCAGCAGACCCGCGTGTACCCGGGCGTCATCATCGGCCGCGAGCTCGCGAAGTCGCTCCACGTGCTCGTCGGGGACGAGGTCACGCTCCTCTCGCCCATGGGCGAGCTCGGCCCCACCGGCGTGATGCCGCGCTCCCGCAAGTTCCGCGTCGCGGCGATCTTCTACAGCGGCATGTACGAGTACGACGTCACGCACGCGTACGTGCTGATGGAGGAGGCGCAGAAGTTCTTCAGCCTCGAGGACAAGATCACGCACATCGACATCCGGGTCCCGGATCCCGAGCGCGTGCAGGAGGTCCGCCCGGCCGTCGAGGCCGCGGTCGCCGCGAGCGCCCCGTCGGCGGACGATCTGCCCGAGGGCAGCAAGCCGCCCCCGGCGCTCCGCGTCCGCGACTGGATGGAGATGAACAGGAACCTCTTCAGCGCGCTCAAGCTCGAGAAGATCGCGACGTTCATCATCCTGTCCATCGCCATCGCCGTCGCGAGCTTCTGCATCGTCTGCACGCTGCTCCTCATGGTGACGGAGAAGGGCAAGGAGATCGCGATCCTGAAGGCGCTCGGCGCGTCGGACGGCGCGGTGATGCGGGTGTTCATGCTCGAGGGCGTCATCATCGGCGCCATCGGCACGGTCTTCGGCGTCGGCACCGCGCTCGCGTGCTGCACGGGCCTGTCCTGGTTCGGCGTCCGGCTCGATCCGGACGTCTATTACATCGACCGGCTGCCCGTGAACGTGAACGGCTCCGACTATGCGATGGTCGCGGTGGCGGCGCTGATCATCTGCACCATCGCCACCCTCTACCCGGCCCGCGCCGCCTCGAAGCTCTCTCCGGTCGACGGGCTCCGCTACGAGTAATCAATCCCATGTCCACTCCGCTCGTCGTCGTCGAGAATCTCCGCAAGACGTTCGTCCACATGGGGCGCGAGCTCCACGTGCTCTGCGGCATCGACATCGTCATCAACCAGGGCGAGGTCGTGGCGTTCGTGGGCCCCTCCGGCGCCGGCAAGAGCACGTTCCTCCACTGCATCGGCACGCTGGATCTCCCGACGAGCGGCCGCATCCGCCTCGGCAACGACGAGCTCACCGGCCTCCCGAGCTCGCGGCTGGCGGCGATCCGGAACAGGACGATCGGCTTCGTCTTCCAGTTCCACCACCTGCTCCCCGAGTTCAACGCGATCGAGAACGTGATGATGCCGGGCCTCATCCAGGGGAAGACCCGCCGCGAGATGGAGCCGCTCGCGCGCTCGCTCCTCGCCGAGGTCGGCCTCGCCGAGCGCGCCACGCACCGGCCGGGCGAGCTGTCCGGCGGCGAGCAGCAGCGGGTGGCCCTCGCGCGCGCGCTCGTCCTGTCGCCGAAGCTCCTCCTCGCCGACGAGCCGACCGGGAACCTCGACACCGCGACGAGCGACTCGATCCACCAGCTCTTCTTCGAGATGAACCGCAAACACGGCACCACGGTCGTCGTGGTGACGCACAACCTCAGCTTCGCCGAGTCGATGCCGCGCGTCGTGACCATGCGCGACGGGGCGATCGAGAGCGACCGCATCGGCAGCGAGCGCGCCGCGGCCGTCGGGTACCGCGCCGGCTCAGCGGGATAGCCGCTCGCTCAGCAGCTCTGCTGCGCGCAGCGACATCGCCATGATCGTCATCTGCGGGTTCACGCCGAGCGACGAGGGCATCGCGCTCCCGTCGCACACGTAGAGCCCGGCGACGTCGTGCGCCTGGTGGTCCGGCCCGAGGCACGACGAGCGCGGGTCCACCCCGATGCGGCACGTCCCGAGCGGGTGGAACGCGGCGATGTCGAGGTCCCCCGCCTTGATCGGCCGCGCCCTCAGCCGCTCCAGGTCCCCCGGGCCGTTCACCTCGTCGCAGCCGGCGACGAGCGGCAGCACCCGCCGCGCCCCCGCGGCCAGGAACACCTCGCAGAGCAGCTCGATCCCGCGCTGCATCTTCGCGACGTCGTCCTGGTTCATCGTGTAGAGCACGAGCGGCGTGCCGCCGATCCCCGGCCTCACCTCGCCGCGGCTCGTGTCCTTGATCATGAACCCGAACGTCGCGAGGTAGGGATACTGCTCCATCAGCTCCGTGTAGCGGCGCCCCGTCCAGGGGATCGCGAGCGCGGCGACGTCGAACGGGAGCGAGCCCCCCTCGAACATCAGCCCCTCGTCGGCGAAGTGGTCGATCTGGTAGCCCTGCGGGATGCCCCGCCACTGATCGATCCGGTCGTCGAAGAGCGCCATCACCTTCGAGGCCGGGTGGATCGACAGGTTCTTCCCGAGCATGCCGCTCGCCAGACAGGCGCCGCTCCGGCGCAGGAGCAGCGGCGTCATGAGCGCGCCCCCCGCCACGACGACGGCCTCCGCCCTCACCGTGAGCCGCGGCCGCCGGCGCCCCTGCCTGGCCCGGCCGCCGGCGGTCCCGGCCCGCGTGTCGCCGCCGAGGACCGCCGTCACCCCCCGCGCGCGCCCTGCCACGACGTCGATCGTCCTCACGCGCGCCGCCGTGATGAGCTGCGCGCCGCGCTTCAGCGCCTCGGGCACGTAGCTCACGTCGGTCGAGCGCTTCGCCCCCGTGGGGCAGCCGAAGCAGCAGATCCCCTGGCCGTCGCAGTCCGGCGCGTTCCGCTGGAGCGGCCCGTGCCGTAGCCCGAGCCGCTCCGCGCCGCGCTGGACGATCGACCCGATCGCCCCGAGGTGCAGCGGGTTGGCCGGGGTGACCTGGAGCATGCGCTCGACCCGCTCGTAGTAAGGCGCGAGCCCCTCGGACGAGAACTCCGCGGGCAGCCCCATGCCGTCGCGCCACGAGGCGAAGGTGCTCTCCGGCGCCCGGTAGCAGGTGCCGGAGTTGATCACCGTGCTCCCCCCGACGGCGCGCCCGGCGAACACCGGGATCCCCACGTTCCCGAGCGCCATGTCGAGCCCGTGATCGCGGTACATGTCCCTGTACGCGCGCGCGGGCCGCCCGGTGAAGCTCGCGCGGCGGTGGTAGTCGCCCTCCTCGAGCAGCAGCACCGCGTGCCCCCGCGACGCGAGCTCGTACGCGGCGGCCGCCCCGCCGGCCCCGGTGCCGACCACGACCACCTCGCACTCGATCTCCAGGTCCTCCTCGACCTCTCGGCCGTTCGTCACCTGGGCGAGCCAGCGGGGCTCCTCGTTGCGGACCGTGGGCAGCTCGTAGCGGCAGCCGACGTGCTGGAACATCTCGGGCCGGTCGTAGTGGAGGAACCGCAGCGGCGTGAGCACCGCCCGGAGCAGCGAGCGCAGCGGCCGCGCGCGGCTCTGCTCGAAGCCGCGGAGCACCTCGATCCGCTCCTCGAGCGGCAGCGCCGACAGCGGCCTGAGCCGCGTCGCCACCGGGGCGAGCTCCATGGCCCACAGCGCCGCGCGCAGCCCCTGCGCGAGGTGCGGCGGGATCGACGGGAGCCAGCCCGCCAGGCGGCCGGCGGTCGCCTCGCCCGCGCCCTCGAGGAAGCGCCCGGGCGGCATGGCCGCCTCGGCGAGCGCGGCGGCGATCCGCCGCTCCCGCTCCGACAGCGCGGGCTCCGCGCTCGCCGCGCCCTCCGTCACCGTCGCGCCCGCGCCCTCCGCGCCGCGCTCGTCCTGCTTCGCCGCTCCGGCCCGGAGCTCCCTTCGCTCCAGCGCGGGCAAGCGCCTGAAATCGAGGTCAAGTCCCAGGGCCATCGCCGTTCGAACCCCCTGCGAAACCTTCTGTTAATTCTGTAGCAACAGAATCGTAACAAAGCAAGGCGGCCTGAGCCGCTGGACCTGCGCGTTCGGGGCGCAGCGCGCGGGCGTACCGACCCAGGTCACGGCATGGGCAGGACCCAGATCGGCGCGAGCGGCTGGATACCGAGGTGCTCCCAGGCGTCCTCGGCGATCGCGAGGCCGCGCGGTCCCTCGTCGCGGAAGCTCGCGGTGACCGCGCGGAAGTAGGGGGCGTCGGGGCGCTCGAGCGCGACGATGCCCTTCGGGTCGGACGGCCCCGGCGCGAACGGGCGGCCCGCCTTTGCCCGCCGCGTATCGCTCACGAGCGAGATCTCGTCCATGCGGGCGGTGAAGTGCGGCCCTCCGTCGAACGGATCGACCCTGTGGGCGTAGCGGAAGCCGATGCGGCGCAGGAGCTTCTCCACCCCTCGGGTCTGCGCGCCCACCTTTCCGATCACGCGCTGCGCGTCCTCGGGCAGCAGCGTGGCGTAGATGGTCCCCTCCGGGAAGAGGCCCCTGATGAACTCCTTGTTCTTCTTGGAGAGGAGGTCTGCCTCGGCATAGCTCATGTCGATGAACTTGCGCCCGAGCGCCTCCCAGAGGTGGCTTGTCCCGTCCGGCTCGAGCGGGGGCATCAGCTCGGCGAGGATCTCTTCCTGGAAGAGCTCGGGGCGCGCCGCCATGTAGAGGAAGCGAACATAGGAGATCATCGTGCCGAGCCGCTCGGGCCCTTGCCGGTAGTCCGGCATGAGCACGAGTCCGCCGATCTCGGTGGGGCCGTTGTACGAATAGCCGATGCGCAGCACGGTGTGATGGAAGTGCTTGTCGATCGTGGCCGAGTACCTCTCCTCGTCGAGCACGTCGAAGTAGATGTACGGCACGCCGCGCCGCCCGAGCTGCGCGATGATCATCGACGTCCCGATGATCTTCCCTTTGCCGCCCTTCGTCAGGTCGACGAGCACGAAGACGTACTGGCGGAGGCGCGGGTCCTGGATCGCCCCGCTGAAGCTCCTGTGGCTCTCGGCGACGATCTCGTGGATTGCGTCACGGTTGTTCGGCAGGTTCACCGAGTTCAGGTGGCGCGCGACATCGAGGAGCTGCTCCTCGTCGCCGGTCACGGCTGCGCGTATCTCGAACGAGATCATCGGCGGAAGCCTACGCGTGGCGCTCGCCGTTCGCCATTGCTCCGGAGGCGGCGGCGCGCGGCGTACAGCCGAGATCTCCGCGCGCCGTCCGGCCGACGGTGGATGGCTCGACAGCGCGGCGCCGGCCCGCAGGCGGCGCGCTTCAGCCGAGCTGAGCGCGCAGCGCCTCGTCCATGGCGTCGAGCGGCGGCTCCCGCCCCGTGTACAGCCGGAACTGCTCCGCCGCCTGGTGCAGGAGCATCCTCCCGCCATGGACGGCGGTCGCCCCGCGCCGCCGCGCCGACTCCACGAGCTCGGTGATCATCGGCTTGTACACGATGTCCATGACCAGCAGATCTTCCCGCAACGCCTCCTCGGGGACGGGGCTCCGCGGGGCGACCTCGGCCATGCCGCGCGACGTGGCGTTCACGAGGATGCCGTGGTCGCGCGAGAGCGCCGCGCCGTCGAGGGGCACCGCCGTCCCGCCGACCGCCGCGGCGAGCTGTCGCGCCTTCTCGACGTCGCGGTTGGCGACCGTGACGGCCGCGCCCCGCTCCGCGAGCCCGAACGCGACAGCGCGCGCCGCGCCGCCGGCGCCGAGCAGCAGCACCCGCGCGCCCCGGAGCTGCGTCACCTCCTCGAGCGCCCGCACCGCGCCGATCCAGTCCGTGTTGTAGCCCCGGAGGCGCCCTCCGTCGTTGACGATCGTGTTGACCGCGCCGATCCGCGCGGCCACGGGGTCGATCTCGTCGAGCAGTGGAATTACCGCCTGCTTGTAGGGCATCGACACACCCAGGCCGCGGATTCCGAGCGCCCGCATCCCGCGCGTCGCGCCTTCAACATCGGTCACCGCAAACGGGATATAGGTAAAATCGATCCCCAGCGCCCGGTAGCCGGCGAGGTGCATCGCGGCCCCTGTCGATACCGGATGAAGCGAGATCGATCCGCAGAGTGTGAGGCGGCCCAGGGCCTGGGAGAATGGTGCAGTCGATGAAGTACAGCGGTGCATGCGGCGAAGCTGGCCTGTCCCGAGCGCGGATGCTAGCCCCGCCGCCGATGAGCGATCCCGGCTCCCCCCCGCCCGCGGCGGAGGTCGCGACAGCGTGCCTCCAGCCCGACGAGGCTGATCTTTTCATCCCCCGATCCGAGCGCGCGTTCGCGCGGCGCGCCTACCGGACGGTCGCCCCGCTCGCGCGGAGCCTCCTCAAGGTCGTCGCGGTGCTCGCGATCCTCACGCTGGGCCGCTCGACGCTCGCGGATCAGTACCATGTGCCCACCGGCTCGATGTGGCCGACGATCGCCCCGGGCGACCGCATCCTCGTCGACAAGAGCGCCTACGGGCTCCGCGTCCCGCTGCTGGATGGCTACGTGCTCGAGCGCAGCGGGCCCCGCGCCGGCGACGTTGTCCTCTTCGCGGATCCGCGCGGCGGTCCCACCCTCCTCGTCAAGCGGGTGATCGCGCTCCCCGGCCAGACGGTGATGCTCCGGGCAGGCGTGCTGTACGTCGACGGCGCGGCGCAGCCGATCGAGCAGCGCGAGGACGGCACGCGGGTGGAGGTCCTCGGCGGGGTCGCTCACGCCGCGGGCGAGCCCGACCTCGCCGCGTTCGGTCCGGTCGTCGTGCCGGCGGACCACCTCTTCGTGATGGGCGACAACCGCGCCGCCTCGCTCGACAGCCGGGCGATGGGGGCGGTGCCGCGGGAGCTCCTCCGCGGGCGCGTGCTCCGCGTGGTCTACCACCACGACGGCGCGGGCTTCGATCTGTCCCGCTCCCTGCTGAGCGTCGACTGACTCGCTCCCTGCGGAGCGTGGCCCCGCGGAGCATGGACCAGGCGTCCGCCCGCGCTACGCCTCGCCGGTCGCCATCATCGCCCTGAGCTCGTCGCCGCTCAGCGTCTCCACCTCGTACAGCCGGGCGGCGATGCGCTCGAGCGTCGCGCGGCGCGCGTGGATCATCGCCCGCGCCCGCGCCTCCGCGTCCGCGAGGATCCGCGCGACCTCCGCGTCGACCTCGCGCGCCGTCGCGTCGCTGCACTCCCGCGCCCCCCCGCCGGCCGGCGAGCCCCGCGCCTCGTCGAGGAACGACATCGGCCGGCGCGGATCCAGCGCCGAGAGCCCCACCCCGTGGCCCATCCCGAGCTCGCGCACCATGCGCCGCGCGAGCTCCGTCGCGTTCATCAGATCGTCCTGCGCGCCGGTCGACACGTCCCCGACGGCCTCTTCCTCGGCGACGCGCCCCCCGAGCAGCACGACAAGGCGGTCGAGGATCTCCTGCCGGCTCCACAGGTAACGGTCCTCGCGCGGCTGCTGCATCGTGTACCCGAGCGCCCCCGGCCCGCGCGGCACGACGGACACCTTGTGCACCGGGTCCTGCGTGGGCAGCAGCGTGGCCGCCAGCGCGTGCCCCACCTCGTGGTAGGCGACCACGCGCTTCTCGCGGGCCCCGAGCCGCCTCCCGCGCCGCTCGAGCCCCGCGATCCCGCGCTCGATCGCGGCCTCCAGGTCGCGCTGCCCCACCGCGCCCGCCCGGCGCCGCGCCGCGAGCAGCGCCGCCTCGTTGACGATGTTCGCGAGATCGGCCCCGACGAGCCCGGCGGTCTGCGACGCCATGGCGTCGAGATCCACGTCTTGATCGAGGACCACCTTGCACGCGTGCACCGCGAGGATCTCCCGCCGCTCGGCCAGATCGGGCCTGTCGACGTGCACCCGGCGGTCGAACCGCCCCGCCCTGAGCAGCGCCGGGTCGAGGATCTCGGGGCGGTTCGTCGCGGCGATCACGATCATGGCGGCGCGCGGGTCGAACCCGTCCATCTCGGTCAGGAGCTGATTCAGCGTCTGCTCGCGCTCGTCGTGGCCGCCGACCGAGCCGCCCAGCCCCCGGGCCTTGCCGACGGCGTCGAGCTCGTCGATGAACACGATGCACGGCCCCCGCTCGCGCGCCTGGGCGAAGAGATCGCGGACGCGCGCGGCGCCGACGCCGACGAACATCTCCACGAACTCCGACCCGCACGCGCTGAAGAAGGGGACGCTCGCCTCTCCCGCGATCGCCCGCGCGAGCAACGTCTTGCCCGTACCGGGCGGGCCCACGAGCAGCACCCCCCTCGGCATCCGGCCGCCGAGCTTCTCGTAGCGCTCGGGCGCCTTGAGGAAGTCGACGACCTCGCCGAGCTCGGCCTTCGCCTCGGCGCTGCCCGCGACGTCGCGGAACGTCGCCGTCGACCCTCGCTCCTCGTAGAGCCGCGCCCTGTTCTTGCCGAACGTCGTCGCGGCGGTCGGGACGTTCCCCGTCGCCGTCGTCCGGCGCGACGCGAGGTGGATCAGCGCGACCAGGCCGGCGAGCGGCAGCACCAGCCAGAGGTGCCGCAAGAGCCCTCGCTCGTCCGCGACGCGCGTGTACGGGATCCCGCGCCGGTCGAGGCCGGCGAGCAGATCCTTCTCGGTCTGCTCGATGCGCCCCGTGCGGTAGCTCCGCTGCGCCTGCGCGCTCGGGCCGGGCGCCGTCCGCCCGACGTACACGTCGCCCCGGATCTCGACCTCGGCGAGCTCTCCGCTCTCCGCGAGCGAGCGAAAACGCGCGTAGGGAATGCGGCTATCGAGCGCCGCCACCACCTGAAGCAGCAGCGCCGAGCCGAGCACCAGGACGAGAACAATCCAGAGCGACCGCATGCGCCGGCCTCCGCGCGGACAGGCGACTTCGCCGGCACGCCCGGCCTGCCGCCCCCGTTTGCCCTGCACGGAGGCACGGAGCCTGCCAAGGCGGTCCGTGCATCTCCGAGGCAATCCGAGCCCACCGAGCCGGAGAGCAGGCGACGTTCGCTCCTCTTCACAGCTTCACAGCACGGCTTCACAGCGCCGAGCGCGTCCGGCGCGGCATGGACGCGCGGCGCCAACCGATCAATTCTCGTCACATGGGGAGAGCTCTTGTCTTGATCACGGGTCCTGTATCGATGTTGCTGCTCGGGTGCGCCGGCGCTCCGCCGCCGCCTGCCGAGCAGCCCGAGCCCGCGCCGGTGGAGGAGCCCGCGCCGCGCGCGGAGCCCGCGCCCGAGGCCGCCGTTCCCGCCGAGGCGCCGGCAGCGGAGCCCGCCGAGGCGACGCCCGCGGCGCCGCGGCGCGACGACTCCGTGCCCGACGACTATGCGCTCATGCGCGGCGACTGCGTGGAGCTCGGCAAGCAGCTCACGGTGCTCACGCGCACGGAGCAGGTCGCGGCGCTGAGCGCCAAGCTCACGGCGGAGCAGCGCGGCGAGACCGAGAAGAGGATCGACGCTGTCGCGGCCAAGCTGGGCGAGCAGTACTCGCAGATGTGCGAGCAGAACGTCGGCAAGCACGTCGATCCGAGGTCGCTCAAGTGCGCGTTCGACGCGCGGACCGTGAAGGCGTTCGAGGCGTGCCTCAACGGGTCGCCGCCGGCCAGCTGACGCCCCCGCAGCCCGGCGCATGCCCGGATGCGCGCCGGATGACGGCGCGCCCGGCGCAGATATAATGGCCGTCAGCCATGGACGCCTCGCTCCTCGATGACCCCTGGATCGCCGCTCAGGTCGACGCCGCCGTGGCGCCTTACGTGGGCCGCCTGCCGGCGCACGAGGTCGCGTGGATGCGCGAGCAGCTCGCGGAGGTCTTGCTGCACGACGAGGAGGCGAGCCGCCTGCTCCGGCGAGCGCACCCGCGCGAGGTCGACGAGAGCGGCGAGCGGGCGTTCGGGGTGCTCGGCGCCGCGGGGCGCGCCAAGGCGGGATAGCGATGCGCGCTCCGGAAGACCGGCTGGTCGCCGAGGGGCTGCACCTTCTCCACCTGGTCGCGAAGCGCATCGCGCGCCGCCTGGGTCGCCGCATCCCGGTCGAGGACCTCGTCGCGCTCGGGCACCCGGCGCTGATCGAGGTGGCGCGGACGTACGACCCGAGCCGGTCGACGTTCGAGGCGTACGCCAAGCGGAAGATCCGGTGGGCGATCTTCGACGGCATCCGGCGGGAGACGCGCTGGCGCTCCGCGGCCGCGCGCGCGAGCGCGCTCGCCGCGTCAGCGCGGTTCGCGGAGGGGCGCGGCGCGGACGACGACGCCGACGCGCCTGCCACGCAGGAGGCCTACGCCGCGCGGCTCAGCGGCCTCCTGGCCGGGCACGCGGCCGCGATGGCGCTCGGGCTGGTCTCGGCTCACGGCGACGTCGCCGCGGTCCCCGACGCAGCGGAGACCCCCGAGGAGTCTGCCTCGCGCGCCGAGCTCGCGCAGGCCGTGCGCGACGCCGTCCGAGATCTCCCCGAGCGCGAGCGCACCCTCGTCGAGCGCCACTACTTCGACGGCGAGCGGTTCGACCACATCGCGCAGGATCTCGGGATCAGCAAGAGCTGGGCGAGCCGGCTGCACAGCCAGGCCATCGAGCGGCTGGGCGAGCGGCTCCGCGCGGCGCGCTGAGAGCGCCGCCCGCGCCCACGTCCCGGGGCGGTCAGCGCTGCCGGCTCTGGACCGAGCGGAGGTAGGGGGCCCGCTCCTCGTCGCTGACCGGCTCGGTGCTGATCACCCGGTGGTCGCGCGGCAGGAAGTTCACCAGGCGGACCGTCATGTGGTCCTTCGCGACGGCCATCTCCCCCTTGCGGCGGAGCTCCGCGGCTTCCTGGAAGGTCTGCACCTTGGGATCGTAGGCGATCATGTGCAGGTCGCGTCCGAACGGCGGGGGCAGGTCCTCCACCTCGACGATCTTGTAGAGCCGGATCCCTCCGTTCTTCTCGGCGGCCGCGACCACCGCGCCGACGACGAGATCCTTGCCCGTCGGATCCGAGGCTTCGGGGACTGGGGGCGCGCGGTTGCAGGCCGGCGCGAGCGTCAGGGTGCCGGCGCACACGGCGACGGCGAGCGCGATCGACCTCATGGGCGCTGAATAACATCGCTGCGCACCGGCGCAAGCGTCTCGCCGCGGCGGCGCGGATCTCCGCGCCCCGCAACGCCTCCCGCCGCCGCGCTGCCTCGTGGTAGACGGCGCCGTCGAGACAGCGGTCGGGAGCGATCCCTGGAGGAATGCGATCATGCGACTCGAGGACACGAGGATTGTCGTCACAGGCGCCGCCCAGGGGCTGGGTCGCCACGTTGCGCTGCGGCTCGCGGAGCTCGGGGGCCAGGTCGCCGCCGGCGACGTGAACGAGGAGGGGCTCGCGTCGCTCGTCGAGGCCAGCCGGGGGCTCCCCGGGAAGGTCCACGCGCGTCCGCTCAACGTGGCGGTGGAGGCGGAGGTCGAGGCGTTCGTCCGCTTCGCGCACGAGGCGATGGGCGGCCTGAACGGCCTCGTGAACAACGCCGGCATCCTGCGCGACGGCCTGCTCGTCAAGAAGGACCGCCAGACGGGGGCGGTCGTCAAGCTGAGCGCCGCGCAGTGGCAGGCGGTCATCGACGTCAACCTGACGGGCGCCACGCTCATGGTCCGCGAGGTCGTCGCCAGGATGGTCGAGACCGAGCAGAAGGGCGTCGTCGTCAACATCAGCTCCATCGCGCGCCACGGCAACCGCGGCCAGTCGAACTACACCGCCGCGAAGAGCGCGCTCGCGGCGAACACGAAGACCTGGGCCCTCGAGTTCGCGCCGTTCGGCATCCGGGTCGGCGCCGTCGCGCCCGGGATGATCGAGACGCCCATGACCCAGGGCATGAACCAGAAGGCCCGCGACGCCCTGGTCGCGATGATCCCCGTCGGCCGCATCGGCGTGCCCGAGGACATCTGGCAGGCCGTGCGCTTCGTGATCGAGTGCGAGTACTTCAACGGCCGCTGCATCGACGTCGACGGCGGCCTCACGATGTGACGCCGCCGACGCTCCCGCGGCCCACGCCTCCAGCCCGGCTCTCCCGCCGCCCGCGCCTCCGGCCCGGCTCTCCCGCTGCCCGCGCCTCCGGCCCGGCTCTCCCGCCGCCCGCGCGCTCGATCCGAGCGCGGCCCTGACCACGAGGCGGCCTGGTGATCCGTCCGCACGACGTTCGTGCTTGACGCGCCGATATTGAAAGCTATGTTCAATATCAATCCTAGCCGTCAACGTAGCCGGGGGTCTGCATGTACGTCTGCCTTTGCATGGGCGTCTGTGACCGAGAGATTCGCGAAGCGATGAACGAGGGGGCCTGCTCCGTTTCGGAGGTGATGGAGTGCACGGGCGCCGGCACGCGGTGCGGCTCCTGCCAGCCGACCATCGCCAAGCTCGTCGGCGATGGTGAGGCCGCTCCCCCGCCGCGCCGCCTGACGATGGCGCCGGTCTCCAGCGCGGCCTGATTCTCCGCCGGTTGCCCCGTATCGCCCCGGTTTCCTCGGTGAGGCAGCCGGTGTCGGCGCGCGTTTCCTTCGAAATTTCTTGCACACCTCCGTCGACCTCGCGCATTTGACCTGGGCGCCGGCGCTCCAGCCGGCGTCCCCTTGCCCCCGAGAGGCGAGGCGAGCACGAGAGGCACGAGCGCGAGAGGGTGCGATGAAGGGTGCGAAAGATATCGTCGACGCGTTGAACGAGGTGCTCGCGGGAGAGCTCGTCGCGATCAACCAGTACTTCCTGCACGCGAAGATGTGCGAGAACTGGGGGTTCGTCACCCTCGCCGCGCACAGCCGCGCCGAGTCGATCGACGAGATGAAGCACGCCGACGCGATCATCGATCGCATCCTCTTCCTCGAAGGGCTGCCGAACCTCCAGCGCCTGGACACGCTCCACATCGGACAGACCGTGCCGGAGCAGCTCAAGAGTGACCTCGAGCTCGAGTACCACGCGGTCAAGCGGCTCAACACGGCGATCGCCCTCTGCCGCGACAAGGGAGATCGCACGACCGAGGAGCTGCTGGCCAGGATCCTCGAGTCCGAGGAGGACCACATCGACTGGCTCGAGACGCAAATCGGGCTGATCGAGAAGCTTGGAGAGACAGCCTACCTGTCCCAGCAGATCCGCGAGTAGGGCAGGGTAGGGCTCGCCCTCGCTCCGGCCGCACGCGCCGCGTGCCTCCTGGCGGCGGGGGCTGTGGTTGACGTACGATACGCTGGACGCATGTCCAAGACGCCGCGGACGACCGCGCTCGCGCGGTGTTGCGCCAGCTCGGCGCGCGTCGGTCGTGATCGTCGCGCCGCTCTCACTCCACCCGGGGGATTCCACCCGGGGGTGAGGGCGGCGGGGGAAATCCATGTCGAAGATTCTTGTCGTCGATGACCAGCGGAACATGCGGACCACGCTCGCGATGATGCTGCGTGGCGCCGGGTACGAGGTCGATGAAGCGGCGGACGGCAGCCAGGGGGCCGACCTGGGCGCCAAGGGCGCGTACGACGTCGTGCTCACCGACCTGCGGATGGGCGGCTTCGACGGCATCGGCGTGCTGCGCGCGGTGAAGGAGTCGAACGCGAACACCGAGGTCATCGTGATGACCGCGTACGGCACCATCGAGAGCGCGGTCGAGGCGATGCGCCTCGGCGCCTTCGACTACATCCAGAAGCCGTTCTCGGAGCAGGAGCTCCTCGTGAAGGTGGAGCGCGCGATCCAGAACCGCAAGCTCACCGGGGAGGTGCAGCTCCTCGCCAGCGAGTTCAAGGAGCGCTACCGGTTCGAGAACATCGTCGGCCGCTCGCAGGCGGTCCGCGAGGTGCTGGGCCGCATCGTGAAGGTCGCCCCCACCGACGCGACGGTGCTCATCACGGGCGAGAGCGGCACCGGCAAGGAGCTGGTCGCCAAGGCCATCCACGCCAACAGCAAGCGCGCGGACCGCCCGTTCGTGCCGGTGAACTGCGCCGCGATCAGCGAGACGCTCCTCGAGAGCGAGCTGTTCGGCCACGCGCGCGGCTCGTTCACGGGCGCGATCTCGGCGCGGAAGGGGCTGTTCGAGGAGGCCGACGGCGGCACGTTCTTCTTCGACGAGATCGCCGAGACCCCGCTCACCTTCCAGGCGAAGCTCCTCCGGGCGATCCAGGAGAACGAGATCCGCCGGGTCGGCGAGAACAAGCCGATCCGCGTCGACGTGCGCATCATCGCCGCGACGAACCAGGAGCTCCTGACCGCGGTCGCGGAGAAGCGCTTCCGCCAGGACCTCTACTACCGGCTGAACGTCGCGCGCTTCGTGCTCCCGCCGCTGCGCTCGCGGCGCGAGGACGTCCCGATCCTCTGGGAGTTCTTCCTGGAGAAGTACAACCGCAAGATGGCCTGCCGCGCCCGCGCCGGCGACGGCGTCGTCGAGGCGCTGACGCAGTACGACTTCCCGGGGAACATCCGCGAGCTCGAGAACATGGTGGAGCAGGCGGTGGCCCTCTCGGGCGGCGGCGTCATCAGCGTCGACGACGTGCTGCCCGCCGCGGTCCAGCCGAAGCGGCCGCCCGAGGGCGGCAGCCGGCTGCTCGCGGATGTCGTCGACTGCGCCGAGCGCCAGGCCATCGAGGTCGCCCTGCGCGAGTGCGACGGCAGCCGGGAGCGCGCCGCCGAGGTGCTCGGGATCAGCGCGACGACCCTGTGGCGCAAGATGACCCGCCTGGCGATCACGTACCCGCCGGGCTGAGCCGGCTCTCCGCTCACCGGGCAGCCTGCTCCGCCCGGCGGACGTCCCCGCCGGGCAGCCTGGCGTGCCCGTCAGCCCACCTCGACGGCGCGTACCCGCCGGGTACAGCAAGCGCGAAGGAGCATGCTCAGCGGTCCGGTGCTCCATCGGACGAGCACCTTGCTGCCCACCAGGCTCAGCAACGAACCATCGACCGGGTTCATCCGGCACGCACGGCCGGACAGAGCAAACCACCTGACTCAGCCGCAATTCAGGGCAGCTACCCCACGATGAATTGCACCCTTGCAATGGACGGGTGTCGGGTTTTGCCTTAGTGCAATGCGGCGCCTGATGTAGACTGTGTTCATCTGTTTCACTCCGGCGTCGGAAACCGCAAGCCGAGGATTCGGTAACTTGGCCCGGTGATTGCTAACCAGGTAGGCGTAATAGATGGCGGCGCACGCCGCAGGAGGACGCTTAATGGCCCGCATGCTGATCGTGGACGATGAGAATTCCCAGCGTCGCGCTCTTTCGGCTGGGCTGAGCGTCGAGGGGTTCGAGGTCGCGTTCGCCGCATCGTTCCAGGACGCGCTGCGCATCCTCGGCTCGTCTCCGATCGACGTCGCGATGATCGACCTGATGATGCCGGACCTGAACGGCCTCGAGCTGGCCCGGCACATCCGGCAGGCCTTCCCGAGGGTGCGGGTCGTGCTTTCCAGCCCGTATCACCTCTCCGCGCGCCAGGTCGAGCGCGCCGACTGCGGCGCCGTGGCCTTCGTCCCCAAGCCTTACAAGGTGGGCGAGATCTGTCGTTTCCTGCGCGCCAAGACGAGCGTGCTCACGCCCGCGTCGTGCTAGTAGCGCGGCGTGCGCTGCGAGCTGCTCGACTACGAACTCCCTGAAGCGCTCATCGCGTCGCGTCCCCCCGAGGAGCGGGACGGCGCGAGGCTCCTCCTCGTCGATCGCGGCGCCGGCGAGGTCGCGCACGCCGCGATCCGCGAGCTCGACCGGTACATCGAGCGCGGCGCGCTCGTCGTCGTCAACGACACGAGGGTCGTCCCCGCGCGCCTGTTCGGCAAGAAGCGCGGCACGGGCGGGCAGGTGGAGCTCTTCCTGCTGCACCGGCTGGACGAGGCGCCGGCCGGCGGGGACGACCTCGCCGGCCCTCCGCCCGAGGGCGCGGCGCGCCCCGAGCGCTGGCGGGCGATGGGCCGCGCGTCGAAGCCGATCCGCCCGGGCGCCGTGCTCGATCTGGAGCGCGACGGGGCGCTCGTCGCCGAGGTCCTGGAGCGCGCGGAGGACGGCGTGCTCACGGTGCGGCTCTCCTCGCCCGCAGGGCTGTCCGTCGCCGCAGCGATCGACGCGTACGGGCACATCCCGCTCCCTCCGTATCTCGGTCGCGGCGACGACGCGTCGGACCGGGAGCGGTACCAGACCATCTTCGCGCGCGTCCCGGGCGCCGTCGCCGCGCCCACGGCGGGCCTCCACCTCTCGCCCGCCCTGGTCGAGCGGCTCCGCGCGAACGGGGTCGAGATCGCGAGCGTCACGCTCCACGTCGGGCTCGGCACGTTCCAGCCGGTCACGGTCGACGACCTCGATGCGCACCCGATGCACGCCGAGGTCTACTCGGTCCCCGAGGCGACCGCGGCCGCGGTCGCGCGGGCCCGCGACCGCGGCGCGCCGATCGTCGCGGTCGGCACCACCGTGGTGCGCGCGCTCGAGACCGCCGCCGACCCTGCGCGCGCCGGCCTCGTGCGCGCGCAGTCCGGGGAGACGCGCCTCCTGATCCAGCCCGGCTACCGGTTCCGCGTCGTCGACGCGCTGCTGACGAATTTCCACCTGCCGCGCTCCACGCTGCTCGCGCTGGTGTTCGCCTTCGCCGGACGCGAGCGCACGCTGCTCGCGTACCGCGCGGCGATCGACGCCGGCTACCGATTCTATTCGTACGGTGATGCCATGCTGATCCGCGGGGCGAGCGCGCCATGAGCCGTACGCCTGGTTTCTCGTTCTCCGAGCTCGCGCGGGACGGTCATGCCCGCACGGGCGTGCTCGTCACGCCGCACGGCGAGGTCCCGACGCCGACGTTCATGCCGGTCGGCACCCAGGGCAGCGTGAAGACGCTGACCCCCGCCGAGGTGGCCGCGACCGGCGCGAGGATCGTCCTCGGCAACACGTACCACCTGTGGCTCCGCCCGGGGCCCGAGCTCGTCGCGCAGCTCGGCGGCCTGCACGCGTTCTCGCGGTGGCCGCACGCGATGCTCACGGACTCCGGGGGCTTCCAGGCCTTCTCGCTCGCCGAGCGGCGCACGCTCGTCGAGGACGGCTTCGTGTTCCGGTCGCACCTCGACGGCGCGCGCAAGGCGCTCACGCCCGAGGTCGCGATGGAGGTGCAGGGGCTGCTCGGGGCCGACATCGCGATGCAGCTCGACGTGTGCCCCCCCGGCGGCGCGCCGCTCCCGGAGGTCGAGGAGGCGTGCCGCCTGACGACGCGCTGGGGCAAGCGCTGCCTCGCCGCCAAGCGCCCCACCCAGGCGCTCTTCGGCATCGTGCAGGGCGGCACCTCGGTCGCCCTGCGCACGGCGCACGCCGACGAGCTCGGCGCCATGCCGTTCGACGGGCTCGCCCTGGGCGGCTTCTCCGTGGGCGAGCCGATCGCGATGATGCACGAGGTCGTCGCGCAGATCGCGCCGCGCCTCGACCCGGCGCGCCCCCGCTACCTCATGGGCGTGGGCACGCCGCTCGACCTCGTCCACGCGATCGGCGCCGGCGTCGACATGTTCGACTGCGTGCTCCCCACCCGGAACGCCCGCAACGGGCAGGCGCTCACGCAGCGCGGGAAGATCGTCATCAAGCAGGCGCGCTACAAGGACGACCGGTCGCCGCTCGACCCGACGTGCACCTGCCCGACCTGCGCGGGGGGCTACAGCCGCGCGTACCTGAGGCACCTCTACATGGCGGGCGAGATCCTCGTGCTGCGCCTGTTCACGGAGCACAACCTCCACCTGTACGGCCGCCTCATGCGCGAGGCGCGCGCGGCCATCGCCGAGGGGCGGTACGCGGCGTTCGCCCGCGCGTGGCTCGCCGCGCCCGACGCGAGCGAGTGACCCTACATCGTCGCCACGGCGCGTGCTTGCCCGCGCATTCCTCGTCCGTTAGCCTTCGGACTCGGCCCGCGGAATGACGCAAGACGCCAACAAGAAGCCGCTCGGACGCATCCTCCTGCAGCAACGGGCGGTCACCCAGCCCCAGCTCGAACAGGCCCTCCTCGAGGCGCGCGCGAAGGGGGTCCCCCTCGCCACGAACCTCATCGAGAGCGGCACCGTCTCCGAGGTCGCTGCGCTGAAGGCCCTCTCCGAGCAGAGCGGCGTTCCTGGCATCGACCTCAACCAGGTCTGCATCAAGCTGAGCGACCTCTCGATCCTGCCCCGCGAGATCGCCGCGAAGCACAAGCTCTTGCCCGTGCTCGTGCGCGAGGACCGCATCCTCGTTGCCATGGCCGCGCCGGCCGACAAGAAGGTGATCGACGAGCTCGAGTTCGTGACCGGCAAGCGCGTCTTCCCGTACATCGCGCTCGCGGGCCCCCTCGTGCGGACGATCGCGGCCGCCTACGACATGAAGGAGCAGGGCGAGCCGTTCTACGTCGGCGCGAAGTGCCCGCCCGAGGTGCTGAAGCGGGCCGGGCTCGGCGCCGCCGCCTCGTCGGCGACCGAGGCGCCGCCCGCGCCGGCGCCCGCCGCTGCGCAACCCGCGCGCCGGCCTCCGTCCGCCGTGCCTCCGTCGACGGTGGCCCAGGCGCCTGCCGCGCCTGCTCCGCCCGCCCCGAGCGCCGCCCCGCCGGCGCGACCCGCGCCGGAGCGCCCGCGCGACGACGCGGAGATCTCGTTCGCCGATCTCTCCGACGAGCCGAGCCCGCCCGCGGCGGCCCCGTCGCCGGCGCGCATGTCCTCGGCGGGCCCGCCGCTCGTCGTCGACGACGCCATGCGGAGGGCGGCGGCGGCCGACGAGCTCACGGACACCGACTTCGGCACCGCCGACCGCGATCTGTCCGTCGTCGAAGGGCTCCCCGCCTCAGGCAAGGCGCCGCAGGGCGATCAGACGACGATCCTCGTCGTCGACGACGAGCCGGAGATCCGGAAGCTGCTCCGCCGCATCTTCGAGGAGCGCGGGTACCGCGTCGAGGAGGCCGACCGCGGGCTCCTCGCCCTGCGCATGGTCAAGGAGCATCCGCCCGACGTGATGATCCTCGACGCCATGCTGCCGGAGGTGCACGGCTTCGACATCGCCCGCCGCATGAAGGGCACGCAGCGCTACGGCCACATTCCGATCATCATGATCTCGGCCGTGTACCGCGGGTGGCGGTTCGCCGAGGACCTCAAGTCGAGCTACGGCGTCGAGGCCTACATCGAGAAGCCCTTCCGCGTCGCGGACGTCGTCGCCGCCGTGGAGAACGCGCTCCAGGCGCGCTCGATCCGCGGCGATCAGGACCGGATCTCGGCCGAGGCGGAACGCCTCCTCGCCGCGGGGATCGCGGCGTACCGCGCGGGTGATTTCGACAAGGCCGTGCGGCACCTGCGCGAGGGCACCGCGATCGATCCGCTCGCGTACCGGCTGCACTTCCACCTCGGTCTTCTCTACGGCAAGCAGGGACAGCTCTACGACGCGATCCAGGAGCTGGAGACCGCCCTGCACATCAACGGCAAGCACTTCCCGGCCTTGAAAAACCTAGCCGTGCTGTACCAGAAGGCCGGGTTCCGCAACAAAGCGATCGAGACGTGGGAGCGCGCGCTCGGCGTCGCGCCCGATGACCCGACGCGGCAATCCATCAAGGAGCACCTGCTCGGGTTGCTCTGACGCGCCTACCCCATGTCGTTTGGGGTCAAGCTGTCGTAGACTGCGCGGATTCCAACCCGCAGGCGCGTTCCTGGATGAAATTCATCTGCGATAACTGCAAGGCCAAGTACCAGATCGGCGACGAGAAGGTCGCCGGCAAGTCGGTACGGATGCAGTGCCGGCGATGCGGGCACCTGATTCAGGTCAGCGCGAGCGTCACCGAGAGCTCCGTCGCGCAGGCGCTCCCCGTCGAGCCGCCGCGCGCGGCGGTCGACGACGCCCACCTCGCCCCCTCGAGCGAGGAGGCGCCGGCCGTCGGGACCGGCGCGTCGGCCGCCGGCCCCGCGAGGCCGGCGACGGCGCTGGCCCAGGGCGCCGCGCCGTCGCCGCCCCGGCCAGGATCGCAGTCCCTCCCGCGCCCCGGGGGCGCGCCTCGACCACCGGTCGCCCCGCGCGCCGTGCCCGCCCCGGTCGCGCGGCCCGCGGCGACCGCGACGACGCCGTCGAGCTCACGCGCCGCGACCGCGCCGCAGGCGCCGTTCGAGGTACGCCCCGCCCAGCCGGCGCCCGCGAGGCCTGCTGCCCCTGCCGCGCCCGCCGCGAGGGGAGCGGAGCCCACGCCGCCGCCGGCCGGGGTGGCCGGCGCGTTCAAGCGGACCTTGTCCGATGACCGGCCGCTCGGGAAGGCGCCGACCGTGCGCGCCACGTCGAGCAGCGAGGACTGGTACGTCGGGGTCGGCGGCGTCCCGCTCGGCCCGGTGCGGCTCTCCGTCATTCGCGAGAAGGCGCTGGCGGGCGCCGTGGACGGCGAGTCGCTCGTCTGGCGCGAGGGGTTCGACGAGTGGCTGCCGCTCAAGAACTTCCCGGAGCTGCTCGAGATCGTCACCCAGGCCCAGTCGACGCGCGTGTCGACGCCCGCGCGCCGCACCAGCAGCACGGGCTTCTCCGTCGGTCAGGCGCAGGTCCCGCCCTCGACGAGGGTCCCCTCGTCGGCGAGGGTCCCTCCGCTGGCCGGGGCCACCCCTGCGCGCCCGGCGGCGCGCGAGCCCGAGCCTCCCGGCGTGAACGACCTGCCCCCGGCGGTCGCCGGCTCGGTCGCCGCCTTCACGGCGGCGGGGACGCCTGCCGCATCGACATCGCCGGCGACGTCCGCCGGGCGGGTCGCGCCGGCCACGCCGGCGGAGAGCGCTCCGGCGGCGCGGCCGGGCGCCCCGGGGGGCACCGCGGCGCCCCACGCCGCAGCGCCGATCGCGGTGCTCGCCGATCCGTTCTCGACCTCGCCGGCGGGCCCGATCGCCTCCGCGGCGCAGCCCGAGCTGGCGGCGCCCGTCCCGGCCAGCGCCGGCCCGGCCGCGGGCGGCCTGGCGCCTGGCGGCTCGCCGTCCGCGCGCGCGCCTGTGGCCGGTCTGGGGGTAGGGGGGCTGCCCTCCGGCGCGGCGGGTGGCCTGGGTGCGGGCGGCTCGCCGCCGGTGACAGGGCCGGGGGGCGCGCTCGCTCCTGCGGAGCCCGCACCTCTGGTGGCCACGCCCGGCAGCTTGGTGGAGACGGTCGCGCCGAGGCGGCGGTCGGGCATGAGCCCGCTCGCCTACGCCTTCATCGCCATGGCCGCGGCGTTCGGCGGCGTCTCCGCGTACGTCCTCCTCTCTCCCAAGCCGCAGCCGCCGGTCCAGGTTGTGACCGTCCCGCAGCTCCAGCCGGCCGACCTGCCGACCGCGGCCCCTCCGCCGCCGCCGAGCGTCGAGCCGGACGCGCCTCCGCCGGCCGAGACCGCGTCGGCCAAGCCCGAGGTCGCCTCGCCGGGCAAGCCGGGCGGCGCCGCGACCCCGCGCCCCCAGCCCGAGAAGCCGGTCGCCTCGTCGAGCCCTGCGCCGTTCGACCGGTCCGGGTTCGGCGCCGGCGTCCCCGGCCCCTCGTCGGGGCCGGGCAACCAGGGCAGCGCCGGCCTGAGTCAGCTCTCTCAGGGGGAGATCTCCGGCGTCGTCGAGGCGAACCGGCCCAGCGTCCGGCGCCACTGCTGGATGCCAGCCCTCGATGCGCGCGACCGCAACGCGGCCAGCACCGCCCGCGTCTCGGCCTCGGTGGTCATCGGCGCCTCGGGCGCCGTCCAGTCGGTCTCGGCCGCCGGGTCGGAGAAGGATTACCCTGGCCTGTCGAGCTGCATCGCCTCCCGGATCAAGTCCTGGCGGTTCCCGCCGTCGTCGGGCCCCACGCCGGTGAACATCCCGTTCGTGTTCGCCGCCCAGTGAGGACGCGCTCCCCGCGTCCCCGGTGGAGCGGACGCAGGGGAGGGGAGCCGCACCGCCGGGGCGCTGCGCTTTACGCCTGCCCTGTCAGGCGGTAATCGACGCGATCATGGCAGAGCGCAAAGTCCGAATCCTCGTGGCGAAGCCCGGCCTGGACGGCCACGACCGCGGCGCCAAGGTGGTCGCCCGGGCCCTCCGCGATGCGGGCTTCGAGGTCGTCTACACGGGCCTACATCAGACGCCGGACATGATCGCCTCCGCCGCGGTGCAGGAGGACGTCGACGCCGTGGGGCTGTCGATCATGTCCGGAGCGCACAACACCCTCTTCCCCGCCGTCATCGAAGCCCTCCGCAGGCACGGCGCCGAGGACATCGTCGTGTTCGGCGGGGGCATCATCCCGGACGAGGACATCGCGCGCCTCCAGAATGCCGGCGTGAAGGGCGTCTTCACGCCCGGGACCACCCTGAAGAGCATCGTGGAGTGGGTCCAGGCCAACGTGGCCCCCCACGGCTGACCGTCGGGGCGCCGGGCCTCCCCACTCTCCCCCACCGGCAGGCCCCCGGGCCGGACCTCCCCGCGCGGGCCGCCGGGGCGTCGGGTCTCCCCACTGTCCCCCACCGGCATGGCGCGGGCCGGACCTCCCCGCGCGGGCCGCCGGGGCGTCGGGTCTCCCCACTGTCCCCCACCGGCAAGCCCCCTGGCCGGACCTCCCCGTGCAGGCCGCCGCGTCGGGCCTCCCCACGCTCCACCACGCCCGCTTCCCCACGGACCTCCCCCGGACTTGACCCGCTGAGTCCGTCCGGTTTGCCCGCCATCCGGGGCGCGAAAGGCTGTGCCCGTGGCGGCGATCCGTCTTGCTTCATTTCCGCCTTGCCAGGACTCGGCCAGACGTGCCTCGCACCACCTTGGAGCCGCTCCCCACTTCCTCCCACGACCCCCGGCGAATCGTCATCTTACGGTAATTGTTGCAGTTTTTGCTGGTAGGTTAATGAGGGTGAATGTCCTACATGGGTGGCCGCTGGGGTCCAGAAATCTCCCAATCTGTTGACACTCGGCGCCTGCCTCCGTAGCGTGGCGGAGCTTCGTGGGAAGAAGTGGCAGAGAATGTCACGACGCGGTGTGCGGCCTAGGCAGCAACGCGTCACCAGGCCCTCGGCGGGACAGGCCAGCCGGAGCTGGGGTCGTCGATGAGCACGATGTTTCGCGGTCACTTCGAGCACGCGATCGACGCGAAGGGGCGCACGAGCCTCCCTTCGCGCTTTCGCGACGTGCTCGCGGCCGCGAACGACCTGCGCATGGTCATCACCCCCGCCCTCTTCGACCCTTGCCTACATGCCTACCCGATGAAGGCCTGGGAGGAGCTGGAGGCCAAAATTGCAGCATTGCCGCAATTTGATTCCAACGTGGTCGCGTTCCGGCGCCGCTACCTGTCCGCGGCCGTCGAGTGCGACCTCGACAAGCAGGGCCGGATCCTCATCCCGCCGTCGCTCCGCGAGCACGCAAGCCTCACCAAGGACGTGCTGTGGGCGGGGATGGGACAGACGATCGAGCTCTGGGCGAAGGAGCGGTGGAAGGCCGCTCAGCAGATGAGCGAGGTCGAGCTCCAGAGCTTCAAGACCGCAATCGCGGAGCAGTTCCGCCTATGAACGTTGTCAATGTAGTCCCCATGCACCTTCCCCCTCCGCCGCCCCGCCCGCGCGGCGAGCCGCACGTCACCGTCCTCGCCCGCGAGGTGCTCGCCGCGATCTCGCCGGTCAGCGAGGGCATCTACGTCGACGCCACCCTCGGCGCCGGCGGCCACGCCGAGACGATCCTCGAGACGCCCGGCACCCGCGTCATCGGGATCGACCGCGACGAGCGCGCCCTCGCCATCGCGCGCGCCCGGCTCGCCCGGATGGGGGAGCGGGTGACCTACGTTCACGGCGAGTTCTCCGAGATCGAGCGGCACCTCGCGGCCCTCGGCGTCGCGCACGTGGACGGCCTCGTTGCCGACATCGGCGTGAGCTCGATGCAGCTCGACGACCCGGCCCGCGGGATGAGCTTCCGCGCCGAGGGGCCGCTCGACATGCGGATGGACCCGAGCCGCGGCGAGACGGCGCTCGAGCTCATCGAGCGGCTCAGCGACGAGGAGCTCGCGGACCTCATCTACCGCTACGGCGAGGAGCGCCGCAGCCGCAGGGTCGCCCGCTGCATCAAGCAGGCGGCCGAGAGCGGCGAGCTCGAGACGACGCTCGACCTGCGGCGCGCCGTCGTGCGCGCCGTGGGGCCGGCGCGCATCGGCGGCGTCGATCCGGCGACGCGCACGTTCCAGGCGCTGCGCATCGCCGTGAACGGAGAGCTCGACGAGCTCGAGGCGCTGCTCGCGGCCGCGCCGCGGATCATCGCGCCCGGCGGCGTGCTCGCCGTCATCGCGTTCCACTCGCTCGAGGACCGCATCGTCAAGCGCGCGCTGCGCGAGCCGGACGTCTGGGAGCCGCTCACGAAGAAGCCGGTGACCGCGGGCGACGACGAGATCGAAGGCAACCCGCGGGCCCGCAGCGCGAAGCTCCGCGCCGCGCGGCGCGTCGGCCGCCCGGAGACGCACGCGTGACGCAGCGCCCGTTCCTCGTGCTCTGGACGCTCGCGGTGGCCGCGTCGGTGGCGGCGTTCGTCGTGCACCTCGCCCTGCGCGGGCGCACGGTCGATCTCGGCTACCGGCTGGGGCGGGCGCGCGCCGAGCAGGCGCGGCTGCGCGAGGTCAAGCGGGTGCTCTCGCTCGAGGCGGCCAGCTACGAGACGCCGCAGCGCGTGGAGATGGTCGCCCGCACGCTGCTCGGCATGACGCCGCCGCCGCCCGAGCGGGTCATCCCGGTGCGGGGCTACACGCCGCCCTCGGGCCTGCGCGATCCGGCGAGCGGAGAGGCGGGCAGCGCGTCGCCGGGCGGAGGGCAGCGGGAATGAAGAACCTCGACCCCCGGCGCGCGCGGTGGATCCGCATCCGCATGGGGCTGCTCTGCGGCCTCATGGCGCTCGGCCTCGGCGGCGTCGTGTCCGGCGCGTACCGCATCGAGGTCGAGGACGGCGACGCCTGGTACGATCTCGCGGAGCGGCAGCGCCAGCGGCGGCTCCACATCACGCCGAAGCGCGGCACCATCTACGACCGGAACGGCGCGCCGCTCGCGGAGAGCGTGGAGGTGCCCAGCGTCTCGGTGGACGCGGTCGAGATGCTCCGGGGCATCGAGGAGAAGTACATCCCGACGCAGATCCAGCAGTACGCCGAGCGCATCGCGCAGGCGCTGTCGCTGCCCGTCGAGGACGTCGCGGAGAAGCTCGGCCGGCGGCGCCGCTTCGCGTGGCTCAAGCGCCGCATCTCCGAGCAGGAGGTCGAGAACATCCGCGCGCTCTCGGACCGGCGGCAGCGCTACCCGGTGCGCGGGCTCGTGATCGAGGGCGAGGGGCGCCGCTTCTACCCGAACCGCGAGCTCGCCGGCCCGCTGCTCGGCTTCGTCGCGACGGACGGCGAGGGCAAGGAGGGGGTCGAGCTCAGCCTCGAGCACGAGCTCCGCGGCAACGCGTCCGAGGTGCGCGGGCTGCGCGATCGATCGGGCCGGCTCATCTTCTCCGAGGGGATCGAGGACGAGCAGGCGCTCGCCGGGCACAACGTCCACCTGACGATCGACAAGGGCATCCAGTTCACCGCCGAGCGCGAGCTCGAGGCGGCGATGAAGACGTACGAGGCGCTCGGCGGATCGATCGTCGTCGTCGATCCAGAGAACGGCGAGATCCTCGCCATGGCGAGCGCGCCGGGGTTCAACCCGAACGACTACTCGCAGAGCGACCCCGGGTCCCGGCGCAACCGCTGCGTCGTCGATCGCTTCGAGCCCGGCTCCACGATGAAGGTGTTCGCCATCGCGAGCGCGCTCGCGGCGAAGAGCGTCTCCCCGAGCGCGACCATCTACTGCGAGGAGGGGAACATGGCGATCGACAACGTCGTGATCCACGACACGCACGTGCACAAGTGGCTGACGATCCCGCAGATCCTCGGCCAGTCGTCGAACATCGGCACGGCGAAGATCGCGCTCGGGCTCGGCGAGCAGCGGCTCTACGAGGGCTTCCGCCGGTTCGGCTTCGGCGACCTCACCGGCGTGCCGCTGCCGGGCGAGTCGGTGGGCGTGCTCAGGCCGCGCGGCCGCCCCTGGGTCCAGGTCGAGACGGCGGCGGCGTCGTTCGGCCAGGGGATCAGCGTGACCACGCTGCAGCTCGCGATGGCCACGGCGGCGGTCGCCAACCGCGGGCGGCTGCTCGAGCCCATCCTGATCAAGCGGATCACCGACGGGACGGGCGTCACGCTGTCGGAGCCCTCCCCGCGGGTGCGCCGCGACGCGGTGCCCGCGCACATCGCCAAGATGATGTCGGAGATGCTCGTCGCGGTGACCGAGGGGGACGGGACCGGCGTCGAGGCGGCCATCCCGGGGTTCCGCGTGGCGGGCAAGACGGCCACGGCGCAGAAGATCGATCCCGCGACGGGCAAGTACACGGACACCCACTACGTGGCGTCGTTCGTCGGGTTCGTCCCGGCAGAGAAGCCGCGGCTCGTGATCGCGGTGGTGCTCGACGAGCCGATGGGCGGCACGTACGCCGGCGGCTCCGTCGCGGCGCCGATCTTCCGGCGGGTCGGCGAGATGGCGCTGCGCTACCTGGGCGTTACCCCGCGCGGGAGCGTGCCGATGAAGCTGTCGGAGATCGCCGAGCAGTCGGGCGAGGACATCGCGGCGAACACCTACCAGGTGCTGAGCGAGGCGCGGGCCGCGGTGGCGCCGATCTCGACCGCGGTGGTCACGCCGTCCGCGCCGCTGAAGACGGGGGAGCTGCGCGTCCCCGATCTCACCGGCCTGCCGCAGCGCGAGGCGGTGAAGAGCGCCGCGGCGCTCGGGCTCGATCCGAGCGTCGAGGGCACGGGGAGGCTCACGCGCCAGGAGCCCCCGCCGGGGACCGTGCTGCCCAAAGGATCGCCCCTGAAGCTCATCTTCGAGCCCCCCACATGACAGAGCGCGACCACAGAGAGGCCGCCTTTGCCGAGACCGAGCTCGCGCTCCGCCTCGGCGACGTGCTGCGCGAGATCCCGGGCGCCGCGCTCTCGCCGGCGGAGGCCGCGGACCTGCTCGTGACGGGCGTGCACCTCGACTCGCGCAAGGTGGCGCCGGGGGACATCTTCGTCGCGCGGGCGGGCGCGCGCGCGCACGGCGAGCGGTTCATCCCCGAGGCGGTCGCGCGCGGCGCGCGGGCGGTCATCCTCGGCCGCGGGAGCGCGGCCGACACGCTCGGCGCCGCCCGCGTCGAGGTGCCCGACGTGCCGCTCGCGCTCGCCCAGGCCGCGGCGGTGGTCTACGGGCACCCGACGTTCACGCTCGAGGTCGTCGGCATCACCGGCACGAACGGCAAGACGACGACCGCCCACCTCGTCCAGGCCTGCGTCGACCGGTGCGGCGGGCGGACCGGGATCGTCGGGACGCTCGGCTACCGCTTCGGCGACCTCGACGTCCCCGCGTCGCACACGAGCCCCGAGGCGGACGAGCTCGCGCGCGTCGCCGCGGCGATGGTCGATCGCGGCGCGACGCACCTCGTCATGGAGGTGTCGTCGATCGCGCTCGCGGCGAAGCGCGCGGACGCGATCCGCTTCCGGATCGCCGTCTTCACGAACCTCACGCAGGATCACCTCGACTACCACGGCACGATGGAGGCGTACGCGGCGGCGAAGGCGCGCCTGTTCGTGGACCTCGGCCCCGGCGCCGCCGTCATCAACGTCGACGATCCCTTCGGGCGAAGGCTCGTCGAGATGATCGCGCCGGGCGGGCTCTCGCGCCCGGCCGCGGCGACGCTCGCGCGCTACTCGACGGAGGTGGGCGCCAGCCCGGACAGGGCGGAGATCGCGCCCGTGGAGCTCGCGCACACGGCGGGCGGCATCTTCCTCCGCGCCCGCACCCCCGCAGGCGAGGTCGTCATCCGCTCTCACCTGCTCGGCGCGCACAACGCGTCGAACCTGCTCGCCGCGCTCGCCGTGGCGCACCTGCTCGGGTTCGACGTCGAGGACGCCGCCGCGGCGCTCTCGTCGCCGATCCAGGTCGCGGGTCGCCTGGAGCGCTGCGACACGCCGGGCGCGGACGACGTGATCGTGCTCGTCGACTACGCGCACACGCCGGACGCCCTCGCGCGCGTGCTCGCGAGCGTCCGCGCTCTGAGCGAGGGGCGCATCCTCTGCGTCTTCGGGTGCGGCGGCGATCGCGATCCGCTGAAGCGACCGCAGATGGGCGAGGCGGTCGGCCGCGCCGCCGACGTCGCCTTCGTGACCAACGACAACCCGCGGAGCGAGGACCCGCGCGCGATCGCCGACGCCATCCTGCCGGGCCTCGCCGCCGGGCGCGCGCGCGTCGTCGTCGAGCTCGATCGGGCGCGCGCGATCGAGCGCGCGGTGCTCGAGGCCGAGCCGGGGGACCTCGTCCTCATCGCCGGCAAGGGCCACGAGCCGTACCAGATCATCGGCGGCGTCACGCTGCCGTTCGACGACCGCGACGAGGCGCGCCGCGCGCTCGCCGCCCGCCGCGCCCGATCCCTGGCCGCGCGGCAGTCGCACGGAGGTGCGGCGTGATCTACGAGCTCTTCTACCCGCTCAAGTTCCACTACGGCTGGCTGAGCTGGCTCAACGTCCTTCGTTACATCCCGTTCCGCACGATCATGGCGACGATCACCGCCATGGTGCTGACGTTCTTGCTCGCGCCGTGGTTCATCCGCGAGCTCCGGCGCAAGCAGATCGGGCAGGTGGTCCGCGCCGAGGGGCCCGAGACGCACAAGATCAAGGCGGGCACGCCGACGATGGGCGGCGCCCTCATCCTGCTCTCGCTGCTGCTCCCCACCGTGCTGTGGGCCGATCTCAGGAACCCCTTCGTCCTCGCGACGACGGCGGTCACCGCGGGCTACGGCGTCATCGGCTACCTGGACGACTTCCTCAAGATCAAGCGGCGGAACAGCGGCGGCCTGCCGGGCCGCTACAAGCTCATCGGCCAGGTGCTCATCGGCGGCGCGGCCGTCTGTTACACGTTCCTGATCGCCTCGAAGCTCCCGCCGGACTGGGCGGACATCAGGACGCGGCTCGCGATCCCGTTCGTCGCGTTCTCGAAGTACCCGATCGAGCTGCCGCTCTACGTCTACGTCCCGTTCGCCGTCTTCGTCGTCGTCGCGACGTCGAACGCCGTGAACCTCACCGACGGCCTCGACGGCCTCGCGATCGGCCCGGTGATCATCAACGCGGGGACGTACCTCATCCTCGCGTACATCGTCGGCGCGTCCATCGCGAACTTCTCGCTCGCGACGTACCTCGACATCCCGGCCATCGCGTCCGCCGGGGAGCTCTCGGTGTACTGCGGCTCGGTCATCGGCGCCGGGATCGGCTTCCTCTGGTACAACACGTACCCCGCGCAGGTCTTCATGGGGGACGTCGGGTCGCTCGCCCTCGGGGGCGGGCTGGGGATGCTCGCCGTCTTCACCAAGAACGAGCTCCTGTCGATCATCCTCGGGGGGATCTTCTTCATCGAGACGGTCAGCGTCATCACGCAGGTCCTCTCGTTCAAGCTCACCGGCAAGCGCGTCTTCTTGATGGCGCCGATCCACCACCACTACGAGAAGAAGGGGTGGGCGGAGCCCAAGATCATCGTTCGCTTCTGGATCATCTCCATCCTCCTGGCGCTGGTCTCGCTGGCGTCGATGAAGCTGCGCTGAGGGCATGATGGACGTCCGCGGACGAACAGTGATCGTCGTCGGTCTCGGCCGGAGCGGTGTCGCGGCCGCGCGCCTCCTGATGGAGCGCGGCGCGCGCGTCATCGCGAACGACGGCGCCCCGCGCGAGCGGTTCTCCGCCGCGGCCGCGGCGCTCGAGGCGGACGGCGCCGCGCTCGCGCCGGGCGGGCACGATCCGGCGCTGTTCGAGCGCGCCGACCTCGTCGTCGTCTCGCCGGGCGTGCCGTCGTTCCCCGCGCTCGAGGCCGTCGAGCGGTCCGGGCGCGAGGTGATCGGCGAGCTCGAGCTCGCGTCGCGCTTCGTGTCGGCGCCGATCGTGCTCGTCGGCGGCACCAACGGCAAGAGCACCACCACGGCGCTCACGGGCGCGATGCTCGAGCGCGCCGGCCTGCGCACCTTCGTCGGCGGCAACTTCGGGACGCCGCTCGCCGAGGTCGTCGGCGAGGCGTGGGACGTCCTCGTGCTGGAGATCTCGAGCTTCCAGGCGGAGCGCGTCCCGACGCTGCACGCCCGCGCGCACGCGCTGCTGAACATCACGGACGATCACCTCGATCGCTACCCGAGCTTCGCGGCGTACGCGGACGCCAAGGGCAACCCGTTCGCGCGCATGACGCCGGAGGACGTCGCGGTCGTCCCGCTCGGCGACGAGCTCGTGGCGCGGCAGGCGGCGCGGGGGCGCGCCCGCGTCGTGACGTTCAGCGCGAGCGACGCCCGCGCCGACGTGGCCGTGGCGGGCGACGCGATCGTCGATCGCGTCGCGGGCGCGAGCTACCCGCTCGCGCGCGTCCGGCTCGCGGGGGCGCACAACCTCGCGAACGCCTGCGCCTCCGTCGCGCTCGCGGCCGCGATGGGCGCGCCTGCCGGCGCGATCGCGGAGGCGCTCGCGCGCTTCGAGGGGCTCCCGCACCGGACGGCGCTCGTCGCAGACGTCGACGGCGTGCGCTACTACGACGACTCCAAGGGGACCAACGTCGGCGCCTCCGTCGCGGCGCTCTCCGGCTTGCGCGAGGAGAAGGCCGTCCTCATCGCGGGCGGACGTGACAAGCTCGGCGACTACGCGCCGCTCGTCGCCGCGCTGCGCGACCGGGGGCGCGCGCTCGTCGTCCTCGGCGAGGCCGCGGATCGCATCGCCGCCGCGGCGAGCGGCGTCCTGCCGGTCGCGCGGGCGAGCTCGATGGACGAGGCGGTGCTCGCGGCGCGATCGCTCGCGCGGCCGGGCGACGCGGTGCTGCTCAGCCCCGCGTGCTCCAGCTTCGACATGTTCCGCGACTACAAGGACCGCGGCGACGCCTTCGTCCGCGCGGTCCGCGCGCTTGAGGGATCGACCGGCGGCTCCGCCGGGGAGGTGGCGTCGTGATGTCGTGGCGCGGCACGTTCGGCGCGGGCGCCGATGCGCCCAGGAACCGGCACATCGGTCCCCCGGAGCAGGAAAAGGCCGAGCCGAGCGGCGTCGCGGCGGCGGCCGAGGCGTTCTGGAAGGTGCGATCGAGCCCCTCGGGCCCCGTCGACGCCCTCCTCGCGGCCGTCGTCACGGCGCTCATCGGCTTCGGCGTGGTGATGGTCTACAGCGCGAGCGCGGTCGAGGCGACGGTCCGCTACAAGGACGCCCAGTTCTTCCTCAAGCGCCAGGCCATCTACGCCGTCCTCTCGATCGCGACCATGTGGATCACGAGCCGCATCGATTACCGGCGGCTCAAGGCCCTCACGTACCCGGTGCTCATCGCCGTGACCGGGATGCTCGTCGCCTGCGTGGCGGGCCTCGGCCACAAGGCGGGCAACGCCTACCGGTGGATCGCGATCGGCCCGGTCCACGTGCAGCCGGCCGAGATGGCGAAGCTCGGCATCGTGCTCTGGCTCGCCTACTCGCTCTCCAAGAAGGCCGATCGCATCAAGTCGTTCTCGGTCGGCTTCCTCCCGCACCTCATCGTGGTCGGGCTGCTGATGCTCCTCTGCCTCAAGCAGCCCGACTTCGGCAGCGCGGTCGTGCTGCTGTTCCTGACCTTCACGCTGCTGTTCGTCGCGGGCGCGCGCGTCCCGTACATCGCCGCGTTCTCCATGCTGCTGGCGCTCGCCGGCGCCGCGCTCGTGCGCTTCAGCGGCTACCGCTACGCGCGCTACCTCGCGTGGATCGACATGGACAACAACCGCGCCGATCTCGCGTACCAGCCGTTCCAGTCGGTCATGAGCTTCGGCTCCGGCGGGGTCTTCGGCCTGGGCCTCGGGCGGGGGCTGCAGGTGCTCTACCTGCCGGAGGCGCACACCGACTTCATCTCCGCGATCGTGGGCGAGGAGCTCGGCTTCGTCGGCATCGTGGGCCTCTGCGCGGCGTACCTCGTCATGGTCTCGCGCGGCGTGAAGATCGCCCTCGAGGCCGCGGACGACTATGGCAGCTTCATGGCGTTCGGCATCGCGACGCTCTTCGGCGTGCAGGCGATGACGAACCTCGCGGTCGCGATGGCAATCCTCCCCACGAAGGGCCTCACGCTGCCGTTCCTCAGCTACGGCGGCTCGTCGCTGCTCGTGAACGCCGCGGCCGCCGGCATCCTGCTGAGCATCAGCCGATCGCGGACCGTGATCGCGCCCGATCCGAGGGGCGAGGGGCGCGCGTCGCCCGTCCCGCACGCGCCGAGCGCGTCGGCCCTGGTGGCCGCGTCGGCCGAGGAGGGCAGCGCATGATCACCGTGCTGATCGCCGGAGGTGGCACCGGCGGCCATGTGTTCCCGATGATCGCGGTGGGCGACGCCGTCCGCGCCGCTGCGCGCGACGAAGAAGCGCGCGTCGTCTACGTCGGCACCGCGCGCGGCATCGAGGTCCGCGTGATGGGCGAGCGCGGCGACGAGCTCGAGCTGCTCCACGTCCTGCCGCTCCGCGGCGGCGGGCTCTCCGGCTTCGTGCGCGGCGCTGCCCGCGCGGGCCGCGTCCTTCCGGAAGCGCGGCGGCTCGTCGAGCGGCTCGACGCCCGCGTGGTGCTCTCGCTCGGCGGCTACGCCGGCGGCCCCGTGTCGCTCGCGGCGCGCTCGCTCGGCGTCCCGGTCGCGATCCTGGAGCCGAACAGCGTCCTCGGGCTCTCGAACCGGCTCCTCTCGCCCCTCGTCGACCGCGCGTACATCGCCTTCCCGGAGGCGGCGCGCGCGCTGCGCCCGAGCACCGTGCGCCTCTTCGGCGTCCCGCTCCGGCGCGCGTTCGCCCGGGCGCCGTACGCCCCGCGCGAGGGCAGGCTCAGCCTGCTCGTGCTCGGCGGCAGCCAGGGCGCGCTCGCGCTGAACGACGTCGTCCCTCGCGCCATCGCGCAGGGCCGCGGTCGGGGCCTCGATATCGAGGTGGTGCACCAGACGGGCAGGGACCGCGAGGCCTCCGTGCGATCGCTCTACGCCGAGCTCGGCCTCTCCGACCGCGCGCGCGTCGTGCCGTTCATCGACGACGTCGCGGAGGCGCTCGCCGCGGCCGACGTGGTGATCGCCCGCGCGGGCGCGTCGACGCTCGCCGAGCTCTGCGCCGTGGGCCGCCCCTCCATCCTGATCCCGTACCCGTTCGCGGCCGACGATCATCAGATGAAGAACGCGCAGTCCCTCGAGCGGGCCTCCGCCGCGGTGGCCATCGCGCAGGCCGACGCCACCGAGGCGCGCCTCGCGGGCGAGCTCGCCCGGCTCGCGGCCGCCCCCGCGCTCCGCGCCCGCATGGCGGACGCCGCGGCGGCCTTCGGCACGCCGGACGCCGCGGCGCGCGTCGCCGCCGACCTGCTCGAGCTCGCGCGCGCTCCGCGCCACCGCGCGCTGCGCTTCCCCATCGGTGGCGGTCGCGCGCAGCGCGCAGCAGAGGAGGCGCCGCGCGGCGCCGCGAGGAGAGGGGCCGCCACGCCCGGCGCTGCCCTTGGCTGGGAGGAGGCAGGCTGATGTTCCGCGGTCGCGTTCGCCACGTCCACTTCGTCGGTGTCGGGGGCGTCGGGATGAGCGGCCTCGCCGAGATCCTGCGCTCGCTCGAGTTCGAGGTCTCCGGCTCGGACCTCAAGGAGAGCTCGACGACGCGGCGGCTCACGTCGCTCGGCGTCCGCATCGACATCGGCCACCGCGCCGAGAACGTCCGCGGCGTGGACGTCGTCGTCTACTCGAGCGCCATCCGGCCCGACAACCCCGAGCTCACCGAGGCGCGCGCGCTCGGGATCCCGGCGATCGGGCGCGCGGAGATGCTCGCCGAGCTGATGCGCGTGAAGTACGGCGTCGCGATCGCGGGCTCGCACGGCAAGACCACGACGACCTCGCTGGTCGCCACGGTCCTGCGGGCCGCCGGGCTCGATCCCACCGTCGTCGTCGGCGGCAAGATGGCGGCCCTGGGCACGAACGCCCGGCTCGGCGCCGGCGATCTGCTCGTCGCCGAGGCCGACGAGAGCGACGGATCGTTCCTGCGGCTCACGCCGACGATCGCGGTGGTCACCAACATCGACCCCGAGCACCTCGATCACTACGGCACGCACGAGCGCATCAAGGACGCCTTCGTCGAGTTCGCCGCGCGCGTCCCGTTCTACGGGCTCGCGGTGCTCTGCCTCGACCACCCGCACGTCCAGGACCTGCTCCCGCGTATCCCGCGCCGCCACGTGACGTACGGCGTCTCGCCGCAGTCGGACTACTCCGCGCGCGGCATCCAGTTCCGCGGCCTCGAGACGAGCTTCAACGCATACCGCCGGGGCGAGCCGCTCGGCGGCTTCACGGTGAAGATGCCCGGCGCGCACAACGTCCTGAACTGCCTCGCCACGATCGCGGTGGCGGACGAGCTCGAGGTGCCGCTCGACGTCACGAAGCAGGCGCTGGCCACGTTCGGCGGCGTCGCGCGCCGTTTCACCATCGTGGGCTCGATCGGCGGCATCACGCTCGTCGACGACTACGGCCATCACCCGGCCGAGATCCGCGCCACCATCGACGCGGCGAGGCGCGCGTTCCCCGGCGAGGACCACCGCGTCGTCGTGGCCTTCCAGCCGCACCGCCACACCCGCACGCGCGACCTCTTCGACGAGTTCACGCGCGCCTTCAACCAGGCCGATGTGCTGCTCGTGACGGACATCTACGCCGCGGGGGAGCCGCCGATCCCCGGCGTCACCGCCGAGCGCCTCGTCCAGTCGATCCGCGAGCACGGCCACCACGACGCGCGCTTCGTCGCGGACAAGGCCGACCTCCCGGAGGCCCTCGAGCAGATCGTCCGCCCGGGCGACGTTGTCATCGCGCTCGGCGCGGGCGACGTGAACGCGTGCGTGCGGGACCTCAAGGCGCGGCTCGAGGCGAAGGGGCTGCCGTCCGAGGAGCGCAGCGCATGACCGAGCGTCCCAGCGCCCCGCCGCCGCCGAACCGCCGCCGCGCGACGTCGCCCTCCGCGCCGCCGCCCGGCCGGGCGGCGCCCGCGCGCGGCGCGAAGCCGGAGCCCGTGGCCCCGGCGCCGGCGCCGCCGAGGAACGAGCGCGTCCGCGCGACGACGCCGCACGAGTCGCCGGCCCCGCCCGCGACGAGCGTCTCGGTGCGCCCCCCGCGCCCGCCGAAGGCCGGCTCGCCCGGGCAGGCGCGCCCCGCGCGCCCGCTGTCGCGTCATTTCCGCGCGCTGCAGCTCCTCGCCGGCGCCGCCGTCGTGATCGTCGCCTCGACCGCGGTCGCGTGGGGCGCGCGCCGCTACATCGTGTCGAGCCCGCGCTTCGCCGTCCGCACGGTGCTCGTCGACGGCGTCCAGCGCCGCTCGGCCGAGCAGGTGGCGAGCTCCGGCGGCATCGAGGTGGGCAAGAACATCTTCACGCTCGATCTCGAGCTCGCCAGCGCCTCGATCGCCACCGATCCATGGATCGAGACGGCGACGGTTACCCGCAAGCTCCCCTCGACGGTCCACGTCAGCGTCGTCGAGCGCGAGGCGCAGGCCCTCGTCGCGATCGGCGGCGATCTCTACCTCGCGACCCGCGACGGCGAGCTCTTCAAGGAGCTCGCCGAGGACGACCCGGTCGACCTCCCCATCGTCACGGGCATCACCGGCGAGCAGGTGGCGCGCGACCGCGCCGGCGTCGTCATCGCGGTCCGGCGCTTGCTCGACGTCGTCGAGGACATGATGCGCGCCGGCATCGCCCGCCGCTACCCGATCCAGGAGCTCCACATCGAGCGAGACAGCTCGGTCGTCGTCACGATCGGGAAGGAGGGCATCGCGCTCCACCTCGGGCAGCCGCCTTACCGCGACAAGGTCGGCCAGGCGTCGCGTGTGCTCACCGAGCTCGCGCAGCGGAAGGCGAGCGCGTCGGTGATCTTCCTGGACAACGACGCGCACCCCGAGCGCGTCGTGGTGAGGATGAAATGACCGCCGCCGCGCTCGTCACCGTCGCCGGCGTTCACCGAGCAAAACTTGGCCGGCTCCGCTGGCTCATGGCAGCGTCGTGCCCGCGAGACACGCGCAGGGGGCTCGTCCCCGCATGAGGTGGTGCACGCAATGAAGAGCCGGATGGAGACTTCTGAGATCGTCGTCGGCCTGGACATCGGGACGACCAAGGTCTCGGCGGTCGTGGGCGAGATCGACGCGGATGGGATCACCATCCTCGGGGTAGGCAACGTCCCGTGCCGCGGCCTGAGGAAGGGCGTGGTGAGCAACATCGACTGGACGGTCCGATCCATCGCCGAGGCGATCGAGGCCGCGCAGACGATGGCGGGCGTCGAGATCCGCACCGTCTACGCCGGCGTCGCCGGCAGCCACATCCGCTGCCAGCAGTCGGACGGCGTCGCCGCGGTCTCGGGCGGCGAGGTCACGCGCGTCGACGTCGAGCGCGTCCTCGAGGGCGCGCGGGCGATCCCGGTCGACGCCGACCGCCAGATCCTCCACGTCCTGCCGCGCGAGTTCACGGTCGACAACCAGGACGGCATCCGCGACCCCGTCGGCATGAGCGGCGTCCGGCTCGGCGTGAAGGTGAACCTGATCACCGCCGCGACCTCGTGCGTCCAGAACGTCGTCCGCTGCGCGGAGCGCTGCGGCCTCACCGTGGCCGACGTGGTGCTCGAGCCGCTCGCCAGCGCCGAGGCGGTGCTGTCCGAGGACGAGAAGGAGATCGGCGTCGCGATCATCGACATCGGCGGCGGCACGACCGATCTGCTCCTTTACGTCGACGGCGGCATCGCGCACGCCAGCGTGATCCCGGCGGGCGGCAACAACGTGACCGCGGACATCGCCGCCGGGCTGCGCACGCCGATGGGCGAGGCCGAGCGCCTGAAGCGCAACGCCGGCTGCGCCCTCGGCCGCATGGTCGGCGACGAGGAGGAGATCGAGGTCCCCGGCGTCGGCGGGCACATGCCGCGCAAGGCGGCGCGCCGCGTCCTGTCGGACATCATCGAGCCGCGCGTCGAGGAGATCTTCGCGGTCATCCGCAAGCGGATCGAGGACACCGGGATGCTGGAGCAGCTCTCGGCAGGCGCGGTGCTCACCGGCGGCGGCGTCCTCATGGAGGGCATGACAGATTTCGCCGAGGAGATCCTCGGGATGCCGGTGCGCCTCGGCGTGCCCGTCGGCGTGCGCGGCATCACGCAGCTCGTGGCGGGCCCGCAGTACGCGACCGGCGTTGGCCTCGTTCAGTACGGCGCCAACGCGCTCGCGCAGGCGCGCGCGCTCACGCCGGTGGCGCTCGACGTCGGCCACGCCGGGCGCGGCGAGAGCCGCCGCGAAAAAATCCGCGAGCGCGAGTCGCGCCGAGAAGTCGTCGAAGAAATGCCGATTGAAAAGAGGTCGAGCGGGAGGTTCTGGAACTGGCTCCGAGCAGCATTCTAGGCATGACGTAGCAAGAGAAAGTTGTTAGAGAACTGGGTTTGAGAGGGTCGAAGAACGCACCGGCGATCCCTCTTGCAGGCGAAGTCAAGAGGGTTTGAAAATCGGCGTTCACAGGGGAAGAGGCGCCCCTCTGAGCACCGTCCGGAGCGAGGACGTCCTCGCGCATCAGGGTTCCGTGCCGCCAGACCTTCGCGGGGGTCGGCGCCGGGCCGAGCGGCTAGCTGTACATCCCCCGGGAGGAGTTCATGAGTTTCTCCATCGAGTTTGCCGACGAACACACCGGGTACGACGCCCGGATCAAGGTCATCGGTTGTGGCGGTTCTGGCGGCAATGCAGTCAACACGATGATCAACTTCGGCCTCGAGGGCGTGGAGTTCATCGTCGTCAACACGGACGCTCAGGCGCTCGGATCGAGCCTCGCGCCGACCAAGCTCCACATCGGGGCGAGCGTCACGCGCGGCCTCGGCGCAGGCGCCGATCCCGAGAAGGGGCGCAAGGCGGCGCTCGAGGACGTGACCCGCGTGAAGGAGTGCATCCAGGGCGCGGACATGGTGTTCGTCACCGCGGGGATGGGCGGCGGCACCGGCACCGGCGCGGCGCCGGTCATCGCGCAGCTCGCGCGCGAGGAGGGCTGCCTCACCGTCGGCGTCGTGACGAAGCCGTTCTTCTTCGAGGGCAAGCAGCGCTCGCGCCGCGCCGAGCTCGGCCTGGCGATGCTCGCGGAGCACGTCGACACGCTCATCACGATCCCGAACCAGAAGCTCCTCACGCTGGGCGACGAGGACCTCTCGTTCGTCGAGGCGTTCCGCAAGGCGGACGAGGTGCTCTACCAGGCGATCAAGGGCATCAGCGATCTCATCACGCAGAACGGCATCGTGAACGTCGACTTCGCGGACGTGAAGACGGTCATGTCCAACATGGGCCGCGCGCTCATGGGCACTGGCTGCGCGAAGGGCCAGGGCCGCGCCCGCCTCGCCGCCGAGATGGCCGTCAGCTCGCCGCTGCTCGACGACATCTCGGTCGAGGGGGCGACGGGCGTGCTCATCAACATCGTCGGCGGCCCCGACATGCGGATGCGCGAGATCGAGGAGGCCGCGACGCTCGTGCAGGAGCAGGCGCACGAGGACGCGAACATCATCTTCGGCGCGACCATCGACGAGAACATGGGCGAGATGATCAAGGTCACGGTCATCGCGACCGGCTTCGACCACCTCGTCGCCGAGGTCCCCCAGCAGCTCGCGAGCGCCGCGCAGCCCCGCGCGACCGCGCACTCGATCGGCGCGTCGCTCGCCGCCGCGGCCGGCCCGATGTCGGCGCGCTCCGCCACGAGCGTTCCTCCTCCCATGACGCAGCGCCAGCCGCACCGTCCTGAAGAGGTCGCGTACCCGACCACCCGCCGGCCCGCGCCGCAGGTGCAGGCGGCGGGCGGCGGCCCGCGCGATCGCGCGACCTTCGTCCCGCCGCTCGACTCCGACTGGGACACGCCCGCGTTCCAGCGCCGGGGCCAGTAGCAGCGTCGCGGTCTTCACGGAAGATCTCGCGCGCCACGGCCCATCCTGGACGTTCACGCTGTATTGCGCGTTGACAGGCGCGGGCGAGGACTTATGGTCAGCCGGCGCCTATGCCCCCTGTCGGGCAGGATCGACGCGGCGGTCCACCTTTCATGAGTGAAAAGCGCGACTTCTACGAAGTTCTTGGCCTCGCGCGAGACGCGACGCCTGACGACATTCGCAAGGCCTATCGTCAGGCTGCGTTGAAGTACCACCCGGACCGAAACCCGGGTGATGCGTCGGCGGAGTCTCGCTTCAAGGAGGCCACCGAGGCGTACCAGGTCCTCTCCGACGAGGAGAAGCGCCGCCGGTACGATCAGTTCGGCCACGCCGGTCTGGAGGGGATGGGCGCCGGGGCCGACAGCGACATCTTCTCCCACTTCCAGGACATCTTCTCCGAGTTCTTCGGCGGCTTCGGCGGCGGGCAGCGCCGGCGGCGCGGCCCGGCGCGCGGCCAGGACATCCGGGTTCAGCAGCGGCTTTCGCTGCGCGATGCCCTGCTCGGCTGCAAGCGGGAGGTCGTCCTTCGCACGCCCGTCGCGTGCGACGAGTGCTCCGGCACGGGCGCGAAGCCGGGGACCAAGCGCAAGCCGTGCGGCACGTGCGGCGGCGCCGGTCAGGTCTCGACCTCGCGCGGCTTCGTGATGTTCACCCAGACCTGCCCCGAGTGCTCGGGTGAGGGCTCGGTCATCAAGACGCCGTGCGGCACCTGCAAGGGGTTCGGCGCCGTCGAGAAGACGCGGAAGGTCGTCGTCAACTTCCCGGCCGGCATCGACGGAGGCCAGCGGCTGCGGGTGCCCGGCCAGGGGATGCCGGGCGCCCAGGGCGCGCCGCCCGGCGACCTGTACGTCGACGTCGATCTGGCCGCGGACGAGCGCTTCGAGCGCGACGGCCTCGACCTCATCACGCGGGTGCCCATCTCCTTCGTCGACGCGGCGCTCGGCAGCACGGTGAAGATCGACCTGCCGGACGATACGGCGGTCGACGTCGAGATCCCGGCGGGCGTGCAGCCCGGCGAGGTGATCTCGGTCAAGGGCAAGGGCGCGCCCCGCATCGATGGCCGCGGTCGCGGCGCGCTCCAGGTGATCGTCCAGGTCGAGGTGCCCCGGAACCTCTCGCCCGCGGCGCAGGAGCTGCTCCGCAGGTTCCAGGACGAGGTCGCGAAGCACCAGCCCGCCGCGAAGGCGGCGACCGCGTAACGTTACCAACGGTACGAACGGTACGCGGAGCCCGCCGTGACGTCGGAGATAGCGTAACGACGGACGCTCAGCGCGTCGTGCCGACGCTCAGCGCGTCGTGCCGACGCTCAGCGCGTCGTGCCGACGCTCAGCGCGTCGTGCCGACGCTCAGCGCGTCGTGCCGATCCAGGCCCCCGCGCACGCGAGGCTGAAGGCGACGGGGGCGAGCGCGGTCGCGAACACGACGGCCACGGGCGCGGCCAGGCCGAGCAGCACCAGCGAGCCCAGGATGGCGAGCGCCGCGGAGGCGGCAGGCTCCAGGACGCTGCCCGTCGAGGAGGCCCGGGCGACGAGGTAGCCGGCGAAGGGGAAGGCCGCGATCGCCGCCGCGACGAGCAGCAGGAGCGGCGCCGCCGCCGCGGTCGAGGCGTCGCCCCGATCGACCGCCGCGAAGTCGACGCCGAAGCGGTGGCCGAGCGCGACCCCGAGGGCGAGCGTCGTGGTCATCACCCCGACCGTGACGAGCGCGCCGAAGGCGATCCAGCTCAGCATCAGCGGCCGCTCGGTGCGCCTCAGCGCCTCGCGCATCGTGCCGAGCGACGGCGGCGCGAGGTGGGGGAGGAAGCGGCGCTCCTTTCGCTGCGAGCTGTGGGGAGACGCGCTCCGGCGGAGCAGATCGCGCGCGGCCAGGAACGTCACGAAGCCGATCCCGAGGAGCATCGGCGCCGCGATGAAGAGCGCGACCGGGCGACACGCGAAGACGATGTAATCGTAGGCGCCGTTGAGCAGCATCGCGGCGAGCCACGCCGCGTTGAAGCGACGGCCTCCCAGCGGTCGCTTGCGCTCGCGGCCGAGCGCATACCCCCAGAGGGAGGCGAAGAAGAGGTGCGCCGGCACGGCGAGCAGCGCCCGCACGACGTCGATCGACGACAGGGGCCGCCCCCACAGGAACACGGCGTTGTGGGCCGACACGAACCCGAGCGCCGCGGCAGCGGCGTAGACGAGCCCATCGAACGGCTCGTCCACGGCGCGCAGCCTGGCGATCGGCGCGACCGCCGCCACCTTGAGCCCCTGCTCCAGCGGCGCCACGACCACGAAGAGGTAGATGAGCGTGACGGCGTCGAGCGTGCCGGCGGCCTTGTCGAGCCCTTGCCAGCGCTGGAGGAAGCCCTCGAGCAGCAGCGCTGGCGCGAACGCGATCGCGCCGAGCAGCGCGGTCGCCACCACGAACCGGCGCCTGCCGTAGAGCCGCCGCGTCCCGAGGAGGAGCGCGGCCAGACCGCCGAGCGGCGCGGCGATGGTGGCGATCCAGATGAGCGCGTCGGCGGCGGTCATGGGCGGAGGGGCAGGGCGGCGAGGCTCGCTCTGGGGCCGCTAGAAGTGGAGCCCGGCGACCGCGGTCAGGGCGAGCGCCGAGCCGACGCTGGAGCCCTCGGCCGCGAGCAGATCGGCCTTGGCCTGCTGGGGCGTGGTGGCGGCTTCGCTCCGGATGCGATCGATCTGCGCGGAGGTGAGCCCCGGCCTTGTCAGCGCCAGGAGCTCCCAGCTCGCGTTCGCGCCGATCGAGAAGACCGGCGACAGGTACACATCGAGCCCGCCGGAGATCCTCCCATAGAAGCCGCGGATCGCGATGGCGTCGGCCGCGCCGCGCACCGCGCTCTTGAAGCTGCCGAGGCCCGCGTAGCCGAAGCCGAGGTCGACGTGCGGATCGAGCCTGCCGAGCGGCAGGTGCATGCCGACCTCGCCGCCCGCGCTGAAGAGCTGCCAGTCCTTGAAGAACCCGACCCGCCCGCGCGCGCCCAGCGTGAAGTAGAGGAGCCGGACGCCGACCCCGGCCCCGACGACCCCGCCGTTCGCCGCGCTCGAGATGAACCCGGCCGTGAGCTCGTCCTCGTCGATGTTGAACGTCTGGAGGCCGACGTTCTCGTAACCCCCCTCGAAGTTCAACCAGACGAGCTCGAGCCCGCGCCCCGAGTCCTCTTCCTTCGCTTCCTCGAGGCGCCGCTCCGTGCCGCCGTCCGGCGGGACGGGCTCCGGCTCGAGCGTCATCGGGGGAGGCGGCGCCAGCCCTCCGGCCTGCATCGACGGATCGTAGGGGTTCGGCTGGGCGGGCGCGGCGCCGGGGGGCGGAGCGGCGCCGTAGGGCGGCGTCCCGGGGGCGGGCTGGCCCTGCTGCGCGGCGGCGATGGATGCCGTTGTGGCTGCCGTGAGGACCGTGAGGAGGCAAAGCGCGGGGCGAGCGATCATTCGTCCTCTTCCTGGGGTTTCCCGTCGAGCCCGTCCACCCGTCCCCTCGATTCCAGGGGCTCGGCATCCTCTGACGAGGAGACGGGTGGGCCAGGCACCCGGTAGCTGCCCTCGAGCCAGCGGCCGAGGTCCACCAGCTTGCACTGCGGCGAGCAGAACGGAAAGGCCGGGTTCTCGGGCCTGGGCCCCGCCGACTTGCGGCAAATCGGGCACGTCGCGCCTGCCGAAGCTCCCATGCGGCGTAACGTAGCAGCGTCCATCGCGGGCATGTAGCCCGCGCTCCGCGCGCGGCGCCGAGCGCGCGGGAGCGGCGCTCGCTCAACGCGCCGGGACAGCGACGTACCGGGCCAGCCCGTGGCGCCGCACCCGGAGCAGCAGATCCTCGCGCCCCGCGGCGCGCAGGCGCTCGGTCAGATCGGCGCCGCCGCGCACGGGCACGCCGTTCAGCTCGAGCACCACGTCGCCCACCTCGAGGTGGCCCGCCGCCGGGCTCTGCGGCGTGACCGACTCGATCCGCGCTCCTTCCGGCGCGTCGCTCGACGCCACGCCGAGCGGCTGTCGGGCGTCCGTGTCCGCGGGCTCGTCCCGCAGGAGCGGCCTCGGAGGTTCGCTCCCTGCCGCACGCTCGAGCTTCACGGTGGCGCGTAGGTCCGCGCCGCCGCGCTTGTAGGTGAGCTTCACCTCGTCGCCGGGCTTCGAGCGACGGAGCGCGCGCGCGAGCTCGCGCGCGTGCTCGACGCGGCGCCCCTCGAGCGACGTGATCACGTCGCCGGGCTTGAAGCCCAGACGCGACCCGGGGCTCTCCGGCTCGACCTCCGTGATCAGCGCCCCCATCCGCCCTGGCAGCCGGAGCACCCGCGCGAGCGGCGAGGTCACCTCCTGGAAGCTGATCCCGATGCGCCCTCGGTCCACGCGGCCCGTCGCCCGCAGCTCGGGGAGGATCTCCACGACCTCGTCGATCGGGAGGGCGAAGCTGATGCCGCGGCCGTCGGTGTGGATCGCCGTCGCGATGCCGATCACCTGTCCCGCCGCGTTGAAGAGCGGTCCGCCGCTGTTTCCCGGGTTGATGGCGGCGTCGGTCTGGAGGAAGCCGTCGAGCCGCCCCGCGCCCATGGGCCTCGACGTCGCGCTGATGATGCCCCGGGTCACCGTCGGCCCGAGGCCGAACGGGTTGCCGACGACGATGACATCGTCTCCTGGCTGGACCTGTGCGCTCGATCCGAGCGCCGCGACGCTCAGCGGCTCGGCCCCGATCAGCTTCAGCAGCGCGACGTCGAGCGTCGGATCCCGCCCGATCACGCTCGCCTTGAAGACGCGCTCGTCCGAGAGCTGCACCTCGATCTCGAGCGCGTCGCCGACCACGTGATCGCTCGTCAGCACGAGCCCCTCCGCGGCGATCACGACCCCTGATCCGATCGCCCGCTCCACCCGCGGCGCGCCGCCGCCGAACGGGAACCTCGGGGTCGCGCGCCCGTCCGCCAGCGAGGACGCGCGCAGCGTGGCGACCGTCACCACCACGGGCCGCACCCGGTCGAACAGCGCGGGAGGTGTCATCGTGGATGCCGCGGCCGGCGGCGCGGGCGGCGCGTCGGCGCGGAGGATCGAGCACGGCGCGCTCGCCTCGCGGATCGGCGCTGCAGGCGGTGAGAGCGCGGCCGCCCGGTCGCCGCAGGCAGCGAGCGGTGCGGCCCCGAGGAACCCGACACACGCCCATGCGGCAGCGCAGAGCCGTCCCACGCGCCGGACGTAGAGCCTCGAGGCGATACCGCAAGGAGCGCCGGGCCCGCGACCGCGCCGCGTGCGGGGGCACGACGGCCCGCCTGGATGAGGTGGCGCGCCGGGATTCAGCCGGGCGGCGCGCTTCGCCCTACTTCCGTGCGCACCACCTGGACGACGACCTCCACGAGGCGGCCGCCGGGCTGGGCGAACGACGCCTTGCCGCGGCTGCCCTCGAAGCGCCACGCCAGATCTGCCGGTGCGCCCGTCTCCCCGTCCTCCGCCCCGGCGCGGACGACGGCGCTGACCTCCAGGGTCTGCTTCCCCGCCGTCACGGCCCCGCGCGCCACCGCGAATGTCCCGCTCCCGAGCAGCGCGATCGTCCGCTTCGCCAGGTTGCCGAGGTGCCGCGCGATGGGCTCTTCCCCCTCCGGGCGCCACGACGCGATGTGCCCTGCATCGTCGATGTCGATCACGATGCGCGCCTTGCCGGCGCTGCCCAGCGGCAGCGTCGCCCAGATCGGATCCGCCTGGCACGCCGGCGGAATGGCCCTCGTGAAGGCGCGCCCGAGGCTGCGCACCGCGCTGCTGCCGGCCGCCCCGAAGTCGCCCTGGGCGCCCTCGCCAGCGCCAGCGTTCGTCCGCGCGGCGGCGGAGCGGTCCGACGATCCGGCGCGCTCCCCGCGTTCTTCTCTGGCCGGAGGCGCCGCGCTGGGCCGAGGCGCCGCCTGGCGGCGCGGCGCGGCGGTGGCCGCGTGCGGCGCGGCGGTGGCCGCGTGCGGCGCGGCGGTGGCCGCATGCGGCGCGGCGGTGGCCGCATGCGGCGCGGCGGTGGCTGCCAGCGCCGGCTCGCCGCCGGCCTCCACGCGACGCTCCGCGGCCGCGGCCGCTGGCGGCTGGGCGGCAGGTGCCGGAGCGCGCGCCGTCGGGACGCCGTCCGGCGTGCTGCGATCGTCGACCGGGCGCGAGGGGCCGCCGCTGCCTGGCAGCGCGGCCGTGGTCCCGGTCCAGATGTCGATGGGCTCGCGCTCCTCCGCCGGCGCGGCGGGAGGCGGGGCGGCGTCTCCCCGCGACATCCCCGCGGCCCCCCACGCGCCCAGGTGGACGAGCGCCGAGGCGAGGAGCGCCGGCAGCATCGCTCGTTGATCGCGCATCCGCTCGCCTCCGCCCTCGGGCCCCGGAAGGGCCGCGGCCCCTTCATTTCGCTGAAGCTCGTTGCCCGTGGCCCGTCGTTCTGCCAGACAGCACCGCGGCTGCAACGTTCCCGAGCGCGCCTTGAAGCTCCTCGCCCTCTCGACCTCGACCCCGCGCGGCAGCGCGGCGCTCCTCGACGCCCCGGACCTGGACGTCCCCGCCCGGACCGCCGCGCCCCCGGGCGGCGCTCCCTCCTCCCCCGACCACGCCGCCCCCCACCTCGCGTCGGCGCCGAACGCAGGCGCGCGCCTGCTCGCGGCGACGACCTACGCCGATCTGCACGGGCACGCCGAGCGGATCTTCGGGGCCATCGACGAGGTGCTCGCCGCCGCAGGCGTGCCGGCCGCGGCCCTGGGAGCCCTCGGCTGCGACGTGGGGCCCGGCTCGTTCACCGGCGTCCGCGTGGCGGTCGCGGCGGCCAAGGGCGTCGCGCTCGCGCTCGACATCCCGGCCGCCGGCGTCACCTCGCTCGAGGCGATGGCCGCCGCCGCCTTCGCCGCGGGCGCCGCGAGCGCCGGCGAGCTGCTGGTCCCGCTGATCGACGCCAAGAAGGGAGAGGTCTTCCTCGCCGCCTTCGACGGGCCCGCGGCGCCGCCCGAGATGCCGCCGCGCCACGTGCCCCGCGACGCGGCGCTCGACGCCGTCGCCGCGCTCGCCGCCGGGCGGCGGATCGTCGTCGTCGGCGCCGTCGCCGACGAGATCGAGGCGCTCCGGCCGCTCGCCGTGCGCGGCGACGCGCTGGATTTCCCCGACGCGGTGTGGATAGCGCGCCTCGCGATCGCCCGGCTCAGGGCCGCCGCCGCTGGCGGCGAGCGCGGGCTCAGGGCCGCCGAGCACGACGCGGCGCTCCTCGAGCCGCTCTACGTGCGCGCGCCGGACGCGAAGCCAGCCGAGCTGGGATACACTCCGCCCCGATGACCAGCTCGCCTGAAGGGGACGGCGTCGCGCCCGACGAGGAGCGCGAGGCCGGAAGCGCCAGCGACGCGGAGCCCGCACCGCTGCCCTCCGCGGCCGCGGAGCCCGCGCGCTCTCCGTCCAGCGCGGGAGCGCCCGACGAGCCCGACGACCTCGCGGACCGCGCGGCGCCCGTCGAGTCGGCGCCGGATCCCGAGCGGCTCCGGGCCCGGTTCGGCCGCCCCTTCGAGGCGGGCGACGTCATCTTCCGCGAGGGCGAGCCCGGCACGGAGGCGTACCTCCTCGAGGAGGGGCGCATCCGCCTCATCAAGAAGGTCCGCGGCGCCGAGCGCAGCCTGATGGTCCTCAAGCCGGGCGATCTGTTCGGCGAGTCCGCGCTCCTCGGCGGCGCCGCGCGCTGGTCGACGGCGATCGCGCTGTCGCGCGGCGTCGCGCTCACGCTCGATCAGGGCACGCTGCAGAACCTCGTCGAGCGCAACCCGGCCGTCGCCCTGCGCATCATCAAGCAGCTCGTGGGTCGGCTCCGCGACGCGGAGGACCAGATCGAGATCATGATGCTCACCGACACGCAGTCGAAGGTCGTGAACGCGCTGCTCAAGCTCGCGCAGCAGTCGCGCGCCGCGAGCGGCTCCTCCTCGAACGGCGCCTCGTTCGCGATCTCGCCCATGGAGCTCTCGACCCGCGTCGGCCTCGACGTCGACACCGTGAAGCGCGCCGTGCAGCAGCTCCGCGAGGGTCAGTACCTGCGCGTCGCCGACGAGCGCCTCGAGATCCCCGACATCGACGCGCTGCGGAGGCTGTTCGGCCTGCTCGGACTCAAGGACGAGATCCGCGGCGAACAGTGACGAGCAGGAGTCGCCCTCTTCCCCATCCTATGTCGACCTGACTCCTGCGGGAAGTCGAATCGGGATCCCGAGGACGCGCTGCGTCTTCAAAGGCAGATTCGCGGGTTGACGTGACCAGCGGCCTGGTTTACTCAGGGGTCCCCGCAGGGCAGGCGACATCCCGCCTGACATGCTGCCGCGCTGCGGCGTTGCTCAGCAGCGGAATCCAATCGCACATGACATCGCAGCGACACATGACAGCAGCGACCCGCGCGGGGTGCATCCGCGGCGCGGCTGCTCTCCTGTCGCTCCTGTCTCTGCTGCCGTTCGCTCCGGTGGCGTGCGGCGGCGCGCAGCCCGCGGCGCACGCGAGCGAGGCGCGATCGGTCGCGGAGTACGATCTCGCGCGCGACGCCCTCCAGCACGGCCGGCTGCGCGAGGCGCTGGCCCACGTCGAGGAGGCGCTCTCGCTCGACGAGGACAACGCGGAGGCCGCCTATCTCGGCGCGGTGATCCTGCTCGGCTTCTGCGCGACCGACGCGCGCTCGAGCGACTGCCGCTTCGACAGCGCCGAGAAGATGGCGCGGCGGGCCCTCGAGGCGAACCCCGAGATGCGGGACGCGAAGAACACGCTCGGGGTCATCCTCGTTCACCAGGGGCGCTACGACGAGGCGATTGCGGTGCTCAAGCCGCTCTCCGAGGATATCCTCTACGCCTCGCCGGAGAAGTCCTGGGGCAACCTGGGCTGGGCATACCTGCTCAAGGGCAGCAACGACGAGGCGATCGACGCGCTCCGCCGCGCCGTCGCCGCGCAACCGCTCTTCTGCGTGGGTCAGTATCGCCTCGGCCTCGCCTACGAGAAGCGGGGCGAGCTCGATCTGGCGCGCGAGGCGTTCACGAGGGCGGTCGAGACCGACCAGCCGGAGTGCAGGCGGCTCCAGGACGCGTTCGATGCGCGCGCCCGCGTCGCCGAGAAGAGGGGGCTCGTGGACGAGGCGCGCGCCGACCTCGAGCGGTGCCGCGAGATCGCCGCGACGACGCCGGTGGGGCAGCGCTGCGCTGCACAGTTACAGACGTTGCAGTGAGCCCGCAACGCCTCTCTCCCCGAGAGGGACATCGGGGCACGCTAGGGCTTGAGCAATGGTTGTCGGGGTGAGTAGAGTGACGACCGAATGACGATGGGTGGAATGGGATGGAGTCGATCGGACGCTACCTGAGACGCACGCGTGAGGCCCGAGCCATGAGCGTGGAGGAGGTCGCCCGCGCCACGCGCATCCCCGTGATCTCCATCGAACGGATCGAGGCCGATCATTTCGATGACCTGCCGGGCGAGGTGTTCGTCCGCGGGTTCCTGAAGGCGTATGCTCGCGCCGTCTCGCTGCCGATGGAGGAGGTGCTGGCCCGGTACACGGCCAGCCGCCGGATCGCGCTCGTGACGCCGCTGCCCATCGCAGCGCCCGCGCGCACGACGCAGCAGAGCAGGCGGTTCGGGGTCGCGATCGCGTTCGTGTTGCTGCTCATCCTCTTCACGCTGGCGCTGAGCATCGTGCTCCGGCCCCGCGGCCACGACATGCCGCCGGAGCTGTCGGAGGGCACCGGCGCGAGGGCTCGTACCTCCCTCTCGACCTGAGGGCCAAATTTTCGCCGAGCGCTCGGCGCGGCGGCGTGCTGTAACCCTCGAACCCCGCCATGCCCCGATCCGTTCGCCCGCGGACGGAGCGGCTCCGCACCGAGGCGCTCCTTGTCCGGCGTGTCCCTTTCGGTGAGGCCGACCTCCTCGTCGGGCTCTTCACCGAGCACGGCGGGCTCCTCTCCGCCACCGCGCGCGGCGCGCGCCGCTCGGCCAGGCGCTTCCCTGCGCTCGAGCCGATGCACCTGCTCCGCGTCACCCTGGAGATCCGGCCCGGCGCCGAGCTCGCCCAGCTCACCGAGGCCGCGATCGAGCGCCCGCGCCTGCGGCTCGCGGGGGATCTCGCGCGCCTCGAGGTGGCCGGGCGCGCGCTGCGCTGGGTGCGCGAGATCGCGCCGGCGCACACGGCCGAGCAGGCGGCGTGGCGCGAGCTGAACGGGCTCCTCGACCGCCTCGACGGCGTCTCCGCGGCGTCCCCGCAGGCGCTCCTCGCGGAGACCGGCCTGCGACTGCTCGTCGCCTTCGGCTGGGGCCTCGAGCTCGCCCAGTGCGTCCGGTGCGGGCGCGCCTGCGACGCGACGCAGTCGGCCTACGTCGACCCGGCGCGCGGCGGCCTCGTGTGCCGCGCGTGCGGGGGCGGGCCCCTCTTCCTGCGACCGGAGCCGAGAGAGCGCCTGCTCGCCGCGATGCTCGGCGACGCCCCCGAGATCCTGGAGGAGGACATCCCGATCGCGCTCGATCTCGTGGAGGGCGCGCTCACCGCGCACGCGAGCGGGAGCTAGCTCCGCGCGTCACGTCACGCCACGGCCTTCCAGAAGCGGGTCACCGCGCGCGGCGCCTCCGGAGATCCCTCGATCTCCACGTACGGCCTGCCGGGCGCGTTGCGCGGGAACGAGAAGCTGCCGGTGTTGGCGTAGCCGTCGCCGAGCGCCTCGCGGTGCGTGTGGCCGAAGACGACGAGCTTCGCGCCGGTCGTCTTCGCCACGTGGCCAGCGCTCTCGGCCAGCCGCTCCGCGACCGTGCCGGCGTAGCGGTTGTGCCCGTTCGCCCAGCTCACGCCCATCAGCAGCGCGCCGAGGCCGAGCGCCGCGGCGCCGCTCTCCCGCGCGCCGAGGCCGAGCGCCGCGATCCCCGCGCCCATCGACAGCGTCGCGATCACGCGATCGAAATACAGCCGCGTGAACGTGCTCGCCGCGCTCTCGAGCGTCGGCGTGGCCGCGAGGCCGAGGAGATCGTCGGCCATCGCGCGGGGCACCCCGAGCTCGTGCGCGAAGCGCTCGACGACCGCGGCGCCCACCGTCGCCTCGCCCCGCGCGCGGTAGAGCGGCCCGCTCTTCAGCATCGCGCCGATCGCCGCGTGGAAATAGCGGTAGATGACGTAGGGCGCGCGGGGGCCGTACCAGGTGAACGCGGAGAGGAACAGGCGGAGCGGCGTCTGGTCGTTCGCCTGCAGGTAGCGGTGCGCGCCGGTCGGCGCGATGAACTCCTCGACGAAGTGCACGCCGAGGCTGCGCTCGCCGACGACGAGCGGGTGCGCCGGCGCGTTGTCCGGATCGTACAGGTGCCCGTGCTCGATGTGGATCGACCCATCGCGGAAGAACCAGGGCGTCGTCCGCATGCGAGATCGGGCCTCGCCGCTCACGCCGAGCGCCTCCGTCAGCGCCTGGGGAAAGTCGAGCGCGCCGACCTCGGCGTCGTGGTTGCCCCCCGCGAGCCACAGCTCTCCGTCCCGGTCGAGGTGCTCGGCGAGCGCCGCGCGCGCGGTCGGGTGAGCGAGGAGCGCCTCGCGCAGCGCGAGCGGCCGGGGCAACTCCGGCGACTCGGACGAGAGGTCGAACAGGTCGCCCGCCACGACGATGCGCGCTCCGGCGTGGGACGCCACGAACCGCGCGAGGTCGGCGGTCACGTCGCGCGGCGTCTGGCGCACGAGGTGGAGATCGGCGAGAACGACCGTGCGGCGCTGCGTCATAACCCATCAGTTTCATCACGTCCGTCCGGGCGCTGCAACTCGCCACCCGGCGCACGAGCTCGGGGGAACGGCCCGTGGGCCCGTGGGAGAGGACGGCGGCCCGCCGGGCTCATCCTCACGCAGCGCGCGCCGCGCGCCGCTTTGCCGCGCGCCGGCCTACCCGGGCTCGACGCCCGCGCCGCCGCGTCCCATGCAAGCGTGTATGGAAAGCTCGGCGCGGACGCGACCTTTTGCCCAGCGGGTGCGCGATGGACTTCTCGCGGAGATCGAGCGCGCCCTGCGGGGCCAGGACATCGAGGCCCTCTCCCGGATTTACGCCGAGGACGCCGTGATCGAGGAGGTGAGCAACCGCGATCCTCCGGCCCACCCCAGCGTCACGAGCGGGAGGCAGGCCATCCTGGAGCGGCTCAAGAACGAGCTCTTCCACGATCCGGTGTCGGGGTGGGCGCGTCAGCTCGACGCCGCGGAGATCGTGGACGGCATCGAGACCGACGAGGGTCTGGCGTTCCTCGAGGTGCGCGTCTACGCCGCGGGCGATCGGGTGATGGCTCAGCACCTGGCCCGCAAGAAGGGCGGCCTCATCGGCCACGACCGCGTGGTGGTCGTCTGGGACGCGAAGTGAGCCTCTTCCGGCGGGCGGCCGCGCCGCGCGCCGGCGATGGCGGCGCGGCGCGCGCAGAGGCGATGTAGAGTGGCGCCGTGACCACGGCCGTCCTCCTGAGCTGCCACGGGACCGTCGAGCGGCTCGACGATCTCCCCGCGTTCCTCTCCAACATCCGCCGCGGCAGGCCTGCCCCGCCGGAGCTCGTCGAGGAGGTGCGGCGCCGCTTCGAGGCGATCGGCGGCTCGCCCCTCCTGCGCATCACGCAGGCCCAGGCGGACGCGCTCGCCGAGCGGCTCGGTCTGCCGGTCGCGATCGCGGGGCGGCTCTGGCACCCGTACCCGGCGGAGGTGCTCGGCGCGCTGCACGCGCGCGGCGTGCGGCGCGTCGTCTCGCTGCCGCTCGCGCCGCAGTCCGTCGACGTCTACAACGCCGTCGTGCGCGACGCGGCCGCCGGGCTGGGCGGCATGGAGGTCCGGTGCGTGCCGGCGTGGGGGCTGGAGCCCGCGCTGATCGACGCCTTCGTCGAGGTGATCGACGAGGCGCTCGCGCGCTTCCCCGAGGAGCGCCGGGCGCAGGTGGCGGTCATCCTCTCGGCCCACAGCCTGCCGCAGCGGATCATCGACGCGGGCGATCCGTACGAGCGCCAGTTCCGCGCGATGGCGGCCGAGGTCGAGCGCCGCGTCGCGCCGCGCGGGAACCCCGTGCTCGTCGCCTTCCAGAGCCAGGGCATGACCGGCGACGTGTGGCTCGGCCCGGATCTCCGGTCGACGTTCGAGCGGCTCGCCGCGGGCGGCGCGCGCGAGGCGCTGATCGCGCCGATCGGCTTCGTCGCGGACCACGTCGAGACCCTGTACGATCTCGACGTGGAGGCGCACGTCCTCGCCCGCGACGCAGGCCTCGCCCGGCTGGAGCGGGCGCCGGCCGTCAACACGCGGCCCCGCTTCATCGACGCCCTGGAGGCGCTCGTCCGGCGCGAGCTCGAGGCGTCCGCGCCGTAGGCGGGCCGGCTCAGCTCCGCGCGCCCTTGCTCCGGCGCGCGAGCCGCGCGACGGCCGCGTTGAGGAGGCCGGGCGCGTGCCGCGCGAGCGACACCCCGAGCTTCGCGTGCCCGGTGATGATCGCCTCGGCGCGGCGCGCCGCGATGGCGTCCATGATCTGCCGCGCCGCCTGCGGCGTCGGCATGACGAGCCAGGGCGGCACCGGATCGCGCGCCCTGTCGGTCAGCTTGCCCAGGTTGTCGATGCGGCGGATCTCGCTCGCGACGAACCCCGGGGCGACGTGCGTGACCGCGACGCCGTCGGCGTGGAGCTCGCCGCGCAGCGTCTCGGCGAGGGCGCGCACCGCGAACTTGCTCATGCTGTAGGCGCCCATGCCGGGGACCGCGACGTAGCCGCTGGCGCTGCCGATGAGCGCGACGCCGCCGCGCGATCGCTTGAGCTCGGGCAGCGCGGCCTTCACGGTGCGCAGCGCGCCGAAGACGTTCGTCTCGAGCTGCCGGCGGAAGTCGTCGATCGAGAGATCCTCGACGCGCCCCGCGACGCCGAACCCCGCGTTCGCGATGGCGATGTCGAGGCGCCCGAACGCCTCGCGCGCCTGCTCGACCGCGCGCTCCACGTCGCCGTCGCGCGTGACGTCGCACTGGAGCGCGAGCGCCTCGCCGCCGGACGCGCGGAGCTCCGCCGCGAGCGCCTCGAGCCGCTCGGTCCGCCGCGCCGCGAGGGCGCTCCGGCCGCCGCGCCGGGCGACCTCCCGGGCGAGCGCCTCGCCGATGCCCGACGACGCGCCCGTGATCAGCACGACCTTTCCTGCGAGCCCGCTTGCCATGACCCCTCGCATACCATGATCGCGCGGGCGCGAGCTCTGGCGCATCCTCGGGCGCTCGCGCATGCTCGGCCCTCCCTCTCTCGGCTAGGATCGCCCTGTCCGGTCCGGCCGGGCGCCGTCCTTCAGCAGCACAGTTACGCAACGATCACGGGAAGTTACGCTCAGCTACGGTCACGCGAAGCCACGCGCTCCACGCACGGTTGCGCGCGGTCGCGCACGGGGTGTCATGCGAAGCCACTCGATCCGCCGCTCTCTCGCCGCTCTCCTGGTCGCCGCCGCCTGCGCGGCCCAGGTCCCCGCTTCCGCCGAGCCGCCCGCGTCGGTCGCGCGCGCGGAGGCGCTCCTCGCGCAAGGCGACCACGCCGGCGCCGAGAAGGCGCTCGCCGCGCTCCTTGGCGGGGCGGAGCGCGCCCCGGCGCTGCTCGTGAAGGCGCGGATCGAGCTGCTCACGGGCCGCTACGACGACGCCGCGAAGACGGCGAGGGCGGCCGCCGCGCTCGGCAAGGAGGCGAGGATCGCCGCCGCGCCGCTCCGGGCCGAGGCGCTCGCGCGCCGCGGGAAGATGGCCGAGGCGATCGCGGCGGCGCGCGAGGTCGAGCGGGAGGACGAGGCCCGCCGCGCGCGGCTCGTGCTCGGCGAGCTCCTGATCCGGTCGGGCAAGCGGGGCGAGGCGCGCGCGCCGCTCATGACGATCATCGACGACTACAACGACGACAAGATCACCGCGAGCGACGCGGAGGGCCTGTCCCTCGTCGGGCGCGCGGCGCACCTGCTCCGGAGCGCGCGCGACGCGAACGACGCGTACAACGCGGCGGAGAAGGTCGGCGGCAAGCAGCGGGTGGAGACGCTGCTCTGGCGGGCCGATCTGTTCCTCGACAAGTACGACCCCGGCCACGCCGGGCAGGTCGTGAAGGAGGCGCTCAAGCTCGCCCCGAAGGACCCGCTGGTCCGCGTCGCGATGGCGCGCGTCAAGCTCGACAGCGCGATGGATTTCGGCGGCGCCGACAGCGAGATCGCCGAGGCGCTCGCCGTGAACCCGAACCTCGCCGAGGCCTACTTCGTGCGCGCCGGGCTCGCGCTCCGCGACATGGACATCGACGCCGCGGACGCCGCGGCGGACCGCGGGCTCAAGGTCAACCCGAGCGATCTGGAGCTGCTCTCGATCAAGGCGGCGGCCCGCTTCCTCGCCGACGACGCGGCGGGCTTCGAGGCGCTCAAGGCGAAGGTGCTCGGCCTGAACCCGGAGTTCTCGCGGTTCTTCCAGATCGTCGGCGAGTTCGCGGAGTGGGAGCACCGCTACGACGACATCGTCAGGATGATGGAGGAGGCGACGAAGGTCGATGCGAACGACGCGAAGGCGTACGCCACGCTCGGGCTGAACCTGATCCGCTCTGGCGACGAGAAGGCAGGCCTCGCTGCGCTCCAGAGGGCGTGGGACAAGGACCGCTTCAACGTGCGGGTGTTCAACACGCTGAACCTGTACGAGAAGGACATCGCCACCCAGTACGTCACCGTGGAGGGGCAGACGTTCCGCGTCCGCTACCACAAGCAGGAGCGGCCGATCCTCGAGCGGTACGTGCCGCGCATGCTCGAGGAGGCGTGGGGCTCGATGGTGAAGCGCTACGGCTTCACGCCGAAGGTGCCGGTCTCGATCGAGCTCTACGCGTCCACGGAGAACTTCAGCGTCAGGACGAGCGGCCTGCCCAACGTGGGCATCCAGGGCGTCTGCTTCGGCCAGACGCTGGCGGCGCTCAGCCCGGCGGCGGCGGAGTTCAACTGGGGGAACGTGCTGTGGCACGAGCTCGGGCACGTCTTCGCGATCCAGCTCTCGAAGAACCACGTCCCGCGCTGGTTCACCGAGGGGCTCAGCGAGTACGAGACGATCGTGCGGCGGCCGGAGTGGCACCGCGAGGAGGATCCGGCGCTGTTCGCCGCCCTGAAGGGCGGGAGGATCCCGGGGGTCGACGGGTTCAACCGGGCCTTCACGCACGTCGACAGCATCGAGGACGTGACGATGGCCTACTTCGCGGCGAGCCAGATCGTCGTCTTCATGGTCGAGGAGTTCGGCTTCCCGAAGGTCGTGTCGATGCTGCCCCGGTGGGCCGCTGGCAAGCGGACGCCGGAGGTCGTGAGGGAGTCGCTCGGCGTCGGCACCGAGGAGCTGGATCGGCGCTTCCGCGCGTGGCTGAAGCCCCGCCTCGAGCGCTACGAGAAGCAGTACGTCCCCGACCTGCACGCGCCGCCGCTCGACGAGGCGCGCAAGGCGGCGGCGCGCGCCCCGAAGGACGCGAAGCGGCTCGTCGAGCTCGCGCTCGCGCTGTTCGAGGACGGGCAGCGCCAGGAGGGCGAGGCGGTGCTCGCCGAGGCGCTCCGGGTCGATCCGAAGCAGCCCGACGCGACGTACCTCAAGGTGCGGGCGGCGTTCGCCGAGAAGAAGCCCGACGAGGCGGCGAGGCTGCTGAGCAAGATGATCGCCGACGGCCACGACGGCTACGTCGTGCGGATGAAGCTCGCCGATCTCGCCGAGCTGAAGAAGGACGCGGCGCGGATGAAGGCGAACCTCGAGGCGGCGTCTCGCCTGGATCCGACGCAGGCCGAGCCGCTGCAGGGGCTCTACGATCTGGCGCGCCGGCAGAAGGACGCGGCGGGGGAGCTCTCGGCGCTGCGCCGGCTGGCGCTGCTCGACCAGCACGATCGGCGCGTGTGGCGGCGGCTGCTCCGGCTGCTGGTGGAGCGCGGGGCGTGGGAGGAGGCGCGCAAGGTGGGCGAGAGCGCGATCTACGTCGACGTGGCGAACCCGGAGATCCACCGGCTGTACGCGCGGGCGCTGGCGCGCACGGGGCGGCACGTGTCGGCGATCTACGAGCTGAACAGCGCGCTGATCGCGCGGCCGAGGCCCGCGGATGCGGCCGAGATCTACGGGGAGCTCGCGAAGGCGTACGCGAAGATGAAGCGGGACGACTACGCGAAGCAGGCGCTGGAGTACCAGAAGGCGATGCGGGGGGCGGCGCCGCCCGCGCCGCAGGCGATGCCGGACTGAGCCGAGGGCGACGGGGGCGCCAGGGCGGTGATCCAGGGAGCACGCGCCGGAGGGGGTCTCTGCGCGGCGGGGCGCGGGTGGGCGCTCGGCCATCCGCCAAGACGGGAGCGTGGTGCTTGCGCATGGAACACCACCCGGCATGTCTCCCTTCGGGCCTTGCCACCTGGGACGTTTCGTCGCGCGCCACACAAGGCGCGCCTGAGACGTAGAGCCCGCTGAAAGCTTATGGCACCTCGGTCGGTGCTGGTCGCGCCCACCCGCGCCCCGCCGCGCAGAGACCCCCTCCGGCGCTCACGTGGTGTCAGATCAACTCGCCGCGCGATGGGCTTGAAGTTCGCGGCCTCCACCGCGCCGGCAGACCGGAAATGGTCCGGGAGAGGCAGCCGGGAGCCCTCGAGGGACCGGAAACGGTCCGTGGGAGGCAGCCCGGGAGCCCTCGAGGGACCGGAAACGGTCCGTGGGAGGCAGCCCGGGAGCCCTCGAGGGACCGGAAACGGTCCGTGGGAGGCAGCCCGGGAGCCCTCGAGGGACCGGAAACGGTCCGTGGGAGGCAGCCGGGAGCCCTCGAGGGACCGGAAACGGTCCGTGGGAGGCAGCCCGGGAGCCCTCGAGGGACCGAAAACGGTCCGTGGGAGGCAGCCCGGGAGCCCTCGAGGGACCGGAAACGGTCCGTGGGAGGCAGCCCGGGAGCCCTCGAGGGACCGGAAACGGTCCGTGGGAGGCAGCCGGGAGCCCTCGAGGGACCGGAAACGGTCCGTGGGAGGCAGCCGGGAGCCCTGGGCGAACCGGAGACGGTCCGAAGGAGGCAGCCGGGAGCCCTCGAGGGACCGGAAGCAGTTGCCAGTACCTGCCATGGGTCGCGCTGCCAGTACGCGTGTCGTTCGACACCCGGAGCGCCGAGGGGAGGGTCTGCGCGGCGGCCGCGGGTGGGCGCGACCAGCACCGACCGAGGTGCCATCCGGTCCCAGCGGGCTCCACGTCTCAGGCGCGCCTTGTGTGGCGCGCGACGAAACGTCCCAGGTGGCAAGGCCCGAAGGGAGACATGCCGGGTGGTGTTCCATGCGCAAGCGCCACGTCCCCGTCTTGGCGGATGGCCGAGCGCCCACCCGCGGCCGCCGCGCAGACCCTCCCCTCGGCGCGGCCCCCGGCAGGGCCCCGTCTCCGGCTACTCCTCGTCCGCCTCGCCCTTGTCCCCGCGCAGCCCGAGCGCCTTGCACTTCTTGTAGAGGTGGCTCCGCTCGAGCCCGAGCCCCCGCGCCGTCGCCGCCATCTGCCCGCCGTGATGGCCCAGCGCCTCCTCCAGGATGGTCCGCTCCGCCTCCTCGGCGAGCACCCGGAACGGCACCCCCGGCCGGAAGAGCCCCCCCTTCATCGGGGCCTGCTGCCCCCCGAGGCACACCTTCACGTCGCCCTCGTCGATCGTGTCGTCCGGCGTCAGGATCACCAGCCGCTCGATGATGTTGCGCAGCTCCCGCACGTTGCCCGGAAAGCTGTACGCGACGAGCATCCCCATCCCGCCGCTCGTGAACGCCATCCCGGGCCTGTCGTTCGCCTGCGTCGCGAGCGCCAGGAAGTGCCGCGCCAGGAGCGGGATGTCCTCGCGCCGCGCCCGGAGCGGCGGCAGCGACAGCGGCAGCACGTTGAGCCGGTCGTAGAGGTCCGGCCGGAACTGGCCCTCGCGGCACGCCGCCTCGATGTCACGGTTCGTCGCCGCCACGACGCGCACGTCGACCTTGATCGTCTCGTGCCCGCCCACGCGCTCGATCTCCCGCTCCTGCAGCACCCGGAGCAGCTTCGCCTGCATCGCGAGCGGCATGTCCCCGACCTCGTCGAGGAACAGCGTGCCGCCGCTCGCGCGCTCGAACTTCCCGCGCCGCTGCTTCGTCGCGCCCGTGAACGCGCCCGCCTCGTGGCCGAACATCTCGCTCTCGATGAGCTCGCTCGGGACCGCGGCGCAGTTCATCTTCTCCAGAGGCCCGCGCGCCCGCCTCGACGCGCCGTGGATCGCGCGCGCGACGAGCTCCTTGCCGGTGCCGCGCTCGCCCGTCACGAACACCGTCGCGGTCGCCTTCGCCGCGCGCGCGATCTGCTCGCGCAGCTCGAGCATCGCCCGGCTCTCCCCGATGAGCTCGCCGACCTGGCCCGTCTGCGTCCGCAGCGCCTTCGCCTCGGCCTCGGCCCGGACGAGGCGCAGCGTGTTGTCGAGCACGAGCAGCAGCCGATCGGTCGAGAGCGGCTTCTCCAGGAAGTCGATCGCGCCGAGCCGCGTCGCGCGGACGGCGGCGTCGATCGTCGCGTGGCCGCTCATCATGACGACCGGCAGCTCCGACCCGGCGGCGCGTATCCGCCGGAGGAGCTCGACGCCGTCGCCGTCCGGCAACGAGACGTCGAAGAGCGCGATGTCGTAGCTCCGCTTCGCGAGCTTCTCCTCGGCCACCCCGACGCCCCCGGCGACGTCGACCGTGTAGCCCTCGAGCGACAGGGCCTTCTGCAGGGTCGTCAAGATCGCCCGCTCGTCATCGAGCACCAGCACATGTCCGCGCGGCATACCTGCCACCCTAGCGCGGAACCGCCGCGGCGGATGGCCGCAGGTCGGGCGAGCGCGCCGCGCCCGGGCGCCGGCGCGCGCGCCCGACCTGCGGCGGCGTGGGCGCGAAGGCGTCGGGCGCGCGTCGGCAGGGGCACGAAACGATGGCGATGACGCGACGACGCGACGCCGGCGCGCCGCTGCCGCGGCGCCTCCGTGCGCGGAGAAAGGGGCTCCGGTCCGCGGGCGCTATGATAGCTTGGCGTAGGATGTCTGCCGACGGCCCCGCGACGGCGGAAGGAGACCTGGAGCGAACGCCGTTCGCTCACCTCTTCGTCTACGCCGTCGAGCACCGGCTGACCGGCGCGTTCATCCTGCTGGAGCCCACCGGCGCCGAGCACACGGTGCGGATCGTCCGGGGGGCGCCGGTCAAGGTCCGCCCGAGCGACGGCTACGCGCGGCTCGGAGAGATCCTGCTCGAGGAGGGGGTGATCACCGCCGAGATCCTGGCGGATGCGCTCGCGACGCGGGGCCTCCTCGGGGATGTGCTGCTGCTCTCGGGGTGCCTCGACGCCCCGACGATCGACTGGCTCGCGCAGGTCCAGTTCGTGCGGCGGATGGTGCGCCTGTTCGACCTGCCGCCGGAGACGACGTACCGCTACTACGACGGCCTCGACGTGCTGGCCGACTGGGGCGGCGATCCCGCGAAGGTCGATCCGCTCGCGCTCCTCTGGGCGGGGCTGCGCGAGCACGGCGAGCGCTCGACGCGGCTCCAGCGGACGCTCGAGCGGATCGAGGCGGTGCCCCTCCGGCTGCACCCCGCCCTCGAGCCGGGCCGCTTCGGCCTCGCCGAGAGCGAGCTCGCGGTGATCGACGTGCTCCAGAGCTCCACGCCCACGCTCACGGCGCTCCTCCGGTCCGGGGTCGCGCCGGAGCCGATCGTGCGCAAGCTCATCTACGCCCTGGCCATCACGCGGTACCTCGATTTCGGCAAGGGCGTGCCGCTCGGCGCGGAGCCCTCGTCGAGCGTGCCGCCCGCGAGCGCCGCGAGCCTGTCGCTCGGGCGCATGCAGCTCCGCGCGACCCTGCACCGCGAGGGCGCCGCCGCGCCGGATCCGGCCGGCGACGGCGAGCGCGCGCCCGTGATGAGCCGCGGTCGTCGCCGCGAGCGCATGTCCTCGGAGCCGTCGCCCACGTCGACCGTCGCGCCGCGGATGGCTCCGCTCGGCGGAGGCTCGCTCTCCGCCGCGGTGGCGGCCGAGCTCGCCAGCGCCGCCGGGCTCGAGGTCGGTCGCGCGGCGGGCGAGCCCTCCGGCGCTGACCGGGATCGCGCTCCGTGGGGCTCGCCAGCGCCGGCCGACGACGGCACCGCCAGCGGCTCGCCGGCCTCCGAGGATCCCTGACGAGCCCTCGCCCCGGCGAGGCGACAGGCCGGCCGAGGCCGCGCCGCGCTGGAAGGCGCGGGCGCGCTCCCTTATAGGCCCCGGGCGATGCCGAAGCCCGCCGAGCGCCTGCTCCCCGCGCAGGTCCATCTCCCCTCCGGCAGCGTCGTGCGCCTGTCGGACGCTGCCGCGCGCGCCAGCGCGCAGGCCGTCCTCGGCGCTCCCGGAGGGCGCAGCGGCGGCGAGCCCGCCTCGGTCGGCAGGTGCGCGCGTGACCTCCAGGTCCTCGCGGGCCCGTCGGTGCTGGCCGACGCGCGCGGCGCGCCGCTGGATCCGCTCGGCCTCCCGCTCCCCGACGCCCACGTCCTGCGCGCGCTCCTCGCGTTCGCCGACGTCGTCCCGGAGGAGCCGGGCGGGTACACGTGCGAGAACTGCGGCGCCCCGTTCGAGGTCGCCCCGTCGGGCCTGCTGGAGATCGGCCCGTTCACCGACGGCGAGCTCGACGACCCCGAGCTCGACCGCCCGTTCGATTTCGGCGCGTCGCACCCGATCCCGGCGCTGCGCGTTGGGCGCGCCGTCTGCCGCGGCGTCCGGCTCGTCGAGCGGACCGTCGAGGAGGCGATGCCGCTGCTCCGCCTGTCCGGCGAGGGCGCGCTCCGCGTCACACCGTCGCTCGTCGCCGCCATGGGCATCGCGGCGCTCGGCCGCGAGCGCCGCGCCTCGGTCATCGCCGACGCGCTCGCCGGGGCGCCGGACGACGCGTGGGCGGCGATCGTCGACCTCTACCACGAGGCGCGCTACCCAGCGCGGCTCTTCGCGGTCCACCGCTGCGAGGGCTGCGGCGCCCGCAACGATCTCGACGTGCCCCTCGAGCGGGAGCTCCCGCGCGCGCCGCTCCGCGCGTCCGGAACAGCGTCGGACGTCGCCGGGGAGCCGAGCGCCACGACGGGCGAGGGGAGCGCCTTCCCCGATCTCGACGCCTTCGAAGCGCGCGTCCGCGCGGCCGCCGAGCGCATCTACGAGGCCCGCGGCGTGCGGAACATCGATCTCTTCATCGACGCGGGCGTGCCGGCCTGCGACGACGGAGGCGAGCCGCTGCTCGGCTGCTACACGCCCGGGACAGCCGCGGACGAGCTCGGGATCGCCCGTCCTCCGGAGATCCGGATCTTCTACCGGACGTTTCGAACGGAAGCGCGCGAGGACCCCGGGTTCGACGTCGACGCGGAGATCGCCGAGACCATCGATCACGAGGTGATCCACCACCTCCACCACCTCGCCGGCAGCGATCCGCTCGACGACGAGGAGCGCGAGCAGATCGAGCGCGAGAACCTGCGCCGGATAGGCCACGCCGAGGCCGCCCGGCGCGCGCGGCGCGGCGCCCTCTCCGACGTGGGCGGCTTCGTTCGCGCGACGTGGCCGGCCTGGCTGATCGCGGCCGTGGGGACGGCCCTTGCGTGGTGCGAGGGCGGACGCTGAGACCCCGGCGCGCGGCGAGAGCGCGACGCGCGGTCGCCGCTTTCTTCGAAGCGCGAGGAGGAGCTGTCTATACTGCGGAGACAGCCGGAAGATGTGCCGGGGAATACCGGCTCCTCGAGCGCCGCTGTGCTTTTGCCGAGGATCGTGAAGACGAAGAGCTCGCCGGCCTCCAGGGCCGGGTCCACCAAGGCGCCGCGTCCCGCCAAGCGGGGTGGCGATGCGCAGAACCGCCGGGGAAGTCCGGACGCCGTCGAGAAGCGCCGGGCCGCGCGCCGGTTCAACGAGCTTCTCCTCGGCGGGGGCGGCCGCGCCGGGGACGGCCGCACCGAGCGCCGGCGCCGACGCCTGCTCGCGGAGCTGGCCGAGGGCGTCTCGCGGCGCGGCAAGCGGGCGCTCAAGCCGATCGACGTGCTGTCGCGCGTCGAGGAGCTCCTCGAGCTGGGCGAGCCGCTCGCCTCGATCCGCAAGGCGTACCCGCCTCCGCCCCCGGTCGAGGTGACCGCTGAGCTCGTGGAGGGGCTGAAGCACCTCCACCGCGCCTACGGCTTCTCCGCGGACGTGTACCGGTTCGTCGGGCTCGACGCGCACGCCCTGCGGGAGGCGGGGGTGCTGCGGGGCGGCGAGCGAGCGGACAAGCGCGGCGCTCCCGGCGAGACGGCGCGCCGCGGCGTAGCTTGACCTTGCCCGCCGGCGCGGGGATAACCCGCTCCGATGCGCGCGAGAACGGTGAAGCTCCTCCTCGCCGCGGCCGCGACCGCGGTCGCGTGTGCGGCGTCGACCGGCCTGTCGCTCCGCGCTGAGGCCCAGCCGGCGGCCGCGGGGGACGCGGTGGTGGCGCGCGTCGGCGACAAGGTCATCACCGCGGCGGAGGTCGAGCGCAGGATCGCGCAGATCCCGCCGTTTCAGCTCCAGAGCTTCGGCCGGACCCCGGACGAGATCCGGAAGAACTTCGTGAGCCAGGTCCTCGTGCGCGAGCTGCTCCTCGCCCAGGGGGCAGCCGCGCAGAAGCTCACCGAGCGGGCCGACGTGCAGGACCGCATCCGCGGCGTCCTTCGCGCCGCGCTGCTCCAGCGGATCCAGGCGGAGGCGGCGGCGAGCTCCCCGGTGACGGACGAGGAGGTCCGCGCCTACTACGAGGCGAACCGGGACAGGTTCAGCGCGCCGCCGATGGTGGCGCTCTGGCGCGTGCTCGTCGCGACGCGCGAGGAGGCGGAGGCGATCCTGGCCGAGCTCAAGAAGGACCCGTCGCCCCAGCGCTTCAAGGACATCGCGCGGGAGAAGTCGCTCGACAAGGCGACCCACCTGCGGGGCGGCGACCTCGGCTTCGTGGCGCCCGACGGCAGCACCTCCGAGCCGGGGCTGAAGCTCGCCCCGGAGCTCCTGGAGGCCGCCGCCCGGGTGAAGGACGGGGAGCTCGTGCCCGAGCCGGTGCCGGAGGGCGATCGCTTCGCCGTGCTGTGGCGACGGCAGAGCCGCAGGCCCGTGAGCCGCTCGCTGGAGCAGGAAGCGCCGTCGATCCGTCAGATCCTCGCGCACGGCAAGGCCGAGGCGCAGGTGAAGCAGCTCCTCGAGCGCCTGCGTGCGCAGGACGTATCGGGCCACGCGCCCGAGCTCGTCGACCTCGTCGACATCACCTCGACCGGCGACCTGCAGCCCCTGCGTCGCCCGGGCACCCTGGCGAGCAGCCGCCGCCCGGGCGCGCCCCCGCCTTCGCCCGCGCCGCGCCACGACCTGCGCTGAGCCCCGCCGCGGCGCCGTCCGAGGCCGGCCGTCGGCGCCGTCGAGATCGGCCGACGCCGCCGGCGTTCGTGAGCCACCGGCCGCCTGCGCGCAGCCGTGGCGGCGTCAGCTCAGGGCGACGACGAGCGCGATGGCGGCGAAGCCGGAGGCGATGGTGACGACGAGCGCGGCGATGCTCCCGGCGCGGCGAGCGCGCTCTGCCGCGTCGGGCGGGAGCGCATAGACGCCCAGGAGGAGCGCCGTGGAGGCCTTGCCCGGGACGCGGAGCGACGCCGACAGGATCTGCTCGGCGCCCTTGATGCCGCCGGTGATGAGCATGACGAGCGCGCCGAGCGGGCCGGCCATGAGGTCCCAGCCGCACGCGTACAGCCCGAAGCGGAGCGCGCGCCGGCGCTCTGGCCGCGCGCCCTGGCGGCGCGCGCCGAGCTCGAGGGCCGCGCCGTGGACGGCGTGCGCGAGCACCATCCACACGGTGAGCCCTGGGATGCCGATGGCGAGCCACTGGAGAGCGCTCGCGCGCGCGGCCGGGTTCCGGGCGAGCTCCAGCGTCAGGCCCGGCAGCGCGAGCGCCACGAGGGGCAGCAGGGCGACGACCATCGAGAGGATCGCGAGCGTCTCCGCCAGCAGGGCGAACCGCATGGCCGGCGCGAACGCGCCGTCGGGCAGCGCCGCAAAGAAGGTCTCGGCTCCGAGCGTGGTGGCCTTCGAGGTGGACCAGAGCCGCGACCAGACCCCGCCGAACGGGCGCTCCCAGGGGATGATCGCGACGACCCCCGAGCCCTCGTCGCTCGCCGCGGTGCAGCCGGCGCAATCCGGCTGGCCACAGCACGCGCAGAGGACCGCCGCGGGCACATCGAACGCCTCGTCGTCCCGCAGCGACTCACGGCGTACGCTGGCAGATCGCTTGGCCATCGCGCACCTCCGAGCAGCGGATGAAGGCCACTCCTACCAAGGTTACGCCGCACCAGCGGGCCTGTCGACCCGAGTTGCCGCTGCGCGCGTACATCGTCCGTCGCACACAGCGCCGTTCATGGTTCGTCGGCCACGGTTCGCCGTTCATGGTTCGTCGGCCCATGGGCCGTGGTGCATGGCCCGTCGCTCATCACGTCATGGAGCCGCGTCGTTGCGTCGCGTCGTGGTTCGCTCGCGTCGCGCGGGATCCCGCGCGCGGCGTGCGGCGCTTCGCACGCGGAGGTATGGCATCGATGTCATCCCTGGATCCGACCGTTGCACGACGCCGGAGGGCGGCCGTGGGTCGGCGCGCGCGGCGCGATCAGTGCAGCACCTCATCGCCCCGTCGCCGCTGTCCCGTGGGGAGGTCGTCGACCCTTCCCCCGAAGAACGCCGCGGTGATCAGCGCGACGAGCGCGAGCGCCCCGGTCGCGTAGAGCCCGTAGCCCCACGTGAACCGGACCGGACGGAGCAGCGTGCTGGCCGGCGTGAACAGCAGGCGCATCGCGACCGTGGTGAGGGCGACCGCCGCGAGGAACGCGACGGCCACGCGGGCGCCGCGCATCTTGTGGATCGATCGCCGCGTCAGCACGAGCGGGATCATCACGAAGAACGCGACCGCCGGGGCCCACATCCACCCGAGCCTGCGCGCGAGCCCGAACCCGCTGAGATCGCGGATCTCGGGCGCGGTCTCGTGGACCCAGGGCGCGAAGAACGCCCCGAGGCCGAGGACCGCGAGCGCGAGCAGGACCCCCCGGCCGCGGCCGGCGTAGGTCCACGGGAGCGGCTCCATGTGCGGCGGGATCGGCTCGTCGGGCTCGTCGTGGAGCGCGTCGTACGAGGGGGGGAGCTTCGAGAGCTCCTCCAGCCGGAGGCCGCAGGCGGGGCACGTGAGGGCCTCCTTCGCCTCGAACATCTCCCGGCAAAAAGGGCAGGCGGTGAGCCCGGTCATCGCGGCGGCAGGATAGCGCACGGCGGCCGTACGCGCGGGGCGCGGCGCGCACGGCGGCCGTACGCGCGGGGAGCGGCGCGCGCGACGGCCGTACGCGCGGCGAGCGGCGAGCGCCGGCCGGGCGCGCGGCGAGCGGCGCGTGGCGAGCGGAGCGCGCCCGGGACCGCAACTCGGGGTTCCACCGGGGCGGGGCTTGGCTCATAGTTGCTCCCCATGGGCAAGCGTGATCGGCTCCCGGACGATGAGATCGCCGGTTTCGTCGCTGCTCACCCGGGCTGGGTGCGAGCGGGCGAGCGGATCGAGCGGAGCTACTCGTTTCCAGACTACGGGACGGGCGTCGGCTTCGCGATGCGGGTCGCCCTCCTTGCCGAGCGCCGCGATCACCACCCGGACATCCTGCTGTCGTGGGGCAAGGTGCGCGTGGCGTGGTCCACGCACGACGCCGGCGGTCTGACGGCGCTCGACCTCGAGCTGGCCGGGCTGACCGACCGCCTCCACACGGGCTGAGCCGCCGCGTGGGCAAGGTGCTGGGGATGCCCCCGAGCGAGCTGCTGCGGCGCCTGGATCTCGGGGTGGAGGGGGACCTGCCGCACCTCGAGGAGGCGCTGACGCACCCGAGCTTCTCGAACGAGCAGCGGGGCGGCCGGCGCGTGGACAACCAGCGCCTCGAGTTCCTCGGCGACGCCGTGCTCGGGCTGTGCGTGACCGAGCTGCTCATGGAGCGCTTCCCGGGGGCGAGGGAAGGGGAGCTCTCGATGATGCGCTCGGCGCTCGTCAACACGGACGCGCTCGCGTCGTGGGCGCGCGGGGTCGAGCTCGGCGCGGCGCTCCGGGTCGGCCGCGGCGCCGAGGTGGCCGGCGAGCGCGACCAGACGAACGTGCTCGCCGACGCCACCGAGGCGCTCGTCGCGGCGCTGTACCTGGATCGCGGCTTCGAGAGCGCGCGCGCGCTGAGCCGGAAGATCGTCGCGACCCCGCTCTCCCAGCTCGGGAGCGGCGGCATGCTCGGGCGCGACGCGAAGAGCGAGCTGCAGGAGCGGGTGCAGGCGCGCGGCGCGGCGTCGCCGCGCTACCGGCTGATGGGCACGGAGGGGCCGGACCACGACCGCGCGTTCCTCGTCGCCGTCGAGGTCGAGGGCAAGGTCATCGGCACCGGCCGGGGCCGATCGAAGAAGCTCGCAGAGCAGGCGGCCGCGCGCGCCGCGCTCGTGGCGTGCGCCGCGCCGGAGCCCAGGGCCGCACCCGATGAACGGGCGGCCGCCGATCCGCTGGAAGGCTCGCCCGAAGGCAGATGCGCCCCGCCGGCCGGCGGGGCGTCCCCCGAGCCACCCGTGAACGACCGAGGACCCAGTCGATGATCCGTCACCTGTTGATCGCCTTCGCCGTCGCGCTCTGCTCGCTCTTCGTCGCGTTGCCCGCCTGGGCCGGCAGCTACCTGGACAGGGCGAGCCTGCTCCTCGAGGAGGCGCGCCGGGAGGGCGACATGCTCCTGCCGCGGACCCACGACAAGGAGCTCATCATGGTCGTGCACGCGCTCGCCGAGGCGCGCGCCAAGGTGGCGAGCAAGATGGAGTGCCCTGCCTCCGTCTCCAGGGCGCACCCGCACCTCCTGCTCGTGCTCGAGAACAGCGAGCGCGCCGCCGACGCGGCCGCTCAGGGCAACTTCAAGAAGTTCATGGAGCACCTCACCGTGGCGCGGAACGAGGACCGCGCCTTCCGCGCCATCCTCGCCGAGCTCGGCTACGCGCTGCCCGACCTGGGCCCGAAGCGCTGAGAGCGAGCCGGATCGCGCGCGGCCCTGCAGCGCCGCGCGCCTCGGAGCGCGGCGCTGCAGGGCCGCGCTCCGAGGCGCGCGGCGCCGCTGGGGGCCTCGCGCCTCAGAACACCGCGCCGAGATCGAGCGCGAGGGTCCACTGCGACCCGAGCCCGGCGAACTTGTTCTCGCCGTTGATCTCCTGGTCCGAACCCGGGTTCGCGCCCTCGGGGTTCACGACGTCGGTGATGAAGTGCGCGCCGAACTTGACCATCTGGAACCGCAGCTGCGCTCCGAAATGGAGCCGGTGGCGCGCCATGCGCACGGCGTCGAACACGACGGTGTTGTTGAAGTCGGCCTGGGAGCCGCCGTTGCACACGGGCTGGCCGTCGTGGGGGAGCGTCTCGCCGTTCTGCCCTTGCACGGGGTTCGCCGGCGAGTTCAGCCCGCGGAAGTTGCAGTAGTTCACGGCGTCGGTGTTCGGGGTGAGATCGATGAGCCCCGAGTCGCCGAAGATGTAGAGCCACTGGTAGCCGGCGTACGGGGTGAGGACCACCGTGCCGGCGATCGGCAGCGGCTTCGAGATCTGCGCGTCGAAGCCGGCGACCGTGAGCTGGAACTCCTCGGTCCCGGTGATCGTCCGGACGCTGCCGCCGATGGCGAGCTCCGGGAAGATCGCGGGGATCCCTCGGCGGAAGCCCTCGAACAGCGCCCAGCGCACGTCGGCGCCCCCGCTGAAGATGCTCGTGTTGGCGAGGAACCCGACGGCGCCGGTGAGCTCGAACCCGAACGGAAAGCCCTTGCGGACCTTGAGCGAATAGTGCTGCAGGAAGGAGTCCGGGCTCCGGTTCTCGATGGAGAAGTGCCCGGTCGTCGGATCCTGCGGTCCCTGCGTGCCGCGACGCCAGAACTCGGCGTCGCTGTCGATCTTCGTGTAGGCGGCCTCGACGCCGATCTCGAACCCGCCGTAGCCGGTGGTCCGCGCCGAGTGCATCGCCGACGGCGCGATCGCGAAGCCGTACTGCGCGATGAGCTTCGCGAACGCCGCGTCGTCGGTCAGGCAGCGCTGATAGCGCGACGCGGGGTTGTAGTAGAGGCCGTTGTCCGGCCCCGTGATGCGGCAGGGCACCGCGTCGCCGACGCCCGGGACCGGCTCTCGGACCAGCCGCGCGAGCGCCGGATCCATGGTGTCTGCAGACGCCAGCGAGGACGACGCCACCCCTACGAGGGCAATTGCCGAGGCGATCCAGCACGATGCGCGCATTCCGTGTCTCCGAGGCGGGAGGCTACGTGTCCGCTCGTACAGCCGTCAAGCGAACAGAGGCACCTCCGCCGACTCCGACCACGTTTTGCTCGTTCCGCGTGGGCCGGCTGCCCGAGGGGCCGCGCCGCGCGCTGGTCAGCCGGGCCGCGCGCGCGCGATCCCCCGCTCGGGTGCTCGCGCCGCGGGGGCGTCGCGGAAGGGGGTTGCGCCGCGCGGGCGCGTCGCCGAAAGAGAGGGCGTGCTCAAGGATGGTCGCCCCCGGCTCCGCGCGGCGCCGCTCGATCCGCCGTTCCGGATCGTGCTGGTGGAGCCCGAGATCCCGCAGAATACAGGCAACATCGCGCGGCTCGCGGCTGCGACGCAGAGCCCCTTGCACCTGCTCGGCAGGCTGGGGTTCCGCATCGACGAGCGGAGCGTCCGCCGCGCGGGGGTCGACTACTGGCACCTGGTGACGCTCGAGCAGCACCTCGACCTCGCCCACTTCCGCCACCGGCACCCCAGCGCGCGGCTGCGCCTGTTCAGCGCGCTGGCGTCGCGGAGCTACCTCGACGCGGACTTCCGGCCGGGCGACGCCCTCGTCTTCGGCAAGGAGAGCGTGGGCCTCGACCCCGATCTCCTCGCCCGCATGCCGGACGACGTCTTCGGCATCCCCACGCTGGGCCCCGTGCGCTCCCTCAACCTGGCGAACGCCGTGTCCATCGTCCTCTACGAGGCGCTCCGCCAGGCGGGCGCGCTCGCGGGCGCGGCGCCGGGGTGAAGGCGCGCTCCTCCGGGAGGTGCGGCGGGCGCCGGCGGCCGCGGGCTGTGGACTCCCGCGGGGCGTCGTTCTAGAAACCGGCGCCATGACGACGCACCGGCAGCGCGCGCGACACGGCGGACGGGCGGCCGCGCGCCTGCGCTGCGCCGTCGCGGCGGCCTTGTTCTCGGTCGCGGCGCTCGCCGGGTGCAGCAGGCGTCCCCCGAACGGCACGCCCGACGGCGCCGTCCGGGAGCTTGTCGCGCGCCTGCGCCAGCTCCACGGCGATCCGGCCGACGCGAGGGCGGCGTTCGATCTCCTGTCGCGGCGCGCGCGGGACAACCTCGCGGCGCGCGCGCAGCGCTACAGCGCGGCGACCGGCAAGGCGATCGCCCCCGAGGCGATGATCACCCCGTCCCGCTTCCTCCTGCGCTTCGAGCCGCAGCGGTACGTCGCCCAGATCGCCGGCGCGCACGCGCTCGTCGAGATCGCCGGCCTGCTCCCGGGAGAGCGTGCCCAGGTGCCCTGCGTCTACGAGGACGCCGGTTGGCGGGTCGATCTGGCGCTGCCTCCGCTCCCTCCCGTGCAGAAGCGGCCAGGCAGCGATCTCTGACGGCCGCCGGCAGCCCGCCCCCGGCAGGCGGCGCCGGCCGCGCGGTCGACGCGGCGGGCCGCCTGGTACTGGAAACAAGGCCCACAAAAGCCCGGAGGCCGGCAGTGCCGGCCTCCATCGGCAGCGGCCGCTGGGCCGCTAACCATGAGGGTTCGCCTCAGTTGGCGAGAAAGATCGCCTCGATCTCGGTCTTCACCTGCTCTTCCGTCTGGCCACGGGCGATCGCGATCTCCTTGACGATCAGCGTCCGGGCGGTGTCGAGCATGCGGCGCTCACCGAACGAGAGTTGCTTGTCCGTCTTCAGGCGGTACAGGTCGCGGAGCACCTCCGCGACGTCGTAAATCGAACCCGTCTTGATCTTGTCCATGAACCCGCGGTAGCGACGGTTCCACGTCTGGTTGTCGAACGCGATGGTGCGCTCGCGGAGGATGTCGAAAATTTCCCGGATTTCCTGTTCAGAGATGACCTGGCGAAGGCCGACCGCGCTCGCGTTGCTGACTGGAACCATGATCTTGCGATCCGTGTCCAAGATGCGGAGAACATAGAATCGCTGACGATTTCCAGCGATGTCCTTCTCCTCGATGTTGACCACCTCGGCCACGCCCTGGGCCGGGTAGACGGCTTTGTCGCCCACCTTGAACTGGATCTCCGAACGAGCCTGCATATCGTCTCCTTTGCCTTCCACCCCGCCGTCTCTTTGTTTTTTCGTCAGCTTCCCGAAATCCTCTCCGGGAAGCTCCGTTGTACATGCGGTTGAACCTGGACCCGCAGAACCGACACACACCGTCGCGCATTCCGAGAAAAAAACCGTGGACCGCGTCCCGAGATCACCGTGCGAGCACAGGCGCGAGCACCACCGCCATGACCCTCCAGGGGTCGGTGCTCAGGCGTGCACAGTGAAATCTCGAGCAGCGGCGGTGAAAGCGGACGGTTTCGGGCGGAAGGGATTGAAGTTGGGGGAACGGCCCTCTCGAACAAGGGCCAGTTTGCGCCAGGCGCGCGCACTCTAGTGAGCCAGCGCAGAACGGTCAACGAAAATCCCCGTGGTTGACCCATGGTCGCGTGATCATTCTGGTTTTTTTCTCATGATCGAGCGGGGTCACAGTGTGTGCCGGTGGACGCATCCGCGTGAATGCGCGCTGCGTCGCCGCCCTAGTGTAGGGCAGAGCGGGCCTCTCCGGGAGAGGTGGCGGACCTGAGCTGGGTGGGATGAGGTGAAAATGTGACGGACACAGCGGATGGGACGCGCAGCGTCCGTCCCGCATTCAAGCGAGCCGGGGAGCTCAGGCAGCGCAGAGCCGCTCGGCCAGCCCCCAGCGGACCCCGCGATCCGAGGCGATGAGGTCGACGGGCGCGCCGGCGGCCCTCGAGGCCCACGCGAGGATCTCCTCGATCAGCATGCTGCCCGCGACGATGACGTCGGCGCGCGCCGGATCCAGCGCGGGGAGCTGCTTGCGCGCGGCGAGCGGCAGGGAGGCGAGCCGGGCCGTGATGGCCACCACCTCGGCCCCGGAGACCCGCGCGCCGTGCACGCGGGCGCCGTCGTACGGGACGACGTCGCGCGCGAGCGCGGCGAGGGTCGTCACCGTGCCCGCGACGCCGACGAGCGTTGGCGCGCCCGACAGCGGTCCGGCCGGGACCGTCGCCAGGGCGGCCCGGGCGTCCGCGCGGACGGCCTCGATCTCCGCCTCTACCGGCGGATCCGAGCGGATGTGACGCTCGGTCAGCCGGACGCTGCCGACATCGAGGCTCACCGCCCGATCCACCGCGCCGCCGGCGGCGCCGACGATGATCTCCGTGCTGCCGCCGCCCACATCGAACACGATCCTGGGACCTCGGGCCGGCAGCTGGAGCCCCGTCAGCGCCCCGGCGTACGTGAGCTCCGCCTCCTCCGGCCCGGAGATCACGCGCGGCGCCACGCCGAGGAGGTCGCGGGCGCGGGCGATGAACGCCTCGCCGCCGGCGGCGTCGCGCATGGCGCTCGTCCCGACGGCGTCCACGCGCTCGACGCCGAGGGACATGATCTCCTCGCCGTAGCGGGCGAGGCAGGCGAGCGTCCGCTCCACGGCTTCCGGGGCGAGCGCGCGGGTCGCGTCGACCCCCTGGCCGAGCCGGGTGATCGTCGCGCGCTCGACGCGCGCGACGAGCTCGCCCCCGCGGCGCTCGGCGATGAGCAGGAGGACCGAGTTCGTCCCGATGTCGATGGCCGCGACGCTCATGCTCCTGGTCTCACTGGGTGAGCGTCTTCAGGTCGAGCATCTCCTCGACGTTCGGCAGCACGACGAGCTCGCAGCGCCGGTTGGCCTGCTTGTTCTCCGGGGTGTCGTTGGGCTTCACCGGGTCGGTGTCGCCGTAGCCGGAGGCGCTCCACTTCTCGGGCTTGAGGCCGCCGCCGCCCTTGTCCTGGGGCTGGAGCAGGAACGCGAGCACCTCGCGCGCGCGCATCACGCTGAGGCCCCAGTTGTCCTTGAAGCGACCGCCGGCGAGCGGCGCGTTGTCCGTGTGCCCGGCGACCTGGAACGAGCGCGCCGACAGCCCGGCGTCGTTGCGGATGACCTCGGCCACCCTGAGCAGGATCTCCTGGCCCTCCTTCTTCAGCGTCTCCCGGCCCGAGTCGAAGAGGACGTCGCCGGGGAGCTGGATGACCATCCGGTTGTTCCGGACGGTCACGTTGAGCCCGAGCTTCGTGAGGGCCTGGAGCTTCTCCCGGAGGACCTCGAAGCGCTTCTTGATGTCCTCGAGCTGCTGGGCGCGGCGGCGGAAGTCCTCGAGCGCGCGGGCCTGCTGCTCGAGGTTCGCGTTCAGGTTGGAGATGTCCACGCCCGCGGCCTTGAGCTGGGACTTGAGCTGCTCGATCCGGGCCGACGCCTCATCGAGCTCGCCCCTGGCCTTCTTGTTCTGCGCCTGCTCGGCGCTGAGCTGGGTCTTCAGGCCCTCGATCTCGCGGACCTTCGCCTGCATCTCCTCCTCCGAGTAGCCGCACCCGGACGCCCCCGAGCCGGCAAGGAGCGTTGCGCCCAGCAACAACCACGACGTCGAGCGACGAACCAACATACCTTTCCTCCTAGAGCGGCGCGGCGCCCCGCCCATGAGAGGCGACCGCCGCGCAGGCGGCGCGACCGTAGCGAGGCGATTGGCGCCGCACAAGGCTCTCTAGAGCCTGCGCAACGCGGGTGCTCCGTGCGACCATGAGCTGTACGGCGCCGTTTGCCGCGCCGTGCAGGCGCGCGATCGCCGGAGAGAAGGGCGGAGGGCCAAGACAGACATCCGGGTGACTGTCAATGAAAATCGGAGGCCTTTGACGTTGGATCGACGTCGGGATGCGGTCTGGTTGTCCTCAACCACGGCCTGATCCGGCGTTTACCCTCGCAACGCTTGCGGACCAGTTTGCCTGGAACACATGGGATACATCAGTTTAGGGCCTGCAAGATTTTCCTTGACCATCACCATGCGTGGCAATATACGTCGTGCAACATCTGTTGCCTCGGTGCTCAGAATGTAGCGGCGCGGACGTCGAGCGAGGTCCGCCGGGCCGGGGCGAAGGCAGGAGGATTTCCAATGGCTGCTAAGAAGAGCGCGAAGAAGCCTGCGAAGAAGGTGACCAAGTCGGCCAAGAAGCCGGCCGCCGCGAAGGCCGGGAAGGTCGCGAAGAAGCCGGCGCGGAAGGCAGCGAAGAAGGCCGCCCCGAAGCGTGCCGCCGCCAAGAAGACCCCGAAGCGCGCCGCCGCCAAGAAGCCGGCCGCCAAGAAGGCGGCCCCGAAGCGGAAGGCGACGAAGGCCGCCGGCAAGCGCGCGGCTGCGCCGAAGAAGGCGGCTGCGCCCCGCGGCGGGCGCGCTGCTGCCAAGCGCGCGCCGGCCAAGGGCGCGAGCACCCGCGGCGCGCGCAAGAGCACGCCGGCGCCCGCGCCCGCGAGCACCGGCCCGTCCGACGAGTCGGAATAAGGCGACCCAGGCGCACAAGGCGCGCCTCGCGCTGTCCACCAGGTGAGGCGCAGCGAGCGGGCCCGCCGGCCGCGACGAAAAAACCTGTTCCACAGGACGATTTCAGGGGACGCTCGAGGGTGAGCACGCCGCGGAGCCGGCGCGCTGGTCCAGGCTGGAGCGCGCGCGGGTTGATGACGTCCCCGCGAGGGCGCCGCCGCGTGACGACAGCGGGGACCGGCGCTGGCGCGCAGCGCGCCGCGAGGGATCGGCGCGACGCTGGACCGCCGCGCGACGCACGCTCACCTGCTCCGCGCCGCCGGATGGCGCGCGCCGGGAGCCGCGTCCGCGCCCTGAGGCCGTCGGTCGTGGAGCCGCGCGCCGCCGCGGGGGGCGCTCAGGCGCGCTCGCCGAGGTAGAGCCGGAGGGCGCGCACGGCGCCCTTGCGGTCGAACGGGACGCCGACGAGGTCCTCGCGCTTCGAGATCTGCTCGAACAGCTTCATCAGGAACTCGAAGAACGCCTCGCATTCGCGGATGGCGGCGTCGAGCCGCTGGGGGTCGAGCAGGTCGCTGTCCTCGAGCGCCGTCATCGCCGAGACGAACGCGTCGACGCGGGGGTAGTCGCCCACCCGGAGCAGCGGGTAGCCCATCGCCCGGAAATACGAGAGGAACTCGCGGACGAACGCGAAGCTCGCGATGCCCGTCCACCGATCGGGCGCGGGGCCGGTGATGCGCGCCTTGCTCGCGAACGCGCGCGCGATCTGGGCGAACATCCACACGTCGCGCCGGAGCCGATCGCTCGTCGCCCGGCGCGCCGCCTGGTCGTCGAAGACGCGCCCTTCTTCGAGCTTCGCGCCGAGCGACCGGCCGAGGAACAGGATGGCGTTCTGCAGGGCGGGTCGGAGGCCGTGCGAGACGGCGCGCAGGCGCATGCGGAACTCGGACTCGCTCACCAGCGCGTCGGCGGGCGGCAGGTCGTGCTCGAAGGCGCGGCGCATCTCGAGCCGCAGGTTGGCGGCGAGGCCGGTCAGCGCGGCCTTCGTGGAGAGGAGGCGGTGGCCCTCGGCCGCGAGCTCGTCGTGGCGCGCGACGATCTCGCTCGCGGGCACGCGCAGCAGATCGCGCTCGAAGCTGTCGGCGAGCAGCGCGCCCGCGCGGCGGCGGAGGTAGTTCGAGAGCGCGCGCGCGTCGCTGCGCAGGACGGCGAGCACCAGGTAGCTGCGCCCGGCGACGCGGTGATCCGAGTGATCGAGCGCGATGGCGTCGAGCAGCCGGAGGTAGCGCAGCATGCGGAACAGCGCGAGGAACGTGAGCGCCACGAGGCGGTGCGCCTGCTCGCCGGGCACGCGGTGGATCAGCTCGAGCACCTGCGTCGACGCGATGCGATCGAACTCCGGGCGAAACTCGAGCGCGTGGAGCGGGTTGAAGAACGTGCTCTGGGCGATCTCGCGCATGGCGGTCGCGAGGTGCGCGTAGAAGAGCCTGAAGCTCACCCGCGGCAGCCGGAGCAGCCCGCCGGCGACCTCGATGAGGTTCGTGAACCCGTGCCGCAGCACGAAGAGGCTCGACTCCGGCGACTCCTGCGCCATCGTCGCGTGGAGCAGGCGCGTGCGCGCGGTGTCCTCCGGCAGCACCGTCTCCAGGTAACGCTGGAAGACGAAGGCGCGGTCGCGATCGCCGAGCATCGCGCGCGTGAGCTGGACGACGCGCGCCATGCCGTCGCGGGCGTGCTGGAGGTGCTCGTGGAAGTCGTGGCTGACGATCGTCTGGCGCCGCCCGGCGCCCGGGTGGTTCCGCGGGTTCGCGAAGCAGGCGACGCCCTTCAGGAGGATCTCTAGCTCGAAGAGCGTCTCGTCCTTCTTGTCGGCCGCGAGCCGGGCGAACCACGCCTCGCGGGCTTGCTGCTGCTCCCGGCGCAGGCCGCGCGTGTCGCGGAGCAGCTCGGCGTAGGCGTTGCGGCCCGGGTAGCCCGAGCCGCGCAGGATCCCCGAAGCGTCGCTCGACACTGACGTGCTCCTCGCCGGCGATGCGCCGCTAGTAGTTGCGTCGCTTGAAGTCGAAGGGGTAGGTCAGCACCGTCTCCTTGCCGCTCGGCGAGCGCGCCCACGTGATCGACTTCGCGAGCTCCGCCATGCACGACTCGATCTGCGGCGCGGTCACGTCGCTCTTGTCGCGCACGATGGTGGCCTCCTCGAGGGTCCCGTCGGGCTTCAGCTTGAGCTGCCACGTGATCCGGCCCTGCGCGCCCGGGTGCTTGCGCGCGTAAAGATCGAAGCAGCAGCGGAAGCCGTCGCGCCGCGCCTTGATCGCGTCGACGAGCGGCTGCAGGCGATCGCTCGAGCCCGCGTCGGCGGAGGTCATCGCGTTGTTCATCACGACCCCGCCGTCCGGCGGCTCGTTCGTGATCTCGGAGGCGATCGCCTTGCAGTCCTCGACCGTCTCGGGGGCCTTCCCGCGGCCCGCGGGCTTGTTCGCCTGGGCCGGCTCGGCGGCGCCCGGAGCGGCGGCGCCGGGGTCGGCGGCGCCCGGCGCAGCGGCGCCCTGATCCGCGGCGGCGGCCGGCTGTGACGCGGGCGGGGAAGACGCGCCGAGCGGTGCGCTCTCCGGCGGCGAAGGCGGCGCGGTGCCGCTCGAGCAGGCCGCGAACAGGGTCGCGGCGAGGAGGACTCCGGTGAACACGGCGCTGGCAGTGGCGCAGGGACGCATGGCGCGCATACTAAACGGTCCTGCCGAGCGGAGGCGAGGCGCCTTGCGTTTTTCTCCCCTCGCGCCGACGATCCGCGCTCTCCTCACGGATCTCGTGAAGATCCCGCCGGTTCTCGTGGCCTGCGCCGCCCTCGCCGCCCTCGCGCCGGCGGGCTGCGATCCCGTCAGCGAGCCGCAGCTTTGCGGGGAGATCCCCGAGGGAGGGTGCCCGCTCGGCCGGGGGGGGACGTGCGACGACGACGCGTGCCGTGCGCTCCACGACTGCCGCGAGGGAGCGTGGACGATGGTCGCGCGCTGCGATCGACCCGGCGAGCCCGCGCCGGACGCGGGCGCTGGCGGTGGTCCGGGCGACGCCTGCGAGCGCGTGATGCTCGATCGCAGCGGCGAGGCGTCGGGCTGCGCGCCCGCCCTGCAGGAGCCGGACTGCCCGGCCGAGGCCGCCGAGACGTGCGCGGAGGCCGCGTGCCGGACCGGCTGCGTGGACTTCTTCCTCTGCACCGAAGAGGGGTGGAGAGCCGTCGCGTACTGCGACGAGCAGGGGCGCGTCACCGCGGCGCCTTGGCCGCGGGCCGCGGCGCCTTGGCCGCGGGCTCGACGGCCAAGGCCTCCGGCAGAGCCGGGACGGGAACGGGCGGGGGCCCCGCGCGGGGCGTCAGCCGGCCTTGAGGAAGGGGCTCCACTCGTCGAACGAGTGCGGCAGCCCGAGCAGGATCTGCATGGTCGCCGACCACCGCGGCGGCACCGGCTGGCGGATGAGCCGCATGCTGGCCTCGTCGGGCGTGCGCCAGCCCTTGCGGAGGTTGCACGTGCGGCAGGCGGTCACGAGGTTCTCCCAGGAATCCTCCCCGCCGCGCGATCGGGGGAGCACGTGGTCGATGTTGAGGTCGCGGACGGGCGGGCGGCGCGCGCAGTACTGGCACTGGTGCGCGTCGCGGAGCATCACGTTCTTGCGCGTGAGCCGGATCGTCGGCCGCCGCATGCGGTCGTAGCGGCGGAGGTGGAGGACGCGCGGCACGCGGAGCGAGCCGCCGACGACAGGGAGATGATCGTCCTTGTCCCGCACCGGCAAGCTCCGCCAGGCCGAGAAATCGTGGAGGTCGCCTGCTTCGTCGATGGCGAGGGCCGCGCCGCCGAAGAGCAGCAGGAAAGCGCGGCGCGCCGTCGTGATCTGAACAGGCTGGAAGAAGCGGTTCACCACGAGGACCGGCAGATCGAGCGGCTCGGCCCTGCGGTCGCGGCGGAACCCTGAGAACTCGTCGCCGAGAATGGGCTCCTCGTCAGGAGGGCCCCCCGGGACTGTGGCTACCCCGTTCGGCACGCCCGGGAGTGTAGCAACGAAAGTCCCCGCGAACATCCGGCGCCGCGCGGCAGAAATCCTGCTGTGCTGTCTGCCGCGGCCGCGCGCGGCGCGCGGGACGCGCCCGCTCTCCCTGTAGGGGCGCGCCGCAGAGCTGGCTCCGCTTCGCGCGGCCCGGTTCGCGCGGCCCGGGGCGGCTTCCGCGTCGCGCGGCAGCGCGGTGCGGCCGGCCCCACGCCGCCGACCGGGGGCGCCGCCGACGCCGCGCGGCGGAGCGCTTTCAGTCGGGCGCGGGTTTCGCTAAGACGCGTCCATGTCGAGGGACGGTCGCCACCGCGGGTGGCGCCGTCGCGGTGGGGAACCAGATCGGATGACAGAGCAACGCGATGGAGCGGAGCCCGAGCGGACGACCGGCGAAGAGCCGGCCGTCGGCTCGCCCTGGGATGATCCGATCGAGCGCGCGCCGCTCGTGTTCCTGGACCTGGAGATGACCGGGCTGCGCCCCGAGAGCGATCGCGTCATCGAGGTCTGCGCCGAGCGGATGCGGGGGGACACGTGCGAGGACGCGATCACGTCGCTCGTGCGGCCCGAGCCGGACGTGTTCGGCAACGCCCACGTGCACGGCATCGATCCGCGGGAGCTCGCGGGCGCGCGCACGTTCCCCGAGCTCTGCGATCGCATCGAGCAGGTGCTGGCGGGCGCCGTGATCGTCGCCCACGCGGCCGCGTGGGACGTCGCGTTCCTCGAGGCCGAGCTCGCCCGGGCGGGCCGGGCGAGGCGCATCCCGTACTACCTCGACACGCTCGTCCTCTCGCGCCGGGCCTTCGCCCTCCCGAGCCACAGCCTCGCCTCCCTGTGCCGGGAGCTCGGCGTCCACCGCGAGCGCGCCCACCGCGCCGAGGACGACGTCCACGCGCTGCGCGCCGTGTTCCGCAAGATCGTGGAGGTCCTCGCCCCCCGCACGCCGCGCGACCTGTGGCACGTCCGGATCGGCGAGCGCCACGCCCGGCCGGCGCTCGTCGCAGCGGCGGTGCGCGCGGCCGAGCATGCCGCCACCGTGCGGATGCGGTACCGCCCGGCGCGCCGGGGGCCCGAGGAGCTCGTGGTAAGGATAACGGGGGTGCGAACGGACCTCGACCCACCCCGGGTTCTCGGCTATCTGCTCCCGTCGCGCAGCCGTCGTGAGCTACGGGCCGATCGCATCCTGGCGATCGAGCCGATCTCGCCGGGAGAGCTCGCCCCGGACGGCACGGCGCGAAGGGCCTGAGATCCACGTGCGAATCCACTCGAACCGTACCGCGCCGACGAGACGCTCCCCTGTTGCTGTTCGCCTCGGCGGCCTGCTTGCCGCGACGCTCCTCGCCGCGTGCTCGACCATGATCGGCCCGGAGACCGCCCGCCCGCCGGCGGCGGAGAAGTGGCTCGCCCGCGCCCGGCAGGAGTTCCAGTCCGCCGACGTCGACAACGCGCGCGACGCTGTCGCGAAGGCGCTGACGATCGTCCCGACCGACACGGAGGCCCGGCTGCTCGCGGGGCGCATCGCGCTGGCGCGGCTCGACTACGCCGAGGCGCTGCGCCTCCTCAAGGGGGTCGCCGGCTCCGAGGCGGCCGGGATCCGCGGGCGCGCGCTCTGGTACAAGGGCGACCTCGACGCCGCCGCCGACGAGCTCGAGGCGATGCTCGACGATCCCGATGTGGTCGACGAGTGGGCGAAGTCGATCGCCAAGCTGGCGCGGCGCGGGGCGGGGAGGGCGCCGTTCACGATCTCGGGGGCGCTCCTCGCGGCGATCGAGATGCCCCACGTCAGCCCGGCCGCCCCGTTCTTCGTCGTCCCGCTCGAGATCGACGGCGAGTCGGCGCTCGCGATGGTGTCGACCGGCACCGGCGAGGTCGTCCTCGACAGCAGCACGCGCAAGGAGCCGAGCTGGGTCTCCCTCCGCTTCGGCAAGAAGCTCGAGGTCAACGACGTGCCCGCGCTCACGCAGGATCTCTCGGGCATCTCGAAGCAGATGGGCGCGCCCATCAAGGCGCTGCTCGGGGTGAACCTGCTCCGCCACCTCAACGCGACGATCGACTACAGCGGCCGGCAGTTCGTCGTGCGCAGCTTCTCCCCGCCGGCGCCGCCCGACGCGACGCGCGTCGACCTCGCCTTCATCAAGGGCGGCGGCATGGTGCTGCGGAGCAGCGTGAGCCCCGACAAGACCGTGCAGGGGCCGATGCTCATCGACACGTCGATGACGTTCCCGATCGCGCTCGACAAGGAAGGCTGGAAGAAGGCGGGCTTCGAGGCCGACGGGCTGAAGCGGGTCGAGCAGGATCCGGAGCAGAAGCTGAAGCAGGGCGTCGTGCCGATGCTGCGGCTCGGCGCGCTGGAGATCCCGAAGGTGCCGGGCGTGTACGGGGCGCCGCTCCAGGCGGTCGAGAAGCAGCTCCAGCTCGATCTCGACGGGGTGATCGGCGCGGGGCTGCTCGCCTACTTCCGCATCACCTTCGGCGACGGCGGCCGGCTCATGTGGATCGAGGACGACGTCGCCCTGAACAAGGTGCTCCGGGGCACCGAGCCGGCGCCCGCGCCCCCCGGCGACGGGCAGGCGCCCGCGGGCAACGTCGGGTCGCCGGCGCCCCAGGCGCCTGCGCCGGCAGCGCCCGCGCCCCAGGCGCCGGCGGCGGCCTCGCCGGCCGCGGCGCCCGCGCCCGGGTCGGCCCCGCCGGCCGGCACTCCCAGGCGCACGCCGGACCGGTGAGCGCCATGCCCAAGGAATTGCTGGCGGTCTACGCGGGGAGCTTCGATCCGATCACGTTCGGTCACCTCGACCTGATCCAGCGGGCGTCGAAGCTGTTCGATCAGGTGATCATCGCCGTCGGCCGGCACCCGACGAAGCGGCCGCTCTTCACCTACTCGGAGCGGCTGGAGCTCCTGCGGCAGACGACGAGCGAGGTGACGAACGCGCGGATCGACTCGTTCGAGGGGCTGCTCATCCAGTACTGCCAGCGGGTCGGCGCGCGCGTGATCGTCCGCGGGCTGCGCGCGGCGACCGACTTCGAGTACGAGCTGCAGATCGCCCACGCGAACGCGGACATGCTCCCCGGCGTGGACACGGTCTTCCTGCCGACGCGCACCCACTACGGCTTCGTCTCGGCGTCGCTCGTGCGCGAGATCGCGAGCCACGGGGGCGACGTCAGCCACTACGCGCCGGCGGTCGTCTGCGACGCGCTCCGGGCGAAGTTCGCCGCCGCGACGCCGTGAGCGACCGCCGCCTTCTTCAGTAGGTCCCGAACGGGGTCGGCATCAGCAGCAGCACGAAGAAGATCAGCGTCACCACCGCGATCGCCTTGCGCGCCGGCGACAGCTCGCCGGGCTCCGTCGGCGGGTGCTCCCGGCCGCCCACGCGCAGCATCACGTAGACCACGCCGAACCACGTGAGCCACGGCATCCCGTTCGCGACCGCGGCGCGGAGCGCCTCGGTGAGCCCCTCGGCGATGAAGTGCTGCGTGAAGTACGCGACGTTGCCGAGGAAGAGCACGAGCATCAGGTAGTGGACGGCGCGGCTGTAGCGATCCTGCCGCTTGCCGAACAGCGCGTACGCGACGTGCCCCCCGTCGAGCTGGCCGACCGGGAACAGGTTGAGCGCCGTGATCAGCAGCCCGGCCCACCCCGCCATCGCCGTGGGGCCGAGGAAGACGTCATGCCCCTCCTGGATCGGGCCGACCGCGAGCCGCCTTACCAGGAGGTAGAGCAGGCTCCGCCCCTCCTGGAGCGCGGGGCCCGACGTCGCGTTCACCTCCGAGTGCATCAGGCCGACGAAGAGGACCGGGATCGCGACAGCGAGGCCGGCCAGCGGTCCGGACGCGCCGATGTCGAGCAGCGCGTTGCGCGACTTGATCGTGCCCTTCATCGAGATCACCGCGCCCATCGTGCCGAGCGGGCTCACGATCGGGAGCGGGATGAAGTAGGGGAGCGACGCCTCGACCCCGTGCGCGCGCGCCGCGAAGTAGTGCCCGAACTCGTGCGCCAGCAGGATCGCCAGGAACGGCACGGCGAACGGCCACGTCTGCGGCAGCGCCTTCACCAGCGAGAGCACGCTGTCGTCCTGCGGCGTGATCGGAGCCCAGAGGGTGCCGGCGGCGAACACCGAGACGACCGTCAGGCAGAAGAGCGCGAGGTTCTTCTTCCAGCGGAGCGGAGCCGGACGCGACGTGGGCCTGGCGGCAGGCACCGCGGAGCTCGTCGCGGCTGGGGCGAGCTCGACGTCCAGGTCAAGCGCGCCCGGGGAGGAGAATCGACGATCGTCGGTCATGCGCCGCTAAGCGTGGCCGCCTCCTCGTCGCCGCTCAAGCGATCCGCGCGTTCTTGCGCTCGGGCCGGGCCGCCCGCGCCGCGTCCGCCCGATGGTGCGGCCGCGAACGTTTCGGTAGGTCGCCGGCGTTACCAGGCGGCCGGAGCGCTCTTCTCCGGCGCCGCTGCGCGCCTTTGCCCTTCTGCAGGCGCGACTGCGCTACGATCGATCCATGCCTCCTGCTCGCGTCGCCGCCGAAGCGCTCGTGGGCAAGCTCCTCTGCAACAGGTACCGCGTCGTGCAGCTCCTCGGCAGCGGCGGGGTCGGGCACGTCTACCTCGCGGATCGCGTCGGGAGGCCGCACGACGCCGCGCCCGCGCGCGTCGCGGTCAAGGTGCTTCGAGCAGAGCTCCGCGACGACCCGCTGCTCGTCGCGCGGTTCGAGCGGGAGGCCGCCGCGGCGTCGCGCGTCCGCCACCCGAACGTCCTCTGCGTCGAGGCGCTGGAGCGCGCCGGCGACACGCCGTGCTTCGCGATGGAGCTGCTCGTCGGCCTCGACCTCGCCGACACGCTGACCTTCGCCCGCTCGCTCGCCCCCGCGCGCGCGGTCCGGATCGCCGCCGACCTCGCCGCGGGCCTCGAGGCCGCGCACCGCGCCGGCGTGATCCACCGCGACGTGAAGCCGGAGAATGTGTTCCTCGTGCACGCCGCCGACGGGCGCGAGATCGTCAAGCTGCTCGACTTCGGGTTCTCGTTCATCCAGGAGCAGGGCGCCGAGGGCGCGCTCGTCCCCCGCGTCGTCGGGACGCCCGAGTACATGGCGCCCGAGCAGGCGCACGGCGCTCCCGCGGCGCCCACGGCCGACGTCTACTCCCTGGGCATCGTGCTCTACGAGATGCTCGCCGGCCGCGTTCCATTTCAGGGCCCGTACCCGGCCATCGCGGCGAAGCACGGGCGCGAGCCGCCGCCGCCGCTGCACCGGCTGCACCCGGGGCTGCTCATGTCGCGCGAGCTCGACGCGGTCGTGCGCAAGGCGCTCGTGAAGGATCCCCGCGGCCGGTTCCCGTCGATGGCGGAGCTGCGGCAGGCGCTGCTCGCGACGCCGGAGGCGAGCGCCGGGGGTCCGTCCGCCGCCCAGCCGGACGCCGCCGCGCCGCCGATCTCCGGGATCGGGCACTGGGGCACAAAGCCGTGACGTCCGCTCGCCCGGGAGGCTTCCGTCGACCCCCCTGCGCCTCGGCTTTGCTCTCACGGCGAAGCCCTGCTAGACGGCCGTTAGCATCTCTTGTTCCGGGCGACAGCCGGATCCGCTCGTCAGGCCGCTCCAGGCCGCGGCGAGCGAGCCGGCACGGTTCGGGGGTCCGCGGGCGCGGGCCTCATCAGCGCGGGTCGGTTCTCCAGGGGAAACTGGGATCCCAGCATCGCGCGCCAGTCGTCCTCCACTCCCTCCAGGCGCTGCCTGGCGCTTTCTCGGTTGCTGATTATGGGTCGCGCGACCCCATCTCCTGACAATGGCACAGCGGCGTTCCAGGACGCCGAACTCCCGATTTACGAGAGCCGCAGCGCCCCCGGGCTCCGCGCTCCGCCCGAGGGCGAGCCCATGCCGACGGACTCTGGCGTCCCCGACGAGGATCCGTTCCGGATCGAGCTCGTCGACGAGGACATCCCCACCCCGCGCCGCTACCAGGTGGTCTTTGACGAGGCGCGGATCGATCCGGACGTCCAGAAAGTCGTGCGACGCCTCGTTCGCCACGGCCACCAGGCTTACCTGGTCGGCGGCTGCGTGCGGGACCTGCTGCTCGACCGGCGGCCGAAGGACTTCGACGTCGCCACCAGCGCCCGGCCGGAGGAGGTCCGCGAGCTCTTCCGCAACTCGCGCATCATCGGCCGGCGGTTTCGCCTGGTGCACGTCCTCTTCCAGGGCGGGAAGGTCATCGAGGTGGCGACCTTCCGGCGCAACCCGAAGGAGGACGCCGACGACGGGAGCGAGCTGCTCATCCGCAGCGACAACGCGTTCGGCGTCGCGCACGAGGACGCCCTCCGCCGCGACTTCCGGATCAACGCGCTCTTCTACGACGTGGAGGCGCGGCAGATCCTCGACTGGGTCGGCGGCATGGACGACGTGCGCCGCCAGGTGGTCCACACGATCGGCGAGCCGGAGACGCGCTTCCGCGAGGATCCGATCCGCATCCTGCGCGCGCTCAAGTTCGCCGGCAGGCTCGGCTTCGCGATCACCCCCGACGTCTACGACGCGGTCGTCTACTGCCGCGACGCGCTCGCCCTCGCGGCGCGCCCGCGCCTGTCCGAGGAGATCCTGCGCCTCATGCGGGGCGGCCAGGCGCGCCGCACCATCTACCTCGCGTGGGAGACGGGCGTGCTCGACGTCCTCCTGCCGGAGGTCTCGGCGCTGCTCTACGACGATCGCGGCGACGACGGCCCGGGCCAGCGCCTCTGGCGCGTGCTCGACTACGTCGACCGGCGCACCGCCGCGGATCGGCCGCTCGACGACACCGTTCTCTGGACGCTCCTGCTCCTCGAGCCGATGAAGGAGGCCTGCGACGGCGTCCGCGATCGCGCCGCGGCCGTGGCCGACTTCCTCGAGCCGCTCATCGACCGGCTGGCCATCTCCCGCCGCTACGCCGACGGCATGCGGCGCATCGTGGCCGTCCTGCCGAGGCTGGCCGGCGGTCGCGCCGGCCGCTTCGCGCGGACGGACATCTTTCAGCCCGCCCTCGACGTGCTCGCCGCCGAGCTGACCGCGCGCGGCGAATCCACCGAGGCGATCGACCGGCTCCGCTCGGCCCCGCAGCCGCGGCGCCACCACGCGGACGCCCCGCAGTACCGGCGCTGATCGGCGACCGGGGACGGTCGTCGAGGAGGGGAAGGGGGACGGTGGACGAGGGCGGGTGACCGCGAGCCACGTCGATCGGCCGGCCGGCGTGGAACATCGCCGGGGTTTCTGGTTTCATAGCGGACCTTGATGTCCCCTCCAGCCGCGCGCCCTCGCCCCGCTCCACCGCCCGACGTCTCCGCGTCCCGGCGACGGCGCGGCGGCTGGGCGCGCAGCGCGCTCGTGTTCGCGCTCGCGTGCGCCGTGTCGCCGCTGGCCGACGCGCAGGGGTCGCTCCTGCACGAGTTCATCGCGCCGGATCCCGCGGAGGACGTCTCGCTGGCCACGACGACGCTGGACGGAGGGCTCCCGGCGGCGATCCAGACGCCGAGCGGCCTGGCCACCGCGCCGGATCCCCAGCGCCCGCCGTCGACCCAGCAGCAGGTCTACAGCAACGTCGGGTCCGACGCGGGCCCGGAAGCGTCCTACGAGCCGGATCGAGACACCCGCCGGCCGAACGTCGAGCGCTACGACGATCCGTTCTCCCCCGCGACCGCGCCGTTCAAGCGGCTGCAAGCGTACGACGCGGTGAGGGCGGACTACTCGCTCGTCGTCCGCGATCGGGATCTGAAGACGATCAAGGCGGACGCGACGGTCGCGGCTGGGGACGAGTCGTTCTACGGGGACATCGCGGTCGACCTCGTGCCGAACGAGCCGGTCCGCATCCCGACGGTCGGTCCGGACACGCGGCTCGTGCGCATGCACGTGAACCCCGATACACCGGTCGTCGTGCTGCGCGACGGCGCCGACAACTGGTTCGTGCGCGGCACGAAGAGCGCGCGCGTCCGGCTCATCGTGCAGCTCGCGATCGCCCGCGCGACCTTCGGCAGCGAGTTCGCCGACGTCGACTGGGGCAAGCTCGAGCGCTACCGCGCGCCGCAGGAGGCGTCGCACGAGGCGGCGTTCCGCCAGGTCGCCCAGGCGATCGGCATCTCGACCGCGATGCGGCCGCGCGACGTCGTGCAGAGGATGGTCGAGTACTTCCGGTCGTTCGCCCCTTCGGACGATCCGCCCAAGGGGCACGGCGACATCTACCTCGACCTCGCGCTCTCGCGCAAAGGCGTCTGTCGCCACCGCGCCTTCGCGTTCCTCGTCACGGCCCTGCACATCGGGATCCCGTCGCGGATGGTCGTCAACGAGGCGCACGCCTGGGTCGAGGTCTTCGACGGCTCGCTCTGGCATCGCATCGATCTGGGGGGAGCCGCGCTCAACATGGACCAGGAGATCGATCCGAGCCGCCCGCCCTACGTGCCGCCGCCGGATCCCTACAGCTGGCCGGAGCAGCGCGACTCGGGCCAGGATCTCGCGGACAGGACGCGCGCCGAGCAGGCGCAGCAGGGGCCGGCAGGCCCGGCCGGCAGCGGGAGCAGCCCCGCCGCGCCGCCCTCGGCGCCGCCGCCGCCACCCACGCCCGCGAACGATCCGAACGAGCGCCCGGCCGAGCGCACCGAGGTGGTCGTGACCGCGCTGGACAGGGACATCCGCCGCGGCTTCCCGCTCCACCTCCAGGGCGAGATCAGCAGCAACGGCGCGCCCTGCGCGCACGTCCGCGTCGACGTCATCCTGACGGGACGATCCGCGCCGCAGGGCGTGACGGTCGGCTCGCTCTCGACGGACGATCGGGGCCGCTACGACGACGCCGTCGTCATCCCCCGCGACGTCGCGCTCGGCGAGTACGACCTCGTGATCGCGACGCCCGGCGACGCCCGCTGCAAGCCCGGCCGCACGGACGCGGCCGCTCCGTGAGCGACGCGCCGAGCCGTCCGCTGGAGCCCCCGCGCGTGGCGGTCGGCGCCGTCGTGATCGAGCGCGGCCCGGACGCGGCCGGCGCGCCGCGCGTGCTCCTCGTCCGGCGCGCTCGCCCCCCGCTCGCGGGCACGTGGTCGCTCCCCGGCGGCCGCGTCGAGCCCGGTGAGCGGCTCGCCGACGCCGTCGCACGCGAGATCCGCGAGGAGACGGGCCTCGATGTCCGCGTCGGCCCGCTCGTAGAGGTCGTGGAGATCGTGGCGAGTCCGTATCATTACGTGATCCTCGATTACCTGTGCGAGTCGACCGGAGGCGCCCTCGCCGCCGGCGACGACGCTGCCGAGGTGGCCCTCGTGCCCGTCCCCGAGCTGCCGGCCTACGGCCTGACCGACGCCGTGCTCCGTGTGATCCACCGGGCCCTGGCGATGGCGGACGCGGGCTGAGACAGCGCGACGCAGGCAGCGCGGGGCCCGGCGCTGCCCGACGAAGGCGGAATGTCGCGTGACGCGCGGCTCTCCACGGCGGCAGGTCAGCGCCAGATAGTAACAGCGGTATTTTACTGTCGTGTCGCCATCTCATGCGCCTGCGACAGCCGGGGTGCACGGCATCGGTGTGATGGTGCCCGGTGAAATGTGATGAGGGCGGTTACTTCTACGATAACGGGTGATCGGATGAGCGATCGCACGAGAAGACCACGGTCAACGCGCGCCCAACGCACCGTCGACGCGCGCCGCCGACAGGCGCGGGCGATGCACGCGCTCGAGAGCGCACTGGTCAATTTGTATACACGCGGTGTGGTGCCCTCATTGTGTGGATTGCGGATCTTCTGGAGACGTCGTAAACCAGTCTGTCATGAGCTCAACGCGAAGAGCGCGGAAGGAGGAGCAGAAGGAGGAGCGTCGAAGGTTCATCATCGACGCTGCCTGGCAGCTGTTTCAGGAGACCCCGTATCCCGAGGTCACCATGGCGCAGGTCGCCGAGCGCACCAGGCTCGCCAAAGGCACGCTCTACCTGTATTTCACCACCAAAGAAGAGCTGTTTCTCGCGGTCGTCGATCAAGAGCTCGCGAAATGGTTTGACGATGTGAATATCCATCTCGCGCATTTCGGCGGCTGTGAGGTCGATGAGGGCGCGGCGCGCCCTCGGGCGTCGCGAGCGCGCCGCGGCGCCTCCGCGGCGTCCGGAGAGGACGCGGCCGCCAGCATCGCCTCGATCCTGTCGACCAGCCTCGTCGCGCGCGGCGCGATGACGCGCTTGCTCTCGATCCTGCACAGCGTCCTCGAGCAGAACGTCAGCTACGAGGCCGCCCTGCGGTTCAAGCTCTCGCTGCTCGCGCACGTCGAGCGCACCGGGGCGCTGCTCGAGCTGTGCCTGCCGTCGCTCGCGCCCGGGCAGGGCGGCCCGCTCCTCATCCGCATGTACGCCCTGCTCATCGGCATGCGCCAGGTCTGCGATCCGAGCGACGTGATCCGCGACATCCGCAGCCGGCCCGAGATGGGCCTCTTCCGGATCGACTTCGGCGACGAGCTCCGGATCTCGTTCGCGAGCCTCCTCAGCGGAGCGACCGCGTCGCCGGCCGTGCCGGAGCGGCTCGGCGCCCCGGTCCTGCGCGAGGTGAGCTCAGGGGAGCGGCGCCGCCCGGAGGGGTGAGGGGAGCGCGCTCACCACGGATCCCGCGCGGACATCGGCGGCAGGTGATCCGCGAAGGGCTGGTTGAGGATGCGGGCGATCACGGACTTCCACGTGGTCGCGTCGTTCTCGAAATCCTCGTGCCGCCGCGCCTCGGAGCCGTGGGGCGGAGGCCTCGTGTTGGGCCCCTTGATCCACTCTGCCCTCGGAAACACCATGGGCCGGTCCTCCCTGTCCTCGGTGAGGAGCGCGAGGACGTCGGCGTTCTCCGGATCGAGGAGCCCGGCCTCCATGCCGAGCAGCGAGACGCCGCTCGTGCCGGGCACCCGCGGGCGCCGCTCGAGCGCGTTGGAGACCAGGTAGAGGAGCGACCGGCCGTACACCTCGCAGTGGTCCTGGAGCTCCGCCTCGTCCGTGAGCGTGAACAGGGCGAAGCGCCGGACCATGCCGCCCTTGATGGACGGCATGTACGTGTCGCGGAACGCGTCGATGGCGCTCGCCGGCGCGAGCAGGGAGAGCGACTCGATGGGGAGCCCGAGCCCGAGCTGGCCGCGCATCGGCCCCCCCTCGATCCGCTTGCCCTTCTCCGAGGTGACGAGCTGCACGAGCGGCGCGAGCAGGAACGTGCCGCTGGAGTGGGCGACGAGGTGGAGCTCGATCTTCGGATCTCTGTCCATCAGCGACGCGAGACGGCCGATCATCTCGCGGAGGCCGCCGTGGTCGGCGTCCATCGTCGCGTCGCCCGCGGCGAGCTTCATGCGGTCCCACTCGGCCTTGCCGCCCATGCGGCGGACGAGCGGCTCCAGGGCGTCGTCGCGCCGGTCGATCATGAAGCCGAACGCCCGGGGATCGTAGCCGTCGTGGCGGCGGCCCTCCGTGGCGCGGTGGAGGATCTCGAGCAGGCGCGGGTAATGGTCGGTCTCCCAGAGCAGCTCGATCGGGTAGATCTCGTGCCCGAGCAGCTTCGGCCGGAGGCGCGACATGCGGTTGATCGCGTCGATCTGCCGACGCAGCCCGCCGCCCGCGATGAGCAGGAGGCGGCGGCGCCGCCAGCTCTCGGTCGCGCTCAGGAAGTCTTCTTCCATGATGATGCGGACGTCCTCCGAGGTCGTGCCGTAGGCGCCGCGCTGCTGGAGCTGCCCGTGCATGTCGACGCTGATGAGGTGCGGCCGCAGGCTGGCGAACGTGCGGCTCGCGGACGTGAGCGGGCGCAGCGACCGCGGCTGGTTCAGGCGGATGGGGACGCCGAGCCGCCCGACCCACGCGTCGAAGCCGTACTGGAGCCAGTCGTCGTAACAGAGCCGCCCGAAGCCGCCCTTGCCCCAGCCGGTGCCCCACGAGTTCTGGAGCCAGAAGCCCTCCGCGTCATACCCGATGATCGCGAACGCGTGGCCGCCCCAGGGGGCGATGAACGGGTTCGTCTTGTCGACCGGCGGGATGACGCCGCTCTTCTGGGTCCCGTAGTACCAGCCGCTGAACGGGATGAGCGCCGACGCGGCGATGATCCCGACCTCGGCGAGGGCGTTGTGCATCGCCGAGAGATCCTTGTGGTTCACGCGTTGATAGAGGCCGAGCGGGCGGAGCATCGCGTCGGCCGCGCGCTCGGGCGTGAGCGTGCCGTGGAGGTCGTTCGGGTCCCACGGCCAGTGCTCGTAGGCGCAGATACCGTGTTTGTGCCAGCCCTTCATGGCGCCCCTCAAGCTGGAGCCCCGCGCGTCGTCCTCGCCCGGGTACTCGTCGTAGCGGCGCGCCATCGTGTACACCATGTTCTGGCTCACGAGCCCGTAGTCCGGAGAGACCTTGCGCCTGCGCAGCAGGTAGTGGGCCATGGCGGCGACCGTGAAGCCGGTGCACCCGTTGTTCCTGCCCTGATCGAGCACCGGCACGCCGTAGTCCATGAAGCGCTCGGGCGGCATGACCGGAGGCACTTCCACCATCGTGGGGCGATAGAGGGTGTCCCGGAAATCGAGGACGTCCGCGCGAGCGTCGGTCGTGATGTTTCCGTAACGTTCGGAGTAACGTTCGGAGAAACGCTCGGAATCGATCATTGTGTCCCGTCTCGTGAAGTCGCCGAGTGTCGCACGGCCTTCGCTCCGGGCAAAGTCGGCGGCGCCCGCGCCGCGGACGAGTCTGCTCGTGATAGCGTCGCGCGAGGCGGCGCCGCGCGCGACGACCGGTGGAGGTGGGATGGGCGACGACGACGGCGCAGCGGGAACGGGGGAGGGCGCGCGGGGCGCGAAGGACGGCGTCGCGGCGGCGCTCGAGGTCGAGGTGCTGCGGCGGCTCGCGGCGCTCCGAGGCCGGCTCGGCGGCGAGCTCGGCGCGCTGTTCGACGAGCTCGCCGCGCGCCTCAGGCTCTTCGAGGGCGAGCCGGGCGAGGGCTATTTCTCGCACCCGATGGCGCTGCCGGTGCTCGAGCTGCCGCTGTGGGTCGCGACGCGGTTCGGCGCGCAGGGGCCCGCGCCGTGCGCCGGATCGCCGGGGATTCCGCCGCTCGCGGTCGATCTCGCCGAGGCCGCGGCGGTCGGATACCTGCACGTCCGGATCGAGGACGACCTGCTGGATGAAGGGCTCGGTGAGCCGGGCGCGGCGGTGCTCCTGTCCGGGGCGCTGTTCGCCCGGCACCAGGCGCTGCTCGCCCGCTCGCTCGCCGGCGAAAGCGCCTTCTGGGATCTGTTCGAGGAGGTGTGGCTCGGGTACGGCGAGGCGATGCAGCTCGAGCGGCGGCTGCACCGGGGCGGCGGCCCGCGCGACGCCGCGATGTTTCGCCGCGTGCTCGCCCGCACGCGCCCGCTGGTGCTCCCGGCGGCCGCGGCGCTGTTCGCGCTGTCGCGGCCCGAGCACCTCGCCGCCCTCGAGGCGTTCGTCGCCGCCCTCGCCGCGGCGCACCAGCTCTTCGCGGACCTGCTGCACGCGGAGAAGGATCGCGCGCTCGGAAACACGACGTACGTGCTCGTGCGGCTCGGCGCGCACGTCGAAGCGAGCGGCGCCGGGGCGTCCCGGTCGAGCGGGGCTGCGCAGCCCGACGACGAGCGCCGGCGCGAGCGGGACGGGGGCGATGCGACCGCGCTGCGCGCCGCGCTGTTCGTGCGCGGCGGCTTCGACGCCATCGTGGAGGGGGCGCGTTGTGAGCTCGCTCGCGCCGAGGCTGCCGCCGTGGCGCTCGGGCTCCCTGCGGCCGCGCGCTTCTGCGAGGAGCGCGCGCGGTACATGAGCGAGATCCAGCGGCGGGTATTTCTCGCGTTCTTCAGCGCGCTCGCCGGCAAGCCCGCGGAGAGCGTCGGCGCGCCGCGCTGAACCGGGTGCAATCGGGCGTGGACCGGGCGTGGACCGCGCGTGGACCGGGCGTGGACCGCGCGTGGACCGGGCGTCAACCCACGCAAGACGACGCGAACCGACGTGAGCCCACGCGCCGCGCGCCGTCGCAGTGACCCAGCGAACGCGCGCGGATGCGCGCGCTTCCACTTGCGAGCGGTTTGGAGGTCTCCTAGCCTCCCGAGCGAGAAAGCGAGGAGTCATGACGTCGAAGAAAACAGAGGCAGAGCTCATCGGTCGTGCCGTTGTGGATTCGAGCTTCCGTCAGCAGCTCCTCGCCGACCCCGAGCGCACCATCGCGGCGGAGGGGTACGAGGTCGGGTCGGAGACGCTCCAGCGCATCCGGGACGCCTCGACCTCGACGCCCGAAGCGGTCGATGCGGCCATCGCGGCCGCGGCGCGTGAGGGGGGAGTCGGTATGTGACGCTGTGCGCAGACGCAGGCGCGATCGGCGCCTGGCCATGGCTCGACCCGGACGACAAGGCGGTGTGCGAGCGCTCCTTGTCCGTGTTGCTGCGAGCGGGAGCCCTCGGTCGCGGTGACGCGGCGTGGGGGGCGCTCGCGATCGAGCGCGGCGTTGGCGCGCCGCCGGGGCGCAGCATCCCCTGGGCCGGCTGGGCGCTGCGGGTCTGCGGGCGCGCGTCCTCGCCCGCGGCGGCCGGTGACGCGGCGGTCGCCGTGGCCCTGGTGGCTGCCGGCGGCATCGAGGGCGCGCCCGACGCGCTCGCGCGGGGCGCGCTCGCCGGGCGCCTGCTGGCGCAGCACGTGGATGAGGCGCGCGTGCACGGCTGGCTCCTCGGCCTGGCCGAGCTCGCGGAGGCCTCGTGGCCGGACAACCCGGTGGTCGCGAGCGCCGCTTCTGGCGCCGCGGTCGCGCGCAGCGCCGCTGGCGGCGCGCGAGAGACGGTCGCCCTGTGGACGGCGCCCGCGCTCCTTTCGGGCGACGATCCCGCGCCCGCCCGCCGCTTCGGAGAGGCGGTGACGGAGCCGCTCTGGCTGATCGATGGGCTCGTGCGCCTCTGGCTCGATCCGGCCGCGCCGGACCTCGCGGCGCCGACGCTCACGCCGCTCCTCGCGCGCTGGCTCCGCGACGCGGACCTCGCCCCTCCGCTGCTCCGCGCCCTCGCGGGCGAGCGCGCGTCGCCGGTGCGCCGCCGCGAGATCCACGATCTGCTCGCGGGGCGCCCCTACCGGGCCGCGCTCGCCGCGCGCGCGCGGGGCGCGCTCACGTCGGCGCGCGAGATCGCCGCCAGCGCTCCCAGCGCGCGCCCGAGCGAGCGGGGCCTGGCCGACGCGCAGCGCGCGTTCGTCGACATGCTCGGAGAGCGCCTCCGCTTCTTCGAGGGGCTGATGTCCTTCCGCGACGTGCTCGGCGCCGGCGCGGCGCTCGGGCCGCCCCGCGCGCTGGGCGGCCCCGCGTCGCGGGACGACGCGGGCGCGGATCTGCGGGCGGCGGTCGCGTCCCTCGTGGAGGCGGCGCCGTGGTCGGAGTCCTGGGAGGTGCAGCGCTTCGGCGTGCTCGGATCGCGCGAGCAGCCCGTGGGGCACTGGTTCGTGCGGGCGACGATCCTCATGGCGCTGATCGAGATCGAAGAGGTGGGGCGCGACGCCCGCGCCGATGCCGCGGCGCTGCTCGACGAGATCCCGGCCGGGGAGCTCCGCTACTTCGGCGATTTCCGCGAGCTCCCGCCGGACGCGGACGACCTCGCGATCATGCTCCAGCTCGCGGCCGCGACGGGCGCCGCGCGGGAGCGGGCCGAGACGTGGATCGAGGTCATGCTGGCCAACGTGGGCGACGACGGCGTCGTCCCGACCTGGTTCTACCGAGGGCCCGCGGGGCCGACGACGCCGGGCGCGGCGTGGGCCGGCGATGACTGCTCGGCGGTGCGGCTGAACCTGCTCGCGGGGCTGCTCTCGTTCGACGCGGCGCGGTTCGCGCGGGTCATCGACGCGAACGCGCGGCGCGTGCTCGACGCGGCCTCGCCGGACGGCATCCGCGGCGCCTGCTTCTACGACGGCCCGTACACCGATCTCGCGTTCCTCCGCTTCGCGCGCCTCTACCGGCAGCACCGGGAGAGGGCAGGGGACGCGCCGCACGCGACCGATGTCGCCGAGGTCGAGGCCGCGACCCTGGCGCGGATGCTGGGCGCGCAGCGGCTCGACGGCGGCTTCGGGACGCCGCTCTGGACGGCCGCGTGCCTCGAGGGCGCCGCGATGTCCGGGTCGCCGGACCCGCTGCTGATCGAGCGGGGGCTGCGCTACCTCGGCGAGCGGCAGCTCGTGGACGGCTCCTGGCCGGCCGAGCCGCTCTACCGGACGCCGATGAAGCACGGCCGCGAGGGACACCACCAGGGCAGGGCGCTGACGACCGCGCTCTGCGCGCGCGGGCTCGCCGCGGCGCGGTCTCGGCTGCGCGGAGGGGAGCGGCGGGCATGAGCATCGAGAAATCGCCGGAGATCGTGCGGATCATCCAGGCGCAGGAGATGCGCGGCGAGCAGATCGTGAACCACATCCGGTTCGTGTTCGGGCTGCTCAGCCTCTACACGTTCACGCACGTGTGGACGGTCAACACGCCGGCGGCCAACCAGATCTTCGCGATCCAGATCGGCGGCTACCTCGTCTACTCGCTCCTGCTCTACGCGTTCTTCCGCCTGCGCCCCGACGTCTACGTGGGCTGGCTCAAGTACGTGAGCATCTTCGTCGATCTCGCGCTCCTGACGCTCACGGCGCTGGCGACGGCGAGGAACCACTCCGGGATGATCGAGTACTTCTCGAGCTACCTGGCGACCGTCTACGTGCTGTGGAACCTGATGTCGGGCTTCCGCTACAGCCTCGCGGCGTGCCTGTACTCGGCCGGGCTGTCGGCGCTCTTCAACTCGGTCGTGCTCGCGGTGACGGTCTGGACCGGCGCGATCCCGATCAGCGCGGTGTCCGTCTACGGCCAGAACGCGATCAACATCGCGGACCAGGGCCAGCAGGTCCTCTTCATCGCGCTCCCGGGCGTCGTCGCCGGCATCATCGCCCGCATATCGCGCAACCTGCTCCTCCGCGCCGAGGTGGAGTCCATGGCCCGCGTCCGGCTCGAGCGCGAGAAGCAGGAGCTCGGCAGGTACCTCTCGAAGGACCTCGTCGACTTTGTCCTCTCCGATCCGGGGCGGCTCAAGCTGGGCGGCACGCGCCGGCACGTCTCGGTGATGTTCACCGACATCCGCAACTTCACGCCGCTCACCGAGTCGGTCGAGCCGGAGGTCGTCGTCTCGTTCCTGAACGAGTACTTCACGGAGATGGTCGACATCGTGTTCCGCTACGGGGGCACGCTCGACAAGTACATCGGCGACGGCCTGATGGCGGTGTTCGGCGCGCCGCTCTCGGTCGAGGACGCGCCGAAGCGCGCCGTGGTCGCGGCGATCGAGATGGTGCAGGCCCTCGAGCGCATCAACCGGCGGAAGCTCCTCGGCGGCGGCGAGATCAAGATGGGCGTCGGGATCGCGACCGGCACCGTCATCTCCGGCAACATCGGGTCGCTCCAGCGGATGGAGTACACCTGCATCGGGGATACGGTGAACACGGCCTCGCGCCTCGAGCAGTTCAACAAGGAGCTCGGCTCCAAGATCATCGTCTGCCAGGCGACGTACGCGATGCTCGACGACCGCATCCCGGCGCAGCCGACCGGCGCCCTGAGCATCCGCGGCAAGAGCCGCCAGGTCCACCCGTACATCGTGGACCACCAGGACGTGTCGCCGGAGCGGCTCGAGGCGCTCCGGCGAGAGCTCCTCGGCGCGCCCCGCCGCCTGGAGTCGATGCCGCCGCGGGCCGAGGCCGCGCGGGCGGCTGCGTGGCGGAGCTCCGACCGCGACGGCGCTCAGTAGCCCGGGGAGGCCCCGGGCCGGCGCGGCGTCATGAGGGGGTCGCGCGGAAGCGCCGCACCCGGGCCGAGCCGGGGCCGCCGTCCTGGGTCGACAGGCCGAGCGCCGTGCGCGCGGGCGCGTGGAGGCGCTGGAGGACGCGGTCGAGCAGGCGGAGCGCGCCGTCGCTCATCTTCACGCCGCGCGGCGAGCGGTACCCGAACGCCACGCCGTCCACGACCTTGTAGGCGTTCTCCGTGGGCGAGGCGGGGCGCATCTCGACGACCAGCGCGCCGTCGCGCGTCTTCATGATGACGACGATCTCGCCCGGGCGCGCCGACGCCTCGACGAAGGTCCACCCGCCGGAGGTCGCCTCCTTGATCCCGAGCTCAAGCACGCGCTGGAGGTCCTGCCCCGCCGGCGCGAGCGTGGTCGCGCCCTCCACCCGGATCTCCCCGCCCGGCGGGACCACGCCGCTCCCGAGCGGCATCGCGGGCCGCCGCATCTCGCGCGGCCCGGGGAACGACCACATGTCCGGCGTGATCTCCCCGCCCTCGCGGTACGCCATCTCGATGAGGCGGCTGCGCTCGCGGGACAGCGCGTCCTCGGACCAGCCGAGGCAGGAGCGCATCATCAGCGTGAACGGGTCGAAGCGGAGCTCGAACGACGCGGGCGCGCGGGTCATGAGGTCGTCCGGGAGGACGAGGCTGTGGAGGATGCGCACCTTGCACGGGAGCTCGCGCGCGCGCTCGAGCGTGCGCCGGAACGTGACGGGACCGTCGCCCGGGAGGCCGAGGAGGATGTCCACCTCGATGTCCGTGAAGGTCGAGAGCTCCTCGATCACCTTCGCGAACTTCGACTCCCGGAAGGGCCGCTGCGTGCCGTCACCGGTGTCCTTGGTGAGCGGCGGCAGCCGCGCGCCGAGGGACACGCGCGCGACGCCGCGGAGGAACTCGAGGTGCTCGTCGTGCACGTGCTCCGGATCGATCGACGCCATCAGCGCCGCCTGCTTGAAGAAGCCGACCCGCTTCTCCGCGGCCACGAGGTTCCTGAACGCCTCCGCGTTCAGGTTGAGCGGGGCGTCCACGATCTGGACGCCCGGCGCGCCGGCGGCGAGCAGCGCGCTGAGCTCCTCGACGAGGTAGGCCTCCGAGAAGACCGCGGCGGCGGCGTCGCCCGTCGAGACGCCGCAGGTCGGGCAGCTCATGACGCCGCCGCGGCTGATCTCGAGCGGGACGATGCGATCGGTCGGCAGCAGCTTCAGGCGGATCGGCGACGGGAGCTCGTCGGGCGTCACGTGGGGCGCTTCGCCCGTCGACGTCCAGCCGTCGGCCGTGGGGACGTGGAGCCCAGGCACCGCGCGCAGCGCCTCGGGAGAGCGCTCGCCCAGGCGGACGATGTTCCGGAACGTGAGCTCGTTGCCGTGCACGAGGGCGTCGATGCACGCGGCGGCGTCGCGCCAGGGCGCGAGCGCGAACATCGCGGGGCGCGCGAGCGGACCGCAGAGGACGATCGTGCGCCCTGGCCGGTTGCGCTGCAGGTGGCGCGCGACCTCGATGAACGTGGGAAAGGACCAGACGTGCGCGGCGAGGCCGACAACGTCGGCGTCCACGGTCTCGACCTCGGCGACCCACGCGTCGAGATCCCTCGTCTGCGCTTCGATCACGTGGATCGGTACGCCGGCGAGCTCCGGATCGGCGAGCAAAGAGGCTTCGACACGACGGATTCCATGACTGAACGGCGCTCCCCCTCCGTCCGGCATGGTTGGCTCCATCGCGAGTAGCGCGACGCGGCGTTCGCCAGGCATCCATGGGAGTCTACCAGGGTGTCTCCCCTGTCGGGGAGTCCGTTCGCGCTCTCTATTTGCTCGCGCTTCCCGTCCGCTCCCTTCCGCATCCCTTCCGCCCGCCTTGCATCCGGAGCGCGATCGGGGTTTCATACTGCCCGGGGCGGGAGAGGGGGCAAAGGAACGTACCGGACCGGCGGGAGCGGCGGTCTGCCTCGCTGCGCCCTTTGCCGGACATCGTCGGCGTGGCGCGCCGCGGCGAGCGCTCCAGCGCGCGGATCGGGTCGCCCGGGTGGGCCGTCACACCGGGTGCATGAGCGAGGTCGCCCGCGCTGCGCTGGCGGCTGACCGGTGGGCTCGCGCCGTATCGGCGTGGGTTGTCCCGGCGTGGGGAGAGCGACGCGCCGTCCGGCGAACGGCCCTGCCGAGGAGATGCGAGGGGAGCCATGGCTGGCAAGCACGTGATCCTGGTTGCAGAGGACGACGTCGACACGGCAACGATGCTGGAGGAGCTCCTGACGCTGGAGGGGTACGAGGTCGAGCTCACCGCGACCGCGCGCGGGGCGCTGGACGCGCTCGCGGAGCGGCATTTTCAGGCGGTCCTGCTCGACCTGACGATGCCGGGCATGACAACGGATCGGTTCGTCGCCGAGCTCGCGGGGCTCGGTGCGCGCTCTCCGCTCTTGATCTTCTCGGCCCGCCTGCCGCACGAGATACAGTCGATGGCCGAGCGGCTCAATGCGGCCGCGCTCATCCCGAAGCCGGTCGACATCGATGCGCTGCTGAGCGCCCTCTCGCGGGTGGTGCTCGCCGCCCCGGGCGAGGGCGGTTGACGTTGCCCGCTCGACCCGCGCCGGCCGACCTTCCGGCGCGCTGCGCTGCTGCGCTCCTCCGCGACGGTGGTACGATCACAGGGCGTGAGGTTGTGGGCGCGGCCGCTCCGCGCTCACCCCGGCTGGCCGCAACCCTGGCTGACCGCAGATCCAGACGAGAGCGGCTTCGCCGGAGCGCTCCCCTGCTGTACCATCGGGCTCGCCGCCGACGACCGAACACCGCGATGCGTACGCCCGAACTTCTCCCGCGAGCGCCGTCCGGCTCGAACGCCTCCGCCGCCGCACGCTCCCGGCGCACTGGCGAGCATGCCAGCGGCGACGCGCGAACGGGCGCCGCTCAGGGACCACGTCGCGGCGCCGATCGCCGCAGAGAGACCTCCATGTGCCTCCTTCCTCGCAGAACGAGCCCAATCAAGCGGCTCCCGAGCAGGGATTCAGGGCTTTCCCTGTTTCGCCGCGACGTCAGCCTTTCGCATAGTGGTTGATGCACCGTGCCTGCCGCTCCCTTGAAGAGGATCCTCGTTGTCGATGATGATCCGGATATTCGAGAGACCCTCGCCGAGCTCCTGCAGGAGGAGGGCTACGCCGTCGCATCGGCGGCCCACGGCGGTGAGGCGCTCGGCGCGCTCCGGACGGACCCGAGGCCCGACCTCATCCTGCTCGATCTCATGATGCCCATCATGGATGGTTGGCAGTTCAGGGCAGAGCAGAAGAAGGACCCGGAGCTCGCCTCGATCCCGGTGGTGATCATCTCGGCGACCGGGCGAGACGAGTTCGTGTCCTCGCTCGGCGCGGCGCAGTTCCTCAAGAAGCCGATCAACCTCGAACAGCTGCTCGCCGCGGTCGAACAGCACTGCCGGTGACGGGGCATTGCCGCTGTTCGTGTATGGCACGTTGATGCGCGGCGAGCGCTCGCACGAACTGCTCGGGCGCGCGCGGTATCTCGGGCCCGCCCGCACGGCCCCGTCGTTCGAGCTCGCCGATCTCGACGCCTATCCGGCGCTCGTGCGCGGGGGCTCGATCGCGATCCTCGGCGAGCTCTACGAGCCGGATCGGGAGACGCTCGCCGCGCTCGACCTCTACGAGGGGTGCCCCGACCTCTTCCGGCGCGAGTCGATCGAGCTCGATGGGGGCGCGCGCTGCGAGGCGTACCTGATGCCCGCGGCGACGGTGCGCGGACGTCGTCGCATCGCCTCCGGCGACTGGCGGACGCGGCAGCAGCGATGAGCGCGTCAGTCGAGGCCCGCGCGGCGCGCTGGCCGTAGCCCGGAAGCAGCGCCCTCGTCCTTCTCGGCGCCCGTCCTGTCCTCGACGACGAGCAGCAGGGCCGGGAGCTCGCCCTCGTCGGCCTGGAGCCGGAAGGCAGAGATCGACAGCGTCCTGCGCCCGGCGCGCGCGTGCACGGCCTCGAAGCGGAGGTCGACCAGCGCGGCGCTTCGGTGGAGCACGTCCCGGAGCCGCTGGTCGAGCTGCGGGGTGTACCAGCCCGCGTCGATGGCCGAGAGAGGCCGCCCCTCGATGTCGCCGAGCGAGACCATGAACAGCTCGCAGTAGCGCCGGGTGGCCGCCCGGATCCGGAGCTCGCCGTCGAGCAGGAGGAACGGGTGGCGCAGGACCTCGAAGACGGCGGAGATGCGGTCGCGCGGGCCCGCGAGATCGCGCCCGGCGCGCCTCGGCGCGTCGCCCTCCAGCCAGCAGATCACCGCGCCGCCGACCTCGCTCCTGGCGCTCCGGGAGGGGCGCACCCGGATGACGTAGGAGCGGCCGTCGCGATCCTCGACCTGGCGCTCGACGGTGCTCCGCGTCTCGAGCGCCTCGGCGACGAGCGGCGCGACCTCGGCCCAGCCCCTCGGCTTGACGTCGAGGATGGATCTGCCCACGTCGCCCGCGGCGACGCCGAGCAGCCTGTCCGCGGCGCCCGTGACGCGGCGGATCCGGAGGTCCGGATCGAGCATCACCATCGGGACGTTGACGCTGGAGAGGAGGTCCTCCAGCTCGTCGTTCGCGCGCCCGAGCGCGACGTTGCTGCCGTGGAGCTCGTCGTTGATGGTCGAGAGCTCCTGGTTCGCCGACCGGAGCTCTTCCCGGGAGGACTCGAGCGCGTCGTTCATCCTGTGCAGCTCGTCGTTGCTCGCGAAGAGCTCCTCGTTCGCGCAGAGGAGCTCCTCGTTCGTCGCCTCGAGCTCGTCGATGATCGCCTGGAGGTACTCCCTGGTGGTGCCGAGCTCCCTCCGGAGCTGGACGAGCTCCAGATCCTTCTGCGGGTCCCCCTGGGGCGTGTCGCCGCCCGCGTCGAGCCTGGCCGCGCCCGACTCCGAGAAGATGACGAGGAAGCAGCGCCCCTGCGGGAGCCGGACCTTGAGCGGCCACACCTCGATGTCGACGTACCGGACCCTCTCTCCCTGCCTGACCTTGATCTGCTCCTTCCGGGCCATCGTCCACGAGCTCATCGACGCCTCGATGGCGGCCCGCAGGCCGAGCAGGAGGCCCTCTCGGGCCATCTTGAAGAGGTGCAGGCTGGCGTCGCCCGGCGCCGGCTCGAGGTAGGGCCCTGTCTTGCCCCGGAACTGGAGGATCTGCATGTCCTCGTCGACCACGACGCCGGCAGGCGCGTAGTGCGTCACGACGATGGCGTCGGCCTCCTTGCGCACCGCGTCCATGCCGACCGCCTCGGGGTACCGCGCCTTCTCCGCGGCGGGCGCGGGCGCGCCCGGGAGGGCGGCCGGGACGAGGGAGTAGGTCGACTCGGGCGCGGCGCGCTTGCAGAAGATCCTGTGGGTCCTGTCCACGACCCCGAACAGATCGGGCACCGTGCTGATGCTCTCGGACGAGCCGAGGAGCAGAAAGCCCGTGGGCTTGAGCGCGTGGTGGAAGGTGTGCAGCAGCCGGCGCTGCAAGCTCGGCTCCAGGTAGATCATCAGGTTGCGGCAGCTGATGAGATCGAGCTTCGAGAGGGGCGTGTCGGCCGTGGCGTCGTGGCGCGAGAAGACGCAGAGATCGCGGACCGACTTGTTGACCTGGAAGCCGCCTTGCACGCGGACGAAGAAGCGGCGCAGCCGGCTGGGCGAGACGTCGATCGACAGACCCTCGACATAGATGCCGGCCCGCGCTTGCTGGATGGCGGCCTCGCTCAGGTCGGTGCCGAAGATCTGGACGGCGTGGTCGCTCGCGTCGGCCTCGAGGAACTCGAGCAGCGAGATCGCGAGGGAGTAGACCTCCTCGCCCGTCGAGCAGCCCGGCACCCAGACGCGAACAGGGGAGTCCTGCGGCCTGTTGTGCATGAGCACCGGCAGCACGTGGGTCTTCAGCGCGGCGAACGCGCCGGGATCGCGGAAGAACGTCGTGACCTTGATCAGCAGATCCTGGTAGAGCGCCTCGATCTCGCGCGGTTGCGCTTGCAGGTGGTCCAGGTACTCCTGCAGGCTCCCGATCCCGTGCAGCGTCATCCGGCGCTGGATGCGGCGCTTCAGCGTGCTCTTCTTGTAGTGGCTGAAATCAACGCCCACCGTGGCGTGGAGCAGCCGGAACAGCTTGCCGAGGACAGGGTCGACGCCGAGGGACGGGCCCTGCGTGAGCCACGGAGCGAGCCCGGGTCCGGGACGGCCCATCCTCACGAGCTCCGCCGCGATCTCCTCGACGCCCGAGACGAAGTCGACTCCTCCGGCGGCGACGGCGTTGCGTGGGAGCGCCGGCCGGTCGGCCCTGCGCGGGTCCTCCGCGAACGTGACCCCGCCCTCGGCCTTCACGCTCTTCATGCCGAGGGCACCGTCGCTCCCTGCGCCGGAGAGCGCGACCGCGACCGCGCTCGATCCGAGCTCGCTCGCGAGCGAGCGCAGGAAGACATCCGCGGGGCTCGGCCCGCCCTCGCCCCGCGGCGCGAGCTCGACGGTCACGCCGGCCAGCGTCGCTCGCGCGTCCGGCGGGAGGACGTGGACGTGACCTGGCATGAGCCTCATCCCCGATCGAAGCTCGGTCACGGGCAGAGGGCTGCTCTGCACGGCGAGCTCGAGCAGCGGGGTCTCGCCGGGATCCGCGGCGTAGATCAGCACGAGCGAGAGGCACGTATCCCGGCTCGGGAGGCGCCGGAGGAGCTCGGCGATCGCGCCGCGCCCGCCGGCCGCTGCGACGACGCCGACGACGAGGCTGCGCAGATCGCCCTCGGGGTGCGCCTCGCCCGCCGTGGAGGAAGCGCCAGCGCGTCGGAGCGGCTCGAGCGAGCGCCTCGGCGCAGCCACCCTGCCGGGCGGAGGCGCGGCGTCGCCCTGGGCCGTGGCCCTGAGTTGCGTCCGGCGTGACTTCTTCTGTTCGGGCATTGTGACTTGGACGGCTGAGCGCCTCCTCAGGCGCCTCGCAGCCGCGGGGACCTGATGACGACGAAGCTATGGTTGCGGTGTGCGATCGGTCAACGGGGCGGTCATCGGCAGTGCTCGTGCGCGCTGAACACCGTGTCCGAGCATCTCAATCACCTTTCATGAGGTCAGGACAGCGCAGGGGGCGATGAGCGGAGCGGCGCATGGTCGATCTCGTCAACTCGTCCCGTCGAGCTGCGCGAGGAGCTGCTCGAGCTGCTCCAGGATGCGCGTCGACTGGTCCGACACCGCGCGGGCGGCGTCGCTGATCCTGATCCGCGTCATCTCATCCATACTCCCGCCGGGCTGGAGCCTGGTCAGCGCTTCCAGCGCGGCGTCGTGGCGCGCTCGCGCGACCCGGGCCGCCGCCATGGCGCGGCGCAGGCGCGTGCGCGGGGGCTCCAGGCTCTCGATCCTGGACCACCTGCTCTCTGTTCGATCGCGCCGCGCCCCGTCGTCGGCGTTCGCCTCGTGCTCGGCGTTCGCCGAGGTGGTCTCGTGCGCCTCGAGCAGCGCGGGCGCCTTGCCCCCCCGCAGCGCGCGGGCCACCTCGTCCCCCGCGCCGCGCGTCTGATCCGTGCGCGGGGCGTCTACCTGAACCCGGATGCTGACGCTGATCTGCCGGCTCGCATCGGGCTCCCACGCCGCGTCCCATCCTGTCTCGTCGACGATCTGCTTCGTCGCGTCGTTGACGAGGAACACCTGATCGGCGTCGTGGAACCGCTCTGCCCGCAGGGCTTGCAGCGCAGAGCGCGCCGTCTCGAGCGAGCGGATGTGCTTCATGAGCGCAAGCCGCCTGCCCCGGAAGCGAACGTAGATGCTGTAGCTGATCTGGGGCGCCATCTGCTTCGCCTCGTGGGCCCGGTCGCATCATGCGGTGTTCAGCGTTTCTGGAGAGCAACTTCAAGGTACGCTCGCCGCTGCGTCGGGCGGAGGAGGCGGCTCACCCGCCCACCTCGTCCTCGCCGCTCGCGGCGGCGAGCGTGTGCCGCGCTCCTGCCGAGACCTGCGCCGGGGCTCACGCCTCTGGCACCGCCGTCAGCAGCACCAGGCTCCCGGCGGTCCGCTCGGCCGCCCTGCAGGCGTCGCGCACGAGCTGCCACTCCGCCTTCACGAGCTCCGCCATCAGCGAGCCGTCCTGACAGAGGGCTTTGCAGAGGGACTCCTCGGCGTCGTCCCCGAACGAGAGGACGCGGATCGCGACGGCCAGCGCGAAGTCCCTGGTCAGCCGTACGCGCAGATCGACGTCCGGCGTGCAGACGTGGAGCGCGTGCTCGGCGACGGCGCCCTCGATCCTGTCCGCGATCGATCGCGCGGCGTCAGCCCGCCACTGGATCGAGCGGCACGTCTGCCGGAGCAGCTCCTGGAACACTCGTTTCTCGCAACCCACCCGTGTGCTCATACAGCCCCCCTCGACAGCGCCCGTTGCTCGAAGGAGCGCCGCTCCGCGAGCGCCGGCCATCGGCCGGAGCGCGCGGCGGTCGACATGGCGCGGCTGAACGAGCAGGACCGCTCCCCATGGCTGCGCTCCTCCGGAGATCGCCCGAGCGGCTCCCTCGGCCACCGGACCCACCCCCCTGACTGTCCCGAAGCTGAAGTCCGGTAATGGTCACCTCTAGCTCAGCTGGCGCCCGACCGACCGCTGGGGTGATGAGGAATAGCGCATCAGGGATTTCCTGTACAAAAGCGCTCGATCTGCGCCAGGAGCTTCCATGCTCTTTCAGGAAGCTCCTGGCACCCCGGCGCTGTCTGCCGATGGCGGCTCGGCTCTCGGCCCACCATCGCGTCGGCCGCGATGGCGGGCGGCGCGCGTCAGGTCGCCTTGGCCCTGGAGCGCCTGCGCTCGCCGCCCGCGCGCTCGCCGGTCGCGCCGGCGGCCGGAGCGGCGCCGGCGGTCTGCTGCGCGCTCCGCGGCGGCGCTTCCGTGACCGACGGGTCAGCGACGGCGCGCACCTCCGGGGCGAGCAGGCCGTGCGTGAAGAGCTGGAGCACCTGCGCGCACCAGCCAGCGATGTCTGGTCTGGACGGCGCATCGATGAGCTTGCGCACCAGGCGATCGAAGGCGCCGGAGATGAGCGCGGCGATGACGCCGGGATCGAGATCGCGCCGGTAGAGGCCGATGTCCATCGCGTACCGGACGCGACTCTCGACCTGGCGCGCGACGCGCTGGGCGAACTCGTCGATAAGGTAGGCGTAGGGGGCCCCGCCGCCGCCCGCGAGCATCATCCTGAGCAGCGCCCGGTTCTGCCAGCAGAACTCGAGCACCTCGACGTCGTGCGCGAGGATCCGCTTCAGGTACTCGTTGATCGACGCCCTCTCGCTCTCGAAGACGATGGGCGGCGGCTCGACGCACCCCGCGAGGCGCGCGATGAAGGTCTCGACGATCTGCTTGAAGCAGTCGTCCTTGCTCTGGAAGTGCAGGTAGAAGGCGCCCTTCGAGACGCCGGCCCGCTCGGTGATGTCCTCGACCCGCGCCGCGGCGAGGCCGCGCTCCGTGAACGCTGCCTCGGCGGCGCGGAGCAACTCGATCCTGGCGCGGCGATCGGCGAGGCGGGGCATTCTGACTGGTCGGTCAACTCCGGGGACGGAGCCACTATGGGAAGACCGCCAGGGGCCGTCAAGCTGGCTCGGCCGCACGCTTCGCGACGCGCCGCGTCCGACGCCTCGCGGCTGCTGGCACGAGCGATGCTCCTGGTTCGGTCGATGGAACTTCGGCCGAGGAAACCAGGGTGACCGTGGTGCGGCGAAATGCAGCAGGGCGTGACGCCGCGGCCGGAGAGCCCACGGCGGCGGCGCTCGTCCCCAGCCGTCCCTCCCTGCCGAGCCTGCGCGAGGCCGCCGCGGGCTGCCGAGCGTGCCCGCTGTGGGAGCGGGGCACGCAGACGGTGTTCGGCGAGGGCGCGGCGCGTTCCGACGTGCTCCTCGTCGGCGAGCAGCCGGGCGACAAGGAGGACCTGTCCGGCAAGCCGTTCGTCGGCCCGGCGGGGCAGCTCCTCGATCGCGCGCTCGCGGCGGCGGGGATCGAGCGGAGCCGGGCGTACGTGACCAACGTCGTCAAGCACTTCAAGTGGGAGCCGCGCGGCACGCGGCGCATCCACAAGAAGCCCGACGGCCGCGAGATCCGCGCCTGCCTCCCGTGGCTCGCCGCGGAGATCGCGGTGGTGAAGCCCCAGATCGTCGTGTGCCTCGGCGCGACGGCGGCGCAGGCGCTGCTCGGGAGCTCGTTCCGGGTCACGCGCGATCGCGGCCGCGTCGTCGCCTCGCCGCTCGCGCCGCGCACGCTCGCGACCGTGCACCCGGCGTCGATCCTCCGCATGCCGGACGAGGCCGCCAGGCAAGCCGAGCTCTCCCGCTTCATCGAGGATCTCACCGCGGCGGCGCGCGCGCTCGGCTGAGCGGTCCCCGCCCGGCGCGCCCCGCCTCCTCGCGGCCATCGCTCGCGATGGAGTAGGATTCGCCCCCGATGAGCACAAGCCCACAGCCGGTCCCGGGCGCAGAGCAGCGCGCGCCGCCCCCGTCGACCGCGCACGCCCCCGGCTCGAAGAAGATGTGGCCCCTGATGCTCGCGGCGCTCGGCGTCGTCTACGGCGACATCGGGACGAGCCCCCTCTACGCGATGAAGGAGTGCTTCAGCCCCGCCAGCCCGCACCACGTGGCGCCGACGCCGGCCAACGTGCTCGGGGTGCTCTCGCTGATGTTCTGGGCGCTGATGCTGGTGGTGACCGTCAAGTACGTGACGTTCATCACGCGCGCCGACAACGAGGGGGCGGGCGGCATCCTCGCGCTCCTCGCGCTCGTGCCGAACAGCGAGCGAAGGGGCGACGGCCGCGGCCTCCTCGTGCTCCTCGTCCTGTTCGGCGCCTCGCTCCTCTACGGCGACGGCGTGATCACGCCAGCGATCTCGGTGCTCTCGGCGGTGGAGGGCCTCGAGGTCGCGACGTCGACCCTGAAGCCCGCGGTCGTGCCGATCACGTGCGCCTTGTTGCTCGCCGTGTTCCTCGTCCAGAAGCGCGGCACTGCCGGGATCGGGACGATCTTCGGGCCGGTGACGCTCGTGTGGTTCCTCGCGCTCACGCTGCTCGGGGCGAAGGAGATCCTCCACAACCCGGGCGTGCTCCGGGCCGCCTCGCCGGAGTACGCGGTGAGCTTCTTCCTCGAGAACAAGCTGCACGGCTTCCTGATCCTCGGCGCGGTCGTCCTCTGCATCACCGGCGGCGAGGCGCTCTACGCGGACATGGGCCATTTCGGCCGCGAGCCGATCAAGTACACCTGGTACACGATCGTCTGGCCGGGTCTGCTCATCAACTACTTCGGCCAGGGCGCGAAGCTCCTCGAGGACCCGACGGCGGCGGCGAGCCCGTTCTACGCGCTGGTCCCGTCGTGGGCGCTCTACCCCACGGTGGCGATCGCGACCGCGGCGACCGTCGTCGCCTCGCAGGCGCTCATCTCCGGGGCCTTCTCGCTGACGCAGCAGGCGGTGCAGCTCGGCTATTTCCCGCGCGTCACGGTGGTCCACACCTCGAAGGACGAGGCGGGGCAGATCTACATCCCCGAGGTGAACAGCGGGCTCCTGGTCTCGTGCCTCGTGCTCGTGGTCGCCTTCAAGAACTCGAGCGCGCTCGCGGCGGCCTACGGCATCGCCGTCACGGGGACGATGGGGATCACGACGGTCGTCTACTACGTGGTCACCCGGAAGACGTGGGGCTGGCCCGTCTGGAAGTCGCTCCCCCTGGCCGGGCTCTTCCTGGTGATCGATCTCGCGTTCTTCGCGGCGAACAGCGCCAAGTTCTTCCACGGCGGCTGGGTGCCCATCGTGATGGGCGCGGCGACCTTCACGGTGATGACGACCTGGAAGACGGGGCGCATGCACCTCGCGGCCGCGATCAAGTCGGCGATCCTGCCGCTCGACATGTTCCTCGAGGACGTGAAGCGCATGAAGCCGCACCGGGTGCGTGGGACGGCGGTCTTCATGGCGTCGAACCCGGAGGGCACGCCGCCGATCCTGCTGCACCACGTGAAGCACAACCAGGTGCTGCACGAGCAGGTGGTGCTCCTCTCGATCCAGGTCTTGAACGTGCCGGAGGTGCCGGCCGAGCGGCGCGCGACGGTGATCCCGCGGGGCGAGGGCATCTACCAGGTGACGGCGTGCTACGGCTTCATGCAGACGCCGAACGCCCCGTCGGTGCTGGAGGGGTGCAAGCGGCACGGGCTCACCATCGACCTCGGGAGGACGAGCTACTACCTCGGCAGGGAGACGCTGCTGACGACGGGCAGCTCCAAGATGTCGCGGTGGCGCAAGGCGCTGTTCGCGTTCATCTCGCGCAACGCGCGGCCCGCGACGGCCTACTTCGGGCTGCCGCCGAACCGCGTTGTCGAGCTCGGCATGCAGGTCAATTTCTAGGCAGGGCGCGGCCGCGCGGCGATCAAGGGCCGGTGTACCGGGCGCGCGGGCGCAGCATGTAGCCCGCCTCGCGCTGCTCGAAGGCGTGGGCGATCCAGCCCGCGGCGCGACCCACGGCGAAGAGCGCCGCCGCCGAGCCGGCCGGCAAGCCGAGCGCGGCCGCGATCGCGACGAGGCCCACGTCGAGCGACGGCGGATCGTGGCCGGCGTCGCGCAGCGCGTCGACCAGCGCGAGCACGGTGCGCAGCGCCGCGGTCTGCGGCGCGAGCGCGCGGGCCGTCTCGAGCAGCACCTGCGCGCGGGGGTCGCCGTCCGGGTAGAGCCGGTGCCCGAAGCCGGCGATGGGCTCGCCGCGCCGCAGCCGCTCGTGGACCGCGGCGGCGGCGCGCTCGGGCCGGCCCGCCTCGGCGACGAGCGCCTCCACCCGGTCGGCGGAGCCGCCGTGCCGCGGGCCTGAGAGCGCCGCGAGCCCGGCGCTGACGCAGGCGTAGAGGTCGGCGCCGGTGGACGCCGCCACCCGGACCGCGAACGTCGATGCGTTCAGCTCGTGATCGGCCGACACGAGCAGCGCCCGGTTCACGGCTCGCTCGGCCTTCTTCGACGGGTTCGCGCCGAGGGCGATGAGCAGACGCCGCGCCGTCCCCTCGGCCTCGAGGGCGGCGGTCGCCTTGCTCGCGTCCCGCCCGAGGCCGACGAGCGCCGCGAGCGATCGCACGAGCGCGCGCGCCCGGGCCCGCTCCGCGTCGCTCGTGGGGATGCGCCCGTCGCCCGAGGGCGCGCCCACGTGGCGGGTCGCGTCGTGCGCGCCGATCGCGGGCACCGCGAGCGCCAGCGCGGTGAACGGCGGCGCGCCGTCCGGCAGGAGCGCCGCGAGCTTCGCCGGGCGGACGCCCAGCCGGACCGGCCGCGCGGCCGGCGCGCCCTCCGCGGGCAGCTCGCCCGTCCACAGGAGCTCGGCCACCGCCTCGAACGGCGCGTCCTCGAGCGCCAGCGCGACCGCCTCCTTGCCCCGGTAGACGGGGCCGCGCGGCCCGATCGCGGTGAGCGCCGACTCGAGCACCGGCTCGCCCCACCGGAGCGCCTCGGCGGCGACCGGGCCGTGGCCGGCGCGCGCGTCGTGCCGCGCCTTGAGCCGCTCGATGTCCGCCCTGAGGTAGAGCCGCGCGCGCCCGCGCTCGCCGGGCACGCCCCGGAGCACGCCCCGGCTCGCGTACGCGTAGAGCGTCTCCCGCTTCACGCCGAGCAGCTCCGCGGCCTCGGCGCCGGTCACGTACGCGGAGGCCCGTTGCTCCGTGTCAGGTCGATCAACCATGAGAGCCCATCAACATGAGGTCCATCCTGTCCACCCATCCAGGAGGCGCGGGTCGGGGATCGCGGGGCGACCTCTGTCCCTCCTAGCACCGCGCTCCTCGATCGATCCCGGGATTTTTCGCGTGACGCGCCCCGCGGCCGCCGTCCGCGGCGGACCTCCGCTCTCCGCGGCCCGAGCCAGGGAGGGGCGCGCTGCACGCCTGCGTCGCCCGCGTTGCCCTCGCCGCCGGGGGCGCCCCGTATCCGCTTCGATATCGTGCATGGTTGATTGTACAATCAAGGTTGATCAACCATTCGCGATGCACAACATGTCCTCAGCGGAGGTGATCGGGATGAAGGACATGGCGGCGCCGCTCGCGAGCGGCCTGGAGGGTGTCGTGGTGGCGGAGACGCGGCTCTCGGAGGTGGACGGGGAGCGGGGGAGGCTCACCCTCGCCGGCCACGACGTCGAGGAGCTCGCCGGCGACGGCGGGGCGACCTTCGAGGACGTGTGCGGGCTGCTCTGGGGCGGCGCGTTGCCCGGGGCGGCGGAGCGGGAGGCGATCCGGGCTGCGATCGCGGAGGGCAGGGCGCGGGCGTTCGCGCTCCTCGGCCGGATCGGGGACGCGCTCACGGCGCGCGACGGCATGGACGCGCTCCGCGCCGCGGTCGCGCACCTCGGGAGCGAGGCGCCGCCGGCGGCGATCGCCGGGGCGATCGCGACGTTCGCGGCGGCGTGGGCGCGGCGCGCGGCGGGCGAGGCGCCGGTCGCGCCCGATCCGGCGCTCAGGCTCTCGGCCGACTACCTGCGGATGGCGCGGGGCGCGGCGGCGAGCGAGGCCGAGGCGCGCGAGCTCGACACGTACCTCGTGACCGTCTCGGACCACGGCATGAACGCGTCCACCTTCGCCGCGCGCGTCGTCACCTCGACGGGGTCGGACGCGATCTCCGCCGTCGTCGCGGCGATCGGCGCGCTGAAGGGGCCGCTGCACGGCGGCGCGCCGGGGCCGGTCCTCGACATGCTCGACGCGATCGGCGCGGCGGCGGGCGGCGCGGCGGCGGGCGGCGCGGCGGCGGGCGGGGGCGGCGAGCCGCCCGCCGGCAGCGCCGAGCGGTGGGTCCAGGCGGAGCTCGCGGCGGGCCGGCGCATCATGGGCATGGGGCACCGGATCTACCGGGTGCGGGATCCGCGGGCGGCGGTGCTCGAGCGGGCGATCGAGCGGCTCGCGCGCACGGCCGGCGGCGCGCGGGGCGCCCGGCTCGCGCTGGCGCGCGCGGTCGAGCGGGCGGCGGAGGCGGCGCTCCGCGCGCGGCACCCGGACCGGCCGCTGCGCGCGAACGTCGAGTTCTACACGGCGGTGCTGCTCGACGCGCTCGGCCTGCCGCGCTCGCTGTTCTCGGCGACCTTCGCGGTGGGCAGGGTCGCCGGTTGGTGCGCGCACATCGACGAGCAGCGGCGCGCCGGGCGGCTCATCCGTCCGAGCTCCCGCTACATCGGGGGCGTCCGGCCCCGGGTCGACACACCGCCGGGCGGACTTATTTAAGACAGACGGCGGGCATTCCTCTCAACCCCGTCGTCCTGCCATCCCTGCCGAACACAGATCGCCGGCAAGACCGTACTGCCGCCCCAGAAAGGCGAAAGGAGAACGCGTCGCGCGCAGGTAGGACGTTGTTCGTCCGGCAAAGTTGGCAGCTTCGCGGGGGTACTGTTATCGTGTTCAGTATGTCGCCCGTCGCTCTTGCCGCTCCTCTCGCCCGGGACCTCCTGCGCCATACCCTCCCCGAGTTCGAAGCGCGCGCCAAGACGCTCCCGCTCACCTTACAGGAAATCAACGACGCGCTCCCGGAAGGGGGGCTCCCGCGCGGGGGTGTCGTCGAGCTCGCCGCCCCCCGCGGGCTGGGGCGCTCCACCTCGGTGGCCCTCTCCGCGTGCGCGTCGGCGCAGGCGGAGGCGCGGCTGCGCGGGACGAGCGCGACGGCGGGGGCGTGGTGCGCGTGGATCGACCCGAGCGGGTCGCTGTTCGCGCCGGCGGTCGCGCGGGCGGGGGTCGACCTGAGCCGGCTGCTCGTGGCGCGGCCCCCCGTGGAGATGCTCGCGAAGGTCGCGGTCCGGATGGCGATGAGCCGAGCGTTCGCGGTGCTCGTGATCGACGTCGCCGGGGTCCCCGGGGCCTTCGGCCAGGGCACGGCGAAGGGGGAGCGGGGCGCGCCCGCGGCGGGGCGCCGCGAGGAGGACCTCGCGCGCTGGGTCAACGTGGTGCGCAAGCTCGCCCTCGCGACCGAGGGGAGCGACGGGACGATCCTGCTCCTCACCGACCGCCAGGCGGCGCGGCCGATGCCTTTGCCGGTGGCGATGCGGCTGGAGCTCGAGCAGGTCGCCGAGGACCGGCTGATGGTCCGCGTCGCCAAGGACCGCCGCGGGCGCGTGACCTCGCCGACGCCGGTGGTGCTGGGGGAACGATCGAGGGCGAAGGCCGAGCGGGCGACGGGCGGCGAGCCCCGGCCCGCGCTGTCGCGGGCGTGAGGGAGGAGGAGGAGCGATGGCGGTGAGGCGTATTGTGGCGATCGTGCTCCCGCAGCTCGCGTGCGAGCTGGTGAAGCAGCGCGGACCGGTCTCGCCGAGCGGGAAGGCGCCGCTCGCGGTGATCATCGGGGGCGACGAGGAGCGCCGGGCGGCGGTCGCCGCGCGGTCCGATCGCGAGCCGCCGGCGCCGGTCGCGGTGATCGACGTGGTCGACGACGAGGCGCGGCGGTACGGGGTGAGACCCGGGCAGAAGGTCGTCGAGGCGGCGGCGCTCGTCGCGCACCTGGCGATCCACCGGGTGACGTTCGCCGAGATCGACGCGGCGCTCGGCCGGGTGGCCGAGGTGGCGCTCGGGCTCGGGGCGACGGCGGCGATCCAGCTCGGCGAGCAGGGAGCGCCGCGCGCCGGCGCGCCCCGCGCGGGGGCGTCGCGGGCGGGCCGCGCCGGAGAGCGCGCGGCGAGCGCGGCGCGGAGCCCCTGGGGCGACGGCCCGTACGACACGGTGTGGCTCGACATCACCGGGGCGTCGCACCTCGTCGGCGGCGAGGAGGCGCTCCTCGACGAGCTCGGCGAGCGCGTGGCGGCGCTCGGCCACCGCGCGCGGCTCGCGATCGCCGACGGGCCGCGGCTCGCGCAGGCGCTGGCGCGGTTCGGCGCGCAGGCGCTGGACGGCGGGGGGCGAGGGATCGACGCCCTGATCGCGCCGCCCGGCAAGGGGGCGCAGGCGATCGGGCCGCTGCCGGTGCAGGCGCTCCCGGTCGAGCGCGAGGTGGCGAGCTTCCTCGTCCGGCTCGGCGTGCTCCGCGTCGAGGACCTCGCGCGCCTGCCGCGCGCGCAGGTGGCGTCGCGGCTCGGCCCGCGGACGCCCGAGGTGATGGAGCTCCTCGCCGGCCGCGATCCCGTGCCGCTCCTGCCGTTCGAGGTGCCCCGGCTGATCGAGGAGGAGGTGCTCTTCGACGAGCCGGTCGAGAGCGCCGAGTCGCTCCTGTTCGTGCTGCGCGGCATGACGTCGCGCATCGCGTCGCGGCTCGCCGCGCGCGGCGAGGCGTGCGGGCGGCTCAACGTGGCGATCGCCTACGACCGCTCGATCGCGCGGCTCCGGCTCGGCGAGCGCGAGGACGACGGCGCCGCCGCGCTGCTCGAGGACGACGAGCGCGGGCCCTCGATGCGCTTCCACGTCGACATGCCGGTCGCGCTCTCGGACGCGGGCGATCTGCTCCGGCCGATCAAGGCGAAGCTCGAGCGCATCGAGCTCGCGGCGCCCGCGGTGGGCGTCCACCTCATCGCCTCGCGGATCACGCGCGCGCGTCAGGTGCAGCTCGATCTGTCGCGCGACCGCTCGGTCGACCCGGACAGCTTGCCCGCGCTCCTGGCCGAGCTCTCGGCGGAGATCGGCCAGGAGCGGGTGGGCGTCCTGGAGATCGCCGACGCGCACCGCCCCGAGGCGCGCTCGCGGCTCGTGCCGGTCGAGGACGAGGCGGCGATGGCTCGCTCGTCGGCGGCGGCCCGCGCGCGCGCGGCGGCCGAGCGGGCGGCGGCGGAGCAGGGCGGGGGCGCGGAGGCCGGGGGCGCGGCGGGGGCCGAGGCGCCTTCGCCGGAGCCCGCGCGGCTGCTCGCGCAGCCGATCCCGCTCGGCCGCGTCGGGCGCGGGGCGATCGTGGCCGTGGATCGGCACCTCTACGCGATCGAGCGGCTCTCGTTCGTGATGCGGATCGACGCGGTGGAGTGGTGGACGCCCACGCCGGCCTCGCGCGACTACGCGCGCGCCTGGCTGGTCTCGGGCTCGCCCTCCGGCAGGGCCGCCGCGGGGCGGCTCGGAGAGCTGCGCCCCCGTGACGGCGCGAGCGCGAGCTCCTGCGGCGAGGCGTGGATCTACGTCGACCGCGCGACGGGCGAGGCCTTCCTGCAGGGGTGGTGCGCGTGAGCCCCGGCGCCTCGGTGCCGTTCGTGGAGCTCTGCGGCCGCTCCTGCTTCTCCTTCCTCGAGGGCGCCTCGCACCCCGAGGAGCTCGTGCACCGCGCCAAGGAGCTCGGCCTCGAGGGGCTCGCGCTCTGCGATCGCGACGGCATCTACGGCAGCGTCCGCGCGCACACGGCGGCGAAGAAGATCGACCAGCGGGTGATCGTCGGGGCCGAGCTGACGATCGGCGCGCCTCGGCCGGCGGCCGAGCGCGGCGCGCAGCGCGCGCCGGAGGCGCAGCCGTCGGTGGTCCTCCTCGTCGAGGACAGCGAGGGGTACGCGAACCTCTGCCGCCTGCTCACGATCGCGCACGCCGATTGCGAGAAGGGGTCGGCGAGCATCTCGGCGGAGGCGATCGCGGCGGCGCCGCGGGGCCTCACGGCGATCATGCCGCTCGATCCGCTCGTGCCCGCGGCCGTCGCCGGCCCGCTCCTCGGCGCGCTGCGCGACGCGTTCGGCGAGCGCGCGCTCGTCGCGACCTGGAAGCACCTCGACCGCCGCGACGGCGAGCGGGTCGCGGCGGCCCTCGTCGCGGAGCGGCGCTACGGCGCCTGCGCGGTGGCGACGGCGCGCCCGCTCTACCACCACCCGTCGCGCAAGCCGCTCGCCGACGTGCTCACGTGCATCCGGACCAAGACCACGCTCGATCAGGCCGGCACGCGGATCGCGCCGAACGCGGAGGCGTACGTGCGGTCCGGCGCGCAGATGGCGGCGCTGTTCCGCGACCATCCGGCCTGGATCGCGCGCACGGTGGAGGTCGCGTCCCGCTGCCGCTTCTCGCTGTCCGAGCTCCGCTACAGCTTCCCGAGCGACGCGCTCTGCATGCCGGGCGAGACGTCGGACCAGGCGCTGCGCCGCCTGACCGAGGAGGGCTGCCGCGACCGCTACCCCGCGGGGACGCCGTCGCAGGTGCGCGCGCAGATCGAGAAGGAGCTCGCCCTGATCGCCAAGCTCGGCGTGGCCCCCTACTTCCTCAGCGTGCAGCAGGTCGTGAAGATCGCCCGCGCGCGGCAGATCCTCTGCCAGGGCCGCGGCAGCGCGGCGAACAGCGCTGTGTGCTTCGCGCTCGGCGTGACCGCGGTCGACCCGGCCCGGTCCAACCTGCTCTTCGAGCGCTTCCTGTCGGAGGAGCGCAACGAGCCGCCGGACATCGACGTCGATTTCGAGCACGAGCGCCGGGAGGAGGTGATCCAGGCGATCTACGAGATGTACGGCCGCGACCGGGCGGCGATGGTCTCGGAGGTGATCGCCTACCGCGGGAAGAGCGCGCTGCGCGAGGTGGGCAAGGCGTTCGGCTTCTCGCCGGACCAGGTCGACAGGCTGAGCGGCCTCGTGCTCCACCACGAGGCGGACATCACCGAGCAGCGGGTCAGCGAGGCCGGCCTCGATCCGGACGACGTGCGCGTCCGGCAGGCGGTCCTGATGGCGAGCGCGCTGGAGGGCTTCCCGCGCCACCTCTCGATCCACGTCGGCGGGTTCGTCCTGTCGTCGGAGCCGCTGCACAAGGTGGCCCCGGTCGAGCCCGCGCGGATGGAGGCCCGCACGGTGATCCCGTGGGACAAGGACGACCTCGACGATCTCGGCTTCTTCAAGATCGACGTCCTGGCGCTCGGCATGCTGACGGCGATCCGCAAGGCGCTCGCGTTGATCCATTCGGAGCGGTACGCGGCGCTCGGAGGGGCGGTGATCGGCGCGGGGCGCGCGGCGCGGGCCGGCGCGCCCGAGGGAGCGCCGGCCGACGCGGCGCTGGACGGTGCCTCCGAGGGGGCCTCGGTCGACGCGGCTCGCGACGGTGCCCCCGCGGCCTCCTCGGCCGACGAAGAGCGGGCTCACGCCTCCGTGGCGGGCTGGGGCCACGCGGGCCGGGGCGCCGCGTTCGATCCCATCGCGGCGCTCGCGCAGATCCCGCCGGAGGACCCGGCTGTCTACGAGGCCATCGGCCGGGCCGACACGGTCGGGGTGTTCCAGATCGAGAGCCGCGCGCAGATGGCGATGCTCCCGCGGCTGAAGCCGAGCAAGTTCTACGACCTGGTGATCGAGGTGGCGATCGTGCGCCCCGGGCCCATCCAGGGCGGGATGGTGCACCCCTACCTGCGCCGGCGCACGGGGCAGGAGCCGCCGGTGTCGCCGCACCCGTGCCTGGATCCCATCCTGGAGCGCACGCTCGGCGTGCCGCTCTTCCAGGAACAGGTGATGCAGATCGCGATGGTCGGCGCGGGCTACACGCCGGGCGAGGCCGATCAGCTCCGCCGCGACATGGCGGCGTGGAAGAAGCACGGGCGCCTGGAGCGGCACCGCGGGCGGCTCATCCAGGGCTTCGCCGAGCGCGGGATCTCGGCGAGGTTCGGGGAGATGCTCTACCAGCAGATCCAGGGCTTCGGCGAGTACGGCTTCCCGGAGTCGCACGCGGCGAGCTTCGCGCTGCTCGTGTACGCGTCGGCCTGGCTCAAGGTCCACCACCCGGCGGCGTTCACCTGCGCGCTGCTCAACGCGCAGCCGATGGGGTTCTACAGCCCGTCGGCGCTGGTGCAGGACGCGCAGCGGCACGGCGTGGAGGTGCGTCCGGTGTGCGTGGTGCAGAGCGCGTGGGACGCGACCCTCGAGCCGGGCGCTGGGCCCTCGGCGGTCCCTGCGCTGCGGCTCGGCATGCGCCTCGTGAAGGGGCTCGGCGAGGCGGCCGTGGCGTCGATCGTGGCGGCGCGCGAGGACGCGCCGTTCAAGAGCCTCCCGGATCTCGTTCGGCGCGCGGAGCTGAAGAAGAACGAGGTGGAGGCGCTCGCCGAGGCGGGCGCCCTCGCCGCGCTGGTGCCCGCGCGCAGGGAGGCGCTCTGGCGGGCGCGCGCGCCCCGCGTGGACGGGCTGTTCGATGGCGTGCCGATCGAGAAGGACAGGGACGTGGGGCTCCCGCCGCTCCGGCCGCTGGAGCAGCTCGCGCTCGACTACGGGCGCGTGGGCCTGTCGCTGCACGACCACCCGATGCGGCACCTGCGGCCGGCGCTCAAGCGGCGCCGCGGGGGCGGGCGCGTACGGACCGCCGAGGAGATCAAGGCGGCGCGCAACGGCGAGAGCGTGCGCGTCGCCGGGATGGTCGTCGGGCGCCAGCGCCCCGCGACGGCGAGCGGCGTGACGTTCGTGACGCTCGAGGACGAGACCGGCGTGGTCAACGTCATCGTCCAGAAGCAGGTCTTCGCGGATCACTACCAGGTGGCGCGGCACGCCGCGCTCCTGCTCGTCGCCGGGCGGGTCGAGCGCCAGGGCGAGGTGATCCACGTGGTCGCGCGCGAGCTCGAGCGGCTGGAGCTGCCCAGCGGGCAGGAGGTGTCGCTCAAGTCGCGCGACTACCACTGAGGCCGCGCGCCCACGGAGGCTCGGTGCGCGGCGACCTTCGGCGGTCGAGGTGCCGGCGCGCGTCAGCGCGAGCGAGCGTCAGCGCGAGCGAGCGTCAGCGCGAGCGAGCGTCAGCGCGAGCGAGCGTCAGCGCGAGGCGACGACCTCGTCGACCATCGAGAGCAACGTCGCCGCGTCGAACGGCTTCAGGAGCAGCCGCGCGTCGACCTGCTGCAGGAACGCCTTGCTGCGCTCCGTGAAGGCGCCGCCGGTCAGGAACACGACCCTGCGCTGCTGCTCGGGCGCGAGCTCCGCGAGCGATGTGTAAAAATCCATCCCTGTCATGTCGGGCATCATCAGGTCGCAGAGGATGGCGTCGTAGCGCTCGCCGGCGCGGATCCGGGCGAGCGCGTCGCGGGCGCTCGCCGTCGCGGTCGTCTCGTGCCGTGGCTCGAGCGTCCCCGCGATGGCGCGCGTGAGCAGCGGCTCGTCGTCGATGATGAGGACCCGCTGCCGCGGCGCAGCCTGCGGTTCGGCCGCGGTGGGCCTGCCGCCCTCGCGCGCCCATCGCGGCGCGCCGGCGCAGGGCACCGCCGGGGCGCCCGCCTCATCGGGCCCGGCGGCGGGGAGGACGACGCGGAACGTGCTCCCCTCGCCGGGGCGGCTCTCCACCTCGATCCGGCCCCCGAGCGCCGTGACGATGGAGTGGCAGATCGCGAGCCCCAGCCCGAGGCCCTCTCCCTTGCTCGTGTAGAACGGGTCGAGGATCCGCCCGAGCGCCTCGGGCGCGATCCCCGTGCCCGTGTCGCGCACCTCCACGACGACCCGCCCGGCGGCGTCGCAGCGCGTCGAGAGCTCGATCTCGTTCTGCTCGGCGAGCCCCTCGGGGATGGCCTGCGCGGCGTTCACGAGGAGGTTCAGGAAGACCTGCGCGAGCCGCGGCTCGTTCGCCTCGACGGGCGGCACCTCCCCGAAGCTCCGGACGACGCGGGCGCGGTGCCGGATCTCGGTCATCGCCATGTGGACGCAGGAGTCGAGCACCCGCCGGACGTCGACCGGCCCGCGGCGGTCCTCCTCGGCGCGCGAGAAGGTGTGGAGGTCGCGCACGATGAGCCGCACCCGCTCCGCGCCCTCGCGCGCGTCTTCCAGGAGGCTCAGCACCTCGGAGAGCTCGCTCGAAGGCCCGCGGCCGTCGCCGTGAGAGCGACCCCAGGGGCCGCTGCGCGAGGCGGTGCTCCGTCGATCGAGCGAGGCGATCCGCCGGATGGCCGCGTCGACGTTCGTGATGACGAAGGCGAGGGGGTTGTTGATCTCGTGGGCCACGCCGGCGGCGAGCGTGCCGACGCTCGCCATGCGGCCGGCGAGGACGAGGCGGGCCTGCGTCTGCGCGAGCGCGTGGCGCGCGGCGGCCTCGCGCGCGGCGCGCTCGCGGGCGACGCGGAGCCGCGCCCGGGCGCCCGCGCCGTCGCCCTCGCCGCGCACGAGCAGGACGTCGCTCGCGCCCGCTGCGAGGATTCCATCGACATCCGCGTCGCGCTCGGTGAGGGCGAGGACGATCACGACCTCGCCGCCAGGCTGCGCCCGCAAGCGGCCGCAGAGCGCCGCGGCGCCGGCCGGGTCGCTCCAGTCGACGGCGAGCACCGGCGGCGGCTCGCGCAGGCACTGCTCGAGCGCGCGCTCGGGATCGGAGGTGACGCCCACGTCCGGCACATGGCGTCGGATCAGCGCCTCGAATCGCTCGCTCGCCGCGGCGCCCCCGCGGACGAGCAGGATAGCGGCCGATTCCGCGCAGCCCATCGACGTCCTCTCAACGTGGGTTCGCAGCCCCTTTACCGCATCTCCACCCCGGCGTGCAGGCAGGTGATCCGTCCCCGCGCGCCTTCCCCGCGCCCCCCGCGTCGCCGGCCCTTCCGAGCCGCTCGCCCGCCGCGCGGCTAGCGAGGGCTCGCCGCGGCGTCGTCGTCCGGATCACCGTCGTCGGCGACCCTCGACGCGCCGTCCGTGAGCGGCGGGTACAGGCTCTCGACGAACGCCGCGGAGAGCCGCTCCTCGAGGCGCGCATCCATCCGCGCCATCGCTTCCCGGAGCCGGTCGATCTCCGCTGACAGGGCCGCCTTGAGCGGCCGGCGCTGCGTCTCCTCCATCTCGGCGAGCTCCGTCAGCGCCTCCTCGAGGCGAGCGCGCGCCGTCCCGGCCGCGCCGCCGGCGTCGTCCACGTCGTCCACGTCGTCCACGTCCGATTCCCGCACCAGGTGCTCCGCGACGCGCACCCGCCCGCGGTAGCGCACCCGCGTCCGCTCGAGGAAATCCCGGTACGGCTTCACTGCGCCGCTGAGCGCCTGCACCCCGGCTGCGAGCGCGCGCGCCTCGCCCCGGAGCGCCTCGCGATCGGCGTCGGCGAGCGACGGGTTGTTGTCGACGTGCGCCTCGAGCGTGGCCAGCACCTCGCGCGCCCAGCGGAGGTGCCGCAGCCCCGAGGCGCCGCGCGACAGCCGCCGCCCCGCGCGCTCCGCGCCCGGGCCGGCGCTCACGCCACCGCCGCCGCCGGCGCCGCCTCGCGCTTCGCCGTCTCGTTGATCCGCACGCTGACGAGCTTCGAGACGCCGGGCTCCTGCATCGTCACGCCGTAGAGCACGTCGACCGACTGCATCGTGCGCTTGATGTGCGTGATCAGGATGAACTGCGAGTGGCTCGTCATGCTCCGGATCGCCTCGTTGTAGCGGGCCACGTTCGCCTCATCGAGCGGCGCGTCGACCTCGTCGAGGATGCAGAACGGCGACGGCTTGAACTGGAAGATGGCGAAGATGAGCGACACGGCGGTGAGCGCCTTCTCGCCGCCGCTCATGAGCTCGATGTTCCCGAGCTTCTTGCCGGGCGGCTGCGCCAGGATCTCGATGCCCGTCTCCAGCATGTCGTCGGGGTTGGTCAGCCGGAGCTCCGCCTGCCCGCCGCGGAACATCTTCGGGAACAGCGCTTTGAAGCGCGCGTTGATGCCGTCGTACGTCGTCTTGAAGAGCCGCTTCGACTCGCGGTTCATCTGGGCGATCGCCTTCTCGAGGTCGTCGAGCGCCTTCTCCAGGTCGGCCTTCTGGCCCGAGTAGTACGTGTACCGCTCCTCGGCCTCGGCGTGCTCGCGCACGGCGTCCAGGTTGACCGGGCCCATGCGGTCGAGCAGCTCCGTCAGCTCCTGGATGCGCGCTCGGTGCGAGGCGTCGACCGGCGGCCGCTTGTGGTAGTCGCCGACGACGCGGGCGAGCTCCAGCCCGCGGAATCGCTCGCGCACCCCCTCGATGAGGTGGTTGTGCTCGACCCGCAGCCGCTCCAGCGCGAGCTCGTGCTTGCGGAGCTGCTCGGTCACCTCGGCGAGCTCCTGGCGCAGCCCGCGCAGGTCGGCCTCGCGCTCTGCGTGCGCGTGCCGCGCCTCGTCGAGCGCGCGCCGCGCCTCGGTCAGCGTGGCCTGCGCCGCGTGCGCCTTCGCGACGGCCTCCACGAGCGCCTCACGCGCGATCACGATCGTGGCCGCGGCCTTCCCGGCGCCGATCGCGCTCTCGGTCCGCTCCTGGTCGAGCCGGGCGATCCGGCCGCTGAGCTCGGTGCACGACCGCGTGAGCCGCTCGACCGTGCCCCGCGCCGCCGCCGCGCGCTCGCGCACGCGCGCGAGCTTCACCTTGCGCTCGGTCACGACCGACTGCTGCCCGAGCACCCGCTCGCGCCACTCCGCCGCGACCTGCTCGGCGTGCTCGAGGCCGGCGGCCGCCGCCTCGCGCGCCGCGCGCCCGGCCGCGAGCTTGTCCCGCGCCGCCTGCTGCTCGCTCCCGCCGGCGTCGAGGTTGTCGGCGAGGTCCTCGAGCTCGGAGCGCACGACGCCCTCGCGCTTCTGCGCCGCGGCGAGCTGCTCCTCCGCGCGGCGCAGGTCCTTCTCGGCCGTCACGAGCGCGAGCTCCCCCTCGTGCGCCTCGCTGCGCGCCCGCTCCAGCGCCGTCCCCACCTCGGTGATCCGCAGGCGGAGCTTCTGCTGCGCGTCGAGCAGCGCCGTCACCTCCTCCGACTTGGCCGCGACGAACTCGTGCAGCGCGCGCATCTCGCGCTTCTGCTCGATCATGCCCGCCGCGACAGCGTCGCCCGAGCCGCCGCTCACCACGCCGTCCTCGCGGACGACCGTGCCGTCGAGCGCGACGAGCGTGCACCCCGCGCCCTCCGCCGCGAGCCGCGCCGCCGCCGCGGCGGACTCGACGACCACCGCGTCGCCCACGAGCGCCCGCGCGAGCGCCTCGTCCTCGGGCGCGAACACGAGCCGGTCGACGAGGGGCCCGATCACGCCCTCGCCGCGCGGCGGCCGCCGCGTCGCGCCGGCCACGAACGCCGGCCGCGCCGCGATCACGCTCGCGCGCCCGCGGTTGTTCTTCGACAGGTCCGCGAGCAGCGCGATCCCGCGCTCGACGTCGCTCACGACGGCGCACTGCAGCCGGTCCCCGAGCAGCCCCGCGAACGCCGCGGTCAGCTCGGCCGGCGCCTCGATCCGGTCGGCCACGAGCCCGAGCAGCGCCGGGTCCTTCGTCTTGAGGAGGTTCTTCACCCCGGCGCCCACGCCCTCGAGCCGGGCGTGCAGCTCCTCGAGCGCGCGGAGCCGGTTGCGCCGCTGCCCGAGCTCGTTCTTCGCGTGATCCACGGCGCGGTCGCTCGCGACCGCCTGCTCGCGCAGCGCCTTCATCTCCGCGTCGAGCCGCGTGCGCTCCTCCGCGGAGATCCGCTTCCCCTCCGCGAGCTCCGCCACGTTCCGCGTCAGCGACGAGCGCCGCCGCTCGAGCTCCTCGGACTCGTACATGAGCCGCCCGAGCTCGTCCTCCAGCTTCGCCCGCCGCTGGCTCATCTCGGCCATGCGCCGGTCGAACCCGGCGAGCGACGCCTCGGCGGCCGCGACCGCCGCGGTGGCCTCGGCGGCCCGCCGCCTCAGCGCGGCGACCTCGTGCTCGGCGGTGCGCTCGCCGTGCCGCAGCTCCTCCAGCCGCTCGTGCTGCTCGAGCGCGAGCTCGCTCTCCCGCGCCTCCTCTTCCTCGACGCCGGCGAGCTGCGCCTCGAGCTGCGCCTTCTCGTTCGTGAGCTCCTCGACCGTCTTCTCGAGCTCGCCCTGCTCCTTGGCCGCGGTGACGAGCCGCTCCTCGAGGTGCCGCAGCCGGTCGCGCGCCCGCGCGATCTCCGCCTCGTGGGTGCGCACCTGGTTGTCGGCCGCGAACGCCTCGTTCTGCGCCCGCTCGGCGCGCTCCTCGCAGGCGAGGGCCTCGAGGCGGGTCACCTCGATCTCGGCCTCGCGCGCGGCGAGCGCCGCCTTCGCCGCCTGGGCCCGCTCGGCGTGCTCGGCCCGGCCGAACGACTCGCGCTGCGTGAGCACCGTGATCTCGAGGAGCTTGTGCGACGCCTCGTGGAGGACGAGGTCCTCGAGCTCCTTGCGGTAGTTCACGTACCGCTCGGCCTTGGCCGCCTGGCGCTTCAGCGACGCGAGGTTCCGCTGGATCTCCGAGACGATGTCCCCGACGCGGAGCAGGTTCTGCCGCGTCTGGTCCATCTTCTGCTCGGCCTGCTTCTTCCTGGCCTTGTACTTCGTGATGCCGGCCGCCTCCTCGATGAGCATGCGCCGGTCCTCCGGGCGCGCGGAGACGATGAGCCCGATCTTGCCCTGCTCGACGATCGAGTAGGCCTTCGTGCCGACGCCGGTGCCGAGGAACAGGTCGGTCACGTCCTTGAGCCGGACCTGGGTCTTGTTGATGAGGTACTCGCTCGTCCCGTCGCGGAACAGCCGCCGCGTCACCGCGATCTCCGCGTAGTCACGGTACTCGAGCGGGAGCTGCGAGGCCGCCGTGGGCTCGCTGTTGTCGAAGGTGAGCGTCACCTCGGCCATCCCGTGCTGCGGTCGGGTCTCGGAGCCGTTGAAGATGACGTCCGACATCGACTTGCCGCGGAGGTGCTTCGCGCTCTGCTCGCCGATGGCCCACCGGATGGCGTCGACGATGTTCGACTTGCCGCAGCCGTTCGGACCGACGATGCCCACCACATCCGTGTCGAAATGGACAACCGTCCGGTCGACGAACGACTTGAACCCGCTGATCTCGAGCTTCCGAATGCGCATGACGTCCCCGGGACCGGCCAGGCGAGCTTAAACGTATCGTCACAGCACGCCACGTACCGTCACATCTGGTAATCCCCGGGTCTACGTGCGCTGGCGTCGCGCGGCAAGACCGGAAACCGGTCCTCGCGCGCCCATCGAGGACCAGGTCTTGCGTCGCGCGGCGGCGCGGCGGCGCAGCGGCGCAGCGGCGCAGCGGTTCGGCGGCGCGGCGGCTCGGCGGCTCGGCGGCGCGGCGGCGCGTGACGATGTGATCGCGTGATGTCCGAAGCGCAATGCGCCCCTTTGGCAGCCGCCTTGACAGGTGGCTAACGTGGCCATATCCCTCGCGTTGTTCCCAGGAGTAGAAACGCCATGCCCACTTACGAGTACGCCTGCACATCCTGCGCGCATGAATGGGAGGCCGAGCAGTCCATCAAGGAGGCACCGCTGTCGGAGTGCCCGTCGTGCCACAACGCGACGGCCCGGCGGCAGATCTCGCGCGGAACGGGCTTCATCCTCAAGGGGGGCGGCTGGTACTCCGATCTCTACGCCTCCGGATCGAACAAGCCGCCCGCGAAGTCGGACGGCGGGTCGGGCAGCTCCTCCGGGTCGTCGGGGACGAGCTCCGACTCGGGCTCGAGCAGCTCCGAATCGACGAGCAGCACGAAGAGCGATTCCAGCTCGTCGTCCGCCTCCGCCGCCGCCTGACGCTGCCTCGGCGATCGGCGCTGTCGGTGGTGCCAGCCCTGCGCGGCGAGGGGCCGTGCAGGGAGCGGCCTGCTCTCGCGCCGGGAGTGCTGCGTGTCCACCTGCGCCGGGGGCGGTGCTAGGGTGGCCGGGATGGATGAGAGAAAGCGACTTGAGGAGCTCCGTCGGCAGCTCACGGAGCTGGATCAAGAAATCCTGCGAAGCATCGAGCGCCGGTCGCGCATCGCGCACGAGCTGGCCAAGCTGAGGACGGGCACGGCCCGGTTCGCCCCCACGGCAGACGCCGCCCACATGCAGGCGCTCGAGCGCGCCGTGACGCCGCCGTTCCCGCAGCGCGCCGTCCGGCCGATCTTCGTCGCGATCGACGCGGCCTCGCGCGCCTACGAGCTGGCGCCGCGGGTCGCGTACCTGGGCGCCGAGGGCGATTACGGCTGGACCGCGGCGCACGATCACTTCGGCGTCGGCGCCGAGCTCGTCCGCGCGGACAGCCCCGCGGCGGCCATCGAGGAGGTCGCGCGCTCGCGCGCGGACTTCGCCGTGCTCCCGTACGAGTCGTTCAAGGAAGGCCCGATCTTCCCGACGATCCAGGCGATCGGCGGCGCCGACCTCAAGGTGGTCGGCGAGCGCCAGCTCGCGCAGGCGCTCGACCTCGTGAACCGGAGCGGCAGCCTCGCCGACGTCGAGCGGGTCTACTGCTCGCCGCAGGACCACGTGGCCTGCGTGAACTACCTCGAGCTCCAGCACCCGCGCGCGCTGGTGCTCGACGTGCGGTGCCCGCAGGTCGCCTGGGACCTCGCGGCCGAGAACGAGGGCAGCGCCGCCATCGTCCCCCGCGGCTTCACCGGCGGGCAGGAGCTCCGCGTCGCCCGCGAGAACGTCGGCGACGAGGGGGAGCTCCGGATCCGCTACGCGGTGCTCTCGCGGCTCCCCGCGCCGCGCTCGGGCCACGACGCCACGGCGGTCCTCTTCAGCGTCCACGATCGGCCCGGCGCTCTCCACGACATCCTCCAGCACTTCAAGGAGCGGAGCTGCAACCTCCGGCGCGTCCACTCCCGCCCCGTCCCGGGCGAGGGCTGGGACTACGTCTTCTACGTCGAGGTCAGCGGCCACACGACGGATCGCGCGCTCGTCGCGGCGCTCGAGGGCGTGAAGCGCGAGACCAAGATGCTGAAGATCATCGGCTCCTTCCCGCTGGAGCGCCCCGACCCGCCGCACGAGCGAACCTGATGGCGAGCGAGAGGATGCGGATGCTGCTGCAATTCCGGGGCGCCGCCGCCCTGCGCCGCGCGGCGGGCGCGCTCGCGATCGCGGCGCTCGCCGCTGCGTCGACGCTCGCCGGCTGCGGCGGCGCGGACGACAGCCTCGCCCTGGTCGGCGGCGAGAAGATCGACGCGACAGCGATCGATCGGGACCCGCTGGCCGTCTTGCCGAGCGGCGCGGTGATGCTCGGCTACCTCGACGCGGCGGCGCTGTTCACCTCCGGCCTCGGGGGCGAGGTCAACCAGATCGTCGCGAGCCTGCTCCCGCTCGGACCGGAGTCGAACTTCGTCCCCTCGCGCGACGTCGTGAAGGTCTACGGCGGCCTGTACGCGATGCAGGGCGCGGACTTCTGCGCCGTCATGCAGGGCAACTTCGACGTCGACGCGATCCGCCGCGCCGCCGACGCCCGGACCGTCACCGTCATCGGCGCGCCGCTCGTGAAGACGCGCTACGCGGACAACGACCTCTTCACGGCCGGCAACGTCGGCTTCGTCGTGCTCACGCCGCACACGATCCTCACGGGCAACGAGACCGGCATGCGGCGGGCGCTCGACCGTCTCCGCTCCAGCAAGCTGCAGCGGTCCGTGCCCTCGTGGATGGTCGAGCTCCTGAACACGAAGAACGCGTCGTTCGCCGTGGCCGGCGATTTCACGAGCCAGCCCGCGGTCGCGTCCGCGGCGGGGCAGCTCCCGTTCCTGTCGGGCCTCCAGTACGTGCGCGTCATCGGCAACTTCCAGCCGCCCGGCGTCAACTTCGCCGGCGCCTTCACGTACACGGACCCGCAGAGCGCGGCGAACGGCGCCGTCGCGCTCCGGAACCTCGAGCAGATCGCCCGGGTCGCGACCCTGCTCTCGTCGTGGGGCTTCGGGTACGGCTCCGTCCCTCCGATGCAGGTCGCGCAGCGCGAGAGCGACGTCGCGTTCACGCTGCCGCTCGGGGAGGGGATCGTGCGCATGCTCCTGCGCACCGCGGCCGAGGCGCTGCGGGGCGCGGCGCTCGTGCGCTGACGTCAGGCCTTGCGCGGCGCCCCGCGCGTGGGCGGCGCGGCGTGGGCGGGGTCGTCCGGCCACGCGTGCTTCGGGTAGCGGCGGCGGAGCTCCTTGGCGATGGCCGGGTAATGGCGCGCCCAGAACCCGGACAGGTCGGTCGTGACCTGCACGGGGCGCTGGTTCGGCGCGCACAGGTGCAGCACCACGGGCACGCGCCCGCCGGCGACGCGCGGCCCCTCCGCCATGCCGAAGAAGTCCTGCAGCCGCGACGCGAGCGACGGGGGCGCGCCCGCCGTGTACTCGAGGCGCGCCCGCCGGCCGCCGGGCAGCACGATCGACTCGGGGGCGAGCTCGGCGAGCGCGCGCGCCTGCGCGGGGCTCAGCGACGCCCGCGCGGCGCCCGGGAGATCCGCGTCGCGCAGCTCGGCGAAGCTCCTGCGCCCGTCGCAGAGCGCGTCGAGCGCGGCGAGCACCGCGTCCTCGCCCACGTCGGGCAGCCCGGCGTCCGGGCAGTGCGCGCGCACGAACGCGACCCGCAGGAGCCAGGCGTCGAGCGCGTCGCCCTTCACGAACGCCCGCCACCCCTTCGCCCTCGCCTGCGCGGCGAGCTCCCGCGCCGCCGCCTCGGCCAGCGGACCGCCAGCGGCCGCGGCCGGCCGCGACTCGTCGAGCACGAGGGCGTCGTACGAGAGCCGGCGCACGACCTCGACGCGCTCCGCGGCGGCGTTCCACGTCGCCTCCGTCGTGTCGCGGATCGCGTCCGTGAACAGGTCGAGCAGCCAGTCGGCCTCGATCGCGCTCGCCGCCCGGACGATGGTGCGCGCCGAGCGCCCCTCGCTGCGCTCCTCGATGTCGACAGCGACGACGAGGTCGACGTCCTCGATCACGCTCGCCTCGGAGAGCGCGGCCGTCCCGCCGGCGGCGAGCACGACCTCGCGCCCGCTCCGCCCCGAGGCGTTCGCCGGGCGGCGGAGGCGCCCCACCCGGTCGGGGTAGCCGGCGAGGATCGCGATGCGCTGCGCGGCCTCGCGCGCCTCCGCGGTCTCCGGCGGCGCCGCGCTCCGGTGGTCGGCGAGCCGCGAGAGCTGCTTCCGCGTCCGCTCCACCGCGAGCGCTCGCGCCGGGTCGATGCCGAGCCACCGCAGCCGGTCCGCCGCGAACCGCGCGCGGTCCGCCTCGTCGAAGGTCTGCAGCGCGGCGAGCAGGTCGGAGCTGTGCCGCGCGTCGCTCCGCCGCCCGCTCCCGTCGCGCGGGCCCGCGGGCGCGCCGAGGTCGCGCTCCGCGACGAGCGCCGCGAGGGTGCACCCGTCGTTGGCGATGCCGCGCCGCTCGGCCTCGACGATCATCCGCGCCTGCCGCGGGTGCGCCGGGAAGCGCAGCATCCGCCGGCCGGTCGGCGTCACGCGCCGCCGCTCGTCGAGCGCGCCGAGCCGCACGAGCAGCGCCTCGGCCGCGGCGAGCGAAGCCGCAGGCGGCGCCTCCAGCCACCCGAAGCCCTCGAGATCCGTGACGCCTGCGGCGCAGAGCTCGAGCACCGTCTCCGCGAGATCGAGCCGGCGGATCTCGGGGGCCTCGTGCTCCGGCCGCGCGGCCAGGTCTCCGCGCGTGTAGAGCCGGAGGCAGCGGCCGGGTCGCGTGCGCCCGGCGCGCCCCGCGCGCTGCGCCGCCGCGGCGCGGGCGATCGGCGCGACGCGGAGCGTCGGCAAGCCAGACCAGGGCGCGTGCGCGGCCACGCGCGCCAGGCCGCTGTCGACGACCGCCACGACGCCGTCGATGGTGACGGACGTCTCTGCGACGTTCGTCGAGAGGATGATCTTGCGACGATCCGCGGGGCGCACCGCGCGATCCTGCTCCGCCGGCGACAGCGAGCCGTGGAGCGGCAGGAGCAGCAGGTCCGCGCTCTTCGCGAGCGCCGCGCACGCCTCCATCGACCGCCGGATCTCCGCGGAGCCCGGCAGGAACACGAGCACATCGCCGTCGAGCCCCTCCTCGATGAGCTGCCGCACCGACGAGGCGACGAGGCTCTCGAGCGCCCTGTCGCCCCAGTGCGCCGGCGCGCGGCGGTCGCCCGCGGGGTGGGTCGACGCGCTCACCCGGGCGGTCGGCAGGTACTCGATCGCCACGTCGAACATCCGCCCCTCGGCGCGCACGATCGGCGCCGGTGCGCCCTCGGCCGCCGCGGCGCCGTTGTCGCCGCCGGCCTCGGCGGCCTGGGCGGGCTGCGCGACCGGCCCCCCGAGGAACGCCGCGATCGGCCCGGCGTCGAGGGTGGCGGACATCACGACGAGGCGGAGGTCGGGGCGCGCGCCGCGCTGCAGGCGGCGGAGCAGCGCGAGGGCGACGTCGCCGGTGAGGTGCCGCTCGTGGAACTCGTCGAGCACCACGGCGCTGACGCCCCGGAGCTCGCGATCGACGAGGAGCCGCCGCGTCAGCACGCCCTCGGTCACGAACCGGATCCGCGTGGCCGGGCCGGCGGCCTCCTCGAAGCGCATCGTGTAACCCACGGTCTCGCCGACGCGCTCGCCGAGCTCTTCCGCCACGCGACGCGCGGACAGGCGGGCCGCGAGACGCCGCGGCTCGAGCACGAGGATCTCGCCGCGCTCGGCGAAGCCCGCGTCGAGCAGCGCGCGCGGCACGCGCGTCGTCTTGCCCGCCCCGGGCGGCGCCTCGAGCACCACGCTCGGGTGCGCGCGCAAGGTGGCGCAGAGATCGGGGAGGATGGGGTCGATCGGCAGCGGCTGCATGGCTTCGGTGCGCTCCCGCGGAGGAGCGCGGCCCCGGAGCCTAGCAACCCTTCGGGCGCGTGGACCTGTGATACTCGTCGAGCACCGTGAGCGCCTCGACCGATCCGACCCGTCTTTCCGCGACCGCGCTCTCCGCGCTCCTGGCCGCGCGCGAGATCAGCGCCGAGGAGCTGACGCGGGCGCACCTCGCGCGCATCGACGCGCTCGACCCGCGGCTCAACGCCTTCACCCAGGTGCTCCACGACGAGGCGCTCGCGGCGGCGCGCAGCCTCGACGATGAGCGCCGCCGCGGGGACGTCCGCGGCCCGCTCCACGGGCTCCCGGTCACCGTGAAGGAGTCGCTCGACATGGCCGGCATGGCCTCCACGCTGGGCGTCGCGTCCCGCAGGGGCCATCGGGCGGCGGGCGACGCAGCCGTCACCGCGCTGCTGCGCCGCGCCGGGGCCGTGATCCTCGGGCGCACGAACGTGTCGCAGCTCCTCTTGTACAACGAGTCGCGCAACCCGCTCTTCGGCCAGACGGCGAACCCGTGGAGCCTCGACCATAGCTCCGGCGGATCGTCCGGCGGCGAGGCCGCCGCCATCGCCGCGGGGATGTCGCCGCTCGGCATCGGCACGGACATCGGCGGCAGCATCCGCGTCCCGGCGCACTGCTGCGGGATCGCCGGCCTGAAGCCCACGCTCGATCGCTGGAGCAACCAGGGGAGCAACTCGGCGCTGCTCGGGCAGGAGGCGATCCGCGCGCAGGTCGGGCCGATGGCCCGGACCGCCCGCGACCTCGCGCTCGTCGTGTCCGAGCTCGATCCCGCGGCCATGGCCGCGCTCGACGTGCGCGTGCCGCCCTTCCCGATCGTCGAGCCGGCGAGCGTCGAGGTGGCCCGGCTGCGCGTCGGCTTCTACTGCGACGACGGCCTCATCCCCTCCTCGGCCGCCGTCGCCCGCGCCGTCCTGAAGGCGGCGTCCGCGCTGCGCGCGCGGGGCGCGACGGTCGTGCCGTTCACGCCGCCCGGCATCGTCGACGCCGTCTACGGGTACTTCGCGGCGCTCTCGGCGGACGGCGGCGCGACTGCGCTGGCGCTCGCGCAGGGCGGCGAGAGGGCGGAGATCGACGTCTCGCTCCGCTCGCTCCGCACGATGGCGACGCTCCCGCCGTTCGCGCGGCGCGCCGCCGCGCGGGTCGCCGGGCTCGCGGGCGAGCGGCGGCTAGAGCGCCTTCTCGAGGTCACCGGGCCGAAGTCCGTCGCCCAGTTCTGGCGCGCCACGCACGCCCTGCGCGAGGCGCGCGCCGCGATCGCGTCGGCGATGCGCGCCGAGGCGCTCGACGTGCTGCTCTGCCCGCCGTACGCGACGCCCGCGCTGCCGCACACCGGGTCGCGCGACTTCGTCCTCGCGGGCAGCCCCGCGATGCTCTGGAACCTCACGCAATTCCCGGCCGGCGTCGTCCCGGTGACCCGCGTGCGGCCCGAGGAGGCGCGCCGCGAGCGGCCGCGCGACCGGCTGGAGAAGCGGGCCGCCGAGGTCGATGCGAAGAGCGAAGGCCTGCCCGTCGGGGTGCAGGTGGTCGGCTTCCCTTACAGCGAGCACGTGGTGCTGGCGGCGATGATCGCCATCGAGGACGAGCTCGCGGGCGAGCCGGATCGGCCCATCACGCCGGTCTCACCGCCCTCGCTCGTCGGATGACACCGTGAAGCCGGGCGCCGCGCGGCGCGGGCGACACCGTGATGCCACGACGGGGCCGCCGCGCCGTTGCGCGGCGCGACCACGGTCGACGAGAACGAGGCCCTACAAAGCCGAAAGGTCCGCCGGAGAACCTCTCCGCCGGACCAGTCGGGGCGAGTGGATTCGAACCACCGACCCCTTGACCCCCAGTCAAGTGCGCTAACCAGGCTGCGCTACGCCCCGAGCCACTCCGCCGCCTCGTTTCGGTGCGGAGCGAGGCGCACCGTAGTCGAAGCCCTGCCAATTGCAAGGGTTTCGCGTCGTGCATCGAAGACCCGCTCCGGACGGGGCATCCGGCGCTGCTCCGGGGACGCGCGGCGCACCGCGGATCGCGCCGGAAGGAGGCCGCCCTCAGGGCACGGGCGCGCGATCCGAGCGGCGCGGGGGGATGGCGCGGAGCGCGGCCGCGAGGCTCTCCGCGGTACCCTCGGCGACGACGATCCCGTCGTCGGCCCTCGCCCACGCGCCCACGTCGCCCGCGTCGCACGCGATGACCGGCACCCCGAGCGCGCGCGCCTCGCGGATCACCGTGGGGGCGGCCTCGTGCGACGAGGGGTGCAGCAGCACGTCCGCCGCGCCGATCCACGCGAGCGCCTCGCGCCGCGGCAGCGTGCCGGTGAAGCGCACCGCCGCGCCGCCCGCGGGGCTCACGGCGCCGGCGCTCCCGGCGTCGTGGCCGCCGCGGCGCGCGAGGCGCTCCAGCGCGTCGCGCTCCGGGCCATCGCCGACCACGACGAGGCGCACTCCGGGGCCCACCGCGCGCGCCGCCTCGATCGCGAGCTCGACCCGCTTCGTCGGGATCAGCCGGCACGCCACGACGGCGATGCGCTCGCCCGGGCGCTCCAGGAGCTCGCGCCGGAGCACGTCCGCGCGCTCGCCGACGGGCGGCAGGTCGAACGCGGGCGGCTCGACGCGCGAGGCGCCGAGGAGCGCGCGGGCCTGCGCCGGCGCGAGCGCGGCCGCGAGCGCGTCGCGGAGCGCGCCCGCTGCGAAGACGAAGCGCGCGTCGCGCCGGAGGAGCGCGCCCATGACCGACGCGCGCGCTGCGCGCGGCGCGCGGAGCAGCAGCCGCACGTCGGCGCCGTGCGCGCGCACCTCGAGCCGCGCGCGGCGCGAGGCGAACAGCAGCGGCCACGCGCAGGGGACGATCCAGTGCGCCACCGCGTGATCGACCGGCCCGAGCGCGCGGAGCCGCGCGAGCACCGAGACCGCGAACGGTCCCGCGGAGAGCAGCCGGAGCGGCGACGCGCGCGCGCGCGCCACGGCGCCCGGCCACGCGAACAGCGCGCCGCCGCCCGCCCGATGGACGACGAGCTCGCCGTCGCGCGACGGCGCGTCGAGGACCGAGCCTCCGGCGGCGATCACGTGAACCTCGGCGCCGCTGCGCGCGAGCGCCTGCGCTGACGACCGCACGAAGTGGCCGGACGGATCCTCGTCGCTGAGCGGATAGGACGTCGTGACGACGACGGCGCGCATCGGGGAACCTCAGGGCTGGGCGCGGCGGGGCGCGTCGACAGCCCCGCGCCCGCGTCGATCGGGCGTGCGACCGGAGGGCGCGTCACACCGCTGCGGCCAGAGCAGCTCGACCGGGTTGAACAAAATGACAGGACGCAGAGCACGCCGCGGACGCTTGATCCAGCGTCCTCGCGCGTCTTCTGCGTCCTGGCCGTTGCGCTCTGTTGCGCGCGGGAGCGGGACGGTCGCCCTAGGCGACCATGTCCATCTTGGACCGCTTCCGGCGGCGGCGCGCGGCCTCCGAGGCCTTCTTCCGCCGCTTCACGGACGGCTTCATGTAGTGCCGACGCCGCTTCAGCTCGCGGAGGATCCCCTCGGCAGCCATCTTCCTCTTGAGGTGTTTGATGGCGCGCTCGATGCCCTTGTCGCCCACGGCGACCTCGAGCGGTTTGCACTGAATGGCGTCGGTCGGCATGTCTCGAAGCGTCCTCTTGCTGGGGAAAAAACTTGCCCAGTTGGCGGGCGGAAATGCAAGCCGGCAGGGGGCCGGCAGCGCGGGGCGCGCACTATGGCAGAGCACCCCCAGCCTCGCAAGAGGCATCCCCGTGGGACGGAGCAGCGCGTCGCGGCGCGGCGCGCCCGCCGGATCGGCCTGGTTTGCCCGCCCGTCCGGACCGTGGGCGGGGTCGTGGGACTGATTGTTAGGACTTGCAACTGAGAAACTTTCTAACTATCTATCTCGCCGTGGCTGCCTCGCGAACACCTGCCGCGAAGGGTTCGTCGCTCCGGCCCTCCCGGGGGCGTGCGGCCGGCCTCGGCGGTGTGGCGATCGCGGAGGATGCGAGGGTCGCGTCCATGCTGGCCTGCGTGAGGTCCTCGGGCCTCAAGCTGACGCCGCAGCGCCTGGCGATCGTGCGGGAGCTCGCGGCGGATCCGACGCATCCGACGGCGCAGGAGCTGTTCGAGCGGCTCCGACCGGCGCTGCCGACGATGAGCTTCGCGACCGTCTACAATACGCTGGACGCGCTGGCGTCCGCGGGGCTCTGCGTCGCGCTGTCGCTGTCGCCCGGCGCGTCGCGGTTCGATCCGAACATGGCGCCGCACCACCACGCCGTCTGCGATCGCTGCGGGCTGGTCCGCGACGTGCCGTGCGAGCCGCGCGAGCCGCGCGAGGCGCCGACCGCGCGATCGGAAGAGATCGTCCCGGCGCAGCTCGCGGCCGCGCCGGGCTTCGAGGTCCGCGCCGTCGAGCGGATCTACCGGGGAATCTGCGCTACCTGCGCGCAGGGCAGCCAGGGAGACGTCGTCGCGAGAGCGCAGGCGCGAGACGCCGGGCGTCCCGCGGCGAACAGTCGACTGCGCCGTGCAGGGGCTCGAGGGGCGCGGCGCCCCGAGCGCGTGTAGCGGGGCCGCCGCGCCGCCTCGCCGACCTGCGCCGGCACCAGGAATCCATCGTCCCAGCCGTTCAACCAAGGAGAGCGAACACCATGGCAAACAAGCAGCTCACGGGCACGAAGACGCACCAGAACCTGAAGGACGCGTTCGCCGGGGAGTCCCAGGCGAACCGCCGCTACCTCTACTTCGCAAAGGTCGCCGACGTGGAAGGCCGCCCCGACGTCGCGGGCCTCTTCAAGGACACGGCCGACGGCGAGACGGGCCACGCGCACGGCCACCTCGACTACCTGAAGCAGGCGGGCGACCCGGCGACCGGCCTGCCGATCGGCAGCACGGAGAAGAACCTGAAGGCGGCCGTCGCCGGCGAGACCCACGAGTACGAGACGATGTACCCGGGGTTCGCCAAGGAGGCCCGCGAGGAGGGCTTCGAGGACATCGCCGAGTGGTTCGAGACGCTCGCCAAGGCCGAGAAGTCGCACGCGGGCCGCTTCCAGAAGGCGCTGCAGTCGCTCGACTTCTGAGGTTGCCCGAGGAGAGCGCGCGAGCGTCCCGGATCGCGCCGAGCCGCCGGCGGCTCGATCCGGGGCGCACGCCCCAGCGCTGCCTGATCTGCCGTCTGATCTGCCGTCTGATCTGCCGTCCGATTGCGTCTGTTCCGCCGTCCGTTGCCGGGCGGCGCGGTGACCCGTCCGTTCGCCAAAAAACCACGTGATGTTGAGAGGAACCGACCTGTGAGCGTCATCCGGCGTGCACCAGACCGTCCACCGGCGACGTCGCCGAACGACGAGCGATATCTCGATCCCCGCGATCTCGAGGCCGAGCTGCGGCGAACGTTCCAGATCTGCCACGAGTGCCGCATGTGCGTCGGGTATTGCGGCTCGTTCCCCGAGCTCTTCGCCCGCGTCGACAGGGACATCGAGGCCGGCGTGGCCGAGGGGGCCGAGGCCCTCACCTACGACGATTTCAAGGCGGTCGGCGACGAGTGCTGGCAGTGCAAGCTCTGTTACATCAAGTGCCCGTACACCGCCGACGAGCACGCGTACGAGCTCCTGGATTACCCGCGCGTGCTCGCGCGCGAGCGCGCGGTGCGCGCCCAGCGTGAGGGCATCCCGCTCGTGGACAGGATCCTCGGCGAGCCGCAGCTCATCGGCGAGCTGGGTTCGGGCGCCGTCGCGCCGCTCGCGAACCTCGTGCAGGCGAGCCGCCTGCTGCGCAAGGTGCAGGAGAAGGTGACCGGGATCTCGTCGGAGTTCCCGCTGCCGGAGATGGCGCGCAAGCCGTTCTCGTCGTGGTTCGCCGAGCACGGCGCCGTGCCCGACGCCGGCAAGCAAGGCTCCGTTGTGCTCTTCGCGACCTGCTACGGCGAGTACAACACGCCCGGCGTGCCCGAGGCGGCGGTCCGCGTCCTCGAGCACAACGGCTACGCGGTGCACGTGCCCGGCTGCCCCTCCGAGAACGAGCCGGAGGACGCGCCCGACGGCGCGCTGACGTGCTGCGGGATGCCGAACCTCGACGGCGGCGATCTCGACGCCTTCATGGCGAAGGTGAAGCAGAACGTCGCGCTCCTGCACCCGCACGTGCGCATGGGGCGGAAGATCATCGTGATCGGCCCGACCTGCGGCTACACGATGAAGAAGGAGTGGCCCGAGTACCTGCAGACGGCCGAGGCGCGCGAGGTCGCGGCCGCGACGCTCGACATGATGGAGTTCCTCGTCCAGCTCGGGCGCGAGAAGAAGCTGAACCGTGAGTTCAAGAACGGCCTCGGCACGGTCGCGTACCACGCGGCGTGCCACCTGCGCGCGCAGAAGATCGGCTTCCCCGGGGCCCGGGTGCTCGGCGTCGTCCCCGACACCGACGTGCGCGTCGTCGAGCAGTGCTCGGCCGTGGACGGCACGTGGGGGATGAAGGCGGCCCACTACGAGACGGGCCGCAAGTACGCGTCGAAGCTCGTGCGCGGCGTCGCGGACGCGGACGTCATCGTCAGCGACTGCACCCTCGCCGGCCTCAGGATGGTCAAGGAGAACGGCGCGAAGGTGCTGCACCCGGTCGAGGCGCTCGCCCACGCGTACGGGATCGGACCGACCTCGTATATCGCGCCGAAGTCGTGAACGTCGCTGTAAGGAGAAGAGCCGTCATGCGTCCCATCGATCGCAACGAGGTGCTCGGGATCGGCGAATACGAGACGATTCGCGAGCGGTTCCGCAGCCGCATCATCGAGGAGAAGCGGCCCCGCCGCGTGCGGATCGGAGACCACCTGACAGCGGTGTTCGAGAACCGCGACTCGGTGCTGTTCCAGATCCAGGAGATGCTGCGCACCGAGCGGATCACGAGCGAGAGCGGCATCCTCCACGAGATCGAGACGTACAACGATCTCATCCCGGGGCCGGGGCAGCTCAGCCTGACGCTCTTCGTCGAGATCCCCGACCGGGCGCTGCGCGACAAGATGCTCGTCGATCTCGTCGGCCTCGAGGACACCGTGTCGATCGAGGTCGACGGCGTGGCGGCGCGCGCGGTCGGCAAGCGCGACGGATCGATGGAGGACCGCACGACGGCGGTGCACTACCTCAAGGTGGATCTCCCGGCCGAGGCGCAGGCCGCGATCAAGGCTCGCAAGGCGGCGGTGTCGCTCGTCGTGGCGCACCCGCGCTACACGGTGAAGGTGCCGTTCGGGAGGGCGACCCTGGACAAGCTCGCCGAGGATCTCGCCTAGCCGCGATGGTCTCCCTCGAGCGCCCGATCAGATTCGAGGACGTCGACGCCGCGGGCATCGTCTTCTTCGCGCGCTTCCTCAACTACGCGCACGAGGCGATGGAGCGGTTCTTCGCGCCGCTCGACGGGGGCTACGCCGGCCTCATCCTCGCGCGCCGCATCGGGCTGCCCGCGGTGCGGGTCGAGGCCGACTATGCGGCGCCTGTGCGTTACGGCGAGGCGCTCCGCATCGAGACGTCGGTCGTCCACATCGGCCGGCGGAGCGCCACGCTCAGGTACCGCATGATCCGCGCCCATGACGGCGTGCTCTCGGCCGAGCTCCGCCACACCGTGGTGACCACCGACCTCGTGCAGATCGCGTCGGTCCCGATGCCGGAGGACGTCCGCGCCCTGCTCGGCGCCCACCTCGATCCAGAGCAGGCGCCCGCCGGCGCCGGTCACGCCGTGTGAGCGCGCGGCCGCGGCCGCCGCGCCCGCGCGCGCGCACCGCCGGCGATCCGAAGCCGCGCCCCCAGCTCGCGCGGCGGGTCGACCTGACGCTCCTGCGCGACCGGGCGCACTACGACACGCTCGTGATGGGCGCCGTCGCCAGCGCGCGCGTGTCGGTGTGGATCGCGACCGCCAACGTGAAGGAGCTGCGCGTCGAGGCGCCGGTCGGATCGAGGGCGCGGGCGCGCGGGCGGTACATGTCGTTCCTCGATCTGCTCGACGCGCTCGCCGCCCGCGGCGTCGAGCTGCGCCTGCTGCACGCCGGCGTGCCGTCGCGCGCCTTCCGCGCCGAGCTCCGCCGCCGCGCCCGGCCGCCGATCGAGATGCGGCGCTGCCCGCGGGTCCACCTGAAGATGATCGCGGTCGACGGCGCGCTCCTGTACCTCGGCTCCGCGAACCTCACCGGCGCCGGGCTCGGGGCCAAGGGCGACGGGCGGCGCAACTTCGAGGCGGGCGTGCTCACCGACGACGACCTGCTGCTGGACGAGATGCAGGCGACCTTCGACGCCATCTGGACAGGCGCCGAGTGCAAGGGGTGCCGGCTGCGGCCGCTTTGCCCCGGCCCGCTCGACGAGATCGAAAAATCCCGTTGCGCTGGCGGCCGCGATGACCGATGAGCTGCGCATGATCACCGCGGCGCTGGACCCCGCTGACCTCGATCGTGTCGCCGTCGCCGCGCTCGCGCGCATCGAGAGCGGGATGTTGCTCGGGCTCGGCACCGGGCGCACGGCCGAGGCCTTCATCCGGCGCCTCGGCGAGCGCGTCCGCGGTGGGCTGCAGATCCGGGGCGTCCCCACGTCGGAGCGCTCTGCCGAGCTCGCACGCCGCGAGAACATCCCGCTCGTGCCGTTCGAGGAGGTCGAGCGCCTCGACGTCGCCATCGACGGCGCCGACGAGGTGGCGCCCGATCTCGGCCTCATCAAGGGCCTCGGCGGCGCGCTCCTCCGCGAGCGCGTGGTGGCCTACGAGGCCGCGCACTTCATCATCCTCGTGACGCCCGAGAAGCTCGTCGAGAAGCTCGGCTCGCGCGTGCCCATCCCGATCGAGGTGGTGCCCTTCGCGATCTCGTCGGCCGCGCGGCACCTGACCGCGCTCGGCGGCAAGCCCGCGCTCCGCAAGAACGCGGACGGGTACCCCTTCCAGACCGACAACCACAACTGGATCCTCGAGACCGCGTTCGGCCCGACCGACGCGCCGGCGGCGCTCGACGCGCGCATCCGCAAGATCCCCGGCGTCGTGGACACCGGCCTGTTCCTCGACATGGCGACCCTCGTGCTGGTGGCCGAGGCCGGCGCGGTCCGAGAGCTTCACCGGCAGCGGTAGCGTCCCCGGGCCCCCGCTCGTCCCTGCCTCCGCGAAGGGGGGAGGCCCGAGCAGGGGCTCCTCGGGCCGGGCAGCTCGGCGAGACCTCCCGCGCCCCCCCGGAGGACGACGCCGTGACTAGCGCGCCGGCCGCTCCAACCTGCGGGCCAGATCGTCCAGCGCGAGGTTGCCCGGCGCGCCGAGCGACACCCGGGCGCGGAGGCTCGCCGCGGCGTCGCCGGCGGGGAGCGCCGCGATCTCGGCCGCGACCTTGCGGTACGCCTCGCGGAACGGGACGCCCTGCACGGCGAGCTCGACGGCCCGATCGGTCGCGAAGCACTCCGGCGTGATCGCCCGGGCCATGCGCTCGCGGTCGAAGGCGAGCCCCTCGACGAGCCGCGGCAGCAGGCGCGACGTCGCGAGCGCCTCGTCGAGGCCGCGCATCGTGGGGCCCTTCGTGAGCTGCAGATCGCGGTGGTACCCGGACGGGAGCGCCACGATCGACTGCACCTCGGCGAGCGCCCCCTGGACGACGGAGCAGGCCGCGCGCATGAGCTCGACAACGTCGGGGTTGCGCTTCTGCGGCATGATCGAGGAGCCCGTCGTGAACGCCTCGGGCAGCCGGATAAACGCGAGCTCGCTCATCGCGAACAGGCTGAGATCCCACGCGAGCCGGCGGGTCACCGCGACCACCTGCCACGCGGCCGCGAGGATCTGCGCCTCGATGAGGCCGCGCGACGTCTGGGAGGCCAGCGGGTTCAAGGCCACGCCGGCGAACCCGAGCTCGCGCGCGACGCCGACGCGATCGAGCGGCAGGTTCACGCCGAACCCCGCGGCGCCGCCGAGCGGGCACCGGTCGACGAGCGCTCGCGTCGCCCGCACCACGTCGACCGCGTCGGTGAGCCCCTCGACGAACGACGCGGCCCAGTAGCCGACCGAGGACGGCACCGCCCGCTGCAGGTGCGTGTAGCCGGGCATCGGCGTGTCCGCCTCGCGCCGCGCGAGATCGAGCAGCGCACGGGCGCCGGCCGTCGCGTGCTCGGTGAGCTCGTCCAGCGCGTCGCGCTCGTAGAGGCGCATCGCCACGAGCACCTGGTCGTTGCGGCTCCGGCCCGTGTGCACCTTCTTGCCCGCGTCGCCGATGCGGGCGACCAGCGCGGCCTCGATCGCGCTGTGGCCGTCCTCGTCGTCCTCGGTGAGCCGCAGCTCGCCGGCCTCGTTCTGCGCCGCGAGCACCTCGAGCTCGCGGACGAGCGCGTCGCGCTCTGCCTCGCTGAGCACGCCGATGCGCGCGAGCCCGCGGACGTGCGCGATCGTGGCCCGCAGGTCGTAGGCGAGCAGGCGCTGGTCGAGCTGCCAGTCGTCTCGCGAGGTGTAACGGAGCATCTGGGCGTCGGTCGCGCCCCCTTTGTCCCACAGTCGTACGCTCATTCGGATCTCTCAGCCCTCTCAGCGCTCCAGGCTCTCGTCCACGAGAGCGCGGATCTCGGCAAGCTTCTTCGCCTTGCCCTCGTCCAGGGATCGCGGCTTCGCCGCGCCGGCCGCGAGCGCTCGCTCGAGGTCGCGCAGCTCGTCGTCCGCCGTCGGCGCGGGCCGGCGCTTGCCGAGGCCGAGCGCGCGGGCCAGCCAGCTCCTCGCCTCGCCGATCGCGTAGTCGTCCGCGGCGATCCGGTCCGGCGCGGCCCGCAGCATGCGGACGAGCGCGATGTTGGAGCTCGCCCAGACGGCCGACTCGTCGAAGTGGGCGCGCGGCGTCACGTCGAGGTGCCGCGCGGCGGTCCGGTCGGGCACCTGGTGCAGCCGGCAGTAGACGGCGAGCGCGAGCGCGAGCTCGTCGACCGGCATCTTCGTCGCCGAGTGTACCTGCACGCCGCCGCACCCCTTCGCGTAAAGGTACGAGCCGTTCGTCGCGAGGACCCCGAAGCCGAGCAGCACGGCGGCCAGATCCACGGCGGGCTCCCGGTCCGTCGGCGCGAGCGCGTCGAAGGCGCCCGCCTCGCTCAGGAACATGAACGACACGGCGCGCACGAACCCCGTCGTGAGCACCGTGGGGTTGCGGAGCTCTCCCGCGGAGACGGCGACCCGGTACCCGCCGTCGTCGCGCCGGGCGACCCGCTCGAGCTTGGTGTCGAGCGCCATCCCGCCGCACGCGCCGCTCGAGCAGCTCACGGTGCTGGCCTGACCCTCCGGGGTGACCACCGCGAGCTCCACCGGGAGATCCTGGAGCCCGGCGTGCTCCTGGACCCGCACCATCAGGGCGGCCACCGTCTTGGGCGAGCCGTCGTACGGGTCGGGGAAGAACTCGGCCGTCGGCTGCACCAGCCCGCGGACGGGCTCTGCGCCGTGCTGGAGGAGGGCGGCGGTCGTCCGAAGGATCCAGCGGATCTGGGATTCGTCCGGGAGGTCCATGACGCTACTTTATGCCATGGCCGCGCGCCGGTCGCGCGGGAGCTTCAGGGGCTTCAGAAGAGGGGAGGGCGGCCGGGGCGCCGAGGCCAGCGCACGTCGGCTCCTCCTTATCAGCTGCTGCCCCTGGTTCAGCCCCAGGACCGCTCCTGGCCGAGAGCTTTCGTTGCGATTTTTTGTCCATGGCACTTCCTTTTCGACGGCGGTCGGCGGCCGCGTAAAGTTGTGCCCCCATGACGGAAGAGGCGAAGGACATTTCCGAGAGGAAAGCCGACCACATCGAGCTGTGCGCGACCGGTGACGTCGGATTCCGGGCCAAGACCACGCTTCTGGAGCAGGTCGAGCTGATCCATGACGCGCTGCCGGAGCTGTCCCTCGACGCGATCGACACCTCGGTGCTGCTGCTCGGCAAGCGGCTCCGCGCGCCCCTCCTGATCGCGGCCATGACCGGCGGCACGGAGCGCGCGCAGGCGATCAACCGGGAGCTCTCGCGGATCGCCGAGGAGCGCGGGTACGGCTTCGGGCTGGGGAGCCAGCGGGCCATGCTGAACGGCGACGCCTCCGCCACGTACGAGGTCCGCGAGCACGCGCCGACCGCCCTGCTCCTCGGGAACATCGGCGCCGTGCAGGCGCGGTCGCTGTCCACCGAGGCGGTCGCCGAGCTCGTCGCCCAGGTCGGCGCAGACGCGCTGTGCGTCCACCTGAACCCCGCGATGGAGCTGGTCCAGCCGGGCGGTGATCGCGACTTCTCCGGCGCGCTGGAGGCGATCAGCCGGCTTGCGAGCGGCCTCAGCGTGCCCGTCGTCGCGAAGGAGACCGGCTGCGGTATCGGGCCGGGGACGGCCTACAGGCTCGTGCGGGCGGGCGTCCGCAACCTCGATGTCTCCGGCGCCGGCGGCACGTCCTGGGTCGCGGTCGAGACGGCGCGGGCCGACGGCGCGGCCCGCTCCCTCGGCGAGGCGCTCCGCGAGTGGGGCGTCCCGACCGCCGCCTCGGTGCTCATCGCGCGGTCGATCCGTCCGCGCTTCAAGACCGTCATCGCGACAGGGGGCATCACGAGCGGCCTTGACATCGCCCGGGCGCTCGCGCTCGGCGCGCACGCGGCCGGGATCGCGCGCCCGGTGCTGCAGGCCTTCATCTCGGGGGGGCGGGACGCCGCGGTGCGGTACCTCGAGACCATCGAGGCGGAGCTCCGGGCGGTCATGCTGCTCGTCGGGGCGCGCGACGTCGCGTCGCTCCGGAAGACGCCGGTGCTGCTCGGCCGGGACCTGCGCCGGTGGGCCAAGCTGCTGAAGCAGATGGAAAAGGCGTAAGCCGTGGAGAGGGGGGTAGGTGGGCCGGGGAGGCGTGGCGCCCGTGCCCGAGGTAGGGCCAGCGGGTCCGGCCCGACGTCTGTGACGACCGCGGGGCGCCGGGCGGTCCGCCCTTCCGGCGGGAAGTCCGGGCGCGGCTGCGGGCCGCGCTCGACGCTTCCGTCCGGTCAGCCCCGCATGATACGGTCCGAAGCTCTGGAGAACCCCGGGATAAAATGACGGAGAAAAAAGGGCGTCAGAGCGATCGTCCCCCCGAGGACCTGAAGAAGGAGCGCGATGCCTTCATTCAGCAGTTCTTCCGCAAGGGGGCGCAGCTGACCGAGGAGCTCCTCCGTGAGAACGAGCGCCTTCGCGACAAGATCACCGAGCTCGAGTCGGAGAACGGCAAGCTGCGCGCGCACCTCGCGAGCGACTCGGCCATCCGCGACCTGCTCCGCAAGATCGAGGAGCTCGAGCAGGAGAAGCGCGATCTCGTGACGCAGTCGGTGCGGATGGTGGCGGCGTCCGACCGCTTCAACAGCCGCTACTCGGAGGCGGAGGGGGAGCTCGCGAACCTCGCGAACCTGTACGTCGCGCTGTCGCAGCTCCACGCGGCGCGCAACGTGCGCCACGTCCTCCGCAACCTGAAGGAGCTGCTCGCGCAGTTCCTCGGGGCGGGCGCCTTCTCCGTGTACCTTGCGTCTCCTGATGGTAAGGAGCTCGTCTCGATCGCGAGCGAAGGCGTCGCCGTGGAGGAGATCGCGCGCATGCCGGTGACCGAAGGCGCGGTCGGCCAGGCATTCTCGAAGGGGGAAATCTTCTTCGACGAGAACAAGGACGTCTCCAAGGGGAGCATCGAGGATCCCGCTGCAGTGATCCCGCTCGACTTCAACGGGCGCACCGTGGGTGTCATCGCGATCTTCAGCACGCTCCCGCAAAAGACGGAGTTCGTGAACGTGGACACCGAGCTCTTCAAGCTCCTCGGGGCCCAGGCCGCCCCCGCCCTCATCAACGCGCGGCTCTTCACCGACGCCGGCCGGAAGGTGCCCGGCGTCCAGGCATTCCTGGACCTGGAGGACTGATCATGGCCGAGTACTCGTGTCTGATCGTTGAAGACTCGCCCATGATGCGGCAGCTCTTGGTCTTCGCGCTGGCGCGCGTGAAGAACCTCCGCGTCACCGAGGCGGACGACGGCGTCGACGGTCTCCGCAAGCTCGCCTCGACCAAGTACGACGTCATCATCACCGACATCAACATGCCGATCATGGACGGGCTCAAGCTCGTCAAGCGCGTGCGCACGGATCCGGTCCACAAGGACACCCCGATCATCATCATCACCACCGAGGGGTCGCAGGAGGATCGCCAGCGCGCGCTGCAGCTCGGCGCGAACGCGTACATCACGAAGCCCATCCAGGCGCCGCAGGTCATCGCCAAGGTCAAGGAGCTCCTGAAGATCGACTGAGGGCGCGCGCGGCGCCGGGCGCGCGCGCACCGGTCGGCCGAGCAGGGCCTGCGCGGCCTGCTCCGGGTACGATCGTTGAGCGCGTCGCGAGCGCGCGACCGCGTCGCGCGCACCGGTAGGTGCGCGCGGTCCCAGCGTGATTCGTGCGCGATTCCCGCGTGATTCTCGCGTTATCCCCGCTTTATTCCCGCGCGATTCCCGGCCTCACGACTTCTGGCCAAACTTCAGGAGCACGCGGTTGCGGCCGGTGCGCTTCGCCTCGTACAGCGCCTCGTCCGCTGCCGCGATGAGTTGCTGGCCGCTCTGCACCGGGATGTCGGGGTGCGCCGCGACGCCGACGCTGATCGTCGTCGGCACGCGGACGCCCTCGTGCTCGAAGACCGATCCCTCGACGAGGAGTCGCAGCCGCTCACCGAGGATGCCCGCGTTCTCGAGCGCCACGCCGCGGCACAGGATGCCGAACTCCTCACCGCCGTAACGCGCGAACACGTCCTCCGTCCTGACCGTGTTGCTCGCGATCTTCGCGATCCTCGCGAGGACGTAGTCGCCGGCGAGGTGCCCGAACGTGTCGTTGATCCTCTTGAAATGATCGACGTCGAACATGAGCAGCGACAGGTGCGCGCTGTGCCGACGCGCATAGGAGACCTCGGTCTCGAGCCGGTCCAGGAAGTACTTCTTGTTGAAGGCCTTCGTGAGGGCGTCGCGAAGCGCCGCATCGTACATCTGCTGCTGGAAGGACTCGTCCAGGTAGTCGTGGTAGGTGAACTTGAGGACGGTCGTCGAGCCCAGGCGGATCTTGTCGCCGTCGTGCAGGGCGGCGCGCGTCACCTGCTCGCCGTTCACGAGCGTCCCGTTGGAGCTGTTGAGATCCTCGATCAGCACCTGGCTGTCCATCTGGAGGAGACGCGCGTGGCGCCTCGAGATGCCGTCGTCGTTCAGCCGGATGGTCGCCCCGGACGCCCGGCCGATCACGATCTCGGAGCCCTCGACCCGGTACATCTCGCCGACGTTCGACCCGGCGAGCACGATGAGGTAAGCGCGATCCTTCGCCGAGCGCGCCGGGAGCTCCTTCTGGAGTTCCCCAACGTTGGCCACCCGCGTGGCCTCGAAGTCATCGTCGGGGTTGTAGCTGCCCATGCTCCCTGAGGATGATCCTCAATCCTTGAAACAGGTTCAAGCGCGAGGGCATGGCGCACGCGAGGTTCCGTGTCGGGTAGGATGCGCGACGTGCGTCTGCGTGATCACGCGCGCCGAGCGCTGCGCGCGTGGCTCCCGCCGTCGTCCTCCGCCCGTGGGGCTAGCGGCGCCCCGACGCCTCGCCGCGCCCCGACGCCTGGCCGCGCGCCATCACGCCGCTCGGCCCAGCGGCACCACGACCTGCTCTACCCAGAGCTCGCCCGCTCGGATCTCGACGAACGTCGCGTCGGCGTGGCCCGTGCCGTAGGTGGAGACGGCCCCGCTGCGCACAAGCTCGCCGGAAGGGCGCGCGCCGACGCGCACGCGATCGGCATCACCTCGCACATCGCTCCGCATCGAGCACGGCGCCTCGCCCACCGAACCGACGTTGATGATGCGGACGCCGCCCACCATGCGGTCGAACGGGACATGGGATCCGCCGCAGATCACGACGTCCGCCGGGTCGTCGCCGAGGAGGGAGAGCACCTCCTCGTCCGTCATGTCGTGCGAGATCGGCTCCAGCGGGTCCGCAGGGGAGCCGTGCACCAGGACGAGCTCGCCGCCGTCCTCGAGCGGCAGGCGGTACGTCGGGGAGAGCCGCGCCAGCCGGGCGAGGATCAGCTCGCCGAGCTCGGTGCGCGTCTGGGCCAGGCGATCGAGCCGCGCGCGCTCGTGCTCGCTCCGCGGCCTGACGTTGTGGATGTCCAGCGTCGCCAGGGCGCGATCGGATACGCCCTGTACACACACCGCCTTGGCCTGGGTGAGCCGGCGCCAGGTCTCGAGCGGCTTCGGGCCGGGAAAGCAGAGATCTCCGGCGACCAGGAGCTGGGTGTAGCCTCGGCGCTCGGCGGTGGCCAGGACCGCCGCGAGCGCGTCGGCGTGGCCGTGGATATCCGAAACGCAGAGCAATCGCACCCGGCGAGCATAGGATCTGGGAGCGGCTCCGCCAAGGCGCGAGGTGGGGCCAGGGCGCGATAAACTGGCGGTCGGGCGCTGCGGAACCCACGTTCGCGCCCCAACGTCTTGCTAGCCTCGGGCCATGCAACAGGTCTCGAGGCTCCTGGAGATCGCGAACACCATCGATGAGCAACGCGTGAAGGACCGCGCGGCGCGGCTCGCGCCTCGCCTGCGCCCCGGGACGATGGCCTTCGCGATCGCGGCGCTCCTCACGGCCGCCTACCCCGCGATCGGCGCGATCATCGAGGCAAATCCGGACATCGCGGAGCGGCTCGCGGCCGAGGGCCACCAGACCGCCCGCGACCGCGCCACGTACCTCGCGCAGATCCGGGCCCGCGTCGGCGACGTCTCGGACGCCGACCGCGTCCGCCGGGAGCTGCGGCGCGTGGCGCGCGACGAGCGGATCCGCATCGCGCTGCGCGAGCTGCTCCCGCCCTCGGCGGGCGGCGCGGACATCGACGTCACCGCGCGCGAGCTCACCGCGCTCGCCGAGGCCACGATCGAGATCGCGCTCGCGGAGGCCGTCTCGGCCGTGACCGCGCGCTTCGGGGAGCCGCGCACCGCGACCGGCGCGCGGTCGAAGTTCGTCGTCCTCGGGATGGGCAAGCTCGGCGGCGACGAGCTCAACGCGGGCTCCGACGTCGACCTCATCTACCTCTACGACACCGACGAGGGGCAGGTCGGCCCCTCCGGCGATCGCGCCGTCTCGGTCACCCTGCACGACTTCTGGGCGCGCGTCGCGCGCCGCCTCACGTCGACGCTCGAGGAGGTCACCGAGGACGGCTTCGTCTGGCGCGTCGACCTCCGGCTGCGCCCCGAGGGGCGCAGCGGCCCGCTCGTCAACTCGCTCGCCGCCGCCGAGCGCTACTACGAGTCGTTCGGCCGCCTCTGGGAGCGCGCCGCGCTGCTCCGCGCCCGCGAGATCGCCGGCGATCTCGACTTCGGCGCCGAGGCGCTCGGGGTGCTTGCCCCGTTCGTCTGGCGGCGCCGGGTCGACCCGCAGCTCGCGGTCGACATGATCGAGCTCGTCGAGCGCGCCCGCGCGGAGCTCTCGCACGACGCCTCGCGCGATCTCAAGCTCGGCCCCGGCGGCATCCGCGAGGCGGAGTTCTTCGTGCAGGCGCTGCAGCTCATCTGGGGAGGGCGCGAGCCGCGGGCGCGCGCGCAAGGCATGCTCGACGGCCTGCGGCGCCTGCGCACGCTCGGGTACGTGACCGACCGCGAGGGGCGGGAGCTCGTCGAGGGCTACCTCGCGCTCCGGCGCGCGGAGCACGCGGTCCAGTCCGCGACCGGCGTGCAGACGCACCTGCTCCCCGACAGCGAGGCCGAGCTCGGGCGCCTCGCCCGGACGCTGCGCTTCAAGGACGCCGCGGCGTTCCTCGCCGACACCGAGCAGCGCCGGAGCCAGATCAAGGCGCGACTCCTGTCGCTCCTGCCGAAGGGGAGCACGCGGCCGTCGCGGTGGATCGAGGCGATGGCCGCGCTCGATCGCGGCGATCGCGAGGCCTTCGCCGACGCGCTCGCGAAGCACGCGGTGCTCGTCCTCGGCGGTCCTGCGGGCGAGCCGGAGCCCGCCGAGGGCGGCGCCGCGGCGGACGCGGCCGCCGCGGCGGACGCCAGCGCCGCCGCGGAGCTCGCCGCGCAGCCCGGGGCGGCGCCGATCGAGCCGGGGGCGCGCGCCTCGCTGGCCGCGCGCTTCCGCGACGTCGCCGACGACCTCTTCGAGCTCTCGCGGCACCCGGACGGCCTGCTCGGCGCGCGCAGCCGCGAGGCGTCCTCGTCGCTCGCGGAGACGCTGCTCGCCGCCGTCGTCGACGCCGCCGATCCGGAGCAGGCCGCGCGGTTCCTCCGGCTGTGCTTCTCGCGCATCCGGCACCTGTCCGTGTACGCGCGCATGCTCGGCGAAGATCCGCGCGCGCTCCGCCGGCTCGTCGAGGCGCTCGGATCGAGCGCGTTCATCGGGGACGCCATGGTCAGGTACCCCGAGCTCGTCGACGTCGTGCTGTTCGCGCGCGGCGCGCCCGGCCGCGATGTCATCAGGCACACGATCGAGGAGAGCCTCAGCGAGGCCGCGCCGGACGAGGATCCGGAGGAGGCGCTCATCGCCGCGCTCCGGCGCGCGAAGGCGCGCGTCACGATCGAGGTCGGCCTCGCCGACCTCAGCGGCGAGGTCGGCACGCGCGAGGCGACGCTCGCGCTCTCGGATCTGGCCGACGCGTCGCTCGAGGCCGCGACGCGCTTCGCGCTCGGGACGCCGCCGGGAGAGCCTGTGCGGGGGCTCGCCGTCATCGCGATGGGCAAGCTCGGCGGCCGCGAGATCGGCTACGGGTCCGATCTCGACGTCTTCTTCCTGTTCGACCCGGCGCGCGCGCCGTCCGGCGAGTGCGGGCCCGGCTCGGATCCCGGCACGTACTACGCGCGGCGCGCCCGGCAGATCATCCGGCTCATCTCCATGTCGCACGCGGCGGGCCCGGGCTACGAGCTCGACACGCGCCTGCGCCCGTCGGGGAGCCAGGGGCTGCTCGTCACGTCGATCGACTCGTTCGCGCGCTACCACGGCATCCGCCGCGCGGGCGCGGCGCCCGCGGAGTCCGACTCGTCGCCCGGGGCGCGGCACATGCGCGCGGCGGTCTGGGAGCGGCTCGCGCTGATCCGGGCGCGCGCGGCGGCGGGCGATCCCGAGCTCGGGGCGGAGGCGATCGCGATCGCGCACGAGGCAGCGTACCTCCAGGCGGACGACTTCGATCGCATCGCCGAGGAGATCCACCGGCTGCGGCTCCGCATGGAGCACGAGCTCTCGCACGAGCGCCGCGGCCGGCGCGACTTCAAGCTCGGGCGGGGCGGCCTCGTCGACATCGAGTTCGCGGTGCAGCTCCTGCAGATCCGTCACGGCGCCGACCCGCGCGTGAGGACCTCCGAGACGCTCACGGCCATCGAGGCGCTCGCCTCGGCCGGGTACCTGTCGCCCAAGCACGCCGAGGTCTTCCGGGACGGCCATGCCTTCCTGCGCAAGCTGGAGCAGCGGATCCGCATCGTGCACGCCGACGCCTCGCAGCTCCTCGAGGAGAACGCGCCCGGGGTGCCGTTGCTCGCGCGGCGGACGGGCATCCGGGGCCGCACCGCGGCCGAGGCGGCGAGGGAGCTGCTCGCGCGCTACGGCGCGATCACCGGGCGCGTCCGCGCGGCGTACGATGCCATCGTCGCCAGCGCGGCGGCGCACGAGCCGGGCGCGCCCGGCGAGGCGCGCTGAACGTTGCCGTTGACCCTCGCGGGGCGCGGTGGAATGCCAGGCGCGAGACGATGACCACCCAGAGCGAGCAGCACGCAGAGGCGGCCGGCGCGCGCCGCGGCCTCACCCAGGTAACCTCCCTCGACAGCCTGCTCGGCGCGCACCCGGACGCGCTCCGGCAGATCTACGGGGCGGGGAAGCCGGCGGACCCCGCCGAGCTCGGCGACGCGCCGCGAGGGCGCTTGCTCGCCCTGCAGCCGACGGCCGGGGTTCACCTGGCGACGCGCCCGCTGATGAAGGCGCTCGCGTCGCGCTGGATGCCCTGGAAGGGGAACGAGTTCGACCACGGGGGCAACTCCGGCACGAACCTCGTCTTCGGGAGCAAGGTGTGGCGCTTCAAGGCGCAGCTCCTGCCCTCGGAGCTCGACGGGGCGCCGACGCTCGCGCTGACCTATGGAGAGAGGGCGTTCGGCAATCCCTGGCCTGTGAGCGCGCTCAAGGACGAGCTGCGCACCGTGGCGCCCGGGGTGGCGCTCGGTCCGATGTTGCTGAAATGGCAAGACCGCTGGCACCACGTGCTCTGGTTCGGTCTGACGCGCGTGGATCCGCAGTAGCCAGTCGCCCGGCCGCTCGTTCCGGCGGCCCGGGGCAGCCGCGGTCCCCGCCTTTCCCTCCCTCGCTCGCGACCCGCGTGTGCTCGGCGCGCCCCTCCAGCGGCGCCCCTGGCACGAAGCGCCCTCACGTCGATCCCGCTGTCATCGCCTCTCACACGGTGTCGCAGGCGCGTTTCGCGGGCGCGAAGCTCTGCTGTCCCCGTCGTCCGACGCAGCGGTGCGCGCGCCGTGCGCGGTGGCGGCAGCTTTGGGTATAAGGGCTTACCCCGATCCACCCTCGCTGCGTTCCTGGTCCTTGCCGGACGTCCTTCCCGATGTCCACGCTGTGGCCTACGATGACACTGGGCGGCAGCAGGGCACCTTTGCTCGCAGCGCCCGGGAGGCTCGAAATGTTGACTTGGTCGGGCAAGGCGGGAGTCTTGATGGCTGCGATCGCCGTGGCGCCGGGCGTCATGGCTGGATGCTCCTGCGGCGACACGGGGGGCACGGCGACCACGGCATCCGGCGGCGCGGGGCCTGGCACTGGAGGTGGGACTGGCGGCAGCGACTTCGGTCTCGGTGGTGGCGTCCTCGCGAACGTCGGGAGTGGCGGCGCGGGCGGCGAGGGCGCGTGCGAGGGCCTCGAATGCCAGCAGGTCGAGTGCGAGGGCGGGGCGAAGACCACGGTGAGCGGCACCGTCTACGACCCCTCGGGCAAGCTGCCCCTCTACAACGTGATCGTCTACGTCCCCAATGCCCCGGTCGAGCCGATCCCGGACGGCGCGACCTGTGACCAGTGCAGCGCCACGCTCTCGGGCTCTCCCATCGCGACGGCGCTCACCGATACAAAGGGAAGCTTCGTCCTGGAGGACGTGCCGGTCGGCGAGAACATCCCGATCGTCGTTCAGGTGGGCAAGTGGCGGCGCGAGATCGTCCTCCCGGTGGTCGAGAGGTGTCAGGACACCCCGACGGACGCCGGGACGATCCGGCTGCCGCGCAACCAGGAAGAGGGGCACATCCCGAAGATCGCCCTGACCACGGGCGGCGCCGATCCGCTCGAGTGTTTGCTGCACAAGCTCGGGATCTCGGAGAGCGAGTTCACGCCGGCGACAGGGACCGGCCGGATCAACCTGTTTGCCGGCCGCGGCGACGCCGGGCACCCCGTCACCACGCAGTACGCGGACGGCCTGAATGAAGGCGTCGAGTTCACGCCGGCCACCGAGCTCTGGGGGAGCGTGGACAGCCTGCGCCAGTACGACATGGTGATCCTCGCCTGCGAGGCCGATCCCCACATCGCCGACAAGCCCGAGACGGCGCGCCAGGCCCTCTTCGATTACACGTCGCTCGGCGGGCGCGTGTTCGCGTCCCACTGGCACAACGTCTGGCTGAAGCGCGGGCCGGCGCCGTTCCCGGAAACCGCGGTCTGGGACAACATCAACGCCGACCCGGAGAGCCCGCTCACCGCGCTGGTGGACACCACGCGCCCGAAGGGCGAGGCCCTCGCGGACTGGCTCGTGAACGTGGGCGCGTCGGACGTGCCCGGCCAGATCGTGATCAACGGCGCGCAGCACACGGTGAACGACGTGAACGACGAGATCTCGACCCGGTGGATCTATTACGATCAGCCGGAGCCGGCCGGGATCCAGTACTTCACGTTCAACACGCCCATCGGCGTCCCGGAAGACCAGCAGTGCGGCCGCCTCGTGTTCACCGACATCCACGTGTCCGCGGGCGACCTCACGGGCCCGCCCTTCCCGGAGGGCTGCTCCACGGACGAGCTGACCCCTCAGGAGAAGGCGCTCCTCTTCATGCTGTTTGACCTGTCGGCCTGCATCGTGCCCGACGACGAGCCGCCGCCGATCCCGGAGCCTGTCCCGCAGTGAGGCGCGCCGCGCGCCGTCGACCCCGCGCGCGCGTCCGCTGACGTCTGGCGCCGGTGCCCCACCGCCGACGTCATGGGCCAGGCCCCGAGGCGAGCATCCGTGCTCTCCTGATCATCGTCATCTCTCCCCCGAGCCGTCGTGGAGATGGCTTCGCTCGCAAGGCGAGGGCGAGACCGCCCCGCCGGCGCGGCGATCGCCGGGCGTTGTCAGGATGTGCCTTATTATCCCTCCGGCAAATCCCGCCAGACTCGGCGCGCTGACCGCAGGACGCGCCTGAGGCGTGCGCGTCGCCGGCGCTCGCCATGGCGGGCGCTCTGCTGTAGATTCACGCTGTCAGCGCAATGCCGCTCTGCTTCCTCGCACCTCGAAGCGATATCGATCGAGCCGAGGAAATGCACAAGGTGCACAGGGACACGACAGCAAAGACAGGAGGCTGTCGCGGTGGGAAGCACCACGCAGATACGGAATGTCATCCATGCGTGGCCGCGGGATCCTGCTAGGATGAACGTCGGCCGCAGTGCGGCGCCACATCCCTGGGTCGTCTGCTCTCGGCTCGTCCGAAGGAGCATGCCAACGATGGTCCAGCATCTCCCTACGCCAGCGGCCGCATGTCGGGTCCTCGAGGGCTGGCCCCGCGAGGAGGATCGTGCGCGCCGGCCGCGCGGGGCGTCGCAGGGCATCGGGCGCACGGAGGCGCTTCCGCTGCAGAGCAGGATGGGGGGGAAGTGCGGAGTGATGGAGGGCGATGAAGTTCAGGTCTGTCCTGCGTCACTGCCGCCGTCGTCGCGCCGGTACCTGATCGGCCGGCGCGGCGACGCGGGCTGCCCGCTCTGCGCGAGGCGCGCGCGGTCGACGATGGCGGGCCTCGGGGGGACGTCGTACCACTTCCTGACCGCGACGTGGGTGGTCCTCATGGTCGGCGAGCCTCTGTCCTCGCCCTCGCCGTCGTCGCGCTGATCGAGCCCGGGGCGCGAGGGCGCCCCTCGACGACTGGGCCAGGGCGCAGCCACCGCCGACGCGGGCCCGCCCGCAGCGCCGACGCGAGCCCGGCTGCAGCGCAGACGCGAGCCTGGCCGCAGCGCCGACGCGCGCCCGGTCGCGGCGGCGCCCGCCGGCGAACGGCGGCCCGATCGTCCTGGGGTGGGAGATGGGAAAGAAGGATGCGGTGGGCGCTCCGCGGCGCGCGGCGCGCCCGACGCTGCGGCTCAGCGGGCCGCCGATCGCCTTCCGGCGGTCGCGCGCTTCTGACCCGCCCGCGGCGCGCCCGGCTGCGTTGCCCTCGTCCGCGGAGCCCCGCCTCGCCCGGCGCGCCCGACGGAGGTCCGCGGCTTCGTCGCGCCCGCGCGCGGCGTCGCCGCCCGCTTCGAGCCCGCCGCCTTGCGCGCCGCCGTCTGTCGCCCGGCGCCGGCCGCCGGCCCCGCCGCGCCGCGCGCGCCCGCCGGCCCGCCGGCGGCGCTCCGCTTCCTCGTCGCGGCCGCCTTCTTCGCGGCGGTGCTCCGCTTCCGGCTCACCTGCCCGGCGGCCGCCTTCCTCGCCGTGCCGCCCACCTTCTTCGCCGTCCCCGCCGCGCGGCGGGGCGTGCCCGGCCGCGCAGCGGCGCCCGCGCCGGCCTTGCGCGGCGCCCCCTTCTTGGCCTGCGTCCCTCGCCGCGTCGGGCCCGCGGTCTTCCTCCCGCCCGCGGTCGAGGCCCTGGTCCGCCGGCCCGTCGCCGTCCGACCGGCCTCGCCCTGGGACGTCGCGGTCGAAGCCTGGTCCCGCTCGCCGCTCCCGACCCGCTTCCTCTGCTTGGACGTATCCTTCGCTGTCTCGCCTCTCGGCATGGAGCCCTCCCCCGAGCTCTCTCGACATGAGCTCGCTCGTGGACTCATGGTGCCACAGCGTTCCCTCTTTCCCGGTCGGAAAGTCGGCGGGAAGTACCGGAATCGAAATCAGGAGTCGCTGTAGCCCACCCGGGCGGAAGCGCCTATTGCGCGTCCGGCTCGCCGCACATCGCCGCTGAAAACCCGCCCCGGCGTGCTCAGAACCCCAGGTCGAAGCCGACGCGAGCGCCGGCCTTGATGTTCCACTGCGCGGGGCGCTGGTGGGTCTCGAGTACGTGCTCGACCGCGACCCCGACGCCGGCCCACGGCATGATGCCCCGCACCCGCAGGGCAGAGACGCCGATCAGCGTGCCCACGCGAAGCCCCGGGCTCACCCGGAGGTCGTCCTGGGTGAAGTACGCGATCGACGCGAGCTCGCCCTCGTAGTGCCAGGTGCGGGCGTGATACCGCAGCACCATCGGCAGCGCGGCGGTGAAGCGGATCGGAAAGCGGGTCTTCGTCTCGGTCTGCTCGAACTGCGCCGTGCCGCCGAACTCGCCGCCGGCCAGGAACGTCCAGCGCTCGTTGATGCCTCGGCCGAGCAGCAGCCGCGCCGAGCCGCCCGCGCCGAGGAGGACCCTGCCTTGCGCGGCCTCGAGGGCCCCGAGCCCGCCTCCCTCCAGGTTGAGCGTTGTCCGGTAGGCGTCCGTCTCGCGCCCGCGGAACGCCGGCGAGGGGCGGAGCCAGAACGGGCACTCGGTCGACGTCTCCCGCGGCGCGCGCGTGCCGCGCGCGTCGCTCGTGAGGCGCGTGTCGTCGCCGTGGCCTGCGCGGCGCATCGCCTCGTGGAGGAGCGCGCGCACCCGGGTCGCGAACAGGAGATCCGCGACCTCGTCGAGGTCGCCCCCGCGGCGCCGGAACGCCTCCTCGACCGGCCCGCCGAGCTCGCGGATCCGCCGGTCGAGCGCGGCGAGCGCGGCGACGCGCGTCTCGGGGGTCGCCGAGCACACGCTCATCAGCGCGGGCGACATGATCTCGTCGAGCTCGTAGCGGTCGATCGTCCAGCCGAGCGACTGCTGCACCTCGACCATCTTCTCGAGATCGACGAGCAGGCCCACCACCGCGAGATCGCGCGGCGCCCCGTCGGTCCTCGCCCGCGGCGGCGGCGTCGCGGTCGTCGCGGGCGGCGGCGCGGCCGCGGCGGGCGGCGGCGCGGTCGTCGCGGGCGGCGGCGCGGTCGTCGCGGGCGGCGGCGCGGCCACGGCGGGCGGCGGCGCGAGCGCGACGAGCGCGGCGAGCGCGGAGCCCTGCGCCAGCGCGGAGGCCTTCCTGATCGGCGCTCGCACGATCGCGTCCCGCATGGTCCGTCAGGAGCAGGCGCCGTCGCCGGCCGAGCCGCGCGCGTCCCCGTGCGGGCCGTTCGCGCCGCCCGACCGCCCGCCCCACGTCGCGGCGCAGCGGTCGCCCGGGGCGGCGCGCGATGTCCCGTCCTGCGCGCGGCCGCCGCGCCCGCGCCCGCCTTGCGGGCGCGCCGGCGCGTCCTGGGCGACCCCTTCGCACGCGCGCTCCGGCGGCCCGCCGAGCTGCTCGCGCGCGCCGCCGCCGAGGCGCGGCGTCGCCGGGCTGACGGACAGCGGCGTCGCCGGGCCCACCGGTAGGAGATCGACCGCTCGGGGAAGCACGTCCGGGAGGCTACCACGGGCGCAGCGCGCGACGGGCGGGCGTGGCGGTGGGACGGCCGACGGCGCGGGGACGTCGGTGAACCGCCGAACGTGCGGACCGGAGACCGCTTCCGATGCTACACTCGCAGCGTGTCGTTGAAGATCGACCAGGATCACGGGCGCTTCCGTCAGATCGTTCGCGGCCGCATCCGCGAGAACCTCCGCAAGTACATCTCGCAAGGCGAGCTCATCGGGCGAAAGGGAAAGGACCTCGTCTCGATCCCGATCCCCCAGATCGACATCCCGCGCTTCCGCTTCGGCGACAAGCAGCGCGGGGGCGTTGGGCAGGGCGACGGCAACCCCGGCGATCCCGTGGGGGGCTCGGACGAGAAGCAGCCCGGGCAAGGGCAGGCGGGCAGCGGCGAGGGCGATCACCTCCTCGAGGTCGACGTCACGCTCGAGGAGCTCGCCAGCATCCTCGGCGAGGAGCTCGAGCTGCCCGACATCCAGGACAAGGGCAAGAGCAAGATCTCGAACGCCCACGATCGCTACTCGGGCATCCGCCGCGTCGGCCCCGAGTCGCTTCGCCACTTCAAGCGGACGTACCGCGAGGCGCTGAAGCGGATGATCTCGAGCGGGACGTTCCGCCCGACGGCGCCCGTCGTCGTCCCCATCCCGGACGACAAGCGCTACCGCTCGTGGAAGACGATCACCGAGCCCGTCGCGAACGCCGTCATCATCTACATGATGGACGTCTCCGGATCGATGGGCGACGAGCAGAAGGAGATCGTGCGCATCGAGTCGTTCTGGATCGACGCGTGGCTGACCCGCCAGTACAAGGGCCTCGAGTCGCGCTTCATCATCCACGACGCGATCGCCCGCGAGGTCGACCGGGAGACGTTCTTCCACACGCGCGAGTCCGGCGGCACGATGATCTCGAGCGCCTACAAGCTCTGCTCGCAGATCATCGACAACGACTACCCGCCGGACGAGTGGAACATCTACCCGTTCCATTTCTCCGACGGCGACAACTGGTCGATGGACGACACGCTCTCGTGCGTGGACGTGCTGAAGACCCAGATCCTGCCGCGGGTCAACATGTTCGCCTATGGGCAGGTCGAGAGCCCGTACGGGTCGGGCCAGTTCATCAAGGACCTGAAAGAGCACTTCTCGCAGGACGACCGGGTCGTGGTGAGCGAGATCAGGGACAAGGACGCGATCGTGGGCAGCATCAAGGATTTCCTGGGGAAGGGGAAGTAGAGCGGTATGAGCAAGTTCGCGCTGAACACCGCGCTGCCCCGCTACCTGCGCACCGAGAAGGAGCGCATCGAGAAGATCGCCCGGGACTACGGGCTCGACTTCTTCCCGGTCATCTTCGAGATGCTGACGTACGACCAGATGAACGAGATCGCCGCGTACGGCGGCTTCCCGAGCCGCTATCCGCACTGGCGGTTCGGCATGGAGTACGAGCAGCTCTCGAAGAGCTACGAGTATGGCCTCTCCAAGATCTACGAGATGGTCATCAACAACAACCCCTCGTACGCCTACCTGCTCGAGGGCAACTCGCTCACCGATCAGAAGCTCGTGATGGCGCACGTGTACGCCCACGTCGACTTCTTCAAGAACAACTTCTGCTTCCGGTCCACCGACCTCGACCACCGCGGGCCGATCGTCGACCCCGTGCGGAGGAGCGAGAACTACGATCCCGACCGCAAGTGGATCGACAAGATGGCGAACCACGGCGCGCGCGTGGCGCGCCACATCGAGCGCCACGGCATCAACAAGGTCGAGGCGTTCATCGACCACTGCCTCTCGCTCGAGAACCTCATCGATCCGTGGGCCCCCTTCACCGGCCGCCCGGCGCCCAAGGAGGAAGAGGATCCGACGGAAGAGCCGATGGACACGTACAAGCTCCGGGCGAAGGAGTACATGGACTCCTTCATCAACCCGGAGGAGATCCTCGAGGCGCAGCGGAAGAAGCGACAGGAGCAGAAGAAGCCCGAGCGCAAGGTCCCGGAGCGCCCCGAGCGGGACGTCCTCAAGTTCCTGCTCGACCACGCGCCGCTCGACCGGTGGGAACGCGACGTGCTCGAGATCATCCGCGAGGAGACCTACTACTTCGTGCCCCAGCGGCAGACGAAGATCATGAACGAGGGGTGGGCCTCGTACTGGCACTCGAAGATGATGACCGAGAAGGTCCTCGATGCCTCGGAGATCATCGACTACGCCGAGAACAACGCCGGCGTCATGGCGACGGCGCCGGGGCGCTTCAACCCGTACAAGGTCGGCGTGGAGCTCTACCGGTACATCGAGGACCGGTGGAACAAGGGCCGCTTCGGCCGCGAGTGGGAGGAGTGCACCGACCTCGACGCGAAGCGCACCTGGGACATGCGGCTCGGCCTCGGCCGCGAGAAGATCTTCCAGGTGCGCGCGCTCTACAACGACGTGACCTTCATCGACGAGTTCCTGACGCCGGAGTTCGTGATCGATCAGAAGATGTACACGTTCGGCTTCTCCGGGCGTAACGACAGGTTCGAGATCGAGAGCCGCGAGTTCAAGGAGGTGAAGGAGAAGCTCCTCTTCCAGCTCACGAACTTCGGCGATCCCTACATCCGCGTGGTCGACGCCAACTACGGCAACCGCGGGGAGCTGCTGCTCGAGCACGTGCACGGCGGCTTCGACCTGCGCGCCGACTATGCGCGCGAGACGCTCGTCGCGCTCGTCCGGTGCTGGAAGCGGCCGGTCGGCGTCGCGACGAGGATGGATAACAAGCCTGTGCTGCTCCGGTACGATGGCAAGGAGCACGCGATGACGCCGTACAAGCTGTGAGCTCCAACGGATCGCTCGGCCGGCTCGCGGCGCTGCTCGCGCTCGCCGGCTGCGCCGTCGCGCCGCCGCCCCCGCAGGCGCCCGCGCCTGCTCCGCTTGCCGCGTCGCCTGCGGTGGCGCCGGCGACGGCAGCGCAGGCCGCGCCGCCGGCGGGGAGCGCCGCCGCGGCGCCGGCGGGGAGCGCCGCCGCGGCGGGCTCGCTCGCGGACGGCGCGGTCGCGGGCTCGGGCGTCCCGCTCGACGCGCCCTCCACGAGCGAGCCCGCCGCGGCGAGCCCGCCCCCGCGCGTCGCGCGCGGCACGGGCACGGCGGCGGACAGGAAGCTCGAGGAGGGCGACGCCGCGTTCGCGACAGGCGACTTCGCCGCCGCGGAGAGGGCCTATCGCGCGGCCGCGCAGCTCGACAGGAGAGACGCCGCGGCGATCGTCGGCGCGCAGCGCGCGGCGATCGCGAGGGCGGGCGTGTCCACGGAGTACAGCGGCGCGCCAGGCGACAGGACGCTGCTCGCGGCGATTCCGGAGCTGAAGCGCGCGGTGAAGCTCGATCCGGGCTACGCGCCGGCGCACCTCGAGCTCGGCCGCGCGTACCTCGTCCTCGGCCGCGCCGAGGCGGCGCTCGGCGAGCTCGCGCGGGCCGCAGAGCTCGCGCCCGGCGACGCCGAGGCGCGTTCCGCGCTGGGCGTCGCGCACCTCGCGCTCGGAAACCTGCAGGACGCCGTCCGCGAGCTCGCGCGCTCCGCCGAGCTCGCGCCCGGCGACGCCGAGCGGCAGGCGAACCTCGGGACAGCGCTCCTCGCCGCCGGCAAGACGGCCGACGCGATCCGCGCTTACGAGCGCGCCGCGAGGCTGTCGCCGGCGGACGCGCGCCTGCAAAACGATCTCGGGACGGCCCTCCTCGCCGCGAACGATCCTGCGCGCGCCATCCCGTACCTCGAGGCCGCCGTGGCCCGCGACCCGGGCCGCGCGACGTACCGGTCGAACCTGGGTTATGCGCACCACCTCCGCGGCGACCTGCAGAAGGCGACAGCGCTCTACCGCGAGGCGCTCAAGCTCGACGACAGGCTCGGCAGCGCCTGGATCAACCTCGGCAACGCGCTGGCGCAGTCGGGCCAGCTCAAGGAGGCGCGCGCAGCGTACGAGAAGGCGCGCGCCGCCGATCCCACCGATCCGCGCGTGAAGGCCGTGATGGAGGAGCTCGACGCGATCGAGCGGCGCGGCGCCGCGCCGAGGTGACCCGAGGAGGGCGGCGGCGCTCGCCCCGCGGCGCTGCGCGCCCCCCGCGCCGCGCAGGGGGCCGTGCCCGGGCCGCGCGTCGGGGCTCCCCGACAGCGCCGGAGTGAACAGGAGAGGTCCACGCGGCGGATTGTCAAGCTCCGCGGGAGGCGCACTCGTGTCCGGCGAGCCGCCCCCGGGCGGCGCGTCGTGCGTGCGCGCACGGAACTCCTCGAACTCCGTGGCGGTTTTCGGGACCACACGATGCCTGATCGCGTCTCCGCGCCCCGCGCAGGAAGGGGTTGACAGCAGCGACGCGCTTTCGATTACCTCTCTTGTGCCGGCCCAACCGCTCAGCTGGCCAATCACTCTGCGCCCACAGGCGAGCCGCGGTGAACGTGTAGCGTGGGTTACGGGCCCGCGCCGCCGTCCCGCTGCCCCTGTGGACAAACCGACCGGCTCCCACGGCCGCGTCCTGACGTGCCTCCGCGACGGGAGGGAGGGTTATTCGCTAGGATCAGCGCGAAACGGTCGATCGGTACAGTGACTTCGCAGGGTTCCTCCTACATCGATCTACATGATTGTCAGCGCAGTGGTCGTGGAAAATTGTGATCTATATTACTGAAATGTTGCAGTGTCGTGGCATGGCCGGTGCAACGCGCCGGGCGGCCGCTGACGTTTCTGCCCTCTGAACTCCCGATGGCGCCTGCTGGAAGCCGCGCGATGCACTCGACGGGGCACCCCGAACCCGGGTAATCTCGTTCCCGCCTCACTTGTCAACCAACCCCCGAGGCTTTGATGTCCGTTTCCAAGCAGGCCGACGTAGCTCCGACCTTGCGACCGCCGCCCGCGTTACCGGCGGACGGCATGGTCATTTCCGCGAACTTCTCGGTCGGTGGCTTCAGCAAACGGTGGAACCACTGTCATCAGCTGGCTAACTTCCTCGCGCGATATGCAAGTGCCAACGAGGACGATCCCGAGCGACATGCCACCCTACTCTCGACCTTCTTCAACGAACTGCTCGAAGCCGTCTATCGGAATCACGGGCCCAGCGGTGAAATAAAGATACGGTTCCGGAAGAGCCAGAATCATATCTCTGTCGAGGCCGAGGTGCCGGTCAACGAACAGAGCGCCAAGTTCTACAACCATGCCGTCCAGCTGGTCAATCAGCCCGACCCGATGTCGTGGTATCGAGAGATCCTCGAGAACGACGTCCCGGAAGAGGACGCGCAGGCGCTCGGATTACTGGAGCTCGCGGTCGTGTACGGCTCCAAACTCAGCATCACAGAACCCACGGGCGGGGGCTGGCTCCTGCTGGCCATTCAGTTCCCGTTCACTGAGGTAGACGAGTTATGACTGCTTCGATCGGTCGCGAATCCGCCGTGCCGCCTTCGTCCTCGAGCGGCCTCCCCTCGTGGCGCTCGCAGGTCACCTTCAGCATGCGCGTCGACCAGACGGATCAGGAGGTCGCGCTGTCCGGCATGCTGCGGCCATTTGGCGCCGATCAGATGAGAGCCATCCGCGGCACGCTGGAGACGGCAGCGAAGAGCGCGTGCGGCGAGCTGTGCCTCGATTTCAAGCGCCTCAAGTACATGAACAACGTCGCGTTCCTGGAGATCAACAGGTTCGTGCGCTGGGCGGTCGAGGCGCGGCCCAACCTCAAGATAAAGCTCATCATATCGAGCGTCATCCCCTGGGCCATCCGCAAGTTCCAGGTGATCGCGGAGATCTACCCCAACGTCTCCGTCGAGATCTACGACATGGCGTTCTATCCGATACAGCGGATGCTGGAGGACGCCGAGTTCATCGACGTGCTCCGGCTGCAGGAGCGGATCATCTGGGAGCATGAGCGGAAGATCCTCCCGCACCACGGCCTGATGCCGGGGATGAGGATCGCGGACATCGCCTGCGGGCTCGGCTACTTCGCGGTGATGCTCCAGAAGGACTTCAAGCCGGAGTACATCGTCGGCGTCGATCACTCGCGCCCGTCGCTCCGCTACGCTCAGGAGATGGCGAAGCGGCTCGGGATGGAGGACGTGGAGTACCAGTACGGGGACGCCGCGACCCTCCTCCTGCCGGACAACTCGTTCGATTTCGTCGCCTGCCGCCTCGCGCTCCAGGTCTTCCACCAGCCCGAGATGATCATGCAGGAGCTCTATCGCATCTGCAAGCCGGGCGGGCGCATCTACATCACGAACGAGATGATGTCGTGCAACTACGGCTGGCCCGACTACGAGCTCATCCGCGCGACCTACCAGCGCATCCTCGAGCTCGGCAAGATGGTCGGCATGGATCTCGATATCGGCATGAAGACGCGGCAGGTGCTGACGGACGCCGGGCTCGAAGACATCAAGATCAACCTCATCGACATCACGAACATGAACACGGACTGCTACGACTTCGCCCGGGTCGTCGAGAGCTGGATCAACGGGACGAGCCAGATGGCGGCCACGGCGGGCACTCCCCCGGAGTTCCACCAGGAGATCACGGCCGGGCTCAAGGTCCACATGGCGACCATCACCAACCCGAAAGGACTGGCGTCGTGGCCCATCTACGCGGGGTCCGGTCGCAAGCCAGTGAAGATGATGTAGTGCGTGACGTGGCAACCTCAGTCGCTTCGGTGGGAGATTCTCATACGTGACCTCGCCTGCTGATGAGACGACGAAGGCGCCGCCGAGGCGCGGCTTCTTCGCTGGGCTCAAGAAATTCAACACGAAGTTCATGCTGGTCACCGGGTTCAGCGTGCTGCTCGGTGCCCTGCTGAACGTCCTTGTCGCTCGGCAAGGCCTACATGAGCTCAGCCAGAAGTCCGCCCGCGAGATCGAGGGCGGGCTGAACGCGGCGAACCGCGAGTACCTGACGAATCACCTCGGCGACACGGCACAACAGCTCAACCTGCGGCTGGGCCACGCCTACGCCGACCTCAGGATGCTCGCCGCCATCATGCAGACGATGGTGGACCACGGCGAGGAGCTCGACGATCTGCACACGAAGGTCGCGAGCCTGGACTTCTTCCGCGACAAGCTCGTCTACAATTCGAAGAGCAACTGGTGGCAGAACGGCCCTGACGAGCCGACCGTGGTCGGCGTCTGGGGCTATCAGGGCAAGGACGGGCAGATCTTCCCCGAGGTGCAGCGGGCGGTGGACAGGACCGCGGTGCTCGACCTCATCCTCCCGTCGTTCCAGAAGTACGGCGCCGACAAGCTCCAGATCTACTACGCGGACAGCGCGGAGCAGCCGTTCGTGCGGGTGGCGCCGTACCTCGACATGGGGGGTACGTTCGACAAGCTCTATCCGGGGCACAACGAGAAGAGGTGGTACGACTTCTTCTATCCCGGCCTCGTCGAGAGCTGGAGCGAGTGGCTGAAGGAGCCCGGCGGGCTGCAGAACCGCCCCGTCCAGACGACGGTCACGGCGCCGTACGACGACGCGGGCGGCGGCGGCATGATCATGACCGCGTTCCACCCGATCTGGAGCAAGGAGCGGGACAGGTTCGCGGGGGCGCTCGGGCTGGACCTCACGCTCGCGCAGCTCGTCGAGTCGATCAAGGACGTCCGGCTGGCGAACGCCGGCTTCGCCTTCCTGACGCAAGCGGACGGCAACGTGCTCGCCGTGAACAACCTCGGCGCCACGACGCTGCGCCTCCGGGCCGAGGGCGGCGCGGGGCAGAACGAGGGGGTCGGCGTGCTCCAGCGCCGCCTCAAGGACAGCAGCGACCCGGCGGTGGCCACGATCTCGCTGCCGAGCGATGACCAGGTGGATTACCATGAGCGGATGATCGCCGGCGAGGCGTACATCATCGCTCTCCAGCGGCTCGCCCCGGTCAATAGCTGGGCTGGCCCCGGCGCGCGGATCGAGTCGCAGCACTGGACGCTCGGGTTCGTCGTGCCGAAGAAGGAGCTGTACGCGTCGCTCCTCGCGTCCCAGCGCGCCATCGAGGAGAGCCGGACCAGCATCGTCACGACGCAGATCCTCGTCACCATCGCGTCGTTCCTCGTGCTGATGCTCGGCGTCTACCTGGTCTCGCGCAAGATGACGGGCGCGCTCGTCGCGCTCTCGGCCGGCGCGGCGCGGATGCGCGAGGGCGACTACGGCGTCCGCATCGAGGTGAAGTCCGCGGACGAGATCGGGCAGCTCGGCGTCGCGTTCAACGACATGGCGAGCGAGATCGAGGCCTACACGAACAACCTCGAGGAGCTCGTCGGCGAGCGGACGCGCGCCCTCGAGAAGGCGAACCAGGAGATCAGCGAGCTGAACGCGAAGCTCGCGCAGGAGAACATCCGCCTCGGCGCGGAGCTCAACGTCGCGCGCCAGCTCCAGCTGATGGTGCTCCCCGCGCCCATCGAGCTCCAGGAGATCCCGGGCCTCGACATCGCCGGCTACATGGCCCCGGCCGACGAGGTCGGCGGGGATTACTACGACGTGCTGCGGAACGAGGGCATGGTCAAGATCGGCATCGGCGACGTCACGGGACACGGGCTCGAGAGCGGCGTCCTCATGCTGATGGTCCAGACCGCCGTGCGCACCCTGGTCGCCGCGAACGAGCGGGACCCGAAGAAGTTCCTGAGCATCGTCAACAAGGTCATCTACCAGAACATCCAGCGCATCCGATCGGACAAGAACCTCTCGCTGACCCTCCTTGACTACAGCGACGGTCAGCTGCAGCTCACCGGCCAGCACGAGGATCTCATCATCGTCCGGAAGGACGGCACCCTCGATCGCGTCGAGACCATGGGGCTCGGGCTGCCGATTGGCATCGATCTGGACATCAGCGACTTCATTTCGAGCATCGAGGTGAACCTGGATCCAGGGGACGTCGCGACGCTCTTCAGCGACGGCATCACGGAGGCGGAGGATGTCTCAGAGGTGCAATACGGCATCGACCGGCTGTGCCAGGTGATCTCGCGGAACCACGAAAGGACCTCGAAGGAGATCAAGGACGCTATCATCGAGGACGTCTTGGCGCACGTAGGCTACAACAAAATCCATGATGACATCACTGTTCTTGTCATTAAGAGGGTATGAGCAAGGGGGAGACTGGGCATTACCATGAGCGAAATCATCGGCGTCTACTCTTTAGACGATTCGTTCAGCGAGCACATGTCGCTGACGTTGTATCCCGACTCGTTCGCGGTGAGATGGAGCCTCTGCAACCTGACGGCGAATTTCATGGCCGAGTACTTCGGCGAGCTCTTCCCGGAGATAGACGGCGAGGACAGGCTCATCAGCCGAGACGAAGTCTCAGGCGCCATCGGTTACGTTCTGAACGAGCTCGTCGAGAACGCCGTCAAGTTCAACCAGCACGGTGACATCACCGTGACGGTCGGCATCGGTCGTGAGGACCTGGTGTGCCTCGTCAGCAACCAGATCACGAACGCCGCCGTGCCCGCGCTGCGCGAGAAGCTCCTCGAGCTCACGCAGGAGGACCCCGGGGAGCTCCTGCGCCGGCAGGCCGAGGCGAACGCCGAGGACGCCGAGAACGCCGGGTCGGGGCTCGGCTATCTCATCATCATGAATGATTACGGTGTCAGTCTTGGGTGGAAGCTGGACCCGATCTCGGTGAACAGCTTCAGCATCAAGACGATGGCCAGGATTCCTATTTTGAATGAAAGGTCGAGAATGGAAATCAAAGGTGGCAACTACCGGGTTTGGTACGATCCCTCTGAGGTGGTGGTGTACCTGGAGGGCATCCTTCGTCTTGGCGGCACAACGGAGTACGCCCCGATCGAGGAGCTGCTCGACAAGGTCCTGGCCACGAATCCGCCCACCATCACGCTCGACGTCAGGGCGCTGAACTTCCTGAACAGCTCGGGGATCAACGTCCTCTACAAGTTCGCGATCGCCACCCGGAAGAAGGGCGAGCTCCAGCTCATCGTCCGCGGGTCGAAGTCCATCCCGTGGCAAGGGAAGTCGCTGCCCAACCTGAAGAAGTTCAACCAGAACTTCGAGATGATACTCTGTGATTGAGATCGGATGGGATCTTCCGTCCAACCCGAATCGCGTCCAGGTCGATCCATGACTGCACCCAAGGATCTCAGCTCGATGCACTCCAGAGGCTTCATACAGAAGCAGAGTAATCTGGATGCCATCAGGGCAATCGTGAAGGAGCGGCAAGCGTGGAACACGCTGCTACGCGACGAGGGGAACTTCAATGACTTCATGGAGCGCTGCAGCGCACTCCTGGAGTACGTCGACAAGCTGAAGCTGGATTTCGACGATCTCTCCCTGGTGCACGAGGCGATCCTGGAGCACGCGACCAGCATTGAGAACGAGCTTGAGGGATACAACCGGGCCATCGACGACGACCTGGCGGTGGCGCGGCAGGTACAGCGCGCGCTGCTGCCGGAGGCGAGCGGGGCCATCGCGTCGGCGTTCGACATGGCCATCTTCCACAAGCAGCTCGCGCAGGTGGGAGGGGACTACTACGACTTCTTTTATCTTCCCGGCGAGCGCCACGCGATCGGTGTTTACGATATCTCAGGGCACGGAGTATCGTCGGCGCTCATCATGGCGTTTCTGAAAGCCCAGTTCGCTCACGCCACCAAACGGCTCGACAGCCCGGGGGCGATCGTGGACTGGGTGAACCGGAGCGCCTACTCGTTCCTCCGGGAGGTCCGCCGGTACGCGACGGTGAACTTCGTCATGTTTACGGATCGATTCCTCCGCTACGTGTCGGGCGGAGGCTACGGACTCCTGGTCCGTCGAGGGACGCCTCGCTCGTGCAATCGGGTGAGCAACTTCATCGGTCTGCGCATCAAGCCGTTTCACGAGTTCGAGCTGCCGTTCGAGGAGGATGACGTCCTCGCCTTGTACACAGACGGGATGTTCGAGGCGCAGGACGCGAGCGGGGAGATATATTCCGTGCAACGTCTCAACGAAATTGTCGTCAAGCACAGCGAGGAGCCGGTGCAGGTGATCCTCGACCGGTGCATCGAGGACTACACGCGGTTCCGGGTGGCGGACGCCGACGACATCACACTGATCATCCTGCGAAGGTGCGCCTGATGAAGCCCGAGAAGAATCATTCGCAGACGTCGGTCGGTGCATCGATATTCATATCTCCGATCGATCACATCACGGGCGACGTGGCCGGCCTGCTTGCGAACTTTTTGGACGCGCTGCTGGTGAGGTTCTACCCCAGGAGGATATGCCAGAAGGTCAACGTGGTGGTCACAGAGCTGGTCACCAACGTGATCCAGCACGGGACCGAGCGCGAGAGCGAGGTGCGACTCGACCTGAGCATCGACCCGGACCGGCTGCTCATCAAGGTATCCAACCGCGTCACGCCGGAGGAGTACCGAACCGTCAAGGCGGTATTCGACGAGATCTTCGCCGCGGAGGACCCGAGGGAGCTCTTCGCCAGGACGGTGCGCGAGCGGCGCAACGACCGGCGCAGGGGCGGCCTCGGCCTCATTCGGCTGACTGCTGAGAACAAATTCCATCTCTCGACGCAGTACGTCGATGGAATCCTCGTCGTCCAGGCTACTTTCCCTTGAAAAGGCTGCGTATGTTTTCCACGAAAGGTCGCGTATGAAGGCTCTCAGCTATGGAGAAATCACGGATGGCGGGCTGAGCGTCTTTCAGTCGGTCGCCCGGCTCGATGACGACAACCGCCTCGTCCTGACCTTCGAGGGCGCTATCCGGATCGACAACCCGTACCGGTACCTCTCCAGCTACCTCGACGAGCTGGCGCGGGTCCTCCCGCAGCATCCGATCACGTCCACGGTGATGGACTTCGTGAAGATGCGGTTCTGCAACTCGAACGGCTTCTACGTCATCATGGACATCGTGGACGCCGTGTACAACCTGGTGCCCGGGCGGGTGACCGTGCGTCGGATCCTCGACGACGACTGGCAGCACGAGACGCTGCCGATCCTGCTCAACCTGAACGAGGAGCACGTGGCCGCGCGGACGACGTTCGAGGATGTCAAAGAGCCGTGACGCCGTGACGGCGGGGTGGGGGCTGCGCGAGGCGACCGGCGATGAACGCACCTGCGAACGAAGCGGACGTGGAGAGGTTCTTCGCTGTCTGTCCGGATCCGCTCTGCCTTTTGCGGATCGACGGATCGTTCCTCCGCGTGAGCGGCGCCTGGGAGAGCACGCTCGGGCTGGGGACGGAGGAGCTGGTCGGGACGAACCTCCTCGATCTGGTGCACCAGGACGACCTCGCCGCGACCCAGGAGCAGCTGGCGCGGCTCCGGCAGGGGCCCGTGACGCTCGGGCTGGAGAACCGGTGCCGGAGCCGGAGCGGCCTTTACGTCTGGCTGTCGTGGTCGCTGCTGTCGATCCCGGGCGAGGGGCTCATCTACGCCTGGGCGCGCAACGTGGGGAAGCAGAAGCGCGTGGAGCGGGCGCTGATGCAGCGGATCGAGACGAAGATGCTCGTCGCGTCGATCTCGGCCCATTTCATCAACGTGAAGCTCGCGGACATCGACCGCGGCTTCCACGCGGCGCTCGCGGAGCTCGGCAGGGCGCTGCGCGCCGACAGGACGAGCCTGTTCCTGCTGTCGGAGGACGGGCGGCGGTTCCTGAACACGCACGAGTGGTGCGCTGACGGGGTGCCGTCGCTGCTCGCGGAGCGGGCCGTCGTCTCGAGGGACGAGTATCCGTGGCTCGTCGAGCGGCTGTTCCGCCTCGAGGTGTGCGACGTGCCGCGCGTGGCCGCTCTGCCGGACGAGGCGGCGAGCGAGCGGCGGGCGTGGACCGAGCTCGGGATCGCCTCGCTCGTGCGGATGCCGGCGGCGTACGCGGGCCGGCTCGTGGGCGTCGTGGGGATCGACGCGGTGCGGTCGAGCCGGGCGTGGGACAAGGGGGTGCGGGCGCTGCTCCAGGTCGTCGGCGAGATGTTCGCGATCACGCTGGAGCGGATGCGCGCGGAGGAGTCGCTGCGCGCGGTGGTCGAGCAGCAGGAGTCGCTGCGCGCCGTGATCGAACGGCAGGAGTCCGCGATCGAGACGCTGTCGACGCCGATCATCCAGGTGTGGAACAGCGTGCTCGTGCTGCCGCTCGTGGGCAGCATCGATCGGCACCGGGCCACCGAGATCACGGAGAAGCTGCTGCACACGATCGTCGAGACGAAGTCGCGGTATGCCATCGTCGAGGTGACAGGGGTCGAGGAGGTCGACTCCACGACGGCGCAGCACCTCATCAGCATGCTGCAGACGATCGAGCTGCTCGGGGCGCAGGGGGTCGTGGCCGGCGTGCAGCCGCAGGTGGCGCAGACGGCGTCGTCGCTCGGGATCGATCTCTCGTCGGTGCAGGTGCACCGGGACCTCCAGGAGGCGCTGCGGTGGTGCATCCGGGAGATCCGGGCGGACGGGAGGCGGGGGAAGCGGCGGCGGGGACGGCGGCGGTAGAGAGGGCGAGCCGGGCGGCGCGGCCCCCGGAGAGCGCCTGCGCTGAGTCCGGGCCTACGATGGGGCAACTGCGGGTGGTGCGGTACTCACCGCAGACAGGCAGCAGAGGGTCGAACCGCCAAGACGCCAAGAACGCGAGATCATTGAAATTTCTTGGCGTCCTTGGCGCCTTGGCGGTTCCCAAAGTCCCGCACGTGCGGCCACAGTACCGCACGACCCAACTGCGCCCGGGGCGGGGAACCGGCGAAGGCGTTCGCTCGATGGATGGATTCGTTCCTGCTGTACTAATACGGCAGAGCTTGACGCGTCCTTGGGGAGCGAATATTTCGTACACGAAGCATCGTGACAGCGACCCTGCCGACGCCGGAGAGGCCGGAGATCGACGCCATCGTGGAGATGATCATCTATCTCTACACGGAGTCGCGGCGGCTCACGAAAGGGATGGCGAGCGGGTTCGGGCTCACCGGGCCTCAGCTCACCATCCTCAAGCTGCTCGAGTCGTTTCAGGACCTCTCGCTCTCCACGCTCTCTGAGCGGATCCGCGCGCAGAACAGCACGGTCACCGGGATCGTCGACAGGATGGAGCGGGAAGGGCTCGTCCGGCGCGAGCGCTCGAAGGCCGACAGGAGGGTCGTGCACATCCGGCTCAGCGAGAAAGGGGCGCGGCTCGCCCGCGAGATCCAGGTCGAGCCGATGGAGATCTTCCGGAGCGCGCTGCTCAGCCTGAGCCCGACCGACCTGCGCGACCTGCTCCGGATCCTCACCAAGCTGCAGAAACAGGTGGTCGCGCGGGTGGGGCAGGGCGGACAGAGGAAGAGCGACGGCGACGGGACGTGACGAGGGAGGGAAGCACCATGAGAGAGAAGCCGACGTTCACGGGGGAGCCGAGAAACCCGAACGAGCGAGATCCCGATGTCTGCGTGGTGACCTGCGCGCTCTCCGGCGTGCTCGCCAGCCGCAAGCAGTGCCCGGCGATCCCGTACACGCCGGTCGAGATCGCCGAGGAGGCGAGGCGAGCCTACGAGGCAGGGGCGGCGGCGGTGCACATCCACGCGCGAAACGACGACGGGTCGCCGACGTTCTCGCCGGCCGTGTTCGCGAGGATCAAGGAAGAGGTGCGGCGGCGCTGCCCCGTGATCCTGAACTTCTCGACGGGCACCATCCTCGAGGACGTCAGCGAGCAGTGCGCGTACATCCGCGAGAGCCGCCCGGAGATCGCCGCCCTCAACATGGGCACGATGAACTACTCGAAGTACTCGCGCGCCCGGAAGAGCTTCGACTTCGACATGGTGTTTCCCAACACGTACGCGAAGATCGGCAAGCTCCTGTCCGCCATGAACGAGGCCGGGGTGAAGCCGGAGCTCGAGTGCTTCGACACAGGGCACACGCAGGGCGTCTGGCCGCTCATCGACATGGGCCTGCTCAGGCCGCCGCTGCAGTTCTCGTTCATCGTCAACGTGCTGGGCGGCATCCCGGCGCACGTGGAGTCGCTCCAGCTCCAGACCAGGATCATGCCGGCCGGCTCGGAGTGGGAGGTGATCGGGATCAGCCACGGGCAGTGGAGGATGCTCGCGGCGGCGCTCGTGCTCGGCGGCAACGTGAGGTGCGGGCTCGAGGACCACTTCTACCTGCCGAGCGGCGAGATGGCGCGCAGCAACGGCGAGCTGTGCGAGGTCGCCGTGCGCATGGTGCGCGACGTGGGGCGCAGGCCGGCGACCGTCGACGAAGCGCGGCAGATCCTGGGGCTGCGAGGGGACGGCGCGCCCGGCGCGGCGGAGGGGGCGGCGTCGTGACGGCGCGCGCGTACACGGTCGTCCAGGCGGCGTCCGCGCGCGGCGTCCTGCGGCTCACGCTGAACAACCCGTGGCGCAAGAACGCGATCGGGCCGGTGATGGTGAACGAGCTCCTGCACGCGCTCGAGGCCGGCATCGCGGACGAGGCGGTGCGGTGCGTCGTGCTGACCGGCGCGGGCGACGCGTTCTGCGCGGGCGGCGACTTCACGCAGATGGCCGGCGCGGAGGGGGCGCCGGAGGTCGAGCCGAAGGGCGACTACGCGGATCTGCTGCTCGCCCTCGCGAACTCGAGAAAGCCGGTCGTGGCGCGGGTGAACGGGCACGCGCTGGGCGGCGGGCTCGGGCTCGTGGCGGCGTCGCACTTCGCCATCGGGGCGCGCGGCGCGAAGCTCGGGACGCCCGAGATCAACGTGGGCCTGTTCCCGATGATGATCATGGCGGTGCTGCAGCGGCACGTGAGCCGCCGCAAGCTGCTGGAGATGATGCTGCTCGGGCAGCGCCTCGACGCCGACGAGGCCGCGCGGTGCGGCCTCCTCAACAAGGCGGTGGAGCCGGACGCGCTCGACGCGGCGGTCGAGGAGGTGACGTCCACCATCGCGGGGAAGAGCCCGATCGCGGTGCGGCTCGGCCTGGAGGCGTTCGCGGCGCAGGACGATCTCGATCTGGAGTCGGCGCTGCCGCTGCTGCGCGAGCGGCTCGCGGGGTGCCTCGCGACGGACGACGCGCGCGAGGGGCTGATGGCCTTCCTGGAGAAGCGGCAGCCCCGCTGGTCGGGCAAGTAGGCGCCCGGGGCGCGCGAGCGCTTTGCGGGGGACGGGAGGGCGCCGCTGGCCGCGACGCTCGCTGGCTTTCGGTTGAAGGCGCCCTGCTCGCCGCCGCGCGCCGCGGACGCGAGGCGCGCGGCGGCGGCGAGGCGCGCAGGATGAGGTGGCCCGTGAACATGCGAGAGCTCGTGAAGGACCTCGAGGCCCGCCGGGAGCAGGCGCGGCGGATGGGCGGAGAGGAGCGGGTGGCGAAGCAGCACGCCCGCGGGAAGATGACGGCGCGGGAGCGGCTCGCGGCGTTCTTCGACGACGGCGTGCATTTCGAGGTCGGGATGCACGGCACGCAGATGGGGCTCGCGGCCGGGCCGGACGGGGGCGACAGGCCGCCGGCCGACGCGGTGGTGTGCGCGTTCGGCAAGGTCGACGGGCGGATGGTGTGCGCGGCGGCGTACGACTTCACCGTCAAGGGCGGCAGCATCGGGCACACGGGCGAGGAGAAGGTGACCCGGCTGCGGCAGATGGCGCTCCGCGGCCGCTGGCCGATGGTGTGGTTCATCGACTCGGGCGGGGCGCGCATCGACCCCGGCTCGATGCACCCGGACAGCATCTCGCTGTTCGCCGGCTCGGGGCACCTGTTCCGCGAGCAGGTGCACATGAGCGGCGTCGTGCCGCAGGTCGCGGCCATGGTGGGGCCGGGCGCCGCGGGCACCGCGTACATCCCGGGGCTCGCGGACTTCGTGCCGATGGTCAAGGACGTCGGGTCGCTGGCGCTCGGCGGCCCGCCGCTCGTGCGCGCGATGACGGGCGAGGACATCTCGGAGCAGGAGCTCGGCGGCAGCAAGGTGCACACGACGAAGAGCGGCGTGGGCGACGCGGAGTACGCGAGCGACGCGGAGTGCATCGCGGCGGTGAAGCGGTACCTCTCGTTCTTCCCGTCGAGCTGCGACGAGGAGCCGCCGCGCCTGCCGGTGACCGATCCGATCGAGCGGCGGGAGGAGTCGCTGCTCGATCTCCTGCCCGACAACCCGCGGCGCTCCTACGACATGCTGAAGCTGATCGACGCCATCGTCGATCACGGCGAGCGGCTCGACCTGAAGCCGCGGTGGGCGCGCTCGATCATCACCAGCCTGGCGCGGATCGGCGGCCAGCCGGTCGGCATCGTGGCGAACCAGCCGAGCCACATGGGCGGCATCCTCGACGTGGACGCGTCCGACAAGGCCGCGCGCTTCATGCAGATCTGCGACGCGTTCAACATCCCGCTCGTGTTCCTGCAGGACGTGCCGGGGTTCATGATCGGCTCGAAGGTCGAGCACGAGGGCATCATCCGCCACGGGGCGAAGATGCTGCACGTGATGGCCGCGGCCACGGTGCCCAAGATCACGGTGGTCGTGCGGAAGGCGTACGGCGCCGGGTACTACGTGATGTGCGGGCGCGCGTACGAGCCGGACCTCATCGTCGGGTGGCCGACCGCCGAGATCAGCGTGATGGGGCCCGAGGGGATGCTCGGGATCGCCGCGAAGAAGATGTTCGGGGACGCGCCGCCGCCGGCGGAGGTGAAGCAGGGGATCGTCGACATGATCCAGAAGAACATCGACGTGATGAAGGTCGCGGGGTGGGGCCTCATCGACGACGTGATCGATCCGCGGGACACGCGCAGGGTGATCGCGTGGGGGCTCGAGCTCGCCCGGAAGAAGCGCGTGGAGCGGCCGGAGAAGAAGCGGGGGATCATCCCGGTGTAGCGGCCGGGGGGCGGGGGGAGGGCGTTCGGGGCCGCACGGCCCCGTGGGGGCCTGCCGTGGTGATGACGACGAGCTGCTCCGCGGCGACGCCGGTCAGTCGGCGTCTGCGTCTTGCTCCGCGGGCTCGGGCTTCGGCGTCGGTACGGCGCGCGGGGCGGCGGCGTAGAACGGCTCCGGCGCGCTCTTCACGCGGAGGAGCGTCGGGGCCTTTGCGGCGACCGATGCGGTGTAGGCGTCGATGCCGAGGCCGGTGCCCGGCTCGTTCGCGTGCAGCGTGGCCGTCACCTCGTACAGGCCCTCACGGGCGAACGTGTCCGCAGGGCAGACCTCCCGGAGGAGGATCGAGACATCCACCGACGCGCCAGGCTTCAACGTCCTGTACATGTCGCGCGGGATCGCGCCGGTCGGCGGGGACGCCTCGCACACGGCCGTGCCGTTCGGACCGGCGACGTGGAACTCGAACATCCGCGGCCGGATGGCGACGGTCATGGGGCGCCTGCCGGCGTTTCTCGCGCTCACCCGGACGACGATCGAACGAGGGCTCGCCGCGTCGGACCAGGGGGCGCTCGTGAGCTCCAGCCGAGGCGCGTTGGCGTCCACGATCGGCTCGCCCGACGAGCCGGCGCCACGGTCGCTGCTGGACGGTGCAGGCTGCGCGGCGACCGCGCCAGCGGGCCTGTCCGCGGAGGAGAGAGCCGCCTTGTCTCCCGAGGGCTGAGCCGCCTTGTCTCCCGAGGGCTGGGCCGCTGTCGTCGACGGCTGCGCCTGCTTGTCGCCCGGGGGCGAAGGCGCCTCGGCGCCGTCCGGCTCGCCTTCGGCCTCGTTCTTCGAGGGCAGGTCGTAGCTCAGCACGATCGTGGGCGCGGCGACCCCCTGCGCCGGAGCGAACGCCGCCGGATCATCCGTCGACTCCGCGGCGAACGGCGGCGAGGGCGCCTTCCGCGACCACCTGGGGGGCGGGCCCCAGCCGTACCAGGTCCTCACCACCGAACCGCCCGCGAGCGCGGCTTCGTCCTTGCCGAAGCAGAGCAGGCGCGGGTCGAAATGCTCCATGTACGACTGGCCAGGCGCCAGCAGGAGCGCGCGCCGCTCCGGGAAGCCGCTCGGCTTGAGCCCCGTCGGGGCCGCGCAGCGCACCGTCTTCTTCGTGCGCTTGTTCGGCGTGTCGATCTCCAGGCGGAGCAGACGGACGTCCGCCGGGATGCGCATCGGGCGCTCCCCTTCGTTGTCGATCCGCAACGTCCACGGCCCGAGCGGCGTCGGCGCGATGAGCCACACGCGCGCCGGCGCGGGCGGCGGCTCTGGCGCCTTCTTCGCGCCCGCCCTGGGCGCGCTCGGCTTTTTCGCAGCGACGCCGGCGCTGCCAGGCGTGGAGGCCGCGCCGGCCTTCGGCCTGTCGGCCGGCGAAGCAGCGCCGGCCTTCGGCGCCCCTGCCGCCGCGGCGGAGCTCGGCTTCCCCGCTGCCTGCTGCGCGGCGCCCGACCTCTCTTGCGCGAGCGCAGGGCGCGACGCGAGCCCCAGCGCGGCCGCTGCGATCGACGCGGCCGACGTGAACAGACAGGCGATCCGGACGAGACGTGTGCGCATGGAGGATCCGTTCGGGAGCGAACGCTTCCGCTTTCTTTCTGGGGGCGTCAACCTTAGCGTAGCCAGCGAGCCTGGCCCCCCTCGGGGGCGACAAGGCGCTCTCCCATCGCCCGAAGCGTTGTCATGCGCGGCCTGTACGCCATCGTCGACACCGACTCGCTCTCGCGCCGCGGGCTCGATCCGGCGGCGTTCGCCGAGGCCGTCCTCGACGCGCGGCCGGCGGCCATCCAGCTCCGCGACAAGCGCGGCGGGGCGGCGCGCACGCTCTCGCTCCTGCGCGCGATCCAGCCGCTCGCGGCGCGCGCGGGCGTGCCGCTGTTCGCGAACGACCGGGCCGATCTCGCGGTGCTCGCGCGCTGCGACGGCGTGCACGTCGGCCAGGACGATCTCCCGGTGCCCGCGGTGCGCAGGCTGGCGCTGCGCGCCGGCGCGCCGCTGCGCGTCGGGCTCTCGACCCACACGCCCGCGCAGGTCGAGGCCGCGCTGCGGGAGCCGCGCGAGGACCTCGATCTCCTCGATCATCACCTCGATTACGTCGCGGTCGGGCCGATCTTCGCGACCTCCAGCAAGGAGCGGCCGGACGCCGTCGTCGGCCTCGACGGGCTCGCGTCGCTGCGCGACACGGTCGAGCGGATGCGGCCCGGGCTGCCGCTCGTGGCGATCGGCGGCATCTCGCTGGAGAGGGCGCGCGAGGTGGCCCCGCTCTGCTCCGCCGCGGCCATCATCGCCGCGCTGCTGCCCGAGCAGGGCGCGCCAGCGTCGCGCGCCCTCGACGAGGTGAGCGCGCGGGCGCGGGCGCTCAAGGAGGCCCTCGCGGAGGGCGCCGGCCCGGCGGCGGTGAGCGGAGGCGGCGCGCGATGAGCCTGACGCTGATCGCGGCGGCCGCCGCGGCGGTGGCCGCGACCGTGGGCTACATGGCGGCGCGCCGCGAGCGCGAGGCGCAGGCAGGGGCGGGCGGCGAGCAGGAGCCGGGGGCGCGCGCGCGGTCGCCGGAGGACGCGCTCTGGGACGAGCTGCCGCTCGCGCTCGGCGACGTGGTGCTGGCCGGGACCGAGGAGCGCTGGCTCTCGGGCGCGATCGTAGCGCGCGAGCGGGGCGAGCTCGTCGCCGTCGTGTTCCTCGCGCCCGAGGGGGCGACGCAGCGGGCGGTCGTGGCCTTCCCCGCGCCGCGGCGCGAGATCCTGTGGCTCGCGCCCGCGGCGGTCGACTCGCCGGACGAGCCGCCGGCCACGCTCGAGATCGCCGGCATGACCCTGCGGCGGCGGGCGCGGCTGCCGGCGGCGCTCGCGCGGCTGGGGCGGGGCGCGCCGCGCGTGGGCGACGCAGGGATCTTCGCGCTGTACGAGGGCGGCGGGCACGACGCGGCCGTGGTGCTCGCGAGCGAGGGGCGCATCCACGCCTGGGCGGGGCGGCGCATCGAGGACGACGGCTACGAGCGGCTCGGCGGCGGCGGCGAGGGCTGACGGCGCGGCGTCCGTCAGCCGATGACGCTGCGCAGCTCCGCGACCAGCGACGCCATCGCCAGGCTCGGCGAGGCGTTGCGCTCGAGCTGCGCCACGGCGCGGGAGACCGCCGCGTAGCGCCTGGCCGAGAGGCCGGCGCGGCGCGGATCGTCCGCGACCGCGGCGCGCGCCTCGCGCGCGAGCGCGGCGTTGAGCGCGCGCAGGTCGTCCTTGAGGGCGCCCTTGTCGCGGTCCACCGACTCCGCGAACGCGACGGCGGGCCCGAGGTCCCGGGCGGCCGCGGCGGCGAGGACGCTCTTCACGAAGGCGTCGCGCGCGGCGGTCTGCTCCTCGTCCGCGAGCTCGAGCGCCAGCGAGGCGCTGCCCGCGGCGAGCTCCACCGCGAGGTCGTGCCGCGCTTCCGGCACGCCGTGATCGCGGAGGATGCCGCGCACGATCGGCTCGGAGAGCGGGGCGAAGCGCACGGGGAGGGTGCGCGAGCGGATGGTGTTGAGCAGGCGATCACCCCGCGCGGTGAGCAGGATGAAGTGGGTGCCGGGCCGCGGCTCCTCGAGCGTCTTGAGGAACGCGTTCGCGGCGCCGACGCTGAGGTCCTCGGCGTCGCGGACGATGAACACCCGCGCGCGCCCCTCGTGGGGCGGGTAGGAGGCGTGGGCGAGCACGATGGCGCGGACCTGATCGACCGAGATCTCGGTCAGCTCGTCGCGGCTCCGGCCGATGACGGCGGCGGGGTAGAAGTTCTTCGCGACGATCTGGACGTCGGGGTGGAGCGGCGACGCGGGGCGCCCCGGGGAGCGCCCGGCCGCGCGCCGGCAGGCGTCGCAGCGGCCGCAGCCGAGCGGGTCGCCCGCTGTGCACACGAGCGCCTGCGAGAGGGCGACGGCCGCGAGCTCCTTGCCGACGCCGGGCGGGCCCTCGAAGCGGTAGGCGTGGTGGACGCGCCCCGTCTGGAGCGCGCGCACGAGCGTGCCGACCGCGGTGTCCTGGCCGAGGATGTGGGAGAACGGCACGGCCCGCTATCTAGCACGACCGGGGCGCGACCTGGTCCCGGTCCGCGCCGCGCGCGAGGCCGCCCGGCGCCGCGCGCGGCGCGATCCGCGCCCGCCTCCGCGCTGCCCGCATTGCGCGCGGCGGTGATAGGTTGCCGCGCATGCGCGTCCTCGTGCTCGGCGGCACTCGCTTCATGGGTCATTTCCTGGTCTATCGCCTGCTCGCGGCGGGCCACCAGGTCACCCTCCTGAACCGCGGCGTCACGCCCGACCTGTTCGGCGATCGCGTCGCGCGCGTGCGGTGCGACCGCGCGGCCGGCGGCCTCGAGCGGGCGCTCGGGGGCCTCGAGTTCGACGCCGCCGTGGACTTCACCGCGTACACGGCCGCGGACGGCCGCGCGGCGGCCCAGGCGCTCGGCGGCGGGCGCGTCGGCCACTACGTCATGATCAGCACCGGCTCTGTGTACCTCGTGCGCGAGGGCTGCCCGCGCCCCGCGCGCGAGCGCGACTACGACGGACCGCTGCTCCCGGAGCCCGCGGGCGAGGAGGATCGCGCGGCGTGGTCCTACGGCATGAACAAGCGCGGCTGCGAGGAGGTGCTCGCGGCCGCGTGGCGGGAGGACGGCTTCCCGGCGACCGTGCTGCGCATCCCGATGGTGAACGGGGAGCGCGACCCGCACCGCCGCCTGGAGCGGTACATCGCGCGCGTGCTCGACGGCGGCCCGCTGCTCGTCCCGGACGGCGGCGAGCACCCCGTGCGGCACGTGTACGGCGGCGACGTGGTGAGGGCGATCGTGAAGCTGCTGATGGCGCCGTCGACGTTCGGCCAGGCGTACAACCTCTGCATGGACGAGGCGCCGACGCTCTCGGAGCTGCTCGCGCTCGTCGCCGAGCAGCTCGGCGCGCCGGCGCGCCTTCAGCCGGTCGACTCGGCCGCGCTCCGTGCGCGCGGCCTCGACCCTGTGGCGATGTCGCCGTTCAGCGATCGCTGGATGTCGATGCTGGATCCCGCGAGGGCGAAGGCGGAGCTCGGCTTCCAGCACACGCCGCTCCGGCGCTGGCTGGAGACGGTGATCACGTCGCTGCTCGCGAACCCGCCGTCCGAGGCGCCGCCGGGTTACGAGCGGCGCGCCGAGGAGCTCTCGCTCGCGGCGGAGCTCCGCGGCGAGGCGGGCGCGGCGAACACCGGCCCGGCGTGAGGTAAGCTGGGCCCGCGGGGAGGCGGGCGGGCCGGGAGGTCGCGCGCCGCCTTCGCGCGCTGGCGTGAACCATCCGGAGGAGGGGAGTGCTCGCGATGCAGGATGTAGAGCCCAGGCGGGTCCAGGCGGCCCTCGACGCCTTTCTGAGCACGCCGCTCGACGCGGCGCTGTCGCGTCACCGCGAGGTCGACCCGGCGGCCGGCGCGCTCGCGCTGTTCCACGACGTCGCCGCCGCGGTCCCCGCGTACCGGCGCTTCCTCGACGAGCACGGCGTCGATCCGGCGGCCGTCCGGACCCCCGCGGACTTCGCGGCGCTGCCGGTGATCACGAAGCAGAACTACATCCTCCGGCACCCGATCGCGGACCTGTGCCGCGGCGGGCGCGTCGAGGCGTGCGACATGGTCGCGGTCTCCTCGGGTTCGACGGGCAAGCCGACGTTCTGGCCTCGCTCGATCGCGGACGAGCTCCCTGTCGCGCGGCGCTTCGAGCAGGTGTTTCACGACAGCTTCCGGGCCGACGCGCGCCGCACGCTCGCGGTCGTGTGCTTCGCGCTCGGCTCGTGGGTCGGCGGGATGTACACGGCCGCGTGCTGCCGTCACCTCGCGGCGAAGGGCTATCCGATCACGGTCGTCACGCCGGGCAACAACAAGGAGGAGATCTACCGGGTCGTCCTCGATCTCGGGCCGGCGTTCGATCAGGTCGTCCTGCTCGGCTATCCGCCCTTCCTGAAGGACGTTATCGACACTGGCCGGGCGCGGGGGATCGACTGGGCGCCGCTGCGGATCAAGCTGGTGATGGCCGGCGAGGTGTTCAGCGAGGAGTGGCGGAGCCTTGTCGGCGAGCGCGTCGGGTCGACGTCGCCCTGCCACGACTCGGCGTCTCTGTACGGAACGGCGGACGCCGGCGTGCTGGGCAACGAGACGCCGCTCAGCATCGCGATCCGACGGTTCCTCGCGGGCAACCCGGACGCCGCGCGCGCCCTCTTCGGGCAGGACCGGCTGCCGACGCTCGTGCAGTACGACCCGGCGGTGCGGTTCTTCGAGCAGCGCGACGGGATGCTTCTTTTCTCGGGCGATAATGGCGTCCCGCTCATCCGCTACGCGATCCTCGACAGCGGGGGTGTCTACGCGCACGCGGACATGATGGCGGCGCTGGCCCGCTTCGGCTTCGATCCGCGGCGGGAGCTCGACGGGGAGCGCGGCGCCCGCGAGCTGCCGTTCGTGTACGTGTTCGGGCGCTCGGATTTCACGGTGTCGTATTTCGGCGCCAACATCTATCCGGAGAACGTCGTCGTGGGCATCGAGCAGCCCGGCGTGAAGGAGTGGGTGACCGGGAAGTTCGTGCTGGAGGTCCGCGAGGGCGAGGACAGGGATGCGGTTCTGTCGGTGGTCGTCGAGCTCGCGCCCGGGGAGGCGGAGACCGAGGCGCGGCGCGAGGCGGCGGCGCGGTCGATCGAGGAGCACCTGGTCCGGCTGAACAGCGAGTTCAGGAGCTACGTGCCTGCGGGGAAGCGCGCGCCGCGGGTGACGCTGAGGGCGGCGGGGGATCCGGAGTACTTCCCGCTGGGGGTGAAGCACCGGTACACGCGCAAGGCGACCGGGTGAGGGCGGCCGAGGCCGGAGGCTAATCCCGGCGGCGGGCTGGGCCAGCGCAGCGGAAGCCGACGATATCGTACGGGCGTCTCGCAATGCACCCGCGCCGGCTCGCAGACCGCAGCTGCTTGGGCCCGTCCGAGATCGAGCCGCCACGCACCACCCGCGCGCCTTCGCTGAGACGACGAACCGCTGCCTCTTGATGCCCGTCGATCGGTGCTTCTCTGTCAAACGCCCGGTACTCGTCCCAGGTCCACTCCCATACGTTTCCGTGCATGTCGTACAGGTTCCACGCGTTAGGCTTCTTCCGGCCAACCGGGGCGACCGGCGCTCCCCCACCTTCACGGTACCACGCGAATTCCTTCAAGCGACGCTCGCTATTGCCGAAGAAATACCGGGTCGTCGTCCCGGCTCGGCACGCGTATTCCCATTCTGCCTCCTCCGGCAAGCGGAAGCCATTCGCGTCTTCCAGCGACACCACGCTGTCCGGCGACAGCATATAGCATGGCTGCCTTCCTGCCAGCTGGGAGAGCGTATTGCAAAACTCGATAGCGTCTTCCCATCGGATGTTGATGGTAGGCCGATTCGCTATTCCCTGCGCGGCGGGGATGCCGATCACGGCCGCGTACTGCCCTGCTGTGATGGGTGTCGCGCACAGTGAAAATGCCGGAACCTCTATGTGGCGCTGAGGCTTCTCGTTCTTGCTGGCCTCGGTATCGTCGTCCGGACTGCCCATGAGAAACACGCCGGCAGGGATGTCCACCCACGGCAAGAGCGACTCGAAGAAGTCGCTCTGGTACGTCACCTGCTGTAGCCGGACCCTGCCTTGCTTCTCGATGATGCCGCAGCGGAAGGTCCCGCGTTCCTCGAACGGCCTCTCGTCGGCCCCGGGGACGGGGTGCGTCGGCCACAGCAGACTCCAGCTTCCGAGGAGGAGCACCTGCTCCTTGGCCGTCTCTGCGGCCCGCTCCGCCAGAGCGCAATTGCTGAGCACCACCGGGCCTTGAACGCGGCCCGCTCGCGGCTCCAGGATGGCTCGGTTGACGGCGCGGTGAATCGGACCGCCGTCCTCCAGCGCTCGCCACACCGCCCGCGAGAGCGCGCCGCCCGCCTGCCGGGCGCCCTCTGGCGTCTCCCGTGGCACCCCCACATCGCGTGCTTCGGTGCTTCTCGTCGCCTCCAGCGTCGCCCCGCCCCCGTTTCCCGCCGCGCCCCTGAGCGCCTCGCAGAACGCCGCCACATCCGGGAACCGCTCGGACGCCTCGAACTCGATCGCCTTCTCCAGCACCTTCCGCACCGCGTCGCTGCACGGCAGCCGCTCGAGCACCCGCCCCGGATACCGCATCATGATCGGCGGCAGCTCCCCGCCGTGCAGGCAGAACACCGCCGTCATGCCGAGCCCGTACACGTCCGCGCGAACGTCCGCGTCCTGCGGGCGGTGCATCAGCTCCGGCGCCGCATACAGGAACGTCCCCAGCGCGCCGCTCCTCGTGCCGCCCGTCGTGTCGCGCGCCCAGACCAGATCGAAGTCCGTGATCCGCGGCAGCCCCTCTCCATCGAGCAGGATGTTCGCCGGCTTCACGTCCCGGTGCACGAGCCCCCGCGCGTGGGCGAACGAGATCGCCTCTCCGGCGAGCAGCAGCATCGGGATCACCCGCTCTGCCGGCAGCCGCTTCCCGATCACCGCGCTGTACACGTCCTCGCCGTGGACGAGCTCCATCACGAAGTAGTGCCAGCCGCCGTCCTCGCCCTTCGGCTCCAGGATGCGCACAACGCCGGGGTGGTCGAGCTCCGCCATCGCGCGCGCCCCCCGGAAGAACCGCTCCCGCCGCCCCTCGTCGCCCGCGAGGTTCGGGTGAAGCACCTTGATCGCCACCGGCTGGTCGCCCCGCCCCGCGTCGAGCGCGCGCCACACGGTCGCGAACCCGCCGCGGCCGATCCGCTCGAGCAGCAGGTACCGGCCGTCGCTGAGCTCCTCGCCCACGTGGAGCTGGCCGCCCTCCCGGCGCTTGCGCCGGAGATCGACGATCTCCTGGTCCACCTCCGCGGTGCTCGCGCCGGCCGCCATGAGCCGCACCCGCCGCTTCTGCGCCGCCGCGATCTGCTTGTCGATCGCGCGGATCGCCTCGTCGGCGTCCCTCAGGGTCGCGGCGAGCGCGCTCGTCGGCGCTGCCCTGGCGGGCCCCGCCTCCGGCCGCGCGCTCACCGCGGCCTCCTCCACGGCCGCGCGGATGCCCCGGACCACGTCCCTCCACGCTTCATCCGGATTGGCCCAGCTCGTCACCGCCCCGCCGTCCCGCGGCAGCGCCTGCAGCGCCGCGAGCGCGGTCCCCTCCCAGTCGCACGCGCGCACAAGGATGGGCACCACGCGCGCCGCCCCCCGGCGATGCCGCTCCAGCGCGGCGCCGAGCTCCCGCTCGTAGCAGCTGTCCGAGGCGAGGAACGCCTCGCTCACCAGCAGCACGACCACCTCGGCGGCGGCGAGCTCCGCCGCGACCGACTCGTCGCGCACCGCCCCGGCGCCGATCCGGCCGCGGTGCCACGTGCTCACGAGGCCCTGCCGTTTGAGGGCGGCGAGGTGCGCCTCGAGCGCCTCGAGGTGCGACCGGTCCGCGGGGGCGTAGGAGATGAAGACGTTGACCGCCATGCGCTGAGCGCGTCGCGGTGGCGGCGAGCACGCTGCGTCTCGGCCGCCCGCTCCGCGTGGACGAGGCTACCAGAGGCGCCGCCCGGTGGCCCGGCCGCTCACGCGGCCTTCCCGCAGCACCGCTTGTACTTCTCGCCGCTCCCGCACGGGCAAGGGCCCTTGCGGGACGGTCCTTCCCGGCGGGGCGCCTGGATCTTCGGGTGGTAGTGCTCGCGGAGCGGCGCGAGCAGCCGCAGCGTGTCCTCCGGCGACCAGCGGGCATGGACGAGGCGGACGTACTCGCGCGGAAGGAAGAGCTGCTCCGGCTCGGCGCGCGCCGTCCAGGGGATGAAGAGCATCATCAGGGCCATGATCTCCGCATCGTCGACGAACGACCGCCGCGTGTTCACCGGAAGGGCCATGGCGAGCGCCTCGGGCACGTCTTCCTCGCGCTCGAAGCGCAGCGGGTCGCCCGCGGCGAGCCCGCGGGTGAGCGAGACGGCCATCCGCGCCCCGAGGCTCCGCTGCATGGTGGCCGCCGACTCGGCCTCGTCGAGCGCCGTCTCGGCGGTGCTCTGGAAGAGGGTGAGGAGCGCCTCCGGGAAATGGACCCCGGAGAGATCCCGCGGCGCCGACAGCACCTTCCGCACCTCGGCGCGGAGCCTGGCATGACCCGCGCCGAGCGCGATCAGGCTCCCGACGCTGGTCACGAGCCGGAGCTGCGACGCGGCCTCGTCGAACGCCGTCTTGCAGGCGCGGAGCTGCGCCTTGCCGACCTTCGCGACGCCCCAGAAGCCGCGCAGGGCGAGGGCGACGCTCCCCTGGCGCGAGGCGCCCCACGCGAGGCAGGAGCTCGAGAGATCGAGCTGCTCCGGGAGCGACTCGATGAGCGCGCGACCGTCCGTGAACGCGAGGACCGCGAGGTGCCCGATGGCCCAGAACAGGTCCCAGTACCGCCGGAGCACGGGTGTCAGCACGCGCTTCGGGTGCTCGACGCGGAGGAGCGCGCCGCGCAGATCGTCGAGCTCGGTCACCGCGCCGAAGTAGGCGCGCAGGAACTCGAGGCCGAAGAGCGGCCGGAAGGCCGAGATGGCCACGAACTCCTCGCGCGACAGGTCCGGGCCGGCGTGGAAGATGCGGTCGACGAGCTGCGCCGTGTGCCCCTTCGGCCCGGCGAGCGCGCTCGCCGCGGCCATGCGCGCGCGCAGATCCGCGGCCTTCGCGGTGAGCCCGTCGAGCTGCCCGCGGGGGATGACCGGGAGGTCGCCCGCGCGCATCCCGGCGCCGAGGCAGGTCACGAAGCGACCCTCGCGCGTGACGACGAGGAACGGCCCGCGCGCCGGATCGTCGAGCGAGATCGCGACCCGCTCTGCGCCGTCGGGGAGCCTGACGCAGCCGAGGAGGTACTGGACGAGGCCGTGATCGCGGTAGAGCGTGAGCGCGAGCTCGACGTGAGGGAGCGAGACGCGATCGAGCCTGGACAGGAAGTGGTGTTGATGCCCCACGGTCGCAGGCCGATCCTAGCGTGGGCGACCGACCGGGGCGGCGACGAGCACTGCCGCGTCGCCCGCCGCAGAGGGCACGCTGGCGGGGCGCGGACACCGGCCCGCCTCCCCGCGCCGCGCGCAGAGCCCCCGCCCCGAGGGCCTGCGAGGGGCACGGCGCCAGGGACGAGCGCGGGGACCGTGGGCTTGAGCCTCAACGCTTGATTCCTGCGATCGGGCCGTTGCAACGCTTGATGCAAGCGTTGCAACGGCGACTCGGAGGCCGAGTCGGTGATCTCAACGCTTGAAAGAGCCGACTCGGCGCGCGAGCAGCCGCCTTCAAACCTTGAGAGCGCTCGCTGGGCTCCCCGGAACCCCGCTTCAAGCCTTGAAAGCGCCCGCTCGGGTCTCGAGCCGCCGCTTTCAAGGCTTGAGACCACCACCTGGCACGCGGGCACCGAGCTTCCATGCGCGGGGGTCGCCCTCTCTTGCGGCGCTTGCTGGTAGAAGGGCGCAGAGACCATGAACGACCTTCCTCCCCCGCTCGTCGTCCTCGGCTGCGGCTTCACCGGCGCGGTGGTCGCCGGCCTCCGGAGGGCGTCCGGCGGCCGCGTCGTCGCGACGACCCGCTCCTCCGAGCGCGCGGCCGAGCTCGCGCAGGCGGGCATCGACGTGCGCGTCCTGCCGGCGCTCACGGCCGAGGCCGTCGACGGGCTCGTGCCGGACGGCGCGGACGTGCTCGTCGCCTTCCCGCCCGACGGCGCGACGGACGCCGCGATCGCGCCGTCGCTCGGCCGGGCGCGCGCGATCGCGTACGTCTCGTCGACCGCCGTCTACGGCGGCGCGACGGGGCGCATCGACGAGGCGACGCCCACGTCAGCCGACGGCCCGCGCGCCGCGGCGCGCCTCGCGGCGGAGGCCGTGTACCGCGAGCGCGGCGCCGTGGTGCTGCGCGCGGCGGGCATCTACGGCCCCGGCCGCGGCCTGCACCAGCGGCTCTTGCGCGGCGACTTCCGCATGACGGGCGAGGGCGACCAGCAGGGCAGGAACGTCGTCTCGCGCGTCCACGTCGAGGACCTCGCGCGCCTCGCGCTCGCCGCCCTGGAGCGCGCCGCCCCCGGGGAGGCGTTCCTCGTCGCGGACGACGCGCCCGTGCCGCAGATCGAGGTCGTCCGCTGGCTGTGCGCGCGGCTCGGCCTGGAGCTGCCGCCGGGCGCGCCGCGCGAGGACCTGCACGAGACGCTCCGCCACGACCGCGCCGTGGACAACGCGAAGATCAAGCGCGCCCTCGGCATGACGCTGCTCTATCCGAGCTACCGCGAGGGGTTCGAGGCGTGCCTCGCCGTGGAGGCCGAGACGCCGTCCCTCGCCGCCGCGGCGCGCGCCCCGCGCGAGCGCGGCTGATCGGCGGGCGTCGGCGGCGCTGCGCCCGGCGCGGGCGGCGCTGCGCCCGGCGCGGGCGGCGCTGCGCCCGGCGCGGGCGGCGCTGCGCCCGGCGCGGGCAGCGCTGCGCCCACGTCGCCCGCGCGCTGCTATTCCGCGCGCTCGGCGCTGCCCTGCGCCGGCGCCTCCTCTGGCTCGGCCTCGTCGAGCTGATCGATCTCCCGGAAGAGCCCGTCCAGATCGAGCGCCAGCCCGTCGCAGCCCGGCACCTCCTGGAGCACGCCCCCGGTCACGCCGAGGCGACGCATGTAGAGCCCGTCGCGCGTGAGCTCGAAGATCTCCAGGGTGCGGAGCTGCGGATCGAGCAGCCAGTACCAGCGCACCCCGAACGCCGCGTACTCCTCCAGCTTCTCGATGCGGTCGCGACGTCCGTCCCGCGGCGAGGGCGAGACGATCTCGACCATGATGTCCGGCGGGATCGCGACGGGGCCGCGGGCCGGGGGCTTCCGGGACGTCGGAAGGAACACCGATACGTCGGATTTTCGGCCGCGCCGCGGCTTGAGCGCGTACTTCACCTCGGAGCCGAAGACGAAGCCGCGGCGCGGAGCCAGCCATGCCCGGAGGGTGTGAACGAGCCAGGCGACGGCCAGCTCATGAACGCAATCGGGCATCTCCTCCTCGACAAGCCGGCCATCGATGAGCTCACCGGCCTCGTCCTCCGGCAGCGCTGCCCATTCCGCGACGGACAGGAGGCGGGCTGGCTTGGGCTCCGGATACGGGCGCTGGGTCACGCCGAGAGGCTACCACCCGCGCGCGCTCCGCGCTCGATCAAGGGAGGGAGCGTCGGCCCCACCTCCGCAGGAGACGCCGCCGCGGCGACCGGGCGCCGCCACGATCGCGCGCTACAGGACGCTGGCGCCCCGTCGGGTGATCACGATGCCGTCGCTTGCGCCCGTCCCGCCTGCGGCGCGCGGTCGGTCCGCCGTGCCGTCGTCGCCGACGCTGGACAGCGTGTAGCCGTCGCCGCTCGGGCTCCTGCGGTACACGAGGGGACCTGTCCCGCAAGGATCCTGCGCGAGCGACCGGAGCGCCTCCGGATAGACGCCGTCCGCATACGACCGCTCTGCTTCGACGGCGGCGCGCGCCAGGAGGTACGACGCGCGCGCGGCGCAATCGCGCCCCGCGAAGCGCTGGAGCTGCTCGGCGTCCGCCATGGCGCCGAGCTCCGAAGCGTCGGCGACGAGGGGGTCGATCGCGAGCTCGTGAAACCGCGCGGACCGGGAGGCATCGCGCTGCGCGTCGCGCGCGATCTGCTCCGCGCCGCGCAGCCACGCGTCCGTCCGCGGGAGGGCATGACCGAGCAGGGCGCTCTCCGGGAGCACCGTGGTGAGCGCGATCGCGCCGATGGACCGCACGTGGGATGGCAGCCGATCGGGGACGTCGCCCGTGTCGATCAGGCGCATCGCCGACTCCCGGAGGCGCAGGCGCTCTTTCCGGAGCGCGTCGGCGAGCAGCGGCAGGTGGCGCCCTCGCTCCGCGAGCGCCTCGTCCAGATCGGCGAGCTCCGCCGCGTGGAGCCGGGGTGCGCCGGCGACGAGCGCTGCGACGGCGCGGTAGGCCCGCGCCGCGTAGCCCGTGCCGATCAGGCCAGCGATCGTCGACCCCGCGGACATGTCCGCGCCGACCTTGGCCACGGCGAGGTAGCGGTCGAGGGCGCCGCGCACATCCCCCTTGGCCACGAGCCCGTGACCCTCGATCAAGACCAGCTGGCTCAGGGAGATGAACCGCCCCTCCGGGCCGTAGTCGACCCACGCGCTGTCCTCCGCCGGCTCGTAATGAGAGCACCTCGCCGCGTGCCGGAAGTCGTCCATCGCCGGACGGTGCCGCTCGATCTCGGCGAGGAGCGCCGGGGGGAGCGGCGCGCCGGGGCCAGCCTCGAGCGCTCGCTCCCTCATCAGGGGGTGAGCGTCGAGCTGGATCACCGGCAGGCTCGCGTAGCTCGACCCGCAGCCCTGCAGCGCGCCGTCCTCGCCTGCTGGCCGCGAGCGCTCGCGGATCGCCGCGCGCTCCGCGTTCCATTCGGCCTCGGTGGCGTCGCGGTAATCCCGGAGTCGGGACTCGCCCCATGCCGACGCCCCGGCCCGGAAGATCACGATGAGCGCGGCTGTCGCCGCGATCCCAACACCGACATGCTTCAGCCTCCCTCGGAGGCGCCCCTCGCTGTGCGTCATCGAACGCGAAATGCCCGAGGGCGGCACGCCATTCCGTGCCTAATTGTCAACAGGATCGCGCGGCGCTGACCGGCGTGAAGCGCGATGTACGGCGTCACGAGGCGCTCTGGACACACCCGGCGCGGGCCCGCGGAGGGGCCGAGAGCGACCGCTCATGCGTCGTCCCCGCCAGCGCGGAGCGGGTGTCACGGGCGGCGCACGAAAGCGACGCAGAGGGGGAAGGGGACGCCGGCACGCGCATCGGACGTCGACGCGCGCGAGGTGCGCGACTACCGTCGCGGCGCGTGAAGGAGCGTTGCATGAAGCTTGGTACTTGGACATGGCTTGTGCTGGCGGCCGCCGTGGTGGGCGCGGGCTGCGGGGATGACGACGGCGCCGGCGGCGGCGCCGGGACGGGAGGCTCGGGCGAAGCCGGCGCTGGCGGAGAGAGCGCCGGGGGCGCTGGCGGAGAGAGCGCCGGCGGCGCCGGCGCCGGAGGGGAAGGGGGCGCGGGCGACGGCGGGGCCGGCGGGCAGGTCGCGACGCCGCCGTGCGAGCCGGCCGACCCCGCGCTGGCCGGCCGCGACGCGGACGAGCTGTTCGCGGCGGACGAGGTCCCGCGCTTCGACTTCCACCTTCCGGAAGAGCGGTGGGCGGAGCTCAAGGCGAACGCCCGCGACGAGGAGTACGTGGAGGCCGAGGCCTGCTACAAGGGCAAGAGCCTTGGCGTCGTGGGCCTGCGCTTCAAGGGCGGTTACGGCACGCTGGCGATGTGCTTCGACGCGCAGGGAAACCTCACCTGCCCGAAGCTCAGCATGAAGGTGAAGTTCGACGAGTACGTCGACGGACAGCGCTTCTACGAGCAGAAGCGCCTGAACTTCCACTCGATGGTCTGGGACCCCACGAGGCTCCACGAGCGGATCGCCTATGGCCTGTACCGGGAGATGGGCGTGGCGGCCCCGAGGAGCGCGTGGGCCACGCTGCACGTGAACGGCGAGTCGCAAGGGCTCTTCTCCATGGTCGAGGAGGTGGACGGCTCCTTCGTGGAGAGCAACTTCCCCGAGGGGCCGGACGGCGATCTCTACAAGGAAGCGTGGCCGGCCTCGGACGAGGCCAGCTACTACGCGGAGCGCGTCGAGACGAACGAGGACGAGGCCACGCACGAGCGCTTCGTCGCGTTCGCGACCGACCTCGCGTCCACCGAGGGCGCGGAGCGCCTCGCCGCGCTGTCGCGGTGGGCGGACGTCGAGCAACTGCAGCGCTACATGGCCGTCGACGAGGCGATCGTGAACTGGGATGGCGTCACGACCTTCTATGTCGGCGACGGGGGCGGCGCCGGCAACCACAACTTCTTCATCTACGACGACCCCTCCTCGGGCAAATTCCACCTGATCCCGTGGGACATGGACCAGACCCTCAGCCCGAGCACCTACTTTGGCCAGGTGCCGCGCTGGACCGAGGCGCCGGCGACGTGCCCCACGGATGTCCTGGTGCTCATGGGCCTCGAGAAGGTGCGCGTGCCGGGCTGCGACCCGCTGTTCAGCGCCCTGCTCCAGGACCCGGCGGGTTACAAGGCCGCGCTCCAGGAGCTGCTCGCGGGGCCGTTCGGCGAGGGGCGGCTCGAGGAGCAGGTCGACAGGTACGCTGCGCTGATCCGCGACGCCGTCGAGGAGGACCCGCTCGGGCCCGGCCTCGCGGGCTGGGAGCCGGCGGTCGAGCGGCTCAGGAACGAGATCCCGATCCTGCGAGAGCGCCTCGCGCGCCTGGCCGGCGACACGCCGCTCGTGCCGTTCTCGTTCACCGCGACCGGGATCAACGACTTCGAGGTCGCGGACACGCTCGGGCTGTACGTCGGGACGCTGCTCGCCACCAACAACGCGTCCGGCGCCGTGCAGTCCCTGGCGAAGGACGATCCGCTGAACGGCGCGCAGAGCCTGCTCCTCCAGTTCGACTTCCGCGACGAGGGGTACGCCTGGGGGCAGTACGTGTACTTCGGGGTGCCCCTCGCCGAGGGCCCCACCGACGTCACGTCGTTCGAGGGCGTCCGCTTCTGGGCGCGCGCCGAGGGGGCGCGCTGGCTGCGCTTCGACGTCGAGAGCCCCGCGCAGAGCGAGGGGATCTCCGGCGTCCGTCACGGGTGGGACGTGCGGCTCAGCGCCGAGCCGCAGCTCATCGAGCTGAAGTTCGCCGACATGGCGCTGCCCGACTGGGCCATCGACCAGGGGCGCGATCCCGGCGACGACGTGAACGACGTGCTCCGGTCGATCATCGGCCTCTCCTTCGGCCCGCAGGCCAACGGCATCCGCCCGAACGGCTTCCTCGGCCAGGGCAAGGTCGACTCGGGCACCATCGAGATCGACGACGTCGAGCTCTACGGCGCGACCTCCGGCGATCCGTGAGCGAGCCCCCCTCGACAAGCCACGACGTCGGCGACAAGACCTCGAGCTTCCTCGTCGAGCGCCCGTAGAGCAACAAACGGGTTGAACCCGCCTGAAACGAGCAGAATTTCGAACCGCCAAGACGCCAAGGACGCCAAGACTTCTGTCTTCTTCTTGGCGTCCTCGGCGTCTTGGCGGTTCATTTCTTGCTCGATCAACGTGATCGTTGTTCGAGGAGCGCGCGCGGGCGGCGCGCTCGCCCGCGCGCCCCTGCGGCTGGCTCAGCCCACCTCGTCGCCGCCGGACGCGCGGCGCTGCCCGCGCGCCGGCCGGCGGCGCACCCCGCGCCGCAGCCCGAGGCTGGCCGCGAGGAGCAGCGCGGTCAGGCCGCCCGCGGAGGGCGTGTCGGCGCCGAGGCGGCAGCCGCAGCCCGACGACGCGCCGCTGCCGTCACCGCCGCCCGCCCCGGACCCCGTGGCCGGCGCCCCGCCCGCGCCTGACGCGGAGCCCCCGCCCGCGCCCGACGTGGCGTTGCCCGCGCCGGACGACGTCACGGGGTCGAGCCCCGCGCCGACCGACGTGGTGGCGGTGGGCGGCGGCGGCTCCGCGACGCACATGCCGGCCTCGCACCGCTCGCCCGTGGGGCACACGACGCCATCGCAGACGTCGACGCAGCTCCCGTCGCGGCAGTAGGTGCCGGCGTCGCACGCGACATCGGCGCACGCGGCCTCGACGCACCGGCCGCTCTCCATGTCGCAGCGCTCGTTCGTCGGGCACCCGCGGCAGTTGCACTGGAGCACGCAGACGCCCCCCTCGCACACCTGGCCTTCGTTGCACTGGACCCCCTCGCACGGGTCGAGGCAGCGCCCGCCGCGGCAGACCTGGTCGTGCGGGCACACGACGCCGTCGCACGCTCCTCGGCACTCGCCCTGATGGCACACCTGGCCTGCCTCGCACACAACGTCCACGCACGCCTCCTCGACGCACAGGCCCTGGTGGCACACGAGCCCTTCCTCGCAGGGGAACTCCGCAGAGCCGCAGTGGTCCACGCAGCGACCGCGGCTGCACACCTGGTTCTCCGGACAGGGCGCCTCCTCGTCGATCACGTCATCGCAGTCGTTGTCGAGCCCGTCGCACTGCTCGGCCTGGCTGCCGGGCATCACGAACGGCGTGCAGATCACCTCGCCCTGCGCGTCGCAGTCGGAGATCCCGAGGCGGCACGCGCCCACGTTCTCGTCGACCTCGCACGGCTGGCCGGCCTCCGGGCAGGTGATACCCGAGAAGCGGAACAGGAAGTCCTCGTAATCGAGATCGTTGCCGTTGACCCCCGCGGCGCCCGCCGCGTTCAGGAAATCGAGATCCTCGAAGCCGAGATAGAACGTGTTGAGCAGCTCGTTCGACCTGTAGATGAGATCCGAGTACCAGGGACCCGGGTTCGCGCACGCCGTGCACATCACGTTGAACCTGTGCTCGGTGTAGTGGTACTGCGTGGCATTCCCGTTGCCGGTGCCGTTCGGGTTGGGGATCAGCACGAAGCCGATCAGGCCGCCGGCGTACGCGGGGCTCTCCCGGATCGATACGGCCGTCAGCTCGCGACTCGCTGCGGGCGGCAGAGAGGTCGAGAACGGAAAGAGGATCTGGATGTCGCTCTCCGGCGCCGGCGTGTTGAGGTTGGCGCCGGTGTCGACAGACACGTACAGCGGCGGGTCGTCGCTGCTGCGGGCGTCGTCGACGTTGTACCAGCCGACGGCGAAGTTGGCGCCGCCGCCCTTGGCGATGTACTTGCCGCTGAACTCGCAGAGCGGTGAGAACACCTGGGGCTCCACCGCGGCGTCGGCGACGACGTCGATCCCCTCGTCGATGTCGTCGTTGTTCGCCGACCCGTTGAGCAGGGTGCTCAATCGCCCCTCAACCACGGGGATGACGGTGCCGTTCGGTTGAACGACATCGGCGTGCGCCGCGCCGCTCGCGCCGAGCACCGCCGAGAGCGAAAACCACCACGCGAGAGCAGAGGGTTTGCTGAAGATCGACCAGCGCATCGGGGCTTCCTCTCCTGACAGGACGCGAGAGTCCGAAAGGAAAAGTGGACGCGAACTTCCCTCGATTGTCCAGGCAGCGCGCGCGCTCGCTCGGCAAGAAAAAGGAGATGTGGGCGGTCAGCGTAGGAGACAGCACGGTGTGTATCGCCTCCACGCGAGGTGAGAATGAGCCGATGTCGTATGGACTGGATGGGCGAGGTCAACGCGGTAGACCCGCGGCGAGGGGGTGCTCCGCGCGGGGTGGGGGCCGGGCCGACGTCGTATGGACATCTGGCCGATGTCGTATGGAATGGATGGGCGAGGTCAGCGCGGTAGGCCCGCGGCGAGGCCTCCCAGGGACGTTGGCGCCCCGGCGAGGCCTCCAGGCGCTCAGTCCTCGCGCTTGCGCACGATCGCCGCGAGCTCGTTGATCAGCTCGGGCACCCCTTCGCCCGTCGCGGCGCTGACGAGGTGGAGCTTCACCTTCGCCTTCGCGAACCGCGCCTTCAGCTTCGGGTACGCCTCGCGCACCTCGGGCAGGTCGGCCTTCGTCAGCGCCACGATCTCGGGGCGCTCCGCGAGCTCCGGGCTGAACTTCTTGAGCTCCTTGCGGAGCGCCCGGTAGTCGGCGAGCGGCTCGCGGTCCTCGCCGGGATCGATCGTCACCAGGTGGAGGAGCGCCCGCGTCCGCTCCACGTGCCTGAGGAACTGGATGCCGAGCCCCACCCCCTCGCTCGCCCCCGGGATCAGCCCCGGGATGTCCGCGATGACGAAGCTCGACCCGCCGGACCGCACGCCGCCGCCGATCTCGACCATGCCGAGCGTCGGGGTCAGCGTCGTGAACGGGTAGTCGCCGATCTTCGGCCGGGCCGCCGAGACCGCCGCGACGAACGTGCTCTTGCCGGCGTTGGGGAAGCCGAGCAGGCCGACGTCCGCGAGCACCTTCAGCTCGAGGCGGAGCTCGCGCGCCTCCCCCGGCTCCCCCGGCTCCGCGCGCCGCGGCGCCCGGTCGTGCGGCGACTTGAAGTGCAGGTTGCCCCGGCCCCCCTTGCCGCCGCGGGCGACGACGACCCGCTGGCCGTGCTCGGTCAGGTCGGCGATCAGCTCGCCGCTCTCGGCATCGAAGATCTGCGTCCCCACGGGGAGCTTCTCGACCCGGTCGGCCCCGGCGCGCCCGTGGCAGTCGCTCCCCATCCCGTGCTCGCCGCGATCCGCCTCGATCGTGCGCGCGTACGTGAAGTCGAGTAGCGTGGACAGGCCTTCGTCGCCCACGAAGACGACGTCCCCGCCGCGGCCGCCGTCGCCGCCCGCGGGGCCGCCGAAGGGGATGTACTTCTCGCGGCGGAACGCGATCGCTCCGTTGCCGCCATCCCCGGCGATGACCTTCAGACGGCACCGATCGACGAACCGCATGACGGCGGCTCATAGCATAAAATTCAGAAAAGACCCCACAGCGGAAGGTCGCCCCTCGCTCCGGGTCGCCCGCCGGACCGCTGGACCAGGAGATCCCAGGTGCGCGCTCGAATCCTGATCGTGGACGACAACACGAGCCTCGCCGGAAATCTGCGCGACGTCCTCGAGGGCGCGCGCGAGCTCGACGTGGAGGTCGCCCTCGCGCCCACGGGCAAGCAGGGGCTCGCGGCCGCCCGCCGCGACGGCTTCGACGTCGCCGTCGTCGACGTCAAGCTGCCGGACGCGAGCGGCCTCGAGCTGATCGCCCCCCTCCGCGCCGCCGCCCCGCACGGCGAGATCGTCCTCGTGACCGGCTTCGCCACGGTCGACATCGCGATGGCCGCGCTCCGCGCCGGCGCCTTCGCCTTCATCCTCAAGTCGTTCCGCCCCGAGGAGCTCATCTCCACGGTGGCCCAGGCGATCGAGAAGATCTCGCTGAAGCGGGAGCGGGAGGAGCTGGAGCGGCGCTACAGGGCGATCGTCGACGCGGCCGACGTGCTCATCCTCGGCCTGGACGCCCAGGGCCGCGTCGCGCTCTTCAACCCGCGCCTCTCCGCGCTGACCGGCGTTGGCGGCGACGCCGCGCTCGGCATGCCGTTCTGCGAGGCGCTCGTCGACGAGTCCGAGCAGCGCCGGTTCAACCAGTCGTTCCTCGGCGTCGTCGAGGGCGACGCCGCCGCCGAGGTCGAGGTCGGCGTCCGCGACGCCGTGGGCGCGATCCGCCGGGTCCGCTGGCACCTCTCCGGCGTCCGCAGCGGCGGCCGCGGCGGCAAGACCGACCTCGTGTACGGCATCGGCATCGACGTGACCGAGCGCCGCGCCCTCGAGCGGCGCGCCGCCGACGCCGAGGCCCTGAACGCCATGGCCCCGCTCGCCCTCGGCCTCGCGCACGAGATAAGGAACCCCCTGAACGCCGCGGTCCTGGAGCTCCACCTGCTGAGCCGCGGCATCGACCGCCTCTCCGACGAGGCGATCCGCGAGCCGATGAAGCGGCGGGTGGGCATCGTCGAGGCCGAGATCGCCCGCCTGGGCCGCCTCCTCGGCGAGTTCCTAGAGCTCGCCCGGCCGCGCGCCCCCCACCGCGAGCCCGTCGACCTGGCCCGCGTCGTTCGCGACGTGCTCGACCTCGAGGAGGAGGCGCTCGCGAGCCACGGCGTCGCCGTCGTCCGCGACCTCGGGGACGACTGCTTCGCCCTCGGCGACGTGGAGAAGCTGAAGCAGGTGGTCCTGAACCTCGTCGTCAACGCCCTGGACGTGATGCCCGAGGGCGGGGTCCTTCGCGCGTGCGCGTCGGGGGATGCGAGCGAGGTATGGCTCTCGATCAGCGACACGGGGCCCGGGATCCCGCCGACGATCCTGGCGGAGATCTTCGATCCGTTCTTCACGACGAAGGCCGCGGGCACCGGCCTCGGCCTCGCGATTGTCCGGAAGATCGTGGATCAGCACGCCGGGCGGGTCGACGTCGACACGCACGCATCCAGGGGCACGACGGTCCGCGTGAAGCTCCCCCGCTTCATCCCCGAGCCCGTCTCCCGCCCGACCAACTCCTCGTCGCCGCCGCGCAGCGCAGGCAGCTGATGGGTCGCGTCGGCGGCCCTGACGCGTTGTACCGAGCGGCGTTCACCCGCACAGGAGACGGGCCCAGATCGGCGTCCTCGGCGCGCAGGCGCACTCCAGTGCGCCGAGCACCGAGGATGTCGAGGTGGGCCCGTATCCGCAGCGGGTGAGCGCCGCTCAGCCGACGATGCGCATCGGGGGCTTGAGGGGGAGCGGGGGCTTGGAGCCGGGGGCGGAGGGGATGGCGGAGGGCGCGGGCTTCGGCACCGCGTCGCCCTCGAGGGCGGCGAGCGCGACGAAGAGGCGGTCCATGCCGTAGTCGAGGGCCACCTCGCGCTGGAACACGTGGGCGACCTTGATGAGGCGCAGCGACGTCTGCTTGCCGAGGTCGATCTCGCGCTCGAGGAACGCCTCGAACGAGCCGTACCCCTTCGCCTGATAGAGCTCCTGCTGCTGGATCTCGGAGAGCACCACCCCGATATCGAAGAACCCCTTGTCGAGCCGCTTGCGCAGCGTGCGGATCTTCTGGGTCTGGTTGTGGAGCTCGGCGATCTTCGCCTTGATCTCCTCCGCGCCGCTCGGCACCCGGATCGTCGCGCGGGCGCTGCCGGGGGGCGCCGGCTCGGCGGCCCGAGCCCGGGCCTCGGCGGCGTGCTTCGCGGCGTGCCGCGCGGCCCACGGCGCGGCGCCGCGGAGGCCGAGCTTACGCTTGGACGCGCTTGACGAAGATTTCGAGTCTTCCTTGATTACCGGATTCACGGGTTTCGCAAGCTGAGCTTCTGCGCCCCCCTTGGCGCTCGAAGAGGACTTCTTCTTCGTGCCCGTCGCCTTCTCGGAGCTGCCCTGCTTTGTGATCTTCGGCATGTCGCTGCGTCCCCCGCTGGGTACGAGATCGTCGCGGCCCTTCGCCACAAGCGCGCGCCGCCCGCGCGGGGGAAAGACCCGCACGGCTGTCAAGCCCAATTGGCTCGACAGGTCGTCGCCTTACCAAAAAATCGACCTCCCCGTCCACTAAGTTTCGGGGAGGCTCCGCGCTTTCCTGATGGGCAGCATGACCCAAGATCGGCCCGAGAGCCAAAACCAGTGAGCGTCGCACGCTATGGGTCTCTCGGAAAGCGGGTCACCGGACGAGCGGTGCACGGGGCATGTTTGCCCACAGCAAGGTCTCGACGGGGCCTGACGCCGCGCTCCAGCGGGCCGCGCGCGGGCCCGACGTCGGGCCCGCAGGGTAGCGCGCGGGCCTGACGTCGGGCCCGCGGTGAGCGCGCGGACGCGTCGGAGCGGGCAGTCGTCCCCGTCGTTCGTGCCCGCGCCGCACCGCGCCGCCGTCGCCTCTCGGCCGCCGCGCCCTCTGTGCCCTCCGTGATTCCTCGCGGCCTCCAAGCGCGGGGGGCGGTCGTGGTAGATCGCGGTCCATGACCTCTCCGCCCGCCGAGCGCGGCCCCGATGACGTACCCCAGGCCACGGCTGCTGATGCGCCGCGTCGTGCGGGCGAGACCCCGCGCGGCCCGGCGAGCAACCGGATTGCCGTGGTGGTGAACGGCAACGCCAAGAGCGTGACCGCAGAGGTGATCGAGACGCTCGATCAGATCCTCGACACGGGCGACCTGTTCGTCTCGCGGCGCGTGGAGGAGAGCGAGGGCATCGCGCGCATCCTCGTCGACCGAGGCTACGGCACCATCCTCACGGGCGGCGGCGACGGGACGTTCACGGTCGTGGTGACGGCGGTGGTGAACGAGGCGAAGCGCCGCGGGCTGCCGCTGCCGCGGTTCGGGCTGCTGCGCCTCGGGACGGGCAACTCGCTGGCGTGGGTGCTCGGCGCGTCGGCGGGCGCGGGCGCGAAGCCCGGGCTCGCGGTGGACCTCCAGCGGCTGCGCGCCGAGGCCGGCAGTCGGAACCTGCGGCTCGTGGAGGCCGAGGACATCCTGTCTCCGTTCTGCGGCTTCGGGATCGACGCGGTGATGCTGCGCGACTACAACGCGGTGAAGTCGGCGCTCGCGCGCGGCCCGCTGAAGCGGCTCGCGCCGGGGCCTGTGGCGTACGCCGTCGCCGCGACGACGCGGACCATCCCGAGCTACCTCGTGCGGCGCACGCCGCACTGCCGCATCATCAACGAGGGCAACGACGCGATCCGCGTCGGCGAGAAGGGGGCCATCCTCGGGGCGCCGATCAAGAAGGGCGGCGTCATCTACGAGGGGCCGGCGAAGATCGCGGCGCTGTCGACGATCCCTTATTACGGCTTCGGCTTCCGGATGTTCCCGTACGCGGACGACCGCCAGGACCGGATGCAGCTCCGCGTGTCGATGATCTCACCGTTCGCGTTCGTGCGGAATTTCTCGAGCATCTGGAACGGGCAGTACGACGACCTGGAGACGGTGTTCGACTACTTCGTGGACGAGGTCACGATCGAGATGGACCCGGCGACGAGCTTCCAGATCGGCGGCGACGTCCGCGGGGAGCGCTCGCGGGTGCGGGTGCGGCTGACCGAGCCGATACGGATCGTGGATTTCTACGCGCCGCCGCGAGGGTAGGAGAGCGCGGTGCTCGGGGCGACTCCGCTGCTGACGAACGTTTGAACGAAGAACGCTTGATGACGCTCAGGCCGCGACGGCGAGCTCGGCGCGAGACGGCCGGCGCTCAGCGCCATCATCCTTGTTCCCATGACGTCGAGTCACCGCGCGATGGTCGGCGTGTCGCGGATCCAGGCTGCTCCGCGGCCGGCGGCACAACCTGACGCCTATGGGCCAATCTGGCCCAGGGTCCTCGGCGCAGTAGGCACAAGATGGCGCGAGCGCTGGATGTGGGGGCGGGTCGTTGTCGATTGTTCTGTAGTCTTTCCGGTGGGTTGGCGGATGTCGAGCGGCTGGCGCACGGCTTGCTATAGCGATGTGCCATGAACACGAATTCCTTGACGATCCGGTCGATTTCTGTGGGGGCGCTCTCCTTCTCACTCCTCCTCGCGGCGGTGTCCTTCGGCGCCGGGTGCGTCGGAGAGGTGACGTCCGAGGACGGCGAGGGGACGGAAGGCAGCGCGCTGGAAGGTGAGGAGGGGAGCTCCGAGGAGGGCGCGGGCGGAGGCGACGAGGCCGAGGCGGAGTGCAAGCTCGGCGAGAGCCGGGGTTGCACGATGCACGAGGCGGGCGGCTTCGAGCTGTGCGAGGACGTCCAGGGGGTGCCGACCTGGACCGGGTGCCAGACGAGCAGCAGCAGCACGCCGCTCGTCCTCTCGTTCGATGAGCGGCCCGTCGAGTACCTGACCGCGATGACGGGCGCCTTCGATCTGACCGGGCTCGGGGCCACGATCGCCACCGACTGGCCCACCGCGACGACGCCGTGGCTCGCGCTCGATCGGGACGGCGACGGCGTGATCGGCGGCGGCGAGGAGCTGTTCGGCTCGGCGACGGTGCTCGCGAGCGGCGCCCGCGCGGACAACGGGTTCACCGCGCTGCGCGAGCTCGACACCGACGGCGACGGCCGGATCACGGCGCGCGACGAGGCGTGGTCGCGGCTCGTGCTCTGGAGCGATCGCGACGCGAACCGCGCCTCGAGCGCCGGCGAGCTCGAGCCGGTCGCGTCGCGCGGGCTCGTCGCCATCGAGCTCTCGTACGGGCGCGAGCGGCGCTGCGACGGGCGCGGCAACTGCGAGGTCGAGCGCGCCGCGTTCACGTTCTCGGACGGCGCGGCGACGCGGACCGGCGCGGTCATCGACGTTCACCTGCGCTGGCAGTGAGGCGCCCTGCGCGCCCCGCGATCAGTCGTAATACTCGTTGCCCAGGTGGGTGATGAGATCCTCCCCCATGAGCCAGCGCATCGTGTTCTTGAGCTTCATCGACTGGATGAAGAGGTCGTGCTCCGGGTACAGCTCCGGGGCCGTCATCGGGCTCTTCCAGTAGAAGCTCAGCCACTCCTGCGTGCCGCGCAGCCCGGCGCGCTGCGCGAGATCCAGCAGGAGCGCGAGATCGAGCACGATGGGCGCGGCGAGGATCGAGTCGCGGCACAGGAAGTTGATCTTCATCTGCATCGGGTAGCCGAGCCAGCCGACGAGATCGATGTTGTCCCACCCCTCCTTGGCGTCGCCCCGAGGGGGGTAGTACTCGATCCGCACCTTGTGAAAGAGCTTCCCATAGAGCTCGCCGTGCGCGTCCGGCTGGAGGATGCGCTCGAGCACCCCGAGCTTCGAGACCTCCTTGGACCGGAACGACTCCGGGTCGTCGAGCACCTCGCCGTCGCGGTTGCCAAGGATGTTCGTCGAGAACCACCCGGCGACGCCGAGCATCCTCGCCTTGAGCCCTGGGGCGATCACCGTCTTCATCAGCGTCTGGCCGGTCTTGAAGTCCTTGCCAGCGATCGGCACCTCCTGCTTCCTCGCGAGCTCCCAGGCGGCCGGGAAATCGACCGTGAGGTTCGGGGCGCCGTTCGCGAACGGGATGCGCTCCTTCAGGCACGCCCAGGCGTAGATCTGGGAGCTCGAGATCGCCGGGTGATCCTCGGCGAGGCCCGCCTCGAAGCGCGCGACCGACTGGTGGATCTCGGCGGGCGCGATGTGCACCTCGGTCGAGCCGCACCAGATCGCGACGGCGCGCGCGGCGCCCGTGTCGCGCAGGAAGGCGCGGAGATCCTCCCGGACCTGCTCGACCATCTCGGCCTTGCTCGCGCCCTTCTTCACGTGGGTGCCGTGGAGCCGCCGGACGTACTGCGGGTAGAACACCGCGGGCATCGGCCGGATCCGCTCGAGCTCGTCGCGGACGGCGTCGAGATGGCGGCGCTCGAGCACGTCCGCGTGGCGCGCCGACTCGTACGCGTTGTCGGGGAAGATGTCCCACCCGCCGAACACGAGCTGATCGAGCGTCGCGAGCGGCAAGAAGTCCTTGATCCTGGGCGCGCGGTTGTCGGTGCGCCGGCCGAGCCGGATCGTGCCGAGCTGCGTGAGCGACCCGATCGGCGCCGCGAGGCCGCGACGCGCGAGCAGGGTGCCCGCGATGGTCGTCGTGGAGACGGCGCCCAGCCCCGGCAGCAGGACCCCGAGCTTGCCCTCCGCCTTCTTGATCTCTTTCGGCTGCTTCACGTGACGTGCTCCCCCCCGGTCGCTGTCGCTCGTCGGTCGAGGCGGCGCGTCCGCCCGGCGCCGTGCGGCCGGCGAGCGCGACGTCGGCCGCGGTGGCGCGGCGCTGCGACCGCCGGGAGCATGAGGCCAGGCGAGCGCGATCACCACGGCGCGGCGAGCGCGCGGGCGCGTTTCCTGCGCGTTCCCTTCGCGCGCTTCCGGCGCGCCCGTCAGCCCGGCGCCTGGGACGGCGGCGCTCGGGCGAGGGCCGCAGCGCGCGGCAGGGCCTCCGCCGAGCGGTAGGTGGGGCGCTCGCAGAGCGCGGGTGGGACGCTCGCCCGTTCGCGTCAGTCGTCGTCGTCGCCGTCGAGCAGGCCGCTCACCGAGAACCCGACGGCCTCGAACGGCTCGGCATGGACGCGCTCCTCCCCCTGAGCGTCGAGGACAAGGAGATAGCCGTCCTCCGTCCAGCGATAGACGATGAGCGTCTCGGCGATCGGATCGATGAGCCAGTAATGCGGTACGGCCGAGCGCTTGTAGGTGCGCATCTTCTTCACGACGTCGTTGCGCTCGTTGGACGGCGAGAGGATCTCGCAGACCCAGTCGGGGCGCACGAGGATGGGGCTCTCCCTGGGCAGCTCGGGCAGCCGCTCCCTGCGCCAGCCGGCGACGTCCGGGCGGTAGACCTCGCTGTCCTCGAACTGCACCTCGGTCTCCGTGAGGAAGCGCCACCCGCCGGGCCACCGTCCGCCGGGGCGGCGATCGTACGGGCCGCCGAGCCGGATGGTGAGGCGCGCCTGCGAGCTGCCGTGACGCGGGCTCGGCATCGCCTTCCGCACGAGATCGCCGCCGATGATCTCATGAAAGCGCTCCGGCTCCGGGATGGCGAGCAGATCGGCGATCGTTGCGGGCGCCTTCTTCGGAGCGGCGGTCGACATGGGGCGAGGATAGGGCCCGCGGGGGCGGGCAGCCACCCGGCGCCGGCGTCTCGCCGCAACCAGACCGTCAGGCCGCCTGTCAGGGCGCGGCCGGCGGGTAGCCGGCGGCGGGGGTCATCGCCTCGATCCAGGCGCGGACCGCGGCCACGCCGGCCTCGTCGACGCGACGGGTCCCGATCGGCGGCATCTGCTCGGGGGGCGCGCCGGGGGCGTCGCGCCGCGACATCGCGCGCAGCAGGGTGCTTCGATCCGGATCGAGGGGCCGGAGCCGGTAGTAGCGCGCCTCGGGCGGCGCCCCGGGCGGGCGGACCTTCGATGGCTTGTTGATCGCCGTCTTGTAGACGCGCGTGTCGCGGACGGCGCCGACGCGGCCGGCAGCGTCGATGTCGAGGCGCATCTCGAAGTGCGTCGCGCCGCCGAGCGGGTGGTGGCACGAGACTCCGCAGTTGGCGTGGAGCAGGCCGAGGGCGCGCCGCTCCGTCGCGCTGCCGGGCACCTGGAGCGCGTCCGCGCCGGGGAGCGCGCCGCCCGAGGTCGTGAGCAGGCCGCGCTCGGCGAGCTCGGCGTACGTCAGGCCGCTCGCCTCGGGCGCGGCGAGCTGGATGGCCTCGAAGCCGAGCGGGTTGTCCGTCTTGCCCGCATGGCAGCGGATGCAGTCGACCTGCGCCGGTACCGCGTAGCCGCCGGTGCCCGGCACCTCGGGGACGCCGGCCTTCACCTGCAGCGCGCTCGCGCCGTCCTCGGACCAGACGTAGGTGGCGCGCGTCCAGCGATCCTCCGCGGTCTTCCAGAGCAGCCGCGTCTCGATCCGGCGCATCGCGCCGGCGACGGGCAACCGGAACTCCTTCCACAGCCGGGTGCCGACGGGGAAGGTCCAGTCGTTCATCCGGGAGACATCGATCGTCGAGCCCGGAGGGAGGTAGATCCAGCGCGTCTTCTCGGCGCCGTCGCTCCACAGCTCGAAGGCGGGCTTGAACTCGCGCACGCCCGCCGCGATCGTGCGCGCGCCGGGGTCGCTGTACAGGCCGGTGCAGCGGAGATCGTGAGGATCGGTGTCGCCGTCCTTGCAGGGCGGCGGCGCCTGCACCGGCGCGCCCTGGCCGGCGCCGGGGCGGCCGCTCGCGCCGTCGCCGCGCGCCTCCGCGCCGTCGCCGCGCGCCTCCGCGCCGTCGCCGCGCGCGGCCACCGCCACAGCCGTATCGAGCCGATCGGGCGCGGGGAGGGGCTCGCTCCGGGGCGTCTCCTTCGGGCTGCAGGCGCCGTTCGCGAGGAGCAGCGACGCGATGGCGGCTTGCCAGAGCGGGCGGCTCATGATGGAGGAAGAGAGGGAGGTGTCCGCTTGATCGAGAGACGGATCCCGCGGCGCGCCGTCGGGCGCGCTGCCTGCGTGACGAGAGCGTGCGCGTTCCATCGGGCCGCCTGCTGCCTCCTGCTCGCGGGCAGTGTAGCCGCCTGCGAGCGGCGCGTGCAGGTCGCGGGGCCGCCCGACGCATCGCGCGAGGGCGCCGCAGGCCAGGTCGCGCCGGGGAGCGCGGCGCCGCCGGCCACGGCGGGCGCCGCGCCGGCCGGATCGACGCCCGCGGCGCAGGCTGCCGCGCCGGAAGGCGCCGCGGCGCAGGGCGCCGCCGCGCCGGACGCTGCGTCCGCGGCGCAGGGCGCGTCCGGCGCGGAGCTCGCCCGCCCGGCGAAGTGCGGCGGCGTTCCGCCGCTGAAGCTCACCCTCGTCGCGAGCGGGCTCGATCAGCCGACGTACGTTGCCGCGCCGCCCGGCGATCCGGCGCGCCTCGTCGTGCTCGAGAAGGCGGGGACGATCCGGCTCCTCAAGGACGGCGCCGTCCAGCCGGCGCCCTTCCTCGACCTGCGATCGCGCGTGCACTTCCCGGCGCCGAACGCGGAGGGCGGCCTGCTCGGGCTCGCGTTCCACCCGGACCACGCGAAGAACGGGCGCTTCTGGCTCCACTACTCGTCGGGCCCGCGCGGCAACGTCGTGATCGACGAGTGGAAGCGCGGGGCGCAGGGCGGCGACGCCGCCCATCCCGAGCCGGTCCGCACCCTGGTCGACGTGAAGCACGGCGCCTGGAACCACGTGGGCGGCATGCTGGCCTTCGGCAAGGACGGCTTCCTGTACGCAGCGATCGGCGACTCCGCGCGATCGCCGAGCCCCGCGCCGGACCTCACCTCGAAGCTCGGCAAGATCCTCCGCATCAACGTCGATGAGCCGTCCAGGGCGCCGGCGGGCAACATGACGGGCGGCGATCCGATGATCTGGGATTACGGGCTCCGCAATCCGTGGCGCTTCAGCTTCGACCGGCTCACAGGGGATCTGTACATCGGGGATGTCGGCCAGAAGAGCTGGGAGGAGATCCTCGTGGAGCGCCCCGGCCAGGGGAGGAACGATTACGGCTGGGACGCGATGGAGGGCGCGCACTGCTATCCTCCGGGGTCCACGTGCACGCCGCGCGGGGTCGCGCCCGCGGTCGAGCACCCGCGGAGCGAGGCGGGCTCGATCGTCGGCGGCTACGTCTACCGCGGCGCGAAGATCCCGTGCCTGCGCGGCCGCTATCTCTATGCCGATTACGTGACGGGCCGGTTCTTCTCCTTCGTGTGGGACGGCAAGGCCGCGACCGACCGCGTCGAGCTCACCTCGGCCCTGAGCCCGAACGGCCTCCCGTCCTCGTTCGGAGAGGACGCCGCCGGCGAGATCTACGTGGTGATGTTCAACACGGGGCGGCTCTACCGGCTCGATCCGGCGTGAGGCCCCGCAGCGACGCGTCGAGGAAGCCGAGCACGTCGCGCTGGAGCCGGCGGTGAAACGCCTCGCGATCGAACCCGGGGGGATCGCTCGCGGGCAGGAAGCCCGGGGTATTCATGGAGGGAGGGAACGGGCTCAAGAAGGAGAAGTGGCCCGCGTTCTCGACGACCTCGTAGGTGACCTGTGCCCGGTCGGGGACGAGGTCGAGGACGAGCTGCCCTTGCCACCGCGGCGTGATGCGGTCGTGCTCCGCCACGAGGAGGAAGATGGGCACCGTGACGTCCTGCAAGGCGTCATTGGGGACGAACCAGCTCGTCGCGGGGCTCATCAGGACGAGCGCCTTGACGCGCGGGTCTCTCGTGGTGACCTGAAGCCTCCGCCCCAGCCCCGCCCAGGGCTGCGCGCCCGCGACCGCGAGCGCGGCATAGCCACCCATGGAGTGTCCGATGAGCGCGACGCTGTCGCGCTGCAGACGAGGGCCGATCTCCGCGTCGGAGCAGAGCGTGTCCAGCGTCAGCCGGATGTGCCGGGGTCGGTTCTCGAGGTTCTCGATCGCATCGGAGAGCGATTGATCGTGGCGGTTGTCCCCGGGGTGCTCCGGCATCGCGACGAGATACCCGCTCTGCGCGAGGTGGGACGCGAGCGTCCGGTACGCGAGGGGCGTCCCGCTGCGGCCGTGCGAGACGACGACGAGGGGCGAAGGGCCGCCGGGAAGGGGGGCGTCCAGGGAGACGTCGAGCGTGTAGGGACCCATCGAGACGACCCCGGCGGGGACGTGCGTCGGGTACAGCAGCAGGACCGGGAAGGAGAGGTCCTTCATCGCATCTCGAACGACAAGGCGGCGGCAGCCCACGAACCGATTCATGCTCGCTTCTCCGGAGCGGGTCGGGAAGACCCCGTGAAATGGTTGTCTGTTCACTGGAGCGGGAGGAAGACGTCCGTGACCGCCTCGTGATCGGGCACGTCCGGGAAGAAGCGCAGCCGCCGCAGAAAGAGCGGGAAATCCCGCGGCTCCTCCCCGCTCGCGGGCAGCCAGGTCGCGTAGAGGTACTTCACCGCCTCGTAGAGCGTGTCGTCGCAGCCGGTGTGCCGCAGGACGGCGCAGCGGCCGCCGGGGATCGTCTTCTCGACGACGCCGAACGGGTTCTCCGACACGGGGCGATGGGTGCCCGCGCAGAGGTCCATGCGATAGGCCTCCGCCGGGGTCCCGGCCGGGTCGTCGTACAGGATGTTGAAGGTCGCGCTGAGCCGCGGCGGCAGCCTGTTCTCCTTGCGCCAGGCGATGAGCTTGCGCACCGACTCGAGGATCCGCTTCGGGTCGCCCCGGTGCTCGAAGGCGGCGACGCGCGCCTCGTCGAACCGCACGACGCTCACGTCCTCCGGACGATGAGCGGCCTGCAGGGGGAGGACCCTTGTCCCTCTCAGGCGCTCGTGGGTCGCGTGCCAGGGATCCCACCGCGGCTGGTCCCGGAACTCGGAGGGCGTCTGGTCGAACGCCTTCTTGAAGGCGCGAGAGAAGGCCTCGTGGCTCTCGTACCCGCTCGCCAGCGCGATGTCGATGATCCGGGCCTGCTCCCGCTCCGGCAGGGCGAGCCGGTACGACGCGCGTCGCAGGCGGAGGAGCTTCACGTACTCGTGGACGCCCATCCCGAACAGCTCGGAGAACTGCCGTTGAAAATGGTACTTCGAGAACGCAGCGACGCCGCTCAGCCGATCGAGCGTCAAGTCCTCGTCCAGGTGCGCGTCGATGTGCTCGAGCACCCTGCGGAACCTGGCGATGTAGGCGCTCTCGGCGGCTTCGGGCAACGCTGTGTCCTCCTCGGCGAGAGGCAGGGTAGCGAGGGGCCGACGGCCCTGCCTGACCGAAATTGCTGATCTTCGGGGCGGCGCCTCAGCCGCCGCGCGCGAGCTCGTCGCGCGCCTGCGCGGTGAGCTCGAACGAGCGCACGCGCGCGGCGTGGTCGAAGATCTGCGAGGTCACCATGAGCTCGTCGGGGCGGGTGCGGGCGATGAAGGCCCCGAGGCCGCGCCGCACCGTCTCCGGCGAGCCCACGACCGAGCAGGAGAGCGCCTGCTCGATGCCGGCGCGCTCCAGCGGGCCCAGCTCGCGCTCGAAGCCCTCGACGGGCGGCGGCAAGGGCCCCGGACGGCCGCGGCGCAGGTTGACGAAGGCCTGCAGGAGCGAGGTCCACAGCAGGCGGGCCTCGTCGTCCGTGTCGGCCGCGAACACGTTGAGCCCGAGCATGACGTGGGGCTGCGCGAGCTCGGCCGAGGGGCGGAACTCCCTGCGGTACAGCGCGATCGCCTGCATCATCTGGCCCGGCGCGAAGTGCGACGCGAACGCGTAGGGGAGGCCCAGCGCCGCGGCGAGCTGCGCGCCGAAGAGGCTGGAGCCGAGGATCCAGATCGGCACGCTCAGGCCGGCCCCGGGCACGGCGCGCACGAGCTGGTCGGGCTCCGCTGGGCGGAAGTAGCCCATCACCTCGAGCACGTCCTGGGGGAAGCTGTCCGCGTCGCCGGACAGGTTGCGCCGCAGCGCGCGGGCGGTGACCGGATCGGTGCCGGGCGCGCGCCCGAGCCCCAGATCGATGCGCCCCGGAAAGAGCGACGCCAGCGTGCCGAACTGCTCGGCGATCACGAGCGGCGCGTGGTTCGGCAGCATGATCCCGCCCGCGCCAACGCGGATCGTCGAGGTCCCGCCGGCCACGTGCGCGATCACGACCGAGGTCGCGGCGCTGGCCACGCCGCCCATGTTGTGGTGCTCGGCCAGCCAGTAGCGGCGGTAGCCGAGCCGCTCGGCGTGCCGGGCAAGGTCGAGCGTGTTGCGCAGCGCCTGGGCGGCGTCTCCGCCCTGGACAATGGGAGATAGGTCGAGAACGGAAAAAGGCATCATGTCGGGCACCTCGCTCGACTGTTGCACGACGAGGACGGCCGCGGGAGCGCCGGGAGCAGCGCCGCGCCTCGTGAGAGGGCCCCCGGAGCGCCCTCCGCTGCGCTCCCGTCCGCCCGGCGCCCTGGCCATGGCGCTCGAGCCGCCTGGAACGGTCATGACGCGGCCGCGCCCGCTGTACTACGCTCGTGGCGTGCGCCGTTCCGTCTCGCCGCTGCGCCGCCTCCCGCTGGTCCTCGCCGTCGTCGCCGCGTCGGCCGCCGCCCTCGCGCCGCCCGGCGACGCGGCCGCGTTCCTCTGGCCCAACGTGCCGGAGCAGATCGCGCGCGCGCTCGCGTCCGGCGACGTGTCCGAGCGCCGGCTCGCCGCGACCCGCGTCGGCGAGCTCGCCCCGGAGACGGCCATCCAGCTCATCCAGAAGGGCATGAGCGACCCGGACGTCGAGGTGCGGCTCCACCTCGCCGGGGCGGCCGTGCGCTTCCGGATGCCGCGCGCGGGAGACCTCGTGATCGAGTGGCTCGGCGAGGGCGACGCGCGCCTGCGGCTCGCCGCCTGCGACGTGATCCGCGCCGCGCCGACCGACCGCTCCGTCGTGGCGCTCGGGCGCGTGCTCGGCGACCCCGACCCGCACGTGCGCCTCGCCGCCGCGGCCGCGATGGGCGCAGCGGGGCTCCCGGACGCCGTCTCGCCGCTGCTCGGCCACCTCGACGACACGGCGCCCGAGGTGCGCGCGGAGGTCGCGCGCGCGCTCGGCCGCATCGGCGACGCGCGCGCGGTCGTGCCGCTCATCGGCAAGGTGCAGGACTCGATCCCCGAGGTCCGCAGGGCCACGGCGCGGGCGCTCGGAGAGCTCGGCGACGCGCGGGCCGTCAGCGCGCTCATCCTGGCGCTGCAGGACGCGTCCCAGGACGTGCGCGTCGAGGCGGTGACGGCGCTCGGCCGGCTGCGCTCGGACGACGCGACGTCCGCGATCGCCGACCTCGTGGCGGCGTCGCCGGGGGCCCTCGGCGCGTTCCCCGGGTCGCGCCCGGCGGACAGCGGCACCTCGAGCAACGACGTGCGCGAGGCGGCGCTCCGGGCGCTCGGCCGCATCGGCTCCGACGCCGCGGTGCGGGTGCTGCTCGCGGCGCTCGCGAAGGACGACCCCGCGGCGCCGCGGTCCGCCGTGCGCGACGCCCTCGTCAGCGCCGGCAAGCTGCCGGCGACGCCGGGCGCCGCGGCATCGGGCGGCGCCGCGCCCCAGAAGAACGCGACGGTCCCGGCGCTCATCGCCGCCCTCGCGGCCGCGCCGTCGGCCAACACGGCGGCGGGCGCGGCGCTCGCGCTCGGCGAGCTCAGGGCCACCGAGGGGCTCCCCGCGGTCGTCCGCGGCATGCAGCGCGGCGTCGTCCCGCTCCGGCACGGGCTCCGCGCCCTCGGGGCGCTCGGCGACCCCGCGGCGCTGCCCAGCGTGCTCGAGCTGCTCGGCGACGCCGACCCCTCGGTCCGCCGCGAGGCGATCCGCGCCGCGACCGCCCTGCTCGATCCGGCGCGGCCCGACGGGCGCGCCGTCGACCCCGCGCGCGCCCTGCTCGTCGACCCGGCCACCCCGCACGACGAGAAGCTCGCCCTCGTCCAGCTCCTCGGGCGCACCGGCTCGCCGCGCGCGCAGGGGGTGCTGCTGCCGCTCGCGAAGGCGCGCTCCGCGCCGCTCCGCCTCGCCGTCATCGAGGCGCTCGGGGCCGCGCGCGCCGCCGGCAAGCTCGGCGCCTCGGTCGACGCCGCGCTGCTCGAGGCGCTCGACGACGAGTCGGCCGACGTGCGCCTCCGGGCGGCGATCTCGCTCTCCCGCGTCGCCGGCCCGGGGAGCGCGCGCGCGCTCCTCCAGCGCCTCACCGTCGCCGCCGAGCAGGACAGGGGCGCGCTCGGCATCGCCCTCTCGGGCGCGCTCTCCCGCGCGGGCGGGCCAGCGCCGAAGGACGCGAAGGGCGCGCGCCAGGCGGCGGTCATCGATGGGCGCGACCTCGCCCAGGACGTCGCCGCGGCGGTCGCCAGCGCGCCGGACGCCGCGCGCGACGCGCTGCTCGAGGGGCTCGGCCGCATGCCGGGGCAGGCCGCGGGCGCCGCGCTCGCCCGGATGGCCGCGGCCGCGCCCATCGACGACCGCCGCAAGATCGCCGAGGCGCTCGCGGGCCACCCCGAGGCCGCCGCCGCGCTCCGCAAGCTCGCGGGCGACCCGGACCCGGGCGTCCGCGCCAACGCGATCTGGTCGCTGGGCGCGGTGGGCGACAGGGACGCGCTGCCGCTGCTCGCGCCCCTGCTCAAGGACCCCGACGCCGCCGTCGCGGGCAACGCGGCCGGCGCGATCGGCCGCGTCGCCGCCCGCGCCGGCCAGCCCGCCCGCGCCGCCGCGGCGCTCTGCGGGGCGCTCTCCGACGCGCGCCCCTACGTGCGCGCCAACGCGCTCGCGGGCCTCACCGTCGCCCGGGCGCGCTGCGACGGCGCCGCGGCCCGCGACCTGCTCGCGCGCGACCCCGCCGAGGCGGTCCGCCTCGCCGCCGCCGACCACCTCGGGCGGGGCGGCGCCGACGACGACCGGCGCGCGCTCGCCCGCTGCGCCGGCGAGGACCGCAACGCGACGGTCGCCTCCCGCTGCGCGCACGCGGCGCTCCCGCCCCGCGCGCCGCCGCCCGGCGCGGAGGACGTCGTCGTCTTCGTCGTCCCCTTCGACGCGGGCCGCGACGGCCCGGCCCGCGACGCGCCCGTCCCGCGCGCCCCGTTCGCGCTCGTGCGCGCCGACGGCCTCATGCGCCTCGGCGTCGCCGACCGCCGCGGCGAGCTCTTCGAGCGCGGCGCGCCCCCCGGGCCGATCCGCCTCGCCGTCCCGGCGCCGCTCGTGAAGTGAGCCCGCGCCCGCCGCGCTGAGCCGTTCGCCATGCGCAGCCGACCCGACGTCGAGCTCCGGATGTCCAGGACCGTCCACCCGGGCGACGTCATCCTCGTGGAGCTCGTGCTCCGCAGCCGCGGCAGGACGCCGGTCGACTCGATCGCGCTCCACCTGGAGGGAAGCCAGGTCGCCCGCGTCGAGGAGCGCGTCCTCGTGCCCCCCCACTTCCTCTCGCTCGCCGCCCGCGTCTCGGGGGCGACGACGCTCCCCGAGGGCGAGCAGCGCTACCGCGCGAGCTTCCCGCTCCCCGCCGACGCGCCCTGCTCGTACCTCGGCACGCGCGCCGAGATCCGCTACGGCATCACGCTCACCATCGCGATCCCGTGGTGGCTCGACGTCCAGGAGTCGTACGAGGTGCTCGTCACGCCGCGCCCCGTCCCGCGCCCCGAGCGGGCGCCCGTCGCGGGGACGACGGCGCGCGGCGACAGCCCCTTCGTCGAGGTCTCGCTCGACGATCAGGTGTTCGCGCCGGGCGACGAGATCTCCGGGGCGGTGGCGCTCGGCAACGTGCAGGGCCGCGGCGTGCGCGGGATGGAGATCTCGCTCGTCGGCGTCGAGCGCCTGCTCAGCGCCGACCCCGCCGCGACGAACCGCGCCACCGAGGCGCACCGCTTCACCGCCTTCCGCCGCGCGGACAGCCGCGACGAGGGGCGCGAGCTGCCGTTCCGGTTCCGGATCCCCCGCTCGGTCGCGCCCTCGTTCGACGCCGGCTGGGTCGCGCTCGTCTGGGGGCTCGAGGTGCGCGTCGAGCTCGCGCGCGGCGGCGGCGTCGTCCACACGACGCCGCTCGTCCTCGGCGTCTTCGATCGGCCGCCCGGCCTCGGCGCGATCCGCCGGCAGATCGGCTCGGGCAGGTGGCGCGCCGTCTGGGGCGCCGTCGGCGCGCGCCACGGCCTGTCGCTCGACCCGCTGGAGCTGCGCCTGTCGGGCGCGATCGCCGGCTGCGCGGCGTCCGTGTGGATCGACGCGGGCTCCTCGTCGAGCGGCGCGCTCGTGGGCGAGCTGCGCTGGCCGTCGTGGGGGCTCGACCTCGACGTCGGCATGAAGCGCTTCCTTCTCGCGCTCTCGTCCGAGGACGAGGAGGGCTTCGGCCGCCGCTACCGCGTGCGCGGGCGCGACCCCGGCCAGGTCCGCGCCGTCATCGCGGGCCCGCTGCGCCGGGCGCTCCTCGCGTTCGACGACGTGCGGCTCGACGACGAGCGCGCGTCGGTCCGGTCGCGCACGCCGGGCCACGACCAGCCGTGGCTCGGCGCGTTCCTCGAGCACCTCGCCGCGCTGGCGGCCGAGATCACCGCCGCGTCGGCCCGCATCCCGCCGCCCACGCCGATGGCGGGGATGCGCCCGGCCTGGGAGCGGTTCGCGGCCGAGCTCCACGGCCGCTTCGAGGTCGGCCGCATGCGCATCCGCGACGCGCAGCTCGACGGCGCCACGTTCCACATCGACACCTGCTTCGAGCGCGGCCCGCACCCCGAGTGCTCCGAGGTCACGCTGGTGCTCGACCCGCCGCTCGACGCCGCCTTCGATCACGACGACCCCGAGCTCCTGCGCGCCGCGTCGCCCGGGGTGCGCGCGGCGATAAAGCGCCTGCGGGCCCGCGCGCGCGCGCTCCGGATCGCCCCGCACGCGATCGTCGTCACGGTGCCCGCGCCGCTCGAGGACCCCGCGACGCTGCGCGATCTGCTCGGCGCGCAGCTCCACCTGGCGGCGCTCCTGCGCGGCCCGCGCGTCGCCGGCCCGTACCGCTGAGCCGCGACGGGAGGGCGCAGCCGGCGGGCCGCCGGAGCCACGGGGCCGCGAATCATGGAAGGCGCTCGGCGCGCGACACCGGAAGCGCGGGATCACGGGATCACGGAATCACCGAAGGAGAAGGCGCGCAGCGGCGGGGGGGAGCGCGCGCCGGGAATCTCCTGATGCCGCCGTCGCACCGACTCCCTCACAAATTTCCACACAAAACGCCGGCAGATCCGGGCTAGAGTCCCCGCCCATGCTCGACAAGCTCTCTCGCCAAGAACGCCTTCAGCTCATGCGGTTCATCTGTTCGTTCGCCTGGGCCGACCTCCAGGTGCGCGAGCAGGAGCGCGAGTTCGTGCGCAAGATGATCCTGCGCCTCCAGCTCGACGAGGAGGAGGCGAAGGAGGTGCGCGGCTGGCTCGAGGTGCCGCCCACGGCCGACGACCTGGACCCGATGAAGATCCCCCGCGCGCACCGGCAGCTCTTCCTGGCCGCCGCGCGCGAGATGATCTCGTCCGACGGCGAGGTCGGCGAGGAGGAGCGCGAGAGCCTGAACCTGCTGGAGCAGCTCACGCGCTGATCCGGGCGCGGCGCGCCCGATGGCCTGGTGGATCGACGACCCGACGACGCGGTGAACCGCGGTGGCTTGTAGCAAGTAGGTAGCTGGTAGAACGATGAGCACGATGGCGCAGGGAGGGGCCGGCGAGGGCCGGTCCTCCACGGAGATGGGAGCGAGCGCGACCGAGAGGCCCTGGGTCGGCGTGATCATGGGCGGCAAGAGCGATTACGAGCACCTCGCGGTGACGAGCGAGCTGCTCACCCAGCTCGGCATCCCGCACGAGGTGCGCGTCGTCTCGGCGCACCGCACGCCGGACAGGATGTTCGAGTACGCCACCACGGCGGCCGATCGAGGGATCGAGGTGATCATCGCCGCCGCGGGCGGCGCCGCCCACCTGCCCGGCATGGTCGCCGCGAAGACGGTGCTGCCGGTCATCGGCGTGCCCATCCCCGCCACGGCGCTGAACGGGATGGACGCGCTGCTGTCGATCGTCCAGATGCCGAAGGGCGTCCCCGTCGCCACGATGGCGATCGGCAAGCCCGGCGCGGCGAACGCCGCCCTGTTCGCGGCGGCGATCCTGTCCGGCAAGCACCCCGAGCTCCGCGAGCGCCTCACCGCCTTCCGCAGCGCGCAGGAAGCGGCGGTGCTCCGCGACGCCATCCTCGTCTAGGTCCTCCCGCCATGCCCATCATCGCCCCCGGCTCCACGCTCGGAATCCTCGGCGGCGGCCAGCTCGGCCGCATGACGGCGCTCGCCGCCCGCACCCTCGGGTACAAGGTCCACGCCCTCGACCCCGATCCGGACTGCCCCGCCCGCTCGGTGCTCGATCGCTGCATCGTCGCGTCGTTCGACGACGTATCGCAGGCGGCCGAGCTCGCGTCGCAGTGCGACGTGGTGACCCTCGAGATCGAGAAGATCGCGACGGACGGCCTCGCGGCCGCGGCGCGCTTCGCGCCGGTGCGCCCGTCGGCCGACGTGCTCGCCATGGTGCAGGACCGCGGCGTGCAGAAGGGCTGGCTGTCGCGCAACGGCTTCCCGGTGGGCCCGTTCCGCGAGGTCGCGACGAGCGGCGAGCTCCTCGAGGCGACGCGCGCCATGGGCGGGGCGTGCTTCGTGAAGTCGTGCCTCGGCGGGTACGACGGCCGGGGGCAGCTCCGGCTGTCCGCTGGCGCGGGCGGCGCGGGCGACCCGGGGAAGAGCGGGGGCGACGCCGGGGAGCTCGAGCGGGAGGCCGCCGCGCTCTTCGCGTCGCTGGGCGGCCAGCGCTGCGTCGTCGAGCAGGCGCTCGATCTCGAGGCCGAGCTGTCGGTGCTCGTCGCGCGGAGCCCGAGCGGCAAGCTGGCGGTCTACCCGCCGGCCCTGAACCACCACCAGAACCAGATCCTCGACTGGTCGCTGCTCCCGGGCCCGCTCTCGGCCGCCGTCACGGGGCAGGCGGTGCAGATCGCGCTCGACCTCGCGGTCGGCCTGCGCGTCGAGGGCCTGCTCGTCGTCGAGCTGTTCCTGCTCAAGGACGGGCGCCTGCTCATCAACGAGCTCGCCCCGCGGCCCCACAACAGCTACCACGCGTCCGAGGTCGCCTGCGCGACGAGCCAGTTCGAGCAGGCGGTGCGCGCCGTGTGCGACCTGCCGCTCGGCTCGGTGGAGATCGTCCGCCCCGCCGCGATCGTCAACCTGCTCGGCGACGCGTGGCAGAACGGCGCGACGCCGGCGTTCGAGGCCGCGCTGGAGATCCCGGGCGTGCGGCTCCACCTCTACGGCAAGCGCGTCGCCCGCCCCGGCCGCAAGATGGGCCACCTCTCGGCCACGGGCCGCACGCCGGAGGAGGCGCTCGTCGCCGCGAAGCTCGCGATGGCCCGCCTCTCGGCGCAGGCCGGGCTGCCGCCGCTCTCCGGCCGCTGACGGCGCCCGCCGCGGTCGTCCCGCCGGCGCGCGCGCGGTCGTCGGGCTGCGCGCCGGTGCCCCTCCGCCGGCGCGCCGTGCGGCAGAGCGCCGTCGCGCGGCAGCGCCGTCGCGCGGCAGCGCCGTCGCGCGGCAGCGCCGTCGCGCGGCACGACGACGGCGCGCTGGGCGAGCCACGCTGTCGGCGGCCACCGGCAACACGAGCGCTCCTGCCATATCCCGTCTCCCTAGGGCGCAACACCGTATGTTCCTGACAGGACCGCCCTGAGCGCCCGCGCGGCGCCGTCGCCCCGCCGTGACGATTCATGCGTCGCCGTCGACTCGCGGCGTGACTGCACACCTGGGACAACCCTGTAGGGCAAAGACGGTATGTCCTCACGTGCTCTTGCTCAGCTCGCCACACGCATTTCGAGCGCTACGCTGTTGTCTGGAACAATGGTGATGCCGCGGCCGCGCCTCTCGTGAGCTCGGCAGAACCATGGCCTTCCCTGACACGGCGGCGACGACCGCCCGCGGAGGAGCAAGACGATGAGGAGAATCTTTTTCTTGGTGTTGGCGTGCGCGACGGCCGCGCTGGGCAGCGCGGCGTGCGGAGGGACGGACAAGGGCGATGGCGAACCTGGCGGCGGCGGTACGGGCGACGGCGCCACGGGCGACGGCGCCGCGCCGGGGACCGACGCGACGTCGGGGTCCGGCCAGTTCTCCGTCGACGCGCAGGGCGGGACGTTCACCGCGGAGGACGGCTTCACGATCGAGGTGCCGGCGGGCGCGGTGAGCGCGGAGACGGAGATCACCATCGAGCGCGTCGACGAGGCCCCCGAGGGCGCGGTCGGGCCCATGTACGTCCTCGGCCCGGAGGGCCTGACGTTCGCCAGGCCGATCACGCTCACGCTGCCGATCACCCTCCAGCTCAAGGTGGAGCTCGGCGACAACACCGTCCTTGGTGCCTATGGCTTCACCAAGAAGGAGGGCTCGGACGATTTCGAGCCGCTCGCGCGACACGACGTCTCCAGGGAGAGCGTCGTCACGGAGGCCGACCGCCTCTCCAGCTTCTATCCCGGGATGGTCCTGCCGACCTTCATGGCGAGCAAACACCGCTACCCGAGCGCGCTGGCCGCCGACGCGTCCTTCCTCTACTTCGCGAGCGGCGGCCCCGAGGAGGCCGAGACCGGGGACAGGAACGACGGTTACGTCTACCGCGCGAAGCCGGGCGCCACCGAGCTGGAGGCGATGATCCCGGCCGATCCCGATCCAAAGGCGCTGTGGGTCAACGATTCCCACGTGTACTGGGCGAGCGGCGGCGACGACGATCCGGTCATCCCTTCGGCGATCCGGCGCGTCCACAAGGAGAGCCTCGAGGTGGAGACGCTCGTCGAGGTCGGCTATGCCGTGAGCCTCATCGGCGACGGATCGGCCCTCTACTTCGGCGACGGCTGGGGAGAGGCGCTCTACAAGATGCCGCTCGACGGCGGCGAGCCGGTCGTCCTCGCGTCCGACGCCGGGATCGCCGAGCACATCGCGCAGGACGAGGAGCACATCTACTGGACCGGCGGCGCCGCGACGAACAAGGTCTACAAGGTGGCGAAGGCGAGCGGAGAGGTGACCGTCATCGCCGAGAACGAGGCCGAGCCCGCCGGGATCGCCGTGGACGCGGAGTTCGTCTACTGGGCCAACGTCGGCGACGGCGGCGTGTTCAAGGCGCCCATCGCCGGAGGGCAGAAGACCCTGGTGTATCAGGGCGTCTCGATGTCGGGGCTGGCCATCCGGGGCTCGACGCTGTTCTCGACGGACATGAGCGGGAACCGCGCGGTCAACGCGCACGATCTCGAGGGCAACAGGACTGTCGTTCTCGCGCTCGGCCAGCCCGTCGCGTGGCGCGTCCTCGCCCCGGAGGGGGAGGGCGTGTTCTGGTCCAGCGCCGGCGATTACCGCTACGAGGGCCAGGTCGCTTTCTACAAGGCTCCTTGAACGCCCGCGTCCCGGCGGCGGCCGCGGGCGCGCGACAGCAGGTCCGAGCACGGTGCCTGTCCGTCCTCGCCGCGCGCCGCCGCCGGGCGGCTTCGCACGCTGCACCGCGAGATCTCCTGAGGCCGCCCGCCAGGGCGCGCTCGCGCCGCGCGGCCGCGGGGGCTTGGCGCATTGACGGCCCGAGACGTCCTCGCGTATCTGTTCATGCTCGATGCAGATCACCGTCGCGAGGGCCCGGCTGCGGACCGCGCTGTTCGCCGCGCTGGCGGCGGTCGCGGGCGCCGGGCTCGCCGTCGAGGTGCTGCAGCCCATCTTGCACCTGAAGAACCGCAGCGGCGTCGTCCCGCTTCTCTCGCTCAGCTACGAGCAGAATGTGCCCACGTGGTACACATCGTCTCTGCTCTTCGCGTGCTCGCTCACCCTGGCGGTCATCGCCGCCGGCGCCCGCCGCGCGGGTGGGTTCGTGAGGCACTGGTGGGGGCTCTGCGCGGCGTTCCTCTACATCTCGCTCGATGAGGTCGTCGAGATCCACGAGGCGGCGAGCTCCTGGATCGAGCTGGGCGGGGTCCTGTATTTCAGCTGGGTGATCCCGGCGGCCGTCGTCGTGGCGGTGTTCGCGCTCGCGTACCTCAGGTTCCTCGCGCACTTGCCGCGGGACACGCGGAATCGCTTCGTCCTCTCGGGCGGCATCTATGTCACCGGCGCCCTCGTCCTCGAGCTGCCGCTCGGGTACTGGACCGAGCAGGCCGGGAGCAACAACCTCGTCTACGGGCTCATCGATTTCGTGGAGGAGTCGATGGAGATGCTCGGCGTGAATCTCTTCCTGCTCTCGCTCGTCGACCATCTCGGCGTGCAGGGGTGGACGATTGGCTTCTCGCAGGCAGCACCGGAGCCGCGGCCCGCGGACATCGAGCGTCACGCATGAGCGCGCGGGCCGAGCCTGCGCCTGCTGCGCTCGCGCGGGCCGAGCCCGCCCCTCCTGCGCTCGCGCGGGCCGAGCCTGCGCCTGCTGCGCGCCTCGCCGCGGTGGGCAGGGCGGCGTACATCGTCAGCCCCTGGTACGACTGGGCCTTCTTCCTGCTCCCGCCGATCGTCGCGCTCGCCGTCGGCGCCCTGATCGCCGGGACGCCGCTCACCGACTCGAGGTTCAGGCTCCATGGGGAGAAGGTCACGTGGGCGGGGCTCTTCATCGGCACGCTCATCCACGGCCACCTCGCCGCCGTGCTCCTCCGGAGCCACGGCAACGCGGACATCTTCCGGCGGTACCGGCTCCGCTTCCTCGTGGCGCCGGTCGCGCTGTTCGCCGCGATGATGGTGTCCATGTGGGCCGTCGCATGCGTGTCGGTCCTCGTCGTGTTCTGGGACGTCTACCACTCGGCGCTCCAGACGTTCGGCCTGGGGCGCATCTACGACGCGCGCGCGGGGAACGCGCCGGCGCTCGGCCGCCGGCTGGATCTCTGGCTCAACCTGCTCCTCTACGCCGGCCCGATCCTCGCCGGCGCGACGATGCTCCTCCACTTCCAGAGCTTCGACGTCTTCGAGGACGTGAACGCCGCCTTCTTCACCGCCGTCCCGGCGCTGATGGCGTCGAACCACCGCGCCATCACGTGGGCCGTCATGGCCGCAGGCACCTTGTTCCTTCTCTGTTACGCGCTCGCGTACCGCGCGATGCACCGGCGGGGCTACCGGGTGTCGTTCCCCAAGGTGTGGCTGCTCGTGAGCACGGGGCTCTGCTCCATCTATACATGGGGGTTCAACCCCTGGGGACAGGCGTTCTTCATCATGAACCTGTTCCACGCCGTGCAGTACCTCGCGCTCGTCTGGTGGTCGGAGGGCGGCCGCCTCCGCCGCCGGCTGCGCCTCGACGCGTTCCGGGCCGGCAAGGCGATCGCTGCGGCCGCGTTCCTCGGCGGCGTCCTGGCCTACGGGATCTGGGCGGAGCTCGCGCCGGCGGACGACAGGGTGCTCTGGTCGATCACCCAGACCGTGGCGCTTCTGCACTTCTGGTACGACGGCTTCATCTGGTCCGTGACCCGCAAGCAGGTGTGAGGCGCACAGGATGCGGACCGTGGACACACCGGATCATGCTCACGCCGACGCGGCGCCTCCCGCGCGCGGCCGCTCTGTCTGGTAGCATGGGCGGCCGGCTCGCCGGGCGCCGCGCGTCGATGCCTTCACTCGAACGCTCGCGATAACGCTTCAAGGCTTTGCCAACGAGGGATGTATGCGAATCCAGGGTTGTCTCCGATCCGTGCTCTTCGCGCTCGCGCTCGCCTCCACGGCGCTCGTCTCGCCTGCCTGCAGCAAGTCGCCGGAGATCACGGCGGAGAGCATCGACGACAACTGGGCGCTGACGGAGCAGCACGAGCCCGGGTCGGTCGTCATGACCGTCGCCCAGGACGGACGGGTGACGGCGCTCGTGAAGGATCGCGACGGCAAGCCGATCGAGGAGGGCATCTCGGGCAACGTCACGGTGAAGGTGCCCGGCAAGGACGGCGCCCCCGTGCCCGTGGAGCTCGTGCCGCAGCCGAAGTCGGGGGGAGTCCTCGTCGCCAAGATCCCGCCGCTCGAGGACGACCTGACCGAGGTGAACTACGAGTTCAAGATCAAGGGCGAGCCGTTCAAGGGGGTGCTCCACGTGCCGCGCGGCGGGACACGGGAGCTCCAGGAGAGCGCCAAGGAGAACCAGGCGCACAAGCTCGATGGGATGAAGGGCCCGAACGGCGGCGTGCTCCAGCAGGTCGGGGACGACATCGTGGAGATCGTCGCCGACAAGGACTCGGGCGAGATGCGCGCGTATGTGCTGGATGTCAACCTCAAGCCGGTCCCGATCGGCGATCGCGAGATCAAGATCGCCGTCCACACGCCGTCGGGGCCGGACGTCATCGTGCTCGCGCCCGGGCCCGACCGGCTCTACTTCACGGGCAAGCTGAAGGTGAAGGTCAACCCGACCAAGATCACGGTGGTGCTCAAGCACGGCGGGCACACCGACGTTGTCCTCTGCGGCTACCGCCCGGGCTCGGTGATCGTCGTCGGCCCGAGCGCGCCCGCGATCGGCATCCTCGTGGCCGCCGCGTGGGCCGTGAAGGTCAACGTCAAGCCGACCGTCGTTGTGCACGACGACGATGACGACGACGGCCGCCGCGTCATCGTCATCCACAAGGGCAAGGGCAAGGGCAAGGGGAGGGGCAAGTGGAAGTGGAAGTGACGGGGGAGGTGCGCGCCGCGGCCTGGCGCGGCGCGCGCGGAAGACGCGCGGCAAGGTAGCGGCGCTGCGCGCCCGCGCCTCACCCGACGGACCCGTACCGAGCCATCTCGACGCTCGCGGTCCGACTGTTTCTGTTTGCCGTATTACACTTCATCGCGCTGCGCTCCGCCTTGATTTTGCCTACGCGCCGATGAATACCCGCGCGACCCCGCGCAACGAAAGGTGGCGGGCGCGGCCGTTTCTCCAGGCGCCGGATCCGGCGCTCGTTCGCTTTCATCCACGGTCCGCGGGACGAAGCTAAATGTGCGGAATTCTAGGTTTGGTGCAGGACGCCTCCCTGCACGTCGATCCCCGCGCGCTCGAAGCGGCCGCCGCCGTCCAGGGGCATCGTGGGCCGGACGGGCGTGGGTTCAAATTTTTCACCATCGGTGAACGCACGGTTGCGCTCGCGCATCAGAGGCTCTCCATCCTCGACCTCAGCGACGCCGGACTTCAGCCCATGGGGTATAGAGGCGCCGAGGGCAGCCTCGTTTACAACGGGGAGGTCTACAACTACATCGAGCTTCGCGAGGAGCTCGCTGCAGCCGGTGAAACGTTCTCGTCCCGCACCGACACGGAGGTGCTGCTGGCCGCTTTGCACCGCTGGGGGCCGGAGCGCGCGCTGAGCCGGCTCAACTGGATGGGCGCGTTTGCGTGGCTCGATCTCGCGCGGCGACGTCTCGTGCTGGCCTGCGACGCGGGCTCGGAAAAGCCCCTTTACTACTGCGCCGAGCCCGGGCGCATCGCGTTTGCCTCGGAGATCAAGGCAATCCTCACCCTCATGGGCCGAAAGTTCCCGCTCGATCGGGATGTGGTGGGGCAGCTCCTGTTCCAGGGGTTGAGCGACGCCACGACGAGGACTCTGTTCGAGGGCATCCGGCGCGTCGAGGCAGGCACCTGGGTGCAGATCGAGCTCGACGCGCCGCGCCTCGAGCTGAAGGCGTCGCCGTTCCAGCCGCTGGCCCACCCGGGCGATCCGTCGCGCATGCGGATGGCCGATTTCATCGAGGAGCTGCGGGGCACGTTCGTCGACGCCGTGCGCCTGCGCCTGCGCAGCGACGTCCCGGTCGGGGTGCTGCTGTCCGGTGGCGTTGATTCCTCGGCCATCGCCGCCGTGGCCCAGGCGCTCGTCGGTCGTGACGACGCTCCGCTCTTGCTGTCCGCCGTGAGCAGCGACGCGCGATTCGATGAGTCCTCGTACATTGCTGTCATGGAACGTCATTTACGGCGGGACGCGCACAAGATCGTCCTGCCCTCGGCGCCGGAGGCGCTGGTCGCCGAGATCTCCGAGGCGAACTGGTTCAACGATGCGCCGATCGCCAGCCTGTCAGCGCTGGCGCACCGGCGCCTCATGAAGCGGGCGAAGGAGCTCGGGATCACGGTCGTCCTGAGCGGGCAAGGCGCCGACGAGAGCCTGCTCGGATACCGCAAGTACCTGGGCTTCTATCTCCAGTCCCTGGCGCGGCACGGCCGGTTCCTGGAGGCCGCCCGCGTGCTGGCGGGCTTCATCGCGAACCGGACGGTCGTCACCGACTTCGACCTGGGCCACGCCAGGAGATACCTGCCTTTCCTGCGGCGCCGAGGGGGCGGCAGCGCCGAGGGCACGCCGCTCGCGATCGAGGGCCCCTGGCTGCGCGGCTGGGAGGCGCGACCGCTCGGCCTCGGTGACGGCACGCTGGCGGACCGCCAGTGGGACGACATCCGGCACTACTCGGTGCCGTCGCTGTGTCACTACGAAGATCGAATGTCGATGTCGTGGGGGCGGGAGATTCGTCTCCCCTTCCTCGATTTTCGGCTGGTGGATCTGCTGCTGCGCGCGCCCGACTCCTACAAGCTACGTCGCGGCTGGACCAAGTACGCGTTCCGCAGGTCGATGGCGCGCTATCTGCCGCCCGAAGTGTGCTGGCGCAAGGACAAGAAGTGCTTCTCCAACCCGGAAGGCGAATGGCTGAAGGGCGAGCTGCGGGAAGCCGTTGAAGACGCGTTCTCCCGAGGCAGCCTGATGTGCCGCGCTGGCATTGTCCGGAGCGACGCGCTGCTCGCGATGTACGACCGCTACCGGCGCCAGCCCCCCGGGGGAGCCATCTGGCACCGGGGGATCTTCGCGCCGCTCTCGCTCGAGCTGTGGATGCGACGCTACGAGGGCTGGATCGCGTGACGCTCGTGCGAGCGCCCCTCCGGCCATCGTGCTGACCGTGGACACCGTCGAGAGCATCCTGGAAGTGACGCGGGAGGGGCGCGCCGCCGTCTGGCGCGGCGCGCGCGGAAGACGCGCGGTAAGGTAGCGGCGCTGCGCGCCAGCGCCCCACCCGACGGAAGGCCTCCCCCATGACCGAAGCGCCCGAGCTCCCCGACCTCTCGCCCGACGACAGCCACCCCCGGGCGGCCGCTGCCCTCACCGACGCGTTCTTCTGGTCGCTCACCGACGAGACCGCCCCGTTCGGCAACGAGACGGCGCACGAGACCCTCACCGCCTTCCGCGACTTCCGCGACGAGCACCCGAAGGGCAGCCCCCTCGAGCTCCTCGACGAGCTCCTCGCCCGCTGGGAGGTGGAGAGCGCGCACTGGGACGCCGTGGACGCGGCCGAGGTCCAGGCGCTCGGCGAGGAGGACGAGTACGGCCTCCTCACCCGGGACGAGGCGATCCTCGCCCTCGCCTTCAGCCAGATCGTCGCCGAGGGCAGGCTCGACCCCGAGGTCCGCCGCCGCGCGCTGCTGGCGCTGGCGCGTCAGGCGCTTCCCGCCCTGCTCAGCGCCTTCGAGGGGCGCGCGCTCGAGCGGGCGCTGCGGATCGACCGGATGAGGGCTGTCCTCTCGGCGCGCTGGGACTGAGCACCTCGCCGCCGGAGGACGGGCTCGCGGCGGCGAGGCGGCGCGATCTGTGCCGATGACGCAGACGACGCAGACGACGCCGGCGGAGCGATCCTGAAAGTTGCTCCTGTCTGGGGTCGCTGCGGAAATGCGGTTAGGCTCCTCGCCATGACGCGCATGGTTCTGGTGGCGATCGGCGCCGCGGTCGGGGCCGTGGTGGGAGCTCCCCTGGGGCTGTTCCTCGGAGCGCTCTTCGGAGGCAACTTCGCGAGCGGTGTCGAGTTCTGGGGTCTTCGGGGCTACGAGGCGACAGGCCGGCTGGGCCTGCTGCTCGGGGCGGTCCTCGGCGCGCTGCTCGGCGCCGCCGTCGCCCGGGCACGAGGAGCGGGCGCACAGCCGTAGTCGGCTCGTCCGGGCCGACGGCCTCGGGGAGCGGGCGTGAAGGGCCCCCACGTGCCCATTGACGCGCGGGCGCGAAGGCCGTGTGCTGCCGGCCAAGGAGAACACCGTGAGGACACATCTTCGATTGGCCGTGCTCTGTGCTGCTGCGCTCTCGGCAGCGGGCTGTGGTTCGGGCGACGACCCGGGGACCAGCGGCGCGCCCGGCACGGGCGCGACAAGCGCGTCGTCCCAGGGCGCGAGCGGCACCGGCGGCGGCGGGCAGGGGGGAACGGGCGCCGGCGGGAACGTGACGACGACCGTCGTCGTGAACGAGATCTCGGCCAGGGGCGGCGACTGGATCGAGCTGGGCAACCCGGGCGAGGCGGCGGCCGACCTCGGCGGGTTCGGCCTCTGCGACGCCGACGACATCGGCCAGTGCAACACGGCCGACGCGCTCCGGTTCCCCGAGGGCACGCAGCTCGCCCCGGGGGAGTACCTCCTCGTCCTCGGCGACCAGGCGGTCGAGGCCGGCCCGGGGCCCCACACGACGTGCCTTGCCGACGGCCCGAGCACCTGCTTTTACGCGACCTGGAAGGTGAGCGCCTCCAGGGGCGAGACCGTCTTCCTCGTCTCCCCGGACAACCAGGTGCTCGCCGAGCTCGCGTATCCGATCGAGGCGGCGGCGGATGGGCAGACGTGGGGCAGGCTGCCCGACCTGACCGGCGAGGGCGCCGTCACCGCGCCGACCCCGGGCGCGGCGAACGCAGCGCCGTAGTCCCGCGCGCCAGAGACCCCGCCGTGGACATGGGGGCTCCTCGCGAGGAGGCGGAGCCTTCGTCGCCAGCACCCTGTCCCACACACGAGCTGCGCTCCACGAGAGAGACAGGCTGCCACGCCGACGGCTCGGTGCAGCCCTGTGGATCCGGGGAGCTGCGCCAGGCATGAAGGAGGAAACAGTTGACGACGAGGATACCCAGACGAAGCGTGCTCGAAGGCCTGCTGGCGATCGGCGCTGTGGGCTGCGCGACGCGGGAGGCCGGGACGGCCGCGACGGCCGCGACAGCAGCGGGCAGAGGGCCGCAGCCGCCGGTCGACGAATGGCAGCGCATCCGGAGCGAGTTCGACCTGTCGCCCGCGTGGAACCACATGTCGAGCTTCCTGCTCGCCTCCCATCCGCGGCCGGTCCGGGAGGCGATCGAGGCGCTGCGGAAACAGCTCGACGACAATCCGCCCCTCGCGCTCCACACGCACGAGGATTCGACGCCCGTGCGGGAGGCGGCCGCGGCCTACATGGGCGCCAGGGCCGACGAGATCGCGCTCACCGACAGCACGACGATGGGGCTCGCCACGCTGTACCTCGGCCTGCCGCTCAAGGCCGGCGACGAGGTCCTCACGACGACGCATGATCATTACGTAACCCACGAGTCGCTCCGGTTCGCCGCGGAGCGGACGGGCGCCACGGTGCGGAGGATCGCGCTCTACGAGAAGAGCAGCGCCGCGACGGCGGAGGGCATGACGGAGGCGATCGCGAAGGCGCTCACCCCGGCCACTCGGGTCGTGGCGATCACGTGGGTCCACTCGAGCTCGGGGGTGAAGACGCCGGTGCGCGCCATGGCCGAGGTCATCGCCAGGGCGAACCAGGGACGGGCGCCGCAGGATCGCATCGTCTTCTGCGTCGACGGCGTGCACGGCTTCGGGGTCGAAGACGTCACCATGGCCGACCTCGGCTGCGACTTCTTCGCTGCCGGCTGTCACAAATGGATCTTCGGGCCCCGGGGCACGGGCGTGCTCTGGGGCAAGGCCGAGCTCTGGCCGATGCTCCGCCCGACCATCCCGCATTTCGGCCAGGAGGGGCACAAGGCATGGATCCAGGGACAGCCGGCCCCGCCCACCACCGCGAGCATGATGACGCCCGGAGGATTCCACTCCTTCGAGCACCGCTGGGCGCTGCCCGCGGCGTTCGCGTTCCACAAGAGCATCGGCAAGGCCAAGGTCGCGGCCCGTATCCACGCCCTGAACCGCCAGTGCAAGGAGGGCCTCCGGGCGATGAAGCACGTCACGCTGCACACGCCGCTCGAGGACGCGATCTCCGCCGGGATCATCTGCTTCGAGGTCGCGGGGATGACCCCGGAGGCCCTCATGTGGAAGCTCATCGAGCGGAAGGTCATCGCCACGACGTCGCCGTACGCGACCTCGTATGTCCGCGTCGCGCCGAGCATCATCAACTCCGAAGCGGACGTCGAGGCGGTGCTTCGCGAGGTCCGGGCGCTCGCCTGACGGCGCGCGCCTTCCTGTTCCGATTCGACCCCGGGTCGCCTACGGCGCTACCCCTCGCGGCGCGCCGTCGCCGGCGAGCCCCGTGGGGTCGTAGACGACGCAGCGCAGCTCGCTCGTGTACGCCTTGGCCTCCCGATCGGCGAGCCACAGCGCGTCGAACGACGGCAGCATCTCGCTGAGCCGGATCGGCCCTGACGCCCCCGCCTCGAGGCTCTGCCTCACCAGCTTGGCCATGAGCTCGACGAGGACCGGGCTGTCGAAGTCCACATAGCAGGGCTTGCGCTCGGCGGGCGTCCGGAGGAAGGCGAACCGCGGCAAGCCAAGGCGCCGCTGGAAGCGCCGCGCCTCGACCCAGCGCGCGAGCGGATCGTCGATGTCCACGAAGGGGATCTCGTCGGGCGCGACACGCCAGCTCTCCCTGGCGACGACCACGTCGCCCACCGTGATCCGGGGGCCGTGATCCATCGCGGGGGCCAGATCGAACGCGCTCGCGGCGATCGAGGTCGTGAGCACGCCCATGAACTCCATGAGCTCGAACCGCGGTGAGCCTGCCCGGTGGCGCACCTCGAGGCCGTCGCCCGCGCGCACCACGACGCAGTCCGCCACCCGCACCGTGCGCTCCGCGGGCGCCGGCGCGGGCTCGGACGAGAAGGCGTAATGGTAGGCGTCGGACGGGAACAGGCAGGGGCGCGTGCGCTGGGGCCAGCTGTCCTTCGTGAAGACGGGCACGACGACCTTCCCCGTCCGCTCTCGGTCCACCATGGCCATCAGCTGCTCCGGCGCCGGGTGCGCGTCCACGAACAGCGAGGAGAGCGTGTTGGAGAGGTGGATCTCGCCGAGGATGAACGTCACCTCGCCGCGCCGGATGGCGTCGACACCAGCGCCCGCGATCATCACGTCCGGCGCGAGGTACCGCGCCGCCCACGCGCCGGGCACGGGCTCGCCGAACGCCTCGCGCACCCGCGGCCGCAGCGCCTCGACCGTGCGCTCGACGCGCGCCGCGCCCGCCGGCAGGTCGAAGATCTCGGCCCAGCGCCGATCGAGCTCACGCCGCGCCCGCTGCACGACGAGCGGTCCCTCCCCGCCCTTCGCGACGAGCTCCGGACCGCTGTCGAGGAACGCGCGCTGGAGGGTCGACAGCTCCACCGCGTCCTCACCCGGACGGCGGACGCTCTCGAACAGCCGCACCAGCGCCTCGCGGTAGCCGCGGACGATCTCCGCGGCGAACCAGCGCGCGCTCGAGAGGACCAGCGACAGCGGCGGCCCCAGCCGGTCGAGCAGGGGCGCGCCGAGGGTCACCTGGGCGGACCGCCGACAGTCCTCGTAGACGAGCGTCCGGCCCGCATAGGCGCGCCCGGCGGCGCGGGTCGGCGACGCGCCCGTCATCCCGTGAAACGTCTCGTCGAGGCGCCCGAGGGCGAGATCGAGGGCCCTCGCGTCCCCCGCCGCGCGGCTCACCTCGGCCCGCGCCTCGACGAGGCGCGACAGCGCGCCCTCGGCGCGCTCGCGCAGCGCGGGGTCCCCGATCCGCTCGAAGGCGCGCGCCAGCTCGCGCTCCGGCCACGTCCCGAGCGCCACCTCCCAGCCCCAGGTGACCGCGCCCATCGCGCGCGCCGCTTCCAGCGCGGCGAGCGCCTCCTCCTCGCTGGCGAACGCGCGCGACGGCCCCGTGGAGAGGCGCGTCGCGATCGTCATCGCCGGGGTCACGCCGTCGCAGGCGCAGAGGAGCGCGGCGTGCGCCGGAGGCAGGGGCGAGGGCGGCATCCCCGGCGCGTGGAGCGCGCCGCCGTCGAGCCGCAGGTAAGGCAGCAGCCGGGGCGGCGCCCAGCGCCGGAGCGCCGGATCGGCGCAGAGCGTCTCCGCGAGCGCGTCGATGCACCAGGTCTCGAAGTGTACGCGGCGCTCCTCGATGAGCGCATCGCCCGGATCGAGCGTCAGCGCCTCGGTCCCCGTCCCGATGCGCGCCCAGCCCACGGGCCCGAAGAAGCCGATCGTGTCGTTCTTCGTGCAGTAGCGCTGGAGGTACAGCGTCACCAGCCGCTCCCGCTGCCTCACCTTCTTGTTCGCAGTCGCCTCGAGCGGCCTTGACGCCAGGCCCTCGACGCCCGTCTTGAACGCGCCGCGGTTCTGCCAGAGCACCGCCTCCCGGAAGCGCTCGTCCTGCGCGACGGCGCGCAGGTAGCCCCGGATCTTCAGGAGCTCGCCGTCGAAGCAGGCGCGCAGCGCCGGGTCTTCCCCCTTCTCCGGCGGCGAGGCGTCCAGGAGCGCCGCCGCCGCGGGCGCCGCGAGCGGCAGGACCGCATCCGCCGCGAACCCGGCCCCGCGCAGACAGGCCCACGGCCAGACCCCGAATGCGCCGCCGGGCAGCGGGACGAGGTGGTCGAGGGCAGGCGCCGGCGCGCTGCGCGCTGCGGGGAAAGGAGGCTCCGAGGAGACCAGGGTGTCCGGTGGCGGAATCAATGCAGGGGCTCGATCATCGGTGCTCACCGGGGGTACCGCTATCATTCCGGCTCCACGCGTCAACGGGGCACGGCCCCGCCCCGACGCACAAGCGTCGATGTGGGTCTCCGAGCAAGCTTGGCTCGACCGCAGGCGCTACCCCGCGTCAGGCCGAGCGCCTCCGGCGGGCCTCGGCGCGGCAGAGCGCCGCGTCAAGACGCGTCAAGACGCGTCAAGACGCGTCAAGGCCGGATACCTGCATGCGCGTGCTCTTACGGCAATCTTGCCGCAATCCTGCCGTAAAAAAGGTGGACGAGAAGGTGGAAGAAGGCGGACGAAAAGGTGGAAGCACGATGGATCCGAGCATACACAATCGTCCGATTTCCATTTACTCGGTCGCGTGTTCGAGGTAACCACCGTGCATGGTGGGAACACGCATGCGCTGTGTGCTCCCCGCGAACCCATGGAAGCACGTCATCACGTGGGCTCGGGGCTCGGTCACGGGCACCTGGCCGCGTCAGGCGGGGCTACTTCCTTTACTCCACGTCGAGCATCTTCATGGAATCGATTCCGCGCCTCACCTATTTCAGCGGTCGTGGTCGTGCAGAGAAAATAAGGCTCCTCCTCGCCGAGGCGGGTATCGACTACGAGGAGGTCGACGTCGGCCCGTGGCACCCGACGGACAAGCCACCGCCGTTCCTGGACCTCAAGGCCTCGGGCAAGCTGGCGTTCGGAAAGCTCCCGCTCTGGGAGGAGCCTGGTGGGGCGCACGTGGTCCAGAGCGGCGCGATCCTGCGGCACATCGCGCGCAAGACGGGCCTCTACGGCCGAGACGCGCTCGAGGCCGCGGCATGTGACGAGATCGTCGACGCCGTGGAAGAGGTGGTCGACCGCGCCCGCGCCATCATGAACGCCGAGCCCGCGAAGCTCGCCGAGCTCCTACCCGTGGTCATCGGGGAGGAGCTGCCGCGGTGGCTCGAGCAATTCGACCGGATCGTCAAGAACAACCCCTCCGGGTTCTTCGTGGGCAGCTCGGTCACCGTGGCGGACACCACCGTCTTCAGCCTGCTCGAGATGCTCAGCGACAACGGGCTCTCCGAGTCCATCGCGACGTACCCCGGGCTCTCCGGCTTCCTGCAGCGGATGAAGCAGCGCCCCGGGCTGTCGCGGTATCTCGCCTCGCCTCGCCGCCATCCGCCCCAGCTCCTCGTGTCGATGTGACCGGGAGTCACTCGCCCCGTTCGTGATGCGGCGCGCCGCCCGGCGCGCCGCCACGGATGTTGCTCCGCGATCCGGCGCTCGCGGCTCGGGACCTCGTTGTCGAGGCCTCGCGGCTCCAGCGCACTGTTCCAGGCAAACCTCGCGACCAGCCGGCGCTTCATGCTCTGGAGTTGACGGCCGACACAGGTTGAGGACCCTCACAGGTTGAGGGCCGTCACAGGTTCACGGCCGACACGGGTCGACGGCCATCACGGGTCGACGGCCATCTCAGGTGGCGGCCGATACGGGTCGACGGCCGGGGCAGCTGGCGGCCGACGCGGGTCGACGGCTGACACAGGTTGTCGGCCGACACGGGACAGGAAGGAGAGGGACAGAGATGCAAGCGAATTCGCCGGGGAGCTGTACCATCGCGCGGAGGGCCGCGCGGCCGGACGTGGAGTTTTACCGGGATCTAGAGCGGAGGGGAGAGCCTGTCGTGCTCACGGGCGCCCTCGATGCCTGGCCCGCGCGCTCCAAGTGGTGTTTCGACTGGTTCCGCGCGACGCACGGCGACGTCACCGCCCCCGTGGAGTGGCTGAGGTACCACCGCGCCGCCGACGGCTCGGTGGAGCGCGTCGGCAAGGTCGAGATGATGCGCGTGCGCGACTACGTCGACGCGCTCGTCGCGGACGACGGGCGGCTCGCCGGCGGCTATCTCATCGGCAGGGATCTGTTCGAGCGCCTCCCGGGGCTGCTCGCCGACGCGCACTTCCCCCGCGTCGAGGTGAGCGAGCGCCTAACGGAGCGCCTCATCTTCATGGGGCCGCGCGGCGCGTTCACCCAGCTCCACTACGACCGCGCGCACAACCTGCACGCGATGCTCGTGGGCTGTAAGCGCTGGCAGCTCTATGCGCCTGACCGGACGCCAGAGCTCCACCCCGGCCGCTACGAGTTCCCCTGGTCGGTCATCAGCGAGAACGACCTCGCCCCCTGGGGCGGCGATCCGGAGCGGCTCCCCGGCGGCGTCAAGCCCGATCACGACATCATCCTCGAGCAGGGGGAGGTCCTTTACCTTCCCTACGGGTGGTGGCACCGCGTCGAGACGCTCGCCCCGTCGATCGCGACGAACCTGTGGTGGTTGAGCTGGCAGCTGCTCGCCGAGCACGGCCCGGGTCTCGTGCGCGACATCGCCGCCGGCACCGTGCGCGCGAAGCTGCGGCGCTACGAGCACATCACCGCCGGCAGGAAGTACCGGAACGAAGAAGCCTGAGGCCCCCGCGAGCAGGCGGATCGGCGCTGTCGATCGCGCCTGCTCCTGCGCTCCCCTGCGCCGTCACTCCACCTCGATGACGACCCCCACCGCGGCGGCGCCCTGCTGCACGTTGACGACGCCCGAGCTGTCGGCGTCAGGGCCGACGCGGACCATGCTCCCCGCGAAGAGATCTCCCATGACGAAGAGCCCCCAGATGACGGTATGGGGGGCCACGACGCCGTCGCTCCGCAGGTAATGGTAGGGCCGCGACACGACGTGCTCCTGCACCACCCACGCGCGCGGCTGCTCCAGGGCCTGGGTGACCGCCTTGTCCCACGCCGCCGTGGTGGCGCTCCGCCCGATCACGACGCTGTCTCCCCCGAAATCGCGCCCCAGCTTGAGCACGAGATCCTCGCGCCGCCCTGCGAGCAGCTCCGGGAGATAGACGCGCTCTTGCCCGCGGGTGACCTCCACGGGCGCCACGACGCGCGTCCAGGGGACGAACCTGCGGGCGGCGTCCCGATCCTCGGGCGCGAGCAGGTCGCCGTCCTGGTGCTCCGAGAGGAGCGCGAGGTTGCGCTTGTCGTCGAGGATGTCGGCCGCGGGGCCGTTGAACAGGGCAACGGAGCGCGAGCGCAGCGCCGCCCACGTGCGCGCGACGAACGCCGGGCCGCCGATCTTGAGGCGATCGCGCGCGTTGAACTCGAGGAGGGCGTGCAGCCGCTTGCCGCGGAGGGAGAGCCGCCCCTCGGCCTCCTCGAGCTGGCCATAGGACGCGAGCAAGATCTCGCCGCGCGCCCCGTGCGCGCCGAGGAATTCGGCGTACTGGCCGTTCAAAAACGCGCTCGCCATCTCCATCGCGCTCGGCGGCGGTAGATCGCTGTCGGAGAGCAGGATGCCGATGTTGCACTCGCCCTCCCACGGCACGACGCCGCGGGCCTGGTCGACCACGTTGCGGAAGAAGGCCAGCAGGCTGTTCGCGGGCTTCACCCGCACGCCACACTGCGCGACGAACCGCTGCACCACCGGCTCCCCGAGCACCACCATCGCCTGCAGCATCGTCTCCCAGCCGCCGACGGCGGCGACGACGTTGAGCTCGAGGCACTTCAGGCCAGCGTCGGTGTCGATGAAATCGCCCCGCGAGATGGCGCCGCGCGCGTCGCCGGAGAGCGACATCGCCTCGATGGCCCCCGCGGCGCGCTCCACGTCGATATCGTAGAACGCGGCCACCCGCGCGGGGTCGCCCCCGAGCACGCGCCGCGGCAGCGACCTGACGGCGCGGGCCATGCTGCGCGCCGCCTCCGCCATCCGCTCCACCCGGCGCCCGTCCACCAGCGTCGGCCATGCGTGCAGCGGGTAATGGATGAGCGGCGAGCGCTCGAACGGCGCGAATCCCTGGCGCTTTCGGGCGTCCGGCTCACGGTCGGCGAAGTCGAGCCACGCGGCGCTCGCCGGCGACAGCTCCCGATGAAGCTGCCTCACCTCCGCGGAGACACCGCCCCGGGGAGAATTCACCTGGTGATCCATCATGTGGGTTTCCTCTGTGGCGCTCACGCGGCGCCGTGCGACGCGAAGGCATCCGCGAGCAGCTCGTAGGAGCGAAGGCGAACGCGGTGATCGTGGCAGACGGTCGTGATCATCAGCTCATCCGCCTGGTAGTCGGCGGCCATGCGGAGCAGCTGCTCCTTGACCTCTGCCGGCTCCCCGACGACGAGGCGCTTCCGATCGAGCTCGATCGTCTGCAGGTCCTCGGGGTTGTACGGGTAGGCCTCGGCCTCCTCGACGGACGGCACGGGGCCGTCGATCACCCGGCGGGTCCGCACCGCCAAGAGGTCGTTCGTCCGGGCGAGCCGGCGCGCCTCGCCCGCCGTGTCCGCGCAGATCACGTAGACGCCGAGCGCGCTGCGGGGCGCCGACAGCGCGCCCGAGGGCTGGAACTGCGTCCGATAGCCGCGCGCGAAGACCCCGCCGCTGAACGGGTTGAAGAAATGGGCAAAGCAGAACGCGAGCCCGTGGCGGGCAGCCAGGGCGGCGCTCTGCTCGCCGGTCCCCAGCGACCATATCTCGGGGACCTCGTCGATCGCCGGCCTCACCTGCTGGACGTCGCGCAGCTCCTCGGAGGCCGGCGGCGCGCCGGTCATGAAGGCGATGAGATCCGCGAGCTTCTGCGGGAAGACGTCGCCCTTGCCCGGCGCGCCGTACGCGAGGGCCCGCGACATCGCGTCCGAGCTCCCCGAGGAGCGCCCGATGCCGAGATCGACACGCCCGGGGAACATCGCCGCGAGCAGCCGGAATACCTCGGCCACCTTGAACGGGCTGTAATGGGTGAGCAGCACCCCGCCGGAGCCGACGCGGATGCGCGACGTCATCGAGGCCACGCGGGCGATCATCACCTCGGGAGCCACCCCGGCGAAGTGTCCGGAGCCGTGGTGCTCGGCCAGCCAGAATCGGTGATACCCGAGCGATTCGGCGGCGCGCGCGAGCTCGACCGTGTTCCGGAATGCATCGGCGGCCGTGCCGCCACTGACGAGAAGCGAATGATCAAGGACGCTGAGCTTCACGAGGCGGCTCCTTCACGATGTGGCCATGACCGCGCCCGCCCCGAAAAAGGACGAACGAGGACATAGGTAGTCGAACCTACCACGATGGCGCGCGGCATGGAAGCGTGGTGGCTCGGCTGCCGGTGCGTTGCGGCTCGGCTGCCGGTGCGTTGCGACGGGCACCGCGGTGGTGGTACGTGAGGTAGTTCGCTGTTCGTGGAGGGGCCGGCCCCCGGCCTCCCTCATGTTCCGGCGATGCGCCTCGAGACGCTCGTGAGCGCGCGGTCCTCGGCGGAGCAGCGCGGCGCCTCCGCCGTCGCGCGGAGGTTTGCTGGTTGAAAGCGTTCTGGATCCTCTATGCCGGCCGTTTGCTCTCGGTGCTCGGCTCGGCGCTCACCTCCTTCGCGCTCGGCGTGTGGGTCTACCAGCAGAGCGCCTCCGCCACGCAGTACGCGCTGCTCATGATGTTCTCGCGGGTCCCCTCGGTGCTGCTCGCGCCGTTCGCGGGGTCGCTCGTGGACGGCATGGATCGCCGCCGCGTCCTCGTTGGCTGTGCGATCGGCGAGGTCGCCACCTCCGCGACGCTCGTGCTGCTGCAGCGCGCGGGGGCGCTGCAGGTGCATCACGTGTACGTGCTCGCGATCGTGAGCTCGTGCCTCTCGACGTTCGACTGGCTGGCTTTCTCCGCGGTGACGACCCAGATGGTCCCCCGGGAGCACCTCGGCCGCGCGGGGGGCGCCGCGCAGATGGGCAACGGCGTGGCGCAGCTCGCGGCGCCGATGGCGTCGGCGCTGCTGCTGGAGCGCGCCGGGCTCGGCGGGGTGCTCCTCATCGATTGCGCGACCTTCGTCGCCGGGCTCCTGCTGCTCTTGCCGGTGCCCATCCCGGCGCTGCCCGCGGCCGCGCGCGGGGACGAAGGGTCCGCGTGGGCCCGGCTCACGCGCGGCTGGACGTACCTCCGCACGCGCCGCGGTCTGTGCTGGCTGCTCGGTTATTTCGCGGCGATCAACCTCCTTGTCGGCATGGTCAACGCGCTCGCGGCGCCCATGCTCATGGAGCTCGCGTCGGTGCGCGCCCTCTCCGTCGTCGTGACGGTCGGCGGCCTCGGCCTGCTCGTCGGCAGCGTCGTGATGGTCGCCTGGGGCGGGCCGCGGCGCCGGGTCCACGGGATCCTCGGGTTCATCGCGCTGGGGGGCGCCGCCATCGCCGTCGCCTCGACGTCCCGCGCGCTGCCGGTCATCGCCGCCGGCGCGTTCGTGTTTTACCTGTGTCAGCCGTTCTACGGCGGATCGAGCCAGGCGCTATGGCAGACCCAGGTCCCCGCCGCGCTCCAGGGGCGTGTGTTCGCCGTGCGGCAGATGGTCGCCATCTCGACCTTGCCGGTGGCCGCCGCGATCGCCGGGCCGCTCGCCGAGCACGTCTTCGAGCCGCTGATGCGCGCGGACGGCGCGCTGGCCCCGCTCCTGGGCCAGGTCGTCGGGACGGGGCGCGGTCGCGGCATCGCGCTGATCGTCGCGCTCGCGGGCGCGGCGATGTTCTTCCTGTCGTTGATGGCCAGCCGCGTTCCAGCGCTGGCCCGCCTCGAGGACGAGCCGTCCGGCGACGAGCCGCTGCAGCCGTCCGGCGACGAGCCGCTGCAGCCGGCCGCCTGAGCCGTGCTTCGCGCGTTCCGTCACTCGCCGTGCTTCGCGCGTTCCGTCACTCGATGAGCAGCAGCCCGCGCTTCTTGCCGCTCGAGGGGTCCACGGTGTCGATGGCGGCGAAGAGCTTGTCGCGCTCGACCAGCCAGGGCTTGAAGCTCTCGTAGACGTCGAGAACGTAGACGAGGTCCTTGTCCTCCAGGTAGCCGCCGAGGGGCGAGTGGTGCCCGCCGCCGATCGTGAAGATGGGCTGGCGGGCGAAGTTCACGATGTAACGGCGCGCCGGATCGTTCGAGCGGCGCAGGTGCTCGTGGAACTGCTCGGGGGTGAGGTCGCGCAGCACGGTCACGGTGCGGCCGCGGGCGCGCCCCACCTGGGCGACCTCGTCGAGGGTGAGGCCGCCGATGCAGATGCCGGTGAGGCAGAGGCCGGAGCCCTCGAGCGCCGCCGACTCGTCGGCCACCGGGGAGCCCATCGAGGCGAGCACGTTCACGAAGCTCGCCGGCCCGCAGAGCGTCCCATTCTGCTGGAAATGGAGCGACTGCGGGAACGTGCGCGCGACCGGGAGCGCCTTCGCCTCGCCGAGGAGCGCCGGCTCCTGGTGCACCGAGCGAGCCACGAGCGCCGGATCGACCGTGGGCTGGGGGCCGAAGCGGATGGAGAGATAGAGGCCGGCACAATAGAGGACGACGAGCAGGGCCACGGCCACGGCGGCGATCCGGAGGGCGCGCTTCATCGGGCCATTAAACACGAGTGGATAGCCCGAGCAAACGCTTTCCCGATAGCCGATCTCCAGGGGCGTCCTCACCGGGGAAGCGAGACGTCGAGGCGCCAGGGACGCGAAGAATGCAGCGGCGAGCGAGATCGCGCAGGGGAGATCCTGTGCGCTCGATCCGACCGATGAGCCGGAGACTCAGGGCGGTGGGCGTCGGCTCGCCGGCCCGGGGCACACGCGCGTCAGGCTCCCTGGCGGGGCTCCTCGTGGGTGGAGCGAGCCTCGTGTCGCGCAGCGTCATCCCTGAGGGCGCGGCGGGCCACGCCGTGCGGCGAGGATCTGCGGCTTGCGGGGCGCGGACCCCTCCCGGAGCAGCGGCGCTCGTGGCATCCATGTCCTATGTCCACGAATCGACCCCTTCGCGATCTCAGGCCGCCGCCGCGTCTCTCCCGGGCGCTCCGCCCGCGGGGCGGTCCTTCTGCGAGCGCGCTGGCGCGGCGCGCGGCGCCACCAGCGCTCGCGCTCTCGCTGCTCGTTGCGGGCTGCCAGCAGGACGCCGAGCCGCCGCCGGTGCGCGCCTCGGGCTGCCCTCGTTGCGCCGCGCCGACGCGGATCGGCGCCCTCGCGGGGGGCCCGATGGACGAGTGCTCCGGCGTCGTCGCCGGCGCGCTGCACCCGGACGCGCTGTACGTTCACAACGACCGCGGCGACGGCGCCCGGTTCTTCGCGATCGGGCAGAGCGGCGCGCTGCAGAGCGAGGTGGAGATCACCGGCGCCGGCGCCGTCGACTGGGAGGACATCGCGCGCGGCCCGTGCCGCACGGGCGGGGGGAGCTGCCTGTTCATCGCGGACATCGGCGACAACGACGGCGAGCGCGACCGCTATGCGATCTACGGCGTGCGGGAGCCGGAGACGCTCGGCGCGCCGGGCTCGACGACGGCCGAGGTGTTCGTGCTCACGTACCCCGACGGGAGCCACGACGCGGAGACGCTGCTCATTCACCCCGTCACCGGGGCGATCACGATCGTGACGAAGGTCAACAAGAACAGCTCGCGCATCTTCGAGCTGCCGGCGCTGCCCGCCCCGGGGGAGACGGCGACGCTCGTCGCGGCGGGCTCGATCGAGCCGCCCAGCGGGAGCGAGCGCATCACCGCCGGCGATGTCCACCCGGACGGCACGGGCGTGCTGCTGCGGACCTCGACGCGGGTGTTCTACTACCCGATGGCGCCGGATCAGACCGTGGCGCAGGCGCTCGCGGAGGCGCCGTGCTCGCTGCCGTCGCCCGACGAGGAGCAGGCGGAGGCGATCGCGTGGCTGCCCGGAGGATGGGACTACGTGACGGTCGGCGAAGGGGAGCAGGCGCCGATCCACCGCGTGTCCTGCGAGGCGCCCTGAGGGGGGCTCGGGGCGCGACCGCGAGGCACACCTGGAACACCGACGATGAGGCAGCCCGGAGATCAACGCCAAGGCGCAAAGGCGCAAAGGCGCAAAAAAGCGATTTCCTCCTTGCGTCTTTGCGTCTTTGCGCCTTTGCGTTAAATTCTCGTATCTTCTCCGTCTTCTCAATCCGTTTGTCTTTCTAGCGTGACATCGAGAAGCGATCCTGCGACGTCGGCTGCCCCGGCGCATCCTGCGCCCGTCGATGTACTCGTCTCCTGTGCTCCTCCGGACGACGAGCGAGATCGCTGTCCTGGGGCGGTTGAACCGCCCTTCCATGATCGAGATCGATGTCCCGGGGCAGTCGAACCGCCCTGCGAAGACCGAGATCGCTGTCCCGGGGCGGTTGAACCGCCCTGCCATGATCGAGATCGATGCCCCGGAGGCGGTCGAACCGCCCCTCCATGACCGAGATCGATGCCCCGGAGGCGGTCGAACCGCCCCTCCATGACCGAGATCGATGCCCCGGAGGCGGTCGAACCGCCCCTCCATGACCGAGATCGATGCCCCGGAGGCGGTCGAACCGGCCTTCCACGAGCGAGAACGGTGGTGCGGTACTCCAGCGCGGACAGCGCCGCAGAGGATCGGACCGCCAAGGACGCCAAGAACGCAAAATAATTGAGATTTCTTGGCGTCCTTGGCGCCTTGGCGGTTCCCGAAGTACCGCACGTTCGGCCACAGTACCTCACGACCCGAGCTCGGTGTCCCGGGGCGGTTCTGCCGCGCTCAGCCGATGCCCAGCCGCCGGGACGCGCGGATGCCCACCTGGCGCGTCGCCTCGATCATCGGCGCCATCCTCTGGAGCGACCTCGCCGTCATCTCGGGCCCGGCGAGCTCGGGGCTGCCCGTGCCGTAGGGCGGCTCCGGCGCGTACTCCATGTCCAGCTCGCACTCCCTCGCGACCTCGTCGCCGCACAGGCGCCCGGCCAAGCGCAGCGCCATGTCGAAGCCACCGGAGACAGGCCCCGAGGTGAGCCGATTCCGGTCCTCGACGATGTTCCCCCTGGTGGGGATCGCGCCGTAATAGGCCAGCTGGTCGTGCATGTGAAAGTTCGTCGTGGCCCGGTAGCCCTTGAGCAGGCCCGCGGCGCCCAGCATCAGCGCGCCCCCGCAGACGCCGGACAGCCACGCCGCGCGGCCGCCGACGTCCGCGAGGAACGCGAGCGACTCTTCGTCCTCCATCATGTCGGGCGGGATCGCCGGCACGTGGAGGATGTCGAGCGTCTTCGGACAGTCGCTGAAGGAGGTGGTGGCCCGCGTCGTGAAGCGCGGGAAGCCCGCGATCTCGTCCCTGTTCTTCCACACGAGGTGCAGGTCCACGTTGGGCAGGAACCCGAACACCGTCTGCAGGCCGATGTTGTCGGGCAAGAAGAAGCCGGGGCAGACGAAGAGCGCCACCTGGAGCTTGCGCTGCGTGGGGGGGCTCAGGGGCGATGTGACCATGGGATCATCGTGAACGCTCATCGTGGAGTCCTTTCTCGTCTCACGCGAGGACGCGACGTGGCGCGCGCCGCGCGAGCGGCGCTCGTGACCATGCGCCCCGCGCGGGAGGGGAGAGGGACAAAGCACCTGCATTTCCTGCCCCTGCCGCGGCGGGAAGGCTGGCAGGAAATGCGGGCGCTTTGTCATTGCGGTCAGGCGCGGAGCGGGTAGCGTCGTCGCGTGAAGCGGCCCCGCCCCTCGAAGAGCGCTCCGCGAGGCTCGTCGAGCGGCCACGCGCCGACGCGAAGGATCGTCGTCGTGGCCTACGACGGCGCGAGCGCCATCGACGTGGTGGGGCCGGTCGACGTCTTCGCCTTCGCCTCGGGCGTCGCCGTCCCGACGCGCCCCGGCGCTCCCCCGGCGTACGCCGTCGAGATCGCCTCGCCGTCGGGCGGCGTGATCCGGACGCTCTCCGGGGCGCAGATCGTCGCCCACAAGGCGCTCGAGGACGTGGCCCCCGGCGCCGATACGGTGCTCGTCGCGGGGGGCGACACCCGTGAAGCGATGCGCGACGACCGGCTGCTCGGCTGGCTTCGCGCGGCGACGCCCGAGGTGCGGCGCATGGGCGCCGTCTGCACCGGCGCCTTCATCCTCGCCGCCGCGGGGCTGCTCGCGGGGCACCGGGCAGCCACCCACTGGCGCGCGGCGGCCGAGCTCGCGTGCCAGTTCCCCGCCGTCGAGGTCGACGCCGACGCGATCTTCGTGCGGTCCGGGAAGATGTACACGTCGGCCGGCACGACCGCGAGCATCGATCTCGCGCTGTCGCTCGTGGAGGACGATCTCGGGTACGACGCGGCGCTCGAGGTGGCGCGGGGCATGGTGGTGTTCCTCAAGCGCCCGGGCGGACAGTCGCAGTTCAGCCGCCCGCTGCTCGCGCAGACGGCGGCCACGGGGCCGCTGCGGCGCGTGGTCGAGTGGGCCCTGCGGCACCTCGACGCCGACCTGCGCGTCGAGGTGCTGGCCGAGAAGGCCGGGATGAGCCCCCGCAACTTCGCGCGGACGTTCACGCGGACGCTCCAGACGACGCCGGCGAAGTTCGTCGAGGCGGCGCGGCTGGAGCAGGCGCGCTCCTGCCTGGAGGGCGGACGCGCGTCGATGAAGCAGCTCGCGCGCGACTGCGGCTTCGGCACGGACGAGCGGATGCGGCGCGCCTTCCAGCGCACGCTCCAGGTCACGCCGGAGGAGTACCGGCGGCGCTTCGGGCGATCGTGAGCCGACGCGGCGCCCTGCGCGCGGCGAGCGGCGGGGGCGCGCGGCGCCCTCGTCTCCCGTGTTATCCGGAGAAATGGCCCCCGGCCGCGCGCCGTGGGATGGCCTGCCCCAGGTCCTGGCCGGCCGGCGTCTCCGGCCGAGCGCGACGGAGGAGATCATGTTCCATAACAAAGGCTACGCTCTCTTCATCGGCGTCAACGACTACCGCGCCTTCGATCGATCGACAGGCAAAGCCGCGGGGACCAGCGATCTCGAGGGCAGCGTCAACGACGTCGCCACCTTCTGGCAGGCGTGCATCCGGATGGGCATGCGGCCCGAGAACCTGCGGGTCGTCACGAGCCCGCGCGCCGATCTCGCCCACCTGCCCGGCGCGACCGAGGCGAACCTCGGCGAGGCGACGGAGAAGGGCGTGCGCGACGCCCTCGGCTGGCTCGCCGACAAGGTCGCGGGCGGCCGCGCAGGGCTCCTCACCTACTCGGGTCACGGCGCGCACACCCCGGAAAAAGGGCTGCTCCTCTGCCCGAGCGACGTGCGCGGCGCGGGCTTCGAGCACGCCATCGCCTTCACCGAGCTCCGCGCGCTGCTGAACGACGCCGAGAACCTCACCGTGGTGCTCGACTGCTGCCACGGGAGCGGCGCGGCCCCGGACGCCCGCGGCCGCCGCCCGCGCTCGCTCGTCGAGGCGGCGCTGCCAGGAAGGCTCCGCGACGACGACCTGCGCATCGGCGCGCGCGTGCTCGCGGCCTGCAAGCCCGGCGAGGTCACCCAGCAGGCAACGATCGACGGCCGCCCCCAGGGCGCGTTCACCTGGGCCGTCGCCACGGTCATCGAGCAGTGGACCGCGAAGGAAGACGGCGACGGCGGCGTGTACCTCACGCTGAGCTACGGCGACCTCGTGGAACGGACGCGGCGCCTGCTCGGCGCGCTCGAGTTCGAGGGCACGCCGCACATTTACGGGGAGCCGGGCGTCCGGCGCCTCGCCGTGCTCCAGACGGGGAGCCGGCCGGAGAAGACAAGCCACACGCCGGACGCCGGACGCCAGCTCGGGCAGCTCGACGGCGGCATGAACAACTACCGTATCTACACGCTGACCGCGATCAGCAACCAGGTGCCCACGCTCCTCGCCCAGGTGCTCGTGACAGGGGACTATCCGCCCGGCAGCTACAAGGCACAGACGGAATACTACTGGATATCGAACAGCCTCCCCAGCAACGCGGACAGCATCGAGATCACGGCGGTGGACGGAGGAACGCTGCCGGCAGGGACCTACAACCTTCGCTGGGCACAGAGCGTGACCTGGACCGGGAATCGCCCGCCGAAGAACGGCTCCACGTATTTCATCTACGCTGGCACCGGCGGCGCTCCCACGTTCGGGCTCAACTGGGGCCTCGAGTACAACGCCTCGACGGGCAAGTGGAACGGATCCCTCGGCTGGTACAACACCACCGGCTCGAACCTGTTCGGCGGCATCGCGGCGAGCAGCATCGACTACACGGCGCCGAACAACACGGAACCGCCGGCGGGCCTCACCTACAAGGCCGAGAAATCCTGGGGGTGAGGGCGCTATCCGCCCCCGAACGACCGCACCAGCCGGATCCCCATGGTGAGCCGCGGGACGCCGGGCCGGTTGCCGAAGCGCGCCGCCGACCGGCTCAGCTCGAGCGGGCTGCTCCAGGCGCCGCCGCGGACGGCCCGGTACTCGGGGTCGTCCGCGGCCGCCGGCTCGATGCGCAGGCGGCCGTCGACGACGGCGGGGCCCTCGCTCCGCCAGACGTTGATGCACCAGTCCCGCGAGTTGCCGGCCAGGCCGCGGACCCCGTACGGGCTCTCGTCGGCGGGGTAGCTGTCCACGGGCAAGCGCGCCGGCTGCCCCGCGTGGCTCTCGAGCGCGCAGGCGAAGGTCGCGTCGGCGTGGTCGCCCCAGGGGAAGAACCGGCCGTCCGCGCCGCGCGCCGCCTTCTCGCGCTCGACCTCGTCGGGCAGCCGCCACGGCTGGCCCCGGCGCGCGGCGTACCAGCGCGCGTACGCCATGGCCGCGGCCCAGTCGACGAGCACCACCGGCTGGTCCGGCTCGAAGGGGCACCCCCAGTCGTCCACCGCCAGCGCGAAGCGCCCGCCGTCGGTCCGGGTGAACGCGCGCCGATCGCCGGCCCGGTCCGCCATCCCGAGCTGGGCCCCCGGGCAGGCCGCCATCGCCTCGGCCTCCCGGCCCGCGGCGACGAGCTCGTTCAGGAAGACGAGGTACTCGGTGTTCGTCACCGGAAACCGGCGGATCACGAACGCATCGACCCAGACCCGCCGCGCCGGCAGGCCGTCGGCCGCGCCCGGGTCGCCGCCGATCCAGGCGAGGCCCGCGGGCACGTAGACGTCGCCGGGGTCGAGCTCGCCCGCGGCCGGCAGCGCGATCGGGGTCGGGTCGCGCTCGCCCGGCGCGCAGCCGTCCCAGTGCGCGCCGCGCTCGATGAGCAGCGGGTAGAGCACCTCGGCCCGGCCCGGGGCCCGGATGCGCAGCCGGTAGCGCCCCCGGGCGAGGGGCGCGGCGCGGATCGGCGTCACGCCGAGCGGGCCCTGGTCCTCGGGCACGAGGCGGCGGCTCTTCACGGCGAAGCGCTCGACCCGCACCTCGGCGCCGGGCGGATCGGTGACGAGCGTGAGCGCGCCCTCGCCGCGGAGCAGCGCCGCGTACCGGCCCCGGTCGTGGGCGCGGAGCTGCGCCTCGAAGCGCGCCGCGTCGGCGTCGCGGTGCGCGAGCTCGGCGGCGACGAGGCGCTCGCGGTAGTGGTCGGCGAGCGCTGCGTGGGCCTCGGAGAGCTCGGGATCCACGGTGAGGGCGCCGTGGACCGCCTCCAGCCACTCGGCCTCGCGGAGCGCCGCGCCCACCTCGAGGTGCGCCGCCGCGTCCTCGCGCTCCCAGGCCGGCTGCTTGCGCTCCTCGGGGTCGAAGGGGCGGACGCCGGAGAGGAGCGCCTGCGCCTCGGCGCGCATGCGCCCGGCGGCGGCGCGGAGCCCCTCGATCTCGGGGCCGATCGCGCGCGCCCGGTCGAGCACGGCGAGCGCCTGCTCGCGGCGTCGGGCGCCGTCGAGCCATGTCACGACGTCGCGGGTGAGCGCGCCCGCGTCCGGGTACCGCTCGGCGATCGCGCGGCGCATCGCGCGCTCGCAGATCGCGGCGAGCTCGGCGGGGACGGGGAGGCGCGCGACCTCGAGGACGGGCGGCGGCGGCCCGGCGAGGACCTGCCGCAGCACGGCGAGGGCGCTGTCGCCGTCGTAAGGCGCGCGGCCCGAGAGCAGCACGTAGAGGATCGCGCCGAGCGCGTAGACGTCGCTCTCGGGGCCGTGCAGGTCGCGCTCCCCGCGGGCCTGCTCGGGCGGCATGAACGAGGGCGTGCCGAGCACGTCGCCGTGCTGCGTGAGCTGGGGGGACGCGCCCTCGAGGGCGCCGCCGCTGGAAGGCGAGGGCGCGCCGCGGCTGGAGGGCGCGCCGCCGGCGGAGGGCGCGCCGCCGGCGGAGGGCGCGCCGCCGGCGGAGGGCGCGCCGCGGCTGGAGGGCGCGCCGCGGCTGGAGGGCGCGCCGCCGGCGGAGGGCGCGCTGCGGCTGGAGGGCGCGCCGCGGCTGGAGGGCGCGCCGCCGGCGCGGCGTCCGAGGCCCCAGTCCATCACAAGCACCTCGCCGAACTCGCCGACCATCACGTTCTCGGGCTTGAGGTCGCGGTGCACGACGCCGCGGCTGTGCGCGTAGGCGACCGCCTGGCCGAGGCGCGCGAAGGCGTCGATGAGGCGGCGGAAGGTCCAGCCCGAGGGGGTCTCCCGGAAGCCGTCGGGCCCCGCGGACGCGTGTAGCTCGCCGAGCACCTCGCCGAGCGTGCGGCCGCGCACCTCGCGCATCGTGAACCAGAGCCGCCCGTCCTCGAACTCGCCCAGATCGTGCACCGCGACGATGCCCGGGTGCTGGAGGTCGGCGGTGAGCTTCGCCTCGGCCAGGAAGCGGGCCCGGCCCTCCGGCGTCCGCGTGAAGCGCGCCCGGAGGACCTTCATCGCGAGGACGCGATCGAGCACCGTGTCGTGCACGCGCCGCACCTCGCCGAACGAGCCGCCCGCGATCAGCCCGAGGTCGCGGTAGCGCGCCGGAAGCGGCGGCTCCTGCGCGGCGGCCGGGCCCGCCGCGGCGCGCGGCGGCGTGGCATCGCCGCCCCGCGCGTCCGCGCGGCCCGCCTGGCGCGCGCGGGCGCGATCGATGAGCTCCGTCGCGGGCAGCTTGGCGCACGTGCGCGTCGCGTCGGCGAGCGACGGGCGCTCCTCGTCCTCGCGCCCCCCGCGCAGCTCGCCCTCGCGCCCTTCGCGCAGCTCGTCCTCGCGTTGCTCGCGCTCGTCGCTCGGGGCCTTGCCCGTGGGCTCGTTCGATGGGGTCAACGTCGTCCTCGCATCGTCCTCGCGTCGTTGTGGCGCGGCGGAGGCCGATGGTAAATTACGCAGGCGCCATGGGGGCACTGAAGCGGGCCGGATCCGACGGCACGATCACGCTGGGCTCCCGGTGCCTGGTCGGCCGGCACGCCGGGTGCGACCTGCGCCTCGACGATCCGCGGATCTCGGGCGAGCACGCGGGCCTGCGCTGGGTCGACCGCGCCTGGGAGCTCCGCGACCTCGGCAGCAAGAACGGCACGTTCATCGGCGATCGGCGGCTCGCTCCGGGCGAGCGCGTCCGCCTCGGCGAGGGGGACGGGTTCACGGTCGGCGGCCCGGAGCACGCCTTCACGCTCGTCGACGGCTCCCCGCCGGCGGCGAGCGCGCGCAGCGCCAGGGATGGCCGGGTGCGCGTCGCCTCGGGCGGGCTGCTGGTCCTGCCCGACGAGGAGCACCCGCGGGCGAGCGTCGTCGAGTGCGGCGGCTGGCAGCTCGAGACCGAGGAGGGCGCGCGGCCCGTGCTCGATCGGGAGGTCGTCGTCGTCGACGGCGAGGGCTGGGTGCTGGATCTGCCGAGCTCCGCGGCCGCGACGGTGGACGCGGAGGGCGCCGGTCCTCTGCTGGAGACGATCGCGATGCGCTTCGGCGTGACGCGCGACGAGGAGCACGTCGAGGTGGCGGTCGTCCACCGCGGCAAGCTCACGAAGGTGCCGCCGCGCACGTATCATTACCTCTTGCTGACGCTGGCGAGGCGGCGGCTCGCCGACCGGGGCGCGTCCGCGGCCGAGCAGGGCTGGATCGAGAGCGATGCGCTCTGCAGGATGCTGGCGACCGATCCTCCGAAGCTCAACGTCGATATCTTCCGGGCGCGCAAGCAGCTCGCGGCGCTGGGGATCCTCGGCGCCGCGGGGGTGATCGCGAGGCGGCCGGGGACGGGGATGATCCGGATCGGCGTGGAGCAGCTCGAGGTGGTGACGATCTGAAGGAGCTCCCGCCCTCGGTCTGGCCTCTTCGACGACGTGGACGAGAGACGTGAGCCGTGAGACCCAGAGAGGGCAGAGTCTGTATCAGATCGGCTGATAGAGCTGGATCAGGTTCCCGCAGGTGTCCGAGAGCACCGCGATCATCACCGGGCCCATCGGCGTCGGCTCCTGCGTGAACGCGACCTGCTTCTCCTTGAGGCGCGCGAACTCGGCCTTGAGGTCCGTCACCTCGAACGCGGTGAGCGGGATCCCCTGCGCGAACAGCGCCTGCTGGTACGTCTTCGCCGCCGGGTTGGCGTTCGGCTCCAGAACAAGCTCGATGTCGTCGGGGCCCTCCGGCGAGACCACGGTGATCCATCGATACTCCCCGACAGGGAAGTCGTGCTTCTTCTTGAAGCCGAGCACCTCCGTGTAGAACTTGAGCGCTCGCTCCTGGTCCTCGACAATGATGCTGTTGAGCTTGATCCTCATCGACAATCGCCTCGCGGGTGGATGGTTCGAGGCCGACTCTGCCAGGAACGCCCCGGTCAGGCTTCTCGAAAACTGCGAAACGCACCCGGCGGCAACCGCCCCATCAGGGTGAGACACCCTGGGACGAGCTCCCACGGGAGCCTCCCCGGCACCTGGACCAGCGCGCGGACGCGCCGCTGGTACGCCGACGGCGGCACGCCGATCCGCTGCGCGAACTGCGCGCTGAAGCTGCCGAGGCTCGAGAACCCGACCTCCATGCACACGTCGGTCACCGAGTGGTTCCCGGCCGCCAGGAGCTGCTTGGCCAGATCGAGGCGCCGCCGGATGCGGTACTGGTGCGGGGTCACGCCGAACACCGCCTCGAACTGCCGGATGAAGTGATAGGGCGAGATCGCCACCTGCCGCGCGACGTCCTCGATCGACAGGCGCGACTCGCGCACCTCGGAGAGCAGATCCCGCGCCCGGCAGAGGTTCCTCAGCGCCACGTGTCCCAGCAGCATCGCCTGGAACCACGATAGAGCCCCGCGGCGGCTGGCTCAAGCCACCCTGCCGGAAGGGGCGCGCGCAGCGGGGCCCGACCCAGGTTGGGCCAGCCATCCTGCGCGGGCGGCGCGGGCGGCGCGGGCGGCTCGCGCGCCGCTGGCGCGGTGCTCGCGCCTTGTGAGCCCCGCGCCCCGGGGCGTTATGATCGTCCCCCCATGGACACCGCTTCCTTCCTCGACCCGATCGAGCCGCTGACGCACCACGACCGCGTCCGCCGCGCCGTGGAGCTGGGCCGCGCCGCCGCGGGCGGCGACGCCGACGCCGCGGCCCTCCTCGGCGCGCTCTCGGGCAGCGCGCAGCCGTACGAGCGCCTCCTCGCGCTCGTGAGCGTGTACGGCTCGGGAGACGGCGCGCGCGTCGTGGAGGCCCTCTCGGACCCCTCCCGCGTCGTGCGGCGGCGGGCGTGCGGCATGGTCGCCCGCTTCTGCGACGACGCGCAGGCGCAGGAGGCGCTCGGGGCCATCGTCGAGCGGCGCTCCCTCCGGCGCGCGGTGGGCGACCTCGCCGACCGGAGGCGGCAGGGCGTCGTGGACGCCTTCCTCGGCGCGCGCATGAAGCAGGGGCGCGACCCGAGGTTCGTGGACCTGCTCCCGTTCGGCTCCGAGCCGCTCCTGTCGGCGCACCGGCGCGACATCGACGAGGCAGGCGGCCCGCTCTGCCTCGCGCGGCTCGGCGACAAGCACCCCGAGGTCGCGGCGCGCTGGTTCGGGGAGGCGATAGCGCGCTCCCGCTCGCTCGACGCCCGCCACCGCTACCGCCTCGCGCCGCTCCTCGTCCCGCTCGCCCGGCGCGCCCCCGACGCCGCGCTGCGGCTGCTCCGCGCCCTCTTCGAGCTCGGCGAGGAGCCCTCGTTCGTTCAGGGCTCCCTCCGCGTGCTGGCCGTGGCGCGCCCGGCCGCCACGTTCGACCTCCTCAAGGCCCGCCACGAGAGCGGCCGCCCCGCGCGGCCGCCCGGCGCCTTCGCTGTCGTGCGCTTCGACAAGGGCGCGCCCGCCCTCGGCGCCGAGCGCCTCGAGTTCCTCATCCGCCACGCCTGGGGCGCGCTGGGCGACGGCAAGCGGGGCCCGCGGTGGTTCCTGCGCCTCGGCTCCGACGACCAGAAGGCCGTCCTGCGGGCCTTCCTCCTCGGCGGGCGCGGGGGCTTCGGCGCGTTCCTGTTCCGCTACGTGAGCGCCGACTCGGCCGAGGAGCAGGCGATCCGGGCGCAGGCCTTCGAGCGCTGGTCCTGCGCTGCCCAGGCCCCCGACGGCACGATCGCGCCCGATGTGCTCGAGGTCCTGCCCCGCGACCTGCGCGAGCGCGAGGCGCGACGGCACCTGTTCAGCTGCCCCTCGCTCGTCTCCAAGCCCGATCGGCGGATGAGCTACGCGCGCCTCCTCTCGTTCGCCGAGGCCAGGGACGTGCTCGCGCCGCTCCTCGGGCACCCGGAGGGCGACGAGCGGGCGAAGGCGCAGGGGCTGCTCCTCGCGACCGTCACGCACGACAGGGGGGCGCTCGCGGACGCCCTCGCGCACGTGCGCGCCCGCAAGTTCGAGCAGGATCCGGTGCGGCGCGCGATGCTCGCGGCGCTCGCCGCGCTGCCGGTCGCCCGGTTCGGGCCGGAGCACCTGGAGGCGGTGAGCGCCGTCGCGCAGGACGCGCTCGACGCCGCGGATCTCTCCCAGGCCACGGCCTCGGCCATGGAGCGCCTCGTGGTCCGGCTGTTCCGCGTCGACGGCGCGTGGGGCGCCCGCTGGCTCGCGAAGATCCTCGCCGTGCGCGGCTCGGTCTCGACCGCGGGGCTCGGGGACGGGCTGACGAGGGCCGAGGCCGAGCGGCTCACCCCGGCGCTCGCGCAGCTCGCGGACGCATGGTCCACGAAGGAGCGGGCCGGGGCGGTGCTCCTGCTCGCGCAGAGCCTCGGTGTCCGCCTCAAGGTGGTGCCGGCGCTGCTGGAGGCGCTGGAGCGGCTCTCCCGCGAGCTCCCGTTCGCCGGCGTCGCGGCCGCGGCGCTGGGCCTGCTGCGCGTCCACGATCGGCCGCGGTTCGCCCGGCTCGTGCCCGCGCTCCTGCGCGAGGACACGAGCTTCGTCCTCCTCGGCGCCGTCGCCCGACACGTGAGCCTCAAGCGCCAGGATCTGCTCGAGCCGCTGCTCGAGGGCCGGCCCATGACCGGCAGGTTCGCGACGGGCCGGACGCGCTGGGTGATCGACTTCGGCGCGGGCCACGGCCGCTGGACGGCGCGGCAGCAGGAGCGGTACGCGGCCGCCCTGCGCGCGCTGCTCGGGGACGAGACGTGCGACGTCCCGACGCTGCGGTTCGCCATCGCCACGCTGGTCCGGCTCGCGTACGCCGACGCGTCGGCGATCACCCCGTTCGCCGCGGATCCGCGGCCGCCGCTGCGCGAGATGGCCGTCCGGGGCCTGCCGTGGCTCGACGCCGGCCAGGGCGTGCCGGTCCTCATCGAGTGCCTGGGCGACGATCGCGCGCGCTGGGCGATCTACGCGCTCCGGAAGGCGTTCGCCGAGATGACCCGGGAGCGGGTGCTCGCGGAGCTCCGGGCGGTGCCGACCACGAAGGTGACCGTCGCCAAGGAGGTCGTGCGCCTGCTCGGCGAGCTTGGCGGCGACGAGGCGTACCGGGACCTCTTGCGGCTGGACGCCCCGAAGACCCACCGCGACGTGCGGATCGCGCTGCTCCGGGCGCTCTGGGACCACCTCGACCGGCCCGAGACATGGGACGTCTTCGGCCGCGCCGTGCAGGATCGCGACTGGATCGTCGCCTCGAAGCTCGCGGACATCCCGCTCGGCAGGCTGTCGACCGAGGCCGAGCAGCGCGTCGTGGGCCTGCTCGCCGCCATCCTCGGGCGGCCGGAGCCGGAAGCGCGGCTGGACCTGCTCCGGCGCGCCGCGCACCTGCCGCTGCGCGACGAGCAGCGCGCGCTCTTCCAGCGGCTGCTCGGGCACATGGACGCGCCAGCGCCGGAGGAGGCGGCCGAGGCGCTGGCGGCCGTGCTCGCCAGGATGCAGCCGGGGGAGGTCGCGGCCGTCGTCCGGCGCCTCGGGGAGCTCTCGCCGAAGCGCCGCCACCTCGTGGCGTTCCTGCCCGTGCTCCACGCGCGGCTCGGCGCCTACGCCGCGCGGCACCACCTGGCCGTGGGCGAGGGGCTCCTCGCCGCGCTGAAGGCGGACGCGCTCGTCGTGCCGCAGTACCTCGGGCTTGCGGAGCGCCTCCTCCCGTGGCGCGAGCTCGCGCAGGCGTTCGCCGAGCTCGGCGACCGGGACCTCCTGCACCACGACGCGATGGTCGCGGCGATGTCCGCGGTGCGGGCCTGCGTGCACCCGTCGCTCCTCGAGGAGCAGCTGCGGGAGAAGCGCGACCCGCGGCTGCGCCGGCTCGCGCTGGAGGCGCTCGTGCAGGCGGCGTCGCCGAAGAACGGGTGGACGGCGGAGCGCCGCGCGCTGCTGGTCGAGCGCTACCAGAAGGACCCGTCGCCCGCCGTTGCGGGGCCGGCGTCGTTCGTCGCGCCGCCGTGAGCGCGGCGGGCGGGGGGGCGAGCGGTGTCGTACGTGACAAGGCTCGATTGCCGCGTTCCAGCCCGTCCTCCTTCAGAGCGGGAACAAATGCATCGGACTGTGACCGGGACGCGAACGACGTGTGCACGTTATTGGCTGTCGCGATGGCGTCGTGCTACGCGCCGACGCGAGAGCTCTGATGAACTGACGGTGCACCGGCCTGCCGTGCCCGGTACGGGGGTGAACCGCCACGTTACGTGTCGCGGACCGAAGCGCCAGGGACGCGATTGGCGTCAAGTGGCGGGTCTGAGCTATTGGTCGGCGGAGTCGCTCGGGTAGCCATTCGATTCCGGCCGCTGTCCCGGGGCGCTCGCGCGTGCGCCTTCCACGTGGCGCAGGCAGGCTTCTCGGTCGGTTCGCGCCGTGGACTCATCCACGCCAAGGATCTCTATCCTTCGATCGATTGGCATGCAGTAGGTGGTCGCGGTCCACAGCCTCGGGTCGTCAACGCCGTGGAGCGGCTCGAGGTCGGTCCACACACTCACCACCTTTCCGGACTCGATGACCGTTCCGCCGGACGCGGTGGCGATGCGCTCGCCATCGGGGCTGAAGGCTACGGCGAGGACCGTGGATTCGGAGCCGGGCAGGACCAGGGGCTCGCCCGTGCCGTCAACATTGCATACCCGCACCGTGCTATCGTCGGACACTGTAGCGATGCGCTTGCCATCATGGCTGAACGCCATGGCGATGACCAAGGAATCGGAGCCGGGCAGGACGCGGGGTTCACCCGTGCTGTCGGTATCCCACACCCTCACCGTACTGTCAGCGGACGCGGTGGCGATGCGCCTGCCATCGGGGCTGAACGCAATGGCGGAGCTGCAGCCGGGCAGGACCATGGGCTCGCCCATGCCGTCGGCCTCCCATATCCGCACCGTACAGTCAATGGACACGGTGGCGATGCGCTTGCCGTCGGGGCTGAACGCATGCTTCTCACCCCGAAGCACCATGGGCTCTCCCGTAGCATCCGCGTTTCTCACCTGTACGGCGAGGTCGCCCGCAATCATGGACTCGATGATGGAGTGGATGGCGATGCGCTTACCGTCGGGGCTGAACGTCGCCTCCGACAAGAACGCGTCAGTAGGACTCCGAAGGATGAGGGGCTCGCCATTGCCGTAGATCTTCCATATCCGCACCGTCTTGTCATCGGACGCGGTGACAACGCGCTTGCCATCAGGGCTGAACGCCGCCGACAAGACCGAATTTGTGTGACCCCGAAGTACCAGCGGCTCGCCGTTGCCGTCGGCATTCCACACCCGCGCTGTATTGTCATGGGACGCAGTGACGATCCGTTTGCCATCAGGGCTGAACGCCGCCGACCGGACCGCACCCTCGTGCCCTCGAAGTACCAGCGGCTCGCCGTTGCCGTCGACATTCCAGACCCGCGCTGTGTTGTCAGCGGACGCGGTGACGATGCGCGCGCCGTCAGGGCTGAACGCCGCCGACCAGACTACATCCGTGTGACCCCGAAGTGCCGCTGGCTCGCCGTCGACGTCGGCATCCCACACCCGCGCCGCCTTGTCACCGGACGCGATGAGAATGCGCTTGCCGTCAGGGCTGAACACCGCCGACCGGACCGCACCTTCGTGACCCCGAAGGACCAGTGGCTCGCCGTTGCCGCTGGCATTCCATACCCGCGCTGTGTTGTCATCGGACGCGGTGACGATCCGTTTGCCGTCAGGGCCGAACGTCGCTGAATGGACCGATTTTTCGTGACCTCGAAGTATCAGTGGCTTGCCCTTGCCATCGGCGTTCCACACCCGCACTGTGTTGTCATCGGACGCGGTGACGATCCGCTTGCCGTCAGGGCCGAACGCCGCTGAACGGACCCACTTCTCGTGACCTCGAAGTATCAGTGGCTTGCCCTTGCCGTCGGCATGCCATACCCGCGCAGTATTGCCACCCGATGTGGTGAGGATGCGCTTGCCGTCAGGGCTGAACGCCGCCGATAAAACCCCCTCATGGTCACGAAGTACCAGTGACTTGCCGGTGCCGTCGGCATTCCATACCCGCGCGGGCTTGTCCCATGACACAGTGACGATGCGCTTGCCGTCGGGGCTGAACGCCGCCGACAAGAATCTATCCTCATGGCCTCGAAGTGCGAGTGGCTCGCCTGCGCCGTCGGCATTCCACACCTGTGCAGTATTGTCAAACGATGTGGTGACGATGCGCTTGCCGTCAGGGCTGAACGCCGCCGACAAGAATCTATCCCCGTGGCCTCGAAGTACGAGTGGCTCGCCTGTGCCGTCGGCATTCCACACCCGTGCAGTATTGTCAAACGATGTGGTGAGGATGCGCTTGCCGTCGGGACTGAACGCCGCCGAGTAGACCATCTCCTTGTGGCCCCGAAGAACCAGTGGCTCACCTGTGCCGTCGGCATTCCACACCCGTGCAGTATTGTCTTTGGACGCAGTGACAATGCGCTTGCCATCAGGGCTATAACTCGCATCCAAGACGGAGTCCGGATGGCTGAACATCGCGCGAGCGACACCGCCGTACAAGGCCGAGCGGGCGAGGCTGGCCCACCCTCGCGGCGTGCCGGGCGGCTCGACTTCGCGCAAGATCGCGAGCGCTGTAGTAGGATCGGCTTGATGCTCGCGCGCCGTGGCCATACGGGTGGCGTTGCGCGCTTTCGAGGCACCGGTCTGCGCGCGAGCCGCCTCCTGGTCCGCGCGCGTCGCCTGCTGCTCGGCGCGCGTGGCCTGCTGGTCGGCGCGAACTGCCAGGTACGACACCATGACGGCGATCGCCGTGAGCGCCGCGATCGCGCCCGTGACTAGCCGCCTGCGAAGGCGGCGCGCGCGCTCGGCGAACGTCACGACGGCGAGCAGATAGCGCTCTTCGCGCTTGCCGAGCCCGATGCGCCACTCGGCGCCCTGCACAGCGCGGCGGCGCTCGTGCCAGGCCCGGGCGTCCTCCGCGGTGCGATCGCGCCAGAGCAACCCATCGGCCTGACCGCTTGCCTCCCACTGGTGGGCCGCGGCGTGCAGTCGGGACAGGAACTGTGCGTCCTGCTGGCCCTCGTCCAGCCACTGCCTGAGCTTGGCCCACCGGTCGATCAAGGATTCGTGGACCAGCTCCACGGTCGTGCCCTCGCGCTCATCACCGGGCTCGATGAGCACGAGCCGCGCGCTCGCCAGGTGCTGGACCACGCGCGCGATCCCGTCGTCGGCGCGGTCATCGCCGTCCTGTGCGAGCTCGCAGAGCTCGTCCAGGCTTACCACCGCGCGCGTACGCTCGGGCGTGACCAGGCGCAAGAACACCGCGCGCGCCAGCCGCTGCTCCCGCGTCGGCAGCGCCGAGATCACCGCGTCCGCATGGGCGGACAGGGCACCGGCCACGCCGCCGAGCTGTTCATAACTCTGTCGTGTCAGGAGTCGGCGCTCGCGATCCCGCGCCTCCCACAGCTTCGTCGCCGTGAATTGCAAGAGCGGCAAGGGGCTGCGCGTGCTCTCCAGGATGCGGAGCATGTCCTCGACCATCTCTCCAGTCTCGAAGCGATGTCCGGCCGCCTCGAGCGGCCGCATCAAGGCCTCGCGCTGGCCTTCGCGCCCCATCGGCGGGAGGAGCCAAAGCCCGCGGGGCACGTCGTTGATGAATCTGCGGTCCTCGGTCATGCGATCGAGGAAGTCCGAGCGGATGGCGAGCAGGACGCGCAGGGGCGACGAGGCGTCGTCGGCCGCGCCTTCCAGACAGGCGAGGAACGCCGCTCGCTCCTTGGGCGCGGCGCCGAGCGTATAAAGCTCCTCGAGCTGATCGATGAAGAGCAGGACGCGATGCCGCGTTCCCTCATGGCGACAGCGCGCGCGCAGCGCCGCGCCCAGGCAGCCCGGTTGAGTGCGCAATGCGGCCACGAGCCGGTCGTGACCGGAGAGCTCGGGCGGGCTCGCCGTCGCGACAGCCGTCATGGACGCCGGCTCGCTGACCTGCTCGAGCACATCGGCGAGCGCGGAGAGCGGACGGCGCCCCGGGCGCAGGATGAACGCTTCCCAGCGGTCCTCAGCGCGCCTCAAGGCCGGAATCACGCCTGCCCGCACGAACGACGACTTGCCCGCCCCGGAGGGGCCGACGATGGCCAGGAGCGGCTGGTTGCGCAGCCGCGCCGTGATGGCGGCGACGTCGCGATCGCGGCCGAAGAAGCGCGCGGCGTCCGCCTCCTGGAAGGCGGACAGGCCGGCGAACGGGCTCTCGTCGTCGCCGAGCTCGAGCGGCTTTCGGCTGGGCAGGAGCGCCTCGAGCTCGGCGAGCAGCTCCCTGGCCGAGCCGATGCGCTCGTCTTTGCTCTTCTTCAAGCAACGGTCTACGAGCGCGCCAAGCGCGCCCAGCTCCGGGCGGCGCTCGCTCAGGCTGGGCATGGGAACATCGAAGTCAGCGATGTCCGGGAGCCGTGCGAGCCGGAACGGGTGCAGCGGGTGCTTGCCTGTGAGTAGCTCGTACAGCATGACGCCAACGGCCCAGAGGTCGGCGCGATGATCGACGCCCCCGCCCAGCAGCTGCTCGGGCGACATGTACCGGGGCGTGCCGAGGAGCGCACTTTTCCGACGCTGGCCAGCGCCTCTGGCGAGGGCCGCCCGCGCGCCGGCGGTCGTCGCGACCCTTCTGGCCTCCATCTGCTTGGCGATGCCGAAATCCAGCACCTTGGTGCCTCCGGCGTCATCGAGCATGATGTTCTCCGGCTTGAGATCGCGGTGCACGATTCCGAGCTCATGCGCGCAGGCCAGCGCGCGAACGACGGGAATCATGAGCTCGATCACGACGCCGGACACCGGCGGGCCCGGCGGCGTGCGGGGGCCGGGCGACTCGGTCATGCTCTGGCGCTCGCGCTGAATCATCCATTTACGCAGCGTGGAACCCTTGATGTACTCGAGTACGAGGTACGGGTATCCGCGAATCTCGTCCACGTCGTAGATGACCACGATGTTCTCGTGCCGGCAGCGCGCCGTGGCCCGCGCCTCGGCGAGAAACCGCTCGATCCCGCGCCCGCTGTATCTGAGGAGGAGCTTGAGCGCGACCAGGCGGCCAAGCCGCGGGTCGCGGGCCAGGTACACGATCCCCATACCGCCCTGGCCCAGCTTGCGGATGATCTCGTAATGCTTGATCGTGCTGCCGGCACCCGGAGGGATGGCGTCGAGCATGCGCTCCGCCGACGTCGCCGCCGCCGCCAGCGGCGCTGGCATGGGCCCATGTCCTCGTTCGCCGGGCGCCGGCTCGCCCGCGGCCTGGGTGAGAGGGACGGGGGCAAGCGTGAGCGTGCGCGCGAGCTCGTCGATAGGAGCGGCAGAAGATCCGGACAAGCCCATGGTTTCGGGCTGTCGCGAGCTCCGGGGCGCCGCGTCCCGGTTCCGCTCTTCCCGCGCGTCCTGGCGATCACCTCCGCTCTCCTCTGTTTTGCCTGTTTCGCTCGGCGCGTCTGGCTTGATGAGGTCCTCCCGGCGGAGCCCGTCCACCTGGCAGGTGTTGAGCTCGCGCAAGAGGTCGTCCGCCGTGACGGCCCGTGCCGCGACATCCTCGCTGGTCGCGCGCCGCAAGATGTCGCCGAGCGGATGCTCGAGCAGCGCGGCAGGGATCCGGGCCGACCCGCGATTCTCCCGCTGAGCTCCCCCTGCCTCCAGCGGGGTGCTGCAGCCCGCGCGCCTGCCCGTGAGGCACTCGAGAAACATGCGGCCCCAGGCGTACAGGTCCGAGGGCGCCGTCGGTGGGAAGCCCCGGAGCTGCTCCGGCGCTGCGTAAGCTCGAGGGCCCGGGCGCACCTCGCTGCCGCGCGCGAGCGCGCTGTTCTGGTCCGCGCGCGCGCTCGCGGCGAACGCGCCAAAGCCGAAGTCGAGCACCAGCGCGTTCCGCCGCGGCCCCGCGGGCGCCACCATCACGTGGGTCGGCCTGAGGTCCCCATGGACGACGCCATGCCGGTGCGCGCAGCCCAGCGCATCCAGGACCTGCAGCATCAGGCGCCGCGCTTCCTGTGGATCGAGCGCGCCCTGCTCGGCCAGCAGCTCGGCCAAGCTCCTCCCGGGCACCAGATCGAAGACAGCATACACGCGCTCGTCATCCGCACGCCCGAACTCGATGAGCCGGACGATGCTCGGATGCTGGAGATGCGCGCAGACGCGCATCGCTCTCAAGAAAACCATGCCGCGGCGCCGCACCAGGTCTTCCGGGCCTCCGTCGGGGGCGAGGCGCACCACCTTGAGGACGATCAGCTGCCCGCTCGCGAGCTGCCGCCCTTCGTAGATGTCGGCGATGCTGCCCTCCCGAAGCAACGAGACGATCTCGTAGCGGCTCTGGAACACCGTTCCTGGAATGAGCGTCTCCCGAACCATCGCAGCCGTTCCCGTCACTGCCACATCGCACGGCAGCGTCGGGCGGACGGCCCGCATCTCAGGATCCATGCGGCGACCCCGATGGTCGAGCCCGCCCTGCGCCTGCCGCGCCTTACGCCCGACGGGAGAGCTCGACGACGTGGCCGCCCGATGCTCGGGCGTCAGCCTTGCTGCCTCCAGCGTCCTTCATGGAGCATCCCTGCTCATCGTCCAACGGCGTGTCTTTCCGCCAGCGCTCTCGTGGTCGCGCGCTGCGCCGGGCGGGCGCGGTAGCTCGGCGCTGCGAGCTCAGGTCAGGTGGCAGGAGGCGGACGAACCGATCGTCACTGGCAGGGGCTCTCGCCGATCGCCGCGAGGCACGCGTCCGGGTCGCCGAGCTCGAGCGCGCGGCCGACGTGGAGCAGCCGGCAGGCGAGCGTGTCGCCCCCCTCCTCGGCGCTCGCGACGGAGTAGCCGGAGTCGCGGGCCGCGCCCGGCAGCAAGGTGCACTCGGACTCGCACGAGGCCGGGTCCGGGAACGACTCGCCGAGGAACCCCTCGCACGCCGCGCTGAGCAGCATGCAGTACGACTCGCAGTTGCCCGTCAGGCCCGTCTCCGGCTCGTCGGCGGACCCGCAATGGCCGTCGCCGCCCGGCCCCGCGTGCGGGCAGTGGGTGCTCGGCGCCAGCATCGCGCTGTACGCGTGGTACTTGCGGCAACCCACGGTGTTCTCGCTCCGGTCCTCCACGGCCCCGGGCGGGAGCGCGGCGCAGACGGCGAGGCACTGCTCCTCGGACTCGTAGACAGCGAGCTCGCCCGCGCACGACGTCATCACGGCCTGGCAGAAGCTCTCGCAGTCCGGCGCCGTCCCTTCCGGCTCCACGCACGGCTCCACCGGCATCAGGCTCGAGTGACGGCAGTGCTCGTCCGGGTCCACGGTCGCCGAGCTCACGTGCACGAGGCGGCACTGCAGCGTGTCGCCCTCGTGGTTCTCGATGACGTCGAATTTCCCGGCGTCCGTGAGCCCCGCGCACATGGCGACGCACTCCTCCTGCGTGTCGAGCTCGGCCGAGCACGCGCCGGCCCGCAGCGCGCAGTAAGCCTCGCAGTCGCTGCCGCAGACGCCGGCGCCGCCAGGGCCCGCCGGCGGACAGTGCACGGCGACCTCGCCCGTGCGCCCGGCGAGCTCCGCCTGGTGGGCGCGGCAGGCCACCGTGTTGTCCACCGGCTCCAGCGGATCGCCCGGCTCCAGCAGCGCGCACACGCCGTGGCACGTCGCCTCCGTGGTGTAGGCCTGGTGCTCGCCGGTGCAGTTCTCCATCACGGCGGTGCAGTACGCCGCGCACTGCTCGCTCACCTCGGGAAGCTCCGGGTCCGGGTCCGGCTCCTGCTGCCCCGGATCGACGTAGGTGCGGTCCTCGATGCCCGCCCGATCCACGGCGCGGCGGCCAGCGGGGCGAGGAGGAACAGCGGCAGGAGCCCTGTCATGCGCCTCATTGGAACGTACCTCCCACGCGCAGCCCGACGCTCTGCCCGTCCAGCATCGCCCCCACCTGGACGCTCGATTCCTGCCTCGGCGCGACGACGAAGTACAGGACGGCGCCGCCGATCACGGCGGCCGCCCCGAGCCCGAACGCGATGTTCGAGGCGGTGGCGGCGCCGCTGGCCTCGTCGGTCAGCGTGACGCCGAGCGGGTCCTCGCACGTGGCGCCGCCCTGGCAGTAGCCCTCCGCCTCGCTGTTCTTCGAGATGGCCCTCACGCCGAAGAACGTCCCGACGCCGAGCCCGACGACGCCGGCGCCGCCGACGACGAGGCCGATCAGCCGTGTGGTGTCGCCCCCCCCTGAGGCCGCCGGCGCCACGGCGCCGCGCGCGGGCGCGGGGCGCTCCTCGGCGGCGGTGGTGGTGGGCGGCGGGTCGGCGGCCGGCGCGATCGACGCCGCTTCGAGCGGCTTGAGCGGCGGCACCTTCACGTTCGCCGCGGTGCCCGCGGCCCCGAGCTTCACGGTCTTCTTCCAGGTCTCGTGGCCCGGGGCGCTCGCCTCGATCGCGATCTCGCCCGGGTCCCTCGGGATGGCGATGCCGAACAGCGGGCGATCGAGGGGCTTGCCGGCGACGCTCACCGAGAACCCCTCGACGGCCACCGCCTCCGGCGCGACCTCGATGGTCAGCTTCGACAGGCCCGGCTCGAGCCGGTCGGCCCTCGCCTGCGCCTTGCGGGCGCGCTCGGTCTGCCCTGCGGCCCGCGACTCCGACATGGCCTGCCGGAACGTCGCCCACGCGCTCGCCGTGCGGCCGGTCTTCTCGTAACACTCCGCCAGGTAGAGGAGCGTGCCTATGCCCGGATCGATGCGGTGGCTCTGCTCGAGCCGCGGGCACGCCTCCTCGTTGCGGCCCTGCCTCATCAGATCGAGCGCCGCGTCGAAGAGCGCCTCCGCCGTGGCCTTGTCGGCGGCGCTCGGCTGCGCCCACGCGGGGAGCGCCCCGGAGATCAACGCCGCGCACAGCCCCAGGCCGACGCGGCGTGCGATGCATGCCTGATGACGTTTCATTCGTCTCGTCTTCTCCTCCAAGCAGGCCACGACAGGGCCCGAGTGAGCGGCGTGGCGCGCGCCTCGCTCAGCGCCGCCCGCCGAAGTCGCTGATCTCGTTGTCCCGGCGCGGCTCCTGGCGCGGGGGCGTGGCGGGCTGCGGGGGCGCGGCGGGCTGCGGGCGCGCGGCGGGCTGCGGGCGCGTGGCGGGCTGCGCCGCCGGGCTCGCCGACGCGGCCGGCGGCGGCGCGCTCGCGCTCGGGGCCGCGGGCGACGCAGCCTCGCTCGGGGCCGCGGGCGAGGCGGCCTCACTCGGGGCCGCGGGCGACGCAGCCTCGCTCGGGGCCGCGGGCGAGGCGGCTGACGCGGGCGTCGGGGCGACGGGCGCTGCTCCGGGCTTCGCGTCCTGCTCCGCGGCCGCGGGGGGCGCCGCCGCCGCCGCGGACGTCGTGGGCTGCTCGCCGCCGCCCTCGGGCCCGGAGCGCAGGAAGAGCACGGCGCCGAGCGAGAGCGCGGCCACGGTGGCGCCGGCGACGACGGCCACGCCGACGATCGCGCCCTTGCGCCCGGCGCGCGGCGGCTGGCCCGTGTTGCTCCACGAGTTGACCGTGGGGCCCGTCTCCGCGGCCGCCGCGGGGTAGGGCCCGCCGTGCGGCGCGGACGGGCGCGCTCCGGCGGCCAGGGCGCCTCCGTTCGTCCCGCCGGGCGGCATCGACACGCTTGCTCCGGGCGGCGCGGTGGCCCCGGGGGCCTGGAGGTACGGCGCGGAGAGGCGCGCCCCGGTGGGATGGACGCCCCCGGGCGGCAGGCTGGGCCGGCTGATCGGCGGCGCGCCGGAGGCGTCCGGGAGCCCGAGCACGCGGCGCGCCCGCTCGGCGTGCACATAGGCCGCGGGGGGCCCGAACGCGAACAGCGCGGACGCCAGATCGCCGACGTTCTTCCACCGCTGCTCGCGCTCCTTGGCGAGGCAGTGCATCACCACCGCGTCGAGGTCGGGCGGGACGTCGGGGCGGAGCTGGGCGACCGTGAAGGGCGATTCGAAGAGCAGCGAGGAGAAGAGCTGAGGAACGGAGTCGCCGTTGTACGGAGTCCGCCCGGTCAGCATCTCGTAGAGGATGACGCCGAGAGCCCAGATGTCGGTGCGGGCGTCGACGTCCCTCGCCGAGCGCACCTGCTCGGGAGACATGTAGAGCGGCGATCCGAGGAGGGCCGCTGTCTTCGTCAGGGACAGCTCGTCTCGCGAGATGCCGAGCAGCGATTTGGAGATGCCGAAATCGAGGACCTTGATGATCCGCCCGCCGTCGGGCCGCCGCGCCAGGAACAGGTTGGCCGGCTTGAGATCGCGGTGGACGATGCCGGCGGCGTGCGCCTCGGCCATCGCCTCGATCGCCTGGAGCATGTACCCGACGGACTCCACCACGGGCATCGGGCCCCGCGCGCGGATCTCGTCCGCGAGGTTGTTCCCGTCCAGGAACTCCATCACCATGTAGGGCATCCCGGCCTGCAGCGAGCCGACGTCGAGCACGCGCGCCACGTGCTCGCTCTTGATCCGGGCCAGCGCCCGCGCCTCGCGCCGGAACCGCTCCGCAGGGTCGCCCTCCACGCTGCCGTCGCCCCGCGAGTGCAGGAACTTCATCGCGACGCGCTGATCGAGCTCCAGGTGCCACGCGGCGACGATCGTGCCCATCGCACCTGCGCCCACGATCTGCTCCACGCGGTACTTGCCCGCCAGCACATCGCCCACCGCAACGGGAGCCGCCGCCATGGCCCCTAGGCTAGCCGAGATCCCGGGGCGCACCTACTTCGGAGAGCGCTCCCTGCGATCGGGACGAAAAAGTAGCCGAGGATTTTTCTACCAGGATCGAACTGTGTCGCTGGACACAAGGGGGGGCGCGCCTGGCGCCGGTGTGGCGGAGGCTCAACGGGTCCTCCAGCGCGCCGTTGACGCAGCTGGCGCCGGTGTGGTGAGGGCTCACGGGTCCTCCAGCGCGATGCCGTCGACGCAGCGCCAGCGGTCCGTCTCGCCCTCCACGGCCCACAGCTCCAGCCGTTCTGCGGACCACGCCTCGCGGGCGAGCGCCAGCACGCGCGGGTCGGCGGCGAGCGCCTCCCGGCGCTCGGCCGGCAGGTCGCCGTACACGAGGCTCACGTGCGGGCGAAAGGGCGTCTCGGGCGCGCCGAGCGCGGCCGCGGCGGCGCGGCGCAGCGCGAGGAGCGGCTCGGCGGGCGCGACGTCGAGGAACACGCACTGGTGGTAGGCGCTGCCCGTGGCCGGGCCCCGCGCCTCGAGCGTGACGGGGGCGCGCGCGCCGCCGAGCCGGCGGAGCCCTGCGGCGAGATCGCCGCCGTCCCCGCGCAGCCCGCCGAGCAAGGTGAGGTGCGGCGCGAACGCCGGCCCGCCGGTCTCGCGGGCGAGCGCCTCGATGAGCCCCTGCAGCCGCGCGCGCGGCGCCCCGCCGGGGATCAGCCACAGCGCGAACGCTGTCTCCTGCGCCATCATCGTCATCCTCCCCTCGCGCCGCCGGGCCCCGCTGGCAAGCCGCCGCGTCAACGCGATGAAGCGGCGCAGGACGGGTCGTGCGCTGCGGCCGCCGCGCGACGGCGTTCCGAGCGCTACGCGCGCGCCGCGAGGCGCCGCTCGATGTGGCCTATCGCCGTCGCCACGCCGTCCTCGCCGCGGATCTTGCGGCCGAGCTCCGCGGCGCGCTGCTGCACGCCCGCGTCGGTCGCGGCGGCGTGGATCGCGGCCGCGAGCGACTCGGCGGTGAGGCGCGGCCGCGGGACGGCGCGCGGGCCGACGCCGAGCTCCTCGACGCGGCGCCCCCAGAAGAGCTGGTCGGCGAGGTGCGGGACGACGACCGCGGGCTTGCCCGCGCGCAGGCACGCCGCCACGGTGCCGGCGCCCCCGTGGATCACCGCCGCGGCGACCCGCGGATAGAGCCAGTCGTGCGGCGCTGCGTCGATGCGGAGGATCGCGTCGGGCAGCGCCATGTCGCCGAGCCCGGCCCAGCCCGAGAGCAGGACAGCGCGCCGGCCGCTCCGCACGACAGCGTCGACGAGGATGCGGGTCGTGGCGCCGGGATCGTGGGACGTCATGCTGCCGAAGCCGAGCGCGATCGGCGGCTCGCCCGCCGCGAGGAACCGCTCGAGGGCCTCGGGCGGCCGGTACCCCTCGCCCTCGTCGAGGAACCAGTAGCCCGTCGTGTGGAAGCACGGCGGCCAGTCCGGCGGGTGCGGGACGACGTGGGCGCTGTAGCCGTGGACGACGAGCGTGCGGCGCAGCGTCTCCAGGTACGCCCGCCGGTCCTGCGGCCGCAGGCCGAGCTGCCGCCGCAGGCGGTTCGTCACGCCGCCGTACCAGCGCCACACGGTCGGCTCGACGACGAGCTTGCCGGCGAGGAGGTTGAGCAGGCTGTCGCGGCGCGGGACGGGCGCCGCGAGCGCCGTGGGCCCGTGCCGCGTCGCCACGATCGAGGGCTGGAGCGGCATGCTGACCTGCACGGCGCCGGACGCCTCGGCGATGGAGGCCGCGTACGTGTCCGAGGTGAAGCTGCTCAGGATCAGCTCGGCGCCCTCGCACGCGCGCAGGGCGTCGCCGATCATCGCCTCGCCGAAGCGGTCGATGAGCCGCTGCAGGACGCGCGACTGGGCCATGGGGTTCGTGCCGCGCGACACCCACTCCTTGCCGAGGTCGCTCTCCATGATGTCGACAGAGTCGACGCTCGCCGCGATCGCCGTGAGCCCGTGCTGCTCGATCCAGCGCTGGAAATTCCTGCCGGCGAGGACGCGGACCGCGTGGCCGCGCGCCGCGAGCCCCTTGCCGAGCGCGATCGCGGGCTGGACGTCTCCCCGGCTGCCGATGGCGAGGACGGTGATCTTCATGGTATTTCTCGCGGTCGTGAATGCGGTGGGCGCGGGGGTCAGAGCGATTTCCAGGACGCCTCGCCCGACGGCAGCTTCGGCGGCTCGATCGACAGGATGTAGTCGACGCGGCGGTTGCGCGGCTCGTCGACCTGGTCGGCGGTCTTCACGATCGGCGACGACTCGCCGAGCCCCTCGTACGCGACGGGCAGCTTCAGGCCGCGGCCCTTGAACCACGCGGCGATGGAGCGGGCGCGCCGCCGCGAGAGCGCGAGGTTGTGCTCCGCGCTGCCCACGGTGTCCGTGTGGCCGACGATGAAGAGGGTGATCTTGCCGAGCTCGCGGGCCCTCTCGGCCACCTCGGAGATGCGCTTCAGGCTCGCCTCCAGCTTGGGCACCTCGGGCGCGCGGATGACATCGGAGTTCGTCTCGAACTGCACCTCCTCGTGGGGGATGCTCACGTTCCACGGGAGGATCGCGATCCCTGCCCAGTAGCCCTCGGTGTCGTGGCCGTACACCTCGATGCGCGCGACGGTCTCGTCGCTCGCGGGCGACCAGGTCACGACGAGCGGCGTGCCGGCGGCGGCCCCGCCGAACGGCTTCTCCTCCTCGGCGAGGACGGCGCCCGACTGGCCGAGGACCTTGATGCGCACCTTGCTGGCGGCGCGCGACAGCTTGACCTCGATCTGGCGGCCCTTGATGTCGACCTTCGAGCGATCGATGGTCACCTCCAGCGCAGGCCTGGCCTGGGCGCCCTGCGCGGGCGCGGGCGCGGCAGGGCCTTCTCCCCGCGCGGCGGCGGGGGAGAGCAGGGAGGCGGCGAGGAGCAGGGCCGGGAGATGGCGCATGGGGGCCTCGTCTCGGGGAGGGTGAGGGAAGTGAGGGAAGACACGGCGAGCATACCACCGGACGGCCGCGGCCACAGCGGCGCGTGCGGCGGTGGCGGGCGCGTGCGGGATCCCGTAGTGTCCGCGGGCGTCGAGAGGCCCTCCGGCGAGGATCACGGCGCTCCGGGGTACATGGCTGTTACCATTTTCGATCTCTTCAGGATCGGCATCGGGCCGAGCAGCTCGCACACCGTCGGTCCGATGCGCGCGGCGCGCATGTTCGCTGTGGATCTCGACGCGTCGGGGCTGCTCGGCCGCACGGCGGCGGTCAACGTGGAGCTGTTCGGCTCGCTCGGCGCGACGGGCCGCGGCCACGGCAGCGACAAGGCCGTGATCCTCGGGCTCATGGGCGAGACGCCGGACGGCGTGGACGTCGAGCGCGCGGGCGAGATCGTCGCGGGCGTGCGGCGGAGCGGCCGGCTTTCCCTGCTCTCCCGGCACGAGATCGCGTTCGAGGTGAAAGGGCACCTGGCGTTCCTGCACCGGAGTCTCCCGTTCCATCCGAACGGCATGCGCTTCACGGCGCTCGACAACGGAGGCGCGCCGCTGCGGGCGCGCGTGTATTACTCGGTGGGCGGCGGCTTCGTCGTGAACGAGGCGGCGGCGAAGGGCGAGAGTCCGATCGAGGAGGACAGGACGCCGCTGCCGTATCCGTTCCACAGCGCGGCGGAGCTGCTCGCCGTCTGCGCGGCGAGCGGCCTGTCGATAAGCCAGGTCATGCTCGAGAACGAGAAGGTCTTCCGCCCCGAGGCGGAGATCCGGGCGGGGCTCCTGCGGATCTGGGAGGTGATGCAGGCGTGCGTGCGGCGCGGCTTCCGGACAGAGGGCGTGTTGCCCGGCGGCCTCAAGGTGACGCGACGCGCCCCGGCCCTCTACCGAAAGCTCATCGAGAGCCCGGAGGCGGGCCTGCGCGACCCGCTGACGGCGATGGACTGGGTGAGCCTCTACGCGCTCGCCGTGAGCGAGGAGAACGCCGCCGGGGGCCGCGTCGTGACGGCGCCGACCAACGGCGCGGCGGGGATCATCCCGGCGGTCCTGCACTATTACCGTCGCTTCGTGCCGACGTCGACGGACGAGGGGGTGATCCGGTTCCTGCTGACGGCGGGCGCGATAGGCATTCTTTACAAGGAGAACGCGTCGATCAGCGGCGCGGAGGTGGGGTGTCAGGGCGAGGTGGGCTCTGCGTGCTCGATGGCCGCGGGGGCGCTCGCCGAGGGGCTGGGCGGCACGCCGGCGCAGGTGGAGAACGCGGCGGAGATCGCGATGGAGCACAACCTCGGGCTCACGTGCGACCCGGTGGGCGGGCTCGTCCAGGTGCCGTGCATCGAGCGCAACGCGATGGCCGCGATCAAGGCGATCAGCGCGGCGCGCATGGCGCTGCACGGCGACGGCGCGCACTTCGTGAGCCTCGACAAGGTGATCAAGACGATGCGCGACACGGGCGCGGACATGGAGTCGAAGTACAAGGAGACGGCGCGCGGGGGGCTGGCGGTGAACGTCGTCGAGGTGCCGCTGGAGGTCGGGGTCAACCTGCCGGAGTGCTAGAACAAGGATCCCCTTGATCGAGCGAGAACTGAACCGCCAAGGCGTCGAGGACGCCAAGAAGGAGACAATACCTTGGCGTCCTTGGCGCCTTGGCGGTTCGAAGCTCTGCTCGTTTCAGGCGGGTTCAACCCGTTTGTTGCTCTAAATAGCCGATCCCGAATCGGCAACGGGCGAGCTGACCACAGGCCGCAGGCTCGCGGACGACCCCGGGTACGGGGAGAGGGCCTCCAGGCAATCATCCACCTCCTCGACGAGTTGGTCGATGCTCGCGCACCGATGGTTGCGGGTGACGTTGTCGTGGACCTGCTTCCAGACACGTTCGATGCGGTTGTACTGGGGCGCATACGGCGGCAGGAAGTGCAGCACGAGCTTGCCTCCCGCGGCCTCGACGAATGCTCGGGTCTTCTTGCTCGTGTGGATGCCGAAGTTGTCGACGATGACGTGCAGCCGCCGGTAGCGCCGGTAGCGGCGCAGCAGCGTGGCCAGCGCCGCGATGAACAAGTCGCTGCTCTTGCGAGCGCCGAACGCCCACGTCAGCTTGCCCGAGCCGATCGTCAGCGCGCCAGCGACGTAGCGCTTCTGGTTGTTGCCGGGCGTGAGCACACGCTTCTGCCGACCGCGCCGCATCCAGTCGAGCCCGAGCCGCGGGTTGAGATCGACATCCATCTCGTCGACGTAGAACGCGATCTCGTCGCGGGGCAGGCTGCAGATCAGCTTGCGGATGGCTCCGATCCTGCGGCGCTCGCGCGCCTTCGGCCACGGGCAGCGGACGATGGGACGAGGGCGCTTGCGGCGCGCCCCCATCGCTCGCAGCAGCCGACCGATGTGGCCGACGCTCAGGCGCAGCCCGGTGTCGCGTTCGAGCTGGAGCGCCAGCAGCTCGCGCGTCCACGTCGGCCGTGCCCAGCCGAAGTCCTGCGGGCTCGCGTCGAGCAATTGCTCAAGCCGCCGCCGGTGCGCTGCAGAAACCTTGCGCTGACCGTTGTGCGCGCGATGGTCGCGTAGGCCCGCAAGCCCTTCGGCGAGGAAGCGCGAGCGGATCCGACTGATCGTCGAGCGAGCGACCTGGAGCTCCTCTGCGATGCGTGCCGGCGTCGCTCCGGCGTCCAATCTCAGCAGAACCAGGCAGCGGATTCGGTAAGCCCCATCCCGCGCTTTTCGGGCGCGCTGCTGAAGCACCCGCTTGTGACGGCAACGAAGCCGAAGAACATTCTCCCCATCGGCCTCTCCTCCTCGTGGTGGGTTCGTTCACAGCGGCCACGAGGGCACGGAGAGGCCGACCTGCAAGCTTTCCGTTCAAGCGCTTGGAATTGCTGGCGTTCCCGAATCAGGATCGGGAATTTAGCTCCACGCACCTCGAGCGCACGAACTGCTTCGCGCCGCCGGACGGTCCGCCAGGCTGGAGACGGGCGGTGACGCCATCGCTGTTGCTGCAATTGTTCATATCGTGCGCCGCTTTCTTGCGCGCGGCGGCGCCGCGCACCGCCGTGCGCCGGCGTCCAGGTGATATGGTGCGCGCCATGAAAGCGCATTCCTTGGGCGGATCTCTTGCACTGCTCACGCTGACGGCGGCGCTTGCCGCCGGTTGCTCTGGATCTTCTGACGACGGGGGCACCGGCGGTGCAACGAGCTCGGGCGGGCCGTCGAGCACGAGCGGCTCGGCGGGCGGCGACGCGGGCAGCAGCAGCTCGAGCACCAGCGGCTCCGGCGGGACCAGCGACAGCACCAGCGGCGCGAGCACCAGCGCCAGCTCCGCGGCAGGAACGGGCGGCGGCGGGGCGGGAGGCAGCGGCAGCGCGAGCAGCAGCAGCAGCGGCACCGGCGGCACGACGAACCCGGGGTCCGGGCTCGGCTCCGGCGCCATGGAGGGCTCCGGCACGTCGAGCGAGCGGTACGAGACGGGCCTCGTCTCGCGCGACGGCACGCCGTACGTGCTCATCACCAACGGCTGGGGCCCCGGCTTCGGCAGCCACACCGTCTCGTGGGAAGGCACGTCGTTCACGGTCGAGAGCATGAGCGGCTCGGCCGGGTCGATGGGGCAGCCCGCCTCGTACCCGACCGTCTTCTGCGGCCGCTACTCGGTGATGGAGGTGCCGGACTGCGGCTTGCCGGCGCCCAGCCGATCCATCACCAGCCTGCGCACCGGCTGGCGCTGGGCCAAGAACGGCAACGAGGGCGAGTACAACGCCGCGTACGACATCTGGATGGGCAACGGCACGCGGCTCCAGGGCTACCTCATGGTGTGGCTGCGCGATCCGCCGAGCTATCAGCCCGCCGGGCAGCCGAACCCCGCGCACCAGGGCGTGACGGTCGCGAACGTCCCCGGCACGTGGAACATCTGGAACGGCATGGTGAACGGCCTGCCGATCGTGAACTGGGTGCGCGCCGAGGGGAACGACAGCTACGAGATCGAGTTCGACGTGATGGACTTCGTGCGCGACGCGGAGACGCGCGGCCTCAGCGTGCCCGGCGACCAGGTGAACGCGGTCGCCGTCGGGTTCGAGATCTGGGAGGGGCCGATCACGAACCTGCAGAGCCTCGATTTCTACGTCGACGTGAACTGAGAGATCTCAAGAAGCGGATCGCCTCCATCGATATAAAGGCGGCCCCCCTTGACCAGGGCCCTCCGAATACGTTGCATGGCGACGCGCCCGGCCTCCGGGTGACGGCCGTCGAGCGCGCCGACCCGGATGGCAAAGGCGATGTCGTACGGCCTTTCCCCCTCCGCCAGCTCGAAGTCCTCGATCGCTACATGACGAAAGCTCAAACGGCCAGCGGCCAGCTCGGCTCCTGATCCCGCCATGGCCTGCGCGACCGCCCTGGCCGAGCGGTCGATCGCCAGGACATGCCCCTCGCCGATTCGCCTGGCGACGGCGCGCGCCGCGACGCCAGGGCCGCAGCCGATTTCCAGGACACGAAGCCCTGGCCTCAACGGTAGCGCTTCCACGATCGCTGCGAGTCTGGGCGATAGATCACGGGGCATTCGGCCTGCCTTCGAGCACGTCGCGGGAAGCTAGATGACTTGCCTGACGCCCCGCCGTCAAGCTGCGGGTGCCGGAGGCGATCGGCAGCCCTACGGGCGGGCGAGCCGCGCCATCGGACTTGCGTCGCCCCCCGTCCAGATCGACCATGCGGCCGGAGCAGGGGGCGCGGCGCGGGAGCCGCCGCGCGAGCACGCGACATGGCGCAGATCACCTTCACACAGAACCTGGCAAGGCACGTGGAGTGCCCCGCGCTCGAGGTCGCGGGGGGCACGGTGCGCGAGGCGCTGGAGCGCTATTTCGAGCGCCACCCGCGCGTGCGGGGGTATGTGCTCGACGAGCAGGGCGCGCTCCGCAAGCACGTCGTGATCTTCGTCGATGGCCACCAGCTCAGGGACCGCGCCGGCCTCAGCGAGCCGGTGGGCGAGGGAACGAGCCTTTACGTCATGCAGGCGCTCTCGGGAGGATAGGACAACCCATGAACACATTGCTCGTCGCGACCCGCAAAGGCCTGTTCCGGATCGACCGGGGCAGCGCTGGCTGGGAGATCGCCCAGGTGTCGTTCCTCGGCGATGCGGTGCCGATGGTGCTGCCCGACGCGCGCGACGGCGCGGTCTACGCCGCGCTCGGGCTCGGGCACTTCGGCGCGAAGCTGCGGCGCTCGCGCGACCGCGGCGAGACCTGGGAAGAGCTCGAGACGCCGGCCTACCCGCAGCACCCCGAGGGCACGGCCGACGCGCTGCCGGACGGGCAGCCGTGGCCCTGGCGCCTCCAGCAGATCTGGGCGCTCGAGGCGGCCCACCCGAGCCAGCCCCGCACGCTCTTCTGCGGCACCATCCCGGGAGGGCTGTTCCGCTCCGACGACAGCGGCGCCTCGTGGACGCTCGTGCGCTCGCTCTGGGACCACCCGCAGCGCAAGGAGTGGTTCGGGGGCGGCGCCGATCTGCCGGGGATCCACTCGATATGCGTCGACCCGCGGCGCGCCGGCCGCGTGGCGGTCGCCGTGTCCTCCGGCGGCGTCTGGCTGACCGAGGACGACGGCGCCTCGTGGACCGTGCGCAGCACCGGCATGTACGCCGAGTACATGCCCCCCGAGCGCCGGGAAGACCCCGTGATCCAGGATCCGCACCGGGTCGTCGCCTGTCCCGCGCAGCCGGACCACCTCTGGTGCCAGCACCACAACGGCGTGTTCCGCTCCACGAACGGCGGCGCCCTGTGGCGCGACGTCCCGACCGCCGCCCCCTCGAAGTTCGGCTTCGCCGTCGCCGTCCACCCGCGCGACCCCGACACCGCGTGGCTCGTCCCCGCGCAGAAGGACGAGACGCGCGTCCCCGTCGACGGCAAGGTCGTCGTGTCCCGCACCCGCGACGGCGGCGCGACATGGGAGGTGCTCCGCAACGGGCTCCCGCAGCGTCACGCCTACGACCTGACGCTCCGCCACGCCCTCGACATCGACGACACAGGCGATCGGCTCGCCTTCGGGTCCACGACGGGATCGCTCTGGATCACCGAGGATCAAGGCGACTCGTGGCAGGCGATCTCCGCCCATCTCCCGCCCATCTACTGCGTCCGTTTCATGGCCTGACACGGCGTGACCGCGCGCGGCGCTGGCCTGCGCGCAACGCTGGCGGCGCGTGCACGCCGCCCGGCAGCTGGCTCATCACAGCGTCGTCGTACTTTGCCATGAACCGGTCCGCGGCCAGGACCGTTCTGTTTTCCATGAACCTGCCCGCGGTCAGGACGGCTTCTGTCGCGTAATCACCCGACGCCCGCCCGGCCCGGGGGCCAGGCTGCCGCCCAGACGAGCCTGCCGCCCAGGCTCGCTGCGCGCGTGCCATCACGTGCGAATGCCGGCGTGGGGCGTGAAGCCGGGATGTCAAGGCGCCGAGATGTCGAGCGCTGCAGGTGACGCGATGACGGCGTGATGGAGCGATGTGTCGACGCAATACGGCGAGGCGGCGAGACGGCGAGGCGGCGAGATGTGGACAGGGCGCGATGGCAATGAGCGCTGGTGTCGGAGATCTGCTCACGTTTCTTTTGTAATGGGCATTTACTCTCTTGCCGCGGTGGCCAGCTCAGGCGCATTGTGCGCGGTGGCGAGCCGGCAATGGTCGTCGATCCCGACGACTTGTGCGGTTGCGCCGAGGCGCTTCCTTTTCAGCAATGGACGCGCTGCGCCCGAGGGGGTGCCTCGCGCTCGCGCGGCCTGCAGTGGAGATCGAGAGTCATGACCGACAAGAAGCAAGGTGCAAATACGTCCGGCTCGAAGCGTACCCGTCGCCAGGTGTTGAAGCAGGCAGTGGGCCTCGGCGCGGGGCTGGCCGCCACGCACTTGCTCGGTGGAGAGGCGTCCGCCGCGCCGCGCATCCGCTCAGGGACCTTCAGGACGACGGATGGGGTCGCGCTCAACTACCTGGAGGCGGGGAGGGGCAGGCCGCTGCTGCTCCTGCCGGGCTGGTCTCAGTCGGCGGCGATGTACCGGGCGCAGATCCTCGAGTTCGCGCGGCACTACCACGTCTTCGTGCTCGACTGGCGCGGGCACGGCGACTCGGAGAAGGTCGACCACGGCTACCGCGTCGCGCGCTTCAGCAGGGATCTCTACGAGTTCCTCCGGGGGATGAGGCTCAGGCACGTCACCGCCCTCGGGCACTCGATGGGCTGCGGCGTGCTCTACAGCTACTGGGACAACTACGGGGGACGCTACATCGACCGCCTGGTCCTCGTCGACGTGGGGCCCGCGATGACGGCGTGGCCCGACTGGTCCGACGAGGAGAGGCTCGAGGCGGGGGCGATATTCACCCCGCAATCGCTCCACGACACGGCCGCCGGGCTGCGCGGGCCCGACGGGCTCCTCACGACCCAGGGCCTCGTGGCGAGCCTGTTCAGCCCCGGCTACCCGGCGGACAAGCTCGCCGCCGTCATCGAGCAGAACCTGAAGCTCCCGCGCGAGCACGCCGCCACGCTGCTCGTGAACCAGGCCTCGCAGGACTGGAGGGACGTGATCCCGCGGATCGACGTGCCGACGCTCGTCGTCGGGGGCGAGGCGAGCATCTTCAGCCCCATCTCCCAGGAGTGGGTCGCCGACCAGATCCCCGGCGCGGAGCTCATCGTCTTCAGCGCGGACGAGGGGGGCAGCCACTTCATGTGGCTGGAGAACCCCGAGAAGTTCAACGACGATGTCCTCGGCTTCCTCCGCTGAGGCACGCCATCTCGGCTGAGCCGCGCCGACAGGGGACCGTCCAGGCGCGGGAGCCGAGCGGCGAGCCGCCCCGGCGGCCGCCGGAGCACGGCCGCCCGCTGGGGGCGGGCGCCGCGCGCGGCGTTGGCGGGCGGGAGCACGCTCGGTCGTCTGGCGCCGTGTCTCGGCGCGACCACGTCCGCCAGCAGGCTGATAAGGTGGTGACCTCGTGCCGCGACAGCCGGCACGACGGAGCCCCTTCCCCGGCGCTGCCCGCGCCCGGGCGACCCCGACAGGCGCTGAGCCGAGGAGACCCACGTGAGCGCTCGAATCCCTCTCCCGCCGTTCCCCAGAGGCTGGTTCCAGGTCGCCTCCTCGGAGGAGCTGTCCACGGGCGGCCCGGTCCCGCTCCGCTGCTTCGGGCGGGATCTCGTGCTGTTCCGGACCGAGGACGGCGAGGCCCGCGTCCTCGACGCCCACTGCCCTCACCTGGGCGCCCACCTCGGGATCGGAGGCCGCGTCGAGCGGGGCGGCATCCGGTGCCCGTTCCACGGGTGGGTGATCTCCGGCGAAGGCGCGTGCGTGCATATCCCGTACGCGGACACGATCCCTCCGAAGGCGCGAATCCGCGCCTGGGAGACGCGGGAGCTCGACGGCGTGATCCTCGTCCACCACGCGACCGGCGGAGAGCCCCCCGCGTTCGAGATCCCGCCGCTCGCCGAGGCGCGCTCGGCGGAGTGGTCGCGGGGCATGAGCAAGCGCTGGACGATCCGGACGCACGTCCAGGAGACGCTCGAGAACATCGTGGATCCGGCCCACTTCGTCACCGTGCACAGCATGCCGGAGCCGCCGCGCACGGAGGTCGAGATCGAGGGGCATATCCTCCGATCCCGCTCGGCGGTGAAGCAGAAGGGCCCGGGGGGGCGGGTGGTGGACGGCACGATCACCTGGGAAGGCCACGGCATGGGGTACGGGACGATCCGCTTCACCGGCATCGTCGAGCTCCTCTTCGTGAACACGGTCACCCCGGTGGACGACGAGCTCGTCGACGTGCGCGTCGCCTTCTGGCTGCGCAACGACGGCGCCGAGCGCCTGGCCCAGGCCCTGGCCGCGGAGGTCTGCCGGCAGATCGAGGAGGATATCCCGATCTGGGAGCACAAGATCTACCGCCCTCAGCCCGTGCTGTGCGCCGGCGAGAAGAGCATCATGACGTTCCGCAAGTGGAGCAGCCAGTTCCTCTGAGCCGCGCCGCGCGAGACAGGTGGACGGATCGCATCGTCGGTGTTGGCGTAGGGTTCCGCCCCGAGCTCGCCGCCGATCTGCTGTCCGCGCCAGGCACCGTCGACTTCGTCGAGGTCGTCGCCGAGGCGTGCTTCGCGAGCCCGGCCGCGCGGCGCGAGGCCGCGGCGATCGCGCGCATCTGGCCGGTGGTGCCCCACGGGGTGAAGCTCTCGCTCGGCAGCGCCTCGGGCATCGACCCCGATCGCGCCCGCCGCCTCGGCGCGCTCTGCCGCGAGCTCGCCGCCCCCGTCGTGAGCGAGCACGTCGCCTTCGTGCGCGGCGGCGACCGCGAGATCGGCCACCTCACCGCCCTGCCGTACACCGTCGACGCGGCCCGCGTCGTCGCGCGGAACGTCGCCGCCGCCCGGCGGGCGCTCCCGGACATCCCCCTGCTGCTGGAGAACGCCGCGCGCACGCTGTGCTTCCCCGACGACGACCTCGACGAGGGGGGCTTCTACGCCGAGGTCGCCGCCCGCACCGGCTGCGACCTGCTCCTCGACGTCGGCAACGTCTACGCGAACGCCGTCAACGCCGGCGCCGATCCCGCCGCGATCGTCCGATCGTACCCGCTCGATCGCGTCGCGATGATCCACATCGCCGGCGGCGCCCGCGAGCACGGCTTCTACTTCGACACGCACGCCCACCCCGTCCCCGAGCCGGTCTTCGCCCTGCTCGCCGCCGTCCTCGAGCGCACAGGGCCCGTCCCGATCCTCCTCGAGCGCGACGGCGATTTCCCGCCCTTCGCCGCGCTCGCGGCCGAGATCGCGACAGCCCGCGACCTCGCCCGGTCCGCGCCGCCGCGCCCCGCGCCGCCCGCCGGGGGTGTTGTGTCGCTTCAAATTTCCAGCGCTGCTGCGGAGCTGCCGGTCGACGCCCCGGCGCTCGCTGCGGTCCAGGCGCGCGTCGCCGAGCTGCTCACGGCGCCGAACGAACCACCGTCGCCGGACGGCGCGCGGCCGTTCGACGCCGCGGAGATCGCCCGGTCGCGCGCGATCCTCCAGCGCAAGCGCGTGGACGACGCGCTCCCGCTGCTCCCGCGGCTCTCGGCGCACCGGGAGGCGGCCGCGCGCATCGCGGCCCTGTGCGTCGAGGCGTCGCCGCGGGCGCCGCGCCTCGCCGCGGTGGCCGACGCGCTCCGCATCGCCCAGGCGGCGGAGGCCGACGCGCGGCTCGCGCCCGAGGCGGCCGTGGATCGCCTGCTCCTCCGCGCCCGCTTCGTCGGGCCCGCGGGCGACGGGAGCGTGCGGCCCAGGCTCTCGCCGTTCATTCGCCGAGAGAGGCTCCCCGGAGGTCGGGTAGTCTGGGCGATCAAGGGGATTGGCTCGAGCGCCGAGGTCCGGCTCGTCGAGCCGCGAGGGTGACGCATGAACGAAGGAACGATCGCCAGGGGGAGCGCCGTCTCCAGGCTGCCGGCGCCCGTGCAGGCGCGGCTCGTCGAGCTCAAGGAGAGCCTCGAGCGGGCGCTCGGCGACGAGCTCGTGTGCCTGCTCGTCTACGGGAGCGCGGCGCGCGGCGGCTACCGCGAGGGGCAGAGCGACGTCGATCTGATGGTGGTGCTCCGGGAGGCCACCCGCGAGCGCCTCGACGCGATCGCCAACGCGCTCCGGCTCGCGCGCTACGCGGCCCGGATCGAGGCGATGATCCTCACGGCCGCCGAGATCCCGCAGGCCGCGGACGTGTTCCCGCTGCTCTACGACGACATCCGCCGGTGCCACGCGCTCCTCGCCGGGCGCGACCCGTTCTCGGCGCTCGTGATCGACGGCAGGAACCGCCGCCTGCGCGTCGAGCAGGAGCTCCGCGAGGCGCAGATCCGGCTCCGGCGCGCGGTGGTCGACGGGATGGGCTCGGACGAGGCGCTGCGGGGCGCGGTCCTCCGCAAGGTGAAGCAGATCCGCGGCCCGCTGCACGCGCTCCTCGGGCTGCGCGGCATCAACGGAGACGACGGGGACGACGATCTCGCGGCCGTGCTCGCGGGGGCGGGCGAGCACCTCGGCGTCGACGTGGCCCCGCTGCAGCGGGTCCACGAGGCGCCTGTCGCGGCCTACGAGGCGCTCGTCGCGCTGCTCGCCCGCGCCGTCGAGGACGTCGATCGGCTGGAGCGCGAGGAGGCGGCGCGGTGATCCACGAGATCTTCGACTTCTTCCCGTTCAACATGCAGTCGGGGCCGGCGTTCCTGCTCTTCTACGCCGCGATCTCGTCCTTCGGCCTCGCCGTCGCCGTGCTGCTGCGCATCGCGATCGGCGCCTCGCTCGACCGAGCGGCGCAGCCCGGCGGCGCGCCGGCCGCCGCCGCCGTGGCGGCGGGCACGCCCTACCGGTTCCACGCGCAGCCGCCGCAGCGGCAGCGGCTCTCGGCGGGGTGGATCCCGCAGCCGGACGAGTACTGGGCGATCGCGTACCTCCGGGACGAGAAGAAGGGCGTCGCCGCGACGCTGATCGCCGTCGCGATGGCCGCGGGGTGGCTCGTGCCCGCGGGCGGCGCGACGGGCGCGCCGGACGCGTTCCAGATCGCGGGCGGCGCGCCGCCGCGCGACCGGGTGCTCGCGGCGTTCCACAGCGCGCTCTCCTCGAGGGGCGGCGCGGGCGCGACGCTCTCGGTGGAGCAGGTGCGCGCCTCCGCCGACCAGATCGCGCAGCGGTTCGAGCAGGAGCTCCGCGGCGAGCTCGCGGCCGCCGGGATGCTCCGCCCGCCGGGGACCCTGAGGACGCTCTCGGCCGTCGTCTGGGCTGTCGGCGCCGGGCTCTTCGGGATCGGGTTGATCCGCGTCCTGCGCGCGGAGGAGCTCAACCGGCCCCACACGTTCCTCGTGATCGAGATGATCGCGCTCGTGTTCGCCACGTGGATCGTGTCGATGACCGCGAGCAAGTACAGCAGCCAGAGGGCGGCCTACCTCGCGTGGATCGAGGACTCGACCGTCTCGCTGCGCTCCGACGTCGCCAGCGGCCGCCGCCGGGAGGCGGTGGACATCGGGCTGACGGTGGCCGCGAGCGGGACGGCGATGCTCGCGATGTCGCCGCACTTCGGGCCGATGGTGTACGCGATCACCCCGCCCGTCGTCGTCTCGACGGGCGGCGGCTCGTCGGGCGGGTCGAGCTGCAGCGCGTCGAGCTGCGGCGGTGGCGGCGGCTGCGGCGGCGGCGGCGGCTGCGGCGGTGGTGGTGGCTGCGGCGGGTGACGCCTGCTTCGAGGTGCTCGACGCCCTCGGCCTCTGCCGGCTCACGCGGCGCACCGGCGATCTCGACGGCGCGGTGCCCGTGCGGGTGGCCAGGGCGTGCGTGCCGCTCCTCGAGGGCAACGCGTTCGGGCTCCAGATCACGCTGACGCGGCCGATCGAGGTGCAGCGGCGGCTCGGGTCGCTCCGCGCCGAGCCGGCGGGGGAGCACGGCGAGGCGCTGCTGCGCGCGCACCGGGCCGCGCTGCCCCGGCTCGTCTCGCAGGGGTTCCTGGCGCCGGAGGGGGCGTGGCACCGGGCGCTGCGCGGCGGGCTCGCGTGGACGTGCCGGACGGGGCTCGGCCCGCCGCGCCTGCGGCTGTGGACCGGGCTCCTCGTGCGGCCGGATCCGGGCGTCTGGTTGCGGGTCGCGGGCGCGGCCAACCGCCGGAACGTGCTGATCGAGGTGAGCGAGGCGCACGTCGCCGACGACGGCGCCTTCGTGCCGCTGGTCGTCGAGCTGCGCGTCCGCGACGAGGCGCCGCGGGTGCTGCGGCTCGAGGGCGAGATCGGCTGCGTCGCGCCGGTGCGCCCCGACGTGCGGATCGAGGCGTGCGCGCTCGCGGACGCGCCCGAGGTGGGGCGCGCGCACGCGGCGTTCTACGACGCGCGGTACTTCGCGGTGAAGAAGGGCGAGGTGACGCGCAAGTACCGGCGCCTCGTGGGGGGCAAGGCGAGGGCGGGGGAGGGGAGCGTGGCGGCGGGCAACGCGGGGCCGGCGCGCGCGCGGCTCGTCGTGGCCGGGCCGGGGGCGCCCGAGATCGCCGAGGTCACCGAGGTCACGACCGCGGCGGGGCCGGATCCGGTCCCCTGGCGCGGGGGAACCCGGCGGCTCGCGTCGCTCGTGGTGAGGAACGCCGTGCCGTTCCGCGCGACGTTCGACGGGCACACGCTCGCCGTCGCGCCGGAGGCGCCGCGCCTCGCCGAGGGGGCGGCCGCCGTGGAGCGCACCTTCGCCCGCGTGTTCGGCGAGGACTTCCTCGCCGCGAACCGCGGGGCGCTCTGGTACCTGACCAAGTACTTCACGCCGCACCCGCCCGGCGAGCCGCACTTCTTCGTGAAGCCGTGGGCCTTCACGACGACCCCGCCGGGCTGGTCGAGCCTGCTCGACGGCATCCACGGCGAGGGCTACGACGTGATGCGCGGGGTGGTGGCGACAGACGTCTTCTTCGCGACCCCGGCGGTGTTCCATGTGCGCCGGATCGGCGCGGAGATCGAGGTGCCCGAGGGCGCGCCGCTGCTCCGGATCGTGCCCATCCCGCGCGACCTGCTCCGCGCCGGCTTCCGGGAGGCGCGGTTCCTCGATGGGTGAGCGGGGCTGGGAAGAGAGGAAGAGTGGAAGAAGAGAATTTGAACCACAGAGACACAGAGGGCACAGAGGGAAGAGAGAATCGAGGGGATGAGAGGATTTGCGCCCCGAGTCGGTCGGGTGACGATGAGACGTGATCGTCTCGAGAGCTCGGGCAGAGCACGTCGATGAGCGACCGATGGATCTGGCCGGGGGCCGAGCAGGGGCCGGTGAGGCTCCGCGATGAGCTCGCGGCGCGCGGCTTCGCGGTCGTCCGCGGGGACGCCACGCTGGCGCCCGAGGAGGCGGCGCGGGCGCCGTGGAGCTTCGCCGAGCGGCTCCTCGGGGGGAGGCCGCGCCTGGTCGAGCGGCAGCCGATCAAGGCGGTGCCGGGGGGCAGGTCGTTCGCCGCGAGCTCGGTGGCGGCGCCGCTCCACACGGACAGCCAGCGCTTCGCGGGCGCGTCGCCGGCCGTGCAGATCATGGCCTGCGTCCGGCCGGCGGAGCGCGGCGGAGAGTGCCTGCTGCTCGACGGCTGGGCGCTGCTCGCGACGATCGAGCGCGCCGATCCGGAGCTCTTCCGCGCGCTCTTCACGGTGTACCGGCGCATCCCGTTCGTCTTCGGCGACGTCTTCGGGCCCACCGTGTCGCTCCGCGACGGCGCGCTCGCGCTGACGCACGCGCCGGTCGTGCCGCCGGGGGACGCGATCGCCGCGCGCCTCGCGCGCTTCGTCGAGGCGTCGCGGCGCGAGGTGATCGAGCTCTCGCTCGGCCCAGCGGACATCCTCGTCGTCGACAACCGGCGCATGCTCCACGGCCGGCGGGCGTTCGAGGGCGGGGCGCGCGAGTTCGTGAGGCTGCTCGTCTGGACGGAGGCGGGGCTCCCGTCGCCGCCCGCGTACCGCGCGCTGGCCGCAAAGGTCGCCGAGGCAGCCTCGCGCCGCCTCGCCGCCGCGCCGGAGGCCACGCGGCGGCGGCTCGGCCTCGGCGCGCCGGCGCCGCCCGAGGCGCGCCGTCGCCTCGGGCTGATCCTGGAGATGCTGCGCGGCGTCCCGCCGGGGGTGCTCGCCGCGCGCGAGCGCATCCCCGAGCCGGAGCTCTACCGCCTGCGCGACGCGGCGCTCGCCGCCGCCGAGGCGGCGCTCGCGGGCGAGGCGGAGGGCGCGGACGACGGCGCGCTGGCCGAGGCGATCGCGCGGATCAGCGCGCTGGATGCGAGCTGCGCGCCGCGCAGATGAAGGAGACAGGCGCGGGGTCCAGGCAGGGATTCATGACCACCGCTGTCCGTCAGCGTGCGCGTCGCGCTCCCGTCACTGCGCGACGCAGTTCTCCTTCATCACTTCCCAGACTGCATCCCCGGTGGCGATGCTGCCAGCAGAGGTGGGGTGGATTCCGTCTTGCGTATATTCGTTGTGTCCGTTCCAGACCGGACGAAGGTCCAGCCAGTAACACTTCGGCGACGTGAGCCCGTCGCACAGCTCCTTCATCTTCGGTCGGAGCGTGTCGAGGCAGGATTTGAGCGACGAGAACTGGTTCCCGATGGGATCTGGATAGAAGAAGTAGACCACCTTTTCGACGTTGTCCTCGGCCATGGTCTCGAACAAGGACTCCGCCGCGGCGAGGGCTCCGTCGCCGTCCCCTCTCAACAAGCAGTCGTTTCCGCCGCCATCCATCAGCACGTACTTGATCATGCCGTTCTCCGCGGCTTTGCGGTACTGGCTGGGAATTTGATCGCCGGCCAGCGTCGTGCCGCTGACCGAGTTGTCGATATAGCGCTCGTTCTGGGCGAGGGAGCCGTTTTCCTTGGCCAGCTTCTCGATCTGCTGCGTGATGCCGTGGGTCGCGGCGATGAACGATTCGCCGATGACCGCGACCTGATTCCCCCTGGTCTGGCCCGTGACGCACTCGCCCGGGCTCCCGCCCGTGCTGGCCGACTCTCCGCCGCTGGCCGAGCTGCTGGACTGCGCGGTGCTCGCGCCGACGCTCGCCGAGGTGCTCTCGGCTGCTGATCCTCCGGTACCGCCAGGGCCCATGCCGCCGGTACCGCCGGGGCCCGTGCCGACCGTGGTCCCGGCACCCGCGCCGCTGGTGGTCCCGTCGGGGGGGCCTCCGCTGGTCGAGGACGTACCATCGTCATTCGCCTCACCACAGGCCCAAATGCCGATGCTCAGGAGACCGAGGACGATCAAATTCGTAGAGACGCAGCGACGTATTGACCGCATTTTATTTGCTCCAGTATCCGCTTTGTGCCGAGGTTTCAGGGGGAGAATCGCCCAATTCACGCGAATCGCCCAATGCGAGCGACTGCCACGGCTTCGTACCCGAGCCAGCTGGACCGAGGTATAGGCATACTCGCCTATACATCGACGCGAGACGTCACGCCCATGTTGGCGGACTGAACAATTCGGGCGAGGGTCGAATCCGGTTATCACTGCACGCGCTGCGGGACGTGCGCGATCGCATGGCCGTCAGCCGCTGAGCGCGGTGCGCTCGAGGGACGGACCTCGTCGAGGGCCCTCCCCGGATGATCCGGAGCCGCGACAAGGGTAGCCTTCCCGCGCCATGGAAGACGCGATCCCCCTGCCGTCCCGCGATGTGTTCCGGCCCCACGCGCTCGACGGGGCGCTCCTCTGGTTCCACCCGCGAACGGGGACGAACGTTCGCTGGGACGGGGCCGCGACGCGCCGGTTGACGAGGCGGGCCCCGCGCGTCGCGCTGTTCGGCATCACCAACCGGTGCAACCTCGCGTGCTCGTTCTGCTCGCGGGACCGGGGCGCGGAGAGCGCGTGGACGGTGGACGCGGCCTTCGACGTGCTCTCGGGCCTCGCGCGTCGCGGCCTCCTGGAGGTGGCCTTCGGCGGCGGAGAGCCGCTGGCGTTCGCCGGCTTCGACGAGCTCTTGACGCGCCTCGCCGAACAGACCGCGCTCGCCCTCCACGTCACGACGAACGGCACGTTGCTCACGGAGCGGAGGCTCCGCGCGATCGCGCCGCACGTCGGGGAGATCCGGGTCTCCGTGTATCAAGACACGCCCTGGGAGGACCGGCTGGAGCTGCTCGCGGCCGCGGGCGTGACGTTCGGCGTGAACGTGCTCGCGACGCCCGCGCGGCTCCCGTCGCTGCCAGCGCTCCTCGCGCGGCTCGCCCGGCTCGGCTGCCGCGACGTGGCGCTGCTGCGGTACGTCGGGCTCGACCCGGAGAACCACCTCGACCGGGACGGGGAGCGCCGCCTCGCCGAGATCATCGCCGACAGCCCTGTTCGAGCGCGGCTATCGGTCTGCTTCGGCGACAGGCTAGAGCCCGTGCCGCGCCTCTTCGAGGGGGTGGACGGCGACTGCGGGGCCGGCCTGGACTTCGTGACGATCACCTCGGATCGCACGCTCAAGGCCTGTTCGTTCCAGAAGCGGGGGATACCCGTCCGGTCGGCGGACGACGTGCTCGCCGCCTGGTCCGCCGAGCGAGAGCGGCTCCTCGGGCCCGCGCCGCTCCCGGGCTGCGCCAGGCCCGCGCGGCGCAAGGCACAGCTCTCCGACGGCATCCGTATCTGGCAGGGGTTCTCCGGCAACAACAGCGGAGACTGCGTGCTCGTCGGGCGCTTCGAGGAGCTCGACGACGCCCGTCGCTATATCGAGGATCTCTTGCCGGGATGGACTCCCGGCGAGCCGTACGGGGAAGAGTGGCGAGCGCTCCTGGAGCGCGAGGGGATCCGCCTGGACGACGGAGAGGTGGCGCCGGGATCCATCGCGCGCGTTGGGCCGAGCGTGATGCTGCACACCGACATGGCCGTGGACGACGACTTCCCTTCGCTGCGAGCGCTCCTGTGGAAGCGGGGCGGACGAGCCGTCTATTCGGGCGTCCACGAGCACGATCCGGTGGAGCTCGTGGCGGGCCTGCGGTTCGAGGACGCGGCGTCGCTGGAGGCGGCGGAGGTCGCGCTGGCGGTGGACGACATCGCCGTCCTCGAGAGGCGCGGCCTCGACCTGTACGGCCCCGTCCCGGTCCGCCACGCATCGCTCTCCTCCGGAGCACCGGACATGGGAGCGCTCCACGGCACCATCGCGCAGCTCGAGGCGATCGCAGAGCGGCACGGCGCCACCCTGGCCGCCGAGCTGGCCCCGCTTCCCCGTGACGCCCGCTGGCCTGAATTGCTCGCTGCCCGCCCCCCGCGCGCCGACCGCGCGCGACTCTGGGCCTCGTTGCCGGACGCCGAAAAGGCCGCCTCCATGGCCGATTCGCTCGACGGCAGGGCGGTGATCGCGGACCGCTATCTCGTCGCGACGTCGTCGCGGATCCCGCCGCGCTACGGCTTCGTGATCCAGCGCGCCGGCGGGAACGCGGAGTGGATGGACGGCGGACCGGTCCGGCTCTCCGCCACGTTCTGGCGGCGCTCCGAGCAGAATACGGCGTGCATGGCGCCCGCGGAGCTCAAGGTGGCGTTGCGGCCTTGTCTGACCGCGGAGGACGAGCTCGCGACCGACCAGGGATGGATTCACCCCCGCGCCACGGTGATCACCGGCGAGCCGGGTCGCGCGCTCCCCGCGCTCGTCGCCTTTGCGCGCAGCCACGGGCTGACGATGTCGCTCGACGCCGCGCCGCGTGATCGCATCGTCGCCGTGATCGCGCGCCTGAAGGACGACCTTGCGCGGGCGCAGAAGGCTGCGCGGAAGAAGTAGCGCCCCGCCGCCGGGCGCAGCCCGGCGCGCGACGTCACGCCGCCGCCGGGCGCAGCCCGACGCGCGGCGCGCGACGTCACGCCGCGCCGGGCGAGCTCGCGCTCTCGGTCGGCGACGCGCTGGCGAGCGGGGCGCGCTTCTCGCCCGCGAACGCCTTCTCCACGAGGTAGTCGCCCGGCTCGCCGCTGTTGCCCTCCTCGAAGCCGCGCGACTCCAGGAGCGCGGCGGTGTCGGCGAGCATCTCCGAGCTGCCGCAGAGCATCAGCCGGTCGTGCGCGGGGTCGAGCGTGGGCAGCGCCAGATCGGCGAAGATGCGGCCGGACTCGATGAGCGCGGTGATCCGGCCCTCGGTCTTGAACGCCTCGCGGGTGACGGACGGGTAATAACGGAGCCTGGGCCCCACGATCTCGCCGAGCAGCTCGTCCGCCGGGAGATCGTGCTCGATGTAGCGCGCATACGCGAGGTCCTTCACGCGGCGGCACGTGTGCGTGACGACCACGCGCTCGAAGCGCTCGTACGTCTCCGGGTCCTTGATGACGCTGAGGAACGGCGCCAGGCCGGTCCCGGTCGCCAGCAGCCACAAGGTCCGCCCCGGCCGCAGGTTGCCGATCGTGAGCGTGCCCGTCGCGCGCTTGCCGACGAGGATCTTCTCACCGACGGCGATGTGCTGCAGGCGCGAGGTGAGCGGGCCGTTCGGCACCTTGATCGAGAAGAACTCGAGCGTCTCCTCGTGGTTCGCGCTCGCGAGGGAGTACGCGCGGACGAGCGGCTTGCCCGCGACCTCGAGCCCCATCATGCAGAACTGCCCGTTCGCGAAGCGGAAGCTCGGCGAGCGGGTGGTCTTGAGCGTGAAGAGCTTGTCCGTCCAGTGGTGGACCTCGAGCACCGTCTCTTCTGTGTAGCCGGGTACCATGTCGTTCATCCTTGTCGGTGCGAAAACATCGCGGCGTGACGGCTCGAAAGCGCGCGCTCCCAGGTCACGACAGCGGGGCGGCGCCGCGGCGCGCGCGCGCCGTCGCGTACCGCGTGCAGCGCGTCGAGCGCACCGCCACGTCGTCCGCGAGCGCGGCGCGCTCGACGCGCGACGTGGCCCACCGCGAGGTCGTCTTCCATATGTTCGCTGCTTCACATAGCATTGATGCAAATGATAATCAAGATCGACATCGACTCGGGCGACCTGTTTGCGTTCCGCACGGCGGGCCGCGGTCGGCGCGAGAGGGTGACTGGTCAGTAGGGGCGGGCTGAAGCGGATCCAGAGGCGCCGTGAGGCAGGGCGCCAGCACGGATACGCCGCGCGATGCCCGCGTGTCCCTCGTTGTATTGCAAATGAAAGTTGTTATCATCATGGGCGCGAACGGATCGATGAGCGCTCGGTGGTCACCGGCACGGTGCCGGCGCGGACTGGCTGTGCGAGCCGATCATCCCGTCGCAGGAGGTCACGACGGTGTCCGAGACCCTCTCCCCAGCCGTATCGCCCGCGCCCTTGGTCATCTATCAGCTCGCGATCGGCCACTATCGGTCGAGCGCGCTCGCCCTGGTCGCGAAGCTCGGTGTCGCGGACCTGATCGCCGCAGGTCGACGGAACGTGGACGATCTGGCGCGCGCCACGTCGACGCAGCCGCACGCGTTGCGGCGCGTGCTGCGTCTGCTCGTGAGCGCCGACGTGTTTCGCGAGGACGACGCGGGAGCCTTCGAGCTCACCGCCGTGGGTCAGCTCCTCCGATCCGATGTGCCGGGGTCCATGAGGGCGCTGGTCGCGACGTTCGCGGGCCCTCCCATCCAGGAGAGCTGGCGGGAGCTCGAGTACTGCGTCCGCACGGGCCAGCCTGCATTCAAGAAGGACGACCCGAACGCCGATTGGACCACGCGCTTCGCGGCGGATCCCGAGACGGCGGAGAACTTCGACAAGGCCATGGCGGCCGGGACCGCGCTCGTCGCGCCGGCGGTGGCGAGCGCCTACGACTTCTCGATCTTCACCACGATCGTCGACGTCGGCGGAGGCAACGGCGCGCTCCTGGCGGCCATCTTGAGCGCGCATCCGAAGCCGCGCGGCACGTTGTTCGATCGCCCCGACGTCATCGAGCGAGCCCGCGGCGCGCTCGCTTCGAGCCCGCTATCGTCCCGGATCGACCTCGCGCCGGGGAGCTTCTTCGACGCCGTCCCGGCGGGCCTGGACGCATACCTCCTCAAGCACGTGATCCACGACTGGAGCGACGCCGACGCCTGCGCGATCTTGAAGGTGTGTCGCCGCGCCATGCCGACGCACGGGAAGCTGTTGCTCGTGGAGGGGCTCTACCCGCGGCGCGTCGAGCCGTCGTTCGAAGCGCAGGGCGCCACGGCCAACGACGTCAACATGCTTGTCTGTACCGGAGGCCGCCAGCGCTCCGAGGCCGAGTTCCGGGAGCTCCTGGCGGCCGCATCCTTCCGGCTCACGCGAATCATCCCGGCCACGATGGGGGCCTGCGTCATCGAGGGCGCGCCCTGCTGAGCCTGCGCTGTCGTCCTGCCACGGACCGGGGCGCGCTTGCCGAGGAGCGGCCCCGTGGGGGATGCGCCCGCTCTTCCGCTTGGGTGCCCCGCGCCCGCCGGGATACGCTCTCGAGGCATGGCGTCACGTCCTCTCCTCGGAGCGGCCTCGCTGTGCGGGCTCGCCCTCGTCTGCGCTGCGTGCAAGCCGGCGGCGGAGCCGCTGCCGGCCCATGTGCGCGTCTCCATCGGCGGCGCCGTCATCAGCCCGGCCAGGGCGGACGGGCGCCAGTGGGACGGCTTGGGCACGGTCGCGCCGGGGGCGCTCACCGCCATCGGCGGCCTCCTCCGCACGGAGCACCCGGCCGCGGCGGCGGCCAGCGTGGCCGGGTTCGCCGCGCAGGCGGCGGGGGCGGGGACCGAGCCGCCCGAGCCCTTCGGGTCCGCGGAGCTGTTCGTCGGCGCGCGGTCGCTCGGCAGGCGCGCGCTCGATCGCCAGGGGCAACGCGACACCTGCACGCCGGGATGGAACGGCCCGCCGACGTGGCGCCGCGTGCCGCTCACGCCCGACATCCACCTCACCGGTGAGCTCCTCGACAGGGACCTCGTGAGCGACGACTTCATCGGCAGGTTCGCGATCCACCACGATCACCTCGTCGAGGCGCTCCGGGCGCGCGCCGTCTACCCGGTCGCTGTCCGCGACCAGGCCGCCGGACAGGTGCTCTTCGTCTGGATCGAGGTCTGGCCGGACTCGCCGGATCCAGCTCGACCGGAGTGACGGTGTAGGTGACGGTGTAGGTGACGGCGCGACCGCCCGCCGGCGGCCCGGAGCGCGCTGGCGATGCAAACCTGCTCGGCCCGCTCTGCGCGGCGCCCCTCCTGAGGTATGCTGTCTCCAGCCGCCCGTGGGACTCCGGGGCGATTTCCGAGCCCAGTCTGGTAACTGTTGTAGGTTGATCGCCCCTCCATTCCCCGGGCGGCTTTTCGTATGTCCTCCTCGCGTCGCGCGCCCTCCGCCTGCTTTCACACCGAGCGCGTCGAGCGCGAGGACCTCGTCATGTTCATCAACGCCTGCTTCGCGTGCACCGGGCAGGCCGAGTTCTATGGATCCTCCGGCGGACAGGTCGTCTCCGTCGAGTTCCTCCACGAGTACATCCTCGGCAACTACCGCCGGCTCTACGCGCGCACGCTCGCCGCCGGCATCAACCACTTCAACCAGGCGCTCATCGCGGTGAACCTCCTCGCGACCGGCGCCGAGACGCCCGCCGGAGACCGGCGCGAGGAGGGGTTGCTCATCGCGGCGGCGCTGCGGGAGCTCCCGCCGCAGCGCGCGCTCCGGGCGCTCCGCACGCTCCGGGAGCGGCGCGTGAACAACCGCCGCGCGCGCGCCGTCGTCCGCGACTACCTCGCCGGCCGGCCGGAGCCGGCGTTCGACGCCGTGAAGTACCGCGCCCACGTCCGCGCGCTCGCCGCGCACGCCCACCTCCGGCTCCCCGGCGAGATCGGGCCGTTCCTGTTCGAGCCCGGCCGACGCGCGCCGTTCGATACGCCGCTCCTCGAGCGCGCGCGGCAGGCGCGCTTCGCAAAGGAGGCGATCTTCGACCTGCCGCTGACGGTCGCCGAGGGGCTCGCCGCCGCCCGCGGCGTCTCGCGCGACGAGCTCCTGCGCCGCGCCGCCCCGCGCATGACCGAGGGCGAGCGCCTGCGGCTCCAGCGCGCGGCGGGGCGCGAGGAGGTGGACCTCGCCGTCGACCTCGGCCGGGCCCCGCTCACCCGCGTCGCCCTCTATGCCCTCTCGCTGCCCGAGAAGGCGCGGCGCGAGCGCCGCGACGAGCTCCACGCGGCGCTCGAGCGCGCCGCCGCGCGGGCGCTCCGCAAGAGCCCCGCCGCGCTCGGGCGCGTCGCCGCCGTGCTCGACCGGAGCTACTCGGCCTCCGGGTCGAGCGAGAAGCGCCGCCGCCCGCTCGCCGTCGCGCTCGGGGTGAGCTACCTGCTCCGCGCCGCCGCCCGCGAGTACCGCGCGTTCTGGACCGCGCCGACGCCCGACGAGATCCTCGTCGACGCGCGCGGCCAGACCGATCTCGCCACGCCGCTGCTCGACGCGCTCGCCTTCCGCCCCGACGTCGTCGTCGTCCTCTCGGACGGCTTCGAGAACGACCCGCCGGGCGCCGCCGCCGAGGTGGCCCGCTGCTTCCGCGCGCGGCTCGATCCGGGGCAGCGCACGTCCATCGTGCACATCAACCCCGTGTTCGACAGCGAGCGCTACGCGCCCCGCGGGCTCGGCCCGTCGATCCCGACCGTCGGCCTGCGCGACGCGGAGGATCTGCCCACGGTCCTCGGCTTCGCCCGCTTCGCCGAGGGCACGGCGCCGCTCGCGGAGCTCGAGCGTTACCTCGCGCGGCGCGCGGCCGCCCTGCTGTCGCGGCACGGGCGGCCCTCCGGCGCCGCCGAGCCGGTCGATGCGCCTGCCGGCTCGAGCGAGGAGGCCGTGGAGGCGCTCGCCGCTTCGGGTGCCGCGGAGCCGGCAGAGGCGCCCGTCGCGGCGCCGGGGGCGTCCTGATGGCCAAGGCGCCCGCCTTGCTCCGCTCTCTCTCGCTCCGGGGTCTCACGGCCACGCACGCCCAGGTCTTCGCGGGCGTGCGCCTCGTCCCGCTCCTCCGGGCCGCGCCGCGGGGCGACCTGCGCATCGCCCGCCGCGGGTACGACGACCCCATGGCGCTCGTCGATGTGGGCGAAGGCTCGCTTTACTTCTCGAACTACGTTCCGCACGCGCTCGTGGTCGGGTGGACCGACGACGGCTCGCCCGTCGCGTCCTACGGCGCGGCGCTCGCGGGGCCGGCCGAGCGCAACCCGCTCGCCAGGCTGGGCTTCGGCGTCAACCTGCTCCACCGCATGGCCCGGCGCGAGGCGCGCGGCGAGGACCCGGCCGAGCGGAACCGCCTGCGCCTCCTGCCGCAGCACCTCGCCATGGAGGGCTTCCTCGCCCTGCACTTCAACGCGCCCGAGATCGCCTGGTCCGAGTACTCGCGGCGCGCGATCTCGCGCGGCCTCGATCCGCGCACCGAGGTGTCGCTGTCCGGCCGGGCGATACCGAGCCTGGAGGACGCGCTGCGCGTCTTCGAGATCCACGAGGGTCAGAGCGGCGTCCTGCTCTTCGTCGGCGAGCTGCTCGCGTCGGTGTTCGTCGTGTCGCACCCCGACGACTACCGCGCGCTGCACCGCACGTTGATCGAGGACTTCTTCGAGCAGACGTTGCTCCACGCGGCCCGCTACAACGGCGACAGCCAGGCGCTCGTTCACACGCTCGACGCGGCGCAGGTCGGCTCGCTCGACGACCTGCGGGCCGCGCTCGACCGGGCGCGGGCCGAGGCCGGCGCGCTGCACGTGGACACGGCCGCGGGGCTCATCGGCCGGCCGATCGCGGCGGAGCGCGTGTACAGGGCGGGGCCGTTCTCGCTGCAGCGGTTCATGACGGAGCTCGATCCGGCGCTGGACAACCACATCGGCGAGGCGATCGTGCGCGACGACGGGACGCTGGAGTACGCGAAGACCTACCGGCTCTCCGCGGGGCAGGTGCGGCGCGCACGGCTGCTCCAGCAGCTCGCCGCGCACGGGTGGAACCTGGACGCCACCGCGGCGGCGCTCCGGATCTCGCGCGACCAGCTCCTCCGGCGGATCGACGGGGAGGGGTTCGGGTACCTGATCGCGGAGCACGTGCTCAAGGCGGCGCTGAAGCGGACGCGCGAGCGCGCCCGCTGAGGTGCTCCCGCTGCGACGCGCGGCGCGTCGGCGGGCGGAGCGCAATGCTCGGGCGGCACGGCCAGCACTGCAGGAGGCGCCTGCAGCGGAGGCCGTATCACATCGGCTCTTGAAGGTCCTTGTAGCTCGGCAAGGCGCCGAAGTTGAACCCGATACCGAAGTTGTACACGAGCCCCGTCCCCTCGAGGCGCTTCATCATCGTGATCTCCGGGTGAATCGCGAAGCTGTCGGAGGTCCGGAACTGGAAGCCGAGGCTGCCGCGGAAGAGGAGGCCGTCCGAGACCGACACAACCTCGTCGCTGCCCACGACATTGCCCGAGGCGAGCCCGTACGTGACGCCGGGGGTCACCACGATCGAGAACCAGTCGACGGGGTTCACGCCGAGCATCAGCGGCGCGTGCAGGTAGAGGACGTGCGCCGAGGAGTTGCTGGCCGTCAGGAAGAAGTATTGCAGCCCGGGGTCGACGGCGAGATCGAAGACGCCGCGGACAGGGTTCACCTTGAGGTCGACACCGAACGAGGTGAGGTTGTGGAGGTGTGCGCCGATGTCGAGCATGTCCGTCAAGCCGGCCCGGAGCTGGTAGGAGGGCAGGTTCGGCGCGAACACGCTGACCTTCCTCGGCCTCGTCGTCGTCTCGCCGGTGCTCGGATCCTCGACGAGGTCCTGGACCTCCCCGATGTACCCGTAGCTCTCGAGCGACACCGAGTGCGCGATCTTGCCGGGCGCGACGGTCCGAGGCGTCCCGTAGGAGTTCGGGTTGGGGCACCCGCAGAGGAGGGAACCGACGAGCAAGACGGCCAGAAACGCGAGGAGACGAGGAGATGGCTTTTGCATGGCCGATCATCCTATCCATCCTGAAATCCAGATGTCTAGACGCCGCTCGGTGAAGCACCTTTACAGCATCAGGCCTACACGCAGTCCAGTCGACGCTGGATCGATGCTTTCGAGGGAAGGTTCCCCGGTGTCCCGGGAGCTCCGCCGGCGACAGGCGCGCAGCACATCGGCGACCAGCCGACCAGTGGGCGGACGCCCGCGTCGCGAACCGGATGGCCAGAACACGAGGTCTGCGCGGGGGCGCCGCGTTGACAGCGCAGTTGATGCGCCTGTAAGGTGAATCGAATGTTGACGCCTGGGCGCGCGATGCGCGGGGAATCGGCGCTGTCACGATCCCCGGGCGCGTCGCAGGCGCGGTGACGCAGGCGGCTGGACCGGCAGCGCCGATGGCTCCTCATCGGCTCCACGCTTCCGGCCGCGGCCACTGGAGCTGGAGGTGTGCCATGAAAAAGACGCTGGGAAGACTGGGTGTCGTTGGTCTCATGACGTTCGCGTGCTTCATCGACGCCGATCGAGGCGGCGCGGGGATCGCTCACGCGGAGGAGGCGTCGGAGCTCGCGCGCAGGGGCGGAGACTTCCACGGAAGGTACGGCTGGGACGCCGCCGGCTCGCTCGTGGGGCTCGGCAACTTCGTGGCGAACGGGGTGATCGTGTTCCACCGTGATGGGACGCTGACCGCCACGGAGTCGGGGAGCCTCGAGGGCGAGTATTTCACGGACACCTTCACGGGCACATGGTCGCTCGGAGAGGACGGCGCGGGCACGTTCACCACGGTCGACTCCCTCGGGGGCGTCAGCGTCTTCGACTGGGTGCTCACGGCCAAGGGGGAACGGGGCACGGCGATCAGCCGCGACCCGGGGGACGTCACGCTGCTCAGGATGGAACGGCAGTAGTCGCGTGCCGATGCGCGGCGCCCGCGCGTGCGGCGGGCGTCAGCCAGCCTCGCCGGACGGCGCAGGCTGGTTCCTCTGGTTCGCCTGGTTCCCCTGATCCCGCTGGTTCCGCTCCAGCGCCTCGATCCGCCCAAGGAACGCGCGCCCCCGGACCGGATCGGTCATGTACACGAAGGCCGCGAGCCCCTTGAGCTGCGCCAGGGTCTCTCCCTTGCCGGGCCGCCCGAGCTCGCGGTTGCGGATCGCCGCGCGCAGCGCGCGCACCCGCTCGCGCGGGACGCGCGCCGCCGGGGCGGCATCGCCAGCGCCGTTGACGATGAGGCCCGTCACCTTCTGCCGGCTGCCCTTGCGCATCACGACGGTCTTGCTCGGGTGGAGCCGGAAGCCCTCGGAGCTCAGGATCTCCCGGATCCCCCGGAGCAGCGCGCCCACCGGCGCGCGCGGCCGCGCGGCGCCGTCGAGCGCCAGCGCGTCGCGCGCCTCGGGCGCGCGATAGGAGAGCGTGAGATCGTCCGCATACCGCGTGTAGCGAAACCCCAGCTTGCGCGCGAGGCCGGACACGCGCCGGTCGAGGCGCAGGCAGATCGCGTTCGTGATCGCCGGCGAGGTCGGCGCGCCCTGCGGGAGCACGCGCGGTCCGGTGGCCACGTGGAGCGTCTGCCCGCGGAACTGCACGAGCTCGCGCGGCGCCTCCGTCGCGAGGAGCGCGACGAGCGTCGCCGGCCCCTCGGCCACGCCCGCCTTGCGGAGCAGCCCGCGCACGCGGCGCCACGTGATCGTCGGGAAGAAGTCCTTGATATCCACCTTGACGATCGTGTCCGCGCCCGCGTGCGCGGCGGCGTTCGTGACGATGGACCGGCTCGCGAGGAAGCCGTGCGCCGCGGCGTGGACAGGGAGCTTCTCGAAGAGGTTGCGGAGCGCCCAGCGCTGCGCGCGCTTCAGCTCCCGCTTGGGGGACGAGATGGCGCGGGCGCTGCCGTCGCGCTTCGGGATGAGCCACCGCCGGTAATGCGTGCCCGTGTCGACCTCGCGGTGGTAGGCGAGCCAGCGGAGCCGCGGTATCGACAGCCCGAGCGCGCCCGCGAGCTCGGCCGCGCCGGGGAGCTCGGGGAGCCCGTGCGACCGCGCGCGCTCGGCCGCGCCGGGGACATCGAGCCTGTCCGGCCCCGGGCGATCGCGCCAGTGCACGCCCGCGCCGAGGTGGTTGATGTGCGTCGCGAGGTAGGCCTCCCAGGCGAGGCGGCGCAGCGCGCGGCGCTCCTTCGCCTCGGCCTTCTTTCGCTCCTTCCACTGGGCGCGCTCCCGGTCCGACATCGCCCTGGGGTCGCCCGTCGCGAGGGCGCCGCGGGCCGTGAGCTCCGCGGTCACCCACGCGTCGATCCCGCCCGCCTCCGCGACCGCCTTCCAGCGAGCGACGCGCGCCTCGTGGGCGAGCCGGCGCTCCTCGGCGCTGGCGCCGCCGCGGGGCGCCGCGCCGCCGCCGGCGGGCGATGTCGCGAGGGGGAGGACGACGGGGGCTCGGGCCTGGACTGTCGCGTCGATCTTCGCGGTCATGTCTCGATGGCAGCGTGGCTGTGAATCGCGACGAGCACGGCACGCCCCCCGGCGCGGCAGGGACGCCTGTCGTCGCGTGCGATCTCATGTCGCCAAGAGAGGCCCCGAGCGCATCACCTTCATCGCTTGGGGCACGGTAGCCTCACCGGTTCTCCGGCTAGACCAGCGCTACGGCGCGGGGAGAAACGGCGGTTGCGAGGTTGTCTCAGCTCTCCCCGCGCCGTAGCGCTGGTCTAGCCGAAGAGAACCAAGAACAGGCTACCTTGCGGAGAGTGACTGGCGGTTCCTCCAGAGCGGCGCGACGCCGCTCCTGCGCTCGAGGCGCGGAGGCTGGTGCGTTCAGGACCTCTCCTGGCAACACGACGACGATTTGACCCTTGACCTCCTCCTCCCCTTCGCGCTGCTCACGCGGACGACGCGTCGGCGTCGACGAATCCAGACGATGTTAACGCATCGAGGCGCTTGAAATACGCGTCGCGCGCTTCGCCGTCCGTGTCAAACCAAATGCGCTGGTGGCGAGGCGCCTCGGCACGCGCGCCCCACGACAGGTGAACGACACGGTCGTCGAGGGAGACACGATAGACCACCTCGGCGCCCGAGGCCTCGCGGCGGACGTAGGTGCGCGTCTCGGCGCGGATGAGCGATCGGCCCTCGGCCGTCTTTCGCAGGGCGTCCTGCTCGGCGCGCTCGCGGGCGTGGGCGACGCGGAGCGCGATCATGTGCTCGCACGGCCCCTCGCGCAGCCCGCTGCGCCGGAACGTTGGGCAGCTGCACCACGCGTCGGACACGCGGCCCTCGAGGTCGACCGTGAACCGCGGCGAGAAGTCGCGGTGCGCCTCCCGGTCCGCGACCTGCCCGTGGATCTCGGTGCCCTCGCCGGCGATCTCGTGCACCTTGGTCGTCCTGACCGCGCCGGGCGCGCCGAGGAGGCGGTGGGCCGCGGCCTCGCGGGGCGAGCTGTAGCGGATCTCGCGCTCGTCGACCGGCTCGGGGAACAGCTCGCGCGGGCGGTAGACGCGGCGCGCGACGTCGTAGAGCACGCGGCCGCGCAGGCACTCGATCTGGAGCGCCGCGCGGGCGTCCTCGGCGCTGCCGCCGGCCGCGAGGGCGGCGAGCGGGAGCGGCCCGCGCTCGCGGAGCAGGGCGAGCTGCCGCGCGGCGAGCGCGTCGAGCGCCGCGCGGGCGGCGCCCTCGCGCGGCATCAGCGCGTCGAACGAGGCGGCGCTGGCCCAGCTGCTGTCGGTCCAGCCCGTGAGCGCGACGGTGAGCGTCGCGCGGCCCAGATCGAGCACCCAGAAGACCGGCAGCCCGGGGCCGCGGAGCTCGGCGCGCGCGCTCCGCACGTGCGGCAGGAGGCGCGACAGCGCGAGCAGCCGCTGCCGGCCGAACGTCCGGACGACGCGCGGCGGGCCCTCGTACGGCGGGCCGTGGCCCTCGAGGAGGATCTCCCAGGGCTCCAGGATGAGGCGCGGCGGCTTGCCGGGGACGAGCTCGAAGCGCAGGCCGCGCGGGGGTTTCTTCGCCTTGCGGGTGCGGAGCACGAAGAGCGCGTTGTAGAGATCGATCGGGGCGAGCTCGCAGGAGACCGCGGGGAGCGTGGCCGCCGACTGCACCTGGAGGAAGCCGCGGAGCCACGTGGTCGGGACCTCGAGCGAGCGCTCGATCGACCTGCCGCCCGACCCCCCCGGCGCCGCGCCTTGACCGGCGGGGCCGGCGGCGCGCGACGCGCCGGCGTCGAGCTCCACCCTGGTGTAGACGCGCAGGCGATCGATCTGCTCGACGATGCGTGGCGAGAGATCGACGAAGGCGGTGCCGTGGGCCGCCTCGCGGCCCTCGAAGAGGTCGCTGGAGAAGGCGAGGCGGGCGTAGGCGCTCTCGTCGCGCGAGAAGACCTCGATCGAGACCTCGTCCGGGTGCACCGTGAGCACCGGATCGAGCGCGCCGGAGGCCTTCGCCGGGGAGGGGGAACCGTCGCCCTGCCCGGCGCCCGCGGCGTCGTCGCCGAAGGCGCTCTCCAGGAAGGCCTTCTGCGCCTCCCAGATGGCCGCCGTCGCCTTCTTGCCCTGCTTCATCAGGTAAGCGAGGTACGCGGTGCGGTCCCTGCCCTTGTACCGGAGGTCGCTCTCCAGGATGGTCGCCAGCACGGCCATGGCGTCGCGGAAGAGCGCCGCGTCGCGGAGCGCGCCGCGCACGCCGACCGGGCCGCGGGCGCTGTCGAGGGAGAGGCGCACGCTCGAGTGGAGCGGGGCCGCGGTGAGCTCGCTCGGCGCGGCGTACCGGAGGTGAATGGGGCGTGCGAGGGCCGCCGTCATGCGTTGACTCCGTCGGGGTTCTCGGGCTCACCGGGGGCGCGCCCGGTCTTCGTGGGCCCGGTCTTCGTGGAATCGGCTGCCGCCCCGCGCTTCGCGCGGCGGTACGCCCGGTACGCGGCCTTGCGGGCCGCGACGTCGGCCGCGCCCTCGTCGAACGCGAGCGCGGCCAGCACCTCGAGCGCGCGCTCGCCGCCGGCGCGGCCGAGCGCCGCGATCGCGTCGAGGCGCGCCGCGGCGTCGCCGCCCGCGCCCTGCGCGAGCGAGATCAGCGGGGCGAGCGCGCCGCGCGCGAGCATCGCCGGCAGCGCGAGGCGCCTCCCCGGCTCGCTCGCGGCGAGCGCCGAGAGCGCCTCGGGCGGGGCCGCGCGCGCGGTCGGCTCGAAGGCGACGGGGTCGAACGGCCGCACCGCCGCCGCGCGCGCGGCCGCGCCGTCCGGCGCGAGTGCGGCGAGCGCGGCCGCCGACGAGGCCCGGACGCCGGCGTCGATGTCCCCGAGGGCGGCCGTGAGCGCCTCCACGGTGTCCCGGGATGCGGTCGCCTCGGCCGACCCGAGCGCGGCGAGCGCGCCAAGCGCGCGCGCGGCCTCGCGGCGGACGTCGCCAGGAGCGCCGCTGGAGAGGAGCAGCGCGCGCAGCGCGGGCGCCATCGAGGTCGCGCCGGCGCGCGCCGCGGCCCAGACGAGCTCGCGCCACGCCGCGGCCTCGGCGTCGCGCGCGTCGCCGTGCGCGGCCGACCAGCGCTCCGCGGCGCGCTCCGCCGCGGCGGCGAGCGCCCCGGCGAGCGCCCCGCGGTCGCTGTCCACGGTCCCGGCGGCGATGAGCCGCGCGGCCTCCTGCCGCGCCGGGGCGCGCTCGTCCGCGAGCATGCGCTCGAGCGCTGCCGCCGGCAGGGGGCCGCGGCGGAGCAGGCCCATGGCGAGGCGCTGCCGGAGATCCTCGTCCTTGAGCGACGCGAGCCGCGGCAGCAGCTCGGCCGGATCGGCCTCGGCGGCGAGGTAGCTCGCCGCCGGGCTGGCGATGTCGTCGTACTCGCTGCCGACCGCGAGGAGCTCCACGCGCGTACGCTGGCCCGGGAAGAGCTTCTCGAGCGCCTTGCGCGCGCCCTTGCGGACCTCGACGCTCCACGCGTCGAGCGCGCGGGCGAGCGCGGGCTCGGCCGCGGGGTCGCCGAGAAGGCCGAGCTCGTTCACCGCGACGACGCGGAGCCGGTCGGGCGTGTCGCCGGCGCGCACGAGCTCTTCGAGCAGCACGCGCGCGCGCTCGCCGCCCATCCAGCGCACGCCCCGCGCCGCCGACTCGCGGAGGTCGATGGCGTCCGCCTGGAGCGCCTGCTCGACGCGCTCCGAGGCGCGCCGGCGGAGCTCGGCGCTCGCGAGCTTCGGCGCGATGCGGCCGAGCGCCTCCGTGGCGGCGGCCTGCATGGCGATTTCAACAGGCGCTTCCTTGGTCCCGCCGGCGGCCACCGCCTCGAGCTCGTCGAGCGAGCGGGCGTCGCCGAGCGTGCCGAGCGCGAGCAGCGCCCGCTCGCGCTCCCCGGGCTCGCCCGCGCGCGCGACGAGCAGCAGCGGCCGGAGCGCCGCCGTGAGGCCCCGCGCGGCCACCCCCTCCGCGGCCGGGAGCACGAGCTCGCGCGCGCCCGCCCGCAGCACCGCCTCGAGCGGCCCCGAGGGCGCCCCCTTGTCCTTCACGCGCTTCGCGTACGACGTCACGGCCGCGACGCGCGTGGGGAGGTCGCGATCCGCGAAGAGCGCGGCGAGCAGATCGTCCTGCGCGGGATCGTCGCCGAGGTCGAGCTCGCGCGCCGCGGCGAGGCGGAGCGCCGGGTCCTTCGCGCGCGCGGCGGCGGCGAGGAACCCGAGCGCGCGCGCCGCGTCGCGCTTCTCGCGCTCGTGCCCCCTGTCGACGATCTCCAGGCACGCCTTGAACGCCGCGCTCCGGACCTCGGCGGCCTCGTCGTCGAAGCGCGCCGCGAGGGCGCCGGTGGCCTCGGGGTTGCGCGTGCTCCCGAGGGCGCGCGCCAGCGCGGCGCGGTCCGCCGGCGCGGCGGACTCGTCCATGTGCGCCGCGAGCGCCCGCACCGCCGCGTCGCTCGCGAGCGCGACGAGCGCCTCGCGGGCGCGCGCCGACGTCGCGGCCGCGGCGTCGCGCAGGAACGCCGCCAGCACGTCGACGGCGCGATCGTCGCGGCGGCGGGCGAGGAGCTCCGCCGCGCGCAGGCGCAGGTCGTCGTGGTCGCTCTCCATCGCGCGGCACAGGGCCGGCACGATGCGCGGATCGCTCGACGACGCGAGGCGCTCGAGCACGCCGATGCGCAGGTCGGCGTGCTCGCTGCCGAGCGCCGCGAGGAGCGGCTCGAGGCTCCCCTTTGGGCAGAGCCGCTCGAGGAGCTCGAAGGCGTAGCGGCGCACGTCGGAGAGCGGCGAGCTCAGCGCGCGGACGATCTCGGGGCGGGCGTCCTCGCCGCGCGCCGCGATCTCGTCGAGCGCGGCCCGCGCCACGTCGGCCGACGCCGACGCGAGCCCGAGCGCGAGCGGCTCGCGCGCCCCCGCGGGGAAGAGCGCCTTGAGCCCCGCGAACGCCGCCTTGCGGACGAGGTGGTGCGGGTCGTCGAGCGCCCGGACGAGCGGCGGGATCGCCGCCGTGCTGCTGACGTGCCCCCTGGCGCACGCGTCGACGATCCGGTCGATGGCGTCCCGGCGGGTGCGGTGCGCCTCGTCGTCGCCCGGCGCGACCTGCCGGAGGAGGCCCATGTACGCGCCGAACGCGAGCCAGCGCAACCGCCGCTGCTCGCCCTCCGGGACCACGTCGGCGGCCGGCTTGCCGCCTTCCTTCGGCCCGGTCTGCGCGAATGCGAAGAGGCGGCGGAGCCACCCCTTCTTCGGCGTCGTGTCGGTCTCCTCAAAGGCGCGCGGCGTCGTGTCCGCCGCGACGGGCGCGCCGGCCGGGCGCAGCGCGGCCACCCGCTTCGCCTCGCGGAAGTACTCGACGGGCTTGCGCCGGAGGCGGAGCACCTGCGCGGCCGCGTAGCGCTGCTCCGGGTTGTCGCTGGCGAGCGCCTCCGCGAGGCCGACGAGGAGGCGGCCGCGCGCGGCCTCGGGCGGCCAGTCCTTCATGCCGGAGGGCCTCTCGCCGTCGGCCGCGCGCTCGCCGTCCGGCTGCGCGGCGGCGTCGGGGCGCGGGGGCATCAGCACCTCGACGAGGTGGGCGAGGTACGCCTCCGGGTCGGCGCGGAGCTCCAGCGCGCGCGCCGCGGCGAAGCGCACGTCGGAGCGCTGCGACGAGAGCGCGCTGGTCAGGAGATCCGGCGGATCGCCGCGGCGGAAGGCCCGGAGGTCGCGCGCGAGCACGATCGCGAAGACGATCTCCTGGACCTCGCGCGCGCTGTCCTCGAGGCCCTGCAGCATGCCCCCGTAGCCCTCGGGCCCGAGCGCCGCGAACGACATGATCGTCGCGACGCGGATGGGCGGGTGCTCGTGGCGCAGCGTGCCCGTGAGCACCGGCAGCGCGCGCACGTCGCCGAGCCGCGCGAGCCCGTCGGCGGCCCACGATCGCACCGCGACGTCGGCGTGGCCCATGGCGTCGAGCAGGTGGCCCTCCTCGCCGCGGCGAGCAGCCATCGCGAGCCCGCGCGCCGCCTGCTCGCGCACGTCGGGGTAGTCGTCCTTCAGCAGCTCGGTGGCGAAGTACTTGACGAGGCGCGGCGACCCGAGCGTCGCCAGCGCCGTGGCGGCGCGGGCGCGCAGGGGGCCGAGGATCTGGATCGGCAGTTCTCTGAAGAGCGACTTGTCGGCGAGGAGCGCCCGCATCGGGCTCACGAGCTGCTCGTCGCGCCGCGCGGCGCAGAGCTCGGCCGCGCGCACCCGGAGGTCGAGGTGGCTCGACTGGAGCCCGATGTGGAGCGGCCCCGCCTCGCCGGGAAGCAGCTTGTCGAGCGCCTCGATCGCGGCGGTGCGCGGCCCCGCGTGGTCGTCCTCGAGCAGCCGGATGAGGGCGCTGCGCGCGGCCTCGCTCACCGGCGCGTGCGCGGCTCCGCGCGCGCCGCTCTCCCGGACCGAGGGGTGGATCGACGCCATGGCGGCGAGGTGCGGCTCGACGGCGGCCTTGCCGCGCCGCTTCACCACCGCGTCGTACGCGGCCTGCGCCACGCCGGCGTCGCGGTCGCCGATGGCCGCGTGCAGGCGCTCCGCGGCCCAGGGCTGTTCGCCGTGCGCCTTGAGCTCCTCGACGGCGCGCAGGCGCAGGTCGGGGAAGCGCGCGAGCTGGGCGCGGTCGAGCGCCCTCTGAGGATCCGCGGTGTGCCACGACCAGAGGGTCCGGAACGCCTCGCCGCGGACCTTGGGGGACTCGTCCTCGATCGCGTCGGCGAGCAGCGCCTCGGCCTCGGGGGGCTTCGGGCCCTTGCCGTCGCCGGCGAGCGCCACGAGCCGGTCGAGCCCGCGGACGCGGATGTCCTCCTGCGACGAGCGGAGCGACGCCTCGGCCAGGGCGAGCGGGGCCGACGACTCGAGCTGCGCGTAGGCGTCGAGGGCCGCGGCGCGCACCGCCGCGTCCGCGTCGTCGAGCATCCAGATGAGCCGCTTCTCGGCGCGCGTGTCCTGGAGCTCGGCGAGCGCTGTCGCCGCCGCCTGGCGCAGCGACGGGTCCTGCTCGCGCGTGAGCTGCAGCAGCGCGCCGAGCGCGCGCGTGTCGCCGAGCTGCGCGAGCCCGCGCGCGCCCCGCACCGCCGTGTCCGGCGTGCGGCACGCCACGGCCGTGAGCAGCGGTTCGAGGTCGGCCTCGGTGGGCTCGGCCCCCGGGCTCCCCACGCCGGGGATCCGGGCGCGCGCGGCCTTCAGGATCGCGTCGTCGGCCGCCTTCGCCCTGGCCTTCTCGGGCGCGGGCTGCTCGTCGTCGCCGCCGCCGGCGCGCCGCAGCACCTCGGCCGCGCGCCGCGCGATGTCGAGCGCCGCGCGGCCGAGGTCCTCGTCGCGCGCCTCGAGCGCGTGGGCGAGCGCCCGCCGCTCGAGCACCTTGGCCGCGAACGCGATGCGGCGCACCTCGGCGTCGTCGTCGTCGAGCGCGCGCGCCGCGATCGGCGCGAACGCCGGCGCCGAGAGCCAGCCCCGGAGCGCGGCGCGGATGAGCGCCTCGACCCGGAGGTCGGCCGGGCCGCGCTCGAACGCGGCGCGGAGCGGCTCGGGGCCGTCCGGGTGGATCTTCTGGAGCTGGTCGAGCGCCGTGAGCCGCACCGAGGCGTCGCGACCGGCGAGCTTGTCGGCGATGAGCCCGGGGATGAGGGGCGAGCTGCCGTGGAGCTTGCCGATCTCGACGAGCGCCCGGCGCTGCACGTCGGCGGCGCGCGCCTCGAGCCCTGCCCGGAGCGGGGTGAGCGGCGCGTCGCGATCGATCGCGCGGAGCGCCTCGAGAGCGGCCAGCCGGACGGCCGCGTGCTCGTCGTCGAGCGCCTCGCGGAGCCTCGCGCGCGCGCCGCGGCGCCCGTGCGCCCCGAGCTCGCGGGCGGCGAGCGCGCGCACCTCGGCGTCGGGATCCGACCGGAGCGCGCGCAGCGCGGCCTCGAGCGCCTCGGGCTCGTCGAGCGCCGCGAGGGTCTTGACGGCGCTCTCGCGCGCCGGCCGCGCCCCCGAGAGCGCCTGGGCGAGGACATCGAAGCCGTGCGCCAGCTCGACGGCGCCGTCCGCGGGCGCGCCGGCCGCGTCGATCGGGAAGCGCCAGACCGTGCGCCGGTCCCCCGCGGCGAACACGGCGCCGAGCCCGTCCTTCGCGTCCGCCGCGCCGCGCCCCGCGTTGCCTCGCGCCCCGCGGCGCGCAGGGCCGCCCTCGGCGGGCGGCGCCAGCGCGAGCGCGTGGAGCGGCAGCGCGCTCGTCTCCAGCGTGCGCGGCTTGCGCCGGTCCTCGAGCCGGTGGATGCGGAGCGCGCCGTCCACGCCGGCGGACACGAGGCGGTCGCCGGCCTCCTTGCCGTCCTCCTGCGGCGGCGGGGTGGGCAGGCAGAGCAGCGCGCGGACGCCGCCCGCGTGACCGCTCCCGTCCGCGCCGCGGATCTCGCACTCGACGTCGCCGACGAGGTACCAGAGGCGCACGGTGCCGTCGTCGCCGCCCGACGCGAGCCGCCCGTCGCGCGGCGTGAACGCGAGCGCCGCGACCGGCCCCTCGTGGCCGGGCATGTCGCGCCGGGCGCCGGTCGACAGCGTGATCACGCGGACCACGCCGTCGTCTCCCGCGGCCGCGACCAGCTCGCCGGCGGGATCGAACGCGACCGCGCGGAGCGGCGCCGTCGAGAGCGCGAACGACGCGATCTCGGCGGCGGTCCCGGTCGGCTGGGCCGGGGACCCGGCGCCCTCGCCGACCCGCCAGACGCGCAGCGCGCCGTCGACGCCCACGGTGGCGAGGCGCGCGCCCCCCGGCGCCGCCGCGACCGCCGTGACGCCGCCCCGGTGCGCGTCGATCGACCGCACCTCGGCCCCGGCGCCCGCGATCAGCCTGAGCGCGCCGTCGGAGCACGCCGCGGCGAGCAGGTCGCCCGCGAACGCGAGCCCGAGGACGTGCGCGGGCACGTCGAGCGAGCGCACCGCCTTGTTCGCCGCGTGATCGAACAGCGTCACCTGGCTCGCGCCGGCGGCCGATCGCGCCGCCGACGTCCCGCGCGCGCCGCCCTGCGCCGGCGCGCGCACCCCGCCGACCGCGAGGAGCCGCGGGCCGACGGCGAGCGCTCGGACCTTCTCGTGATGGCCGATCGCGTGGCTCATGCGCCCCCCTGTCCGGCGCCCGGCGCGGCGAGGCCGTCGATCTCGAGCCCCGGGTGCGCGCGCCTGAGGTGCAGGAGCGCCGCCAGGCACGCCTGCCACTCTCCCTTCGCGATCGACCCGGTGAACTCGGCGATCACGGGGGCGACGAGCGCCGCGAACGCCGCGTCCTCGACCGCGAGGTCGCGCACGATCTCGATCACGCGCCGCTTGGCCTCGCTCGCGGACAGGCGCCTCCGCGGGCCCGCGCTGTCGCCCGGATCAGGCGACCGCCCCGCGGGGATTCCGGAGAGCACGTACCGCAGGAAGCGCCGCAGCGCCCCGACGTCCTCGAACCGCCCCGCGTCCTCCGGCGGCTCCGCCGCGGCGCCCGCTTCTGCCCGCGCGGCCCGCGGCCGCCAGCCCGGCGGCAGGTCGCGCGGCCGGTGCTTCTCCCAGAGCATCCGCACCGCGAAGAGGCGCACCTCGCGGTCGGCGCTCTGCATCAGCCAGCCGAGGCGCTCCGGGCCGCCGAGGCGCGCGTAGTGCTTCAGGATGAGCGACAGGCCGAGCTCGCGCGCGCTCTTCTTCAGGCTCTCGGTCAGCGCGAAGACCTGCGCGGGATCGAGCTCCTCGACCGTGAGCGCGAGCGCCGGATCCGCCGACGGATCGCCCGCCTTGCGGAGCGCGTCGAAGGCGATGTTGCGCACCTCCTTCGCGTCGCTGTGGGCGAGCTCGTAGACGCGGGTCTGGTACCCCCACGCCCGGAGCTCCGCGCGCGTGACGAGCGCGGCGAAGCGCCGGACGTCCTCGCGCGGGTCGAAGAGCGCGGGCCAGATCCGCTCGGCGGTGAACGCCGCGCGCTTCAGCCCAGGCCTGAGCTCGAGCTCCTTGGCCTCGCCCTGCTCGGGGCCGAGGACCGGGTGATGGCAGCGCAGGTACGTCTGCGCGAAGGCGCGCATCGGCTCGGGCTCCTTCTCGCCCAGCGCGAGCGCGAACAGCTTCGCGGTGCCCGCCTCGCGGTCGCCGCGGCCGCCCGGGTCCTGCGCCGGGTCGAAGTCCTGCGGCTTCATGTGCGCGAGGAGGTACCTGCGCGCGAAGCCGTTCAGGGTGGGATCGGCGCGCCGCGCGAGCGCGAGCAGCCAGGGCAGCGTGAGCTGCCGCGGGGCGACGATCTTCGGGTTGCCGAGCACCTCCAGCGCGACCGCGCGCGTCTCGGCGCTGAAGACGAGCCCCTTCAGGCGCTCCACGCCCTCGGCGGTCAGGTCGGGCAGGGCGTCGGCCTTCCGGAGCCAGGTCGCGACGGCGTGCCCGATGCGCTTGCGCGTGAGCGCGTCGAGCAGCCACGGCGTCCCGATCGCCGCGACAGGGTACTTGCCGAGCGCGTCGAGCGCCGTGTCCGTCGCGCGGTCGTCCTCCTCGTGCCGCGGGTCGTCGAGCACGCGCACCCAGAACCCCGCCCCGAGCTCGCCGGGCCGGTACTTCGCCTTGAAGTGCGCGGCCGCCCACCGCTTCTGCGCGGGCTCGCCGTAGATCATGTCGATGACGAAGCGCTCCGGCAGCTCCGCGCGATCGAAGCTCTCGCTCAGCGCCTTGGCGGCCCAGGCCTCGGTCTCGCCGCGCGTGAGCAGCCGCCCGAGGAGCTCGTGGCCGAGCGCGCGCGGGCTCCTGCCCTGCAGCGCCGACGCGGCGAACGCGCGCGTCTCCTTGTGCGCGGAGCCGAGCAGGGCGGCGAGGCGCTCCGGGTCGAGATCCGCCGCGTGCGCGCGGGCGTACTCGATCGCGAACGCGCGCGCCTTCGGGCTCGGCGAGTCGAGCAGCGCGAGCGCGGCGTCGTGCAGCCCGAGGCTCCGCAGCTTGCTCTGGTGGAGCTCCGGCGACCCGAGCAGCGTCTCGATCAGGAAGTCGTGCGCGCTCGCGAGCGGCCGGTACGCGAGGCGCGCGAGCCACGCGGGCGTGACGCTCCGCAGCGCCTCGGGGAAGTCCTTCCTGAGCCCCTGGATCGCGAACCTGGCCGGCGGATCGGCCTGGCACGTCGAGAGCAGGAGCATCAGCGGGTCGGGCGATCGCTTCCACGCGTCGTTGAAGGCGCGGTGCTTCACCATGTCGCTCGGCGGGACGCCGCCGTGGAACGAGCGCCCGTCGTACTTGCCCGCGCGGTGCGCCCAGACGTGGTTGGCGACCCAGAGGTCGCCGAACCTCGTGTCCGGCGTGTAGTGGCGGAGCACCTCGACGGCGAACTGCGGGTAGAGCTCGGGCACGCTCCGGCCGAGCTCGCGCAGGAAGCGCCACGCGCGGCGCCGCATGTAGATGAGCGTCCCGCGGGAGACCTCGCGCCGCCCGCCGCGCGTCAGCTCGGCGTCGAAGCGGAAGGCGAGCGCCCCGAAGAGCTCCGCGTCGAGGCGCGCCTCGGCCAGCTTGTAGATGCGCTTCAGCCCGCCCCACGCGCCGAAGACGAGCGGCGCGCTCCTGGCGACGTCGCACAGCGCGCTGCGCCCGGCGTCCGTGCCCTCCTCGTAGACGCGCACGAGCAGGTCGGCGAGCTCCAGCCGCGCCGGCGGGGCGGGATCGACCTGCGCGAGGAAGCGCTCCCACGCGTCGGTCGCCCGCTCGCGCCGCTGCTCCGGGGTGCGCATGCCCTGCGCGCTGGAGAGCAGCCCCAGGAACGCCGGGAAGGTGAGCGCGCCCTCGCGGGGCGGCGCCTCCGGGGTGGGCTCCGGCTGCTCGAGGTAGGCCTCGATGGTCTCGGCGAGGGAGGGCGACCCGCTCGCGGCGAGCTGCTTGACGTTCGCGATGTCGATCGGGTTCGGTGAGCTCGCCAAGGCGCCTCCCGCGGCGGATGGCCTGAGAGAATCGCGACCCCTGCGGATCAGGTCAAGCCAGAGTCGCTCCGGCGACGACGGAAGGTTCGCCTTCGCGCGGGGTACCTGCGTGTCGCGTAGTCGCCCACGTCCGCGCCTCGCGCGCGGCGCGCCGGCTCGTCGTGGTCGCGCTGCCCCGCGGGCGCGCGTCCGGCGCGCACGTCACGCCGCGCGCATCCGCGCGAGGCGCTCTGCGACGTGCGGGTCGCCGCCTGCGTCGATGCGCGCCAGGTGGTCCTTCAGCGATCGCCCGCCGCGGGCGAGGTGCGCCTCGAGGTACGGCGAGAGCGCCTTCCACCGGAGCGCCCACCCGGCCTCGGAGCTCATCGAGCCGTTGTGCGGCCGGTCCACGAGCAGCGCGCCGAGCCGGAGGCCGAGCTCCGGGTCGCCGAGCTCCTCGAGCTGCCGCCTCAGGAGGGCGAGCGCTCCGGCGGCCGGCGACGTCGCGGGCGGGGCCTTCCACGTCTCGCGCACCGCGCGCGCGAACGCCGCGGCGTCGAGCTCCGAGAGCAGCTCGACCGCGTGCACGAGCGGCAGCCGATCGGGCGCGCTCGGCGCGACGACGCGGGCCATGAGCGCGTCCAGCGCGGCGGACAGCGCCGCGTCGGTCGCGGGGTCGAGCCCGCCGAGCGCCTCGAGCGCACGCCGGGCGCGGCGGACGGCGCGCCCGAGGGCCCAGCTCCGCCGGCCGCGCGCGGCCGCGAGCGCGGTCAGCGCGTGGACGGCGGCCTTCCTCTGCGCCTCCGTCGACTCGCCGGGCCGCACGCGCGGCGGCAGGTCGAGCTTCGGCGGCGGGGGCGCGGCCTCCTCGGCGGCGGCGGGAGCGGCGCCCGCAGGCGCGCCGCCGGAGGCCGCGGCGACCTCCTGGTAGCCCTCCCTGAGCTTCTCGGCGATCTTCTTCTCCAGCTCGCGCGTCGCGGCCTCGGCCGTGGGGAACGCCTTCTCCTTGCGCTGGCCGGCGGAGCCGATCCGGCCGTAGACGACGATGAACGTCCTGTCGTCCACATCGGCCATCCAGAACTTGGCGCTCGTCCCCTGCACGAACTCGAACCTGCGCATGATGGCGACGATATCACGGCGCAGAATGGGCGCGCCGGCGCCCGCTGCATGCGCGCCTCAGGAGAGCGCCGGCGCGGGCGGCCGGCGCACGAGAACGAACGGCGCGACGACGAGCGACAGGAAGCGCATCTCGAGCTGGAGGGGCCAGCGCGCGAGGTCCTCGGCGGTCGGCTTCGTCAGCTTGCCGGCGGCGATCCAGGCCTGGACCGCGGCCGCGTCGTTCGCGGCCACGGCCTCGCCCACGTCCAGGAGATCGAGCGCGGCGTCGACGAGGATGACCGCATCGCGCGCCGCGTGGGCGCGGAGGTCGGTCCAGAAGACCTCCCCGAGCGTGATGGCGAGCTGTTCGCGCATGGACGCAGCATAGATCCCTGGCCGCGGCCGCCAAGGTGGCGGGGCGCGGATCGAGCGGGCGAGGGCAGCGGCCGCCGGCCTCGGCGGTCCAGGCGGCGAGCCGGCTGCCCGCGCCGATCGCGCGGGCGCGGCGCCGGCGGCCGCTCACCTCGCGGGCGCCCGGCAGATCGGATGTGGCGGGTCGGGGGGAAGCGCCGCGCGCGCTCGTGGCGCGCGGCGCGCAGCGCGGGATCGGCGGGGAGCGCGGCCCGGGGGCTACCAGCCCATGTTGTGGTGGATCCAGCAGTCGATCTGCTCCCATCCGGCCGGCGAGCCGAAGTGGCCGTTCAGGATGTGGCCTGTGTCAGGGACGATCGCCGTCGTGACGCTCTCGGCGCTCGTGTAGAGCGCCGCGTCGGAGTCCACGTACGCCGCCGGCTGCAGCTCGTCCGTCTCCCCGAACTGGATGAGCACCGGGCTCGTGACCCCCTCGATGCCGGCGAGCGACGGGTCCCCGGAGACGGCCAGCAGGCTCAGGAACTGCCCCCGCGTGTACGTGTCGGCGATGGTGGCGTTGTCGAAATCGATCACCGCGGGATCCGCGTTCGGGGCGTCGTAGAAGACCTCGGTGCGGATCTCCGTCGGGATCGCGATATAGGGGGTCTGCAGCAGCTGGGAGATCGCCTCGGGCGGCACCGGGATCGGGTGCGGCGTGAAGGCGAAGCCCGTGTTGACGAGGACGTCCGCGTCATTGTAGGTGCTCTGAACGAACGTGCTGATGATGGCGCCGTTCGAGTGGCCGACGAGGGCGATCTTCCGGAAAGGCTCTTTGAAGACCCCGCCGCGTGTGCGCATCTCCGTGATGACCTGATGCACGCTCTCGGCCGTCTCGGCCAGGTCGAGGAAGTCGCCGTCCGGCCGGCTGCTCTCCCCGGCGCCGAGCACGTCGAGCGCCAGGACGGCGTATCCCTCCTTGGTCATGTAGTCGGCATAGGAATAATTGCGCCCGCCGATCGACGGCATATCCCAGTACTCGTGCGTGTAGGTCAGGCCGTGGACGAGCACCTGGAGGGGGCGGTACTTGTAGTGGCCGCGATAATAGAGGTAGCCGACGACGTCGTACGTGTTGCCGTCGGAGAGGGTCACCGGGAAGACCAGACGCTCGACCTTCGTGGGCTGGTGCCTGGACGAGGACGCTTCGGCCTGGCTCGCGGGGAGCGCGGTGGCCGCGAGCGCTGCAGAGAAGAGAACCGTGCTAAGCGTGCGGGAATACAGATTCATTACTTGACCCTCATGGTTGCGGTAGGTGATTGGAGGTGAGGCAACGGCTCTCGAGGTGCGATGCCCGTGGCCTCTTCGCCCCAGCACCGCTTCACGATGTTCGCAAGCGTTGGACCAGTGAGTATAGGCATCAGCCGAAACTGCGCACGTGCGCCGTGCGCGGACAAATGAAGGGATCCGGGCGTGCTCTGGGCCCTCGGCGCACCGCACGTGTGAACCGATCGACACGAGCGGACGCTCGCGCGGCGTGGACGCTCCATGGATCGCGCACAAATGTTTGCGTCATCCCGCAACGGCTTGCGTGGTCGGGCGCCGCGAGCCAGCCGTCCCCGCAGGCTCCGTGGCAAACGTGCTTGTTTCGATTGCTGTGATGGCGCCAAATTATCGCGTGGTTTCACGGCGCCTCGCGATCCGTCTCGGCCAGGAGCCGTCATCGCCGCCGTGACGTTGTCGGTGTGGCGATATGCAATTTTGCGATCGTGCTGTAGTCGCGGGCTCAGCACGACCCGGGTCCGGGCATGCGGTTCCGGCGCGCCGCAGCGCGACGCGGGCGCGCTGGCGCGGCTCGCGGCGACCGCCGCGGCCCACACCAACGTCGATGGCGCTCAGAAGCTCGCTTCGCCGCCGATGCTGGGGATCACGATGGGACCGAGCTCTTCCGGCTCACAGCCGCGCACGATCGAGCATTCGTATTGCAGCGTCTCCTTCCCGGCGGTCGCGTTGAGCACCTCGACCGTGAAGGAGATCCACCGGCCCTCCCGGAAGACCCAGCGCTTCTCGAGGCGCAGGTCCAGCCGGAAGAACGCCGGCAGCCGCTCCGGCAGGTTCAGCCCGCGCACGTACCGGGCGACCTGCTCGCGGAGCCGCTCGCGGCGACGGATGTCCTCCTCCGTGTCGGGGCGATCCTCGTCGTTGCCCGGCCGCGGCCTGTTCGGGTCGTCGTTCCCCCACAGGTCGTAATCGAGCGTCATCGGAATGCCGCTGTAGAACACCGCCCTGCCCCCGAGCTTCCAGCCGCGCCCCAGGTCGACCGCGGCGGCCGCGTTGAGCACGTGGCGGCGATCGAAGGCCGAGTCGAAGCTCTCGCGGCCGACATGGCGGACCGAGCGCGAGAGGGTGTAGGAAACGAACCCGCCGATCCGCTTCGACAGGCTGCGGTGCGCGTGGATCTCCAGCCCGTGGGTGCTGCCGGTCGCGCGCAGCTCCGCCCGCCGCGCGAGCCCGATGTCGGTGGTCGGCGGCCGGTTGCCGAGCGGGTCGCTCAGGTCGAAGAAGCCGCTCCGGAAGGCGGTGACCGTCGCCCTGAACCCCTCGGGGAGGCGGAGCTCGACGCCGGCGCTCGCGAGCAGCCCCGTCTGCGCGCCGCCCTGAAGGCCCCCCACCTGGAGGCCCGGCACCGCCCCGAGGAAGCTCGGCGGCTGGTGGGTCACGCCGAAGGCGCTCAGCAGGGCGACGTCCGGCGTCGCCTGCAGGCGCGTCGCGAGCCGCGGGTCCACGGTCGCCGCTGTCGCGCCGTCGGACGCGAAGAGGTCGCCCCGCAGGCCGGGGACGACCTCGAACGAGGGCGTCGGGCGCACGACGACGTCGGCCCAGAGCCCGGCCGCGAGGTCCTCGCGGCTCGTGAACAGGCGCGCGAGCGCCATGTCGTTCCGGCTCGGGAAGTCGCCGTCGTTCTCGCGGATGTCGATGTCGTACCGCTCGATCTGGGCGTCGGCGCCGGCGCGCACCGTCAGCCGATCCGAGACGGGGGCCGACAGCTCCGCGCGCGTGCCGAGGAGGCGCGTGCGGCCGGCCCGCTCGCCGTCCTGGTTCGAGCTCTGCTCGTAGCCGAGCGTGACCGCGTGCCGCAGGCGGCCGCCGCGCGCGAAGAACCTGTCGTAGCGGAGGTCGAGCCGGTGGAAGTCGCCGGCGAGGACGACGTCGGTCTCGCCGTCGTCCTCGATCTGGGCGAGGTAGTCGTGCGACCCGAAGGCGAAGAGCCCGATCCTGTCGTACGGCGAGAGGTCGTAGGTGGCGCGGGCCTGGTAGTCCCAGTATCCGAGCTCCACGCCGGGCGAGAAGAGCGAGAGGAGCGCGCCCGGGTACGCGTACCGGCCGCCGACGAGCGCGGTGCCGCGGCCGTCGGCCCAGGGCGCCTCGACGAGGACGCCCGCGTCGAACAGGCGGATGTTGCCCTCGCCGTGGAACAGGCGCGCCGGCTCCCGCGTCTCGCCGGCGATGACGCCGCCGATGTAGCGCCCGAAGCGCGCCGGGAAGCCGCCGGGGTAGAGGTCGACGCGCTCGACGAGCGCCGGGTGGATCACGCTGGGGCCGAGCGCCACGTGGTAGAGCAGCGGGACGCGCACGCCGTCGACGAAGTAGCCGACGTTGCCCGGGGGGGCGCCGCGCACGAAGAAGTACGGCACGCCGGAGGCGATGGGCGTCACGCCCGGCATCGCCTCGACCGCGCGGAAGGGGTCGCCGAACGCGCCGGGCATCTGGCGCACCTCCTCGCGGGTCATCGAGGTCGTCATCGGCGCCGCGCGCTCGCCGACGACCACGACGTCGATGGGCTCCACGGGCGCCGGCGGCTGCGCGGGCGGCGCCGGCGCCGCGCTCGGGCCGGGCGGCGCGGGCCCGGCGGGCGGCCCGGCGGGCGCGGCCGGCGCCGCGGGCACGGCCGCCCGGGGGTCGCGGAACGTCACGCGGAACAGGATGCGCGCGCCGAGGGCCCGCCCTCCGCGGCGCGCGGGCTCGAACCGCCACGACGGCGCCGCGCTCACCGCGGCGCTCACGAACGGCTCGTCGCCCTCGGCGTCGACGACGGTGACCGATCCGTCGGCGTGCACCGTGATGCGGAGCACCACGGTCGCATCGCCGACGCCGCCAGGCGGGTAGGGCGGGTCCGTGGGCCCGAGCGGCGTCGGCATCGTGACCTGAGGCGCCTGCGCGGCGGCCGCGGGGTGCTGCGCGGCGGCCGCGGGGTGCTCCGCGGCCGCGGGGGGCTGCGCCTCGGCGGGCTCTGCCGTGGCCTCGTCGGCGAGGGGGAGGCATGCGCCGAGCGCCATGGCCGCAGCGACGGCGCGGCGGCGGCCGAGCGAGGCGGAGCGCCGAGCCGCGCCCAGGGCGCGCGGCGGTGCCTCGGCTGCGGAGCCGGGGGCGGCTCGGCGTCGCAGGACCCTCTCCTCCGGCCTCACCATCGGCGCTCCGGAAACCATGGAGAGTCGCGGCGGCATGCTCAAGCGAAACGTGTCGCCGCCCATCGCGTTCCACGCGCGCGCCGACGTCGCGCTGGACGATCGCGCCGTCGCTGCCGTAGCGTGCCGCCGCCGCCGTAGGTGGATGGCTGGACGCGCTGACGTGGGCTCGAAGAAGCGAAAACAGAAATCCCGGGGGGCCCAGGTGCTCATCGCGCTGGCCGTGACCGGGCTCAGCGCAGCGGGGGTCAAGTGCGGGCTCGAGCGCGGCCTCAAGGAGCTCGGCCTCGATCACGGCGGGGATCGCCCCTCGAAGCCGTCGCCATCGACCGGCCGCTCCGGCAGCACCGCGGCGCCGAAGGGCGCTCCTACGAAGGACGCGCCGACCTCGCGCCCGCCCGCGCCGAGCGTCCACCTCGAGCTCGGCGTGCCCGCCCGCACAGGAGCCAGGGGCGCGCGGACCGGGGACGCGGCGTCCGACGATCACCTGATGATCAAGCCCCAGTACGCCCTCTCGTACAACCGGTCGAGGAACGGGGCGAACTGGGTGAGCTGGCGGCTCGACGCCGCGTCGTTCGGCGACGCGCCCCGGCATCGGGGCAAGTTCCTCACCGACAGCGCGCTGCCGGACGGATGGTACCGCGTCCAGCACGACGACTACACGGGCTCCGGCTTCGATCGCGGCCACATGGTCCGCTCCGAGGAGCGGACGCGGACCCCCGACGACAACAAGGCGACGTTCCTCCTCACCAACATCCTCCCGCAGCGCCACGACCTCAACGCCGGTCCGTGGCTCCGGCTCGAGGAGGCGTGCCAGGAGCTCGCGCAGAAGCAGCGGCGGGTGCTGTTCCTCGTCGCCGGCGGCCTCTTCGACCAGCCCGAGCGCCCGGCCACCATCGGCAAGGGCGTCGCCGTGCCGGACGCCTTCTTCAAGATCGCCGTGGTCCTCGAGCCAGGGCAGGGGCCGGAGGACATCGGGCCGTCGACGCGGGTCATCGCGGCGGTGATGCCGAACGCGACGGGGATCCTGGACGAGGGCTGGGGGAAGTACCGGACGACGGTCGACGAGATCGAGCGGCGCTCGGGCTACGACGTCCTGACGGCCCTCCCCGAGCCGGTGCAGCGGGCGCTCGAGGCGCGCACCGACGACGGGCCCACCGGCGGCCGCTGATCGGCGCGCCCTCCGTCGATCACGTCTCGACGACCTTCGTCTTCAGGCCGAGCCAGGCGCCCGACGGGTGCCGGCCGACGACGTGGACGTCGATGTCCACGCGCCCCACGCGGTAGACGCGGAGATCGGTCAGGTGGCGCTCCAGCAGGTCCACGAGGCGCTGGTACCGCCCCGCCGCGGCGAGCGCCGCCTCGCCGGCCTCCTCGGGAGCTTCGAGCACGGGCGCGAAGAAATCGTCGACGGTCGTGACCTCGACCGCCGTGTCCGCGGCGAGCCCCTCGGCCGCGAGCAGCGCGGCGGGCGATGACGCGTCGACGCCCCACCGGGCCGGCTGCAGTGGGTGGTCGGACTCGCTCGGGAACAGCAGGTCCTGCGCCGCCTCCTGGAGGGCGGCGAGGAGCTCTTCAGATGACGCGGGTTGGGCCTGCATGTGGGTCTCCTGGCGGGCTCGGCGGGCGAGCCCGCGCTTGCCGTGGGGCGGTCAGTCTCACGTGGCGGTGGAGGGGTGTTCCATCGTGCGGCGGGTCATTCCACCGTGAAGCCGAAGGCGTACGGCGCCTGCATCGGCACGCTGTCCACGCCGAGCGCGCTCTTCACCTGGGAGATCGTCACCTCGTAGTCGCCCGGCACGAGCGGCTCGGCCGGCGTGAAGACGAGGCTGCCCGGCGCGACCTCGTCCACGGCGCCGGCGACCGGCTCGCCGTCGCGCGCCACCTGCACCGCGGCCTCGTAGCCGCCCGCGTCCGGCGGATCGACGTCGCGCGAGAAGCCGATCTCGATCGCGGGCGCCCCGGCGATGACGGCCCCGTCCGCCGGCGCGGTGCCGGCCACCAGCGGATCGCGCCAGAACCGGATCCCCTTCTGCGTGTCGGGGATCGCGCCGTCGTCCCACGCCGTCGAGGTGTTGTCGACGACCTGCCCGGCGCTGCCGATCGGGATCGCGACGGCGCGGTTCGTGACGCCGGTGATGCTGCCCCACCACTCCACGCGCTCCCAGGTGCCGCGGGCGTACTTGTACTGGAGCTCGGTCCCCTCCGGGATGTCGATCGTCGTCTGCCAGAGGCCGCCGCCCGTGTGCGTCATCGGGACGAGGCCCGGGTTCCACGGGCCGAGCGCGTCGATGCTGCCGGGCACGTAGATCGCGGACATCGCCGGCGTCTCGAGCGGCGCCGAGACGCGGAACGTCACGGCCACGAGCCGCGGGGTCGCCGCCTGGACGATCTCGTTGGACGCCGGCGACTCGGTCCCATCCGCGAAGACGGCGCGGACGATGTACGAATAGGTCTGGTGGGCGGTGAGCCCGGTGTCCGAGAACGTCGTCAGCTCGCCGTCCACCTCCGCGTGCGCCGTGTCGCCGTACAGCCCGCCCGGCAGGTGCCGGTAGACGCGGTAGGCGACAGCCTCGGGCGTGGGCTCCCAGGCGAGCTCGATGGTGTCGGCGCTCGTGTCCGTGACGCGCAGATCGACCGGCGAAGGGGGCGCCGCGTCCGGCGGGACGACCGTCACGAGCACCGGCGCCGCGTCGCCGACGGCCACGCCGACCTCGCCGAGCTGGGAGATCCGGATCTCGAAGGCGACCGTCACCGTCGCGTCGGCGTTGATCCGGACGAGGCGCGCGTCGACAGAGGCGCCGTCCACGGTGATGCCGATCGTCTCGCCGCCCACGAGGTTGCCTGTGTTCGTCACCTCGGCGGTCACGAGCACGACGTCGTCCCTCACGACCTGCGCCGGCACGGTGACGCTCTCGACGGCGTAGCTCGGCGGCCGGTAGGCCTCGAGGGTCGCCCGATCGTCGGGCGTCGCCGGGCGGAGGCGGACGGCCTGGCCGCCGCTCGACTCCATGGCCGCGACGAGCGTGTCGGCGGACGTGACGAGGAACCGGCTGCGCGCGACGAGCTCGGGGCGCGCGTCGTAGTGGGCCTCGGCGTCGTCCGTGTACGTCTCGGCGACGAACGTCCCGTCGCCGAGGAAATCGAGCGGGATCCGGAGCGCCCTCGGCGTGCCGTCCGTGCCGCTGCCGAGGTACCACGCGTCGCCGCTGCGGCGCGCGATCGTCATGTGCTCGCCGATCGAGGCGTTCAGCACGCGGGTCTCGTCCCAGGTCACCGGCACCTGCGAGAGGAAGGCGAGCTCGGGGCGCCCCTCGTAGTGCTCGGGGATGTCGGTCACCATCTGGAGCCCGCTCAGCAGGATGACGTAGAGCGCGAGCTGGTGCGCGCGCGTCGTGTGCACCCGGGCGGGCGGGTTCCCCGCAAAGGGGCTCTCGGGGATCTTCTCCGGCGCCCAGAGGATCTCGAAGATCCCCGGGTTGTAGTCGACAGGGCCCCCGAGCATGCGGGTGAACGGCACCGTCAGCGTGTGCGAGGCGGGGTTGCCGTCGCTCCAGGCCTCGTACTCCATGCCGCGCACCCCCTCGCGGCTCATGAAGTTGGGATACGTGCGCTCCTCCCCGGTCGGCTTGATGGGCTCGTGCGCGTTGACCATGATCCCGTGGTCCGCCGCCCGCCGCGCCACCTCGGCGTAATGGTTCACCATGCGCTGGCTGTAATGGTGATACCCCGGGATGTTCCCGACATACCCCGTCTTGATGGCGTGGATGCCGAGCGACTCGTACAGCGCGAACGCCTCGTCGAGCTGGGCCTCGAAGCCGTCGACGTTGGCGCCTGTCTCCATGTGGGCGACGAAGCCGACCCCGCGCGCCGCGCCGTACGCGACGACCTCCTCGAGGTCGAAGCGGTCGTTCGGCGCCGTGTAATCCATGTCGGTCCACGCGCCGTCCCAGCCCTGGTTCCAGCCCTCGGCGAGGACGAACGGGATGCCGTGCTCGCTCGCGAAGTCCATGTAGCGCTGCGTGTTCTCGGTGGTGGCGCCGACGTGCTCGCCGGGCTCCCACGTGGACAGGCCCTTGTGGATCTCCCACCAGACGCCCACGTACTTGCCCGGCCGCAGCCACGACAGGTCGCCGTCGCAGATGGCGCAAGGATCGTTGAGGTTGAGGATGAGGTGCGACTCGATGAGGCGCCCCGCGCCGGTGCCGATGGTCAGCGTGCGCCACGGGGTCTCGAAGGGGAGCGCGACCCGCGCCTTGACGTCGGTGCTCTCCGGGCCGCTCCGCGCCGGCACCAGCCCGCTCCGGAACGCGTGGGGGACGCCCGGCAGCGCCTCCAGGGTCATGGCGGCGTAGTCGTCGAGATCGGCCTCGTGGAGCGCCACATAGAGGTCCTCGGCGAGCTGGACCGTCATGGGCGTATTGGCGTTCGCGACCGTGCTGAGCGCGCCGCGGTTGTACAGCGACTCGTCGCCCTCGAAATCGGCCCGCGTCCACCAGGCGGTGCCGTCCGAGGCGAAGCGAAACTCCGTGTCCTCGGCGGTGACCGTGAGCTCGCTCAGGCCGTCCTGCTCGGGGATGACGTAGCGGAGGCCCAGTCCATCGTCGAAGACGCGGAAGACGATGTCGAGGCGCCGCGCCGGGGCGTCCGAGGCGAGGTGGACCGTCAGCTCGTTGTAGTGCTCGCGGATCTCGGAGGCGGCGCCCCACACAGGGCGCCATGTCGAGTCCTCGGTCCGCCGATCGACGCCGGTGATGCGCACGCCGCGGCCGAGCGGCCCGAGGTCGCCGAGGTCGAGGCCGAGCGCGGAGTCGGCAAGGATGGCCCTGCCCGCGCGCTCGACCGAATAGGAGGCCACGCCGTCCTCCACGTCGAACGTCACGACGATCTCGCCGCCCGGCGACGTCACACGCTGCACCTCGCCCGGCGCCCCGCCGCCGCCGCCAAGGCCGCCGTGGCCGCCCAGGCCGCCGTGGCCGCCCAGGCCGCCTTGGCCACCGTCGCCGCCCAGTCCGCCGTCGCCGCCTCCTCCAGCGCTCTGACCGCCGCCGGTGCCTTTGGGTGGACTGTGCTCGTCATCACCACAGCCGGCCGCCAGCGGGAGGAGCGACGCAACCAGGCCGAGCCAGGCGACCCGAGTGCGAACCCTTTTCGCGATCGTTGCGCATGAGGTGGTCATGGGGTGTCCGTGCGACATGGCGTACCTCCCGGGCGGCGTCAATCGTCAGCCGCCCGCCTGGGTCGTGTTAACTCGTTGAATCCAAAGGGCTTTTGTGCTGCCTGGGCCCCGCCGCAGAGGTTGCGCTTGACATCTCAGGGACGTTTCCAGGCGGCTTCTTCCCGCAGCACCTCATCGGCGGTGACGCGACGCTTCACTCTGCCAGCTTCCGAACGGGAGAATCCGCTTGCTCCCTGGGCTTTGGCGATGGTACCGGACGCGCCTGCCCCTGGGGTCCGATCCACCCTTCCGCTTTCCGTTGCCGCGTTGCATGCTCGGCGGAAACCCGAGCAAGGAACAAGGATTCAAACTGCCATGTCCAAGATGAAGCTCAAGCCCGGCGTGATCACTGGTTCCGCTCTTCAGGAACTGTTCGAGTACATGAAGAGCGTCGAGTGCGCGCTGCCGGCCGTGAACGTGATCGGCTCGCACAGCACCGTCGCCGCCCTCCAGGCGGCGCGAGAGGCGAAGAGCCCCATCATCATCCAGTTCTCGAACGGCGGCGCCCACTTCTTCGCCGGCAAGTTCCTGGACAACAAGGGCGAGAAGGCCGCCATCGCGGGCGCGATCGCGGGCGCGCACTACGTGCGGAACCTGGCGGAGGCCTACGGCGTGCCGGTCGTCCTCCACACGGACCACGCCGCGAAGAAGCTGCTGCCGTGGGTCGACGGCATGCTGGAGTACGGCAAGAAGTTCTTCGAGAAGAACGGAGAGCCCCTGTTCTCCTCGCACATGCTCGACCTGTCCGAGGAGCCGCTCCACGAGAACCTCGAGATCTGCCAGAAGTACCTGCGGCAGATGGCCGCCCTCAACATGACGCTCGAGATCGAGCTCGGCGTCACCGGCGGCGAGGAGGACGGCGTCGACAACAGCGGCATCGACAACGCCAAGCTGTACACCCAGCCGGCGGAGGTCCTCGCGGCGTACGACGCGCTGAAGCCGATCGGCAACTTCACGGTCGCCGCGTCGTTCGGCAACACGCACGGCGTCTACAAGCCGGGCAACGTGCAGCTCCGCCCGCCCATCCTGAAGAACTCCCAGGACGTGATCCAGAAGGAGCGCAAGACGGGCGCGAAGCCTGTCGACTTCGTGTTCCACGGCGGCTCCGGCTCGTCGCGCGAGGAGATCCGCGAGGCGGTGTCCTACGGCGTCATCAAGATGAACATCGACACGGACACGCAGTGGGCCTTCACGCAGCCCATCAAGAAGTACATGGACGACAAGGGCGCTTACCTGAAGTCGCAGCTCGGCAACCCCGAGGGCGAGGACAAGCCCAACAAGAAGTACATCGACCCGCGCGGCTGGCTCCACCTCGGCGAGAAGGGCGTGGCGGCGCGCCTCGTCGACGCGTGCAAGGACCTGAACTCGTTCGACAAGTTCGACTTCTGAGCGCGGCGAGCGCGCCGGCCCGCCCGCCCCGCCGGGCGGCGCCGGCGCGACGCGCCCTCCCGCGCGCGCTGCCTTGCCGCCCGCGGCGCCGGGCTCACGACGGCGACGAGTGCGCCGCGTGAAGCGAGCGGGGCAAAGCCATGATCCGGGCGCGAGAGCATACGATGTGCCGGCGACGGCTCTCCGGCGACGACGGCCGCGGGGCGCGCGGCGCGATGCAGGGGCTGCGCGACGGCGCACGCCTTGCGCGGCCGGCGCGCGCGGCGACGCGCGGGGCGATCAGGGCACGGGACGGCCGCCCGGCGGCTCGGCGGAGCGCTCGTCGCGGCGTCCCGGGTCGAAGGGCGCGAGTCGGATGCCGAGGTTGAGGAGCTTCACGCAGTCCTGATCGCACGTGGGCCGCCCGCCGGGGAGCCGCGAGCACCGGGCGACCTCGACGTGCTCCCCCGAGCGCTCGTCGGTGACGAGAAGGCACCGCACCGGGGAGCCTGTCCGCGGGCAGACAAGGGTGGCCTCCGAGGCGCGGTGATGCCGCCGGGCAACCCAGCGTCGTGCGGAGACGACAAGCGCGAGGGCGCCCCCGCCCGCCGCCAGCACCGTGATGAGCCAGTCTGCCATCGTGATCCCCTCCGGAGGGTCGCGGCAAGAGGCGCGCCATCCGGAGCGCCGAGGCGGAGGCGGGCGCGCGGGCGACGGGGCCGCGCGAGGTGCAGCGGATGCGTGTTCGCGCAGCGCGTGCGCCGCTCTGGCTGGATCCACCGCCAGCGCGCGACGTCCTCGCCGTCAGGGCGCGAGGGAGGGACAGGGCGAGGCCCCGTGACACGGCAGGATGACGTGGGGCGCGTATGGCCAAGACGGCGGGCCGGACTGCGCTGTGGCTCGCCCGCGTGTGGCTCGGTGATTGCAGTCGTACCTCTCATCGGCCGAGGGCCGGGGGAGGAGGGCGCCATGGGTTGTCGTCTTGATGCACCGGAGCGGTTGGCGTGGCTGGAGGTCGAGGGCGATGGCGTCAGGTCACGGCAGGTGCGCTGTCCGCGGAAGGAAGATGAGATGACGGATGCTCACGAGTGCTTCGCCTGCAAGCGCTTCGGGACGCTCGCGATCCACCCGACAGGGAAGACGTTCTATGTCGTGTGCGAGCCGTTCGCCGAGACGACGGACGAAGGCGCATCGTGACGCGGCGCTCCCATCGCAGGGAGTACCACTTCAACCTCGCCGCCCAGCGCGAGTTCGGGGAGCGCTACGGTCAGAAGAGGATCGAGGCCCTCGGCGAATGATTGCCGGCCGGTGCGGCCGGTTCAGCGCGCCATCCCGACCGCCCGGTCGATCGCAGCAGCGACGGGCTCGGCGGCCTCGTCCAGCGCGAAGTGCGCGGCGTCGACGACGACGACCTCCGCGCGAGAGAGGGTCGACGCGAAATCGCGCGTCGCGGACTCCGGCGCCATATCGGATCGGCCGTGGATCACGACCGCCGGCGCGGTGACCCGCCTCAACGCATCGCGCCAATCGTGTCGCCGTCCGAGGCTCGCGTAGGTCGCGAGGGTCATGAAGCCGCCTGCATCACCTCCGTTCTCCGGCTCGGCCATGCCAGCGGCTCGGGCATAGAACGATCGGAGTCGCCCGTAATGCCGGGAGAGCGCTCCCTCGTCGAGCGCCATCGCCGCAGGGAGATCGAAGTACGACCGCATGTAGTCGTCGAACGCGGCGCGGTCCGCGTCCGGTAGACGACCGCGCACGAGCGCGAAGAGATCGACGTCGCCGGGCATGACGTGCAGCGGAGCGGGCGAGACGAGCACGAGCGCGCGCACCCGGTCGGGAAACTCGGCGGCGTAGAGCGCGGCGACGAGCGCCCCGAACGAATGGCCGACGAGCACGAGCCGCTCGCGCTCGAGCGAGCGGCGGATGCGTTCGATGTCGGCGATCTGCGCGGCGAGCCCGAGCTTCGACTCGACAGCGACGAGCTGCTCGTAAAAGGAGCCCTCGGGCGCGCGCGCGAACGGGCGCGTGGAGCCGCCGACGCCGCGCTGATGGTAGAGGTGCACCGTGTACTTGCGGGCGGCGATCTCGAGCGCGCGCGGCCGGCCGCGCGGGGGGAATCCCGGACCGCCGTGCACGAAGAGCAGGTGCTCGACGCCGGCGCCGAAGGTGTCGTGCGCGAGCTCGATGTGCTCGGTGACGCGAAAGCGATCGGCCGTTCTTCCCGGAGGATCGAGGGGCTCGCCCGCCGCACGCGCGCGCTCGGCGACCGTGCCGGGCTCGAACATCGCGCGCCCGGTCAGCCATCGAAACCCGAGGAAGAGAGCGAGCCCGACGACCGCGGCCGCGCCGGCGGAGACGAGGAACAACGTCATGCGCTTCCTCATCCGATCCTCAATGCGATCTCGATGACCGCTCCGGGCGCGCTCCCCGGCGCGGCGAGGTACCGCTCGACCGAGGCGTCCGGGGCGACCGCGAGGTCACGCTCGAGCGCCCAGCGCGTGAGAAGCCCGTAGCTCTCCCCGAGCGACGAATAGCTCCCGCGATGGATGCCGACGGCGTAGGTGCCGCCCGCGATCGTATGGGACCGGAGCTCACCGAACGGATCGACGGCACCGACGGCGAGGCAGGCGTCATAGCGGAAGCGGGAGGGATCGGTGACCTCGGGATCGTCGTGACACAGCCCGTAGGCGTCGCCGGCGAGGCCGCGCGAGGAGGCCGCCGCGTGGAGCGCGCTCCACGTGGCGCCGACATCCGAATACGCGCCGACGTGCCGCAGCGCGAGCACGGCGACGGGCTCGCGCGTCTCGACGCGCGCAAACGACGGTGGCGGCGAGACCGGGGCGTGGGAGGCCGCGCGCGCGTGGGCTCGGCGGTAGTCGGACGGCGAGACGCCGAACTGCGAGGAGAACGCCCGCGTGAAGGCTTCATGGGCCTCGAAGCCCGCTTCGAGCGCGATCTCGATCACCTTGCGGTCGCTCGTGCGGAGCTGCCGCGCCGCGCGCTCGAGCCGCAATCGGCGCACGTGGCTCATGGCGGATTCCCCGACGATCGCCCGGAAGACGCGGTGGAAGTGGAACTCGGAGATGCAAGCGACGCGCGCGAGCGAGGCGACGTCGAGCGGCTCGTCGAGGTGCGTCTCGAGGTGCTCGACCGCGCGCGCGATCCGCAGCCGGTGTTCCTCCAGCGTTCTCGATCTGGTCATGCTCCCTGTGTAGACCGCGACGAACGGCCGGGCTTGACCGAAACTGCGGATCCGCGGTCAGGGGGCCTTGTACTCCGTGGCGACATCCAGGACCCAGGTGATGCCGAAGCGGTCCTTGAGCATCCCGTAGAGGGGCGCCCATCCGGACGGCGCCAGAGGCTGCGCGACGGTCGCGCCAGCAGAGAGCTTCTCCCAGAGCTCGGTGATCTCCTTGGCCGAGTCGCCTCGGACCGAGACGAAGAACGCGTTCTTGCCTGGATCCCATGGCGTGCCGGAAGGCACATCGTAAGCCATCACCCGGAAGCCGTTCCTGGCAGCGACCTGGCCCCACATCACCTGATCGGCATCCGATGGATCCTGGACGTTCTGTGCGTCCTTGTAGGTCACGATGGTGATGTCACCGCCGAATACGAACTTGTAGAACTCCAGCGCAGCTCGGGCATTGCCACGGAAATTGAGGTGGTTTGTGACGCTCACGGTCATGGCTTTCTCCTGTGCAGGTTCATGGTTTCGAGCGTGTCCGCGCGCTCGCGGTCCGTCCGCGCGACGGGGATCTGCCGCTGAGGGAGGCAGCGTGATCGGGGTGGTGACCTGTCGAGCCTGGTGGCACGTCGGAGGGCAGATTCCGGAGGGCCGGTAGGATGACGCCATTGACCATGGACACGAGGAAGGTCAGGTCGAACGGCTTGCGCTGGACCAAGGCGCGGTAGGCGGCCATCGTCGGGATGACCTGAGACAGCGTGCGGATGTCGGCGGACGCCGAGATCTCGCCGCGCGCGATGGCTCGCTGCATCAGGGCGAAATGCGCTTCGGCCCACGGCTGGACCACCGCGCTGTTCGCTGCCTCGGCGAGCGCCTGCTCTTGCGAGAGCAGCGAGGCGAGCCCCGTCATGATCTTGAGCTTGCGCTCGCCTTCCTCGATCGACTGCGGCTTGAACAGGCCGAGGAGGTCTCCGCGGAGCGTGCCCGTGTCGGGCAGGTGCTCGAGAGCCACCTGTTTGCGCTTCATGTGTGCGACGGCGTCGATGACCAGCTCCGCCTTCGAGGTCCAGCGGCGGTAGATGGTCGCCTTCCCGGCTCCCGCCCGCGCGGCCACCAGGTCCATCGTCAGGCCCGCAGCGCCCACCTCCGCGAGGACCTCGAGCGTTGCGTCGAGGATCTCAGCGTCGCGCGTGGGGTCTCGCTTTCGCCCGGGCTGCGCGGGCTGGAGTTCGACGGAATCGCCATCCTTCCGAGTCATTCCCGTTGCCTCTCGATCTCTGGACATATCGATACCGTACAGTTCCGAAACTGTCAAGTTCCGGAACCGCACGGTATCGTTTTTCGCGTGCGCCTTGCCCAGGCCCATCCCGTCGAGGTCGCGCAGGCCCCTCCTTCGAAGAGCAGGGAGAGACGAGGAGGCGGCGCGTCGAGCAGGTCGGGCCTGCTCGAGTCGAACCAGAAGCCGAGGGGCCGCTACCTCGGTGCGTGGAGCAGGTGTTTCGCATCCGGAGCGGCCGCGGCAGCGGGTGCGTCGGCGCGCACGAGGACGGCGGCCCAGGGGTGTGCGTGGATCTGCGGTGATCCCGGTAAATCAGGGGTGGGGTGCGCGTCGAGGAGGCGCACGGCCCTCCAGCGCAGCGCGCGAGCGCATGTTCTCGCGCGCTGCGAAATGTTCGAGCTTCCAAGAAATGCACCGTGGTCGAGACTCTGGTGATTGAGTCCGATCCGCTCGAGCAACCTGGAAGGGGTCAATCGAACCTCGACCGCCGAGCACGCCTGACAGGTGAGCCGTCGCAGGACGAGGGGTTGCCCGCGGGCCGACTCGTGTCCGGCGCCCGCCGAAAGGATCATTCCATGCGAACTTGCTTATCGGCAGCAACGGCCACCGCCCTCGTGTTCGTCGGACTGGGGTGCAGTGGTGCACCCCGAGAGGAGGACGGCGGCACAGGAGGTAACGGAACCAGCGGCACCTCCAGCTCGGTCGGATCCGGCGGCTCCGGCGGGGCCACGGGCTCCAGTGTGTAGATGGCCTCGAAAATCCGCAGGAATCTGACCGCGACAATCCGCGGAAACGTGACCCTCGCGTCCGCAGAGAAATGACCGCGGCGCCCGCGGGAATCTCACCCTGGGCGCCGCGGAAATCTGACCCGATCTCGCCCGGGTCAGCGCCGCTTCGTTGCCGCGGGCGCAGGCGGCTCTGCGGCCTCCGCCCTCGGCCTGGAGCGCGCCTCGCTCATGGCCAGCGACTCCTTCTGCCGCCACGAGTCGGCATCGATGTCGAGGATGTGGCAGTGCTGGACGAAGCGGTCGATCAGCGCCGAGACGCACGCCGCGCCTGGAAACACCGTGCTCCACTGCTTGAATGGCAAGTTCGTCGTCAGCACGAGCGAGCGGCTCTCGTGCCTGCGGCTGATGATGTTGTAGAGCAGGTCGGCGGACTGACGGCTGCACGGCAGGTAGCCGATCTCGTCCAGGATCAGCAGCGACGGGGCCGTGTATTTCCGCAGCCGCCGCTCCAGGGCCGGCAGCGACTCCTGCTTGAGCAGATCGGCGAGCGCGGCCGACAGCGTCGTGAAGCGCACGGTGTAGCCGCGCTGGAGCGCGAGCATGCCGAGGTTCTGGGCGAGCATGGTCTTGCCGACGCCGCTCGGACCTCGGAGCAGGACGTTGTGCCCCTTGGCGATGAAGTCGAGGGTCATCAGCTCCTCGACGAGCTCACGCTGGATCGTGCGCGGGTGGTTCCAGTCGAAGCGTTCAAGGGGCTTGAAGGCGCCGAGGGTCGCCGCCTTGGCGCGCGCGGCGAGGTTGCGCTCCGCGCGCTCGCGGCGGGCGATGGCGGCGAGCTCCTCGAAGGTCTGCACCGGCGACAGGCGCGCCGTGGTGGCGTGCGCGATGAGCGCGAGCAGCGCCTCGCGCGACACGCGTACGCCGAGAGAGCGAATCAGCTCGGCGACGTCATCGTTGGGCATCGTAGGACTCCAGGTCGTGGGGGATCACGTCGCGATCGGGGACGTGGGCTCCGAGATCGATGTCGATGGGGACGGGGCCGTCGGCGGCGCGGCGGCGCTCCTCGCAGAGCACGGCGAGGGCGCCGGGATCGTGGGTGCCGCGGGCGATGGCCTCGCGCGCCGCAGCGCCCAGGATCTCGACGCCGTACAGGTCGAGAAGGCGCAGGGCCTTGGCGGTCATGAAGCCGACGTTGCGACCGGCCTCGACCCAGCGCGCTTGCAGGATCTCGAAGCCGGGGATCGCGGCGCCGAGCCGATCTCGCCCCTTGGCCTCGCGCGCGGCGCGCTTGTGGTCGAGCAGCTCGGCACGATGCTCGGGCGCCTCGATGATCTGGCGTCGTCCCCAGCAGCGCGCGTGCCGCGCTACCTCGGTGCTGCCGTCCGAGAGCCGCACGGTCCTGTCACTGGCGACGAGCGTCAGCGTCTTGCCGTGGTGGATCGACGGCGCCGAATAGCGGTTTCCGTCGAAGTGCACGAAGGCGGTCTTGTCGACGGACACGGGCTCGACGAGGTCGGTCTCCGGCAGCGGGTCGGGCAGCGCGAGCAGCCGCGTCCTTTCCTCCGCGAGCACCTGGTCGACGCGCCGCTCAGGCCACCGCGGGTGCGGGCGCACGTTGGCGATCTCGTCGAGGAAGGCGAGCAGCTCGGCGTTGCCCTGATCGAGGTCACGAATCGTCCGCGCGGCGAAGAAGCGGTCGCGCAGGAAGCGGATCGCTCGCTCAACCTTGCCCTTGTGCTGCGGCTTGCGCACGGCGCAGAGCCGCGGCGCGACGCAGAGCTGCCCGGCGAGCGAGAGCAGGTCCGGGTGGAAGCGCACCGCGTCGCCGTGGCGCTCGATGACAACGGTCTTGGGGTTGTCGAAGAGCCACTGTCTGGTCGCGCCGCCGAAGTAGCAGCACGCGCGCACGAGCGAGCGGCGGAGCGAGCTCGCGGACAGATCGAGCACGAGCTCGCCCCAGATCGCGCGCGAGTACGACAGGACCATGACGAAGGCCCAGAGCTGACGCGTGCCTCCCGCGACGCACAGCTTGCCGATATAGGCCCAGTCGATCTGGGCCTGCTCGGCGATGAGCGGCTCGACGCGGAGGAAGGCCTCGCTCTGAGGCGCCGGGCGCACGAGCCGGACATGCCGTCGCACCGTGCGGATGCTGCCCTCGTAGCCGCGCTCCACCAGCATGTCGTACAGGCGCGTGGCGCGGAGCCGGGGATACTGCGTCAGCGTCTCGATGACGAAGGCCTCGTAGCCGCGCAGCGGCAAAGGCACCTCGCTCATCGCGGCCTCCGCGTCGCGAACGATGGGCAGCGAGCGCGCCCCCTTGCCGAGGCCGAGCACGCGCTCGACGGTGTCGTGGTGCAGACCGAGCTGCGTCGCGATGGTGCCGACCTTCCAGTGCTCGGCGAAGTGCAGGCGGCGGATCTCCGCCTCCTTGGCCTGGTCGATCGTCATCGACCGAGGCTCCTGCGAAGGCGATGCTCGCCACGGAAGTTACCGATCCCCGGCAGCCGTTGACCACGGCGGGGCGGGGCGTCCATGAACAGAGGCTCGACAACGTAGTGAAGCGTCGCGCGCGCGACGCCGAGGCCGTCGCACAAACCCAGGGCGAACAAGACGTCCTCGGACTCCGCAGAAACGACAGCGCGGACCCTCTGATCGTGCCAGAGCGCCATCGACTCGCACAGCATGGGTCCGGCGAACCGATGCGCCGGCGTGGCCACCGACCGCAGCCGGGCCTTCATCACCTCGTCGGGCCCCTGCGTCAGCAACACCCGCGTCTCCCGCGGCGTCGCGGAGATCGTCATCACCAGCTCGTCCATCCCTCGACTCCTGCGGGCCGGCGACGGCCACGTCGTCCCTCGACGTCGGCGCGCCGGCCCGCGGGCACACGCTGGCGGACGGGGGCAAGTTATCGGAACCCGTATCCATCACGCGCCGGCCTTGTCGGGCGCGGTAGGCACGCTGGTGATCGCGGTGATCGAGGCGCCCCTCGGGGGAGCGCTGGTGCCGCAGCCGCGCCGCGCGCTGGGCCCGCTGGCGAGCCGCGTCGCGGCAACCGCTGCCGCAGTACATCTGCCCTCGATCACACCGCCCGCAGACGAAGAAGATGGCGGCGCAGAGCCCACAACGGGCGAGCCGGAAGCTGCCTTGCACGAGTCCCCGGACGAGCGCGCCGAGAAGTTGCCCTCGGCGGCTGGGTCGTGCGAGACAGGCCGAACATCGGTCTGTCGCCGATCCCCGGAAGGCCCTGGTCGCTACCCAGGGCCTTCGTCTTTTCGGCGCGCTGCTTGGGCGCGATCTCTACCGCCGCCCCTCGCGCTGGCGAACTTCCCGGCCGCCGGCGCTCGCCCCAGGCGTAACGACGCGAGGGTCACAAATCTGCGGATCGGGGTGGCCGTCTACACTCCAGTGGGGCCATCGGCTCCGGCGGGTCCACCGGCTCCGGCGGGACCTCGAGCTCGGGTGGTGCGGCGAGCACGGGTGGGGGGGAGGCCGGCGGGACCAGCACGAGCGGTGGTGCCTCGGGGAGCGGCGGCGCCGGTTCCGGCACCGGCGAGATCTTCAACCCTCCGTATATCCTGGGGGCCGATATCTCATGGACCCTCGAACAGGAGTCGCTTGGTCGGCGCTACCGAGACAAGGGCCAGACCAGATCCATCGAGAGGATCTTGGTCGATAACGGGTTCAACTTCGTTCGACTCCGGACTTTCGTGTGTCCGGATTGTCCGGGAGGCTATACCTCGGAGCTCTATTCGGGCGCTCGCCCGACGGAGGCCTTCTGCGACACCGCTCACACCATCGCCATGGCCAAGCGGGTCAAAGCCTGCGGAATGGGCCTGTTCCTCGACTTTCACATGAGCGACACCTGGGCGTCCATCGGTCACCAGAACGTACCGTCCGCCTGGGCTGGGATGAACCCCTCACAGATGCAGGAGGCCGCTCACGACCACGTAAAAGGTGTGCTCGATGAGATGGTGGCGGCTGGCGTGAAGCCGGACATGGTCCAGGTCGGCAACGAGACTAACTCACGCATGTCGGGCGTGTCCATGAGCAACTGGGCCAACTTCTCCGGCCTCGTCAACGCGGGCATTCGGGCCGTGCGCGAGACCGACCCGAACATCATCGTGTGGGCGCAGCACGGTCGACCGCGACCCGACGGCAACTTCCGCCCGTGGGTGGACGCGCACTTGACCAACAATCCGCCTATCGACGTGGACGGAATCTGCGGCTCGACCTACGGAACCACCAACAACGGCCAGGACTGGAGGGAGGAGTTCGGGTACATCATCAACGAGTACAAGCTGCCCGTGATGAGCTGCGAGTATACCGACAACCGCAGGGATCTCATCAACTCCGTCATGCACGACTTCCCGGACCAGATGGGCCGGGGTACGTTCCTCTGGGAGCCGACGGCGTATGGCGATCGCAGGCTGTTTGACTTCAGCGACAATACGTATACGACCAACGCGAACATGGCCGCGTACGCGCGCTTGGCCGAGTCCTATGGGCTTCCCGTACCGTCGACCCCTCCCGAAGCGCTCCAGGGAACGACGTGCCAGTAGCCGTGCTGTTGGGGGCCTGTCACGTGGCTCGCGGACCGCGTCTTCGGCCCCCATCTGCATGCTCGACGTCGTCGAGGGGCCGGTCTGGGTCGCCGAGCTCGGTGCGCTGTTCTTCTCGGAGACGCACCGCGCGCAGGAGAACGAGCCGCCGCTCGATGGTCCGCCGGCGACGACGCACCGGTCCACGCCTCCGGGCTCGTTGATCAGAACCTCGGCTGCCGGCCGCCCTCGCGTCGCGCCGCCCTCCGATCTCGAGAGCGCGCGGCGAGCGCGGAGGCAAGCGCGACGAACGCGAACCCGCCGGTGCCGGCGGCGGCGTCGTCGGGAGTGACGGCGCAAGCGCAGCCCGCCGCGGAGCTGTCGTCTTCCGAGATCCCTGCGGCTCCGGCGCGGCCTCCCGTTTCGCCGTCGGCGCCGCCGGTGGCGCCGACGGTTTCCGGGGAGCCGCCGGTACCCGGAGCGCCACCCTGGCCAGCGTCACCAGCTGCGCCCGCTCCACCGCTGGCGCCGACCGCGCCACCGGACCCGTCGCCGCCGCTTCCATGGGCTGCCGTGCCGCCCGTGCCGCCGCCGGCGGTGCCCGAGCCGCCGCCCGCTCCTGCGGTCGGCTGGGCGCCGAGCTCGTACGCTCCGAGGTCCGGCGCCGAGCCGACGAACGGAAGCCCAACGTCCGTGCCCCTGTCGATCAAGGCGCTTTCGGTCGTGAGCCTCATGAACACGCACGCGGAGGGGATGCTGCCGTCGGCCTCGCGGGGGCCGGTGCAACCGGCGTCGGACGTGCTCTCGAAGGCCGCGCTCGTCTCCGTGATGTCCAGGTCCCAGGTGTTGAACGCGGTGTCGACGCCCCCCATGTTCGAGTTCTTGTTCGGAAAGCCGATGTTGTTCCGCATGATGTGCGCGAGCGCTCCGGTCAAGATGATCGTCTGGCTGCTGTCGTCGGGCGGGCTCGCCAGCATGTTGTACTGGGTCCCGTTGTTGTACGCGGTGTTGTTGAGCCAGGTGTTGCCGCCCGACGAATGGTTCGCGTAGAAGCCCGCGGCCTTGTTCTTCCAGGCCACGTTGTTCCGCACGATGTGCCGGACGCCCGTCTTGCTGCTGCCGACCTTGAACCCGTTGCCGTTGCCTTCGCTGCCCCGGCCGTTCGACATGGCGAAGCTGCCCTCGGTGATGACCGGCACCTCCTGCGAGATGTAGTCGTAGCCATCGTCCGAGTTGTTCCACGCACGGCATCCCCGGATGATCGTGCCGGGACCCGTCCGCTGGTAATGGACCCCGAAGCCGTCTCCGTTCTGGCCGTCGCCCTGGCTGCCGTTCTGGTCGTAGTTGTCGTGCGCATCGCAGTTGAGGACGAGGTTGCCGCCTTCGCCTCCATCGATGAACAGGCCGGGCCCGAAGCCATGATGGAGGTGGAGCAGCTCGAAGACGTTGTTGCTGGAGCCCTTGGTGCGGAGCAGCGAGTACGAGTGGTCGCCGCTTCTGCCCACCTTCGCGTTGCCGATCTCGAGCCCTCGAAGGTGCATCCAGCTTCCGGTCACCAGGACCACCGGCACATCGACGGCCCGGTTGCTGGTGACATACCTCGACGCGTCGAGCACCGGCCTCTCACCGGGGTAGGCCCAGATCTTGGTGCGGTTGGCATCCGACGTGCCGCTCCTCGAGAGGACGAGCTGGGTCGTGATGTCGTAGGTGCCGCCGCGCACCCAGATGGTGTCACCGGCGGCGGCGGCGCTGTTCGCCCTGGAGAGGGTGGCGAACGGTTCGCCGATGCTCCCGCGATTGGAATCGCTGCCGTCCGGCGCCACGTAGTGCTCCGCCGCACGCGCGTGTCCGGTCGCCAGCAGCACGAAGAGGCCCGCGGTCGTCGAGGTCGCCGCCAGAGACTGCTTTCGATTCATGCTCATCGGTGTAGCCTCGCGAGGGAGAGACGTCGCCAGCAAGAAGCGTTCGATATCATGGCCGGTCTTGCGCCGAGGGGGCTCCCAGGGCGAGGTGCGCGTCGCGCGATCATCGCGTCTGAGATAGAGCTCTCCTTCCTGCCCGCGACGGACATCGGGAACCCGTCGTCCCTGTCTCCGTGTACCGGAGCGCTCTCGATCAATCACGGGTCGCTCGACTTCTTCATCGAGGGATCGAAGAGTCGCCTCAGGTGGTAAGTTTACGATCACGGCCGCCCTGGTCACGCCCACCTGCCCGGCGAGCGGAGCTTCGGTTACTGCGGCGCCGCCGTGGAGACGTCCGAGCTGCTGTTCGATCCGGCGGCGCACGACCCGGTCGTACAGCTGGAAGCGGCCCGCGCGATCGGGCGCAGGCATCCTCGATGCAGCAGAGCAGCCATGTCCGCGTGGCCGGCCTGCTCGGCGACGCGCGCCGCGATGCCGCGGCAGAGCGCGCGCGCCGCGCTGGCGCCCTGGCGGATGCTGTGCGCCAGTGTGGCCTTGGCCTGGAGCACCTCCTCGCTGCCCACGAGGCGCGAGGGGATCGGCCGCCGCCCGCCCCGGGCGTCGACGCCGACGGCGCGCTCGACCGTCGTGCTGGCGTCGCGGCGACCCCGCGAGAACATGAGGTAGGTCGACAGCGGGAAGCTGTCGACGGGCGGGCGGCGGAACAGCGGGGCGAGCATGAGGAGCACGAACCCTGCCGTCACGGCGTACGCGTACGCCCTGCGGTCGACCCAGCGAGCGCCGCCGCCCGGGCTCGCGCCGCCGCCGGCCAAGCCGCCCGGGCTCGCGCCGCCGCCAGCCATCCCGCTCGTTCCCGCGCCGCCGCCGGCAACCGCGCCCTCGCTCACCCTGCCGCCCTCGCCCGCGCTCACAGCGGTCCCGCCTGCGGGGCGCTCCGCCCGGGCAAGAGCCCCAGCATCCGGCCGCCGTGGCCGAGCGCGGCCCAGGCGTGCTGCACGTAGTCGATGCGGATCCGCGGCGACGCCATGCTCTCGCTGAAGCCGCCCTCGATGACGACGTCGCGGCTGCAGGCGAAGCAGGTCGCGGGCGACCATTGCTGCCGCACGAGGAACCGGAGCACCAGCTCCATCGAACCAGCTCCCGGCCAGATAACCAACGCCTTCGTCGTCTCCTCGGAGGGGCTCGGGGCCATGGATCAGTACCACTTCAACCTCGCTGCCCAGCGCGAGTTCGGGAAGCGCTACGGTCAGAAGATGATCGAGGCCCTCGGCGACTGAGGGCCGGCCGGGCGACCGCTGCCTGGCCGCGCGCGCTCGCCCGGTGCCGCGGGGCGGAGATCCCATCAGGATCTCTCCGGCAGTGAGAAGGGCACGGCGAAAGCTCAGCACCTCTAACAGTCCCCGTCTGATCTGCCGCTGAGCGGGACCCGGCCCGCGGCGAACGAGTCGCCTGTAGCCGCCGCGTCACCCGCTGCAGACGACGAACCGCGTCAACCGGCCCATGCGCACCGCTCGCTCGATGGTCACAGCGCCGCGGCGCTTGCCCTCACACCGCCGGGGGCGGCTGCTCAGCCGCCGTCCGCCTGTCCTTCGCTGCGGCCTCCGCGGCGCCAATTCGCAGCTGCGTCTGGATAAGCAGATACATCTCCTTTTCGAATTCGCCGTGCATGCGCTCGGCCAGATCTCGGATACGCTGGCTCTTGGCAGTCTCTCGCAGGCGCGCGGCCCCATACGCAGCGCCTTGCCGCACCAGCAAGCGCACGTCTTTGGCCATCGCCTCGAGCGTACTGGCTGCCAGGTCTAGCCGACGGCTGTCCGTGTCTGTGCAGAGCTCGGCGTAGTAGATCGCGGTATAGGCTGCATGATTCGCTACGGAAGCCTCCTCGTTGGCGACGAGGACGAGAACGTGCTCGACGAGGAACTGGAGATCGTCAGAAAGGGACCCCGTGCGGTGTAGGAGGGCGCTGCGGATCAGGGAGGAGATTGCGATTCGCCAGCTCGCCGAGAACTCGCCCCGGGCTCCGCCCACGCCTTCGCGGAGCTTGTCCACGAGCTGGATCCATGTGCCGCCCGGCCAGTACGCGGGGTCGAGGATGCGGTAGATCGGGCGCGGAACTGACGTGGACACCGACCACAGCTCGAGCAGCCTCTTGCTGGCCTCTGCACGACGGCCACCCAGATCTCGCTCGATGAACGCGGACAGGAACCAGATGAGCTCGGCAGAGTCTAGCGGGTTATAGGTCAGGTGGCTTTTTACCTTCTCCCAATGGTTGATGATCCAGAGCCAGATTTGCTCGGCGAGGTTGGTCCATGTCTCATCGAATCCCTCCTCCATGAGGGCCAGCGCAAGACAGAAGGCCACGGATATTGCCACAGATGCATCCGGTTGCTTGTCGGATTGGGCCGCGGCACGTTTCCATATCGCGAACAGCGTTTCACGGACCTGCTGCTCGACGTCCTTCCACGATTCACCGTTGCCCGTGCTGCCCTTCCGTGCCCGTCGAAGTGTAACAATCTCGACTATGGGGCCGAGCGAGCCAATATCGCCTTCTCGTTCTCTCGCTCGCCTCACGACCGCATTGCACCATTCGGCAACGAGATCCCAAGACTCTCCCGAGAGTGGCTCGATGGCCTCTTGGGCATTGGCGATCACGCGAACGATGGCGGCTCCAATCCCTTGCGCCATTCCCCACGACCAGCGCTCCCCGTTTTCGTCCACGGGGACATCCCGACACAACCACGTCACGAACTCGGCGGGTGTTGCGACTTCGAGAATGAGCCACGGATACCAGGGGAGGTTGTTCATGTGTCGCGCGATCTCATCGGCAGCGAAGCGGTCGTTCGTCTTCTCCGCGAACGTGCGAAAGGCCTTGTAAGATGCCGTGTCGCGGCAATTTGAAGCATATTCGCGCCAGGCCGCCGCCAGCTCATGGCCGATAGCATGCCATCCGCGATGATGGTTCACCGAGGAGCCAAGTGTATCGGCTTTTCGAAGCAACTCGAGCGGTAGGTCGACGTCATCAGCGTCCAGTACCTTCAGCATCGGATTTAGCGCTTCGATGCACGCGACGAGTGTCGCCTTCGTCGGGTCGTTGCGCCACGCATCGCGCCAGATCTGTACAAGTTCTCGGTCGCGCTTTCGGTGCTCCGTGACGGATTTTTCTCTCGACTCCAGCACATCGCGAAGCCAATCCTGGGTCTTGGGGATGCCGAAGCGCAGGCGATAGCGAAGCTCTTCCGGGGGATTGTTAAATCCATGATCGAGCAAAGGTGTTAGGTACTGCTCTTGTAGTCCGGGTGGGGCGAACTTGTTCTCAAGGTCGCGAAATGTGCGCCATGCGAAGTGTAGAGTCGGGCTGAATGACATGCCCCGTCGCTCGTATTTCCGGTCGCGTGTATTATTTTGTAGCTGCTTAATTGTCTCCTTTTGTAGCTCGGTGATGCGCCGTCTTGCCTCCTCCATCCATTGATCAACAGCCGTGTCTTGAATCAATTCCTTCTCGGTGCGCGAGTGCTCTTTGGCGAGCCGGCGTTCCTCGTTGGTGGTTTTGTTGTAGTGATCTGTGCTATTGATGAAGGAGCGGTACGCCCTGCTCCGACCCCATGCGGCCAGCCATGGAAGCAGGGGGTCCTCCGTTCGCTGGGTTTCGGTGAATGCCTTGTCGTATGCGTCGGCGGCCGCGCTATAGTCGCCATTCATCATGTGGCGGAATGCTGCCTCCATGAGTGCGGCTCCCCGTGGCTCTTCGTTCATTTTCTCCGGCGATCCGCCCAGTGCTTCAATGTCGCTCTTGACGCGAGCAGCCCTTTCGTCTGTGTCGTAATTTACTAAGAGTCGGTGCGCGGCGCGCAACTGACTGATAGCTCGCTTTCGGTGCGGCTTTCCTCCGGTTTCGTCGGCCCGTTGGTCTATCGTAAGCCACACCACTGCGAGCAGTTCGGCGATGTCGACATCGGCATCGTCTGCTCGCCAATGGTGTTGCTCCCAGAACTCGTGCTGCACACGGTAGTAAAGCCAGTCCGCGAAGAGCTCCGCCGTTGTCTTCCGCGTCGTGAGCCATTCATCTGCGAGCCACGCCAACTTCCAGCGCTTGTGTACGCGTTCCTCGAAGCAAGTCGTCTTGAACTTGGGTTTCTTGTCCTCGGTTTTTGTTGGGCCACCGACGTCGATGCTGACGCGGATCTCCGCCTGCCCCGCAGCCCGCCCACCGAATTGAGCATCAGTGTACTCCTGAATCTTCTCCTTGACGTAGTCGTGCTCGCGACGGTCGAACTCCAGGTCGATGCAGTGACGCCAGATGTCATTTTCCCACCCACGATAGGTTTCAACGTACTTCGCGACGTCGGGATCCTCGATCGCGCTTCTGGCGAACTCCATGCGAGATGAGAAGGGACGCCCATGCGGCATGTGGTCTTTGAGCTGATCGGTCGTGATGCGGTTTAGCGTGCCGAAGAAGTCCGCGAACTTATCGCCCAGGTCGTTCCAGTCCTTGAAGCGCGCGATCCGCATCCCGAGCTTCATCCAATGAAGGCGCTGCGCTGACTCCTGCTCGGACCTCCGTTCCGCGTCGCTGGACGGCCCGAGCAACGCCAGCCCCATGGGATGCTTGCTCTTCATGTCCAGGCTGAGCTGGCGGTAGACCTGATGGAAGTCCGGGTCCGTCAAGCTGAAGCCGACCGTGAGCACCGGGTGTTGAGATAGGAGCTGGCGCACACGGGCGAGGAGCACCGGGCGCGTGGTGGGGAGGTCCTCGTACTGCGACCGCGAGAGCACCCACGTGCTCGGGCACGTCCGGTGCCCGTGAAGGTACAGCACCTGGGTCCGACGAGGGCCTCTGGCCACGTCGATGTCCTCGAAGATCGGCGAGCACCGACGAGGGGCACGGTCCAGCAGCGTGTCAAGGAAATTCGTGGTGACGATCGCCTCGACGTCGAACTTGAACAGCGCCTCGTGGGCCCTACCCGGCGACAGTTCGTCATCTTTGAGCATGTCGCGCAGGAGATCGTAGAACCGCCGGTCGCCGAGGCCGTCGCGATGAAGCTCCGCCAGCGTGAGCGCATCGATACCGCTCGCGTCCTCGATCCGTAGATCTTCGGCGAAGCGCCGCGAGATGTCAGCCCAGAGGGGGACGTGCTCGCTTGTGACCGGCATGCCCGTCGCCGTGACTACCGCGTTTCGTGTGAAGCCCGCCCCCACGACGACTACGGGCCTTCGGCCCTCATTCGCGATCCACCAGGAAAGCACCGTCTCGGCGTCGGGCTCGTGGAAAAGCTTGGACACCTGCTTCGCGACGATCTCCTTGATGTATGCTCTCACGCCCAGCTCCCTCCGCTCGACTACGGCATCGTATCCGAGTCCGCTCCGCGATCCAGCCCGCCGCGTCGCCGGCCGCGATGGCCAGGCGGAGCCCTCCCCGAGGTGAGCTATGAGATCAGAACGCGGCGAACGGAGCGCCTTCAGCGCGCCCTGAATCCGACGGATCGTGACGGTACGGCGCCGCGGAACAGTCCCGCCAGGGCTCTGCCTGCCTGTTGCCGAGCCCCGTCGTTCAGGCAGGCCCGGCGCGGCGCGGGCGCCTCAGGTCGCGCATCTTCTCCAGCTCGAAGAACCCCACGAACGCGATGCCGAGCAGCGGGTAGGGGAACAGGATCGCCATCGTGAGGAGCACGCCGAGGTGAAAGAGCCAGGCGGCGCCGCAGAAGACGACGGCGACGCGCCGGCTGAACAGGGCGAGCGGCGCGCAGAGCTCCATGCCGAGGCTCGCGAGCGCGAGCGGCGGGAACAGGAAGCCGTAGCGGACGAGCGCGCCGCCGAGCGGAGAGTGCGTGTCGCCGAGCGCGATCTTCCGCACGTTGTCGTAAGCGACGTAGTTGCGGAGGATGTCGCTGAGCGCCCAGTCGAGCCCGCTGTTCCGGAGCTTGGCCACCCCCGCGATGAAATACGAGGTCACCGTGATCGCGCAGAGCAGCCGGAGCGGCCAGCCGTAGCGGGCGTGGGGAACCGACGTCGACGACGTCGACGACGTCGACGACACCGAGCCCGCGCGGCGCGCGGCGCGGGCGTCGAGCGAGTAGGCGTCGGCCGCAGCGGCGAGGCCGAGCGCGATGACGTGGAGGACGAGCAGGTTCTCCGTGTGGAACACCATGCCCCACGAGTTCCTGTAGGTCAGCACCCAGAGCAGCAGCGCGCCGAAGAGCGGACCGGCGACGCGGAACTTGAAGCCGGCGACGAAGGCGGCGCCGGCCGCGATCGCCGCGCCGATGAGGCCCCGCACGGCCCAGAGCGGGAGCGGCGCGGAGAGCACCGAGACGACGCCGACAGGCCTGAAGCCGTCCGGAGGCAGGTGGCCCACGCGCTGGAGGTGCACCGCGCGGACGCACAGGTACACGAGCGCGAAGCCGCCGACGAGGAGCCGCACGATCGCGAGCCGCTCGGCGGGCGCCTCGGCGAAGAAGGCGCGGTCGAAGCGATCGAAGAGCCGCCTCATCGCGCGCCCACCTTGCAGGTCGCGTGGAGCTTCGAGTCGAGCGGGGTCTCGTGCCCGTCGAAGAACGCGATCGCGTCGAAGGTGTCGGTCCGGATCTCCACCTTGACGATGTCCGCGTGGCCGGCCTGCTCGGCCACGCGCGCCGCGATGCCGCGGCAGAGCGCGCGCGCCGCGCGGGCGCCCTGACGGATGCTCTGCGCGAGCGTGGCCCTGGCCTGGAGCACCTCCTCGCTGCCCACGAGGCGCGGGGGGATCGGCCGCCGCCCGCCCCGGGCGTCGACGCCGACGGCGCGCTCGACCGTCGCGCTGGCGTCGCGGCGACCCCACGAGAACATGGGGTAGGTCGACAGCGGGAAGCTGTCGACGGGCGGGCGGCGGAACAGCGGGGCGAGCATGAGGAGCACGAACCCCGCCGTCACGGCGTACGCGTACGCCCTGCGGTCGACCCAGCGAGCGCCGCCGCCCGGGCTCGCTCCGCCGCCGGCCATGCCGCCCGGGCTCGCGCCGCCGCCAGCCAAGCCGCCCGGGCTCACCCTGCCGCCCTCGCCCGCGCTCACAGCGGCCCCGCCTGCGGGGCGCTCTGCCCGGGCAAGAGCCCCAGCATCCGGCCGCCGTGGCCGAGCGCGGCCCAGGCGTGCTGCACGTAGTCGATGCGGATCCGCGGCGACGCCATGCTCTCGCTGAAGCCGCCCTCGATGACGACGTCGCGGCTGCAGGCGAAGCAGGTCGCAGGCGACCATTGCTGCCGCACGAGGAACCGGAGCACCCGCTCCATCAGCGCCCGCTCGCGGCCGAGATCCTCGCCGCGCGCCGCCTTGACCGCCATCGCCGCGGCAAGCGCCTCGCCGAACCCCGCCGTCGCCGTGTTGTGCGGGGGCAGCACGTTGCCGAACCCGTAGCCGCCGACGAGATCGGGCGCGACGCCGCTCTCCTCGTCGAGCACGAGCCGCGACTTGAACGCCACGTAGTCGAGGCAGAACCGCTCGTAGTCGTCCCGGCGATGACGGCCGAGCGCCGCGCGCGCCGCGAGGCAGTGCCAGTTCTCTTCCATATACACGAAATCACTGGCGAAATGGTCCCAGTAGCGGTTGGCGTAATAGCCCATCGCCCGGTCGACGGCGGCGCGCACCTCGGCCGCGGGCGGGAGCTCGGGCCCCGGCTCGCGGGCGGCGAGGTCCTCGAGGAGCGAAAGCGCGAGCACCGACTGGCCGCCCTCGTAGAGCTGCGTCGGGCCGAGGACGGGGGCGACGCGCGCGAGATCGAGCTGCGGCGCGAAGCCGCCGTCGTCCCGCTGCGTCGCGAGCACCATGCGCGCGAGCCGGCCGATGAGCGGGTCGTGCGCCGCGCGCGCCTCGCGCTTCTCCCCGAGCGCGTCGCGGCAGGAGAGGAACGCGACGAGGCTCAGCGCCGTGGGGTTGAGGTTCGCGACCGTCCCGCGGCTGTCCGCGGGGTAGAAGAGCGCGCCGACGGCGCCGCCGTCGCCGGCGCGGCGCTCCAGCTTCGCGAGCAGCGCGAGCGAGCGCTGCACCGTGGTCCTGAGCTCCTTCGGGGCCGGCGCGCCCTCGGCGCCGGCGCCGAGCTCGCACAGCGCGAGCGTCGTGCCGGCCTGCCGCGCGATCGAGAAGCCGTCGAACGAGGCGCGCCCGGTGAACGGGTCGACGATGTAGCGGAACATGCCGTCCTTCCGCTGCGCGCCGAGGATGTAACGGCGCGCAGCGTCCGCCGCCCGCTGGACGGTCGCCTCGGTGAGCTCCACGCCGGGCTCGCCGATCCGGGAGAGGAGGTGGAGCGCGCCCGCGCTGTCGACCGTGTAGCTGAGCGTCTCGATCCGGAGCAGGCCGCTCCGCAGGGCGCGCTCGTCCGCGCCGGCGGCGCCGCCGGGCGGCTCGGGCTCGCCGAGCGCGCGGCGCAGGGTCGCGAGGTCCACGCCGAAGCGGAAGTCGGGGACGCCGGCGAGCGGCGCGTTCGTGTTGAACGCGTCGAGCGCGATGAGCTGCCACGGCATGAGGCAGCGCCCCGCGAGGCAGACGCCGTCGAGCCCGGGGCGGAGCGACAGCCCGACGAGGCCCGGGCCGGGTGAGCCGAGCGGCTGCACGGCCGCGACGACGTCGATCTTGAGGGAGCCGCGCAGCGCGTCGGCGAGCGCGGCGGAGAGCGCGGCCGCGGCGTCCTCGCCGGGCGGGGGCTGGAGGCAGCGGGTGGCGACGGCGGCGCGCTCGGGCTCCTTGCCGCGGGCGAGGTGCGTGACGACGAGGGTGGGGCGGCCGGGCTCCGGGGGCGCGTCGCACGCGGCGGGCGCGGTGGTCATGAGCGACGGCGCCCTGGCCGGCGGCGCGGGGAGCGCCTCGAAGGACGAGAGCGCCTCGCGCAGCGCCGCGCCGGTGCCCGACGGCGCGCCGCCCGGCACGGGCAGGACGTCGGCCTTGGCGGTGCGGTGGCGGAGGAGCAGCGCGAGCGCGGCGAGCACCGCCAGCGCGGAGAGCGCGGCCAGGGTGGCGCGCGCGGCGCGCGGGGACGAGCGGCGGCGGAGGCGAGGGAGGCCGCCGGTCGAGGCGACGCCCCAGCAGGCGAACGGCAGCGTGAGGAGCGCGACGACGCCCCAGACCGCGAGCAGCGCGGCCGCGATGCCGGCGCCGAGGCCGCGGTTCAGCGAGGCGACGTAGACCGCCGAGGAGAGGAGGCCGTAGCTGAGGAACGCGAGGTAGCCGAGCGAGACGAAGGAGGTGACCCGGAACGCGCGGGGCGCGAGCGGGTGGGGGGCGAGCGAGAGCGCGGCGGTGGCGGCGTGGAGCAGCGCGAGCGCGGCGGTGACCACGGCGAAGAGCGTCCACGGCCGGAAGGGGAGGGCGAGCGCGGCCCAGGCGAAGACGGGCGCGTGGAGGAGGCTCAGCAGGCCGACGGCCCAGCGGCGGGGCGGCGGGGCGGCGGCGCCGCGGGCGGCGGGGGCGGGGGCGTCCGCGGGCTGCGGGGCGCTCTCGGCGAGCGGCTCCGGGGGTGCGGGAGGGGCGGGGTCGGGCGCCTGCATGGTGCGGCGACGCTTATCACGGAGCCGGGCGTGCTCGCGCGCCGCCGGCGCTCGGCCATGGCGCGGGGCATGGCTGGGGCGGGCCGTGCCGGAGCTGGAGCGGTTGGGGCAGCGCTGGAGCGGTTTCTGGCAGTCGGGCAGCGCTTGACCAGCATCGGGCCCGCCTGCCGAACGTCCGATTCGGACGCATATCACTCGTCCAAATTCTATCGACCAACGGTATTTCTACTGTCCAGATCAGGGAGCATGTCTCATATTTTTCATCACCGTGACCGATGCAATCGCTCGCTTTCTGGCCTCGACGGACGAACGCCTTCTCCACGAGCCTGGACACCAGAGGAGCGCTCCGTTCACGTTCGGTCGTTACGAGGTGATCGGGGAGCTCAGCTCCGGCGGAATGGGCGCCGTCTACCTGGCGCGGCAGAAGGGACCTGGCGGGTTCGGCCGCAACGTGGCGTTGAAGGTGATGCTCCCGGACCTGGCCAGGAAAGTCCCCAACGCCGCCAGGATGTTCGTGGAGGAGATGCGCGTCCTCGCGAGCATCGACCACAACAACGTGGTTCGAATCCTCGATTTCGGCGAGGAGCAGCAGGTCCTTTACATGGCGATGGAGCACCTGCCGGGCGTGACCCTCTCCTCGCTCCGGGCCCAGATCGGGGCCGCGGGGCGCGCCTTCCCGCCGGATCTCGCGGCCTCTCTCCTCGCCCAGGCGTGCCGGGGGCTCCACGCGGCGCACGAGCTGCGCGACGAGCTGGGCAATCCGCGCGGCCTCGTGCACCGCGACGTCACCCCGCAGAACATCATGTGCTGCAAGGACGGTGCGGTGAAGATCATCGATTTCGGCATCGTCTGGGCCAAGGACCGGCTCGTCGAGGCCACCTCCTGCCCTCAGCTCAAGGGCAAGCTCGCGTACATGTCGCCGGAGCAGACCGCGGCGGCGTCGCCGCTGACCCGGAGATCCGACGTGTTCTCCGTGGGCGTGATCCTCCACGAGCTCCTGAGCGGCCAGCCGCTGTTCCGGCGCGGTACCGACGTCGCCACGATCATGGCCGTCAGGGAGGCACCCGTCCCCTCCCTGCGCGCCCTGCGGGGCGATGTGCCGCCGCGGCTCGATGATCTCGTGCTGCGCACGCTCGCGCGCGATCCCGCGCTGCGGCCGGAGAGCGCTGCCGCCGTCGCGGACGAGCTCGCCGCCATCGTCCGGGAGGCCGGCGGGCGCTTCGCCCATCCCGAGGCCGCAGCCCGCTGCCTCGAGTCGCTCGGGGCGAGCCTCGCCGCCCGCCCCCCGAGGCCCCTTGGCCAGGCGCCCTGGTTCGCGAGGGTCCCGCGCGCCGCGCCGCCGGCACCGGCGGCCGCCCCGGCCGAACACCGGGCCGTGGCACCGGCGGTCCTGCCGGTCGATCCCTGGGCGACGACGCAGGAGCCTGACGGCCTGCTGGAGGTCGTCGCTCCGCAGGACGGGGCGTACAGGGATTTCGCGCTGCCCGATGGGCGGCGGCTCGTCCTCCAGTCGCTCGCGCTCGACGAGCGTCTCCGCGTCCCGACGCCGCTCGTCTTCGCGGCCGCTCCGGCGCTCCTGCCGACGCCGCTGCTCGTGTCGCCTCGCCCGAACGCGCTCTACATCGAGGTGGACCGGCGCGCCGTCCTCGCCGGAGGGCAGCGCGCGAGCCTCTACCACAACGCCGCCGACCCATCGACCCGCGTCGAGGGGCTCCAGATCCCCGAGTGCGCGCGGCACATGAGCTTCGATGTGGGGCACCGCCGCGCGCGGGTGCAGCGGATCCTCGTCGGCAGCACGGCGGCGCGCGGCGGCGCGCGGCGGGCCGTCGTGGAGATCGCGCCCTTCCACGTCGAGATCGCCACCGACAAGGCCCCAAAGCAGCTCGTGGTCCTGTCGGCCGTGGATCCCGCGGACGGGGCGATCCACCTGGCGTGCGTGAGCATCTCCTGAGCCCTCGCGGCCTCGCGCACGGCGAACCCCTGAACATGAGGTGATGAGCATGCTGACACTGGTACAGACGCCGGAGTCGACGCAACCGATACCGCCCGGAGCAGCCGGAGGCCCTCCGCAGGGCGCGCCGCCGCGAGCCCCGCTCCGCGGCGCACCGCCGGGCGCGTCGCTGAGCGCCGTCCAGGCCAACGTCAGCTATCAGTTCCTCATCAACCAGGAGCCGAGCGGCGGCTGCGTGCCGATCGAGCTCGGTCAGGGGAAGTTCGCCAAGGTCTACAAGGGCAAGCAGCTGAGCGCCGGCCAGCACGTGCGGTTCGTCGCGATCAAGGTGCTCCACGATTTCGCGAAGAACGCCGAGGAGCGCCTCTTCAAGCAGGAGATCGAGCTGCTCAAGGAGATGACGGCCGACGTCGGCGTGAACGTGGTCAGCACCCTCGACATCATCCAGCTCGAGCCGATGGTGATGTGCGGCTGCGGCAACATCTATCACCCTGCCTGCCCGAAGGGGTGCGGGGTTCCCCTGGTGCGCAAGGACAACTCCACGGAGAGCCACCCGGCGCTGCACTGCGAGGCGTGCGGATACGAGCTCTCGGGCCGCTACATCAACGAGCAGTTCTTCGAGCTCCTCGAGTACCCCGCGAAGATCTGCTGCCCGCAAGGGCCCAACGCCAGATCCGGCAGGATCCTGAACTTCGTCGATCGCGAGGCGATCGTGATGGAGCTCCTCGAGGAGAGCCTCGTCGACTTCGTCGGGCACCGCCGGGGCGACCTGCAGGCCCTGTGCGCGCGGTACGGCCAGCCCTGGGTCGAGCTCGATGGGCGGGCCCAGCGCGGCGAGCCGTGGCACAGGCGGGCGCGCACCTGGATCGAGGACGTGTGGCGGCAGGACCGGCCCCATGTCCTCTTTCAGAAGGCGATCCTGCTCGAGAAGGTGCGGATGATGGTGGAGATCGCCGAGTCGGTCGCCTGGCTGCACGGCGAGAAGAGCATCGTGCACAAGGACCTCGCGCCCGACAACCTGATGATCTGCCCCGCCAGCCGCGAGACGGCGGATCGGCAGCGCGAGGCGACGATGGACTTCGAGGATGTGCTCGAGGACATGATCAGCTCCCCACGGTTCCACGTCCGGGTGATCGATTTCGGCCTCTCCGACAAGAACGAGCTGACGCGCAGCTGGTACGAGGAGGAGGTCGCCGGCGGGAGCATCAAGCACCCCTTCCTCTCGCCCGAAGCCTGCCGCCACAGGTTCCGCATCGTGCAGCCGCTCACCTTCGAGGGGGATCGCTTCCGGATCCCGAAGCCCCTCGCGACGGACCTGATGGAGACCGACCTCCTGACCGACGATCGCGACCAGCGGCACAACCATGATCTCGAGATCATCCGGATCGAGCGGGACCAGTCGAACGGCGAGCTCGTCGCCTCTTTCCGGGGCGAGCCGCCGCTCAACGACAAGAACCAGCAGTTCTATCTCGTGCGTCGGCTCGGCGAGGCGCACGACCTCTATGCGGTCGGCGCGCTCTTCTACTTCCTCCTGACCGAGCAGCAGCAGGACGTGGAGGCGCTCGGAAAATTCGTGGGCTCCCTGGAGGACGTGCCCCTGCCCCTCACGCCGGGCGCGCTGGCGAAGAACGACTATTACCTGAAGCGCCGCAACGCCATCCCCGAGAAGTTCTGGCAGGACGAGCTGATGGTGCTGATCCTCCGTGCGATGGTGCGCGGACGGCCGGAGAGCCTCAAATCGAGCCGCATCGCCCGAGATGCGACGGCGGCGCGACACCTTTTGCGGGAGACCAAGAAGATCTATCACGGGATCCAGCAGGAGATCCTCTCCGCGGCGCGCGTCGCGAAGCTCCAGCGGATCCTGCTCATCGGGGCGGCGGTCTCCTTCGGGGTGGTGATCTGCTTGACCGTGATGCTCATCGCGGTGACGCGCCACAATGGATGAGCAGCCGTCGGTCGTGGGGTACTTCGGCCGAAGGAGGGGTCTCTTGAACCGCCAGGACGCCAGGGACGCCAGGTAAACACAAGGCTGGCGGGCTCGGCCGCGATGCGCCGCGGCGCCGGGCATCGGATGCCGTGTGGATGCGCAACGAGCAAAGATGAGGTCCGGCGCCCGCCGCCGGCTCGCGGCGCTGCTGGTCGCGGCGCCGCTCCTCTGCGCGGGCTGCAGCAGGCTGCCCGCCCGGGTGGCCGTCGCGCGCCGGGCAGAGCCGCGCGTCCGCGCCGTCGTGGAGGCGCACGCCGCCGCGCGGCCGGCGCCGCCGCGCGCGGGCTCGGTGCCGCTGCTGCTCGTCGCGGACGGCGGCGACGGCGCGACCGCGCGCGCGCCCGAAGAGCGCGCGCCACGCGCGAGCGCCGCGCCGGCAGCGGCGGTCGTCGTCTCGGCGGCCGTGCCGTTCGCGCCGGGCGCGCTGCGCGACGTGCGGCTCATCCGCCTGCGGGACGGGGGCGGCGCGCCGGTCCCGCTGCGCGCGAAGCCGCTCGCCGGTTGGCCCCAGGGCCGCTCGATCCGCAGCGCGCTCGTCGCCTTCCGCGCCGCGCTCTCGCCGGGCGAGCGCGCGATCTACACGCTCGAGTATGGCGCCCCGGCGCTTCCCCCGGAGGGCATGCCAGGGCAGCGGGCCGACGCGCCGGGGCAGCGGGCCGGCGCGCCGGGGCAGCGGGCCGGCGTGCCGGAGCAGCGGGCAGGCGCGCCGATCACCCAGGGCGCCCAGGTCGCGCAGGGCGCCGTGCTCGACGAGGCGCTCCTGCCGAACCCGGACGGGCCTGTCGCCGCCGTGCTGCCGCCGTCGTGGTACGCGGCGAGCCAGGTGTGCGGGCCGCAGCTGCCCGCGATGGACGACCGCCGCTTCCCGGGGTTCGAGATCGGAATCGAGCGCGGGCTCGACCGCATGTCGCCCGCGTACGATTCGTACGGCGTGAGCTGCTCGGGCCCGCACCGCACGTACTACGACGGCCCGCACGCGCTCTACCAGCGCTTCCTCCGGAACGGTGACGCCGTCCGCTACAGGCGCGCGCGCGCCGAGGCCGTCTGGTACAGGCAGCACGAGCTCCGGTTCTCGCCCGACCGCCGGCTCGCGATCCACGTGTGCGAGACGGAGGCCTGGAGCCCCGAGAAACCGCTCGCGTGGCACGCCCTCCGGCGCATGCTCGGCCAGGGGATGCTCGACGACTACCTGCTCACCGGCGACCCGGCGGCAAAGGAGGCCGTCCTCGCGATGGGGGAGGCGCTCCGGATGAACCTCGCGGCGCTCACGGGCGGAACCGGCGGAACGGGCGCAACGGGCGCGACGGGCGCAACGGGCGCAAAGGAGGACGTGCTTCGCGCGACCGAGCGCAACATGGCCTGGGCCATGATGACCCTCGCGAGCTCGTACGCGCTCGACCCCAGGCCAGAGGTGCTCGCGGCGCTGCGCGGGCTCGCGGATCGCACCGTGGCCTGGCAGCAGCAGGGCGCGTCGGGCGCGTTCGAGCACGACCTCTACCGCGCCGACCCGTCGGAGTGCGAGCGCGGGCCGCGCGGCGGCTCGCCGTTCATGACCGCGCTGCTCGTCGACGCGCTCATGGAGTACCACGCGCTCACCGGCGACCCGCGCGTGCGCCAGGTGGTCGCGCGCGCGGCCGGCTGGCTCGAGGAGCGCGCGATCACCTCGGACCGGCGCGCCTTCCGCTACCTGTGGGGCTGCGAGACCGACCCGTACGACGACAGCGGGACCGCCGACCTCAACCTGCTGATCGTGCCCGTGTTCGGCGCCGCCTACGCGCTGACCCGCGACCCGCACTGGATCGCCGTGGGGGACGAGCTCGCCGACGCCGGCGTGAAGGCGATGCGGGTCAAGCAGCCAAAGCACTGGAACCAGGCGATGCGCGGGTTCGGGCGCTACCTCGGCTACCGGGCGCAGCTCCCCGGGCTCCAGCGCGTCGACGCGCGCTGAAGCGCGCGGCGCGGCGTCAGACGCGCGCTGAAGCGCGCGGCGCGGCGTCAGAGGTGCGGAGCGCCGTCGCCGGCCTGCCTCAGCGCGTAGCCGATGCCGCTCTTGAGCGTGCCCTTCGTGACGACCGCGCCGAGATCGATGCCCAGATCGATGAGCGTCTGCGCCAGCTCGGCCCGGATGCCGGTGATCACCGTCCTCGCCCCGAGCAGGCGAAGCGCCGTCGCCGTGCTCATCAGCGTGCTCGCGACCTCGGAGTCGAGGACCGTCACGCCGGTGACGTCGATGATCACCACCCGCGCGCGGTTCGCGTGGACGCCGCTCAGCGCCGCCTCGAGCGCCTGCTGCGCCCGGGTGCAGTCGATCGTCCCGATGAGCGGCATCACCATGATGTGATCGGTGATCGGGATGAGCGGCGTGGAGAGCTCCGCCAGGCGGGCGTTCTGCGCCTGGATGATCTCCGCCTGGAGCGCCGCGCGCGCCTCCTCGGCCCGCGCCCGCTCCACGAGCTCCTGCTCCAGGCGCTCGTTCGTCCGGCGCAGCTCCTCGGTCTGGCGCGCGACCTCGGTCTCCAGGCGCTCGTTCGACCGGCGCAGCGCCGCCGCCATCTCCGCCTGCTCCGCCTGCGCCTGCCTGAGCCCCGCGAGCGCGCGCTCGAGCTCGGCCGTGCGCTCCGCGACCCGCTGCTCCAGCTCCTGGGTGAGCCTCTGCAGCGCCGACTCCGCCGCGAGGCGCTCTTCCACCTGCGCCGCCAGGCTCTTCGTCAGCTTCCTCAGCTTCGTGTGCACGCGGACGCGCGCGAGCAGCTCCTCGTCCAGGAACGGCTTGGCGAGGTAATCGACGGCGCCGAGGTTCAGGCCCTTCACCCGGTCTGCGGACAGATCCGTGCTCGCCGTCATGAAGATGACCGGGATCGCGCTCGTCGCAGGATCGCCCTTGAGCCGGCGGCAGGTCTCGAATCCATCCATCCCATCCATCTTCACGTCGAGCAGGATGAGATCGGGCGTCCCTTCCTTCGCGAGCCGGATCGCGCGTACGCCGTCCACCGCCACCGCGACGTCGAAGCCCGAGCCCGTCAGGGTGTCGGACAGGAGCCCGAGGTTCCTCGGGTTGTCATCCACGATCAGTATCGTTCCGGCTTCACTGGCATCCATCTTCACTCCTTCAAGACGCGCGCGACCGCATGTCGCCTCCCGCGAGCGCGCCGCCCAACGTCGTCAGTCGCGTAAGTGCTGCTTGATGAAGTCTTCCGCCGCATCCATCCTGAAATCCTTCATCAGGTGGCGCAGGTGCCTGGAGAACGGCGCGAGCTTCGGGTCGGCCCGAGCGAGCCTGTCGAGGTGCTTCTGGAGCTGGTTGTGGAGCCCCCTGTGCGCGAGATCGAAGAGGGCCCGGAGCTCCTCGGCGGCGGGGACGACCGCGGGGGGATCGGCGCTCTCGAGCGCCTCGGGCGCGCGCGATCCGGGCGGCGCGTCCGCGGGATCATCGCCCGCGCCGCCCGCGCCGCCCGCGTCGCCCTGCGGCTCGTGGACCCACACGAGCCCGAGGTGCTGCTCGAGCTTGTCGAGGAGCTCCTCGAGCTGCACAGGCTTCGGCAGGAAGTCGTCCGCGCCCGCGGCGAGGCTCTTGTGCTGGTCGGCCAGGAAGACGCTCGCGGACGACGCGAAGATCTTGAGGCCGGCCCGGTCCGGCGCTCGCCGGAGGAGCTGGATGAGCTCCCAGCCGTCGATCTCGGGCATCGCGAGATCCGTGATCACCAGGTCGAACGCGCGCGCCGACGCCGTCTCGAGGCCCTCCTTGCCGTTCGTGGCCTCCGCCGTCTCGATCCCGACGGACGCGAGCATCGCCACGAGCACGGCGCGGTTCTCCGGCTGATCGTCGACGACGAGGACCGTCCGCCGCCTGCCCTCGTGACCGACGATCGCCGCCTTCGGCCGCTGCGCCGCGGCCTGCGTCCGGCGCGAGGACTCGGCGAGGGTGACGTCCATCCAGAAGACGCTCCCCTTGCCGGGCTCGCTCTTCACCTCGATCGCGCTGCCGAGGAGCTTCATGATCCGCTGGCTGATCGCGAGGCCGAGCCCCGTGCCCTCGACGCGCCGCTTGCCCTCGCTGCCCTGCTTGAACGGCAGGAAGATGTGGTCGAGCTGCTCGGGGCGGATGCCAGGCCCGGTGTCCTCGATCTCGAAGCGCACCCGGTGCGCCCGGGCCGGCGCGTCGTGGCCGGCGCTCGAGTCCCGCGGCCCGCCGAGGTGCGGGCGCTCGGCGCCGCCGAGGTGCCTCACCGTGAAGGTGACGCTGCCCTTCTCGGTGAACTTCACGGCGTTGCCGAGGAGGTTGATCAGCACCTGCCTGAGCCGCCGCTCGTCGGCGTGCACGTCGGCGGGGAGATCGGGATCGGGCCTGTAGACGAGCGAGATGCCCTTCTGCTCGGCGCGCACGCGGCAGATCTCGGCCGTCGAGCGCAGGAAGGAGGGGAGGTGAAAATCGCTCGCGTGGACCTCCATCGTCTGCGCCTCGATCTTCGCGAGATCGAGGACGTCGTTGATCAGCGTGAGGAGGTGAGATCCGGATTGATAGATGACGTCGAGCCCGCGCCGGTCCTGGTCGCTCATGCCCCGGGAGCGGCGGAGGATCTGCGCATAACCCAGGATGCCGTTGAGCGGGGTCCTGAGCTCGTGGCTCATGTTGGCGAGGAACTCGCTCTTCGCCTTGTTGGCGGCGTCCGCGGCGATCTTCGCCTCCTTGAGCTCGGCCGTGCGCTGCTCGACCCGCTCCTCGAGCTCCTCGAACGATCCGCGGATCTGGCGCGCCATCCGGTTGAACGCCTCGGCCAGCGTGCCCATCTCGTCGTGCGATCGCACCTCGACCGCGGTGTCCAGCTTGCCGGCCGCGAGCTGGGAGGCGGCGTGCGCGAGGCGGGTGATCGGCCTCGTCAGGAGCTGCGCCATGACGACGGCGGCCGCCGTGACGATCGCGGCGATCACCGAGGCGAGCAGCAGCGCGTCGCGCGTCGTCTTCGCCTCGATGGGGCCGAGGAACGCCTGCTCCGGCCGGATGAACGCGACGGTCCACGGGGGCTTCTGCATGCCCTCGAACGCGCTCACGCGCGCGAAGGCGACGACGCTCATGTCGTCGGTCACGGCGGTCCGGGTCCGCAGGAAGCGCGCCGCCGTCGTTCTCGCGTCCTTCTCCTGCTCGAAGCGGCGCAGGCCCTCGTCGAAGCCCGGGAGCTCCGTGGACAGCTCGGCGGCGGCCCTCTCCGGGAGGCGCCGCTCCGCCTTGAGCTGCTCGACGACGGCGGGCGCGAGCGGCGCGAGCGACCTGAGGACGAGGTCCGGCGAGCGGCCGTGGGCGAGGCGGACGTGGTGCTCGTCGAGGAGGACCGCGAACGCGTCCGACTCGGCGAGGAGGCGGGTCTGCTCCAGGATGATCCGCTGGACGGCGGACAGGTTGTAGACGCACCGGAGCACGCCGATGGTCCGCTTCTTGTTCGCCGCGTCGCGGATCGGGCTGCTGAAGACGAGCTGCGGCACCGCGCCCGCGAACACGACGGACGAGGCGTAGGGCAGGCCCGTCTCCACGGCGCGCACGAAGTAGTCCCGCCGCGACTCGTCCCTGTCGGCGGGCGCCTGGTTCGTGTCGAGGATGTTCTGCCCGCGCTCGTCGAGCAGCGCATAGGAAAGGATGTTGATCGTGTCCTTCCGGATGAGCCCTTGCAGCGTCCTCGACGCGAACGCGTGCTCCTCGGCCGCGGTCTTCCGGGCCTCGTCGCCGAGGCTCAGGTAGCCGGTCAGCCCGGGCAGGCGCGCCTCGACGCGGACGGCGTCCAGGTTGCTCTCGATGAAGTCGTCGACGCTCGTCGCCGCCTGCGACGCGGCCGCCGCGAGCGCCTGGTGAGCGCCCTCGGTCATCACCGTCTCGTTCGTCCGCTTGTTCAGGAAGGTGAGGATCGAGAGCGGCGCGAGCGCGACCGTCAAGAGCGCCACCACGAGCTTCAGCCGGAGGGTGAACAGCGGGGGTTTCTGCTGCGTCGGGCGGCTCATCGCGTTCGTTGCGTCTCCGGTGGGGCGGCTGTCCCTGCGCGCGGCGCCGGGGCGATCACTCGGCCTTCTCTGGGGGAGGCAGGAAGGACGAGTCGAAGATCCGGTGGATGTCCGGGCGGCGGCCGAGCTGCCCGTCCTGCACGAGGAACTCGACGTGCTTGTCGACGAGCCAGGCCAGCGAGGTGGGGTCGTTGCCCGGCGCGAACCTCTGCCGGACCTCCTCCAGCGAGAAGAACTCGTAACCCTCCGTGCTGATGTCCGCGGCCGGGATGTTCAGCGCCTTCGCGATGATCTCGTTGCCCTCCTGCGGGTGCGCCTTCCAGTAGTCCACGGCCTGGAACCAGGCCCGGAGGAAGGCGCGGACGTCGTCCGGCCGGTCGCGCAGCACCGAGGCGCGGAAGATCGTGAAGTCGGCGAACAGGCCGGGCGTCTCCTTGCTCGAGAAGATCACCTTGGCGCCGGAGCTCGCCCCCTGCGTCGCGTAGGGCTCCCAGGTGTGGCCTGCCTGGATCGTGTTGTTCTGCAGGAACGGGATGACGTCGGTCTCGCGCGTATTGACGAGCGTCACGTCGTCGAGCGCGAGGCCGTTCCTCTCGAGCATCTCGCCGACGAGCATCTCGCCCATCGCGCCGGTCTTTGCCGCGATCCGCTTCCCCTTGAGATCGGCGATCGTCTGGATCTCCGGCCGCGCCATGATGACGTCGGCGCCCGCGGTCTGGCCGGAGTAAAGGACGACCCGCACGTCCGGCTCCTTCGCGAGGACGCGCACGACGACCTCCATGGTCCACGGCAAGCCGTCGACCTTCCCCGCGGTGAAATCGGAGATCATGCCGTACAGGTCCGGATTGAAGAGGAGCTCGACGTCGACGCCCTGCTGATCGAAGAAGCCCTTCTCCTCGGCGATCGACAGCGGGAAGTACCCGAGCCAGTAGCCGTGGCTGAAGCGGAGCGGCGGGCGCGCCCCCTCGCCGCGCGCGCCGCTCGCGCCGCTCGCGCCGGGCGACGGCCCGGGCTCGCACGCCGCGACGAGAAACAACGCCGCGGCGGCGAGCCGGCCGAGGGGGCGTCGCATGGCCGATGTCCTCATGATTCTTTGGGAATCCTCCGCGCGCCGCCGGACGCCGGAGACAGCTGGCCAGCGTCGCGGCGGCGGCCCGACGGCGAGAACTCGTACATGTTGGGCAGCCTACCATGAGCCTGGCGAGCGCCGCGACGCCGTACGACGGGGCGTCCGTGTTTTGCCGCGGCGCGGCCGATCTCCCGGTCCTCACGGCGGACACCCGACCAGCCATCGAGAGCGCGCGTGGGTGATCGGGCGCAGGTGTACGTCGAGCGACGGCACGAAGGAGCGAATGCAAAGAGCAAGAAGACGAGGTGGCGAATGGGAACAAGGAACAGCAGTGCATTGCAGTATTGCAATTCGAACGGGCCACGAATAGCCTCGAATCTCCGCGCCTCTTGTCCTCCCGTCATCGCAATCGTTTCGAGGAGACCCTCACTTCCGGAGGTGGCCATGGCCCCGGTTTCTTTCGCGCGTCCATTTCTCGCCCGTCTCGTCGCGGCTTCGGCGCTGCTCGCGTGCCTCACGGCCGGCAGGTCTGCCGAGGCGGAGTCGCCTTTCACCCTGTTCGAGAGCGGACACGTGCGTCCGCTCGCGCTCTCTCCCGACGGCAAGCTGCTCTTCGCCGTCAACACCCCTGACAATCACCTCGAGGTGTATCGCGTCAAGCCCCATGGCCTCGAGCACCGCGCCACCATCCCCGTCGGCCTCGAGCCGGTGGCCGTGGCGGCGCGGAGCGATACGGAGGTCTGGGTCGTCAACCACCTGTCCGACAGCGTGAGCGTCGTCGAGCTGACCGACGGCGCGCACACGGGCCGGGTCGTGCGGACGCTGCTCGTGGGCGATGAGCCGCGGGACATCGTGTTCGCCGGGCCCGGGAAGGGTCGCGCCTTCATCACGACGGCCCACCGCGGCCAGAACGTGCCGTACGATCCGCAGCTCACGACGCCGGGCGTCGGCCGCGCGGACGTGTGGGTGTTCGACGCCGGCGACCTCGGCGCGACGCTCGGGGGCACGTCGCTCACGATCGTCACGCTGTTCAGCGACACCCCGCGGGCGCTGGCGGTGACGCCGGACGGCAGCAAGGTGTATGCGGCGGCCTTCCACTCAGGAAACCGCACGACGGCGATCCACGAGGGCGTTGTGCCGAACGGCGGGGAGGCGGCGGGCGGCGTGCCCGGGCCGGCGACGAATTTCGAGGGGATCCCGCACCCCGAGACGGGGCTCATCCTGAAGCACGACGGCGCCCACTGGGTCGACGAGCTGAATCGGAACTGGGACGACTACGTGCGGCTGTCGCTGCCCGACAAGGACGTGTTCGTGATCGACGCGAACGCGAGCCCGCCGGCGCAGCTCCCCGGCGCCGCGGGGTTCTATGCCGGCGTCGGCACGATCCTCTACAACATGGCGGTCAACCCGGTGAGCGGGAAGGTCTATGTCTCGAACACGGAGGCGGGGAACGAGAAGCGCTTCGAGGGGCCCGGCATCTTCGCCGGCCACAGCGTTCGAGGCCACCTCCACGAGAGCAGGATCACCGTGCTCGACCCGGCCGGCGGCGTCGCGCCGAGGCACCTCAACAAGCACATCGATTACGAGGCGTGCTGCGCGCCGCTCCCGAACGCCGAGAACGAGAAGAGCCTCGCGCTGCCGCAGCAGATGGCCGTGACGAGCGACGGCGGCACGCTGTACGTGGCGACGATCGGGTCGTCCAGGATCGGGGTGTTCAGCACCGCCGCCCTGGAGAACGACACCTTCACGCCGAGCGCGGCGAGCCACATCGCGGTGCCCGGCGGCGGGCCGACCGGGCTCCTGCTCGACGAGGCGAGGGATCGGCTTTACACGATCACGCGCTTCGATAACGCGATCTCGGTCATCAGCACGGTCAGCAAGTCCGAGGTGGCGCACGTGCCCATGCACAACCCCGAGCCGCCGAGCGTCGTCGCCGGCCGGCGGTTCCTCTACGACGCGACGTTCTCGTCGAGCCACGGGGACTCGGCGTGCGCGAGCTGCCACGTGTACGGCGACTTCGACAGCCTGGCGTGGGATCTCGGGAACCCGGACGAGGCGGTCGTGGACATCCCGGGGCCGTTCGAGTCACACCCGCTGGATTTCGGGATCCCCGACACGCACCACCCGATGAAGGGGCCGATGACGACGCAGAGCCTCCGCGGGATGGCGAATCACGGGCCGATGCACTGGCGCGGCGATCGGACCGCGGGCGCGGAGGAGCCGAGCGCGCACCCGGACAGCGGGACGTTCGACGAGGTGGCGGCGTTCAAGAAGTTCAACGCGGCGTTCACGGATCTCGTGGGGAGGAGCGAAACGATCCCCGAGGCCGACATGCAGGCGTTCGCCGATTTCATCCTGCAGGTCACGTATCCGCCGAACCCGATCCGGGCGCTCGACAACTCGCTCACCCCGGCGCAGGCGGCGGGGCGCGACTTCTTCTTCAACGCGGTGTCCGACTTCAGCGAGGAGGGCACCTGCGTCTCGTGCCACGTGCTCGACCCGCACGCGAACGAGGAGTTCGGCGTCGCCGCGCCGGGCTTCTTCGGGACCGACGGGCGGTACACGTTCGACCTGGAGACGGAGGCCTTCAAGTCGCCGCACTTCCGCAACCTGTACCAGAAGGTCGGCATGTTCGGGATGAGGGACAACGAGCTCTTCCCCGGCAGCGACGATCACGTGGGCGACCAGGTCCGCGGGTTCGGCTTCAACAACGAGGGCGGCGTCCCCACGCTGTTCCGCTTCGTGAGCTCGATGACCCCCGACATGGGGTTCAACGAGTCGCCGCTCACCCCGGGCGGGTTCCCGGCGGGGCCGCAGGGCGACGTGATGCGGCGCGAGCTGGAGCAGTTCCTCCTCGCGTTCGACAGCAACATGGCGCCCATCGTGGGACAGCAGGTGACGCTCACGAAGGGCAGCGAGGCCGTCGTCGGGCCGCGGATCGACCTGCTGCGCGCGCGCGCGGACGAGGGCGAGTGCGACCTCGTCGTGAAGGGGCTTCACAACCATGTGCAGCGGGGCTTCGTTTACGTCGGCGCGGGCCTGTTCGTCGGCGACCGGATCGACGCGCCGCCGATCACCGACGCCGCGCTCCGGCAGCGGGTGTGGAACAAGAACAGCGAGCTGACGTACACGTGCGCTCCCCCGGGCTCGGGGGTGCGCATCGGGATCGATCGCGACGGCGACGGCTACCGCGACCGGGACGAGCTGGACGAGGGCAGCGACCCGGCGGACCCGGCGAGCACGCCGTGATGTGAGAGAGCGGGCCGGCGCCGCGCTCCGGGGCGCGGATTCCGACGAAGAGCGCGACGCTATCGCTGCGGCGCGCTCACGCAGCGGAAGCCGACGGTGCGGCCGCGGTCCGAGCCCTCGTACCATGCCCGGTGCGCCGCTCGGAGCCGCGGCGCGTCGTCTCGCCAGCTCCCGCCGCGGACAACGCGCCGCGACACGTTCTCGGGCCTCGTCGAACGAACGGGATTGACCAGGGCCGATGGGTCGTAGGGCGCGTACCAGTCCTGGGTCCACTCGTACACATTCCCTGCCATGTCGAGCAGACCGAAAGGGCTGGCCCCCTCTGGGTGGGACCCCACGGGGGACGTTCTCGTCGGCGAGATCGCGCTCGCGAACTGCGCGCTCGCGAGCGCAGGTCGGGGGGACTCGTTCCCCCAGGGGTAGGTACGGCGGTCGCGCCCCCGTGCCGCGTACTCCCACTCTGCCTCCGTGGGCAAGCGCGCTCCGAGCCAGGCGCAGTAGGTGTCCGCCTGCTGCCAGTCCACGCAGTTGACCGGGTGCGCATCCATTCCGTTCTCGCCCCAGTTGCAGCCGCGGTCTTCACCGGTTACCCTGCATGCGAGTCCGGAGCGCGTCTCCTCCACGCACTGGCGGTACTGCGCGACGGTCACTTCCGTCTGATGCATGCAAAAGGCGCTCACCGTGATCTCGCGCGGTGGGAGCTCTTCGGCCGAATAGCCTTCACCGCTCGGCGATCCCATCGTGAACGTGCCAGCAGGAACGAACACCATGCCCGCCGGGCACTCCTGCGCGAGCGTGCGAAGCGCTGGAGGCGAGCTTGCAGGTAGCCGCCACGCTCGCCACCCAGCAACCCCGAGGCTGGCGAGCACCAGCGCGCCGGCAGCGACGAGGGCCCGGGCCCGCCTTCCCCCCGCTCGGGCTGTGCGCTCGCGCGGCGGCGCTTGGTCCCGCTCCCCCGCTCGTGCTCCTTCCCCCCGCAGCGCCTCGCACAGCTCGGCCACGCTCCCGAGCCGTTTCTCCGGCTCCAACGCTGTCGCTCGCTTCAGCGCCGCTTTGGTCGCGGCGCTGCACGGGATCGAATCGATGAACCGGTCTACGTCCCGGAGAACATCGAACGGTAAATCTGCCCTGTAGAGGCAAAACAACGCCGTGATCGCCAGGCTGTAGACATCCGCCCTCGGACCGGCGTCCTGCGGGCGATTCATGCTCTCCGGCGACGCATAGACAAAGGTGCCGAGCGCTCCGGTCCTCGTCCCACCGGTCGTATCACCAGCAGCGACGAGATCGAAGTCGCTGAGCCTCGGCTTGCCATCGTCGTCCAAGAGGATGTTTGCAGGCTTCACGTCACGGTGGACGAAGCCCTTCTCGTGCGCCGCCGAGAGCGCCTCGCCTACTCCAACGATGGCGGCGAGCGCCTCCGCGCTCGAGATCCTGTTGCTCAATACAGCCTTACGCAGATCGCCCCCGGCGATGAACTCCATGACGAAGTAGTGATGGCCGCCGTCTTCTCCGCGCTGCTCGAGTACGCGCACGACCGCCGGGTGATTGAGCTCCGCCATCGTGCGCGCCCCCCGGAAGAAGCGCTCTCGCGCGATCGGGTCGCCCGCGAGGTTGGCGTGGAGCGCCTTGACCGCGACGATCTCGTCCCTCACCCGATCGTGCGCCTTCCAGACGACGGCGAACCCGCCGCGTCCCACGCGCTCGAGGAGGAGATAGCGCCCGTCCTCCAGCGAGTCCCCCTCGCGGACCTGCCCCCCCTCGCGGAGCTGCCTGCGCAACGCGACGATCTCGCGATCGATCTCTGCAGTCGTGAATCCGCCCTTTGTGAGCTCCAGTCTGCGCGCCCGCGCCGCCTCGATCTGCCGGCTGAGCAGCTCTGTCGCGGCGTCCGGATACGCGGGGGTCAGAGCCCGGGCCGCGGAAGCGGGCGCCGCGCTCCGGCTCACCGGAGTTCCCCTGGCATGCGAAGGTCCAGCGATCCGCGGACCGAGCTGTTCGATGGCCAGGCGTATCCCTCGTGCCACGTGCTCCCATGCCTCGTCCCGGTTCGGCCAGCTCGTGACGGGCCTGCCCTCCGCGGGCAACGCCGCGAGCTGCGCGAACGGCGCGTCGTGCCAGTCGGACGCGCGCAGGAGGACGGGGATCACCCGCGCCGTGCGGGCGCGGTGCCGCTCGAGCGCCTTCTCCATCTCCACACGATAGCAGTCCTCCGATGCGAGGTAGTCAGCGCTGACGAGCAGCAGGATGACGCGCGCACGGTCGAGCGCCGCTGCCGCCGCGCCTTCTCTCTCCTCGCCTGGCCCAACACGCCCCCGATGCCAGCCTCGGATGACCTCGCGCTGCCTCAAAACCGCGAGGTGTTTCTCGAGCTCGTGGCGGAGCGCCTCGTCCTGCTGTGCGTAGGAAAAGAAGACGTCGATCGGCTCGTGCATGGTCCTAACCGCGCAGGCGCCCTCGGGCTGGCCGCGAGTATACCCGAAGCCGACGGTGAGCCGATGGCGGACGTGGCGGCGCGGTCGGCCGTCTTGCTGTCCACGGCCTGGAAGCGCCGCGCGAGGCCTCGGCACGAAACGCGAGATCACGGACGACGCAGCTTGGAGGGGGCGGTACGTGCGTCCGTTGCGTCGAGGACGGAGTGCTCTCGCGCTCCGAGGAGACGACGATGATCGCGGTCCTTGTGCCTCGCGCAGGAGGGCCGCCGCCCAGCATTAAACCCCTTCGCCAGCGACCGCGTCGCGGAGGCAGGCCGACCGGCGTCGCGCTCTACCTGCATGTTGCATGGGGCTTGACTTCACTCGATGGTTATTGTCACGGCATCTGACGAGGCGGTGGTCACGACGGCGGTCCCCGAGAAGGCCCCTCGGCTCCCGTCCAGCGCGCCGCGCGCGGGATCCGTCGTCTTCTCCGGCGTCATCGATCCTCCATGGGAAGGAACCATCGCGCTCCTATCCGGAGAACGGTCTCGTGATGCTGTTCGTGTCCCAGTACGAGGCATATCGGTGGATCTTGCCGTCGCGCAGCTCCAGCACCGCCGCGCCTCGCATGCAGAATCGATTGCCGATCGCCGGGATGCCGGGCGCTCCGCCGGCGTTCGTCCCTGTCGCCTGGTACTCCGCGACGAAGAAACCCTCGCCGATCAGCACGTTGAGGATCTCGAGGTGGAGGTCCGGCACCATCTGGTACGTGGCGCGGGCGAGCGCCTCCGCTTCCTGCTTGCCGCGATGGACCGCGTTGGGGACGTCGTCCCACGTGCAGTCCTCGGCGAGCAGCGAGATGAGCGCCGGGACGTCGCCGGAGGACCAGGCGGCAAACCATTGCTCGAACACGCAGCGGGTTTCCTCCCGGGAGATCGCAGCCCGTCGGTCGTCCATGCGCACGCTCCTCGCCACGGCGCCGCTCCGGCGCGGTCCATTCCTGTGGCTCGGGCGAGGGTATCGGGCCTCGCTGCCACGTCAAGCGCGGCAGCGGCGGCGGCCCCGCGCGGCAGCGGCTCAGGGGGCCGCGCGCGGAACGGCGCGGGGGGCGCTGCCGTGCGCGCGGCGCCGAGCGCGGCGCGCGTCACGCCGGGGGCGCGGAGAGCGCCCCGGCGAGCGCGCCGCCGAGGTGAGCGGCGTCATTCCAGACCACGACACGATAGCCGCCGATCTCGTCGCGCTCGATCACGCGAACGCCGGTGTTCGCCGGCACCTGGAGCGCCATTTGGCCGCCGGCGCCCACGGCGAGCACCCGCCCGACGACGGTCTTGATCGCGGCGCCGTGGAGAGCGCGGAGCTATCCGGCCGGCCGGAGCCGGAACGCGCCGCACTCGGGGTGCTCGATGCGGCCGGCGAAGAGCGAGCCGTCGAGCGCGAGGTCGCCCTTCATGCTCACCGTGACGTAGTTGGGTGGACGCTCGAGCCAGGCGCCGGGCGTGAACGACGCGGTCCGCGTCTCGGCGTCGTAGCGGCCGAGCATGAGGTATTTGCCGGAAGCGCCGGAGTCGGCATGACGGAAGTCGAAGATGGCCTTGATGCGGTCGTCCTTGACCTGGAGGATCCGGAACGTCATCTGGGTCGTGCCCTGCGGACAGTCGTAATCGCCGATCCAGGTCCGCGTGCGCTCGAACGGGTTGTCGCCCCGGGCCTCGTCAGGCACCCAGCCGTCGGTCGCCACTGGGGCCGTCGGGGGCGGATCCTGGATGACGATGTAGACCGTCTCGGCGGCGGGCGGCTCCGGCGCGCGCGGCTCGCCGAGGCCGGGCGCGGGGCCGCAGGCGGCCAGCAGGAGGGTCGCGCAGGGGGCGCAGCGCAGGGCAGAGCGCCGTCGGGGGGAGGGGGAGGTCGCGGTACCCATGCGGGGGAGGGTACCACAGGGGGAGGGCGGGGGAGGCGGGGCGGCGGTGCGTGAGCGTGACGGGGAGGCACGGGAGGCGCGGGGCGGTGGCGCGGTCGGCGCGGGACGGGAATAGACCATCACCATGGGCGTGGCCACGTGCGCTATCGGCCCGGCAAGCATTTGCCGGCCGGCAAGCTGGCCGGCAAATGCTTGCCGCGCCGGCAAGCTGGCCGGCAAATGCTTGCCGGAGCCGGCAGGTCGCCGTTGCGTCGCGGAGGGCCCGGCATCGAGAGAGGCGGCCTGTTCGCCCTGAATTCCGCAGGGATCGTCGCCGCACGGGCCGTGGAATGTCCGCGGTACATCGATTGCAGCGCTCGCGGGTATGTCCGAATCCACCATCGAAGTCACCCCGTCGCCTCGACTCGGTGCCATGGCCGGATCCCCGGGGCCCGTGTCGCCGTGCTCGACGCCGGAGGCGCGCCTCCTGGATCTCGCCGATCGCCTCGCCGGCAGCGGGGGAAGGACGCGGCTCCTGGCCGAGACGATGCGCGTCCATCCCGAGGTGAGCGGGCGCCGGCCCTCCACCTTGAACGACGACGGCTCGCCGCTCGAGCTGTGCATCACCTCGACCCGGAGCGGCTGCCGATACCGGATCATCGGCGACCCCGAGCCCGAGGAGCGTGGTTGTCGCGCGCGGCTCGCCCTCTTCCGCGACGCCCTGGCCCGGCTGCTCCCGCTCACCTCCGCGACGCGGCTCGCCCCCGTGCTCGACGCCGCCGTCGACCTCTGGCTGCCGGAGGACGACGCCTCCCTCGAGCTGATCACGAGCCGGATCCTCTGGTTGGCCGCAGCGATCGACACGCCGGGCGTGGGGATCTACCTCGACGGCCGCGTCGGCTCGTATCTCGAGTCGCTCGAGCGCGGGCGGGCGTGGCTCGATCGCATGTTGCCGGACGCCTCGCTCGCCAAGCGCTTCCTCTCCGCTTTCGACGCGGTGGGCGGGCTCGGCGGCGTGGGCGTCGAGGGCGTCACGCCGGCGCTGTCGCGGGTGAAGGTCCAGTGGGGGGTCGTCGCGCCCATTCTCCTCGATCGGCTCGGGCTCCCGCTGCTCGGGGACGAGCCCCTGCGGCGGTTCTTCCACATCATGGCCGGAGATCGAGAGCTCCGGGTCACCTATCCCGTCTTCAGCGCGGGGTTCGCGCTGGAGTCGGGGGCCCTCGCCGACGTGAAGGTGGACATCTGCGGCTGCCGCGCCTGCCTCGCGCTCTCCCCGGAGGAGTGGGTGCATCGCATCGAGGCCGCGTGCGCGGCCTTCGGGCTCGCGCCGCCGCCGGTGCTCCCGGAGATCCTCGCGCGCGCCGCCACCGCCGTGTTCCTGGGGCTCGGCCTCGACGCCGCCGGCGAGGTCCGGCTGAACCTCTATCTGAAGGGCTGAACCATTTCACTCGCCCCCTCTCGACACCCATCAACACGAGGAGCCATGCAACACACCATCGATAAGCTGGACGCGCGCGACCGCGCGCACGTCGAATCCATGCTCGCCCGCTACGGGCTCACGGGGGACCCGCACATGCGCGGTCACCTCGTCGTCCCGGCCCACGCCACGCTCCACCTCGATCAGGGCAAGGACACGAGCGGCACCCACCTCGTCCTCCGCACCAGCGATCTCGACGTGGTGAAGCGGTGGATCGGCACCCCCGACTCCGTGTTCCACCAGGGGGCCCCCTGCCAGCTGACGGCGCCCACCACCGTGATCGACCTGGAGAAGGACCTCTGCCAGCTCGACGCCGCCGAGGCCCAGGCCCTGCGCGACGCCGCGCGCCGCTACATCTACGGCGACTCTCGCCAGGTGGGCTGGTACAAGCGCGCCCTCGAGAAGTACTTCGCGCCGTTCTCGATCCCCACCTACATCTACACGACGCTCGATGTCCGCGGCGAGCTGAAGTTCTCCGACCCCGCCGCGCTGCTCCTCGCCAACACCATCCTGTTCCACCCGGGCGGGACCATCGTCAGCTCCGGAAACCTCTCCATCCAGGCCACGTACATCGCCAAGCAGTCGAGCTGAGGCGACCGGGCACCACCACCCCACAGACCGAGAAGAGAGGTTTCCGATGCACAACAAGAAGACTGCCAGCATCCCGTTCTTCGGCGATATCAAGCTCGTCGATCCCAGCGACTCGGGGACGAACATCGACCTGAGCGGCAAGGTCGCCGGCGTGACGCCGCCGATCGGACAGCCCGGCTCGTCCCCGGGGAAGGCCGCCAGCGGGGCGAACGGCTATTGCAACACCTGGAGTCGCTGCGGCAACTCCTCCAGCGATCGCGACGGCGCCGCGGGCGACAAGGGCGGCACGGGCGTCCCGCCCTCGCGCGCCACCGACGGCCAGTCCGGCGGGAGCACGACGGCCTATGTCCGCGATCTGCTCACGCCGATCGTCGCCTATTCCACGGGCGCGGCGGGCGGCATCGGCGCCGCCGGCGGGCCCGGCGGCACGGGCGGCGAGGGCGGCAACGGCGGCAGCGGCGGCAACTGCTGCAGCGCCGGGAGCGGCGGCAAGGGCGGCGACGGCGGCGACGGCTCGAAGGGCGGCGCGGGCGGCAATGGCGGCGACGGCGGCATCATCACCATCCTCTACACGAACGCCAATGGGTTCAATCTGACCGGCAACGTCGCCGGCGGCCCGCTCGGCCCCGGCGGCCCCGGCGGCCGCGGCGGCGACGGTGGCAAGGGAGGGTCCAACGGCGGCGGCGGGACGGCCGCCGGCGGCGCCCCTGGCGGCAGCGGGCCTCAGGGCGATCCGGGCACCCCCGGGAGGAACGGCGAGCTCAACTTCCGGGTGAACCCGCCTGCCGTGAGCCTCACCGCCATCTCGCCCAACAACGGGCCGGCCGCGGGCGGGACCTCGGTGACGATCTCGGGTACCAACTTCGTCGTCGATGGCAGCGGCAAGGTCGCGACGGAGGTGCGTATCGGCGGGGTCGCGGTGACGAACCTCGTTTACGTCAGCGACACCACGCTGCGCGGCACCACGCCGCCGGGCTCGGGCGCGGCGTTCGTGGTGGCCATCAACCCGGATGGAAGCACCGGAGTCCTCGACTCGAAGTTCACGTACACCTGAGAGGAGCGGCGCCATGAAGAGTGACGACGGCTTCACGGGCATCCGCGTGCAGGGCGCGAGCGGGAAGGACGGCGCCGATGGCCTGTCCTCGCCTCCGCCCAACCCACCCAGGGCGGGTGATGGAAAGGATGCCGTGTGCGAGGCGTGGAGCCGCAAGGCCGCCACGCGGGGCCTGCCCGGGCAGAAGGGGAGCAACGGGGACGCCTCCAACGCGGGGGGCGCCGGGGACGACGGCGAGCCCGGCCCGAACTGCACGATCACGGTGTCGAGCCTCACCGGCGACATCACCGTCGCTGCCGTGGGCGGCGCCGGCGGCGATGGCGGCAAGGGAGGCCAGGGCGGCAAGGGGCAGGACGGCGGAAACGGCGGCAAGAACGGGGCGTGCACGACGCCCATCGCCGCCGGCGGCGACGGCGGTGACGGCGGCAACGGCGCGCCGGGCGGCGACGGCGGGAACGGCGGCAAGGGCGGCACGATCGCGGTGTTCTACGATCAGATGCCGGGGAACGTGACCATGGATGTCTCCGGCGGCGCAGCGGGCACGGGCGGCGCCGGCGGCGATCCGGGCGCGCCTGGCGCGGGGGGCCACGCCAACGGTGGGAAAGGGCCCCAGTCGCCCTCCGGCGGGACGGGCACCGCGGGCGCGCCGGGCAACACGGGCTCTCCCGGGTCGAACGGCGTCGCGCGGATCAGCCGCAACGCCAGCGTCCCGACGCTGACCTCGCTCTCGCCGCTGCAAGGCCCGGCGGCGGGCGGCACGAGGTTCGTCCTCCGCGGGACGAACCTCACGCCGGACACGACGGTGAAGTTCGGCGGCGCGGTGGCGACGACCACCTTCGTCTCCTCCGTCGAGATCGACGGCACGACGCCGCCGGCCACCGCCGCCGGTGAGGTCTACGTCGTGGCGACCAACCCGGATGGGAGCACGGCCGTCCTCGACCAGCGCTTCAACTACAACGCCTGAGTCGATCGCCGCCTCGCGATCGTGTGAGGCGGCGCCCACCCGCGAGGGCGGGCCGCCCTCATCTCCCCGCGTGACACCGCGGTCAGAAAGGACTCGCATCATGCTGACGGCCGATGTTCTCAATCAGAGCGTTAACCACCTGACCGGCCAGATAACGTTCCCTGTCAGGCTGATCGATCTCCCGGGCAGGAACGGGCTCCGCGCCCGCGTGTCGATCCGCTACGACGGCGGCGTGCAGGCCAGCGCCGGCACCTGGAACCTGGAGGCCGGGACAGGCGTCGTCGGGCTCGGGTTCTCCCTGGACACCGAGTACATCGTGGCCGTGCCCGACCAGAGCGCCGCGGCGGGGAACATCACCTATTATCACGTCGCCGGGCAGGCGGCGACGCGGCTCGTCAACACCGCGGCGCCGGGCCAGACGCCGGCGTTCACGGCCGAGGGGCGGCAGCCGTGGCTCATCGCCTACGACGCGGCGAACGAGGGCTGGACGGTGACCAAGGAGGACGGGACCGTCTTCCGGTTCGGGGGAGCGGCGGGCAACGCGGTGCAGTGGGGCGTGCGCTGGGGCGCCTTCCTCGGGGCGAGCAGCCAGACGAGCGGCCAGTCGCGCGGCGCGGTGATCTGGAGCCTGGCCTCGGTGACCTCGCCGTTCGGGGACACGCTCACCTACGCCTATTCGGCCTATCCCGACGACAACATCGCGGTCGGCGCGGGCGGGCTCGCCTACACGCGGGCCTCCTATCTGCTCTCGATCACGGACTCCGTGGGGCGGGTGATCTCGCTCCAGTACGGCGACAAGCTCCAAGAACCCTCCGGGCAGCGCGAGTATGTCGCGCCGCACAGCGGTCAGTACAACACCCCGAACGCCTACCAGGATCGCTACGAGACGCGCTTCCTCTCGTCGATCCGCGTCACCGACGCCGCCGGGCGCCTGCTGGAGACCGTGTCGCTCGGCTACGCCGTGGTGGGCGACGGCCTCCTCGCCAAGCGCTACCTCACCAGCGTGACGCTCACGAGCGCCGCCGGGGCCGCGCTCCCGAGCCTGAAGCTCGCCTATCTCTACCAGGACGCGAAGGGCGCGCCGCTCGGCGTGCTCGACCGCGTGACCCTCCCCGAGGGCGGGGTCTTTCAATATACGCACACGGCCGCCTCCCCGGCGCGGCCGATCGCGGACCGCACCACGAGCATCCTCAAGACCGGAGTCTCCAAGCCCCGTGTCTACGCGTACGCCAACTACACGGTGGTGACCTGGTACGACGGCACGAGCCGCTTCGCGGACGTCTACGTCTACACCTGGACGGGCCGGTGGGTCGAGGACGCGCTCCCGGACATCGGCGTCTACGACCAGTACGACAACCTGCAGGTGGCCACCGCGGCCGATCTCTTCGCCATCTACCGCCCGACGTACACCGTCTCTTCGCCGGTCAAGCCCTCTCTCGACCTGGTTCACCAGGACGCGGCGCAGCCCGGCAAGCACGTGTACGCCCGCTTCGAGCTCACCTCCCTGACCGACGGCGAGCCCGTCGAGGTCGTGGCGGGGCGGCGCTACGTCGCCGTGCTCGGCAAGCAGAGCGGCCAGCTGCTCCGCTTCACGTGGACGGGGGCGTCGTGGACGCAGGAGGCGGCCATCCAGCTCCCCTACGCCACGCAGAGCCCCTGCTACAGCGTCGCCGGCGATCACAACTACCTCGCGGTCATCGCCCGGCCGTACTCCAGCCCGGACGAGACCGCCCAGCTCCGCCTGCTCTACATCGACGATCAGGGCGCGTGGCAGACGGGCTTCCAGGGACCGATCGTCACCACCGCGCAGAACGCCGACAGCGTGAAGCTCTTCGCCGGCGACGCGTTCGCGATCCTCGAGGTCGAGAACGACCGCCTCGGGCTCAACGAATACCGGTATCAGGCGATCACCTGGGACGCGCGCTATGGGTCGCCGCGGGCCACGGATCTCGTCACCACCGGGGTGGGCGAGCACTACACGGTCGCCATCCGCGGCGCGCTCGTGGGGATCGACACCCACGTCTTCCGCTTCGACGGGCGCGACTTCAGCCATCACGTGGACCTCTCGGACCGCGCCTATCGCTACCCGAACCAGACCGGGGGAAGGCTCCTCGCCTATGGCTTCGACAAGGTGGTCCGCCGCGTCGAGCAAGCGTATGACGGCGAGATCCTCGGCTATGCGTATGATATCACCGAGTTCTTCCCCGCGACGGGGCAGCTCGCCGTCGGTGCCTTCAACGGCGCGAACCGGCCCTCGCGCCAGGAGACGGAGTGGGGGTTCTTCCCGCGCACCAGCAGCACCATCCGGTTCCCCAGCAACTTCGTGCTGCTGAGCGATCAGCTCTACTACGAGAACCCCGATTTCTCCTGGGCCGTGGTGGGCACCATCCCCGACGACGTGGCCAAGAACAACGCCGCCAGCGTACAGATCTCGGGCTCCCGGTTCCTCTGTTACCAGAAGGGCGCGGACAGCCATGTGATCCCGCTCAAGAACGGCGCCCCGCTGTCCCCGATCGTGCTCACCGGGCGCTCGATCTACACCACCTCCACGCAGCTCGTCGGGCCGCTCGGGCTGGTGAGCTACACCGGGTCCTTCGATACGCCGGGCTCGCTCCAGATCCACGCCCTCGTCGCCGACGGCCTCATCGACCCCGTGACCAACTACGTGGTCACCCGCGTCGACGTGGACGGCGGCTTCGGCAAGCGCTCCATCGCCTATACCTACGACCAGGCGAGCGCCACGAGCGCCCCCTCCGGCTACGCGAACCTCTACAACAAGATCACCATCGCCTCCGGCGCTGCGGCGGACGGGAGCGCGCCCCATGGCAGCACGGAGAAGTACCTCTTCAACGGGCTGCCCAGCGCGCTCCTCGCGCTGCCGTTCCCGGCCGACACGGCCTATACCAACGCGAGCTCGTATTACGGGCTCTTCACCGGGCTCACCTACTGCGAGATCGCCCGGACCTCGGCCGCGGCGGAGGCCGCGCGGACGACGCTCTACTGGATGGCCTACCTCGCCCCGCTCGCGCACGTCACCGTGGGGCGCCGGCTCCGGCAGACGCGATCCGACAACACGACCGACGGCGTGAGCGGCACCGTCACCAGCACGTACAACGATGCAGGGCTCCTCCGGTCGACGACCGCCACGAACACCGCGTGGGACGGCTCCGTCGAGGAGATCTCCGATGTCGTCGCCTACGCGGCCGAGGTCTATCCGGCCATGGCCGCCCTCAACATGCTCGTGCAGGTGGCCCAGAGCAAGCGCACGGTCGGGGCGATCGCCACCGCCATCACGGCGACGACATGGCAGCCCTGGAATGGCACGCAGTACGCGCCCTTCAAGACCTTCCAGGCGCTCAGCAACACCACGGATTTCAACTTCACGGCGTGGTCCGGCAACCAGGATCCGCCGACCTCGACCTGGCTGAAGACCTCCCAGGTGAGCCGGCGGTCCTCGTACGGGCTCACGCTCGAGGCCACGAACCAGGACGGGATCACGATCTCGACCCTTTACGACACCACCCAGTCCCTCAGGGTGGCCGAGTTCCAGAACGCCTCCGTGGCCGGACAGGAGGCGTCGTATTGCGGATTCGAGGACTACGAGGCGGCGTCCGGATGGGCCCTGTCCGGCGGCGCCGCGAGCGACACCCAGGACGCCCACACCGGCGTCGCGAGCCTGCGCGTGCCGGCGTCGGGCTCGTCGTCGCCCACCCTCGCGCTGCGCCGGAGCTTCACGCCGGCCACCCAGGCGCGGGCATACGTCTTCTCCTTCTGGGTGAAGACGGCTCCTGGGTTCGCCGGCGATCCGGGCTCGGCGCACGTCGAGATCGCCTTCTCGGACGGGCGGCCGGTGCAGCGCCTGCCCATCACCGACACCGCCGGGGCCTGGGCGCGGATCGAGAGCGGGCCGATCTCCCCCTCCACGTCCGGCGCGACGGTGACGGTGACGATCTCGGCGTATACCCAGAAGGCGTCTGCCTTCTATCTGCTCGACGATCTCGTGTTCGCGCCCGCCGTGTGCGCCTTCGGAGCCTCGGTGTACCTGGCGCCGAATCTGGTGGTCTCCGCCGAGCTCTCCCTCGACGGGACCATGCGCTATCTCCACGACGGCTTTCAGCGCCGGGTCGCGACGGTGGGGCCGGCCGAGTCCGTCAACGCGCTCACGCTCGACTTCCTGGCGCGGCAGGCGGGGGCGACGAACGCCGCGCCGTCGCTGCCCAACGCCGTCACGACCTGCGGGGCGCGCGCGGGCGGCGCGTATCTGCCCTTCCAGGCCGACTGGGCGTCGCAGTGGCAGGTCACCGACGCCTCGCGGTGGCAGGCGGCGAACGGCGCCCTCGTCTACGCGGGGACGAGCGGGACGGCGACCTGGAGCGGATACACCGGACAGCAGAACTACGGGGTTCGCGTCCAGATCGACCCGCCTTCGGGAGGCGCGTTCGCCGGGCAAGTCTCGCTCTCGCTCGGCAACGTGCAGGTCTCCTGGAAGCCCGATCCGGCGAACCCGGGACAGGGCGCTTACTACCTCGGCGCGGTGCCCCTCACCAACCCGCTCGGCGGCAGCTTCCCGTACGACCGGGAGTGGACGCTCGCCTACGTCGACGGGCGGGTGCTCTTCTGGTCCGGCGGCTGGCTCCTCGTGGACACCATCCAGAGCGGCGCCGTCCCCGGGACGGTGACGCTCTCCGCGCAGGCCCCGGCCGCGTTCCGCGATCTCGTCACCTTCGTCGAGCCGACGCTGGAGATCAGTTATGCCGACGGGCTCGGCAACGCGCAGCAGGTGCAGGTCATGACGGGGGCAGGGACGGTGTCGGTCACCCAGACCCTGTTCGATGGCCTCGCCCGCGGGGCCATCCAATCCAAGTCCGCCACCTACACCGTGGGCGGCGCCGGGGCTCTCTTCGGCTACCGGACGGACTATATCACCAACGCGGACAGCGTGTGGAGCGACGGCGTGATGACGGGCGCCATCACCACCTATCTCCCCGCGGACGAGGGCTATCCTTATAGCCGCTCTGTCTTCGAGGCGTCCCCGCTCGGGCGCGTGATCGAGGTGGGGTTGCCGGGGAAGAGCTTCGCCGTGGGGCAGCACTCGACGCGGTACGCCTACGGCACCAACACCACGGGCTCGCTCCCGCTGCGGAGCTACTTCGTGACGACGAAGACGGACCCCGACGGGGTGATCGTCACCTCCACGGTGGATCGCGGCGGCAACCTGATCGTCCAGCAGGTCGCGAGCTCGGGGGCGACCTTGGCCACGACGACGTACTCCTACGTCTGGACGTCGAGCGGGCGCGCGATCACCGTCTATCCCCCCGACGCCGCCGCGCCCCCGCCGCCCACGCAACGCTCGGATTACGCGGTCCTCTCGCAGTACAACTACCTCGGCCACCTGGTGAAGACCTCGGGGCGGACCGAGGGGGACACGCGCGCCATCTACGACGCCTCGGGGCGGCTGCGCTTCCGGATGACCGCGGACGGCGTGAACACGAACCCGGCAGCGAACGTCGTGCAATACTTCACCTACGACGCGGTCGGGCGCCCGCTCGACGACGGCACGACCACGTGCGACTGGTCGCGGCTCCCCGCGATCGCGCCGCCCTCGTACGTCCCGCCCTCGCCGCTCACGCCGCGCGTGCAGCGCGCCTATTTCGGCCCGGGATCGGGCGACCTGGGGCGCCTCGCCTCCGTCAACATCACGGCGGCGGGGGCGCGCAAGCCCGACGTGCTGAAGTCGATGACCTACGACGCGGCCGGCAACGTCGCCTCCGTGGCGCTCACCGTCGCCGACTACGGATCGAGCACCTATCGAGTCGACTACACCTACGACAACTTCAGGAACCCGGCCACGATCACGTATCTGGACTCCTCCACGCTCGTGGTCAACTACACGTACAACCGTCGCGGGCTCCTCGACACCGCCGCGAAGGACGGCGCGCCGGCGTTCGCCTCGTACCTCTACGATGCCGACGGGGCCATCGCCAAGGAGTCTCTCGGCGTCTGGGGATCGCAGGGGGTGAGCCGCACCTATACGTACAACTCGCCGGGCTGGATCTCCACGGTGAGCTACCGCTACCTGGCCCAGACGCTCCTCTATGATCAGCCCGGGGCCGGCTACAAGGGCGCGACTTACTACAGCGGGCTCGTCGCCGCCGAAGCCTACAGCCCCGTGTGGAGCGGCGCGCCGGCCGGCTACACGAACCAGTACGCGTACGACGGGCTCGGCCAGCTCAAGTACGCCTTGAACAACCTCAACACCGAGTGGGGAATCGGCATCGGCCCCGGGGTCCAGTACGACGCGAGCGGCAACCTGCTCCAGCTGAACCGCGGCAACACGATGCTGAAGTATGCCTATCAGGTGCCCAACCAGGTGGCCCAGGTCTCCGGCAGCGTCTCGGCGCAGTTCACCTATACGCCCTCGGGATCGGTGGCGTCGGCGCTCCCCTCCATCCGCACGATCACCTACGACCCGCTGTGGACCAGGGCCACCAGCGTCGCGGTTGCGACCGGCGCTCAGCCCACGCTTGCGTTCCGGTACGACGAGCAGGCCCGGCGGGTCTACAAGGCCGTGACGACCGGCGGCGCCACCCGCGCGACGCTCTATGTGCACGGCCTCGCCGCCCAGCCGCTCGTGGAGATCGATCGGGACACGAGCGGGGCGGAGGTGGTGACGCTCCACGTCTACACGCCGAACGGGCGGGTGGCCTTCGTGCGCGGCGGCGCCACGTACAACGTGCTCCGCGACGCGCTGGGATCGACCCGGGTGATCATCGACTCCACGGGCGGGGTGGTGGCCTCGTACGATTACATGCCCTTTGGCAAGCTGATGCGGACCACGGGGACGCCGGACACCCTGCGCTATCGCTACACCGGGCAGGAGTTCGACCCGTTCAGCGCCACGCTGGACGACGGGCTCTACAACTACCGCGCTCGCCTTTACGACTGGAACCTGAGCCGCTTCTACGCGCCCGATCCAGCGCGGCAGCTCGGAACGCCGTACGCCTACGTCGGCAACAACCCCGTTTCTCTGGCCGATCCGACGGGCGAGTCCTGGCGCGACGTGCTCGGCGTCATCGGCGCGGTCGTGGGCGCCGCGGCGGCCGGCATCGCGGTCGGCGCCCTGCTGCCGGCCACCCCGGCGGTGCTGGCGGGGGCCACGATCCTGCTCGGCGCCTACGCCGCGGGGCGGGCGGTCGGCGGCGCGGTGGGCATCGCGCGCGGCGCCGAGGGCACGGACCTCCTCGACTACGGCACCTCCTATGGAATCGCGGGGCTCACCGCCGCGGCCGGCGCGCTCGGCGCGCCCCTGGTGGGGCTGAGCACCGGCTCGATCGTCCTGGCCGAGGGCTTCGGGCTCTACAACGGCTACTCGCTGGCGCCGGCGGACAGCAACCCGGCGAGCTTCGGCTATTATCTGGCCGCCGGCATCGCCGTGAGCTTCGCCGGAGAGGCGCTGGGCAACACCGCGGTTCGATTCTCGTCGAGGGTGGCATACAACGCGGTGGAGAACACCGTGTTGAACAGTCTGCAGGCCAGCGTCGTGCAGCGCGGCGTGTCCGGGTTCACGTCGGGCCTGCTCCTCTCCGGCGGGTCGGCGGCCGCCGCCGGCTCCGGCACCGGCGAGGTCACCCGGCGAGCGCTCGTGGGCGGGTTCGCCTACGGCCTCGGCAGCGGCGCCGGCGGCGCGTTCCGCGGCGCCGGGGCCTACGTCCGACCGGGCCCCTTCACCCTGAGCGGGGTCGCCAGCGGGGTGGCCGCGCGCAACTTCGCGCCGCTCACCGGCTACCTCACGCAGCAGGCGCTCGAGAAGATCGTCAAGCAAACCTTCGTCGTGGCCTTGGACGAGAACGTCCGCGAATCCCGTATCGCCCTCGTGCAGCGCTACCTCTTCTAGGCGTGGAGGATACTCCCATGATCCCTGTCTCCTCGACCGAGCGACTCGTACGCTCACTGCCCACCCTCGATCGCCCCTTCGCGCTCCCCGCGGGCGCGCAGGACGCGTATCGCCGCGACGGCCACGTCTTCCTGCCCGGGGTGCTCACCGCGGCCGAGGTCGCCGCCATCCGCCCGCACGTGGCCGAAGCCGTGCGGCAAAATACGGCCGAGCTGGCCCCCGAGGAGCGGGCGCTCGGCGGCAGCTCCAGCCGCATCGCCTTCCTGATCTCCGAGGCCCCGCCCGCGCTCCGGCCGCTCCTTCTCTCGCGGCGCCTCGGGCGCATCGCCGCGGAGCTCCTGGGCGTGCGCGCGGTGCGCGTGCTCCACTACTATGGCTTCTGGAAGGCTCCGGGCGGAGCCGAGACTCCCTGGCACCAGGACGGCCTCTTCCTGCCGCTCGATCGCGACGTCGTGACCCTCTGGCTGCCCCTCGTCGACGTCTCCTCCGAGACGGCGATGAAGTTCGCCAATGGCTCGCAGGGCGCCGGGTTCGTCGAGCTGGGCCACGGCGGCGACGGGGGCCCCGGAGATCCGGTGCGCTCCGACATGGAGCAGCTCGGCTATCCCATCGACGAGGGGCGCGCGCTGCGCGCCGGCGACGCGGACTACCACTCGGGCCGCGTGGTGCACTGCGCGCCCCCCAACCGGATGGCCTACACGCGCGAGGTGATCGCCATCTGCTACTACCCCGCGGACAGCCGCCTCGCCCCGGCCGACGAGGTGCTCGGCTTTCCCGGCGGCGGGGCCGGCGCGTACTACCGGGAGGCGCTGCGCGCCCACTACTTCCCCGGCGCCGGCGACCATGACGTCGCGGCCGGGCCAGCGAACCCGGTGGTGTACGCCGCCGCGCCCGAGCCCGTCGCGGCGCTCGCCGGGGGCGAGGCGCCGTTCGCCTCGCCCCACGCGCTTCCCGCCGGGGCCGTCGAGGGGTTCCGCGCCCGCGGGCACACGCTCGTGCGCGGCGTGATGACAGGGGCCGAGGTCCGCGCCTACGCCCCGCGCCTGCGCGGCGCGGTGGAGCGGCACGACGAGGAGCGACACGAGATGGAGCGCAGCGTCGCCGGTCGCGAGCAAGGGTGGCAGTTCGTCAACAACCTCTGGCGGCTCGACCCCGCGGCGCGGGAGCTGGTGCTGGGGCGGCGCTTCGGGGGGATCGCCGCCGATCTCCTGGGCGTCGATCGCGTCCGCGTCTTCCGGGACCAGTCGTATTTCAAGCAGCCCGGCGGTGGAAACACCGCCTGGCACCAGGACGCGTACTTCATGCCGCTCGACACCGAGGCCGTGGTGACCATGTGGCTCGCGCTCGCCCCTGTTACGCCGCACATGGCGCCCATGCTCTTCGCCGACGGCTCCCATCGCTCCGGCTACGTGGGGACGTCGCTGCCGGACGACGACTCGATGGATCGCTTCGAGCGCTCGCTCCTCGAGCGCGGCTACCCGGTGACGTGCTACGGCCCGCTCGACGCCGGGGACGCCAGCTTCCACGCGGGGTGGACGCTGCACGCGTCGCGGAGCAACACCGATCCGCGCCGGCGCGAGGCGATCGTCGTGGTCTTCTTCGCCGACGGGGCGCGCGTCGCCGCCCCGGGGATCGCGCCCGGCGCCGCCCCGCAGGAGGTGTTCGCGGCGACGATCCGCGAGAACAACCGGCGCGAGTCGCTCCCCGGCCTGGCCCCGGGCGATCTCGCGGCAGGCGAGAGGACGCCGCTTATCTTCGACCGCCGCGGCCGCGGCGGCGCGCGGGGGGCGTCGTGAGCGCCGCGACGGCGCGGGCGCTGTCCTTCCTCCTGCGCGCGCAGGACGAGGGCGGCTTCTTCCACGACTACGCGCTCGCCGCCGGCGAGGGCGACGAGTGGGTCACCGGCTACGTGGGCGCGGCGCTCGCGCGCCTCTCGGTCTCCGAGGCGCGCCGCGCGGCGGCGGCGGCGCTCGCGGCGCTGGTGGCGCGCGCGCAGCGCCCCGGGGGCGCGTGGGGCTACAACGGGATCACGCCGGGCGACGCGGACAGCACCCTCTGGGGGCTGCAGCTCGCGCGCGCGGTGGGCGCGCCCGAGGTCCCGCGGATCGCGGCCGCGCGCGCCGCGCTGATGGGTCACTACCAGGCCGACGCCGGCCTCTCCACGTACGCCTCCGAGGGCGCCATCCGCGCGTTCATCAACGCCCCGCCCGCGATCTCGCTGGCGGGCTGGTGCAGCTCGCACGTCTGCGTCACCGCCGCCGCCGCCGCGCTGCCCGAGATGCGCGACGCGGTGCGCCCGTTCCTGCTCGCGGCGCAGCGCCCCGACGGCTCGTTCGGCGCCTACTGGTGGCAGGACGACGAGTACGCGACCGCGCTGGCGGCGCTCGGGCTCGCGGGGTGCGGCGTCGCGGCCGATCGACCGCGCGTCGCCGCCGCGATCGCCTGGGCGGCGCGGAGGCTCGGCGCGGACGGCGCGGCGCGGACCGACGCGCACCCCGCGGGCTCGCCCTTCGCGACCGCGTGGTGCCTGCGCCTCCTGCGCATCGGCGCGGGGGAGGAGGCGATCGGCCGTCGCGCGCGTGCCGCCGAGGCGTGGCTGCGCGGCGCGCAGCGGCCCGACGGCTCCTGGGACGCGTCGGCGCGCCTGCGCGTGCCGCTCCCCGACGATCTCGATCCTGCGAGCTTCACCGGCTGGGTCTACGGCGGGACCATGCAGGGGAGCGTGGTGCTCGACGAGGCGCGCGTGATGACGACGGCGACGGTGCTCGCCGCGCTGGCCGGCTGAGCGCCGGGCCGCGCCGCCGCCTCGGCAGGGGGCGCCCGTCCCGCGCGCCGCGCACCTGGGCGGCGGGAGCGGCGCGGCACCGCCCCGGACTCCCCACCTCGGGCCCGCCGCTACCCCCCGAGCAGCAGCGCCCGCAGCACCTCCGCTTCCCGCTGCGCCCGCGCGGCGATCGGCACGAGCCCCACGACGCACCCCACCGGCACCTGCCTCGCGAGGATCACCCCGTTCTGGCTCCGGAACACCCGAATCCCCCGCGTCCGGAGCCGCGCCGGGCTGATCTCGAGCATCACGTCGACCCGCGCCCGCTTGCCCACCGCGCTGTCCAGCGCGTCGGTGCAGTGCACGTGCGTGCGCGCCGCCGGCCGTATCCCGTCTCGCGCGATCCCGCGGACCGCGTCCACGCTCGTGCCGTGCCAGATCGGCGCGTCGACGTGGACCTCCTCCCACGACGCTTCGAGCCCGGCGAGCGTCACCGGCATCCCCTCGCGCGAGTGTCCCTGCGAGGCGCGCACCCGGTCGCCCCGGAGCTCGAGGCGGTTCTTCGTGTTGTTCGCCACCACCTCGTCCAGGCGGGAGCGCGTCATCCCGAGCGCCCCGAGCACGTCGTCCACGGCGACCCAGCCGGCGTCGTCCATGGCGATGCCCAGCGACGGCGCCCCGTGGCGGAGCAGCCAGGAGAGCTTCTTGCTCGTGTCGGTCAAGCGATCGCGGCCCATCGTCAAGCTCCGTTCTTTCCCTCTCGGACCCCGGAACCCCGGAGTCAACGTACGTGGAGCATAGACACCCAGCTATCACGCGGAAGCGATATTTCTGGATAGGCTATCGCGTTTCGCGATAGCTTCCTCCCGCCATGCTCAACCTCGACTGGCTCGGCGCCTTCGTGGTCTTCACCGAGCACCTCAACTTCACGCGCGCGGCGCGGGCGCTGCACATCTCGCAGCCGGCGCTCCACGCCCAGATCGGCAAGCTCGGCGAGGCGCTCGGCGTGACGCTCTACAGGCGGCGCGGTCAGCGGCTCGAGCTCACCGCCGACGGCAAGCGCGTGGCCGCCTTCGGGCGCGAGGTGGGCGAACGGACGCGGTCGTTCCTCGACGTGCTCCGCAAGGGCGAGAGCCGCGAGCCCGTGGTGCTCTGCGCCGGCGAGGGCTCGTACCTCTACCTGCTCGGCGAGGGGATCCGCGCCTTCACCGCCCGCGCCGCCGCCCCGCTCCGGCTGCTCACGCGCGACCGCGACGCCACGCTCGACGCCGTCGCGACGGGCGAGGCGCACCTCGGCGTCGCGCCGCTCGAGGGCGCGCCGGACGGGCTCGTCGCCGACCGCCTCACCGAGGTCGAGCAGGTCCTCGTCGTCCCTGACGCGCACCCGCTCGCCCGCAAGCGCCGCATCGCGCTGCGCGACCTCGAGGGCGCCCGCCTCGTGGTCCCCGGCCCCTCGCGGCCCCACCGGGCGCTGCTCGCGCAGGCGCTGCTCTCGGCGGGCGTCCGCTGGGAGCCGGCCGTCGAGGCGAACGGCTGGGAGCTGATGCTCCACTTCGTCCGGCTCGGCGTCGGCATCGCGGTGGTCAACGGCTGCTGCCGCCTGCCGCGCGGCCTCGTCGCGCGCCCGATGCCCGAGCTGCCGCGCAGGATCTTCCACGTCGTCCGCCGTCGCGGGGTCGAGCTCCAGGGCGCGGCGGCGGAGCTCCGCGACACGCTGCTCGCGCACGGCGCTGCCTGGAAGCGGAGAGAACGTGAACGTGGAGGGAGAGGCGCTCCCGGTCCTCCGGCGCCGAGCCGGTAGAACATCGATCACGTTGGGCGAAAGAGAAATAAACCGCCAAGGCGCCAAGGACGCCAAGAAAAACAAGAAAAAGATGATGTCTTGGCGTCCTTGGCGTCTTGGCGGTTTGAAATTCTGCTCGTTTCAGGCGGGTTCAGCCCGGTTGTCGCTCTGGCCGTCGCGGCCCCTCAGGGCGAGCTGATGGCAAAGCGGGAAGGCGGAAGAGCGCTATCTCTTCCTGCCTTCCCGCCTCATGGTCCCATCCGACCACGGCCGCCGGGCCCCTGCACAGGGGCTCTACCGGCTCAGGCCGCCTTCTTCGACCTCGACTTGCCCTGCTTCGCCTTGCTGCCGCCCATATCGTCGGGGCGGCTCACCAGCTTGGAGAAATAGCTCGGCTCGCCGCTCGCCTTGGCCTGCTGGTACACGAAGGCGAGGTTCGACTCCTCGAACTTGGCGAAGAAGTCGTCCCACGAGATCTCCTCGAGCGAGTCCTCCCCGCTGAACCCCGGGAAGTCGATCCGGAGCACGCCGGGCTCTCCGCCCTTCTCGGTGCTCTTCACCGTCGCCGGGTGGCCGCCGCGCGCCTCGACCCACGCGCGGATCTCGTCGTGATCGATCGTCATGTGGGACGCGTGGTCGTCCTCTGCGCCCTCCTGGGCACCCCTGGCGCTTGCCTGCTTGCTGCGGGGCTTCTTCCGCTCGCCCCCGCCGGACTCGCCCGACGCCTCCTCGTCGAGATCCATCTGGACCTCGACCTCGACGTCCAGCTCGCGCTCATCGCCCTTCGCCTTCGCGCCCTTTCCGCTGGTCGCCTTGGCCTTGCCGCCCTTCGCGGCGCCCGACGTGGGTTTGGCCTTCTGGACCATGTCGTCGGGGCGGCTCACCAGCTTGTTGAAGTTGCTCTGCTGCCCGTCCGCCGTCGTCTCCTGGTACACGAGGGCGAGGTTCGACTCCTCGAACTTGGCGAAGAAGTCGTCCCACGAGATCTCCTCGAGGCTGCCTTCCCCGCTGTACCCCGGGAAATCAATGCGCAGGATGCCCGGCTCCCCGTTCTTCTCGGTGCTCTTCACCGTCGCCGGGCGGCCTCCGCGCGACTCGGCCCACTGGCGGATCTCGTCATGATCGATGGTCGTCTTCGATGAACTGGCCGACATGGTCACTCTCCTGTGCTCGTACGTCGATTGCACAGGGAGCGGCAACGCGCGTGCCAGGGGCCCTGCGGCGATCCGGGCAGGAGATGGTCGAGCTCGGCCTTGAGAGGTCTTTCCCGGACATCGACTACATCGCCGGGCGAGCCCATTCCGTCGCCGCGCGCGCCGGGGCGCGCCACCTGCGCGCGCGAGCCCGGGCGGCGAGGCCATGACCGGGGCCGGGCGGAGGGAGCTCTGCCGTGCTCAAGGACAGGCGCGCTGGGGCAATCTGCCTCGTCTGCGGCGAAATGTTGGCGGTCTCAGCCAGGCTGTCGCCGTCCGCCACGCGGGGTGCGCAGCGCTCGATCGTGTCGAGTCGCCACGGGGAGCTCGCTTGACCGGGCCACCGGTCGAGCTCTAGCCGATCCGCGGGAGGCTGCGCGATGCGCAGAGCGCAATGACCATGCAACCAGACAGACCACATACCACGTCCTCCCGGCGTCACGCTCGTCCGCCGCGCCCGAGGCGACGGGGAATCCTCGCGATCGCCGCCGCGCGCGCGGCGCTCGTCACGACCACGGCGGCGCTCGCGCCCGGGTGCGCGCTGGAGATCGACGCCCCCGGCGCGACCGGGAGCGGCGGCATCGGGGCCAACGAAACGGCGAGCGTCGCTGTCGGCGGCGCCCGCGGCCATGGCTGCCAGGGCGGGCTGTGCATCGACGGCGCGTGCCAGCCGGTCGTGCTGGCCGAGGCGACCGGCAATCCCCTCGCCATCGCGGTGGACGGGGCACACGTCTACTGGACGCACTCGGACGCTGGCGAGATCATGAGAGCGCCCATCGCAGGAGGGGCGCCGGTCGTGCTCGCCGACAGCTGCCCGTCGTACGGGATCGCGGTGAGCGCGACGCACGTGTACTGGACCTGCTCCCCCGATTCCGGCCTCGAGATGGCCGTTCCCGTCGGCGTCTACAGCGCGCCCCTGGACGGGGGCACCCCCCTGCTGCGCTCCACCGCGGGGCTGGAAGATCCGGTGGGCCTCGCGCTGGACGCGACGAGCATCTACGTTGGCGACAACCACGCGGTCAAGAAGCTCCCGCTCCTGGGAGGCGCCGCGGAAGAGCTCGCCCGGGGCAGCGGCTCCCGCCGCGTCAGCGTCGATGAAACGCACGTCTACTGGACCAACGCGGATGCGAGCTCCATCCGGAAGGTGCCGATCGAAGGGGGCGAGTCCGTGGCCCTCGCCACCGGATACTTCGAGTCGCACGAGGTCGTGCTCGACGCGACCCACGTGTACTGGACAACGCCGGGCGAGGGGCCGGGCGTGGGCTCCGTGAACAAGGTGCCGAAGGAGGGCGGCACCCCGGTGGCGCTCGCGACGGACCAGCCGAGCCCGTACTACATCGCGCTCGACGAGACGCACGTCTACTGGGTCAACACGAGCGCGGGCGAGATCAGGCGGGTGCCCATCGACGGCGGCGAGCCGGTCGTCGTGATCTCGGGCGTCTCGCCGAACGACCTGGCGGTCGACGGCACAAGCATCTACTGGACGGACGTCGGCGGCCTCGTGATGAGGCTCGCCAAGTAGGCGCGCCGCAGCGCGCCGCCGCGGTCCTTCGCTGCGCGAGCGCCGGGCGGGTGCTACCTAGAATCGAGCGGCGCGATGCGCGCTGCCGAGGCCGAGAAGTGACCGCCGCGTACCGTCTGCTCCTCCGAGCTGCTGTCCTCGTTGCTGCCACGGCGACGACGGCGGCGGCGGCCGCGCGCTCGCCCAGCCCAGCCCCCGCCGCTGCTGCCGCGCCCTCGCGCGCGCCGGCCGCTGCTGCCGCGCCCTCGCGCGCGCCGGCTGCCGCGCCGGCGCCATTGCGCGTCCTTCCGGTCGCGCCGTTGCCCGCCCTCGCGCCCGCGCCGTTGCCCGTCCTTCTTCCCGCGCCGTTGTTCGCCCCGCCGGCCGCGCCGTCGCCCGAGCCTGCGTCCTGGCGCGCGCTCGTCGTCGGGGGCGGCCCCAGGCCGCCGATGAACCAGGTCGCCATCGAGGGGCACATCCGGTACTTCCAGTCGCTGCTCCCGGCCTCCGTGGAGCGGCGGGTCCTCTTCGCCGACGGGCGCCGGCGCACGCGGAGCGTGCAGTTCCTCGACGGCCGCCGCATGCGCTACCGCGCGCCAAGGCTGCCGCGCATCGACGGGGCGACGACCCGCGCCGGCTTCGACGCGATGTGGCGCAGGTTCGCCGCCAGGCGCCCGGGCGACCCGCTGCTCCTGTATTTCGCCGGCCACGGGAGCCCCAACCCGCAGCGCGACCTCGACAACAACGTGTTCGACCTCTGGGGCGGCGGCGGGCTGTCCGTGCGCGATCTCGCCGCGCGCATGGACGACCTGCCCGACGAGACGCCCGTCGTCCTCGTGATGGCCCAGTGCTTCTCCGGGTCGTTCGCGAACCTCCTCTTCGAGGGCGGCCGGCCCGACGGCGAGCTCGTCGACCGCGACGTCGTCGGGTTCTTCGCGGCGACGAGGGACCGCCCCGCGTCGGGCTGCACGCCCGAGATCAACGAGGCCGACTACACGGACTTCAGCAGCTTCTTCTTCGCCGCCCTCTCGGGCGTCGATCGCCTCGGCCGGCGCGTGGACGGCGCCGACTACGACAGGAACCGGTTCGTCGGCATGAACGAGGCGTACGCGTACGCCCTCCTCCACCAGACGACGAGCGACGTGCCCGTCGCGACGTCCGATGTGTTCCTGCGCCGGTTCGTGAACAAGCCGGATCACGAGACCATGGCGACGCCCTATTCCAGGATCCTCGCCTGGGCGAGCCCGGCCGAGCGCGCCGCCCTGGAGGGGCTCTCGGACGCGCTGCGCCTCCGCGGCGAGCACCGGCTGCGCGCGGCGTACGACCTCGAGTTCGGCCCCGGGGCGGGCAGGCGCGACGTGGAAGACGTGATCTCGGCGCACCGCCTCCGGTTCATCCGGCTCGCCAAGAGCGTCGTGCTGGCGAGGACGCTGCGGCAGAGCGGCGACCGCGCGCGGATCGAGCGCTTCGAGCGGCTGCGCGCCGCGGAGGCGCGCAACCCGTTCGTCGAGGCCAGGGCGGCGAGCCAGGGGCGGCAGGACGCCCGGCGGCGCGCCGCCCGCTGAAGGGCCGCGCTCCACGCGCGGCGCCCGCGGTCACGGCGACCGCTGGAGCCGCCGCGTGAGCGCCTCGATGAGGAGGTCGCGGAGCGCCGCGACGCGGTGGGGCAGGTAGCGCGCCGAGGGGTACACGAGGTGGAGCGGCGCCCCCGGGGCCAGGTACGACGGCAGCACGCGCGCGAGGCGGCCGCGCGCGACGTCGCGGGCGCACATGACGGCCGGGAGGAGGCCGATTCCGACGCCCGCCAGCACCGCGCGCCGCGCGAAGCTCTGCTCGTCGACGGTGAGCGGCCCCTTCACCTCCACCGTCTCGTCCCCCGCCGGCCCTTGCAGCGTCCACGCGGCGCGGTCGCGCGCCTCGCGGAAGAGCACGCACCGGTGCGCCGAGAGGTCCGAGAGGCGCGCGGGGACGCCGGCGCGCTCCAGGTACCGGGGCGATGCGTACAGCGCGTCCTCCACGTGCCCGATCTTGCGCGCGATGAGCGAGCCGTCGCGGACCGGCCCGGCCCGCAGCGCCAGGTCGAAGCCCTCCTCCACGAGATCCACGACGCGCCCCGTGAGCACGACGTCGACCCGCACGGCCGGGTGCCGCTTCACGAACCGGGCAACCGCCGGCTCGAGCATCACGATGCCGACGTCGACCGGCGCGGTGATGCGGACGGTGCCGCGCACGACCCCCTGGAGATCGGCCACCTGCGCGGCGGCCTCCTCGAGCGTCGCCACGCCGCGCGACGCCCGCTCGTAGAACGCCGCGCCCGCCTCCGTGAGCCGCACGCTGCGCGTCGACCGGTGGAGCAGCCGCGCCCCGAGCGCCTCCTCGAGCAGCGCGACAGAGCGGCTGACCGACGACTTCGGCAGCCCCAGCGCCCTGGCCGCCGCGGTGAAGCCCTGCTCGTCGACGACGCGCACGAAGACGGCGATGCGGTTCAGGTCCATTGTTCGTCCCAGGAGAACAGCCCGTTCTCGGCCGCGCGTCTAGTGCATCCAGGAGCAACGATGCATGGTCTGTCGTGTGACGCACGGCCCGCGCGCCCCGAAGTCCCGGAGCCCCGGGACGCCAGCGCGCGGCGGGCCTTTGACCCTCACCAGGAAGGACGACGAGCCATGAACACGACGACGAGCACCACCACCACCCCGAGCGCGATCCCCTCCCAGGCCGCCCGGTGGACGATCGACAAGGCGCACTCGGGCGTCTCCTTCTCCGTGCGTCACATGATGATCTCGAACGTGCGCGGCGAGTTCGAGGGCGTCGCCGGCGAGGTCACCTACGACCCGCGGCGCCCCGAGGCGTCGCAGGTCTCCGCCGCGATCGACGCGGCGTCGATCCGCACGCGCAACGACGAGCGCGACGCGCACCTCCGGAGCGCCGACTTCCTCGACGCCGAGCGGTACCCGACGATCACCTTCGTCGCCACGAGCGTCCGCCGCCGCGGCGACGGGCTCGACGTCGTCGGCGACCTGACGATCCGCGGCGTCTCGCGCGAGGTGACGCTCGCCGTCAGCGAGCTCTCGGGCGAGCACACGGACCCTTACGGAGGCCGCCGGCTTGGCGCGACCGCCACGACGAAGATCCGCCGCAGCGATTTCGGGATGAGCTTCAACGCCATCCTCGAGACGGGCGGCGTCCTCGTGGGCGACGAGATCGCGATCACCCTCGACATCCAGCTCGTCAAGCAGGGGTGAGCGCCGCGCGCGGCCGCGCCCCGCGCGCGCGCACCCCGGGGCTCAGTCGCACAGGGCGGTGTCGACGAGCTCGAGGACATCCATGTACGCCTGCTCGACGGTCTCCTCGCCGTGGATCGCGCCCGGCAGGACGGTGATGGCGACGGTGACGGCGCGGCCGTCGTCGGAGACGCCGCCGCGGGTGTGGTAGCCCATGATGTCGCCGCCGTGGCCCCAGGCGAGGCCGCCGCAGCTCAGCGGCGTCGTGAACAGGCCGAGCCCGTACTCGGCGCCCGGCCACATGCCGGGGGCCTCGATGGTCGTGCGCATCTCCTCGAGCTGCGCCGGCTCGAGGAGCTCGCCGCCAAACAGCGCCAGGAAAAAGCGGTTGAGATCGCTCGGGGTCGCGATGACCTGTCCGGCGGCCCATCCAAACGACGGGTCCAGCTCGGTGGCGTCGTACATCGGCCCATCGACGCTGTCCGCGTGATACCCCCTGGCATGGCACCCCCGGATGCCCTGCTCGCCGACCTCGGGGAGATAGGTGTTGCGCAGCCCGATGCGATCGATGATCCGGCGCGTGATCTCCTCGTTCAGCGGGCGCCCCGTGACCTTCTCGATGAGCAGGCCGGCGAGGGTGTAGTTCGTGTTGCTGTAGTCCCACCGATCGCCTGGGGGGAACTGCGACCCCGCCGCCAGCGCGGCATCGAGCAGATCGCGCGGGCTGAAGTAGGTGTTGCGGAGCGCGGAGAAGTCGCCGGTCAGGAGCAGAGCGTCGTAATCGGCCAGCCCGCTCGTGTGCTGGAGGAGCTGCCGCACCGTGATGTTGTTGCCGTCGATGCCCTCGCCGCGGACGAGGTCCGGCAGGTACGTCTCGATCGGCGCGTCGAGGTCGACCTTTCCCTCGCCGACGAGCTGCAGGACCACGACGGCGGTGAAGGCCTTGCTGTTGCTCCCGATGCGCACGAGCCCGTCGACAGGCACCTCGGCCTTCGTCTCCACGTCGCCAAAGCCGGCGGTGTAGTGGCGCGTCTCCCCGTCGACATCCTGGACGGCCGCCAGCACGGCGGGGAACTTCAGGTCGCCCACCAGGTGGTCGGCGGCCCGCTGCACGGGATCGTCGGGGTCGCTGTTGGCCTCCTCGGTGGAGCCGGCGCACTCACCCGGCGGATCGCCTGTGTCGCCGCCGCCGCTCGCGTCCTCGCCGCCGCTGCCGCCCTCGCCGCCCTCGCCGCCCTCGCCGCCCTCGCCGCCGTTCTCGTCCTTGCCGCCGCTGCCGTCAACGGCGCCGCCGCCTCCGTCGCCGCTCTCGACGCCCCCGCCGCCGCCGCTGTCCGCGTCGGTGTTCGCGGGCGCCCGGTCGTCGTCGTCGCAGCCTGCGAGCAGGGCCGAGGAGCCGAGCAGCGACGAGACGAGGACGAGCGAGGCGACATTGCGCAAGCCCGTGGCGGCTGCGCGGGCGATTCGTGTTCTCGGAGAGGTGAAACGGTGGTGAAGAGAGGTCATGATCGGCTCCTGATGGTGTGCGGGCGCCCTCGGCTCACCGCGCCGCGCCGGCGGCTCGCGCCGCCAGGCATCGTCACGCGCAGTGGAGAGCGCCGTTGGTCTTCGTGGCTCTGTTCCCGGACTCGTGAGGATCGTTCAATCCTCTGATGATCTTCTGTCTCGAGCGCTGCCGTGGATCACGCGAGCATCGCAGTCGTGCTCACCGCCCGCGCGAGGCCGCGCGCGGCGCTCACTCGCACAGGGCGGCGTCGACGAGGGCGAGCACATCTGCGTAGGCGTCATAGGCCTGCTCGCGGGTCTCTACGCCGGGCACGGCGGAGGGCAGCGCCGTGACGGCGACGGTGACGGCGCGGCCGTCCTCGGTGACGCCGCCGGCGGTCTCGTAGCCGAAGATGTCGCCGCCGTGGCCCCAGACGAGGCCGCCGCAGCTCAGCGGGCTGCTGCTCAGCCCGAGCCCGTACGCGTAGTCGGGCCACATGCTCGACGCGTCGACGGTGGCGCGCATCTCCTCGAGCTGCGCCGGCTCGAGGAGCTCGCCGCCGAGCAGGGCGGAGAAGAAGCGATTGAGATCGCTCGGGGTGGAGATCATGTTGCCGGAGGCCCCTGCGATGGACGGGTCCAGCTCGGTCACGTCGTACAGCGGATCTCCGAAGCTGTCCGCGTGATAGCCCCTGGGGTGGCACTCCCGGATGCTCATGTCGCCGACACCGGGAACGTAGGTGTGGCGCAGCCCGACGCGATCGATGATCCGCTCGGTGATCTCCTCCGCCAGCGGGCGGCCGGTGACCTCCTCGATGAGCAGCCCGGCGACGATGTAATTCGTGTTGCTGTACCCCCACCGGTCGCCGGGGGGGAAGCTCGCCGTCTGCGCCAGCGCCAGATCGAGCAGCGTGCGGGGGTCGACGTAGGTGTGCAGGGTCCTCGCGAAGTCGCCGCCCAGGAGCGCGCCGACGAAATCGGGCAGCCCGCTCGTGTGCTGGAGGAGCTGCCGTACCGTGATGTCGTGGCCGTCGATGCCGTCGCCGCGGATCAGGCCCGGCAGGTACGCCTCGATGGGCGCGTCGAGGTCGACCTTTCCCTCACCCACGAGCTGCAGGACGACCGCGGCGGTGAACGGCTTTGTGTTGCTGCCGATGCGCACCTGCCCGTCGACAGGCACCTTCGCCTGGGTCTCCAGGTCGGCGACGCCAGCAACGTAGTGGCGCGTCTCCCCGTCGACATCCTGGACGGCCACCAGGACGGCGGGGAACTCGAGGTCGCGCACCAGGTGGTCCGCGCCTTGCTGCACGGGGTCGTCAGGGTCGGTGTTGGCCTCGGCCGTGGAACCGGCGCACTCTCCCGGAGGCGTGCCCGCGTCGCCGCCGCCGCCCTCGTCCTCACCGCCGTTGCCGCCGTCGCCCTCGTCCTCGCCGCCGCTGCCGCCGTCGCCGCCCTCGTCCTCGCCGCCGCTGCCGCCGTCGCCGCCCTCGTCCTCACCGCCGCTGCCGCCGTCGCCGCTGCTGGTGACGGCCGTGCTCGCCGGCGCCCCGTCGTCGCCGGAGCAGCCCGCGAGCAGGGCCGAGGAGCCGAGCAGCGCGGAGACGAGGACCATGGCGAGGCCGCATCGCCAGCGCGCGGCCGCTGCGCCGGCAAGATGTGAGATCGGAGGAGTGACGCTGTGGTGCAGAGAAGGCATGATCGGCTCCTGGTGGTGTGCGGGCGCCCTCGGATCGTCTCCGGCGGGCCGGCGGCTCGCGCCGCCGGGCTCGGTCACGTGAGCTGGAGAGCGCTGTTCGTTGTCAGGCCTCTGTTCCCGGACTCACCATGATCGTTCATGCCCCGAGATGATTTCTGTTCGAAGCGCCGCTGTGGATCATGCGAGCACGGCTGTTGTGGCTCGCTCCGACCCGTGGCGGTGTCGAGCGCGCCATCGCCCGCAGCGGCAACGCCTTGACGCCTCGATCCGCGCGCGGATCAAGGCGTCGCCGAGCCGCGCTCAGCCGCCGGCGTCCGCGTGCGACACCACGCCTCGACACAGCGCTGCAGTTCACGGAGCACCAGCCCGCCGCCCGGATCCGGGCAGCTCACAGACTTGATGCCGCGACCCGAGCGACCCTTCGAACTATTTCGCCGAGGCGTCCCCGAGCCGATCGCCCGGCCCGGTGCCGGCAGCGCAAAGCTGTCTGGATTTCGTCGTAGTGGCAATGTTGCCGTGGTGCTGGAATTGTCGAGCGCGTTCCGGTGCTGGCACCGCGTGCCGCGCGCCGCGCGCTCGCCGCCGCGCCGGTCCGCGGTGATACGCCCGTGGAGCCGTAGAGCTCGCGGACCGGCTGCCCGTTCCTCGATAGGTCCTCGGCGTTGGCGTCAAGGCAGCGGTTGGAGGACCCTGTCGACGACGGCGTCTGCGATCCTCTTGCCCTGGCGCATTCCTTCCACGGCGTCGAACCTCCAGTGGACGCCCAGGTAGATGCGGCTCGACGCGTTCTCCTGAGACGCCTGGCTGAAGCTGGAATAGCAGCGCTTGATCGCGGGGCGGACGTTGCCCCGCGCATCCGTCGTTATCCCGTTGAACTCATCGGACCTGGCGCAGAAGGACACACGATCCTTCCCGTAGTAACGCGTCAGCACCTGGAACATGGCAGCCCCGAAGCTCGAGTGCCCAGAGACGTACGCCGGGAACGGCGGGGTCATGCGCTGCGGGCTCCGATTGCTGCCCGGGGATCCGACCGGCTTCCATCTCCTGTCAGGTATCGTCAACGCGTTTCCATCCCTGTCGGCGAGGCGGATCCCGACGATCGGACGCCAGAGCTCGTGATGATATTTGGTGTCCCAGGTGGCGATGGCCGCGTCGGCCAGCGCGATGTTGACAAGGGCGAAGTATCGGGCGTTCTCGATCTCCGAGTTGCCCTTCTGGACCGCGATGGCGCGCGCGATCTGGTTGTAGAGCCGAGGCACCTCCCCGATGCGCGGGGCGCCGTCGTACGACCAGAAGATGCCGATGACGGTCTGCTCCGGCGTGCGCAGGGTCGGGGTGCTGGAGCCATCGCCGCCGAGGCTGAAGACCTCGTAGAAGCTGAGCGCGTACGCCGCGCTCCACAGCGGCGGGGGCGGCGGAGACCGGAACTCGTCGCCGCTGGCCAAGGCGAACGGCCGCACATCCCCCCAGTCGGGGGTCAAGAACCCCTGGTCGGGATAGAGCGGATCGGGGCGATGCTGGCCGGGCTCGGTACCGGGGGTGTATGACATCGGCTCGTCTGCCCCGTCGTCTTCACGCTGCGCGAGGACCTCGTCGGCGACGTCGCTGCCCAGCGCGATGCCGTCCTCCTTGGCGTCGCTCTCGGGGATCTCCTCCAGGTACCGATAGAGCCTGCGGCCGAGCGCGGCCGTCTGGCCCGGGTACAACGCCGTCAGCGTGCGGTGGGCTGCCGCGGCCACCGCCGCGTTGATGGATGCACCCGGGGCGGGGAACAGGATGGTGTACGGCTCGTGACCCTCGACGATCGAGTTCACCGCGTCGAAGATCGCCGCGTGGACGATCGCGAGAGCGCGCGAGACGCGCGTCGGCCCTCGCTGCTCCACCGGGCCGGAGGGGTCTCTGTAGTCGCGTGCGATCGCATCCAGGGCGACGGCGTTCCAGTCGAGGACCGCGTCTCTCTTCGGCGGATCTCCGTGCCCGCCCGGCGCGTGCGCGGACGCTCGGTCGCCGAGAAGACAGGTGGCCAGGACAGCGAAGGAGACGGGCGCCCATCGCGCGATGGAACGATGCATGCAATCCTCCTCATCGAGTGCTCGAGAACGATCACCGCAGGACAACGCGGTCCCGGTGGTCATCGGGTGCCGGGGGACTCAGGGGGCCAGAATTTCGTGTGCCCGATCACGGCGCGAGTGACGCAACTGCCGCGTCGAACGACGCTGGTCACCGCACGCGTGCGAACGCGGCTTCATGCTGCGCGCGCCATCGGCCGACGGTCGCTCCTCGGCGCAGATATATCCTTGGTTGGCGCCGGGAGTAGAGATCTCGAGCCGTCTACCGGGCGTTGCTCTTCGTTCAGGCCGATGGCCGACAGGAGAGCGTCTTGTGTTCGAATCTAGACTATCAGACCGATCTGGCGAGCGCAACCGGAGCGACATGCTGGGTCATTCGCTCCTTCGAACGGCTATGTGGTGGGCACAAGAGCGGAGCGCGGCGCTATCCGTCCTTGGCCGCCCAGCCATCGGCACTGGCGCACAATATCTGCCCGCATGCGTGCTATTCCGGCCCAGCCTTGTGCGACGCCTGATCGCGAGACCAAGCGACGGCTCGTTTCGAGAGGACGTGACGGGGCGTCCGGGCCACCTGACGGGGAAGCCGCTGATGGCGAGCCGCTGGATCGGCGACCCGCCGTCGATGCTCGCGCTCACCCTTTCGTGGCGCTACTTCCTCTCGAACGATTCCTCGTGGCTCATCACCACATCGTCCCGCGTCAGCGACGACATGACGCTCTCGTATCTCCTGAGCAGCAGGCGCGCCGAGACGGCATCCGCGGGATCGCCCACGAGGAGGTCCTTGCTGGCGTCGTCCCACACGTCCGGGCCTCGGTCCGAGGCCACCGGGATGCTCCTCTCCCGCCGGTTGTACTTGATACGCTCCAGCTTGGTGTTCGGCACCCTGACCCGCTCCAGCTCGACCTTCAGGCTCGATACCGACCTGTAGCAGCGCTCCGAGAAGCACCGCTGGGCCTGGCACATGGTCCGGACCACCTCGTAGGCCCCCAGCGTCCACAGCCACATCAGATCCGAAGCGCGCGTCCTCGCCTCGTGGGAGAAGCCGCCTTCGCTGGCGGCGCACGCGTCGAGCCGATCGGTGATCTCGCGCGCGATCGACAGCAGGACCGCGTGTCGGCCGGACAGGTAGATCGAGAAGGCCGCCAGGGGGTGCTGCGTGGACATCGATTCCTCTTCGAACGAGCAGGAGGGGTGCTGGGGGGCAGGAAGGCCGGCGGGCGCTCAGAGGCAGCGAGAGAGCGGAAGGTGATCTTCACGTTCCGGATCTCCTGGCGCACGACGGCATCTCGAACATCCTTGCCGCCCGCCGGCGCCTTCTGCGCTTCAATCTACCCGATCCAGACATGCGCGTCTCCACGCATCCAGCGGCGGCCGAACTCTTGAGCCCGCCGGTAACGACGACGTCGCGGAGCGGCGCCGAAAAGAGAGCCGCGCGCTGACCGAGCGCGACATCCGCGCGCAGCGCAGCGGGGCGAGCGTCGCCTCGCGCTCGCGCTCGCCGAGGCGAGCGTCGTCGTCGTCGTCGCGGCGGGGGGCTCCCGCGAGGACGATCTGCCGCCATCGATCCGGCTCACGTGGGCTATCCTGCGCGCGCACGGCGGAATTTGTGAAGGAGTCATTCATGGGACGATCACGATCAGAGGGTCTTCGCAACGTCGGCATCTTCCTCGGCCTCGGCCTGTCGCTCGCCGCCGCGGCGTGCGGCGACGATGAGAGCAACGGCACCAGCGGCAGCGCCTCCAGCAGCAGCGCCGCCACGACCAGCAGCAGCAGCGGCGGCGGCACGGGCGGCAGCGACGGCAGCGGCGGCGGCACGGGGGGCGCGGGCGACGGCGGCGGCGGCACGGGCGGCGGTGGCGGCGGCGGCACGGGCGACGGCGGCGCGGGGGGTGGCGGCGGGAGCGACAGCGCGTCGCCGTCCCTCAGCTTCTTCGTGTCGAGCACCGGGAGCCCGACTGCGAACCTGGGCGGGCTCGCGGGGGCGGACCGCAGGTGCCAGGAGCTGGCCGCGGCGGCCGGCGCCGGGGCGAGGACATGGCGCGCCTACCTCAGCGTCGAGAAGGGCCCGGACGACCAGCCGGTGCACGCAAGGGACCGGATCGGCGCGGGCCCCTGGTACAACGCCAAGCTCGAGCTGGTGGCGGCGAACCTCGAGGAGCTGCACGCGAGGGACGGCGATCACACCGTGTTCCTCGACGAGAACGGCGAGACGGTGCCGGGCCAGTGGGCGGGCTCCCCGCAGCCCAACCAGCACGACATCCTCACAGGCAGCAACCGAGACGGCACCCTCAAGGCCGGTCAGACCTGCGCGGACTGGACCTCCGAGGCAGCCAACATGACCGCCTGGGTCGGGCACTCCGACGGGACCGGTCCCAATCAGAACACGGCCGAGATGTACCGGCCGTGGAACTCGGTGCACTCGAATGGCAGTTGCGCCGACACGGCCCCGGGAGGCGGAAACGGCCGCGTCTACTGCTTCGCCGCGGATTGACCGCTGAGCGAGCGCGGGGCACGCGAGCGCGCGTCGCGCCGCGGGCCCGCGCGCGTCACGACGCGCTGGCCTCGTCGCGCAGCATCGCGAACAGATCCGTCACGCCGGGGTCGATCCCCATCTGCGACAGCAGGGTTGTCACCTGGCCTCGGTGGTGGGTCTGGTGGTTGAAGAAATGGCCCACGAGCTTCCAGAGCGGATACGTGTGGACCACCCCGGCCCGCGTGTACGTCACGTCGCTCGAGAGCGCGCGCTCATCGACCTTCTCTATCCATTCGAGGATGTCCGCGTCGGTCCTGGCGCGCTCGCGGGCGAGATCGGCGAAATCGGCGTAGAGCTCCTGCGCCAGCGAGGTGATCTCGATGCCCTTGCCGCTCGCGTCGCGGGAGGCGAAGCGCTCCAGGTCGCCGGTGAAGCGCCCCATCCACGTGCGGTCGGCGAGCAGGATGTGGTTCAGGGTGCCGTGGATCGATCGGAAGAAGGCCCCGCGGTCGCGCTTGCGCTCGACGTCGTCGAGCTCGCCGACAAGACCGAAGAGCCTGTCGTTCATCCACCGATTGTAGCGAGCCATGGCGCGGTATTGCTCGTTCCAGCTCATGCGTTGATCCTCGTTCAAGTCAGGCGCGCACCGTACCATGGCCGTGCGTGCCGGTCGATCGCGTCGGGCACCGGCCGCCCCTGTCCGGGCGACTCCGACGTACCGCCGCGGTCGCGCGCGGCGGTCGAGATCGCGCTTGCTTCTGCCGTTATGGCGGACTAGTGTCCTGGATAGCAGACGCGTGGTGCTCGAGGGGAGACCTCCTTTGCGGAGCCGTCCTGGCCGAGCTCCACCGTCCTCTGACGGAAGGAGCCACGATGGTCAGCCTTGCGCTCGATTCTGCCGCTCTGGCAGAGACGTACGATCGCGTCAGCGATCGGCAGTTCAACCATGGAAAACTGCTGATCGACGATCTCCAGGTGTCGCCCGGCGAGCGCGTCCTCGACGTCGGGTGCGGGACGGGCCGCCTCGGCGCCCACGTGGCCGAGCTGGTCGGCCCTTCCGGCGAGGTGGTCGGCGTCGATCCGCTGCCGCTCCGCGTCGCGCTGGCGAACAGCAAGCGCGGGCCGGGGTTCCGCGCCAGCGTCGGCCGGGCCGAGGATCTCTCGCAGTTCGCCGACGGGAGCTTCGATGTCGTCTTCCTGAACAGCGTGCTCCACTGGCTGCCCGAGAAGCTCGGCCCGCTGCGCGAGGCGCGCCGCGTGCTCAAGCGGGGAGGGCGACTCGGCATCAGCGCGGCCGCCAAGGAGCGCCCGCACGACGTCGAGCGGGTGCTCGAGGACGTGCTGTCCTCGCTCGGCCTGACCGGCACCGCGGAGGCGTCCGGCGGCACGACCCACAAGGTGACCTCCGACGCGCTGAGGAGCACCCTCGTGCTCGCCGGCTTCCCGCGACCGAAGCTGCAGATACGCACCTTCACGGATCATTTCGCGGACACGGAGGACGTGATCGCGTTCAACCTGGCCAGCTCGTTTGGCAACTTCCTGTCCAACTTCGCCCCGGCCGACGCCGCGCGGGTCAGGGGGGCGTTCGAGGCGGAGCTCGAGCGCCGCCGCACGCCGGAGGGGATCCGGCTCGAACGTCACCTGATCTTCGCCGTGGCGCGCGCCGACGGCTGACGGGCGCGGCGACGAGCGCGGCGCTCTCGAGGTGCCCCCCGCAGCGCCTGACCGCGCCCGGCGCTCGGGCACACCCGGGCGCGCGGCCGTGTTAGGTTCGCGCCGGCCGCTCGGAGGGCAGGTGAGCGAACGACTCGACATCGAGGTGCTGTACCGCCGCGGGGAGCTCGCGGCGCTGCGGGAGCCGTGGAACGCGCTCTGGCAGCGGTGCCCGGCGGCGACGACGTTCCAGCGGCCGGAGTGGCTGATCCCGTGGTGCCGCGAGCTCGGGCCCGAGGAGGTGCTGGCCCTCGTCTTCCGGTCGCCGTCCGAGCAGGGGCTCGTCGGCCTGGCGCCGCTCGCGATCCACCGCTACCGAGGGGAGCGCCTCGTCGCGCTGCTCGGCGCCGGGATCACCGATTACAACGACGTCCTGGCCGCGCCCGGGTACGAGCGCGCGGTGGCGGCGGCGGTGCTCGCGCACCTGCGCGACCGCGCGGCCGACTGGGACGTCGCGGATCTCCACGACCTCCGCGGGTCGTCGCCCCTCCTCGCCGTCGAGGCGCCCGCCGGCTGGTCGGACGAGATCGAGAAGCTCGAGGCGTGCCCGATGGTGACGATCCCGGAGGGCGCCGGGCCGGACGACCTGTTCTCGCCGGGGATGCGCGCGCGCGTGGGCCGCGCGCGGAAGCGGCTCGCGAAGGCCGGGGCGCTGCGCGTCGACGTGGCCGACGCGGCGAGCGTCGACGAGCTGCTCGACGCGCTGTTCGCGAACCACCGGGCGCGCTGGGTCTCGCGCGGCGAGGGCGGCGTGCTGGACGAGGCGCTCCGGCCGTTCCACCGCGCGGTCGCGGCCGGGCTGTGCGCGCGGGGCGCGCTGCGGTTGTTCGGCCTGCGGCTCGACGGGCGGATCATCGCGTCGCTCTACGGGCTCGCCGAGCGCGACGGGCTCGCGTCGTACATCACCGGCTTCGACCCGGAGTTCGCCTGGTACAGCCCGGGCCTCGTGATGCTCGCCAGCGCGATCGAGCACGCGGCGCGCGAGGGCGCGCGGACCGTGGACTTTCTCCGCGGCCGCGAGCCGTACAAGTACGAGTGGGGCGCCGTCGACCGCTGGACGTACCGCCGGCGGCTGCGGCACCGGGGCGCGGGCGAGGCCGGGCGGTCGGTCGGCCAGGGCGAGCTCGAGGCCGCGGTCGGGGCCGTGATGTCCGGCGAGGTGTCGCCGGAGGTCGGCCTCGTGCGGCTGCTCGGCGCCGCGGGCGATCTCGCGGCCGCGGAGCGCGCCATCGAGGCGGCGGGGCAGGGGGCCGAGGCGGGCGGCGGGGCGGGGGAGGCGGCGGCGCGGCTCGCGGCGCTGCGCCGCTGCCTGGAGGAGCGGCGCGCCGCGTGCGCGACCCTCGTCGAGATGCTCGGCGCGCACCGGGACGCGGGCGGCGGCGGGGCGGACGCGCCGGCGCGCGCGGCGCGGCTCTTCGACGCGCTCTGCGCGCGCTCCGAGGAGGCGAGCGTCGCGGCGTACTCGCTCGGCGACCCGGAGCTCCTCGAGCGGTCGACGCGGGAGGTCGTCGAGCTCCTCGACCGGTGGGGCGTGCTCGGGGAGGACCGCGCGGTCCTGCAGATAGGCTGCGGCATCGGCCGCTTCGAGGCGGCGCTCGCGCCGCGGGTGCGCGAGGCATGGGGGCTCGACGTCTCGCCGGGCATGATCGAGGCCGCGCGGCGCCGCTGCGCCGGGCTCTCGAACGTGGTGCTCGCTGTCTCGTCGGGCGTCGATCTCGGCGACGTGCCGCCTGCCCGCTTCGACCTCGTGTACGCGGTCGACTCGTTCCCGTACCTCGTCGCGGCGGGCGAGGAGGTCGTCGATCGTCACGTCGCGGAGGCGCGCCGGGTCCTGCGCCCGGGCGGGGAGCTCGTCGTCCTGAACTACGCGTACCGGGGCGACGCCGACCGCGACGCGGCCGACGTGGCGCGGCTCGCCGCCCGCCACGGGTTCGACGTGCTGGTGAGCGGCGAACGGCCGTTCGCGCTGTGGGACGGGCGGGCGTACCGGCTGCGGCGGCTCGACCCCGTGTGAGGCCGCGCTCGAGCGCATCGTGACGCCACGAAGGAGAGAAGAGAGACGAACCACAGAGGCACAGAGGGCACAGAGGGGAGAAAGAGAGATGGAGAATGAGGTTCTCGTCCCTCTCTCCCCCTCTGTGCCCTCTGTGCCTCTGTGGTTCATTTTCTTCTCATGACCTCCTGGAACAGCCTGAGCAGCCTCGCTCCGGGCTGATCACCCCCGCAGGCACACGGTCGCCGCCCAGGCAGGTGTCGGGATCCTGCCGCCCCCGCGGCGCGGCGAGGAAGAAGCGCCGCCGCGCGCCCGTAGGAGTCGGCAGAAGGTGCTTGTCATGAAAACCCCGATCTACCGCGCGTTTGCCCTGATCCTCCTGTCCTCGTCGATCCTGCCCGCCTGCGCCGCCGTGGAGCTCAACCCCGGCGCGGAGAAGGTCATCGTCACGAAGCAGCCTGCCCCCCAGGGGTGCAGGTTCCTCGGGACGGTGATCGGAGAGCAGGGCGGCTCGATCTCCGGCAAGTTCACGAGCAACGCGAACCTGCAGGAGGGCGCGGTGAACGACATGAAGAACAAGGCCCACGACCTCGGCGGCAACTACGTGGTGCTGGAGAACACGAACGCCGGGAACACCATCTCCGGCGATCGCGACAGCATCTCCGGCGAGCAGACCGACGTCACCCACATGGGCAACACCTACAGCTGCCCGCCCCAGCTCGTCGGCCTGCTGTGAGACGAACCGATCCCCTGTGAGCGGCGCGCGGCGATGCCCCGCAACCCGGCGCGCCGCGGCTCATCCAACGTCGACGAAGCGCAGGCGAAGCGTCGTCCGGCGGCAGCCCGCCGGCCGGACGCGCGGCCTGCCCGGGCCGCCGAGGAGGCTCCGCGGCCGGGCGCGGCCGCTGCCGCGCGTCGCGCCACGCGGAGGGAGCCGGCCACAGGGGGAGTCGAGATGGAGATGTCGTTGTCCAAGCGTACGGCCGCGGAGTTTCTCGGGACGTTCTGGCTCGTGCTCGGCGGCTGCGGCAGCGCCGTGCTCGCGGCCGCGTACCCCGGGCTGGGGATCGGCTTTCTGGGCGTCGCGCTCGCGTTCGGGCTCTCCATGCTGACGATGGCGTACGCCGTGGGCCACATCTCGGGCGCCCACTTCAACCCCGCCGTCACCGTCGGCCAGGTCGTCGGCGGCCGGTTCCCGGCGAGGGACCTCCTGCCCTATCTCCTCGCCCAGGTCGCCGGCGCCATCGTCGCCGCGGGGATCATCTACGCCATCGCCAGCGGCGCCGCGGGCTTCTCGCTGACCGACGGCTTCGCCTCGAACGGCTACGGCGCGCACTCGCCCGGCGGCTACTCGCTGCTCTCGTGCCTCGTGGCGGAGATCGTGCTGACCTTCGGCTTCGTGATGGTCGTCCTCGGCGCGACGGATCTCCGCGCCCCGATCGGCTTCGCGCCGATCGCCATCGGGCTCGCGCTCACGCTCGTTCACCTCATCGGGATCCCGGTCACGAACGTCTCGGTGAACCCGGCGCGCTCGACCGGTCCTGCCCTGTTCGTCGGCGGCTGGGCGCTCTCGCAGCTCTGGCTGTTCTGGCTCGCCCCGCTCGTCGGCGGCGTGCTCGCGGGGGTGCTCTATCCGCTGCTCGTGGGCGCGAGGCCGACCCGCCCGGTCGCCGTGCCGCGCTCCACCGTGTGACATCGCGGCGCGCGCGCGGCGCCCGGGCCTACGGGGCGAACCGGTCCCACGCGAGCTTGGCCGTGAGCACGAGCCCGAGCGCGACGACGAACCAGCGCACCTTCCTCGGCGCGATGCGCCGCGCGACGACCGCGCCGCCGAACGAGCCGACGACCGCCGCCGCCATCATGATCGCCGTGGCGGCCCCGTCGACGGCGCCCGCGAACAGGAAGGCGATCGCCGCGACGCCGTTGATCAGGCTGGCGAGCACCGTCTTGATCGCGTTCATCCGGTGGATGTCCACGTTGCCAGCGAACGACGACAGGAGCGCCAGCATCATGATGCCGATGCCCGCGCCGAAGTAGCCGCCGTAGACGCTCACGAGGAACTGGAGGAGGAACACGACCCACGGCCGCGACGGCAGCGCGAACTCCTCCGCCGCGTCGCCCTGCCCGGCGGGCTTCGCCGGGCGCAGGTTCTGCCAGAGCAGCAGCAGCGTGGCCAGGAGCACGAGCCCGGGCACCGCGGCGTCGAACACGCGCTGCGGCGTCACGAGCAGGAGCGCCGACCCGACGAGGCCGCCGAGCAGCGACGGCAGGAGGAGCACGCGCAGCACCCGGTAGTCCCGCGAGAGCTCGCGGCGGTACGCCCACGCCGACGCGAGCGACGCGGGCGTGAGCGCCACGGCGTTCGTCGCGTTCGCCGCGAGCGGGGCCAGCCCCGCCGCGATCGCCGCGGGGAACGACACGAGCGTCCCGCCCCCGGCCACCGCGTTGATGACGCCGGCCACGGCGGCGCCGCCGGCGAGGAGCGCTGCGCTCATCATATCCACGGCGCGCGACATGGCCCGAGCGCGACCGCGCTGTCAACTGCGGGCCACGCCGCGCTTGAGGGGGGAGGCGCCGCGCTCCTACCATGGCCTCGCCGCCGATCCCGGCGGCCGCTTCTCCCTCGAAAGCCGAGCGCCATGCCGCGATCCCTCCCGCTCCTCCCCGCCGCGCTGCTCTCCGCGCTCTCGATCACCGCGCTGGCCCGAGCGGCGGCCGCCGACGGGGGCCAGCCCGAGGGCGCGCGCGTCTGGGCGGCCGACGACGGCACGCGCGTGCGCCGGGAGGACGTCGGCCTGCCGCTCTCGCGGGGCGAGGGGAACGCGCTCTTCCGGCCGGGCGAGCCCATCCGGCTCGGCGCGCTGCGCGGGGAGGTCGTCGCGTTCCAGGTGATCGTCGAGGCCGGCGCCGAGCCGGTGCGCGGCGTCAAGGTCGAGGTCTCCGGGCTCGACCCCGCGGCCGGCGCAGGGGAGCCGGCCGCGGCGCAGCAGCAGCAGGCCGACGGAGCGGCGCCCGCGCAGGCGATCCGGATCGACCGCTTCGTCGAGCACTACGTCGAGATCACGCAGCGCTCGCGCAACGAGCAGCGGCCCCTGGAGTCGCTCGGGTGGAGCCCGGCGGCGCGGCCGCCCGACGAGCGGCACCTCGGCGCCCTCCCCGACGCGCTCATCCCGGTCGAGATCGCGCCGCCCTGGGCGCCGTATCCGATCGAGGTCGGCGCCCGCGAGACCCGGGCCGTCTGGATCGACGTCCACGTCCCCGAGGGCGCGGCCCCCGGCGCCCGCGAGGGCAAGGTGGTCGTCACCTCGGCCTCGCACGGCGAGCTCGCGGCGCTCGACCTGCGGCTCGACGTCGCGCCGGTGACGCTGCCGTACGGCGCCGTCGATTTCATCGCGTTCTACGAGGCCGACAAGGTCGCCCAGCGGGTCGGCGACGGCCCCGCCGTCGAGCAGCAGCTCTGGCAGCTCCTCCACGAGCACCACGTCGACGGCTTCGCGTCGGTCCGGAGCCCCGCCGAGGTCGAGCGGCTGCGCCCGGCCATCGACGGCTCGCTCTACACGGAGGCGCGCGGCTACCGCGGGCCGGGCCAGGGCGTCCCGCCCGCCGCGGTGGCGCTCGGCGCCTACGGCGGCTTCGGCGACCCCCGGGAGGAGACCCTCCGCCGCGTCGAGGCCGTCGCCGAGCTCCTCCCGCCGGCGGTGGACGACGTGATGCTCTACGCCGTCGACGAGCAGTGCGAGAGCCCCCGCGGGCCCGGGTGGCGCCGGCTCGTGCGCGGCTCGCGGCTGTCGTCGCGCATCCTCGTCGGGCACTCGTGCGGCGAGGTCGACCCCGTGAAGCAGGACGTCGACCTCGTGCTCACGCCGGCCAACCGCTTCGACTCCGTGTGGGCGCGGGCCGCGCGCGAGGCCGGCAAGCGGCTCTGGGTGTACAACGGCGCGCTGCCGCGGACCGGCACCTTCATGATCGACGCGCCGCTCACGGGGCTCATGGCCGACGGCTGGATCGCGGCCTCGCACGAGGTCGGCCGCTGGTTCCTGTGGGAGACGGCGTTCTGGCACGACGGCAACCGCGGCGGCAGGGGCCCGGTCGACCCGTTCACGACCGCCGAGAACTTCCACAACCAGGACGGCGACGCCTGCCTCGGCGACGGCATGCTCCTCTACCCCGGGACGCAGCGCGGGAAGTTCGCCTCCCGCTCCGTCGGCTTCGCCGGCGTGCTCCCCTCGATGCGCCTGAAGAGCCTGCGCCGCGGCATCCAGGACGCCGGCTACATCGCCCTGGCGAGGTCGGCGTCGCCCGCCGCCGTCGACGCGATCGTCAAGGAGGTCATCCCGGCCGCGCTCGACGAGGCGCTCGACACCTCGCCCGCCGCGTGGAGCAGCGAGGGCGCCCCGTTCTTCCGGGGCCGGGACGCGCTGCGCGCCCTGATCCCCGCGGGCGCCTCGCTCGACGCCGCCGGCGTGCGCCGCGCGCTCGCCGAGGCGGCGGTGGCGCGGCGCGCGCTCGTCCCGCTCGCGCGCGCGCAGGGCGCGAAGGACGGGCGCCCGGCGGACGGCCACGCCGAGCCCGGTCCGCTGCGCCGCTGGCGCGCGACGGGGCTGCTCCTCGCCGTGGCCGCGCTGGGCGCCGCGGCGGTCGCGATCGCGGTCGCGCTGCACCGCCGCGGCAGGCCGGGCCGCGGGGCCGCGGAGCGCTGATCCGGGCCGCCTCCGCGGCGCCTGCTACGCTCGCGCCCGCCATGCAGAGCCCATCCGACGGCCGGCGCCCCCGCCGAGCGCACCTCCGACGCCTCCTCAGCCTCGCCCGCCCGGAGGTCGGCCGGCTCGCCCTCGGCACCGTGTTCCTGGCCATCGGCAGCGGCATCACCCTCCTGATCCCCCAGGGGATGCGGAAGATCATCGACGACGCGCTCGGCCCGGGCCGCACCGTCGAGGCGATCGACGACGCCGCGCTCTGGCTGGCGCTGCTCATCGTCGTCCAGGCCGCGTCCCTCGCGCTGCGGTACGCCCTCTTCTCGACCGCCGGCGAGCGCGTCGTGGCCCGCCTCCGGACGCAGCTCTTCGAGCACCTCCTCCGGCAGGAGGTCGCGTTCTTCGACGACCACCGGACGGGCGAGCTGACGAACCGCCTCGCCTCGGACACGACCGTCCTGCAGAGCAGCGTCAGCGTCAACGTCTCGATGGCCCTGCGCTACACCGCGTCCGTCATCGGCGGCGTCGCGCTCCTCTTCTACACGTCGCCGCGGCTCACCCTGCTCATGCTCGCCGTCGTGCCCGTCGTCGCGATCGGCTCGGTCGCCTACGGCCGCAGGGTCCGCCGGCTCTCCCGCGGCGTGCAGGACGCGCTCGCCCGCGCCAGCGAGGTCGCCGAGGAGGCGCTCTCCGGCGTCCGCACCGTCCGCGCCTTCGCCGCCGAGAAGCGCGAGGCCGAGCGCTACGCCGGCCGCGTCTCCGCGTCGTTCGAGCTCGCCAGGACGCGCATCCGCGCGTCGTCGAGCTTCCTGGCCGTCGTCAACTTCGCCGGCTACAGCGCCGCCGCCCTCGTGCTCTGGTACGGCGGCCACCTCGTCGTCGCCGGCCGCCTGACCCTCGGCGCGCTCACCTCGTTCCTGATGTACACGTTCGTCGTCGCCTTCGCGCTCGGCGGCCTCAGCGACCTCTGGGCCGACTTCATGAGGGCCACCGGCGCCGCCGAGCGCATCTTCGAGCTCCTCGACCGCGAGCCCGCCATGCCCGACACCGGCGGCCTCCAGCCTCACGCCGTCCAGGGGAGCCTCGAGCTCCAGCGCGTGCGGTTCAGCTACCCGACCCGCCGGGACGTGCCCGTGCTCAAGGGAATCGACCTCTCCGTGCGCCCCGGAGAGGTCATTGCGCTGGTCGGCCCGTCCGGGGCGGGCAAATCGACGATCGCCGCGCTGCTCCTGCGGCTCTACGACCCGGACGACGGGCGCATCCTCCTCGACGGCCGCGACCTCCGCGATCTGTCGCCGACCTGGCTCCGCCGCCAGGTAGGCATCGTCGCGCAGGAGCCTCTCCTCTTCGCCGCGAGCGTGGCCGACAACATCCGTTATGGACGGGAAAACGCCTCTGACGAGGAGGTCGAGACCGCCGCGCGCGCCGCCAACGCGCACGAGTTCATCTCGAGATTTCCGGACGGGTATCGCACGCTCGTCGGCGAGCGCGGGGTGCAGCTCTCCGGCGGTCAGAAGCAGCGCGTCGCGATCGCCCGCGCGATGCTCAAGGACCCTCGGCTCCTCGTGCTCGACGAGGCGACGAGCGCCCTCGACGCCGAGAGCGAGCACCTCGTCAAGGGGGCGCTCGAGGCGCTGATGAAGGGGCGAACGACCTTGATCATCGCCCACCGGCTCTCGACGGTGATGGGCGCCGACCGCGTGCTCGTGATGGATGGGGGTACGATCGTGCAGAGCGGCGCGCACGCGGCGCTCATCGCCCAGGACGGCCTTTATCGCCGGCTTGTCGAGCGGCAGTTCGTGAGCGCGGGCCTCACGACGACGGCATGATGAGCTGCTGCTGGGTGGACCTGCGCTCGCCCACGGCGGCCCTGCGCTCGCCCATGATGGAAACCGCCGTCTCCGAGGCGAGCCCCGCCGCGCTCTGCGACGTGCGGCGGAGCGTGCCGAGCAGCGCAATCCAGCCGTGCTCGCTGCTCGTCATGGCGCGCGCGCCGATGCTGTCCATCCGGCTCAGCGCCTTGCGCGCGACCCGGAACACGCTGCGATCGATGCCCTCGATCAGGTCGAGCGTGGCGCCGAGCCGCTCCTGCGTCTCGGTGCGCACGTCCTCGAGGAAGCCGAAGCTCGCGCGCACGACCTCCTCGACGACGCCGAGGCCGCCGTCGACCCAGGTGTAGATCAGGCCCTCTCGCGGATTGCCGAGCTGCCCGGGATCGGAACCGTTGCTGCCGACCACGCGCTGGCCGGAGATGCTCTCGTCCATCTCGAACCCCCTTCCTTCATCGTTGTTGGCAGGCGACTCGCCTGCTGCGAAATCACTACAACAACCGACGTCTCGGATGGGTTATCACAGGGCAACAAACGCGTGAACTCTTTCTTTTGCGCTCACGCGCCTTTCTCCATCTCCGGTTCGCACCTCAGCGGCCTCCTCGTCGGGAGCGTCCTTTGGCGGCGCCCCCGCGTGCTGCTGAATCTGCGAACTTCCAGCGAAAGCGCGCGATAAACGACCTTCACGTCGGCGACGTAAGCTGGCTGCCGCGGGGAGAACCTTACTCCTTGGCAGGGGCGCCCTGGCTCGCTACGGTCTTGCGGTGCCCGCGAGGCTGACGAACACCGGGCGATTCATCATGGGAACCACCTTGTCGACGCTCCTCGCCGCGTCCTGCGCCTCCGCCGCGCCGCGCGTCGAGCCGCCGCCCGCGCCGCGGGCCCCCGAGCACCTGGCCTTCGACCTGCAAGAGGGCGACATTCGCAACCACTTCTTCCGTCATGGCCATATCGCCGCCCATCTCCTGACCACCTCGGGCGCGTCGCCGCGGCTCATCGTCGCCTTTCCGGCCGGCAACATGGGTATCGCCGTGTGGTTCGACGCGCACCCGGCGCCTGTCGAGCTCGCGGTCGAGGGGCGCCTCGCGGGCGTCGAGCGGCCCGACGGCATGCGCGGCGTCTCGGCGCTGCTCGTGAGCGCGGCGCCGGCGCTGCGCGTGCACCGGCTCGTCCTCGGCAGCGTCCGCACGCTGCGCGAGGTGGGCCGCGACGCCGAGCTGCCGGGCTGGCTGCGCCACGACGTCGAGGCCGGCGCCGGGCCGGGCGGCGGGGCCGTCGTCGCGCGGCGCACCACGGTGGACGGCGAGCACCACCTCGAGCTGCTCGTCGAGGGCGAGGACGGCACGACGGCCACGGTCGGGCCCGACGGGCGCATCGAGCTCGCGGCGGGGCCGCGCGGCCTGCGCGTCCGGGTGACGGCGCTCTCGGACGAGGCGCCGCTCACGCCGGTGCCCCTCGACGCGCTGGTCAACGAGCGCGCCGCCGACGAGCCGCGCCACCTGCAGGCGCTCGCCTTTCTCGCGTACCGGGAGAAGCTGCTGGCCGGATCGTGGCGCTTTCTCACGTACTTCGGCCGGGACACACTGCTCGCTGTCCGGATGCTCCTCCCCGTCCTGGAGCCGGCCGTCGTCGAGGCGGCGATCGGCTCGGTCCTCGATCGGCTGAGCCCGACCGGGGAGGTCGCGCACGAGGAGGCCGTCGGCGAGTACGCGGCGCTGCTTCGCCTGGCCGCGGGCGGCGGCGGGTCGATGCGCGAGCCCGTCCTCGACTACAAGATGATCGACGACGACTTCCTCCTTGCGCCGCTCGCCGCCGAGGCCCTCCTCGGCGCGTCCGGCCGGGAGCGCGCGGCGGCGTTCCTCTCGCGCCGCACGCCGGCCGGCGAGACCTACGCGCAGGCGCTCGCGCGGAACGTGGCGCTCGTGCTCCGCCTCGCCGCCCCGTTCGCCGAGACGGGCGATCCGAGGGCGCTGATCGCGCTCAAGCCGGGTGAACCCGTCGGCGAGTGGCGCGACAGCACGGAGGGGCTCGCGTTCGGCCGGATCCCGTACAGCGTGAACGTCGCGCTCGTGCCCGCCGCCCTTCGCGCCTCCGCGCGGCTCCTCGCGAGCCCGCTGCTCGGCGCCGACGAGGACGGCGCCCGCCGCGCCGAGCGGCTCGCGCGCGCGTGGCGGGACGCGGGCGTCTTCTTCCGGGTGGAGCTCCCGGAGGCCGAGGCCCGGCGTCGCGTCGCTGCCTACGCGACGTCGCTGGGCCTCGATCCCGCGCCGGCGGTCGCGTCGATCCAGGGCACGCTCGCGTTTCCGGCGCTCGCGCTCGACGGGGAGGGCAAGCCCATCCCGGTCATGCACTCCGACGACAGCTTCGTCCTGCTGTTCACGGATCCGCCCCCGGGCGCCCTCGAGGAGATCGCGGGCCGCCTGCTCCGCCCGTTCCCGGCCGGCCTGCGCACGCCGGTGGGCGTCCTCGTCGCGAACCCGGCGTTCGCTGTCGACCCGGCGATCCAGGGGCTGTTCACCGCCGGCCATTACCACGGCACGGTCACCTGGTCGTGGCAGCAGGCGATGCTCGCCGCCGGCATCGACCGGCAGCTCGCGCGCGGGGATCTGCCGGCCGGCGCCCGGGGCGCGCTGGAGCGGGCGCGGCGCGCGCTCTGGGAGGTGATCCAGGCCACGCGCGCGGCGAGCACGCGGGAGCTCTGGAGCTGGGCCGTCGAGGGCGGCCGCTACACGCTGGTGCCGTTCGGCGCGGCGAGGACGCACCACGACGAGTCGAACGCGGTGCAGCTCTGGAGCACGGTGTACCTCGCCGTGCGCCCGTGAGCGGCGCGATCGGTCGATGAGCGGGCGAGCGCGCCGCGCCGCCGGAAGGCGAGCGCGCGGCGCGCGGCGTTGAAGCGCGCCCCCTCAGATCAGCGTCGTCAGCGCGCCCCGCAGGAAGTCGCGCGCGACGACGACGTCGTGGACCTCGTCCGGGCCGTCGGCGATGCGCGCGGACCTGGCGAACCGGTACCAGAGCGAGAACGGCAGGTCCTCGCTGTACCCGAGCGCGCCGTGCATCTGGATCGCGTCGTCGAGCACCTGGCAGAGGAGCCGCGCGACGTGGTTCTTCGCCATCGAGGAGTAGGGGCGCGCCTCCTTCTCCTTGCCTTGCTCCAGCATCGCCGCGCAGTGCAGCGTCATCAGGTTGCCGGCGTGGATGCCGGACGCCGCGTCGGCGATCTTCTTCTGGATCATCTGGTGGTGCGCGAGCGTCTTGCCGAAGCTCTCCCGCGTGAGGACGTAGTCGCGGCACATCGCCAGCGCGCGGTCGGCCCAGCCGAGCCAGCGCATGCAGTGGGTGAGGCGCGCCGGCACGAGCCGCCGCTGCGCGAGGAGGAAGCCCTCGCCGACGCCGCCGAGGACCGCGTCGTCGCCGACGCGCACGGCGTGGAAGCGGATCTCGGCCTCGCGGTGCGCGAGGATCGGCGGGCTCATCACCGGGATGTCGCGCACGTGCTCGACGCCCTCGGCGTGGCGGTCGACGACGAACATCGTCGCGCCGGTGCGCGGATCGTCCGACGTGCGCGCCATCACGATGAGGAACGCCGCGTCGCCGCCGCCTGTCGTGTACCACTTGTGGCCGTCGATCACCCACCCGCCGTCGACCCGGGTCGCCTTCGTGCGCAGGTTCGACGGATCGGCGCCGGCGCCGGGGGCGGGCTCGGTCATCGAGAAGCCGCTCGTGATCTCGGCGCGCGCGAGCGGCGCCAGGTACCGCGCGCGGATCGCGGGCGAGGCCGCCTTGAGCAAGAGATCCATGTTGCCCTGATCCGGCGCGTCGCAGTTGAAGCAGGCCGCGCCGACCGGGGAGCGGCCCATCTCGCGGAAGAGCGCGCACATGCCCATGATGCCGAGCCCTGAGCCGCCGTGCTCCACGGGCAGGTGCGGCACGAAGAGCCCCTCGGCCCGCGCGCGCTCGCGCAGCGCCGTCAGCGTATCCTTCCGTCGCCCGCGGTCCTCCTCGAGGATCGACGCCTCGTTCGGGATGACGTGCGCCTCCACGAACGCGCGCACGCGGCCGCGGAGATCGGCCAGATCGGGGGGCAGATCGAAGGAGATCGACACGGCGCGAGTATAGGAGGCCAGAGGGCCGCGTGATAGCGTCGGACGCGCGATGGCACTCACCCCGCCGACGAACACACGCGCGCCGCGCGAGGCGCACCGGATCGACGAGGCGGCCCTCGGCCGCTGGCTCGCCGAGCACGTCGACGGCTGCGCGGGAGGCACGCTCACGGTCGCTCAGTTCAGGGGCGGCCAGTCGAACCCGACGTACTGGGTGGGTGTCGAGGGCGGGGCGGACGGACATCTCCAGCTCGTCCTGCGGAAGAAGCCGCCCGGTCAGCTCCTTCCGTCCGCGCACGCCGTCGAGCGCGAGCACCGCATCCTGCGCGCGCTCCGCGACACGGAGGTGCCTGTCCCGGAGGCGCTCGCCCTCTGCGACGACGCCGCGGTGATCGGCACGCCGTTCTTCATCATGCGGTATGCCGCCGGACGGATCTTCTGGGATCCGACGTTGCCCGAGCTCGGGAGCTCCGAGGAGCGCCGCGCGATCTACGCGGAGTACGTCCGGGTCCTCGCGGCGCTCCACCGGGTCGACCATGCCGCCGTGGGGCTCGCGGACTACGGCAAGGCCGGCGGCTTCGTCGCGCGGCAGGTCGACCGCTGGTCGAAGCAGTACGAGGCCTCGCGCACGGGCGAGGTGCCGGCGATGGAGGCGCTCATGCGCTGGCTCTCCGCGAACGTCCCGGCGCGGGACGAGACGACGCTCGTCCACGGCGATTACCGGATCGACAACCTCGTCTTCTCGTCCGGCTCCCCCGCCGAGGCGATAGCGACGCTCGACTGGGAGCTCTCGACGCTCGGACACCCGCTCAGCGATCTCGCGTATGCCTGCATGGGCTATCACCTCAACCTCCCTGGCCGGGGCGGTCTCGCCGGGGTCGATGTCGCTTCGCTCGGGATCCCGACAGAGGACGAGCTGGTCGCCTCGTATTGCAGGCTCACCGGCCGCGACGGCATCGAGGCGTGGCCGTACTTCATGGCCTTCGGCGTCTTCCGCCTCGCCGCGATCGCGCAGGGCGTCTACAGGCGGAGCCTGCAGGGCAACGCGAGCTCCGAGGACGCCGGCGGATACGGCGCGGCCGTGACGGTGCTCTCGGAGCTCGCCTGCGGCATCGCGGGGATCTCGCCGCGCTGAGCGCGCGGATCCTGCGGGATCGTGTCCGCTGTCACGACGTGTGCTCACGCGTCGTGTGCAAACGATGCGGTCGGGGGCGATTCGCCCGAAGGACGACCGAGGTTGCCGCCATCCATGAGGCAACCGTCTGGCCCGCCGTGCAGGCCGGTTTCTCGAGGCGGTACATCTCCTGTACGCCGGCAAAGGAATCTTATGAGACAGTCGTATCTTTCTCTGGCGAAATTGTTCTGTGTCGCGGCAATGGCCCTCGCCTCCTCGGCCTGCGGCGGCGATGAGGGCGCCGGTTCCGGGACGGATGTCGAGGTCGAGCGCTCGGATTTGCCGTCTCCGCTCCAGGCGGGCGAGGGGAGCTGCCAGTTGCCCGGCGGTCCGCTCTCCTTCAACGAGCTCAAGGGCCCGCTCGAGAACCTGCCTGTCGCCTGCGTCCCGAGCTGGACCGAGGAGCAGCTGATCGATGGATTCGCGGCCATCCGCGACACACGGGTGCAGGAGCTCGCCTTGCCGGAGCAACCCGGTTTCTTGCGGAGGATTCCGTGGCTCGAGCCCGAGAACGGCTGCGAGGAGCGGGCCCCGGCGGCGACCTACTTCCTCCACCAGTGGGGCTATCCGACGCCCTGGTTCGCTCGGGTCCAGTCCAGGGCAGGCGCGGGGTTGGTCCTGCAGACCGAGAACGAGCCGGACGGGGAGGTGTCGTGGAGCCACCACGTCGCGCCCGTGGTCCGGGTCGGCGGGCAGCTCATGATCCTCGACCCCGCCATCGAGCCGGGGGGGCCTCTCCCGATCGCGGCGTGGCTCTCTCGGTTCGTCGTCGGCGACGTCGACATGGCGGTGTGCCGCGATCACGCCGACGAGCAAGGGTGCTTCGACGCGGTGCCCGCGGCGCCGTCCCTCCCCAACATGACGAACAGCCAGGGCCTGCGCGGGCGGCTGATCACCGAATGGCGGGTTCAGGAGCTCCTCGGGCGCGATCCCTACCGTTCCCTCGGCGACTGCCCGCCGTGGGTCACCACCTGCCCGCCCGAGCCCGCGTCCGATCCGAACCAGCCGCCGACCATCCAGCGGTTCGCGTCGGACAAGACCGATATGCCCGTCTGGTATCCCATCTATGTCATCGGCGACAACTTCGTCCCGGGCTTGACGACCGTGCGCATGACCGGGCCCGGCGTCGACGAGCTGGCTCCGATCTCCGCCATCAACAAGCGCAGGATCCTGATCGAGACGATGTATCCGTCGGGCGTCTACCAGGTGACGGCGTCGAACGGAGCGCACGCCAGCCAGGCGATGTCGCTGACCATCGACTGATCCGGAGCCCCCCGCGCCCGCCGGAGCCCTGAGCGCGCCCTGCTCGACGAGGGCGCGGCGGCCGGCGGGCTTCCGTGGCGGCTGCGGCCGCGCCCGTATTCCCGGGCGCGGCCCATCCGTGGTAGTCCGGCCGCGTGGCCACGAGCGACCGCCTCGCGCGCAAGCAAGCTCCGGAGGGCGGCCGCCGCCTCGCGGTCACCCCGGCGCCGCGCCGGGGGCGTCGAGAGCCTGCCGCGCTCCCCGACACGATCTCCTGGTGGGCCGCGTTCTACCGGGTCATTCGCCGCATCCCCGTGGGGCGGGTGTGCACGTACGGCGCCGTCGCCGTGATGGCTGGACACCCCCGCGCGGCGCGCCACGTCGGTTATGCCCTCGCCGCCCTCAAGGAGACGGGCGAGGGCGCGGGCGTGCCCTGGCACCGCGTCCTCGGGAGCCGCCCGCGCCATCGGGCGGCCGTCACCATCAAGGATCCCGTGGGCGGCGCGCTCCAGCGCAAGCTGCTCGAGGCCGAGGGCGTCGCGTTCGACGATCGCGGCAACGTCTCCCTCGATCGCTTCGGCTGGTTCAAAAGCCCGCCCGTCGCCGCGCCCGCGAAGCAAGCGCGCGCCGCGGCGCCCCGGAAGCGGCGATCCTGAGGAGGCGTGCGAGCAGCCTGGACGCTGGCGTCGGCTCCTGTAAGCTCGCGCGCATGCGTGGAAGATGCGCGCTCGTCGCGGTTCTCGCGTGTGCCCTGGTGGCCTGTTCCGAGTCGCCGCCCGACGTCGGCGCGGGCGGCGGCGGCGCAGGCTCCGCCGGCAGCGGCGGCGGCGCAGGCCCCGCCGACAGCGGCGGCGGCGCAGGCCCCGCCGGCAGCGGCGGCGCCGGCGGCGCTGGCGGCGCCGCGGACACCAGCTCGAGCGCGGCGGAGGGCACGGCCTCCAGCGCCGCGACGGGCGCGGGGACGGGTGGAGGCGGAGGCGCGCCCGAGGGCGCGTGCGCGGGTGTCTCGGAGGTGCCGCCCGAGCTGGGGCTTGACCCTTTCTACAAGAAGTACGTCGACGCCTCGGGGATCCCCATCGTCAGCTCCGAGAAGCCGCCGGACGCGGCGCTCTTGCGCGCGTGCTCGGTCGTCGTCCGCATGCTCGGCCTGCGCGATGACGTGCGTCAGGCGATGATCGCGAACCACACGCGCGTCGCCGTGATGGCGGAGACGGAGGTGACGACCGACATCCCGGAGCACAGCGACCTTTACGAGGCGTTCCCGGGAACGGACTGGGACACACGCGCCCGCGGCCTCGGCGCGACCCCCGCGCGCCCGGCGAGCTCCTGCGCCGAGGAGAACGTCCTGTGTTATCCGAGCGACCGGTACAGGGGCGAGGACATCCTCGTGCACGAGTTCTCGCACGCCATCGCCATCATGGGCATCGCCTTCGCCGAGCCGACCTTCAACCAGGAGCTCGCAGCGGCGTTCGAGGGCGCGCTCCAGGCCGGAAAGTGGGCGAACACCTACGCCGCGACGAACAAGGACGAATACTGGGCCGAGGGGGTCCAGGACTGGTTCGACACGAACATCGAGTCGATCCCGGGGAACGGGATCCACAACGAGATCAACACCCGCGCGGAGCTGCGCGAGTACGATCGCCCGCTCCACGATCTCATCGCCAGGTACTTCGCCGACGACGCGTGGCGGCCGAGCTGTCCCTGAGCAGCGGACATCGAGGGACAACGAGCCGAGCGCCGTGACGATATCCTGGCGTCGGGTTCACCGTGTTCATGGGGAACACCGACATGCCCTCACGCGCCCAGCTCGAAGAGCTGCATCGCCACCAGCGCGACGCAATCGGGCTCGCGCGAGTCCGACACGATCTGGCGGAGCTCGTGGAAATAGCGCACGTGCAAGGCGCGCAGCCGCTCGAGGTCACGGCGCGCGACGCTGACCAGGTTGTACGAGTACAGGCCTGGATCGCCGCGGCGCTGCCGGCACGCCGCCACGTCGAGCCAGTGCGCCTTCAACCGTTGCCGTGGCTCGGCGGCGCCTCGGGTCATGTCGACCGTCTCGGCCGTGGCGGCGTACCGCCCTCCGCGCCACCGGACCAGGCCCGCCCGCGACAGGGCGCCGAGGCACGCGCGCACCTCGTCCTCGGGGAGCCGGAGGCGAGCGGCGACCCACGCATCGTCGTGGCGGGGGAGGGCCGCGTAGCTCGCGAGCTCGAGGACGCGCAGGACGGCGTGGGACCACGGTAGCTCCGTCGCTATCCGGCGGCGCTCCTCGAGCACACCGAAGTCGCGCGCCACCGAGGGCAGCTGGCCCGGGTGGACGAAGAGGGCGAGGAAGTCGATGAGCCTGTCGGTCGTCGCGTCGACGATGGCCAGCGCGTCGGGGAGCCGGGGCTGGGACGTGCCCGCCATGAAGCGCGACACCTGGGACGCGCTGCGCCCGATCCGGGAGCCGATCTCGGCGTTGCTCAGGCCCCCCTTGATCACCTGGAAGAGGGTGGCCGTGAGGGCCGGGTCGGAGACGGCGACACCCGCGCCGAAGACCGATTCCTGGCGCACGAAATCCGAGAGCGCGCGACGGACGTCGACGCCGTTGTACGCCGCGACGCGCAGCAGGGTCGGGAGCGTCGGAAAGCGCCTCCCGGACTCCCAGCCGAAGGCGACGTTCGTTCCGTACCCGAGCCGGACGCTCAGCTGCCGCTGCGAGCGCTGGCCGCGGAGCGCTCGGCAGAAATCCTTTGCGATCTCATCGTACTGCGCCCTCTTGTATCGCATATATGCATCGATCATAGCATATCGGCGCGATAGATAATGCATATCAGCGCTACACCGCGCTTGCGCTGCCCCCTGCGCTGCTGCAAGTGGAGGGTGAAGGAGGCTTCGATGAACGTGCGACTTGCTTGCTTGCTCTGGGTGGGGTTGCTCGCGGGGTGCGCCGGGGGACAGACCGGGGAGGTCGCGGCCGATCCCTGCGATTTCCTCCCCGAGACGGCGGGGCAGTTCGTGGAGCATGCCCTCACCGATCCGACGCCCCTCGGCGTGAGTGGCCAGGAAGCCATCGACGCGACGGGCGGCTCCGGGAGCTTCGACGTGGCATGGGCCAACGGGACGCAGAGCGCCGTGAGCTGGTCGCTCGTCGCCGACACGGAGAGCTCGCCGGTCGTGGCGTACATCGACCGCAGCGGCCAGTGCGCCGACGCGTATCTGAAGATCCTCGTGCTCGGTCAGCTATCGAGCGCCGACGGCGTCCTCCACCACGAGCAGCGCGGGGCGCTCTATCGGGGCGACGACGGCGTCGCCAACCTTCGCCTGTCCTTCTTCTACGACGAGAACCCGTTCCCGGACGTGCACGCCGGCAGCGGGTCGGGGGACGGCTGCGCGGGGTGCCTCGGGGCCTTCGAGCTCTCCGTCGAATCGCGCTGGGCGGCGGGGGAGGCGACCCCTCGTGGCCATGTATATCTGATCGAGAACGGGACGCTGCTCGGCGAGGTCGGCACCTTTTGAGGCGGAGCCGCGGTGAGCGGCCCCGGCGCGGCACAACACGGCACATCTGTACAATCCCCGCGGATTCAGCGCCGCCACGGGCTGGCATCCGGCTTGCCAACAGCGCCTCGCATGACGCCTGGCATGCACCTCATCCTTCTTCGTCGCTGTGTACCCGGCCTCGTGGCCGGGGCGGCGGCGCTGTCCACCCTGACATGGACCACGGAGCCGTCCGCGTGCGGCGCAACGTTGCCCGAGGTCACCGCGCACTCGCCGCGCGACGGCGCCGTCGATGTGCCGCTGAACGCGGCGCTGTTCGCCGGCTCGAACCTGGGTCGGCTCGCCTTCACGCTGCGCGAAGCGCAGAGCGGCGAGGTCGTGCCGGTCTCCGTGTCGTGCGACGGCTTTTACGACGGCAATCTCTGCGCCGCGCACGCGGGGCCGCTCGCGGAGAACACGACGTACGAGTGGACGGCTGCCATGGTCGAGGAGCCGGGCGCGGACGCCGGCGAGCCGGTCTGGCACCAGTTCACGACGGGCACGGCGCACGACGAGCGGACGCCGCTCTCCACCGATCTCTCGGTGAGCGTGCTGGAGCGTGGGACCAGCGAACCCAACAACTGCAACGGCGGTGGCCCCTGGACGAAGGTGCGGTTGTCCTTCTCGGTGGATGAGCCGGTGCTCTTCGACCCCGCGCCGCCGCAGACGGCGCCGGTCCCTGTGCCCGGAGGGCGCTCGGAGGTCGAGATCACGGTGCGGAGCGGCTCCTTCTGCCTCGCGCCCCGGATGCTCGATGCCGCCGGCAATGCGCTGCTCGTGCAGCCCGTGTGTGTCCCCGCGGAGGACAGCCCGGCCCAACCCACCGACCCGGCCCAACCCACCGACCCGGCTCAGCCCGACGACACGGATCCGCCCGCGGAGCCTGGCGCGGCCGAGGGATGCAGCGTGGGCCAGGCAGGCCGGACCCGAGACATCGGCGCGGCCTCGCTGCTGTCCATGGCGGTGCTCGCGCTCGCCTTCCGGTCGCGGCGGTCGCTGCCGCGGGGCTCTCGCCCGCGTCGCGGCGGATGAGCCGGCTCGGGGCCGGAGCTCGAGGGACGGACGGGGACGAAAACGAGGACAGCTGGCCGGCGCGCCGCCCCTTGCCGTGGCCCGCGGGGGATCCTCGTGGTACGGTCTCCATGGAATGAGCGCCTGCCTGCACCCCGCCGCATCGCGGCCGTGGCCTTGCCACGGCGCGCGCAGCGCGCTCATTTCCCTGCGAACCCGGCTGTTCTGCCCGAGGTCGCCCGCACGCTCGTAGGGGAGCGGTCTTCCGGCGCTTTTCGCCAGCCGCTCCCGGGATGAAGCGGGCTCGGGGCGAGGGCGCCCTGCGCGGGCGACCTGGATGAGCACTCGCGCCGGCCAGCTCGCCTGGCGTGGACCTCCTCGGCCGAGCCCGGCACGCGTCAACGAAACAAGGAGATCCCAGCTCATGGCACCCCACTCGAACCCCATCGTCCTCACCGAATTTGACCGCGATCGGCTCGCGCGGCTGCTCGAAGCGATGCGCGCGCGCCCCGGGGGCGATTCCCCGAACCTGGAGGCGCTCGAGACCGAGCTCGAGCGCGCGGACGTCGTGAAGCCGGGGGACATCCCGCCGAACGTGATCACCATGAACTCCCGGGCCGAGCTCCTCGACCTCGACACCCAGGAGCGGCTCTGCGTGACCGTGGTGTTCCCCGGGATCGCCGACGTGAAGAGCGGCCGCATCTCGGTGCTGGCGCCGATGGGGCTCGCGCTGCTCGGTTGTCGCGAGGCCGACGAGGTGGAGTGGCCAACGCCGAGCCGGACGCGGCGCCTCCGGATCGAGCGCATCGTCTACCAGCCCGAGGCGTCGGGTCGCTTCGACATCTGAGCTCCACACCGGCGGGACCGCCGATCCCGAAGGACGAAACGCGCGTCCCGGCTCGACCTGAGCCGTCCGTCTCTTTCGAGCCCGGTCGCATCGCCGCAAGCGGCGGGGCGCACGTCGCGTCGCCCCGCGCGCCGGGCCGCGAGCGCCGGAGCGCTCGCCGTGCTGCCTCGCGCGACGATCCGCGAGCGTCGAGGCGCACAACGAAGCGCGCCCGGCGGTCTGCGGCTCAGCTGCTCGATCCCCTCGAGATCGGGACCTCGCCGCGGACGACGAAGGAGCCGTCCTCGTTCACGGTGATGATCCGGTTGTTCTGGTAGGTCGACTTGATCTCCGGAGAGCGAACGATGTACCAACCGGCCGACGGCCTCGCCTGGGCTTCCACGCCCACCTTGTGATCGTCCTCCGAAGCGGTGAGCGGGTTGCCCCAGCCCATCTGCCGCTCGACAAAGAAGTTGTCACGGATCGTGGTGGTCGCGAAATCGTTCTTCCTGCTCGCAACGTAGTGGTGGTTGAGCCCCGCGACCGCCCCCCAGAAGAAGTTGTCTTCGATGAGGATGTTGGTGAGCTTGCGCATGTCGGAGTCGTCGACCTCTTGCTTGAACATGATGCTCGCGTTCGAGTAGTCGTCGCCCGAGTTGTACCCGTTCGGCCAGATGCGATAGCCGACCATGTCCCGGGGGCCCCCGAGCAGGTTGCCGCGGAGCACCACGTTGCGCCCGGCGTTGAACTGGAAGGCGTCGTTGTGGGTACGCCCGTCGGACGGCGTGTCCGTCCCGTTCTTGTACTCGCCCGCATGGATCCAGTTCATCTCGACGGTGGTCTGCTGGTTCGTCCAATCCGCCGTGCGCCCGACGTAATTGATGCCGTCCTCGACGTTCCGGATCTCGCTCCAGCGCAGGGTGAAGTTGCCACCGTGAAGGGCGGGCTGCGACTGCAGGAGCCGGCCGGCGGGGTTGCCGTTGTGCGCCGGAGCGGACTTTCCACGCTTCGTGATCCACGCCTCGGGATCGAACAGCGAGTTTTCTATGACGGCGTGCGGCGGGTTGTCTCCATAGTTCGTGAGGAGGGCCCGCGGCTCGGGCAACTTCGACGGATCGGGTCCGCGGAAGATGCACTCGTCGAACTTGATGCCCCTGGCCTTCGGCACGACCGTCCCCCAGAACTCGACGCGCTTGTAGGTGATGTTCGGGGTGGTCAGCCGGATGGTCGTTCCTGAGTTCGCCTCCATCTGCTGGAACGCGCCGGTCCAGATCGGTCCCGTCGTGGTCGGCCCTGGAAGGTAGGTCCCAGGGACGAGGGCTGTCCGGTCGGTCACCTCTGCCGCGCCGCTCGCGGCGTTTGCTTCGCCGTCGATCGAGACATCCCCGACGGCGGAGGGCTCTTCATCGGCAGCGATGCAGCCCGCCGACAGGGAAAACACCGCGACGAGCGACCATGTGATGAACGGACGAAACTTTCGAGACATGCTCACCTCTCTCAGGTCCGGGCTCCGGGAACGTCGTTCGGCGCGCCGGACCATAAAAGCGGCTTCTTGAAGGGATCGTGGCGTCGCGGAGCGCGCTCGAGAGCGCGGGAGAAAGCTCGTCTCGAAGGAACTCCCTCGTCTCCACCCTGCGACCTGACCGGTCCCCTCATTCACCGCGAATAAGCATTTTCACCGCGAGTCAAGCGAAGCCCACGATATGTTACCAGTCTCCCATGGTGGGATCTTGTCCGACAACAAGGAAGCGGGCATGAAAAGATATCGTCGCTGAGCGGAACATCATAGCACGAGTTCGGTCGGTGACAATCGATAAGACGTCCAGAGCGATCTCGGAGGCGCTCTGTGGCGAAAACGTCGATGAACGCTCGCGTCCTATCAAAGCTCGAGAGCAGCTCGCGCGCGCTGCGAGGTCGAGAGAGGCCAGGAAATGAAACGAGGTTTGAAAAATCAAGCTCCTGGCAGCGGTTGTCCCGTCGTGCAGCTGCGCTGCATTCGTTCGCTGCCATGGTTGCGGTGGGGCGGGCGCGCCGGTGCCGGCGCCGCCATGACTCGAAGCGCAGGGCTCGGAGATCCATGACGTATCTGTGCTTTCCCCCGCCGATGGCCATCGACGCGCCGGCAAAGCGGTGGAAATGTCGGCCCGGGTGAAAGTCCCGGACTGGAGTCGACAGGACCGATGAAGAAGAGCGCGCTCGTGATGATCTTTCCGCTGACGTTCGTGACAGCCTGCGGGGCGACGGGGGGGCCGGACGACCCGGAGGCCGCCCCGGAGATCGCCGCCTCGCAGGAGGCGGTCTCCGTCTCGCCCGACTTCGGCGCTCGGTACCTCGACTGCGACGAGTTCGCCGGTGTGGGGCTCGCCCCCTTGGCCACCGTGGCGCCGCTCGTGCCGGACGACTACACCGTGATCGAGGCTGTCCCCGGCATGGCTGTCGTGGTCGCGCAGGCGGGGGACTGCGCCGAGATCAGCGTGAATGACCATGTCGCCCGGCCGGGCGTCTTCGCGCAGCTCGGGGTCGGCGTCGTCCCCCCGACGGGCACGGGAGATCAGAACTTCTACCAGATCGCGTTTGCGACCACCCACCCGATCCTCGCGGCCCGCCTCCGCCTCCTCGGCGTGAACGCGCGCTACGCTCCTTTCATGTCGTACGAGATCACGAGCACCTCGGGCCCCGAGGCCGAGCTGGCCGTCTCCGTTCCTCGCCCCGCGGGCCTCGCCTTCGAGCTGAACGGCCCGGTCACCCTGCCGGATCCATCGGCGCCGCCGCGCCCGCTCACCACGTTCAACTACTGGCATCAATCCGCGTGGTACGGCAACATCCTCCAGGAGAACGCCGTCACCGGCATCCGCCTGGGCGAGGGGAGCGGCGTGACGCTCACGGCCGCGGGCGACGATCTCGAGGCGATCCTCGGCAGCACGACGCTGACCTTCCCGTTCTTCTCGAGCCCCGAGATCTTCGACGAAGCCGTGCTGACGGTCGAGACCGACGCTTTCTGACCCGCCGATTCGCATCGACCCACGGCGCGGCGCCGGCCGCTGCGCGACCTCGGGGGGAGCCTCTGCGCTCCGGGCCGATGGTGAGGCGCTCGCCGTGAGACCGGTGACGCGACGGGGAGAGGCTCAGGCGGAGATCGTGCGCGCCTTGTGCGCCAGCGCGTAGGCGATGCCGGTCTGCAGGGTGCCGCAGGTGACGAGCCCTCGCAGCTCGGTCCCCAGGTCGACCAGCGCCTGCGCGACGACGGGGCGGATGCCCGTCAACACCACCTCGGCGCCGAGCAGCCTCGCGGCCTGCGCGATGCGGATCAGCGCCGCGGCGACCTCCCCGTCGACGTGCTTCACGCCGGTGATGTCGAGGATCGCGACCACCGCTTGCCTCTCGCCGAGCGCGTTCAGGAGGGTCTCGAGGATCTGCTGCGCGCGCTCCCGGTCGAGCGTCCCGATGAGCGGCATCGCGATCACCCCGTCGGCGATCGGGATGAGCGGCGTGCCGAGCTCCCGGAGCGCCGCCTGCTGCGCCTGGATCAGCTGCACCTGCGCGAGCGTCTCCTGCTCGTAGCGGAGCTGCTCCGTGATGTCCCTGAAGAAAGCCGACAGGCCCGTCGGCTCGCCTGTCGGGCCCATGATCGCGAAGGCGCTGAGCTGCCCCATCCACGCGCTCCCGTCCGGGCGCAGGATCTTGAGGACGCCGCGCCAGGCGCCGTCCTTCTTGAGGGCGGGCATGACCTCGTTGGAGAGCTGAGCGAAGTCCTCCGGTGCATAGAAGTCCACGAGCGGGCGGCCGACCGCCGCGTCGCCGAAGCCGCTCATCGTCTTGAAGGCGAGGTTTGCATACGTGACCTCGCCGGTCAGGGTCGTCATCGTGATGCCGTCGAGCGCATTGTCGATCAGCCTCCTCGAGACATCGGCGTCCTCGGCCCGACGGCGCAGCTCGGCCTCTCTCTCCGCCTGGGCCGTGATGTCCTGGATCACGCTCATGACCTGCGGCCTGCCGGCGTCGTCATCGAGGCGGATGTAACGCCTCGTGAACCGGCCCCACGAGCCGTCGGCCCTGCGCAGGCGGCAAGCGAGCTCGGCGGTGTCGCCCGCGAGGCCCTCCTGGACGTGGCTCTGCTGCGCGCGAGCGCGGGGCTGGTCGTCCGGGTGAGAGAGCTTCACGAACGCATCCGGGCCAGAGACATCCGCGTCGTCTGTCGCATGGCCGAGCTCTGCAGCGAGGGAGCGATTCTCGTACAGCGTGCGCTGCTCGACCGGATCGTGGACAGAGATCAGGTAGGGCGCCGCCTCGTGCATGCGGTGCGCGCGGCGCAGCTGGGCCCGCAGATCGCGCTCGATCCGCTCGAGCTCGGACACGCGAGCGCGGAGCGCGGCAAGCTCGTGCTCCAGGGCACGGTGTTCCGGATCATGAGAGTCCATGGACTTCCCCTCGGTGAATTCAGATGGTGCCGACTCGGCACTTCACCCCGAACCGCGAGGCTACTACCGATGGGCGGCCACGGGGAAGAGCTCATCGCAGGAGTGCGAGCGCGGCCCACGTGGGCAGTGCGAGCGCGGCCACGTGGGCAGTGCGAGCGCGGCCACGTGAGTGCGAGCGCGGCCACGTGCGTGCGCGTCCACGTGGGCAGTGCGAGCGCGGCCACGTCGTGTACGCCTCGCCGCACGAGGCGCTCGCGCACCATGTGGAGCACCACCTGTATGCCCCACCACCATGGCTCGCCGAGTTGCGGAGGTGCGATTGTGTTCAGGTGTTCAAATGTATGTGGTTGCAAGGTGCTGAAATTGTGGTACTTTTATCGAGGTGAGCAGGAACGTCGGGGACCTGGGGCGTACGCCACGGTGGGCGAGGAAGAAATTTCTTGATTCCCGGGCGCCGCATCTGTGTCCTGCCGGTGCGATCGCTGGTTCCGCCCGACGGGCGGTCTCTTCGGGCTCGTCGGCCGTCTGGGCCCCGCGCGCGGAGTCTCCGGTGCCGCAACGCGGGATCTCCGGTGCCCGGCGGCTGCCGGCCCCGGCTTGACGGAATCCCCCTACGGCTCCAGAAAGATCCTTCCAGATGCATACGAAGACCATCCTGCCTGTCGTGGTGTTGACGACCCTCGCCCTCGCGACCCCCGGTTGCGGCAAGGACAGCGCTGGCCAGCGGTCCAACGAGCGGTGGGCGACCACCGAGAACACCACCGTCGACCTCGACTTCGACAAGATCAACGAGGCCTACAAGGCGGCCGAGGGGCCCGAGGACTTCGAGCGGCGCGTCAACGAGATCTACCAGGGGAGCGAGGTCATCAGCGTCGCCGTCCAGGATCTCGACGCCAAGACGCAGGTCGTCACCGGGTTCTTCGACAAGAACACCGACGGCGCCGTGCAGGATCCGGAGAAGGTGTTCACGATCCGTCGTGACATCACGCCGGAGGGCACCGCGCAGGTCCAGACGTCCGGGTTCGGCGCCTACAGCTATTATCATTCGCCGCTCATGAGCCTGGCGTCTGGCATGATCCTCGGCTCGATGCTGTCGTCGGCGTTCCGCCCGAACTACGTGCCGGTGTACACGCAGCCGTACAGCACGCCGCCCAGCCGCGCGTCGAGCCTGCAGGCCCAGCGCGACGCGTACCGCGCCGCCAACCCGTCCGTCGACAGGAGCAAGGCGTCGCAGACCGGTCGGCGCTACAACAACGTCGGCAGCAACAGCATCGGGGGCGGCCGGTCTGGCGGCTCGCGGTTCGGCGTCCGCCGCAGCGAGCGCAGCCGCAGGCCCGAGCGCCTCCTCGCCTAGCCGCGCGCCTCCCGCCGCGATGCAGCCCCTGCGGAGCATCTCGGAGCTCCCTTTCCGAGGCCGTCCCGCGCTGGAGCTCCTCAACCTGGAGCAGCACCGCGACGCGCCGGACCTGGAGTCCACGCAGTTCGGCTGGTGCCAGGTGGCCGAGATCTGGCTCGACGGCCGCGCGGATGGCGAGCCGCTGCGGGTGACGGACGCGCTCGTCCTCGCGGTGCACGCCGCGGAGGAGCCGGAGGCGCTGTCGGACGACGTGGAGCTCGAGTTCTTCGTCGAGGAGGTCGCGAAGGACTACTCGGTGACCGTGCTCCTGTCGACGTTCCTGGAGCGCTGGCTGCCCGTCGTCTCCGGCGGCGAGCGGGCCATCGTGCTCGCCATGTGCAACCCCCACGCAGCGCGCGTCCGGCAGCCGAAGGCGGCAGGGCGCACGCCCGTCTACTACGCCGACGGCGACGTGGACTCGTGGCTCGACACCGATGTAGACGGTCGCCGGCACATCCGCCTCGAGGCGGAGGCCTGGCACATAGCGGAGTGAGTCGATGGGCTTTGGACGAAGAGATGCGGTCGTGTCGCGCGAGCAGAAGCTGGTCTACGCCGGCATCTACGTGCTGAAGAAGATGGACCTGAAGCCTGCGGAGGGAGGCATGGAGATGCCCCTCGTGCTGCCCTCCGAGCTGACCCCGCTGGAGGATGTGCTCCAGGAGCTCGTGAACGCGGGCCTCGTCGAGGTCAACCGCCGCAAGGCGCGGTTCGAGATCACGAAGAAGGGGATGGCGTACCTCTCCGAGATCATCGACGAGGCGGAGGCGCTGATCGAGGAGTTCGACGAGGAGGAGCTGGAGGACGCGGTGGCCGAGCTCCGCAGGCGGAACGTGGACGTGCTGCGGGCCCGCTTCCTGTGGGGCTGGTACGACGGCGAGCTGGACGATCTCGTCCTCTTCCAGCAGCGCCGGGGCGCGACGCCGGTCGAGCAGTGGTGGGCAGACTACCTGATGAGCGACGCGCTCTACGAAGCGCTGATCAGCGACTTCGAGCGGGCGTGAGGGCGCGCGCCGCGGGCAGGAGCTCGATGGGATCGCCCATGTCCGCGAGCCAGGGGTAGTGGCCACGCCCCGGGTCGCGCGACCTGGGCGGGGTCACGCGCCCCTGGCGTGAAACTCCACGAAGAACCTCACCGGACCGTCGGGCTCGACGTGGTGCAGCACCTCCGGCGCGACGAACCCTGGGGTCTCCGGGGTCAGCCGGAGCTCTCGCCCGTCGAGGCCATCCACACGGTAGCGGAGCTGCCCCGAGATCACGTGGATCACGCCCCACACACCGGCCTTTGTCGCGTGGTTCTTCCGGAGGCCAGCGGGGATCGTTCCCTCGTCGAACTCCGCCGTGCGCTTGTACGCGGACAGCCCGTCGGGCATCTCGAGCCGATCGCAGCGCACGCAGTCGAGCTCGGTGCCAAGCATCGAGTCCCGGCCCTCGGAGGTGAGCGACCAGGGGCGCGAGAGGAAGGGTGGCCTGTGCCGGACGTGCTGACCGTGACCGCAGCTCAGCTCGGCCACCCAGTCGTCCGCGTCGTCCTTGTGGTAACCGGTGATCGGCCTGCGCATCGTCCCAGCTTACATCGCCCGAGGCATGGCTGCGAGTCGAGGCCACCCTGAGACCGCTCCGGGCCACGCGCTGACCTCTTCCGCGTGGCACCCGGTGGCGCGCCGCTCAGGCCCGTGAGCGCGGCGGGCAAGCTGCGACAGGGGGGCGTCGAGCCGCGCCTCGCCGCGTGCCGCGCGGCACGCGCCGCTCAGGCGATCATCTGTAGAAGCCGATGTCGTCGATGTAGACGTCGAAGACCTCGTCCTGCCCGAAGCGGAGCTCGATCGTGTAGATGCCTTCGAGGTCGATGGCCTGGGCGGTGGGCTCGGCGCCCAGGCCGGCACGCGTGAGCTCCTCGAAGGGGATCACGATCGGGGCCCACTCCGTGCCGAGGGGCGCCATGATGGACCAGTGGTCGAAGCACCGATTGGCGTCGCCCTCTCCCGCCGTCTCATCGCAGATCCCGCCCGCCGGCTCCGAGAGCTTGTCCGAGATGTTGACCTTCACGGTCGTCACCGCGCCCGGATCGCCGAGCTTGGCCCAGAACACGATACCGGTATACGCCGACGCGTCGTAGGCGAACAGGCCCATGTCGGGGCCGTTCAGCGCGAAGCCGACGCCGGCGCCCCACTCGGTGAAGCCGGACCCGAACGTGTGCACCGCCCTCGTGCTCTCGCCGCGCGGCGGCGTGAGCTCCTCGGGGTGGAACCCGACGGGCATCTCCTCGGAATAGACCGGGGGAGTCTGCGTGCCGGTCCCGTCATTGTAGCTGTACCAGTAGCCGACCCTGCCGCCCGCCTCATCGATGGCGCTGTCGCCGTCTTCCATGTCGTCGATCAGCTCGATGTCCGCGGGGACGCCCCCATCGTCCCCGCCCACCCCCGCGCCGCCCGCGGCCGAGGCCGAGGCCGACGACGGACCGCCACCCGCGCCGCCCGCGCCGCCCGCTCCGTCCACCAGGTGGTAGCTCTCGTCCAGCCCCGCGAGCGCGGTGCACCCGCCGGCAGTGAGCGTCCACGCCGCGCACATCCATGCCGCGTGCCTCTTCGCCATATCTCCTCCTACCACCGCCCCGCGGGCGGGGTCCACCGCCGCGCGGGGCCGCCGGGGGCGCGGGCCGGGCGGCCATCGACGGGCTCGCCGGCCCCTGGAGGCTGCTCCAGCGGCGCGAGGAGACGGCGGCGCACGCGGCGGGCACGAGGATCCGGGGCTTCTCGTCCTGGACTCAGCCATCAGGCGAGATCGCTTCTCAGGGCGATAGGGCAACGAGGGTTCTGGCACCATGGCCAGCCGCCGATCCCTCGTCAGCGAGGGCTGCACTGCACGACGCAGAAGGCCGTGGCGCCCTTGGCGCGCGCGCTCGATTCGCACGCGCGCTTCGCTTGCTGCGATGCCATGAAGCGGTCTTTGCCCCCGCCGTTGCCGAACACCATCTGGTAGTTGCAGGCACCCGCGAAGCCGCAGACGCGCACGGACGCGCTCGCCGTACACCACCAAGACGTGCCGCCCGTCGCCGTTCCGCTGCTGGCGCCCTCGTTCGCGCGGCCGGCGGCCGCCGGGGCCGCCGGTGCGTCGCTGTCGTCGCCGGCGGGCGAGGGGGCGTTGTCCGCAGCGCGGTCGCCGCTGGACGGGTCAGCGGCTGCCCTCTCGTCCGGGTCGAGGTCGGGGCGAATCGGGGTGTTCGTCTGGACGGGCGGCACCGGCGAGGTGTTCGTCTGGAGGGGCGGCACCGGCGAGGCGCCCAGGGTCGACACCTCGGAGGGCACCGGCTCGCCGACGGCGTGCTCCGGCGTCGCGCTCGCCATCACGTACGCCACGCCGCCGAGCACGACGAGGGCGCCCACGCCGAGCGCGAACATCCCGCCCACCACGGCGAGCACGATGACGAGCGGCGACACGCCCGGCTTCGGACGCTGCGGCGGGGGCGGCGGCGGGTAGTAATGAGGCGGCGGCTGGGGAGGGTAGTGAGGGTGGTGAGGCGGCGGCGGGGGACGATACTGAGGATGCCCTGGACCGAACATCCCGCATTCGTAGCGCAATTGCGTCTTCCGCGCTGCGTGGGACAAGTGCGCACGCTGTCGGTGAGCGCGTGATCTCGACGCGACGAGCTCGCCCGCTCCCTGGCCCGCGGTGGGCTCCCGGGCGGTACGCGCGCCGTGGGGGCCAGGGCCGCGCCGAAACGCTTCTGTCGCCTGGTTCGGTTGAAGCGACGGCCTTCAAGCCTTCCCACGAGACGCCCACGTCGAGGCGCCGTATCGCTCGGCGACCTTCGTGGCGAGGAGCTGCGCCAGCGACGGTTGCTCGCCGCCGTTCTCGAGGTCCTCGCCGTCTCCCAGCGCGACATCCGGCCGCACGCCCGTCGCCTGGATCGCCTCTCCGCCCGGCAGGTTCACCACGGCCGCCGCCGCGAGCACCGCGCGCCCGTCGTCCGGATCCGCCACGACCTTCAGCGCCGTCCCCTTGCCGTACGTGCGCTCGCCGGCGATCACCGCGCGCCCGTGCCATTGCAGGCAGCCGGCGAACAGCTCCGCCGCCGAGGCCGTCCCGCGATCCACAAGGACCCACAGCGGCGCGCGGCACGGATCCCGGTGGTTCGACCGGTACACGGTCTCGTCGCCGTCCGCGTCGATCGCCCGCGCGAGGACGCTCCCCGGCTCCAGGAAGTCGCCCGCGAGCTCGAGGCACGCGGTGAGCTCCCCGCCGGGGTTGCCGCGCAGATCCAGGACGAGCGTCTCCAGCCCTTCCGCCTCGAGCGCGCGCAGCGCCGTGTGGACCCGCGACGGCACGTCCAGCGAGAACCTCTGGATGCGCACGTACCCGACACCCGGGGCGAGCAAGGCGCTCTCGACGGGTGACGTGCCCCCGCAGGGGTGGAGCGACGCGAGCAGCGCGTCGACGTCGGCCAGCGGCGGGGCGCCGGCGGACCGGGCGGCGGCCGCGCTCCCCGCGTTGTACATGATGAAGACGTTCGTGACGCTCGGCAGCACCTGGATGCCGATGAAGCAGTTGAAGTTGTTGCCGACCCTCGGACAGAGGAGCGATACCGCGGCGAAGAAGTTGATGAAGACCCGCACGTTGCCGAAGATGTACCGCCCTTGCCCCATGAACGTCGGGTGCAGCGTGCCCGCCTGATCGCCCGTCGTCAGGAACGAGAACGACGCCACGAACAGCGCGGCCATCATCGAGAACCAGACGTTGAACGAGAAAGGGAAGTTCATCCCGTTCGGGTGCATGTTCGGGAAGGGGAACAGCCCGAACACAGGAGACAGGCACACGTCCGGAAAACCGGCGCTCAAGCCGGCACCCTTGTTGTTCGCAGGGAGCATCGCGCTGGCCTCCTAGCCCAAGAGGATCTGCTTGCCGTTCACCGTGACCGTCTCCTCGGTCAGGATCGTGGCGTTCTTCGCCTTCGTGAACGCGCTCTTCTCCACGACCGTGTGCGACTCGCTCGCCTGCACGCTCAGGAGCGCGCTCACCCGCTGGTACACCGACGTGAACTTCTGGACCACGGCGTCGGCCACCATCCGGATCTTGCCCGCCTGCACCTCGAGCTCCGGCCCCCGGATCTCGACCCCCCGGTCTCCGGACAGCGAGAGCGCGCCCTCCCTGGCGTGCACCGCCACGTCGCCCTGGAGCGACAGGACCGTCCGCCCGCGCCCGTGGAGCACGCCAATGGCGTAGTAGCTCTCCCCCCGGCCGATCACGAGCAGCGTGTCGCCGAGCGCCGGCTCGTACGGCAGCGCGAGCGCCATCGCGACGGCGACCGGCTGGCCGCCCGGCAGCTCCACGGCGACAGCGCCCGCTTCCAGCGCGGTGACGCGGGCCGGGCCCAGGTACTCCCCCGGCAGCGCCGCGACGTCGCCGGCCTGGCCCGCGCCGCCCGGCGCACCGGCCCTCGCCAGGCCGATCCGGGGCACGTCCGCGCCGCGCGCTCGCCTGTCGAGATCCTCGTCGCCCGGCGCGTCCACCCGCACGGCGGCCCCGCGATCGCTCTCCTTCTTGGCTCCCATCGACATGGCTCCTCCTCTACGAGCGCCGCTCGGGCGGCATCCAGGCCTCGGCCTCCAGCCGATCGACGTCCGTGCGCCTCGCCGTGGCGAGGTTGGCGTCGAGATATCGTGTCTTCTCGTCGCGGACGTGGTGCAGGTTCGCCCAGGTGAGATCCGCGCCGCTGAAGTCGGCGCCCGAGATGTCCGCGTGCGACAGATCGGCGTAGTGCGCCTTCACGCCAACGAACAGCGCCCCGGCCGCGCGGATCTCGTGCATCACCGTCTCCCGGAGGTCGGCCCCCGCGAGGTTCGTTCCGGTGAGATCGGCCTTCATGAAGAGCGCGTTGCGGAGCATCGCCTTCGTCAGCCCGGCGCCGGCGAGCACGGCCTCGCCGAAGAAGGCGGTCTTCGCCATCGCGCCCGACAGCGAGGCCTGCCGCAGGTTCGCGCGCCGGAAGTTCGAGTTCGTCAGGATGGCGCCGTCGAGCCGCGTCCGCTCCAGGTTGCACTCGGTGAAGTCGCAGTTCGACAGGTTGCACCCCGACAGGTCCATCCCCGAGAGGTCCCCGAGCGCGAAGAAGCACCGCGAGATGGTCAGTCCGGCGAGCGACGTGCGGGTCAGGTCCACGCCGGAGAAGTCCACGCAATCGAAGATCGCCTTGTCGAAGCGGATGCCCTCCGTGCGCGCGGACCTGAGCGTCGTCTGCGAGACGAGCGCGCGCGTCAGGTCGGCGCCCGCCAGGTTCGCCCCCTCCAGCACGGAGCGCACGATCCTCGACCCGGACAGGTTCGCGCCGGAGAGATCGGCCTCGGTGAAGACCATCATCTCGAGGTCCTTGCCCGACAGATCCGCGCCCGGCAGCCGCGCCCTGTACAGCATGCACGACCTCAGCGTCGCGCCCCGGAAGTCCGCGCCGGTGAGATCGCAGTTCGCGAGCGTCGTCTGGTCCAGCGTCGCGCCCCGGAAGCTCGCGCCCCGGAGGTTCGCGCCCTGGAGCGACGACAGCGTGAGGTTCGCGTTCTCGAAGCTCACCCCCGCGAAGTCCATCTCCTCCAGCGCCGCGCCCGCGAGGTCCGCCCCGGAGAGGTCGAGCCTCCCGAGCCGCGCGCCGTCGAACACCGTCTTCGTCAGCTTCTTCGGGAGCACGGCGTCCCGGAGATCGGCCTTCAGGAACACCACCGTGTCGAGCGCGGCGCCCGAGAGGTCGGCCCGCCGGAGGTCCGCCTCGGCGAACGACGACCCCTCGATCCGCGCCCCCGCGAGCGACGCGCCCTCGAGGCTCGCCCGCGTGAACGAGCTCTGCGCCACGGTCGCGCCGTCGAGCGACGCGCCCGACAGGTCGGCGAGGTCGAGCCGCGCGCTGGCGACGACCGCCCCGGAGAGCTCCGCGCCGGCCAGCCGCGACTCGGCGAGGTTCGCCCCCTTGATCTGCGCGCCGGTCAGGTTCGCGCCGGCGAGCCGGCCCCGCACCAGGCTGGCGCCAGCGAGGTTCGCGCCGGACAGGTTCGCGCCCGAGAGATCGCTCTCGACGACGACGGCCCCCTCCAGGTCGGCGCCCGACAGATCCGCGCCGCCGAGCGCGCACCAGGCGAGCTCCGCGCCGCGGAGATCGGCGCCCGACAGGTCCGCGCCGTCCAGCAGCAGCCGGCCCAGCTTCGCGCCGCGCAGCCGGGCCTTGCGCAGGCCGGCGCCCCGCAGGTCCATCTCGCCGATCGTCCTGCCGTCGAGCGGCTCCCCCGCCTCGACAAGCGCCTTCAACTCATCCGGGGTCATCGATCCCGCTCCAGGGTCGACTTCTTCAGGTTCGCCCCCCGGAAATCACAGCCGGATCCCGAGGTCTGGTAGAATTTTGCATCGTAGAGGTTCGCGTCGACGAACTTCGCCTCCGGGACCTGCGCCCTGAGCAGGTCCGCGTCGAAGAGGTTCGCCCGCGTGAAGTCGGCGCGCGTGAGGTCGGCCCGATCGAACCGGGCGCCCCGCAGGTTGGCCCCGAAGAAGCTCGCGCCCTCGGCCGTGGCCTCCGTGAAGTGGGCGCCCGTCAGCACGGCGAGGCTGAGATCCGCGCCGGTGAGGGTCGCGCCCAGCCACACGCTCCCTTCGCCCCGCGCGCGCGCGAACACCGCCCCGGTCAGGTCGGAGCCCGCGAAGCTCGTGCCGTCGAGGGTGGCGCCCGCGAACGTGGCGGAGGTCGCCCTCACCTTCGACACGAAGCACCGCGTGAGCGAGGCCTGCGACATGTCCGCGCGCTCGAGCACCGCGCCCTCCAGGAAGGCCACCGACCACGCCGCCCCGCGCGCGACGGCCCCCGTCATGTCCGCCCTCGAGAAGACGAGCTGCGACCCCTGCGTGCCCGAGAGGTCGGCCTCCATGAGCCGCGCGCCGTCGAAGGAGGTGCTCTCCAGCGTGGCGCCGCGGAAGACGGCGCGCTCTGCCCACGCGCTCTGCAGGGTGGCGAGGCTCAGGTCCGCGTCCGTGAAGTCCGCGTCCCGCACGTCGGCGTCGAACAGCACGGCCTGCTTCAGGATCGCGCGCGTGAGCCTGGCGCCCCGGAGGTTGGCGCCCGTGAGGATGGCGCCCGTGAGGTCCGCGCCGGTCAGGTCGCGGCCGCTCAGGTCCTGCTCGCTCAGATCCTGGTCGCGGAGGTCGCTCCCAGGCCCGATCTGCCCGGGCGGCCGCGGCGGCGCCGTGGAGAGGCCCAGCGACGCGAGCTTCGGATCCCCGGCGAGCTTGTCCCACGCGGCGAGCCCCGGGACCTGCGCCCCGCGCGCGACAGCGAGCGACTTCGCCTCCTCGATGGCCCGCGCGACGCGGCGGAAGGCCGTCCGGAGCGCCGCGTCCGTCAGCATGGGCGGCGCGTCGGCGCTCAGCGGCGGCATGGCCTGCGACGCCCTCGGCAGGTTGCGCAGCGCCTCCGCGATGACGCCGCCGAGGGCCTTCCCCCCGGGCACCGCGACGCCCGCGAGCGCCGCCATCGCCCGGCGGATCCTCTCCTGCTGCGGCTTGGCGACGTCGCCGAGCCGCGCCTTGAGCAGCGCGGACAGCGGGTCGAGCCCCTCCGCATCTGCCGGCGGCGCCGCGTCGTCGCCCTTCTTCTGCAACGCCTGCAGCGCCCGCCATTCCTCCTTGAGCTCCGGCGTGAGCTGCTCCTCGATCTCGAGCGGATCGGCCTCGAACCGCGCGAGGATCTCCCGGTAGCGCGCCTCGGGCAGCGCCGGCCCGTCGAGCGGCTCGGAGGCGACGAGCGTCGTGACGCGCGAGAGGTCGTCGTCGGTCACCTCCGTGAGGCCGCGCCACGTGAGGAACAGGGCCCCCTTGTCGAGGTCGGCGAGCAGCGTGTCGAGGTGCATCGGCACCTCCCGGAACCCGCGCTCCGCGTCGTTCGCGAACACGCGGATCCGGAGGCCCGGCAGCTTCGACCGGAAGACCTCCGCGTCGGGGTGGAGGTTCTGGAACAGGAGATCCTCGTCGCCGCGCAGGTACGGGAGCCACTGGTCAGGCCGGGCCGCGTTGAAGAACGTCCAGTCGAAGTCGTCGGCGTAGTACGGCGCTCGCTTCTCGCGGTACGCCTTGCCGTAGTTCTTCCCCACCTTCGCGCGCCGATCGGGCCGGTTCGGCGACAGGGGCCCGAACCCCGCGGGCGCAGGCCGATCCGAGCGCGACAGCAGCAGATCGTCCGCGCCCTCGACGTTGGGGAGCTCGCGCGTCCCGTGGCCCTTGCCCACCGGGTTCAGCGGGTGCCCGGGCCCTCCGAAGCTGTGCCGATCGCCGAGCGGCATCCGGTCGAACGGCACGGGATCGCTCATGGCAGGCCCGAGCAGGCCATCCATCCACACGCGGTCGCCGACGACGCGCAGGATCTTCGACCAGGACCCGACGCCGAACCGCACCGGACACTCGGTCATGCGCGCCTTGCCCGGCGTGTGGCACGTGCCCAGCAGCATCACGTCGGCGTGCGGCTTGAAGTCCACGAGATCGCTCGGATACAGGCACTCGCCCGTCTGGTCGTGATCGTCGTCGTGGAACACGTCGCCGCGCAGCGTCTCCTGCGCGAGCACCGGGTGCCCCTCGGGCAGCGAGAGCGGCGCTCCGGGCCGGAGGATGAACTTCGCGCGGACGATCAGGGTCATCTCCGGCTGGGGCGGCCTCCGCGAGGTGACCTTGCTGCCGAAGAGAAACGGGGTGAGGTTCTTGTTCGCCATCCGTGGGGCTCGCCGCGCTTGCGCGTCACACCATGAGGTGGACGGCCGCGATGTTCGTGCGGACGGGCACGACCTTGCTCCGGTCCAGGGTGATTCGCAGCTTCTCCGGCCCCATCGAGAGCGTGGGGCCGATGCTGGCCTCGAGCGTCGCGGCGACGGTGACGGACGCCTCCAGGCCGACCGTGGCGCTGACCGTGCCGCCGACCGTGCAGGTCACCTCCGCGCCGAGCGTCGTCTCGAGCATCGCCCCGAGGACGACCTCGTTGACCATGCCGAGGTTGATCGTCGTCTCGATCCCCTCGACGACGGTCTTGCTGTCGCCCTTCGTGTACGAGTCCGCGTCCCCGTACATCTCGCTCTCCGTGTCGGCGCGGGTCTCGGAGATGATCTTCGTCGCCGTCGTCTTGTTCTTGATGATGTCGGCCTCGGTCGTGTCCTCCATCGCCCCGTCGACCTTCGTCGAGGTCGTGATCGACCCCGCCTTCATGGTGGACTTCGACTCCCCTTTGACGGTCGTCTCGTCGGTCATCGACGCGGCGTGGGTCTTCGACACCATCGTGTCCGCCCAGGTCTCGTTGGAGATCGAGGGCACCGGCAGCTTCGCCGACCCGGTATAGGACGAGATGCTCTTGGCCCACGTCCTGTCGACGATCGTGGGGTTCTCGCCGAGGACGCCCGACGAAGGCAGCCCCCAGGGGTCCGTGATCTCGTCCAGGTTGCGCGGCGGGCTGTCGTGTCCGGTGACGCTCTCCAGCTTGCTGCCGTAATGGAACTCGAAGGCATCGCCGTGGTAGGTCGTGTGCACCTCGCCCTTCACGGTCTTCTCGCGCAGGCGCTTCTCGCCGCGGGGGCCCTGGATGAAGTCGAACTCGCCCGACCCCTGGAAGGTGATGCTCTTCTCGTTGATCTGCCCGTCCTCCGCCTTCCACCCGGCCTCGAACTCGCGGTGTCCGAGGACGGTCATCTTGTAGGTGCCCCCGATGACCTCGATCTTGTCGCCGCGCGTGGTCGTGATCCGGTTGCCGTCGGTGTGATCTCGCCAGGTGTAGTCGTCGCCCTCGGCCGCGCCGATGCGCAGGAACGACGACATGCCTTCGCCGAAATCAGGCACATGGAGGATACCGTACTTGCCATCGCCGGCCATGGGAGCTCCGTATCCGGTGGCGCGTGGAGCGTGGTGCTCGCGCCCTCAAACGAAGAGGTTGAACGCCGAGATGATCTTGTTCGCGAGCGCGATCTCCGTCTTGCTCACGTGGAGCTCGACACCAGCGGGGCTTATCTCGAGCTTGGGGCCGACGGAGACGTCGATGCTCGCTGTCATGCTGAGATCCACCTTGGCCCCGACGGTGACGTCGACCGATCCGCCGCCGGTGAAGGTCACCTCCGCGCCGAGCGTCGTCTCGATCATCGCCCCGAGGACGACCTCGTTGACCATGCCGAGGTTGATCGTCGTCTCGATCCCGTCGACGACGGTCTTGCTGTCGCCCTTCGTGTACGAGTCCGCGTCCCCGTACATCTCGTCCTTCGTGTCGGCGCGGGTCTCGGAGATGATCTTGCTCGCCGTCGTCTTGCTCTTGATGATGTCGGCCTCGGTCGTGTCCTCCATCGTCCCGTCGACCTTCGTGGAGGACGTGATCGACGCGGCCTTCATGGTGGACTTCGACTCCCCCTTGACCGTCGTCTCGTCGGTCATCGAGGTGGCGTTCGTCTTCGACACCATCACTTCCGCCCAGGTCTCGTCCGTGATCGACGGCACCGGCAGCTTCTCCGAGCCGGTATAGGACGAGATGCTCTTGGCCCACGTCCTGTCGACGATCGTGGGGTTCTCCGTCGGGATCGACTGCGGCGAGGGCGGGTTCTTTGCGTCGAGGTAATCGTCGGTGATGTCGATCGTGGGGAAGGTGTCCGTGCCGGTCTGGCTCTCCTTGATCTTCCCGAAATAGTAGTCGTAGACGTCCCCGTGATAGAGGGTGTGGACCTCGCCCTTGATGGTCGTCTCGACGACCTTCCACGTCCCGCCGTAGTTCTGCACCCACTCGATCGTGGTGCCGCCGCCGAAGGTCTCGCTGACCTCGGTGACGTGCCCTCCGGACACGTCCCAGCCCGCCTGGTGCTCGCCGCGCCCGAGGATGAGCAGGCGGTAGTTGCCCCCGATCACCTCGACCTTGTCGCCCTTCGTGGTCGAGATCCGGTTGCCGTCGGTGTGATCGCGCCAGCCGCCCTTCGTGTGCAGCTTCGCGGTCTCGGCCTTGCGCTCGCCCACGGGCACGAAGCCGGGCGAGCCGTCCCGCTTGCGGTCGTCGTCGGTGAAGGTCTGAATCCGCTCGGCGAGGTCGTCGCCCGCGCTCTCGCCGAGCGGCGCTGCGGCCCCGAGGCGCAGGTAGGACGGTTGCCCACCGTTCAGATCCGGTACTTCGAGGAGCGCGAACTTGCCTCCGGACACACGGCCTCCGTATCGAGCGCGGAATCGAGGGTGAAATCGAGGGCGAAATCGAGCGTGGAAAGCGACGCATGGCGTCGCCCGCCGCCGCTATCCTAGGTCACCGGGAGGCAGCCGTCCAAGCAGAAAACCGCGCGTCCTTCTCGACCCGGCGGCGTGCGCTGCCGCGGGAGCGCGCGGCTCAGGAGGCCTCGGCCGGGAGCTGGGTGGCCGACTCGGGCTCTTGGTGCACGACGGCCCACACGAACTCCGGGATGAGCGCGAGGGAGTGCGGGTCCTGCGTGACCCCGATCAGGCCGCTGATGAAGTCCATCGGGTGCTCGCGGCCGCCGCCGTCGACGAAGCGGAGCTGGGCGCTCGTCAGCCCCGGCGGGATCTCGGAGAGGCCCGGCCCCTGGGGGTTTCCGAGCCCTCCGAGCGCGTCGCTCCGGGCCTCGGCGGCCAGGTAGCGCTCGTGCCAGCTCTCGATATAAGGGTTCGGGACGAAGTAGTCGTTGGGCCAGGCGCGCAGGTAGGGAAATAGCACGTGGATCCACCCGGTGAGCTCGTCGGACGGATTCTCGTACCGGAAGAAGGCGCGCCAGAACTTCGGGTCGGCGCGCCCCTCGGACGAGGCGGCGATCTGGTCGAGCACGGGCAGGAGAGGGCGCAGCCAGCGGTCCTGCCCGACGGAGCCGAGCATCGCCACGCGCTGGCGCATCCAGCGCCAGTCGTCGGGCGTGCCGAGCAGGTAGACGCGCGGGATCCCGCGGTGGGGGTACACCATGTCGCCCGGGAACGGCGGCTCCCAGTCGTGGTGCGGCGCGAGCGGGGTCGCCACCGTGAGCTCCGACGACACCCGCTCGACAGGGCCTGTGGTGGAGAAGTTGGATGTCACGAGATCCCGCAGCGCGCCGACCCTTTCGGAAACCTGCCTGGAGAAATCCGGAAACAATGCGGGCCACGGGTTCACGTCGCCGAGGGTGAAGTCCGGCTGCTCGACGAGCAGCGCGAACTCGCTGTCGTCGGTGAGGAACCGGCGCCGGTGCTCGGGGCTCGCGGCGAGGTGGAGCGTGAAGCCGCGCGCGAGGCAGAACCAGACCACGTCGGGCGAGAGCACGAGCGGATAGCGCTGGGTGAAGGCGATATAGGCGGCCTGCACGAGCGGGTGCAGGTCGGTTCGGCCGACGAGCGGCAGGCGGTGGTGGTAGGTGGCCTCGATCGGCGAGACGAGCAGGCTCTGTATCGCGGCCTCGCTCTCGAACCCTGGCAACGGCGCCGTCGCAGGCTCGACATCGGCCACGGCGATCGTCGTAACGTTCATGAAACCCTCGTCCTCCTGGCCCGGCGCGGCGCCCTTCGTGACAGGGCGCCGTCCTTCGTACACGAGCGTGCCGCGCGCGACAACCTGGCGCGTCGGGCTCCCTACCCCGGAGGCGCTGTGTGGAACGACGGGGCTCCGGCGACGGCGCGCCCCGGCCATCGATGCGGGCGTGAGCGCGGGGGCTTGGCAACGTCCGCTTTTCAAGGCAACCATGGGCGGATGCGGCGTGTTCGGTCGTCCTCGCGCACCTCTGACATGAGCTCTGGTAATTTTTCACATCCTTTCCGGGGCGGGTCGCGTCGGGTCGGCGGCGCCCCGCGCGCGGCGCGCCGGTCGCGCACCGCCGGGCGCGCCCTGTGATGTGCTGTGTCGCTGTGAATTTGCGCGGGCAGCAGACGCCCGCGGGCGTCTCCGCGCCGCTGTTGCGCGGCCCCGGTGGATGGTGCACGACTAGTCGATCGTGCGGCCGCGACGAGTTTTCCTGAAGGAGGAGCGCAGCAGATGAGTTCACGCCAGCCGAGTTCGTACGTGGCGGCCGCGCCGGCCAACCCGAAGGCGGCCCTGCGGATCCATTACCTCAAGAAGGTCTATGGCCTCTTCACGGCGAGCCTTGTCGTGTCCTCCATCGGCGCGATGTGCGCGCTCTACATCGGGGCCCCGGACGCGGAGGAGGCGGCCCCGGGCCGCGCGATGCCGCCGGTCGTCGAGCTCTTCGCCGATCACCCGATCCTCGCGATGGGCGTCGTGTTCGGCGTGATGTTCGGCGCCCGCGCGGTGCGCCGCATCCCCGGCGTCAACGTCCTCGCGCTGTTCGGGATGGCGGCCATCCTCGGCCTCACCACGGCGCCGGCGCTCTACATGGCCGAGGTCGCGGCGGGCCTCGGCAGCACCCTGTCGTCGGCGCCGGTCCGGGACACCTTCATCCTCACGGTGCTCACGTTCGGCAGCCTCACGCTGGGCGTCCTCCTCACGAAGGAGGACCTGTCGTTCCTTGCCAGCGGCCTCGTGATGGGCGCCATGGTCGTCCTCGGCGCCATGCTGCTCAACGTCCTGCTCGGGAGCTCGCTGCTGGGACTCGCCATCTCCAGCGTCGCCGTGCTCGTGTTCGGGGGGTACGTCCTCTACAACACATCGCGCCTCCTCCATTCGGACGAGGAGGACCCGGTGGGCGGCGCGCTCGACCTCTACCTCAACTTCATCAACCTCTTCACGTCGATCCTTCACATCCTCTCCGGCCGCCACTTCTGAACGGCCGCCCTCGCGGCGCGCGCTCGCGCGCCCGACCGCCGCCGCGCCCGTCTCTCGCCCGGGGCGGACGCCGCAGGACCGCTTGACGCCCCTTTTCCGGTGGGTAAGAACGGGCTGACCATGACTCGCCCGCTCGCCGTCGTCGCGCTTGCCCTTGCCTTCCCGCTCGTCAGCGCCGCTTGCAGCAAGCCCGCCGAGGCCGAGGGGGCGCCCGCGGCCGTGTCGCCGCCCGTCGAGCTCGCCGCGCCGGCGAACGTCAAGCGGGTGGACATCGCCGTCACCGACAGCGGCTTCTCCCCGTCGACGATCGAGCTGAAGAAGGGAGAGCCGGTCGTGCTCCGGTTCACGCGGACGACGAAGAGCGAGTGTCTGAAGGCGATCGCGATTCCCGATCTGAAGATCGAGAAGGATCTGCCGATGAACACGCAGGTCGAGGTGGCCGTCACCCCGGAGAAGGAGGGGAAGATGGTGCTTCAGTGCTGGATGGCGATGATCAAGGCGACCATCAACGTGGTCGGCTCCTGACGTCGTCGCGCCGCCGCGCCCTCGCCCGGCGCGCGACGCTGGCCGTCGCGCTGGTCGTCAGAGGATGAGCCAGAGCTCGGCGTCGTAGCGCTTCGCGCCGCTCCCCGCGTCGCGCGCCGCGCGGCGCGTCCCCGAGGCGGGCACCTCGGCGCAGGACGGCTCGGCGGGCGGCCGCGCCGTCGTCGTGGTCGCGCCGGCGTGCGGCGCGTCGATGCCCGAGGCGGCGCAGCGGGCCACGGCGAACCGGAGCATGTCGCGCACGTCGCCCGCGGTCAGCATGCCGTTCGTGCGGTGGCGCGCGATGGCGGCCGCGCGCTCGACGCACGCGACGCACGGCGCGGTCTCGGACCTGAGCCGGAAGAGCAGCGTCCCCTCGGGCCACCCGAGCGCCGTCGCCTCGATGCTCACGACGACGAACTCGCCGTCACGGACCACCTGCGTCGCCGCCGCGCCAGCGCTGTCCTCGCTGGCGCCGGCCGCCGCGCCCCTCAGCAGAAACCAGTAGCGATCCATGAGGCGCTCGACGTCGCGCGGCTCACCGTGAGCGATGATGTCTGTCATCCATGACCTCCGACGTCTCAATGTGAGACCTGGTCCCTGGATCGGCGACGCCGGGGAGAGTCAGGAAATGTCCGCGCAGACGGACAATGTCCGGGCGGCCTCTGCCGCGGCGCGGCGAGGTCCCGGGGAGGTCCGGGAGGGCGCCCGAGCGGGTCCGGGAGGGCGCCCGAGCGGGTCCGGGAGGGCGTCCGAGCGGGGCCCGAGGACGCCCGAACGCCGCCGTTATGTGAGGTAGATCACGCTAGAAGCGGTAAGTTTCGCTTCCCTTTGGGGGCTCCGTGAGTAAGCTCTGCGCCCCCCAACGCGCCCGGCGGAATCCCGCCCCGGTTCCTCGCTCCGAACCGGCTCTCATCGAGGCGCGCCGAGGGGATCGCTCCCGCGGCGCGCCGCGCGGAGCCGGTTCGAGCCACCCCAGACGGAGCGGAGAAGGCAGTCGCATCATGAATCAGCATCCCGGCATCATCGGCAAGAAGATCGGCATGACGCAGATCTTCAGCGAGACGGGCGAGGTCCTGCGTTGCACGGTCGTGCAGGCGGGCTGCGTCGTCATCGGCAAGCGGACGCTCGAGAAGGACGGCTACAGCGCCCTCATCCTCGGCCTCGGCGAGCGGGCGGAGAAGCACACGACCAAGCCGCTCGCGGGCGCGTTCAAGAAGGCGGGGCAGACGCCGAAGCGCGTCGTGCGCGAGCTGCGCTGCAGCCCCGAGCACGCGGCGAAGTACGAGGTCGGGCAGACGCTCAAGGTCGACGAGATCTTCGAGGTCGGCCAGCGCGTGGACGCGCAGGGCCGCTCGCGCGGCCGCGGCTTCAGCGGCGTCATCCGCCGGTGGAGCTTCGCCGGCGCGGTCAACTCGCACGGCACCCACGAGTACTTCCGCCACGGCGGCTCGATCGGTACGAACATGACCCCCGGTCGCACGCTGCCCGGCCTGAAGATGCCCGGCCACTACGGCGACGAGACGGTGAGCGCGCTCAACCTGAAGATCGCGAAGCTCCTCCCCGAGGACAACCTCATCCTCATCGAGGGCCCGGTCCCCGGCCCGAAGAACCAGGTCGTCACGATCCGCGGCGCCGTGAAGAAGCGCGGCGGCAAGGGGCTGCCCACGCCGGTGCAGCCGACCAAGAAGAAGGGCGGCTGAGATCCGCCCGCCCGGCGGAGCGCGCGCGCCCTTGAGCGAGCCCGCGCGCCCTGCCGGCGATGCCCTCCGGTAATCCGTGCCGCAGAAGCCCAAGAACCCCTACAAGCGCCCGGACGCCTTCACGAAGGCGGCGAAGGCGCAGGGCTATCCTGCGCGCAGCGTCTTCAAGCTCGAGGAGATCGATCGCCGGGTGCGGCTGCTCCGCCCCGGTCAGCGCGTGCTCGATCTGGGCGCGGCGCCCGGCTCGTGGTCGATGTACGCCGCGCAGCGGATCGGCGCGGCGGGCAAGCTGCTCGCTGTCGATCTGTCGCCCATCACGGCGGCGTTCGGCCCGCAGGCGACGGTGGTGCAGGGCGACGCGCTGTCGCTGACGAACGAGGCGCTCGCGCAGTTCGCGCCGTACGACGTCGTGCTGTCGGACATGGCGCCCGCGACGAGCGGCAGCAAGATCGCCGACCAGGCGCGGAGCTACGAGCTGTTCATGCGCGCCGTGGCCGTGGCCGAGGCGCTGCTCGCGCCGGGCGGCGCGTTCGTCGGCAAGATCTTCATGAGCGAGGACTTCGTGAAGGCCCGCGACGCGCTGCGGAACCTCTGCGAGGAGGTCCGGAGCATCCGGCCCGAGGGGACGCGCGCGAACAGCGTGGAGCTGTTCCTCGTGGGGCTGCGAAGGAAGGCGCCGGCGAAGGCGGGGTAGGGGCGCGGTCTTCGCGTTCCTGTCGTCACTGGCGGCCACGCTCTCTCCGACCCTCAGCAACACGGCTTCGGAACGTGTTGTGCCCGTGATCGCGTTCGCGAGGATTCCTCTCCGACCCCGGCGACTCCCCCTCAGAACGCGTTGTGCCCCGTGATCGCGTTGCCGAGGATCAGGCAATGCACCTCGTCGGTGCCCTCGTACGTGTACACGCTCTCCAGGTTGAGCATGTGCCGGACGACCGGGTAATCGAGGAGGATCCCGTTCGCGCCGAGCACGCCGCGCGCGGTCCTCGCGATCTTGAGCGCCCAGCCGACGTTGTTCCGCTTGCACAGCGAGACCTGCACCGGGCTGATGCCGCCCGCGTCCTTCTGCCGCGCGAAGTGCAGCGCCATGATCTGCCCCTTCGCGATCTCGGTCGCCATCTCCACGAGCTCCGCCTGGATGAGCTGCCGCGACGCGATCGGCTGGCCGAACTGGACGCGCTCGCGCGCATACGACACGGCCGTCTCGTAGCAGGCGCGCGCGGCGCCCAGCGCGCCCCACGCGATGCCGAAGCGGGCCTGCGTCAGACAGCTCAGCGGGCCCTTCAGGCCGACGACGCCGGGCAGCACGTTCTCCTCCGGGACGCGCACCTCGTTGAGGACGATCTCGCCTGTCGGGCTCGCGCGAAGGCTCATCTTGCCGTGGATGAGCGGCGTCTCGAGCCCCTTCATCCCCCGCTCCACGACGAAGCCGCGGATCGACTCGGGCCCTCCGTCATCCACCTTGGCCCACACGACGCAGAGGTGCGCGATCGGCGCGCTCGTGATCCACATCTTCGTGCCCGTGAGCACGTACGAGCTCCCGTCCTTCCGGGCGCGCGTCTTCATCGAGCTCGGGTCCGAGCCGCTGTCGGGCTCCGTCAGCCCGAAGCAGCCGATCAGCTCGGCCGCGGCCATCCGCGGCAGCCAGCGCTGCTTCTGCGCCTCGGAGCCGTACTTCCAGATCGGGAACATCGCGAGCGACCCCTGCACGCTCACGAAGCTGCGCAGGCCGCTGTCGCCGTACTCGAGCTCCTGCAGCGCGAGGCCGTAAGCGACCGAGTTCATCCCGGCGCAGCCATACCCGGTCAGCGAGCCACCGAGCAGGCCGAGCGCGGCGATCTCGGGGATCAGGTCGGTCGCGAACTCCTCGCGCGCGAACAGGTCCGCCGCGCGCGGCAGGTACCGCTCGCGCACGAAGCGACGGACGGAGTCGCGGACCATGCGCTCCTCGTCGGAGAGCAGCGGATCGATCGCCATGAGCTGATCGAGCGAGACGGGCTCCTGCGCAGCGGCCATGGCAGTGCCTCTAGCGTGCCTTCGGACGGCGCGGAAGGGGCAGCGCCGGCGGGCGCGGCCGGATCACGGGCGAATCATGGGCGGCCGGAACACGGGCGGCCGGATCGCGGGCGGCCGGAACACGGGCGGATCAGGGGCGAATCACGGCCGGCTCACGGGCGGATCGAGACGAGCGTGCCCTTCCGCAGCGAGAGCGCGCCGTGCCAGGCGGCCGGCACCTCGGGCGTCGTCCACTCGAACAGCCAGGCGGCGTCGAGCGGCGCGAGGTTCACGCAGCCGTGGCTGCGCGGGGTGCCGAAGTCGTCGTGCCAGTACGCTGCGTGGAACGCGAACCCCTCGGTGAAGTACTGGACGAAGGGCACGTCGCGGAAATCGAACGGATCCTCGTCCTCCTCGTCGCCATCCATCGTGACCGTGACGTGCTTCGTGTGGATGCGGAACAGCCCCTGGATCGTCGAGCGCGTCGTCTTCCAGTCGCCGAGCCCGTCCGCGCCCGTCGAGACGAGGGTGACGTAGACAGGGCGCGTGCCCTCGTAGGCGACGAGGCTCTGCTGGTTGATCGAGACGTCGATCCACTTGCGCCCGCGCACCGCCCACGCGGGCGCCCGGGGGAGCGGGTCGATGCGCACGACGTCGTCGGCGCGGACGAGCGAGCCGTCGCGTGCCTCGAGGTGGTCGACGCCGCCGACGCGGCGGGTGGCGCCGGTCAGCGGGATCGCCTCGCGGAAGCGGAGCGGGGCGCTGGTGAAGCCGCCGCGCTCGCCCAGGACGAGGCGCGCGGCGCGGCGGCGCTTCGCGAAGGCAACGGGGAGCGCGGCGTCCTCGGTGAGCCGGAGCCCCGAGAACGCGCTCGGCCGGATGACGCGGGTGCGGTCGAGCGGCAGGACGGCGAGGTCGGTGGTGAGGCCGAAGCGGCGGCCGTCGTGATCGAAGGTCGAGAGGAGCGCGAAGCCGGAGCGCGTGCGGGCGCGGCCGAGGACGAGCGCGTCGGGCGCGCGGCGATCGCCGGCGAGGCCGGGCGCAGGGCGGCCGTAGAGCAGGACCGAGGGCGTCGCGTCGAGGAGCGGCGGCGCGACGAAGTCGGACGCGCGCGCGGCCGCCGCGGCGCGGCGCAGGTGCGCGCCGAGGTCGGGCTCGGCGCTGCGCTGCTCGTCCTCGGTCGGAAGGCGCGCGTAGAGAGGCGGGGTGGGGGAGCCCGACATCACGTAGGTGTAGGGCAGGCCGTTGAGCCAGGCGGCGAGCTCCGCGTCCGGCCCGGCGGGGCGGGCGGCGGGGACGGCGGACGCCGTGGTGGGGACGGCGGACGCCGTGGTGGGCACGGCGGACGCCGTGGTGGGGACGGCGGACGCCGTGGTGGGCACGGCGTCCGCCGTGGTGGGGACGGCGTCCGCCGCGGCGGGAGCGGCGGCATCGAGGGAGCCCGGTGCTGCATCCTGAACGGTGGGGGCGGCGGGCGCGGCGGGCGCGGCGGGGGCGGCAGGCGCGGCGGGGGTGGCAGGCGCGGCGGGGGTGGCCTCGCCTGCGACGGCGGCCGCGGCGAGGACGGCCCCGCCGAGGGAGGCCGGTATCGTGGCCCCGAGGTCCGCGTTCCGCGCGGCAGTACGGGTGTCAGGCACGGCGGGCGAGGCGGCCTGGGCGAAGAACCGACGGATCGGGCGGCGGGACGAGGCCTCGACAGCGATATCGTGGATGTCGAGCGTCGCGCTGGCGCCGATGCAGACATAGCCGCTCGGCTCGATGCGGTACCAGCCCCCGGCGCACGACTCCCTGCCGGACGGCTCCGGCCGGCGCGCGACAATGGCGCCGGCGCGCAGGTAGCCGATGCGCCGGCCCGTCCAGCGCGGCTCCGCGAAGATCCATGTCTCCCTGGCGATGCTCGCGAGCTCGTGGACCTCCTCCCTCGGCGTCTCCGGAGCGGCCGGGGGCGGATCGAGCCGGGGGAGCTCGTCCGAGCCGTCGTCCACGAGCTGCGGCGGCAGCACCGGCAAGGCGAGCGGGTCGACGCCCGGCGCCGCGAGGTCCGCAGCCGGATCCGTCGTGGCGCTCGCGGCCGATTCCGCGCCGGCGCTCGCGCCGGGGGGCGCCGCAAGCGCGCCGCGATCTGCGGAGTCCGCCGGGTCGACGAGAGAGGGAGTCGGCGCCGGGAGGGAGGGCACCGCCACGCTGACCGCCGACGCAGGGGCGGGGGCCGGGGACGTCGCGGCCGGCTCGGGAGCAGGGCGCGGGCAGCTCACGCTGAGCGCGGAGAGCGCAATCGTCGGCACCAGGAGAACGCCTCGCACGCGCATACGGACGCGCGTACCAGGTGGCGCGGGTGAGGGCCAAGTTCGAGGGAGGGTATCCAGGAGAGCATCCAGCAGAGCGCGAAGACGAGGCGCCAGAGCTCGGGAGCGGGCGCCTCGCCGGCGCAGCGGAGGCGCCTGCCTGAAGGCCCGGGGCAGCCTGCCACGGCGCCCCCGGCGCGAGGGGGGCGGACGCGGCGGCGGACCCGCGCTGGTCGCCTTCACCGCCGCGGTGCGCGGCCGCCGCGGCGGTCCACCACCTGGGCCGGCCTCACGGCATGGGGAGGTCGCGCGCGCACATGGCGGTGACGTAGTAGCGCCGCGAGTCGTTCGCGTAGGCGACTTGATAGCTCGTCGCCTGCTTGTACGCGGCGGCCAGGAAGCTGCCGCCGTGCATGAAGCGCGTGCGAGATCCGTTGTCGAGCCGCGAGCAGTCGTTGCAGGGCGTCAGCAGCTGATAGATGTCCGCGCCGTCGCGGGTCGCCTTGTACGCGTTGCCGGCCAGGTCCATGTGGCCCCACCGGCCAGCGCCCGCGGGGAACCTGCCGACGTCCGTGAGATCCGTCTGCGAGCAGGGATAGAGCGACGGATACGACGTGATGCAATCGCCGGCGACCGAGCCGTCGCCCTGGCAGCACCAGGACGCGTCGTCGAGGCTGATGTCGGTGACCCTCTCGCTCTCCCACGGATAGAAGCGCTGCTCGTCGCCGCCGGCAGAGACGTAGTTGATCTCGGCCTGGGTCGGCAGCCGGCCGCCGTCCCACGCGCAGAACGCGAACAGCTCGTACCACGTCGCGCAGACGATCGGCTTGTGCTCCTTGGCGCCCGGGGTGTCGCTCCAGGACGGCCATCCGTACGGATCGCAGACGAGCGCCGATCGGAGCGCGCTCGTGTCGCCCGCGAGGTGCTGGTTCCAGCTCGGGTCCCAGCCGCTGTTCGGGATCTTCGGGTGTGCGCCCGCCCCGGCCGGCGGCGGGTTGGCCCGCGTCGGGCCGCCGGTCCGCTCGATGTACTGCCGGAAGCGCCCGACCGTGATCATGTACTTGTCGAGGTAGAAATCGCTGACGGTCGCCGGGAGGCTCGGGTTGTTGAGCCGGTTGAACGTGCCGCCCGGCACCGGGAGGGTCGAGCAGCAGTCGTCGTTGCCTTCGACGCCACAGTTGACGCCTGCGCCCGGCGTGTTGCTGCTGCAGCTGATCGGCAGTCCAGGCACCCCGCCGCCTCCGCCCGCGCCCCCGGCGCCGCCCGCGCCCCCGGCGCCGCCCGCGCCCCCGGCGCCGCCCGCGCCGCCCTCGCCCCCGGCGCCGCCCGTGCCCCCGGCGCCGCCCGCGCCGCCCTCGCCCCCCTCTCCGCCGGAGCTCGACGTCGTGGTGGTCGTGGCGCTGGTGCTGGAGGTCGCGGTGGAGCTGGTGCTCGATGCCGACGTGGCGCCGGTGCTGGAGACCGCGGTGGAGCTGCTCGTCGTGCTGGTCGAGCCGGTCGCCGTGGCGCCGTCATAACAAACGTGGAGAGACGGACGCTTGTCCTGCGAGCTCTCGCTCGTCCTGATGTGCGTGCGATTCGCGGTCTGCTCGAAGAGCACCCCGTGGTTCGGTACGGCGCCGCTCACCCAGCGCTGCACGAGCGCCGTGAGGCTGAGCGTGTGCTCACCATAGATGTACCCCGCGCTCGCCTCGAGGGTCCCCAGGACCTCGGGATCCCACGCCGCTGCGTGCGAGCTCCACGTCACCTTGTCTTCGTCCCACGCCGCCGTGACCCGGTGTGCGCGCATCGCTTCGGGGAACGCGGCGCCCATGTGAAGGGAGAGGTCGGCGGAGACGACGATGGCGTCGCTGGGGATGGACGAGAGATCGAACGCGATCAGCGCGTGCATGTGCGCGCTGTTGCTCTCGCCGGCGTACATGTCGCCTCCGGTGAGCGGGGTGTCGGCATGGCGGGAATGGATGAGCGCATCCCTGACCACGCCCGTGTCCCCGGTGCGCTTGAGCGTCACGCAGACCGTCGCCGCCTGCTCCGCCTCATGGATGAGCTCGCCGCCCGCGTCCTGCGCGTCGACGCACCCGGCGAGCGCCGCGCCGGAGGCGGCGAGCGAGGCGAGGAGCAGATGCCGGCACCCTCTCACGAACGTCCGATTCCTCATGGTGCTCTCCGATCCGCGCCGTCGGCCGAGCTCGCCCGCGAGGCCGCCGGTGATGCCGTCGCGCAGGAGCGCCAGAATGCGCCTCCGCAAAGAGCCACATCCGCCTGCGCGCCGTGAAGCATCCTCTTCATCAGGTCAGCCGTAGGATCGTCCTGTCGTCGGCGTCGCGCGACCGCGCGAGTCAAACGATATCGTTTTACGGCCCGGATCGGAGTGCGTCAATTGTGAACCGATGTTCGCCGGCAAAAAATCTGCTGACGTTGTTTGTGGTATCGGTGAAAAATGAACCTTGCCGCGCGAGCCGCTCGTGATTGTCGAGCGCGGCGGGGGCATGTCTGGCGGTGTCGCCCAGGTTTCCGCGCCCGCGTCCGTGTCCGTGTCCGTGTCCGTGTCCACCGCTTGCGCGGAGCGTGCGGATCGGTGGTGCATTTTGTCACTCAATCCGATCATGCAGGGAGGGATGGATGGCGCCCGGGCAGAGGCGCGCGCTTTTGCCTACATGATCGTCTGCGCGCGTGCAGCCCGGCGAGCACCGTGGCCGGCGGCGCCGGACGCGAGCTGAAGAGCTCGGTCCGGCGCGCTTTCTCCGCTTCCGCTTCAGCTCACAGATCGCGCGCGCACATGGCGGTGACGTAGTAGCGGCGATCGACGTTCCGGTAGGAGACCTGATAGTCCGTCTTCTGCTTGAACCCGGCCGCCAGGAAGCTGCCGCCGTGCATGAAGCGCGTGGCGGAGCTGTTGTCGAGCCGCGAGCAGTCGTTGCAGGGCATCAGCAGCTGATAGATGTCCGAGCCGTCGCGGGTGGCCTTGTACGCGTTGCCGGCCAGGTCCATGTGGCCCCAGCGCCCGGCGCCGTTCGGGAACTTGCCGACGTCGGTGAGGTCCGACGGGCTGCACGGGTAGAGCGAGGGATACTCTATCTTGCAGGAGCCCGCGACGGTGCCGTCGCCCTGGCAGCACCACGAGGCGTCGTCGATCTCGATGTCCTCGACGCTCGTGCCGCCCCAGGGGTAGATGCGCTGCTCGTTGCCGCCGGCAGAGACGTAGTTGATCTCGGCCTGGGTCGGCAGCCGGCCGCCGTCCCACGCGCAGAACGCGAACAGCTCGTACCACGTCGCGCAGACGATCGGCTTCTTCTCCTCGGCTCCCGGGGTGGGGCTCCACGACGGCCAGTCCCACTGCTCGCAGATGAGCGCTGACCGGAGCGCGTTCGTGTCGCCCGTGAGCTTCGAGTTCCACGCCGGGTCCCAGCCGCTGTTCGGGATCTTGGGGTGGGCGCCCGCGCCGGCGGGCGGCGGGTTGGCCTGCGTCGGGCCGCCGGTCCGCTCGATGTACTGCCGGAAGCGCCCCACCGTGATCATGTACTTGTCGAGATAGAAGTCGCTGACCGTGGCCGGCAGGTCCGGGTCGTTGAGCCGGTTGAACGTGCCCCCGGGGACCGGGAGCGTCGAGCAGCAGTCGTCGCTCCCGTCCACGCCGCAGTTGGCGCCCGCGCCCGGCGTTTCGCTGGCGCAGCTGATCGGCAGGCCAGGCACGCCGCCGCCGCCGCCTCCGCCCGCGCCGCCTTCGCCGCCAGCGCCGCCAGCGCCGCCAGCGCCGCCAGCGCCGCCAGCGCCGCCAGCGCCGCCAGCGCCGCCGGAGCCCGACGTGGAGGCGCTGGTCGTGGAGGTGGTGGCGCTGGACGTCGCCGTGGTGCTGCTCGTCGAGGAGCTGACGCTGGACGTCGCCGTGGTGCTGCTCGTCGAGGAGCTGACGCTGGACGTCGCCGTGGTGCTGCTCGTCGAGGAGCTGACGCTGGACGTCGCCGTGGTGCTGCTGGTGGAGGAGCTGGAGCCCGTTGCGTCGTCATAGCAGACGCGGAGAATCGGCTGCTGTGCTGCGTCGATCTCGCTTGTCCTGATCTGGGTGCGATTCGTGTCCTGCTCGAACAGGATGCCGTAGTTCTGGATGGTGCCGTTCACCCAGCCCTGCACGAGCGCCGTGAGGCTGACCGTGTACCGGGTGGAGCTTCCAACCGTGAAGCTGCCCTCGACCGCAGCGCCCTTCGCCGCTGCATGCGAGTCCCAGGTGATCGTATACTGATTCCAGGGCGCCGTGATCCGGCGCACGCGGACCGTATCGGGAGTCCATGATTTGACGGATACGGAGAGATCCGCCGAGACGATCGTGGCGTTGGCGGGGACCTGCGACAGGTCGGCCTCCAGCACCCCGTACTGCACGCTGCCTGACGACGCGTGGATGCCGGCGTACATGTCCGGTCCCCAGCCATAGTTGGTGGTGGGCATCCCTTGATGCAGGAATGCATCCTTGAAGGCGGCGGTCCCCTGGATCTGAACACACACCGTCGCCGCCTGCTGCGCTTCGTCGACGAGCTCGTCGTCCGCGCCCGGTGCGCTGACGCACCCGGCGGCCGCCGCGCCGGACGCCGCGGCGAGGTAGGCCAGGAGAAGATGCTGATACCCTCTGACGAACGTGCGATTCCTCATGACGCTCTCCGATCCGCATCGCCGGGCGCTGCCCGCCAGCGAGGCAAACTGTGACGCCGTCGCGCTGGAGCGCCAGAGAGCGCCCCCGCCAGCTCATCCTCTGCCTGCGCGCCGTGAATGATCGCCTATCTCAGGCCAACGGTCGGATCGCTCTGGCTTCGATCAGCGCGCGAGGAAAACGATACCGTTGTACGTCTTCAAACGGAATACGTCAATCGCGAATCGATGTTTGTCATGAGAAACCTTGTGAAGTCGTGAGTTGTATTGAGACAAAAAGAGACATTGTCGCGCTCATCGCTCGCGCTTGTCGAGCCCCTGTTTGCTGATTTTGTGGTTTCGCTCACGAGCGCGCCCTCGCTTCGCCTCACGGGGCGGCGCGCTGTTGGATTTTTACCGACTGGATGCGTGTGAGCGGGGGCGATGGAGCAGGCTTGCTTGCTTCCGCCTACCTGGCTGCCTGTCCGACCACTCGGTTACCCGGTTACCCGGTTGCGCGGTTGCGCGGTTGCTCGGATCGTCTCGGCGCAGCGCAGCCTGCGCAGCTCTCTCGGCCAGCGCAGTTTTCTGGGCCCGCTCAGCGCGCTGAGCTACCTGCCACTGCCCTGTCCAGGACGGGAGTCCGGAGCTGCGGCCCGGGAGAGGCCCTCTGCGACCTCCGTGACGATCATCGTCGCGAGGAGATCGAGCAGCGCGCGGCCCTCGTCCTCGGTGGCCTCGCGCGGAGCGCCTGTGTAGGCGGCGTCCATGCCCAGGGCGCGGAAGCTCTTCACCCCTGCCTTGATGCCCTCCGACAGGCTCACGCCGACGTCGGGCAGGGCCCGGGCGATGTCCTTCCGGACGAGCGCGGGGGCCGCGGCGAGGACGAGCGATGTCTCGTAACGGCCCGCGTGGCAGGCGCCGCTCCGGAACTCGGCCGAGAGCGTCCGCGCCCAGCGCCGCGCGAGCGGGCAGGCCACGGAGGCGCGGCCCGGGGGCAGGTCGCCGGTGGCGGCGCGCACGGCGCGGTCGTGCTCCGGCTCGAGGTGGTTGTTGATGAAGCAGACGTGCGACAGGCCAGCCGACAGGTACGCCTCCGCGACGGCGCGAAGGAAGGCGGTGAGCGCGGGCGCCGGGATCGAGATCGCGCCGGCAAAGCCCGCCGCGAAATCGGTGACACCGTAACCGACGGGCGGCGCGAGGAGCGCGGCGACGCCCCGCTCCCAGAGCCGGCGGCCGGCGAGCTCGGCCGCAGCCTCGCCGAGGAGCGTGTCCGTTCCGAGCGGCAGGTGCGGGCCGTGCGGCTCCACGGACCCGACCGGCACGAGCGCGACGCAGGGCGCGCCGGCCGACAGGAGCGCGGCGAGCTCTGCCGTCGTGAGCTCGGCGAGGCGGGGCGCGGCCTGCACGCGGTCCTGCACGCGCTACTCGCCCGCCGGGTTGTCGCCGGCGGCCTCGCGCTGCCGGAGGACCTTGCGGTCGACCTTGCCGCGGTCGTTCCGGGGGACGTCCTCGACGAAGACGATCCACCGCGGGTACTTGTGCTTGCTGAGCCGGTCCTTCACGAACGCCTTGAGCTCCCCGGCGAGCGCGGCCCGCCCCTCCTCGGTGGCGACGCGGGCGCGCGCGTCGTCGCGCACGACGATGAACGCCTTCGGCTTCACGAGGCCCGCCTCCTCGGCGCCGATCACCGCGGCGAGGCTGACCGCCGGGTGCCGGGCTAGGCACTCCTCGACCTCGACCGGCGCGACCCAGACGCCGCCCACCTTGAGCAGCTCGTCGGCGCGCCCGCTGAACCAGAGGTAGCCCTCGGCGTCCATGCGGAAGAGGTCGCCGGTGCGGCACCAGTGGCCGTGGAACGTGCTCCAGCTCTTCTCGCGATCCTGGAAGTAACCGATCGCCACCGAGTCGCCCTTCACCCAGAGCACGCCCGTCTCGCCGGGGGCGAGCTCGGGCGCGCCGGCGCCCGTCGCGTCCGACGGGAGGATCTTGAGCGTGTACCCCTCCACGGCGCGGCCGAGCGACCCGGGACGCACGTCGCCGGGGCGGTTCGTGCAGTAGATGTGGAACATCTCGGCGGAGCCGATGCCGTCGTAGACGTCGGCGTGGAACCGCGCGCGGAAGCGATCGAGGAGCGCCGACGGGAGCGCCTCGCCGGCGGAGAGGTGGAAGCGGACGCTGGAGAGGTCGAGGCGCGGCTCGCCGCGCGCGGCCCGCGCGTCGTCGTGGTCGAGCAGCTTGCCCATCATGGTCGGGACGTTCGTGATGACCGTGGGGCGGTAGCGCTCGATGTACTCCGCGAGCGTCTCCGGCGTCGGCCGCTCGACGAAGAGGCCGGCCGTCGCGCCGACGGCGAACGGGAACATCAGGTTGGTGCCGGTGGCGTAGCCGAAGAAGAGGCGCGGCACCGAGACGGTGATGTCGTCGCGGCGGTAGCCCACGGTCGCCTTGGCGTAGCACTCGGTGTTGAAGGCGAAATCGCGGTGCGTGTGCATGGCCGCCTTGCTCCTGCCGGTCGAGCCGGACGTGAACAGCCAGATGGCGACGTCGTCGCGCCGCGTGGGGCGAGGGCCCTCCAGCGCGCTCCTCGGCGCCAGCGCGGTCCGCCCCTGCCCGAGCGCGTCGCGGAGCGAGATGCCCCGCATCGGATCGAGGGCCGGCGGGACGGGGAGCTCGGCCTCGAGGTCGCCGCCGGTCGGGACCTCGGGGACGAGCACGAGCGTCCGGAGGTCCGCGGCGGCGAGCGCGCCAGCGATCGACTCGGCCACGCGCGGGATGGTGACGACCGCCGCGGCGCGCGTGTACTCGACGAGGTACGCGAGGTCGGCCGCGGGCGCCTCGGGGTTGCCCATCGCGACGACGGCGCCATGGCTCAGCGCCGCGAAGAACGCCCACACGAACGCGGGCGAGTCGTGCAGGACGATGAGCACCCGCTGCTCGGGCGCGACGTCCTCGAGGGCGAGGTGGGCGCGCAGCCTGCGGACCCGCTCGGCGATGTCAGCGTAGGTGTGCCGCTGGTCGCCGAAGAGCAGGGCGACCTTGTCGCCGAGCCCCTCGCGCAGCCGGTCGAACAGGTAGTAGTCGGCGAGGTTGAAGTCCTCGGGGAATGTCGGTGGGTTCATGATCACGCTTCCTCTCGCCTCCACGGCGGCGCCGTGAGCCGCCGCCTGCCTCCGTCGGTCGTCGCGACGCCCGGCGCGTCGAGGCCCTCGCGATCCCAGAGCTGGCACGTCACGGGCCGGTGGCGCTGATCGAGCGCCTCGCAGTAGTTGGAGTAGATGCACCGGCGGACCTCGCCGCCGCGGCCGAGGCGCAGCTTCAGGAACCAGTCGGGGTCGGCCAGGGTCTGCCGCGCGGCGCCGATGAGGTCGGCCTCGCCGCGCGCGAGGATCGCCTCGGCCTGCGCGAACGTGCAGATGCCGCCCGCCACGACGACCGGCGTGTCGAGGCCGGCGTCGCGCACGGCGCGCCGGATCTGCGCCTGCTTCGGGACCTGCCGGCCGAACGGGCCCGCCGCGTCGGAGAGCGCGGTGGGCATGCACTCGTACCCGCTCGGGCCCGTGTAGGGGTACGCCGCCTCGCCGACCTTCGGCTGCTTCGCGTCCTCGAACTTGCCGCCGGTCGAGAGCGAGAGGAAGTCCATGCCGGCGCGCGCGAAGGCGAGCGCGAAGAAGATCGCGTCGTCGACGCGGTTGCCCCCCGCGATGACGTCGTCGCAGAGGAAGCGGCAGCCCACCGTGAAGCGGGACGAGACGGCGGCGCGCACGGCGGCGTGGACCTCGAGCGGCAGGCGCGCGCGGCGCTCGCGGTCGCCGCCGTAGCCGTCCGGCCGGGTGTTCAGCGCGGAGAGGAACGACGCCATCGTGTAGGCGTGCGCGTAGTGGAGCTCGACGCCGTCGAAGCCCGCCTCGCGCGCCCGCCCGGCGGCGGCGGCGAAGAGGCCGGGCAGCGCGGCCGGCAGGTCGCGGATGTGGGGGAGCGCGACGTCGGTGACGCGCTCGCGCTCGCCGGAGCGCAGCGCCTCGAGCTCGCGCGGCGCGAGCACGGCCGAGAGGCGCTCGTCGTCGAGCGCGACGAGCCGCTCGCGCACCTCGCGCTCCGGCGCGTCGCGGAGCGCCGGCTCGCCGAGCGCGTCGGCGAGCGCGCGCCGGTGCGCATCGGTGACCGCGAGGAACTCCCGGAGGAACCGGTCCCTCGGCGGGCGCCTGCGGATACGCAGGAAGTCGATGAGCTGGAGGAACACGCGCGTCCTGCCGCCGCTCCGGGCGCGGACCGTCCGGACGAGCTCGGAGAGCCCCGGGATGAACCGGTCGTGGCCGGCGCGGAGCAGCGGCCCGCTCGGCACGTCGCGGATGCCGGTCGCCTCGACGACGAGCGCGCCGGGCTGGCCGTCGGCGAAGCGGCCGTACCAGTCGAGGACGTCCTGCGTGACCAGCCCCTCCTCGGTCGCCCGCCACGGGACCATCGCCGGCACCCACGAGCGCTCGGCGAGCTCGAGGCCGGAGGCGAGGCGGAGCGGCGAGAAGAGGCGCGCGCGCGCCGCCTCGTCCGCGGTCGGGGGGGCGTCGGGGGGCAGCGGGTGGCGGATTCGCTCCGGGGGCTTCCACATCGCTACGGGGCCTCACCCCGCGCGCGCCCGTCGGCCGCGGGCTCCGCGGCCGCGCGCTCCAGGATGCCCTTCGCGATGATGAGCTTCTGGATCTCCGTCGTCCCCTCGTAGATGCGCAGCGGCCGGATCTCGCGGTAGAGCCGCTCCACCTCGGTCCCCTCGATGACGCCCATGCCCCCGTGGAGCTGCACGGCGCGGTCGATGATCCGCTGCGCCGCCTCGGTGGCGAACATCTTCGCCATCGCCGCCTCGGTCGAGACGCGCGCCGCCGCGCCGCCGGCCGCGGTGTCGCGCTTGTGGGCCGCGCGGGCGACGAGGAGGCGGGCGGCGTCGAGCTCGGTCGCCATCTCGGCGAGGTACGCGCGCACCATCTGCTGCTCGGAGAGCGGCGCGCCGAACTGCCTGCGCCGCGTGACGTGCGCGATCGCCTCGCGCAGCGCGCGCGCCGCCATGCCGTTCGCCGCCGCGCCGACCGAGATCCGGAAGGCGTCGAGCGTCTGCATCGCGAGCTTGAAGCCGCCGCCCACCTCGCCGAGGCGGGCGCTGTCGGGCACGCGGCAGCCCGCGAAGCGGACCCGGCCGATCGGGTGCGGGACCGACATCGGCAACGGCTCCGACGAGACGCCAGGCGCGCCGCTGTCGACGAGGAACGCGGTGATCGCGGCGCGCGCCGCGCCCTTCGCCGCGCGCGCGCCGCCCGCGCCGCCCGCGCCGCCGCCCTCGGCCGGGGACGCGACCGCGCGCGCGAAGACCACGAGGTGATGCGCGAGCGGCACGTTCGAGATCAGCACCTTCTCGCCGTCGAGCACCCACCCGTCGCCCACGCGGCGGGCATCGGTCCGCAGCGAGGCGACGTCGCTGCCCGCCTCGGGCTCTGTCAGCGCGAACGCCCCGACGCGCCGGCCCGACAGCACGTCGGGGAGGATCGCGCGCCGCTGCGCGTCGGTGCCCGCGAGCACGACCGGGTACGAGCCGAGCCCCTGCACGGCGAAGATCGCGTCGGCGAGCGGGGAGACCTGGCCGAGCGCCTCGCGGACGAGCACCAGCGCCCGCACGTCGATCGCGGTCGGATCCGCGGCGCGGCCGTGGCCCGCGGGCGCGCCGCCGAACGCCGCGGGGACGAGGTGCGCGTAGAGCCCGAGCGGCTCGCCCAGGCAGCGCGCCACGGCGGCGGCGTCGCGCGCCTCAGCGAGCGGCGCGAGCGCCTCGGGGGTCAGCCGCGCGGCGAGCGCCGCGTGGCGCTCCTCGAAGAAGACCGGGAGATCGGCCGAGGAGAGCGCGAGCGTCGTCATGACCGCGGCGTCGACGGGCCGGTGGTCCTCGGGGTGGGGGGCGCGTCCGCGGCGGGCGGCGCCGGGGCGTCGCCCGGATCGGCGCCCTCGAAGCGCGGCGGGCGCTTCGCCTTGGTCGCCTCGTAGGCCTCGCGGAAGTCGGGGTGCGCCATGCAGAGCGCCTGCGCCTGCGCCTCGGCCTCGATCGCGGCGGCGAGGGGCATCGTGCGCTCGCTCTCGAGCATCTGCTTCGTGATCGCGTGCGCGAACGCCGGCCCGCGCGCGAGGCGCTCGGCCCACCCGAGCGCGACCTCGAGCGCCTGGCCGTCGGGGACGACGCGGTTCACGAGGCCGATGCGGAGCGCCTCGCCGGCGTCGACGAGATCGCCGAGGAAGAGCAGCTCGGCGGCGCGCCCGTGGCCGACGAGGCGCGGCAGGAGGTACGAGGCCCCCATGTCCGCGCCGGACAGGCCGACCTTCGGGAAGACGAACCCGAAGCGGGCGCTCGCCGCGGCGATGCGCAGGTCGCAGGCGGCGGCGATCACCGCGCCGGCGCCCACGGCGACGCCGTTCACCGCGGCGACGACCGGGCGCCGGAGCTCGCAGATGCTCTGGATCAGCGCGCCGGTGACGCGCGTGAACTCGAGCAGCCCGCGCGCGTCGCGCGCGAACAGCTCGGCGATGATCCCCTCGACGTCGCCCCCCGAGCAGAAGCCGCGCCCCTCGCCGGTGAGCACGACCGCGCGCGCGGCCGAGCGCTCGAGCGAGCGGAAGGTGGCCGTGAGCTCGCCGTAGACCTCGAAGGTGAGGGCGTTCAGGCGGTCGGGGCGGCTCAGCGTGATCTCCGCGACGCCGCGGCGTATCTCGAGCTGGAAGGAGCGGGGAGTGAGGGTCATGGGCCTCTCCTGTTCTGTGCGCGTTCGGTGCGCTTCGGGTTCGATGCGCCTCGGGGGGTGGCGCGCGCGGTCAGGTCTTCGTCCGCGTGCGCCGCGGCGGGCTGCGCGCGCCGCGCTCGGCGTGCGCGCGGGCGCTGCCGGGGCGGGACGGGGCGGGCATGTCCGGCGCGCGGAGCGTGATGCGCAGCTTGTCGAGGAGCCGCGTCAGGGTCGAGAGCTCGGCCGGGGTCAGCCCGGAGAACACCTTGGCGACGCGCGCGGCGTGGCGCCGCTCGGCGTCGCGGAACGCGCGCTGGCCCTTGGCGGTCAGGTGGACGCGCCACGCGCGGCGGTCGCTCGGGTCGGCCCGCCGCTCGACCATGCCGTCGCGCGCCGCGCGGTCGACGAGCCCGGTGAGGTTGCCCGCCGTGACGAGCATGCTGCGGGAGAGCGACGCGAGCGTCTGCCCGTCGCTGCGCACGAGGTTCGCGAGGAGGTCGAAGCGCGGGAGGGTCATCTCGTGCTCCAGGTCCTCGCGGATCGCCGCGAGCGCGCGCTTGTGGACCGCGAGGATGCGCACCCAGGCGCGGACGGCCGCCTGATCGCCGCGCGCGCTCTCGGGCGGGGGGGCCGCGGCGAGCGGCCGCCGCGCCGGCGCCCCGCGCCTCACCGGCCGCCCTCGCCAGCGCCGGGCGGGGGGGCCGCGCCCGCCGCCGCGGCGTCGCCGGGCGGCGCGCCCGGCGCGGGCGCGTCCAGCGCGGGCGCGTCCAGCGCCGCGACGGCCTCGATCTCGACGAGCGCGCGCGGCTCGACGAGCCCCGCGACGCCGACGAGCGCCATCGCCGGGAAGTGCTCGCCGAACCGCGCGCGCCACGCGGCGCCGATGGCGCGGCGCGCGCTCCGGTACGCCTCGAGGTCGGTCACGTAGACCGTCATCCGCGCGACGTCGCCCGGCGCGCCGCCCGCGGCCGCGACGACCGCGAGCACGTTGTCGAGCGCCTGCGCGAACTGCTCGGCCAGATCGTCGCTCCGGAGCTGCCCCGACGCGGCGTCCCACCCGATCTGCCCCGCGACGTGCAGCGTCCGGCCGCGCGTCACGACGCCGTTCGCGTAGCCGCGCGGCGCCGGCCACCCGGGGGGCTCCACGATCTCGAGGCGGCCGCTCACCGCATCACCGCCCCGCCGTCGACCGAGATGGCCTGGCCGTGGATGCCGCGCGCCTCGTCGCTGCAGAGCATCGACACGACGAGCGCGACCTCCTCGGGCTCGACCATGCGGCCCTGGGGCGACATCGTCTCGAGCGAGCGCCGCGCCGCGTCCTCGCCCCGCCCGGTCTTCTCGGCGATGCGCGCGATCGCCTCGTCGGCCATGCGCGTGTTCACCCACCCGGGGCAGACGCAGTTGATGGTCACCGGCGTCCGGGCGATCTCCAGCGCGATTGTCCGGGTCATCCCGACCATGGCGTGCTTCGACGCGGAGTACGCGACCGAGTAGGCGAACCCCGTGAGCCCCGCTGTGGAGGCGACGTTGACGACGCGCCCGAACCCGCGCGCGATCATCTTCGGGATGAGGGCGCGGCACATCACGAAGGCGCCGGTCGCGTTGACCGCGAACATGCGGTCCCACATCGCGTCCGTGGTCCTGTCGAACGGCGCGCTCTCGGCCGCGCCCGCGTTGTTGACGAGCACGTCGATGGGCCCGACCTGGCCCTCGAGCGCGGCGAGCGCCGGGAGCGCGCCCTCGCGATCGCCCACGTCGAGCCGGACGGCGACGCCGCCGACGGCCGCCGCCGTCTCGTCGATCTCGGCCTGCGTACGTCCGGCGACGACGACGCGCGCGCCGTCGCGCGCGAGCCGCTCGGCGATCGCGCGGCCGATGCCGCGGCCTCCGCCCGTGACGAGCGCGGTCCTGCCTTCCAGCGACATGTGGATTACCTAAATCATATATATATGAAGCACAGGCCGAAGTCACCCTCGACGCGGCCTGCCGTCGCCGCGGCGTCGTCACCCTCGACGCCGCCGGCGGCGGCGTCCGTCCGCTGAGCGAGCGCGCTCGGCCGTCCGGCGCGGAGCGGCGCGCGGCGCCGCGCGCCGCTTCGCGCTGCCTCGTACGGGTTCCACCCGGCGATCTCGCTCGCGCAGTCGATCGTCGACGTCGTCGATCCGATCCACTAGGCTGCGCGGCGGTTCGTCGCGCCCCGCGACGGCTTCGCGCCGAAGGGCACCCACATGACCGAGGGCATCAATCCGGGCGGCAGCGGCGACACCTGCGCGCCGCCTCGCGGCACCGAGGTGCACGATCTCGCGTCGCGCGTCGCGGCGCTGCTCGCGTGCGCCGGCGTGGAGGCGCGGCCCGCGTCGACGGGCGCGGGCGCGTGGCCGGCCGGGCTCGCCGAGCCGCCGGACGTCGCGGCGCTCTACGCGGCGGCGGACGGCCTCGCGCTCGCGGACGGCACGCTGATCCTGCCGCGCGGCGAGGTCGCGCGGGCGACGGAGTGGCTCGTGGAGGATCGCTCGCTCGACTGGGAGCGCGACCTCCTGGTCGTCGGCGAGCGGGAGGATCTCGTGATCGTGCTCGATCTCGACGTCGCGGGCGCGCGCGCCGGGGGCGGCGTGCTGGAGGTGCCGACCGACGGGCTCGCCTCGTTCCAGCGCGTCGCCCGCACGGTGGTCGGTTACCTGGAGCGGCGTGTCGGCGTCCCGGGGGCCGAGGCCGCGTCGCCCGAGGTGCGGGCGCGCGAGGCGGCGGCGCGCCGCGACCTGCCGGCGCTCGCCGAGGCGCTGGCGGAGGCGATGTACCCGGGCGCGGAGCGGCAGACGGCGCACGCGGCGCTCACGCTGGGCGCGCTGCTGTCGGAGCGCGGGGACGAGGCGGCCGTCGAGGCGTTCGCGCGCTCGGTCGAGGCGCGGGTCGCGGCCGCGCCCAGGGGTGCGGCCGCGACGGAGCGCCTCGCGGCGTGGCGCGCGTGCGAGATCGCGGCGCGGCAGGCGGGCGCCGAGGCGATCGCGGCGGCGTGCGCGGCGCGAGCGCGGGTCGGGGGGTAGGCGAGGGGCGCGGGCGCTGCGGTCAGCGGACCGGGATCGCCAGGGAAAGCGAGGGCGCGCGGGCTCTGCGGTCAGCGGACCTGGATCACCTGGCGCTTCGCTTCCGGAGCACCGCTCGCCATGCGCGCACCACCGAGGTCTGATCGCCCTCGCGCTGGACGAATTGCATGAGCTCCGCGACGTCGAGCCCCGGCAGGAGCCGGCTCCGCCCCGACTCGACGTGGCCGTCCGGGCCGAGGAGGTGGATCGAGAGCTTCCCCTTCTTCAGGAACCACACCTCGGGCACGCCGAGCCCCGCATAGACGGACAGCTTGTCGATCGTCCCGCTCTTCTCGATGACCTCGATCGCGAGCTCGGGGATCCCCCCGTCCTCGACCGTCCCGAGCACGTAGCACTCATCCGGCTCCACGCCCCGCTTCGCGAGCCGGCTGCGGACGGTCATGCTGCCGTACCCGCTGAGCGGCAGCTCCGCCTCCTCGGCGTAGGCCTCGACGAGGCGGGCCAGGATCTTCTTTTGCCCCTCGTGGGGTCCGCCTGGGCTCATGAGCTCCAGCACTCCGTCGCAGTACGTCACCCGCACGCCGGCCCGGTCGCCGAGGACGGCCAGGAGGGCCTCGTACTCCTCCCACGAGACGTCATGGACGACGAAGAGCTGGTCCTCCGATCCCTCTGCCGCGTCCTCGCCGGTGCGTTCGGCAGGCGGGCCCAGGAGGGGGAAGGGTGTAGCGGCGGCCATGGCAGCGTGCTCCTCCGGGAGTATCGCCGCAGCATCGCGTGGCTGCAACCGCGGACCAGGCGGGCATCCTCGGCCGTCCGGCCGCGGGCCCTCAGAACACGCGCCCCAGCCCGTCGAGCGCCGCGACGCGGTACGCCTCGGCCATGGTGGGGTAATTGAAGGTCGTGTTCACGAAATAGCGAATCGTGTTGTTCGGCGGCGGCTGCGACATGATCGCCTGTCCGATGTGGATTATCTCCGCCGCGTTCTCGCCGAAGCAGTGGATGCCGAGCAACGCGAGCGTCTCGCGGTGGAAGATCAGCTTGAGCATCCCGACCTGCTGGCCCGTGATCTGCGCGCGGGCGAGCGTCTTGAACGTCGACTTGCCCACTTCATAGGGCACCTTCTCCGCCGTGAGCTCCCGCTCGGTCTTCCCCAGCGACGAGATCTCCGGCGTCGTGTAGATGCCCGTCGGGATGTCCCGGACCAGCTTGTAGTCGGCCTGACCGCAGATGTGGCTCGCCGCGAAGCGGCCCTGGTCGTAGCTCGCGCTGGCGAGCGCCGGGAAGCCGACGACGTCGCCGACCGCGTAGATGTGCGGCTGGCTCGTCTGGAAGCTCTCGTTCACCTCGAGCTGGCCGCGTTTGTTCGCCGTGATGCCGACGCTCTCCAGGCCGAGGTCGGCCGTGTTGCCCGTCCTGCCGTTCGCCCAGAGGAAGACGTCGCTCTTGAGCTTCTTCCCGCTCTTCAGGGACACCACGACCCCCTCCTTCGTGGCCTCGACCCGCTCGTGCTCCTCGCCGTTCAGCACGCGGATGCCGGTGTCGCAGAAGTGATAGCCGAGCGCGTCGGTGATCTCGTCGTCGAGGAACTCCAGCAGCCTGGCGCGCGTGTTCACGAGGTTCACGGCGACCTGCATGTTGCGCAGCATCGACGCGTACTCACAGCCGATGACGCCCGCGCCGTAGATCGTGATGCTCCGGGGGGTGCGATCCATGCGCAGCAGCGTGTCGCTGTCGAAGATGCGCGGGTGGCTGAAGTCCACGTCGTCCGGCCGGTACGGGCGAGAGCCTGTCGCGATGACGAAGCTGTCGGCCGTGAAGCGGCGGCGCTGGGTCCCGTCGGTCTCCACCTCGATCGTGTGCGCGTCGACGAACCTGGCCTGCCCCGGGATGAGCCGGACCCTGTTGTGATCGTAGAAGCCCTCGCGCAGATCGACCTGCTCGTCGATCACGTGGTTCGCGGTCGCGAGCAGCTCGGCGAACGGGTACTCCGGGACCACATCCATCCGCTTGTAGACGGGGCTCTGGTTGACCAGGTTCATGTGGTAGATCGCGCGGCGGAGCGCCTTGCTCGGGATCGTCCCCCAGTGGGTGCAGCCCCCGCCGACCCGCGTGTAGCGCTCGATCGCCGCGACCGATTTGCCGTTCTTCGCGGCCGTCATGGCGGCGCCTTCGCCGCCCGGCCCCGTTCCGATGATGATGAGATCGAAGTGCGGGGTGGTCGCCATCGCGTGTCTCTCCTCCAGCGAACGTCCAACGAACGCCGCGCGCCGCGCGCGCCGCTCACGCCGGCAGCGAGGCTACTCGAACTGGAGCGGCTCGTCGTCGTCGCCGACGCCGAGCATCTCGAGGATCTGGCGCACCTCCATCGCTGCCTCGACCTCCGGGCCCGAGTCGAGGAAGCCCTGGAGGTGCTTCCGGGCCATCGCTCGATTGCCGCGCGCCGCGTGGGCGAGGCCCATCGCGTGCATCGCCTCGCCGTCCTTCGGGAAGCGGCGGAGCGCCTCCTTCGCCTGCGCGATCGCCCCGTCGTGATCGCCGAGCCGCCGGAGCGCGTGCGACAGCGCGACCCGCGCCCCGAGGAAGCTCGGCGCGATCCGCACGGCGGCGCGGTAGGCGTCGCGCGCCGGCTCGAGCTGGCCGAGCTCGTAGAGCGCGTGGCCGAGCAGGTTGTACGCGTACGGGTTCGACGGCGAGGTCTTGATCACGTCCCGCAGCGCGACGAGCGCCGCCTGGAACTGCTCCTCCTGGAGGAGCTCGGCCGCCTCCTCGACGGCCTCCCATTGGGCGGCGTCCACCGATTCGTCCACCACAGCTCTGAGCACCATGGCCCGCAGTCTAACCAGAATCCGCGCGCCGTCCCGGCCCCCTTCGTGGTACCGCCCGGGCCGTGAGGCGCCCGCCGCGGACCAGGCTGCTCTTGTGGCACGCGACCGCCGCGCTCCCGGTCCTCGGCGCCGCCGCGGCCTTCTACGGCCCCGCGCTGGCCAGGACGGGCGGCGTCTGGCCGGCGCCGCTCGACGACGTCTACATCCACTTCGGGTTCGCCCGCGCCGCGGCCCTGGGCCACCCGCTCTCGTGGATCCCGGGCAACGGCTACTCGTCGGGCGGCACCAGCCTGACGTACCCGCTCGTCCTCGCGCCCGGGTACCTGCTCGGCTTCCGCGGCGCCTGGCTCGGCCTCTTCGCCGCGCTGCTCGCGTGCGCCGCGCTCCTCGACCTCTGCCGCTCGCTCCGGCGGCTCCTCGAGCCGCGCGGCCCCGGCGCCGCGTCCTCGCGCTGGGTGGCGTGGGTCGCGCCGCTCTTCGTCGTCGCGGTGCCGCTGCTCGACTGGAGCTGGTTCTCCGGCATGGAGGTCGCGCTGCTCGGCGCCGTGCTGGGCCGCGCGCTCGTCGCGGTGCGGCGCGCGGAGCTCGCCCCGCCGTCGCGGCGCCCGGCCGAGCAGCGCCGCGCGGGGCTCTTCGCCGCGCTGCTCGTCGCGACGCGCCCCGAGGCCGTCGCGCTCGCGGCGCCGCTCGCCGTCGCGGTGGCCCACGCCGCGGGGTCGCTCGGCGCGGCCGCGGCGCTCGCGCGCGCGTCGCTGCCGACGGCGCTGCTGCTCGGCGCGCACGCCGCCGCGAACCGGGCGTACACGGGCGAGTGGGGCGCCGCGGGGGCCGTGCGCAAGCTCATCCTCGCGAACCCGTACCCCACGCCGCTCGAGAAGGCGGTGGAGGTCGTCAAGAACCTCGCCGCGCTGCGGGTGCAGGCGCTGGAGAGCGCGCTCGGCGGCCCGTCCTTCGCGTTCCTCCTGCCGCTGCTCGGCCTCGTCGCGGCGCTCGACCGGCGCTCGCGGCGGCTCGCCGTGCCGCTCCTCATCGGCGCCTACGGCTCGCTGCTGCTCGTCGCGCTCAACACGACGGCGCGCTACCAGAACCTCCGCTACGCCGCCCCGGCGCTCGCGATGCTGCTCGTCGCCGCGGCCCTCGGGACCGAGGCGCTGGCGCGGCGTGGCCGGCTCGCGGCGGGCGTCGCCGCGGCGCTCGCGCTCGCGGCGCTCGCCGCGCCGTCCGCGTGGTTCGGGCGGCAGATCGACCATTTCGCCCGCGCCTCGGCGAACATCGCCGGGCAGCACGTCGAGGTCGCGCGGCGGCTCGGCGCGCGCGCGCGCCAACGCGGGGCGCCGCGGCGGGTGCTCCTCGGCGACGCGGGCGCGATCCCGTACCTGTCGGGCATCCCGGCCATCGACGGGCTCGGGCTCGGCGGCTACCGGGGGATGCCCTTCGCGCGGGCCTCGGTGCACGGCGTGCCTGCCGTCGTCGAGCTCATCGAGCGGCTCGACGCCGCCGAGCGCCCCGACGTCTTCGCCCTGTACCCGTCGTGGTGGGGCGGCCTCGCGGACGTCTTCGGCCGGCGCGTCGACGCGGTGAAGATCGAGGACAACGTGATGTGCGCCGCGGACGAGAAGGTGATCTACGAGGCGGACTGGTCGGCGCTCGCCCCGCCCGGGGAGCGCCGCGGCGGTGCCATCGACGAGGTGGACATCGCCGACCTCGTCGACGAGCGGGCGCACCGCTACGTCTTCCCGTCGCCGCGCGGCGGCTGGGTCGTCGGCGCCGTGCTGCGGGACGACGGCGCCGGCGGCGCGCCGCGGTTCGACGCGGGCAGGCTCATCCCGGAGGGGCGCGAGCAGTCGTTCGCGATCGGCGCGGTCGCCCGCGGCCCTGCCGTGCTCGCGCTGCGCACCGACGGCGGCGGTCCGGTCGCGATCGGCGTGGCCGTCGGGCGGCCGGCCGGAGACGAGGCGCGCGTCGAGGTGCCCGAGCGCCCGGCGGACCGCTGGTCCGAGATCCGGGTGCCGCTGCGCGACGTCGCGCCGGGGGATCTCGTCCGGATCCGCGCGCTTCAGGGGACGTTCCGCAGCTTCCACGTCTGGCTGCTGCGCCCGTGATCGGCCGGCGGGCGTGGCGCCCGGCGGCGGCCGGCGCCGCGGGGCCCACGTCCGCGTCGCGCCCTGCGCGCACCGGGCTGCCCGCGACACACCGCGTCGGGAGCGCGTCGGGGCGCTGCGCGACGGAACCATGGTAAGACCCACCACGTGGTGAAGTGGTTGCGTACGGCGGCCTTCGCGGCGACGAGCAGGGAGGTCGCCTCGTTTGCGAGGCAGGCGGTCCTCTTGCCGTACGACACCCTCGCGCCGGTGGTCCCTGCCGGGGCGCGCGACGGCGATGACGTCGTGATCATCCTGCACGGGCTCTTCGCGTCGGCCGGCGTCCTCCGGCCGCTGCGGACGGCGATCGAGCGTCATGCCGCCGCGTCGCGCGCGCCGCGATCGCCTGGCCGGCCGGGCTCGGCGCGGGCCGAGCCTCCGGCGTCGTCGGTCCACACCGCGACGATGTCGTATGCGCCCGGGCCTGGCGTCGAGGTGCTGTCGGCGCGCCTCGCGGCCCTCGTCTCGGCGCTCCCGGACGGCGTGCGCCTGCACCTCGTCGGCCACAGCATGGGCGGCATCGTGTGCCGCTTCTATGCGCAGGAGGTCGGCGATCCGCGGATCGTGCAGACCATCTCGATGGCGAGCCCGTTCGGCGGCATCCCGCGCGCGGCGCTGCTCGGCTTCGGCGGCGCGCGCGATCTCGACGCGTCGAGCCCGGTGCTCCGGCGCGTCCTCCTCGGGACGGCGCGGTCGAGCATCCCGCACCTGTCGATCATCGCCGGCGCCGACACGCTGGTCCGCTCGCCCATCGCGCACGCGCTGCCTGGCGGCGAGGTCCGCGTGATGGAGGCGCGCGGGCACAACACGCTCCTCTTCGACCCGGAGGTGGCGACCCTCGTGGCGCGGCGGATCGTCGAGCGGCGGGGCACCGTGCGGTGACGGGCGCGCTGACGGCGCGCTGACGGCGCGGTCACCGCGCTCTGACGCGCGCTGGCCGCTCGCTGACCGCCCGCTGGCCTATCGCCGCTCGGCGCTTCGTGGTAGCTCGCTCCGCGTGCGCTCGCCGATCGCCCTTCTCGTCGCCCTCGGGGGTTTGCTCGCCCCGCTTGCCTGGTCATCGCCTTCGCGCGCGGACGCCTCCGCCTGGTCCTTCGTCGGCGCCGGCGCTGTCGGCTGGAAGCAGGGCGACAGCGACCTCGTCGTCGACGGCGCGCTGTCGCTCGACGTCGGCGTCGGCACCACGCCCGACGCGCCGGTCATCGTCGGCGGCCTCGTGCGCGCGACCCCGCTCCTCGACAGCGGCATCGATCTAGCGCTGCTCGCGCGGGTCGCCACGCGCGGCTTCCAGGCCGGCCCGCTGGGGCTGGCCGTTGACGTGGGCGGTTACCATCGGTTCTGGGGCCCGGGCTCCACCGGCGTGGCCGGCGCGCTCACGCTGGGGGGGCCGCTCGGCATCAGCCTGTCGCTCCAGGGCAGCTACGGCACCGACGACGCCGTGTCGTTCGGCGCCATCGCGGGCATCGACCTGCTGCGCCTCACCGTGTACCGCCAGTCGCTCCTGCCGGTGTGGCCGAACCCGTCCCCCGCGCAGGATCGCCGGGACGTCGCGTCGCGCTGAAGGGCGCGCGCGCCGCCACACGGGTGCGTGGCCGGCGCGCAACTGCGACCTCGCTCGTGCGACATGGCACGCTCAAACTGGCTCGACCTTCACCTTCATCTTCCCATCTTCATCCGGTCAGACATCCGCGCCCTCCGAGCGGGGCAAGTCCCACGCGCGTAGGTGCCCCGAGCTCGCGCAAAATCCGTCATTCTGCCGGCGGCGCTGCGTCAGAAACCGCAGCGCACCGCGCGCTCGCCGAAGGCGTCCCGGCGCGATGCGCGGCGCGTCAGGATCGCGCTCCTGGCTGGCGAGGGCTGGAGCAACGCGCAGATCCATCGCGAGCTCGGCTGCGACATGATCCGTTCACGAGCCCGGCCGACCGGGATCGTGGACGGGCCGGCACGTCGTCGATCCAGCTACGAACTTCGGGAACGCTGTACTAGGAGGAGCGACGACCGCCGCCGCGTCACGTCACGGGCGCGGCGGCAGACGGGTCGATTCCCTGGGGGCTCAGCGGTGTGAACTGGATGGCAGCGGCCGGCGCATCACGGCGCCGGGCTGGCGGGCGCGCGCCCAGGCAAGGCGCGTCGGAGGGTCTTCATGGGTCGTCGCAGGGATACGCGCTGACCACGATGCTCACGCCGTGCTGTCCTACCGAGCGCAGCACGCCCGGATCGAGCTGGATGGTTCTGGCGCCCATCTCGTCGACGAACAGCGCGAAGTCGACCACTGCCGTCGCCCCGGACTGCACCAGGGCGGCAATCCGTGGCGCAAGCGAGAGAAACACCCGCATCGCCTCTTCGACGGCGAGCGACGTGTCCTCGTTCTCGGACAGGAGGATGTTGCATCCGGATGTCGTGCTGATCTTGCCGCCGTGTCGCCTTTCGCCCGCGCGCCAGACCTTCTCGAGCGCGGTCTCTGGAATCCACGTCAGGCACTGATCCACATCGAGATGTTCATCCTGAATCCTGAGCACGACCGTGGTCATGATGGCACCTAGGCTTCCAGCGGGCATCCGCACGATGCAGGATTGAGCAGGCAGATCGGCACGGGCGGGAACGGGATCAGCCAGTCGAAGAGGTCGCCGAGATCGCCGAGACCGCCGTCGCCGTCACCCCTGCCGCCGGACTTCTTCCTGTCCGGACCAGGCTCGCCGAGCTCCTTCCATTCCCTGTAGAGATCTTCCGCCTCCTCCTTGCTGAGATCCGCGTCGCCACCGCGTTTGACCTGCCTGTGGTACCAGTTCCAGAACTTCTTCGGTAGCCCGTACAGCTTGTCGAACTTCGAGCGACCGGTGGCGTCGGTCCAGTTGACCGGATCGTTGCTCGCGTAGGCATAGAGGTTGTTGTCCCTGCCGCCGAACCGGATCGGGTCCTTCCCGGTCCACCTCCCCGTCTCCGCATCGTAATCCCTGGACCCGAGGCGCACGAGCCCCGTGTCGCGGTCGTAGAGCCCACCGGCGAACCCGAACGGCGTGAAGCCCGGATTGGTGTCGAGGAGCACGCGGCCGAACTCGTCGAAATCCATCCGCTGCACCACGGCGCCCGTCGCGGTGCTCACGACCAGCCGCGGGCTGCCGAGGTGATCGGTCAGGATGCGGTAGGTCGAGCCTCCCTTGATCATGAGATCCGGCACGTTGCTGTCTCTGCCGTAGACGAAGCGCGCCACGACGTTGCCGCTGCCGTCGAGCTCCGCTGCCGGCTGGAGGTCGTTCCGGTAGAGGAAGCCCTGGACGGCGACGCCGTCCCTCTGCTTCCAGATGCGATGGCCCTCGCCGTCGACGAGGTAGGTGATCTCGGTGCCGTCCGGCAGCTCGGCGAACCGCAGGCTGCCGCCGGCATCGTACGTGAGGGTCGTCGTTGCTCCCGTCACCGTGTCGGTGACGCTGGTCCGATCGCCCGCGGGGCTCGTCCCGTACGTCTTGGTCCCGTACGTCAGGAGCCGGTCCTGGTCGTCGTAGGTGCCGCCCTCTGTCCCTGCTGGCGACGTGCGCGCGAGCCGGTTGCCGTTCACATCGTAGTCGTAGTGCGCGACGAGCACGCCGTCTCGAATCACGTCGGTCAGCCGGCCAACCTGGTCGTACTCGTAGTCGTACGAGTGGGTCTCCCCGAGGATCGTCTCCGTCCGCAGATCGATGCGCCCGAGAGCGTCCGGCGTATAGCTCACCTCGTAGATGGCTGAGCCGCCCGCCTGCGCCACGTACGCCTGGACGGCGCCGTAGGCGTCCGGCGTCACGGTGTCGATGATGACGCCTGCGGTGCTCCCGGTGTACAGGCCGTTCTGCGGGTGCCGGCGCACCGTGAGGCCGCCGGCCTGGCTGAGGAAGCCATCGTTGTCGTAAACAAAGCTCACGGCGGCGCCGCCGTTGACCGTCTCGCTGTTGACGCGGAGCTCATGGTTGTAAGTCCAGTGCACCGTGCCGGAGCCGCTCCCGAAGGCAGGGCCGGTCCACGTCCGGGTGGTCAGGAGCGCGCCATCGTAGCTGAGGCCCAGCGTGAGGCCGGACGGCCCCGTGATGGTCTCCAGATTGCCGGTCGTCGGATGGTAGCCATAACCGATCGTCCCCAGGCCGAGGGGCATCGTCACCTGGCTGCGCCGTCCCGTGACAGGATCCCGCGTGTAGATGGCGGAGGCTTCGCCCGCCCGGGTCGAGCCCGTCATCTGACCATCCAGGTCGTACGACCAGGATGTCGCCCCGGAAGCACTTCCGGCGGCGGGGGGCAGGTACTCTTCCAGCAGAGCGGCAGGGGTATAGTTGAACGTGTGCGCCGGCCTGCCCGGGGGCGTGATCGTGTGGACACGGCCGTCCGCGTGGTAGCTCACCCCGACGATCTCATCGTCGGCCCTTGTCGTCTGTGTCGCCCGTCCCGCAGGATCGCGGATGAACGATTCGGTGTGGAGCAGCGGATCCGTCACGCTCGCCAGCCAGCCGTCGTCGTCGTGCGTCAACGTCCAAGTCCTGGTCCCCTGGGACCAAGTGTGGGGCCGCCCATCGGGATGATACGTCAGGTTGACCGGCAAGATCCCGGGCAGCTCGATGCGGCTGACCCGTCCCTGGGCGTTCAAGGTCGTCGTCTCGCGTCGCCCCAACGGCGACGTGGACACGATCGTGTTCGTGGTCTTGTTGAAGGCCCGCGTGAACTGACGCCCGTTGATCGTGGTCGTGTCGGTGAGCATGGACACACTCAGCGCATCGCTCGGGTCCGACAGCGTAACCGAGCGCTCCCTGGTGACCTGCCTCATCCTCCCGAGAGGCGTGGTGAGCGTCTGCCGGTTCTGGTAGGGCGCCTGCATACCGAAGCGCGGGTCTCCCACCACCTCGACGGAGACCACGGTGCCGTCCGGTACCGTGACCGTCCTGGCTCCGCTCGTGCTGATCTGCTCCACGGTGGAGAGCCCGTCCGATCCGGTGCGGATGCGTTGCTTGGTTCCGTCCGGCAGCGTCGCAACCTCATACCGACGCGTCAACCCCATCGCCGTCGTGATCGTCACACGGTGGCCGTTGGGGGTCTCGGTCCGGGTGAGTTGCTTGTAGCCGCCCGCTGGATCCTCGTCCTTGATGAGGCGTCCTTGTGCGTTGAACTCGAACTCGTGCAGCCGGCCGAGTGGGTCCTCGAGGGACTGGAGCAGACCGCTGTTCGGGTAATACAAGAGCGTCGTCGTCTCGTTCGCCGGATTCGTGACCTTCCAGAGGTAGTCCTCGGCGTCGAGGGTGAGCGAGGTGCTCTGCTCAGTCGGCGCGAGGATGGCCGTCGGGTAGCCGTATCCGTCGCGCTGGATCGTCGTGACCTGCTGGTCGACATCGGTGATCGTGCTCAACCGCCCCGCGGCGTCATAGCCGAATTCATAGCGTACGGTGCCGAGGAGCGCGTCACGGGTAGCGAGATGCCTTCCCTGCTGGTCGAAAACGTACACCTCGGTCCCATCGTCGCTCGCGATGGCGAAGTAGGCCGCCTTGATGCCCGGAAGCGCCATGTCGATGCGGCCGATGAAGTCATTAGCGCCGCCGCTGTCGGCGAACACCAGGCTGCCATCCGGTGCAACGGCCAAGCCTATTGGAGTCCGGAGCCAGGCCGCGGTCGATGGCCCATCGAGACCGCAAGGCGAGGCGAAGCATCCTGCAGGAAGAGGAGCTCGGTTGCCAACGACGGTGGTGAGGATCCCGGCAGGCGTGATCTGGCGGATGAGCTTGGGCGGGGCTGACGAGCTAACGGACGGGGCGAAATACACACTGCCGTCCGGTCCAACCGCCAAGGCGCCGGGATCACCGATCGGGGCGGAGATCGCGTTCACGCCGTCGTTCGATATGTTCGTCCCGCCGTTGCCCGCGATCGTGCTGATGATTCCGCTGCGATCGATCCGCCGGATCCGCCTGCCCGGCACCGATGCTCCAGATCCATCCGAGATGTAGATGGACCCATCCGGCCCGAGGGCGATGCTTTGGATCCCAGCGAATCTAGCCTGGAGGGCGGGCCCACCGTCGCCGTTATTGCTGACAGGCGAGCTGTCCCATGTACCTGCGACCGTCGTGATGATCCCGTCAGGTGCCACCTTGCGGATTTTCGTATAGAAAGCCACGTACAGGCTGCCGTCGTTGGATACGGCCATGCCAGAGATGCCGACGGCGCTATCGAGCGGACCGGAGGTGGCGAGCGCGCCGTCGGGCACCAGCGTGCTCGTGCTACCCGTGGCACCATTGCCCGCAACGGTGGTGATCATTCCGTCGGGACTGATCTTCCGGATGCGGAGGTTGCCCCAGTCCATCAGGTAGATGCTGCCGTCGGGCCCGATCGCGAGCTCTTCAGGGAAGAACAAGCGCGCCTGTGTGGCGGGCTGGTTATCGCCGTTGTATCCGAATTGGCCGTTGACGCCTGCGATCGTGAACACGAGCCCGTCAGGCGTGATCTTCCGGATGCGGCTGGGACTCGTCTCGGAATAATAGATGCTTCCGTCCGGCCCGACCACAAGTCCTGGAGGGGAGCTAATAGGCACCGATTCGGCGCGGACTCCCTCTGCGCTGGAGCTGCTTGCTGGAGGAACCGGAGCGCCGGCGACGCGCCGGAGCATGGTGGCCATGTTCCGGCCGGTTCGGCGCGAGCCGTCGCCGAGGTAGACCGTGGACGTGTTCGGATCGAAGACGTGGTGAGAGCTCAGACTGAAGCCACCGAGCGCAGGCGTGCCGTTGAGCCAGGCTCCGAGCGTGCTCTCCCAGCGTCGGCCCAGGGAGACCTCCTCCCGCGCGAGGCTCCCCGTGATCATCACGTTGGAAGGAACCGCGAAGGACCGGGGACGGCTGCCGCCGCCCGAGCCACCGCCGCCTGATCCGGTCGAGTTGGTGCCCTGCGAGACGGGCACATAGTAGAAGGCAGGGTAAACGTACTTGATGTCCACCGTGACCGGTTGCGCTCCGGGGACCTCGCGCCCGAGCGCATCTTTGCCGTCCCACGCGAACGTGTACTCCTGGTCCGGCGAGCAGGGACAATCGACGCTCAGATCGAACGTCCTCCCCGCCACGGTGACCTTCAGTTCGATGCGCTCGAGGCTGGGAGGCACGGACGATGTCGTCAGCGGGATCGCGAGGCGATAGAGCTGCTGGTTGAGTCCCGCGCTCCGATCGCTCTTGTAATGAAGGCTGAACGGCGTCCCGGTGATGGGCAACCGCTCTCCGAGCGTCTGCGTCTCGCATTCGATGATGGAGCCACACTCGACGCTCGGGTCGTCCGGCTCCGAGCCGCCGGAGCCGCCGCTGCCGCCGGAGCCGCCGCTGCCGCCGGAGCCGCCGCTGCCGCCGGAGCCGCCGCTGCCGCCGGAGCCGCCGCTGCCGCCGGAGCCGCCGCTGCCGGAGCCGCTGCCGCTGCCGGAGCCGCTGCCGGAGCCGCTGCCGCTGCCGGAGCCGCTGCCGCTGCCGCTGCCGCTGCCGGAGCCGCCGCCAGGGCCGATCGGGGGCGGTCCGGCGCCAGGGCCGGGGCCGAACGGCCAGTTGCAGTCCCACGGGGTGAAGTGCGTCACAAGAGACCGCCAGAGACTCGTCCCCGCAGCGTAGTGCGCGCCGAGCTGTCCGAGCTCCTCAGCGCTGATCCCGAGCGCGTCGAGCTCGCTCGTGTCGTCAGCCACGCCGTCACCGTCGATGTCTACCGACGCTACCCCGCCGCTCACGGCGAGGATCTCGATGACGCGCCCGTCGTCCGCCGGCACCCACGCCCCTTTCTCGGCGTCGTAATAGCCGAGCGGCACGTTCATCCCGACCGGGAAATCGAGGAAGTTCTCGACATAGAACGGAATGGGCTGGTTGAACTCGACCTTCGTCGCCCCCGCGGCGACCGCCTCGTCCAGCCCGAGCTCCACCGCGTAGGTGTACCCGGTGGTCGGCGGCAGCGTTCCCGGCATCGCCTCGGGGCCGTTTGGACCGACCGTGTATTCGGTCGCGCGCACGTGCACCTCCGCCGGCAGCGCCACGGTCGTCGTCGCTCCTGGCGGGCCGTTCGGATCCGGCACGGTCATCGTCCCCGTCGTGCCCGAAGGGAAGAGCAACGTCGCCTGGCGCGTGCCGCTGTCATCTGTCTGGACGCTCCCGCGCGCGACCTGCGCCACGGCGGTGCTGCCGAGCGCGACGGGCGTCACCACCGGATCGCTCTCGATCAGCACCACATCGGGCGCCGTGGACCAGCGCTGCCACTGGGTGCCCACCTGCCGCTGCACCGGCAGATAGCCGGCCTTCTCGTATTTCATCGTGAGCGGCTGGCCTCCCCGCACGACCAGCTCGAACGCTCCGTCCGCGCGCGTCAGGACCTGCCCGTAGCTCTCCGCGTCGCCGGCGTCGTGGTGCAGCACGCTCACCTTCACGCCCGAGATCGGAGCGCCCGCCCGTGTCGCGACCTTGCCCTTGACGACCGCGACCGAGGCAGGGGCGAACGTCGCGGTCACGCCCGTCTGCGGCGCGTTCGGCCCCTGATAGATGCAGCCCACGGCGTCGATGACCCGCGTGGCCACGGTCGGGTCCAGCGCCGGACAGGCCACGTGCGTCACCGTGCCGGTCGCCGGGTCGCAGGTGTCGATCGTGCTCGGCTCGCCGTCATCGGTCGAGACGGGCGTATGCAGAATACCCAGCACCGGATCGCAGGTATCGGTCGTGCACGCGTCGCCATCGTCGAGCGTGCCGGTGCAGCTCGACGACTCCGTGTAACAGACCTCCAGGCTCGGTCGCTCGGCAATCTGCGGCTCCTCGCTGCTGCGGAACTCGGTCGTGAGGACCGGCGCTTCCTCCAGCAGGATGCCGTGGTTCGGGACAGACTCCGCGAGCCATGCCGCGGTGAGCGAGGTCAAGTCCGCCGATCGCATCCCCGCGCCGGGGAGCGACTGGAAGGACGACGCGATGGCCGGGTCGAAGACGCTGCCGTTCCCCAGGCTCGACCAGGTGGCCGTCGACTCGGACCACGCCGCGGTGACCCGGTGAATGTTGATGGTGCTGGTGCTGACGTCATCCCGGTAGATCTGGCGCATGCGCAGGGTCGCAGAGACGACCGTTGCTCCAGCGGGCACCGGCGAGAGATCGAACTTGAGGACGGCGTGCCGCAGGCCGAACGCGCCCAGGGTGCCCGTCCGGAGGGACACCGTGTTGTCATTCCAGGTCGGTAAATTCTCCCAGATCGTCACGTCCTCGACCGCGCCGGCTGTCCCGCGCTGGATGGTGACGCAGGTCGGGTCGGCCTCCAGGGCGAGCTTCGCCTGGCCGTTCAGCTCCTCGTCCGGAGCGTTCGAGCTGCAGGAGGCGCCGGTCGCGATAGCGCTGAAGAGGACGCCTCCCATCAGCAGGTAGTATTTCCGCCAAGGCGCGCGTGAGAGCCTGGAGAGTCCAAGCTCGCGAAGGAATGATGGATCCTGATGTCTCACCCAAGAACTCCTTATGAAAGAGAGCGCGGCAGAGCGTCGCGGAGGAAAATGGACGCATTCCACCGCAACGCCCCAACGAGGCGTCGTCCCCCCTGTGCCTCGTCACTGAGTTTTTCGCGGACGCCCGTAGCAGGCCGACCGTGTTAGGAAGGGCACCTTACATAACGCTCGGGGTGTTCTGCATTCAACAAAAAAGTGAGCTCCGCGATTCGTCATGCGAAGCGAATCCAGTTGTCTCGATGCCGTATCCACGGGCGGCTGGACCTGCTGGCGCTGCGCTACGCGGCGCGTGTGGACCGCCTCGACGGAATCGTGCTCACGAGGCTCGACGTGCTTGTGGGCATGTCGGAGATCAATCCTCGATCTGTTTGATCGAGCCACGGATCTCCCCCAGGGCCGGGCTCCGGGCATCGGGGTTCCTCGCCAGAACCCTGGCGACGGCGCGCTCCAGGCAGGCGATCGCTCTCGCGTTTCTCTCGACCTCTCATGAGACAGCGGCCGAACAAAGATGCGAACCTGAGGCTGACACCTCAAGACCAGAATATCGTCGATACGACGTGCGCGAATGGCGGCGACTCGATGGCTCCGCTGAACTCCAAGCCGCCCAAGTAAAGACCCCAGGGGGTCACGTCGTGCGCTCTGGCGGCGGCGGACGATAGGCGCGTCGCCTGCGCCAAGTTCTTCTGCTGCGAGCAATACCAGGCCTGTGCGCGCTCCGTGCTCGCCTCCCGTCCGTGAGGTCGAGTCAATCTCAGAGATCGAGATCGACGGCGAAGCCTCGAGTCGGCAGGTCCTGGCGGAGGAGCCGGGCCGCGCGCTCAAGCTCCTGTCGGCGGCAGGCAAGAACCAGCAGAGCCGCGCGCTCCTCCGGGAGCGCGGCTACACCGGCGAGGATCACAGGGAGGGAGGGACCTTCTCCACCGCGCCTCCAGGGTCGGCATCGGCGAGCCCGACGCGCGTCGAGGACGCCGAGGTCGGGAAGGCGATCGCCGAGCTGGACCCGTGGGACGAGCCGCGCTTGCGGCTCATCCGCGCGGCGCTCCAGCGGCGCCGACCGGCTCAGGAGAAATTCGTGTTCGGCGACCTCACCGCGCAGGTGGGCCCTGCCGCCGTCGTGTCCGTGAAGACGCCGCTCGACCGACGGGGCCCCGCGCCGCGCGACGAACACACTCCCCGGGGGCCGGGCAGCTCGGCACACGCTCCCGGCTTACCGGGCCCCGCCGCCGCCCGCGCTCGCCTCGGGACCCCTCCGCTTCAGCCCGAGAACCCCGCGAGCGCCTTCACGAGCTGATCGAGGTCCGCGCGGCTGTGCCGCTCGGTCACGGCCACGAGGAGCTCGTCGCTCCGCCGCCGGTCGATCCGCCCGAGATCGAGCCCCGGGATGATCCCCTGCTCGGCCAGCGCCCGCGTGAGCTTCCCGGCATCCCCGCCGCGGACCTTGACGACGAACTCGTGGAACGTCGGCGCCGCCATCGGCAGCGAGTACCCGTCGAGCCGCGCGATCTCCTTCTTCAGGTGCTCCGCCTTCGCCAGGCACTGCCTCGCCGCCTCGACGAACCCGCGCTTGCCCAGCATGCACATGCGCATCGTGACCGCCGTCGCGCACAGCCCGCTGTTCGTGCAGATGTTGCTCGTCGCGCGCTCGCGGCGGATGTGCTGCTCGCGCGTCGCCAAGGTCAGCACGTACCCGCGCGTCCCGTGCTTGTCGACCGTCTCGCCCACGAGCCTGCCGGGCACCTGCTGCAGGTACTTGCGGTCGTTCCTGCACGCGAACAGCCCGACGTTCGGCCCGCCGTACTGCGGCGGCAGCCCGAGCGGCTGCCCCTCCGCCACCGCGATGTCCGCGCCGAGCGCCCCGGGCGACTCGAGGAGCGCGAGCGCGTACGGATCCAGCGTGACCGTGATCAGCAGCGCGCCCTTCTGGTGGCACACCTCGGCCACCTTCCGGATGTCGCCGACGACCCCGAAGAAATTCGGGTAGCCGACCACCACGCACGCCGTCGTCTCGTCGATCGCCTGCGTCAGCGCGTCGACGTCCGCCGTCCCGTCGCGCCCGACGTCGGCGCGGACCAGCGACGCCTTGCCCGTCCCGATGCCGTGCACGTACGTCTCGACCGTGCCGACGTAGTCCGGGTGCACGCCCCCGGACAGCACCGTGCGCTCGCGCCCCGTGAGCCGGCGCGCCATCAGCACCGCCTCCGCGAGCGCGCTCGCGCCGTCGTACATCGACGCGTTGGCGACCGGCAGCCCCAGGATCTCGCTCACGATCGTCTGGAACTCGAAGATCACCTGGAGCGTGCCCTGGGAGACCTCGGGCTGGTACGGCGTGTAGGCGGTGTAGAACTCGCTGCGGAGCAGGAGCTGATCGGCCGCCGGCGGGAAGTGGTGCTCGTAGGCGCCGGCTCCCAGGAACGAGAGCATCCGCCCGGCGCGGTTCTTCTGCGCGAGCTCCTCGAGGTGCCGCATCAGCGAGGCCTCGTCGAGGGGCGGATCCATCGAGAGCGGGCGCGCGAGGCGCGCCTCCTTCGGGATCGCGCTGTAGAGCTCCTCGAGCGACGACAGGCCGACGGCCTGCAGCATCTCGCTGATTTCCTCGGGCGTGTGGGGCAGGTAACGCATGGTCTTGTGCAGCGGGAAGGGTGATGCGGAAGAGTGACGTCGAAGAGTGACGCGGAGGCGCGCGGCGCTCAGTGCGCCGCGGTCTTCAGGAGCTCAGCGTACGCGGCGGGCTCCAGGAGCGCGCCGAGCTCGCCCTGGTCCGAGACCGTGACCTCGATCATCCAGGCCTTGCCGTAGCAGTCCTCGTTCACGAGCTCCGGGCGGCTCTCGAGGTCCGCGTTCACGCGCGCGACCTTGCCGCTCACCGGCGCGAACAGGTCGCTCAGCGTCTTGACGCTCTCGATCGTGCCGAAGGCCTTGCCCGCGGTGATCGTGTCGCCAGGCTTCACGTCGAGGTTGACCAGCGTGATGTCGCCGAGCTGATCGACCGCGAAGGCCGTGATCCCGATCACGACCTGGTCGTTCTCCTGCTTGGCCCACTCGTGGTCCTTCGTGTACCGCCGGTCCGTTCGGACATCATCGCTCGCCATGTGACTTCTTCTCCCTTTGCCGACGTGGGTGTCGGTCGCGTTGTTCGGCCGCCGGCGCCGCCCGAGCGCGCGCCCGCCGAGCCTCTCTGCGGATCAGGCTCGCTTGTAGAATGGGGTCTTGACCACGACCGCCTCGACCGAGCGCCCGCGGCAGTCGACCTGGAACGTGGTCCCGACGGCGGCCATCGACACCGGCAGATAGCCGAGCCCGATGCTCTTGCCGACGGTCGGCCCCGGGCTGCCGCTCGTGCAGACGCCGACCTTCGCGCCGCCGGCGTCGAGCAGCGGGTAGCCGTGGCGCGCGATGCCGCGCCCCACCATCTCGAAGCCGATCAGCTTGCGCGACGGCCCCTCGTCCTTGACGCGCTGGAGCGCGGCGCGCCCGACGAAATCGCCCTTGTCGAGCTTCACCACCCAGCCGAGGCCCGCCTCGATCGGGTTCGTCGTCTCGTCGATGTCGTTGCCGTAGAGCGACAGGCGCGCCTCCAGGCGGAGCGTGTCGCGCGCGCCGAGGCCCGTCGCCTCGAGGCCGAGCGGGCTGCCGAGATCGACGAGCGCGCGCCAGAGCCGCTGCGCGTCGGACGGAGAGCAGAAGATCTCGATGCCGTCCTCGCCGGTGTAGCCCGTGCGCGCCACGGTGCAGCGGACGCCCGCGAGCGTCGCGTCGCGGAAGTGGAACGACGGCAGCTCGCGCAGCGCCGCGCCGTCACCGCCCGCGAGCGCGGCGATGTCGAGCGCCTTCGGCCCCTGGAGCGCCATCATCGCGGTGCGGTCCGAGGCGTCCTCGAAGCTGCAATGGCCCTGCGCCGCGCTGCGGAAGTGGGCAGAGATCTTGTCGCGGTTCGACGCGTTGCAGACGATGAGCCACTGGCGCGCGTCGATCCGGTACACGATGAGATCGTCGAGGATCGTGCCGGCGTCGTTGCACGCGCACGTGTAGAGCGCGTGGCCGTCCTCCAGCTTCTTGACGTCGTTCGTGACGAGGTAGTCGACGACCTGCCCGGCGTGCTCGCCGCTCAGGATCATCTCGCCCATGTGCGAGACGTCGAAGAGCCCGGCGGCGGTGCGCACGGCGCGGTGCTCCTCGGTCACCCCTTTGTACTGCACCGGCATTTCCCAGCCGGCGAACGGGACCATGCGGCCGCCGAGCTTGATGTGCTCGTCGTAGAGCGGGGTCCTGCGGAGCGGAGCGGTGGGGAGCGGCTTTGTCGACACGGGCGCGATCTACTTCGAAAGGTCGGGGATGTCGACTGGCGCGGCGCCGTCTCGAGACGCGCGATGTCGAGGCCGCCGCCCGTGTCCGCGCCGTCGGGGCCGCGCTCACTCGAGGCGGGTGGGATCGAGCACCTTACCGTCCGGCGTGAGTCCATTGCGCCGCCAGCGCTCCTCGACGGACAGACCCCGCTCCGGGGGCGGCCGCGTCTCGTCGCGAATGACGAGCTCCGAGACGTGTGCGCGAGAGACCACCTCGATCCGGATCATCCGCTGCGGCGCGCTCTTCACGGTCGCGCGCGAGAAGATCGTCTTCGCCGGCCCCGTCTCGACGCTGCCCGCGAGCACGCGCGTGCGCACGTAGTTCGCCACCCGCTCGGCCGGGATTTCCCCGACAGCGAAGACCGCGTCGGGGAAGCGCGCGCGCACCTTCATGCGCCGCGGGATGGGCAGGCCGAACGCCTGCTCGACGCCCTCGGCGAGCTCGCCCGGCAGCGCCTGGTCGACCGGCGGCCTCGGGGCCGAGGCCTCGCTCGGCGGCGGCGCCGGCGCCGGCGCGCCCGCGTCGCCGCGGCAGGCGAGCGCGGCGCACGCGCACGCGGCGAGCGCCGCGCCGCGCGCCGCCGCGCCGCGCGCCGCCGCGCCGCGCGCTGCCGCGCCGCGCCTCATTCGATGATCGTCGCCCACGAGTCGATCTTAACGATCCTGCGCGGCGCCTGCAGCGACCTCGTGCTCGTGCGCGTCTGGGCCCCCTGGGCGTCCGGCTGGCCCGCGGCGCCGGTGTGGAACACGAGCTGGTACTCGGGCGGGCTCGACTGACGAACGATGGTCTGCGAGCCGAAGTACGGATCGGAGAAGGTCTCCGTCTCGGTGCACGTCGGCTTCTGGGTCACGGCCACGCCGAAGACGACCGTGCCCGGCGCCTGATCCTCGTGGTGCTGCGGGGGCGACAGCGGATCGAGCACGAGGCAGGCGTTCGGGTACGCGGCCGGGGTCGCCGCCGCGCCGCGCAGGTAGTCGACGCCCCAGATCGAGCCGAACCCGTCCGCGCACGCGTAGGTCCCGGGCGCGGCGGGCGTGAACGTCGCGAAGTACGCGCAGCCGTCGAAGAGGGAGATCGGCCCGGTCACGCGCTTGCCGTCCGTGAAGGGGACGACCCAGTTCTCGGTGAAGCGGACGCCGTTCGTGACCGGCCGCTCGGTGATCGACCAGGCCCGCGTCTCGACGGTGCCCGCCGTGAACGCCTCCTGGTCGCCGGTGGAGAACAGGACGACCGTGTTGCCGAGCGGATCGGTGCTCACGACCGGCGTCGTCTGGATCGGCTGGCTGCTCGCCGCGGAGTCGCCCTCGAGCGAGTACGCGTCCCAGGCGAGGTTCACCGTCCACTCGGACGGGTTGGGGCTCGCCAGGCGGACGTGCCAGAGCGTCCCATCGGCGTCGCCGACGTAGATGCGCTCGGCGACCTCGCCGACCCCCGACGGGAACGGCACGGGCACGCCGGTGATCGGCGAGTCGAAGTCGACCTCCGTGGTGCGCGACGCGAGCCCGGCCGGCCCCTCGGCGGCGAGGCCGCGGAACGTGCGGATCACCTCGCCGGTGTCGAGCCGGACGATCGTCAGCGAGCGCGCGGGGCCGACCCGGCCGTTCGCGCTCGCGGTGCCCCAGCACCGGACCGAGCTGCGGACCGACAGGTTGCCGTCCGGATCGAAGTACGGGTGCGTCGTGCTCTTCCGGGGGCACACGCTCCCGTTCGGGTCGATCGTCGCCGAGCCGCCGGGCAGGATGGCGACCGCGATCTCGCGGAAGTGGCCGCCGCTCTCGATCGTCACGGTCGCGATCGCCGGCGTCGGCGTCGCCTCGCCGAACAGGTCGTTGCCGCTGTCGTCCGTGGAGAGCTGCCAGAGGAACCGCGGCTCCCGCGGGTCGGTGACGTCGAGCGCGTAGTAGAAGCCGCCGCCTGCGCCGCCGCCGGCGACGAGCACCGTGTTCCAGGTCGAGCTGCCGGCGGCCGCCTGCGCGCCCGTGCGCTCGAAGACGACGTTCTTCACGACGGGCGCGCCGTCGAGCAGGATGGATTGCTGGTTGAACGTCTGGAGGAGCCGCGGGAGCACGTGCGGCGGCAGGAACGACCAGAGCTCGTTGTTCTGGACGCGATCGACCTTGAGCGGGTCGGCCGCGGTCGCCGCCGTCACCTGGAGGGCGTGGAGCTGCCCGTCGGTCGTGGCGGTGTAGAGCATGAGCGGCCGGTTCGCCTGCTCCGGGTCCTCCGCGAAGAGCCGGTAGGACTCGTCCGGGATGGTGTCGCGCGGCGGCCCCACGACGACCGGGGTGGAGTGGTAGATGCTGCCGAACTCGTTGCCGTCGCGCGACGGGACGCCCGCGGGCATCGGCTCGCCGATCTCCCACGCGACGAGGCGCTCGGCGCACTGCGCGGCGGTGTTCGCCCGCAGCCCGCCCGAGCACTGCGGGGGGACGGTGCCCGCGTCGGGATTGAGGTCGAGCGCGCGCGGCGACTGCGCGAGCTCGTTCGCGAACAGGGACGCCGTCGCCGGCGCGCCGCCGCCGGTCACCGCGCCCGTGGTGCTGCCGAGGCCGTCCGCGTTCGCGGCCGCGGGGCGGATGCTCTGCTGCGACGGGATGTTCTGCGCGGCGTCGGCCTGGGCGATCGCGGTGAAGAACCGCCGCGGCCGCGAGAGGTCGTTCGAGTTGACGTTGGCCGCGAAGTCGTCGCCCCGGCCGGGGTCGACGTCCTCGAGCTGCGTCGTCATCACGCCGTTCACCGACTCGCAGACGAAGCGCTTGCGCTCGAGGTTGCCGCTCCACATCGAGCCGTCCGGCGGCGGGCTGAACGACGAGCCGAACTGGTAGGCGACGCCAGCGGCCTCGCTGCCGGTGTCCACGGTCGTGGCCGCGTTGGCGAAGACGGGGAGGGTGCGGCTCGTCGAGTTCGCGGCGATGCGCGCGAAGATCTGCGACATCACCGCGGAGAGCTCGTTGGCGTCGTCCGGGAAGTAGCCGCGGTCGGTCCCGCCCTCGATCGCGATGCGCGACAGCGTGCAGCACGCCTTGAGCGCGTTCGCGGCGTTGTCGCAGCGCCCGCCCGGCAGGAAATCGGTGCTGGAGATCGTCGCGCAGTTGAAGGTCGGATCGTTGAGCTCCTGCCGCGCCTGCGTGGTGAGGCCGAACCCGACGGTATAGGTCTGCACGCGGCGGTTCGGGTTCACGTGGGTGTTCAGCGCGTGGGCGATGACGTGCGGCTCCTCGTACGGGCAGCCCGTCCCTTCCGGGCCGGGGCCGGGGCCCTGCGCGCAGGTCGGGCGCAGATCGAGGTTCGGCTCGCCGTCGGAGATGAGCACGATCGATGTCTTGCGGCAGCCGCCGGCGATGTACGGATCGTCGCGCGGCCCGAGCGGCCGGCCTCCCCAGTCCGAGCCGTCGTTGAGGATGTAGTCGCGCGCGTCGGTCAGCATCCCGGCGAGCGGCGTCGCGCCGTAGGGGCGCGTCGCGATCAGCGCGTCCTGGATGCGCTGGTTCACCGCGCGCACCTCGGTGATGTCCGCCGTGAAGGACGGGAAGGGGACGAGCGGCCCTTCCCAGAGCGGCGCGGCCGGGTTCCTGGCGCCCACCTCCACGTCCTCGACGGCGCAGTCGGGCGGGTTGCCCCGCGCCGGGTACCCTGCGCCGCTCTGGAACTCGAGGAAGTAGCTCCACATCCCCGCCATGCCGCCCACCGGATCGGGCATGCCGCCGCTCAGCCCGGTGCGCGCGTCGGGGAGCGTGTCGAACGTCATGAGCGAGAACCGGATGCGATCGCCGTAGACGTCGAGCAGGCCGGACGCGGCCTGATCCCAGCCCAGCCCAGCCGGGCAGGGCTGGGTCGCGTCGTCGAACGGGTGCTCTCGCAGCGAGTTGTAGTCCGCCCCGGGGCCCTTCGTGCAGCCGCGGGAGAGCAGGCGGTGGAACGGGATGTAGTAGTTCCGGTCGTAGGGCGGCTCGGTCCCGAGGCTGAACTCGTCGACGAACTCCGAGCTCGTTCGGGGCTGCGCGTAGCACGAGAAGTCCGTGATCGGGCCGGTGAGCGACTCGACGAGCTTCGCCCAGCGGCTCTTCAGGGCCTCGCTGGCCGGGGCGTGGAGCGGGTTGCAGTCCGGCTCGCCGCCCGCCACCGTCCTCTCCATCGAGCCCGACGTGTCGACGAGCAGGAGGACGTTGGGGAGCGGCGGCTCGACGTCCATGGCCTGCCCGCGCGCGCGCGGGGCGAGGAGGCCGACCGTCGCCGCGGAGCCCATCGTGACAAGCACCTTCGTCAGGTTTCGCATCGTGCGCTCCGGTTCGTCGCTTCTACCTGCAGAGGACATGGGCCACGAGGGACAGGGATTCCTGGCTGCCCGCCGTGGCGACGACTTCGTCTTCACCGACCGGGTTGCCCGGATCGGGCCAGGCGATGAGCCGCCCGTTCATCGCGACCGTGCAATAGTCGATATCCACCTGGCTCTGGTCCGTCCTGGAGGCGCCTTCGTGGTTCCCGAGCGCCGGCTGGATCCTGTCGCTGACCTCCACCTCGAAGGTCCACCGGACGTCCTTGCGGCCGAGGCTCCCCGGCACGCCGGGCGCGTCGAGATCCAGCAGATCTTCCGCCGCGCTCTGCTGGAGCTCGCGCGAGTTGATCGTCCAGCAGTTGGCGGGGGTGCCCAGGCAGTTCTCCCCCAAGGCGAGCCCGCCGTTCAGGCCGCCCCGCTGCTCCACCTCGGCGAGCGCGAGCTGCATCGCGTACTCCGCGAGGTAGTGCGTCTGCGTCATGCGACGTCCATGGCCGCTGGCGATCGTCGACAGCGTGGCGGCGTGGGCCGCGAACAGGCCGATGGCGGTGAGCATCGTGATGACCAGCACGACGATGAATACGGCGGCGCCCCGCTCGCGGGAGCGCCGGCGGGACCGGGCGATGCTTGCGTTCTTCATCTCGGTTCTGCCAGGTTCGGGAGCGAGACGTCGGCGTAGAGCGTGCGCATCCGGGCGAACACCGGGGGCGCGCCAGCCGGCACGATGTCCGCCGGCGTGTTGACGCCGGTGACGATGCCGGGGATGAGGAACCTGAGCCTTCGGCCGTCGGGCCCCACGGGGAAGCCGACGTCGCGGTCCGGCGCCCGGGTGCGGGTCGAGAGCCGGATCTGGACCGATCTCACGTCCTCCGGTCTGGCTTCGGGCAGATCGTTCGGGGCGGCGATCTTGTACACCTCCGCGTTGTCGGTCGCGGCGATCGGATACCGCGTGATCTGCGGGCTCGTCCTCTGCTGGGCCTTCTCCTCCTGCAGGGCGGAGATCCCGAACTTGAGGTCGACGGCGTACTCCGCGATGAGCTCGAGCGTGCCGGGCCTCTCCTGGTCCTCGTCGTCGAGCTCGACCCGCACGAGCTCGGTGCGCCCGTTGTCGCCGGTGAGCGCCGGCGTGATGGGCTCCACGAGCGAGCGGTAGGACGTGGACTTTCCGACGAGGCTCCGGATGTCGTAGCGGACGCGGGAGATGACGCTCACCCACGCGTGCGCGCCGCTGAGGGGCAGGCCGCAATCGGGCTCGACCGCCCGCGTCGTCACCCCCGGAGGGGACTTGAGGAAAACGATGTTCCCGGGCGCCATGCTGTCGATGACGGCGTAGATGTGCCGCTGGTTCGGGCGGCTGATCCGCAGGAAGCGACCGGGCTGGAAGAGCTCGCCGAGGCCCTCTCCGCCGCCCAGCGCGCGCTCGTTCGTGCGCCGCAGGGCGGCGCTGTCGAGGAGCTGGACGTACCAGGTGCCGGCGTCGTTGACGACGCGCGACTCGAACACCTCGGTCGTGTTCAAGCTGCCGCCGATGACGATCGAGTCCGGCCACATGCCGTTGACGATGCTCTGGCCGAGCTCCGAGGGGTGAAGGAACACCGACCCCTGACGCTGGATCGCGACGCCCGCGAGGAGCCGGAGGCCGGTCGGCGCGACCGGAGGGGCGCCGCAGCGTTGGGGGTCGTCCGGCACCTGGATGTTGCCGGTCGAGAGGTAGGCGGCGCGCTGCAGATCCGTGGCGAGCCGGTTCAGCCCGATCGTCGCGGCGAGGTGCGAGGCGGAGGCCCGCGCCTCGTTCTGGAAGAAGCGGGTCGCGTTCTTCGAGAGCAGGAAGGCCGCCATCGACACGACGAGGCCGGCGGCCATGGCGATGAGCAGCTCCACGAGCGTGAAGCCTCGCTGTCCAGAGGCGCGCGCGCGCGCAGGGGGGGAGATGCGTCGGTCTCGCATCGCGGTCACTCCTCGCTCGTGTTCCGGCGGACGGCGGTCGTGACGTAGACCGCGCCGAAGCGCTCCGGCTGCGTGTCGACGTCGACGGGGGCGACCGAGCAGTCGATCGGGTTGCCGCTCCGCTCCCAGACGACGCGGATCTCCGCCCGGATGAGGGTTGGCCAGCGCCGCACGCCCGTCGCGGCGTCGGTGAACTGGCTGAAGCGGACGTGCGTGCAGAACGCGGGTTGCGGCGGGTTGGGCCCCGAGTCGCCCGCGTAGATGTCGGTCCCGAACACGTCGGCGCTCGGCGCCCCGAGCCTGTCGATCAACGTGGGCGTCACCTTCGCCGGGTACGGGGCGGTCGTCATGAGGTGGAGCCAGTCGGTGTCGCTGTCGCGGTCCGGGACGCCGCCGGGGTCGTTCCACTGCAGCGCGTCGACGCGCAGCCGCTCCGCCCAGGTCATGGCGATGTTGTTGGCGATCGCGATGTTGCGCGCGTTCGTGTTGCTGATGAGCGTCGCCTTCTGCAGCGCGAGCACCCCGGTCGCGCCGATCGCGAGCACGCCGAGCGCCGCCATGACCTCGATGAGCGTGTAGCCGCGGCTCGCCGGCCGCCTCGCGCGCGCCGCGCTCACAGGCCGAGCCTCGCGACGCCGTTCGGCGGGACGAAGACCGAGCGCAGGAGGCCGGTCCGGGTGTTCGTCACGTTGACGCGGATCGCGCCGAGCAGCGGGGTGAAGCCGGCGGCGAAGTTGTAGCGGACGAAGGTCCGCCCGCGCGCCGTGAAGCAGACGTCGGCGTCGTCGCTCACGACCCCGTCGGGCGGGGTGGGATCGCGGAGCTCCACCGAGGCGAGCTCGAGGTCCGTGACGTTGAACCGCGTGACGAGCTCGGTCTCGGCCGGGTTCATCCAGTCGGCCACGCTGAGGCAGCTCTTCGAGAGCATCGAGCCCGCCGCGATGCCCTCGATGCGCGCCTGCCTCACCTCGAACTCGCGCGCCGACGCCGACCACCGCACGAGGACCGCCGTCCCGCGGCCCATCGCCTGGTGCCGCGCGAGGCGGTAGATGCCGCTGATCTCCATGGCGGTGCGGTTCACGCGGCGATCGCGCATGCCGTTGACGAAGCTCGGCGACGCCGCGGCCGCGAGGATGCCGATGAGGACGACCACCGCGAGCAGCTCCGGGAGGGTGAAGCCGCGCGCGCGGCGCCGCCCTCTCCGCGGCGCCGCGCGCCACGTCAGAGACGAGGGCCCCGGGCCGTCGGGACCACGAAGAGCAGGTCGCGAACAGGAGGAAGAACGCACCGAATGCCGGGCAAAGGCAAGTCGCATGCCCTGCCTGATTCGCGCCAAGTTGTGGAATTTCATGGGGAATCTTTCAAAGAACCGCGCGTCGGGCGCTAACGATTGCGGCGCTATGAAAAAAGGTGCAAGGCGAACGGGCCATGCGATTCCCGCCGGAAAGGTGTTCATCGAGAGTCCTGTTTGCCCACAGCGCGCCTGCCGCGCGCAGCGCGCGCGGCGTGCTCCTCGCCGGGGCGCTCGCGGCTGCGCTGGCCGTGGGCTGCAGCAAGAAGGAGGAGGAGCGCATGGGCGCGCCGCCGCCGCCGACGCCCGCCGCAAAGCCGGCGGCCTGCGCGGGCGGAGGCGGGACGATCGGCGACGCGGCCAGCGCGCCGTTCTTCCCGCGCACCATCGGCGGGTTCTGCCTCGATCCGAACGGCCCCGAGAAGACGTTCGGCGAATCGGCGCCTCTGCCGCTCGACAGCATCTGCGACATGTTCGACGGGGAGTGCGAGATCTACAAGGGATTCGGCGTGCGCCGGGTGGTCGAGGCGCGGTACGTGAACGGCGCCGGCGGCACCGCGACCGTCAACGTGTACCTCTCGAAGTTCGGGTCCACCGAGGGCGCGTACGGGATGTTCACGAAGCGCACCGTGGGGGAGGGCGACCCCGCCGACGAGGCGACGCCGCGCCAGATCGAGGGCGGCGGCGCGGCCGCGATGGGGGTCGGCAACGCGTACCTCTGGCGCGGGCAGTACCTCGCCGAGATCACGTACAACGACGAGGCGCTGGCCGAGGCGGCGCTCAAGTCGGCGAGCGAGCAGGTGCTGCCCGCCCTCGTGAAGGAGATGGGCTCGAAGCTGCCCGGCGAGCCGGCGCTCCCCCCGGCCGCGGCGGCGCTGCCGAAGGACAACATGATCCAGCTCGGCATCCGCTACGAGACGAAGGACGTGCTCGGCATCGACGGCGCTGGGCCCGGCGCGTTCGGCTACTACAAGGAGGGCGACAAGCGTTACCGGGTGCTCTCGATCGCGCGCGGCGACGTCGACCAGGCGAAGGACGTGCTGTCGACGCTGGCGAAGCTCCCGGGCGCGTCCCGGGAGAAGGGCATCGGCGACGGCGCGGTGCGCCTGATGCACAAGGAGGGCGACAGCCCCGCCACCGAGTGGATGTTCGCCCGCGCCGACAAGACGGTGTACGGCGTCGGCGACGAGGCCCGCGTGCTCCGCAGCGGCATGACGGCCGACGAGCACGCCAAGGTGACGCTGACGAAGGAAGACAAGGCGTCGCGGCTGAAGAAGCTCGTCTCCCCGCCGTCGCCCTGAGCGCCGCGGTCGCGGAACAAGGAAGCGAGGGCGGCGCGGCCGAAGACGCCTGCCGCCGCGCGGGCGCCCTCGGCGCCGCGGGCTGGCGACGTCGCGAGGCGCCCTCCGGTCGCGAAGGCGCCGCGAGGCGCCCTCCGGTCGCGAAGGCGCCGCGAGGCGCCCTCCGGTCGCGAAGGCGCCGCGAGGCGCCCTTGGGTCGCGAGGGCGCCGCGAGGCGCCCTTCGATCACTGCGTGCGGAGGATGACGTGGTAGCCGAACGGCGTCTCGACGAGGTCGCTCACCTCGCCGACCTTGATCTTCTCGAGGCCCGCCTGGAACTCCGGGACCATCGCGCCCTTCGGGAACTTGCCGAGATCGCCGCCCCGCCTGTCCGCTCCCGGCTCGTCCGAGTACTCCTTCACGATCTCCGTGAACTTGCTCGGGTCGGCCTTGGCCTTCTTCATGGCCTCGGTCGCGCGGGCCTGGGCCTCTTCCTTCGTGCGCTCGATGGTCGGGGGCGCCCGCCGGCTCCCCTTGTGCATGACGAGCAGGTGCTTCGCGCCGAACATCTCCCGGGGCGCTCGAGCTGACTGCGCCGGGCGGGGCGTCGGGGTGGGCGCGGGCGCGGGGGACGCGGCGACGGCGTGCGCGTGGTCGTCGGGCTCCGGCGCGACAGGCGCCGCGATCCGGGCGAGCGGCGTCTTGTTGAACATGCCGAAGAAGCCGAGGAGCCCGATCAGCACGAGCGCGCTGAGCACCGCGTGCGGCGCCCACCAGTACGGATCTTCCGGCTCGGTGCCGTCGTCCTCGTCGTCGTCGTCGCGGCCGTGGACCGCGGTGGCCTTCGCCTCGTCCTCCTCCCCGTCGTCGTTGTCCTCGCCGTCGAGGTCCTCGTCGTCGAGGTCCTCGTCGTCCCTGGCCCTGTCCTTCTCGGTCTTCTTGCTCATAACGCTTCCCTGATCCGGGTCTCGGGCCTTAGCACGCGGCCGCGCCGGCCGTCAGCCGATCTCCGCCCAGGCGCTCGTGAGCACCGGGTCGGGCCGCTCCTTGACCGACGTGACGATCGCGATCTTTCCGCCGTCCAGCGCGTAGCCGCGCGTGATGAGCGTGTCGCCGGGCCACACCGGCTTGCGGAACTGCGCGCCGAAGGCCCGCAGCCTGCTCGCGTCGCCGCCGGCCGCCTTCTGGATGACCGCGCGCGCGGCGAAGCCGTACGTGCAGAGCCCGTGCAGGATGGGCCCCTGGGCGAAGCCCGCCTTCGCCGCGACCTCCGGGTCGGCGTGGAGCGGGTTCTCGTCGCCCGAGAGCCGGTACAGCAGCGCCTGCTCGGGCGAGGTCGCCTGCTCGACGACCCAGTCGGGCTCGCGGTTCTTCGGCACCGGGGCCTCCGACTCGCTCTGCGGCGGGCGCGGCCCGCCGAAGCCGCCGACGCCGCGCACGATGATCGACCACACCGTGTCGAAGAGCGGCTCGCCCTCGAGCGTCGTCTTCGTCTCGACGATCACCTGCGCGAACTTCTTGAGATCGTAGATGCCCGACAGGGTGGCGGTCGTGAGCAGCGTCCCGCTCGTCGGGAGCGGGCGGTGCACGCGCAGCGTCTGCCCGCCGTGCACGATGAGCGGCAGCTCGGCCCCGGCCAGCTCCAGCGCCTCGAACACCGTGTTCTGGGTCGGGATGACGCCGAAGGTCGGGTAGACCTTCATGCCCCCGGGCACGCCCTCGTAGAGGTACTCGAGCTCGTCGCGCCGGGCGCCGATGCCGAGCGCGTAGGTGGCCAGGGTCTTCCAGGTGAAGGTGAAGGCGCTGGGCTGGGTCGTGTGGCCGACCTTCGAGAGATTCAGCGGCATCGGGAGCTCCTCGCTGGGTGGGAACGGCCGACGAGGCGTACCGACCTGGCGATGTCGCGTCAACTGCTGCGCCGAGCGCGCGCGGCGGCCGGTCGCCGTCGGCGTGGTCCGCGTGCGCCGCGCCGTCCCGTGGTCCGCGCCGCCTGCGTGGTCCGCGTCGGTTGCGGCGCGCGCGGCGTCAGAGCGCGACGCGGTAGGCGATCAGGATGCCGATGTTGAACATGTCGACGCGCTCGGAGAGGGAGGCGCGGTCGCCGGTCGGCGAGACCTTGCGTTGCTCCGGGAGGAACCAGCTCGAGTAGCGGAGGTGGCTCCCGAGGCTCCAGTTGTCGGCGAAGGTCCACTCGCCGCCGATCGCGAGCCCCGCGGCGACGCCCTCGGTGCCGATCGTCACGGACCTGGGCCCGACGTAGGCCGTGTCCGAGTAGGGCTCGCGGTCGGCGTTGACCGACCAGGAGTCGTTGACGACGACGCCGCCGAGCGTCGCGCCCGCCCACCACTCCCAGGTCTTCGTGCGGATGCCGTAGTAGCGAAACGCCCCGTCGAGCATGAAGTAGCGGCGCGAGTGATCGCGCTCGAGCTCGGGCGCGCCGCGCGCGGCCTCGGTGCTCAGCGTCGCGGCCCAGAAGATGCCCGCGCCGAAGCCGATGTCGCCCCAGCGGTAGAGGTTGTGGATGCCGAAGGAGACGCTCGTCTCGCCCTGCTCGCAGGTGTCCGGGGACAGCGACACGGGGCAGACGTCGGCGCCGGGGAGCGTCATCACGCCGCCGCTCACCTCGACCATGGTGTAGGGGAGGCCTTGCTCGCGCGCGGCGGCGGCCCGGCGGGCGGCCCTGCTCTCGTCGGCGCGGCCGGGGGCCGCGAGCAGGAGCGCGGCGACCGCCGCGCCGCACGCGGCGCCGCGCGCCGGTCGGGCTCTCTGCCGGCGCGGCGCTGACGCTCGGTCGCCCTCCCCAGCGCGGACGTTGGTGGGCGCTCGCGACGTCGGGTACCGGCCGCCTGGGTTCACCTTCGATGGATTATAGCCACGGACCGGTCGACGAGGGGAGCGGCGACAGCGGCTCCGCGGGCAGCGGGGGCGGCGACGGGGGCAAGGCCGGCGCGGGCGCGGCGGCGCTGGCCGGCGGCGCAGCGTCGTTCCCGGGCGGGGCAGCGCCCGCGGGAGGCGCCCCCGCGCGCGTGGGAGCAGGCGTCGGTGGCGCCGCCGCGCCCCGGGGAGCAGGCGTCGCCGGCGCGCCTCGGGGAGCAGGCGTCGCGCCCCTGGGGGTCGGCGCCGGCGGCTGGCCGGCGGTCGGCGGGGGGCCGGCGGTCGCGCCGCGGACCTCGGGCGGCGCGGGCCCGCGCGGCGAGGCGCGGTCGGGGGCTGCGTCCGGGGGCGCCGAGCTCTCGGGGGAGACCTGCGGGGGCGGCTCCGGGGCGGCGCCGGGGGGGCCGCTCGAGAGCTCGAGGACGAGGTGCTGGGCGGTGGTGAGCTCCGGGTGCAGCTCGACGGCGAGCTTCGCCAGCCGGATCGCGCCGGCCCTGTCGCCGGCGTACTTGCGCCCGAGGGCGTCGGTGACGATGCGCTCGGACGACTCGCGCCGGAGATCGGCGAGCCGCGGGTCCCTCGGCCACCGCGCGAGCGCCTGCGCGATGATGTCCTTCACGTTCTCGCCGGGGGGAGCGTCCCACGCGTGCCTGCCCATGCAGTCACGCGCGCGCTCGATGTGCGCCTCCAGCGAGTCGCGCGCGCCCGGTCCGCCGAAGGCGCCGAGGTGCCGCCCGCCGAGGAACACGACGATCCCCACCGCGCCGGCGCACGCGAGGAGGGCGGCGGCGCGGGCGATCACGGCGCGGCGCGGGAGCGGCCGCGCGGCGGACGCGACGCCCTGCATGGTCGACGGCGCGGGCGCCGAGTCGCGCGCGGGCTCGATGCCGAGGCCGATCGCCGTCCGCGCGGGATCGCCCGGGAAGGGGGTGGTCCAGGAAGGGGCCGCGCCGCCGGGCCCGGCGCCGCTGAAGGGGGCGGCGGCGCTGCCGGGCGCGGCGCCGCCGAACGAGGAGCGCTCCACGCCGCCCAGCGCGGAGCGCTCCACGCTGCTGGATCTCGGCGAGGAGGAGCGCTCCGCGCCGCCGCCGGAGACGCGCTCTCCGCTGCCGAAGGCGGCGTGCTCTCCGCTGCCGAAGGCGGCGTGCTCCCCGCTGCCGAAGGCGGCGCGCTCTCCGCTGCCGAAGGCGGCGTGGTGCGGGTCGCTGGGGCTCGACGAGCGCTCCGCGCCGCTGGATCTCGGCGACCAGGCGCGCTCCGCGCCGCCGGAGGAGGCGCGCTCCTCCTCGGGCCGGCGCGCCGTCAGGTTTCCGTAGCGATCGACCTCGGCGTGCGGGGGGAGCGGCCCGAGATCGCCGATGTGCGCGCTCTCCAGCGTGGGCGCTGGCATGCCGCCGATCTGGGCGGCGAGCGCCGGGGAGAGGTCGAGCGACTTTGTGCGCGACTTCGAGGCGAGCTTCATCACCGCGCTGGCGCGCAGCAGCCCGGGCTGGGCGGCGATCTCGTCGGGGTCGAGGCCGCTCGCGCGCACGGCGAGCGCGAGGTCGCGGCCGAGGGCGCGCGCGTCGGGGGCCCGCTCCGACGGCTTCTTGGCGAGGTTCTGCATGACGACCTGCGCGATGGGCGCGGGCACGTAGCTCGAGCGCGCGATGCTGCGCAGGTCCGTCGGCGGGGCGTGCGTGTGCTGGACGAGCAGCGCGACGGGCGAGTCGCCCTCGAACGGCGCGCGCCCCGCGAGGCACTGGTAGAGCATCGTCGCGATGGAGTAGACGTCCGCCGGCGGGCCGACGCGCTGCCCCTCGGCGCCCTCGGGCGAGATGTACTTGGCCGTGCCGAAGATGAGCCCGGCCTGCGTGGTCATCGCCTTGTCGGCCCAGTCGAGGCGAGCGATGCCGAAGTCGAGCACCTTCACGTAGTCCGGGTCCTCGCCGCGGCGGACGAGCATGATGTTCTCGGGCTTGAGATCCCGGTGGACGATGCCCTGCGCGTGCGCCTCGCCGACGGCGTCGCAGACCTGGAGGATGATGTGGAGCGCCCTCGGGAGCGGCAGCGCCTCGCTCTCGCCCCCCGCGCCCGCGGCGGCGAGCGCGGAGAGGAGCGAGATGCCGTCGAGGTGCTCCATGACGAGGTAGAGCTCGCCGCCGATCCGGGGGTCGGCGGTGGCCGGGACGCTCCCGGTCATGAGCACCTGGACGACGTTCGGGTGGACGAGGCGGCTCGCGATCTTGGCCTCGCGGTGGAAGCGGCTCACGAGCTCGGCGTTGGTGCTCAGCTCGCGGTGGAGGATCTTGACGGCCACGTCGCGCTCGATCCCCGCCTGGAAGGCGCGGTAGACGCGGCCCATCGAGCCGATGCCGATGAGGTGGCGGACCTGGATCTGCCCGCCGAGCGTGATGCCAACGTAGGGGTCGCCCTCGGCGGCGCCGAAGGCGGGGCTCTTGCGCGAGCTCGCGAGCGGGGTGCCGTCGCGGGGGCAATAGAGCACGCCCGCGTCGTAGCGCTCACCGCACGAGGGGCAGCTCTTCGCGGGGGACGGCTTCATCGACAGCGCTGATGCTAGCACCGCTCCCGCCATAAATTGTCGGACGGAGCGGCGTTTCGGCGCGTCGCGGCGCCGGGGCACGCTCCGGAATGGACCGACCGGCGCCTTGCGATTACGGTCGCCGCGTGAGCGGTTCCAAGGCGGGCGCGGCAAGGGCGCGCGGCGGCAAAGGGCGAGGCAGCGCGGGCGCCGCTCCTGCGCCCGCCGCCCGCGGGGCGGCCTCCCGGTCCCGCGAGGCGGCCGCGACGGCCCGCGAGGCGGCCGCGGCGGCCGCGACGGCCCGGGACGCGGCCGCGACGGCCCGGGACGCGGCCGCGCAGGCGGCGGACGCGGGGCCGCGCGAGGGCGAGTACGTCGTCTCGCTCCCCACGTTCGAGGGGCCGCTCGATCTGCTGCTGCACCTCATCCAGCAGCACGAGCTCGACATCCTCGACATCCCCGTGAGCTTCGTCACGGAGAAGTACCTCGAGTACCTGAAGATCATGCGCTCGCTGTCGATCGACCTCGCGAGCGAGTACCTCGTGATGGCGGCGACGCTGGCGCACATCAAGTCGAAGATGCTGCTGCCGAGCGTGCCCGCGGGGCAGGACGACGACGGGATGCCCGGCGAGGAGGAGGATCCGCGCGCGGAGCTCGTCCGGCGGCTGCTGGAGTACCAGAAGTACAAGGTCGCCGCGGCCGATCTGGCCGAGCGCGGAACGCTGGGCCGCGACGTGTTCACGCGCGGCATGAGCGAGAGCGAGGTGCCGAAGGGCCCGGCGCCGTTCGCGTCGACGTCGATCTTCGGCCTGCTGGACGCCTTCGAGCGGGTGCTGAAGCGGACGAACGTCCAGATCGATCACGAGGTCGTCTTCGATCGCATCAGCATCACGGATCGCATCGTGGAGCTCACGGAGAAGCTCTCGGCGCGGCGCGCGATGCGCTTCGAGGATCTGCTGCTCGACAGCGTCTCGAAGGGGGGCGTGATCCCCCGTTTCGAGGTCGTGATCACGTTCCTGGCCGTGCTCGAGATGTGCAAGCTGAGGCTCATCCGGGTCCACCAGACGGACCCGCTGGCGCCGATCCACATCCAGCTCGCGGTGGCCGACGGCGCGCCTGTGCCGGATTTCGAGCCGGACGACGGCGCGCCGGCGGCGGAGCGGAGCGAGCCGGCCGGGAGCGACGAGGCGGGAGCGCCGCCTGCGGGCGAACCGGCGCGGCCTGAGGTGGCGGGGGCCGCGGAGGCCGGCGACGAGGGGCGCGAAGAGGCTGCGGAGGCCGAGGCTGCGGAAGGCGCGGCAGAGGAGAGCGGCGAGGCGGCGGAGCCCGAGGCTGCGGAGGCCGAGGCTGCGGAAGGCGCGGCAGAGGAGAGCGGCGAGGCGGCGGAGCCCGAGGCTGCGGAGGCCGAGGCTGCGGAAGGCGCGGCAGAGGAGAGCGGCGAGGCGGCGGAGCCCGAGGCTGCGGAGGCCGAGGCTGCGGAAGGCGCGGCAGAGGAGAGCGGCGAGGCGGCGGAGCCCGAGGCTGCGGAGGCCGAGGCTGCGGAAGGCGCGGCAGAGGAGAGCGGCGAGGCGGCGGAGCCCGAGGCTGCGGAGGCCGAGGCTGCGGAAGGCGCGGCAGAGGAGAGCGGCGAGGCGGCGGAGGCCGAGGCTACGGGGGCTGCGGAAGCCGCGGTAGCGGAGAGCGACGAGCTGGCAGCTCCAGAGGTTACCCAGACTGCAGAAGCAGCGAGCAGCGAGCCAGCCGAGCTTGAGCCCTGGGAAGCTGAGGGAACCGCGGAAGGAGCGCACGGCGAGCCGGCGGAGCCCGAAGCGGCCGCGACCAGGGACGCAGAAGCCGCAGCAGAGAGCAGCGAGCCGGCGGTGCCCGAGCTGGCCGGGCCAGCCGAGGAGCCGAGCGGCGAACCGTCGCGCCCGGAGCTCGTCGAGGCGGCGGAGGAGACGGGCAGCGCGCACGACCTCGCGGACCGCGAGCCCGCGAGGGAAGCGGATGCAGGCGCCGCGCTGGAGGAGCCGAGCCGCGATGCGGTCGCGGTGAGGAGCGACCTGTCGATCCCGGAGGACGTCGCGGCGCCGTCGGCAGCGGTGGACGAGGTAGACGCAGGGAGTGGCCGTGACGGTGGCTGATGCCGCGGCGAAGCGGCGGCGCGTTTCGAAGACGACAGGGCAGAGCGCATCGGCGCGGCTGAGGGCGGCGGCGCACGCGTGGCTGGGCGGGGCGAAGCGGCCGCAGGCGGCGAAGAAGGAGCCGCGCGCCCCGAAGACACCAGGGCAGGGCGCGCCGTCGAGGGCGAGCGGACGCGGCACGCCGGCGCGGCTGAGGGCGGCGGCGCACGCGTGGCTGGGCGGGGCGAAGCGGCCGCAGGCGGCGAAGAAGGAGCCGCGCGCCCCGAAGACAACAGGGCAGGGCGCTCCGTCGAGGGCGAGCGGACGCGGCACGCCGGCGCGGCTGAGGGCGGCGGCGCACGCGCGACTGGGCGGGGCGAAGCGGCCGCAGGCGGCGAAGAGGGAGCCGCGCGCGCCGCGGGGCGCGCGGCAAGATCCGGTCGTCCGCTTCCGCGCCGTCGCGTGGGCCCAGCTCGGCGACCCGGCGCGGCGCGCCGCGACGCCTTCCCGGGGCGCGTCCGCCGCGCCCGCGCAGGTCCCGGGGCTCTCCGCGGTCGCGCGCAAGCACCTGAAGGGCGTCCTGGAGGCGCTCATCTTCGTGGCGGAGCGACCGGTGCCGGCCCGCGAGCTCGCGCGCTCGGCGAACGCGGAGCACCGCATCGTGCGAGAGCTGCTCGCAGAGCTGGTCGCGGAGTACGACGGGCGTGGGTTCCGCCTGGACGAGGTCGCGGGCGGGTACGTCTTCCGGACGAGCCCCGCGTTCGCGCCGTTCGTGCGCGAGGTGACCGAGCAGAAGCCGGTCAAGATGTCCCGCGCCCAGACGGAGACGCTCGCGATCGTGGCCTACCGGCAGCCGATCACGCGGCCCGAGATCGACGAGATCCGCGGCGTCGACTCCGGCGCCGCGCTCAAGTCGCTGCTGGAGCGCGATCTCGTGCGGATCCTGGGCAAGAAGGACGAGCCCGGTCGGCCGATGCTGTACGGCACGACGGCGCAGTTCCTCGAGTTCTTCGGTCTGAAGGCGCTCGGCGAGCTGCCCACCTTGCGCGAGTTCACCGAGCTGACCGAGGAATCACGCCGCGCCTACGAGCGCGAGCTCGGCGAAGAGCCGCCGGACACGGCGGTGGCAACATCGGAGCAGCAGAGCTTCGCCGGGGCGGAGGGAACGATCCGGACGAGCGTCGCCAGCGCAGGGGAGAAGCCACCGGAAGACGTCGGCGTGTCGCCTGCAGCGCCGCGGGAGGGAGAGGTTGCGATGGAAGCGATGGAAGACGAGGTGCGTGTGGAGATCCCGGTCCCTGAAGTGGATGCCGAGCACGGCACGCAGGAGGTCGTCGGACCCTCGAATGAGCTCGAGGCGAACGACGTGCGGCGCGCCGACGACGAGGACGAAGAGGACGACGAAGACGAGGACGACGAAGACAGCGACGAGGACGAAGAGGGCGGCGACGAGGACGAGGACGAAGAGGGCGGCGACGAGGACGAGGACGAAGAGGGCGACGAGGACGAGGACGAGGACGAAGAGGGCGGCGACGAGGACGAGGACGAAGAGGGCGACGAGGACGACGAAGACGAGGACGACGAAGACGAGGACGACGAAGACGAGGACGACGAAGACGAGGACGACGAAGACGACGAGGACGACGAAGACGAAGACGACGACTGAGCCGTCACCGCCCTCGGCCCTTCAAGCGCGTCGGCCCGCCGTTCACGCAGGTGGGGCGTCCGTCGGATCCGGATAAGCATCCGCCAGCTTCAGCGCCGCGCTCCTGAGCTCCGGGTGGGAGAGGAGCTTGCGGAGCAGCCGCCAGAGCTCGGGATCGGCGAGCAGCTGGATCGGCGAGGCGTTCGCCTGTTTCTTCTTCTTGCGAGGGATCGCCTCCGGACCCTTGCGCCGCAGCTCCTCCATCATCCCGACGAAGCGCTTCGTCGGAAAGAGGTCGCCGTGCTCCCACGCGAGCACCGTCTCTTGCTCGATGCCCAGCGCTCCGGCGAGCTCGCGGGCCGTGCAGCCAAGCTCCTGCCGGAGCTTCTTGATGTCCTCGGGGGCCATGCGAGGCGAGGGTAGCGGCCTCCGAAAAAAAAGCGACGTCGAGGCAACCGGCGGCGAGCTCCCGCCGAACTCCGCGTCATGAACCATCGTCCCCCGACTCGCCCGTTGCGCGCGCCGCGCGCCGCCCACGTCCTGCCGCTCGCGCTCGCGCCGCTCGTGGCCTCCCCCCTGTCCTGCGCGCCGGAGCTCGCGGTTCCCCCTCGCCTCGACGACGACGCGGTCACCGCGACCGCCGGCGACGCGGACGCGGTCCCCGAGCTCCAGATCGATCCCGCTGCGCCGCTGGACGCGGCGCCCCCGGTGCTGCGGCTGCGGGTGCGCCTCCCGGGCACCGCTGCCGGGCACGTCGATCCCGGCCGCGCGCTGGTCCTTCGCGGGAAGGTCGGCGCGGCGCACCTGCGCCAGATAGAGCAAGGCGAGCTGTCGAACGCGCTCGCGGAGCGCGTGGTCCCCTCGATCGCCTGGCTGAACGAGGCGCCCTCGGGAGACCTCTGGCTCACCGTGGCGCCGCTCGCCCCGCTCGCGCCCGGCGAGACGTACGCCGTGGCCAGCGGCAGCCCCGCCTTCTCGCACCACATCCAGGTCGCCACGGAGGGCTCGTCCCCCGTGCTCCCGCGGCTGTGGCCGCCGCCCGACGCCGGAGCGAGCCTCACGCTCGGCGTGTGGTGCGGCGATGCGCCGCTCCCCGATACGGCCGCCGCGGCAGCGCTCGCGCCCGGCGGACCGGCGGGCGAGCTGCGCCGAGGCGCCGTCGACGGCATTGGCGCGCGCTGCGTGCGCTTCGAAGGGGAGCCGGCGCCCGCGGCGACGGGCCAGGCGGACGGGGTGCTCCTCGTCGGCCCGCCGAGCGCCTTCGCGGGCGATCCGGCTGTCGTGGGCCTCGACCCGCGTCCGTTTACGATGGAATCGGAACCCTTCCCCGCCGTGCCGATCGTGTGCGCGCCGGACGAAGTGCCCATGGGCCCGGGCTGCGCTCAGGTCGCCGACGACAGGATCCTCGTCCGTTCGGCGGACGCACCGCTGCTCTGGGCGGTCGCGGGCGAGGGGCTCGACGAGGTGCTCGCGGCGGCGCCGGGCGAGCCGTTCGTCCTCGCGCCGCTGCCGCCCCTCACGGCGATCGAGCTCGACTTGGCCACCATCGACAACGCCGGTGTGGTGGAGAGACGGACGTTCTCAGCCATGACGCGCGCGCCCATGCCCCATGTGGTCATCAATGAGGTGCTGGCGAATCCCAGGGGCGCCGAGCCGTCCCAGGAGTGGGTCGAGCTCTACAACGATGGAGACGTCCCGGCCGACCTCACGGGGTATGTGCTCGCCGATGTGGGCGGAGAGACTGAATTGCCCTCCATTTCCTTGAACCCCGGCACTTACGCGCTGGTCGTCAACGAGGACTACATCGCTGAAGATGAGCTCGACCCTCCGGCTCCTCCCGAGGCGCTGCTGCTCCGCGTGCCAAAACTTGGCAACCATGGGCTGTCGAACTCGGGAGAACCGCTCAAATTGAAGGATGGAGGAGGTGCAGTGGTGTCCAGGTCGCCCGCTTTGCCTGAGCCGAAAGCGGGGATGAGCCTGGCTCGCATGCGGCCGCGCGCACCGGACGGTGCGGCAGGCTCTTTCGTGACCGGCTGGCCGACACCCGGTCGCGTGAACATAATGAACCAGGAGATCCCCTGAAGAATGGGGAGTCTGCCTCCGCGCGGGGCGTTCTCTCTAAGGGGCCGAGAAAATTCGAGCAAAGCGGGTGACGGACCCGTCCGTGAGAGCTAGGTTTCAATCGAGTAGACAGACGGGTGGGGGGGGCCGCCACCTGAGGAGACGCTGCCGCGCTGTGAACGCGAGCTGTGCGGCAGGTGCCTTTCGCGTGGAGTTCGGCGATGGCTGGTGTTCGTGAGAAGCTGTTGACGGCGTCGGACCTCGCAGCCCTGTGCGAGGTCGACTTGAAGACAATCCACAACTGGGTAGATCGGGGGAGGATTGCCCATTTCCGTACGCCGGGGAGACACTTGCGCTTCAAGGCGGCGGACGTGGCCGAGTTCCTCCGTGCATGGGGCTATTCGGTGCCCCGGGAGCTCGCGAAGGCGACCTCCAAGTCGATGATGGTCATCGGCACCAAGGACACGATGACCCACGTGGCGCGTTCCCTCGGGGAAGGCGTGCCCATCCGGCACGCCAGCCACCCGTATGACGCGCTGATCTACGCGGGGGCCGACCCCGCGGACGTGTACATCGTCGACGCGCGGGCGGTGTCCGGCGACGTGGACGTCACCTCCCTCTTCGAGGCGCTCCACCGGGCGAACTCGCAGGGGACGTTCGTGGCGCTGTCGGACGAGCCCATCAGCCTGCCCACGTTCGTGGGCAGGATCGGGCGCAACGATGCGCAGCAGCTCAAGGCGTCCCTGATGCCTGAGGCTGCCGCGCAGGCAGGGGCGCCCCTCCAGGCGGCAGCCGGCGCGGGCTCCGAAGAGCCCCCGCGCAGCCTGGCCGCTGGCGGGTCCTCGCGCTGAGCGAGGTCCGCGGCCGTCCACGCCCGGCAGACAGGCCCGGCGAGGGCGGCCGCGGGCAGCCGACAGGCGCTCCGCCACGCGCCGCAGCACTGCGAGCGACCCGCTGCGGACGGAGACCCCCCCTCCCGCAGCGCAACCAGGGGCCGGTTGGCAGGTCGCTCGCAGCCTCGCTGCTGAGCACGTCCCTCGATTTCTGAACGATGCGAGCTCGAGGAGCGTGGGGCTCCTCGGACGGAAGCGAGCCAGCTCCCGGCGACATCGAGGAGCGTGGGGCTCCCCGGACGGAAGCGACTCAGCTCCCGGCGATGGTCATGGCAGAGACCCGGAAGGTCGGAGACGCCGTCGCCGTCCGGAGATCCAGGTCGGCGCCGACGGCGTCGATCCGCTGCAAGAGCTCGTCGAGGTTCAGGGAGATCGTGACCTCGCTCACGGGGTGCGTGAGCTCGCCGTTCTCGATCCAGAAGCCGGATGCGCCCCGGGAGAAGTCGCCGGTCACGGCGTTGAAGCCGAAGCCCATCATCTCGGTGACGTACAGGCCGCGCGGCGTGGAGCGGACGATCTCCTCCGCCGGCGTCGAGGTGGGCTGCAGGATGAAGTTCGATGTCGACGGGCCCACACCGCCGCCCCCGCCGCGCGCCGCGCTGCCGGTCGGCGGGCGCTTGAGCTTGCGGCCGCTGTAGCTGTCGCAGAGGTAGGTCTTCAGGATGCCCTGCTCGACGACGACGTTGCGCCGCGCCGGGAGGCCCTCGCCGTCGAACGGGCGCGAGCCGGGCGCGCGCGGGATCAGCGGATCGTCGACCACCGTGATGAGATCGCTGGCGATGCGCGTCCCCTCGCGGCCGACGAGGTAGCTCGACTTGCGCCAGATCGCGCTGCCCATGATGCAGGAGCCGAGCAGGCCCAGCATCGAGCGCGCGGCGTCCGGGTCGAAGACGACGGGCGCCTCGCAGGTCGCCACCTTGCGCGCGCCGAGCTTGCGGAGCGTCCGGCGGGCTGCCTCGCGGCCGACAGCGTCCGGGGCGTCGAGGTCGGCGAGGTGGCGCCGGGCGCTGAAGTGAAAGCCGCGGCGCTTCTTGTCGCCTGTGTCGTCGGCGACCGGGGAGACGACGAGCGACGCGTATGAGCCGGCGTAGCCGCCGCGGAAGCCGCCGGACAGGACAAGGGCGAAGGCGCTCGCGGTCCGCGAGAACGTCGCGCCGTCGCTGTTCGTGATGCGGGGGTCGGCGTCGCGCGCGGCCTGCTCGCCGCGGCGCGCGATGTCGATGGCCTGCGCGGCCGTGATCTCCCCGCCGGAGGGATCGTAGAGCTCGAGCGAGGGGAAGGGGCCCTTCCCGATGAGCTCGGGATCGGCGGGGCCGGCGAACTCGTCCTCCTGGGAGATGTCGGCGAGCTCGAGCGCGTCCGCCACGAACCGATCGATGCCGCGCGGCGTGAGGTCGGAGGTCGAGGTCAGCGCGACGCGCTGCTTCTTGATGATCCGCATGCCGAGGCTCTTGTGGACGGCCTCCTCGACGAGCTCTGGCTCGCCGAGGCGCACCTTCGTGGAGAGCTCGGACCCGGAGCGGGCGATCGCCTCGGCGACGTCGGCGCCGCCCTTCCGGGCGCGCGTGACGACCTGGTCGGCCAGCTCCATCAGTTCTTCGATCTGCTGATCCACGCGGGCTCGTTCGGACATGGGGCGACAGGGTGGTGGAGCGCCGTGGCTCCGTCAACGCGGCGGGCGACCCGCAACGCGGCGGGCGACCCGCAACGCGGCGGGCGACCCGCGGCTCCCCGGCCGGGCGCGTCTCAGCCCGGCCGGTTGGACCGGCCGCCCTTGCCGAGGCCGAGCCGGCGCTCGGGGCGCGCCGAGGCGGGCCGGGGCGGATCGGCCGCCCGCGCCGGCTCGCTCGGGACGGCGCGGGCCCGCGGGGCGCGGGGGGCCTCGGCCTTCTCCCCGCCGCGATCCGAGCGCTCGCGCCGGAGGAGCGCGCTCACGGTCACCGCGAAGCCGGCGGCGAGCATCGTGTACATCCAGAGGAGCGCGTAGCCGAGCGGGCCGCCGGCGACCGGGTGGACGCCGAAGTCGCCCTCGACCTGCCGGTAGGTGCCGTCCAGCGCGAGGCGCCGCGAGAGGGCGAGGACGGCGACGAGCGCGACAGCGATCGGCCCGCCGCCGAAGACGGCCAGCGCGCGGACGGCGCCCTGCGCCGTGGGCCGGCCGCCGGCGCGCGAGGCGAACCGGTGCGCGGCGGCGAACCCGGCGGGCACGGAGGCGGCGTCGAGGAGGAGCAGGACGAGGTCGACGGCGGAGGGGATCCGGCGCGTGTCGACGAGGTACGCGAAGCTCCAGTCGGGCGCGAACACCAGGAAGTAGGCGCAGACCGGCGCGAAGACGAGGACGGCGAACAGGGAGACGAGGGCGAGCGGCCGATCGCGCGAGCCCGGCGCGAGCCGGGGCTCCGCCGCGCGCGGCGCGCCGGGGCGGTGAGGGGCTGCGGCGCTGAACCAGGCGAGCAGCGCGCCGAGAGCAAAGCCGACGAGGGGAGCGACGAAGGCGGGCACGCGGCGCGGAAAGTAGCCCCGCTGCCCCCTCCTGCGCAAAGAGCCTGGGCCGGTTCCTGACGGCCTCGGCGCTGGCGCAGGCGGCGAGGCGGAAGGTTTGCGGTGGCGGCGCTGCCGCGCTAAGCGGCTGCGCACATGGAGCCGCGCCTCGTCCGAGAGCTGCTGGAGCGCGTTCGCAACGGAGAGACAGCGATCGAGGAGGCGCTCGATGCGCTCCGCGGGCTGCCTTTCCGGGACCTGGGCGTCGCGACCGTCGACCATCACCGCGCGCTCCGGCAGGGCGTGCCCGAGGTGATCTTCGGCGAAGGGAAGACGCCCGAGCAGATCGCCCTGATCGCCCAGGAGATCTCGGGGGCCGGGCAGAACGTGCTCGTGACCCGCGTCGACGCGGCGAAGGGCGCGGCGGTCGCGTCGCTCGTGCCCGCGTTTCGCTACGTTCCCCTCGCGCGGACCGGGAGCGTCGAGGTCGCGCCGACGAGGAAGCGCGCCGCGGCGCCGGTCGCGATCGTGACGGCGGGCACGAGCGATCTCCCGGTCGCCGAGGAGGCGATCGAGACGCTGCGGGCCGTGGGGCTCGAGTCGACGCGGCTGTACGACGTCGGGGTCGCGGGGCTGCACCGCTTTCTCCATCGCGTCGAGGAGCTGCGCAAGGCGTCGGCGGTGATCGTCGTCGCCGGTATGGAGGGCGCGCTGCCGAGCGTCGTCGGCGGGCTCGTGGCGGCGCCGGTCGTCGCGGTGCCGACCGCGGTCGGCTACGGCGCGGCGCTGGGCGGCTTCACCGCGCTCTTCTCGATGCTCACGTCGTGCGCCTCCGGCGTCGCCGTGGTCAACATCGACAGCGGCTTCGGCGCGGCGATGGTGGTCCATCGCATGCTGCCGAAGGAGTGAGCGCAGGACGAGCGGCGGCGCCGCGACGGGGCGATGCCCGTGGAACGGAGCAGGCGAGACATGGGACACGGGCACGATCACGGGCACGGGGACGCGCACGAGCACGCGCACGGGCACCACCACGAGCACGCGCACGAGCACGCGCACGGGCACCACCACGAGCACGCGCACGAGCACGAGCACGGGCACCACCACGAGCACGCGCACGAGCATCCGCGGGCGCAGCTCCTCGAGGAAGGCGCGGGCGCCGGCATGGTCCTGTTCTTCGATGCGTTCAGCGGCATCGCGGGCGACATGACGATCGCCGCGCTGCTCGATCTCGGGGTGCCCCTCCTCGTCATCGAGCGCGCCGTCGCCGCGTTGCCCCTCGACGGCTTCCACCTTCACCGCGGGCACGCCCACCGGAGCGGCATCGTGGCGACGTCGTTCGACGTGCACGTCGAGGCGCCCCAGCCGGAGCGCACCTACGGATCCATCGACGCCATGCTCGCCGCGGCGCCGCTCGATCCGCCCGTCGCCGCGCTGGCGCGCCGGATCTTCCGCCGCCTCGGCGAGGCGGAGGCCGCCGTGCACCGGATCCGCCTGGAAGACGTGCACTTCCACGAGGTCGGCGCCGTCGACGCGATCGTCGACATCGTGGGCACCGCCGCGGCGATCGTGCACATCGGGGCGGAGGTCGTCGGGTCGCCGCTGCCGATGGGGCGCGGGTTCGTGAAGGCGCGGCACGGGATCCTCCCGCTGCCGCCGCCGGCCGCGGTCGCGTGCCTCCGCGGCGTCCCGACGTACGGCGTCGACATCGACGCCGAGCTGGTCACGCCCACGGGCGCGGCGATCATCGCGACCCTGGCGAGCCGGTTCGAGCGCTGGCCGACGTTCGCGCCCGACCGGATCGGCTTCGGCGCCGGCACGCGAGAGCTGCCCGACCGCCCCAACCTGCTGCGGGTCGTGCTCGGGACGCGCTCGGGCGGGGAGGAGAGCCTCGGCAGCGCGTCGCACATCCTCGTGGAGGCGAACGTCGACGATCTCACGGGCGAGGTCGCAGGGCACGCGATCGAGGCGCTGCTCGCGGCGGGCGCGCTCGACGCGTGGGCGGTGCCGATCACGATGAAGAAAGGCCGCCCCGCGCTGACGATCGCGGCGCTCGCCGCGGCCCCGCAGGCCGACGCGGTGGCGACGGCGCTGCTCCGCGAGACGACGAGCATCGGGCTCCGGAAGATCCCGGTGGCGCGCACCGAGCGCCCGCGGCGCATGGCGACGGTGAAGACCGCGTACGGCGCCATCCGCGTGAAGATCAGCGAGGGGCCGTTCGGGCCGCCGCAGATCAAGCCGGAGTTCGACGACTGCGCCGCGGCGGCGAGGACGCACGGCGTGCCGGTGCGCGAGGTCGTCTCGGCGGCGCTCGCGGCCGCGAAGGGCTGACGCCCGATCGCACGCGCCGCCCGCGCAACCGCGCGGCGCTGAGCGCGCCGGAGGCTCGGCGCCGCGCCCGGCGCGCGCTGCGCCGGACGCGCGCGACGCTCAGTCCGGGCGCTCGATCGGCAGCGCCTCGGCCTCCCACGAGAGGAAGCCGCCCTCGAGGAACGCGACCGGGACGCCCTCCTCCGCGAGCTTCGTGGCCATCTCCTTCGACCTGTCGCCGGAGCGGCAGTAGACGACCGGCGCGCCCGGGAGCATGTGGAGCTCGGCGAGCCGACCCTCGATCTCCTCCAGCGGGATGTGCACGGCGCTGGGGATGTGGGCGCGGCCGTATGCGTTGGCTTCGCGCGTGTCGACGGGGACCACCTGGCCCTGCTGGATGAGCTGCGCCAGCTCGACCGCCCGGATCGCACCCTCGGCGCGGGGGAGGAACGGCTCGAGCATCTCGCGGAACTGCTTGCGGTTGAGGACGCCCTGCTCGGCGGCCACCGGGCGGCCCCGGTGAAAGACCATGAACGTCGGGACCGCCTGGATGCGCAGGGTGGTGGCGATGCGCTTCGACCGGTCGATGTCGACCTTGACCACCTTGGCCTTGCCTTCGAGCTCGCGCGCGATGGCTTCGACCTCGGGCGCGACCGTTTTGCACGGCCCGCACCAGGCGGCGGTGAAATCGATGAGCACGGGCAACTCGCTGCGGAGCACCTCGCGCTCGAACTCCTGCTCGCTGATCTCGGGAACGGCCATGGCGGCCGAATTCATAGCGGGCCTTCCCATCGAGATCGAGTGGCGCGAGGCCCCCGCCGTCCAGATCGCCGCGACAAGGCCGGTTCCGGCGCGATTCCGGCACCTTTCCGGGCAATCTGGGGCAATTCCGGGGGGATGGGTCCAAAGCAGACCGCGCCACCCGCGCCACCCGCGCCACCCGCGCCACCCGCGCCACCCGGCACCCGCGCCACCCGGCCCGCCGGCGCCGGCGGCGCGTCCCGCGGCCGGCCAGGGCGCCTCGTCCCGCGCGGCGTCAGCGCGGCGTCAGCGCGGCGTCCGTGCGCGCACCGTGCGCGCGTCGACGGCGTCGCGAAGCGCGTCGGCGATGAGGTACGAGCCGCCGACCGTCGCCAGGAGCAGGAGCCCGGGGAACACGAGCAGCCGGATCTCGCTCGGGTGCCGCGCCGCCTGCCCCAGCGTCTCGCCCCACGACGCCACGCGCGTGGGCGCGCCCATCCCGAGGAACGAGATCGCCGCCTCGAGCAGGACCACGGACGCCACGCCGAGGACAGAGCTCACGGTCGCCGGGCCGAGCGCGTTCGGGAGGATGTGGCGGTAGAAGACGCGCAGCCGGGTGCTGCCGAGCGCGCGCGCGGCCATCACGTACTCCTCGCTGGACGCGCGCAGCACCTCGGCGCGCACGAGGCGCGCGATCTCCGCCCAGCGGACGAAGGCGACCGCGAGCACGAGCGACAGCGCCGACGGCTCGCGCTCGATCGCGCGCACGATCGCCACGACGAGGATCGCCGGGAAGGTGTCGACCGTCTCGACGAGGCGGACGAGGCCGTCGTTCCAGAAGCCGCGCAGCGTGCCCGCGAGCCCGCCGAGCACGACGCCGAGGAACATGCCGACGAGCACCGCGCTCAGCGACAGGCCGAGCGCGGTGCGCGCGCCGTAGATCAGCCGCGCGGCGAGGTCGCGGCTCTCGAAGTCCGTGCCGAGCGGGTGCTCCGCCGTGGGCGACGCGTTCGGGCCGGCGTCGGTGCGCTGCTCCGGGCCGTAGCGGATGGGCGGCCAGATCGCGAAGCCGCCGTCGAAGCGCGCCCGCAGCTCGGCCTCGGTGAGCGAATCGAGCGTCCCGGCCTCGGTGATCGCCGGGAGGATCTCGACGCCGTCCGGCCCGAAGCGGGCGATCGGCGCGGGGGCGGCGATCAGCTCGGCGAAGATCGCGAGCAGCGCGAGCACGCCGAGCAGGACGGTGCCGGCCGCGACGCGCTTGCTGCCGACCATCCGGCGGAGGAACGCCGCGGCGTGCGTCACGCCTCGCCCCTCCGGGACAGCACCGCCGGGCCGAGCCGCGGGTCGATGAGCACGTAGGCGAGATCGGTCGCGATCACGCCGAGCGCGGCGATGCCGGCGGCGCCGATCGAGATCGCCATGAGCCAGCTCACGTCGCGCGCCTGCACGGCGAGCAGGGTGAGCTCGCCGAGCCCGTGCAGCTCGAAGACGCGCTCCACGACGAACGCGCCGCCGAGCGCCATCGGCGGCTCCAGGACGGCGAGCGTCACGACCGGGAGCACGGCGTTGCGCAGCCCGTGGACGGCGATGGCGCGCGCGGTGCCGGCGCCGCGCGCCCGCGCGGCCCGGATGAAGTCCTGCGTGAGGACCGCGACGAGCGCGGCGCGCTGCTGGCGCGTCGGCGCGGCGATGAGCGACAGCGCGATGAGGCACGTCGGCAGGAGCAGCGACCGCGCGCCGCCCGAGAGGAGCGCGGCGGCCACGGCGACGACGGCGGTCGGCAGGACGGCGAGCGTGAGCACGGCGGCCGCGATCGCCGAGTCGCTTCGCCGGCCGCGCGAGGCGGCGCTCAGCGCGCCGAGCGGGACGGCCACCGCGTAGGCGAGCGCGATCGCGCCGAACACGAGCGCGAGCGTGACAGGCGCGCGCCGCGCGAGCTCGTCGAGCACCGGCTCGCCCGTCGCCGCGACGCCGAGGCGGTGGGTGACCGCGCCGAGCGCCCACTTGCCGTAGCGGGTCTCGAGCACCGTCGCGGCGAGCCGCGTCGGGCCGGAGAACACCTCGAAGTCGCTTCGGTACACGTTCCAGAACGACTTCCACCGCGTGACGCACGCGCGGGCCTCCGCGAGGTCCTCGCCCGGGGCGATGCGGTCGTCGATCTCGGTGATGTGGGCGGCGACGTCGACGAGGGCGCGCGCCTGCTCGAGCGTCGCCGCGTCGCGCGGCGGCTGGAGCGCGGCGATGACCGGCTGCAGGGCGAACGTGTCGAGCTCGAGCAGCTCGGCGGCGCGCGACGCGGAGCCGTAGCGGACGAGGCGCCGCACCGCGCTCCGGACCGACGCGGGCCGGAACTCGACGCCGCGGTCGTCCCAGAAGCGCGTCCAGAAGGCGACCGCGTGCGCCGGGTCCGCGGCCTCCTCGGCCCGCGGCAGGCCCATCCGCGCGGCGACGGGCGCGAGCGCGAGCGCGACGCGCGTGCGCGGCTCGGGCGCGAGCGCGTCGAGCGGCAGGATGTGCGGCAGCGCGGCGCCGCCGAGGCGCCGCAGCTCGTCGGCCGCGGCGGCGGCGCCCTCGCCGCCCGCCGCGATGACCTGCGTGGCCTCGAGGGCGCGCAGGCGCACGTCGCGCGGCGCCAGGTTGATGAAGCGCGGCAGGTCGAGGAAGCGCTCGCGGCGGAGCCGCGCGAGCTCCGCGCTGGAGAGCGAGCTCGCGAGGAGCGGGTCGTCCGTGGGATCGGGCACGAACGAGAGGACGAAGAAGGTGAGCAGCGAGACGCCGACGAGGGTGGGCAGCGTCCAGAGGAGCCGGCGGAGCGCGTGGCGGAGCATCTCTAGACTCGCGCGGGGTCAGCGCAGGATGGCGTCGAGCAGGTCGATGCGCATCCCGAACTTGTAGGGGGAGGCCTTCACCACCTCCGTCTTCTGGCCGGAGATCGTCTCGTCGTTGCCCTCGAGGTACCCGCCGGCGTTGATGCCGATGACCTTGCCCTGGCCGTTGAAGATGGGGCTGCCGTTCATGCCGCTCGTGCTGCGGGCGTCGTGCTGGATCAGCCAGGCGTCGGCGAAGGGCGCGGGCCGGCCGTTGGCGCCGGTGATCCGGCCGATGTTGGCGGCCAGGAAGGTGGCGACGGGGTTCGCGGCGTCGGTGAGGCGCTCGGGGAAGCCGATCAGGTAGACGTCGTCGCCCGCGCCGGCGGCGGCGAGCTCCTCGCGCGTCGCGAGCTCCAGCACGGCGGCGGCGCGCCCGGAGATCGACACGACGCCGATGTCCGGGGTGAGCTGGTCCGCGCTGTCGCGGTACTGAGGGTGCGTCCGCATGCTGGTCACGGCGAAGCTTACCTGGCCCCGGCCCTCGTTCTCGAGCGCCACGATCGAGCCGCCGCGGCGCTTCGCCGCTGCGATGCAGTGCGCGTTCGTCGCGAGGACCGAGGGCCGCACCGCGAACGCCGTGCAGAACCCCTCGCGCCCGGCGGCGAGCATGAAGATGCCCTTGCGGGAACGGTCGTGGAGGTTGCGCCCGAAGTTGGCGTTCGAGGGGTGGAGCGTCCCGAGGCGCCGCTCGATCTCCTTGCGCCGCGGGTCCTCCGGCGCGAGGCGCGCGAGCTCGGCGCGGAGCTGGGCGATCTCGTCGTGGGAGGAGCGGTTGTAGACGATGAGCCCCGCGAGGCTCGCGAGCGCGACGACGAGGAGCAGGGCGAGGATGTACGTCGTGCGGCGCTGGCCCGCCGTCGCGGCGTGCACCTCCTTGTGGAGCATGGCGTTGATCTCGACCGTGCCGCGGGGCTTCGAGCGCCCCGTGGCCGCCGAGACGGCCGAGGAGATCATCATGGCGATCGTCCGCTCGCCGACCCGCCGCGCGCCGGCCGGCGGCGCGGCCGGCACGTGCCCGGGGTGGACGGCGCTGTGCGCGGCGTGCGCGGGGTGGCCCGTGGGCGCCGGGTACGCCGCGTGCGCGGGGTGGCCCGCAGGCGCCGGGTACGCCGCGGGCGTGGGGGGGCCCGCTGGCGCGGGGTAGCCCGCAGGCGCCGGGTATGCCGCGGGAGCGGGGTAGCCTGCCGGCGTCGGGTATGCCGCGGGCGGCGCAGGATAGGCCGGGGCGGGCGCGGGGGGCGCCGGCGCAGCCTGCGCCTGGGCTGGGCCCGGCGCGCGTCGCGGGGCCAGCTCGATCCGCACCCGCGGCCCCTTCGCGCCGAACGTGATCTCGTCGCCCGAGGCGATCGGGTGCCGCTTGATCCGCTGCCCGCCGGCGTAGGTCCCGTTGCGGCTGTCGAGGTCGTAGAGCACCCAGCCCGCCGCCTCGAGGCGCGCCTCGGCGTGGTGGCTGCTCGCGTCGCGATCGTGGTTCGGATCGAACACGACGTCGTTGTCCGGAGCGCGACCGAAGCGCACGACGCGCCTGTCATGGAGCTCGACGGACCCGGCGTTGCGCCCGAACGTGTGCACGACGCGCAGCATCACGGCGCGGGCACCCCCTGCAGCAGATCGACGCGCATGCCGATCCGGAACGGCGAGCTCTGCGTCACCTTCGTCTTGCGCCCGTCGATCGTCACGTCGTTCTCGTCGTCGATGTGCGCCGCGTGGATGCCGATCACGTGCCCGTACTGGTTGAAGATGGGGCTGCCGCTGTTGCCCCCGCGCGTCACCGCGTCGTGCTGGATGAGCACCGCGCGGTCCGGCGTCGTCGCCTCCCCGTCGAGGCCCGTCACCCGCCCGATGCGGCCCTCCAGGAACGTCGCCGAGGGGCTCAGCGGATCCATCAGGCGGCCGGGGAAGCCGAGGACGTAGGCGTCGTCGCCCGGCCCGATGGCGCGCAGCTCAGCGTCGTTCGCGAGCGTCACCGTGCGCGGCGCCTTGCCGTCGATGCGCAGCAGGGCGACGTCCGGCGAGCCGGCGCCGCCCTGGCCGGACCTGTACGCCGGGTGGGCCGACATCGCGACGATGCGGAAGCGCGTCTTCCCCATCGAGTCGTTCTGCGTGGCGATCGGGGTGCCGCCGCGCGCGCGGCAGTCGCGGACGCAGTGGGCGTTCGTGGCGAGCAGGTCGGCCGCGACGGCGAACGCCGAGCAGCAGCCGCCGATGCGGTTGTCGACCATGTAGCCCATCACGTAGAGCGCGAGCCGGTTCTGCTCGAAGATCTCGCGGCCCGAGAGCACCCGCTCCGGGATCGCGCCGGTCGGGCGCGCCGCGGGGGCGCGCCCGAGGCCGACCTCGGCCGCCAGCGCGTCCGCCGCGCGGCGCGACCGGTACGCGACGACGCCCGCCACCGCGACGGCGACGAGCGCCGCGGCGACGCCGAGCCCGAGGAGCAGGTTGTGGCGCGCCACCCTGCGGCGCGCCTCGTCCGCCTTGGCGCGCACGAGCGCGACCGCCTTGTCCTCGCGCTGCACCGCCTGCAGCACCGCGTCCCGGACGATGCGCTGCGCGGTCTCGACATCGACGCGGCCGTCCGCGTCGGGGCGGCGCGGCGGCCCTTGCGGCTCGACGGCCGGGGTCTGCCGGGCACGCTTGTCGTTGCTGCGCAGCATGGCGAGAAAAGGCGCGCGCGTGCGCCGGCGCGCCCCTAGCGGAGCAGGTAGTAGCCGGCGATGGTAACGCACGCGACGGCGCTCACGATCATCAAGATCACGAGCCACTGCGGCGCGCCGTCGGTCGGGATCATGATCGGCTCGTCGCCCTGGACGGGCGCGCGGGCGCTCCGCTCGTCCAGGCCGTCGTCCGTCGCCATGGTCGAGAAGGCGCGGTCGTACTCGTCGCCCTCCTCGCCCATGTCGCTGTCCGCGTTGCTCATCCACGTCTTCGGCGACGGCGGGCGCTGCGAGATCTTCTTCTCGTCGAGCTCCTTCACCTTGCGCGCCGGCTCGGACGCGGCGGCGTTCTGGGCCAGGAGGTGCTCGGGGAGCGTGTACTTCTGGTAGCGGAGCTCCTCGATGTCCTCGAGCTCCGGCGCAGCGAGCCCGTCGCCGTCGAACTTCGCGACGACCACCGTGATGTTGTCGTGGCCGCCGGCCTGGTTGGCCCGATCCGTCAGCACCTTGCAGGCCTCGATCGGATCGTCGACGGTCCGCAGCACCTCGCGGATCTCGTCGTTCCGCACCATGCCCGAGAGCCCGTCGGAGCAGAGCATCAGCGTGTCGCCGCGCCTGAGCTGGACGTAGGTGAGGTCGACCTGCACCGAGTCCGCCGTGCCGAGCGCCTGGAGGATGATGTTGTTGTGCTCGAACGTCTCGGCCTCCTCCTCCGTGAGCTGGCCGGCCTCGATGAGCTGGTTCACGAGCGACTGGTCGCGCGTCACCTGCACGAGCCGATCGCCGCGCAGGATGTACGCGCGGCTGTCGCCGACCTGACCGAGGAAGAGGTGGTCGTCCATGAGCGCGGCGATCGTCGACGTGGTCCCCATGCCCCGCCGCGTCCGATCGAGCTTCGCCTCGCTGAAGATGCGGAGCCCGGCGGCCTCGATCGCCTGCACCAGCCGCGCCGCGAGCTCGTCGTGGTCCTGCGGGGGGCCGCCGGCGCTCATGCGCTGGTAGATGATGTCGACCGCGAGCTGGCTCGCGACCTCGCCGGCCGCGGCGCCGCCCATGCCATCGCACACGCCGAGCAGCGCCCCCCGCTCGCCGACGACCTGGTAGCGGTCCATCTCCATCAGGCCGCGGCTCGCGTTCGTGAGGTCCGCGACGATGAAGTTGTCCTCGTTGTGCTCGCGGACCTGGCCCACGTCGGTCCGGCCGAACAGCCGCAGCACGACCTCGGGGCGACGCGGCTCGTCCTGCGCTGCTGCCTCGCTGTCCATGTCTTCGGGGCGCTGTGCGCCCTCCGCCGGCGCGCCCTCCGCCGGCGCGTCGCCCGCGAGCGCGGCCCCTGCCGGGCCGCCGCTGCGGACGGCCTCCGCGGCCGGCGTCGCGTCGAGCGCGCCGTCGTCGCGCGATGCCGCGCTCGACGACGGCGCGCGGGCGCCCCGCGCCGGCGCGAAGGCCGCCGGGGCGTCGGGGGTCACCGCGTCCGCGAGGTCGTCCGACCGCGTCGCGATCCCGTCCGCGTCCTCGTCGCGCGGTCCACCCGCGGTGAGCCGCACCCGCGGCGGTGGGGGGAGCTTCCTCCCGACCTTGTCGGGGCTCGGGGCGCTGGGCCCCTTCATGGGCTTCACGGCGATGCCAGCCTTCTGCTCGCGCGCGGCGCTCGTGGCCGGACGCGTTTTGGGCGGCGGGGGCGGCTTCCAGTTCACGGGCTTGCCTGCTTCCACGGACCCCGCCTTGCCGGACTCGAGCGACGCGGCGCTGAGCGGGGAGTCACCAAGGGCCTTGCCCGCGTTGCCGCTCGAGTCGGCCCCCACCGACGCCGCGCTCGGGAGCCCATCGACTTCCAGCGCCTCGGTCGGCGTTTCGCGCGTCTCGCGGACGGTGTGGTCGCTCATCGGGGGAGATCCACGCGGAACAGGTGCTGCCCGATGCGCACGAAGTCGCGATCCGCGAGGCTGACCTCCTCGCGGATCGCGACGTAGGTCCCGTTCGACGACTCCAGGTCGGTGAGCGTGAACTCGCCCGTGGCCGGGTTCCTTCGGATGGCTGCGTGGCGTCGCGAGAGGAACGGATCGGCCGTGAACACGATGTCGCCCGTCTCCCGTCCGATCACAGTTTCGTCCCGGTAGAGGTGGTACACGTCCCGCGTCACGCCCTCCACCGTCCTCTGGCAGAGCCGCGCCCGCCGGTGGATGGCGGGCGAGCCAAACAGCAACGTTCCATGCTGGATCGCATGGCCGAGGCCTCGCTCCCCGTCGCTCACGGTCTGAAACTGTAACACCTCGAGCCCCAGGAGAAGCAAGTCGCCATCTCGGAGGGCGTGCGTCTTCCGGATGCGGAGGTAGATGCGGTTGACGCTGCCCAGGTCACGGAGAACCCAGGAACCGCTCTGCGGAATGATCCGCGCGTGCCGTGGCGAGACGTACAGGTCGTCCTCGAGGAGGATGTCCCCCTCGCTCCGGCCGATGTCGATCTGCGGGCCCGTGAGCGGGAAGCTCTTCCCCTCGGTCCCATCTTCGACGATGACGATGAGCTTGCCGTCGGGCGCCCGGGTCGGCCGGGTTTCGGCCGGGACCCACGCGGGCGGTCGAACCGAGTAGGACGCCCGCAGCGGAGCGAGCGGTACCGGCGAGGGCGGCGGCGTGCTGCCCGTCTCGGTCGAGCCCGGCCTGGCGTCGCCCTGGGGCGGCCGCGGCGGCTCGCGCCCGACCTCCGGGGTGCTCGACGGCGCGGGCGGGCGGTCGGCGAGGGCCTTGCCGGGGCGCTCGGAGGCGGCCCGCTCGGCGTCGAGCGGCGCCCCGCAGTACTTGCAGAAGCGCGTGCCCGCCAGGCACTGGCCGTGGCAGCGCGCGCACTCGACGGGCGGCGCGGGCACCTGGCGCGTCGATGCGATGTCGACAACCGGCGAGCCGATGATCTTGTCGGGGGTGCCCCCGCCGGTCGGGAACGGGGGGAGCCGCGGAGGCGGCAGCGCGACGGGCGGCAGCGGCGGAGGGGCCGGTTTGCCCGCCGGCGCGCTGACGGTGCCCTGCGGCAGCGCGTCCGCTCCACCCGGACGATCGTCGCGCGGCGCGGTGTCCTGCAGGGGCGCTTGCCTGGGCGCGGTGTCCTGCAGGGGCGCTTGCCTGGGCGCGGTGTCCTGCAGGGACGCTTGCCCGGGCGCGGTGTCCTGCAGGGGCGCTTGCCTGGGCGCGGTGTCCTGCAGGGGCGCTTGCCTGGGCGCGGTCTCCTGGAGCCCTCGCGCGGTCGTCCCGGGCTGCTCGAAGGGCGGGTGCGCCACGTACGGCGCACCGGGGGAGAGCGCGGCGTCCGGCTCGCTGCCCCTCGCCTTCCTGGGCGCCGGGTCCGTCGACGGCGGGGTGCCCGTCGGAGCGGCGCCGTCCTTCTTGTGGTGGAGCGGCGCGCCGCATGTCACGCAGAAGCGGTAGCCCGGCGGGTTCGCCGCGTCGCAGGCCGCGCAGGGGCTCCCCAGCAGCGCGTCGGTGATCGCTGGCGTCGCGGGCGGCACGCGCGCGCTGCCTCGGTCGGTGGCGCTCCGCGGATCTTGCAGCGCCGGCGCCATCTGGATGGCGCTGCCCAGGGCGCCCACGGCCGCGCCCTCGCGCGCCGAACGGGACGTCCCCTCCGCGCGGCCGTGCACCGCCGGCAACGCGGGCTCCGTCCTGGCCGAGCTGATGGGGCTGAACGAGAACACCGGCGCCTCCGGGCGGAGCCGCCCCGGCCCGGGGCGCGCCCCCGGCGCCCTGCCGGCCGCGCGGGCGTCGTTCGCCGGCGGCTCGTCGGTCTGCGTTGGCGACGACACGGCCGGGAGCGACACCTGAGGCAAGCCGCTCGGCGGCGTCGGCGGGGCGACGCGCGCCTCCCGAGCCTTGAGCCTCCGGCCGCAATCCTGACAGAACGTCAGATCGCCAGCGTTGTCGCGACCGCACACATCGCAGATCACGCTGCCGAGGGGACCGCGGAGCGACGGTCGAGTCAAGTAGCCGGTGCGTTCTCTCGAGCAGGCGGGGGGAGCCGCGCAGCGCCGACCGGGGAGCGCAGCGCCGATCGGGGAGCCGCTCAGCGCCGATCGGGGAGCCGCTCAGCGCCGACCGGGGAGCCGCTCAGCGCCGACCGAGCTCGGTCCGCACCTCGAGCAAGAGCTCGAACCCGACGAACTGCGCGATGGCGGTGGCGCGCTGGTAGCCGGCCGTGTCCTTCCAGCCCGCGAGCAGCACCGGCCTGTACACGCAGCTCACGCCGAGCACCGCGCGGCGCGACACCTCGAGCTCGACGCCGACGCCGCCGAAGATGAGCGCGCCCCCCGTCTCGGCGCCCCACTCGTTGCCGTAGATGACGCCGCCGATCCCGGCGGAAAAGTACGGGGCCGCTCGGTAGCCGATGTCCGGCAGGTACCTCATCTCGGCGCGGAGCTGCTGGAAGATTCCAAGCCGGTAGAGGTTGCTCGAGTCCATCTTCGTGAACTGGTACGCCCCGCCGAAGTACCAGGGCCCCGGCGATCGGTAGCCGCTGCGGATCGCGAGCCCGCCGCCGCTGCCCAGGATGCACGCGTACAGCGGCCCCGATCGCGGGCAGGCGGCGCCGGCGTCGAGGCTGATCTCCGCCGCGAGCGCGACGCCGTACTGCGCGTACTCGACGTGCAGCGGAGGCGGCCGCGTGGCGAACCGGACGCGCGGCTTGACCGGGGGCAGCGGCTCGGCGGAGGCGGCCTCATCGCCTTGCGCATCCGGCGCGACGTCTGCAGCGGGCGAGGCGGGGTCGCCATCGGCCGGCCCGTCTGCGGCGCCTTCCGTCGCCGCGCCGGCGGGCGCCTCCGGCGCGGAGGAGCGGAGGGCGCGCTCGATCCTGGCGTCGCCGTCGGGCGGCGCGGCCGCCGCTGCCGAGGACAGCAGGGCGCCGGCCGCGAGGACCGCGGCCGGGAGCGCGCCGGGCGGAGGTCGTAAACGCACGAGTTGCTTGAGATACGCGAGAGATCTGCCGCGGGCAACGCTCCTCCGCGGCGCGGGACGGGGGCGGCCGTCCGGGGCTCTCGGCGCCATCGGGGAGGCCCCCGGAAAAGGTGGGGCAGGGAGGGGGGACGGGGAGGGGGGCCGAGCGATCTCTTGAAGCTCGACCCCATACGCCGCTTGACGTCAGATGCGAGGGTCGCCTAAACGAAGCCACCTTCATGGAGATTCACCTCGACAAGCGTGCCGTAAAGCAGATCCGCCTCTCTGCGGCGGATGCCGTTGAGGAAGGCGACACCGAAGCGCTGCGCGAGGACGTCCTCGAGGCGTTCTCGGAAGAGCAGGTCGAAGAGATCGAGCGTCGTCTGGACAGCGGTGATTTTTTTGAGTTCTTGACCGATGTGCTCGACGAGTGGGGGGGCGACGACGTGGACGAGCTCTTCGAGCTCCTCGAGACGCAGCTCGGCGACATCGGCATCGACCTCAAGTACGAGCCGCGCGAGGACGACGACGACCTCGACGAGGCCGATGACGACGACCTCGGCGACGACGACGACGAGGGCGACGACGACGACGACGCGGATCTGGAGCCCGCGGACGACGAGGACGACTGAGCGGGCGGCGCGCCGCCGCGACGCGCCGCCCCGGCGACGCGCCGCGCAGCGTGGCGCGCCCGTGTCAAGGGTCCTTCCCGCCGTCGAGCTCGCGGAGGATGTAGTCTGCGCACGGGCGCTGCTCCTCCCCGGGCTTCTCGGCTGACGGCGGCTCCGGGAGCGACGGGCAGATGGCGCGCGCGCAGCGCGCGTAGCGCGAGTCCGGGAGCTCCCGGGTGATCAGGGCCGCGGTGGCGCACGCCTCCTCGGTCCGCCCGTCCTCGCGCCACAGCTTCGCCTCGGCCCAGAGCGCGTCGTCGCGCAGGATGGACGCGGGGTGGTCCGTGTAGAGCTTGCGCAGCTCGCGGCGCGCGGCCGCGCGATCGCCCAGCGCGTCGCGGTAGAGGCGCGCGATCATGAGCTGCGCGTCGTCGAACCTCCCGCGGTCGTAGCTGCCGGTCACGGCGGACTCGCGCGCGGCGAGCATCTCCCGCAGGTAGCCGATGGCCTCCGTGGGGCGCCCGAGCGCGGCCGCGAGCTCCGCCGCGCGGAAGAGCGCGTCGTCCGTCAGGTTGCCGGCGGGGTACGGGTGCGCGCGCGCGGCGGCGACGAGCGCGCGCAGCGCGCCCTCGCGATCGCCGCTCCGCTCGAGGAGGAGCGCGGTGTGGTACGCGACGTCCTGATCGAGCGCCGTCCCGCGGAACGCGGGGCCGTACCGCCGCAGCCACGCGAGCGCGCCGCCCGCGCCGGCGCGCTCCTCCTCGCGGCGGATGAGCCGCTTCAGCGCGTTGCGCGCGAGCCCGTGCGATGGGTGGCGCCGCGTCGCGGCGAGCAGCTTCGCGTGGCCCGTGTCCGCGTCCCCGTGCGCGATCTCGAGATCGGCGAGCTCGAACTCCGCTCGCGCCGAGCGCGGCCCGTCCGGCGAGTCGGCGAGCAGCCGCTCGTACGCCGCGCGCGCCTCGGGCCAGGCCTCGGCCCGCTCGAAGGCGCGCGCTTGCAGGAGCCGCGCCTCGTCGCGGTCCTTGACGAGCAGGGCGCGCGCCGCGGCGCCGTCGAACGAGCGGGCCGCCTCGCGGTAGCGCCCCGCGTGGTAGGCGCGCTGGCCCGCGGCCATCGCGGCGAGGTAGGCGTCGCCGCGCGCCGGCGCGCACGCGGGGCCGAGCAGCGCGGCGATCGCGAGGGCGAGCGCCGCGGCGGAGGCGCGGGCGGCGCGGCGGCTCACGCGCGCACGCCCGCGCCGTCGCGCGGCTGCGAGAGGACCTCGGCGAGCGCCGCGGCGAGCGCGCTCGCCGCGGGCGCGACCTGCTCGGGCGCGACGTCGAGGTGGGTCACGGCGCGCACGGCGCTCCGGCCCGCCGCGCCGACGAGCACGCCGCGGCGCCGCGCGGCCTCGACGAGCCGCTCGGCCGGGACGCCGGGCGTGTCGATGTAGAGGATGTTCGTCTCGGGCTCCTCGACGATCGCGCCCGGCGCGGCCGTGGGCCCCGCCTGCCCGCCGTGCGCGACCGCGCGCAGGGCCCGCGCGATGACGCGCGCGGCCTCGTGGTCCTCGGCGATGCGGCCCTGGTGGTGCGCGAGCGCGTACAGCGCGGCGGCCGCGAGCACGCCGGCCTGCCGCATCCCGCCGCCGAGCATCTTCCGGAAGCGGAGCGCGGCGCGCACCGCGTCGGCGCTGCCGCACAGCGCGGAGCCGACCGGGGCGCCGAGCCCCTTCGAGAAGCAGACGCTCACCGTGTCGAACGGCGCCGCGAGCTCGGCGACGGAGCGACCCGAGGCGACCGCCGCGTTCCAGATGCGCGCCCCGTCGAGGTGGAGCGCGAGCCCGTGCGCGCGCGCGACCGACGCGATCGCGAGCACGTCGCCCTGCGGGAAGACCCGGCCGCCGGCGCGGTTGTGCGTGTTCTCGATCGCGACGACGCGCGTGCGCGGGAGGTAATAATGCGGCGGCTTGATCGCGTCCTCCACGTCCGCCGCCGTGAACAGGCCGCCGCGCCCGGCGAACATGAACTGCACGCCGCTCCAAGCGGCCGCGGCGCCGCTCTCATAAAAGGCGCAGTGCGCGCCCTCGCCCGCGATGACCTCGTCGCCGCGCTGCGTGTGGCAGAGGAGCGCGATCTGGTTGCCCATCGTGCCGCTCGGCACGAACAGCGCGGCCTCCTTGCCCGTGAGCTCCGCGGCGCGCTCCTCGAGCCGGCGCACGGTCGGGTCCTCCCGGTAGACGTCGTCGCCGACCTCGGCCGCCGCCATGGCGGCGCGCATGGCCGCGGTCGGCCGGGTCACGGTGTCGGAGCGGAGATCGATCATCGCTTGCATGCTGGATCCTCGGCTGTCGGCCTGGCCGACACGTTAGCACCGCGCCCCGCGCCCCTACGCGGGGCTCGCCGCCGCGAGCGCCGGGAAGCGCTCGGCCATCCGCCACGCGATGCGCGTCGCCATCGCCATGATCGGCACCTGCGAGTTCACGCCGATGCTCGTCGGCAGGATGGAGCCGTCCGCCACGAACAGCCCCGGCAGCGCGAAGCACTCGCCGCTCTGGTCGACGATCCCGCGCCGCGGGTCGTTCGCCACGCGCGCGCTCCCGAGCGGGTGGAACGCCATGCACTCGATGCGGCGCGCGTCCACGGGGGCGCGCTCGGCCGCGCGCGCGGCGTCCATGGACGTGACCGGCGGGTCGCCGAGCTGCGCCGTGTAGACCTCGCGCGCGCCGGCGGCGATCGCCATCTCGCTGAGGATGGTGATGGCGCGGCGGAGCCGCGCGAGGTCCCGCGGCGCCATCGCGTACGTGACGATCGGCTCCCGGCCGAGGCCGCGGCGGACGCGGCCGCCGCCCTCGTCGTGGATCATCGCGCCGAAGACGGCGCAGCGCGGGAGCGCGCGGACGCGCCGCCGCAGCGCGGGCCCGACGCCGGGCAGGCCCGCCGCGAGCACGTTCACCGCCGAGTACACGCCGACGAGCTTGATCCCCTCGGCGTCGAAGTGGTCGGAGTACACGCTCTGGAGCGCGCCGTCCCAGCCGTTCAGCGCGTCGTCGAACCGCGCGACGACGCGCACCGCGGGGTGCAGCGTCACGCCGTCGCCGAGCGCGCCGCTCGACCGGAACGCGCCCGTCGCGCCGAGCAGCAGCGGCGTGTGCAGCGTGCCGCACGCGGCGACGACGACCTTCGCGCGCACCCGGAACCGGCGCGGCGGCGCGCCCGGATCGCCGCCGAGTAGCCGCCCCTCGACGCCGGCGGCGCGCCCGCGCGTCACGGTGATCCGCTCGACCAGCGCGTCGGCGACGACGCGCGCGCCGCGCGCGGTGGCCGACGGCAGGTAAGCGACGTCGACCGATCGCTTCGCCCCCGCGGGGCAGGTGAAGTTGCACCGGCCGTTGCCCTCGCACGCGTCGCCTGTGTTGCGGCGGAGCGGGCGCATCGGGATGCCGAGCCGCGCCGCCCCCTCGACGAACCGCGCCGTCGACGCCGAGCGCAGCGCCTCGGGGACCTCGCGCACGTGCAGCCGCTCCTCGACGCTCTCGTACGCCGCCTCGAGCGCGCGCTCCGACAGCTCGTCGAGGCCGAGCTCGCGCACCCACCGCGCGTGGACGCTGCCCGGGATGCGGAAGCAGACGCCGCCGGTCACCACCGACGATCCGCCGACGGCGCGCCCCAGGGTGAGGGAGATGATCGGCGTCTGCCCCACGCCGAGCGCGGTGAGCATGCCGCCGTCGCGGAACAGCCGCCGCAGCGACTCGCTGGGCTTCCAGCGCTGGTAGTCGTCGGGGCGGTAGTGGGGGCCCTCCTCCAGCACGATCACGCGGCGCCCGGCCTCGGCGAGCAGCGCCGCGACGACCGCGCCGCCGGCGCCGGAGCCGACCACGACGACGTCGCACGCCTCGTCGAACCCCGCCGGCAGGTCGCGCCCGCTGACGATCGGCTCGCCCGACGCGATGCCGCCGCTCACGCCGCCCCCTCCGCGCCCGGCGCGCGGGGCGCGGCGGCGGGCGGCGCGGGCGCGCCGTCGCGTGCCTCGACGGGGGCCGAGGGAGGCGCGCCCGCGGCCGGGCGGAGCGCGGGCAGCCTGCGCCGCGCGGCGGTGCTCTCGCGATCGAGGCCGGTGAGCGCGAGCTCCGCGCCCTCCTCGAAGGCCGGGATGCACAGCGGCACCTTGAAGGCGAGGAGCAGCATCGCGAGCAGCCCCGAGCGGCTCGACTCCAGCGCCTCGAGGTAGGCGAGCCGCCTCGCGAGCGGGAGCCGGCTCATCCTGCTGAAGGCGCCGATCACGAAGAGCGGCAGGACCTCGAGGCAGACGGCCAGCAGCGCGAACCCGCGCCGCGTCTCGGGGCTCGCCTGCCCGAGCGAGAGATCCAGCGCCGCGACCGCGCGCTCGCAGACGCCGGCGCCGGGTGGGACGAGCTCCCCGCGCTCGTCCTCGTCGCACAGCATCGCCTCGGCCGCGGCCTGCGCGACGCGGCGCGTCCACGGCGCGAGCCCTCGCCCGGGGCGGTCCCGCCGATCGAGCTCGAGCGCGGCGCGCCCTCGCGCCCCCTCTCCCGCGTCCTTCATGGCCGCGAGATCCTAGCCCGGATCGGCCTGGCGCCGAGCGCGAAGGGAGCGTGCGCAGCGGCCGGGTGAGCCCTGACGCTGGCCTCGGCCACGCGAAGGGGGCGCCCTTGCGGATCGGCGCCCTCGGTCGCGGGGCGCGCTCCGCGGAAGGCGCGGGGAGGCGTTCGCGCGTGGTTGCACAACGACACGCTGACGGTTCGCTGTGTCGCGTCGAAGCGCCCACGTCGCGCTGCGTGGGAGCGCGCTGCACGGCCGCGCGGGATGTCCGTCGCGGATCCGGTTCTGGTATTCAGCAGAGCGGCCAAGGGGACACGGAGGAACGATGGCGGAGCGATCGCTGCAGCACCGGGATCCTGACAGCAAAGACGACGAGACGCTGAGGCGAGAGGCGCGCGTGCACCTCGCGAGCGAGCCCGCGCTGCAGCTCGTCGCCGAGCTCGTGGCGCGGCTGCGGGAGCTCGACCTGCCCTGGTGGACGCCGGTCAAGCTGCGCGAGCGCTTCGGCGCGATCGAGCGGATGGGCTGGTTCCGCGAGCGCAGCGACGTTCGCCAGCAGATCACGACGTCGCTCACCGGCCTCGCGCCGCGGGCCGCGCGCCGCAAGACGCCGGACTTCCAGGGCGCGCTCATCGACTCCGTCATCGACGAGGGCGACATCACCCCGCGCGCGTTCGAGGCCGCGTTCGACCCCCGCGATCTCGCCGTCTACGGCCCGGCCGCCGCGTACTGGCAGTTCTTCCGCGAGTCGATGCCGTGGGACGAGGACACGCCGCAGCACCAGGAGATCGTCGCGTGGCTGCTCAAGGCGCTGCTCGCGGACCGGAGCCCGTTCGAGGGCATCGGGAGGACGCCGATCCTGACGCCGTGGGACGTGCGCACGGCGATCGACGGCCGGCTCTGGCAGACGCGGATCCCGATCGAGGTCCGCGTCGCGATCGACAACGCGCGGCTCAAGCAGGAGCGCGAGCGCCCGGGCGTGCCGTTCCACGCCGACGGCGAGCTCGCGATCGCCGGGCCGGACGTCATCGCCGCGAACATCCCGCCGCGCGAGATCCTCCCCGTGGTGCAGCTCGCGCAGAAGGCGATGCGCTTCGACGCGTCGCGCGCCGCGCCGAAGGCGGACGCTTCCAGGGCGGCGCCCGCCGAGCTGTCGTCGGGCCGCAACGGCGCGGCCGCCGCCCCGCAGGGCGGCGCGGCCGCGCCGGCGGCGACGGCGGGCAGCGCACCCACATCGGCGGCGGCCGGCGCGCCGGCGTCGCCGGCGTCGGCGCCCGCCTCGTCCGGCGGCGCGACGGCGGCGAAGCCGCCGACCTCGTCGCCCGGCGGCGCGACCGCGTCGGCGACCGGAGTACCCGTCTCGGCGCCGGCGGTGTCGGCGCCCGCGTCCTCCGGCGGTGGGCCCGCGTCGTCCCCGATCTCGATCTCGACCGACGCCGGCAAGGCCGGCGCCGGTCCGGCCGGGGCTCCCTCCGGCGCGGCGGGCTCGCCTTCCGGGGGGCTCCCTGCGTCGGTGAGCAGCCCGCCGAGCAGCTCGGCCTCGGCGCCGAGGGCCTCGGGGAGCATCACGCCGCCGAGCGCGATCGTCGCGAGGCCGTCGCCCGCGCCGGGCGCCTCGCCGGGGGGCGAGCCGGCGCGCGGCAGGCTCCCGAGCGACCCCGGCGCGTTGTCAACCTCGCGCGCGTCGGCGCCCCCTCCGCCCCCCGCGCCCCGCGCGTCGACGCCGCCCGCGCCCCGCGCGTCGACGCCGCCCGCGCCGCCTGTGCTGCCTGCGCCGCGCGCGTCGACGCCGCCCGCGCCGGCCGCGGCCGGGGTCGAGTCGCTCGACGACCTCGAAGAGGAGGACGGCGAGGGAGACGACGACACCGGCGCGGAGAGCGAGCGCACGAACCCGTTGGCCGTCTCGGCCGCCGACAAGAAGGCCGACGCCGACCTGGACGGCCTCGACGCGCTGGAGCTGCCCGAGGACGGAAGGCCGTCCGGCAAGAGCTAGCGCGCCGCTCGCCGCCTCATCGCGCGCCCCTCGCTCGCGGCCTGTTCACACTTCTTCACGCGCGCTCCCGCACAGCCTTCACAACCCCTGCGCAGCTTCGATGTGGCTCGGGGCCGCGCGTCTGCGGCTCCAGCCCTGGCAGCCTGGGGCCGCGCGTCTGCGGCTCCGGCGCTGCGGCCGGGGTCGCGCTCGCGTTCGGAGGAACCGAGGCCGCGCGCACATGCCCCGTGCACGGATCGACAGCGGAGACGCTCACGGAGGGTACTCATCATGTTCGGATTCTTTGTCGGAACGGCCTGCCTGATCGGCCTGATCGCGGTGCTGCGCCGAGGCGGCCGGTATGATTGCGGCGGCGCTCCCTGGGGCGCCGGCCCCTGGGACGCCGGTCCCCACGGCCACCGCCGCCGCGGCTTCGGCGGCTTCGGGTTCCGCCGGCGCCTGTTCCTGTCGTTCCTCTTCGACCGGCTCGGGACGACGCCGTCGCAGGAGAAGGTGATCGTCGCGGCCATCGACGAGCTCCGCGCCGCCGCCGACGCGCAGCGCAGCGAGATCCGCAGCACGCGCGCCGACGTCGCGGCCTCGGTGCGGAGCCCGAGCTTCGACGAGACCCGCCTCGGCGAGCTGTTCGCGCGGCACGACACCGCGATCGAGTCGCTGCGCAGGGCCTCGGTCGGCGCGCTCGGGAAGATCCACGCCGTGCTCGACGACCGGCAGCGCGAGCAGCTCGCCGATCTCATCGAGATCGGGCCGCCCGCGTTCCGCGATCTCTGGTCGGGCAGGGGCGGGTGGCGCGGCCGCCGCGTCGATCCCTACAGGACCCACGGCGAGTGGGCGTGAAGGAGGCAGCGAGACCCATGCGACGCCAGATCACCATCACGCTGCTCGTGCTCGGCACCGTCTTCGGCTACGCCTCCGGCTTCTCGTCGCTGCGCTGCCGCGCCGAGGCCCGCCGCGACGCCTTCCAGCGACACGTCGCGTCCCTCTGCGTGGACGCCGCGCGCGAGGCCGAGCGCTCCGAGCGCGCCGATCGACCCCCAACGCGGAGCGCCGCGGCCGCGCGATCCGGGTCACCGGAGGCCGACACCGGCGCGCCGCGCTGAGCTATACATCAGGGGAGCGGCGGCCGCGCGCTGCCGCCCCTGCACCCGGGTTCCTTCCATGGCGCTGCGGCTCCTGCTCATCGACGACGACACCAGGCTCCACGGCTTGCTCGCGAGCTACCTCGAGCAGAACGGCTTCACGGTGACGGTGGCGAGCGACGGCGCGCGCGGCCTCGCGGCCCTCGCCGCGGGCACGTTCGACGCCGTCCTCCTCGACGTGATGATGCCCGGCATGGACGGCATCGAGGTCGTGCGCCGCATCCGGCAGAAGAGCTCGATGCCGATCCTCATGCTCACCGCCCGCGGCGACGAGGCCGATCGCGTCGTCGGCCTCGAGATCGGCGCCGACGACTACATCGCGAAGCCGTTCAGCCCGCGCGAGCTGCTCGCGCGCCTCCGGGCCGTGCTCCGGCGCGCCACGCCCGACGCCGCCGGCGAGCGGATCGTGGCCGGCGACATCGCGATCGACGTGCCCGGCCGCGTCGTCACCGTCGCGGGCAAGCCCGCGGATCTCACCGGCATCGAGTTCGACATCCTCGTCGCGCTCGCGCGGCGCGCCGGCCGCGTCGTCGCCCGCGAGGCGCTCCTCGAGGAGGCCGGCCGCGGCGACGTCAACGTCGGCGGGCGGACGGTCGACGTGCACATCTCGCACCTGCGGCAGAAGCTCGCCGACGACCCCAGGTCGCCGAAGCTCATCAAGACGGTGCGCGGGGTCGGCTACGTCCTCGCCAAGGATCGCGCGTGAGGGGGTACCGGTCCTGGCTGTACGAGAACGGGCGGAAGGTCTCGATCGGCCGCTTCGTCAACGCGCGGCTGCACCGGCGGATCTTCATGTGGTTCGGCGCGACCATCCTGATCACCGCGGTCGCCGCGATCGCGACGACCGCGGCCATCAACCGCGTCGGCAACTCCGGCTGGCGGCACGAGCACGCCCGCGCCCAGTCCTTCGTGGGGCACCAGTTCCACCGCGTCTGGGGCGATCCCGTGGCCCGCGACGCCCTCGCCCGCGTCATCGCCGAGGATTTCGACACCGACCTGGAGCTGCTCGACGCCAGCGGGCGGAGGCTCGCGAGGTACGGCCAGCCGTGCCGGGCGCAGGTGCTCGTCGCGCAGGTCCGCGGCGACGAGGGCCCGCTCGGCACGGTGTTGCTCTGCCCGGGGCGCGGCCGCTCCGGCACGTCGCTCCGCTTCGCCCTGCCGCTCCTCGCGGTGGCCGTTGTCCTGTGGGCGGCCTCCGGCCTCATCTCGCGCCGCCTCGCCCGCCCCCTCGTCGATCTGGCCCACGTCGCCCACGAGATCGGCGCGGGCAAGCTGTCGAGCCGCGTCCGGCTCGACTGCCACGGGCAGGGCGAGGTCAGCGTCGTCGCCGAGGCGGTCAACGACATGGCCGCGCGCATCGAGCGCCAGCTCGCCGACCAGCGCGAGCTGCTCGCCGCCGTGTCGCACGAGCTCCGCACGCCGCTCGCCCGCATCCGCCTGCTCACCGAGATGGCCCGCGGGGGCGGCGGGCCGGGCGCGTCCGTGCTCGACGATCTCGACCGCGAGGTCATGGAGATCGACGCCCTCGTCGGCGATCTCCTGGCCAGCTCGCGCCTCGACTTCGCGGCGCTCACCGTGGCCCGCCTCGATCCGGCCGAGACAGCGATCCGCGCGCTCGAGCGCGCCGGGCTGGATCCGTCGCTGCTCGAGGTCGTCGAGGGGACGCCGGCGTTCGAGGCGGACGCCACGCTGCTCGCGCGCGCCCTCGCCAACCTGCTCGAGAACGCGCGCGCGCACGGGGGCGGGGCCGATCGGATGCGCGTCCGTCCCGGTGGTCCGCGCAGCGTCGTCTTCGAGGTCGAGGATCGCGGCCCCGGGTTCGCGGACGGCGAGGAGACGCGCATCTTCGAGCCGTTCTTCCGGCGCGAGCGGGCGCAGGGCTGCGGCGACGGCGCCGAGCGCGGCTCGCTCGGCCTCGGCCTGACGCTCTGCAAGCGCATCGCCGAGGCGCACGGGGGCCGCGCGTTCGCCGAGCGCCGCGAGGGCGGCGGGGCGCGCGTGGGCATCGAGCTCGCGCTGCGGCCGCCCGCCGCCGACGCGCGGTCGAACGGGCGCGCCCCTCGCCGCGCCTGACCTGCGGCGGGGCGTTCCCGCTTGACCGCGCGGCGGCGCGGGTGCGACCCTCCCTGGGCTCGCGACCATGCGAATCCTCCTTTGCGAAGATCAGGACGCGATCCGGCGCATGATCGAGACTCTGGTCAGCGCGAGCGGCCATGAGGTCATCGGCGTCGGCACCGGCCCCGAGGCGGTGGAGCGCGCCTTGACCGAGCCGTTCGACGTGCTGCTTCTCGACCTGATGCTCCCCGGGAGCATGGACGGCTTCGAGGTGTGCGCGCGCCTGCGCGCGGACCCCGCCACCTCCAGCTTGCCGATCGTCGTCATCAGCGCCCTCGACGACACCGAGGCGCGCGCCCGCGCCGAGAAGCTCGGCGCGACGGCCTACTACGCGAAGCCGTTCCGGCCCCTCGAGCTCCTGGAGCACATCGGCGGGCTCAAGGCCGCGCGGCGGGCCTGACGCAGGCGCGCGCGGCCGGCACCGGCCGGCCGGCGCAAGAGCGCGCTGGAACGCGGCGCCGGTTTTGGCTACACCCGGCCGTCATGCACACTCGGTGGCGCGGGATCATGGCTTCGACGCTCGCGGCGGTCGCCCTGGCGGGGTCCGTCGCGGGCTGCGACGGGGACAAGGGCAAGGCGAAGGCCGACGCGGACGCGCTCGACGCCGGCCCGCCGCAGCCGGTGCTCGGCGGCAAGCTCGGCGCCGAGCTCGCCGCGGCGGCGTCGGGCGCCCCTCCGGAGCGGCCCGCGCCGGGCGGCGGCGCGACGGACGGCCCGCCGGAGAACGGCGTGTTCTCGCAGCAGGCCGCGCTCGTCGCGCTGCCGAAGGACGTGCCCTACAAGATCGAGGTCATCGACGAGGGCAGCGAGCCGAAGACGAGGCTCGCCGCGAAGATCGACCCGAAATCCGAGCAGAAGCTCACCATCACGCTCGGGCTGCGCATGGGCGGGCCGCAGGGGCTGCCGAACCTCGATCTCGGCGTGAGCCTCAAGGCCGAGAAGCCGGCCGACAAGCCCAAGGAGGGCGCGGCCGGGGCGGGGGCAGCCGCGCCGACGAAGGTCATCGCGAAGGTCACGTCGGCGACGCTCGCGTCGATGTCGATCGGCGGCCCCCCGAAGGAGCTCGCGGACGCGCTCGCGAAGCTGAAGGGGAGCGCGCTGCGCTACGACCTCTCGCCGGCGAACGTGGCCATCGATCACAAGCCCGAGCTGGCCAAGGACGCCGATCCCGGGCTCCAGCCGATCCTCGCCGCGCTCGGGGAGGCGATCGCGCTCGTCACGCCACCGCTGCCGGACAAGCCGGTCGGCGCGGGGGCCTACTGGATGGTCACCGACCGCGCGGTGGTGTCGGGCGCGCAGCTTCCGGTGCTGCGGTACCGGGTGTTCAAGATCGAGAAGATCGAGGGCGACGTCGTCTCGTTCAGCGTGGACACGCGCCAGTACGCCGAAGGGGCCGACCTCAAGCTGCCCGGGCCGAGCGGCGAGGTCACGATGACCGTCGACCGGCTCGAGTCGTCGGGCAAGGGCTCGCTCACCTGGTCGCCGTCGGCCCTCGCGCCGGCCACCGCCGACGCCTCGCAGCGGCTCCAGGCGCTGCTCGTGCCGCCCGGCGCCAGCGGCCAGCAGGCCACCCAGCGCAGCGTGGCGCAGGTGGAGCTCACGGCGAGGTTCGCCGCGCCGGCGGCGGCGGCGGAGTAGCGCGCCCCGTTCAGGCAGGCGGCCCGGCGCGCCGGCGGCGGCGGCGGAGTAGCGCGCCCCGTTCAGGCAGGCGGCCCGGCGCGCCGGCGGTGTGAGCGCGCCGCGCTCGCCGCTGTGCACCCGGCGCTGGCGCCCGATCCTCCACCTCGCCTGGATCGCCGCCCGCGACGAGGGTGTGCGTCCTGGTCGCTGGTCGTCGAGGCGGGAGAGCCTGGCGATCGCGGCGCGCCCTGGAGCGGCGCGGCCGCGCAGCGGGCGTTGGCTAATCCCGTGCATGAGCGCCCGTGCGGGGAGGCGTGATGGCTGTCCGACCCGGCTGACCGTTGCGGGCGAGCAGGCGGGCCACGGTGCAGGCGGAATGATCCATGGGGGCGCGCGGAACATGCACGGGTGCAACCTCGAGGCTTACCTGAAGGAGCCGGGCCTCACGGAGGGGCAGCGGCGGCGGCTCCGGCTGTTCCAGACGGTGGAGACGGCCGTGAGCGATCGCGTCGAGGAGCTGTGCACATGCAGCGCGGTCGACGTGACGGACGCGGCGATCCTCGTCGTGTCCCCGGCGGCGCGCCGGCTGTTCTTCCGCAGCGCCGCGTCGAGCCGCGCGGATCCGCCGGGCGCGAGCATCGTCCTCGGCCATCGGGCGCGGCTGTACGCGTTCCTCCACGCCGTGCTGCCGCCCGCGGACGAGGCGCCGTGCGATCCCTACGCCGACCTTCTCGCCCCGTCGCCGCCCCAGTGCGTGCGCGTGCTCATCGTCGACGAGGACTCGCTCACGGTCCTCAACTACGGCGCGTTCGTCGTGGTGAGCCTCGACCGCAGCGAGATGCCGAAGGCGTAGCGCGCCTTCGGCTTCGACACGCACGCGCTCGCGCCGCGCCCGAGGTCAGAAGCGCACGGTGAGGCCGCGCGGGCCGAGCGCGGCGCGCGGCGGGGCGTCCTTGCCCGGCGCGCCGTCGCGATCGCGATCGAGGAGCAGCACGAGCACGCCGGCGCCGGCCGCGACGAGGCCGGCGCCGGCGACGAGGTCGCCCGCGAGCGCCTGGGCGCGCGCGGCGTCGGCCGCGTCCCCGTCCCGCGTCGGCGCGTCCGACGCGCTCGCGACCCCGAGCAGCCCGATCGCCACGCCGGCGGCCGCGGTCGTCAGCCCGCCGGCGATCAGCACGATCGGCGCGACGCGGACCGTCGCGGCGTCGGGCGCAGGGCTCGCGGCCGCGCCGCCCCGCGGGGCGAGCGCCACCCGCGGCCCGGCGGGCGCGGCGGCCTCGCGCTCGAGGCCCAGCACGACGACGACGCGGCTCCCCGGCGCCGCGACGACGCTCCGCCGCACCTCGCGGTGGCCCGGCGCGCTCGCGGTCACCGTGTGGGGCCCCGGGTTGAGCGGCCGCGGTCGATCGAGCGCCGCGGTGGGCACGACGCTGCCGTCGACCTTCACCTCGAGACCGGCGACGTCGCCCGGGGACACCCTGAGCTCGAGCGCAGCGACCTGGCGCTCCAGCTCCTGCACCGCCTGCTGCGCGAGCGGCTCGTACTCCTTCGTCGCCGGCGCGGACGGCTCGAGCAGGAAGGCGCGGAAGCTCTCCAGCGCCTCGACGAGCTGCCCGGTCTGCTGCTGCGCCACCCCGAGGCTGTAGAGCGTGATCGGCGCGCGCTTGATCGCGAGGGAGCGCTCGTACCGCTCCCGCGCCTGCTCCCAGCGGCCTTGCCTGGCGAGCTCGGAGCCCTCGATGAAGATCTCGCGTGCCACCGCGACGTCGGCGGCGCTCTGCGCGGCGGCCGGCGCCGGCGCGGAGAGGACCCCCACAGCGACGAGGAGCGCGAGGGCGAAAGCGCGCGCGCCGCGATGTCGACGCGGCGTCACGGCCTGAACCGCTCCCCGTCGTCCGTGAGCGCGGGCCCGTTCAGCCCGGACCAGAGGATGAGCTCCGTCCCCGTCCAGACCCCGACGCCGTAGCTGTGCGTCCGCTCGGCGGGCGGCATGCTCGCGGTCCACCCGCTCAGCGGATCGTACAGCTTCCCGTCTTTCCTCGTCATCACGCCGCTCCACCCGCCCGCGATGAGCGCCCGCGTCCCGGTCCAGCCGGTCCAGCCGGTGCGCCGCTCCGTGCGGCTGCGCTGCGCGGGGGCATCTGCGTTGTCGATCGGGCTCCACATGCCGGTCGCCGGGTCGTAGCTCGCGCCGTCCTTGAGGAGGTTGCCGCCCCGGGCCTCGCCGCCCCAGACGAGGAGCTGGTGGCCCATCCACACCGCGAACGCGTCGCGCCGCGCGCTCGGCGCGCCCGCGCCGGGCAGCGCCCGCCACGCGTCGGTCGTGGGGTTGTAGGCGTACCCCTCGCTCGTCGGCGCGCCGCCGGCCTCCCCGCCGAACAGGTAGAGCTCCGTGCCCGACCAGGCCCACGCGACGCCGTCGCGGGCAGGGGCCGCGCCGGCGCTCGCGACCGGCGTCCACGCGTCGGCGACCGGGTTGTAGAGCGCGCCGCCCGCCACGGGGCCGCCGTCCGCGTGCCCGCCCCAGATCAGCAGGCGCGTCCCGGTCCACACGGCGATCGGCGCCCGCCGCGGGGCGGGGGCGCTCGCGGTGCTCATCGCGCGCCAGGTGCGCGCCGCCGGGTCGTAGGCGCCGCCGGTGGACAGGCCCGAGGGGCTCTCGAAGGCGCCGCCGCCCCACACGAGCACGTGGGAGCCGGTCCACGCGGCGGAGGCGAGCACGCGCCGCGAGGGGGCGCCCGCGCGGCCCAGCGGCTCCCACGCGTCGCGCGCCGGATCGTAGAGCGCCCCGTCGTCCACGTCGCCGCTCGCCGTGCGGCCGCCCCACACGAAGAGCGCGCGCCCGGTCCATGTCGCCGCGGCCAGCTGCCGCGGCGCGGGCGCGCCGGCCTTCGTCATGACCACCCACGGGGGCTCGCACGCGCCGCTCTTGCACGTGCGCCCGCTCAGGCACGCGTTCCCGCACGCGCCGCAGTGCTCCGTCGAGCTCAGGCTGACGCACGCGCCGTCGCAGGCCACGAGGCCCGGGGCGCAGGGCTGGATGCACGTGCCGCCGGAGCAGATCTGGCCGTCGCTGCAGTCGGCGCTCGTGCAGCACTGGAGGCACGCCACGAGGCTGCAGCACTGCTCTCCGGCCGCGCAGCCGGTGCTCCGGCACGCGGTGCCGCCCTCGGCGCACACGTCCTTCGTGCAGCCGTCGCCGTCCGAGCAGTCCGCGTCCGAGCAGCAGACGCGGCAGGCGTCGCCGCAGTCGTGCGGCGTGAACCCCTCGCACGCGCACACGCCGTCGACGCACGCCGCGCCCGGCTTGCAGGCGACGCCGCAGGCCCCGCAGTGCCGCGGATCCCGGGCGAGCTCGGACTCGCAGCCCGGGGCGGCCGGGTCGCAGTCGTCATGGCCCGCGTCGCAGGCCAGCGCGCCGCCGTCGCAGTGCTGGCGCGGCCCCGCGGCGACGTTGCACGCGCCGCAGTGGCGCGCGCTGCGCTGCGTGTCGACGCACGAGAAGCCGCACACGGAGAGGCCCGGGGGGCACACGGCGGCGCACGTCGTCCCGTCGCAGTAAGGCGTCGCCGGGTCGCACGGCGCGCCGCAGGCGCCGCAGCTCGCCGGGTCGGTGACGCTGGACTCGCACCCGGGCGCGCCGTCGCAGTCGAGGAGCCCCTCCATGCAGACGCAGCCGCCGGGCAGCGCGCACGTCATGCCGGGCGCGCAGGCGTCGTCGCAGCCCGTGCAGCTCGCGTCCGTGCCGAGCGCGGCCTCGCAGCCGTCGTCGGGCGAGCCGTTGCAGTCGGCGTACCCCGGCTTGCACGCGCACGCGCCGGCCTGGCACTCCATGTTCGACCCGCAGGTGACGCCGCAGGCGCCGCAGTGCGCCGCGTTCGACGAGCCGTCGATCTCGCACCCCGTGTCGTCGCGGGCGTCGCAGTCGAGCAGCGGCGGCTCGCAGGCGCACCGCCCCTCGTCGCAGAGGGCGCCCGAGGGGCACCGGAGGGAGCAGCCGCCGCAGCGCTCGGGGTCGCTGGTGAGGTCGATCTCGCAGCCGTTCGTGACGATGTTCCCGTCGCAGTTGTCGAAGCCGAAGACGCACTCGGACGAGCAGTGGCCGCCGACGCAGAGGGTGTTCAGGCACGCCGCGCCGCAGGCGCCGCAGTGCGACGGGTCGTTGAGCACGTCGATGCACGACCCGCCGCAGCACGACTCGTCGGCGCCGCAGGCGACGCCGCAGGCGCCGCAGTGCGCCTCGTCCTGGCTCAGATCGACGCAGGTGTCGCCGCAGCAGGCGCCCGCCGGGCAGTCCGGCGCGCAGCCGCCGCCCATCGTCGCGCCGCCGGGGCCGCCGGCCTCGGACGGCTTGTCGGAGAGGGCGCTGTCCGCGAGCAGCGAGCAGGCGCCGGTGAGCACGGCGAGCGCGAGCAGCAGCGGCCAGCGCGCGGCGAGCGTGGCCTCCCGATGGTGCTTCCCCGGCGCGGAGCTGTCCTGGGCGGGCATCGTCTTCAGAAATTCGGTCGGGCCGGGACCGGCAGGGCGGCGCCCGGCGTCTTCGTGCTCGTCCGCGGGGTTGCGGCGCGCCGTGCGCCGGTGGGCCGCGAGGCCGCGGCCTCCCCGTCGCCGGCGCTCGCGGCGGTGCTCGCGCCGGCGCTCGCGGCGGTGCTCGCGGCGGCGCGAGCGGCCGGCTCGCGCCGCGGCTGGCCAGCGGCGGGCCGCGGGCCGCCGGGCTGCCGCGCGGCCGCGCGATCCGCCGCGGCGCCCTGAGGGGTGACGGCGGGCGGCGACGGCGCGGTCGCGGCGGGGGCAGGCTCGTCCTGCGGCGCGGCGGGGCGCGGCGCCGGCTGGGCCTCCGCGCCGCCGTCGCGCGGGGGCGCCGCGCGCAGCGCGAAGAGCGCGCCGCCGATCGCGCCGAGCACCGCGATCGCCGTCAGCGCGAGCACCGCGGCGCGCCGCCTGCCGCCCTTGTGCGCGGCGTCCTTGTGCGCGGCGTCCTTGTGGGCGGCGTCCTCGCTCGCGAGCGTCTCCTGGGCCGCGCTGGCCCTCGGCGCCCGCGCGCCCGGCTTCTCGGAGAGCGGCCGCTGTCCGCCGTCGCTCAGCCAGTGCACGGCGATCGACGTGCCGGTCACGTCCTCCTCGACCCCGTGCTCGGTCGCCCACCGCGCGAGCGCCACGCCCATGTCGCGCATGGTCCGCCAGCGACCGGAGCGCTCCTTCGCGAGCCCGCGCTCGATGATGCTCCACAGCGCCGCGTCGCCGACGCCGAGCTGCGTGATCGGCACCGCGCCCTTGACGAGGATCGCCGCCACGAGGTCGTGGTAGTTGCCGCCCTGGAACGGCCGCTGGCCCGTGATCGTCTCGTAGAGCACCACGGAGAAGGCCCAGACGTCGGTCTGCCCGTCGACGTCGGTGATGCCGCGCGCCTGCTCGGGCGACATGTAGTCGGGGCTGCCGAGCACCGTGCCCGCCTTCGTCACGTCGCTGCCCGAGGAGGTCTCGCTCCACACCTTCGCGATGCCGAAGTCGACGATCTTGGGGGTGATGTCGCCGCGGTCGTTCTTCACGAGGAAGATGTTCTCGGGCTTCACGTCGCGGTGGACGATCTTGCGGTCGTGCGCCGCGGCGAGGGCGCTCGCGATGGGCAAGAGGATGCGGAGCGCGGCCTCGGGCGAGAAGCGCTTCCGGCGCTCGATCGCCTCGACGAGCTGCTCTCCCCGGAGGACCTCCATCACGATGTACGGATCGAGGTGATCGGACTCCCCGAAGTCGAGCACCCGGACGATCGAGGGGTGGTCGATCCGCGCGGCGGCGCGCGCCTCCTGCTGGAGGCGCACCGTCGCCTCTGTCGAGTTGACCTCGCGGCGGATGAACTTGATCGCCACGTCGATGTTCAGGAGGTCGTTGTGGGCGAGCCACACCATCCCCATGCCGCCTTCGCCGAGGACGTAGCGCAGCCGGTACTTGCCGCCGATCACGTCGCCCTCGCGGTAGATGCGCCGCGTCGACCGCCCCGCGCCGGGAGGCGGCGCGAACGACGGGAGCGGCGGCGACAGGAGGGACATACCGAGCGACTCCGGGTCGCCCGAGTCGGGGGCGCTCCCGCGCGGGAAGGCCGCAGAAGAAGGGGACGAGCGGCTCCCGCCCTCAGCCCGCAGGGGCGAGCCCGTCGAGGAGGCGGGCGCGGAGGTCGAGCGCGGCGACATGGAGCGAGCGTATTCTAACTTTGCGCGCTTCCCACAGCCATGGTCTCGCGCGGCCGATCGGCGCGCGGCCGCCGGGAGGTCCAGCGCGCGGTCGCGGCACGCTCCGCGCCGCGGGGGGCCGCGGTCAGCGCTCACCTGCGCGGCGTAACGCGCCGTTACGCCGCGTAACGCGCCGTTACGCCGCGTAACGCGCTGGTTCGCGCCGTTCCGCGCCGTTCGCGCGGTGACGCATGGTCACGCGCTGTCGCGCTGACCGCGCGCGCCGTCGCCCGGGACACACACGTCGCGCAACGTGCGACGACCGCGGACAGGTCGATGGCCGGCCTTGTGCTCCACGAGGATCTTCACGCGCGGGCCGATGCGCACCGTGAGGGGGCCTCTGTGCTCATGGACGTCGCCGTCGCACACGTACTGGACCACGCCCGATCGGGCCTCGAGCACCGCGCGCTGCGCGATCTTCTCGAAGGTGTGCCCCTCGCCCATCGGCCGCGCGCGCCAGATGTCGCGCAGCTTCCGCACGAAGCCGAGCGCCGACGTGTGGATGCCCAGCATGTGGAAGCTCTCCGGCTGCTCGTCGTAGCGGTGGAAGGGGCGGAACCCGAGGCCGATCTGGTCCACGGTGCCGGCGGCGACGGAGAGGTAGTCGCGGTCCGGGAACGCCGAGCCGTCGTCGAAGTGCACGCGGCCCTGCCAGCGCGCGGCGACCTGCGTCTCGGTGCTGAGGAGCACGGCGGCGCTCGCGCGCGCGAGGACCTTCGCGGCCCAGATCGCGCTTCGCTCCTCGCTGCGGTTGTACTCGGCGATGAAGCCGTGGACGCAGCCGGTGCCGAAGATGAAGCCGTAGTGGGCGCCGATCTGCATCACGTGGCGCTCGACCCAGCGCAGCGGGTGCCGGCCGCGGTCGGTATAGCGGGCGATGAGCCCGGCGAGCAGGCCGTCGGGGCGCCCGCGCGGGACGCCGACGGCGTTGGCCACGGTGTTCATCGTGCCGCCGCGCAGGAAGGCGATGGGCGGCAGCGGCTCGTCCTCGTAGACGTCGAGGAAGCCGGTGATGGTGACGTGGTTCGTGCCGTCGCCCCCCGAGATGCCGAGCACGTCGATGTCGAGCTTCCGGAAGTCCTCGGCGATGCGGGCGAGGTCCTCCCGGGTGCGCGCGGTGCGGACGACGCCGTGGTCGCCGAGGGTGCGCGCGAGCCGGACCGCGGCGCGGGGATCGCTCAGGTTCTGGCGCGAGCGGGGGTTGATGATGACGCCGATGCCGCCCATCTAGCGCCGTCCTTTCGGCGTCTTCCACCGCGGGTTGATGTGGACGCGCATGATGTCGGCCATGAGGCCGAGGTGGGCGCAGTGGTCGGGCTTGTCGTCGCCGGTGTACCCGCGGAGGTGGAAGTCGCGGCGGTCGAAGCGCTGGATCATGTCGAGGCCGAGCACGTCGCGCCGGGAGGCCCCCCGCGGCTTGCCCCGGAGCTGCTGGACGATGAAGGTCGCCGTCTCCGCGGTGGACGCGTAGCCGGGCGGGAGGATGGAGGAGTGGCTCATGAACATGAACGCCTCGCCCGCCGCGGCGCGCCGCGCGAACGCGATGAACGGCTCGAGCTGCGCGACCTTGAGCTTGCGCTGCTGCTCGTCGGCGTACCCCGCGTGGAGCGAGTCGAGCAGCACCAGCGCGTCGACGCGCTTGCCGGCCGGCTGCCGCAGGATCTGCTCGATGGCGCCGTAGCCCGCGCTCCACGCCGAGAGGCCGAGCTTCCGGACGTACGCCTTCTTCTTGCCGGTCTTCTTCGCGACGGCGCGCTCGATGCTGTCGAGCAGGTTCTCGAAGACGTACGGCGCCGAGAACGCGCTCGAGTAGGCGCCCGAGCCGATCCCGAGGTCGATGCCGACGAGGACGGCCCCCTCGGCCGTCTTGACGAACTCCTTCCGGAGCGCCTCGTGGCCGTGGAAGTGGATGATGACGTCGAAGCCGCCGCGCTTCGTGACCCCGCCCTTGTGGGGCATGATCATCTGGCCGATCGACGGCGCGCGGGACCACCGGTCGTAGACGCCCCAGCCCGGGTCGGGCGTCATGCACGGGTTGATGTCGCCGCGGCGCTTCTTCGAGGGCGTGGCGCGGCTGCTCGTCGCCCCGGGCCTGTCGCGCCGCGCCGGGCCGCGCTCGGCGCGGTGGCCCCCGGTCGCGGCCACCGCGGTCGAGGGCGACGCGGCCGCACCGGCGGCCTGCGGCGCGCCGTCCGTGGCCGGCGCGCTGTCCTCCACATGCTGAGGGCCGTCGGCCTGCGGGGGGCTGTCTGCCTGCGGGGCGCTGGCCTGCGGGGCGCTGTCGGCCTGCGGAGGGCTGGCCTGCGCCGCGGGCGGAGGCTCCGGCGGCGCGCTGGCCTGCGGGGCGGAGGTTTCCTGCGCCGCTGCAGGGGGCGCGGCGAGCCACCAGGTGGCGGCGAGCAGCGAGAGGAGCGCCCAGCGCCCGGGGGGCCGGCGGGCCTGCAGAGGATGTTTCATGTCGGGTTGGCCTCCATTCCATGGAACGGCGTGTGGATCGAGAGCTCGGTGCAGGGGGGCGCCTCCGCGCTGTCTGCCGCGGCGCCGCGCGCGGGCCCGGGCGGCGGCGCAGGGGTCGGCGGCGCGCCCCGCGCGGGCGGGCGGCGGCGCAGGGGTCGGCGGCGCGCCCCGCGCGGGCCGGGCGGCGGCGCGGGGGTCGGCGGCGCGCCCCGCGCGGGCCGGGCGGCGGCGCGGGGGTCGGCGCCCCGCGCCGGCCGGCGTCAGCGCGGCGGCGGCTTGCCCTGGTGGAGCGCGGCGCCCGCGTCGGCGGCCGCGAGGATGCGCTCCTCGGCCTGGGAGGCGAGCTTCTCGACCGCGGCGGCGGCGTCGGCGGGGGGCAGCGAGCGAAGGAACTGGATGAACTCCGGCTCGAGGCCGGGCTTGACCCCGCTCAGGACGAGCACGATCGGGATGGCGGGCTTCTCGACGTCGGCGAGCTCGGTGGCGCGGGCGCGCCAGCGGCCCGCGCCGAGGGCGAGGCGGAAGGCCCACTGCGCGCCGAGGCCGATGAGGAGGCCGGCCATGACGCCGGCGACGAAGAGATCGGCGTCCTTGGGGGCGAGGAGCGCGGCGGAGAGCCCGCCGATGGCCGCGCCGATGACGATGCCGGGCTCGCCGCTGTTGTGCGCGGCCGCGGTCTTCAAGATCTCCGCGGCCTGCATGCCCGGGCGACCGCTGCGCACCGCGTCGCGCAGCGGCAGCAGGGTGGCGAGGCGGCGCATCGAGGCGGCGCGCACGCCCAGGTAGCTGATGAGCAGGGCGCAGACGGTCAGCCCGACGCCGACGCTCACGGCGACGCGCCGCGAGAAGACCCCTTGCGGCAGCGGCTCGCGGACCATCGCGGTGTTCGCGCGCGCGCGGTCGTGCTCGGCGGTCGCCTTGTACGCGGCCTCCGCGTCCTTCGTCGCCTGCGCGACCTTGTCGGCGGGGATGTCGCCGAGCAGCGACAGGAGCTGCTTCGCCGCCTCGAACTGCTCGGCCTCGCCGGCGCCGGGCGGCGTGATCGCGGCCGCCCTGCCGATGGCATCCCACGCGGGGATCGCGCTCACCCGCGCCCCCAGGATCGCGTCGGTCGCCTCGCGGCAGCCGGCCAGGATCTTGGCCTGCTTGTAGAGCGGCTGGGCGGAGGCCCACGCGAGCTGCTTGTCGGGCTCCTTGGGCTTCGGCGGCGGCAGCGGGTTGCGCAGCGTGCGCGTCCTCGTCGTCGGCGGCGCGGCGCCGCGCCCGCGCGGATCGGCGTTCCCGGGCGCCCCGCTGCCGGCGCCGGGCTTGTCGGGGTCGGACATGCGCGCCGCGTCCGCGAGCTTCTTGAACACCTCGATCTCGGCGATGAGCTTCTCGCCCGCGAGGGCGCACGCGCGCGCGGGGGCGATGCGGGCCTCGGACTCCTCCGCCTGGCGCCGCGCGCTCGGGTCGGGGACGAGCCTGCCCTCCACGGTCACGAGCCGGAGGACCGCCGCGGCGATGCACAGGACGAGGATGGCCGACGCGATGAAGGTGGCGCGGACCTCCTCGCGCCGGGTGTACTCGTTCACGCTCGTTCCCTCGGAAAGACCGGAGATGGGCAGGCCGGCTGCCAGGTCGGCGCGAGGCCGGCGCGCGCGATCGCGGCCGCACGGCCGGGCCGCCGCGGGGCGCCGCGATGGACGTCGCGGCCGTCACGGCAGGGGTACACCGAAGGAGCGCGAGCCCGTCGCATGCAGTCCACCGTTAAACCAGATGCCGGACCGATACCACAGCGTCGCTCGCGATGGAGTCCACAGCGTCGCCCGCGATGGAGTCCGCAGCGTCCTCGCGCCGATGTCCACGCCGTCCGGCGCAGCGCTCGGCGCCCCGTCTCCGGCGCGCGCCCTGGAACTTGCTCCGCCCCGGGGCGCCCCGTCTCCGGCGCGCGCCCTGGAACTTGCTCCGCCCCGGGGCGCATCGTGTAAGTGTGCGTGGAGACGCGCCAAGGCGCGGAGAAGGCGTGGAGGCTGCCGTCACATCCCACAAGCCCGTCGAACCCGCTGTCCCGGCGCGCGCCGCGCTGCCCGAGCAGCGGGCGGAGGCCGCGGGCCACGGCGCGGAGGCGGCGCGCGGCGTGGAGGGGAGCCGCGGCGCGAAGGCGACGCCCGGCGCGGCGGCGAGCGGGGCGCGCCGGGGCCTGTGGATCTCGTCGACCTACTTCGCCGAGGGGCTCCCTTACGCGATCGCGCACAAGGTGGCGGGGGAGTTCTTCACGGCGGCGGGGGCGAGCCTGGAGATCATCGGCCTCGTGTCGCTGTACGGGCTCCCGTGGAACCTCAAGTTCCTCTGGAGCCCGCTCGTGGACCTCCACGGCAGCTCGCGGCGCTGGCTCGTCGGCGCCGAGATCGCGCTGGCGGTGATCCTCCTCGGGCTCGCCGCGGCGGCGGACAGCGGCGCGCTCGGGCTTGTCGCGGCGCTGTTCGGGCTGGTCGCCGTCGCGGCGGCGACGCACGACATCGCGGTCGACGGCTTTTACCTGCAGGCGCTCGACAAGGACGCGCAGGCCGCGTTCTCCGGGCTGCGGGTCGGGGCCTACCGGCTCGCGCTGCTCGCGGGCGCGCTGCTCGTCGCGTTCGCGGGCTGGGCGAGCTTCGGCGCGTCGTTCGCGGTGGCGGCGCTCGGGCTCGCGCTGCTGGCGGGCGCGCACGCCGTGGGGTTGCCGCGGCCGGAGGCGACGCCGGCCCGGACCGGCGCGGCCGCCGCGCCGCCGGGGGCCTCCGCTGCGCCGGGTGCCTCCGCTGCGCCGGGCGCCGTCGTTGCGTCGGGCGCCGCCGCGCGCGGCGCGTCCGGGCTGCTGCGCTACGTCGAGCCGTTCCGGGCGTTCCTGCGGCAGCCGCGGATCGCGTCGAGCCTGGCGTTCATCCTCTGCTACCGGGCCGGCGACGCGCTCATGTTCGCGATGTCGTCGCCGCTGCTCAAGAGCCTCGGCCTCGACACGGCGGCGCGGGGCAACGTGGCCGGGATCGGGACTGTCGCCTCGATCGCCGGCTCGACGCTCGGCGGGGTGATCATCAAGCGGTGGGGGCTGGCGCGGACCATCTTCCCCATCGCGCTCGTGCAGAGCCTGGCGATCCTGCTCTACGTGGCGCTGGCCTGGTCGCGGCCGACGCTCCCGTGGATCGTCGCGCTCGTCACGCTCGAGCAGCTCGTCGCCGGGATCGGCACGGCGGTGCTCGTCGTGTTCCTGATGCGGCGCTGCGTGGACGGGTACAAGTCGTCGCATTTCGCGATCGGCTCGGCGCTCATGTCGGTGTCCGCGACGTTCGCCGGCAGCGTCAGCGGGTACCTGGCCGCCAGCGTCGGGTTCACCGCGTTCTTCGCGATCGCCTTCGCGGCGTCGATCCCCGGCGTCCTCCTGTCGCGCTGGGTGCCGCGGGATTAGACCGGAACGCTGAGAGGCGCCACCGGATGCCCGGTGGGGACCGTTTCCGGTCGCCGGAAGGCAGCCGGGCAGCTCGGTGGGGACCGTTTCCGGTCGCCGGAAGGCAGCCGGGCAGCTCGGTGGGGACCGTTTCCGGTCGTCGGAAGGCAGCCGGGCAGCTCGGTGGGGACCGTTTCCGGTCGTCGGAAGGCAGCCGGGCAGCTCGGTGGGGACCGTTTCCGGTCGTCGGAAGGCAGCCGGGCAGCTCGGTGGGGACCGTTTCCGGTCGCCGGAAGGCAGCCGGGCAGCTCGGTGGGGACCGTTTCCGGTCGCCGGAAGGCAGCCGGGCAGCTCGGTGGAGACCGTTTCCGGTCGCCGGGCATAGCTGAGCTGCTCCGTGGAGACCGTCCACCGGGGCCGCGAGGACAGTGGTGCCACATGGTAGGGTCGCGGGGCCATGCACCTGAACGCCCAGTTGGTCGAAGATCCCCGCGGAAATCAGCGGACTCGCGCGAAGCTCTCGCTCCACGGACCGATCGCGTGGCCCGAGGATCCGGCATCCTGGTGGGAAGAGGACAACCCGGGCAAGCTGGTCGAGCACGACGTCCGATCGCCCGCGGTGGAAGGCCGGGTGCCCGCCTACCTCGACGTGCTGGCTCCAGACGAGTTGGACGAAGCGGGCTTCGCGGCGGCGCTTCAGGAGCTGGGGAAGGAGCTCGCCAGATCGCCCGAGGCATGGGTACGCCGCGGTGGCGTCGCGGCGCATTTCTGGCGAGCGTCTCGGGTTGCGCCACAGCAGGAAAGCATCCTCGACGCCCTGCTCGAAGCAGCCAACGTCAGGGTTCGACGTCGGAGATTGCGCACGTCGCTGCGCGTCACGCGCCTCGTGCTCACCGATTTCCGCGGTATCGATCAGCTCACGCTCGCGCTCTCGTCGCGGCAAACTACGGTGCTCGTCGGCACGAATGGCTCGGGCAAGACGACCCTGCTCGATGCTGCGGTGCTCCTTCTGTCCCAGCTCCAGTCAGGGATCCTCGACGAGAAAGGGCCGCCTCGCAAGTACACGGACGAGGACATCATGAACGGCCGCCTCTCTTTCTCGATCGAGATCACCGCAGATGTCGGCGGCTGCCCGGTGACGTGGGCCCTCGCGCACGAGCGCGGAGGAGCGGCGCCCGAAGGGGAGGAGGCGCGGCTCCGCGAGCTAGATGAGCGGGTCACCCGGATCCGAGCCGAGATCGCGCGCGGCGACGTCTGTCTACCCGTGGCAGTTTACTACCCCGTCAACCGGGCGGTGCTCGACATCCCGCTTCGCATCCGGACACGGCATCCGTTCGATCCGCTCGAGGCGTACGACGGGGCGCTCGCCGGTGGACGGAGCAATTTCCGACGGTTCTTCGAGTGGTTCCGGAACCGAGAGGATCTCGAGAACGAGCGCCGCGTCGAGTACTCGCGGCACCGGGATCATCAGCTTGAAGCCGTGCGGCGGGCGATCGAGTCGATCGTGCCGGAGTTCTCCGGACTGCGCGTTCAGCGTTCGCCGGTCGGCATGGTTGTCACGAAGGGCGAGTGGACGCTCTATGTCGACCAGCTCTCCCAGGGCGAGAAGTGCCTCCTCGCCACGGTCGGCGATCTCGCACGTCGGCTCGCCATGGCCAACCCGTTCGCCGACGATCCGCTCCAGGGAGGCGGCGTGGTGCTCATCGATGAGCTCGAGCTGCACCTGCATCCTGGCTGGCAACGTCGCATCGTCCCCGCGCTCGAGAGAACGTTTCCGAACTGCCAGTTTCTCGTGACCACCCACTCGCCCGCGGTCCTCGGCCACGTGGAGCACGAGGCGGTCATCATCCTGAAGCCCGAGGGGACCGGCGTCCGCGTCGCGCGGCCGGACACGTCGAAGGGGATGGATGTGAACCGCATCCTCGAGGACCTGCTCGACGTTCCCGCGCGGCCGGAGGAGTTCCAGGTCAAGCTCGACGAACTGCACAGGCGGCTCGATGAAGGCGACACCGTCGCGGCGCGCGCGCTCCACACGGAGCTCTCGGCAACACTCAGCCGCACCGATCCGGCCTTGGTGAAGGCCGAGGTGCTCCTGCGCCGGCGCGAGGCTGCTCGTCGATGAGGCATGTGCGCAGAGGCCCCGAGCCCTCCGAGCTCCGGGAATTCAAGGCGGCTGAGAACGCTGACTGGACGCCCCGGTACCGCGATCTCGACAAGAAGCCCGTTCGCGCCGCGCTGGCTCGGGAGCCGGGGTACCTGTGCGGCTACTGCGAGAGCCGCATCGGTGAGCGCGACGGCGACTGTCGACATCGAGCACGTCGAGGCTCAGAGCGTCAACCCAGCCCGCGCGCTTGACTACACGAACATGCTGGCCTCGTGCCAGGGGAGTGGCGCTCAGCCCCCGGTGCCTGCGCACTGCGGCGGCGCGCGTGGAAATGAGCACCTCGCCGTGACCCCGTTCATGGAGGACTGTGGCACCTACTTCCTCTACGGGTCCGACGGCCGCATCGAGGCCGTGGGCGAACCGATGAAGCGCGAGGCTGCGGAGCAGGCGATCGGTGTCCTGCGCCTCGACATCGGTCGCTTGAAGGCGGCCCGCCGTGCGGCGATCGAGGGGGCGCTCGAGGGGCTCGAGGGCCTGTCCTCGGACGATTGGCGTGCCGAGGCCGCCCGCTACGACCAACCGGGAGCCGATGGCCGCCTGGTACCGTTCTGCTCCGCGATACAGCAGTTGCTGTTGAGCTACGCCTGAAGGGACCTGTCCCGGTCGCGAGGGATCGCCTCGCGACGAAGGCTCGGCGGCGGCTGACGACGTCCGAAGCGGAGCTTCACGGCGTCGCCTGCTCGGTAGAGCCCGCTTGCGTCCTGTAGGCTGCCGGCGCAACCCTCGCCTCCATGCAAACTCACGCGCGACATGCGCCGCTCCCGCGCGCCGCCCGGCCGATCGTGGCGGCCGTGGCGGCGGCGCTCTCTCTCTCCGGGCCGACTGCCACGCCGGCAGCCGCCCAGCCGCCCGCCGCTCCACCGAAGACCGCGCCCGCCGCGGCTCCGCAGGCCGCGCCCGCCTCGCCGGCCGCCGCTGCGCCGGCGGCCGCCCCCGCTGCCGCCCAGCCCTCCACCGCCGCCCCGCCGCCGAAGCTCGACGTCCCCTTCACCAAGTACGCCCTCAAGAACGGCCTCACCGTCATCCTCCACGAGGACCGCTCTCTCCCGATCGTCGCCCTGAACCTCATGGTCAAGGTCGGCTCTCGCTTCGAGGAGCCGGGGCGCACCGGGTTCGCGCACCTGTTCGAGCACCTCATGTTCATGGGCACGCGCCGCGTCCCCACGAAGCAGTTCGACGGGTGGATGGAGGCCGAAGGCGGCTCGAACAACGCGTGGACGAGCGCGGACCGGACGGCGTACCACGAGTCGGCGCCGGCCCACGCGCTCCGGCTCCTGCTCTGGCTCGAGGCCGACAGGTTCTCGTCGCTCGCGGACAGCATGGACCTCGCGAAGCTCAACACGCAGCGCGACGTCGTGCGGAACGAGCGCCGCCAGACGAGCGAGAACGAGCCCTACGGCAAGGTCGAGCTCGTCCTGCCCTCGCTGATGTACCCGAAAGGACACCCCTACCACCACCCGGTGATCGGCTCGCACGAGGACCTCCAGGCCGCGACCGTCGACGACGTGAAGGCGTTCTTCCGGCGGTGGTACGTGCCGAACAACGTCTCCCTCGTCGTCGCCGGCGACTTCGACCCGCAGGAGGCGCGCGACCTCATCGAGCGGTACTTCGGCGGCATCCCGGGGCAGCCGGTGCCCGCGCCCGCGGCGCCCGCGCCGGTGAAGCTGAACGGCGTCGTGCGCCAGACGATCGAGGACAACGTGAACCTCCCCAAGGTGGTGATGGCCTGGCACAGCCCGGCGCGCTTCGCGCCCGGCGACGCCGAGCTCGACCTGCTCGCCACGACGCTCGAGCAGGGCAAGGCGAGCCGCCTGTACAAGGCGCTCGTCTACGACAAGGAGCTCGCCCAGGAGGTGAGCGCGGTCCAGAGCTCCAGCGACCTCGGCTCGACGTTCACGATCGAGGCGATCGCGCGGCCGGGCGTGCCGCTCGAGAAGCTCGAGGCCGCCATCGACGCCGAGCTCGCCAGGGTGCGCGACGCCAAGGTGAGCCGCGAGGAGCTCGACAGGGCCAAGAACCAGTACGAGACCGCCTTCGTGACGGCGCTGGAGTCGGTCGCCGGGCGCGCCTCGATGCTCAACCGGTACGAGACGTGGACGGGCCAGCCCGGGTTCGTGGACCAGGATCTGAAGCGCTACCGCGACGCGACGGCGGAGTCGATCCAGGCCCAGGCGAAGAGCACGCTCGACCCGGACGCGCGGGTGATCATCCGGGTCGTGCCGAAGGGAAGCGACGAGGCGAAGAAGGCGGTGACGAAATGAGAGCGAAGCACGCAGGCGCGATCATCGCGCTGCTCGCCGCGGCCGCCGGCTGCGGGCCGAAGGCGCCGGCGCAGCCCGCGGCCCGCGCCGAGGCGCCGCGCCCCGCGGGCGCGGCGGCGGCCACCCCGCAGCCGGACCCGCTCGGGCCCAGGCCGGAGCTGCCGGAGCCGAAGCCGTTCACGCCGCCGGCGCCGGTCGTGCTCGACGGGCCGAACGGCGTGAAGGTGTGGCTGCTCGAGCGCCACGCGCTCCCGATCGTGTCCGTGTCCGTCACCGTCGCGTCGGGCTCGGCGGACGATCCGAGGGGCCAGGCGGGGCTCGCCCACATCACGGCGAGCATGCTCGACGAGGGCGCCGGGCGGCGGAGCGCGCTCGAGCTGTCGAGCGCGATCAACGACCTCGGCGCGACGCTGTCGGTCGGGGCGCGCGCCGACGGGAGCGTCGCGTCGCTCTCCGTGCTGAAGAAGAACTTCGCCAGCGCGTTCTCGATCCTGGCCGACGTCGTCGCGCGCCCGCGGTTCGAGCCGAAGGAGTGGCAGCGCGTCAGCGCGCTCTGGCAGAACGACCTCCGGAAGCGCGGCGACGACCCGACGCGCGTCTCCTCGCTCGTCTCGACGGCGGCGCTCTTCGGGCCGGGGACACCGTACGGCCACCCCGTCGAGGGCCTGCTCGCGGACGCGAAGACGATCGGGCTGCCGGCCGTGAAGGCGTTCTACAAGGCGGCGTGGCGCCCCGACCGCGCGGTGATCGCCGTCGTCGGCGACATCACGCGGGACGAGGTGATGCAGGCGATCTCGCGCGACCTCGGCACGTGGTCCGCCAAGGGCGCGCCGGCCAGCGCCGCGCCCGCCGCGAAGGGCGCGCCGGCCAGCGCCGCGCTGCCGACAAAGGGCGCCGCGGCAGGCGCCGCGCCCGGGGCGCAGCCGGGGAAGGGCGGGACCAACGGCGCGACCGCCGCGGCGGCGCCGTCCTGGAAGCCGCCGCGGCTCGTGCTCGTCGACCGCCCGGGCGCGCCGCAGTCGGTGATCTCCGTCGTGCGGGAGGGGGTCGCCGCGGACGATCCGCGGCGGCCGTTGCTCCAGCTCGTCAACACCGCGCTCGGCGGCTCGTTCACGTCGCGCCTGAACCAGAACCTTCGCGAGGACCACGGCTGGTCGTACGGCGCGGCCTCCGCGTTCACCGACACGCGGCGGCAGGGCGCCTTCGTGGCGCGCGCCTCCGTGATCGCCGAGGCGACGGGCCCCGCGCTGAAGGAGATGCTCGGCGAGCTCGCCAGAATGGCAGACGCGGGGCTGACCCCGGACGAACTGGCGAAGGTGCAGGCGCAGGACCGGGCCGACCTCGTGTCGGCCTACGAGACCGCGAACCGCACCGCCCTCCGCTTCGCGACGCTCGCGCGGCTCGGGCTGCCCGAGACGTTCGACGCCACGGCCAGCCAGGCGCGCCAGCAGGCGACGCTCCCGGGGCTCGCGGAGCTCGCGCGGGCGGTGGACCCGAAGGGCGCGACGGTCGTCGTCGTGGGGCCGCAGCAGGAGATCCTGCCGCAGCTCAAGGCGATCGGCCTCGGCGAGCCGGAGGTGTGGGACGTCGAGGGGCAGCCGATCCAGCCGAAGAAGGCGCCCTGAGCGGCGCGCGCCCGCGCCGCGCGCTCCTCCCGCCGCGCGGGCAGCGGGAGGAGCGGCCGGCGCCGCCGCGCCCTCAGGGGATGGTCGGCTTGAAATCGAGCGGGTTGGTGGGCGCGCCCTCGTGCAGGACGCCGTCGCCGAACCAGTAGACGTACCGGGGCTCCAGGGCCCCGTCGAGGTAGGCCTCCAGCCGGACGACGGCGCCCTCGGTCGTCGTGAACGTCATCGCGTCGAAGTCCGCGCCGGTCTCGGCGTGGAAGTACGCGATGCCCGCGTCCACGAGGCGCGTCGCGTCGTTCTTCTCGAGATCGCTCCCCACGATGTCGAAGAGCTCGGACGACGTGTCCACCGAGGCGTAGAGATCGAAGGTGCAGGGGACCCTCGACTGGTTCGTGTCGCAGGTCGTCCAGAGCGTCCACGTCCCGCCGGCCGCGTACTCGACGAAGACGCCGACCCCTTCGCCCGGCTCGCTGCTCAGGAGCGCGTCCGTGTCGATCGAGACCCGCATCGGGTCGTCCGTGGGAGGCGGCGGCGGGGTGCTGTCCCCGTCGTCTCCGTCGTCCCAGTCGTCGTGGTGATGGTGGTGGTCGCGGCCGTCGTCGTCGACGACGATGCAGCCGCCCAGCGCCAGGGGCGCGAGCGCGAGGGGCGCGGCGACGAGGAGGGACGACCACGGTCCCCGTGAACGAAGCTTCACAAAGTCAGCAGAGATAGTCATCGGATCTGCTCCTGCTCGTGGGCGTCGCAAGACGTGGGCCAAGCGCTAGCGCGATCGCGGCCGGCCGGCGGGCGCCGCCCTGCCCGGACCGGACGGGATGTGGATCCGGGGACGGGACGGGACCGACGGCGCGCTCGGGGCCATGCGCGGCCTCGAGAGCGGCGCGTCGAGCCGCGGCGCCGGCGTGGCCCGCGGAAGCGGCCGGGGCTCCGGCGGCGAGGTCGACGGCGACCGCTCCGGGGCGGCGCGCGGCGCGGGCGGCGCGGTCACCGAGCGCGGGGCGGGCGGCGCAGCGACGACGCGCGGCGTGGGCGCGGCGTGCGGCGTGGTGCCGACGCGCGGCGCCGGGGACATCCGCGGCGCCGGGGGAGGCGCGGGCGGCGCGGCGATCGCCGGCGAGGCGCGGTGCGGCGCGCGCGCGTCGCCGCGGGGCAGGGCGCCCGCGCCGGACAGGCCTCGCTCCGGAAGGGCGGGCCTTGCGACCGGGGCCTCGCCGCCGGGCGACCTCGGGGTGCGCAGCGAGGGCGTCGCGCGCCGGTCGCCGATCGCGGGGGGCGCCGTCAGGCGGCGCGCGGACGGGGGCGCCGGGCGCGCGGCGGATCCCGTGCTCTTGTGCGCGTAGGCGAGCGCGCGCGGGTCCGGCCTCAGGCGGTGCCTCGGCGCGGCCGAGGAGGGGACGCCGGCCTCGGCGAGCGAGGGCGACGCCGGGCGGTAGCTGCCGGGGCGGATGCCGTGGGCCGAGCCCGAGCGGCCGGCGCCGCCGGGGCGCGCCTCGCCGTGCCCCGGCCTGCTCACGGTCGGCCGCGCCGGCCGGTACGTGTGCGAGTGCGCGGCGATGCGCCGGACGACGCCGCGATCGCGGACGACGTGCGTGTGGACGTGGCGGTGGAACACGTGCGTCGTCGGGCAGAAGACGTACGCCGCGGGGGGGACGGTCCAGAGCGAGACGGCGACGCCGCTGCTCCAATAGTAGGTGGGCGGCATCGGGGCCCAGCCGATGTAGCCGTGGTCGCTGACGCGCCAGACGACCCACGCGGGCGCGTACACGCGCCCGGGGATCCACGCCCAGCCGTGGGCGGAGATCCAGACCCAGCGGCCGTAGTGGAACGGGATGTGGCCCCACGCGTAGTCGCTGACCCACATCCACTCGCCGTCGTCGGTCAGCGCCCAGTGGCCCGCTGTCTGGTACGGCGCGAAATCGGGGCCGACGACGACGGCGGAAGGCACCCAGACCCGGCCGTAGGTCGGGTCGTCGAGCCAGGCGCCGTACGGGGCGAGCGGCTCGTGGAACTCGACGAGGGCGCTCGGGTCGGTGTCCTCGTACGCGTCCACCTCGATCTCGGCGCTCACGCCGACGTCCACCTGGACCGGCTGGGTCTCGGCGGACTGTGAAGGCGCGGTCTCACCGGCGCTGCGTGCGGCGTCGGTCGTGTAGCCCTGCGGCAGGCCCTGGGCCGCGGCGCTCGACGGCGCCGCGAGCAGCGCGGCGAGCAGCGGCAGCGCGCCCCCGAGCCGGCGAAGCCGCGCCCTGAACGGGCCCGGCGCCGCGGCGGGCGCTGCGGGCAGCGGGGAAGGGGACAGCGGAAGAGGCATCGGGAGCATGATGGGTCCTTCTCGATGTGGATGCCAGGCAGAGGTCGGGCCGGCCCCGGGCAGCATTGCAATCAACGTTCCGGTGCTCGGATCGAGGCGCGGCGCGGCGCGGCGCGCGTGACATTTTGACGGACGGCGCGTGGGGTCCTTCCACGCGATGCGCGGCGTGCTCCGATCGAGATGGCTCGACACGGCGCGCGGCGGGCGAGCTCGAGGGGGGCGGTTGGCGGCGCCGGCCCGAACGCTTCCCCCGCGGTCCTGAAGCTTCGTGCGCGGGTCGGAAGGTCAGCTTTCCCCGGAAATTCGCCCCCGGCGCGCGCCGGACTGCGCCAGGGGCGCGCCGGACGCCGCCAAGTACGCGAAACCTCGTGCTCCGGAGCGCGCGGGAAGCTTCCGGAGCGCGCGCGAAGCTTCCGGACAGCGCGCGAAGGTCTCGGGCGCGCGCGGGAAGCTTCTGGAGCGCCCGGGGAGCCTGATTTTGTAGCCGTGATTACCCGAATGGGCGCCGGCGGCCTCTGCGACCAGCGTTGCCGGCCTGGGCGGCGGGGCCGTCGGCCTGGCCGGCGTGGCTGGTGTGGCCGGCGCGATCGCGGGCTTGCGGGAGAGCGGTTGTCTCGGGAAGAGGCGATGTCGGGCCGACCGTCACGTCGACAAGGCCCTTGAGGCGCTCGCGCCCTGACCTGTCGAAACTGCGAGTCGCGAGGAATGCGACAGCCTGCTTCGTCGCGGCGCGATCCGGATCGGTGCCATTCTCGAGGGCGTCGAGCCGCACCGTGACCAGGGGAAACAAGCTGGCCCCAGGCAAGGTGAAGGACCTCGACGAGGCTAGAACAACGATCACGTTGATCGAGCGAGAATCAACCGCCAAGGCGCCAAGGACGCCAAGAAGAAGACGGTGCTTTGGCGTCTGGGCACCCGCTCTCGGAGATCCACCCGCTGCGCGCCGTCAGTCGAGGTCGCTGTCGTCGAGCGCCGACCTGGGCGCCGCGTCGTCCCCCGCGGGCGGCTCCCGCGAGAGAAGCGGCGCAGGCGGCTTCGGCAGGAGCGACAGCCGCGCGTGCGCGTCGGCCAGCTTGCGATCGGCCTCGCGCAGGCGGCGGTTCAACACCCGGATCACCGCGTCGGCGATCTCGGCCGTCTCCCGCACCGCCTCGTGGAAGTCCTCGGCCGAGACCCGGAGCAGCTCCGCGTCCTCGGTGACCACCGCGGTCGAGGCCCGCGGCTCGCTGTCGAACAGCGACATCTCGCCGAAGACGTCGTGCGGGCCGAGGCGCGCGATCTCGCGGCCGTCGAGGGTCAGGCGCACCTCGCCCGAGATGATCGAGTAGAGCGCGCCGCCGGGCTCCCCCTGGCGGAAGATGACGTCGCCCCGGAGCAGCGAGACGACAAGCGAGCCGCGCGCCAGCGCCACGAGATCGTCGCCGGCGACGCGCGAGAAGAGCGGGACTCGCTGCAGGAACAGGACCTTCTCGATCGTCGTGTACATCTCGTCCTCGGGGTCGATGCCGGTGCCGCCGGTGACCGCCCAGTATCGCGCGTAACGGGCGACCGCGGGATCGGCGTCCGCCCGCAGCTCGGTCAGGCGCTCGCGAGCGCCCGGCGGGCGCGTCACGGCGATCGCGATCGCGGCCGCCTCGCGGACGAGCGGGTCGGGAGCGCGGGTCGCGGCGAGCGCGTCCTCGGCGGCGCCGAGGATCGCGTGCTGCGCGACGGCGTAGAGCGCGAGCGCGGCGCTGTACGGCTCGCCGCGGGCGATCTCGCGGCGGATCCAGGCCACGGCGCCGGACTCCGGCGGCATGGGCCTCGCCGGGAAGGCGACGGAGAGCTCGAGAAGGCGGTCGACGAGGGCGACGAGGCGCTCGCGAAGGGGGCGGTCGAGGAGCGACTCCAGCACCTCGAACGCGTTGGCCCGCAGCGCGGGGTCGGGGCCGAAGACGTGCGTGCGCACGAGCGCGACGACCTCGCGCGGGTAGGCGAGCTCGCACAGCCGGAGCACCCGGATGAGCCCCTTCCGCAGCCGGCGGAGCACGTGCTGGTCGAGCAGCGGGCTGGCGACGCGGGGGCGCACGGCGATGTAGGCCTCGCGCATGCGGACGTGCTCGAGCGTCTCGTCGTCGATGCAGGCGCGGATGACCCGGAGGGGGGCCGGCGGCGCGCGCAGGGCGAGGCGCAGGCGCGAGGCGGACGCGAGCACCTTCTGGCGGAGGGCCTCGTCCGGGTGGGCGATGTGGGCGAGCAGCGCGTCGAGCGCGCCCTGGGTGGAGAGCCGCGCGAGCACCCGCGGGATCGCGAGGCGCGCGGCGCGCGGCGTGCCGTCGTCGTCGAGGCGCGCCGCGAGCTCGGGGATGGCCGCGTCGCCGAGCGCCTCGATGGCCCGCGCCGCGGCCGACGCGAGGGCGCGCTCGGCGAGCGCGTCCGCGAGCTGCGGGACGAGGCGCGGATCGGCGACGCTCGACGCGGCGCGCACGGCCGCGCGGCGCACCGCGGGGTCGGGGTCGCCGAGCAGGCGCGCGAGCGCGCGCTGGAGCGACGCGCGGCCGGCGAGGCCGAGGACGCGGGCGGCGGCGGCGCGATCGCGCGGGGACGGGCTCTCGAGGAGCGCGCGCAGCCGCGGGGCGCCCTCGAGCATGCCGTCGAGGCCGCAGTAGCGCAGGAGCGCGGCGATCGCGGCGAGGCGGAGCTCGTCGTCGTCGCGGCCGCCCCTGTCGCGGGCGTCCTTGCCGCCGGGGGCCAGCGCGCCGTCGTCGCGGCCCCTGTCGCGGGCGTCCTTGCCGCCGGAAGCCGGCGCGTCGTCGTCGCGGCCCCTGTCGCGGGCGTCCTCGCCGCCGGGGGCCGGCGCGCCGTCGTCGCGGCCGTCCCCGTCGGGGGCGTCCTTGCCGCCGGGGGGCAGCTCGGCGGCGGCCCGGGGCGCGCCGCTGTCCCGCGCGAGCGCGACGAGCTCGTCGTGGGCGTCCTCCCGCAGGAGCGCGGCGAGCGTGTCGACGGCGGCGACGCGGACGTTGGCGTTGCGGTCGTGGATCGCGGCGCGCGCGATCTCGGGGCCGTCGTCGTGCACGAGCTCCGCCGCGAGGCGCACCGCGAGCGCGCGCACCCTGGCCGAGCCGTGGCGCGCGAGCGCGGGGACGGCCTCGCGCACGAGCGCGGGGTCGAGCTGCCGGAGCTGGTCGACCGCGAAGAGCACCTGCGTCATGGCGCGGCTGTAGAGCGCCTCCTGGAGGATCGCGCGCGTCTGCGGGCCGTAGACGACGCTGTCCGTGTCGATCTGCCGGCGCATCAACGTCCGGCGCATGGCGTCGAAGTAGCCGCGCCGCACGAGCGGGATGAGGGCGATCGTCGCCGCGCAGAGCGGGAGGGAGTAGAGCCCGAGCCGCGCGGCCTCGTCGACGAGCGCCGGGCCCGCCGCCGCGGCGGGCGCGAGGGCGAGCAGGATCAGCGCGCCGAGGCCGTAGCCGAGCGGCTTGGCGATCGCGGAGACGAGCGTCCTCACCCGCTCCCGGAGCGCCGGCGGGAACGGGTAGAAGAGGAGCTGCATCGTCGCGTCGTAGATCGTGAACTGGAGCGCGTTGTCGCTCAGCTTGAGGATGGTGGCGAAGGCGAGGGTCGGGCTCGCGAGCAGCGCGGCGGTGCTCGCGGTGAACGCGGCCGGCATGGCGAGCAGCCCGCCGAGCACGCCGTGGCGCCGCAGGACGAAGGGCGTGACGCCGAGCTGCACGACGAGGCCGATCACGCCGACGGCGCCGTAGAGGAACCCCATGAAGCGGGCGAGATCGTCGCGGTCGGGGTAGGCGGTGAGGGCGAGCGCCTTGAACTGGTAGTCGCCGACCGTGAGGACGCCGAAGAGGAGGAAGGTCAGGAGCGCGACCGTGAGGGCGTAGCGCGAGCGCCACACTTCCATGCGCGGGAGGCGGGCCTCGATGATCTGCTCGGCGCCGGACGTCGGTCGCTCCAGGGGGTGCCGGCGCGCGAGCGCCGTCGTGAGCGACGCCATGGCGAGGAGCGCGGCGATCAGCACGAAGAGCAGGTTCTCGGTGCCGATCCACGTGACGATGCCGCCGGTCGCGAAGCCACAGGCGACGGTGCCGACGACGCGCCCGCTGCCGATCAGGCCGAAGAGGCGCTTGGCGCTGCGCGGGTCGTGCAGGTCCTGGGCGACGGCCCAGACGAGGACGGCGGTGAAGTTCGCGATGATCTCGGACCAGATGTAGAAGACGAGGTAGGCGGCGCGCACCTCCTGGCCGATGAGGACGCGCAGCAGCGCGAAGGTGATCGCGCCGAAGAGGGCGAAGGCGACGCACAGGCGGGCGCGCGGCAGGCGGCGCGCGATGCGGTCGTAGGCGAGCGCGGCGAGCGCGGAGGCGACGCCGTACACGATCCACATCGGCGCGATCCAGGTGACGGGGAACCTGGTCAGGAAGAGCGCGTCGCGCGCCGAGCGGCCGACGACGAGGATGAGGGCGGCGAGGAAGAGGAGGCAGAAGAGCAGCGCCGTCCGGTGCAGCTCGACGCGGGTGAGGGGGACGCCGAGGACGGCGGTGTCGTCGCCGGGGGGCGCGACGCTCGGCTGGACGCGGCTGGGCCGGCTCGAGGGCGGGCGCACCGAGGGCGCCGGCCCGGGCGCGGGCGCGCTGTCCTTGCGGGCGTCGAGCTGTCCGGGGCGCCCCGCCTCAACGGCGGAGGGGCGCTCCTTCGCGCTCGGCCCCACGGGAGCGGCGTCGGTTGGATCCACCTGCCTCAAGCTAGCCGAGCCCTCTCTCCTGGCGCGTGATGAAGGCCACGCGGCGCGTCTGGCGGGCGTGGCGCCGCCGCTCCGTGCGTCGGTCCGCTCGCCCCTAGCGCTCCGCGGCGCCGGTGACAACTTGTCAGGAACGGAGACCGACGATGGCCAGCTCGTCATGGCGCGTCGCTTCGAGGTGGCCACCACGGACCTCCGGCGCGGCCTCCGACGCGGACATCGCGCCGTTTTCCGTGCTGTTTGAAGGGCTGTGCGAGCCATTTGCGGCGTGGTACGAGCTGTGCTGAAAGGACGCGGAATGAACGCGCGCATGGACAGGACAAGGTTTCTCGTGCGGCTCCGGCCGCGAGGGCGGCGGCTCCTCCCGCGGCTGTGCGCGGCGGCCCTCGCGGCGGCGGCGCTCGCTGGGGGCGCCGACGAGGCCTGGGCGACGGTGACGATCAGCAGGGACGTGGAGCGCACGAAGCTCCAGCGCCAGGACGCGGAGTTCCCGCTGTGGATCAGCCGTCAGGACTGCCTCGACGACAACGATCTGGCGTTCACGCTGACGCTGCAGGACTTCTCGACGAACGACACGCTCGCCGTGTGGGTGAGCGAGTCGCTGGACTGCACCCTGTACTCGAACCGCGACACCGGCACGCGGTGCCGGCAGGTGCTCAGCGTGTCGAACCTGGATGAGACGATGCCCATCACGCTGTCCGTGAAGGAGATCGCGGCTGCGCTCGGCGCCGAGGAGTGCAACAGCACGAGGACCAGCACGGGCGCCGTCCCGGTGACCATCTACTTCATGCGGCTCCAGTCGCTGGACGCGGACGCGACGGACGTCGCGAAGTGGGACCAGACGAGGATGGATCTCCAGGGCCCGCTCCCTCCGGGCGACATCGAGGCGCGCTCCGGGGATGGGCGGCTCCTCGTCGACTTCACGCCGAACGACGACGAGGACGTGCAAGGCTATTACTTCTTCTGTGAGGAGGGCGGGCAGTCCTCTGCTGGCGCGGGCGGCGAGGGCACGGCGGGGGGAGCAGGCGACTCGGGGTGTCAAGCGTCGCGCCTGGTTCCGGGGGAGATCCCGAACCTCGATGACCAGTGTGGCAAGGTGGGAAGGGCCGGCAGTGGCTCGGCCGAGGACCTCACGAACGGCAGGTCGTATGTGGTCGGGGTGGCGGCCTATGATGGCGTCGGGAACGCCGGGCCGCTCTCGGCGCTCGCCTGCGGGACGCCGACCGAGGTCGAGGGGTTCTTCGAGAAGTACCGGGAGGCCGGCGGGAAGGCCGGAGGGGGATTTTGCAGCATCGAGGGGCCGGTCGGGGCGGGCCGGTGGGTCTCCTGGCCGCTCGGCGCCCTGGCGGCCGGCGCGGCGCTCGGGTTGTTGCGAAGGAGCCGCAGGCGCGGCGCGCGTTCCGTCACGCAGGAGAGCGAATGAACGGTCATCTTCGTCATCCGGCCGCGGCGTGCCTCGCCGGCGGCGCGGTGTTCCTCGTCGCCTCCGTGGCCGGCGCGCAGTCGAGCCGCTCGACGAGCGACTGGCGGCAGTCCGATCGCTCGCGGATCCAGCGGGAAGAGCGTTATGCGTCGCCGCAGAGCTTCGCGTTCGAGCTGCGCTTCGGCCCGTACTCTCCGGAGGTCGACGAGGAGCTCTCGGGCGCGGGTGCTTACGAGAGCACGTTCGGGGACGACCAGCGGTTCTATTTCGGGTTGGGGTTCGACTGGCTGCCGCTCCGGATTCCGTACGTCGGCGTCGTCGGTCCCGGGATCGGCGTGGGATATACGTCGGCGTCGGCGTCGGCGTTCGAGGTGGGCGGCGACGAGAGGGCGGCGGCGGAGGAGACGTCGCTCACCATCATGCCGATGCACCTGTCGGCCGTCGTCCGTGCCGATGAGCTGATGCGGAGGACGGGCATTCCGATCGTTCCCTACGGGAAGATCGGTCTCGGCATGGGGCTATGGTACTCCGTGTCGGGCCCCCGGCTGGCGAAGCCCGATGGCGTTCGCGCGGAGGGCGTCACCTGGGGCACGCACCTCGCGCTCGGCGGGATGCTGGCGCTGAACTGGCTGGATCGGCGCGCGTCGTCGCAGCTCGACAACTCTGTCGGCATCAACCACACGTACCTGTTCGGCGAGTGGATGTACGCGAACCTGGACGGGTTCGGCTCGCGCCCGCAGATGCACGTCGGGACGTCGACGTGGGTCGTGGGGCTGGCGCTCGACATGTGAGGCGGCGCGCGGCGCCGGCGCGGTGGGGGGCGGCGCCGGCGTGGTTGGGGGGCGGCGCCGGCGTGGTTGGGGGGCGGCGCCGGCGTGGTTGGGGGGCGGCGCCGGCGTGGTTGGGGGGGGCGGCGATGCGGGGAAGGCCGGGCGGTGCGCGCTGGACGCGGCGCGCCCGGCCGGCTTCGCTTCACATCGCGTCGCTCTCGAGCGGCGAGCGGCCGTCGTCCTCTTCGATCACGGTGGTGCCCCGCGGCCTGGCCGTGGCCGGGCGGCGCGGAGGGCCGTCGCTGTCGAAGGCCTTGACGGTCTCCTGGGAGGGCGGCCCGAAGATGGGCACGACGAGCTCGCGCGCGGTGCCCTCGCGCTCGTAGGCGATCTTGAGCTCGTTCGCGCTGGCCACGGCGCGGTAGGCGGCGAACAGCTCGTCGGGGCGCTCGAGCGGCGTGTCGTTCACGCGGGTGACGACGTCGCCGGGCTTGAGCTCGATGTCGCTCCAGTCCGCGGGCAGCGCGAGGATCTTCCAGCCGATGAAGGCGCCGGCCCGGATGACCTCCTCGACCGGCACGCGCCGGAGGATCCACGGCGGGCCCTGGAGCAGCACCCGGTCCACGTCGGCGCGCGCGAGCTGCCCAGCGGGCGCCGCCGGCCTGGCCGGGGCCGCGCTCGCCGCGGGCGGCGCAGGTGCCGGCGCCGGGCTGGCCGCCTGCTGCCCGCCGCACCCCGCGAGGAGGGCCAGCGAGAGACTCGCGCCGAGCATGAGCTTTCCGTGCATCGACATCGGCAGGACTATGCGCGGCCGACCCGAGGGGGCCAAGTAAGCTGCGCGCGATGCGCGGGGGCCGCGATGCGGCGCGCGCGGCAGGGCCGGTCAGCGGAGCGGCCAGGGCCGGTCAGCGGAGCGGCCAGGGCCGGTCAGCGGCGGGCCGGTAGGCCCGTCAGGCTCGAGGGGTGACGGGCTTCGCCGGAAAGGGTCGGGGAGGCGGGATTTGAACCCGCGACAACGAGCACCCAAAGCTCGTGCACTACCGGACTGTGCGACTCCCCGGAGTGTGACGTCCGCGAGCGGGACCATAGACGAGGTACCCTGCCGGGGCAAGACAGGTCGCGGCGGCAGCCGGGACCCCCGAGCCCGGCGAGGCGCAGGCGAGCGGCTTTTCAGGTGCGTCCCCGCGAGAAAGGCGCTGAGATGAGCGCGCTGTATGCGCGAGACGCCGCCGTCGCTGTCGGTCCATCACCTGGCCGTTGTCGTGCGCGATCTGGACCTGGCCGAGGCCTTCTATGCGGGCGTCCTCGGGCTGCCCGTGATGCGGCGCTGGACGGATGAGACCGGAGCGCCTCGGTCGGTGTGGCTCGAGCTCGGGGGCGGCGCGTTTCTGGCCGTGGAACGAGCAGGCGCCGACGGGCCGACGCGCGCGGACGGGGCGCCAGGCTGGCACTGCGTGGCGCTCGGGATCGCGCCGTCCGAGCGGGACGCGTGGCGCCGCCGGCTGGCCGCGTCGGGCGTGGCCATCGAGCGGGAGAGCGCCTACTCGATGTACGCGCGCGATCCCGAGGGCAACCTGGTGGCGCTGAGCCACTACCCGCACCCGCAGGCGGAGGCGGGCTGAGGTGGGGGAGCCCGCGTGCCGATGGGGCCGGGCCGCAGGGAGAAGGTGGCGCGGGCAGGGGGCTGGGCGCGGGCAGGGGGCTGGGCGCGGGGGCTGGGCGCGGGCAGGAGGCTGGGCGCGGGCAGGGGGCTGGGCGCGGGCAGGAGGCTGGGCGCGGGCAGGGGGCCGGCGTGGGCGCGCGCAAAGCGGGCGGCGTGGCCTCCGTGTGCAGTGCGCGTGCAGCGCCGCGGTGAGAAGATGGAGGATCGGACGGCGAGCCAGCGCGCTGGAAGCTGCCCGAGGGCAAGCGCGTCGAAGGGGAACGATCGAGCCGGAGGTTTCATGATGCCGCGTTCAGCGTCCGATTCCATGTCGCCTGATGCTCCTGTGTCGCTCGTGCTCCCGTTCGGGGCCATCGGGCTCGTGGGCGGCTGGCTCACGGCGGACAGCCTCGACCTCGGGCCGCCGTACCACACGCCCCGCTTCCTGCTCGCGGGCGTGACGCCCGTCATTGCGGCGCTGCTGGGCGGCTACCTGACGAAGCGGTTCGGAGGCGTCGGGAGCGGGGGAGCGTCGACGTCGAGCGCCGGCCCGGCCGGCAGCGCCGTGCCGGCGCTCGGCGCGGGGTGGCCGGCAAGCGGCGCCGGGCCGCTGCTCGGCGCGGGGTGGGTGGAGGGGCCGGGGCGGTGGACCCGACGGGGGCCGCTCGCAGCGAGCCTGCTCGCCGTGTGGGCCATCGGCGTGGCCGGCGTCGTGAACGGCATGACCATCGGGCTCATGCTGGGGCCGGCCGGGATGATCATCGGCGCGGCGTTCGGCGCCCTGTGCTCGCTGCCGTTCATCCCGGCGCTCGCGGTCGTGCTGCTCGCCGCGAACCGCGTCGGGAGGGCACGCGCAGGCTCGATCGTGGCGCGGGCCGACCGGCGCGCCGTGTGGACCGCGACGGCGGCGGTGATCGCGGTGGCCACGCTCGTCGCGCGGGCGCGCTACGGGACGCCCGTGGCGCCCGAGCTCGGGCGCGCCGTGGCAGCGATGGGGCTCGCGACGGTGGGGGTGCTGTTCGTGGCCGACGCGGTGGCGATGGCACGGGTGCTGGCGCTGCCGCGGGGGCCGAGGGCGACGGGTGCGGGGGGAGAGCGGGACGAGCGGGGGGACGGGGGCGAGGTCGAGATCGAGGTCGAGGTGGAAGGAGTGGGGGAGCCGGGCGCAAAGCGGAGCGGCCCGGGCACGGGGATGGGGGAGAGGATCGACCTCGGCCTGGGGGACGAGGTGCAGGTCGAGGTCGTGCGGCCGACCCACGCCTACCGGGGGACGCGGCAGATCGCCCGGATCGTGCGGGGCAACCGCGAGCGCGCCGTGGTCGCGCTGCGGGCAGGGCTGGCGCGGGGCGGGATCGCGCTGGCGATCGGGGCGGCGCTCTGGGGGGCGCCGTGGGCGTGAGCGGGGCGCGCGGAGGCTGCCGGAGGCCGGCCGGGGAGGGCGGACCGGCGGAGGAGCGGCCTCGACGAGAGATGGCCGCGGGATCTGGCTTGATGCGTGGAGCGAGGTGTGCCAGGGTCCGGCGCCCGTAGCGGCTGAACGCCCCTGCCCCCGTAGCTCAGTGGATAGAGCAGCGGTTTCCTAAACCGAAGGTCGCAAGTTCAATTCTTGCCGGGGGTGCTCGAAATCCTGAGGGATTTTGGCTACGCACCAGATGGGGGGCAGCCGCAGGCGGATGGCGCCGCGGCCTCGATCGCCGGGGGCGGGTCGCGGACCGCAGCGTGCGGCGCCGACGTGACGAGGCGGCGGTCAGCGGCGGCTGCGGGGGTGCGTGACCGCCGGAAGGACCGCGAACCGGTGCGCCGGCCGGCCGCGAGCGATGATGCGCGCGAGGGCTGGAGCGCCGTGCGTGCACACCTGGCGGAACCGGTGGCGCGGCTCGGGGAGGAGACTGGACGCGCCAGGGTGGGTGCTGTTGTGATGCTGGAATAATTTGATTTGGCGGTTCTTGGAAGGCTCCAGGTTGAATTTCAATTCAGCCGGCGGGTCTCGAGAGGCTCCAGGTTGAATTTCAATTCAGCCGGCGGGTCTCGAGAGGCTCCAGGTTGAATTTCAATTCAGACCGGAGGCTCTCGGGAGGCTCCAGGTTGAATTTCAATTCAGACCGGAGGCTCTCGGGAGGCTCCAGGTTGAATTTCAATTCAGACCGGAGGCTCTCGGGAGGCTCCAGGTTGAATTTCAATTCAAGCGGGCAGCGCGCGACCTCCTCCTCCGATCCAGCGCGCTACCCATCAGGCGACCAGCTCTTCCTCCAGCACCTGCGCCGTCTGCTCGACCACGGCGAGCACCTGATAGCCGCGCGCTTGCAACTCGCGCGAGAGCGCCTCCGCGCGTCGTCGTCGGTGACCACCAGGGCGAGGTCAACATCCCTTGTGAACCGTGGTTCCGCCCGCACCGACACCGCAAGTCTCCCCACGAGCACGAGTCGCCTGTCGAGCGCCTCCAGGTCAGCGATCACGCGGCCGAGGGCGTTCTGAAGCTCGCTCACGGGGCGCGTCGCGGCCAGGGGACAGGCCGCCCCTCTGCATCGACAAACTCGGCACCGGGGCGCTCCCGCAGCCAGTCGGCAAGACGCATGTCGATGTCCTCCTCGCTCGCCTCGGGCAGCCGGCGCCGGAGATTCTGCCGCACCAGTGCCACACCTGCGTCGTGCAGCTCGCAGGCCAAGCGTAGGTTCTCCGCCAATCGCGTCGTGTCTGCGGCAGCCACCGGTCAAACCTACCGCGTCCCCGGGGCGCAGGCGAGCGGGCGACGTACGCCGTGCTGGACGCTGCGTCTCCAGGGCCAAGGCGCAGAGCCCGTGGAGGGCTGAGATCCTCCGCTCGGTCCCGCCGCGCGACCGCGCCGTGATGCTGCGGCTCGGCTCGGACCTGGATGACCCGAGGCCGCGGAGCTCTTCGTCGAGGGTGTCCGCGCCGCCGACGCGTCGATCACCGAGCAGGCACGCTGGTCGATCACCGGGCAGGCACGCTGGAAGAGGGAGCGGCTCGGCTGAGGCCGAGCATTCCGGCTCGCTGCGCGCATTTTTCATGCCCGGCGCCGTCGATCCTGCGCGGGGCCCGTAGTAGCCTCCCGGCATGAGCCCTCGACGAGACAGCGCAGCCCCTGCCCGGCAGCCCAGGATCCCCGAGAACGATCCGGTCTGGCAGGCCGTGCTGCGCGCGCCGACGCGCTACGACGAGGAGATCAGCGACGAGGAGCGTGCCGCGATGGCGGCCGACGCGAATGCTCCGGGGATCCCGCACGAAGAGGTCATCGCGGAGCTCCGGAAGAGGGCAGAGGCCGAAGGCGCCGGCGCCGAGTTCGATGAGCTGATGCGGGCGCGCCATCGTCGATGAGCTGGCAGATCGAGTGGATGCCGCAGGGCATCGTCTCGCTTCAGCGCATCCCATGGCAGGACGGTGAGCGCATCGACGCAGCCGTCCAGCGCTTCGCAGCGACCGCAGAAGGAGACGCCTACCGGCTTCCCGGAGACGACACCACGACCGTGCGGCTCGCCGTCGGCTCCTACCGCGTCCGCGCCTCGTTCGACCCGTGGGAGGGCACGATGCGGATCGGGTGGGTGTACCGGGTGTAGGTCGTGAGCGAGCGCCCGACGCCGGCGGGCGCTCCCACTGCCGCCGAGCTCATGCTAGCGAGAGCTGGGGCCAGGTTGCGCCCGGGAATGGAGGCACGTGAGCGTCACCTACAACAGCGAAGGCGACACCTACGAGCTACGCGGCGTGAAGTTTCGCGTCGAAGCGGAGAAACACAGCGACAGGACCCACCTGCGCATCGTTCGAGCCTCCGACGGCGTCGAGATGAGCGCCGTCGACGCGTTCCTGCTCAAAGGCGGTCCGGCCGAAGTCGACTACCCGGACATCGGGCCAGAGATCCCCATGCATCCGCTGGACGCGACGGCCATCCACGAGGCGTGGAGGGGGCGTCATGGCGAAGTCCCCATCCGGCACGCCGAGCGCGGACAGGGAGGTGAGCAAGATGGGCGTTGACGATGCGGTGACCCTGCTCCGCGAGCTCATGCGGCTCGCCGACGGCCACGAAGAGGCGGTCCGAGAGGTGCAGAGGGCGGCCGTCGAGGCGATGGCTCGCGTTGGCGATTGGCGGGAGGACTACTGGAACCGGCAGCGCCTCGGGTGCCGTCCGATCGACGACCCGACACACGCAGCGCTCATGCGGCTGCAGACGGAGATCGGGCTCGCGGCCGACATTCCCGGCGAGAAGCCGCTGGACGAGCACCCCAAGGAGGGCGCGCGTGCCGCGTTCGAACTCGAGCTGCAGCGGGGAAGCCGGAAGGCCGCAGCCCTCATCGCGCGGCGACTGAGGGCCTCGTTGCCCGTCGTTGCGCCCGGCGTGGCGGAACAGGCACGGGACTTCCTCGGGAAGCCTGAGATAGTGGCCGCGCTGATGCCGTCCGGCCACGTCGCGATCACCGTACCCGACGTGCGTTGCGCGAAGGTGCCGCAGGGGTTCGATCCCCAGATCGGGCAGGCCTACGTGCTCCGCGACGGAGGCAACACCGTCACGCTGTCGGTCGATCCGCCCCGTGATCCGTGGAAGACCGCGGTCACGCAGCTCTCGCGCTGCCGCATCGGCGATCTCGTGTTCGCGCCGATGGACGTAGGGAAGGACATGGACGGAACCACCTGGCCGGTGTGGGAGGTCGTCGACGTCCCATAGCGGGACCGACCCGGCCGCCGCGTCAGCGACGTTTCGCCTGCCGCTCCCGCTCGGCCATCAGCCAGAGCTGGACCTCCCTCGCTGGGTCGAGCTCCGCGCGCTCTCCCTGCCAGCGAAGATGGCACACGGAGCACTCCAGCTCGTCGCCGCCACCGCCGCGGGTCGGCATGCCGGTCGGGAGCTTGCAGACGTCGCACGTCGGCCAGGGAGGCATCTTGTTCATGGCGGGATCTTGGTGGCCCTGGACGCGCTGGACGGCGACGTCGCGGGCAAGAGGGACCCGTGGACGTGAGCCGATCCCGCTCGGCATGGTAGGCACACGCACCCGTGCCGCGGCCGCTCTGCCGCCGAGATCCTCCGTTCGGTCCTGCCGCGCGACCGCGCCGTGATGCTCCGGCTCCGTCTGGACCTGGGCGATCCCGAGGCCGCGGAGCTCTTCGCCGAGGGCGTCCGCACCGCCGACGAGGCGATCGCCGAGCGGGCGCGCTGGGAGCTGGAGCGGCTCGGCTGAGGACGAGCATTGCGGCTCGCCGTGCGCATTTTCCATGCCCCGCGCCGTCGATCCTGCGCGGGGCCCGTAGTAGCCTTCCGGCATGAGCCCCCGACGAGACAGCGCCGCCCCCGCCATGGCCCCCGACCTCGGCGACGAGGAGGATCCGGTCCTCCGCGCGTTCCGGCTGGCGCCCGTGGTCTACAACGAGCAGATCTCGGACGAGGAGCGCGAGGCGGTCGCGGCCGGAGCGGCGGGGCCCTTCACCCCGCACGAGGAGGTGATGGCCGAGATCCGGCGTCGGGCGGAAGCCGAGGGCGCCTTGGCGGAGTACGCGGAGATCATGCGGGCCCGCGGGCGCACGCCCTCCCGTCCTCGATGACGTGGACCGTCGACTGGACCCCGCCCGGACGCGTCGCGCTGAATCGTCTTCACTGGCCTGACGCCTCCAGGATCTCCGAGGCGGTCCAGCGCTTCGCGGCGACGGGCGAAGGCGACTTCTACCGGCTGCCGGAGGATGACGCCGTGACGCTGCGTCTGCGCGTCGAATCTTATCGCGTGCGGCTGACGCGTGACGTCCGGGAGCGCGTGCTGAGAATCTGGTGGGTGTACCGGGTGTAGCCTCCGTGCGCCGGCGTGACGGCGCGAGCGCCGAAACGGCAGTCGGTCGCCTCTCGGCGCTGATAGCCTGGTTGCATGGGGGACGACAATACGACGCGTTGCAAGCGCTGCGACATGCGGGCGCCGGAGGGGCAGACCTACTGCGACGCGTGCCAGCGGGTGCGGCGCGCCCAAGCGACCGCCGACGACTCGGGCTGGGGCGGCCTCACGTTCATCCAGAAGACTGGCGTCATACTCCTGCTGTCCGCGCTGTTCGCGTTTCTCGTCTCGAGGGGGTTCGACGACACGCCGTCGCGCAGTAGCTCGCCTCCGAACCCGGACGCCGACGTATTCGTCAGGACCGTGCGCGCGAACCAGGAGCTCCGCGAACGGCAGGAACGAGAGCAGCAGGAGCGCGAGCGGAAGCAGGAGAAGGCGCGCCTCGCGGCTATCGAAGCGGCCAGGCCACCGACGGAGCGCGCCGCCCTCGCGACAGAGGCCCTCACGAGCGACGGCGGTGACGGGAAGAAGTCCTACTGCCGCGCCCGGGAGTTGCTTGACCCGATCGAGCCCAAGGACAGAGGAGCAGCGGGCGTCGGCAAGGCGCTGTTGCTCATGAAGTCGAAGGAGGCTCTCGTGCTGCAGGCCGAGCGCGCCGCCTTCGAGAAGACGCGCGGGCTGATGTGCCGGGACGGCACAATGAGCCCCACCTGCCGCTGCCACGGGCCGCACCGCGGATGCTGCTCCCACCACCGCGGTGTTGCTGGCTGTGAGCCGCTGCCGACGGAGGTCTCCTGCCCGTAGCGGGCGCGCGCAACACTCGGCCTGCCCACGCCAGCGTCGCGCTTCCCATCGCCCCCATCGGGCGCGTACCCTCCAGGCTCCGAGCTAGGTTTCGCACCTGTTGCTTGTCATCAGGGGCAACGTCCCGCCCGCTTGCGACACATTGTAGGCGCCCATGCACCCGGGCAAGCTGCGCGGTTCACCAGATGTTAGCGTGAGCCGCTCGTCGCAAACTGGACTCTACGTGTTGGCAGCCACGCCGAGCCGCAGATTTCTGACGGGAGTGCCCTTGATCTCGGTCTTGCACCGCGAGCAGGTGGTCTCTATCTGCGGGTTGTTGCCGCTGGACACCTGACCGGGGAACTGCTTCCCGCATTCGGGGCAGTTGAACGGCATGATGTTCCCGTCGGTGCGCGGCACACCGGGCCGCCCCGATGGCGATGGGGCGGCGGTCTCCGTGCTCAGCCCTCGCGCGCCACGTGGATCGCCTCCGCCAGCTGCTCTGGCGTGACCTCCCGGTCTTGCAGCAGCGCCGCCGCCCAGGCCGCGACCTCGGCCGGCGTCCGGAAGATGTTCGGCGGGGGCCCCTGCGTCCCGCGGGCCTGGAGCCGCATCATGAGGGCGCGGACCGAGGCGGCGATGAACCCCTCGGCCTCGATGAGCGTGGCGATGCCCTTCAAGTACCCCCCGGGAGCGCTCGCCGCCCGCTGCATCGCCGCCCGGGTCGCCTCGTCGGGCGGCCCGGTGCTCTGGCGGGGGACCACGACAAGGAACGCTGCCCCTCCCGGCTGGCGCTCCGCCCACTGCCGGAAGAGCGCCCGGGAACGCTCGACGCCGGCGACGGTGGCCTGCCCGCTCCAGACGAGAAGCATGATCCGCCGCCAGGTGGCCACCACGTACGCGTCCGTCCGCTCCAGCAGCTCGACCTGCATCGCCGAGGAGGAGGGCACCATGGCACCCGATTGTCCACCCCGTAGGGGGGCCACCGCAAGGCCCCCCGGCCGTTCAGGTCAGCAGCCCGGCGTCGCAGCCGCCGTGACGTAGCTCCCTCCCAGCAACTCCTCCCAAGGTCCTCCCAGAACCACGGCGAGAAGAGGGCCTTTGGCGGTGCCCCGCGAGGGCCGAAGGATCTGTCGCTCCTCGCGTTCTCCGCGGACTGTCACCACGAGGTGAAGCCCGTCGAGGCCGGGTACCGGATCACCCTCACCTACCATCTCCTCTACGGCGGGGCAGCGATGAGACCCGCGCCGCTCCGCCGCGGCGCGGTCGAACGCCTCTGCGCGAGCGTCGACGCGTACTTCTCGACGCCGGTCCAGAGCCTTTACTCGACGTCTGCGCCGCAGCGGCCGGACCGCTTGACCTATCTCCTCGACCACGAGTACACGTGAAAGAGCCTGAGATGGGATCGCCTGAAGAACGCGGATCGGCTGCGCGCCAACGGAGCGCGTTCTCGGAGAGCGCCTGGGCACCGCCCCCTCCTCAACCGTCGGCGGGCGTTCGAGCCTCTCGGGCGCGCCACCTTGGTTGTGGTCGCTCCGGGATTTGACAGGCTGCGAGCGCAGGCCGTGGAACGGCTTGCACGGAGATCCTCCGCCGTTCGATGTGGACCGGCGACGGTTCGACCACCGCGCACCGCCACGCCCACGGCGATGCCACGACGGTTCCGCCGCGTACACGCGCCGGTCCGGTGAACCGACAGGACCGACAGCAGCGGCCCACTCGACCAGGCTCTCCGGCGTGATATTGTTGGCGCTGTCACATTTCCGCTGTCGCCGAGGCGCCCGATGCGCATGGCCAACGCCGCTGCCCGCGTGCGGGAGACCCACTCGTCCGCCGTCCTGCACGTCGGCCGCTTGAACAAGGTGCCGTCCCGGCCACGGCCGCCCGGGGGTGATCGCCGACATCTCCACGCCGTCTCCGGCGACGCCCTGCCGCGCCGTGCGCCGAGCGATGCGTCGCGCCCACCCCCCGAACATCCCTCACGCCGGACGCGCGCCGTGGCGATCTCGCCGCGGCTCGCGGGGACCGCCGGCGAGATCCTCTCCCGTTGATCCAGCCATGCTTCGCTCGACTTCGCCACGCGCTCACTCCGTTGGTCAGTGAAACACACGGCCCTCGCAAAGAAGGAGCAAAGTATGCTGTCGACACAGCGGCTTGGAATAGCCTGGATCGGAGCCTTGCTCGCGCTCGCCGCCACCCCGGCCTGGGCGGCCTTGCCGTTTGTCGGGGGCGCCGGTTCCCGCTCTGCGTGGGGCTATCACCCGCCCGCAGGGGAGAGCGCCCGCTATCCGGATGTCTGCAGCCTGGACGCGCCTTACGACGAGCCGCCGTTCATCGCGGATGCGAACACCGGCATGAGCTGTCCCGACCCTGCGACAGAGTCGCCGCGGTGCACGGGCCCCTTCTGTCCTGCCAACGGCGTGTGCGAGGGGACCGTCGCGCTGCACGAGGACCTCAACGCCTGCCAGGGCGGGGACTGCTGCGTGCCAGGGTCCGTCAGCATGGGCAGCGTGGTCAACGTCGTGCCCTACCTGGAACGGCCGGCGGAATGGCCGTTCTCCGCCGACCCGGCCGTCGACCACAGCACCAACGTCGACGACAGCCCGGGCATCGCGAGGGCGATCGAGTGCGCTGCGTCGCTGTCGTACTACAGGCGCACCGTGGCCTTCCCCGCCGGGCGATACGTGCTGCGCACCCCGCTGAGACCCGAGCACGACGCGCTGACCCTGGAGGGGCCGGAGCTATCTCCGGACACCCGACCGGGCGATCCCGAGACAGCGACGCTGGTGGCGATCCCCTGCAACCCGGAGCAGCTCCCCGGGGCGATCCAGGTCCACAAGGCCGCATGGGGCGGGCAGCAGCCCGACCAGGTCTGGGGGCTCTGGATCCGCAATCTGCAGATCCAGCTCACGGAGGGGCCACGAAAGAAGGCCAACAGCGGCATCCAGCTCAACAACTGCGCGGATTGCGAGGTGGAGAACGTCATCATGCGGTACGCGCCGCTCTCGCCTCAACTGCCCTCCTGCAAGCCGGCCAACCTGGATGGGATCGGCTTCGCTGTCGGCTCCGGGGGCGTGATCCGGAACGTGATCGTGGACGGCACACCGAAGGGCGGCATTTACCTGGCATCGGTGCCCGGATACCACGACACGCCCCCGATCCTCGTGGAGAACTGCGAGATCAAGAACATCGACGGGCCGGTCGGGGCCATCGCGATCAAGATCATCACCGCCAACGTGACCGTGCGGAACTGCGAGGTCCACCATAGCATCATCCACCCGGGGGATGGCTCCACGGCGACGCAGGGCGGGCACGGCCTGCGGGTCGCCACCCAGGCCCGCGTCGCCCCCGGCATGCCGAGCGCCGTGCCCGCGAACGTGCTGGTCCAGGACAGCTACTTTCACCACAACGCCGGCACCGGCGTCGCCGTGGCGAGCGTCGTCGAGAACGAGCGACCGACCGGGATCCGGATCGAGCGGGTCAGGACTGCCTACAACGGGAGCTACGGCGTGAACGTCCAGGCGGGCGCCGGCGTGCAGCTGAGGGACCTATGGTCCTGGGGCAACGGATTCTACGGCATCTACATCAGCTCCGGGACGTCCCTGCCCGCGAGCTCGATCCGGGTGGGCAGCGTGATCCTGGAGAGGCCGCTCGTCTTCAACAACAGCCTGCGCGCCACGTCGGGCTCCCATCCTGGCATCAAGATCGACGCCAGCAACGTCACGATCTATGGCGGCGAGGTGGCGCGCTGCGACGCCTCGCGCGGGAGGCAGTCGAGCGCGATCCAGCAGCAATGCTGGTTGTCGGGCCCGACAGGCGGACAGGTCCTCTTCCGCCCGGAGAACAACGTCATCTGGGGCGCGGGCGTGCGCGGCACGAGCGCGCCGGAGATGCTGGCGTGCCCCCATGAATGAGCCGCACCGGGCGGTTGTACGCCGCGGCGGAACCGACCCCGGGCGGCCCCGACTCGTCGCGGATCAGCCGAGCAGCGCACGGCGGACCGCGTCAGCGAGCTGGCGCGGCGCCGTCAGGTGCGCGACGTGGCCCTGGCCGGGCAGCAGGTGCAGGCGGGCGTCGGGGAGCGCCCCGAGGAGCGCGCGCGTCGCGCGGCCGAGCGGGCGCTCCGGCGTCTCGCCGCCCAGGAGGAGCGCGGCGCGCGCCGCCACGTCGCTGTAGCGCGCGGCGCCGGGCGGCAGCGCCGCGAGCGAGCGCAGCTCGCGGTGCCAGGTCGGCGTCATCGCGACCTGCTCCGCCCAGCGCGGGTCGGCGCGCAGCGCGGGCAGCAGCTCCGGCGGGGTGCCCACGATCTCGACCACGCTGTAGGCGAGCGCCGCGTCCGGCCCCTGCTCCCGCAGGATCGCCTCGTACGCGGCGAGCCGGGGCCCGTCGACGGCGTCGAGGGGCGGCTCGTAGAGCGCCATGGCGCGGAGCGGCGCCCTGAGCGCGGCCTCCAGCGCGAGGATCCCGCCGTACGAGTGCCCGAGCACCGCGGCGTCCGGGCCCGCGTGCTCGCGCACCACGAGCAGGTCGTCGATCTCGTGATCGAGCGTGTGGACCGGGCCATCGCCGCTCCGCCCGCGGCCGCGCCGCTCGTAGAGGATGCACGTGAAGTGGGCCCCGAGCGCGTCCTGCGCGGCGAGCCAGTCGTCGGCGAGGGTGAGCGCGCCGTGCGCGATCACGAGCGGCGGGCCGTCGCCCACGCGCCGGACGGCGAGCGGGGTGCCGTCGCGCCCGTGGATCGTCGTCCAGTCGCCGTCGGGTCGAGGATCCGCAGGCGCCGTCGAGGCGCACGCGGCCGCCGCGCCGGCGGCGATGGAGGCCATTTGCAGAAGCGCGCGGCGGCGGGACGGGGAGGTCGTGGGGCGCGTCGTGATCATGGGTGCAATCGCTCCTTCCGGCGGCTCGCTCGCCGCCCGCGCCCGATCGTGTGAACGCGCCTGTTGCCCAACAACCCGCGCTCGTGGCAACTCATTCGTGACGTGGGCGTCATGAATGAACCTGTGCTGGTGGAGAACATGGGCGCCGTGGCGGCGTTCGTGCGGACCGTCGAGGCGGGGGGCTTCACGGCGGCGAGCCGGCAGCTCGGCGTGTCGCCCTCGGCGGTGAGCAAGAGCGTCGCCCGCCTGGAGGCCGCGCTCGGCGCGCAGCTCCTGCAGCGCACGACGCGCCGGGTGGCGCTCACCGCGGCCGGCGCGAGGTTCCACGAGCGCTGCGTGCGCGCGCTGGGCGAGCTGTCCGAGGCCGAGCGGGAGCTGGCCGAGTCCGCGCGCGCGGTGCACGGGGAGGTGCGCGTGTCGGTGCCGCAGGTCGTGGCGCTGCGGCTGCTCTTGCCGGCGCTGCCGGAGTTCCGGCGCCGCTACCCCGAGGTGCGCCTGCGGATGGACCTCGACGATCGGCTCGTGGATCTCCTCGTCGACGGGTACGACGCGGCCGTGCGGATGGGGCGGCTGCGCGACTCGCGGCTCCGCGCGCGCAGGCTCGGGCCGAACCGCTTCGTGCTCTGCGCGGCGCCCGAGTACCTCCGCCGCCGCGGGGCGCCCCGCGCGCCGGAGGACCTCGCCGCGCACGAGTGCATCCGGTTCCGCTTCCCGAGCACGGGCCGGATCGAGCCGTGGGCGCTCCGCGCGGCGGGCGCGGCGGAGCGCGCGCGCGTGCCCGAGACGTGGAGCTTCAACAACACCGAGGCGGTGCTCGCCGCCGCGTGCGCCGGGCTCGGCGTGGCGCAGCTCCCGTCGTTCGTGGCGGAGCCGGCGCTCGCCGCGGGCGCGCTCCGGCACGTGCTCGGCGAGTTCATGGTGGAGCGCGGCGCGCTCTGGATGCTCTGGCCGCCGGTGGATCGCCCTCGACCGGCCGTGCGCGCCCTCGTGGACTTCATCGCCGACGCGGTCCGGCGCGGGACGTCGCCGTGACGGCGCCGCCGCGGCTCGCTCGGCTCGTCCTCGTCACCTCGGCGGGCGAGGTCCTCGGCGCGCTACCGCCCTGTCCCGTCGCGACCCCGTGGTGGCAGGACGTCGGGCCGATCGTCCAGGCCGCGCGTGAGCTCCACGGCGTCCACGTGACCATCCTCCGGATGCTCGCCGCCGAGCGCCCGCACCCGCACGGCGGGACCGTCACCTACCTCGCCGAGGCCGACGCGCCGCCGCCCGGCGTCGTGCCCTGGCCCGGGGCGCTCGACGAGCACCCGCTCCGGCAGCCGTGGGCTCGGCCTGGCGGGCCGGGCGACGACCTCGCCTGGGTCGACTCGGTCCTGCGCGATCGCGGCCAGGAGCGGACCGCGCCCGCGGAGCAGATCCGGTCGTGGAACCTGTCGAGCCTGTGGCGGATCCCGGCGCGCGGTCAGACGCTCTGGCTGAAGCACGTCCCGCCGTTCTTCGGGCACGAGGGGGCCTTGATCGCGCGGCTCGCGGGCGGGCCCGTTCCGGCGCTCGTCGGCCACGACGGCCGGCGGATCCTCATGCCGGAGATCCCGGGCGAAGACCTCTATGAAGCCGGGGTGCCGATCCTGGAACGGCTGGTGTCGCTGCTCGTCGGGCTGCAGCACGACATGAGCCGGCGCGTCGACGACCTCGTGGCGCTGGGGCTGCCGGACTGGCGCGCGCCGGTCCTGAGCGCCCTCATCGCGGACGTGCTGGATCGGACGCCCGGGCTTTCCGACGTGGATCGGGCGACGCTCGCCGGATTCGTCGATCGCCTGCCCGAGCGCTTCCGTCGCATCGCCGACGCCGGGTTGCCCGACACGCTCGTTCACGGCGACTTCCACCCTGGCAACGCCCGCGGCGACGCGGCGACGGCCGTGCTGCTGGACTGGGGCGACAGCGGCGTCGGGCACCCGCTGCTCGATCAACCGGCGTTCCTCGCCGCCATCCCACCCGGCGCCGCCGGCCCTGTCCGGCGCGCCTGGAGCCGCGCGTGGCACGCCGCGATCCCGGGCTGCGACCCCGAGCGCGCCGCCGAGCTGCTCGCGCCCGTCGCCGCGGCCCGCCAGGCGATCATCTACCGCAAGTTCCTCGACAGCATCGAGCCTTCGGAGCACCCCTACCACGCGAGGGATCCCGCGCTCTGGCTCGCGCAGGCAGCCGATCTCGCGCGCTCGCGACCCTCCGGGTGACGGCGCGTCTCACCGCCCGCGAAAGCTCTCGACGAGGTGGTCCACGAGGGCGCGGACCCGGCGCGGGAGATGGCGGCCGCTCGGGTAAACGACCGAGAGATCCGCCGCGCGGACGAACCGGTTCAGGACGGACTCGAGCCGTCCGGCCTCGAGGTCGCGATCGACATCCCAGAACGACTTCTGCGCGACGCCGAGGCCTGCGAGCGCCCACGCGCGCACCAGCTCGCCGTCGTTCGAGCTGCGCCTGCCGCTGACGCGGATCGCCTGGGGGCCGTCGCCGTCCGCCGCGAAGGTCCATACCGCCTCGTTGCGGCCCTCCGGGGTCCAGAGCAGGCAGTCGTGGTCCGCGAGATCCGCCGGCGTGCTCGGTCGCGGGTGCCGGGCCCAGTAGCCGGGCGCCGCGCAGACGACCCGGTGCCCGGTGGCGAGCCTGCGCGCCGTCAAGCTGCTCCCCTGGAGCTCTCCCACCCGCAGGGCCACGTCGAAGCCGCCGCGCACGAGGTCGACGACCTCGTCCGAGAGGTGGACGTACACACGGATGCGCGGGTGCGCCTCCGTGAAGGCGTCGAGGACGGGGCGCAGGCGGCCGCGCCCGAGATCGGACGGCGCCGTGATGCGCAGGCTGCCGCGCAGCGCCGCTTGCCCGCGGCGGATGCACGCCTCGCTGCGCTCGATCTCCTCGAGGATCCGGCGGCAGTCGACGAGGTAGCGCTCGCCCTCCTCGGTGAGCCGGAGCCGCCGCGTGCTGCGGATCGCGAGCTGGACCCCGAGCCGCTCCTCGAGCGACGAGAGCCGCGCGCTGATGGTCGACGGCACCGTCGCGAGGGAGCGCGCGGCCGCGCTGAGGCTGCCGCGGTCGACGATCTCCAGGAACGTCTGCATCTCGAGGAGCGCGCTCACCTTTCGATTCTATCGAAAGGTGCTTCGCGGCTCGAGCCCGTACCCGACCCGGCGCCCGCGCCGCACCATCCCCCTGCGCTCGGAGCACGCACGGAGCGAGAGCGCGCCCGGAAATCGAGGCAGGAGGAAACCATGAGCACTCGGAACAAGGTCGCCCTGGTCGTCGGAGCGCAAGGGATCATCGGACGTCACCTGATCGAGCACCTCGAGGCGCTCGGCGACTGGGACGTGATCGGCCTGTCGCGGCGCGGCGGGGCGTCCGCCGGCCGCGTCCGGCACGTCGTCGTCGACCTGCTCGATCGGGAGGACTGCCGGAAGAAGCTCGGCAGCCTGACCGGGATAACGCACGTCTTCTACGCCGCGTACCAGGATCGACCGACCTGGGCCGAGCTCGTGCCGCCCAACCTCGCCATGCTCGTCAACGTGGTCGATGCGGTCGAGCCGGTCGCCCCCGGCCTGCAGCACGTCAGCTTGATGCAGGGCTACAAGGTCTACGGCGCGCACCTCGGCCCGTTCAAGACGCCGGCCCGCGAGACCGACCCGCCCCACATGCCGCCCGAGTTCAACGTGGACCAGCAGGCGTTCCTCGAGGAGCGGCAGAAGGGCAAGGCCTGGTCCTGGTCGGCCATCCGGCCATCGGTCGTGTGCGGGTTCGCGCTCGGCATCCCGATGAACCTGGCCATGGTGATCGCGGTCTATGCGGCGATGTCGAAGGAGCTCGGGTTGCCGTTGCGCTTTCCGGGCAAGCCGGCCGCGTACGACAGGCTGATCGAGATGACCGACGCGCGCCTCCTGGCGAGGGCCACGGTCTGGGCGGCGACCAGCGAGGCGTGCCGGAACCAGGCGTTCAACATCAACAACGGCGACACGTTCCGCTGGAGCGAGATGTGGCCGAAGATCGCCCGCATGTTCGACCTGGAGGTCGCGCCCCCGCTGCCGATGCCGCTCGCGGACGTCATGGCCGACAAGGAGCCGCTCTGGAACGCCATGATCGAGAAATACAATCTGGCGCGGCACCCCTACAGGGACGTGTCGTCGTGGCGCTTCGGCGACGCGGTGTTCTCGTGGGACTACGACGTGATCGCCGACGGCTCGAAGGCGCGCCGCCTCGGCTTGCACGAGCACGTCGAGACAGAGGCGATGTTCGGGGGGATCTTCGAGGATCTGCGCCGGCGGAGGATCATCCCCGCCTCGCCCGCTCGTACGCCTTGAGCCACCGCTTCGCCATCACCTGCAGGCTCTCTCTCAACCAGTCGTCGAGCGCGCGGAGGTCGAGCCCGGCGAACGCCTCCGCGTGCTGGCGCGCGAGGATGCTCACCTGCGCCTCGAGCGCCGCGCGGAGATCGCCCTTCTTGAGCTTGCCGAGATCCAGCGACGCCCGCCCCAGGCGATCCCGGAGCAGGTAGACGCTCCGGCCCACCTGGACCTCCCCATAGAACGGCACCTCGAGGCCGCGCCATATCGACGCCTTCGCCCGCTCGAGCCTGTCCTCGTCCTCGTGCAAGAAGTTGTTCCAGCTCGTCGCCGCGTGCGTCGTCTCCTTGAGCTCCAGGAGGCGCAGCCGCCCGCCCTCGCCCCGCTCGCGCGCGAGGATCAGGTACCGCTCGAGACCCCCGGAGCCCCCCTCATCGCGGTCCCGGTGGGCGAGCTCGATCACCTCGACGCCCGCCAGCCCGCCGACCCGCCCGAGCGCCTCGACGAGCCTCTCCCCCAGGCCCGCCTCGGCGCGCGACAGCTTCAGCGCCGGATCGTCGAGCCGGAACGCCTCGCCCTCGAGCCACTTCGCGAGCTGCCGCGCGTCCCGGGCCGCGACGTCGGGGTACAGCGCCTCGGGGAGCTCGCGCAGGGGCTCCTTGCCCTGGAGCATGTCCTCGTACAGCTCCAAGAGCTCGCCGAGCGCCTCCCCATCGTCGAGCAGGAGCCGGAGCACGGTGAAATACCGGAGCGCGTCCAGCGCGGCGAGCCCGGGGCCCGCGTCGTCGAGATCGTTGAACACGTAGCGCGGACCCGCCGTGAACGTGATGAGCCCGAAGTTGTCCGGGTGCGCGTCGCCGAAGCACAGGCAGCGGCCGCCAGGCACCTTGCTCCGCGGGACGTCGAGCAGATCCACGTGCCACGCCTGCGGGAAGCTCCGCATGAACCGCACCGGCGAGCGCGACGCGGACCTCCACTTCGCCTCGAACTCGGTCGGCTCGACGTGCGGGTTCACCGCCCGGAAGAACGCCCGCGTGAGCTGCTTGACGGGCGGCAGGTCGCTCTCTCGAATGGGGCGCATGGCGTCTCCTCCGGCCGGGCGGGGGACGCGCTCGACGGCGTGACGCCGTGTCACCCCGCGAGCGCGCCGCCGCCCGCGCGCGGCTCTCGTAGCACGCGCGCGGGCGGGCCGTGAGGAGGGGAGCGCGGCAGGGGACTACGGAACGGCCGCGGTCGCGGCCACGTCGCACGTGAACGGCGACAGCGCGTCGTACGACCCGACGAGCACCGTGTAGACGCCGCTGTCCGGGCACACGAACGGCGCCTGGGGGCAGTAGCCGCACGCGTCGTCGACCGAGGCGAGCGCCTCGGCCCAGGTGCAGCCCGAGACGCCGTCGCACACCCGGATCATCGGATCGTCCGCACAGGTGCCGCCCGAGCAGCCGCAGCCCACCGTGATCGGCGCGCCGGGGGTGCAGGGCACGCCCTCGAACCCGGGCGCGATCGACCAGCCGCAGTCGCGGTTCTCGCCCCCCCGGAAGCCGGGGCACGCCGCGAGCGGGTCGCCGGGGGTCGTCGGGACGTCCTCCGGGATCGTCACCGGGACCTCGACCGTGTTGTTGTCGTAGTTGCTCTCCGGCAGCGTGCGATCGTGGTTGATCGAGATGCGGAGCAGGTAATCGCCCGCCGCCACGCCGGTGATGTCGACCCACTGGCAGTCGAGGCCGGCGCCGTACACGTCGCTCCAGCCGCGCTGGATGCCCTGGAAGCCGCAGTGGTAGCGCGGCGACGTCGGCGCGCCCGGGACGCCGACGGGCCAGCTGTCGAGCAGGCAGAACGCCTGCTTGTGGCCGGTCGCGACGACGGTGCCGCTCGTGTCGAGGAGCTCGTACCGGGCGTAGCCGTTGAAGTGGTAGTGCGCGTGGCAGGCGGAGAACTCGAAGCCGGAGACGAGGGTCGGGTCGCCGAGGATCATGTCCGCCTCGCCGATGTTGGGCGTCTCCGTGGAGAAGCGCATCAGGCGGCGATCGCCCGCCGAGCCGACGCAGCCCTCCACGATCGCGCAGCTGTCCACCGGGAAGACCTCGTGCCCGATGCTCAGGCTCATCTGCGCCGCGTCCGCGGAGACCGTCAGATCGGGCAGCGGGCACGTCGCGCCCGGCTCGAGCCGCGCGCAGGTGCCCATGAAGCCCCCGAGGCAGCAGGTCTCGCCCTCCGCGCAGTCGCTGTCGGACGCGCACAGCGCCGACGCGGCGGGCTGCTCCTCGACCTCGATCACGACGTCGAACGAGCCCTGATCGAGGCTCACGTCGTCCGCCCCGGCGCGGAAGCGCAGCGCGACCGTCGTGCGCTGATCCGGGTACACGTCGAACCACTGGGGGTTCGGCGAGATGAGCTGCGCGCCCACCGTCTCCGCCGTGCCGTCCAGGTTCAGGCGCTCGAGACGCCAGCCCTCCTGGAGCCAGGTGTAATAGCTGCCGGTCGGCACGTCCGCGCTCAGGCGGATCCGGTTCGGGTCATCCTCGGTGTTGAAGAAGAGCGTGCTCTGGGGGCCCTGGACCGTCACGATGCCGTCGCGCAGCCGGTACATGGTGCCGGAAGCCGCCTGGCCGACCAGGCTCATCTCGACCTGCCCGGTCTCCTCGTCCTTCGCCTCCTCCCCCGTACATCCCACGAGAGCGATCATCCCAAAGAGCGCAGCATATGTAAGCTTCATGCGACCCGCCGTCCTCCTCGCCTCTCCGCCTCGAAACACTTGATGCCGCCACGCACCGGCTCCTTCGCTGAAAGATCCCGGCACGCGCGAACTTCTCAGGACATCACGCGACCCCGGAACTGTCCATCGGTCACGACATGCCGCAGGCGCTTCACGACATGCCGCAGGCGCTTCACGACATGCCGCAGGCGCTTCACGACATGCCGCAGGCGCTTCACGACATGCCGCAGGCGCTTCGCGACATGCCGCAGGCGCTCGATCGACGTTCCGCGGGCACGCGATCTATCTACGCACCAGATCGCTCGATCTTCACACCGCGGACGCCGCGATTGAGAGACGAGATCGTGCTGCCGTTGACTGTCGACACTGTCTACTTGACAGTTGTTGTGTCATGATGAAGGATGCTCCCCGTGACGACGTACAAGCTCGACGAGCTCGCGGGCGAGGCGGGCGTGGCGCCGCGCACGGTGCGGTACTACGTGCAGCGCGGCCTCTTGCCGGCCCCGGAGTTCCGCGGGAAGGACACCTCCTACGGGCGCGAGCACCTCGCCAGGCTCCGCGCCATCAAGGTCCTCCAGCAGGCGCACCTGCCGCTCGAGGAGATCCAGGCGCGCCTCGCGGGCGCGGGCGTTGACGAGATCGAGCGCATCGCGCGCGGCGCTCCGGCGGCCGGCGCCGACGGCGCGGCGGCGGCGCTCTGCCCCGGCCCGGGCGACGCGGCCGCGACGCCGGCCGCCGGAGCGCCGCGCGGCGAGCGCTGGGAGCGGGTCGAGATCGCCGACGGCGTGGAGCTCCACGTGCGGAGCGACGCGCCGGAGCGCTCGCGGCGCATCGCCCTCGATATCGAGTCTCGTTACGCAACCCTTGCCCCGAAAGGCTCGCGATGAACCCGTCCACCGATGTGTCGCAACCGGCGCCGATGTCGTGTCTCCGCTCCTCCGAGGGCCACCCGGTCCCGCTGCTCGGCGTCTCGCTGTCGGGAGAGGTCGTCGGCGGCGCGGCGCGGCTCGTCGTGCGGCAGCGCTACCGGAACGAGGAGCGCCGGCCGATCGAGGCGATATACACCTTCCCGCTGCCCGGCGAGGCGAGCATCGCCGGCTTCGCCATGGAGTGCGCCGGCCGCCGGCTGGAGGGGGAGGTCAAGGAGCGCGAAGAGGCGTTCCGGGCCTACGACGAGGCGATCGCCACGGGGCACGGCGCGGCGCTCCTCGACGAGGAGCGGCGCAACGTGTTCACGGCGAGCGTCGGCAACCTCCTGCCCGGGGAGGAGACGGTCGTGGAGGTCGCGTTCGTGCAGGCGCTGAAGGCCGACGAGGGGGCGCTGCGGCTCATGATCCCGACCCTCGTCGCGCCCCGGTACATCCCGGGCGCGCCGCAGGGGGACAGGACGGGGCACGGCGCGAAGGAGCCGACGGACGCGGTGCCCGACGCGGATCGCATCTCGCCGGAGATCGCGCGGGTGGACTACGGCATCACGGTGGACATCGTCTTCGATCTCGGGCGCGACGTCGCGATCGAGAGCCCGTCGCACGCGGTCGAGGTGCGCCGCGAGGAGGGCCATCGCCAGCGCGTCTCGCTGCGGGACGGCCGGGCGGCGCTGGACCGGGACATCGTGCTGCTCGCCGCGGGCGCGCCGGGGGTGCAGGCGGGGCTCGTCTGCGACAGGCGCGCCGGCCAGGAGGGGACGTTCGCGCTCACGGTGGTGCCGGACCTGTTCGACGCGAAGCGGGCGGCCGCCCGGCGCGACGTCGTGTTCGTCGTCGACGTGTCGGGGTCGATGCAGGGCGAGTCGATCGACCAGGCGAGGCGCGCGCTGCGCCTGTGCCTGCGGCACCTCGCCGAGGGCGACAGGTTCGGGGTGATCGCCTTCTCGAGCGACTTCCGCGCGATGGATCCGGCGCTCACGCCGTTCACGCAGCGGACCCTGGAGCGCGCGGACGCGTTCGTTGCGGGCCTCGCGGCGCACGGGGGCACGGAGATGCTGAAGCCGCTGCTCGCGGCCGCGGGCATGCTCGGCGACGCGGAGCGCGACCGCGTGATCGTCCTGCTGACGGACGGCCAGGTGGGGAACGAGGCCGAGATCGTCGACCGTGTCGTCGAGGCGGGCAAGGGGGTGCGGGTCTACACGTTCGGCATCGGGACGAACGTGAGCGATCTGCTCGTGAACGATCTCGCGCGGAGGACGCAGGGGGCCGCGGAGCTCATCCACCCGGGCGAGCGCATCGACGAGAAGGTGACGGCGCAGTTCGCGCGGGCGACGGCGGTCCGGGTGGCGGGGGTCACGGCGCGCTTCGAGGGGGTCGACGTGGGCGAGCTCGCGCCGGCCGAGCCGCCGGCGCTCGTGGACGGCGAGCCGTGGGTGCTCCACGGCCGCTACGCGGCGCCGGGGGTGGGGCGCCTCCAGATCCGCGGGCGCCTGCGCGGGGAGAGCTTCTACCTGGAGGTGCCGGTCGAGCTGGAGGCGGAGGCGTCGCGGCCCGGGCTCGAGGCGCTGTGGGCGGGCGCGCGGGTCCGGGAGCTCGAGGAGGCGGAGCGAGGGCTGTCCGGGAAGCGCGCGGAGGCGATGCGGAAGCGCATCGTGGATCTCGCGGTGCGGCACCGGGTCGCGTCGAGGCACGCGTCGTTCGTCGTGATCGAGCGGCGCACGGGCGACCGGCGGGCGCACGGGCAGCCCGAGGCGAGGCCGGTGCCGGTGAGCGCGCCGGCGGGGTGGGGGATGTCGGGCCGGCCGGCGGCACGGATGACGGCGTTCGCCGCGATGGCGGCGCCGAGGGGGGTCGTGGCAGGGCCGGCGTATGCGCCGCAGCGGTTTTCTCTCTCGTCCGCGCACCCGGTGAAGAGCTTGGCTCCCGCGACGCCCGTCGCGGCCGCGCCCGCGCCCAGGTCGCCGTCGGCCGCTGGTGGCCTCTTGTCGCGCGCGAAGCAGCTCTTCCAGCCGAGCGCGGGGGCGACGTCCGCGGAGGGCTCGGCCGGGGCGGCGGGCGCCGCCGCGCCGAGGGGCGGCGCGGCGCCGGGCGGACCCGCTGGGCCGCAGCGCTCTGCCGGACTGATGACGGCCGCGGCGCCGGCGCCGAGCGCTGCGCCCGCGGCGAACCAGGGCGCGGGGAGCCAGGGGGGCGGCCTGGAGCGCGTCTTCGAGGAGCAGCTCGCGTCCGGGCTCTGGGAGCGCGGGGAGCCGACAGATCTCGGGCGGCTCACCAGCACGGCGCTGTGCCTCGCGACGTGCCACGAGCAGGGGGTCGACTCGGCCCACCCGATCTACGGCGCGCAGGTGGCCAAGGCGGTCGAGGCGCTCTGCGCGCTGGCTGCGACGCTGCTGCAGGCGGGCGGCGCGGACAGGGAGGTGGCCGCGGCGCTCTCGGCGGCCTACCTCGCGGCGAGCGGGCGGCGGCTGCGGGCGCGGGTCCGCGACGTGGCGGCGGCCGCGGCGTCGGAGGAGGCGCGCGCGCTCGTGGGCGAGCTCGGGGACGCCGGGGCGCTCAGGAGGAGGGTCGAGGTGCTCCGCGGCGCATGAGGGGATCGCCGCGGCCGGGCAGCCGCGGCATGGCTCGGGTCGGCCTCAGGGGTACGTGTCGTCGCCGCTCGGCACGCGGGCTCCCGGACGGGCGTCTCCCGCCGGACGCGCATCGCCAGCCGGGCGCGCGTCGCCGGCGGGGCGTGCGTCGCCAGCCGGGCGCGCTTCGCCTGCCGGGGCGGCGCCGCCGCTCGGGCCTTCCACGAGCTGCGCCGTCCCCTCGATCACGATCTCCAGCCGCGGATCCGGCGCTTGCGCGGGCGCACCGCCGCCGCCCGCGTCGGCGGGCGCCAGATCGGCGAAGGCCGCGAGGCTCAGGCGCGCGACGGGCAGGCCGGCCTCCTTGGGCTGCGCAAGGAAGAGCAGGACGGCGCGCGCCTGGGCGACCGTCACGTCCCAGCCGTTGCGCCACGCCACGCCGGGCGCGCCGCCGCTCGTCGTGTGGCCGACGACCTGGTAGCTGAGGCCCTTCAGCGGCTCGTTGGCGCGGATGATCGCGGCGATGTCCCGCAGCGTCTTCTCGCCCGCCGGGGAGAACGCGTCGCGGTTGCCCTTGAACAGGACGCGCGTCGGGATCGAGATGACCACGCGCCCGTCGCGCGGCGCGACAGCGAGCTCCCCGGCGGCGACCGGGAGGAACGCCCGCAGGACGCCGCTGTCGCGCTCGGGCGACGGGCGCGCCACGGCCGCGTCGCCGCGCGGAAGCCCGGTGCTGACGTCGAGCCCCTCCGCGCCCAGCGGATCCTCACGCGGGGGCGCCGCCGCGCCCCCGCGCGCGACCTCCTCCTCGAGCTGGCGGATGCGCTGCTGGCTCGTCTGGAGGTCGCGCTGGAGGCGCTCGGACCTGTCGAGCTGGGCCTGCCACTCGAACTCGGTGTACCCGCACCCGACGAGGAGCGCGGGCGCGAGCAGCGCGGCCAGGCGGCGTCCGACGCCCGCGGCCCGGGAGAGGGCAGGGTGGGGGAGAGAAGGAGCGACCTCGGCGCTTCCTCTCTCGCTCGCTGCGACACCCATGACAGGCAATTGCACTTGGCAGGCTCCTTCTCGCCGGATCATCCGGATCCATCCTCCTCGCGCCCGTGCGCTGAGCGGGCGGGAGCCTATCCGAGCGGCCCTGGTCCCACAAGGCGCACGCGCCCGGCGATGGACGCCGGGTCGAACGAACTCGCTCGACGTCGGCCGATCGCGGGACGTCACGCGCCGCGCGAGCGCTCAGGCGAGCTGGCGCGCGAGCCCCATCCTCGCGTCGCTCGCGAGCGGGCCGAAGCCGAGGGGCGCTGCGTTCTCACGCACCTGTGCGGCACCGGTGACGTGGGCTGGATCAGCCCCCCGGCTCCGCCGCGCCCAGCCCGTCCGGCGCGGCAGAACGCTGTTGGATATACGCCGGGAAGATCTCCTCGGCGAAGAGCCTCTTCAAATCATGAAGCGCATCGTCGATCCCGTGGTCGTCCTTCGGATCTACATGATAGCTCGCGTTTGATCTCTCGATCCGCGGCATCCAGGCGGTGTGCAGCGTGAAACCGAACTTGAAGTCCGGGCTCTCGAGCTTGGCCACAGGACCCCTGCCGAGACCGTCAGCGTCGAAGACCCACAACTGGCGCACCGCACGCCCCTCCGCTTCGCCGACCACGAGGGCGACGATCCAGCCCTTGTCCTTCGCGCCGCTCGGGTGCGGCACGAACTGGGGCGAGGACATCATCAGATTGCGCTCGAGATGATAACGATCCACGATCGTCATCGTCCTCGTATCGACGCTGAACAGACAGGGGGACGGCGGGGCCCTCTCGCTCACGCTCCGGACCTCCTCGACCTTCATGACCCGATCGTCCGCGCCTGCATAGAGGTTGAACACGAACTCCGTGAGCAGCTCGGGCCAGAAGCCATTCGAGAACCAGTAGAGCTTGTCGAGCCGGCCCGGGAGCTCGTCCCACGCGGGGACGCCATGGGCGGTACAGAGCGCGAGGGTCCACATCGCGTCAGCGTCTGCGAGTTGCCGTGCATCCAGCACCTTGCCAGTCGTGCCGTCGATGACATAGCGCCCGAGGCGGCCCACGTCGGCCGCGCCCGTCACCATGCCAGAAAGGTACCCCTTCACGGGTTCTTGTGTCCATGGCAAGACGTCGTACGGGCGCACCCACTCCGCAATGTCGACGGCCGAGCCGTGCCCTACGTGCAGCGTGATTCGATCCCCGGGATTGTCATAGTCGGCCAGGAAGTGGACCGCGCTGTACGGCAGCCGCGCCGGCGTCGCCGTCACCTTCCACGATTTGTCTTTTCTGGCTTCCTCGAGGTGGGCACGGCGGATGATGTAGAGCGGCATGTCCGGCAGAGCGCGCCGTGAGTGGATCAGGCGCAGCAGACGGTCGAACCCCGGCTCCTGACAGATTTGATGGTAAAACTGGTTCAGCGCGACCTTGAAGCTGGTATCAGCGAGGATGATGTAGTCTTGCGTGACGGCGAGCTGGTGCATGCTGTTTGCGATATGAACCGGACCGCCGTCAGGTAGCACGACGCTCCAGCTCTCGACGCCCCCGTGACCGTCCCAGCGCACGAGCCGGAGGCCGCTCTCATTGATGAGCGGCCTCGCCAGGAGCGCGACGAGCGACCAGAGGGCCGAGACGGTCCCCTGCGCCGCTTCCAGCCAGCTCGCGTCCTGATCGAGCGACCTCACGAACGCATTCGCCGCGGGTATGGCCCGCTGGAGCCGCTCGGCAAGCTTCTCCAGGCCGTCGATGAACCTCGTTTTCAGCTCCTTCTCCGTATCGTCGGCCCCTGATGCCGCCTTCACCGATGAGCGCTGATTCTTCTTCGATGGGTGCTGAGATGTTGGCGTTCTCCCGACAAGAATGCTGCTGATGTCGCGCGTGTAGTTGACCGCGAAGAGGTGACCGGTCTTCATGTCCCACACCGGATGGGCCGTCGTGAGAACGAGCTTGAATGGCTGCGCGAAGCGATCGCTGAACTCGCCCATCCACTCTTCGTTCTTGCCGACCGGGGTGATGGTCTCGAGCGTCACGGGGTCGATCTCGATGGGGCGACCGACGTCATACGTGACGAGCAGACGCGTCCCGTCTCTGGCAGGCATCGGGACGAGCGCCGTGTTGCCGAAATTGCGCACGCCCAGCAGCGACATGCGCGCGATGCCGCAATTCCTGAAGGCGAGGGTTGACCAGTCTTTCGACTCCCTGGTCACCTTGTCGGCGTAGAAACAGGGCGGCTTCACCAGGCGGCTCTTCACGCGCGCGAGCTGGCTGCCGGGGTAGAAGTCGACCCGGTAAACCATCCCGTCACCGTTCAGCAGCGTGTTCCGGCGCGGTTCGCCCTCCGTGTCGCCGTGGTTCCCCACGGGAGCGACGATGAACAGGTGACCGAGCAGCCCGTCGGGGATACACCCCTCGACGCAGAGCAGCTTACCCTGAAATTCTTTACGGTGTATCTCTGTGGCAGCGCGGGGGAACGATGGCTTCACGCCTATCTCCTCTCTGTGGTGCGAGAACGGATCCGGTCGTCGACGCGCAAACCGCGGAGCGCAACCGCTCCGTGTTACCAAACACTTCCCCAGGTTGGTTTTCCATCGGCGTGTGGGCAAAGCAAGAAACCCACAGATCTCGGCTCCGTCTGTTTGCTCTTGCTCCGCGCGAATCGTGGTACGCTGCAGCAAATCATGCGGATACGACGTGCGGGGAGCGCCCCTGAGGGGCTGAGGACCTGGCCGTTTTCGCGCGGGGGCGAGCGCGTCGCGCCGCTCGTCCCCCGAGGCCTTCCGCGCGTGCCAGCGCCCCTCCGGGCGGTGATCGTCGGCGGCGGCATCGCCGGCGTGTCTGCCGCGACCGTGCTCGCCGAGCGCGGCGCGTCCGTTACCCTGATAGAGCGCGAACCCGTGCTGGGAGGCCGGATCAGCGCCTGGACAGAGCACCTCCCGGACGGCACCGCGTTTCAGATGGAGCGCGGCTTTCACGCGTTCTTCCGCCAGTATTACAACCTGCGATCGCTGCTCGCGCGGATCGACCCCGCGGGGCGCCTGCTCACGCCGCTCTCCGACTATCCGCTGCTCGGCCCCGGAGGCGCGCGGGAATCCATCGCAGGGCTGCCCCGCCAGACGCCGCTGAACGTCCTCGCCCTGCTCGCGCGCTCGCGCTCGGTCAGGCTCCGGGACCTCCTTCGCGTGGACTTCCGCAGGGGCCTGGAGATGCTGGCCTTCGACGGCGAACGCACCTACCGCGCGTTCGACGGGCAATCGGCGAGGGCGTTTCTCGACGGGCTCCGCCTGCCGCCCACGGCGCGCCGGATGCTCTTCGAGGTCTTCGCACACTCGTTCTTCAACCCCGAGGACGAGATGTCGGCCGCCGAGCTCCTCGCCATGTTCCATTTCTATTTTCTTGGCAACCCGGAGGGGCTGCTCTTCGACGTGCTGAGCGAGCCGTTCTCGGTCGCCCTCTGGGAGCAGTTCGAGCGCCGCCTCGAGGCGCTCGGCGCGCGCGTGCTGGTCCGTACGGAGGCGACGCGCATCCTGCCCGGCGCCGGCGGCTGGGAGGTGCACCTCGGAGGGGACCGCGCGCCAATGCTCGCGGACGCGGTGGTGCTGGCCGTGACGGTGCCCGCCCTGCAGGCGATCGTCGCCAGCTCGCCGGCGCTCGGCGACGCCGCATGGCGCGCGCGCGTCGCCCGGCTCGCGGTGACCCGCCCGTTCGTCGTCTGGCGTCTCTGGCTCGATCGACAGACCGCGCCGGGACGGTACCCGTTCGCGGGCACGGCCGGCTTCGGGCTGCTCGAAAACATTTCGTTGTTCCACCTCTTCCAGAACGAATGTCGCCGCTGGGCGGAGCGCACGCGCGGCTCCGTGGTGGAGCTCCACGCCTATGCGGTTCCGCCGGGAATCGACGAGGCAGCGCTGCGCGCCGGCATGCTCGCCGGGCTGCACGCGCTCTGCCCGGAGCTGAGCGGCGCGCGCATGCTGCACGAGCGCTGGCTGTGGCGGCAGGATTGTCCCGCCTTCGCGCCGGGGTCGAGCGCCGAGCGGCCCGGCGTCGAGACGCCCTCGCCCGGCGTCGTCGTGGCCGGCGATTTCGTCCGCCTGCCCTTCCCCGCCGCGCTCATGGAGCGCGCCGCGAGCTCGGGCATCCTCGCGGCGAACACAATTCTCGCGCGCTCCGGCGTCGAGAGCGAGCCCCTCCGGTCGGTGCCGCGCCGCGGCCTGCTCGCGGGCCTGATGCCCGACGCCTGACGGGCGGACCTCGGCGCCACCCGCAGAGGCCTGCTCGCCACGGCAGCGTCGTCCTCGGGCGGCGCGGTATCCGGTGCGCCAGCCTCAGCGCGGGCCGAGCACCGCGCCGACCGCGCCGCGGAAGAGCCACGGAGCCAGCGCGAGCCCGGACAGGACGCCGTCGCGGAGGCGCGGACGCCGCGCGATGAACAGCACCGCGCGCGTCGCGACCGCGTAGCGCAGGAACGCCCGCCGGAACACGCGCGCGTACGCGGCGAGCGGGGCCGCGCCGCCGCCGCGGAGGGCCGCGTCGAGGGCGGTCGACAGCGCCGCCGCGCCGACGAGCGCGAGCGAGATCCCCTCGCCGGTGATCGCGTCGATGTAGCCGGCCGCGTCGCCGACCAGCGCGAAGCGGTCGTCGTGGAGCCGCGAGGACGCCCGCTCGAGCGGGCCGCTGCCGCGCGGCGTCGAGTCGGCTGGCACCCCGGCGAGCCGCTCGGCCAGCGACGGGAAGCGGCGCGCGAGCCGCTCGGCCGACGCGCGGCCGTCGAGCCGATCGCCGTCCCAGAGGAACGCGACGCCGACGCGCTCGGGCCCCGCGGGCGTGACGTACGCCTCGACGCCGTCGGCGAGGTGCACCTCGACGAACGTCGACCAGGGGGCGCACCGGAAGTGCTGGCGCAGGCCGAGCCGGCGCGGCCCCGACGGCGGCGCGTCCCAGCCGAGCGCGCGGCGCACGCGGGAGCCGAGCCCGTCCGCGCCGACCACGTAGCGCGCCTCGACGACGCGGCGCCGCGTGACGAGCCGCGCGCCGCCGTCCGTCCGCTCGACCCGCAAAAGCGGCTCGCCCGCCGCGAGCCGCGCGCCGGCCGCCAGCGCCCGCGCCGAGAGCGCCGCGGAGAGCGCCGTGCGGCGCACGCCGAGCCCGCCGGGCGCCGGCAGCGGCGCCTCGACGCGCAGGCCGTCCGCGCGGACGTACCGGATGCCCTCGATCGGCGCCCGCTCGGCCGGGTCGAGCTCGGAGAGCGCGCCGAGCTCCGCGAGCGCGCGGCAGCCCTCGGGCATCACGCCCTCGCCGCACGCCTTGTCGATGGGCCACGACGCCTGATCCAGGACGAGCACGTCGTGGCCCCGCAGCGCGCAGCCGATCGCGACAGCCAGGCCGGCGGGCCCGCCGCCGACGACGGCGACGTCGCACCGCGCGCTCACGGCGACGACGGCCGCTCCGGCGCGGCGCGGCGGCCCGGCACGAGCCGCGGCAGGCCGCCCATCCGCGCGGCGTACGAGGGGCCGAGCGCCTCCTCCTCGGCGCGGATGCGCACCGAGAGGACGAGCGCGTTGAGGGCGCTGAACACGAGCGCCGTGAGCCACGCGCCGTGAATCAGCGGGAGCGCGGCCATCTCGGCGATCACGGCCGCATAGTTCGGGTGGCGCAGGTAGCGATAAGGCCCGCCGGAGACCGGGGTCGCCCCGGGCACGACGATGATGCGCACGTTCCACTGCTCCCCGAGCGTGGTGATGACCCAGTAGCGGAGCCCCTGCGCGAGCAGCGCGACGGCGAGCGACGCGAAGCCGAGCAGCCCGGGGAACGGCCGCTCGAGCAGCACGACCTCGAGCGCGCACGCGGCGAGGAAGGCGCTGTGCATCAGCGCCATCACCCGGAAGTGGCGCTGCCCGACCTCGACGCCGCCCCTCGCGAAGGCGCGGCGCGCGTTGCGGCGCGAGATGACGAGCTCGGCCAGCCGCTCGATCGAGACGGCGCCGAGGAAGGCGAGGTAGAGCAGCGCCGAGGTCACCATCGGAGCAGCGCGATCTCCGCGCAGAAGCCCGGGCCGAACGCCATCATCACGCCGAAGTCCCCGGGCCTGGCGCTCGCCTCGTCGAGGAAGTCGCGCAGCACGAACAGCACCGACGCGGACGACACGTTGCCGATCTCGCGCAGCGAGCGCCACGAGCGGGCGAGCGCCTCCTCGGGCAGCTCGAGCGTCTCCGTGATCGCCTCGAGCACCTTCGGCCCGCCGGTGTGGACGATCCAGTGGCGGATGTCGCCGCGCGTCAGGCCGTGGCGCGCGAGGAACGCGTCGACGTCGCGCCGCACGTTGTCGCGCACGAGCGCCGGGACGCCGGCGGAGAGGATGACGCGGAAGCCGGTGTCCACGACGTCCCACCCCATGATGTGCTCGGTGTCGGGGTAGAAGACGGCCTGCGCGTCGAGCACCGCGGCGCCGCCCGCCCGGCCGCTCCTGCGGGCGGCCTGCGCGCCGCGCGCCACGACGGCGGCGGCGCCGTCGGCGAAGAGCTGCGCGGCGATGACGTTCGCCGCCGAGGTGTCGTCGCGCTGGAGCGTGAGCGAGCAGAGCTCGACCGAGAGCAGGAGCGACGTGTGCCCCGGGAAGGCGCGCAGCGTGTCGGTGATGCGCCCGACCCCGGCCACGCCGGCCACGCACCCGAGGCCGAAGACGGGCGTGCGCTTGATGTCGCGCCGGAAGCCGAGCCGGTTGACGAGCCGCGCGTCGAGGCTGGGCGCCGAGATGCCGGTGACCGAGACGAAGACGATGTGGTCGACGTCCTCGGGCCCGATGCCCGCGCGCTCGAGCGCGTCGCGGCAGGCGCGCTCGCCGAGCTCCATCGCGCACGCGCTCCAGCGGCGGTTCTGCTCGGCGAACGTCGAGGGGGCGTAGTATTCCTCGATCGGCAGCGCGAGGTGGCGCCCACGCACCTCGATCGCGCGCCGGACCCGCTCGACGAGCGCGAGCGCGTCGCCCTTGCCGGCCCAGAGCCGGCGCAGACCCGCGCACGTCTCGTCCTGTGTCGCGTAGTGCGGCGGCAGCGCCGTCCCCACCGCGGTGATCGTGGGCGCGAAGGGCATCTCCAGGACTTCGGCGCTCATGGCGGGCGGCAGTCTCGCACGCGGCAGGCGACCGACCACGACGATTTCGGCGTCAGGAACCCCCCGAGTCTCACCGGATCACGCGCGAGGAAGGCGCGCGCGCTTCACGGTTGATCCGTGCCGCCCGCTGCGCCAGAGGTCTCCCCGGAACGGCGAGCCCCGAGCGCGGGCGCTCGCCGCACAGCGGACATGGCTCAAGGTTACCTCTTCCTCATCATCGCCCTGCTCTTCAACGCGACCGCGAACATCCTCATGAAGCTGGCGTCTCGGCGCGTCCCTGCGATGGAGGGGCTGTCGCTCGTCCAGAAGGGGCTCGCGCTCGCGACGAACTACCACCTCGTGCTCGGGCTCGTGCTCTTCGCCTCGAACATCCTGTTCTACGTGCTCGCCCTGAAGCGCATCAACCTGTCGATCGCCTATCCGATCATGTCGTCGGGCGGGTTCCTGATCATCTCGGTCTTCTCGGTCTACTACCTGCGCGAGACGCTCACGGCGCTGCAGATCGGCGGCATCGTCATGATCGCGGCCGGGATCGCGATGGTCGCGTACAACATGAGCTAGGACCGGCGGAGCGGAGGGCGAGCTCAAGGCTGCCCGAAGACTCCCTCGACGCCGCGCGCGGCGAGAAGCGCGCGCGTCGCGCGTCGAGACGTGGTACGCGGGCGCCATGACCCGAGACGTAGAGCTCCAGTGTCGTTGCGGAAATGTCCACGGATGGCTGCGCGACGCGTCGCCGGCCGCGGTGAACCGCGTCGTCTGCTACTGCGACGACTGCCAGGCCTTCCTCCACCACCTCGGCCGCGCCGACCTGCTCGACGAGCGCGGCGGCTCGGACATCGTGCAGGTCGCTCCGTCGACGATCTCGTTCGATCGCGGCAGCGAGCAGATCGCCGCCGTGCGCCTCACGCCGAAGGCCATCTACCGCTGGTACGCGAGCTGCTGCAAGACGCCGCTCGGCAACACGGCGGCGCCGGCGCTGCCGTTCGTCGGCATCGTCACCGAGCTGTTCCAGCGAGCGCCGGGCGCGCGCCCGTGCGACGAGGTCTTCGGCGCGCCGCGCGGCCGGGTCTTCGGCAAGTTCGCGGTCGGCGAGCCGCCGCCCGGATCGGTGAGGCCGGGCGTGCGCCTCCTGGCGCGCACGATCGGAAAGCTGCTCGGCTGGAAGCTCCGCGGCGCCGCGTGGCCGCACCCGTTCTTCGATCGCGCGAGCGGCGAGCCGAAATACCCGGTCACGGTGCTGTCAACGGCCGAGCGCGACGCGCTGCGCCCGCTGTGCGGCCCGCGCCCCGCGCGCGCCTGACGAGCGCTGGACGGCAGCCCTGACGACCCGAACCCGGAGAGAGCCACCATGCCCAGCCGATCGCTCGCGTGTTCCCTGCTCGCCGTGATCCTCGCGGCCGCCGCGTGCGACAGCGCCGCGGACGGCGAGGGGCCCGCGCCGGGCGCCGACCTCACCTGCGACACAGGGGACCTGATGATCCGGACCGAGCTCTTCTTCGGCCTCGACCGGTTCGACGAGCCGCCTGTCACCCAGGAGGAATGGCAGGCGTTCGTCGATACCGAGGTGACCCCGCGCTTCCGGGACGGGCTGACGCAGTTCGACGTCGGCGGCCAGTACCTCGCGACGACGGATGAGCTGATCCGGGAGGACAGCAGGCTGATCATGCTGCTTCACGACGGCGGTCAGGCCGCCTCGGACAGCATCGAGGCCATCCGCGAGGAGTACAAGCGGCGGTTCAACCAGGAGTCCGTGCTGCGGATCGACGAGCCCGTCTGCATCGATTTCTGACGGCCATTGACGTCGGCCGACGTCGACCGACGTCGACCCGCCCGGGACGCGCGCCTGTGTCCTGACACAGAATCTCCGGCGCACGCGCGAAGGTCCTCGACGCGAAGATTCTTGACCTGAAAGGAACGCGCAGACAAAGCTCCATGCCTGCTGGCCAGTCCCGGCATGGGGCATCGCCCGCGCGCGGCGGTCGCCCTCCGGTGGGCTTCAGGGTGGCGCTCGGGCGGCAGCCGTTCGGCGCGGCCGGGCAGGGATCTGCGGTGAGGCCGATATGCGCTCTCTCTCGTCTTCCGTGTCGAACGCCTTGCTCCTCGCCGGCGCGCTCGCCGTCGCCTCGTGCAGCCGCGGGAGCGAGCCGCCGCGCGGCGACGGCCGCGCGGCGACGCCGCCGCCCGGGCCGGGCGGCGCCGCGGCGGTGCGCGCGGCGCCGGCGCCGGGCGTCGCGGTGCCGGACGAGGAGCTCGTGGATCAGGACGGCGCGCCGGTGCGCCTGCGCGAGCTCGCGAAGGGCCGCGTGCTCGTCGTCAACTTCATCTTCACGACGTGCACGACGATCTGCTCGCCGATGACGGCGATCTTCGGTCGGCTCCAGGCGGAGCTCGGCGACGCGCTGGAGCGGGACGTGCGGCTCGTCTCCATCTCGCTCGACCCGATGACGGACACGCCGGAGCGGCTGAAGCGCTACGCGGAGAAGTTCGGCCGGCGGCCGGGCTGGGTCTTCCTGACGGGCAGCCGCGAGCGCGTGGGCCGGGTGCTCGACGCGCTCGGCGGGCGCGCCCCCATCAAGGAGCAGCACACGCCCGTGACGCTCATCGGACGCGAGGCGGAGGGGCGCTGGACGCGCGTGGACGGCATCGCACCCCCGGCGCGCCTCGCCGAGGAGGTCCGGTCCTTCCTGGCGCGAGGGCCGGCGGCGCAGCGGGCCAGCGGCGGTTAGCCTCGACGCCGCCGGTCGCCCGCGGACCGAGCGGGCGGGAACATCACACCTCGCAGCGCGCCCGGCCGAGGTCGCTCCGACCGGGCTCGGCAGCTCGCTCGCTCCGCGCGCCGTCCTGTCCTGGGACAGCGGCGATCCATCGAATTTTACCCGCATACCGAACAGGCACTTTCTCCGCAGCCCGCGGGCTCAGCGTGCGTCGTCGCCACGACGGGGCGTGATACTGGAATCGTTCGCTCGCAGGCGAAGATACCGTCGCTCGTCGAGATCGATGATTGGTTCTGACCCCGCGCCGATACCTTGCTGAGGGCTGCACCTATGCAGTCACTTACCGTTCGGAGCTTAAGATGAAGAGAACGTACGCAGGTTGTGTGATGTCGGCCGCGTGGGTCGGACTGCTCATGGCGGCAGGCTGCCTCTCGGACGCCGGCGGTGCGCCGGAGGACGGCGCTGACATCGAGGTCGCGGGGGGCGCGCCCACGAGCGGCGGCTCCGGCGCGGACGACGGGCTCGCGCTCGTGGGCGGCTCGGATGGCGCCTGGAGCAGCGCGGCGTATCCCTGCAACGGAGATGCGAGCGGCTACAACGCGGTGGTGACCCGGTCCGGATCCACATGGGTCGCGCGCAACGGCGCCCGCAGCGTCTACAGCGGCGGCGACATGCGGGCGGCGGTGCAGGCGGCGCTCGATAGCCTCCGCCGCGGCCGCACGAGCAAGGAGAGCGTGCTGGTGCAGGGCTCGGGGACCGTGGCCGCGAACACGCGGATCAGCGTGCCCAGCTACACCGTGCTCAACGTCTGCGGCACCATCGACGTCACGGGCAGCGGCTCGGGCGACATGGCGCCCATCTATGCGCGCGGCCGGACCGACATCGAGATACCGAACGTCACGATCACCGGCTCCCCGGTCTACGGCATGTTCTTCCGCGACGTGGAGAACCTGCGCCTCGGCCGCGTCGAGCTGCGCGTCTCGAAGGGCCTCGGCGTCCGCATCGACAACCATGGGCGCTCGAATCGCGCCGACAAGGTGACGAACATCGAGATCGAGCACGTGAACGCCCAGGGGACGAGCTCTCACGCCGTCGAAACCTACGGCGTCGACGACCTCCGCATCGGCGCCGTCGTCGCCCGCGACACCGGGGAATGCGGCCTCCTCCTGAACGACACGACGAACGCCGAGATCGGGACGATCGACGCCGTGAACGCGGGCACGGGCACCGGCTACGCTGCCTTCCGGCTCGCCAACCGCGCGGGGCGCATCGGCGACAGCTACCCCACCAACATCCACGTCGGCGAGGTCATCGCCAGCGGCGGCGGGCGCGGGATCTTCTGCGTGTCGGAGAGCGGCGGCGCGACGATCGACCGCATCGACCTCGAGGGCACGGGAAACAACGCGATCCTGATCGAGAACTGCCACAACGTGAACATCGCCGCCGAATCGGGGACGATCACCGGCGGCGGCGAGGTCCGGCTCGCGGCGCGCGCCCAGTTCGCGAACTCCTCCGACATCACGATCCAGAACCTCACGATCGCGAACACGTCCGTCCGGGAGAGCCCCTGCGCCACGAACAGCACGTTCCGCAACCTCACGCTGGTGAACGCGCGCGACAACACCTGCCGTTAGCCCCCGGACCGGGCCGCGCGGAGCACGAGATGAGGAGGGATTCATGATGAGGATTCGATGTGTACATGCCCTGGGCGCGCTGCTGTCGTCCGGTCTCGTGGGCTGCGTCGCGGCCGACGAGGCCCCCGTGGAGGTGGACTCGCTCCGCGGCGCGCTGAGCGTCATCCGGATCGAGGCCGAGGACCAGTCCTGGTCGATCTCGCCCGGCGACCGGATCGACGACAACGCGAGCGACGTGAAGCTCCGCGCGAACCAGGCCGGCGACACGTTCAGGTTCACGACGTCGGTCGCGCCGGGCGCGTACAGGATCGCCCTCCGCCACGCCACGCGGAACGTGTACGGCCGGTACGAGCTGAAGGTGGGCGGCTCCCCGGTGGCGACCCTCGATGCGTATGGCGCCACGACGGGGGATCGCTGGACGACGGCGACGCTCGGGCAGGCGTCGCTCTCCGGCAGCGTCGAGTTCACGCTGGAGTGCAAGGGGAAGAACGCCTCGTCGGCGGGTCATGACCTGAAGATCGACAACATCGAGCTCATCCCGGTGGAGGGCGGCTCCAGCGGCAGCGGTGGTGGCGGTGGCGGTGGCGGCGGCTCGGAGGACCGCTGCGACGTCGGCGTGCTCGATCCGAGCGACCCGCCGACGTCGCTGAACGTCACCGGCAACCTCGGCACCCACGACCCCGCCATCCTCGCGCAGGACGGTACGTTCTACATCACGCAAACCGGCCCACGGCTCCCCGGCAAGCGGTCGGCGGATCTGCTCTCCTGGAGCGGCACCCCGAGCGCGTTCGGGGCGACGAACCCGGGCTGGGTCGCGCGGCAAGTCCCTGGCGCCACCGACCTGTGGGCGCCTGATCTCTCGTACTTCGGCGGCCAGTACCACCTGTACTACTCGGCCTCCACGTTCGGGAGCCAGGACTCGTGCATCGGTCACGCCACCCGGGCGTCCATGACATCGGGCAACTGGACCGATCGCGGATCGGTGATCTGCTCGCGCCGGGGGGATCGGTACAACGCGATCGATCCCAACGTCATCGTCGATCAGGCGGGCACGCCCTGGCTCGTGTTCGGCAGCTTCTGGGACGGCATCCGGGCCGTCCAGCTCGACCAGGACGGCGCCCGGGTGGGCACCGAGGTGCACGCGCTCGCCTCGCGCGGGGGCGGCGCGATCGAGGCCCCCTTCGTCGTCCGGCGCTGCGGATATTACTATCTGTTCGTCTCGTTCGACAGGTGCTGCAGCGGCACCGACAGCACCTACAACATCCGGGTCGGACGCTCGCAGAACGTGCTCGGACCGTACGTCGACAGGAACGGCACGCCGATGCTGAACGGCGGCGGCACCCTCGTGCTGCAAGGCAACGCGCGGTGGCGCGGCCCGGGCCACAACGCGGTGCTGTTCCGCGGCAAATCCGCGTACAACGTCTTCCACGCCTACGACGCGAGCGATGGCGGCGCCCCCAAGCTGCGCGTCTCCGAGCTCGCATGGGACAGCGCCGGCTGGCCCGTCTCCGGCGGCCCTTGAGCGAAGGCGGCGCCGCCCCGCCGCGGGGCTCAGGATCGCGACCGCTCGCGCCCCGTCCGTTGTGAGCGCGAGCCTTGCGTGGCAGGCGTCCCTTGCCGCTGCGCTGTCGTGATCCGCGGGCCTCGACCGGCATCTGACCCCCAACGCCACGCGCGCCGTACGGCGCAGCCCACGAAGGGGGACCCATGTCCGTGCGCATCACCGACGTCATCGCCCGTGACATCCGCTTTCCGACCTCGCGCTCTCTCGCGGGATCGGACGCCATGAACCCGAGGCCGGACTACTCGGCGGCCTACGTGGTGCTCAGGACCGACGGCCCGGACCGGCTGGAGGGCCACGGCCTGACCTTCACCATCGGCCGCGGAAACGAGCTCTGCGTCGCGGCCGTCGACGCGCTGCGCCCCCTGGTCGTTGGCAAGCGCGTCGACGCCATCACGGCGGACATGGGCGCGTTCTGGGACGAGATCACCGGCGACAGCCAGCTCCGCTGGGTCGGCCCGGAGAAGGGGATCCTCCACCTGGCGACGGCCGCCGTCGTCAACGCCGCCTGGGATCTGTGGGCGAAGACCGCGGGCAAACCCCTCTGGAAGCTGCTCGTGGACATGACCCCGGAGGAGCTCGTGCGCTGCGTCAGCTTCCGTTACATCACCGATGTGCTGAGCCCCGAGGAGGCGCTGGAGATCCTCCGCCGGAACGCGCCCACCCGCGCCGCGCGGGAGGACGAGATGCGGCAGCACGGCTTTCCCGCCTACACGACGTCGGCGGGGTGGATCGGCTATTCCGACGACAAGCTGCGCCAGCTCTGCCGCGAGGCGCTCGCGCGCGGCTTCTCGCATTTCAAGATCAAGGTCGGCGCGAACATCGACGACGACATCCGCCGCGCGCAGATCATCCGGGAGGAGATCGGGCCGCAGCGCCGGCTCATGATGGATGCCAACCAGGTGTGGGACGTGGGCCAGGCCATCGCGAGCATGCAGCGGCTCGCCGCGTTCGATCCGTGGTGGATCGAGGAGCCCACGAGCCCGGACGACATCCTCGGCCACGCCGCGATAGCCCGGGCCATCGCGCCGATCGGCGTGGCGACGGGGGAGCACACGCACAACCGCGTCATGTTCAAGCAGCTCTTCCAGGCGGACGCGATCCGCTTCTGCCAGGTGGACGGCGCCCGGCTGGGCGGCGTCAACGAGGCGCTCGCCGTGCTGCTGATGGCGGCCAGGTTCGGTGTCCCGGTCTGCCCTCACACAGGCGGGGTCGGCCTGTCGGAGATGATGCAGCACATCTCGCTCTTCGACTACATCTGCGTGAGCGCGTCGCTCGAGGACCGCATCCTGGAGTACATCGACCACCTCCACGAGCACTTCGTCGACCCGGTCGTCCTGAAGGACGGCCGCTACATGCCGCCCACGGCGCCGGGGTTCAGCATCACGCTGCGACCCGAGTCGCTCCAGCGGTACGAGTTTCCCACCGGCGCGGCATGGGCGCCGCAAGGGCGGGCGCCTTGAGCGCGCGAGCGGGTCGGCTGCGCTGGCGGCTAGCCTGGACAGGTTAAGGCGACATTCCGTAAGCTGCGTGGCACATCGGCGACGGCGCTTCGCGCTACCGCTGAGTACCTGGTTGTTGCGCGGATGCGCGAGAGAAGGATGTCATGGAGTACGATCGGATCGGACGAACCTATGGCACGTACCGGGTCCCGGATCCGAGGATCGCCGCCTGCATCCGCCGGGGGCTCGGGCCAGCCGCGAGCGTGGTCAACGTTGGCGCTGGGACCGGGGCGTACGAGCCCACGGATCGACGCGTGGTCGCGGTGGAGCCGTCCGCCACCATGATCGCGCAGCGCCGAACGCCTGGCGTAGAGGTCGTCCAGGCCAGCGCGGAGAGCCTCCCGTTCCCCGACGACTCCTTCGATGCTGCGATGGCGATCCTCACGGTGCATCACTGGTCTGACTGGCGCCAGGGATGCCGAGAGATGCGTCGGGTCGCGCGCCGGATCGTCGTCCTTACGTGGGACCCGACCAGCGAGGGTTTCTGGCTGACGCAAGACTATTTCCCCGAGCTGCTGTCGAACGACCGCCCGCTCTTCCCGCCCCTGGACGCTCTCCGCGACGCGCTGGGCGACGCGAGGATCGAGCCCGTGCCGATCCCGAGTGACTGCACGGACGGCTTCCTCGGCGCGTACTGGAGCCGCCCGCATGCCTACCTCGACGCGGGCGTGCGAGGCGCGATCTCCTCGTTCAGCCGGCTGAACGACGTCGACTCAGGCCTGCATCGGCTCGCCGCCGACATCGAGAGCGGGCGCTGGCATCGGCGGCATGGTCACCTGGCGGAAAAGGACTCGATGGATCTCGGATATCGGCTCGTTGTCTGGAGCAACGAAACCTAGTCTCGACACGCGCGGCCCGGCCACGCGCCCTGGGCGGCCCCGTTGCTCTTGCGTGTGTGCTGCATCGCTGGCCTGAGGAGCGCCTCGACGTCCGGACCCGGGGCAGGAGCCGCGACGGGGGACTACCCCTCTCCGCTCTGCCGCTCTTCCTCCGCGGCGCGCGCCTCGTTCAGCGCGAAGAGCCGGTCGATCACCTGGTCCTCGAACGCGCCCGCCGCCTGCCGCCCGCCGGGCGTGGCCGGCGCGGCGTAGGGCGGGACCTCGACGTCGTCGAACCCGTACGCGGCGAGGACGGCGCGGTCCATCTCCTCGTGGAGGCGGCGGAGCTCGACGACCCCAGGGCGCGCGCAGGCATCATCCTTGAGGAGGTTGTACATCGCGGTCAGGCCCTCTCCGAGCTCGGCCATCAGCCGGGCGCGCGCCGCGTAGAGGCGCTCGCCCGCGGCCTCGAGGGGGCCGCCCGGGCCGAGGTGCTCCGGGCGAGGGAAGGGGAACGTCTCGACGCAGTCCGACGGCGCGTACCGGAGGCCCTCGCCCATCGTCGAGGAGAGCAGGCGCGCCCACGCCTCGTGCGCGCGCGACTGGAGCACCGCGAAGCGCGCGTGGTCCTCGATGGCGAAGACGCAGAGCTGGTCCGAGAACGTCCGGTCCACGGGCTGGAACGCGAAGCAGAGGTGCTTCGTCACCCGCGCCGCGACGAGGCACCGCCGGAGCGGCGCGATCCTGCGCCGGAGCTCCGGGCGCGGGTTCGCGAACTGCCACCACCGCGCCTTGTGGCCCGCGTCGACCCCGGTGCTCCTCAGGCGATCGCGCTCGGGCTTCACCCGGCTCCGGACGATCGAGAGCAGCGCGGGCCACCGGCCGGCCTCCTCGAGCCCGCGCTCGCCGAAGTCGATCACGTAGCGGTGCGGGCTGTGCGAAGGGGAGGAGTTGACCTCCTCGCCGCCGAGGAACGGCCGGAGCACCTCGCCCGCCGCCGGATCGGCCGCGCGGAGCGCCCGCCCCTCGCCCTCGGCGAGGACGAAGCCCCCGCCGCGCAGGAAGCAGCCGATGAAGCACAGATCCCGGCTGGCCCGCAGCGGGCGCGGGTCGGGCCGCTCGGGCATGGCGCGCAGGTGGGAGTTGATGTGGCGAACGGGGCGGCCGTCGAGGCGGGGCGGCGGCACCCCGTCGCGCGGCGACATGCCCAGGGCGAGGTGGACGACGGCGACGTGGACCGCGGCGTCCCCGGGCCAGGGGGCGCTGCGGGTCGCGTGGTAGATGACCGCCCGCCCGCCCTCGACGAGCGGCTGGAGCCCCGATCGCCGGGTGTCGCCCTGCGCGATCGTGTTCGTGGCGATGAGCCCCACCGTCCCGCGGCGCCCGAGCAGCGAGGCCGCGCGGCGGAAGAAGTGGGCGGCAAGGTCGGTGTTCCGCGTGGCGCCGTGCAGCGCCTCGAGCCACGCGGCGTAGACGTCGCCGTGATCCGTCGAGATCCGCTTGCCCCCGAGGAACGGCGGATTCCCCACGAACGCGTCGAGCCGCCCCGAGCGCGGCGCCCGCGCGCCGCCCGGCCGCCGGTCGCCCGTGGTCGGCGCCCGCGCGCCGCCCGGCCGCCGGTCGCCCGTGGTCGGCGCCCGCGCGCCGCCCGGCCGCCCGTCGTCGCCCGCGCGCTCCTCCAGGAACACCTCGGGGAACTCCAGCGCCCAGTGGAATGCCGGCACCGGCGGCGACCCGCCGGGCGTCCCCTCGCGCAGCGCCCGCTGCATCGCCAGGAGCTCCTCCGGCGGCGGCCCCCCGCTGTCGAGCCACGCGGCCGCGAGCCGCGCCCGGCGGTCGCGCTCCCGCTGGCGGTCGCGGTCCTTCGCGTGCGCGAAGAACGCCCCCACCACGAGGTCGCCGAGGAGCCGCGCCCGGTCGAGCGCCTCGTCCGCCTCGCGCACGAGCCGCGCCCGCCGCATCGCCGCGCCGTCGCCCGCGCCGCCCGCGCCGCCGCCCGCGCCGCCCATGCCCGCCGCGAGCTGCTCCCGGAGCCGCAGCGCCGCGCCGACCGCCGCGTCGACCGCCTCGCGGAACGGCGACGCCGGCGCGGCGGGCGCCCAGTGGAAGGCGCGGAGCTGGACGAGGTCGAGCCCCACCAGCGAGTCGCCGTGGCGGAGGGCGTGATCGACGAACGTGAACGGCGCCTCCGCGGCGCCCGCCACGAGCCAGAGCGACAGCCGCGCCAGGCTCACCGCGAACGGGTTCTTGTCGGCGCCGTACAGGCAGCGCTGCGCCACGAGCCGCCGCGCCAGGCTCACGGCGTCGCCCCCCGCGCCGGCGCCGGCGCCGGCGTCCGCGAGACGTTGCGCCGCGGCCGCCGCGTCCCCGCGCGCGGCCTCGCGGGCCCACGCGGCCACCACCCGGTCGGCCAGGTGCCGGCACGCCTCCAGGAGAAAGGCGCCGGACCCCATCGCGGGATCGCAGATCGCGAGCCCGAGGAGCCGCTCCGACGGCGGCTCGTCCCCCATCTGCCGCACGAGGGGCTCGATCGCGCGCGCGACGATCGGCGCCGACAGGCTCCTCGGGGTATAATGGGAGCTCGTCCGCCGCCGCTCGGCGCCCGGCTGCAGGAACAGCCGCCCCGCCTCGAGCACCCCGGCGTCCCTCGCGCGCAGCGGCTCGAGCGCCTCGAGGACATCGCCCTCGGTCGTCGCGGCGGCGAGCGCCTCGCCGAGGCTCCGCGCCTCCCGCCGCGAGAGCCCCGCCCGCTCGGCGAGCCACGGCGCGCGCCGCGCCCTCGGCTGCGCGAGCGCCTCGGCCGCGCTCACCCAGACCATCGCCGGCCGGAGGCACACCGCCGTCCCGGCGGCGCGCTCGACCCGGTAGCCCATGAGCGCCTCGTAGAGCCCGCCGAGCTGCTCGACCTCGAGCGCCCGGTACGACAGCGGCCGCCCGTCGACGACGAGCAGCTTCTCGAGCACCGCGTGGATCGTGGCGTCGTCCACGGGCGGCGCGCGCTCCAGGAACGGGTAGCGCTCCGGGTCGAAGAGCTCCCCCCCGCGCGCCGGCAGGGGGAGCTCGGGGCCGCGCTCCCCGCCGTACACGGCGCGGAACAGCGCGAGGAGCCGCGCCCACGCCCCGGAGCGCCGCGGCAGCGCGGCCGGGCGCGCGGCGCGCTCCGCCGCGAGCTCCCGGAAGAGCGGGACCACGCCGGCGGCGGGCAGGAGCCCGCGATCCTCGGCGTGGAGCAGGAACACGATCCGGAGCAGCGCGGTGAGCAGGCCGCCGTGCAGGTGCTCCGGGCCGCGGGCGAGGGCGTCCTCGAGCGCGCCCGCCCCGCCGCGCCGGGCCGCGTCCTCGAAGCCGCGCAGCAGCGCGCCGAGCGCGTCGAAGGCTTGCTCCGCGAGCGCGCCCGCGACGTCCGCCTGCCGCGCCCGGCTGTCCAGGAGGACGGGCTGATCCATGCCGAGCCCGGGAGTGTACCCGAGCGCCGCGCGGTCCGCTCCGGTCCCGTCCGGGGAGGGGCGCGGCGCTGCTCGACGGTCACTCGACGGTCGAGCGACCGTCAACGCGAGATGTTGAGCTCGTAGTCGCCGGCGCCCCCGTAGCCGTCGACCTGGATGAGGATGGTCTGCCCCGCGTCGAGCGACACCGTGACGCCCGACGCGACCGGGTACGACTCGTCTTCCCAGGGATTGTCGTCGTTGCAAGCGAGCTCCTCGCCCTCGCAATCCCCGGCGAAGACGCCGAGGACCGTGTCGTAGTCGGAGCCGAGCGTGTCGATCGTGTAGAACCCGTCCTCCGGCGCGGTGAACAGATAGAGGACCTCGGGCCCCTCACCGTCGCACTCCGTCTCCCGCTCGGCCAGGCGCCCGCGGGTCGTCCCCGTCACGTTCACCGGGACGGCGGACCCGAGATCGATCGGCGCGACGCACGTCCCCGAGCTGTCGAATTCGCTCACGTTGAGCACGTACTCGCCCTGCGCGCCGTTGGTGTCGACGTTGACGACGACGGCCTGGTCGGCCTCGAGCCGCACGAGCGCCCGAGAGTCCTCACCCTCGTTCGAGCAGGCCAGCTCGGTGCCTCCGCAGGTGGCGTTGCGCACGGACACCACCGTCTCGATGTCGGAGCCCTCGGTGTCGAAGAGGTAGTATCCCTCCGCCGGGGCGACGAATCCATACGTCGCCTCGCCGCCGACGCCCCGGCCGCAGGTGGGGGTCGTCAGATCGGGATAGCCCTCGTTGTTGCCCGTCACCGACTGCGGGACCGTGCTGCCGAGGTCGCCGAGCGGGCACGGCGGCGCCTCCTGCTGGGTGACGTTGAGCGTGAACTCGCCGCTCTCACTGCCGCTCTCGCTGTCCACGGAGACGACCACGGTCTGATCGGCGGAGAGGACCACGCTCACCCGCGAGTGGTCGCTGTCTCCCGCGGGGTCCGCGTCGTCGTTGCACCGGAGCGAGGCGCCCGCGCACGAGCCGTCCCGCACGTCCACGATCGTGTCGAACGTCGACCCCACGGTGTCGAAGGTGTAGAGGCCGTCCGCCGGCGCGGTGAAGCGGTAGGTCACCTCGGGCCCCCCGAACGAGCCGCAGTGCGGCTCGAGCGCGTCGATGAGGTCTGCGGTGGTGCCCGTGACCGTCTGGGGGGCCGTCGAGCCGAGATCGAGGAGCGGGCACGGCAGCTCGCTGATCTCGAGCTGGTAATCGCCCGTCGCGCCGTACGTGTCCAGCACGATGACAGCGGTCTCGCCGGCCCTCAGGGGGGCCGTGAGCTGGGCAGGGGAGTCCGCGCTGTCCTCGCACGCGACGAGCTCGCCGGAGCAGGTGCCGCGGCGCACCGCCATCACGACGGGGACGCCCGAGCCCTCGGTGTCGAACATGTACACGCCGTCGTGCGGCGCGGTGAAGCTGTAGGTCGCCTCGCCGCCGATCGCGGTGGAGTAGCAGGCCGTCAGCACGTTGCGGAGCCCCTCGTTGCTCCCGGTCACCGTCTGCGGGACCGTCGAGCCGAGATCCTCGGCCGGGCACGGAGGGGTGCGGAAGACGTCCAGCGTGAAGCTGGGCAGCGTGGTGCCCGGGCTCGACACGGCGACGAGCACCGTTTGCCCGGCCTCGAGAGCCTTCGTCAGGGTCGCCTGTTTCTCGCCGTCCTCGCAGCCGAGCACGTCGCCGTGGCAGGCGCCGCCCTCGATGACGGCGACGATGACATCGTCCGAGGCGCTCGCGCTGAAGATGTAGGCGCCTGCCTCGGGCGCTGTGAACGAGTAAAGGTCGTCGGGGCTCGGGCTCGATCCACCGTCGCAGTCGGAGCCCACCGCGTCCACGCGCCCCTCGGTCGTGCCCGTCAGCGTCTGCGAGAGGACGGGCTCGAGGACGGTCGGCGCGCACAGCGGCGGCGCGGGCTGGGTCACGCGGAGGATGAAGTCGCCCTCGGCGCCGCTCGCGCCGCTCACCACGAGGAGGATCGACTCGCCCTCGTTGAGATCGAGGGTGATCAGCGACTGGATGCCCGTGTCGTCGTCGTTGCAGGCCAGCTCGGCGCAGGTGTCCGCGGACAGCGCGGCGAGCGTCGTGTCGTAGTCGGACTCGAAGGTGTCGAAGAAGTACGTCCCCGTGCCGGGGGCGGTGAACAGGAACGTCTGGTCGGGCGCGCCCGACCACGAGCAGCTCGGCAAGCGGCTGTCCTCGGCGCCGCGCGTCGTGCCGTTCACGCGCAGGGGGACCGCGGACTCGAGGGCCTCGGAGGGCTCCGTGCTGCACGCGCAGGATCCGGCCTCGCAGGGCTGCCCGGGATCGCAGGCGTTCCCGCAGCGACCGCAGTGCTGCGGATCCGCGTCGAGGTCGACGCAGGCGTCGCCGCACTCGGTGAGGCCCTCCACGCAGGCCCGCAGGCACAGCGCGCCGGCGCACGCGCGGCCCGGCTCGCACTGCTGGCCGCACTTGCCGCAATGGTTCGGGTCGACGCGCGTGTCGACGCAGACGCCGTCGCACCGCTGCATGTAGCGGTCCTGGCCGCAGCTCATCGGATCGCCGCCGCCCTCGCCGCCCTCGCCGTCCCCGCCGCCCTCGCCGCCGTCCGGCTCGCGCGCCTCGCAGCTGCCGGCGGTGCACTCCTCGTCGGACGCGCACGCGTTGCCGCAGGCGCCGCAGTTGTCGCGATCGGCGCGCAGCGCCACGCAGACGCCGCCGCAGTCCGAGTAGGGGGCGTTGCACAGCGGCTCCTGGGACGACACCTCGCTGGAGCACGCGGACGTCGCCGCCAGGAGCGCGGCGGGCAGCCAGGGCAGGGACGGTGAGAGCGCGTACCTGAAGCGAAATCCGTCTCTCATCATCGGCATCCCTCTGCGGCATGCGCCGTCGAGGCGCATGGGCGGGCGGGACCTGCGAGCGCCTCTCCGACGTTCAGCTCCCGGGCTCCGCGCTGGTTGTTGGTGGGGAAGGTCGTCACGGCCGCGCACCCGACCCGGCCATCGAGGCCTCGCCGCGCCGGCCGCGGAGCGCCGGACGGCGCTTCGGTCGGGTGGGCTATTGCGGGATCGTGCCCCACCTCGGGAAGCGAGGTCAAGGCGCACCGGCGCGGCGGAGCGCGGCCGGGCGAGGCGCTTTCTTGCTCGCCGCGCGCGGACAACCGCGCCGCGGCTTGCTAGAACCGCGCGCATGCTGCGCCCTGCGCGCCCTGAAGTCCTCGCCCCGGCCGGCGACCGCGCCGCCCTCGAAGCGGCCGTGCGCGGCGGCGCCGACGCCGTCTACTTCGGGCTCCGGGGCGGCGGCCCGGCGCCCTCGCCCTTCAACGCCCGCGCCCGGGCCGCGAACTTCGACGCGGCAGAGCTCGCGGAGACGATGCGCTTCCTCCACGCCCACGGCGTGAAGGGCTACGTCACGCTGAACACGCTCGTGTTCGACGACGAGCTCCCGTCCGTCCGCGCCGCGGTCGAGGCGTGCGCCGCGGCCGGCGCCGACGCGATCATCGTCCAGGACCTCGGGGTGATGCGCCTCGCGCGGGCGATCGCGCCCGGGCTCCCGATCCACGCCTCGACGCAGATGACGTGCACCGACGCGGCCAGCGTCGAGCTCGCCCGGTCGCTCGGCGCCGCGCGCGTCATCCTCGCCCGGGAGCTCTCGCTCGACGACATCGCGGCCATCCGCCGGGCGACCGACGTCGAGCTCGAGGTCTTCGTGCACGGCGCGCTCTGCATCGCCTACTCGGGGCAGTGCCTGACGAGCGAGGCCATCGGCGGCCGCAGCGCCAACCGCGGCGCGTGCGCCCAGGCCTGCCGCCTGCCGTACCGCCTCGTCGTGGACGGCGCGCTCCGCGACCTCGGCGACGCCGCCTACCTGCTGTCGCCGGAGGACCTCGACGCGACGGACGTCATCCCCGACCTCATCGCCCTCGGCGTCGCCTCGGTGAAGATCGAGGGTCGCCTGAAGGGCCCCGAGTACGTCGGCGCGACGGCGCGGCTCTACCGGGCCGCGATCGACGCGGCGCTCGGCGAGGGGGCCGGCCCGGGGCCCGCGGATCGCGAGGCGGCGCTCCAGGCGTTCTCGCGCGGCTCGGGCCCCGGCTTCCTGCGCGGCGTCGACCACCAGCGCCTCGTCGACGGCCGCACCTGCGACCACCGCGGCCTCGAGGTGGGCGAGGCGCGCGGCGCCGGGCGCCGGCGCGGCCACGAGGTCGTCGTCGTGCGCGCCGCCCGGCCGCTCGCGCGCGGCGAGGGCATCCTCGTCGAGGGCGGCTTCGCCGGCGAGGGCGAGATCGGCGGCCGCATCTGGGGCCTGTGGGTGGACGGCCGCGAGGTCGAGCGCGCGCCGGCGGGCGGCGACGTCGAGGTCTGGCTCGGCCCCGACCGGCGCCTGCCGGACGACGTGCTGCGCGGGGCGCGGTCGCTGCGCGGGCGCCGCGTCTTCCGCACGAGCGACCCCGCGGCGGCGCGCGAGGTCCGCGACGCGCTCGAGCGCGCCCCGCGCCGCGTGGCGATCGACGTCCGCCTCGAGGGCCGCCTCGGCGAGCGCCCGCGGCTCTCGGCGGTGGCCGAGGGCGGCGCGGCGGCCGCTGTCGAGGTCGACGCCCCGCTCGGCCGCGCCGACAGGTCGCCGCTCGACGAGGCCACGCTGCGGCGGCAGCTCGACCGGCTCGGAGACACGCCGTTCGCGCTGCGCGGCGTGGCGCTCTCGCTCGACGGGCCGGCCGTCGTGCCGCCGTCGGCGCTGAACCGCGCCCGCCGGGCGCTCGTGGCGGCGCTGCTCGAGGCGTCGCACGGGGCGCACGCGTGCGCTCCCGTGTCGGCGGAGGACCTCGTCGCCGCGGCCGTCGCCCCGGCGCTTGAGCCGCCGCCGCCGGGCCTCTTCGTGCTGTGCCGCAACGTGGCCCAGGCGCGCGCGGCGCTCGACGCGGGCGCGAGCGGCGTCTACCTCGACTTCCTGGAGATGGTCGGCCTCGGCGCCGCGGCGCGCGAGCTCATCGCGGCCGGGGCGTGGGTGGCGGTCGCGCCGCCGCGGATCCGCAAGCCGGGCGAGGAGAAGATCGACAGGTACCTGCTGTCGCTCGAGCCGGCGGCGATCCTCGTCCGCAGCCTCGGCGCGCTGCTCGACGCGTCGTCGGGCGTGCCCCGGATCGGCGATTTCTCGCTGAACGTCACGAACAAGCTGTCCGCGCGCGAGGTCCTCTCGCGGGGGCTCGCCGCCTTCACGCCGTCGTTCGATCTCGACGCCGCGCAGCTCGTGTCGCTCCTCGACTCGCCGTTCGCGCCGTTCGCCGAGGTGGTCGTTCACAACCCGATGCCGCTCTTCCACATGGAGCACTGCGTGATCGCGGCGACGCTCTCGGAGGGCAAGGATCACCGCACCTGCGGCCGGCCGTGCGAGGAGCACGCGCTGTCGCTGCGGGACCGGGCGGGGATGGATCACCCGCTCGAGGCGGACGTCGGGTGTCGCAACACGGTGTTTCACGCGGCGCCGCAGAGCGCGGCGCACCTCGTGCCGAGGCTGGCGAAGGGCGGCGTGCGGCGGTTCCGGATCGAGCTCGTGCGCGAGGACGCCGAGGGGGCGCGGCGGGTGGTGGAGGCCTACCGGCGGCTGCTCGCCGGGGAGGTGCCGCCGGCGGAGGTCGCGCGCGGGCTGCGGGCCGAGGGGAGCTATGGAGTCGTGAGGGGGTCGCTGCGCGTGCTGCAGGCGTGAGCGGGGGACGCTGACGGCGGCGGCGGTCCCGGTCGCGGTGGGCCCTGCGTGGCGCGGTGAATGCGGTCGCTGCTGGCCGCATCCAAGCGGCCATCGAACGAGCGTCGGCCGCCTGGAGGCCATCTCGCGCCTCGTTTGGGGAGGTACACGGATGATGCCGACGTCTCGTCGATGGCCCTGGCTCGCGTTGCCCTGGCTCGTTGTCTGCCTGCTTGCCGCCTGCGACGACGGCGAGGGCGGCGGCGGTCAGGGCGCGGCAGGCGGTGAGCCCAGCGGGGGCGCGGGGACGGCCGGAGCCGCCGGCGGAGCCGGCGAGGGGGGCGCCACAGCGGGACCCGGCGGAGGTGGGGGCGGGGGCGCCGGAGACGGCGGGGGCGGGGGCGCCGGAGACGGCGGAGGCGGCAGCGCCGGAGACGGCGGAGGCGGGAGCGCTGGAGATGGCGGGGGCGGGGGCGCCGGAGACGGCGGGGGCGGGGGCGCCGGAGACGGCGGGGGCGGGGGCGCCGGAGACGGCGGGGGCGGGAGCGCCGGAGGACCCGTGTGCGAGCCCGGGGCTCACGTCCCGTGTTACACGGGGCCGCCGATCACCGCCGATCGCGGGCTTTGCCGGCGCGGCGTCGCGACCTGCAGCGACGATGGCTCGGAGCTCGGCGCCTGCGTCGGTGAGGTCACGCCAGCGCCCGAGACATGCCTCGATCCGGCGGACGAAGACTGTGATGGCCAGGCCAACGAGGAGGGCCCAGGCTGCATCTGTGTCCCCGGCGACGCTGCCCCGTGCTACCTGGGGCCCGCCGGGACGGAGGGCGTCGGCGTCTGCAGGACGGGCGCGAAGATCTGCGACGCCCGTGGGACCGGCTACGGGCTCTGCAGCGGTGAAGTGCTCCCGACCCCGGATGACTGCCGCACGGCGGCGGACGAGGACTGCAACGGCGTGATCGCCGCCTGCGGGAACGGGGAGCACCGCTGGAGCAAGCGCTTCGGCGCCGATGTCCCCCAGCGCGCGACCGGCGTCGCCGTCGACGCGGCCGGGCAGGCCGTCGTCGTCGGCCATTACGCGGGGAGCATCGGTATCGAACACCCCTCGTTCCCACCCGACTTGTTCACGAGCGCTGGCGGCGACGATCTCTTCGTGGCGGGGTTCGAACGTTCAGGGGCGCGCCGGTGGAGCAAGACCTTCGGCGGCGCCGGCGATCAGCGCGCGTCCGCCGTGGCGGTCGACAGCCTCGGCGACGTGCTGATCGTCGGGACGTTCGAGGGCACGCTGGAGCTCCCCTTCCTCGCCCCGCTGACGAGCGCGGGGGGGACGGACGTCTTCGTCGTCAAGCTCGACGCGTCGGGGTCGCCCGTGTGGAGCAGGCGCCTCGGCGGCGCCGGCGATCAGCGCGCCGCGAGCGTCGCCGTGGACGCCGACCTAAGCGTCATCGTCGCCGGCGACTTCGACGGCACCCTCGACGTGGAGGCCGCCCCGCTGGCGAGCGCGGGCGGCGCCGACGTCTTCGTGGCGAAGCTCGACGCTGCCGGGAACGTCCTCTGGACCCGGCGCTTCGGCGACGCGGAGGATCAGCGCGCCGGAGGCGTGGCCGTGGACGCCGCGGGCAACGTCGTGTTGACCGGCGATCTGAAGGGGAGCGCCGATTTCGGCGGCGGCCTGCGCACGAGCGCGGGCGGGACAGACGTCTTCATCGCCAGGCTGAGCGCGGGAGGAGACCACCTGTGGAGCCAGCGCTTCGGCGGCACGGGAGAAGAGCGGGGCAAGGCGATCGGCGCCTTCGGCGCCGCGGGATCCGTCGTCGTGACCGGCGATTTCGACGAGGCGATCGACCTCGGCGGCGGGCCGCTCTCGAGCGCGGGCGGGAAGGACATCTTCGTGGCGCAGCTCGACGCCTCGGGAGGCCACGTCTGGAGCAGGCGGTTCGGCGACGCGAGGGACAGCGCGCACGATCAGCAGGTGGAGGCGATCACCGTCGACGGCGGCGGCACGTCGATCATCACCGGATCCTTCGCTGACACCGTGATGTTCGGGGACGAGGTCCTCGCGAGCGCGGGCTCGACCGACGTGTTTGCCGCGCGGCTCGACCCGCTGGGCAACCCTGCCTGGAGCCGGAGCGTCGGGGGAGGGGGCGCCGAGCGCGCGGCGTCCCTGGCGCGGGACCCCGCCGGCGCCGTGCTCGTGGTCGGCGAGCTCGAAGGCGACATGCTCGTCGGGGGGGACGTGCTCGCCAGCGCCGGTGTCGACGCGTTCGCGCTGAAGCTCGACGCCTCGTCCGCCCCGGTGTGGGGCAAGCGCTTCGGCGATGATTTCGTGTCCGCAGCGGCGCGCTCCGTCGCGGTCGACGCGTCGGGCAACGTCGTCGTCGGTCTCGACGCGACCTCGGCAGAGTTCGGGCTCGGCCCGGTCGACGGCCCCTCGCTCGTCGTCAAGCTCGACCCGTCCGGCGATCCCCTCTGGCAGCATCGCCTCGCGACCCCGACGCTCAGCCCCCACCTGGGCCAGAGGATCCGCAAGGTCGCTGTGAGCGCGTCGGGCGATGTCCTTGTCGCCGGCACGTTCTACGGCACCATCGACCTCGGCGGCGGGCCCATCACGGTAGCCAACGGCGGTCACATCTTCCTCCTGAAGCTCGACGCCGCCGGGAACTACCTGTGGAGCAAGCTGCTCGGCGGAAACGACGCGGACTATGTGGTGAACTCGGTGGAGGACGCCGTCTTCACCCCCCCGGGCGACGTGATCCTCGTCGGTACGTACAATCGGACGATCGATTTCGGAGGGGGTTGGCTGGCCGAGACGCCCGGAGACCCGTCGGGCGAGAGCCACAACGGGTACCTCGTCCGGCTCGACGGAGCCGGCAATCACCTCTTCAGCCGGCGCCTCAGCGAGGCCACGACGAAGATCGGCAGCGAGACCCCCCGCCAGGTCGCGATCGATGGAGCCGGCAACATCGTCGTGACCGGCACATTCACCGCGACCCTCGACCTCGGCGGCGTCCCTCTCGTCGCCGCGGGCGACAGCAATGCTTTCCTCGCGAAGTTCAGCCCCGCCGGCGATCACCTCTGGCGCAAGCGATTCGGCGGCGTGTCGATCGCCCTGGCGATCGACGGCGCCGACGATCTGGTCCTCGTGGGCAACGCGGGCGGCGCCATCGATCTCGGTGGCGGTGTGATCCCTGGAGGAGGCGTCTTCACGGCGAAGCTCGACGGGGAGGGGAATCACCTCTGGAGCAAGCGGTTCGACGGCTCGCGCGGCGCGGCGTTGCGGGCCGGGCCTGTGCTCGACGCCGCGGGCAACATCCTGTTCGCGGGCGATGTCGACGGTACGGTCGACTTCGGCGGCGGTCCCCTGGTCGGCCCGCGCCCTGCTCCCTCGACGGACTACGACATCTTCGTGGTGAAGGTCGATCCAGGCGGCGCTCACCTCTGGAGCAAGCGGTTCGGCGACACCGAGGATCAGGCGGTGCACGCGCTCGCGGTCGACGGCTCGGGGAACGCGATCTGCGCCGGCAGCTTCTCCGGGGCGCTCGATCTCGGCGGCGGCGCCCTGTCGCCGGCGGGCAAGAGCGACGGCTTCGTGGCGAAGCTCTCGCCGTGAGGCCCACGCTTGCGGGCCTCACGCCTGCTCGGGCACCCCCCGGGGACGGGCGGCGACGGCAGATCGAGCGGCCCTGTGCGGCCTGCGCTCCTACAAGCGCTCGATGAGGAAGCTTCGGGCCTTTTCGTCGAAGCTGTGGGCGGTGAGGTTCGCGTCGCTCGTGATGACGCGCGACTGGGCCGAGTATTGCCAGAGCCCGTCGTAGAGCGTCACCTTGAAGCCGGGGGGGACGCGGACGGAGCTGACCGTCTGGTCCCATGGGCTGCTGAAAAAGTAGCTGGAGCCGACGCCGTACATCAACGATTCACCCGAGAAGTTGGCGTGCTTGTAGAAGGTGACGACGTCCAGCTGCGGGTCCGAGGCGTTCGAGACGACGATGCTCGAGAGCGCGTCGTTGAAGCCCGCGGCCACGAGATCCGTGTCCGAGGTGAAGATGCGCACCTCGCCCCCGAAGTTGTGGTGGATGAAGGCCGTGACCCGGAGCCCGGCGGGGACCCTGATGGCGCTCGCGCGGTTGTCGCCGATGATCGTCAAGTTCGAGAGGTTGTGGTGGCCGAGCCCGAAGCCCTGCGAGATGCCGGAGAAGTTCGACAGATCGTGGAGAACGACCTTGTTGCTGGGGTGGACGGTGGGGCCGCCGGCGATCGTGGCGTCGATCCAGGCGCGGTGGCGCGCCACGTCGACGCCGGTGACCGTCGCGTGCAGGTTCGTACCGTTCTGTCCGTTCGAGGCCGAGAACACGGCGACCTGACGCCCGTCGACGAACCACGGGCCGCCGGAGTCGCCGCTCCAGCCCGCGCCCGTCACGCCGTTCGCCTTGAGCTCCTCGTCGGAGTGCCAGCCATTGATGTGGATGGTCGCCTTCTTCAGCGACGGCGCCATGACCAGCGGCGTGCCCTCGCTCCCCCAGCCGTAGGCCGTCGCGTCCCTGCCGATCCAGGTCGACGTCGCCTCGGCGAGCTGGACGAACGGTCCATCGGCGTCCTCGGCCAGGTGGAGCAGCGCGATGTCGGCCACGGCCGAGGGCACCTCGACGGCGTCGACCGCGATGCGCTGGCCTTGGAGGTACGTGTTGCTGCCGACGCGCACGGCCGACGTCTCGCCCTCGTCCGCGATGCAGTGCTGCGCGGTGAGCACCCAGCGCGGCGCGACGAGGGTGCCCGTGCACTGGTAGAAGTCGCCCGAGCTCCCGCGCACGTCGAAGACCTGCACGGCCCAGGGGCTCGCCTCGGCGATCTCGCCGCCGACGATCTCGGACGCGTGCGACCCGAGCGCCTCGAGCGGCTCGTCCGACGCGCCTTCGATCGAGCAGCCCGCGGACAGGCCGAGCGCGGCGCCCGCGCACACGACGAGACGAAGCTGATGGCCAAGCTCTCTCTTCTTCATCATTCCTCCACATATCCTTCTGTTCAAACGATCGTCCGCGCCGAGCGGGTCGGCCCCCGCCAGGCGGCTGCCGGCGCCGTCGAGGTCGCGCCGGCGCTCGTCAGCGAGCCGATCGACGGGGCCCGTGATCTCGGCATGTCCGGCCAGGCCACCGCGCCTTCGAGCAGACCCATGGGCCCACCGGGCCGACTGCGGTGCATGGACCGCCGGAGCGGGATGCCCGGAGGCGGGCGTACGAAGCCCGCCCGCGACCGCTCAAGAATCACGTCCGGAGTGTGTCGCGTTACCCGGAGCGGCGCCAGGCGGCGATCTGGAACGGCCGCGTTCGAGGCGTGGAACAAGCGGCGTCCCGCTGTTCGCATCGCGCTGCATCTTTATGATGGGCGCGCTGATCTGGCCAGCGACGGCAAGCGCGGCGGCACGATCCGGGGCTATTCGCGCTGGACCCACGGGCGCAATCTCACCGCGCGCGACTCCCTCGATCCGAAACAAGGCTCTTCCGACCCGGGGCACGGTCACGCAGCTGGGGACCGACGTCTCCAAAGCGAATGAATTTCCCCAGACTGTGCGCCAAGCGGGCCAGGGCCGTCCGCGAAAGCCTGTAGCACAGGGAGAATTGTGATCCCCCTGCCCCGAATCTGGGATAAAAATCCCCCAGCAAGCGATGGACGAGCAGCAGAAGACCGTGGCGCTCGAGGCGGAGGTGCATGCGTTGCGCAAGGAAGTGCAGCGCCTGCGCTCCCGCAACGCCGAGCTGGAGGCCGACCGCAGCCTCCCGGAGCGCTTGCTCGACGCGCTGCCCAGCCTCGTTTACGTCCTCGATCTCGACGAGCGGCGGTACATCTACTGGAACCGGGAGTTCGGCGAGCTCGCCGCAGGGGGCGGCGGCGGGGCGGCGGGCCCGCTCCGCGGCGACGGCGCACCCTCGATGGTCCATCCGGACGATATCGACCGCATCGAGGCGTACCGGGCTCGCGTGGCCGCCGGGGAGCGCGGGGAGCAGGCGACGGTGGAGTACCGCGCGCGCGGCCGCGACGGCGGCTGGCGCTGGCTCCTCGAGCGAGGCGTCGCGCTCGGTCGCGGACCGGAGGGACCGGGGCGCCGGATGCTGGGATCGGCGCACGACATCACGGCGCGAAAGCATACGGAGCAGATGCTCGAGAGGAGCGAGAGCCTGCTGCACGCATTCCTCGAATACACGCCGGCCATGATGGTCGCTGTGGACGCCGAGGGCCGGCTCCTGCTCGTGAACCGCGAGATCGAGTCCTATTACGGGATGAGCCGCGAGGAGTTGCTCGGGAAGGTCGTCTACGAGCTCCTCCCGCCGCCGGCGTCCGCCTCGATAAAGAAGGCCAACGAGGAGGTCGCGGCCGCCGGGCGGCCAGGCGCTTCCGAGCACGTGCTCGTCTATCCCGACGGTCCGCGGACGTACCTGTCGACGAAGTTCCCCATCCGCGACGCCGAGGGGAAGCTCTACGCGGTCGGGACGGTCTCGGTGGACATCAGCCGGACCAAGCAGGCCGAGGCCGAGCGCGCGGAGATGCAGCGGCAGCTCATCGAGATGCAGCAGGCGACGATCCAGGAGCTCATCACGCCGCTCTTGCCCCTGGCGCGCGGCGTCGTCGCGATGCCGATCGTCGGGAGCGTCGACCCCGCGCGCGCCGAGCAGATCCTGACGACGCTCCTCGAAGGGATCGCCTCCCAGAAAGCCAGGATCGCGATCCTCGACATCACCGGGGTGAAGGACGTGGACGCGCGGGTGGCGCGGTCGCTCGTCGACGCCGCCCGGGCCGCGGGGCTGCTCGGCACCCGGGTCGTGCTCACCGGGATCAAGCCGCAGATCGCGCAGACGCTCACGACGGTGGGCGCCGATCTGAGCGGCATCGTGACCAAAGGGACCCTGCAGAGCGGCATTGCCTATGCGCTCGGAGACCGGCGCCGCTGGTAGCCCCCGATAGCCCCCGATAGCCCCCGATAGCCGCTGCGAACCGCGCGCGCCCCCACCGCGCGACGCGGATGTACGCGCGTGTGCACAAGGGCTCCACGGGATCGGCGGAGACGCGCGCGCCGCTGGATAGCGGTGCTCTGGCGCCCGTTTCGGTGTACAATGGTGATGACATGCGTCCGCGCCCGTGACGGGCGCGCGGGGCGCTGTCGGTACAACGTGCGATGTAGCCCAGGAGGTTGTCGATGAAACCTGGAGTGATGCCGTTACGTGGCGCGATCGTGACAATGGCCGTCAGCCTGATTGCTGGCGCGGCGCTGGCCCGCGGCGTGCCGATGCTGGAGGCGTACGATCCGGTGCCTGGTCCCTCGCCGTGGGGCCCTGACGACGAGGCGGGCGCCTCCAACACGCAGACGCCCGACAAGGTCCTCGACGGCAAGCGCCTGATCAAGGAGGGAAAGGTCTATCGCCTCGGCCACGTCTACGAGCCGGGTATGGCGACGTTCCCCGGCAATCAGGGGCTCTCCGTGGAGGCCGGGCCGGTCTCGCTGATAGCGCAGCAGGTCACGAACTCCGAGGTGATGCACGGGGAGTTCGGCCAGATGGGGACGCAGTTCGACGCGCTGGGGCATTTCGGCTACATCCCGCCAGGGAGCTCGGACCCCGCCGACGCGCTGTTCTACAACCAGTTCACGGGCGCCGAGGTCATCACCGAAGACGGGCTCGCGCACCTCGGCGTCGAGCACGTGAAGCCCCTCGTCACGCGCGGCGTGCTCCTCGACGTCAAGCGCCACGCGAACGGCGGGGAGACGCTCGCGTGGGGCCAGGAGATCACGCTGTCCATGGTGATGAAGACGCTGCGCGCGCAGAAGATGGACGCGCGCGACATCGGCGCCGGCGACGTCGTGCTGATCTTCACGGGCTGGGAGGAGAACTGGGAGCTCGGCACCGAGGGGTTTTACACGCAGCCGGGCGTGGGGATGGCGCAGCCGGGGATCGGGCTCGAGGTCGCACAGTGGCTCTCGTCGAAGGGCATCGCCTGCGTCGGGTCGGACAACTTCGGCATCGAGGTCACCCCGCCGAAGCCCCCTGTCGCGCCGGGGGTGGTCTTCCCGGTGCACCATCACCTCCTTGTGAAGAGCGGGATCTTCATGCAGGAGGCGATGGTGCTCTCGGAGCTCGCCGCGGATCTGGCCGCAGAGCTCGAGGAGCGGCCGCGCGGCCACAGGAGCCCGTACGAGTTCTTCTACGTCTACAGCCCGCTGCCCCTCCGGGGCGCGTCCGGATCGCCCGGGATCCCGCTCGCGATCCGGTGAGCGGAGGGGGCCCGGGGCAGCGGCCCCGGGCTCATCGCCTCATCTCACGACGAAGTTCGCCGTCGTGAACTTGACCGTCCCGCTGTTGAACTGGGCCTCGACCAGGAGCTTGATCTCGTGCAGGTTCCCCAGGCGAAGGCCGAACCCTTCCCACGCGGTGAAGTGCTCGGAGACGGAGATGGTGCCGCACGTGCGCGGCGTCCGCCGGATGCTGAAATACTGATCGAACGTCTCGCTCGGGCCCGTGATGGCCGGCTTGTTCACGCGGGTCTTCTTCCACACGTCATAGGTCTCGCCATCGGCGGTCAGCGTGCCCACCTCGTCACGCGGCGTCCCGTCGGAAGAGAAGCCACCCGGCTTCTCGCTCCCCCAGTCGTCGAGGATGTAGAACTCGCGCAGCGGGTTGACGGTCCAGCCGTAAATGCCGATGTACGTCAAGCCGCCGTCCTCCTCCGTCTTCGTGTGCGCGAACTCCGCCGAGATGACGCCGATCTGGGTGTGCTTCTGGGTCTGGTTGAAGTCGAGCCCGACGCGCGCCAGGAAATCCTCGACGTTGTTCCATTCGGCGCTGAACGTGGCGTCGACGCCGTGCACGGTCATGCAGCCCGTTCCGCCCCCTTCCGCCCAGAGCTCATAACCGTACCCTCTGCCCGCATTGCCTCGGCTGTTCGAGCAGTACTTCATGCCCCCGGTCAGGGGTGTCGCCGGCGGGCAGGTGATCGGGTCGCCGCCCGTGGACCCGCCGCCGCCGTCGCCGGTGGAGCCACCTTCACCCGTCGCTCCGCCCGCACCGGGGAGCCCACCGCTGCTGCTGCTCGCGCCGCCGCTCCCCGTGTCGCTTCCGGTCGAGGAGGTGGCGCTCGCGCCCCCGGCGCCCGGTCGACCACCGCTCCCGCTCGCACCGGTGGATCCGGCGATCGATCCGCCGCTCCCTTCGTCGTCCTTCACCTCCCCGGAGCCGGTACATCCCATGAATGCCGCGGCAGCCAGGCAAGCGACGAGGGGCCCCAGCGACCAATGGGACGAAGCGAGGACGTTCATGGATGGAGCATGCCCGGGTCCGCACATTGTGGTCAAGCGAGGCGAACCGTTTGAAGAATGGCGGGTCGCCGGCTTGCCGCGTCGGTCAGAAGTTTCCAGACGCGCGCGAACGTCCGACTCGCTTCATCGTATTCGCCTGCATGCCCGTGCCGACAACGAGCCGGCAGCGCAACCAGCGGCGAATTTTGCAGCGTGCGGCGCTCAGTCCACGTAGCTCTCGGCCTTCGAGGCCATCACGAGGGCGAGCGACGACGAGCCGAGGAGGTTGCGCTCGATGGTGTCGCAGATGCGCGTGAGCGGCAGATCGTTCGGCTCGTGGCCGAACGGGTCGTCGAGCTCCCCGCCGAGCGCCTCGATCATGAGGACGGGGTAGGCGACCATCATCGTCACGAGGGGCGTCATGGCGCCGATCGCGTCGATGAGGGCGAGGGGCAGCGTGGCGAGATAAAGCACCACGCCGCGCTGCAAGAGCAGCACGTAGCCGAGCGGCGTCGGCGTCTTGAGGATGCGCTCGCAGCCGCCGAGGCAGTTGACGAGGGTGTTCAGCTCCTCCTCGGCGCACACGGCCATGTTGCGCTCGAGGCTCCCGGCCCGCACGAAGGCCGCGAGCCGCTCGGAGACCTGCTGCGCTGCGTGGAGCGGCGGGTGGGCGTGCGCCGCCATCGCCGCGGCCTGCTCCGCGGACAGGAGCCGCTCGATCTCCGGGCGCTCGGCCTGCCCGCGGAGCGAGCGCCGTGAGGCGTGGACGAAGACCACCACCCACACGGCGAGCTCGCGCGCCGCCGCCGGGGCCACCGCCGCGTGCGCGTTCACGATGCGCGTGATGTTGCGGCTCGCGTTCACGATCGAGCCCCAGAGCGTCCGGCCTTCCCAGAAGCGGTTGTAGGCCGTGTTCGTTCGGAACGCGAGGATGAGCGCGATCACCGCGCCGGCGACCTCGTACAGGCCGATCGAGAGGCCCACGCGCGGGATGTACCTGTTCGCGAGCCACAGCGCCGCGGCGATGGCCCCGAAGCCCAGCACGCGCCGCATCACGCCCGGCGAGAAGGAGCCGCGCGGGGAGACCAGCAGGTGAAGCCAATCGCTTCTCGGGTAGGGGATCATCGGGCGCGACCCTCGTTGCGGGAGCCATGGTGGAGAGAGGCCTCAGCACCTCGTGGGAGGTACCCGTCCGCGCGCGGCGATCGCGGCGACCGCCGCGAAGACCTCGGTACCAGCGAGGTGCGTGTGCCGCAACGCGCGCCGGGCGGCGCGGCCGGCCCGCCCGAGCCGGCTCATCTCCGGCTCATCGATCGATCGGCCTGCCCGCGAGCAGCCGCCCGGCACCCCCGGCCGCCTGGCGCGGACGCGCGGGACGCGGGAGACTCGGCGTCCGACCAGGCGGCGCGGACCGCGGTGGCTCTGTACGCCTGCGTCGCCTGGAGCTGTCGCTTGCGTCTCCCATCCCCCATCGTCCTCTTCTGGGTGGCCTCGATCCTCGCCTGGCTCGTCGTCGTGGCGGCGGCGAGGCGCCGCCGCGGCCGGTTCTACGCGCGGTTCGTCGGCGTGCTGCTCGGCATCCACACGCTGATCGCGTGCGCGCTCTTCCGCCACGTCGGCCCGCTCGCGCCGGCGTTCGCGTACCTCCACGGCGCGGTGTACCTGCACTTCCTCCTGCTCTCGCGCCCGCGCATGCGCCCGGTCGCCTACCGCGCCCTGGTGAGCATCCCCGCTTCCTACTTCGTCGCGGCGACCTTCCTGTCGTTCCCGTGGGCGATCGCGGCCGGGCTCGGGGCGACGCCGTACGGCCTCTGGGTGCCCTTCGCCCTCGCGGCGATCGGCATCCTCCAGTCGCTCACCGCGCGCCGCGAGGAGGTCGAGCTCGTCGTCGACCGCGCCCGCGTCGAGGGGCTGCGCCGCCACCCCCTCCCGCGCGAGGAGGCGCCCGGCGCGCGCCGCCCGCTCCGCATCGTCCAGATCACCGACCCTCACCTCGGCCCGTTCATGTCGGTCGCGCGGCTCCGCGGCATCTGCGAGCGCGCTGTCGCGCGCGACCCCGATCTCGTGGTGCTCACCGGCGATTACCTGACCATGGAGTCGCAGGACACCGCGGAGCACCTCGCCGAGGCGCTCTCCCCGCTGCGCGCCCTCGAGGGCCGCGTCTTCGCGTGCCACGGCAACCATGATCACGAGTCGCCCCGCCACGTCGCGACGGCGCTCGCCCGGGCGGGCGCGCGCCTGCTCGTGGACGACGCGGCGCTCGTCGAGACCGCCGCGGGGCCGGTGCAGATCCTCGGGATGGACTTCCACTACCGCGACCGCGCGCGGATCATGGCCGAGGTCTGCGCCCGGCACCCGCGCGTGGCGGGGGCGCTCCGGCTCGTGCTGCTCCACGATCCGGGCGCGTTCCGCCACCTCCCCGAGGGGGAGGGCGATCTCGTGCTGTCGGGCCACACCCACGGCGGGCAGGTCGGCATCGTCAGCCTCGGCGGCACCTGGACCGCGATGCGGCTCTTCGTGACGATGCCCGATCACGGCCTGTGGGCGCGCGGCCCGGACCGGCTCTACGTGCACCGCGGGACGGGCCACTACGGCTTTCCGCTCCGGCTCGGCGTGCCCGCGGAGGAGAGCGTCCTCAAGGTCCACCTCGCCGCCGACGGCGCGTGAGGACAGGGCGTGAAGACGGAGCGTCGCCGCCTGGGCCATCCCGAGCTCGGCGCCCCGGGGCGGTTTGAGCGCCCTCCACGACCGAGCTCGGCTCCCCGGGGCGGTTCGAGCGCCCTCGACGACCGAGATCAACGCTCCGGGGGCGGTTCGAGCGCCCTCCACGACCGAGATCGACGCTCCGGGGGCGGTTCGAGCGCCCTCCCACGACCGAGATCGATGCTCCGGGGCCGGTTCGAGCGCCCTCCCACGACCGAGATCGACGCTCCGGGGGCGGTTCGAGCGCCCTCCCACGCCCGAGATCGACGCTCCGGGGCCGGTTCGACCGCCCCTCCACGGCCGAGATCGGCTCCCCGGGGCGGTTCGACCGCCGCGGGGCCCCGGCGGCGGCCAGAGACAGCGCCGCCAGCCGATCGGCCTGGCGCCTCGCTTGCTTGGTCCAGCCGCAGAGCGCGCAAGCCCGGAGCTTGCGCCGTGTTGTGCCAGAGAGAGGACATAGCGAGTCATGGCCATGCAGAAGAAGCGAAGGGCGCTCAGGGCTCCGTTCATCGTGACCGTCGCCGCCGCGGCCTCGGTCGCCGGCGCCGTGGCCCTGCCGGGGTGCGACATCACCGTCGTGCAAGGCGGAGGCTGTCCCGAGCAGATGCCGGAACGGGAATCGAGCTGCGACGCGGTCGATCTCTCCTGCGCCTATGTCGACGGCTGCGACAATCCCATCGGCTACACGTGCGTGGACGGCGCGTGGCAGGTGGAGTCGGAGGTCTCCTGCAACCCGCCGCCGCCGGAGGAGGAGTGCCCCGGGCCCGTCTGCAACCCGCCGCCGCCTCCGCCGGCGTGCCCCGACGAGATGCCGAAGAGGGGATCGCGCTGCAACGCGGTCGACCTGGCCTGCGCCTATGTCGACGGCTGCGACAACCCCATCGGCACCAGGTGCGTGGACGGGGCGTGGCAGGTGGAGTCGGAGGTGTCCTGCAACCCGCCGCCGCCGGAGGAGGACTGCCCTTCCTGGATGCCGGACACCGGCACCGCGTGCTCGCAGATCGGAATGGACTGCGTCTATGGCGATCCCGGCGATTGCCTCGAGCCGCCCATCATGACCTGCGGCGACGACGGCACGTGGGTCATGACGCGCGATGAGTACTGCAACCCGCCGCCGCCGCAGCCGGAAGAGTGCCTCGCGGCCGCCACCTCGGGCGATTGCGCGGGCCTGTCACCGGCATGTGCGTGGCTTGTGCCAGGTTGCGCCGACGACCCAGGGCCCCCGGCGCTGCCCGCGGCGGGCTGCTACCCGAGGGTGACGTGCGAGGACGACGCGGCGTGTCCGGACGGGACGCGCTGCCAGGAGGTCGTCGTCGACCCCTGCGGCGCCTCGTCGTCTTCCGACGTGGGGGGCTGTGGCGCGTGCGGGATGACCAGGAACGTCTGCGTGCCTCCCTCGGCGGCGACCGGCGCCCCATGAAAGCACGCTCCATCGGTGGACATGGAGCGAACACGCGGGGCAACGCGGCGGCTCGGGCGGGCGTGTCTGCCGCTGCCCGAGCCGCCGCGCCGGCGGGGCGCGAGGTCAGAACTGCGTGAAGAAGTTCCAGATGGCCGAGCTCGCGAAGCTCGGCGTCTGGTGGTCACCGGCGAACTCGCAGCGGTGCACCGGGTAGCCCTCCCGGCACCCTTGGTAGGCGACGCACGAGTTGGGGGCCACGGGGCTCGTCTGGGTGCTGCAGCCGTTCTTGCGCACGAAGACGTCGAGCGCCGACCTCCCGGCCGAGATGGGGACGACGCTGTCGGACAGGCCGTGCGACATCCAGACGGCGACGGGCTGGGTGTTGGACTGGTTGCAGCCGCTGTAGAGGGCGCCGGACATCGGCGCGATGGCCCGGAAGACCTCGGGCATATCGCAGCCGAGCGCGTTCGACATCATCCCCCCGTAGCTCCACCCGGTCGAGAAGACGCGGCTCGTGTCGACGCACAGGTTGGCCTTGAGGGCGTCGACCATGGCGCGGGCGAAGGCGATGTCGCGCCCGCCCGTGTTGGCCCAGCCGTTGTCGATGCCGTTCGGCGAGACGAAGATGGCGCTGCCGTTCGCCAGCGCCTTGAGCCCATAGTACCCGTTGTTCACGACGTCGTTGGCCGACCCGCCGCGCCAGTGCCAGCCGAATATGAGCCGATACGCCTTGTTCGGGTCGTAGTTCGCCGGAATGTCGAGCACGTACTGGCGCGTGGTGCCGTTGACGTTGATGGTGCGGTTCCCGCTGGTGAAGGAGGTGGGAATGCCGCAGCCGGCGCTGCGCACGCCGCCGGAGCTGCCGCCGCCACCGGAGCCGCCGGAGCCACCGGAGCCACCGGAGCCGCCGGAGCCGCCGGAGCCACCGGAGCCGCCCGAGCCGCCCGAGCCGCCGGAGCTGCTGGAGCTGCTCGAGCTGCTGGAGCTGCTCGAGCCGCCGGTGCCCGAGCCCACGGGCGTGAGTCGGAATTGCTGATTGGTGCCGCCGTGCGACGCCCATTGAACCACGGCGGTGCCGTCCGCGGTGCCGTGGCCGTAGACGTCCAGGGACTTGCCGCTGTTGCGCGCGGTGATGCGCACGACGCCGCTGGCGACGTCCGTGAACGAAAACTGCTGGTTTTGCCCGGTCCAGCAGGAGTATTGCTGGATGACGGCGCCGTCGCTGGTGGAGGCGCCCGCGACGTCCATGCAACGGTTGCTGTTGACGTTGCGGATGCGATAGTAGCCGCCGCCCGCCGATTCCATGCGGAACTGCTGCCGCGTCGAGCCGTTGCAGCCGGCGATCTGCATGGCCGCGGCATCCGCGGTGCTGCCTCCAGCCGCCTGCACGCACTTTCCACTCTGGACGCCGACGATCGTGTAGACCGCGCCCGTATCGATCGTGATGGCGTCCTCGAGCGAGCCTTGCTCCTCGAGCTCGGCGTCGTACGCCCCGTCGGGGCCGATGACGCACGACACGGCGAGGACGCCCGTCGCCGCCGCGAGCAAGCCCTGCTTGGTTCCGAATCTCATCTTGTCCTCCTCGTCCTGTCAACTGAGTGAAACTGCCATCTTCTCACTGCTCGACGCCGCCCTTGCGCAGGTCGGGGTCGCTCGCCGCGCGCTCGAGGCTCCCGAGCGGGCCGCCGCGCTGGCCCTTGCCGCGGTCGAGCCGCCCTGCTCCTCGGAGCAAGGCGGCTTGAGAGCGAGCCACGCTAGAGCGACAAACGGGTTGAACCCGCCTGAAACGAGCAGAATTTCGAACCGCCAAGGCGCCAAGGGCGCCGAGATATTGTCTCCTTCTTGGCGTCCTCGGCGTCTTGGCGGTTCATTTCTCGCTCGCTCAACGTGATCGCTGTTCTAGGGCAGATTGGCGGAAGAGACCTGCCAGGTTCTGTCGGTGCAAAAGCGGCAGCTCGGGCCGACGAGCATGCCCTTGCCGGTGGCCGATTCGTCGCCCTTGAGCCACCAGTTGAGCCACGCCAGGTTGACCTGGGTGAACTCGCCGCCGTTCCGGGCCCACAGATCGCCCCCGTGGTCCGCGCCGACCTTGGCGAACATCATGACCGGAATATCACCCAGGGCGGCGATGTTCGCGAAGTCCCTCGCGCCGTTCACGTTCGCGCCCAGGCTGTCCGCGGTGCCGGTGACGATCAATACGGGTGTATGAATCGAGTTGTAGAACGACTGATTCGCCGAGAAGGAGCCGCTGCTCGTGTGTCCCCAGGTCGTCATCCTGGGATCTGCAGCGGTCCCCGCCGCCATCAAGCCGCCGCAGGAGAAGCCGTTCGCGGCGACCTTCGTGGTCTCGATCTTCTGGTAGTAGGCGCTGCAAGGCTTGTCGTTCTGGGCGATCACCCAGTCGACGTAGGCGCGCAGCACGTCGCCTCCGCTCCCGAGGTCGCGGTTGGGCTGGGTGTTGCCCGGTGTCCCGTCCGCCACCACGAAGTAGCCATGCGAGGCAATTTCGGCCATGGCCGCTTGATTCGCGAGCCCGTCTCGCGAGCATCCGCCCTGCCCCCAGACGAAGATCGGATATCTGGTGTCTCCACCGAGATCCGCCGGACGGAAGATGGTGCCCTGGTTGATGCCCGGGTCTGAATTCGTCTCGACGACCACCTGATGAGGGCCGCTCCCCGACACGTTTCGACCAGCCGGTCGCGACGCGGTGCACGTGCCGCCGGTGCCGCCCCCGGCGCCGCCGGAGCCACCGGCGCCGCCCGAGCCACCGGTGCCTCCGGTGCCGCCGGTGCCGCCGGAGCCGCCCGAGCCACCGGAGCCGCCCGAGCCACCGGAGCCGCCGGTGCCGCCGGAGCCGCCGGTGCCGCCGGTTCCCGAGCCCACGGGTGTGAGTCGGAATTGCTGATTGGTGCCGCCGTTCGACGCCCATTGAATCACGGCGGTGCCATCCGCGGTGCCGCGGCCGTAGACGTCCAGGGACTTGCCGCTGTGGCGCGCGGTGATGCGCACGACGCCGCTGGCGACGTCCGTGAACGACCACTGCTGGTTTTGCCCGGTCCAGCAGGAGTACTGCTGGATGGCGGCGCCGTCGCCGGTGGAGGCGCCCGTGACGTCCATGCAACGGTTGCTGTTGACGTTGCGGATGCGATAGTAGCCGCCGCCCGCCGATTCCATGCGGAACTGCTGCCGCGTCGAGCCGTTGCAGCTGGCGATCTGCATGGCCGCCGCATCCGCGGTGCTGCCTCCAGCCACCTGCACGCACTTTCCACTCTGGACGCCGACGATCGTGTAGACCGCGCTCGTATCGATCGTGATGGCGCCCTCGAGCGAGCCTTTCTCCTCGAGCTCGGCGTCGTACGCCCCGTCGGGGCCGATGACGCACGAGACGGCGAGGACGCCCGTCGCCGCCGCGAGCAGGCCCTGCTTGGTTCCGGATCTCATCTCTTCTCCTCGTCCTGCTAAGTAAGTGAAACTGGAATCTTCTCGCTGCTCGACGCCGCCCTCGCGCGGGTCGGGGTCGCTCGCCGCGCGCTCAAGGCCCGAGCCGGCTGGCCGGCTGGCCATCGCCGCTGCGGATGAATGCCGAGATGCGAGCAGAGTGAACAAGTTCGTTCTGCGTGCGCCAGGCAGCACGATAACGGTATTTGTTGTTCCGGGTTGCATGTCCGGCGAGCCGATTGTGCATCGCGAGCGGGCCTGATCCTCATGAAGGCGCGATAAGCAGTAGCCACGCCATCGTCGAGCAGCTGGCGGTGCCGTACAGCACGACCAGATGTTCATGGTGCAGCCCCCGGAGATGCCTCAGCTGGCGGGATACACCGGGTCGCTTCCGGGGTCCCACCGCCGCCTGGATCGTTGCTGTAACCAGGGGCGCCGCTGGCCAGGACCGCGATCCCAGCCGCGAACAACATGACCCATCGCTACTTCATGACCGTCTCCTGGAGGGGCACGACGGCCCATCCGGAGAGAAGCAAGAGCGTGGCTACCGGTCGCCATTGTGAGCGTTCACATGTTCGATGTCAACTTCGATCGACCAGACCGCCGCTCGGCGATCGATATGTGTGATGATGTGATCGTTCATAAATTCACCCAGCCAGCGCGCTGGCGAGCTGAACCGGGGCGCGCGGCCAGCTTGCCCCTGACTCCGCGCTCAGCGTGGGCCCGCGCCACTCGGCGCGATCGCGAGCTCGCGCTCGCCGCGCTCGCCGCGCCGCAGCGGCATCACCGCTGCGCCGATCCCAGCGTCCACGTGGACCGCACCCTGGCCGGGCTCTGCCCGCTTGCGCGTGCCGTGGAGCCCGTGAGGCGCCGGTGCCCGGCGAGCTCGCCGAGCGAGAGCTGGTTCAGGCGCGCGACGGTGACCTGGCCCGCGTGCGTGTGGCGGTCTCGAGCCTCCACGGCGAGCTGGTCCGAGGCGTGGCCGCGCCACGCTGGGGACTCCTCGTCGTGGCGATGCTCGTCTGTCGAGGAGGGCTCGTCGAGCCCGTCGCGCGGAGCGCGAAGGAGGGATTCCGGGGCGGGTGCTGCGCTGAGGCCGGCGTGCGCCTCGGGAGGGCTCAGGCCTTCTCGAGGAACTTGCGCACCTGGGACTCGATCGCGCTGCCGGGCACGAGGAACGGCTTGTCCGTGATGTCCACGGAGAAGCTCTGCGCGGAGATGGCATAGGTTCCCTTCACGGTTCCGGCCGGCGTGGGCACCGAGAAATCGCCCTTGCCTTCGTTGCCGCTGAACTGGCCGCCGGCCTTCTCGATCGCGGCCTTGGCCTTTGACACGATATCTTGAGAGGGACCGCTGAAGGGGACTGAGAAGCTGTGCTTGGCCATGTCGACTCCTTTGGGTGCTCGGCCGCACATCCTTGTGCGACGCGAGGCTGAGCGGAGCTTAATGCGACTCTGCGAGCGGCACCAGCGCGAACCGACGCGCAGGCTCGCTGCTCCCTCCCGTGGTTCCCGGTGAAGACATCATGACGGTCCGCGGCGCGCCCGAAGGCGCGCGACGCCGCCGCGGCGTGCGCTCTCCCGGCCGGCACGGCGGCCCCGGCGCCGTGCGCCGGCACGGCGGCCCCGGCGACCGGCGCAGCGCCCCCCGTCGCCGCTCGAGGTTCCCCGCGCTCCCCGTGGCTCCCGCGCGGCGCCGCCGGCCCGCGATCGCGGGCGTCGTCTCGATTCGACGCGCCGGCGAGGATTGCGCTTGACAATCTGGGTGGACGTCCCGCTTTTATGCGTCGATTGCCCCCAGTCGTGAACCGAGGACTCATGGACAACTCCCTTCTCAAGCAGTCGATCCTCCGCCGGACGGGCCGCGCGTCCGCGCTCGTGCTCGGCGCGCTCGCGTTGACCGCCGGATGTGCGACGTCCCAGGGCCCCGGGGCGGAAGCCGCCCCCTCCGGCGCGAGCCCCGGCGCCGCCCCGGGCGCGAGCCCCGAGCCCGCGCAGACCAACCTGCTCAAGGCCTCCGACTTCGACGACAACAAGAGCCTGCCCTGGACCACCTCGTTCACGGCGCCGGGCGCCGGCAGCGCGGAGGTGAAGAACGGCGCCTATTGCGTGACGGTGACGAACAAGGGGGCCAACAACTGGGACGCCCAGTTCCGCCACCGGGAGATGGTGATCCAGAAGGGTCACAGCTACACGATCACGTACAAGGCCTGGGCGTCCGCGCCCACGAAGGCGCGCCCGAAGGTGGGAATGGCCGGGCCGCCTTACGAGGAATACTGGTCGGACACCGTGGTGCTCGGGACCGAGCCGAAGACCTATACCGGCAAGTTCTCGATGGCGAAGGCCGACGATCCGACGGCGGAGCTCGCGTTCCACGTCGGCGGCGAGATGGCGTCCGCCAAGGAGCCGTTCGAGGTCTGCATCGACGACATCCGCCTGGACGACCCCGAGTTCCGCGCCAGCGCGCCCGCGGCCGCCGCGGCGGCGCCGAAGATCGCCGTCAACCAGGTCGGGTATCTGCCGGGCGCGATCAAGGTCGCCACCGTCAGCAACGCCGCGACCGCGCCGCTCGCGTGGCAGCTGCTCGACGGCTCCGGCAAGGCGGTCGCGCGCGGCCAGACCCGGGTGTTCGGCAACGACGGCGCGTCCGGCGATCACGTCCACCTGATCGATTTCACCGCCATCAACGTGCCCGGCCAGGGCTACGTGCTCCAGGTGGGAGACGAGAAGAGCTTCCCGTTCGACATCGGCGCCGGCATCTACCAGAAGCTCAAGTACGACGCGCTCGCGTATTTCTACCACAACCGGAGCGGCATCGAGATCAAGATGCCGTATGCGGGGAAGCCCGAGCTCGGGCGCCCGGCCGGCCACCTCCAGGACAAGAGCACGCCTTGCCTGAAGGGAAGCGGCTGCGACTATACGCTCGACGCGTCCCGCGGCTGGTACGACGCCGGCGATCACGGCAAGTACGTCGTCAACGGCGGCATCTCGGTGTGGACGCTGCTCAACTGGTACGAGCGCACGAAGCACCTCGGCACCTCGAGCGCCGATTTCGCCGATGGCAAGCTGAGCATCCCCGAGAACAAGAACGGCGTGCCCGACATCCTCGACGAGGCGCGCTGGGAGCTCGAGTTCCTGATGGGCATGCAGGTGCCGGAAGGCAAGCCGCTCGCCGGCATGGTCCACCACAAGATGCACGACGACGCGTGGACGGGCCTCGGGCTCGCCCCGCACGAGGACAAGATGAGCCGCTCGCTGCACAAGCCGAGCACGGCGGCCACGCTCAACGTCGCCGCGGTGGGCGCGCAGTGCGCGCGCATCTGGAAGACGGTGGACGCGGCGTTCTCGGCGCGGTGCCTGAAGTCCGCCGAGCGCGCCTGGGCCGCGGCGAAGCAGCACCCGGCCCTCTACGCGCCGCCCGGGGGCGACAAGGGCGGCGGGCCCTACGACGACACGGACGTCAAGGACGAGCTCTACTGGGCCGCGGCGGAGCTCTTCGTCACGACGGGCAAGCCGGAGTACAAGCAGTATCTCCAGTCTTCCCCGCTCAACGCGCGCTTCCCGGCGGAGATCGACGGGGTGCCCGCGTCGATGAACTGGAAGGTCACGGACGCGCTCGGCCAGATCTCGATGGCGATCGTGCCCGGCAACGTCGACGCCGCGTGGCAGCAGCAGCTCCGCGGTCGTATCGTGAAGGCCGCCGACAAGTACCTCGCCGTC
>NZ_CP150363.1:2930000-3477500 GCF_051521615.1 Sorangium sp. So ce1335
TCAGTACCGAAGCCACGGGCTTCTAACGAAGCGGTAGGGGAGTATTCTCAAGGAGATACACGCCGGACGGTGACGACCGGTAACGGCCTTGAGAAGAGCTTATGCAGGCATGAGTAGCGATAAACCGAGCGAGAAACTCGGTCGCCGTAAGCCCAAGGTTTCCTGGGGAAGGATAATCCTCCCATGGGTTAGTCGGATCCTAAGCCGAGGCCGAGAGGCGTAGGTGATGGGAAGCAGGTTAATATTCCTGCACCACCAAGGGTGACGTTGAAGTAAGCGGGGACGGAGAAGGGTAGGCCGAGCACGGTAGATGGCTTCCGTGTTCAAGCCGGTAGGGTGAGTCGTCAGGACCCGATAGGGACAAACGACGGCTCGTTAGCCCGAGAGGTGATGAGGTCGGGGCTTCGGCCCTGGATACTCGGTGATCCCAGACTTCCAAGAAAAGCCGCGTACAGAGTCTCTTTGGTGTCCGTACCGCAAACCGACTCAGGTGGGCGGGGTGAGTATCCCAAGGCGCGTGAGAGAACCCTGGTTAAGGAACTCGGCAAAATGACACCGTAACTTCGGGAGAAGGTGTGCCGCTTTGCGTGAAGGGCTTGCGCCTGGAGCGTGAGGTGGTTGCAGAGAAATGGGGGTTGTGACTGTTTACTAAAAACACAGGACTCTGCGAAGTCGTAAGACGACGTATAGGGTCTGATGCCTGCCCGGTGCTGGAAGGTTAAGGGGACGAGTCAGCGCAAGCGAAGCTCTGAACCGAAGCCCCAGTAAACGGCGGCCGTAACTATAACGGTCCTAAGGTAGCGAAATTCCTTGTCGGGTAAGTTCCGACCTGCACGAATGGCATAACAACATCCCCGCTGTCTCGACCAGGGACTCAGCGAAATTGTATCGGGGGTGAAGATACCCTCTACCCGCGGCAAGACGGAAAGACCCCATGAACCTTTACTGCAACTTGGCAGTGATTTTCGGGATATTCTGCGTAGGATAGGTGGGAGGCTATGAAGCCGGGCTTCTGGGTTCGGCAGAGCCAACGTTGAAATACCACCCTGGGTATTCTGGAAATCTAACCTGGGCCCATGAACTGGGTCGGGGACACTGCCTGGTGGGCAGTTTGACTGGGGCGGTCGCCTCCTAAAAAGTAACGGAGGCGTGCGAAGGTTCCCTCAGCCTGATTGGAAACCAGGCGTAGAGTGCAAACGCACAAGGGAGCTTAACTGTGAGACCGACAGGTCGAACAGGTGCGAAAGCAGGCGTTAGTGATCCGGTGGTTCTGTATGGAAGGGCCATCGCTCATCGGATAAAAGGTACTCTGGGGATAACAGGCTGATCGCGCCTGAGAGTTCATATCGGCGGCGCGGTTTGGCACCTCGATGTCGGCCCATCGCATCCTGGGGCTGGAGCAGGTCCCAAGGGTTCGGCTGTTCGCCGATTAAAGCGGTACGCGAGCTGGGTTTAAAACGTCGTGAGACAGTTTGGTCCCTATCTGCCGTGGGCGTAGGACACTTGAGAGGAGCTGCCCATAGTACGAGAGGACCTGGGTGGACGTACCTCTGGTGCTCCGGTTGTCCTGCCAAGGGCATAGCCGGGTAGCCATGTACGGAACGGATAACCGCTGAAAGCATCTAAGCGGGAAGCCGGCCTCAAGACTAGGTGTCCCGGGCCGCAAGGCCCCTAAAGACCCCTCGTAGACCACGAGGTTGATAGGCCGGGTGTGGAAGCCGAGCAATCGGCGGAGCTAACCGGTACTAATAGGTCGTGCGGCTTGACCATACTCCATGGAACGTGACGAGATTCGCGCCCGGTGCTCGGGTGTGAGCAGCGCGACGCAGCGACGCGACGCTTCAAGAACAAAGAGCCTGCATGGCGGACGTCATGCGGGCTTTTTGCGTTTGTCCGCCTTGCGGTCTGTCCGCGGGGCGCGGCGCGGCGCGGAGCTGGGCCTCGAGGCCCTGCTGAGCTGTCCGGCCCGAGGAGACCCTGTTCTTCGCGCGGCGCGGGGGCCCCGCCGGACTCGCCTGAGACCTCGCTCGCCAGGCTGCGCCTGACGAGCGAGGTCAAATGGGCTCAGACATCGGCCCTCCCCGCGCCGCGCGAAGAACAGGGTCTCGTCGGGCCTACGGCTGCCCCGTTGGAGGATCCCGCGGAGCATTGGCCCTCGCCGCGCCGCGCGAAGAACAGGGTCTCCTGGGACCTACGGCTGCCCCGTTGGAGGATCCCGCGGAGCCTCGGCCCTCCCCGCGCCGCGCGAAGAACAGGGTCTCCTCGGGCCTGCGGCTGCCCCGTTGAGGTACCCGCCGGCGGACGGCCGCGCGGCCGTGCGCGACGCCTCGCGCGAGCTCGATGGGACCCAGGGGCCCCTGACTGCGCAGCTTTACCACGCCGGTTCCGGATGTACGGCGCGCTGCGGTTGGGACTATGTTCGCCCCATGCGGCCTCTGAGGAAGCGGCCCACGTGGATGGCGCGGTGCGTCATGTCGCGAGGGAAGCCGAGCGCCTCGAGCCTCCGCACGAGGCTCGGCGCCATGGCGCGAACCTGTCGGCGGAAGCGGACCTCTGGGCCGGAAGCCGAAAGTGAGCGCCGAGCACGATGACAACGCACATAGAGACCACGTTGCCCGGGAGGGAGCGGGCCGAGCTGTCCGCGGACGCGCCGGCAGGGCAGGGCGCTGCAGCGGACGCGGCACAACGCCTCCCTTCGATGCCGCGTGAGGCGGTGCGCAGGCTCGTCTCGGTGTCCTTCTGGATCACGATGGCGCTCTGCCTCGTGCTCATGACCTTCAAGACGGCGATGCGCTTCGACCTGACCACGCTCTGGGACGACGCGTACATGTTCCAGCGCTACGCGCACAACATCGTCGCCGGGCACGGCATCTCGTGGAACCCGAGCGGGCCGCCGGCCTACGGGCTCACGTCGCTCGCCTTCCTCGTCCTCGCCGTGCCGCTCTACCTCATCACGGGCGGCAACACGAGCCTCGCCGCGATGCTTCAGAGCTTCATCTGCGGGCCGGTCCTGCTCGTCCTGCTCGTCCTGCTCGTCCTGCGCGCGGCAGGCGACGGCAAGGTCGCGCGCCTGTCCTGCTTCGCGCTCGTCGCGTTCTGCGTCGCCCGCTCCACGCTGGTCGACCACTTCGTCAGCGGCATGGACACGTCGTTCGGCCTCTGCTTCCTCACGGGGTACCTGCTCCTCGCGCTGCGGCTGCTCGACAAGGCCCGCGTCGCCGGCGGGGTGGCGCTCGGCGCGTTCGGCGGGCTCGCCTTCTCGGTGCGGCCAGAGCTCACGGCCTTCGCCGTCCTCGTCCCGCTCGCGGTCGCCGTGCTCGAGCGCGACCGCGACCGCCGGCGCTTCGGGCTCGTCGCCCTCGCCGCGACGGGCGCCGTCCTCGCCCTCCACCTCGGGATCGCCAAGCTGTACTTCGGCTCGCCCGTCCCGTTCCCGTTCTACGCCAAGTCGACGAACCTCTACGGATCGGGGATCCTCAAGGCCTACCGGGGCCGACCGACCATCGATCTCTTCGACTGGCTCGACTTCTTCTGGCCGCTCCTCGCCGTCATCGCGCTCGACATCCTCGTGGGCCTCGGGGCGCGCCAGGCCGCCCCAGGGGCGCCGGCCCCCGGGGCGCCGGCGGGGGAGCGGCAGAGGACCGGTCCCATGGCGTGGTGGACGGCGTCCCCGGCGTTCGACAAAGGAGTCCTCGCCGCGACGCTGATTTGCCTCGCCTACTCGTGGCTCTTCGTCGTCCCGATCATGGGGTTTGCGCAGAGGTTCTATTACGCGCCGCTGCCAGGTCTCGTGTATCTCGCTTGCAGGAGCGCCGTCCGGCTCGCGCGGACGCTCTCCGACGCGCTCGGGCAGCCCGCGCCGGCCGCCGCGCCCGTGGCCGGCGTCGCCGCGCTGGCGATCCTCTGGCTTCACCTCGCCACGCCGCTCGCAACGGCAGGCAAGGACCTCGCGGGCGCCGCCGCGGCCAACCGGCTCGGGCACTTCAACGTGGTCAAGCTCGCCAGCACCTCGGGGCCGCAGAAATACTGGTTCGCGATCGATCGCGTCTCGACGCTCCCCGACGACGTCGTCATGGCCACGACCGAGGTCGGGATGATCGGCGCGATGAACCTCGGGAAGTCGATCATCGACATGGCCGGCCTGAACGACCGGCGCTTCGCGCTCGAGCCGTTCTCCGCGGACAAGTTCTTCGAGGCCTACAAGCCCGACATCATCTACATGCCTCACCCCCACTACGAGAAGATGATCGCGGACCTGGAGGCCCACCCGGCGATGTCCGGGTACGTCTCCTACTCGAAGGCGAAGCTCGGGACGTCGCAGTTCGGCATGGCCATCCGGCGCGACAGCCCGCACTTCGAGGAGCTGCAGAAGATCGTGAAGGAGAAGATGAAGTCGAAATGACGCCCGGCGGCGCGACATCGGCGGCGACCTGCAGGAGGTCCGCCGCGCGTGCGCGCCGCCGGCCCGCGCCGGCGAGGCGGTCGACGCCGCGCCGGCGAGGCGGTCGACGCCGCGCCGGCGAGGCGGTCGACGCTGCCCCCGGCCCGATCGGCTGGTAGAACGGCGCAATGAACACAGAGGCCCTGAGGCTCCATGTCCTGCTCTGCGGCTTCGAGATCCTCGAGAAGACGGTCTCGACGCGCGACCGCGGGGGGCGCTTCATCCTCGCCGAGCCGGTCTCGGCGTACCTCATCGAGACCGCGCGGGGCTACGTGCTCGTCGACACGGGGCTGAACAGCGCGCTCGTCCACGATCCGGCGCTGCGGGAGGAGCACTACACGAAGCAGGGGATTCGCCCGCCCGTCATCCTCCCGGAGCACGAGCTCGCCCACCAGCTCGCGCAGATCGGGGTGCGGCCGCAGGACGTCCGCCACGTGATCCTGACGCACATGCACCTCGACCACGCCGGGAACCTCGCGATGTTCCAGGACGCGCGCGTCTCGGTCCAGCGGGCGGAGCACGCTCACGCCTTCAGCCCCGACCACGGGCCCGCCTGGTTCGAGCGCGACTACGACCTGCCGGGCCTGCGCTGGGACCTCGTCGACGGGGACTGGGAGGCGCTGCCCGGCGTGGAGGTCGTCCTCACGCGCGGGCACACGCCAGGCCACCAGTCCGTCGTCGTCACGCTGAAGGAGACTGGCAGCGTCGTGATCGTCGGCGACGCGGGCGATCTCGTCGAGAACTTCGCCGACGAGGTCCTCCCCGGCGAGAGCGTCGATGACGAGGCCGCGCTCGCCAGCATCCGCCGACTCAAGCGGATCGCGCGGGAGCGCGGCGCGAGGCTCCTCCTCGGCCACGACCCGCAGCTCATCCAGCAGGTGCGGCTCTCGCCGGCGTCGTACGCCTGACCGCGCGCGCCGGCCCGAGCGCTCCGCGCTTCACCCGATCCGGCTCCTCTGGTAGCCTCGCCAGAGACCGCGGCGCCGGCCGCACTGGAGCGCGACGTGAACTGCCCGAAATGCACCGCCTCGATGGCCATCGTCACCTTCGGCGGGATCGACGTCGACCGATGCACCGCGTGCGGCGGTATCTGGTTCGACAGCCACGAGAAGGAGTCGCTCAAGGCCCTGGAGGGCTCCCACCAGATCGACACCGGCGATCCCTCGGTCGGACGAAAGAACAACGACATCCGGAAGGTGCCGTGCCCCCGCTGCACCACGCCGATGGTGCGCATGGTCGACCCGCAGCAACCGCACATCTGGTACGAGACCTGTAGCGTGTGCGGCGGCGTCTACCTCGATGCCGGCGAGTTCAGCGACTACAAGGAACACACGCTGGGCGACTTCTTCCGGAGCCTCTTCGCGCGGCCGCGCGGCTGAGAGCGCGCCGCCGCCCGGGGGGGCGGCCGACTGGCACCCCTCTGTCTGCCGGCGCAGCGCACGCCTGTTTCTGCCGGCAGCGCACGCGCCTCTGCCGGCGCAGCTCAGCCGGGGGGCGCCCGCTCGGCGATCTCCGCGGTCGCGTCGCGCCCCGCAGGGATCTCGGGGAACGTCGCCAGGAGATCGCCGGCGCGGAAGACCCACAGCGTGCCGGGCGTCGCCTTGCTCCAGAGCTCGTCGCGCGTGAGCGGCTCGGTGGCCACGACCGCCATGCGCGCGTCCGGGCTCATGCCGTGGACGTCGTTGAAGTTCACCTTGAGGTCCGCGTCCACGAGCGTCGCCTCGCCGAAGGGGGCGTGGCGGAGGATGTAGGATAGGTTGTCGCCGCAGCGGGCGAAGAGGTGCTCTCCGTCCGCGAACAGGAAGTTGAAGACTCCATCGCTGCCGAGCTCGTTCCCGAGCTCGTAGAGCGTTCGCCCGAGCTCCCGCCCGTCGCTCGGGTACTGTGCGCCGTAGGCGCTCCGGAGCTCCTCGAGGATGACACAGAAGGCATGTTCGCTGTCGGTGTCGCCGATGGGCGTCTCGAAGTGGAGCTGGCGATCCCGGACCGTGGGCAGGGTGCCGTTGTGCGCGAACACGATGTGGCGCCGGTGGAGAACCCGCATGAAAGGATGGGTGTTCTTCAGGGCCGCGCCGCCGCGCGTCATCTTGCGCACGTGGGCGATGGAGAGCGCCGTGTGGATCGGGTTCTCGCGGATGAACCGGGCGAGGGGGCTCGAGAACGCGGGGTGCGGCTCGAGGAACGTCCGGGCGAACAGCCCGTCGTAGAGCGAGACGCCCCAGCCGTCCGCGTGCGGCCCCGTCTGCCCGCCCCGGAGCGCGAGCCCGGTGAACGAGAACACGATGTCCGTCGGCACGTTCGAGACCATGCCAAGGAGCTCACACATGGCGTGAATCCTCCCGCGGTGAAACCGCGTCATCTACGATCAAGAGCCCCGTCACCCCGCCCCCCGCGGAGACGTTGCTCACCGCCGAGGCCGAGAGCCGCACCATCGCGCCTTCCATGCGGCCGGCGAACACGAAGGGGCAGAGATCGAAATACACCTCTTCGTCCACGATGCCGTCGCGGAACGTCGGCATGCGCGCGGTGCGCGCCCGGCTGCGCTCCTGGACGATCGCGCGCTGCTCCTCGGCGCCGCGGACCGCCTCCCTCCACACGTCGGGAGGCGTCTGCCAGCCGAGCAGCACGCCCTTGCCGCCGTAATCGTCGTTCGGCTTCAGCACGAAGCTCTCCTGCTCGCAAAGGATGAGCTCCACGAGATCCACCTCGCGGCCCCTCCACGCCGTCCGACCCGCCTTCACCCGGCGCGTCCAGGGGACGTGCGCCGCGATGGCATCGCGCTGCTCGGGCGAGAAGAGGCCCGAGAAGTCGGGGGTGCTGAGGACCGCGAACGCCGCCTTCTTGTTGAGCGGCTTCGTTCGGAACGAGTTGGCGACATACGCCGCGCGGTCCCGGTACGCGCGGACGAGCGGGTGATTGAGGCCGCGCCGCCCGATGAGCTCCTGCGTGATCACCCGCCGGTAGACGAGATCGATCCGCTCTCCCCCGGCGGACAGGCGGGCTCCGTCGTACTCGAGCTGGTCCGGGTCGAGGACCATCGCGCGGTGCCCGTCGGCCGTGAGCAGGCCGGCGAGCACCTTGAACTCGGCCGACGTGTCGACCGCCGCCCAGTCGACGATCGCCACGGTGGGCCGCGGCGCGCGCCCGCCCCACGCGGCGTACCCCTCGCGGAGCGCGCGGACCAGCCCCCGGTGCGGAGCGGGCGTGCGCAGGCCCGGCCGACCGCGGAAGGGCGATAGGGCGGGGAGCTCCATCAACGTCTGCTCGATGAGGAGCTGATCGGTGATGCCAGCGGGCGAGTCGGCGTTGAGCTCGATGAAGGAGAAGCCGCCGTCGGTCACGAGCATGTCGAGGCGCCCGACCGTGAGGAACGGGCCCTCGCCGGGATCCAGCGCCGCGAGGGCGCGCTCGTCCGCCGACAACCCCAGCTCGTCGGCCATCGCGGGATCCGCGAGCGCGCGCCGGGCGACGCGCTCGAGCGCGGCGGCGACCCGCTCGGCGGCGCGGGCGACGGCGGCGTAGTCCTGCTCCGCGATGAGGTAAGGCCGCAGGTGGCGGCACAGGGCGCGCGCGCCGTGGACGAGGCCGAGCTCCCGCTGCCCCTCGAGGAACGCCGCGAACCGCGCGGCGTCGATCGCGCCGGGCGCGGAGAGCTGCGCGTCGATCTGCTCCGCGAGGGGCGTCGTCGCGTCCCGGTTCATGGCGACCTCACGCCGCGCCCGCGCCGGGGATCGTCCAGGCGTGCACGGGCTGTCCGGAATCGACCTCGGCCATGTACCGCTCCAGCATCCTCCGGAGCGCCTCGTCGCGCGGCGCCCCGCGCGCCTCCATCGCGTCGAGCGTGCGGAGCTGCCAGACGGCCCCGGTGACGCCCCTGGCGACGCGCCGCTCGAAGACCTCCAGGAACCGGCGGGCCTCTGCCCCGTCCACCCCGGCGGTGAGCAACCCCTCCTCGACCCCCGGCAGGAGCGACAGGAGCAGATCGCGCGCGCGGACCCCCCGGGGCGGGGCCCCCGGCGCCGTCGGCCAGACGAGCTCGGCGTCGAGGCCGAACTGCGCGGCATGGTAGAAGTTCCTCGCGGCGAGGCCGAAGGGGAACGACGGGAGGAGCTCTGTCACGGAGGGCGCGAGCGCGAGGATGCCTCCGAGGAGGAAGCAGCCGTTCGCGAGCATGTCATCGAGGGTGGGGCCCGACGGCAGGGCGCGGAGCTCGATCCGCAGGTGACCGCCGCCGGCCGGATCGTAGACAGGTCGATTCCAGTTCCAGACCGTGCCGTGGTGCAGGCGGAGCTCGTGGAGCTGGGGCACGCCGCCGGCCCGCGCGCACGCGAGCACGTCCTCGTCGCTGCACACGGGGAGGATGGGCTCGTGAAGCGCGACGCTCTCCATGAACAGCTCCGCGGCCCCGTCGCGCACCCAGCCGGTCCCGAAGCCGATGCGGGCCGGCATCTTCCAGTCCGTTTCGCGGTCCGGCGGTCGGTCGTCGCCGGCCTGCTTGAAGACGGCGACCCGCGTCTCGTGCCACAGCCGGTGGCCGAGGAAGATGGGCGAGTTGCCGGACGCCGCGAGCACCGGCGCGGTCATCATCATGGCCGCGTTGAACAGCCGCGCGAACGCGTCGGGCGCCGCCCGGAGGTGGACCTGAAACGCCGTGTTCGCCGCTTCCATCGCCGGATCGTCCGACATCAGCTCCAGCGGCTCGGCCCCGTCGATCCGGATGTGGAACGGCGCCTTGCGCAGCCGGCAGAGCCCCGCGGCGAGCGCGCGGTACCGGGGCAGGTTGGTGATCGCCCCGGGGTTGAAGTCCTGCCGGCGGAACGTCGGCAGGATGCTGACCGGGACGACGCGCGCCCCGCGCGCCGCGGCGCGCTCGCGGATCGCCTCGGCGGTCGCGCGCATCTGCTCGCGCAGCGCCGAGAACGGACGTCCGGCGAGCGGCACCGCCTGCGTGCTGAGCTCGATGTCGAACGCGCCCATCTCCGGCGTGATCATCGGGCTCGCCGCCGCGCTCGCGATCTCCGGCCCGATCGGCACGGGGCGCGCCTCGCGGTCGACGAGGAACATCTCGAGCTCGGTGCCGATCGTCGTCTCTCCCAGGCCGAACCCCGGCCGGCTGAGCACCATCTCGAGCGCCGTGAGGTGCTGCTGGAGGCGCGCCTTGAACAGCCCGTAATCGACGGTCCTGAAATGGTCTTGCTGGATCTCGATGCCCAAGGGACCTCCCGCTGCGATCCCGGCGAGAGCTGATCCGCTGTTCGATACGGGCTCCGGCCGTGGGCGGAGCGCGCGCGCCGCCGAGATCGTGATCTTCCTGCCTGGACTTGCGCACTGCAAAGGCAAGGCCAGGGGCGGCGAGCTCGGCGGGAGGCGCCCCGCCGCAGCGGGTATGTTCCTGGTTGTGCGCTGCCCCGCGCCCGTCGAGCCCGATCGGTGTGGCGGGGGGGCGGCCTGTGGCAAAACGCAGCGTGGTCCCTGGTTGGCCGGTGTCGCCGCTGTTTCGGGATGGCGCAGCGGCGCGCGCCCTCACTTCGGCTCGGTGGCCGGGACGCGCTCGACGACGCACTGCCCCGCGGCGCAGCGCGCGATCGAGTCCTCCTTCGGCGCCATGCACTTCGCGACCGGGCAGCTCGTGGCGGCGCAGCTCTGGGCGCGCCATTGCTCGTGCGCCGCGAGCGCGTCGCGGTGGAACGCCTGGTTGCACGGCGGGCAGAGCTGGTCGCAGCACTCGCCGGCGCGGGCGCAGGACACGACGCAGTCGGCGTCGGTCGCGCACCGGGGCGCCGGCGCGGCGGCGCGGTCTCCGGAGGCGGCGTCGGTCCCCGCGGGCGTCGCGGGCGCGGCCTCGGCCGGCGGCGACGGCGCGGCGGCGGCCTCGGGGGACACGGGGGCCGGGGCTTCCTTGTGACAGCCGGGGAGGCCGAAGAGGCCGACGAGCGAGAGCGAGAGCGAGAGCGAGAGCGAGAGCGAGAGCGACGAGGTTGTCATGGCGGCCATCATGCCACGGGCGACGCCGCGTGGTCGAACGTGGGACACCGCCATGGCGCCCCCGGCCCGAGCGGCGGCTCATCGAACGACAGCGGCTGTCACGTGGCCTCTACGACCGCCATCCAAAGATCGTCCGTCGGCCCCACCTGCTTGCGCATGCGGACGGCGAGCGGCATCGGCACGTGCACGAAGCGGCCGTGCCACCGGCCGATCAGCATCTCGGTGTTGCCCGCCATGGCGGCGTGGACCGCATTCCGGGCCATGTTCCAGCAATACACGCTGTCCGAGGGGGACCTCGGATCCCAGAACACGCGGTTGCGCGGCCCGGCCAGCTCGAACGCAGGCGGCCGCGGATCGGAGGCGCCCTCGAGGACGGCGGACAGGCGGTCGTCGAACAGCACCTTGTCGGCATCTCCGACGTACACCGTGGCCTTCTCGCCGAGCTTCTCGGCGACGGGCGAGGGGTACCGGCAGGGGCCGAGATCCTTGATGGCGAGATCGGCAGAGGTCACCACGTGGACTACCTCCGTGGACGAGGACACCGCCCTGCGGCGCGGGCCGCCGCGGGACCCAGCGATTGTCTCCCGGCGCCCGTTTCCTCCGCTTTTCCGGGGGCGATAAGCTGTCGTAACGCCCAGGCCGTCCTGCCGGACCGCGCTGCGCGCCGCCGCCGCTGTTCGCGAGCCAGGCGGCGAGCGTGTCGAGCAGGGTGCGCCTCCCCGGGACGAGCGCGCAGCCGCCCGCGTCCAGCGCGCGCACCGTGGCCCGGAGGGGGTATTTCGTGCTGGCGCCTTGCCGCGGAGGCCGCCGGCCTTTGTATGCTCTCGCGGTCATGCCTGACCTCCGCACCCTCGTTCCCGGCGACGAGGCCGCCCTCGAGGCGTTCCTCGTCCAGCACGCCGACAGCTCGATGTTCCTGCGCTCCAACGTGCGCGCCGCCGGCCTCGTGGACGAGGGCAGCCCGTATCAGGCCACCTATGTCGCCGCCTTCGAGCAGGGCCGTGTCGTCGCCGTCGCCGCGCACTGCTGGAACGGCCTGCTGATCGTCCAGGCGCCCGTCCACACGGAGGTCGTCGCGCGCGCCGCCGTCGAGCGCTCCGGCCGGGCCCGACGGTTCGGCATCGCCGGCCCGTACGAGCAGGCCGTGCGCGCCCGCGACGCGCTCGGCCATCCCGAGGACAGCGTCGTCGGCGGCGGCCGCGAGAAGCTGTTCGCCCTCGACCTGCCGGCGCTGCGGGTGCCTGGCCCGCTCGCCTCGGGCCAGGTGATCTGCCGCCGCTCTGCGCCCGCCGACGTCGACCGGCTCGCGCGCTGGCGCGCCGCGTACTCGGTCGAGCTCTTCGCGCGCCAGCCCGGCCCCGCCCTCGACGCGTCGTCGCGCGAGGACATCGCGCGCCAGCACGAGGACGGCCACGCCTTCGTGCTGGTCGCCGGCGAAGCGCTGGTGTCCTGCACGTTCTTCAACGCGCGCTTGCCCGACATCGTCCAGGTGGGCGGCGTGTGGACCCCGCCGGAGCTGCGCGGGCGGGGCCACGCGCGCGCGGCGGTCGCCGGCTCGCTGCTCCTGGCGCGGGAGGAGGGCGCGTCGCGCGCGATCCTCTTCACGGGCGCCGGGAACCGCGCGGCGATCGCCGCCTACGAGGCGCTCGGCTTCACGCTGGTCGGGGAGTACGGGCTCCTCCTGTTCGGCGGATCCTGAGCGGGCGGGGCGCCCGGCGCGCGACCGCCCTGGCGACGCGCCATGCGCCCCACGCAGCGCATGCATCTTGGCGCGCTGGCGTCGAGTCCGAGCAGGAGAGGGGCGCGCCTCCGGGCGGCGCCGTCGCGCGACCCCTTCTGGTCATGCGCTGCTACAGCGGTCGCATCATGAGCTCTTCGTCGATGTACCGGTCGCCGTCCTTCATCGCGCGGGGGAGGGTGCCTGTCACCTGGAAGCCCGCGCACAGGTAGAGCTCGCGCGCGGCCCCGCTCGACGCTGAGACGCCGAGGTGGACCTGCTCCACGCCTGCGATCGCGCCGATCCGGGCGATCGCCGCGTCGAGCAGCGCGCGCCCGTGCCCGCGCCCGCGCGCCTCGGGCGCGACGTACATGCCCCACAAGCCGACGCGGTGCCGCGCCTTGCGGTGCCCGTCGCGGTAGAACCCGAGCATCCCGACGAGCGCCTCGCCCTCGAACGCGCCGAGCACCGCGCTGTCCGAGGTGTCGCTCTGCTGCCGGAGCCGCGCGACCAGGTCCTCGAGCGGCCGCGCCTGCTCCTCCTCGAACGTGGTCAGGAACGGATCGGGCTCCTCCCGGAGCGCGCGGAGCCTGAGCGCCCGGAGCGGGGCGGCGTCTGCGTCGGTCAGTCGGCGAACGGACATGGGCTCTCTCCCCTGAGGCGCGTTGCGATGGCGGCCCAGGTTGATCCCTGGTTCATGAGAGAATTTGAACCACAGAGGGCACAGAGGGCACAGAGGGAAGAAAGAGAGGGAGAGATGATTTTTTGTCCTCTCTGTGTGCCCCTGCGTTCGTTTTGATTTGTTCTCTCAATTTGTTCTCTCTTCCTCTGTGCCTCTGTGGTTCAAATTCTCTCCCATCCTCTCTCCATCGCGGATCTGGCCAACGCGGGCGTCCCTCGGAACGCTGTACCAACCCCGCCGTCTAGAATTCGACCATCAGCCCCACCGTCGGGTAGACGACGAAGCTGTCGAGATCCACCTCGACCTCCCGCTCCCCGAGCACGGAGAGCTCGCCGCCCGTGAAGAGCTCCGCGAGCGTCAGCTCGATGCCCAGGAACACGTGCTTGTAGCCGAACGCGACGCCGGCCTGGCCGCCCACGTAGAGCCCGGTGCCGGACATCGAGGCGATCTCGCGCTCGCCCGGGTAGCCGGTGAGCTCGGGCAGGTTCACGGTGAGCCCCGCGTCGAACGTCGTGAACATGAGGCGAGGGCCGCCCCAGACCCGGTACCACGTGCCCGCCGTCCCGATCTGGATCGGCAGATCGACCTGCCATCGCGTGAAGTCATCGAGCTCGACGATGTCGAGGACGCTCACGACAGGAAACCCCAGCACGTAGCGCCCGACGCCGACGCCGGCCGTCAGATCGACGCCGTCCCTGGCGCGCTTCAGGATCTGATAGCGGGTGCCCAGGCGAAGCGCGCTCGTCGTGTAACGGAGGTTGAGCTCCCAGCGGTCGAGGGCCGTGTAGCCGATCCCGACGTGCGGCGTGGCCGAGGGCGGGTTCAGCGCGAGCGCGCCGCCCGCCTCGAAGAGCGTCTGCCGCTCGCGCTCGGACAGCTCCCGGGACTCCGCGACGTCCGCGAGCACGATGCCGGCGTCGATGAGCGAGGCGATGGCGCCGGTCGGAATCGAGACGTCGAACCCGAGCTCGGCCTGGACATGGCCCTTGTCGGCCACGTGGGCCGGCTGGAACGTGGAGAGGGCCGGAGCGCAGCCGCACATCCAGAGACAGAGAAGCGCGAAGGCGAGCAGGCGCATGACGCCCCCACGCTACCATGCGCCGCCCGGCGGAAGGCTGCGCCCGCCGGGGGCCTCCGGCGGCGCGCTCGGCCGGCCGCGATCAGTCCCGCCCCTTCTTCACGCCGATGTCCTCGTAGGGGTTCGCCCGGCCCTCGCCCTCGTCGCCACCCTTGGCGCCCTTGCCGCCGAAGTCGCCGTGGCCGTGCGTCGCGCCCACGGCGCCCTCGGTGTCGCCGCCCTGGTGCGTCCCGCCGGGGTTCTCGCCCTTCTGGTACGCCTCCGCGCTCTCCTGCGAGCTCTTGCCGCCGCGGTGGGCCTCGCCGGCGCGCCGCTGCGTGCGCTCGTCCACGGGCTGCTGCCGTTGATCGGTCGCCTGTGCGCCCTGCTTGTTCTGGTTATCCATGCGCCTCTCATGGTGCGGGGGGACCTCCCCGCAAGCCCCCCCGGCTGCCCGAACGGCGCCCGCGGCCGACGCGTCATCCGGGCGACGCGCCTTCCGGGCGACGCGTCTTCCGGGCGACGCGACGATCCGGTAGTGCTGGCCCCCTCCTCGCCCGCGCATGTCCCCGTCGACCCGACCTCCGTCCGTCGCCCAGCGCCTCGAGCGCGCCCTCGAGGTGCTCGTGCCCGCGCTCGACATCGTGGAGGCGCGCGTCGACGACGGCGCGCCGCCGGCCTGGTGCGAGGCCCGGGGGTGGACCGGCTTCCTCCTCGCGCTCTCCGACAGCGATCTCGCCCGCTGCGAGGCCGACGGGCTCGCGGCGTGCATTGACGGGCTCGACGGCGCGCCGCCCAGCCTCACGGCCCTGGCGCGCGCCGCGGACGAGGCCGCGAGGCTGCCCCGGCGGCCGGTCCAGCCCCTCCCGCCGGCGTCCCTCGACGAGCTGCGGGCGGTCCCCGCGCGCAAGCGGCTCCAGCTCGAGGCCCTGCTCGGCGCCGTCGCGCCCATGGCCGCCCGCGCCCGCCGCCTCGTGGACGTGGGCGCGGGGCGCGGGCACTTCACCCGCCTCGCCGCCGCGCGCTTCGACCGCGACGCGATCGGCCTGGAGCGCGAGCTCGATCGCGTCGCGACAGCCTCCGCGCTGGCCGCCGGGGGCCGGGCGCGCTTCGTCGCGTTCGACGCATGCCAGGAGGCGCTCGCGTTCACCCCGGACGACCTGCCGGTCGGCCTTCACGCGTGCGGCGAGCTCGGGGACCGCATGGTGACGGCGGCGGCCGAGGCGCCCTGCGATCTCGCGCTCGTGTCGTGCTGCTTGCAGAAGATCGGCGCGCCCGTCCGCGCGCCGCTCTCGGCCGCGGGCAGGGCGGCGGGGCTCGTCCTCCGGCGCGAGGCGCTCGGCCTGACAAACCTCACGGCGCGGCGCGCCGGCGTCGAGGCCAGCCTGGACGAGGAGCTCGCGGCGCGCGAGCGGCGGCACGCGCTGCTCTCGCTGCTCCGCGGCCGCGGGCTCGACGTCGCCCTGGGCGAGGAGATGCGCGGGATCAACCGGCGGCGCGCGCACGGCGGGCTGCGCGAGCTCGCGGCGCGGGCGCTCGCGCTGCGCGGCCTGCCCCCGGCGACCGAGGCCGAGCTCCGCGAGCGCGAGGCGGCGGCGCGCGCGGCGTTCGGCAGGATGCGCCGGCTCACGCTGCCGCGCTACCTCCTGGCCCGCCTCACCGAGGTCGCTGTCGCGCTGGATCGGGCGACGGCGCTCCTCGAGCGGGGGCACGAGGTCGAGGCGGCCATCGTCTTCGAGCCCGAGGTGACGCCGCGAAACATCGCCATCTTCGCGAGCGCGCGGCCGGGAGGGCTCCGCGGCTGATGTCGTGAGCACCCGCAGGCGCCCGGCTACGGGTAGCTGACCGTGATCTCGCCGAGGAAGGTCCGGCCGTTCTGGCGGCTCGTTGACGAGAGGTAGGTCTCGGCGACCGGGTAGTCGTACCGCGCGTCCATCGCGTTGTAGAGGCCGAGCACGTAGCGCGTGTGGAAGCGGCGGATCTCCCCGGACACCGTGAGATCCGCGACGATCGCCGTCCGCGTCGCGTCGTCCCCGCCGCGGGGGATCCGCCGCGGGGCTTCCAGGTTGATCCGCAGGCCGGCCGAGAGGAGCCGGTCGACCGCCGGGATGACGCCGCGGAACGACGCGAGGTGCTCCGGGACGTTGATGAGCCGCTCGCCGCCCGCGCGCTGGGCGCGCTGGTAGCCGTAGTTCGCCGACAGCATCCAGCCCTGCCGCCACTCGCGGCGCAGCTCGAGGTCGGCCCCGGCCACGATCGCCGCCGACCCGCTGTTCGCGTAACGCACCACCCCGGGCCGGTCCTCGGTGAACGTGATGAGATCCGAGGCGCGGCTCGCGTGGACCGCGCCGAGCGCGACCCACTCGTCGCCGAGGCGCTGCGCGTACTCGATCTCTCCCGAGAGGATCGACTCCGGCGAGAGAGTGCGCCCCCGCGCCGGATCCACGGCGGCCACCTGCGTCTGGCCGTCCTGGTAGTACTGCTCGGAGATGCTGGGGGTGCGGAAGGCGCGGCCGCCCATGACCTTCAGGACCCCTCCGGGCGCGGGCCGGACGATGATCGCCGCGCGCGGCACGACGATCGGCGCGAAGGTGCTGTAGGCGTCGACGCGCGCGCCGGCCGACAGGCGCAGCCACGGGGCGGGGGAGCTGTCGGCGATGAGGTAGCCGGCCGCGAAGCCGTAGGGCCTGCGCTCGTCCAGGATCAGCAAGTGCGGGTCCTCCCGCACGTTGTGCAGCGTCGCCTCGGGGTGCGCCTGCACCTCGCCGCCCGCGGTGAGCCTGAGCTCCGGGAGCGGCGTCCACGCCGCCCTCGCCTCGACGCCCATCCAGGTGCCGTACTGGCTCTCGGAGATCAGCTCGTCGAACGCGTAATGGCCGTGCCAGACGAAGCGGTTCACGTGGGCGCGCGCCATGAGCCGCAGGTCGGGGGTGAGCTGCGGCTCGAAGCGCACCTCGGCCAGCATGTGCGTGTCCTCGTACCTCGTCCTCCGGTCGTTGAGCCGCGTGCCCACGTAGCCGATCGGCACGAGCTGCTCGCGCGTGTGGACCATCCACTGCGCCGTCAGCGGCCCGTACCAGGCGCGCCCGTACGTGCCGCCGGCCCGGAAGGCCTCCGTGTGCTCGGCGATCTGCGCGCGCGGCCCGCCGCTGGGGTCCCTCGGCGCGACAGGCACGTCGAAGCCGTCGGAGCGGGCCGCGGAGACGCTCGCCCGCACGCCGGCGTCCTTGCCGGCGTTGTAGTGGAACCCGGCGCGCGCGTGGCCCACGCTGTCGTAGTAGGCGCCGGCCGCCGCGTGCACCGAGGTGGGCTCGTCCCGCCCGCGCGGGACGAGGTTGACGATGCCGGAGAGGGCGCCCGTGCCGTAGAGCAGCGAGCCCGGGCCGCGGACGATCTCGATGTGATCGACGTCGTGCAGGTCGTCGCGCGCGTCCGAGCCGACGAACGAGGCGTTCAGGGTGTTGTCGTTCGTCGAGTGCCCGTCCGAGAGCACGAGGAGCCGGTTGCCGTAGTCGAGCGGCTCGCCGAGCCCGCGGATCCCGGCCGAGTAGACGACGTGGTCGTTCGAGAGGTAGACGCCGCGCGTGCCGCGCAGCGCCTCGGCGATGGTCGGGTACCCGAAGGCGCGCAGCTCCTGCTGATCGATGACGCTGACCGAGGCCGGCGCGTCCTCCATGCGCTCCAGCACGCGCGAGGCCGACGTCACCTCCCGGAGCGGCTCCAGCGCGACGTCGCGCAGCTCCGCCTGCTGGCCCGCGGTCACCTCGATCGTCCGCTCGACGGGCGCGAAGCCCCGCAGGCTGACGCGGACGCGCCGCTGCCCCACGGGGACGCCCTGGATCACGGAGGGCGTGAAGCCCATCGGCCGGCCGTCGATCTCGACGAGCGCGTTGGGCTCGCCGCCGCGCACGAGGATCGAGCCGGTGAGCGGGCTGAGCGTCGCGGTGACGGGCACGGTCGCGTGCGCGTCGACGGTCAGCGGCTGCGGCGCCGCCTGGTACCCAGGGCGCGCGAAATAGAGGACGTGGCGGCCCGGCGGCAGGTCGAGGTCGCAGGGCGCGGTGCAGGCGGGCGGCGCGCCCTCGCTGTCGACGTGCACCGTGGCCTCGCTCGCGCCGCGCACGTCCACCCGCACCGTGCCGACGATGCGGCGGAGCACGACGAGCACCTCCCGGGTCCGCCCGAGCTTCACATCGAGCCCGTCCACCGTCATCGGCTCGTGGCCCGCGAGCTCGACGAGGATCCTGTAGCGCCCCTCGGCCAGGGCGAGCCGGCGCGGCGTCTTGCCCCGCACCCCGAGGTCCTTGCGGTCGACGTAGATCCGGGCGTCCGGCGGCGACGTGACGATGTGCAGCACGGCGACGCGCGGCGCGATCCGCTCGAGGGCGGCCCGGACCTCGGCGGCGACCTGCGGGTCGGTCTCGCCCTCGAGCGCGTCGTCGTAGTACCGGTGCGCGTCCGCGAAGCGGCCGAGCTCCTCGTACGTGAGCGCGATGTTGAAGACCACGTTGCGGTTCGGCACGAGCCGGTTCGACGCGAGGAAGTGCTCGAGGGCTGCGTGGAACTGCCCCTTCTTGAAGCTGTCGCGGCCCATCTCGAAGTGGAGATCGGCCTCGTCCGCCTGGCCCTCGCCCTCGGCGCGGGCGGCGGAGGCCTGGAGCAGCGCGCCAACGAGGAAGGGCACCGCCGCGAGCCTCCACCGGCGAGCGCGCGTGGGACGGCCTTCGCGCGTGCTCGAGGGCGCTCGACGCATGCGGCTAGCGCGACAAACGGGGTGAACCCGCCTGAAACGAGCAGAATTTCGAGCCGCCAAGGCGCCAAGGACGCCAAGACATTGTCTTCTTCTTGGCGTCCTCGGCGTCTTGGCGGTTCATCTCTCGCTCGCTCAACGTGATGCTGTTCTAGCGGTGCTCGCGCAGGCGCGCCGACCTCGCCGGCGCCGGCTCGCCGCCGGCGGCCGCGGGCTCACCGGCGGCCGCCGCCTCGCCGCTGCCCGCCGGCAGCGTCGCGCGCGGGCGGGTCGGCTTCGCCGAGCTCACGGGCGCGAGCGCGGCGCTGGCCGCGGCGAACCCGCTCGCCGCGGCGGCCGCGGCCACGGGGGGCAGGAGGGTCGCGGAGGGCGGGAGGAACGAGGGCACGGGATCCGCGCCCGCGGGCGCCGGAGGCGCGTCGGCCGAGGGCGCGACCGGCGCGGCCGCCGCGGCGGCGGGCGGCGCGGGCGCGACAGGCGCCGCCGCGCCCCCGAGCCACGCGAGCGCCGCCGCGCCCCCGAGGATCGCGACGAGCGCGGCGGCCACCGGCGCGAGCCGCCGGCCGTGCCGCCCGCGCGCGGGATGGCCCGCAGGGCCGCGCTCGTGCGGCGCATGCGGCGCGGCCGCCGCCTGCAGCTCGCCGGGGAGCGCCGCCGTCTCCGACAGCGGGTCGGCCGGGGGCGCCGCCGACGGCGCCGTCGTCGAGCCCGGCCGCGGGCCGGCCGCTGGCGCCGGCACGGACGGCGCCAGCGTCGCCGCAGGTACCAGGCCGGCCGCTGGCGCCGGCGCGGGGGGCGCGATCGTCACCGCCGGCACCGGGCTGGCTGCGGGCGCCCGCACCGGCGGCGCCGACGGCGACCGCGCCGTCGCCGGCGCCGCGTCGCCCGGAGACGCCTGTGTGGGCGGCACCGACGAGGTGGGCCCGTTCGGCCGCTCGATCGCGACGCACCTGGACGCCGGCGCTGCTTTGTGCGGCCCGGTCAGGGTCTGGGCGTCCTCGTCGACAGCCCTCGGGCGGCCCGGCGCCGGGAGCGCGTCCTCTGTCTCGCCGCCCATCGCCCTGCGCAGGATGCGGGCCGCCTTGCGGCGCGCGGGCTCCGACGCCAGCGGGTCGAGCAGCGCGACAAGCTCGGCGACCGTCTGGGGGCGGCGGGCCGGGTTCTTCTCCAGGCACATCAGGAGGATGCACTCGAGCTCGACCGGGATCTCCGGCCGGTGCGCGCGCGGCGGCACCGGAGGGTCGGTCACGATGCTCACGAAGAGCGCCGACACGGACTCGGTCTCGAACGGCAGCCGCCCGGTCAGGAGCTGGTAGAGCGTCATGCCGAGCGCCCAGATGTCGCTGCGGGCGTCGACCGTCCGGATGCTGCGGATGTGCTCCGGCGACATGTAGCGGGGCGAGCCCAGCACCACCGACGATGCCGTCAGCTTCGCGTTCGCGCCGAGGACGCTCGCGTCGGACGCCTTCGAGATGCCGAAATCGAGCACCTTGATCAGGGTCGAGCCGTCCTTGCGGCTCGCGAGGAAGAGGTTGCCGGGCTTGAGGTCGCGGTGGACGATCCCGAGCGCGTGCGCCTCGGCGAGCGCCTCGCAGGCCTCGATCACGTAGCTCACCGCCTGCTCGATGGGCAGCGGGCCGCGCGTCTCGACGAGCGCCTCGAGGTCGATGCCATTCAGGTACTCCATCACGAAGTACGGCAGCTCCTCGTCGGTGTGCCCGACGTCGATGACGCGCGCGATGTGCTCGCTGGCAATCGCGGCCGCGGCCTGCGCCTCGCGGAAGAAGCGCTCGACGGCGCCGGGGGTCGTGCGCCCCTCGGGGAGCAGGAACTTCAGCGCGACCCGGTGGCGCAGCGAGACGTGGTGCGCCGAGACGACGAGCCCCATGCCGCCGCGCCCGAGCACCCGCTCGACGCGGTACTTGCCGCCGATGATGTCCCCGACCCGCGGAATCCTGCGCCATGAAGCCGGTTCCGCCGCATCCGAGCCTGCTTGGGCCATCGACCGATGAGTATACACCAGCACCCCCGGCCTCCGGCACAATCTCGCCCCCGACCCGCCCGCGCCGGGTGCGACATGTCCGCTCTCAACCCCACCCGCCCAGTCGGGCGGCGCGTCAAGCGATCTCTGGCGCCGCGCTGTCTGCGGGAGAGATGTGCGACCAGCGCCGCGCGTCGCCGCGCGTTGCTATGCTGCCGGCCTTCATCGGAGAGGCCTCATCATGCATGAATTCACCGTGACTGGCCCGCTCGTCGGCGGGGTGCTCATCGGACTCAGCGCGTCGCTGCTGCTCCTCTTCAACGGCAGAGTCGCCGGCGTCAGCGGCGTGCTCGGAGGGCTCCTGGTCCGGCTCCGGAGTCCTGGAGACGCGGTCTGGCGCGCGGCGTTCGTGGCTGGCCTCCTCCTCGGCGGCATCGCGCTCGCGGCCGCGCACCCGGGCGCCTTCCCCCCCGGGGGCGACGGCCGCCCGCTCGGCCTCCTTGTCGTGGCGGGGCTGCTCGTCGGCTACGGCGCGCGGCTCGGCAACGGGTGCACGAGCGGTCATGGCGTCTGCGGCCTCAGCCGCCTGTCGTTCCGGTCGCTCTGCGCCACGATGACGTTCATGGCGACCGCGGCCGTCACGGTCTACGTCAGCCTGCACGGGCTCGGAGCCGCGCGATGAGGCAAGCCGCGCTCGCGCTCCTCGCCGGCGCGCTGTTCGCCGTGGGGCTCGGCGTCTCCGGCATGACCCAGCCGTCCAGGGTCATCGGCTTCCTCGACGTCGCCGGCGACTGGGACCCGAGCCTCGCCTTCGTGATGGCGGGCGCGATCTCGGTGCACCTCCTCGCCTACCGCGTCCTTGCCTGGCAAGAGGGGCGACAGCGCGCTGCATCGCGCGCCGGGGCCGCGCGCGCGCCGCGCTTTCCCCTGCTGGCCGACCGCGTGCATCTCCCGACCCGCGCCGGCCTCGACGTGCGCCTCTTCGCCGGGGCCGCGCTGTTCGGCGTTGGCTGGGGGCTCGCCGGGTATTGCCCCGGGCCGGCGCTCGTCTCGCTCGCGACCGGCTCGCGCGCCGTCCTCGCCTTCGCCGCGGCCATGGTCGCCGGCATGGTGATCGAGCACCTCACCACGGCGAGGGCCGATGCGGCGCCCGTCGGCAATGCTGACAGGGCTGACGGCACTGACGGGACTGACGAGGGCGAAGCGCGGCCCTGACCAGCGCCGCGGCGGCGCCGTGCGATATCGATAGCCCGCGCTTGCGGCACAACTGTGCGCCATGCAATGCTCGAGCCCAGTGTCCGATGCCGGCCGCGGTCCTTCGCGGGCCGGTCGATGAGAGGCTTCGGCCTTCACCAAAGCTGGGAGAGCACGTCATGAGGATGTCACTTCGCCCCTTTCTCGGGGTGACGATCGGTCTATGCCTGTTACCCGCCTGCGTCGAGTCGGTCGGCTCCACCGGGCTCGCGGCCAGCGAGGCCGCGACAGAAACCGAGCTCGGGGCGTCCACCGAGGAGCAGCCGTTCGAGGTCTGGGCCGTCGACCAGTCCAACACGAGCGGCCTGACCTACGGTGGCACCCTCTACATCTACAATGGTCAGAGCCTGACGGGCGCCCACGGGGTCCAGCAGGTCGCCTCGGAGGTCATCGACCTCGGCGGCGAGACGGCGACGCTGTGCTTCGAGCAGACCGGCGCCAATCCGGTGCGGCCGCACATGCTCTTCTTCAACGCCGCCCACACGCACGCGGTGCTTTCGTTCGTGGCCAGCGGCCACGTCGCGATCTTCGACGCCGCGACCCGCGAGCCGGTCGCGTGCCTCCGCTCCTCGCCGGGCGCCGACGAGGCGCGGCAGGCCCACGCCGCGGTGCCGGCGCCGGACGACTCGTACATCCTCGTGGCCAACCAGAACGGCAAGCTGATCGAGCGGATCACGACGGACTACGCCGCGGGCACGTTCGCGTGGGACCACGCCGCGACCCTCAACCTGGTCAGCTGCATCGCGCCGAGCGGGGATCCCTGCCAGTTCCCGGGCATCCGGCCTGACAACGCGCCCATCTGCCCGATCATCGATTCCACCGGCTCCTACGGCTTCATCACGCTGCGGGGAGGCGGGCTGTTCGTCGTGGACCCCACGGCGACGCCGATGCAGATCGTGGGCGAGTACGACGCGGCCACCGTGCACGGCAACGGCTGCGGCGGCGTGGAGGCCGGAGCCTCGATGTTCATCGACTCCGGCGGTGGGACGGCGGCGAACCTGGATCAGTTCGACGTGTACCGGTTCCCGCTCGACGGCTACGCGCCGACCAACCCGGTCAACACCCCGCCGCCGCAGGTGGTCTTCACCGACGCCTCGCCGGACCGCGACGCCCACGGCATGCTGCTGACGAAGCACGGCCGGGCCGTCTGGGTGCTGGACCGGATCCAGGGCGTGGCCGAGGTCTTCGACGTCAAGACCAGCGCGCACCTCGGCACGGTCGACCTGAAGGGCCCGTACTCGAGCGATCCCGCGCCCGACCTCATGGCCATGTCGCCCTCGGGCAACCGCGTCTTCGTGACCTTGCGCGGTCCGACGCCGCTGAGCGGCGACCCGCACGCCTCGGTCGGCAGCACGCCCGGCGTCGGCGTCATCCACGTGACCCAGGCCGGGAAGAGCGGCAAGCTCAAGGCGATCACGCCGATCACCAACCAGGACGGCGCCGGCGTGGAGCGGGCCGATCCGCACGCGATCCAGGTGCGCCGGCTCTGATCGCGCCCTCGCGGTCGGGCGCGGGCTTGCCCGGAGCGACGGTCGGGCGCGGGCAAACCGGCTGAGGCCGCGCGCCTCGCGCCGCGTCGCTCGCGCGCTGGAGGACCTGTCCAGCGCGCCGCCCGCCCGGGCGCGCTATTTGCGGTGCTCGTCCTGCTCGACGGCGGCCGCGCCCTCCTTCGTCTCCCAGAGGCGCGCGGCGATGGCTTCCTTGATCCACGCGAGGTGCCGCGCCTCGTCTCCGCGGTTGCGCTCGACGACGGCGCGCGCCTCCTTCGGGAGATCCGCCTTGAGCGCGGCCTCGTACATGTGATTCGACAGCTCTTCATTGCCGAGCATCGAGAGGAGCGCGCTGCGGTCCCCTCGGCTCGCGATCGCGGTGAAGCCCTCGATCAAGAACCCCTTCAGATCGCGCTTGATCTTCGGCTCCTCCCCGCTCGCGCGGACGATCTCGGCGAGATCGTTGATGTGCTGCTGGTGATCGTCCTGGAAGCTCTTGAGCTTCCGTCGGATCTCGGAGACCTCGCAGGCGTCGAGCGCCTGCTGGTAAGCGAGCACCGCGTCGGCGTCGAGCTGGATGAGCTCGTTCAGCTTCTTCACGTCAGTCTTGTTCATGCGGGCGCCTCCCGCGAGCCAGGATGAGGCATGCGGTCGAGGAGGCCTACCGGGCGGTTCCTGAATCTGCGGTGCCGCCGCGGCGCGCGCGCCACCTTGTGACCTGGGCGCCGTGACCAGGAGTCCGAGCTGTTGTGTGCCGGGCGGAAGGCGCCGGGGGACGCGCGGCCCGTGATGCTGGATGGGTGACGGCAGCGCCGTTATCCGGATCGCCGGAACAGGTTCAGCAGGCGGCGGAGCAGCCCGGGCTTCCTGGCCGGCGCGTTCGCCGCCTGCTCCTGGCTGCGGCGTGCGGACGTGGGCGCGGCGTCGGGGGACGTCGTCGCGGCAGCGTTGCGGGGCTTGCTGGCGGCGTCGCGAGGCTTGCTTGCCGCATCGCGAGGCTTGTTGCTCGCGGCGTCACGGTGCTTGTTGTTCCTTGCCTCGTGGGGGGTGTTGTTCGCCGCGTCGCCAGGCTTGTTGTTCCCGGCGTCCGCGGCGCGGTCCGTTGCGCGGTCGGCCTCCCCGTCCGGCGAGGGCTTCGCTGCCTTCTTGCCGGAGCGCGCCTGGACCTTGGCCTTCATCGCCTCCTTGGCGGTGAGCGCCGGCTTCTTCTTTCGCGGGAACGCGGCGCTCGGGGGAGGCACCCACGCGGTCTGCCGGCGCGGCTCCGGAGCCGCCGTCGTCTCCGGCTCCTGCGGAGGCGGCGGCGCCGGCGCCGCGCCTTGCGCCTCGGCCCGCTGCGGCTGCCGGGCTGTCTTGCGGGGTGCGCTGGGCTCTCCGGCGGCGGGAGCGGCCTTCTCCTTGGCGGGCGCGGCGGTGCGCCCTTCGTCGCGCCGGGCGGGAGCCCCTGCGGCCGGCGCGCGACGGTCCCGCGAGGCGGCTGCCGTCGCAGCGCGCGGCCCGGGCGCCCGCTCCTTGGAGCCTCCGCCGGCGCCCTCGGCGCCTGCCCGGCCGTGCTGTGCCGCCCCGTCCCGCGGCGCCCTCGTCCCGTCCGCCGAGCGCCGCTCGGCAGGCCCGCCGTCGCGCGCCTCGCGATCGGCGGCTCGTCCCTCGCGAGCGCCGCGCTCGGCGGCCCCGGCATCGCGCGCCCGGCGCTCGCGGGGCCCACGCTCCCCGGGGCTCGCCCCGGGGCTCGCCGGGCGCCGCGCCGGAGCCTCCTGCGCGGGCGCCGGCGTGCGCGGCCGCCGCATGTCGATGACCCTGCGCGGCCGCGCACCAGCGGCGCCCGCGCCGGAGGCGCCGGCGGTCGCGGGGGCGGCGGTCGTCGCGGCGCTCGCCGCCGCGTCAGCAGCCGCCGCGCCGGAGGGCGTCGCCGCGGCCGCCGTGTCCCCGGCCGCCGCCGTGGCGCCCTCGGATGAGGCCGCCGCGCCGCTCTCCGCCGCCTCTCCGGCGGCCTCCGTCGCGCTCTCGTCCGGCGCGCGCCCGTCGACCGGCTCGGTGCGTTCCGGCTGCCGCTCCTCGTTGTCCGCTGTGCTTTGCTCGACCATGGGCCTGCTCCATAGCGTTGTCCGGCGCTCCGCGAAACCGGATCCCTCCGTACGTTCGGCGCGCGACCGAGCCGCGGGCGGAGCGAGCCCGAGGCGCAGGCACCCGCGGCGCAGCAGGTCCAGGCCGGCGCCCTCCAGGGACGAACCTGCGCCGGTGCGAGGTGGACAACGAGCCCTGCCTGCAAAGCGAGCATCCCCGGCGAACTCAACGACATTCCAGTCGATGAGCCGCTCGCAAATCGCGGAGGTCTATGCGACAGCTCCCTTTGCGTCCGTTGGCTGCCGTCTACTGGATCACCTGACCTGCCATGGCTCGATCACCTGACATGTCCTCGGGCGAGCGTCGACTCGCGCGCTGAGCCATTCGCATCGTGATCCAGATTCGGCTTGACAATCGCTGCTCATAGTAAAGACCTCTGTCTTACCAAGGCACGACGCAACGGACGCCCTGCGATCCGCGTTTCACGCCGGAAGCTCGCTCAGCGTGTCCGCCGGGCCCTGGGACGGCGCTACCTGGTCAGCGCCGTCATTCAAAACAAACAGCGAGGTAGTCGTATGTCCGCCTTTCTCTCACGCCGCTCAACTGTCGTCCTGGCTCAGGTTGGTTTGCTCTCCACGGCCTCATGGATCTTCATCGGATGCGGCCCCACGGATCCGCTGAATGGTCCGCTCGGAGCCCACGAAGATCCCCTCGGCGCCAGCGAGCCCTCCGCCGCGGAGGGGGCGGGCGCTGCTGACTTCGCTGACGAGGAAGCGACCTTCGCTTCGCGCGAGGTCGTGCGCGGGCTGTCGTTTCCGAACCGGGTCGTCTGGGGGCCGGACGGCCATCTGTGGTTGACCGAGCGCGTGGGGAAGCGGGTCGTGCGTGTGAGACCGTCGGATGGTCAGAGGACGACCGCGATCACCATCTCGGAAGCGTACCAGTCGGGGGGGCAGGACGGGGTGCTGGGCCTGGCGCTGCACCCGGAGCTGCTCCAGGGCACGGGCAGGGATTACGTGTACGTCTCCTACACCTATGACGCCGACCCGGGCTCAGCGGTGAACCGCAGGACGAAGATCCGTCGCTACACGTACAGCTCCACGACGAAGACCCTGGGGAGCCCTGTCGACATCATCACGGGCCTGCCCGGGAGCGACGATCACAACTCCGCGCGGCTCCTGATCGGCCCGGATCAGAAGCTCTACTACACCGTCGGGGATCAGGGGAACAACCAGTTCAACAGGAAGTGCCTCCCGGTCGGCTCGCAGGATCTGCCCACGGCGACCGACGTCGCGGCGAAGAGCTGGTCGAAGTACGCCGGCAAGATCCTGCGCTTGAACCTCGACGGCTCGATCCCGTCCGACAACCCGCAGATCGCCGGCGTCCGCAGCCATGTCTACTCGTACGGCCACCGCAACCCGCAGGGCCTCACCTTCCACGGCAGCGCGCTCTATTCGAACGAGCATGGGCCGAAGAGCGACGACGAGCTGAACCTCATCCAGCCCGGCAAGAACTATGGCTGGCCGCACGTCGCCGGCTATCAGGACAACCAGGCCTACACGTACGCCAACTGGTCGGCCTCGAGCCCGACGCCCTGCGCGTCGCTCCCGTGGGACGACTACTCGCCCCCTTCCTCGGTCCCCCAGCAGCAGGAGAGCGCGTGGAGCCACCCCGACTTCACGGCGCCGCTCGCCACCTTCTACACGGTCGGCAACGACCACAACTTCCGCGATCCGGCGTGCGGGTCGAGCGGCTACATCTGCTGGCCGACGATCGCGCCCTCCTCGCTCCACACCTATGTTGCTGAGTCCGGCATCCCCGGTTGGGAGGACTCGCTGCTGATGACCACCCTCAAGAAGGGCGCGGTGTACCGGGTGAAGCTGAGCGCGACAGAGGACCCCCCGGTTGGCGAGCCCGTCGTCCACTTCAAGACCACGAACCGCTACCGCGACCTCGCGCTGAGCCCGGATGGCCGGACAATTTACGTGATCACGGACACGTCGGGGAACACGAGCGGACCGACAGGTGGATCCACGACGGCCCTGAGCAACCCGGGAGCGATCCTGGAGTTCACGTACACGGGACCGGGCTGAGCCTGCACCTTCGGCGCGGGGCCTGCGCCCCGGCGGCGCAGGCCTGCGGCCGCGTGGATTGCTTCTGGGATTGCTCCTGCGAAGAGGGGAGGCCCGAGGAGACGTCGCGCGGCGCGGGGAGGGCCGCGGTCACTCCTCGGCCTGCGGCTCGGCGTCCGCGCAGCAGCGGAAGCCGACCTCGTAGCCGTAGTCGTCTTCCTTGTGAAAGGTCGTCATCGGACGGCACTGGCTCCGGATCGGACCCCACCATCCGCCCTTGAGCCCGCTGCGGTAGGGGGCCTTCTGGTCGGTGCGCACGACCCACTCGTTGACGTTGCCGTTCAGGTCGAAGACGCCTGCCCACGAGGCGCACGCAGCGCGCGAGCCGGCCGGCTCGCGGCCGTCGAGGCGCGCGACCTCGGCGGCGCACCGCGCGTTCTGCTGGCAGGCCTCGTGATGGAGCAGCCGCTGCGAGTGGTCCGGAAAGCGGTACTCCCGGTCCTGATTGCACGTCTCGGCGTCCCGCTCGTAGCCGTAGACATAAGGCTGCATCTCCGGCCCCTCGCAGGCGAAGTTGAACTCGGCCTCGGTGCACAGCCGCTTGCCCTGCGCCGCACAGAGATCGGCGGCCTGCTCCCACGAGGTAAGCGTCCGCGGCAGCTCGCCCGGAACGTTCGGGTACTCGTACCGATCCATACAGAACGAGAGGCTCTCGGTCTTCTTTGCGACGCAGCGCGACGGCTCACGGAAACGCAAGCACCGCGCGGCCACGCCCGGCTCGCCGTGGCGCTTCGTCCATTCGGGGTGGTACTCGAGGCATTCTTGCACCACGGCGGGGCAATACTCGCCCTCCACCCGCACCATCCCGTCGGGGCAGCCCTCGGTCGATCCCGGCAAGGAGACCGGCGCCTCGGTCGCCGCGGGATCCTCCTGCGGCTCGTCGGCCTCTGCCTGCGGGGGCGTGACCTCATGCTGCGGCGCGCCCTCCTCCTGCTGCGGCGCGACTTCATGCTGCGGCGCGACCTCCTGCGCAGACGCCATCTCCTGCGCAGAGGCAACCTCCTGCGCAGGCGCGGCCTCCTGCTGGGGTGCGATCTCCGGGAGGCCGGACATCCCCCCCGATCCCTCGCGCATGTCGACGGTCCGGGCGTCGCCTTCTTCCGTGTGCGATTGGCTGCCGCAGCTCGAGGCCGCGACGCCGAGAAGTGTCATGAGTGCTGTGATGCCCAGGGTTCGCACGTTAACCTCTTCCCACGTTTGCCTACATCGGCGTACATGCGTGGGCCAAGAACTCGACCGCGCTCGCCTTGATCGTCCCGCGAGCGTCGGGAGCTGACGGGAATCATTGCAAGATCTCGGCCTGCTGCCGTGCCCGGTGATCTCCGGACATACGGCTGTTCCGCGCGGCGCTGTCCCGCGGCCGTGGCCTCCCAGGCGGCCAGGATGGCCGGCCAGCGCGCGGCCGTCTCGGCGCGCCCTGCCGCGCGCGCGAAATGCCTGCGCGCCCTGCGTCTTCTTGCGCGGATTGCGCGGGGGGCTGGCCGGAGCGCGTCGCGCCGCGTACTGCCGGCTCCTGCGCGCGCGATCCGGCGATCGCCGCGCCGCGCTGCGCTGCGCGGATGGCCCGGGCGACGGCGGGGCCGATGTGCCGTGGGGCGGGTTCTATCTCCTGGAGCTGATCGCCCTGCCGCGCCGGCGTGGCCGCTCGGCCACGTCGCGGCGGCTCCGGGCTCGGGCAAGCCGGCCTGGGCGCTCAGCCCTGGCCGGCCTGTCCCGGTGTGTCGCTACTCGCCGAGGTAGGGGACGAGGTTGACGGTCTCGCGGTCGATCTGGTGGATGCCGTAGCGGCCGGCCGCGAAGATGACCTCTTCCCCGCTGACGACGAACCGCTCGGGCCAGCCCCAGAGGTGGAAGAACGCCTGCGCCTTCGGCGCCTCCGGCTGCTCGAGGGAGATCGCCAGCGCGCCGCCGGGCACCTCGAAGAACGCGCGCATGTCGGCGGTGGCGCGCAGGGACGCCCACGACGCGATGCGGACGGTCGACAGCTGGTCGAACTCGGGGGGCGCGGGGTTCTCGTTCTCCGGATCCGGCGGCGGAGTAGGCGCCTCGCCCGGGGCCCAGGGCGAGAGCGTCGTCAGCTTCTGGTTGGGATCCCAGCCGTAGTAAATCCCGTAGGTCGGCCGCCAGATCAGGCCGTGGGTCAGGACGGGCAGCCCGCGTCCGTCGATCGAGATCGTGTTGACGAGGCGGTTCGGGAAGCGCTGGTACTCCTTCAGGTAGGCGAGCCCCTGTTGCAGCTCGAGCCGGGCGATCGCCGTCTCGATGAACTGGTCGCCCCACACCCTGTCGCTCGAGTAGATCGAGTTGCCCTGGATCGCGAGGATCTCGCCGGGCACGTTGATCCCCGGATCGATCGCGGGCTGCGACGGATCGGTCAGGTTGAGGTGCGTGAGGAAGTACTGCGTGTGCGGGCGCGGGTCGTCCGGCGCGCCGAGCGAGCGCTTGATGTTGAAGTAGAGCTCGCCGTTGTCGTTGAGGACGTTGACCGTCTCGCTGTCGTCCGGCAGCGCGATGGCCGGCGCCAGGGTCGGGTTGTCCGGGTCGGAGAGATCGACCACGTGGACCTCGATCTGCGCCCAGCTCCGGCGCGGCACGTACTCGTAGCAGTACGTCGACGTCACGTTCGGGATGTCTTCCCGGCCGACCTCGATGGGCGTGCAGGTGGTGTCGGCGCCGGGGTGGTCGACGCACTCGGCGAACCCGCCGTTGCAGTACTCGTCGCCGCCGATCCTGCGGCACGTCCGCTCACCGGCGACGTACGTGCACCCCTCCTGGCCGAAGCAGTTCGGCTGGCTGATCGTGTTCGTCCGGCAGCTCCAGCCGACCCCGAGGTCCTCGGTGTGGCCGATGACGCGCAGGAAGGCGAGGGCGTCGCGCGCGGGGTGCACGGTCTGGAACGACCGGGACCCGCCGTAATAGACAGACGTCGCCGGCAGGTCGCTCGTGTCGAGCGTGCCCGCGCGCCGCGGCGCCGTCGGATCGGACAGGTCGATCACCTCGATGTGGGTCACCTTGCCGACCCAGTTCTCGAAGGTGGTGGTCAGCGACACGAGCAGGTCCCCGACCTGGTGGATCTGGGCGTTGATCGGCAGGTCGAAGCTGGCCACCGGCTGCGCGAGCTGGGTGGGCCCGGTGCTCGGGACGACCTCCGCCTTGAGCTTCCGGTTCGCGGGCGGGGTCCAGTAGAGGTCGTAAGGCACCTTGATGCGCACGCGGTGATCGCCGAACGCGAGGACCCGCGTGTAGTCCGGGGCGAGCTCGAGCTTCCCGAGCTGGTCGGGGGTGTCGAGCGCGTCCTGATCGTAGAGGGTGAGCGCCTCGTCCGACACGTTCGCGGTGGCCTCGTCTCCCGCGCGGAACGTGCGGCGCACGGGGGTGCCGTGCTCCATCACGCCGCGGCGGGTCAACGTGGTGCCCGAGAAGGTGAAGATCTGCACGCCGGAGAACGGCCGGTAGTAGTTGTCGACGTACCGGGTCGCGGAGAACGGCAGCAGCACGAGGCCTGTCTCGGCCTCGCCGGTCGGCGCCACCGCGTCCACGGCGTTGTCGAGCACGGTGAAGGCGCGGTGGTCCCAGTCGGCCTCGGACCAGCTCCAGCCCTGGGCGACGCTGTCGACGGTCGAGCGCGCGATCATGGGCGTCGGGTTGGTGAGGTCGGTGATGTCGTAGAGGCTGGCCGCGAGCTGGCGGCCGTTCGCGTCGTCGACGCCGATCCCGATGAGCCGCGTCGCGCCGAGGACGGGGCGGAAGAAGTTGTTCCACCCGGACACGATGAACTCGCTCTCCTCGGTGATGTTGCCGTCCGGATCGATCGAGAAGGCGTGGAACGGGTCCTGGTTCCGGTAGGTGACCGCGAACGCCCGGTCGTCGAGGAAGACGGCCCCGTAGAGCGACTGCTGGGCGCCGAAGTCCTCGCTGTCGATCGGCACCGGGTTCTCGGGGTCGGTCGCGTCCCACGTCTCGAGGTAGCTGGGCGTCCCGTCGGCCCACCGCGGACCGGAGAAGACGCGCAGCATGTTGTCGCGGAAGTCCATGTGGAACTGGGAGCGCACGAAGCCCGCCGTGCTGACGCTGCCGCGCTCCACCATCGACCCGTCGTGGTTCGAGATGTCGATGATCGAGATCTGGCTCGCCTCCTCCGACCAGCGGTAGTTGTAGCGGGCCACGAGGAGCACGTCCGCCTCGGCGTGGATGGCGGTCACGGCGTCGCCGAGCTCGATCTCGTTGCGCTCGATCAGCGCGTCGGCGCCCACATCGAAGCTCCTGACCCGGGTCTTGGCGACCCACTGGTACTGCCCGGGGGCGATCTCGGCGAGCTCCGATCCGTTCGAGGCGACGTAGAGCGAGGTCGCCGTCTCGCCGCGGGCGAGGCGGCTCGTCATGATGGCGCCCGTGACGGGGTATTGCGACAGGAGCTTGGGCGCCGTGCGATCGGCGATGTCGATGAACAGGACGGTCGCGCCCGTACGCCGCTCCACGGTGAGGCCGTCGGCCTTGAGCTGGTAGCCGGCCCAGTCGTTCAGGAGCACGACCGCGCGATCGCCGACGACGTACATCTCGACCGGGGTGCCGGCGATCTGCATCTGGCCGAGGAACTTCGGGTTCGTCGGGTCCTGGATGTCGATGACCTGCAGGCCGCGGTAGGGGTTGAGGTTGAGGAGCTGCCCGTTGCCGAGGACGCGGTAGATGTCGCCCTCCTCGAGCTCGCGGTTCTCCTCCTCCTCTTCCTCTTCTTCCTCCTCCTCTTCCTCTTCTTCCTCCTCCTCGCCGAGGAAACCCTCGGTGAAGGGATCGTCGGCCGAAACGAACTCGGTTTGCCCCTCGGGCTCCTCCTCGTTGGGCTCCTCCTCGTTGGGCTCCTCCTCGTTGGGCTCCTCCTCGTCGGGCTCCTCCTCGTCGGGCTCCTCCTCGTCGGGCGGGTTCTCGTTATCTTCCCCTTCCGGCGGGGTCTGCTCCTGGGGCTCGGGTTGGTTGTCGTCGCCCCCGCACCCCTGTCCGAACAGCAACAGGAGCGCAGCCATCACGCTGGCCTGCGCTGTCAGCACGCCTCTCACTAGCGCTCTCTTCGCCACTGCCTACTCCTCCCTAGTACCTCGCGCGAGGTACGGAGCCTGCGCACATCGATGTGTCGTCTACGGTTCTGCCGCGGTCAGAACGTCCCGGTCCAAGGGCGACGGCACCGCGTGTCTCTGCGAGCGGTCGTGGGCGCGTCCGGCACGGCGCAGCCCGCGATCGGTCGGTCATCGCGGTCTCGCGCTACCATGGACCGTGAAGTTGCATCGAGCGGATTATCCACCTTCTGGATGGCCTGCTCAATGCGGAATCCGGCGAAGGAAGGGGAGAAGATGCGGTTCTTCGGGCGACATACCGCAGCGGCAGGTGACCGGAGCGGAGCGCCGGTTGCTCACACGGGGAGCCGCCCCCCTACAGCGCGGGCGGCGCTGGATTCCGTTGTCTGCGAAGCACCGGCGCGCCGGCCTCCGTCCTGTTTCGTTGCACAGGCCAGCCCGTCCGCTGCAAGATGCCCGCACGCACGACATCCCGCGCGCGCCCGGGGTGGCCTCGCGAGCAGCATCCAGCGCCACCCGAGCAGCGCCTCATGGGCTTCCGTTTACTTCCGGGCTCACTCCCGGGGACCGCGGTGACAGCGATGACCGACCAACCGACCTTCATCGAGAACCCCATTCTCCGGGGCTTTCATCCGGACCCATCCATCGTCCGGGTGGGGGAGGACTACTACATCGCCACCTCCACCTTCGAGTGGTTTCCGGGGGTGCGGCTCCACCACAGCCGCGACCTCCGCCATTGGAGGCCGATCGGGTACGCCCTGGACCGCCGCTCCCAGCTCGACCTGCTCGGCAATCCGCGCTCGGGGGGCGTCTGGGCGCCTTGCCTCACGCACGCGCGCGGCGTGTTCTACCTCGTCTACACCGACGTCAAATGCTGGGGCCGCGGCTTCGTGGACGCGCACAACTACGTCGTCACCGCCAGCCGCATCGAGGGGCCGTGGTCCGAGCCCATCGCGCTGAACCGCGGCGGCTTCGACCCCTCGCTGTTCCACGACGACGACGGACGGATGTGGCTCGCCAACATGGTGTGGGACCACCGCCCGGGGAACGACCAGTTCCCCGGCATCGTGCTGCAGGAGCTCGACCTCCAGCAGCGCCGGCTCGTCGGCGAGCGCCGCTGGATCTTCCGTGGCAGCGGTCTCGGCCTCACCGAGGGACCGCACCTCTACCGGCGCGGGGACCACTATTACCTCCTCATGGCTCAGGGCGGCACCGGCTACGAGCACGCCGCGACCCTGGCGCGCTCCCGGCGCATCGAGGGGCCCTACGAGGTCGACCCGAACACCCCGCTCCTGACCTCGCGCCACGACCCGGGCCTCGAGCTGCAGAAGGCCGGACACGGCTCTCTCGTCGAGACGTCGACCGGCGAGTGGTACCTCGCCCACCTGTGCGGGAGGCCGCTGCCGGGCGAGCGCCGCTGCATCCTCGGCCGCGAGACGGCGATCCAGCGGGTGCGCTGGACCGACGACGGGTGGCTCGCGCTCGACGGCACAGGCAGCCCGCGCTCGCCCGCCGTCCGCGTGCCGGCGCCCCGGCTGCCGGCCCACCCCGTCGAGGCGCCGCCGGTGCGGGACCACTTCGACCGGGCGTCGCTCGGCGTCGACTACCAGGCGCTGCGCGACGTGCCCGACGAGAGCTGGGTGTCGCTGCGCGAGCGCCCCGGCCACCTGCGCGTCCGGGGCCGCGAGTCGCCGCAGTCGCTGCACCGGCAGAGCGTCGTCGGGCGCCGCATCCAGTCGATCCGCTGCCGCGTCGAGACCTGCCTCGAGTTCGAGCCGACCTCGTTCCAGCAGATGGCCGGGCTCATGTGCCTGTACGACGACGAGAACTTCTTCTACGCGCTGCTCAGCCACGACGAGCGCCTCGGGCCCTCGGTCGCGCTCCTCGGCAGCGAGCTGGGGAAGCTGACCTGGCTCGCGCGCCCGATCGCCGTCTCGGCCCCGCGCCTCCACCTCCGCTTCGAGCTCTCCGGCAAGGACCTCCAGTTCTCGTGGTCGCGGGACGGAGAGCGCTTCGACGCGCTCGGGCCGGTGCTCGACGCGTCGCTCCTGTCGGACGAGCGCACCTCGCTCGGCATCGGCTTCACCGGCGCCTTCGCCGCGCTCTGCGCGCACGATCTCACGGGCCAGAGCCTGCCCGCCGACTTCGATTACCTCGACTACGAGGAGCTCCCGGAGCCCCGCTGAGCGTCAGGCGGCGGCCTCGGCGTCCGGCGGCTGCGACACCGGGAGCGCCACGGAGAACGTCGCGCCCTTCGAGACGACGCTCTCGACCCAGATGCGCCCGCCGTGGCCCTCGACGATGCGCTGCGCGATGGCGAGCCCGAGGCCGGTCGAGCGCTCCCCGCCGGTGCTGACCGTCCTGGCCCGGCCGAACGGCCGGAACAGCTTGCCGATGTCCTCCGGCGCGATCCCGGGCCCCTCGTCCTGGACCGACACGATGACCTCGCCGCCGCCCCCGTTCGCGCCCGCGGGGTCGGTCGCGCTCTGGACCCGGACGCGGATCGTCGTGCCCGGCGGGGAGTAGTGGATCGCGTTGCTGATGAGGTTGTTGAGCACCTGCTCCAGCTTGTGGACGTCCACGTCCACCCGCGGGACGCTCTCGTCGCTCTCCACGACGAGCTTCATGCTCTTCTGCCCGGCCAGCACCATGTTGAGCGCGACGTTCGACTCGACGAGCTGGACGACATCCGTGCTCTTCCGGTCGAGGTTCAGCTTGCCGAGCTCGATCATCGAGACGTCGAGCAGGTCGTTGATGAGCGAGAGCATGAACTTGCTCGAGCTCCTGATCATCTCGATGATCTCGACGCCGCCCTCCCGGAGCAGCGAGGTCGGCTCGCCGCGCCGGTGCGTCATCAGCATGAAGTCGCTGTAGCCGAGGATGACGCCGAGCGGGTTCCTGAGGTCGTGGGCCGCCATGCCGACGAAGCGGTTCTTCTCCTCGTTCAGCCGGACGAGCTCCGCGTTCTTCGCCGCGAGCTCCTCGTGCATCTGGAGGAGCTGGCGGTTGCTCTCCTCCAGCGTGTCGGCGTACTGCTTGAGCTTGAGCTGGCTCCGCTTGTGCTCGATGGCGTAGCGGATCGTGCGCTCGAGGATCTGCGCGTCGAACCGCCCCTTCACCAGGTAGTCCGCCGCGCCCGCGCTCATCGCGGCCATGTCGATCGCCTCGTCGCCGACGCCCGTCAGCATGATGATCGGGATCGCGCAGCCGAACTGGTTCGCCTCGTGGACGACGTCGAGCCCGGTGCGGGCGTCGAGCCGGAAGTCGAGGAGGCAGACGTCGTAGCCGCCGGCGAGCAGCGCCTCGATCGCCTCGTCCGAGGTGCTCAGCCACGTCACGTCGTAGCGGGTCCGGGATACCTCGCGGAGGAGCCGGCGCGTGACGAGGTGATCGACCTCGTCGTCATCCACAAGAAGGACCTTGATCTCGCTGTCGTTCATCGGGAGCCTCGACATCGCCGACCCGGCGGAGCCCCGGCGCCCTCGCGCCGGTCGGCCCCGCGCCACGCCGCCCGCCGGGGAGCCGTGGCCGCGGCCCTCGCTCTTGTAATCATTGCTTGCGCTTCTGCTCGTCGGCGACGCCCACGAACGCGCGCGCCAGGGTGATGAGCTGACCCGCGTCGAACGGCTTGACAAGGAACGCCGAGGCGCCGAGGCGCGACAGGCACTGCCAGTCGGCCGCGCCCCCGGTCCCGGTCGCCACGATGATCGGAAAGTCTCCTCCCTTTGGGAGCTTCCTCACCGCCGCGGTGAGGGCGATGCCGTCGAGGCCGGGCATGTCGAGGTCGAACACGCCGAGCGACGGGGGGTTCGCCTCGATCGCGGCCAGCGCCGCCGTGCCGTCGGGCGCTGTCTCGATGATCGCGCCGGGCAGCGCCTGCGCGAGGACGCTGACGAGGAAGGCGCGGAACGACGGGCTGTCGTCCGCCACCATGACGCGCGTCGAGCGCGCGTACGTCGGCATGGCGCTGCGCGCGTCGAGCAGCGCTTCGCGCAGCGCGTCGGCGCTCGCCGTGCGCTGGTCCGGCTCCTTGGCCAGCGCCGCGAGCACCGGCGCGTCGAACGACGACGGGAGGTCGAGGCAGAGCTCGCTCGGCGGGATCGGCGGCTGATAGGCGTGCTGCATGACCAGATCGACCGTGCTGGTGCTCTGGAAAGGCAGGCGGCCGGCGAGCAGGTAGTAGGCGACCACCCCGAGCGCGTAGACGTCGATGCGCGGCAGGAGCGCCGGGTCGAGCTGCCGGCCCAGCGCGACCTCGGGCGCCAGGTACGCCGGGGTGCCGGAGAAGGCGAGCTCGATCCGGTCGCCGCGGGGGATGCGCTTCGCGAGGCCGAGATCGGCCACCACGACGCGCAGGGCGTGGCCGACGAGGATGTTGCTCGGCTTGACGTCGCGGTGCGCGATGCCCGAGGCGTGGATCGCCGAGACGCCGAGGCAGACCTGGTCGAGGATGCTCAGCGCCTCGTCGAGGCCGAGCCGGCCGCCCTTGCTGTGGACGTGGCTGTCGAGCGTGACGCCGGGCACGTACTGCATGACGAAATACGGCGCGTTGCCGTACTCCCCGAACGCGTAGATCTCGACGACGTTCGGGTGGTGGACGCGCGCCATCGCCCGCGCCTCCGCGAGCAGCCGGGCCTGCATCTGCGCGTTGTCGAGCTGCTCGGGGCGGAGCAGCTTGATGGCCACGTCCCGCTGGAGCTGCTCGTCGCGCGCCAGAAGGATGACGCCCATCGCGCCTTCTCCGAGACGTCCGAGAATTCGATAGACTCCACCAAGTATCGTGCCGTCGGGAGGTACCTGAACAGGGCTCCCGCCGTCGTGCATGCTCGAGCGCGTGGCGGCCAGCGCGAGGTCCTCGTCGCTCAGCGTCGAGCTCTCGTCGTACCTGTCGACCGGCTGCCCGACGCGCACGGGGGACCGGTCGCGCACCACCGTGTCCACGCCCTGCAGCGTATCTGCGACGTCGGGCACGAGCGGCGCAGCGGGATCGCCGCCGTTCTCGCTTCCGGAGCTGAAGCCAGGCGGGCCGCCCGCCGCGTCTGCCATGGAGCGCATGATACGTGCCCTGCTCATGCCTATCAATGACGAGTGACACGCGTCGCCGATGCGAAGCGCCGTGCACGCGGCCGTCGGAGGGCGTGTCGCAGGAGCGTCACGGTACGCGGGCACTGCTGAGCACGCGACCGCGCGGCGTCGAGCGCGATATCGAGGAAGTGTCGGGAGAAAGCGCGGCTCAGCGCGCCTGGTTTTGTGGGCTGCGCAGCGTTTGCGCGCGCGGCCCGGTCCCGCCTGCGAGGCGCGCGAGGGGACGGTCGATCCCTGGCAGCCTCTGCAGCAGCCGCTCGCCGGTGCGCACCGCGCGGAGCACCTGGGGCGCGCCGCGGCGGAGCGCCGGTGAGGTGGTGCCCGTGCGCGCGGCCGCTCATGACATCGTTCCTGCGATCACGGGGCCAGCGCTCGGTCCGCGTTCTGGTCCGCGTTCTGGTCCGCGTTCTGGTCCGCGTTCTGGTCCGCGTTCTGGTCCGCGTTCTGGGCAGCATTCATGGCGCGCCGATCCCGGCGAGGTAGGCCCTCGCGAGGTGGATGTTGTCGTTCTGGGAAGGGTGAAAGTCGCGGCGCACGTACTCGCGGATTCCGCGGAGGAACACGTCCTTCACGATCGTCCGCGGCCTGTGGAAGGGGAGGCGCTCTCCAGGCTCGTCGCGGCGGGGGATCTCCTGGACGAGCAGCACGAGCAGGGCGGCGAGCCAGAACATCGAGAGCGTGATCGTGGCGACCGCGAAGCCGAGCAGGCGGAGGGCGTAGCTCGGGTTGACCGCCTTGAGCACGTCGAAGGCCACGGTCTTGTGCTCGATCTCCTCGGCGGCGTGCCAGAGCAGGAGCGCGCGCGCCGTCGGGTGGGCCAGGTCGAGCGTCCCCGCCTGGAGCGCGTCCTCCGCGAGGATCGCGGTGTAGTGCTCGAGCGCCGCGGTGACCGCGAGGCGCAGCTCGTGCGAGCAGAGGCGCTCGATGCCGTCGTAGGCGATCTTCTCGTAGACGCGGAGGAACCCGTCGATCGCGTAGCCCTGCCCGCGGAGCAGATCGAAGAACCGCTCGTGCGCCTTCGCGTGGTGGCTCTCCTGTCCGAAGAACGCCTTCATCTGCGCGCGCAGCGCCGGGTCGTCGATCCGGTCGGCGTAGCGCGCGACGCTCCGGATGAAGAAGCGCTCGCCCGCGGGAAACAGGAGGTTGACCGCGTTGGCGATGTGGGTCGGCACCGCCGCCCCGCCGAGCCAGTGGCGCGTGAGCCCCTGCTCGAACGCGACGGGCGGCTTGCGCGGTCTGAGGGACGGCTGCTCGGTGACCATCGTGCTCTCCTTCTTCGCGGTGATTTCGCGAGGTGCTCGCTCTCCCGAGGTGCCCTCCGGCGCCGGCCGCGGCGCAGGCGGAGCCCCCGCCCGGCGCGCCGGCGTGCGCCAGAAGACGGGCGCCGAGCGCATCCATACCAGTTATTGAACTGGAGTCAATAGTGTTGAACGCGGTTCAATAGTGCGCGGGGAAGGGGGGCGTGGCGGGATCAGGGGTTGTAGCGGCGGCCGCTGCGGTAGCTCGCGATCGCGAGCTCGACGGGGCGGAACAGGGGTGTGGGCAGGGCGTCGAGCGGGTACCAGCCCCAGCCGGCGATCTTGTGGGGCTCGCGATCTTCCGGCTCGCCCTCGAACTCCTCCGCGAGGAGCTGGATGTCCACGTAATGCTTGCCGTAAGCGACGATGTTGCTGAGGCAGAGGAAGGAGAGCTTCTTCACGACGAGGCCGCTCTCCTCGCGCACCTCGCGCATCGCGCAGGCCTCGAACGACTCGCCGAGCTCGAGGTGGCCTCCGCACCAGGAGTAGCTGCCGTCGCCGTGGCTGCCGCGCCGTTGCGCGAGCAGCACGCGGCCGTCGCGCACCAGCATGACGCCAACGCCCACCAGCGGCCGCTCCGCGGCGCTCCCTCCGACGAACGCTCCTCCCACAGGACACCTCCTGCGCGCGCATGCGCCGCGCGCGCGGCGCCCTCTAGCACGGCGGCGCCGCGCGGAGCCGTGCTGGAGGGCACCCGCGCGGCGCCGTCCCCCGTCCAAGCGCAAGGGCCGGATCCGATTGACTTTTCAGTGAACGCGCGTACCGTGCCAGTCCCGATGGATGCGACCTTGCCCTGGGAGCTGAACCCCGTCCTCCAGCAGAGCCGGCTCCTCCTCCTGGCGCAAACAGCGGTCGACGTCCGCAACAAGGCGTTCGGCGAGGCGAACCGCGAAGAGGGGGACACGAGCTGGGGAATCGGCTGCAAGGCGCACGAGCGGTTCGGTCATGCCCTCTGCAAGCTGTCGGAGAGCGGCAAACACCCCTGGCTCTCCGTCCACCGGGACGGGCTGTTCTTCATGCCCCACATCGAGGGGATCGCCGTGCGCGTGTACCGAGGCCCGGCCGACAGACCGTCCCAGCGACACCTCGACGCGGCCCGCATCGAGCACAACCGCCGCTCCGAGCCGCGACAGATGGCGTTCTCGTTCATGGGTCAAGAGACCGAGCCGGACGGCCCCTGGTTCTGGATGATGGCGGTCGAGACCGACGTCGAGGGGCGGGCGCTCCGCGCCGTGTTCTTCCAGGCCAACGAGGCCGGCGGCACCCGGAACGCGTGGGAGGCCCCGGTCGAGCGCCTCTCCGACGCGCCCGCGCAGGCTGCGACGCCCGCGCCCGCGCCCGGGGACAAGCCCGCTCGTCCGGCTCGCCCGCGCGCTGCCTCGCCCGCGAAGGGCGCGCTCGTCCCGCGCGAGGGAATCCCGCTGTTCCAGGCGCAGACGCTGCCGCTGGTCTCGCAGCCGAGCTGACGCCGCGAAGGCGCAGGCGCCACGAACACCCTCGCATCGGGCCGGGCAGGCCAGAAGGCCTCTCGACGATGCGCTATCGCGAAGGTGGTATATCGGAAGGCGGCGCGCTGTCGCCCCGGATGTTCGGCTCCGCGCGAAGCTCACCTTCCATGATGGTGACGGCCTGTCCGCCCAGATCGACGCGCTCGCCCCGCAGGCGCACGCGCACGACGCCGCCCCGCGCGGAGGCCTGATACGCCACCATCTCGGTCTTGCCGAGGCGCGCCGCCCAGAACGGCGTCAGGCAGCAATGGGCAGAGCCGGTGACCGGATCCTCGTTGACCCCAGCGCCGGGCGCGAAGAAGCGCGAGACGAAGTCGAAGTCCCTGGACGAGCTCCGGCTCGTGATGATGACCCCCCGCGCGGGCACCGTCGCGAGCAGGCCGAAATCGGGCCTGGCGGCGCGGACCTCGTCCTCCGAGCCCACCAGGATGAGGTAGTCGAGCGCGTTCCGGCCGATGTAGAGCGGCTCCACGCGCAGCGCCTGCTCGAGGCCCGGCGGCGGCTCCGCCCGTTCCTGGCGCTTGGCCGGGAAATCGAGCTCGATCCACCCGTCGTCGCGGCGAGATGCGGTGAGCACGCCGCTCTGCGTCGAGAAGCGCGCCTGCTCGTCCGGCCCGAGCATGCCTGTCTCCCAGAGCACGTGCGCGCTCGCGAGCGTGGCGTGCCCGCAGAGCGCGATCTCGACGGCCGGCGAGAACCAGCGGAGATCGTAGCCGCCGTCGTCGCGGCCGACGAGGAAGGCCGTCTCCGAGAGGTTCATCTCGCGCGCCACGGCCTGCATCCACGCCGCGGGGCGCGCCTCGGGCAGGATGCACACGGCCGCCGGGTTGCCGCGGTACGGCTTGCCCGTGAACGCATCCACCTGGGTGATCCGAAGGCCCATCGCGAACGACTACCGCGGCCCTGCGCCGCAGTCCACGCCGAAGCGGCCGGCCTCCGAGGCGCAGTCTGGAGATCTCCGAGAACCGTAGTCCACGGGAGCTGGCGTCACACCGGCGTTCCCATCGCCCTGCGGAGCGCGTCGAACTCTTCCGTGAAGCGGCCGTTCTGGCCGCGCAGCACGAGCGGCGGCTCGTCGCGGGGCGGCGCCGCCTCCCCGGCGCGGCGCAGCGCATAGACCGAGAACAGCGCCGCCCTGCCCTCCTTCGGGACGACATCGCGCCACGCCTCGAGCGCGAGCCCCGCGGCCGCCGCGGCGGCCTCCACCCGCCCCCGCTGCCGCGCCGACGCGCAGGCGACGAACGGCGCGCCGGGCGCGAGCAGCCGAGCCGCCGTGAGGCAGTAGTCCTCCACGCCGCCGCGGTGCTCGAAGCGGCACGGCCCGCACTGGACCCGGACGGACTCGATGCCCGTGCCGACAGGCAGGTACGGCGGCGTCCCCGTCACGAGATCCGCGGGGCCGAGCCCCTCGACCGAGGCCGGATCGCGCAGGTCCCCGAGGCGCACCTCGCAGCGGCCGTCGAGGCCGTTCCACCCGACCGACCGCCGGGCCATCGCCGCGCTCACCTCCTGCGCTTCCACGCCCGCGCAGCGCGCGTCCGGGAAGCGCCACGCGGTGAACAGCAGCACCGTGCCGATGCCGCAGCCGAGGTCGACCGCGCGGCGCGGGGGCGCGTGCGCGACCCGCTCCGCCGCGAACCACGCTGTCACCTGGTCGTCGGCCGACCAGCGGTGCCCGTCGAGCCGCTGGAGGATGCGGAAGTCGCCCGAGAGGTAGCAGAGGTCCTCGCCGGGGCCCGGCCAGACCTCCGGCCTGTCCGGAGGCGTCACGGGCCGCGGCCCGGGGACGATCCACCCAGGCGGCCGGCGCGCGGGCCGGACGACCCCGCCGCGCTGCGCGGGGGGTGGCTGGGCGTCGAGCTGCACGTCAGTCGGAGCGATCATCCGACCCCATGTACCACGCCGCCGCGGCGTCAGGGATCCGCGCACTCCGCCTGGAACTCGGGGTCATCGCAGAAGAGGCACGGGGTGGTCTCGCAGTCCAGCGCAGGACACGACTCGGGGCACGCCGGGTCGTTCGGGTCGCAGTTGATGAACTGCCAGGTGAGCGAGCTCATGTCGTCCGGATCGGCCGGGCAATAACACGGGTTGAAGGCGTGCGACGCCATCAGCGTGATGGTGTGGCACTCCCGCTCTGGCGTCACCCCGTCCGTCGGGAGAGGCAGGCCGTCGTTGGTCCACGAGACCGTGAAGGAGCGCGGTCCGCCGGCGATGGTCGCCGCCGCGACCTGGTGCGGCACGGGCTGGAACCTTCGATACGGGTTCCCGCCGGGGCTGCGCCTCCCGTAATCGATGTAGAAGGCGAGAAGAACGGGGTCGCCGTTGTCCTCGGACAGCACCGTCGCGCTGAAATCCTGGCTGGCGTCCAGCCCGTCGACGTGGATGGGCAGGTACGGCGGCGGGAAGACCGCGGTGAGCACCGGCGCGGTCGTCGGGGGGTGATCGTACTCGGGCGGCGAGATCACGAGGCAGCCTGCGGTCGACGCGGCGAGCGCCGCCGCTGCGAGCGAGCGAGCGACGGCGGCGGCGATGCGCGGGCCCGCCGCGAGGGCGGCGGCGCGGGGGAGGGGAGGGCAGGGCGGAGCGGTCATGGTGGCGCGGTGCGAGGGGCCGGGGGCGCGCGGCCCGAGCCGGACGCTGGAACTGTACCTACACGGGCGGCGCGCGGTGGATCGAGCTGCATTCGGACGGGCCCGGCGGAAGCGGCGCCGGGGATCGCGGCCCCTCGCGCCGCGACGTCACTTGCGCGCGCCGGCCGGCGCGCTGTCCAGCGCGTAGACGACCTTCACCTGCGCGCCGAGCTGCACCTCGCCGGGCGCGACGGGGGTGCCCGCGTCCCCGACGGAGCCGGCGGCCATGGCCATGCGGCCGTAGACGGGGCCCGAATCGATGATCTCGCTGATCGCGACGACGCGGCCGAGCGAGACGCCCTGGAGCCTGGCGAGCGCCTCGGCGCGCGACCGGGCGTCCGCGATCGCCTTCTCCCGCGCCTGCGCCTCGAGCGGGTCGGTCTTGTCGAGGCCGAACGAGACGCCCCACACGTTGTTCGCGCCGGCGGCCACGACGGCGTCGAGCACCGGGCCGACCTGATCGAGGTTGCGGATGGCGACCGTCACCGTGTTGCTCACCTGGTACACGTGCGACGGCGGGGCCGGCCTGGCCGGCGCGAGGTCGGGCGGCGGCGCCGCCTTCGGCCCGCGCGCCGCGGGCGCGTTGGGAGGCGTGGCGGGCGCGGCGGCGGGTGAGGCGACCGCCGGCGCGGACGCCGCGGCGGACGCCCCCTGGGGCAGCGCCAGGGGGGCGGGCGCCCACGGCGGCACGTCGGGCTGCCGCACGAGCTGGATCGAGTAGTTGCTCGTCTGGATGTCCTTCTCGGCGACGCCGGCCTGCCTGAGCGCCGCCAGGATCTCGTTCATGCGCGCGGCGGCCGTCCTCGTCGCCTCCGCGACGGTGGGCGCCATGACCTCGATGCCGAGCTGCGCGCGGGCGACGTCCGGCTTCGCGCTGGCCTCGCCCCGGCCGACGACGGTGATCGTGTTGACCTCGGGGCTCACGGCCTGGGGCGCCGCCTGGGGCGCGCAGGCGGCGAGCAGGGGCGCGGTCGACAGCAGAAACCCGGCGAGATACAGCCGGCGCGACAGGGAGCTCTGGTTCCTCATGCCCGTGCAACGCGCGACGGAAGCGCCGGCTTACAGGGCGCGGCGGCGCGGGTCGGCGCGGGGCTCGGCGGTCGACGACCGCCGAGCCCGCGGGGCGGCCTCGCGCCCCGCGGCAAGTTGCTCCACGGCGCGCCGGGTGCGCTATGGTCGTTCACGTGCTCACAATACCCAGCGATGAAGAGGCCCTCGCTGCGCTGCAGGGGGCCACGATCGGCAGCGACCTCGCGCCGAGCATCGGCTACCGGATCGTGTCGCGCGCCGGGGCCGGGGCGATGTTCGTCTCGTACTACGCGGTCCGCACCGCGCCCGAGGGCGAGACCCCGGTCGTGGTCAAGATCCTCCGGCCGTCGCTCTTCAGGCAGCTAGGTCCGTCCGCGGCGGTGATCGTGAAGAAGGAGGCGGTGTCGCTCGGCCGCCTCAACGAGCAGGTCCCTCCGACGCCCTTCGTGGTCCGGCTGATCGACACCGGCACGTTCGCGGTGCGGCGCGGTACGAAGACCCTCGACCTGCCCTGGATCACCATCGAGTACGTGCACGGCGGCATCCAGGGCGTGACGCTCCGCCAGCGGGTGCAGGGCACCATCCAGGCCACGGGCTTCGCGTTCGACCCGGCCCGCGCGACGCGCGCGATCGAGTGCATCTCGAGCGGGCTGTCGGCGGTGCACGACGTGGGCGTCATCCACCGGCAGCTCACGCCGGAGAGCATCCTGTGCTGCGGCTCCGGCGACGAGGAGCTGTTCAAGATCAGCGACTTCGGCCTGGCGCGGCCGCGGGGCATCCGCGAGACGATCATGGCCGGCGTGGTCGGCAACGCCGGGGTCGCGCCGCCGGAGATGCTGTCCGCCGATCCGGGCACCATCGGCCCGTGGACCGACATCTTCAACCTCGCGTGCGTCATCTTCTTCGTGCTCACGGGCGAGGAGTACATCGTCGCCGAGTCGCAGGCGCAGGCGCTCATGGCGGCGATGGCGCGCACGCGCCGGAGCATCCTCGACACGCGGTGGCTCCACCCCTCGCTGCGCGCGAACGACCAGGCGTGCAAGTCGATCGACTTCGCGCTGCGCTGGGCGTCGGCGGGCGAGGCGCAGGAGCGCCTCCAGGAGTCCGTGGCCGTGGCGGCGATGCTCTCGCCGTACCTCCGCCCCGCCTCGCCGGTCTCCGCGCTGGAGAAGCGGCTGGTCGCCAGCGCGAGCGAGCAGCGCGCGCGCGCCGCGGAGGAGATGGCCCCCATGACCATCCCGTCCACGCACATGAAGGAGCCGGTCCAGATCCAGGGGGAGCTCGGCAAGACGCTGCTCTCGCCGCGCAGGCCGAACGCCGCCGATCGCCCGAGCCCGGACCGCGCGATCGAGGCCGAGCTCATCACCGCGCCGCCGCCGCGCGCCTCGAGGGAGCCGCCGCAGCGGGGGTCGCAGGTGTCGATCGTCGAGCGGTGGACGTGGACGGTGCTCCACCACCCGAGCCTCGACTCGGTCATCCGGAGCGTGGCCTGGGACGGCTACGGCCGGTGCCTCGCCGCGGCGACCGGCGGGCTGCTCTTCTGGAACGGGACGGGCTGGAGCGAGGCGTCGTCCGGCGGCCTGCCGAGCCCGCAGGGCGTGCGCTTCGTGCACCGGATCGGGCCCGGCCGCTGGCTGATCGGCGGCGACGCCTCGACGCTCGCCGTGTACACGACAGGCGGCGTCACGGGCGTCTTCCAGCTGCCGGGCGAGCCGCAGTGCCACGTGGCGCTGAGCGGCGACCTCGAGGACATGGGCATCCTCGTCTCGGCGACGCAGAACGACCCGCGGCCGCTCCTCCACGCGTTCATCGCCAAGCGGTGGCTGCGGCCGATGCCGGCCGAGGGCGTCGCGCTCCTCGCCGCGGTCGCGCGCGTCGAGGACGAGCGGTGGCTCGTCGTCGGCCGGTCGACGACGGGCGAGGGGCTCGTCGCGCTCTACGCCCCGCTCGACTGGCACCTGGAGCGCATCCCCGCCCCGCCGGTGCGCGCGTTCGTCGCGTGCGCCGGGCGGCCGGACCTCGGGCTCGGCATCGCCGTCGGCGCGGAGGGGAGCGTCGTCTGGCGCTACGGGCAGAGCGTCTTCACGGAGAACATCGAGCCGCGGCGCGCCCTCTCGGCGGCGACGATCGACAGCGAGGGCCGCGCGTGGGCGGGCAGCGCCGGGCGCATCTGGGTGCGGCGCGGCGGCGTCCCGCCGATGGCCGGGACGTGGGAGTGCGTCTGGGAGAACGACACCTGGGTCGGCCCGGTCGTGTCGCTGTTCGTCGACTCGGAGGTCGTCGTCGCCATCACGGCGGACGGGGGTATCATCGAGGGGCGCGTCACCGGCTGACAGGCCCGGCGGTCCGCTGCTCCTCGCGATGCCCGGGCACCCCCTCAACCCCGAAGCCGGCTCGACCCCGGTCCCCGACGATCCGCGCGAGGTCGCCGCGGCGCTGCGCGCCGGCGAGCTCTCCCTGGAGCTCTCGCCCTACTACGGGTTCCGCTACGGCGAGCGCGGGCGGCGCTTCACGAGCAGCGACAGCGCGTTCCTCGTGACGCTCGCCACCCACCCGCTCCCGGTCGTGGAGCGCCAGATCCGCTGGCTCGCCGGCCTGCTCTCCAACCGCGGGATGCCCAGCGTGCTCCTGGAGCAGCACCTCCGGGTGCTCCACCGCGTGCTGTGCCGCGCGATCCCGAGGCGCGCCGCGTCCTACGCGCGCCTGCTGGAGGCGGCCGCGCTGCTGCTCGAGGCCCGGCGCGCGCACCTGGCCGACGACGACGTCCGCGCGCTCTGCCGGTGGTTCGTCCGCGAGGCGGGGCTGCCGCCGACGCGGCTCGCGCTCGGCACCGGGTGGCTGCTCGCCGGCGCGGTCGCGGACGAGCGCTCGGGGATCCGCTGCGCCGTGAGCAGCGTGGCGTCGTGGTTCACCGACCCCGAGCTCTTCCCGCCGCGCTTCGCCGCCGCCGTGGAGAGCACCCTCGCCCAGGCGCGGGCCGCCGCGCGCCCGGGCCCCGCGCGCCGCTGAGCTCGCCCAGATCGAGGCCGGGGCGCCGGCCTACAGGGTGCCCGTCGGCGCGTGGTACCGCGCGACGACGAGCGTGATGTCGTCGTCCGGGCTCGGGCACCAGCCCTCGACGTCCCTCAGGATCCTGTCGCGGATGGCGTCCACCGGCTCGGCCTGGGCGACCTCGATCGCGGCGCAGAGCCGCTCCAGCCCGAACTGCTCGCGGTGGGCGTTGCGCGCCTCCGTCACCCCGTCGCTGTAGAGCACGAGCACGTCCCCCTCCTCGAGGAAGAACTCGGCGTCCCGCGTCATCGCGTCGATGGAGGGCAGGATGCCGACCCAGACGCCCGAGCTCGGGATGCAGACGCAGCGCCGCGTGCGCGCGCGGCACACGATGATGTCGTCGTGCGCGCCCGCGAACGTCACGCGGCCGCTGCGCTCGTACCGGAGCAGCACGAGCGTCGCGTGCTCGTCGCGCTTCAGCCGGCCGCGGACGTTGTCGTGGATCGCCTGGTTGAGCGCCGAGACGATCTCGGCCGGGCTCCCGGCCTGCGTCCTGCGCGTCATCGCCGCGACCATGCTCTGGATCATCAGCATGACGAGCCCGGCCGCGAGGCCGTGCCCCGCGACGTCGCCGATCCCGAGCCAGCCGCCCTCCGGCGTCGCGATGACGTCGTAGTAGTCGCCGCCCACCTCGGCCGCGGGCCTCAGGTGCGCGCAGAGATCGAGCCCCGCGATGGCGGGGTGCGGCGGCACCAGCCTTGTCTGGATGTGCTGCGCGACCTGGCTCTCCTGGTTGCGCTGCTCCTGCTCCAGCCGCTCGCGGGTCTCCACCTCACGGACGATCTCCCGGTGCATGGCCGCGGCCTTCAGCGCGGAGCCGAGCTGGAGGCGCAGCGTGTCGTAGACCACCTCGTTGGCCCCGCTGCCGAGCGCCGCGATGCCGTAGTACTCCGCGTCGCCGAACGTGACCGGCATCGCGTACACGCTCCAGCGCTCGGCGGAGCCAAGGAAGCCGGGCGGGGCGATGCGGCGCGCCGGGAAGCTCGCGCGCGGCGGCTCCACGTCGCGGCCGTCCTCCATCAGGAAGAACGGCCTCAAGGTGGCGCGCTGCGGATCATCGTAGAGCGACACGGCGGCGCGCGTGAGCGAGAGGCCGGGCAGCTCGGTCGCCAGCGTGCGCCGGAGCACGGGCAGGCTCAGGCACGTCGACAGGCACCTCCCCGTCCAGCTCAGGTGGACGGAGGCGAGCTCCAGGTGGAGCCGCCGCTCGGCCTCCGCGCGCGCGGAGGCGTGGGCGATCAGGGCGCGGCTGGCGTGCCAGAGCCGCTCGACGTCCTCGCGCTGCGCGCCCCGCGACGCCCGGCGGAGCCGCGCGCGGAGGAGCGTGACGACGCCCTGGAACTGGTCGAGCGCGACGCCCTCGCGCGTCGCGTCGTCGAGCACGGCCTTCAGCGCCTCCAGGAAGCGGCCCTCCTGCCCGGCGAGCTCGTCCTCGAGCGCCGAGAGCAGCTCGGCGGGCCAGGCCCGCTCCGGCGAGCCCGGGAAGGTCACGGCGCCCGCGAGCGCGCGCTCCACGTCCTCGCGCTGGCCGGCCAGGGAGGGCGCCCCGTCCGCGGCCGGGGACGCCGCGACGGCGCGCGCCGAGGGGCGCGGGAGCGTCGCGTAGTAGCCGCAGCCGCACGACTCGCGGCGCGTGAGCTCGACCGAGAGCAGGCTGCGGTCCGGGACGCGCTCGCCGCGGATCATGCGGACGACGATCGTGAGCGCGAGCGCCCCGAGCCGCTTGATCGGCTGGCGGATGGTCGTGAGCGACGGCCTCGTGACGCGCGAGACGGCGACGTCGTCGAAGCCGCACACGAGGACGTCGCCCGGGACGTCGAGGCCGTGCGCCTTGAGCGCCTCCATCGCGCCGAGGGCCATGTTGTCGTTCCCGGCGACGACCGCGTCGAAGTCGACCCCGCGCGCGAGCAGCTCGCGCATCGCCCGGCGGCCGCCCTCGATCAGGAAGTCGCCGACGACGAAGAGCCGCTCGTCGTGGGGGATCGAGCGCGCCGCGAGCGCCCGCCGGTACGCGTCGGCGCGCAGCGTCGCCTCCTCGTTGTTCGGCGGGCCGCTGATGTACGCGACGCGCTGGCAGGCGTGGTCGTCGAGCACGTGCGCGACGACCGCCTCCGCCCCGCGCGCGTTGTCGACGAGGACGCTCGGGACGCCCTCCAGCGCGAGCCCCACGCTGCACAGGGGCAGGGGCGCGTACGACCGGCAGAACGCGTGGGTGCCCTCGATGCCGAGGTGGTTCGTCAGCGCCGACGACAGGATCACCAAACCGTCGACCGTCTCCGCGCTGATGAGCGGGTAGATGGTGGCCTTCGGCATCATCGAGTAGCCCGCGCGGGCGTGCGTCTCGCCGAAGACGACGAGCAGGTTGACGTCGTGCTCCTCGGCGGCGCGCTCGACACCGAAGCGCACCTCGGACTGGTATTCGCCCGTGAGATAGTCGGTCAGGAGGGCGATCGTTGGGCGCCTCGCCGGCATGGTGTCGCTCTCAGCTCATCTTGTCAGTTCGTCTTCTCGTCGATCGACACGAGGCTCGGGGACATGCGCTCGAGGGCCGTCAGGCTCCGCCGCTGCCAGGCGAGCCTCCCGTCCGTCACGAACCGTATCTCGCACTTGAGGCCCTGGGCGGAGATGCCGCAGATGAAGGCGATGAACGCCTTCAGGCAGCTCGAGTTCAGGAAATAGAGGGCCCGTATGTCGAACTCGACGGCGGCCAGCGAGAGGCGCCTCACCTCCGCCTGGACCTCCTTGCAATAACCGCCGAGCGGCGCGGCCGCCGCCATGTCGCCCGTCCCGGTGAGCTTGATGCTGAGGCGGTCGCCTCGGAGCGCCGGCTCGATACCGAAGCTGTCCATGACGACGGGGTCAACCCTCAAGCCGTTCATTCGTCCTCCACCGCTCGAGCGGCGCGTGCGCGATGATCGTGAGCTCGTTCCCCTCGATCTTGTAATCGACGTCGAGCCCCCCCTCGGCGCGGACGCGCGCGAGGCCCAGGCCGGAGACGCCTTCGACCATCGCCGTCTCGGTGATGAGCTCGTCGTAGTGCTTCAGCGGGTCGGCCGCGGTCTTCAGATCGAGCAGGCGCTTCTCGACCTCCCTCAGGCGCTCCGGGGAGGCCTCGTTGCGCGCGCGGATCTTCATGATGTGCGACCGCTCGTCCTCCTCGAGCGCCAGCTCGAGGCTGACGCGAGGGCCGGTGGAGTACTTGGTGATGTTCTCGGCGAGCTCGTGCGCGGCCATGTAGAACCGCGAGCTCACGTTCGCGTCGTCCAGCACGGCGCCGCAGAAGCTGGACACCAGCCGCAGCACCGCCGTCGCCAGGCGCTCGCTCGGAAAGAAGGTGATGCAGAGGAACAGCGAGGCGCTCTGCGTCGGTTCGGGAGATGACACAACATGTCATCCTACGCCGCTCCCGCGCTGGATCCAACCACTACTTCCGTGAGGGGCGCAACCGCGGCCCTTCATGTAGGGGCATGTCCATCGACAACGCAGGATCGTGGACCGGCTCGAGCGGCTCGATGAATCATCGCTCGCGCTTCTTCTTTCTCGCCGGCTCCCTCGCCGCGGGGTCCTCTCCTCTCCTGGCCGCGCGCCGCACCGCGCGTCTGGGTGCATGTGTGACGCGGTGCGCGGCGATGAGCCTGGTGGCACGCTCGTTGAAGTGATCCAGGCGCCCACCGGCGGTGAGGTGTGCCCGTGGATCCGGCGCGGCCGCCGATCGCCTCGCGCACATCCGCCGTCCGCCGCGGGGAGCCCCCTGCGGTCGACCCCACAAGGAGGTTATCGCTGTATGCAACGACGGTCCTTTGCGCCCGGACGACCGCGGCGCGGCCCTCATCGATCCACGGTGAGCTCGGCCGTTCACCCCCTCGTGAGGCGCGGCGTCCTCGCCGGCGCCGCGGCCGCGGCCCTCGGCTGCAGCGGCGGGCCCGAGGCGGAGCGCGACCCTGCGCGCGGAGCCGACGACAGCGATGTCGGGGCGGACGAGGCGCCCGCGCTCGGGGCCGCGTCTCTGCCCCTCGCGAGCGACGGCATGGTCTGTGTCACCCTCCAGCGTGGGACGCGCGGCACGGTGAGAGATGCGACACTGTGGCAAAACGCTCCATCCTGGAACGACTCCACGTCTCCCAACCTCTCGACTGGCGTCGTGCCGAGCGCGGGCCACCGACGGTCCGTCGTGCGGTTCGATCTCTCCCCCGTGCCCCCCGGCGCGACGATCGTCTCTGCCGCGCTGGGCTTCCATCAGACGCACAAGCTCGAGGGAAGCGCGATCAGCGTCCACCGCGTCACGGCGCCGTGGGACGAGCGGACCGTCACGTGGCGGAGCCTCGAGGACGGCGGCTTCGACGCGGAGAGCGCGGCGACGATCGTCGCCGCGGCGGGCGCCGGCCTCCGGAAGACCGATGTGTCGGCGCTCGCGCAATCATGGGTGCTCGGGACCGCGGAGAACCACGGCGTGCTCCTCGACGAGGCGCCGGCGCGCAGCACCAACCTGAGGAGCAGCGAGATCGGCCGCGCCGAGGAGCGCCCGCGGCTCGATGTCTGTTACGTGACCTGCTCGGACGGCGTGATGAACGGCCACGAGGCGGGCGTCGACTGCGGAGGCCCGCACTGCGCGCCGTGCGTCGGCGCGACGGCGGGCGCGTCGAGCACCGCCGCGTCGACGACCGCGACGTCGAGCTCGACGGGCGCCTCGAGCGCGACGGCCGATCCGTGCGCCGATCCGGACGCGCTGCCGCCCGATCCGACGCCGCCCGAGCGGCTCTCCGAGACCGGGCTCTACGTGGACATCGCGACCCGGTCGCGCGCGGCGAACACGCGCGAGTTCCGCCCCGCGTTCGAGCTCTGGTCGGACGGGGCCACAAAGCGGCGCTTCGTGTACCTGCCCCGCTGCTCGACCGTCGACACGAGCGACATGGATCACTGGTCGCTGCCGGTGGGGACGCGCTTCTGGAAGGAGTTCCGCGCCGGGGGCGTGACGGTGGAGACGCGGCTCATCCACCGGTTCGGGCCCGGGCTCGACGACTGGCTGTTCGCCGCGTACGCGTGGGACCCGTCGAGGAACGACGCGTTCCTCGTCGAGGACGGCGTCGAGGACGCGCTCGGGACCGGGCACGACATCCCGCGGACGGCGGACTGCTGGGAGTGCCACGGCAAGCTCCCGGAGCGGATCCTCGGCTTCAGCGCGCTGCAGCTGAGCCACGACGGACCGGGCGAGACCATGGCGTCGCTGAGCCGCGCCGGGTGGCTCACCGTCCCGAGGCCCGGAGGGGTCCGCCCGCCGGGCGACGCCGAGGCCGCCGCCGCGCTCGGCTACCTCCACGCGAACTGCGGCAACTGCCACAACAGCACCGGCGTCGCGACGCTGCGGACGCGGCTGCTCGCCGCGAACACCACGGTGGAGAGCACCGACACGTACGCGACCGGCGTCGGCGTGACGCCCAGCTTCTGGGAGTCCGGCGTGGTCCACCGGATCACGGCGGGAGATCCCGGGTCGAGCGCCGTCGCGCGCCGGATGGCGCACCGGGGCACCCGGGCGCAGATGCCCCCGATCGCGTCGGATGCCGTCGACCCGTCGGGCCTCGCGGCGGTCCGCACCTGGATCGCGGGGCTAGAGCCGCCGGCCGGGGCGGCGAGCGGCGCGAACAGCGGCGCGGCCACGAGCAGCGCGAACAGCGCGAGCGCGAGCAGCGCGAGCGCGAGCAGCGTCAGCGCGAACGGCGTCAGCGCGAGCAGCGCGACCCATGGCGCCGGCGCGGGCGGCGGGGGAGGCGCGGGCGGCGCGAGCCCCGGCGGCGGCGCGAGCCCCGGCAGCGGCGCCGGCGGCGCGTGCACCGGGGTGCCCCGCCTGAAGCTCACGCAGGTCGCTTCCGGCCTGGAGGCGCCCCTCTTCCTCACGAGCCCGCCCGGCGACACCTCGCGGATGTTCGTCCTCGAAAAGGACGGGCGCGTCCGCCTCATCAAGAACGGCGTCCTCCAGTCCACGCCGTTCCTCGACATCCGGGGTGGGACCTCGTGCCCGCCTTCGCGTCCGGCGAGCGCGCACCCGCTGGTGTGCACGCCCGGCCCGACCGCGGAGGGCGGGCTCCTCGGGATGGCGTTCCACCCCGATTACGCGACGAACGGCCGGTTCTGGCTCTTCTACACCGCCGCGCCGCGGGGCAACGTCACCATCGGCGAGTTCCGCCGCTCCGCCTCGAACCCCGACGTCGCCGACACGTCGGCGGCGAGCCTGCCCGTCCGCAAGCTCCTCGACGCGCGGCACGGCGGCTGGAACCACGCCGGCGGCACGCTCGCCTTCGGGCCGGACGGCCACCTCTACGCCTCCGTCGGCGACGCGGCCGTCACCCCGTACTCCACCTCCCCGGCGAAGGACCTCTCGTCGCCGCTCGGCAAGATCCTCCGGATCGACGTGGACACGGGGCTCGGTCCGGCCGGCAATCTCTCCGGCGCCGGCGTGAACCCGCTCGTCTGGGATCACGGCCTGCGCAACCCGTGGCGCTTCAGCTTCGACCGGCGCACGGGCGATCTCTACATCGCCGACGTCGGGCAGAACGCGTGGGAGGAGCTCAACATCGAGCCGGCCCGCACCGGCCGGCGCAACTACGGCTGGCCGACGATGGAGGGCGACCACTGCGTCTCCGCCGGGTGCTCCCGGGTCGGGGTCGCGCCCGCCGTGGAGCACAGCCACTCGAGCGGCGAGGGCGGCTCGATCACCGGCGGATACGTCTACCGCGGCACGGCGATCCCGTGCCTCCAGGGGAGGTACGTCTACGGCGACTACGGGACGCACCGCTTCTGGACGCTGCGGTGGGACGGCGCGGCCGTGCGCGACCACGTGGAGATCACCGCGGACTTCGCGTCGAGCCTGCCGGCCGCCTCGTTCGGCGAGGACGCCGCCGGCGAGCTTTACGTCGTCATGCTCACGGGCGAGGTGTTCCGCATCGACCCGAGGTGATCCGGCGAGATCGCCGGCAAGGGCGCCGCGCGCCGGCCGCGCGCAGACGCCGCGTCGCCCGCCTACCCCGCGAGCTGCCCGTAGCTCGACCGGAGCTTCGCGAACCGCGGGCGCCAGGCCCGGCTCTCGGCGAGCAGCGGCGCGACGCGCGTGAGCAGCAGCGCCACGTCGTCGGGGCGGCCGGCGTCGAGCAGCGCGCGCGCGCGCCAGTAGAGCAGCTCGACCCGCTGATCGGCGCTCAGCCCGCCGCCGATCTCGCCGCCGGGCTCGCCCTCGTCCCGGAGCGCCGACCGCGTGCGCGCGCCCTCCATGCTGTGCCGCGGGTCGCGCACGGCGAGCTGCATCACGCCGAGCAGGGCCTGGGCGTAGTGCGGGAGATCCGCGACAGCGCCCTGCGCCCTGAGCCACCGGAGCTGCCGGCTCGCCTCCGCGTGCTCGTCGCGCATCGCGTGGATCCGCGCGAGCAAGAGCGCGCTGCCGTAGACCGGCCGATCCGTGAACTGCTCGTCGAGCGAGCGCACCTGGCGCACGAGCGGCAGCGCCTCGTCCTCGCGCCCCCACAGGTAGAGCAGCTCCGCGAGCTTGATCGTCGCCTCGCGCTCCGCCCAGGCGTTGGCCTCCTCGTGCGCGAGCTGGACCGCGCGCCGGAGATCCGCGATCCCGCGATCCGGCGCGTCGAGGGCCGGCCAGAGCTCGGCCCGGCGGACGAGCGCCGCGCCGAGGTGGGCCCTGTCGCCGCGCTCCTCGCAGCAGCGCACCGCCTCGTCGAAGCGCTGCTCGGCCTCGTCGAGGTGGCCGCACCGCGCGAGGACGCACGCGAGGAACGTCAGGCCTGTCACGCGCGTGTCGTGGTCGGACGCGCGGGCGAGCGCCACGCCCGCCGAGAGCCGCTCGAGGGCGTCTTCCAGGTTGCCCTTGCGGAACGACGAGCGGCCGACCGCGATCTCGAAGCGCGCGAGGAGCGTCGGGTCTGCGGGCCCCTCGCCGGTGTCGAGCAGCGGGAGCACCTCCTCGACGCGCGCCGCCGACTCCTCCCAGGCGCCGGCCCAGTCGAGCGCCGTCGCCTCCTCGAGCAGCGCGACCGCGATCATCCGCGGGTCCTTCATCGTCCGGGCGAGCGCGCCCGCCGAGCGGATGTCGTCGAGCGCCTCGCCGGTGCGCAGGACGCGGTAGCGCACGCGCGTGCGGCCGAGCAGCGCCTGGTAGCGCAGGCGCTGGTCGTCGCCGTCGGCCCAGAGCAGCGCGGACGAGTAGTGCCCGTCCGCGACGGCGTTGTTGTGCCGGTCGCGCTGGAGATCGCCGAGGATGAGGTACGCGTGCGCCGCGCGCGCCCGCGCCCCGGCGGCCGCGGCGTGGCGCGCGATCGGCTCGAGGAGCTCCGGCGCCGTCGGCCGCGCCTCGGCGAGCGACTCCCAGACGGCGAGCGCGTGCCGGTGGATGCGCGCGCGCTGCTCCTCGGTGAGGAGCGCGTAGATCGCCTCCTGCAGGAGCGCGCTCCGGAACGCGTAGCGCGCCCCGCCGCACGGCGTGTCCTCGCCCCGCGCCGCCTCGCGCGGCGCGAGGATCCCCCGCGCGACGAGCGCGCGCAGGCCGCTCGGGACGTCGACGCGCGGCGCGGCCGCGTCCTCGCGCTCGAGCGAGCGCTGCGCGCCGGCGGCCACGTCCTCCGAGAGCTCGAAGCCGAGCACCGCGCAGAGCGTCGCGCACGCGGCCAGCTCGGGCGGGAGCGCCGCGAGCTGCCGCGCCGCGAACCACTGCCACGCGGGCGACGGCGGGAGCTTCTCGAGGTCGGCGGTCGCGAGCTGGTGGCTGTTCGACCGCGCCCGCAGCCGCACGAAGCCCCCGCGCTTCAGCGCCCGGGTGAGCTCCACGAGGCAGCGGGGGTTGTAGCCGGCCCACGCGCAGATGCGCCGGAGCACCGCGCTCGGCGGGGGCTCCGCGGGCCGTAGCAGCTCCGCGCAGAGGAGGCGCCCGGCGTCGTCGTCGAGCGGCGGGAGCGCGACGTGATCGCGCGCGCTCTGCCGGGCGCTCAGCGCGTGGCGCCGCGCCGCGAGCTCGGGCGCGCCGGCGAGCAGCACCCAGAGCGGCAGCGGCGCCTCGCGGCGCGTCGCCAGGTCGAGCGCGTCCAGCGTGAAGCCGTCGGCGAGGTGCGCGTCGTCGAGGATCACGATCACGGGCCGCTCCGTCGCCCGGCGGCGGAGCCCCTCGGCCAGCGCGCGGATGACGCTGCCGCGGCGCGCGGGCGGCGGCGGCCGGTCGGGGGCGCCGGCGGGCCAGCCGAGGCAGGCGGCCACCGCGGGCCACACCTCGCCGCCGAGCGCGTCGCCGAGCCGGTCGACGCAGAGCGCGCGCGCGTCGCCCGGCGCGGCGCCCGCGCCGGCGCCGAGCACCGCGGCGAGCAGGGCGGCCGCGGTCTGCCCGAAGCGGCCGCCGCCCGGGCCACCCGCGCGCGCGGCGCGCCCGGGCAGCTCCGGCTCGGCGCGCAGGGCGATGACGAGCGCGCCGGGGTGCGCGCGGCGGCTGTGCTCGGCCATCTCCTCGGCGAGCCGCGACTTGCCGGCGCCGCGCTCGCCGACGAGCGCGCAGAGGCCCGGCCCGAGTCCGGCGAGCGCGCGCTCGCGGCTCCCCTCGAGGGCGCTCAGCGCGCCGTCGCGCCCGACGAGCGGCGGCGCGGCGCGCGCGGCGTCGCCGTCGGCCTGCGGCGCCTCCTGCGCGAAGAAGTAGCGGCCGTCCTCGCTCGCCGCGGCGACGTCGAAGCCGGGGTGGGCGGTCACGAGCTCGGCGCTCAGCGCGATCCCGCGCCACGGCTCCGCGGGGAGCCACGACTCGGGCCGCTCCACCGCCAGCCCGGCGACGACCTGGGCGCTGTCCGCGTCTCGCGCCTCGCGCCGGAGCTTCAGCGGCGCGACGTGGATCGCGAGCGGCGCGCCGACGGACGCGACGATCTCGCGCCCGGCGAGCAGCGCGCGCTCGGCGGCCGCCTCCTTCGGCCCGGGGAAGATCGCGACGAAGCGGTACCCGCGCTGCCGCGCGAGGTGCCCCCCGTGCCGGGCCACGGCGGCGCGGACCTCGGCCTCGGCGCCGCGGGCCTCCAGGGCGAGCACCACCGTGTCGTGCCGGTCCCCGGAGCTCGAGGCCGCGTCGTCCCCCTCGGCCGCGGCGATCTCGCCGGGCTCGCCGAGCGCCGCCGCGCCCGCCGCCGCGAGCGCGGCCCGCAGCGACGCGGCGTCGCGCGGGCGGAGCGCCCGCTCCTTGGCGAGGCAGGCGAGGACGAGCGCCTCGACGGGCTCGGGGACGGGCGCGAGCTCGCCCGGCCGGGGCGGCCGCCGGCCCAGGTGGCCCTGCGCGACGCTCGCGCGGTCGCCCGAGAACGGCGCGCGCAGCGTGAGCAGCTCGAACAGGAGCGCGCCGAAGGCGTAGAGGTCCGCGCGCGCGTCGATCGGCTCGGCCCGCAGCCGCTCGGGCGACGCGTACTCGGGCGTGCCGAGCATGGCGCCGAGCGTCGTGAGCGCGCTGTCCGCGGGGTGGCAGACGACGCCGCGCTCGCGCTGCGACAGGCCGAAGTCGAGGAGCCGCACGCCGCCGCCGGCCTCGAGGAACACGTTCTCGGGCGCGAGGTCGACGTGGACGAGGCCGCGCTCGTGGACCGCCTGGAGGCAGCCGAGCACGCCGAGCGCGACGTCGAGGGCGGAGCGCAGGTCGAGCGCGGCGGGCAGGCGCTCGAGGCGCGCCGCGAGCGTCTCGCCTTCGAGGCGCTCCATGGCGACGTACGCGCGGCCGTCCTCGAGGACGCCGTTCTGGAGCAGGCGCGGCGTGACCGGGGGGCCGAGCTGCTCGAGCGCCCACGTCTCGCAGCGGAAGCGCTCGCGCGCGAGCAGCGTGTGGGCCCTGCTGACCTTGAGCACCGCGGGCGCGCCGTCGTCGAGTCGCGTCGCGTCCCAGAGGACCGAGAACGCGCCGGCCGCGAGCGGTACGCCGACGCGGAAGCCCGCGAGGGACGGCGGCGCCTCGGCGCCGAGATCGACAGGCGCGGCGTGGCGTGGCGCTGTGGCGCCGTCCGCGGAGCAGACGGCGAGGGCTGCAAGTCGGCGATGACAGGATGGGCAGCGTGGCAAGAAGACCTCGGATGGCTCGGATGCGCCCGGCTCGAGAGGTGACCGATATTACCGGGGTTCCGGTCATGATGAATGAGAAAAGCCGACGTCGGGCCGCGTCCACTTACGCCCACAGCAAAAGCACACCGCGGCAGATCGCGCGCGACAGCGTGGGTGTCGTGTGGACAGGGGTGGACAGAGGAGGACAAGGGCGGCTGTCGTGCGCGCGAGCGGCGCTGCGGAGATCGCCGCGCTGCGCGGGGCAGCGCCGCGCAGCGCGGGGCGCGGGCGCTCGGTAGAACACCCACGCTGGAGAGGCGGACTGGAGAGGCGGAGTCCGCCCGTGTGCCACCGCCGCGCCCGGCCGTCGGCCTCGCCCGGCTGGGCCGCGCGGGCCGTCGATCCGTGGTGTATGCTGCTGCGACCGGCCGGAGGCTTGGATGATCCATCGACAGACGGGCGAGATCGAGCTCTCAACCGGGGTTCGTATCGGCCCCTCGTATTCGGAAGCGCAGTTCCTTTCGTCGCCGCTGGCGCGGATGGCCAACGCCCTGAGCCAGACGCAGCCGTGGAGCGGATACCGGACGTCGCGCCAGCGCATCGGCTTCCGGACCTTCCGGATGACGCTGCACTTCTGCAGCGGCAAGCTCGCGTCGGTCGAGCTCTTCGAGGTGGGCGCCGAGTCGAAGGCGTTCTGGAACGACTGGTCCGAAAAGGAGGAGGCGGAGCGCAAGAAGAGCCACGATGCGTGGCTCGAATCGATCCTCGGCGCGCCGCCGTACGAGTACCCGTGGGGGAAGATCTCGTCCGAGTACGACCCGCGGGGCGGCTACAGCAGCATCGTCGTTCGCTTCGGCTCGGCCGCCGAGGTCCAGGCTGCACGCTGAGCCGGGGCGCTGCCGGGGCGGGCCGCCGGCGCGCTACAGCGCCCTGCGGTAGCGGACCTCCGGGAGGCTCCCCGCGCCGACGCGCGTCGGCCGCCGCGCGCCGTCGCGGCCGAAGCCGGAGAGCTCGTAGAAGCGGCGCGCCCGGGTGTTCCCTTCGAGGACCCAGATCGTCATGACCCGGTGGCGGCGCCGCGCGAGATCGGCCTGCGCTGTGTCGAGCAGCGCGGCGCCGAGCCCGCGGCCCCACGCGGCGGGCAGCAGGTAGATCGTGTACAGCTCGCCGACCTCGGTCGGGTCGTCGTCCTCGTCGCGCGTCGGCCCGGCGCTCGCGAAGCCGAGCACGGCGTCCTCGGCGTGGAGGGTCCAGGCGCGCGTGCCCGTCGCGGCGGCGTGGCTCAGGATGCGCCGCCAGCTCGCCGCGCGCGCCTGCGTGGAGAGGGCGTTCAGATCGGACGCCGGCACGAGGCCGAGGTAGGCCGCCCGCCAGGAGTCGACCTCGACGCGCGCGATGGCGCCCGCGTCCTCCGGCGCTGCCCGGCGGATGACCGCCCTCGTGATCCGCTGCGACATGGTCCCTCGCGCCCCAGGGTGCACCGCGCGGCGCTGCGCCGCGCTGCCGTCGTGCTCTCCGGCGCGCCCGCCGGCTGGAGCCTGCACGACCGGCATGATGTGGTGGGTCTGGGAATGTCTGTCCAGCGGCGCCCGACGCCGCATTCATCTCGCTGCTCCTCGTCTGCCGGCGTCGGCTCTCCCAAGGTCCACCCGTGGGCGGCGACGCGAGCGTGGGCCGCCAGGGAAGCTGAGGAGGCAAGCATGCTGTGCCGGGAGATCATGACGAGAGAAGTCCAGTGCATCATGGCCGACGACACGATCCGTACGGCCGCGCGCAAGATGCGCGACGCCAACGTCGGGTTCCTCCCTGTCTGCGACGCCGCGTACCGGGTGCTCGGGACGCTGACCGACCGCGACCTCGCCATCCGGGTGCTGGCCGACAACCGCCCGCTGAGCACGAGGGCGGGCGACGTGATGACGCGCCAGGTCGTCGCGTGCCGGCCCGACGACGACGTGCTGCGCGCGGAGCAGCTCATGGGGCAGCACCACAAGTCGCGCGTCCTGTGCACCGAGGCGGACGGCCGGCTCGTGGGCGTCATCAGCCTGTCGGACATCGCGCAGCGCGAGGACGACAGGAACACCGCGCAGACCGTCCGCCGGGTGACCGAGCAGCGGGAGGCGGCCCACGGGGTCCGGGCGTAGCCGTTCGTGGGCCCCGGCGCCCGGGGTGCGCTGATAAGCTCGGCCGCCATGCCGAGCGCCACGCCGGGCCAGGGGACCACGCGCACGCACCACCGCACCTGCAACCTCTGCGAGGCGATGTGCGGGATAGCGATCGAGGTCGAAGGCGACCGCATCGCCTCGATCCGCGGCGATCGGCGCGACCCGTTCAGCCGCGGGTACATCTGCCCGAAGGCGCTCGCGCTCCAGGATCTCCACGAGGACCGCGACCGCCTTCGGCACCCCGTCCGTCGAACCGCCGCCGGGTTCCAGCGCGTCTCGTGGGACGAGGCGCTCGACGAGGTCGCCGGGCGGCTCCGGGAGACGCAGGCGCGCCACGGCCGGGACGCGGTCGCTGTCTACCTGGGCAATCCCAGGGCGCACAACTACGCGTCGCTCCTCTACCTCATCCCGTTCCTGGAGGCGCTCCGCACGCGGAATTGCTTCTCCTCGAGCTCGGTCGATCAGCTCCCGCACCACCTCATCGGGACGCTCCTCTTCGGGCACCAGCTCCTCATCCCGGTGCCCGACCTCGACCGCACCTCGTTCCTGCTCGTCCTCGGGGCCAACCCGGTCGTGTCGAACGGCAGCATGATGTCGGCCCCCGGCATGCCGCGGCGGATCGAGGCGATCCGCGCGCGGGGCGGCACGGTCGTCGTCGTCGACCCGAGGCGCACCGAGACCGCGGAGATCGCCGATCGCCACCACTTCATCCGGCCCGGGACCGACGTCTTCCTCGTGCTCGGGATGCTCTCGACGCTGTTCGCCGAGCGCCTCGCGGCGCCGGGGCACCTCGGTAGTTTCATCAATGGAATCGATGAGATAGAGCGCATCGCCTGCGAGTTCACGCCCGAGCGCGTGGCCCCCGCGGTCGGCATCGAGGCGGCGGAGATCCGCGCGCTCGCGCGCGCCTTCGCCGCCGCGCCCTCGGCCGTCTGCCATGGCCGCATCGGCGCCTGTCTCCAGGAGTTCGGCGCGCTGACCACGTGGCTCGTCGCGGTGCTCAACGCGGTCACGGGCAACCTGGATCGCCCGGGCGGGGCGATGTTCGCCCGTCCGGCCGTCGACGCCGTCGCGATCCAGGGCCTGCTCGGCCAGCGGGGCGATTTCGGCCGGAGCCGCACCCGCGTGCGCGGGCTGCCCGCGTTCGCCGGGGAGTACCCTGTGGCCGCGCTGGCCGAGGAGATCCTCACGGAGGGGCCGGGGCAGATCCGGGCGCTGCTCACGATGGCGGGCAACCCGGTGCTGTCGACCCCGAACGGCCGCGCTGTCGATCGGGCGCTGGCGAGCCTCGATTTCGTTGCCTGCGTCGATTTCTACATCAACGAGACGACCCGGCACGCGCACGTGATCTTGCCGCCGGCGGGCCCGCTGGAGCGCGACCATTACGACCTGGCGTTCCACGTGTTCGCGATCCGGAACACCGCCAAGTACGCGCCCGCGCTGTTCGCCCCGGCGGACGACGCGCGCCACGACTGGCAGATCCTGGTCGAGCTCGCGGCGCGGCTCGCGGCGCCCGGGCGGGCGGCGGGGCTCGCGGGCCGCGCGGCGCGCGCGCTGTCGCGGGTGCTCCCGCCGACGCGGCTGCTCGACGCGGCGCTCCGCTTCGGGCCTCACGGCGACCGCATGAACCCGCTGTCCGGCGGCCTGTCGCTGCGCAAGCTCGAGCGCGAGGTGCACGGCGTGGATCTCGGGCCGCTGAAGCCCTGCCTGCCGGAGCGGCTGTTCACGCCGTCCGGCCGGATCGAGCTCGCGCCGGAGGTGCTCGTCGCCGATCTGGACCGCGCGCGGGCGGCGCTCGGGCGCTGGCAGGGCGGGGCGCTCGGCCGCGAGGGGGCCGGGGCGCCTGGCGGCGAGGAGGGCGGGGCGGGGGCGGCGGCGGAGCGCGCCGGGGCGGCGTACGACCTCCAGCTCATCGGCAGGCGGCAGCTCCGGAGCAACAACTCGTGGCTGCACAACAGCCATCGCCTCGTGAAGGGGCGCAACCGGTGCACGCTGCTCATGCACCCGGAGGACGCCGCCCGCCGCGGCATCGCGGGCGCGCAGCGGGTGCGCGTCTCTTCGCGGGTCGGGAGCATCGAGCTCGAGGTCGAGCTGACGGACGCGGTGATGCCCGGCGTCGTCAGCGTCCCGCACGGCTGGGGCCACGGCCGCGACGGCGTGCAGCTCGGCACGGCGAGGCAGCACGCGGGCGCGAGCGTCAACGACCTGACCGACCACCTCGCGATCGACGCGCTCTCGGGCACCGCCGCGCTGAACGGCGTCCCGGTCCGCGTCGAGCCGGCCGAAGCGGCACCGGCCTAGAACACAGAATACATCGATCGAGCGAGAAATGAACCGCCACGGCGCCAAGGACGCCAAGAAGAAGACGAGACCTTGGCGTCTTGGCGGTTCGACCCTCTGTGGCGCTGTCCGCGGCAAGTACCGCACCACCACGCCGACGCGGGAGGCGCCGAGCACCGCCATGCTCGCGACGGCCTGATCCCGTGGATCGAGGCCTCGAGGTCGCGCGCATCCTACTCGAAGACAGCCGCGCGCGCGCCCGGATCGGGCGGCCCCGCGCAGGGCAGATCGACGGAGAACCTCGATCCCGCGCCCAACGTGCTGTCGACGCGAACCGCGCCGCCGAGCCCCTCCACGATCCTTCGAACGATGTAGAGGCCGATCCCGAATCCTCCATAGTTGCGCGTCGACACTGCGCGCTCGAAGCGCTCGAACACGCGGGCGAGCCGCTCGGGCGGGATCCCGATGCCACGGTCCTCCACCGTGAGCTGCGCCATGCCGTTCCTCCGTGCAACGGTGATCGAGATGGGCTCGCCGGCGCCGAACTTGAGGGCATTGTCGAGGAGGTTCGTTATCACCTGCTCCAGCCTGAACCGATCCCACATCCCGACGACGGGCTCCTCGGCACGCACGCGGAGCGACGAGCGGGATTGCGCGATGCGCTCGCGGAGCTGCTCGACGGCGTCGCGCACCACCGCGGCGAGGTCGACCTGCTCGAGGTGGAGAGGGATCCGACCGGCACCGATCCGGGAGACGTCGAGCAGCTCGTCGATGAGGCGCAGGAGCCGCTCGATCTGCCGCTCCGTGGTCCGCAAGGCTCGCGTGATCTGCTCCTCGGCCGCCGGCTCCCGCTTCCGGCGCAACAGCCCCTGAATGGCGAGCCTCATCGTGGCGATCGGGGTCCTCAGCTCGTGGGAGGCGACGGTGATGAACTCCTCGCGGACGCGCACCCCCTCCTGGGCGTCGCGGTAGAGACGGGCGTTGTCGACCGCCATCGCGGCTCGACGCGCCAGCTCCTCGGCAACGGCCAGATCCGAAGGTCCGTACGATCGTGCCGGGTCCGCGGTGACCAGGGTGATGGCCCCGAGCGTCCTTCCCCGAGCGACGAGCGGCACGACCATGGCGCTGTGCACCCCGATCTCGCAGAGGAGCCTCGCGTGCTCGTCGTCCCGGGTACGCGATCGCACGAGGGCCTCCGTGAGCTCCGGCAGCACGATCGGCACGCCGGAGGTGAGCACGCCGGTCGACGGGTGGGGCGAGGTCCAGTCGGGCGGATACCGCTCCTCCAGCGCGCGGATCGCCATCTCCTTCGCCGGGTCGGCGTGCTTCTTGGCCACGCGTCGGATCTGCCCGTCCTCCTCGATGACGTCGATGAAGCACCACGTGGCGAGCGTGGGGACGACGAGCGACGCGACGCTCCGCAGGGTCGTCGGATAGTCGAGCGACGCGGCGAGCGCCTCGCTCGCGCTGGCCAGGAAGCGCACGGCCTGCTCCGCGCGCGTCCGCTCGTCGACCTCCACCCTGAGCTTCTCGAAGAGGAGGCTGTTCTCGATCGCAATGGCGATCTGGGCCGACAAGACCTCCAGCACCCGCACGCGCTCCTTCGTGAAGGCGTGGGTCGTCAGGTCGTTCTCGAAGAGGAAGGTGCCGAGCAGCGACTCCTTCCGCTGGATGGGGAGCACGAGGAGCGACTTCACGTTTCCATCGGCCAGGTAGGGGTCGGACGCGAACGCTCCTCCGTCCATGGATGCGTCGTCCAGCACGAGGACCTTCCGGGTCCTGCGCACGTGCTCGATGATCTCCCGCGGGACCTGCTGCGCGCCATCGAGCGGCGTCCGCTCGATGGATGTCGGCCTGGCCGCTCGCCCGCTCGCCCGGACGAAGGGAGCGCCCTCTTCCTCGAAGACGAGCACGCCCCGCTCGGCGCCGGCCGCCTGGATGCATGTCTCCATCAGCTTTCCGAGCAGGCGCTCGAGCACGATCTCGCTCGTGATGGCCTCCGCCGCCTTGAGCAGGCTGAGCGCGTCGAGCATCTGCCCGGGGGAGGGCTCGTCGGCGACGCTGGAGGCCGCGGTCGCCCTGTCGAGGGCGAACTCCTGCTCGAGCGCGCGCGCCTTCTCCAGAGCTCCCCACCGCGCCCAGGCCTGCACAGCTGGGCGCAAATACATGGCGTTCGCGACGCGGCTCCGGCCGAACGCGCGGAGCAGGCGCCCGCCGCGCTCGCTCGCCAGCGCCGTATATTGCAGAAATCCCGCCCTCGCCGCCTCCTCGACGGCCTGGTCGTAGAGCTCGGCGGAAGCGAGGAAACGCCCCTCCACGCGCGCGATCTCCGCGTCCACGATGAGGCGTTTGTGGCGGAAGTTCTCGGCGCAGCTCTCTTCCCACCGTCGCATCTGATCCTGCAAGCCGGCGACGCGCGCCGAGAGCGCGGTCCGCTCCGTGGCCGTGGCCCCGTCATGGAGCGACAGCAGGGTGAGCGCGGTGAACAGCGCGTGCTCCGCCACGGGGCCAAATCCGCCCAGAAGGTCGATGTGGACGAGCGCGGCATCGGACCACCTCCGAGCCGCCCCGATCTCGCCGAACAGGTACGAGGTCTCGAGGCGCAGGATGCAATACAGGCACGACACCGTCGGCTCGTTCGAGACAGAAGCGAGGAACGTCGCCTCGTCGAACTCGCCGTCGTCGAAGGTGTTGCGTCCGTGCGTCGCCCCCCTCAGGCAGCAAATCGCCTGCCGGTAGGCGAGGTGGCAGAGAGCCATGCCCTGATTGCCGGCCCTCCGGCAGAATGACAGACCGTCGTCCAGCTGGGCCAGCACCCGGTCAAGCTCTATCCCCGCTGCGAACGAATAGACGACCACCGCCCTGCTGGCGTAGGCGGCCATGCGGAACTGGCCCGATTGCCGCCCCAGCGTGAAGTCGTTGTAGCTCGCTGTCGCGCAGGAGGCGAAGGGTTGCAGCCAGGGACGAACGAAGGCGTTGTGGCAGTGGGAAGCTTCGACCTGCCGCGCGGCGTCCCCGGATCTCTCGGCCAGCTCCAGGGCGACGCGGCTGAGTCGCTCGGCCTCCGCGAATTCGCCGACGGAGGCGAGGAACATGGAATAGCAGCTGTACGCCATGGGATAGGCGCCCTGGCCGCGCTCGAGCGCGCAGCGGACCCCGGTGGCCGCGACCAGCACGAAGAGAGCGCGATCGGCGAACCAGGCGGGCGGCAGCATGGCCGATAGGATCCGCTGGGAGGCGTCTTCGTCGGTGCTCTTGGCGTGCGGAGCGCCGGCGAGCACCGCCGGGGAGCGATCCCCGAGCAGGGCCCGGATCGTCTGCCGCTCCGATGCAACGGCGCGGCCGAGATCCTCCCGCGGCAGCTCGATGCCGACCGCCTGCAAAGCCGCCCTTCCCCACTCGAGCGCTGTCTTGTATTCGCCCGTGGTCGTCGCGCTCGCGATACGAATTTCCTGGAGGTTCACCTCGTCGAGCAGGGAGGCGGCGTGGGCGAGCCCCTCCTCGACGAGCGCCCTGCACAGCGCATGGTCGCCCGTCAGCGAGGCGCATTCCGCCGCGGCGCAGTGGAGGGCAAAGCAAAGCTCGTGATGCGAGCGCCACGCGCCGTCCGGCAGCAACCCGAGCCCGGCCCGAAAGTACGCGAGCGCGGGCTCGAACGCCGCGGCGCGCCGCGCCTTGACCCCAGCGCGGCGGTTCAAGCTCGCGAGCTCGACCCGCTCGACCCCCGCGAGCAGGTCTCGGCCCAGATCGAGCTGGTCCACGACGTCGAACAGCCTCTCTTCGAGCTCGTCGCCCTGAAAGAGCTCCAGGAGCCTGCGTCCGAGCTGCAAATGGAGCTTCTTCTGCTGCTCCTCGAGCAGCAGCGCGTAGGCCGCCTGCTGGACGCGATCGTGGACGAACCGCGCGCGGAGCCCCGCGTCCTTCGACCCGTGCTCGTCTTCGGGGACGAGCAGCCCCTCGCGTATCGCCTCGTCCAGCGAGGCGGTCGTCTCGTCGATGGACTTGCCCCAGAGGGCCGCGAGGGTTCGCAGATCCACGTGCTTGCCAATGCATGCCGCGAGCTGGAGGAGCTGTTGCGCGTGCTCGGACAGCCTGCGGATGGCTGTCGTCGTCAGCTCGATCACGTTCTCGGTGATTCCGACCCGCTCGATCCGGCGCAGGTTCCAGGTCCACGTCCCTCGCGCGCTGTCGAAGGCGAGGAGGCCGTCGCGGTGCAGCGAGCGGAGCAGCGCGCAGACGAAGTACGGATTGCCCCCGGTCTTCGCGAGGACGAGCGCTGCGAGCGGGCTCGCGCGATCGGGCCTGCAGCGGAGGAGGTCGGCGAGGAGCGCGACGAGCGCATCGATGCCGAGCGGGCCGAGGTCCAGGCGCGTGACGACAGCGCCCGCCATCCGGAGCTCGTCCAGCGCTCGCGCGAGGGGGTGATCGGGGCCGACGGCCCGCGGCCGGAACGCGCCGAGCAGGAGCACGCGCGCTCTCTCGGCGTCCGTGGCGAGGGCGCGCAGGACCCGGAGCGAGGCCGCGTCCGCCCACTGCAGGTCGTCGAGGAACAACACGAGGGGCCGGAGCGCGGCGACGCCGCGCACGAAGGTCTGGAGCGCGAGGTGGAAGCGGTTCTCCGCCTCCATCGGGGCGAGCGCGGGCACCTCAGGCAGATCACCGATGACTTCCCGGAGCTCCGGGATGAGCGCTGCGAGCACGCGACCGTTGGCTCCGACGGCCTCCCGGAGGCGCCGAAGCTCCTGCGCTCGCGGCGCGTCGGGCTCGGAGAGGACCGCGCGCGCGAGGGCGCGGAGCGCCTCCGATACCGGCGCATAGGGCACGTTCGCCGCGCGCAGGTCGCACTTGCCGGAGGCGAACCAGCCGCCTCGCGCGAGCACCGCGTCGCGCATCGCGTCGACGAGGGTGGTCTTTCCGACGCCGGCATCTCCCGCGACGAGCATGAGCTCGGTCCCATCGGTCGAGACGCGGGCGAGGGCGTCTCGCAGCACGGCGCGCTCGCGCTCGCGGCCATACAGGCGCTTCGCGAGCGGCAGCTCCTTGCCCAGATCGAGCCGGCCCAGCTCGAACGGCTCGATCGTGCGGGACGCGAGCCATTGCCGCCGCGCCTGCTGGAGGTCGGCGGAGACGGCTTCGGCGCTCTGGTATCGCTGCTCCGGCGTCTTGGCGAGGAGCTTCTGCACGAGATCGGCGAGCAGCGGTGGGACGCGCGGATTCACGATCGACGCGGGCACCGGCATTCGCGCGATGTGTGCGTGCGCGAGCTCCAGCGGATCCGAGGAGCGGAAAGGGGGGGAGCCGGTGAGCGCCGCATAGAACGTCGCTCCCAGCGCGTAGAGGTCCGAGCGCCAATCGACGAACCGGTTCATCCGCCCCGTCTGCTCCGGCGAGATCCACGAGAGCTTGCGGGTCTGCTCCAGATCGAAATCTCCGGCGAGGCTCGTGCGCGCGGACGTCTCGACGAAGTGGATCAGCGTGACCCTCCCGCCCGGACCGAGCACCACGCGAGACGGCGCGATCGCTCGGTGGACGACGTTCTTTGCGTGGATGCGGGCACAGATGTCCGCGAGCTCGGAAGCGATGTCGAGGAAGGCGTCGACGCGCAGGGGGCCCGCGTCGAGCCGCTGCTCGAGGTCCTCGGGGCCCGCGTCCTCCAGCACGAGCGTCGGCGTCTCCTCATCCTCCCATCGGAGCGGACGCACGACCCCGGGAACGTCGAGCGCGAGAAGGATGCCGTGCTCGCCGCGCAGCAGCTCGGTCGCTCGCGTCGACGATGGGCCTGGAAGGACGCTCTTGCGGACGGCCGTCCTGCCGTTCATCGTGTGTCTGGAGATCACAAAATACCGGCAGCGGTGAATCTCGATGGAGGTTCCGGATCTCCAGCTCATGACGTTGGCCCCAGGGCAGTTTAGGGCGCCATGCGCGCCATGGGGAGCGCCGGCTCGGCGAGCGAGCCCCCTGAGGCGCGGCCACGGTATCGAACGGCGCGCGCTGCTGCGCGGTGGTCTTTCGCACCGCGGACGCCCGGCGCGTCGTTGCATCACGTTCAGGCAACGAGGATTGCAATCACGTCGCCGACGCCAACGCAGCACCGTGGCGAGGAGGGCCGCGATGCACTGATATTCTCCTGCGAGGGGCAAGCGCCACGGGCGCGTCACGTGGGAACGGACCCGATGGTCGTCGTGGATGCGCGCGCGTTGCCCGAAGAGCTCTCGACAACCTGGCGTCTTGGCGGTTCGAATTCTGCTGGTTCCAAGCGTTTTATTTCTGCGCCCTTGCGCCCTTGCGCTGAGCTCTCCCCCGCTCCCAGGCCGGACTGCTGGGAACCAGCGCCGCCCGCGCGCCCTCAGCCGATGGCGTCGGCCGTGAGCAGGCGCGTCCGCCGGCCCGACGCGAGCGTCAGGTGCTGTCCCCAGCTCGTCTGGTGCGGCATGTCCCCGTCCACGATCTCGTTCGCCCGGAGCTCGAACCCCGCGGCGCGGTAGGCGGGGCGCAGCGTCTCCTCCACCCACGCGTCCGACAGCTCGGGGAGCCCGAGCCGCGCCGCGTACGGCCGGTCGTCGAAGACGCTCTGGTTCAGCAGCGCGATGAGCTCACCCCCGGGCCGGACGAGGCGGCGCAGCGCCTCGAGCACCGGAGGCTCCGGGAGCACGAGCGCCGAGAGAAGCGACGCCCAGGGGAAGTTCACGGTGAGCGTGTGGGCGAGCCCGGTGAGCTCGTCCGGCAGCGCCTGCACCGACGCGACGACGAAGAGCGCGTTCGGCCGCCCACCCCGGGAGACCTTGCGGCCCGCGCGCCACGACACCTCGCGCATCCGCTCGCCCGCCGGGTCCACCCCGATGCAGTACGTGTCGGGGTGCGCGCCGGCCTGGCGGTACACGAAGCGCCCATCGCCCGTGCCCACGTCGATGAGGACGCGCGCGTGGCCCTCGAGCTTCGCCTCGAGGTCCGCCCGCGTCCACGTCTGCGACGCCTTGCCGAGCTGCACGATCATCGTCGCCTCGCGCCGCGCTCCCCGCCGCCCCGCTCAGGTCCGCGCGCTCCGGGCCTCGCCCGCGGGCGCGTCGCCGGCCGCGCCGCTCGCGCCGCGCACCTCGCTCGACTCCGCGAGCTCCCGGCAGGCGATCGCCCGCGCGAGGTCGTCGCCGGCCTCGCGGAGCAGCCGGACCAGCATGGGCAGCTTCGGCGCCCTGGGCCGCGCGCCGTCCGGGGCCGGCCCGACAAGCGCCGCGAGCTGCGCCTCGACGCGGCGGAGCAGGTCGCGATCGACGCGGTAGGAGGGGAACAGGTGGGTGAAATACGCGGACGCGAGCTCGTGCGTCCTCGTCTCGAACACGTGCTGCACCCGCTCGAAGAACGCCGCCACGTAGGGATCGAGCAGCGCGCGCTGGAACGACCAGTTGAAGCCCGACATCGCCGCGCTCGTCATGTGCAGCGACCCGTACCCGCCCTCGTGGAAGCGCTCCCACGCCTCGGCCTTCGCCGCGGGATCCGGCCGCGCCGACTCGGCGCGCAGCGCGGCGCGCTGGCCGCGGTCGGACGGGTCGCGCCCGCGCTCGGCCGCGAGCCGCTCGGCCGCGCCCGTGAGGCCGCGCGCGACCCACTTCACGGCGACGGTCCAGCGCATCTCCTGGTCGATCTCGAGCCCCTCGACCGCGATCTCGCCGTCCACGAGGCGGGCGGCCAGGGCGAGATCCGGCGCGGAGTAGGCCGCGTTGAGCAGCGCCCGCGCCCAGACGATCTGCGCGTCGCCGCGCGGCGCCGCCCGCAGGGCCGAGAGCGCGAGGCCCGTGAACGCGCTCGCCTCGGCCTCGCGCATCGCGTCGGGCACGTAGCGCGCGAGCGCCGTCACCGCGTTCGAGAGCACGGGCTCGAGGAGCGAGAGGTCCGGCTCGGCGGGCAGCTTGTCCCGGACCAGCGCGAGGTAGGCGGGGGAGGCGAGCTTCTGGTCGCGCACCATGCCCCAGAGCGACGCCCAGAGGAGCTGGCGCAGGAGCGGGTCCTCCACGCGGCCCATGTGCTCGCGCACGAACGCGAGCGACCCCGGGTCGAGCGCGATCTTCGCGAACGTGAGGTCGTTGTGGTTCGGGAACACGAGGAGCGGCGCCCGCTGCCCGCGCGCCGCCGCGACCTCGGTCGCCGCGCCGTCGATCTCGGCGGGCACCGAGTCGACGACGAGCGCGCCGCCCTCCTCGCGCGCGAGCGCCACGTCGATGCGGTGCGGCCTGAGGGTCGGGTAGTCCTCGGGCGCCGTCTGCACGACGCGCAGGCGGCCGATGCGGTCGCCGTCGGGCTCCCACTCGGCCGTCAGCGTGTTGAGCGACGCCTGCTCCAGCCAGACGCGCGACCATTCGCCGAGGTCGCGGCCGGAGCCCTCCTCCAGCGCGGAGAGGAACTCGCGCAGGGTCGCGTTGCCGTACTGGTAGCGCTTGAAGTACCGGCGCATCCCGTCGCGGAACGCGGGCAGGCCGATCGCCGCGACGAGCTGCTTCATCGCGGCCGCGCCCTTGCCGTACGTGATGCCGTCGAAGTTCAGGAAGGTGTGGTCCGTGTCCGCGAGCTCCCCGGCGATGGGGTGCGTCGTCACGAGCTGGTCCTGCCGGTAGGCCCAGCTCTTGATGACGTTGAACGCCTTCCAGGCGGCGGGCTTGAACCGGGTCGCCTGCTCCATGGCGAGGAAGGCCATGTACGTGGCGAAGCTCTCGTTGAGCCACAGATCGTTCCACCACCGCATGGTCACGAGGTTGCCGAACCACATGTGGGCCATCTCGTGGAGGAACACCTCGGCGCGCGTGAGGCGCTGCTGGTCGGTCGGCGGGTCGCGGAAGATCATCCGCTCGCTGTGGGTGACGGCGCCGGCGTTCTCCATCGCCCCGGCGTTGAACTCCGGGACGAAGACCTGGTCGTACTTCGTGAACGGGTAGGGGTAGTCGAAGAAGTCCGGGTAGAAGTCGAGGCCCTGCTTCGTGATGGTGAAGAGCTCGTCGGGGTCGAGGTGCCTCGCGAGCGACCTGCGGCAGTAGAGGCCGAGCGGGGTGCCGCGGTGCTCGTCGCGGACGCCGCTGTACGGGCCGGCGATCAGCGCGAAGATGTAGGTGCTGAACCGGGTGGTCTCCTCGAACACGCGCTTCGCGCGCCCCGGGCCGGCGGAGGTGATGCGGGCGACGCGGGCGTTGCCGATGATCTCCCAGTCCTCGGGGGCGGTGACGGACAGCCGGTAGCTCGCCTTGATGTCGGGCTGGTCGAAGCAGGGGAAGAGGCGGTGGGCGCTGAACGGCTCGAGGTCTGTGTAGAGGTAGTCCTCGCCGTCCTCCGGGTCGCGGAAGTGGTGGAAGCCGTCGCCTGTATGGTCGTAGTCGTTCTCGTAGACGACGCGCACGCGCGTCTCCGGGTCGAGCAGCTTGCCCGGCAGGCGGATGCGGCAGTCGGCCCACTCGGGCTCGACCTCGACGCCGTTGATCTCGAGCCGCTCGATGTGCCGGCCGCGAAAGTCGATGAAGGTGTCGCCGTGGCCGCGGACGTCGAAGTAGGCGACGGCCTCGCCGCGGTAGCCGCTGCCGCCGCGCGACAGGTCGAGCGAGAGCTCGTAGCGCGCGCTGCCGATGCGCGCGGCGCGCTCCTCGGCCTCCCGCTGGGTGAGCACGTCGCGTCCAGGGCCACCGGTCTTCTCCGCCGTCATGCGTGCACACCCTAGGACGAACGGCCGGAGGGTGGCCAGCGCATCTGTGCCATGGTCGAGATCGCCGGCGCCGGGCGGGGGGCGGAGCGTACGATCTGTGCCAGCGCGGCGCCCTTCTGTGCCAGCGGAGGGGGGGTCCGGCACCGGCACAAACGCAATGCATTGCGACACACCGGGGTCCGGACCCCTCGAGGACGCTCGGCGGAGCGAATCTGGCGGCCGAGTTGTGCCAAAAGACGCGTTCCTTGACGGAATTCCGTGCCATCGACCCCGCGAACGCGCTCCTCGTTGTGCCACGAGGGGGGTCCGGACCCCTCCGGATCGCAAATCACAGCGCTCGCGGGGGTGCGGGACCCCTCCCGGGGCGCAGCGCAGAGCGCAGGCGGGGGTGCGGGACCCCTCCGGACCGCAGATCAGAGCGCGAGCGGGGAAGCGCGGCGCCGCCCGACGCGGCCTGGGGCGCCCCCGACGGTCGAGGCCGAGCCCGAGCGCGTGCCGGGCCGGGCGCGTGCCGTGGGGCGCGCGCGCGGGCTCGCCATGCTCGGCTCATGGAGAGCGCGCCGGTCGAGCGCGAGCGCGGCTGACCTCGCACGACGAACGCTCGCGACCGCAGGCGGCCCGCGGCCGCCCGGCCTTGTCTCGCCGTGCGAACGCGCCGGGACCCCGGAAGAGATGTGAACGCAAGGGCGCGGAGACGCATCGCCCGTTGCGATGAGACGCATTTGTTGGCCGTCCGACCGATCGGGTGTATGGGGGGCGTCATCCCTCCGGTCTTGGCTGGGAATTCCTCGGCGTGTCGACGTCGCTTTGCGCGGACCATGCTCTCGGGAGCCCCACCTGAAACCGAATGAAAGGTGGCGTATCCGAAGGATGCTCCTGCTCATCGCCATCCAGAGGGCAGAGGAGATTGTCTCATGAGCACCTGGAAGACGCCCAGCGCAACTCTCGTCGTCTCGCTCTCGCTGGCCGGCGTCGCCGCGCCGGCCACGGCCCTCGCGCAAACGGCGGCTCCGCCGCCGCAGGAAGCGCCGGCCGAGCCCACGCCGGCGCCCGCGTCAGCGACCGTGGCGCCGCCCGGGGTGGACCCTCGCCCCGCGCCGCCCGCGCCGCCGGTCGAGGAGAAGAAGCCCGACGACAAGCCGCTCGTGCGCTTCTACGGCATCGTCAAGCCGACGATCGTCGTGGGCAACGGCCTCGAGTCCTTCGGCAACCCGAACTACGTCGCCCCCACGGCCGCGGCGAATCCGCTGTTCCTCACCGATCCGGACGCCGTCGGGCTGAGCTTCCAGGCGCAGCAGACGCGCGTCGGCGTGGCCGTCGGGGAGGGCACGCCCGTGAAGGCGCAGATCGAGGTCGACTTCGTGGATTTCGCGAAGTCCTCGCCGGCGCAGGGGACGGGCATCCGCGTGCGTCAGGCGTTCTTGGACTGGACTCCTTCCGAGGGGCACAAGCTCACGCTCGGCCAGGTCTGGGATCTGTTCTCGCCGTTGAACACGCACACGTACAACATCGTTGGCACGCTCTTTCAGTCCGGGAACTCGGGCTTCATGCGCCACCAGCTCATGTACGTCGCGAGCCTCGGCAGCCTCGAGGTGGGCGCCGCGCTCGGCCTCGTCGGCCAGAACGTCACGGCCATCCTCAACAACGTCGAGTACTCGCGCACGCCCACCGTCGCGCTGCGCGCGAGCTACCGCGCCGAGAAGGCCGCGTGGGTGGGCGCCTCGCTGATCGGCACGCGGCTCAAATTCGACGCGAACCTGCCGACGGAAGAGGGGCGGATGGCGTTCGGCGGCAACCTGTTCGCCGAGGTCACGTCCGGCCCGCTGAACCTGCGGGCCGAGGCGTACGGCGGCCAGAACCTCGCCAACCTGGGCCTTTTGACGCTCGCGCAGGGCTACCGCACGAACGACGTCGCCGAGGTCGGCGGCTGGGTGTCGGGGAAGCTCTCGTTCGACAAGCACGCCGTGCACCTCGTCGCGGGCGCCGCGATGGTGCCCAGCGCCGACGACATGCTGCTCGGCTACACCCCCGGCACGCCGGCGACGGACGGGGCGCCGGCGACCGCGCCAACGCGCGCGGGCGGCAATGGTCCCGGCATCGAGCGCAACGTGACCCTGCGCGCGGGGTACGCCTACGCGCCCATGAAGGGGCTCTCGATCGTGCTCGAGCCTTTGCTGATGCTCACGCGCCACAAGCTCGATCCGGCGGCGCAGCAGGACGCCGACCGCGTGGGCTGGGGCGTCGAGGCGGGCGGCCTGTACCAGTTCTGACACGGCCTGCGGCCGGGGGGACTCCACGCAAGCGCGCAGGATCCGTTCCTGACGGCTCTAACCTGGGCTGCCGTGGGGAGCCGTGCGAAGGGGCACGACTCCATGGGGCGCGATGCGGCCGCGCGCTCGCCGGTGAGCGAACCCGATCGTGTAACCTGCGTCCGATGCACCTCGCCTCTCGCGCTCGGCTCGTGCTCGTGCTCGTCGCCGTGGGCCTTGCCGCTTGCGGGCGGGGCGAGCGGGCCATTGCATCTCAGGAGGAGCAACCCATGGGCGCACGCCTCATTTTCAAAGACGCGGCTGGCCGCGAGCTGACCACAAAGGACCTCGAAGGCGTCTCGGGCAAGGTGCGCTGGGAGCTCATCGGCGCCGATGCAATCCCTCCCGAGGCTTCCCGTCTGCACCAGGAGGCGCGCGAGGCGGGCGGGCGGGGTGAGCATGCGCGCGCTTTAGAGATGCTCGATCGGGCTCATGCGCTCGCGCCCGGCTGGCCCTACCCGGTGTACGATGCTGCGTTCACTTACCTGCTGATGGGCGACTCCGCGAAGGCCGAAGAACGCTACGCGGAGGTCGACCGTATGGCCCCGCGAGGCTTCTTCACGGCCAAGAGGTCGCTCGATTGCCTCCGTCGCGAGCGTACGGGAGCTCTCCCGCCGGGCTTTTGCAAGGCGTTCGCGTTGCTCGAATGGATGGAGGACAAGGCGCAGAAGAAGGCCATTCTCGAGGGGATCGTAGCGAAATATCCGGCGTTTCCCGCCGCCTGGAAGGAATTGAGCCGCTTGCTCGATGACGACGACGCACGACTCCAGGCGATCACCCGAGGGCTCGAGCATGAGCCCGACGGCGAGACGAAGGGGATGCTGCTGCTCAACAAGGCGCTGATCCTCGACCGGCGCGGCGACCGCGACGGCGCCATCAAGATTCTCGGGGAGCTGGCCCTCGATCCGCAGTCGACGCTGGCCACTGAAATGCTCGCCAAGGCGACGCTGGCGCAGCTCGTGGAGTGAGGGCGGTCGCCGCGCCCGTCCGTCCTTCGCGGGAGCATCCGCTCGCAGCGCTCGTGCGCGCCGGCGGGCGGCCGGGGGTGATCACGAGGGGCGGTGGGCCTGGGCGCCGAGGAGGCTCCGGGTGAGCGGCCCCCCGACGACGAGGAGCTCGTGCAATGCCTCCTTGAGGTGCTCCTCGCCGACCGCCGTGCCGCACCCCGCGTCGGCCGCGAACAGCGCCGCCCGCCGCAGGAGCTCGCGGATGAACGCCGCGCTCACCCCCTCGGTCCGCGCGATGAGCGGCGCGAGGTCGTCACCCTTGAGCGAGAGGCCGCGCCCGTAGAGCGCGAGCAGCTGCCGCCGGCAGTCGGCGTCCGGCAGCGGGATCTCCAACGCGAGATCGATCCGCCCCGGCCGCGCCGCCAGCGCCGGCTCCAGGGCGTGAGGGCGGTTGGTGGTCAGGAGGAAGATCACGTCGGTGTCCTCCGCGAGGCCGTCCATCTGGTTCAGGAGATCGAAGAGCAGCGGAGAGCGGCAGCTCCCGTCCGGGCTCTCGCGATCCTGGGCGATGATGTCGACGTCCTCGAGCACAACGAGCGAGGGCTGGAGCGACCGCGCCATCATGCACGCCTCCTTGAGGAGCTTCACCCCGAGCCCGGTGAGGAGCAGGGTCGTGCGCTCCCGCATCTGGCCCGCCAGGTACATCGCGGTCAGCGTCTTGCCGGTGCCCGGGGGCCCGTAGAGGAGCAGCCCGCGCTTCAGGTGCCGCCCCGAGGCGAGCAGGGACTCTCTGTGCCGGGAGAAGCCGATGGTCGACCGCTCGAGCCGCGCGAGCAGCGCCTCGGGCAGGATGAGCGCGTCGCGCGCGATCCGCGGGAGGCTCTGGATCTCGATCTTGGTCGTGGCCGGAAAGACGTCCGTGGCCTCGCTCAGGGTGACGACGCGGCTGCGGTAGACGTTGAGCCGGCGCATCAGGACGCGGAGCTCGGCGAGGAGGCGCTGGGCGCGCTCGCTGTCCCTCGCCATCACCTCGACGGTGAGCTGGCTGCGCCGGAACCCGACGTCGCTGGGGCCGCGGACAAGCAGCGCGAAGCGGTCGTCCCCGTGGCCGACGAGGTAGATGCCGCCGGCGACACAGGCGATCACGCGATCCTCGTCGAGGCGGACATTGCGGTACTGCACGGGCCCCTGCGAGGGCGGCGCGCCGCCGACCCCGGGCATCGCCGGCGGCGGCGAGAGGAGATCGGGAAGGCTCACCCCCCGGAACATGTCGCCGCCGGAGACCCCGAGCAGCTCGGAGGTGAACCCGCCGTCGCGGAGGTGGGCCTCGATCGCGAGCTGGAAGTTCGGGTGGTCCGAGACCGGGAACTCCTCGGTGACGATGGGCAGGGCGCGGGGGTCGGCGCCGAAGTGCCCGTGGAGGCGGCCGAGGAAGAACGGCTCCTGCGCGGCCTGGGCCGCCACCATCGCGCCCATCAGGTCCGTGAGGGAAGGGGCGGGGTTCTGGGGCTTATCGTTGTCCATGATGATGTCTCCAGCGTGGAGTCGACACTACCCTACGAGCGGGTGAGCTCGTTCATCGGGATCGACGGCGGGAGCATGACAGCGCGCGACACCATCGCTGCTCGTCGTGTCGGCGGGCGCTCCCCCGCCAGCGGCGCGCTATCGGCAGGTGGATCGACGGGGGTGAGTATACGAAGAGGCCCGGGACGACGCGAGGTGGCGTTCTGGAACGGCAGCGTTCGCGCGATGGAACGTCGAACGTGGCGCAGCGTCATCTCCCCCTCACCGGCGCCGCGCCGGCCGCGGCGGGCGGGAGCCGGCGGCCTCCCGCTTGGCCTCCTGCCCACGGAAGCCCGTGACCGTCTCGATCAGCGCGCGGAGCTTCGGCTGCTCCTGCGTGCGCGCGGGAAAATAGAGGCAGAAGCCAGGTCCCCTCGTGATGAACGCCTCGAGCACGCGCTCGAGTCGTCCCTCGGAGAGGTCGCGCTCGATGGCCTGGTCGGGCACGTACGCGAGGCCCGCCCCCGCGCACGCGAGCGCGACGATGAGCCCGACATCATCGGCGACGATGCCGCCGGGAACGTCGACCGTCATCGTCTTGCCCCGGCGTTCGAGCTCCCAGCGATAGACGACGCCGCTCGCGATGAGGCGCTGGCGGATCGCGCGATGGCGGACGAGGTCCTCCGGCGCGCGCGGTCGCCCCGCCTTCGCGAGGTAGGCCGGCGAGCCGACGATCGACCACGATGAGTGGCTCGTGATCGGGACCCGCACCATGTCCTTCTCGACAGCGTCGCCGAGCCGGATGCCCGCGTCGAAGCCGGACGCCACGAGGTCGACGAAGGCGTCGTCGAGCGAGATCTCGATCGACAGCTCCGGGTACGCCGCCCGCATCTCTGCCACGAGCGGCGCAAGGAGCCACGCGCCGCTCATGCGCGGCGCGGTGATGCGGAGCTTCCCGGAGGGGCGCCCGCGGTAGTCGCCGAGCGCGGCGAGCGCGTCCTCGACGTCGGCGATCGCGGGCTGCAAGCGCTGAAAGAGGCGCTCGCCCGGCTCCGTGAGCGCGACGCGCCTCGTCGTCCGCTGAAACAGCACAACGCCGCACCGTCGCTCGAGGAGCTTGATCTTCTGGCTCACGGCGGTGGGGGTGACGCCGAGCGCGGCGGCGGCGGCGGTGAAGCTCTTGTGGCGGCCCACGGCGAGGAACGTCGTGAGCCCGTCGAGCGCGTCGGTCATGCTCGATTATGAACTCTGAGTTCATGAAGCATCAACCGTTTTGCGTATTTTCTTCATACTCGGGATGCGACATCTTCGGTCGTGCGAGGGGCGCAGCGCCCCGGGCGACGAGGAGGAGATCCCCATGGAAACGAGCAAGAACGAGCGGGTGTGGTTCATCACGGGAGCGTCGCGCGGCATCGGCGCGGAGATCGCGAAGGCGGCGCTCGCCGCCGGCGATCGGGTGGTCGCCACCGCGCGCGATCCGAGGAGCATCACGGACCGCTTCGGGCGGCCCGAGGCGCTCCTCCCCGTCGCGCTCGACGTGACGGACGAGGCGTCGATGGCCGCCGCGGTCGAGGCGGCCATCGCTCGGTTCGGCCGGATTGACGTTCTCGTGAACAACGCCGGCTACGGCGTCGTCGGCGCGGTCGAGGAGACCCAGGGCGACGAGGTGCGGCGCGTCTTCGAGACGAACGTGTTCGGCCTGCTGGCGGTGACGCGCGCCGTGCTCCCGCAGCTCCGGAAGCAGCGCGCCGGCTTGATCCTGAACCTCTCGTCGGTCGGCGGCTACCGGTCGGGAGCCGGGTTCGGTATCTACTGCTCGACGAAGTTCGCCGTCGAGGGGATCTCGGAGGCGCTCCACGCCGAGCTCGCGCCGCTCGGCATCGCGGTCACGGTCCTCGAGCCGGGCTACTTCCGAACAGAGTTCCTGGAGGCGAAGTCCGTCGTCGAGACGGGAAAGGCCATCGCCGATTATGCGGAGACCGCGGGCAAGGTCCGGAGCTACGCGAAGGAGGTCAGCCTCCAGCAGCCCGGCGACCCGGCGCGGCTCGCGCGCGTCGTCGTCGAGCTCGCCCGCGCGAAGAATCCCCCGCTCCGTCTCCCGCTCGGCAGCGACGCCATCGCCGCGATCGAGGCGAAGAACGCGCTCGTCGCACAGGAGCTCGCCGCGTGGCGCGCCGTCTCGGAGTCGACGGACTTTCCGAGATGAAGCGAGCTAGCCCCCAGGAGGCGCGAGCTCGCCTTGCTTGAAGATCGAGAGGGGCACGGCGTTCATCATCGTCTCGTGGCCGGATCACTGCGTGGTCCGCGCGCGAGACCCGCTCGGCGTGAGCGCCCCCACGAGCCCGGTGAGCGCGAAGCCGGAGTCGCCGGGCGGCCGGAGCAGCCCTTGAGCCGGAGGGCGTTCCTTGATATGATCGGAGCGTACGTTTTTGGCGGGGGTGCATGGAATTGCGATGACCAACGTCCCCCTCGATCCCTTCACCTGGCGCCGCGTCGAGCTGCTCCAGCGCATCATCGACAGCCTGCCTGACCCCATCTTTGTCAAGAATCGGGCGCATCGCTGGATCGCCGTCAACGAGGGGTATTGTAAGCTCATCGGGTATCCGCGGGAGGAGCTCATCGGCAAGGACGACACGGGGTTCTGGCCCGCCGAGCAGGTCGAAGTCTTCTGGGAGCACGACGATCTCGTCGTGAACACGGGCGAGCCCGACGAGAACCAGGAGGTGGTCACCGGCGCCGACCGCGTCGAGCGGACGATGTGGACACGCAAGTACCCCATGCGCGACGACGCCGGGCAGGTGGTCGGGCTCTGCGGCATCATCACGGACATCACGAACATGAAGGGCAAGCTCGTCGCGGCCGAGCGGCTCGAGGCTGAGAATCGCGCGCAGCTCGGGATCATCGAGGCGCAGCGCGCGCTGCTCGAGAAGCTCGCGGTGCCGGTCGTGCGCATCTGGAAGGGCGTCTTGCTCCTGCCGCTCGTCGGCGCGCTGAACCAGGAGCGGGCCGCGCAGGTCACCGAGAGCGTCCTCGCCGCGGTAGGCGACGCCTCCGCGCGCTTCGTGATCATCGACGTGACGGGCGTCCCGCTCGTCGACACCATGGCCGCCGAGGCCCTGCTGCGCACCGTGCAAGCCGCGGCATTGCTCGGCTGCGAGAGCGTGCTCGTCGGCATGGGCCCCGCCGCGGCGCAGGCCCTGGTCGGGCTCGACGTCGACCTCGGCCGCATCACGACGCGCGGCAGCCTCGAGCGCGGGCTCGAGTACGCGCTCGGCCGCCTCTCCTACCGGATCGTCGCCGCTCAGCCGGCGTGAAGGATCCGGAAGCGATCGGGGTCCGCCGGATCTCGATCGACGACCTGGACTGGCGGCCAGGCCCACTGCCAGACGCTGATGCCCGGCGCGCGGGAGAACCGGATATGCCCGCGGGTGCCTTCGACGGCGACGCGCGCCCAGGCTCCGGCGGTGCGCGCCCGGTCGGCGCCGTGAGAACGCAGCACATCGGCGAGGACGGCGATCGTGTCGTAGCCCTCGAAGGCGACGAAGGAGGGCGCTTCGGCCAGCCGCTCGCGCAGGGCCGTCTCGACGCGGGCGCCGCGTGGGCCGAGGCGCTCGGGCAGGTAGCGCAAGAACGGGATCGCGGCGCCGTCGCCGCCCAGCGACGTGGCCCATCCGGCGAGCTCCGGTTGCCCGGCCGGAGCACCTATCATGATCTCGGCGAGGCGCTGGTCGCGGCGGACAGCCTTGACGATCGACACCGCCGGCTCCGGGTAGCCGACGAGAAGAAGGAGGGCTGTCGCGCGAGCGTCGACGAGCGCGTCGCACACGGCCGCGGGGGCGAGCGCGCGCATGTCGAGCTCGATGACGGCGCCGCCGCGCGGAGCGAGGTGGTCCCGCAGAACGCGGGCCCCAGACGCCCAGTAGGCGCTCGAGTCGGCGGCCAGGGCGATGCGCCTGTGGCCCGCGCCGAGGAGGAAGTCCGCGTAGATCCGCCAGCCGTGGGACTGCGCCGGGGCGAGGCGCGCGACCCATTCCGTCGGCTGTTCGGTGAGCGCGTCGAGGACCGCTGACGAGCAGAGGAACGGCAGGCCGAGGGCGTCGGCCCTGGCGGCCGCGGCGCGAGCGACGACGCTGTGATACTCCCCCGCCAAGGCGGCCACGCCAAGACGAGCCAGCTCATCGACGGCCGCGGCGGCCCTCTGCGGATCCGCCGCGGTGTCCCGGACCAGGAGCTCGAGTGGTCTTCCGACGATCCCGCCAGCGTCATTGACTTCGCGGACGGCCAGCTCGAGTCCAGCGAGCAAGTGCCGGCCTGCCTCGACCCAGCCGGGCCGAGTCAGCGGAACGAGTGCGCCGATCTGGACGGATGAACCGTCGGTCCGCTCCGCTCCGGGCGGCGGTAGTGGCGTGTTCATGTGCTGGCGTCTTTCGAGCTTCCGTCGTCCGGGCTCGTCTGGCCGCGTCGCGCGCGGCGCTCGTTCCTTCGCGTTCCCTCGCGGCCCGCCGTCAGATCACGCCGAGCGCGAGCATGGCGCGTGCGACCCGCAGGAACCCCGCGACGTTCGCGCCCGCCACATAGTTGCCCGGCACGCCGATCTCCTCCGCCGTCTCGTAGCAGGTGCGGTGGATGTTCGTCATGATCTCGGCGAGCCGCTTCTCGGTGTGCTCGAACGACCACGAGTCGCGGCTCGCGTTCTGCTGCATCTCGAGCGCCGAGGTCGCCACGCCGCCGGCATTCGCCGCCTTGCCGGGGCCGAACGCCACCCCGGACTCGAGGAAGACGCGCACGCCCTCGGGCGTGGTGGGCATGTTCGCGCCCTCGGCGACGGCGCGGCACCCGTTCTTCACGAGCGTCGCCGCGTCGCGCGCGTTCAGCTCGTTCTGCGTCGCGCAGGGGAGGGCGATCTGACACGGCACCTCCCAGACGTTGCCGCCCGGCACGAAGCGCGCGCGCCGGCCGCGCCGCGTCGCGTAATCGCTGATGCGAGCGCGCTCGACCTCCTTCACCTGCTTGAGCAGCGCGAGATCGATGCCGTCGGGGTCGTGCACGTAGCCGCTCGAGTCCGAGCACGCGACGACGTGGGCCCCGAGCTGCTCCAGCTTCTGGATCGCGTAGATCGCGACGTTGCCCGAGCCCGACACCACACCCGTCTTGTCCGAGAGCTTCTCGCCGCGCGCCCGCAGCATGTCGGCGACGAAGTAGACGGCGCCGTAGCCGGTCGCCTCCTTGCGCACCAGCGAGCCGCCCCACGCGAGGCCCTTGCCGGTGAGCACGCCGGACTCGTAGCGGTTCGTGAGGCGCTTGTACTGCCCGAACATGTACCCGAGCTCGCGCTCGCCCACGCCGATGTCGCCCGCCGGCACATCGGTGTACTCGCCGAGGTGGCGGTGGAGCTCGGTCATGAAGCTCTGGCAGAAGCGCATGATCTCGCCGTCGGACTTCCCCTTCGGGTCGAAGTCCGCGCCGCCCTTGCCGCCGCCGATCGGCATCCCGGTGAGCGCGTTCTTGAAGACCTGCTCGAAGCCGAGGAACTTGATGGTCCCGAGGTAGACCGTCGGGTGGAAGCGGATGCCGCCCTTGTAGGGGCCGAGCGCGCTGTTCACCTGCACACGGAAGCCGCGGTTCAGCTGCACCTCGCCGCGGTCGTCGACCCAGGGCACGCGGAAGATCACCTGGCGCTCGGGCTCACAGATGCGCTCGATGATCTTCTGCCGCGTCAGCTCGGGGTGCTTCGAGAGCACCGGGCCGAGGGACTCCAGGACCTCACGGACCGCCTGGTGGAACTCGGATTCGCCGGGGTTGCGGCGAACGATCTGCTCGAAAAGGGGCTCAACTTTCTCGTCCAAATGCACCATGTCGAGGGGGGGTATACACCGGCGCGGCGCTCCGTGCAGGCGTCGTCGCCATCGCACCCGATTGTTCCGAGGTTGCAGCCCGCCCGTCGGGTAGTGTCGGCGCTAAATTGTTGATACGATGTAATTTTCAGGGGGGAAGTCGGACCGCGAAGAGACCTTCTTTCACCTGACGCGTCGTGGCAAGTCACCCTTGGCACCGCACGGCGCCGAGCGGCGCGAAGGCTGTCGCCACGCCCTCCGGTGGTGGGCTCACGGCGCGGGCGGCCTGCGGCGCCACGCGAGCGTGACGGCGATCCCGACGAGCGCGAAGGTCGCCTGGAGCAGGTGGACAAGCACCGAGATGGCGATGGCGGAGCTCGCGGTGAGCCCGAGCAGCGGGGCGGCGAGCGCGAAGGCGCCGTCGGTGGCGCCGATCTGGGCCGGGATGAGGTCGCCGACCGCCGTGCCGGCCGCGCCAACGCCGTACGCGGCGAGCGCGCGCACGGGGCCGCTCTCGGCGCCGACCGCGGCGAGGAGCACGGCGTACTGCGCCGCCTGGAGCGCGCGGCCGGCGACGCAGAAGGCGAAGGGGCGGGCCGGCACGGGCGGGCGCTCGCGGACGGCCTCCTGGAAGGCGGCGGTGGCGTGGCCGAGGCGGGCGAACCGCCGGGCGAGCCAGGCGAAGGCCGCGCGCTGCCGCGCCGCGTACGCGACGCCGAGGCCGCTCGCGACGAGGAGCGCGGCGTGCGCGAGCACGCCGAGGGCGAGCGGGGAGGCGCCGCCGGCGATCCGCCCGATGGCCAGGGCGGCGAGGAACGACAGCGGGCTCGCGGCGACGAGCGCGAGCGACTGGTTGGCGGCCGCGATCGCGGCCGCGCGGGGGGCGCCGACGTGGGGAGAGAGCAGCGCCGCCTTCACGGCCTCGCCGGCGGCGCGGCCGGCCGGCATCAGCGTCATGACGGGGTAGGAGACGACGTGGATGCGAACGAGCTCCGCGGGCGGGACGCTCCGCCGCGGGCAGAGCGCGCCCGTCGCGAGCGTCTCGCAGCCGAGGCGCGCCGCCTCCAGCGCGATGAGCAGCGGCAGGAGCGGGGCGGCGCGCGCCAGCGCGTCGAGCGTCTCGGCCGCGCCGACGTGCCGGATGAGCGCGGTCAGGGCGGCGATGCCGAAGCCCGCGAGCGCCACGTGGAGCAGCGCCCGGCGCCGCGCGCGGCGGGCGGCGGCGCGCCGGGCGGCCGGCGAGGTGGCGATGGCCGGCGGCGCGGCGGCGGGCGGCGCGGCGGCGGGCGGCGCGGCGGCGCTCAGGGCGTGCGCGGCGGCGCTCAGGGCGGCCGGCGGGCCGGGGAAGGGCGCCTCCGCGCCGGCCGTGCGCCCGGCGTCGCCGCCGGGGCATCCCTCTGCCGCTCGGGCCGGAGGTAAGTGAGACATGGGAAGGGCCTGCACTGCGAGGCGCGTGCCGGCGCCGTGTGCGCGCGGCGTGCGCACGCCGCGGCGGGAACTGTTGCGCCGCACACGCGTCGTGGGCGCGCAGCGCGCTCGACGTGAGCGCTCGGTGCGACGTCGCAGGAGCCCCTGTCGGCCTCGTGGCCGTCGGCCTCGGTGGCCTTATGCCGAGAAGCCCGGGGCCCGCGCGCCGCACGAGGGGGAGCGAGCCGGGGGGCGAGACGTCCGTCAGGAGCACGCCTTCTTCGCCCTCTCGGTCGCCTCCTCGGCCGAGATCCATGGGAGACTGCGCTCCATCTCATGGCTTGCTTGCACCGTGAATCGTCGCAGGTTGGGAGATGGGCCTCTGTCAGGCTCGGCGCCGTGGCCGCGGCGCTGCTCGCCGCCTCCGCGGGCAGCCTCGCCGCGTGCGGCTCGGTGCCAGTCGAGCGCGCGCCGGGCGGCGGCGCCGCGAGCGGAGGTGATCCGGGCGGCGGCGCCTCGGACGGCGCCGTCTCGGGCGAAGGCGCGTCGGGCGGCGGGGGCGCGGACTCCGCGCTTGCCGACGTCCCGCCGGCTGCCCCGGAGGTCGTCGCGCAGCGCCTCGCCAGGTTCCTGTGGAACGACGGCGCCGCCGCCGGCGAGATCGCCGCGCGCCTCGGCGCGCCGGTCGAGGCGCAGGCCGCCCGGGACCTCGCGCGCGAGATGCTCCAGGATCCGCGCGCCAGAGGCGGCGTGGGGCGCTTCTTTCAATGGTGGCTGCGCTCGAAGCTGCTCAGGGCGTTCAGCCCGGAGGGCGAGCCCGTCGACGACCCGCTGCTCGCCTCGATGCGCAAGGAGGTCGCGGCCTACGGGAGCGCTGTCGTCCTCGACGAGGACGGCACCCTGGATACGCTGATGTTCGCGCCGTACACGTTCGTCGACGCGCGCCTCGCGGAGCACTACGGGATGACCGGCGTCGAGGGCGACGAGCCCACGCGCGCGCCGTACGGCTCGCCGAACCGGATGGGGCTCTTCACCAGCGCCGCCATCATGCGGACGTTCCGCAGCCCGTATCCCGTCTCCTGGCCCGCGAAGCGTGGCTGGCTCGTCCTCGCTGCGTTCCTCTGCACGGAGCTCCCGGACCAGTCTCCGGGCGAGGAGCCCGTGCTCGGTCGCTCGATCCGCGAGCAGATGATCGAGGCCACCGCCCCGCGCAGCTGCGATGTGTGCCACAGCCAGCTCAACCCGCCCGGGTTCGCCTTTCTCCGGTTCGACAGCATGGGCCGCGAGCTCGCGGACGACGGCGGCGATCCCTTCGACACCTCCGGCTGGATCCCCGGCGTGCCGGGCGAGCCGAGATACGGGGACGTCCGTGAGCTGCTCGAGATAGTGAAGGAGCTCCCGGAGGTCCACGCCTGCATCGCGCAGCTGGCGATGCACTACGCGATCGATCCTCTATCGGCCGCCAGAGACAGCGCCCCGGCGGGGCTCGGGCCGCGCATCGAGGCGCTGGCAGCGGCCTTCGCCAGGTCGGGGCGCAACCTGCGTGAGCTGCTCATCGAGGTGGTCGGGACACCCGAGTTCCTCGGCGAGCCGGAGCTCACGTGGGGATATCCGGATCCGGACCGGCTGCCGTGAGCGCCAGCGGGCACGCCGCCTGAGCGCCGGCAGGCGCGCGCGTGCTGCCCGGGTTGGCGGCAGGCGCGCGCGCGTGATCCCCGGCGCTCATTCCGCGTCGAGCGGGGCCGCGTCGAGCGGGGCCGCGTCGAGCGGGGCCGCGTCGAGCGGGGCGTGGAGGCGGGTGCCCGGCACCACGATGCCCCCGCGGTCGCCCGGGGTCAGCGCGCCGAAGCGCTCGCGGAACACCGGCGGCAGCGGCCGCGCGCCGGGCGGGGCGAGCCAGAGGCGGAGCAGGTGCCGGCGGCGATCCGGCTCGGGCCAGTCCTCGAACGCCGTCCGGTCGTGGAGCAGCGTGTGGTTGTGCACGAGCTGGATGTCGCCCGGGCGGAGCTCCATGGTCATGTGGAGCGCAGGGTCGTTGGCGAGGGCGTCGAACAGGTCGAGCGCCTCGACCTGACGCGCCGTGAGCGGCGGGACGTCGGGAAAGCGGCGCGCCGACTCGATGTACTGGCGCTGGTAGATCGCGGACAGGAGCCCAGCGTGCCAGTTGAACACGGGGATACGGAAATACGGCCTCTCGCCCGCGGGCACCTCGCCCCGGCGATCGGTCTCGATCGGCGCGAACAGCGCCTCGACGAGGTCCGGGCGCGCGCGCCGCATCTCGTTGTACAGCGTGACCGAGCTGACGAGCGCCGAGAGCCCGCCCGCCCGCGCGGTCCGCAGGCAGAGCAGCGCCACGACGTCGCACGAGTCGGTGTGGAACGTCTGCCGCTCGCGCGTCTGGTAGACGCGCACGCTCGGGTCCTGGCTCGACAGGCCGAGGTCCTTCACGTGACCGAGCACGTGCCCGCGCGCGTTCTGCGAGCGCGCGCTCCCGAGGTGGCTGCCGATGCCGAGGAACGCGATCGCGGCCGCGCGGAGGCCGTCGCCGTCGAGGCGGTCGAGCCACGCGCCGCGCAGCCCGCGGAGCAGGGCGAAGCCGCGGCCGCCCTGCACCTCGGCGAGCACGCGGCGGAGGCGCGCGGCGAGCGACGGCAGCGGGAAATCCTCGCTGCGGATCTGCGCCGGGCCCTTGCCCGTCGCGGCGAAGCGGCGGACGGCGGCCTCGACCTCCTCGACCTCCGCGGGCGTGAGGTGCTCGATCCAGCCCTCGCCCTGCGCCATCGCGGGGCCGTACCAGGCCGCGGGGCCCTCGATCCACGGGGGGATGTGCGAGATGTCGAACGTCTGTGCGGCGTCTTCGGAGCTCATCGTCTCGCCTCCGGTCGCGACGCGCGGGGCGTCTCCGCCGGGGGCGCGCGCCGGAGCGCACGTCTATCGCAGGACGGGCCGGGGCGCACGCGCCGCGCGCCCGCGGCGCCGCGCGGTCAGCCCTTCGGCTTGCCGTGCGCGTCCCACTCGGCCCAGAAGCGCTCGAGGCCGAGGTCCTTGAGCGCCCGGTTGAGGAAGCGCCTGTCGGTCCAGGGCTCGACCTCGAAGGTGTTCCTGATCAGGCCGAACTTCTTCGAGTCGGCCACCGCCGCCTTGTAGCGGGCGATGATGTACTCGTCGAGCAGGGGGCTCGCGTTCTGCTTCATGTCCTCGCCCTGCTGCGCTTCCTTGTAGTTCGCGAAGGGCGTGCCCGACTTCGACCAGAGCTGAAAGGCCTGGATGCGGTTCTTCTCGTCGGCGAGCCACGCCGCGGACTTGACCGCGAGCGTGATGATCCGCTGCACGACGTCGGGATGCTCGTTGATGAAGTCCTCCCGCGCGACGATGCCCGTGTTGCTCGGGTAGGTCGGCGAGTCGCCCTTCGTCGTGTAGACGATCTTGGCGATCCCCTGGTCCCGCAGCGAGAGGTAGTCGGTGCCGCCGAACACCGCGTCGACGTCCTTCGTGGCGATCGCCGCCTTGGCCGTGGACGAGTCCATGCTGATGGCGCGGATGTCCCGCTCTGTCAGCCCGTGGCCCTCGAGGATCCGGTTCGCGGAGAGCTGCGTTGCCGTGCCCTTCTGGAAGGCCACCTTCTTGCCGCGCAGGTCCTTGACCCCGTTGATCGGCGAGTCGGAGGGCACGACCAGGTAGGCGTGGCCGCGCCGGTTGGAGCTGCCCAGGAGGCGCGTCTTCAAGCCGCTCGCCCGGCCGACGACCGACGGCAGGTGCCCGTGCGTCCAGATGTCGAGCAGGTTGTTCGCGACGGCCTCGTTGACGGCCGGGCCGGCGCCGCGGAAGAAGTTCCACTTGACCTCGATGCCGTCTTTCTTGAACTCCTCGGCGAGGCTGCCCTGGAGGTGCAGCAAGGAGAAGAAGCTGCCGCCGGTGACGGGGCGATTGCCCACGCCCACGCCGGGCACGCCGACACGGATCACACTCGGCCCAGCAGCGTGGGCTCTGCCCGCGAAGAACGCTCCGGATACGACGGCCGCAGCGCCCCCCAAGAATTGACGTCGTTGCATGGCGCGCTCGCAATGCAGCGGGCGTGCCGCTCTCCCGGAAGCCTCGTATTTCCGGGGGCCGCGCCCCGCGTTGCTGCTCCGGGAGCACCGGATCCGCAGCGCGATGCTGCCGGCGCCGCACGGGCGAGGCGCGCGCCGCTTTGCCGCGTCCCGCCTGGCCAGGCGCCGCGTCGCTCCGGGCGGGCTACCGTCTCGTCGGCGCGGAGGCGGCGCGCGCGGCCGACGCGCGCAGCGCGGCGTCGGCGCTGAACACGGCGAGCCCGGTCCAGATGCAGGCGAAGCTCACGGCCTGCGCGGCCGTGAACGGCTCGCCGTAGACCAGCACGGCGAGCAGGAACTGGCCGGTCGGCGCGAGGTACTGGAGGAAGCCGACGGTGGTCAGCGACAGGCGGCGCGCCGCGTTCGTGAACCAGACGAGCGGCAGCGCGGTGATGATGCCCGTCGCGGCGAGGAGGACGTCGGTGCGAAGGTCCACGCGGCCCATGGCGCCCGCGTCCTGGGCGTGGACGCTGGCCAGGTAGGCCGCGCCGAGCGGGGCGATGAACAGGGTCTCGAGGGTGGAGCCAGGGAGCGCGTCGACCGCGACGACCTTCCGCAGCAGGCCGTAGACGCCGAACGTCCCGGCCAGGGCCAGCGCGATCCAGGGCACGGCGCCCGCGCGCACGGCGAGGTGCGCGACGCCCGCGGCGGCGAGGCCGAGCGCGAGCCACTGCGCCGGGCGCAGCCGCTCGCGCAGGAAGACCATGCCGAGCAGGACGCTGAGCAGCGGGTTGATGAAGTAGCCGAGGCTCGCGTCGAGCACGCGCCCCACCGAGACGGCGTAGATGAAGAGCACCCAGTTCGCCGAGACGAGCGCCCCGGTCGCTGCCATGGCCCCGACGACGCGCCGGTCGCGGAGCGCCGCGACGAGCGCGCGGAGCTGCCCCGTGGCCAGCGTGAGCGCCGCGAACGCGAGCAGGCTCCACACCGTGCGGTGGGCCAGGATCTCGACAGCGCCGACGTGGCGGAGCTGCTTCCAGAAGACGGGGACGACGCCCCAGGCGCTGTACGCCGCGACGCCGTAGACGACGCCGAGGGCGGCCTCCCGGCGGCTGTCGCGAGCGTTGTCGGGCGTGCGCATCAACGGTGGGGGCCCTTCGGTGTGGCGCGACGCTCGCGGCGCGCCGCGGCGCCGCCCGCGCCTGACCGGCGGCGAAGATGTCGAACCTTCCCGGGGTTTTCAAGCTCTTCCTGTGCGCGCCGCCCGTGCGGCGGCTGCGGCCGCGCCGCGCCGCCCGCGCGGCGGCTGCGGCCGCGCCGCGGGCGGCGACACGGGAGGCCGCTCCCGGAAGAGGGGCAGTTCGGACTGGCCCGCTCGCGCGGCCGCCCGACATCCGCCGTGCTCGCGTCCGCCGCCGCGCAGCGCGTGCGCGTCGCTCGATCCCCGCGCCCGCCGGCCCGCCGGGCCGCGCCCGGCGCGCGCGGCGGCGCCGGATCGCGGGCGATCCCGCGCTCGCCGCGCTGGCGCCGGGCGCGCCGCGCGCGCCGAGCTCGCCGCCGCGCCGCGGGATCCGCGTGGCACCCGCGTTGCTGGCGCGGAGCGCGGCGCCGCAGTTTGCGCCGAGCACAGCGAGGTAGGAATGCGAAGTATCTACTCTGTGGCAGCGGTCTGTGCAGCGACGCTCGTCGCGTGCATGGACCATGGGGCCGACGGGACACAGCCGGGAGAGACACCGCCTGACGAAGCGCAGCCCCAGGAGATGGGGTTCGTCACCGTCCAGTGGGCGATCGAGGACAGGACCGAGGCCGACCAGTGCAAAGCCTACGGCGCGCAGGCGGTCGAGCTGGTGCTCATCAACACCGAGAACAACCAGGTCACGCGGCAGGTCGTCCCGTGCCAGCGGTTCGACACGAGCGTGCAGGTCGCCGCGGATGACTACGTCGGGACGATCACGCTGCTCGACGACAACGGCAAGGCCGTCAGCGAGCCGCTCGCGGTCGGGCCGTTCGAGGTCTCCGGGGACGAGCAGACGACGCGCAGGGTCAGCTTCCCCGCCGCCGACCAGCAGCGCGAGTCGCAGCGGGAGCGCGGCACGCACCGCGAGCGTGGCGGCCAGCGCGACCGCGAATCGCAGCGCGACCGCGAATCGCAGCGCGACCGCGACCGCGGACGACGCTAGCGCGCCCGCGGCCCCTGCCGCCCGCGCGCCGCGCGTGCCGCGGGCGAGCCCGAGCGCGCGCCCGCCGCGGCCTCACCAGATGATCGAGCTCGGCCGACACGCCGTCACGCCGGCGAGGGCGCCCGGTCGCCCCGCGCCGCCGCGGCGCCTCGCCCTTCCACCAGCTTCAGGAGCTTCTCCTTCGTTGTCAGCCCCACGTGGCGCGCCACCTCCTTGCCCGCGTCCAGCGCGACGACCGTCGGGAACGCGCGGACGTTGAAGCGGCGGGCGAGCGCCGGGAAGCGGTCGCCGTCGACCGCCACCACCTTCAGGCGCCCCGCGCCCTCCTCGGCCAGCCGGTGCAGGATGGGCGCGAGCGCGCGGCACGGCGGGCACCACGTGGCGGTGAATTCGACGAGGACGGGCACCCCGGCCTCCAGCACCTCGGCGTCGAAGCCAAGCTCGTCGATCTCGTGGACAGGGTTCGTGGACATGGCGCGATCCTCCATGCCTTGCCAGGTCTCGAGATCGGCATCCATTACAGCGCTCGAGCGCTGTAATGTGGGCGAGGCTCGAGACCTGACCTCCGTAGACCATGGACGCCATCAAGGACGCGGACGACATCCTGGGTCACGTGTCGCACCTTGTGCGCTCGGAGCGCTCGGCGCTCGCCGCGCTGGCGCGCGCGGAGGGGGTGACGCCCGAGGATGCGGTCGACTGCGTGCAGGAGGGGCTCTGCACGCTGCTGACGGCGGCGCAGCGGGGCGGGCTCCCGGAGGACGCGGGCGCGTGGGGGGGCGTGCTCGCGGCGATGGTGCGCAACGCCGCGCGCAACCGGCGGCGCCGTCACTTCCGCGCCCGGCCGCACGAGGACGTCGACGCGCACCCGGAGGCCGCGGGGGACGCCCCGGCGACGGACGAGGCGATCGCGCGCGCCGAGGAGCACGTCCGCCTGCGCGCGTGCGTCGAGGAGCTCTGCGAGATCCAGAAGGCCGTCGTGACGCTGCGCATGCTCGAGGAGCAGCCGGGGGAGGACGTGGCGCGGGCGCTCGGCATCTCCGCCGGCCACGTCGCGGTCCTGCTGCACCGCGCGAAGCTCGCGCTGCGGGCCTGCATGACGTCGTGATCGCGCGGCGCCCTGCCCTGCGCGCGCGGCGTCGGGCCCGGGTCTGCTATGTCTCCGGCGAGACGCCATGAGCTCCCCTCCGCATGCCCTGCGCATCCTCGCGCCCGACGAGCCGCCCGCGTTCGAGGTGGTCAACCCCGACGGCCGCTCCAGCGCGGTCCTGCTCTGCGACCACGCCTCCAACGCGGTCCCGCGGAGCCTCCCCGAGCTCTCCCTGCTGGAGGAGGCGCTCCGCGAGCACACCGGCTGGGACATCGGCGCCGCGCGCCTCTCGCGCCGCCTGTCCGCGCTGCTCGACGCGCCGCTCGTGCTCTCCGGCTACTCGCGCCTCGTCATCGACTGCAACCGGCCGCTGGGCGCGCCGAGCTCCATCCCGGTGGTGAGCTGCGGCGTGCCCATCCCCGCCAACGCGATCACCGCCGCGGAGGCCGCGGCGCGGGCCGACGAGTGCTTCTGGCCTTACCACGACGCGATCACCGGGCTGCTCGACGCGCGGCGCGATCGCCGGCAGCCCACGGCGATCCTGAGCGTCCACAGCTTCACGCCGTCGATGCCCGGCCAGGAGCGCCCCTGGCAGGCGGCCGTCCTCTACGGGCGCGACCGGCGGCTCGCCGGGCCGTTCATCGAGGCGCTGCGGCGCGAGCCCGGGCTCTGCGTCGGCGACAACGAGCCGTACCGCGTGAGCGAGGGCGGCGATTACGGGATCCCCGTGCACGGCGAGGCCCGCGGCCTGCCGTGCGTGCTCCTCGAGATCCGCCAGGACGGCCTGCTCAGCGCCGAGGGCGTCGAGGCCTGGGCGCTCCGCCTGGCCGCGATCTACCGGCAGATCGAGGCGAGCGGCCTCCCGGGCGCCGGCGGCGGGTGAGCGCGCCGCGCGGGTAGGTTCCCCCAGCCTGCGGCGCAGGCCCGCGTGCTCGTCCCGCCGCGCCCAACGGGGCCGGCCTCTGGTAGCCTCCGTCGCGCCGCCGACCGACCGGCGGAAACGAACGGAGAAAGAGACACCACCATGGCCATCGTTCTTTACCACCACCCGTTTTCGCGCGCCGCCAACACGGTGTGGATGCTCGAGGAAGTCGGCGTCGAGTACGAGCTCAAGTTCGTCGACATCATGGCCGGCGACCAGAAGAAGGAGGACGTCACGAAGCTCAATCCGATGGGCAAGCTGCCCTTGCTCGTCGACGGCGGCACCGTCGTCACCGAATCCGCGGCGATCGGCCTCTATCTCGCGGATCGTTATGCCCCGGGCCGCCTCGCGCCGAAGCTCGACGACGCGGCGCGCGGCACTTATTTCCGCTGGTCGCTCTTCGCCCCCTCGGTCATCGAGCCTGGCTCGATGGCCAAGGCCGGCAACTGGGAGTTCCGCGCCGGCTCCGCCGGCTGGGGCAACTACGACGACATGATCGCGACGATGGAATCGGCCATCTCTGGCCGTGACTTCGTCCTCGGCAAGGAGTTCTCGATGGCCGACGTCATCTTCGGCGGCACCATCGCGTACATGCTCGACTTCAAGATGCTCGAGCCGCGCCCGAGCTTCACCGGATATGCCGCGCGGGTCAAGGCCCGCCCGGCGTACGCGAGGAGCGAGGCGCGCAACAAAGCCGTGATGGACGAGCGCGGCATCAAGATGCCTGGGGCTTAGAGCGCCCTGAAGGATTGAAGCGGAGCGCCTCGGCGAGCGCCGCAGGAGCGCCGCGTCCTCTCCCTGCGCTGTGCGCGACGGCGACGTGGCAAGAGAGCCTATGCGCTTCGGCATTACCCACTTCGTCATCGATCGCGGTATCGGCGTCGTAGCGCTGGCGCGCGCCGTAGCGGCGCCCGGCTTCGCCTCGCTCTACCTCCCCGAGCACACCCACATCCCGGTGAGCCGACGCGCGCCTTACCCCGCCGGTGGCGAGCTCCCCGACGAATACAGGCGTCGATATGGGCCTTGTGCTATATGAAGGTGATATATGCGTTTTCGGCGACATGGAGCAGATGTTACGGATGTGACGATTCACATATCGAGCACCGAAGGGAACTCTCCGGCCAGCATCCAGATCGCCGATGTTCCACGCTCGGATGGTGTTCCCAGCATAACGAGCAGTGATCCTGATGTGGTTAGCGTCGATGACCGACCTCGCATACGCGCCGTTGGCAATTTCTCGTTTTACCTCAGCGCGCTTGCTACGACATCAGGTGGTGGCGCTGTAACGGTGACCGCGGCCACACGGTCCGGAGTGCAGGCGACTCTAAGGGTGGTGGTTGACGCTGCGATAGAGCTGCCGGATCCTGCTACTGAAGCTGGAGCTGTCGCCAGACTGTTGATGTCGGAGGCTCGCGGTCCTTCCCACGCAGACTACGTGGCAGCAGACACATTGGACAGCATGATGTGGATGCAGCGGGTTCTGGAGAATCGATTGGCGAGCGATCCTGCTCAATTCGGGGCGCGCGGGGCGAAGAATTTGATCGACATCATTCGCGCCCCCAACCAGTTTGATGGGTTCTCCGACTATCCGAACTACGATCAGGGGGTTCGTCGTCGGCTGCAGCAGATGGTTCATCTCGCGAACAATGACAATGATCGAGCGCAGCCGGATTTTCGAATTTTCATACAGAATGCTATTGATGTAGCTCGGGGGCGGGTCGCCGTCCGGGACCCGAGTTCAACAGTCTTGTTCGCGTGGAGAGCCGCAGGGACTGGAAGTCCAGGGCCCAGATTCGCGAGATTTCGTACGTTGGCCGGAAACACGTTCTTCACGTTGCGGCCATGATTGAAACCTCGACATGATCTGGGATTTTTGCCTGCATGCATGGCGCGCCCCGGTTGTGGAGAGGGGCGAGCCGTGCCAGGAAGCAGGGGTAAGCAGAATTTCGAACCGCCGAGGCGCCAAGGACGCCAAGAGGTTGTCTTCTTCTTGGCGTCCTCGGCGTCTTGGCGGTTCATTTCTCGATCGCTCAACGTGATCGCTGTTCTAGGCGAGGACGACCTCGAGCTCGGGGTAGCCGTCGGTCTCGCGGCGCGAGAGGAGGAGGCACGCCTGCGCTGCCACCGTGACCCGGATCGCTTCGATGATCTCCAGGCCGCCGCACCCGCGTCGCGCCCTGCCATGTCACAGATCGTCCTCCTCGGCCGAGGATGGGTCATGAGCTCACGCTTCTGGACATTCGTCGCCGCGGTCCCCCTCCTGGCCTGTAGCTCGCCAGAGCTCGCTCCCCGCGAGATCCGCGTCGCGCCGGCCGCTGCGCCTGCGCTCGTGCCGACCCCCGTGCCCGCGGCGAAGTCCGCGCCCGGGCGGACCTCCGCGCCCGCGCCTGCTCCAGCGCCCCTCGGCGGGCCCGCCCCCGCCGCGGCGTCCTCCAACGCCATCGTCGCCCGCGCGCGCCTCGAGGTCGCCCGCGGCGTCACCTACGACCCGGCCTGGGTCGCCATCGGCTACCCGGGCGGCGATCCGGCCCCCGATCGCGGCGTCTGCACCGATGTCGTCATCCGCGCCGTCCGCGCCACGGGCGTCGATCTCCAGAAGATGATTCACGAGGACGTCCTCGCGCGCCGCGCCGCCTACACGACGGTCGAGCGCCCCGATCGCAACATCGATCATCGCCGCGTCGGACCGATGCTCACCTACCTGCGCGCCCACGCCACGCGGCTCCCGACGACGTTCGACGAGGCCGCGCTGAGCACATGGAAGCCTGGCGATATCGTCGTGTGGGCCTTGAAGGCGTGCCCTCCGTGCTCGCCGGATCACGTCGGCATCGTCAGCGATCGCAAGGGCCCGCGCGGCCTCCCGCTCGTCCTCCACAACATCGGCCCGAGGCCGAGCGAGGACGACGCGCTCGACGCCTGGACCGTGCTCGGCCACTTCAGGGTTCAGCCGGAGGGGGCCGAGGAAGCTCGAGGCGGCTCCGGTCCGTGAGGGCCCCCGGAGCCGTCCGGCGTGACCGAGGGCGGGCCGCCGCAAGAGCGGGCGCGGCCGGCGCCGCTGGCGCGGGCGGCGGCGCGACGCTCGGCGCGGGGAGCGCGCCGCCGCCCGCCTGAGCGCCGCCGGCGGCGCTCGCGGCCATCACTGACCGGCTTCGGCGAACATGTTCGTGTTGCCTGTCTGGTAGGCGAACTCGAACGTCACCTGCTTGATCTTCCAGCCATCCGCTTGCTTTATCAGCCCATAGCGGTAGTGCCCCGCGACCATCCACTCCTCGCCGCCGGGCGCGCGCGCGGACCGGTGGTAAGCGCGCACATGGCACTCGGCGGAAGCCTCCTCCCCGCGCACCTCGACGTCGATAGGGCCGAGGAAGTGCTGCGAGAGATCGATCGCCTCATGAAATTTCTTCCACCCCGCCAGCATGTCGTCCGCCTTCTGCGGGAGCGCCTCGCCGCCGAGGATCGACGTGAAATCGTTCACGACGACATCCGCGTAGAGGCCGCGGACCTCGGCCCAGCGCCGCCGGTCGACGTTGTGGGAGGAACGGGTGATGACGCTCTGGATCGCTCGTTCTTCGTTCTGATCTTCGGCCATAATATCGGTCCTTTCGACGGCAGGCAGTGAGAGGGCCCGCAGCCTCTCCGCGGTCACGCGGCGGCTACTTCGGATCGAGAAAGTCACACGCGGTGAGGTTGCGCCCGTTCGTCCAGCGGAAGCTGTCCATCCATCCGTCGAGCACGGCGCGCGCGTAGGGATCGCCATAGGCCTGGACGAACACGATCGACCCGGTACCAGCGCAGATCGGGACGAGCACGAGCCGGAGCTCCACCGGCGTGCCGGCGACCCGCCACGTTCGTGCGACGCCCGCGCCGAGCGCCGTCGTCACCGGGCCGCCGCCGAGCGCCTCGACGTGCATGGAGAGCGCGGCGACATCGCGGACGAACGACTCCTGCACCTCGCCGAACGTCTTGTCGTTCTCGGCGTCGCTGGTGATGCGCGTGGACACCGACATGCCGCCGCGCACCAGCGTGTCGGGCCGCTCGACGACGAACTCGACGTCGCCGCCCACATGGCCGAGCATGCCCGGCGGCACGCGGCCGACGACATCGAGCCAGCCGTTGCGGTACACGTCGCCTTCGATGCGGCCCGGCTCAGGCTCGGGGAGGGGGACGCGCGGCGGGATCAGGAGATCGGTGAGCGGCGTGGGCTTCGGCTCCGGCCCGGCGAGCGTGAAGAGCTGCGACGCGAGCGCTGCCCCGTCGCCCTCGGGCAAGCCGCGCACGAACGCGACGAGCTTGCCCTGCCGGCGGACGGTGATGCTGGCGGCGATCGTGTAGTCGCCCTGCTCGAGCCCGAGCGCGTTCTTCTGCCAGCAGGCCGCGCTCTGGCCGAGCGCCGCCTCGAGCTCCTCCGCGTCCTTCTCGGTGTCCCACCCGCTGATCCACGCCGTCGCGAGGCGCCGCTCCGGCCCGGCGAACACGCCGAAGCGATCGCCCGCCCAGCCCGCGGCCGCGCGCTCGGCGATCTCCGCGTCGACGCAGCGCTCGAGGAGGATGCGCGTGTCGAGCTCGCCGAGCGTGTCGGCGGCGGACAGCGCGTAGCCCCGCGGCGGCCGCGGATCGGCGAACGGTCGCGGGGGCTCGCCCGCGAGGTACTTTTCGGGGTGCAACACCTGCTCGGTGCTGCGCGGGAAGCGCGTGTACATCCTGTCGACGAGCGGGAAGCCGCCCGCGCGATACACGTCGGTGACCAGCAGCATCCCGCTGCGGTAGGGGAACTCGAGGCGCTTTCTCGTCAGGTCGAGCGCCTTGTCGAGCTTGGTGTCCGCCTCGCCGCGCGTGACGCTCGCGAGCGGGACGCGCCTCGTCACCTCCACGATCCGCCGCAGCGTGCGCCCCACCGGCGCGCCGGCCTCGGCGCCGAGCCACGCGCCCATGGCCACCATCGCGTCGCCCTCGATGAGCGCGAGCTGCGCGATCGCCTCGTCCGCGCTGCTCGCCTCGGGCGGGGGCGGAAAGACCTGCGCCTGGAGCGCGTGCTGCACCTCGTGTGCGAGCACCGCCTGTTGCTCGAGCAGCTCGTCCGCGGACGCGAGGGCCACGTCGGGGATGAACACCTTGTCGGCCTTGCGGCTATAGAAGCCGACGACCTGCTCTTTCAGCACCTCGTCGACGGTGGAGAGCCCGCCGCGCTCTCCGGGCTGCGGGAGGAAGTTGAAGCCGAGCAGAAACGCGGCCTCGGCGCTGAGCGCCCCCTCGGGCGAAGGCTCCGCGTGGCGGCCGGCGAACAGGCGCTCCACGAAGCGCTCATGGTCGAGCCGCTCGACGACGACCGGCCTCCTCGGCGACAGCTGCCGCGCTGTGCTCACCGCGCGCACGACCTCCTCGATGGCGCGATCGCCGAGCGTGAACCTCGCCTGCGGCGCCGGCGCAGCGGGCTGCTCGGCGCTGCGCGGAGGGCCGGCGGGCGCCGCGCCGGGGCCGCAGCCCGCGCCGAGCGAGAGCGCGAGGAGCCCGTGGAGCCGGCGCGGACGCATCAGAACTCGCCCAGCCAGTAGCGCGGCTTGACCTGCGCTGCCCTGGCAGGCGGCTTCCCGTCGCGCTGCTCGAGCGTGACCGACGTGCCCGAGGTCGCGAGCAGCACGATGCCGCCGACGAGCGTCACGCCGCCGCCGATGACCGTGACGAGGAGCGGGGTCGAGACCCCACCGTCGTCGGGGATCTCGTTGCCCGCGTCGTCGTACTCGTACGATGGGCTGATGGAGTCCAGGAGGAGGAAGGTGCCTCCCAAGGCCGCAGCGGTGGCACCCAGGGCAGTCAGCCAGATCCCCGCGGTCTGGCGCCCGTAGCTGCCGGGCGCGACGTGGAGCGTGACGTCGCCCGTCATGTGCGAGACCGAGAACGGGTCCGGCGGCGGCATCTCCTCCGGCGAGAGCGAGAACCGGCGCCCGTCGCTGCCGTCGATCACCTTGTCGCACGGCGAGACGCAGACGGGCCGGAACTGCTTGACGGCAAAGCCGTAGCCGCCGTAAGCGCCGACCGTCGTGGAGCGTTCCTCGATCACCCGCACGGGCTCCGGGCTCTCGACGTGCAGCCTCACCACGCCGGGCGCGCCGAGCGTCGGTGCCGGCGCCGGGAGCGGCTGCGGCGGCGGTGCGGCGCCGTAGCCCGGCCCCGCGGACCCCGGCTGCGTGGCGCTCTTCGGCGCGAACTTCCCGCGCTCCACGTCCGACACCTGGGCCCACGGGATGACGCGCACCTCCTTGTCACCCAGCTCGATGATCTTCACGCTCACCCCGGGCTCGGACGAGACGACGGTGCCCCGGATCGTGCCGCCGCTCTTGAGCGTGACTTCGTCCTGTCCGTCATCGGCGCGGGCGCTCGTACCGAGGGAGAGCGAAACGACGGTCAACGCGGCGACGACCGAGAGACGGTGGCGCATGAGGGCTCCTGTGGCGAAGATCGCACGATCTCACCGAAGCCGGTTTCGATCGTCAAGCGCGAAGCCGCTTCCATGACGCGCGACGCGGAGCGCGCTCGGTTCCGCATCGGCCGCGGCAACACGACATGCTGGCAGTACGATGGTGGTCGGATAGTCCGGCGATGGCCGCGGTCCGGCGACCACCCCTCTTAACGCGGCGCTCCGAGGGAGCCCTGCCAGCCATGTCCTCCCTCGGGCCCGACGATACCCGCGGGCCGGTCGATTGGAATTGACACCGGCCATGTGAGCGTTCACATTCCGGTCGACGGCCCTCCTTTTGTTTCGGTTTGCTCGGGTCCACCCGAGTACCGAGCTCTTCGTCAATCGGATCCGTTCGGTCGATTTCTACACCGATCCTGTTCGCTCGGTCGTCGCGGAAGCGATCGCTGAACGATGGTGATCGGCGTTTTGCCAAGAGCGATCCAGCCGAGGACGCGACGACCCTCGCTTGTTCGACGGCTGTGGCGAGTCGCCCTGGATACGCTCGAATCGTATTGTTTCCTTTTTACCTGATCCCGGTACGTAGGAGACCTGTGATGCAAGATCAAACGTTCGGCCGACTCGCCTGTTGCGTCACCCTTGCGAGCTGGGTCGCGATTTCGTGCGCCCCCGCCGAGTCCGACTCGAACGACGACGGAGGGGGCGGATCGACGGCGACCGGTTCCGTCAGCAGCGCGAGCGGCAGCGGCGGTGCGCCCTCCGTCAGCAGCGCGAGCGGCAGCGGCGTTGCGACCTCCAGCGGCACCACCGCGGCTGGGACCGGCGGTGACAACAGCGGCGGGAGTGGCGGGGCTGAGCCGACCGGCAGCGGCGGTGCTGGCACGGGCGGCTGGCCCGAAGGAGCCATTCCCATGGGGAACGCGCCTGTGCCGAGCGCGGGGTGCGGCAAGGCAACCACGTTGACGACCAGGGAGTATACGATCTCGAGCTCGGGCCAAAATCGCGTGTACTACGTCGATATGCCCCGCAACTACGACATGAACAAGCCCTACCGGCTGTTCTACACCTCACACTGGATCGGCAGCCGCTGGCAAGACGTCGAGGGGCAAGATTTCTACTTTCTCAAGCCGCAGCTGGAGGCCGACGGAGAGCAGGCCATCTTCGTGGCCCCCTCCTCGGACGGCGCGACGTGGCAAGAGAAGGACCACGCGCTGTTCGACGACATCATGGCGTTCATGAATGAAAATGTCTGTTACGACACGACCCGCGTGTTCGCGACCGGCTTCAGCTTCGGGGGGATGATCACCTACTCGCTGTCGACGAACCATCAAGCGGAGATCCGTGCGGCAGTGGGCATCGCCCCTGCCAACTACAACATCTGGTTGCCTGAGAAGACACATGAGCCCATCGCCTGGATGCACATGACGGGCATGAACGACGGGACCTGCCCCTGGGTGAACAACGAGGCTCAAAAGAAAGGGGCCAAGTTCATCGCCCTCGAAAAAGCCGAAGACAACGGCTGCACGATCCCGGACGAGATCCCGACTTCGAACGGCGCGTACAGCTGCTACGATTTCAAGGATTGCGATCCGGAGCATCCGACGCGGGTGTGCACCTTCGGCGGCGGGCACACGAACATCGACGGCAATCCGAACTGGATTCCCATCGAGTCGTGGAAGTTCTTCAAGCAGTTCTGACCGACGTCCTCGCCGCGGACGGGATGCTCGCCCGCGCGTGGCGCCGCGCTCCCCAGGCCCGGGCTTGACCCTGGGGCCCGGGATGAGCCGATGCCTCCTGAGGGGGTGCGACCCGTCGTCACGCTCGCCCAAGATCCCCGGGGATGCGACCGGGAGCCCCGAGCGCGTCCTTGCGTGCGGGCCGCTGCGTCCGGCTACTCCAGCAGCAGCGGCCAGACGTCGATGTGGGCGCGCTGGCCGAACACCGGATCGGCGTGCCCGTACCCCGGGACGACGCTGAAGCGGACATCGGCGTTCCCGCCCTCCTCGATGAGCTGCGCGCCCCGCGGGTGATCGCCCCGTCCGAGCTCGGTGTTGACCCACACCACCTGTGCGTCGATGTTGCTCCAGTCGATGGTGTACGCGGGCGCGCCGGCCCAGACGGCGAGCAGATCGCGCATGGTCGCGGTGGGGACGAGCCCGCTCCCGAGCTCGTCGAGCGCGTCCTCGAACACGGCCAGGGGCGTGTGGGTCAGGCCGAACCGATCCTGCTGCGGGGCCGCGGCGAACGTGTACTGCCCCGCGAGGTGGCCCTGCTCGTAGAACCAGTTCTGCGGCAGCCCCGTCAGCGGCGTGGTCGGCCCCGGGAGCCGGTTCGTGTGGATGAGCCCGTAGTGCACGAGCCCGGACCGCGTGAACGTCCCGGCGGGCCCGCCGGCGATCGCGCGGGGGACGCCGGAGTCGCCCAGCGGATCGTCGGCCGCCGCGGCGAGGAGCGCTCTCAGCCCGCTGGCCGAGTCGATGGTGAGCTGGCCCTGGGCGAGGAGCTGCGCATACGCATCCAGCGTCGCCTGCGCGTTCGCGGCGTAAGCCGGCTCGGTGACGGGATCATAGGGACCGGTGGTGTCGAGCACCATCACCTTGCCCGGACCGTCGGTGTACGTCGCGGCAACGTCGAGCGCGTGCGCGCCGCCCGCCGAGTGCCCGAGGAGGTCGTGCGGGAGCCCGAGCCACCGGTCGACGGCGGCGATGACGTCGCGGATGTCCTGCTTGCGCTTCGCGAGCCCCCAGCCCTCGAGCGCGGCGTCGCCCGGCGCCGGCGACGCTGGGTCGAGGCTGTCCTCCCGAGGCGAGATGCCGATGACGAGGTAACCGTGGTCGCGCATGAAGTGCGCGATGTTCCGGTCGCGCGGCGTGAAGAAGTTGCTCTCGAAGTTCAGCCCGCCCCCGGGGAGCATGTAAATAACCCTGGAAGGCGCGGCGCGCGTGCTCGCCACGACGTCCACGACGAGCGGATAGGCCTCGTCGTGCACCTCGATCTGAACCCGAGCCCACCCTGGCCCTCGCTCGATCTCACGGACCGCGCCGGAGCGCCCGAGCGCCTCGCTCGCCTGCGCAGCCAGGTCGTTCATCAAGGCGCCTTGCGCGGACGCGTCCGCTGCGATCGTCGCCGGCTCGGACGCGCACGCCGAGCAGAGGACCGTTGTCACGAGCACTACCGAGGATCTAAGCCACACGGAAACGCCTCCTGGTCTCCTGTTTCAACATTCATCCCGGAGCGGAGCGGTCATCACCCTTGCCCACCCGGGCTCCCTCGTAGCTTTGCCGAGGGGCCTGACGGCGCAAGGTGCCGGCTCGGCGGGCGATGCGGTGATGGCGGGATCGGGCCCCACCGCGATGACGGGCCGATCGGCAGGGCAGGGGGCCGGCGGCGCGGCGCATCGAGGCCGGGCGGGGCCCAGCGGCGCGCCGGGGAAGGGGTGAACGGTGACCATTGACAAAAAAAGTTGTCAAGGTTAGGTACGGGTATCTCGAAAGGAGCCGACATGCCCGTGAGAAAAGACGCATCCGGACGCCGCCACGTACAGGCCGAGGTCGAGGTCCCCGGCAGCCCCGAGGAGGTGTGGGCCGCCATCGCGACAGGGCCCGGGATCTCGTCGTGGTTCGTGCCGAGCGAGGTGGAGGAGCGCGAAGGCGGCACGACCGTCTCTCACTTCGGCCCGGGATCGAGCATGGATTCGGTCGCGAAGATCACCGCCTGGGATCCGCCGCGCCGGTTCACCGCCGAGAGCCCGGAGGACATGGGCCCTGGCACGCCGACGGTGGCGACGGAGTGGATCGTCGAGGCGCAGTCCGGCGGCACGTGCGTCGTGCGCGTCGTGCATAGCTGGTTCGCGAGCACCGACGACTGGGACAACCAGTTCGAGGCCCACGAGATGGGCTGGGCGGTCTTCTTCCGCCTCCTGCGGCTCTACCTGGCCCATTTCCGCGGCCAACCTTGCGTGTCGTTCCAGCTGATGGGCGCCGGGCCCCAGCCCACCGCCGCGACGTGGAGTGCGCTTGTCGGCCCGCTCGGGCTCGCGGGCGCCGTCGAGGGCCAGCGGGTGAGCACGGCCGCCGGCGCGCCGCCGCTCGCGGGCGTCGCCGAGCAGGTCTTCCCGAGCGAGTACCCGGGCCTGCTCCTCCGGCTCGACGCGCCGGCGCCCGGCATCGCGCACCTGTTCGCGCTGCCCATGGCGGGGCAGGTCTTCCTGCCGGTACGCGTCTATCTGTACGGCGACGGGGCCAGGGCCGCGGCCGAGCGCGCCGAGCCGGCGTGGCAGGCGTGGATGGCCGAGCGGTTCCCGGCAGGGGCGTAGGCGCCCGGCGGGGGCGTAGGCGCCCGGCGAGCGTGGCGCGGCCCGGCGCTCGGGCCGCCCACGCCGCCGGTCTGTGCCGCTAACGGGCGTCGGTCGCCGCGGCGAGGATCTTCTTCACCTCCGCCAGCATCTCGTCCGTCTCGGCGTGCTGCGACCGCTCGGCGAAGTACGCGGACAGCCTCTCCGAGCCCGGCTGGATCGGCGCGCTCTCCTCGCGGACGACCACGCGGAAGACAGGCCGGTCGGCGCTGCCGGCGAGATCGACGCTCCCGTCGGTGGGGAGCGCGTCGCGCGTGTAGATCGCGATCCGCTCGTCCCCGAACAGCGCGCGGAGGCCCGCGATCTGCTCCGGGCCCAGCGCGCCGCGCAGCGCCGCGTTCCCCTGGTACCCCTCGAACGTCCCGCCGAGGTCGATCCAGACGACCGTCTGCTCGCCGGCGCCGCGGCTCACCTCGAGCTGCGCCCAGGGCGCCGGCGGGATGTCCGAGCCGCGATGGCCACCAGCGCACCCCGCCGCGCACAGCGCGCCCCACAGGCAGCCCGCGAGCGCCGCCCTCCTAGCACGTGATGATCTTGCCGCCATTGCTCGTGATGTTGAAGCACGGGTCGACGTCGAACATCGTGTTCAAGATCCGGTTCGCCTCGTCCCTCGCGAAGTCCCGCATCGTCGACGAGCTGTGCGCCGCGTCCGCCTCGAAGGCATACCACCACAGCCACAGGACCTGGTAGCCGGCCGCGCCCCGCCCGCTCGGCGAGCCGACCCCCGAGCAGCCGTCCAGGTACTTCTCGTCGCACGACTCGCTCTTCGCCGGGCACGCGTTGCTGCCGTCGTTGCCGCTGTGACCGCACCAGTCCGCGTGACGCGCCTCGTGGATCAGCGTCCCGGCGCGCTCGACGACGTTCTCGTTGAAGAAGAACGGCATGAAGAGCTCGGTGCGGTTGTCGACGAACACCCCCCAGGTCGTCCGCGCCCGCGCCGTCCCGTCGCCGCACCGCCCGTCCAGCTCGTCGATCTCGCGCATGGCGTAGTTGCCGCCCCAGCGCAGGATATTCCCCTTGAAATCGTTCGTCTTCGTCGGCTGGTTCGGCGACGCGTAGCTGAGGAGCTGGATCGCCTGGAACGTGCGCGCCAGCGGTCGCTTCAGGTCGCACGCGGCCTCCCAGCCGAAGCCGCCGTCCCAGTCTCCCTTGTCGAAGTCGTACGCGTCCCAGAAGAAGTCGATCCACGGCTGCGTGCACCAGAAGCTCTTTTGCACGGCGGGCTCGGTGTTCCTGATGGTGTCGCACGTCTGGGCGCGGGCCTCGGAGGAGAGGCCAAGGAGGAGGCAGAGCGCAAGGGTCGCTTTGGTCGTCGTTCTCATGGTCATTCCCTCATCGATCAATGGCCGGGGTGTCGTTCCTGGGCGTCACACGGAATTCGCGAGATCCGGGCGTATCCGGCTGCGGCGGCCTGCCGGCGTTCGGGTTCGCGTCGGTGGTGTCGGCCACGTCCTCGGCGAGCGCGGTCCGCATGTCGACGAACCGGACGCCGACGTCGATCCCGAGCGCGTGGAGGCTCGCGGCCGCCGGCGTGCGCAGGAGGTCGCCGCGCGCGTGGATCGCCCGCAGCTCGGCAGTGGCGCCCAGCTTCTCGAGCCCGGCGATGGCGCGCAGGCGGATGCGGACCTCGTCCCCGAAGAGCTGCTCGTCGGCGCCGGGCTCGGGGAGCGAAGAGCCGGCGATCGCGCCGAGCGAGGCGATGGCCTCGCGGAACCCGAGGGCGCCGAGCAGGTGTGTCGCGCGCCACCGCATCTCGCCGGGCCGCGCCGGCTCCTCCGGGTCCGGCGGGGCCGACTGCGACCACGTGCGGTAGGCCGTGACGGCCGCAGGGACGACCGCCGGGCCGATGGCCCGGAGCTCCCGGAGCGACCTCTCGTAGGGGGCCTCGTCCCCGATCTCTCCCATCAGCGAAAGGTGCCTGTTCACCATCGCCTGGATGCACTCCCTGTCGCACTCGAGCGACTGCGACTCTTCCGCCGTGTCCTCGGCCGGATCCGGCTCGGCGGGGGCAGCGCAGCCCGCGAGCAGCGCGAGGAAGACGAGCGTCATCGATGTTCTGTTGCGCGTCAGTCTCATGAGTTCACCTCTGGTTCCGTGGATACCTGCTGACCTGCTGATTTGCCGACCTGCTGACCTGCCGAATTGCAACTTCAGGTCCATGCTCTCCAGGCCCCGATGACAGGGCGGACCGGGGGCAGATCGCGACAGCGATCGGCGCGAGCTTGTCGACATGGGCCGGGAAACAAGGGGTTTGCTCGCGGCGCGGGCGCTGGCTCGGGGCGAGGCCCGGGAGGTGCCGGAGCCCGGGTGTGGCCGCCGCCGGCGCCGGCTGGAGGCGATGACCTCCATGACGTGGAGGCTCGCGCCTTCAGCGCGGTGACGAGCCACCCCGGTAGTAGACGAGGGCTGCTGGGACTCGTCCGGCGCTCCTGGCGTCCGGGCGGTCCTTCCGTGGCGCGGCATCACCCCAGGCTCGCGCCACCGCCCCTGCCGTCAGTCCTCGCGCACATCGTCCGGAAAGGTGCCCTTCGGTCGCGCGCTCCTGAGTTCGTGCGCCTTACGCGATCACGTCCGGGATGGTGTCGTTCCGCTTCCACCGGCACCCCGCGCTGGTGTTTCATGGAACCGTCCCCCCAACCCACGCGCGAGCCCGATCCGTGCCCCCTCCTGCCTCAACCAACTTCGTCTTCCTCGACCGCCACGACCCGCGCCTGGTCGTCCTCGGCACGCAGGCCGAGCGCTACTTCGCCGACGACCCGATCACCTGTCTGGTGAAGCTGCGGCAGTTCGGCGAGATCCTGGCGCAGCGCGCCGCCGCGCGGCTCGGGCTCTACGCGTCGCCGGCGGAGAACCAGGCCGCGCTGATCGAGCGCCTCCGCGACAGGGGCGCGCTCGACGCGACGACGCGGCAGCTCTTCCACGACCTGCGCCTCGCCGGCAACAAGGCGGCCCACGAGCTGCGCGGCGACCACCGCGAGGCGCTGCACCAGCTCAAGATGGCGCGCGAGCTCGGCGTCTGGTTCCAGCGCTCGTTCGGGAACGACAGGAGGTTCGACCCTGGCCCGTTCGTGCCGCCCCCCGACCCGGCGAAGCAGGACGCCGCGCTCGCCGCCGAGCTGGAGCGGCTGCGCGGCGAGCTGTCCAGGAGCAAGGTCGACATCGAGGCCGTCCGCGCCGCCGCCGAGGACGAGGCAAGGAAGCGCCTCACGGCCGAGGAGCGCGCCCGGAAGGCGGCCGAGGACGGGGCGCTCTGGGAGGCGCTCGCCACCGAGTCGGAGCAGCGGCGGGCGAAGGACGCCGAGGCCTACGAGCGCCAGAAGGCGCAGCTCGCCGCCGATCTCGCCGCCCTCCAGGCGCAGGCCGCGGCGGCGCCCGCTGCCGTCCTCCAGGCCACGGTCGACCGCGCCGCCGAGGCGGCGCAGGCGATCCAGCTCGACGAGGCCGCCACCCGCCGGATCATCGACGAGCAGCTCCGCAAGGCCGGCTGGGAGGCCGACTCCGAGGCGCTTCACTACAGGCGGGGGACGAGGCCGCAGAAGGGAAGGAACCTCGCCATCGCCGAGTGGCCGACGGAGACCGGCCCGGTCGACTATGTGCTGTTCGTCGGGCTCGAGGCGTTCGCCGTGGTCGAGGCGAAGAAGATGGGCGTGGACGTCGCCAGCGTCATCAAGCAGCAGACGGTCCGCTACAGCCGTGGCCTCACGCTGGAGGGCGACGCCAGGTTCGCGGGCGGTCCGTGGGAGAAGGGGCACCGGGTGCCGTTCCTCTTCGCGACGAACGGGCGGGCGTATCTCCGGCAGATCGAGACGAAGAGCGGCATCTGGTTCCGCGACGCGCGGCGTTCAACGAACCTCGCGCGCGCTCTCGAGGGCTGGTACACGCCCGAGGGGCTCGTCGCGCTCTTCAAGCAGGACATCGGGGCCGCCCACGCCCGGCTGGACAGCGAGCCCACGGGCTACCTCGACCTGCGCGACTACCAGATCCGCGCCATCCGGGCCGTGGAGACGGCGATCGATGACGGGAAGCGGGCGTGCCTCGTGGCGATGGCCACGGGCACGGGCAAGACGCGCACCGCCATCGGGCTCGTCTACCGGCTGATCAAGGCCCAGCGGTTCCGGCGCGTGCTCTTCCTCGTCGACCGGAGCGCGCTCGGGGAGCAGACGGTGGACGCGCTGAAGGACGTGCGGCTCGAGAACCTGCAGCCGTTCGCGGAGATCTACAACATCAAGGGGCTCGACGACGTGCGGCCCGACGCGGGCACGAAGCTCCACGTCGCGACGATCCAGGGCATGGTCAAGCGCGTCCTCGCCTCGAAGGAGGAGGAGGGGAGAGAGGGCGAGGTGCCGCCTGTCGACCAGTACGATTGCATCGTCGTCGACGAGTGCCATCGCGGGTACACGCTCGATCAGGAGATGAGCGACGTCGAGCTGCGCTTCCGCAGCCTCGACGATTACGTCTCCAGGTACCGGCGCGTGCTCGATCACTTCGACGCGGTGAAGATCGGCCTCACGGCCACGCCCGCGTCGCACACGAAGGACATCTTCGGCCCGCCGGTCTTCCTCTACTCGTACCGGGAGGCGGTGATCGACGGCTGCCTCGTCGATTACGAGCCGGTGATATCGATCGTCACCGAGCTCGCCAAGAAAGGGATGCTCTGGAAGAAGGGCGAGACGATGCGCCTCTTCAACCCGCGCACCGCGGCCGAGGAGCTCGTCGACGTGAAGGACGAGGTGAAGGTCGACATCGACGGGTTCAACAGCAAGGTGATCACCCGGAGCTTCAACGAGGCCGTGTGCGCCGAGCTCGCCCGGCACATCGACCCGACGCTCCCGGGCAAGACGCTGATCTTCTGCGTCAATGACGCGCATGCCGATCTCGTCGTCTTGCTCCTGGAGAGGGCGTTCCGCGAGCTGTACGGCGACGTCGACGAGGGGACGGTTGTCAAGATCACTGGCCATCCGAGCGTCGATCGCCCGCTCCAGCTCATCCGGCACTTCAAGAACGAGCGGCTCCCGAGCGTGGCCGTCACCGTGGATCTTCTCACCACCGGCGTCGACGTCCCGAAGATCTGCAACCTTGTCTTCCTGCGGCAGGTCAAGAGCCGCATCCTCTACGAGCAGATGATGGGCCGGGCCACGCGTCTTTGCCCGGAGATCGAGAAGACGAGCTTTCGCGTCTTCGACGCCGTGGCGCTTCACGAGAACTTCGAGCGGCTCACCTCGATGACGCCGGTGGTGAACGACGTGAGCCTCTCGTTCGAGAAGCTCGTGAAGGAGCTCCAGACGCAGAAGGACGCCGAGGTGCGGGCGGTGGTGCTGGAGCAGCTCATCGCGAAGCTCCAGCGCAAGCGGCAGGTGCTGAAGGGCGATCGCCTCGCCCGGTTCGAGAACGTCGCGGGGATGTCGCCGGCCGAGGTCGCCCGCCAGCTCAAGGCGGGGACGCCGGACGCGGCGGTGGCGTTCTTCGCGCAGCACGGGTACCTCGTCACGTTCCTTGACGAGAGGGTCGAGGTTGGCCGGCAGCTGATGGTCTCGGATCACGCCGACCGGGTGATCGAGGTGGGCCGCGGCTATGGCAACGCGCCGCGGCCGGACGACTACCTGGAGAGCTTTGCTGCCTACGTCCGCGACCACCTCAACACGCACCCGGCGCTCATCGTGGTCACGCAGCGCCCGCGCGATCTGACGCGGGAGCAGCTCCGGGAGCTCAAGCTCGCGCTCGACGGGGCGGGCTACAGCGAGTCGGTGCTGCGGACCGCGTGGCGGGACAAGACGAACGCCGACATCGCCGCGTCGATCATGGGCTTCATCCGACGGGCGGCGCTCGGCGACCCGCTCGTGCCGTACGGCGACCGGGTGGACCGGGCCGTGGCGAAGATCGTCCAGAGCCGCGCGTGGACGCCGGTGCAGCGCCGCTGGCTGGAGCGCATCGGCAAGCAGATCAAGGCCGACGAGGTGGTGGACCGGGCGGCGCTCGATCGCGGGCAGTTCCAGGCCGACGGCGGCTTCCAGCGGATCGACAAGATCTTCGATGGCCAGCTCGAGAAGGTGCTTGGCGACCTGAGGGAGGCGATCTGGGAGAAGGCAGCGGGCTGACTGTGATAGGGAGGGCGCGCCGACCATGACCACCGCCGACATCGTCCGCAAGCTCTGGGACCTGTGCCACGTCCTCCGGGACGACGGCATCACCTACCACGAGTACCTGACCGAGCTGACGTACCTGCTCTTCCTCAAGATGGCGAAGGAGACGGGCACGGAGAAGGAGCTGCCCAAGGGGTATCGCTGGGACGATCTCTCCAGCAAGACGGGGGTTGGGCTACTCACCTTCTACCGCGCCACGCTGCTCCACCTGGGCACCGAGGCGTCGGGGCGCGTGCAGGCGATCTTCGTCAACGCCAAGACGTCGATCAAGCAGCCGAGGAACCTGGAGACGCTCGTGAAGGAGATCGAGCGGCTCGACTGGTACTCGGCGCGCGAGGAGGGCCTCGGCAACATGTACGAGGACCTGCTCGAGCGGAACGCGAGCGAGAAGAAGTCGGGCGCCGGGCAGTACTTCACGCCGCGGGCGCTGATCGACTGCATGGTGCGGCTGGTCCAGCCCAAGGCGGGGGAGCTGGTGCAGGACCCGGCGGCGGGGACGGCGGGATTTCTGATCGCGGCGGACCGGTACATCAAGGCGGATGACAAGATGTATGCGCTGAGCCAGCGAGAGCAGGAGTTCCAGCGGAAGAAGGCGTTCTACGGGGTCGAGCTGGTGGAGGACGCGCACCGGCTGGCGCTGATGAACCTGATGCTGCACGGCATCGAGGCGAACCTCGTGCGCGGGGACTCGCTCGCGTCCGATGGCGAGCGGCTGGAGCCTGCGGACGTGATCCTGACGAACCCGCCCTTCGGGACGAAGAAAGGGGGCGGGCTGCCGTCGCGGAAGGACTTCACGTACCCGACTTCGAACAAGCAGCTCGCGTTCCTGCAGCACATCTACCGCGGGCTGAAGCCGGGCGGCAGGGCGGCGGTCGTGCTGCCGGACAACGTGCTGTTCGAGGAGAACACCGGGGCGCAGATCCGGGCCGACTTGATGGACAAGTGCGATCTGCACACGATCCTGCGGCTGCCGACGGGGATCTTCTACGCGCAGGGGGTGAAGACGAACGTGCTGTTCTTCACGCGCGGGGAGGAGCGGAAGGACAAGGGCAACACCAAAGCGGTGTGGGTGTATGACCTGCGGGCGAACATGCCGTCGTTCGGCAAGCGCACGCGGCTCGGGCAGGAGCACTTCGCGGAGTTCGAGAAGGCGTTCGGGAGCGATCCGTACGGGAAGAGCCGGCGGAAGGACCAGGGGGCGGAGGGGCGGTTCCGGAGATTCACGCGGGAGGAGATCAAGGCGCGGGGGGATAACCTCGATATCGCCTGGCTCAAGGACGAGAGTGTCCATGGCGTGGATGACTTGCCGGAGCCGGATGAAATCGCGGCGGAGATCCTGGAGAGGCTGCGGGTGGCGACGGAGGAGATGGAGGCGCTCAGGGCGGAGCTGGGGGTGGAGGCGTGAACGACAGAGCGGATCTACCTCCCGGCTGGATCTCCGTGAGCGTGAGCCAAGTTGCCGAAGTGCGGCTCGGGAGGCAGCGCTCACCTGATAAAGCGACGGGAGATTACCTTAGACCCTATCTCCGCGCAGCAAATGTCACGTGGGGCGGTCTCGATCTCTCCGACGTTAAGGAGATGAACTTCGATCCTCGGGAGTTCGAGGTATATCGGCTGCGTCCGGGTGACGTGTTGTTGAATGAGGCGTCAGGTAGCGCGAGCGAAGTAGGTAAACCCGCCGTCTGGTACGGGGAGATCGAGGGTGCCTGCTTCCAGAATACGTTGATTCGTGTCCGTTCTCACGCTCCCCTGCCTGAGTATATTTATTACCACTTCTTGAGTGATGCTCGTTCGGGTCGGTTCGCCGATGCAGGTAAGGGCATCGGAATCAATCACCTGGGCGCTGATCGCATATCCACTTGGGCGCTGAGGCTGGCTCCGCTCGCTGAGCAACGCCGAATTGTCGCCAAGATCGGCGCGCTCACCGCCAAGAGCCGCCGCGCCAAGGAGGCGCTCGACGCCATCCCCCCGCTCCTCGATCGCTTCCGGCAGTCCGTGCTCGCAGCCGCCTTCCGCGGCGATCTCACGGCAGACTGGCGGGAGAAGAACCCCGACGTGGAGCCGGCCGAGGAGCTGCTCAAGCGGATCCGCGCCGAGCGGCGCCAGCGCTGGGAGGAGGCGGAGCTCGCCAAGATGCGGGCGAAGGGGAAGGTGCCGGGCGACGATCGGTGGAAGGAGAAGTACGAGGAGCCGGAGCCGTTAGATGCGAGCGAGCTGCCGGAATTGCCCGAGGGCTGGTGCTGGACGACGATTGAGACCGTCGGACATCTGCTGCTCGGCAGGCGACGTGCTCCAGAGTATGTCGAGGGTGAGGATGGGCGTGTACTGAGACCGTATGTTCGTGTTGCGAACGTAAAACGGGATCGGCTAGACCTCTCCGATGTCCTTCGTATGCCGTTCAATGACGATGAGCTGGCCATTTATCGCCTTAAGCCTGGGGATATCATCCTGAGTGAGGGGCAAAGTCCAGAGTTGGTCGGGCAGAGTGCTGTATATGACGGGGGTCACGAGGATTTGTGTATTCAGGCAACGGTTCACCGGTTCAGGCCATATAGACCTGGTGTCTCTACGGAGTATTCTCAGCTCGTCTTTTTGAGTCATTTGTTCACCGGAGTATTTCGTAGAGCGGCGTCGCTTACGACCAATATCGCGCACCTCACTTCTGAGCGCCTTCGACCGCTTCCATTCCCGTTGGCGCCGCTACAAGAGCAGTCGGTGATCAGCGGACGTGCTCGGTACGCCCTGGAGCGAAGCATACGTATCCAGCGAACGATCGAGCAAGCTGTGCAGAGCCTAAAGCTCCAAGAACAATGCTTGCTCGCCAAGGCCTTCCGCGGCGAGCTCGTCCCCCAGGACCCGAACGACGAGCCCGCCTCGGTCCTCCTCGAGCGCCTCCGCGCCGAGCGCGAGCAGAACGGCCAGGCCACTAACGGCGCCGGCCGCCGCCGCGCCGCCGCATCCCCGCCTCCTGCCCCATCCGCCCCCGCCGATCAAGCGACGAGGCCCAAGGCAAGCCGCCGAGGCCTGGCTCCGGCACGCTCGCGAGGGTAGCCGCCTGGTGGCCGCCAGCCCCTGCTGCCGCCCGCCAGGTTACGCAGCGGGCACTTGCCTCCGATCATGACCGGCTGACCGCGGCTTCCGTGGCGGCTCCCGCGGACACCTGCGCGGGTCAGGGGGCGCTGGGGCTGCAGCGCCAGAGATGGTTGCCGGGCTCGATGCCTTGGGTTTGGCTCCCGCTCCCTGCCGTCGAGCCGCGACGCCCCCCGTGGCCCTGCTGGAAAGCTCGTTTCCCCGCGCCGTTGGCGTGGATCCGACGATCGTCTCGTACGGACGTAAGCTGTGCTCTAAATTACATGTTGACGCCGCGCTGTGTCGAGAAGATGGTCGCCACATCCGGAATACGTGAGATCCGGATGTATTCCTAAGAACGCGGTGACCGAGGTGCGCGCGTCGTGCGCAGACGCAGCCTTGCTGCCTGCCGACGACAGCGAGCCGCGCAGGGCCAAGCCTTGCCGCTCGTCGCGAAACGTACGAGCCGCGTGACCTGGGCTTGACCTCCAAGGAGAGTCCATGAAACGATCGGTCTTGCACACCATGGTGGTGCTCGTGTTTGCTCTGTGCTCGATTGGGGCAAAGAAATGCACCCCGACAAACGGGGAGCCGCTTCCATCTTCGAGTAAGCCCTTCTGTTACACCGACCCGCCGGTCGGTTGCGCCGCATACTGCCAGAACGTCGATTTGATCGCGTTCACGCCCGCGTGCAGCCACATATCGGCCGGAGACAGGGAGCTCTTGTTCGAGCTCACCGTGATGAATCGCGCCACGGAAGAGCAGCTGAATGGAAACCAGGTTTGTCCCAAGGCCGATCTGTCGTTCTTTCTGACGCCCTGCCATCTTGAGATTTTTCCTCAGGAGTGGCCGAATCAAGATCACGACTATTGCCAGCCCGTGCCGCCAGGGTGTCCGCTGTAGCGGCGAGGCGTTGTATGACCATGCGCAGCTCTATCCTGGTCGCACTCCTCGCCGGCATCGCCGGCGTCTTCATCGGACGCGCCATGCCGCGCGGTACATCGGTCGCCGAGGCGCATGACAGCGCATCGCCCTCGTCGTCCACCGAGGCGTCGTCGCCCGCGGCCGCGGCGCCCACGCGAGAAGGCTGCAGGGCCGAACGGACCGAGCTGGCCTCGACCAAGGCGCAGCTGGCCATCTGCATGGCCTTCGTCGCGCCCGTCCGCAAGACCGAGCCGTCCAGCGTCCCCGAGCGATCGGAGCGAGACACTCCGGAGCTCGATCCTGTCGATCCCCAACGCGCGCCGACCGCAGCGGAGATCCGGCGAAATCGCGAGCTCCTGGACAGCTATACCGAGGCTGTGATCGTCCAGCTCCCGGACGGGACGACCGGTGTTTACAAGCCAGAAGAATGGCCCACCGACGGTGATGGAGTCATTGTCGCACGCAAGCTGCCGAGCGGGCAAATCGGATGGTATGCCGGACCAGAGGCCGGACCGCGCTCGGACCCTGCCGCGTTCCGGCGGCTCGAGCTTCCCGAGGTGGCGCCCCCCACCATCGTGCGCGGAGCGGACGGGACGCTCACGGTGAACGGGAAGCCTGGAGGACCCGCCTTGCAGCGCATGTTCCCCGGAACGCCCAGACCGGCAGCGCAGTAGGCTCACCAACACGGACCACCCGGCCGTTGGGCAGCGCGATCTCTATCGGTTCCGTTGCCGCCGGCGGTGTATCGGCCACCACGTGCACCGGCAGAAGGCGCGGCGCCGCTGGCGAGGGCAGCGAGGCCGCCTGCTCAGGGCGCGGCGACAGGTCGCGACGGCAAGGAAGCTGCCGCCCAGGCGCCGTCATGCAGCCCAGGGGGCGCGGCCGTCCGTGCCCTCTCACGGCGACGTCAACAGGACGCCGGTGCCAGCAGGTTGACACGCGTCGCCGTCGCTGAGCGCGCAGGCCACCGCCAGGTGCCAGGCTCCGCGCTCGCGGGCGGCGTGGCCGCCCGAGCGACGTCATGCGGCGCCCCGCGCGCGGCCGTCACAGCGCGCGGCCACCGCTGCCTGAGCACGGCGCCGCGCTGGATCGAGCGTCCAGCCGACATCGCGCGGCGCGGGGCCTGTGGCCGGTCGCGCGCTCCTGCGGCGGCGCGACAGGCCGCTGGCGCCAGGACGTCGACACGGGCTGGAGCCGCGCAGGGAGCTTCCCGCTGGCGCACGCTCTGGACGGTGCGACCCCTGGTCAGCGTGATGGCTCATCTAGATTCCGTTTGACGCCGATCCCGTGATCAGAAGAATGGCCTGCGTCGGCAGGTTGTTCGCACGTCGCGGAAGAGGAAGGGGACGATGAAGACGACAGGCCGGCACATCCGAACGGCGACAGTGCTCGCGCTCGTCCTCGGTGTCGTTCCGATGCAGGCAGACGCATCCGAGCTGAACGCCGGAATCAACTTCGGGTGGCTCCAGGCTGGCACCGCGACGCGCCTCGCGAAATGAAGATGATAACTCGCTCCGAGCTGCTCGACGTCGTCTATCACTTCTACCCGCGGGGCGTACGTTGCACCCATCGCAGCAACGTACCTCCTGATGAGGCCTTCTACGACGACACGGAGGAGCACCGCCGCCTGGTGGAAGCCGCAAGCCGAGGGCGAGCGGAGTATCCAACGTGGAAAGCGATGATCCGCCGCCTGGGGGATCGATACGGCCTTCAGAACGAGTCGCTCCACCTGTTGGCGGGAGGACGCGACCCGGCGTACTCGGCCCGCATCTGGCTCACTGACGAAACGGCGCTCAGCTTCCACGTGTCCCTGCTCGGGCCATACTACGGGATCCACCTCCCCGGCATCCCCGAGCAGGAGCCGGTGGCGCGCGAGGTCGCTCGGGAGATCGAGGCCACCTACCCCGGTTACCGACCGATCCCGGCGGAGCTCGGGAACGAGGTGGTGCCGGATGTGGCGATGGACGCGGTGTTGATGGGCAAGGCGACGATCTACATCTGCCTCTTCTCGGTCGTGTGGACCTGGGTGGATCCGGCGTAGACCTTCCGTGGCGCCCGCCGTCCACGTGGACGAGCTCGGGCGCGACAGGGTGGAGACTGCGTCCAAGTCCAAGGATCGGGGCCCGGTACCAAGGTGGCGAATCCATGCTGATAAATCGCTCCGAGCTGCTCGATGTCGTCTATCGCTTCTACCCACGGGGCGTGCATAAGACCGATCGCATCCAGGTGCCTCCCAATGAGCCCGTCTACGACGACACGGAGGAGCACCGCCGCCTGGTGGAAGCCGGAAGCCGTGGGCGAGCGGAGTACCCGACGTGGAAAGCGATGACCCGCCGCCTGAGAAGTCGATTCCGCCTTCAAGACGAGTCGCTCCACCTGTTGGCGGGGGGGGGCGACCCGGCGTACTCGGCCCGCATCTATCGCCCCAAGGACCTGGAGCCCGTTCCCTCGCTCAGCAGCAGGGCTTCGCTCAGTTTCCACGTGAGCCTCCTCGCGCCCTATTACGGGATCCACGATAGGGGCGGGCCCGACGAGATACCGGCGGCGGTCGCAGCCGAGATCGAGGCCACGTACCCCGGCTACCGACGGATCCCGCCGGAGCTCGGGAACGAGGTGGTGCCGGATGTGGACATGGACGGGGTGTCGATGGGCAAGGCGACGATCTACATGTGCCTCTTCTCGGTCGTGTGGACCTGGGTGGATCCGGCGTAGACCTTCCCTGGTGCCCGCCGTCCACGAGGACGAGCTCGGCCGCGACAGGGGAGAGACTGCGTCCAAGTCCAAGGATCGGGGCTCGGTGGCCGCCGGGCCCGTCGTCGCCGCCACGCCCGTCCGCACCGGCCTCGCGTCGGGATCCTGTGCCAGACCGGGCCACCCCTCTCGCCCGCTGTCAGGGCTCCGCCGCGCGCCCTCTGCGGCGCCTCGCCCGCGCCGCGCGCGCCGTCTCGGAACCGCCATCACCCGCCCTCGATCCCCCGCCGCGGCACGCCGGATGCTCAACGGGCCTGTATGCTGCGAACCATGCGAACCATGCGAACCCTTCGAACCTTCGCTCCCTTCTTCCTCCTGTCTCTTGCCGCCACCCTCGGCTGCAAGACGTCCACCACCGACCCCGGCGACGACCCGACCCCCGGCCCCGGAGCCGAGGCGTGCGCCGACGTCGCCGCGCCCGTATGTGTGGTCGCCTCGGACAAACAGCGCATCTCGTCCCCGGACGTGCCTGCCGAGGACACGGCCGCGCTCGTCTCGGGCAACACCGCGTTCGCGCTCGACGTCTACCAGCACATCCGCGAGAAGCCGGGCAACGTCTTCTACTCGCCCTACAGCATCTCGACGGCGCTCGCGATGACGTGGGCCGGCGCGAAGGGCGAGACCGAGACGGCCATGGCCGGCACGATGCACTTCGACCTCGGGCAGGACAAGCTCCACCCGGCGTTCAACTGGCTCGACCACGAGCTCGACAGCCGCGGGCAGGGCGCCGACGGCGCCGACGGAGGGGGCTTCCGCCTCAACGTCGTGAACGCGCTCTGGGGGCAGCACGGCTACGCGTTCGAGGCCCCCTTCCTCGACACGCTCGGCCTTCACTACGGCGCCGGCATGAACGTCGTCGACTTCGTGGGCGCCCCGCAGGACGCGGCCGATCTCATCAACGGCTGGGTCAGCGACAAGACCGAGGGCAAGATCGAGGAGCTCGTGCCCGTCGAGGCGATCACCCCCGAGACGGTGCTCATCCTCACGAACGCCATCTACTTCAACGCCGCGTGGCGCATCCCGTTCGAGACCTCCGCGACGGAGGACGGCCAGTTCGTGACGGCCGACGACACCGAGGTGACCGTGCCCCTCATGCACGCCAGCCTGGAGATGCTGTACGCCGAGGGCGACGGCTACAAGGCGGTCGCGATGCCCTACGACGGGAGCGAGCTGTCGATGGTGATCGTCCTGCCGGAGGCGGGCACGCTCGACGCGTTCGAGGCGTCGCTCGACGCGGCGAAGGTCGACGGCATCGTCGACGCGATGAGCGAGCACCTCGTCGACACGACGATGCCAAAGTTCAAGTTCGAGTACACGCTGGGCCTCAAGGACACGCTGAAGGCGATGGGGATGGAGGTCGCGTTCAAGTCCGGCGAGGCGGATTTCACCGGGATCAACGCCGGTGGAAAGCCCTTCATCCAGGACGTCCTCCACAAGGCGTTCGTCGGCGTGAACGAGGCCGGCACCGAGGCGGCGGCCGCGACGGCGGTCATCGTCGGCGACGAGTCGGCGCCCCAGCCGGCGTCGCTCGAGCTGGTGAATCCGTTCCTGTTCTTCATCCGCGACAACGCGACAGGCAGCATCCTGTTCGTCGGCCGCGTCGCCGATCCCAGCGCGAGCTGATCACCGCGCCCCGCCCGGCGACGGGGGCGCACGCGCCGCGATGCTCGACGCGGGCAGGTTCGCGCCCGCGCCGTCGCTGCGGATGGAGGCCACGAGGGGGCACGAGGCGCCCGCGGGCTACCCGCGGGCGCCCTCGGGGCAGCCGCGGGGCTCAGGAGCCGTTGGTGGTGAGGAGCTCCCTCGCGTCGCCGACGACGGCAGCCCGGCGTACCCAGCGGTCCAGCTCGGCGAGGTCCGTGCTTGCGAGGACGCGCTCCCGCACCTCGGCGGGAACCTCCAGCCCGCGGGCCTCAAGGACAGCGAGCACGTCGTGCGCCTTGGCCTTGATCTCTCCCTTGGCCACGTAGCTGCGCGCGAATTCGCTCTGAAACTCGTAACCAGCCTTCATCATCGCCTCCAACGTCCGCCTCGCCGCTGCGTTCAGCGAGGATAGCACCAGGTCCCAGTACATGGTGCGGCGCTCCTCATCGAGCCCGGCGACCGCCGCCAGGAACGCCGCGCCGATCGCCTCGGCCGCCTCGCCCTGCCCGTGCGCCATCGCCGAGAGCACGGCCACCTCGGGCGCCGCCTTCGCCTGCTCGGCGTCGGAGACGACCGGGACGCCCTCGGGCCCGAGCACCAGCGGGGTCAGGATCCAGCCGGGGTGGCCCGCCTCGATCGGCCGCGCGCACCACCGCGCGATCGCGGGGTCGATCGCCACGACCAGCAGCCACGTCGGGCAGCGGTGCCGGGCCCGCGTCTGGCTGACGTACACCGGCCAGGAATACGGCTTTTCCGGGTCCACGCCGAGCTGGACCTCGACGACGATGGCCATCGCGGGGCGCTGCTGCTCGCCGACGAGCAGCACGACGATGACGTCGGCGCGCCGGTCCGAGGGCAGGACCTCGGTGAGGTCGGAGGACACGATACGCGCCTCCGTGAAGGCCGGCACCGGCTGGCCGAGCGCGTCGTGCAGCATCTCGGCGGCCAGCGTCGGCCGGTTCTTGAACAGCTCCACCAGGGCTTCATGGGTGACAGAGGGCATCGGGGGGTCTCATGGGGGGTGACAGGCATCCTGGAATCTCGCGCGACATGCCCGGCGCGTGCGGCGAAGACCGCACCTGCCAAAGCAGCCGCCTCCCGTCCCATGAGTTCCGGTCAGCTCCCCGGATTGGTCACGACAAGTGACCCGTCACGCCCCGACGTGTGGCCAGGCAGGCTCGGTGAAGCGGTTCGAGCTCGGTGAAGCGGTTCGAGCCGCTTGTCGCTGCGTGGCTTCATCGAGGCGCGCAGCGACGCCTACGCCAGGCAGCAGAACGTCGACGGCGCGGTCGGCACCACGTCGCCGATCGGCTCACCGCCGCTCGGGGCGCAGCCGCCGGGATCCACGGCGACGATCTCCGCGGACTTGCTGCCGAGGCCGACGCCGGGCGGCGTGACCCCGCAGAACGGCGTCGTCGAGCTCACGACGGCCGACACGAGGAGGTCCGTACACGCGCCGTCGCTGTACACCGAGGCCAGGATCGTACACGACGCGCCCTCCGGTTCCCCGCAGGCGCACTCGGAGCATCCGCGCGTGTCGTCGGCGCCGCCGTGGAAGACGTGCCGGTCGAGATAGGGCTCCTCGCACGTGACGTCGCCCTCGTGGAAGATGCATGTCAGGAAGCCGCCGGGCGGCGGCGCCGCGGGCTGCTCCGGCGACGGCATGCAGGTGCTCCGGTCGCCCGGGCACTCGGTGTAGGCGCCGGGGACGCACGCGAGCGCTCGGGTCTGCCACGGATCGAGGCGCGCCGGCGGCGGCGGCTCGTCGACCCTCGGCGTGCACGCGGCGGTCACGAGCGCGGCGGGCGCGTCGATCGACAGCGACTGCACGCACGGCTGACCGCCGCAGTCCTGCCCGGCCGGGATGGCGTTCGCGGCGGTGCAGGCGCCGTCCCAGCCCTCGGGCGCCGCAAAGGCGGTCTCGACGGTGCCGGGGCCCGTGGCGGCACACGTCGCCGCGTGCGCCGACCACCCCAGCGGGAGCTGGCACGAGGCCGACGTCGCGTCGGGCGGATCGCACAGGCAGGCCGCGCAGGCGAGCGGCGCGGGTGCGAGGTCGGCGAACCCCTCGTAGCCGACGTTCGGCGCGGCGGCGGGGCAGTCCGGCGCCTGGTCCGGCGGGCCGTACCAGAGCAGCGCCGGGCCGAACCATCCGAGCGGCGCCGGCGGGACGCAGCCGCCGGCGCACGCCGTCTCGTCGCCCCCGCCGGCCCCGCCGCTCCCGTCGCTCCCGCCGCCGCCGTTCCCGCTGCTCTCGCCGTTCCCGCCCCCGCCGCCGCCGCCACCCTCGCCGCCGGCGCCGCCGCCGCCCTCCTCGGGCCACGGGCAGCCCGGGTAGCCGTACTCCTGCGGCTGACAGGGACCGTAGACGGTCGGATCTCCGGCACAGGCAGGCAACAAGAGGATTCCAGCGAGCAGGAAGGGGACGATTCGCATGCCGGGCACGGTACTCAAGGAGCGCTCGCGCTGACAACAGGCGATCTGCGCAAAAACGCCGTCTCCCCGGGCATTACGGAGAGGTATGAGGATTCGTTTCGAAAAATGAAATCGTGTTGGTCTTCTGGCGTGGACGGCGCGTCGTGGACGAGGGGCTCAGTACGTCGCCGTGATCCCGAGTCCGAGCGACGCGCCGAACGGGGGGGATGACCAGGTGATCGATCCGGCGGTCTCGCGCCGCGCGCTCTGGCGCCGGAGCACCGCGTCCGCCACGGTCGTGGTGGCCTCGGCGTAGGCGTGCGCGCTCCACCGGTCCGAGAGGGGCCAGTCGCTGCCGAGCCGCGCGCCGGCGCTGAACAGCGCGTCGGCGCGCAACACCATGTCCCACGGAGGCCGGGGGACGAACCGGACGAAGCCGGCGCTGGCGACCCCGCAGCCGAACAGGTGATGGCCGCGAAGGCAGCCGACGGCCGACGCGGTGAAGGCGCTCGCCCCGATGGCGATCGCGTTCACCTCCTGCGCGAGGGACACGAGCCCCCGCCCCTCGAGCGCGACCGACCATCCGGCCCTGCGCACGCCGAGCGACAGCGCCGTCCCGGCCGCGGCCCCGGGCGTGATCCCGAGGCCCAGGGTCGCCCCGATCCCCGCTTCGAGCCGCGTCCGCTCCGCGGGCGCCGGCGTCCCATCCGGCCGCGATCTCGCCTGCGGCGGTTCGGCCACGCGGGGTGGCTCGGGCGCGCCGCGCCGCGCCTGCGGGGGCCGGGGCGACGGCCCGACGGGCGGGAGCTCGGGCGGCGGTGAGCGCTCGGGCTGCGGGGGAGCCGGCGCCTGCGCGCCGAGCTGTTGCGCCACGATCGCGAGGGCCACGCCGGAGAGCAGCGCGTCGCAGCGGCCGCGGGTGCCGAAGCCCTCCGCCCACAGGGTCTCTCCCGCGCGGTCGCGCAGCGTCAGCGAGGCCGTGAGCTCCGGTCCCTCGCGGGCGACGCGGACGGTGAGCACCTGCGGGGCGTCGTCGTGGAACGGGTCGGCGCCGAGCCGGCGCGCCACCTCGGCGCGCACGAACGTCGCGTCGGGGCAGCCCTCGGTGCCGGGGCCTCGGACGACCTCGAGCCGCACCGCCGGCCGGGGAGGCGCCGGCGCGGCGTGCGCGTCGGCGGCGGAGAGCAGGCCCATGGCCGCGGCCACGACGGCCGCCGTCACTGCCGCGGACGCCGGTCGCCCTGCGTCAGGCGCGGGTCGTCCTGCGGCGGGCGCCGGTCGCGCTACGTCTGGAGCCGGTCGCCCCGCGTCGGGCGTCGGTCGCCCCGCGTCGGGCGCCGGTCGCCCAGGGCCCCGCAGCGGTCCCGGGGCGCTGCGGGTCGGGCGCTGGCCCGACGCGTGTCCGATCCTGGGCCTGCTCATCGCGACGGCTCCGTTCCTGCCGGGCTCTGCGCGGCCTGGGCGAGGCGCGTCCGGGTGACGGTGCGCAACTGCTCCCGTACGGACTTCATCCTGCCGGCGGGGAACCGCGCCTCGTGCGCGGCGAGCTGCCGGAGCGCCCCGGCGGGATCGCCGGCGGCGAGCGTCTCGTGCGCCGCGGCGAGCAGCCGGCGTTCCTCCTCGAACGTCTCCTCCGCTCCCTCCCGTGCGACGGCCGACGGCGCTGTCCGCGGCGTGGTGGCGCAGGGGCGAGGCAGCGCCTCGGCCGCGGTCGGCGCGGGCCGCGGCTCCGCCGGGTGGGGCGGCTCCGCCGCCGCATGGGGCGGGATCGCTGCGGCAAGGGCGCTGCGCGCGGGCGGCGTCTCAGGCAGGAGCGCCCCGAAGCGGCGAGCCCAGGGGACCGGCTGCGGGGCGAGGGCGAGCAGCACGGCGACCGTCCCGGCGCCGCCCGCCGCGGCCGACCCGAGCGATAGGCCGACAAGGGCGAGCCTCCGCCGCAGGGCCGAGGTCGCGGGCGAGGGCGGAGGAGGCCCCGGGGGCGCGGGGGCCCCGGGGGGCGCAGGCGGGGGCGCAGGCGGCCCCGGCGGGGCGGCTCCGCCGGGGGGCGCTGGCGAGGGCGGGGAGGGGACGGGCGGCGCGGCGGTGCCCGCGCCGTCGGCGAGCGCCAGGAAGCTCGAGGCCAGCGGGAGCGGGAGCCAGCAGGCGCGCAGCGCCTGTCGCTGCTCCGGGCGCAGCCGCTGGACGGCGGCGCGGTAGTCCTCGCGGGCGAGGCGCAGCCGGCTGCAGGCGGTGTTGTAGTTGATGGCGAGCGCACGCGCGATCTCGACGATCGGCACCTCGTAGGCCTCGTGCAGGGCGAGGACGATCCGCCGCTCCGGGGCGATCGTGCCGAGCACCTCGATCGCGATCGCGAGCCGCTCTCGCTCCGCGATGCGCTGCTCGCTGCTCGGCACGGGATCGACGGGCTGGCCGTATGGCGCGGGGTGCAAGCCGTTCGGGACCTCGCGGCGGCGGTAGGCGCGGTCGAGGTAGTGGCTGACCTTCCGCCAGGCGATCCCGAACACCCACCGGGCCTCCGCGTTGCCGCCCTTCGTGGGCCGTCCCTCCTGCTGCGGCAGCGAGGCGTAAGCGGCCTCGATCGGCGGCAGCGAGGCGGCCTCGATCGGCGGCGGCGAAGCGGCCTCGATCGGCGGCGGCGCAGCGGCCTCGAGCGGCGGCGGCGAGGCCGCCTCGAGCGGCGGCGGCGAGTCGGGGTACGCGGGATCGAACCGATCCAGGCTCTCGTACGCCGCGATCAGGACCTCCTGGCACAGGTCGTCGATGTCGGTCTCGTCGACCCCCAGCAACCGAAGCGTACGGGGGAGAATGCGCAGGGCGGCGGCGTGAACGGCGTCCCAGGTGGGATCGCGGGGGGTGTCTTCAGGGGCAGCGAAGCGTTGACTCATATCCAGATTTGCGGAGAGCTCTCCGGATCCGTGTCGAAAACGCACCGCCCGGTGCCCGGGGCGAACGCGCTCCGGTCACCGCCTGCCAGTCCGCTTGTGCCTGCCCGGTCGATCGGGTAAGCGGGCACATGCGCTTCGGGCTCCGCGGCGGCGATGCTCCCAGGCTGCGGGAGGCCGCTGCCCGGTGGTATCGCCCAGCGTCGCTCGCGATCGGGCTGCACATCCTGATTCCGCTCCTCGCGCAGGTCGCTCTCCCCCTCCGCGCGGCGCGGACGGACGCGCCGGGTCACCTGCCTGGGGACGAGCTGCCGATCGATCTCCTCCTCGCCGAGCCGGCGTCGCCGCGCGTCGCCGCCGCCACGGCGCCGGCCGCCCCTCCCGGGGCGCCTTCGCTCGCCCTGTCGAGGCCGGATCGCCGCCGGCCGGAGGGCGGAGGCCCGCGGCCTGTCGAGCCGACGACGCCATCACCGGACGACGCCGCCGCGCCTCCCGCGCAGGCCGACGCCAGCAGCCCCGCCGGGCCCGACGAGTACGGCGGACCGCCGGGGGCGCCGAGGCCAGCGGCGGCGCCCGGCCTCGGCGGCGCCCCCGTGTGGTCCATCCCCGGCGTGATCGGCCCGTCGGCCGCTGCGGCCGCCCCGAGCGCGCTCGGGCCGAGGAGCGAATCGGCCCCGGCGCGCCCGCCCGAGGCGGCGCCGCCGCCGTTTGCCGCCGCCCTCGCGCGCGACGTCCTCGACGTCGTGCGCCGGACGGACACGCCTGTCGACGGCTCGGTGACGTTCGAGGTGCGATTGGATGCCAGCGGCGGCCTCCTCGGCGTCCAGCTCAAAGGCAGCTCGGACGATGTCGCCTGGCGCCGGGCGGCGCGCGCCCTCAAGGAGCGCCTTGCGGGGAGGTCGTTCCCGCTGCCTGCATCCCTGTCCAGGGGGGCGACCGTCACCATCGATGTGACCTCGACCTTCGTTCACCCCTCGGGGAGCAAGGAGGTCGCGGAGCTCGAGAAGGTGGCGCCGTTCGTGGCAACCACCGAGAGGAAGCCGCAGGACGGGACGAGCAACGCCGGCGACCTCTTCAGCAACGCTGCCGCGGTGGGGATCGGCGCCACCTTGATCTTCGAGAGCGATGCCGCGAATCTCGCCACGAGCAAGAGGCGGCGGCTCACATCGCGCGTTCGCCTGATCCCCGGCGTGTGACGGCAGGGCTCGGCCCGGACGTCGAGCCCGCCGCTCTCGTGGGCTCGCTGCGGCAGTGCTAGGGTGCCCGCGTGCCGACGATCTTCACCAAGGGCGACCTCCTCAACACCCCGGATCTGCACGCGTACGCGCACGGCGTGAGCTGCGTGGGCCAGATGGACACGGGCATCTCCGTGGCGTTCAAGAAGCGCTGGCCGGGCCTGCTCCCGGCGTTCGAGCAGCGGAGCGCCGAGCGGAAGCTCCAGCTCGGGGAGGCCTTCGTCTGGAGCGAGGGCGACGACACGGTGTACAGCCTCGCGATCCAGGAGAACGCGACGAAGAGGCCCTCGCTCGCCGCGCTCGAGCGCTCGCTCGCCGCGATGGTGACGCACGCCGCCGGGGCGGGGATCGCGCGGATCGGCGTGCCGCGCGTCGGCGCCGGCAAGACCGGCCTCGAATGGCTGCGCGTCAAGAGCGTCCTCGTGAAGGTCGCCAACGACAAGCCGGTCACGCTCGTCGTCTACGAGCAGTTCGTGCGCGCCCCGGGCGCCTGACGCCAGCGCTGGAGCGCCCCCCGCCGCTCACCGCTTCGCGGAGGTCTTCACGAAATCGATGAAGGCGCGCAGCGGCGCGGGGACGAGCCGGCTCCCCGGATAATAGAGGAACGGCCCCGAGAGGGCGGGCGCCGCGGCGGTCGCGTAGCGCTGGACGCGCGGGCCGATGGGGACGGCGATCATGTCCGTCGACCGCGGTCCTGGCCCGGATAACTCGGCAGCATTCGCCGCGGCGGGGATCAACGGACGATGACGCGCACCGGAGAGCCGGGCAGACCCTGCAGCCCCACCCGCACTGGCTTCCTGGACACGAGCTCGAAGCTGTGGCGCCGCAGCAGCGTGCCCAGGATCAGCTTCATCTCGTACTGCGCGAAGGCGGCCCCGATGCAGCGCCGATTCCCGCCGCCGAACGGCAGGAACTCGAAGGGGGAATAGCTCCGCTCCAGGAATCGCTCGGGGCGAAACACCTCCGGCTCCGGAAATACAGCGGGATCGTGGTGGGCCCAGATGATCTGCGCGAACACGCCTGATCCGGCCGGCAAGTCGTAGCCTGCGATCCGCATCGGCGCATTCAGCTTGCGTCCCACCCCCGGGCTGGGCGGGCGCAGGCGCAGCGTCTCGTTGCACACCGCTTCCAGGTACGGCGCCTTGGCCAGCGCCTCGGGCTCCGGATCCGGGCCCAGCGCCGTCAGCTCGTCCTGCAGCCGGCGCAGCGCGGCGGGCGCGTGTCCGAGAAAATAGAGCGCCCAGGCGAGCGCGCCCGCGGTCGTGCTGTACCCCGCGAAGAGCAGCGTGTGAAGCTGATCGAAGATCTGCTGGTCGTCGAGCGCCGTCCCGTCTTCCTGGCGGGCTTCCAGGAGGAGGCTCAGGATATCGGTGCGCTCGGCGGGCTCGGCGCGGCGGCGGGCGAGCTCCGGATCGAGGAAGCTGCGCAGCTCCCGGGTCGCGCGCTGCCTGCGCGCCCACGGGCCGACGCCCCCGAACTCCCGGCGCAGCCCGGGAATCAGGAGGGTGAGGGTCAGGCCCAGGGTGAAGCTCTTGCGCAGCTCCTCGAGCAGCTCCTCGAGGCGCGCCGCTTCCGCCGGTGCAGTGACCCCGAACACGATGTGGATGATCGTCTGCAGCGAGAGCTTGTGCATGAGGTCCTGCGCCACGAGCTGCTGGCCCGGCTTGAGGTCCCGGGACTGCTGCAGGGCCAGATCGCACATCTGCTTCCCGTACAGGCGCATGCGCTGCCCGTGAAACGGCGGCATGAGCAGCTTGCGCATGGCCGTGTGCCGCGCGCCCGAGAGCACGAACAGCGACGACTCTCCGAACAACGCGTTGAAGTTGTCGGACAGCATCTGGTCGAGGTTCTCCGGCGGCACCGCGAAGACGGAACGCAGGCCCTCCACGCTGCCGGTGGCCAGCACCGGTTTGCCGTCCATCTTCGGGCACGACATCGGATCGCCGTAGCGCTTCCGCAGGCGCAGCGTGAAGCCGATCGGGTCCACCATTCCCTGCAGGTTCACGAGGATGTTGCTGGTGGGGCCTCTGGGCAACGTGGTCATGGGTCGCCTTCCTTCGATGGTACTGCGTCCGCTGTTCGACGCAGGTGACATGCTGGAGCAACAAACGGGTTGAACCCGCCTGAAACGAGCAGAACTTCGAACCGCCAAGACGCCAAGGACGCCAAGACATTGTCTTCTCCTTGGCGTCCTTGGCGTCTTGGCGGTTCATTTCTCGCTCGCTCAACGTGATCGTGGTTCTACCACGCCCGCCTGCAGCGCCGCGTAGGGACTAAGCCCAGCCCCACGTGGTGAGCGCTTCACGAAGGCCGCGCGCGTCGTCGCCCGCCCACGCCACGTATCCGTCGGGGCGCACCAGCACCGCAGAGGGCGCCGGGACCTCGCCGAGCGCCGGCAGCTCCCAGCGCCCCGTGGAACGAGCGTCGACGCGCCGGACGCGATCCGTCCCGAGCGCGAAGTCTCCGCGCGCGAGCGTGAAGAGCAGCGGGCGGGCCTCGTGAAGGAACGTGAACACGCGCCGCGGGCCGTGCTCGGTGTCCAGATCGAGATCGGGCATGCGGCGCCCGCACAGCGGGTGCTCTCCGCCGAGGTCGTAGTGTACGTCGAGCCCCGAGAGCATCGCGACGTAGTGCCTGCGGGTCTCGTCGCAGCGCATCAGCTCGCACGTCATCTCGCGCAGCGCCTCGCTGCGCGCGTCGCCGCGCTCGAGCGCGGTGAGCGCCATCGTGTTGCGCAGCACGCGCGCGCCCACCGGGTGTCGCTCGGCGTGGTAGCTGTCGAGCAGGCTCTCGGGCGCGTCGCCGTGCACCACCTGCGCGAGCTTCCAGCCCAGGTTCACGGCGTCCTGCACGCCGAGGTTGAGCCCCTGCCCGCCCATCGGCGTGTGTACGTGCGCCGCGTCGCCCGCGAGCAGCACGCGCGCTCGCCGGTACGCCGCGGCCTGCCGGGTCATGTCGGAGAAGCGAGAGAGGTAGCCGGCGCTGCGCAGGCCGAAGTCCGTGCCGCAGATCGCGGTCAGGGCCTCGCGAAGGTCGCTCAAGCTGGGCTCGCCGCGGCCTATCTGCGCTTCGCTCACCACGACGCGCGCGCCCTTCCCGTCCTCCAGCTTGCCGATCCCGGCGAAGCCCTTCTCGGTGCGGTGCATCCCCCACGCGGGCTCTTCCGCCAGGTCGACCTCCGCGATCAAGTAGCTGGTCGTCGCATCCCAGCCCGGGAAGTCGATGCCCGCGCGCTTCCTGACGGCGCTGCGGCCGCCGTCGCACCCGACGAGGTACTGCGCGCGCAGCGAGCGGCCGTCGGACAGGGCGACGTTCACGCCGTCGTCGTCCTGCGCGAGCCCGGTGACCTCGCGCCCGCGGTAGATCGGCACGCGCAGCTCGCCGACCCATTCGGCCAGCGTGCGCTCGACGCGCGCCTGCCAGAGCGCGAGGAAGTAGTTGTGGCGCGTCGGCGCGTCGCTCAGGTCGAGCGTCGTGCGCGCGAAGGGCGCGGCGCGGTGCGGCTGCCCTTGCGCAACGAAGCGCTCCACGATGCCACGCTGGTCGAGCACCTCGAGCGTGCGCATGTGCAGCCCGCCTGCGCGCAGGCCCATGAGGTCCTGGCTCTCGCGCTTCTCGACAACGGCGACGTCCACCCGCGCCAACGCCAGCTCGCCCGCCAACATCAGGCCCGTCGGCCCTCCGCCCGCGATCACCACGCGATGCTCCGTCATGACCATCCTCCTCGTCCGGGATGCGCGAACTGTGGCGCACGACGGGGGGCTTCCGGCAAGCCGGTATGTCTGGTATACAGTGGACCTGGCAGGCAGCGAGGGGCGCCTTCATCTCCGCCCGCGGCCGCCGTGCCCACGCGCCTCGTGCGGGCGCCATTTTTCGGCCGATGGCGCCGCGATCGCGCCCGTCCCCGGTCGAGGCGCGCTGGCCGTACGCGCGCGATCTCGCGCGCGCCGGGATCGGCGAGGCGCAGGCGCGCGCGAGCAGACGCACCTTGTGGGGCGAGCAGCAACAACGCCTCGGGCCGTTGCAGGTGCGATTGCAACTTTCGAAACCCACTGAACGCCCGGAGTCAGCCCTCCGAAAGGTCTTCCCCGGAGCGCGTTCATGAGATATCGTTTTAGGAAACGCTCTCGACGGCTTGAACGGCGTGACGACCGGGAACAGCGCGGTGGATCGGGTCGGTTCCCTGTCCACGCGTGATGCCTCATGAGGGCCGGGCACCCGGCTGCTCTCGGGGAAGACCCGACGTGCACCCTCGGCACGTTCGCGTGGAATGACGGTGTGGAATCGCCAGATGGCGAACATTGGAGGGTGCTTCATGACGAAGGTATTCAAGGCTGCTCTCGTCCTGGTCTCGGCGTTCGCGTTCACGGGGTGTGTCGTCGCCCCGGATGAGCTCGAGGGTACGGACGAGCTGGCAGGAGACGAGGGGGTCGAGAGCGCGGAGCAGGCGGTGACGAACGGCGTGGTGAACGCCGCCTGCGCCCAGTCCCTGACGCTCCGCAGCTCGCCCGGCGGAGCGACGATCGGCACGATGTACACCGGCCCGTTGCAGGGCATCTCGAAGTTCTACGTCCAGTCGACCAGCGGCGCGTGGTCGTACGGCTACTCGTACTCGCTCGGCCGCTGGGGCTACGCGCTGTCGTCCTACCTGACGGCGAACTACTGGGAGTCGGGCACGCCGGGGCAGCTCGGCTATCAGTGCCAGTGCGTCCGTGCCGACGGGACGATCATGGGCGGCGGCGTCGGCTGACGTCCGCTGCGACCGAGACCGTGGAGCGAAGGCGGCGCCTCCGGTGCACGGAGAGTCACTCCTTGAACGGCGCCGCCTGCATGACGTCGTAGAAATTGGGGGCATGGAAGCCCGGGATCAGGCGCTCGGCGATGTCGGCCGTGAAGTTGTAGAAGGCAGTCTCGGGCTTGCTGGCGAGCATGTCAGCGATCGCCTGCGGGAATGCGCGCTTGAAATCGAGGCGCGGGTACGCCTGGAGCACCTCCTCCACCTCGTCCGCAGAGAGCTCCTTCAAGTCCTTGCCGGTGATGTCCATGAGGGTTCCGACGTGGAGCAGCGCCACCTCGGGCCGCTTGTAGGGCGGGACCCCCCTCACGGTGTGCAGCGCGATGGCGTCCCACACGACGCCGATCGCCTCCTCGGGCACGCCGTGCTGCTTCAGGAAGTCGCTCGCCGCGTTTGCGCCTTCGACCTCGTACCGCTCCGGGCCCCGGAACCTCCCGGCCAGGCCGAGGTCATGGAGCGCCGCCCCGAGGTAGAACAGCTCGAGATCGAGCTCGAGCCCGCGTCGCTTCGCGAGCAGCGCGCCGAAGATGTACGTGCGCATGACGTGGTTGAAGAGGAAGGGCGCCGACATCTCCCGCGCGAGCTCGGTCGCTGCCGCGGCCAGGTGGCTGTCAGGGACGCGGATGCCAGCGATCTCGTTCTTCACGGTCCTCTCTCCTTCGTGGGGCGCCGAGCCCGGAGCGAATCTCCCGCCTCGCGCCCGGCCGAGCACAGGACCTGGGCCCTCGGGCGGATGTCCTTCAGGCCGGCGAGATTCTCCCCGTCGGCGAGTCAGGACCGGCGATCTGGCTCCGCGGCATCCGGCCGCCCTTCTTGCCGAACAACCTGAGGGCGACCAGGCGTGACCACCATCAGAAGGATCCGCCAGCTTCGGTCGACGACACACCCGATGTGCCGTTCCCCAGGTCCGCCTGTGCCAGGCCGGGCACGGGGGGCTCCGTGGCGCGCTTCAGGCCGGTCAGCACCCTGTAGCTGGCGGCGATGTCCTCCAGCTCGCCGGGGGCGAAGACGTCCTCGATGCGGTCGAAGCCGTCGGGGGCGCGCTCGTAGGCGATCTGCAGGCAATGCTCCGGACCGTTGCGGCGATTTGCCGCGACGATGGCGGCGGTGGCGGGCAGGCGCTCGGCCTCGTAGGCGGCCAGCGCCTCCACCGGGTCGGCGTGGGCGGCGAGCGCGCGGACCAGGGCGCGGGCGTCCAGGATGGCCTGGCTGGCCCCGTTGGAGCCGTTCGGATACATGGGATGGGCGGCGTCGCCCAGCAGCGTCATGCGCCCATGGCTCCAGCGCGGCAGGGGATCGCGGTCGACCAGCGGGAACTCGTAGATCGCCTCCGCGCCCCGGACCAGGGCGGGCACATCCAGCCAGCCGAAGCGCCAGTCCTCGAACCTGGGCAGGAAGTCGGCCGGGTCGCCCGGACGGTTCCAGTCCTCCCGTCGCAGGTTCCTGGCGACGGCGAGATCGGCGGCCCAGTTGATCCTCTGGCGGCCGTCCGGTCCCGGTGGAGAGATCGGATAGACGACGAACTTCTGGTCCTGATGACCTGCGATGATCATGCTGGCGCCGGTGAGGAAGGGCGCTGCCATCGTGGTCCCCCGCCACAGGATGTGACCGCCGTAGATGGGCGGCCCCTCGTCCGGATAGAGGCCGGCGCGCGCCGCCGAGTGGATGCCGTCGGCGCAGATCAGGAGGTCGGCGGGGACCTTCCACGCCGCGCCCGCGCGATCGAGGAAGAGCGCCACGATGCGGCCTTTGTCCTCCTCGTGGCCCGAGAGGCGCCGATCGCAGATCACCCGGTCGGGGCCCAGCCGCTCGACGGCGGCGTCGAACAGCACGCCCTGCAGGGCGCCGCGGTGCAGGGAGATCTGCGGCGCGGCATGCCCGGCGAAGCGGCCGCGCGGCTCGCCCCAGATGCGCTGGCCGAAGCGGTTGAAATAGACGATCTCGCGGGTCGCCACCCCGTCGGCCAACAGGGCCTCGACGAGGCCCAGCTCGCCCAGCACCTCGATGGCGTGGGGCAGGATGTTGATGCCGACCCCGAGCGGCAGGATGCTGGGCGCCGACTCGAACACCGTCACCTCGTGGCCCGAGGCGTGCAGCGCCAGAGCCGCGGCAAGGCCGCCGATCCCGGCGCCTGCGACGATCACTTGCATAAGTCCTCCCGTAGACATGCGGCTCGACGCCGCGCGATGGAGACGCGCCTCACCTTGATACAGATAAAGGAGATTGCCCGCAGCCGTCAACCGGACCCGACGGCGTCGTGCGCCGAACCCGGTCGTCGGTGAAGAGCGGCCGAGGGCGCTCGCGCCTGTCGAGGGTCCGCCTTCACGCCGAACGCGGCGACGGTGAACACCGACATGATGGCACCGAAGATATCCAGCCTCATGAAGACGGCGATTCCGACGTGCAATCCGACCGTGGCTGCTACCCAGAGTCGCCGGGTCCGACGTGGCCAGATGAAGAACGGGTACCCGATCTCCACGAGCAGCACCATCCACCCCCCGGCCGCGGCGATCCAGGCGTGGTGAGCGAGCCACGAAAAATCGAACCGCCGGTACTCGGGCAGCATGAGCGAACGCCACATCGCGTCGCCGTCCCACCACGCCGAGCCCAGCGCCTTCTCCACGCCGCTCGAGAGGTAGACGAGACAGAGGTGCAGCTGGACCACCCGCAGCGCGAGACGCGCTGTCGCGCTCGGCTCGGGCGGCGCTCGTCCGAAGACGCGGTCGAGCGACAGCGCAGCGCCCGAAGGCATGAACATGAGGTAGAACAGGAAGATGTGCGCGAACTGGTCCGCTCCGTAGTTCGTCCTCTCCGCGGTCATCATCAACGTGAAGTGCACGAGCCAGGCGCACGCCGCGGAGAGCCGCGTCCTCCAGCCGAGCAGGAGGCCAGCCAGCGACAGCGCGTAGAGGACCCCCACGCCAGCGATCACCGAGCTCTCACCGACCCCGAAGCGGGAAAATGCATCCACGAGGTGGCCGATCCGGGGGAAGCCGACCGCGCCAGACCCGTCGAGGAGCTGTCCCTGAACGATGCCCGAACGCGAGTACAGCTCGGGAGCGATGGGCGCGATCAGCGCCGCCTGCACCAAGAGGACCGACGCGAGCCCGATCCGGAGCGCAGCCAGGGGCCGCGCCGACGCGGGGGCGAGCGCGAATCGCTCCATCGAGCTCCACAGGCGCGCAGCTGCCCCTCCGGCGTTCGGCAGGCGCAGGGTACAGGTCCGCTGCCTCATGGCGTCGCCCCTTGGTCGATCTCGCCGGCAGCGAGCCGCGCCTTCAGGTTGAACTTGGCCTGATATTCCACATACCACCGCGGCTGGTCGCCCGCGCGATACTCCGCCATCGAGGGCAGGTCGTAGCTCTCGAGCCGGACAACGACGCTGTCCGCCTCCGGGTGCTTGGCGAACACCTTCGCTGCCCAGGACGCGACGAGGGAGCGCCTCTCGGCCGGGTCCTGCTCATCCCAGTACATGCTGATGATGTTCTTGACGCGGAGGTCCGCTTCTCGGCTCGCTCCTGTCTCCAGCACCTCGGTCGTCAGCGTCCCCGCGCGGTCCCTGACCTCGAAGGTGGCCCAGGGCAGGGGCCCGACGCTCGGAGCGAAGAAGGAGTACGCGCTGCTGGCCCCGGAGAGCGCGCCATAATAGCCCACCGCGCGCTCCACCCATCCCCCGTACGGCAAGCGCACATGCAGCACACCCAGCACGAGCACCAGCCCGAGGTGGATCGCGGCAGCGGGAAGCGCGAAGAGCAAGCGCTTTCGTATGTTTCCTGTCTCGTCCATCGAGCTCACCCCCGTGGAGCCGTATTGCGCGCGGCGTGCCACCCGCCTTCGCTACCCGCGTCTCCAGCGCGTTGCCACCGGGCCGCAGCGCAGGCCGCGGCCGGGCGGCGACGCGTGACGCGCGATGTCTCAGCGCGATCGCCCGTGATGTTCGACGCCGCGCTCGCCAAAGCGGGCCCGGCATTCCTCGATGGCCGCGCCCGACTCCGTGCCCATCACGGTCGGGCCCATACCTGCTCTAGCGCCGATAGGGCCGGTAGTAGCCGGCGGCCGGCCGGTAGTAGCCGGCAGCCGGCCGGTAGTAGCCGGCAGCCGGCCGGTAGTAGCCGGCGGCCGGCCGGTAGTAGCCGGCGGCCGGCCGGTAGTAGCCGACAGCCGGCCGGAAAAGATGACGCTCGTTGTCGAGCGATGGCGGTGTTGCTGTCTCCTCGACGAGGTTCAGGTTCTCGATGGGCACCGTGTTCGCCGCGGAAGCAAGCGCAGAGATCCCGCACACTCCTGCGCTGACGGCGATGAGGCCAAGAAATTTCACATGGTTCATTTGTCACCTCCTTCCCGCTTCGGTTGCGCCCATGGTGATGCAGGAGACGGGCCGAGCTCGACCGGTACGGCACGTGGCAGGCTGCTGATCGCAGCGCGCAGATCCTTCATGAACCATGGGTCGACCAGGTGAAGGTGCGCAATGCGTGGGCGGTGCGCTGCGATGCTGCGGCGCCGGCGGCATTCCCGCCATTCGTGGCAGTCGAGCGCCTACCCCCGGCAGGGAGCGTCCAGGATCCTGGGAGGCCTTGTTCAGGAACATGCAGACATCCCGGCGAGGAACCAGCGCGCGCAGCGTGGCCGTGCGGTGGGACCGAGGATGCCGCGAGCCCGTCACCGCGGGCGACGCAGCGGCGGAGGGCGCCCCGCTGGGCCACACCGGGGCAGCCCTCGGCGGCGAAGCAGGCGGAAGCTATGGAAATTGCTGCTGCTTCCGGCGACGGCTCGTTGTCGACCGGTCTTTCTGGCGGGACTCTTTCGCGGGGGCGAACCGTCGCGATCCGTCACTTTCCCCGAAGTTTGAAGGGGGCGTGACGACGGATCGCACCGGTTCGAAGGGCATGGGCCCAACCGCCGGACTTCGGGCCCGGGGAGCTCGCGACGGTCGATCCGTCGCCTCGGGCGGCCGTCGTCGCCTTGCTCGCCGGCACGCTGAGCCGCGCCGTCGCCCTCAGGGATGAGGTGGCCGCCCGGGTCGTGCACGAGGCCATCGGTCAGCTGCTCGGGCTGCCGGTGGCACCGGAGCGGTGAGCAAGCTTGGACCGAACGTCGAGCCCGCCGTTCGCGTCGACTCGCTGCCGGAGCCTTGCCGCTCGCCAGTGCCCGCAAGCTCTACCGACTCGCCCGCGCGCGACGGTTGCGTGCCGAAGCGCCCCGGAAGCATCCGAGCGCGAGCCGGGTGCTCGGCGAGCGCCACCGCCGCCGCCCGCCGACGGCCGACGGCCGCGCCGCGGTGTACACCCATCGCGCGGCGCTCGTGTCGGACCTCCTCGGCGGCGCCGACCTGTTCGGCGCCCTGCGGAACATCGAGGCTGCCGGCGCGGGCGCGCCGGCGACGGGCTCTCCGGCGCCCCCGTGCTGCAGCCCTGAGAGGGCACCCTGGCGCGCCGGACGGCGCGCGGGCGCTCAGGGAACGGGGGTGAAGGCGACGGTGAGCGTGTAGGGGCCTCCGCCGATCGGCATGTAGGTGTCGACGATGACGAACAGCGGCTCGCCGCCGGTGACATCGATCGCGAGCGTCTCGTCATCGCCGCGGCCTCCGCCGTCGGCGCACTCGAGCTCGGAGCCCGAGTCCGCGCAGCTCTCGCGCAGGTAGAAGCCCAGGTCGGCCTCAGCGGACAGCGTCAGCGTGAGCGTGCCGTCGCTCGGCGGCGTGAACCTGTGGAGCGCCTCCGGCAGGTCCCATCCGATGCAGCTGCCTTCGAACACCGACGTGCCGGCCGCCGTGCTGCCCGTGTTCTCGCCGATGACGAGCTCGGCAGCGTCCTCGCACAGCACGTCGGGCTCGTAGGCGCACGTGGCGGAGCATCCATCGCCGCTCGTGGTGTTGCCGTCGTCGCACTCCTCGATCGAGCCGACGGTCCCGTCGCCGCAGACGATCGGCGTGAAGCTGACGTTCAGCGTGTAGGGACCGGCCTCCCGCGGCTCGTAGGCGTCGACGACGATCGGCACGGCCTGGCCGTCGCTCACGTAGATCTCGATCCGCTCTTCGTCGGGCAGACCGTCATAGGGGGAGCTCTCGTCGGAGCAGTCGATCTCGGAGCGCATGTCCGCGCACGAGCTGCGGGCGTAGACGCTGTGATCGGTCGGCGACTCGAGCTCGATCACGAGCGTGCCCGACTGCCCGGTGGGCGGCGTGAACAGGTGGATCTCTTCCGGTCCGTGCCCCGTGTTGCCGAGGAAGCACGTCCCTTCCAGCCCGCTCGTGCTCCCCGACGTATCGCCGTGGATCGTCGTCGACAGGATGGGTGTCGCGCTCGCGCAGGCGGCCTCGGCGATCGGGGTGCAGGTCGCGGCGCATTCGGTGTCCGCGCAGTCGTAGGACCCGTCCCCGTCGTCGTCCTCGTAGTTCGTGCAGTCCGTCTCGCCGAGCGTGCAGACGCCGCTCAGGGTGTCGCACGCGCCGCGCGCGGGGCACTGCGCGTTCGAGGTGCACCTCGGGACGCAGGCACGGATGCCGCCGCCGGTGTCCTCGCAGGCATACCCGTCGCGGCACTCTGACGACGCGCTGCAGAGCGAGAGACACGCGCCCTCGCCCTCGAAGAGATCGACACAGACCCCGCCGTCGCACGCTCCGCCCGGCGTTGGCTCGGCCGCCGGATCACACAGGACCGAGCAGAGCCCAGATGGGTATCCGAATTCCTCCTCGGAGAGGCAGATGTCCCCGGCGCACGCATCGTCCGTCGCGCAGGCCTCGTACAGCGTGCCCGCCGGCCCGCCGCCGCCGCCGCTGCCACCGGTGCCAGTGGGGTCGGCGCCGCCGCTGCCGCCGGTGCCGGTGGGCTGTGCGCCGCCGCCGCCGGTGCCAGTGGGCTGTGCGCCGCCGCCGCCGCCGGTGCCAGTGGGCTGTGCGCCGCCGCCGCCGCCGGTGCCAGTGGGCTGTGCGCCGCCGCCGCCGCCGGTGCCGGTGGGCTCTGCGCCGCCACCGCCGCCGCCGCCGGTGCCGGTGGGCTGTGCGCCGCCGCCGCCACCGCCGCCAGTGCCGGTGGGCTCTGCGCCGCCACCGCCGGTGCCAGTTCCGTTGCTCGTGGCGTCGACGCCGCCGTCACCGCCAGAGCCGCCATTGCCGCCGGCGCCCCCTTGGCCGTCATCGTCTCCGCATCCCGCGGCTACCGATAGCGCCAGCACGAAAATACCTGCAACGAGTCGTACGTTCATCTATCTGCTCCAACGCAAGAGAGAGCCGTCATGACGCGGGTGAGCCTGACTCCACGGCGCAGCGTGACGATATCTTCGGCGCACCCGCTCCGCCTCGATGAACGCGTGGTCAGCGAAGAGCTTCACTTAACCGGTTTGTGTGAAATTTACAATGATGGTAAACGCTCGGCAACTTCGACGCGTGTTCAGCGACTTTCTTCCGCTTAACCGGTTGTGTGAACGTTAAGATGAGGGTAAACATCCCGGCAACTCGAAGCGCTTCGACGAGGAGGGCCGACGTCGACTTCTCGTCCCGGAGGAATTTTATGATCGGAAGAGTCAAGGGCGCAGCGCTGCTCGCCGTGCTCGCCGCAGGAGCCCTGACGCTGGCCGCGTGCGGTCGCAGCGACGACGGCGCGTCCGGCGGCAAGGAGCTGCGGGTCTGGCACTACGAGGCTCCCGGCAGCGCCATGGGCGTGGCCTGGAACGAGGCCATCAAGGAGTTCGAGGCCACCCATCCGGGCGTGAAGGTCAAGCTCGAGGAGAAGGGCTTCGAGCAGATCCAGAAGACCGCGCCCATGATCCTGAATTCCAGCAGCGCCCCCGACGTCATGGAGTACAACAAGGGCAACGCGACCGCCGGGCTGCTGTCCAAGCAGGGCCTGCTCCAGGACCTCACGCCCGAGGCAACCAAGCGCGGCTGGGACAAGCGGATCGGCCCGGGCGTGCAGGTCGTCGCCAAGTACGATGAGAAGGGCATCATGGGCGGCTCCACGTGGTACGGCGTGCCGAACTACGCCGAGTACACGCTGGTCTACTACAACAAGGACCTGTTCAAGAAACACGACATCAAGGTCCCGACCACGTTCGACGAGCTCACCAAGGCGATGGACGCGTTCGTCGCCAAGGGCGTCACCCCGCTGGCCAACGCCGGCGCCGAGTACATGGCGCAGCAGTACGTCTACCAGCTCGCGCTGGACAAGGCCGACCAGCCGTGGGTGAACGCGTTCCAGCGCTACACCGGCAAGACCGACTTCACCGACCCGGCCTGGACGCACGGGGCGACCACGTTCGCCGACTGGGTGACCAAGGGCTACATCGCCAAGAGCTCGGTCAGCACCAAGGCCGAGGACGCCGGGGTGGGCTTCATGAGCGGCAAGTTCCCGATGATGTTCTCCGGGACCTGGTGGTTCGGGCGCGTGGCCAAGGAGGCCAAATTCGACTGGGATACCTCCGTGTGGCCCGGCGCCAAGATGACCCTCGGCTCGGGCGGCAACCTGTGGGTCGTCCCGGCGGGAGCGAAGAACAAGCAGCTGGCCTACGACTTCATCGACATCACGCTGAAGAAGAAGATCCAGGACATCCTCGGCAACGCCGGCGGCGTCCCGGTGGCGGCCGACAGCGCGGCCATCACCGAGCCCAGGGCCAAGAAGCTCATCGACGGCTTCAACACCCTCGCCCAGTCGAGCGGCCTTTCGTACTACCCGGACTGGCCGGTCCCGGGCTTCTACGACCAGTGGGTCTCGCATACCCAGAAGCTCATGAACGGCGATCCGCCGCAGTCGGTGCTCGGCGGCATCCAGAAGACGTACGACAGCGGGCTGCCCAAGTGACAGCACGCAGCTCGACAGGGCGTGACGGGCTCGCCTACCTGCCCTACCTGATCCCCGGACTGCTGCTGTTCTCCGGGGTCATCGGGGCGCCGTTCCTGATGAACGTCGGGACCAGCTTCACCGAGTGGGCCGGCGTCGGCACCCCGAAGTGGGTGGGGCTGGACAACTACCGGGAGCTGGCGACGGACGGCGAGTTCTGGGCGTCGTTCCGTCACAATATCCTGGTCATCGTCGGGATGGCGATCATCCCGACGATGATCGGGCTCGTGCTGGCCTCCGCCCTGACCGACCTGATCGACCGGCACTTCGGCCCGCGCGCCGCCAGCGTCCTGCGCGCCTGCATCTACCTGCCGCAGGTCCTGCCGATCGTCATCGCGGGCATCGTCTGGAGCTGGCTGCTCGCCCCCGAGAACGGCGCGGTGAACGACCTGCTGGACGCGATCGGGCTCGGCTCGCTCGCGCACGACTGGCTCGGCGATCCCGCCACCGCGCTGTGGAGCGTCATGGGGGTCATGGTCTGGATCCAGATCGGATTCCCCCTCGTGATCTTCATGTCCGGGCTGCAGCGCGTGGACCCCTCGCTGTACGAGGCGGCCGAGATCGACGGGGCCTCGTGGGCGCAGCGCTTCTGGCACGTCACGATCCCGCAGATCAAGCCCGAGATCTTCGTGGTGCTGCTGTGGACGACGATCGCGGCGCTCAAGGCGTTCCCGCACATCTTCGTGCTCACCAGGGGCGGCCCAGGAGGCGCGACCAACGTGCCGTCCTACTACTCCTACGTCCATTTCTTCGAGAAGACCGACGTCGGCTACGGCTCGGCGATCGCCACCGTGCTGACGCTGCTCATCCTCGCGCTCACCATCACCTTCCTGCGGCTGCAGGGCCGTGAGCTGGGGGAAGAGCAGTGACCGTGGCGCTGGCCCAAAGCCCGGTGAGCGCGCCCGCGCGGAGCCGGCCGCGGCGGCGCCGCCGGGGCCCGTCGGCCTACGCGGTGCTGGTGGCGCTGAGCGCGCTCGCCGGGATCATGCTGATCCCCTTCGCCGTGGTGGTCTTCAACGCGCTGAAGACGCCGGAGGAGTACACCGCCAATGGCCCGCTCGCCCCGCCGGAGGGAGTCTATCTCGAGGGGATCAGGAATTTCTGGGAGCGCGTCGGCTTCGGCGATGTCCTGCTCAACAGCCTGCTCATCAGCGGCTCGGTGGCCGTGCTCGCGGTCCTCTTGTCGGTGCTGAACGCCTACGCGCTGGGCGTCGGCCGGATCAAGCTCCGGATGTGGGTGCTGGTCCTCTTGCTGATGGCCAACACGCTGCCGCAGGAGTCGCTGGTCTACCCGCTGTACACCCTGGCCAACAAGCTCGGTCTCTACGACACCCGGATCAGCGTCATCATCGTGTTCACCGTCATCCAGAGCGCGTTCGGCACCTACCTGCTGTCGTCGGTGATGTCGGCGTTCCCCCGGCCGCTCCTGGATGCGGCGCGGATCGACGGCGCGAGCCGGTGGCAGATCCTGTGGCGGGTGGTCGTGCCGGTCGTGTGGCCCACGCTGACCGTGATGCTCGTCTTCTTCTTCATCTGGACCTGGAACGAGTTCCTGATCCCCCTCATCTTTCTTATCTCCAACGACAACCAGACGGTCTCGGTCGCGCTCGGCGTGCTGCAGGGCCAGCGGCTGATGGACGCCACCATGTCCAGCGCCGCCGCGCTGCTCGGCCTGCTGCCGACCGTCGTCTTCTTTCTCATTTTCCAACGCACGCTGTCGCGCGGCCTCACAGCAGGAGCGATCAAGGAATGAAGTTCAGCGACGGTTACTGGATGATGCGCAAAGGCGTGCACGCGGCTCACCCGGCGGAGGTCCTCGACATCGACGCCGGGCCGGCGACGTTCGTCGTGCACGCGCCCGTCCAGCGGATCCGGCACCGCGGCGACCTGCTCAAGGGCCCGGTGGTGACCGTCTCCTGCGCATCCCCGATGCCGGGCGTCATCGGCGTCACCATCACCCACTTCGCGGGCGAGCGGCCCCGCGGCCCGGCGTTCGAGCTGACCACCGACCCGACCGGGGAGGTGACGGTGGACGAGGACGCGGCGACGCTGACCTCCGGCGCGCTGTCGGTGCGGGTCGGGCGCCGCGAGGGGTGGAGGCTGGACTTCCTGGCCGGGGGCCGCCGCCTCACCGGCAGCGCGCAGAAGGCGATGGCGATCATCGACACCGACGACGGCCGCCATTACGTGCGCGAGCAGCTCGACCTCGGCGTGGACCATTTCGTGTACGGCCTCGGCGAGCGGTTCGGGCCGCTGGTCAAGAACGGGCAGGCCGTGGACATCTGGAACGCCGACGGCGGCACGTCCAGCGAGCAGGCGTACAAGAACGTGCCGTTCTTCCTCACCAACGCGGGCTACGGCGTGTTCGTCGACCACCCCGGGCGCGTGTCGTTCGAGGTGGCCTCCGAGGCGATGGCGCGGGCGCAGTTCAGCGTCGAGGGCCAATCGATGCGCTACTTCCTCATCTACGGGCCGACGCCGAGGGAGATCCTGCGCAAGTACACCGCGCTCACCGGGCGGCCCGCGCGGGTGCCGGCCTGGTCCTACGGGCTGTGGCTGTCCACCTCGTTCACCACCGATTACGACGAGGCGACCGTCACCTCGTTCATCGACGGGATGGCCGAGCGAGACCTGCCGCTCAGCGTGTTCCACTTCGACTGCTTCTGGATGCGCGAGTTCCGGTGGTGCGATTTCGAGTGGGACCCGCGCGTCTTCCCCGACCCGCCCGGGATGCTGCGCCGGCTCAAGGGGCGCGGCCTGCGCATCTGCGTCTGGATCAACCCCTACATCGGGCAGCGCTCGCCGCTGTTCGAGGAGGGCAGGGCGCGCGGCTACCTGCTGCGGCGCCCGAACGGCGACGTGTGGCAGTGGGACCTGTGGCAGCCGGGCCTGGCCGTGGTCGACTTCACCAACCCCGAGGCCCGCGCGTGGTACGCCGCCAAGCTCGACGCGCTGCTCGACATGGGCGTGGACTGCTTCAAGACCGACTTCGGCGAGCGCATCCCCACCGACGTCGTCTACCACGACGGGTCCGACCCGGAACGCGCGCACAACTACTACGCCTACCTCTACAACCAGACGGTGTTCGAGCTCTTGCGCAAGCGGCGCGGCGAGGGCGAGGCGGTCGTGTTCGCCCGCTCGGCCACGGCGGGCGGGCAGCAGTTCCCGGTGCACTGGGGCGGCGACTGCGAGTCGACGTTCGAGGCGATGGGGGAGAGCCTGCGGGGCGGCCTGTCGCTCGGCATGTCGGGCTTCGGCTTCTGGAGCCACGACATCGGCGGGTTCGAGGGCACCCCCGACCCGGCGCTGTTCAAACGATGGATCGCGTTCGGGCTGCTGTCGTCGCACAGCCGGCTGCACGGGAGCCGCTCTTACCGGGTGCCATGGCTGTTCGACGAGGAGTCGGTGGAGGTGCTGCGGCGCTTCAGCCGGCTGAAGATGCGGCTGATGCCGTACCTGGCCGGGGCCGCGCGGCAGGCGTACGGCGAGGGCTTACCGATGATGCGCGCGATGGTCGTCGAGTTCCCGGACGACCCGGCCTGCACGCATCTGGAGCGGCAGTACATGCTGGGCGACGACCTGCTCGTGGCGCCCGTCTTCTCCGCCGACGGGGAGGTCTCCTATTATGTGCCGCGCGGCGTGTGGACGCACTACCTCACGGGGGAGCGCGTCGAGGGCGGCCGCTGGGTGCGCGAGCGCCACGGGTTCGACAGCGTGCCGCTGCTCGTCCGGCCGGGGGCGGTGATCCCCGAGGGCGCGGTGGAGGACCGTCCCGACTACGACCATGCGAACGGGGTGACGCTGCGCGTGGTCGAGCCGGCGGACGGCGCCCGCGTCACCACGGTGATCCCGGGCGCGGACGGGGACGCGGTCACGACGTTCACCACGTCTCGGCGCGGCCCGGTGATGCGGGTGGAGGCCGCGGGCGCCCCAGGTGTCTGGAACGTTCTCCTCGTCAACCGCCGGGTCGTGGCCGTTGAAGGCGGGGAGAGCGCGGAGCACCCGGGAGGAGCGCTGGTCAGGGCGGCCGGCGGCGAGCTGGTCATCACGCTGGAAGAGAAGGGCTCAGCCACGGCACGCGGCCCCAAAGGAGACGACCGATGAAGAGATCTCGCTTGATCACTGCTTCCGTTCCGTTCGCCCTCGCGCTGGCGTTGCACCCGTCGGACTCGAGCGCGGGTGACATGCTGCCGTTCCAGGACCCCGGTCTGCCGATCGAGGTCCGCGTCGACGACCTGCTCGGCCGGCTCACGCTCGACGAGAAGCTCTCGCTCTTGCATCAGTTCCAGCCTGCCATTCCGCGGCTCGGCATTCCGGACTTCAAGGCCGGCACCGAGGCGCTGCATGGAGTGGCCTGGTCGACCGATCGCGACAACGGCGGCGCCGTCGTGACGGCGACCGGCACGGTGTTCCCGCAGGCGATCGGCCTGGCGACGACCTGGAACCCGGATCTCATCCTGCGGGTCGGCGAGGCTGTCGGAGACGAGGTTCGCGGCTATCACGCGCTCGCCCCTCGCGTCTGGGGTCTGCAGGTATGGGCGCCCGTGGTCAACCTCCTGCGCGACCCGCGCTGGGGGCGCAACGAGGAGGGCTACTCCGAGGACCCGCTCCTCTCCGGTGTGATCGCCACCGCATACGGGCGCGGCCTCGAGGGGGACCACCCGCTCTACCTGAAGACCGCGCCGGTCATCAAGCACTATCTCGCCAACAACAACGAGATCCGCCGTGACACCACGTCGTCAAACCTGCGCCCGCGCGTGAAGCACGAGTATGACGAGCTGGCCTTCAAGATGCCCATCGCCGCCGACGCCGTGACCGGCGTCATGACCTCCTACAACCTGGTCAACGGCAGGCCGGCCACCGTCAATCCGGATCTCAATGACGTCGTGCGGAGCTGGACGCAGAAGACGCTCTACAACGTGTCCGACGCCTGGGCCCCCTCCAACTTGACCAGCTCGCAGCGGTACTTCGCCACGAAGGAGGAGGCCTTCGCGGCGACGCTCCTGGCCGGCGTGGACAGCTTCACCGTCGACAACAACGACAGCGCGCCCACCATCGAGACCCTCCGCTCGGCGCTCGCGCAAGGGCTCCTCGCCGAGGAGGACATCGACGCCTCCGTCGAGCACGTCCTCTCCGTCCGCCTCCGGCTCGGCGATTTCGATCCGGGGGGGGGCCCCTTCGCCGGTATCGGGCCCGACGTCATCGACAGCCCGGCGCACCGCCAGCTGGCCCGCCGGGCCGCCGACGAGGCCATGGTGCTGCTCGAGAACAAGCGTCGCCTCCTGCCGCTGGACCCGTCGGCCACGCGGCGGATCGCGGTCGTCGGGCCTCTCTCGGACACGCTCTACACGGACTGGTACTCCGGGGCGCTCCCGTACCGGGTCACGCCCCTTACCGGCATCCGCGAGCGGCTCGGCGGCGCCACGATCCTCTCCAGCGAGGGCGTGGACCGGATCGTGCTGCGCGACGTCGCCAGCGGCCGTTACGTGACCGCCGGCGCGGACGACGACGGGGACATCCTCCGCGTCAGCGCTGCCAGCGCGGGTCCCACCGAGGAGTTCGACGTGTTCGACTGGGGGCAGGGCATCGTCACGTTGCGGAGCGCGGCCAACGGCAAGGTGGTCGACCGCTTCAACTTCGGCGCCAACTTCGCGAACCGCGCCGCCCAGCCCTACGACTGGTTCGTCCAGCAGCAGTTCGTCCTCGAGCCGCAGGGCGACGGCACGCATGTCATCCGCTACGCCGGATACGAGAAGGCGTTCGACTGGGCCGGACCCGAGGTCTACCTGACCATCGCCGAGGACGGCGCGCTCGCCCTGACCGCGACCGAGGCGGCCGACGCGGCTCGCTTCGAGGTCGACCTGGTCCGGAGCGGCGTGGATGAAGCGGTGCGCGCGGCGACAGGCGCCGATGCCGCCGTGGTCGTCGTTGGCAGCATGCCGTTCATCAACGGGCGGGAGGATCACGACCGCACGACGATGGCGCTGGCCGAGGGGCAGTCCGCCCTGGTACGGGCGGTGCTCGCCGCCAATCCGCGCACCATCGTCGTGCTCGAGACCAGCTATCCGATGACCATCCCGTGGGAGAAGTCCCACGTCCCTGCCATCCTGTGGACCACCCACGCGGGCCAGGAGACCGGCCATGCCATCTCCGACGTCCTCTTCGGCGACCACAACCCTGCCGGGCGACTGACCCAGACCTGGTACCGCTCGGCGGACGACCTGCCAGACATCCTCGAGTACGACATCATCAAGGCCCGGCGGACGTATCTCTACTTCGACGGTGATCCGCTCTATCCGTTCGGGTACGGGCTGTCGTACTCGACCTTCGGGTATGACAACCTCCAGCTGAGCGCCCGGTCGGTCCAGGCCGGCGACACGATCTCGGTGCGCGTCGACGTCACGAACAGGAGCCAGCGGGCCGGCGACGAGGTCGTTCAGCTCTACAGCCGCCAGCCGTCGTCGCGCGATCCGCAGCCCGCCAAGCAGCTGCGGGCGTTTCAGCGGGTCCACCTCGCGCCGGGCGAGAAGCGGACGGTCGAGCTCGATTTCGCCGCCTCCGACCTCGCCCACTGGGACGTGACTCGGGGCCGCTGGGTGCTCGAGGCGGCTGGCGTCGAGCTGATGGTCGGCTCCTCCTCGGCGGACATCCGCCGCCGCACGACCGTGCGCGTGCGCGGCGAGCGCATCCCGGCGCGCGACCTCGCCCGCGAGACGCGGGCGGTCGACTTCGACGACCATGCCGGCATCGAGCTGGTCGACGAGAGCATGGAGTGGGGCGATGCCGTAGGCGCCACCGCGGGCGGCTGGCTCCGCTTCTCCGATGTGGAGCTGGGCAGCGGCGCGAGCCACTTCAGCGGCGGGTTCGCCCGCGCCGAGGCGGGCGACGCGCTCGTCGAGATCCGGCTCGACGATCCGGTCCGCGGCAAGCTGGTCGGGACCGCCGTCGTGCCGAGCACGGGCGACGTGTATGCATACGCCACCGCGACCGCCGAGCTCGACGGCGCTCACGGGCGACGCGACGTCTACCTCGTGTTCCGTGGGGCCGCCCGCCTGTCCACCTTCGCGATCGACTGAGGCAGCTGCTGCTCCTGGAACGTCTCGTCGAATAGCTCGTGCCGGTGCAGCCTGAGAAAGCCGAACAGGGCTCGCACCCGGGTCAACCGTTTCATGAGCGCCTGTTCCTGCCGCGACAGCTCCACCGGCGGCAACCATCGTTCCATCCGTGCACCTTCATCCCTGAGCAGCGCCGTCGCCGTCGGCGATGACGTGGCAGCCCGGGTCATTCACGATGCGATCGGTCGGCTGCTCGGGGTGCCGGTGGCACCGCAGGAATGAGCTTGCCCGAAGCCGCATCGCCGCCTCCGTTCCGCGCGGGAATGGTGCGTTGCGGGGGCGAGGACTGCCCGGCCTCCCGGCCTGCCACGGTCGAGCTCACGCTCTATCCGGTCATAGAATGTACGGAGACGACGTCCCACCGTACGGCCACGCTGCACGCGCCGGTTGGCCTGGAGATCCTCCCGCGCCTCGACGCGTGCCGCACCACGAGCGGCAGGAGCTCCACCCGCCGTCGCCGCAGGCATGACAGGCGGAGCGCGCGCGCTGCGCGGTGAGCCGGAGCGCCCCCCGGGTGTCGTAGCACGGCACTGCCGTTGCCGCGCCGCGATTGGCCCCCAGCTATGTGATGAGCGGACCTCGACACCAGGCAGCGCGGCCGACAGACGTCACGTCCATGCCGATCGCCCGGGCGATGCTGACATAAACGTCGTTGTGATTGCGCCCGCCGGCGTCGAGCAGGCGCCCGGTCTTCCAAGCACCTCCACAGCTGCCGGCAACCACGAAAGGTGCGTGTTGGGGCGGGTGGTCGGTCTCGGCGAAGTTCTGGGCCGAGCCCAGCTGGCTGCTGCCGTTCTGGGTGCAAAGAACCGCTGCGGTGTTGTCGAGCAGCGAGAACTCGCCGTCGGCGAGGCTCTTCAGCTTCTCGACGAAATAGCGGAACTCTCCCGCGAAATAGGCCTGGAGCCGGGTGATCTGTCGTCCCGGAGCGCCGTCCGGATCGCCGTGTGAGACGGAGTGCCAGGCTGAAATATCGATGTCGCCGAACTTGATGGCTTCGTTGTTCTCGCCGCCGCCCCACATCATGGATGCCACGCGAGTGATGTTGCAGGCGAAGGCCATCGCCATGATGTCGAGATATAGCCGGCTGTGCTCCGGCATGTCGTTCATCATGGTGTTCTTGCTGAGCAGCGGCGACGCGATCTCCTTGCACGAGCTCTCTCTGGGGATGCTGCCGCCGACATCGCGTTCGAGCGTGCGCAGCGACTCGAGGTAGAAGTCCATCTTGACGGCTTCCTCCGGCCCGAGCCGCCCGCGAAAGGACCGTACATCGTCCTTGATGAAGTCGAGCACGCTCTGACGGCGGAGCAGCGCCTGCTCGGCGGAGCTCGGCGTGTTCATGGACGTGCCGCCCCCGCTGATGCGGTCCGCGATGCGCTGATACGCAGCCAGCGGGGTTGTCACGCTGGGGATGAACCTGCCATCGACCTGAGACAGCCCGGGGATGACGCCGCCGTCGCCGGATGTCTGCCCGACCGCGATCTCCAGCGATGCCAGCGGCGCCGTGCCCTTGAGGAACCTGGCGAACTCCTGATCGATGCTGGTCGGCGCGCCGAGGCCGAACACCGAGAACGACGCCGAGCGGTGCGCATTACCGGGGTCGCGTGCGAGCGTCAGGTTCTTGAACACCAGGATGTCGTCGCGCACCGCCTCGAGTGGCGCCATGTGCGGCTTGAGCACGAAGTCCCTCTCGCCTCCGGTCGGCTCCGATTGATACTGAGAGCCATTCGCGTAGCCGAACATGGCGACACGCGTGATTCGCGGAACGGTTTGGGCGTAGAGGTTGTCGATGAGCCCAGAACAGAAGATCGTTCCGTAGCCGAGGCCACGGAGCATCGCACGCCGGGAAAATTTCACGTTGCGCATGGCTAACTCCTAGTTTCTCCGGTCGATGAAGCTCGGTGACTCGATCACGCTCAGCACCAGCTGATCGATCGCGTGCTGTGAGCGCGCAAATTCGTCCACGAGGCGCTCCTTCTCGCAGGCGTCGAGCTCCGTCAAGTCGTACCCTGAAGCGTAGGCGGCGAACTGCTGGACGAAGCAGCCGTAGACATCCGGCTTTTGCGCCAGCTCGTCCACCAGCTCCACGAAGTTGGAAAACACGATTCCGGGGAGCGCGTTCTCCTCGCTCGGCAGCGGCAGACTGCCGCTCGCGTCGATCACCTGCCCCTGATCCATCGTTCTGTAGCGACCGATAGCATCGTAGCTCTCGAGCGCAAACCCGATGCCATCGAACAGCTTGTGACAGACGGCGCAGGCCGGGCTCGCATGAATGCCGAGTCTCTGCCGACCCGTGGCGCCCGGCTCGGCAAATTGGCCAGCGTTCGGGACACCGGCGGGCGGCAGCGGCACGCGGTGGCACAGGACCTCTGCGCGGACGTAGGCGCCGCGCCCGACGAGGCTCGTATCTTGGCTGTGCGCGTGGCCCCAGAGAAACGGTACCGAGGTGAAGATGCCTCGGCGCTCCGTCGGATTGAGCTCGCGACGCACCATGGCGTTGCCGGTCACCCCGCTCAAACCGTAGAGCGGGGCGGTGCGCTCGTTCACGAACGCGTACGTGCCCGAGAACAGCGAGTCGAAGCGACGATCCGCTCCCGCGTCGAACAGCACGCTGTTCGTGAACAGGCGCAACTCTTCTTGCAAATCGGCGGCGAGCTCGGGCGTCGCCATCGGGAAGAGGCTGGCGTCTTTCACCGACTTCGAGAGATTCTCGAGCTCCAGCCACTGCTCGAAGAAGTGGTTCATGGCCGGCGCCGCCCTGTCGCGCGCCTCGAACAGGCGCTGGGCCTGGGCCAAGATCACCGTACGGTCGCGCAGCTTGCCTTGATCTGCGAGCGCGGTGAGCTCAGCGTCCGGCGCGCTGTCCCAGAGCATGTACGAGAGCGCCGAAGCGATCTCGTGATCCGTCAGCGGTGTCACCGCTCCGGTATCCTTCACCGTGCCGAGCTCGGTGCGGTGCAGGCTGTTCGGCGACATGAGCAGCGCCTGCACGACGCTCTTGACGCCGCCGGCAGGACCTTCGCCCTGCGCGGCGGTCTTGGCGAAGAGCGCGCTGAAGGAGGTGATTTCAGCCGCCGAGAGCGGGCGGCGCCAGAGCTTTCGCCCCGTTTGGGCGACGAAGCCGTCCAGGCAACTGCCAGGCGCCAAGCTGGCGACGTCGCAAGCGATCCCGAACTTGTCGGGGTTCTGCAGCGCGTGCGCCCCGAGCTCTTCGCCGAGCGCGAAATATACCTCCGCGAGGAGCGGCGCGACGCGCAGGTTCGAGGCCTGGTTGGCGAAGCCGTCGAGCCTGGCCTCGTTCGGCAAGCTCGACAGCGCTGCCGGCTGGATGTCGAACTCGTCGCGCAAGGTGTTGGCAAGCTGGGTGTTGGTCAACCGCCAGATGCGCGGTTTGGCCAGCGCAGGGGTGGCGCCACACTCGGCCGCCGGCGCCGCCTCGCCCTCGGGTCCCCCGCCGTCGGGTCCCAGGACGCCCGTGCACCCGGTGGCCACGGCGACCGCGAGCGGCGCAAGGCGAAACGAGCGGCTCATGAGTGAACGCAGTACACCGGTTCGTTTTACGATAGGCATGGAACGCTCTTGCTGGGGTGAAATTTGGACGAAGCTGGGTGAGGCTGGAAATTTGGACGCGATCCAAACGTCGAGCTTCTCGTGGTGGCATCTCCGCTTGTTGCCGCGAATGACGGCATCCGTGTCGAAATCGGTAGCGCTCCAGGGGTTCGGCGCGGGTAGCCGGACCGCCGCGGCTCGTGGGGCACGGGTCCCACGGCGTCTACCGCTTCGACGATCCGCTCGGCGCGCCCGTGGTCCTCGCCAGGTCCGACAGGGAGATCGCGCGCATCGGGAGCGCGCCCTCCGCCGGGGGCGGCGCAGGGGGCGTTGCCGCCGTCGCGGATCGAGGAGCGGGAGGTCGTCGCGCTGCTCCTATGCGTCAATCGGCCGGATAGCCCCGCCACATCCAGCGCAGCGTGTCGGGGAGTGTCTGTCTGATCACCTTCCCGTCGCAGTGGCTGGCGCCCTTCGAGTAGACGAAGCGGTAATGATACCCATTCTCCTTGAGGATCGCCGCCACGCGCTGGTTCGCCATCACCCAGTTGTGGTGGCTGGCTTCATCTCTGGTGCTGCCGAGGTCGTTGTCGCCGACCTGCAGGAAGATGCGCAGCGGCTTGCGCGGGCTGTCCCGGATGAGCCCCTCCGTGTACTCCCAGGCGCCGTCGGGATACTCGGCCTCGGTGGGCGCGCGGGGGTTCTGCTGGTCGACGAACGTGCCGGAGTAGGTGACGATCTTGCGGTAGGTGTCGTGGCCGAACCAGCCCATGGTCAGCGCCGCCGCCCCGCCCGAGCTGCATCCGTACGTGCCGCGTCCGTCCGGATCGCTGGTGAACTTCAGGTTGGGGTACGCGGCGTGGACGGCCTGGTCGTTCTTGACCGCCTCGAGGAGCTCCGTATCGACGAACCTCTGATAGGCGTCCGACATGGTGTCGTATTCGAGCCCCCGCTCGCTGCCGTACGAGTCGCCCCCTCCGCTCGCGGCGAAGATGGCGATGACGCTCGGGAAACCGTTGTTCGGGTCCGCGACGAGGTTGTTGATCGTGTTGATGATCTCGTTCCTGTCGCGCGCGTCCTGGACGACCATGAACGGCGCCTCCTCGCCGTCGACGTACGTCGCGGGGATCGCGACCTCCACGCGGCGGTTGAAATCTCCTTTGGCGTTGTCGTTCAAGGTTGGATCGTGGCCGGTGAAGATTTCGCTCTCCCGGGACGGCAGGGAAAACGTGAACGTCCGCCCCTGGGGAACGCCGTCGATCCTCCTGATCTCCGGGGCGTCCTGGTAGTCAGGCCCGATCTCGAAATCGCCGTCGCCTTCGGTGCCGACCGGATCGATCGTCCCGCCCTGTCCTCCCCCGCCGTTCGGGCCCGGGTCGTCCGTGCCGCCCGTGCCCGAGGTGCTGCCGCTGCTGCTCGAAGAGCTGCTGCTGCTCGAAGAGCTGCTGCTGCTCGAAGAGCTGCTGTTTCCTTTTCCTCCGCTGCCGCCCGAGCCGTCGGCGGCGTCGTTGTCGGGCCCGCAAGCAGCGATTGAAAGCGCGACAAGCAGCGAGATACTGCATGGGGTGGAGCGGGTCATGGATCCTCCTCGGATTCAGTAGCGGATCGCCCTCGGGCCGGCTCACCACGAGAGCGAATCGTGCCGGAGCGAAGTTTTTCTGTCGCAGCGTGAGCCTGCTGCTCGCCGCGACACGGCATGCCTCCCAGCCGCGACGCGGCATGCATGCCAGCAGGCGGTATCCTTCTGCGGCGATCTCTCCGTAACGAAGCGAGCGCTTGGAAGCGAACCTCGTCCCAACGCAGCGGAATTTCTCGAGCACGTCGCCTCCTCCTGCTTTTTACTTGATCGGTTGGTCGCAGCAGCTCCACAGTTGCAGGTATGCGTATCGCTTCCTTCAGCGTGCTCGCGTTCGCATTCGCTTGCTCCAGCTCGCCAGACGAGGCCGGCGGCTCGGGAGGCGCAGGCGGCGCCGCCGCGGGCGCCCCGGGCACGAGCGGCACTGGCGGCGTCACCCAACCAAACGGAGGCGCGACGAGCCCCGGCGGCAATGCGACGAACGGCGGCACAACGACAGGAGGAGCCGCGATGGGCGGAGCGTCGACGGGCGGCGAGCCAGCCGGCGGCACCTCGGAAAGCGCGGGCACGGCGAGCGGCGGAGCGTCGGCAGGAGCTGGCGGAGCGAATGGCGGAGCCGGCGGGGCGAGCGGCGGAGCCGGCGGAGCGAGCGGCGGAGCCGGCGGAGCCGGCGGCGGCGGTGCCTGCGTCAAGAACCTCGCCTGCAAGCTGGACCCACCGCCGAGCACCGGCGATCTCGCGCAAGACTGCGTCGATCGCATCAACCAGTTCCTCACGCAGTGCGCTTGCCTGCCGGCGCTGAAGCGCCGCGAAGACGGCGAAGCCTGCGCCAACGAGATGGCGAAATACGACGCCGATCACAACATGGCTCACGCCGGCATCGGAGCAAGAATCTGTGAGCCCGGCGGCTCGCAAAACTCCTGCCCTGGCTACTCCTCCGACAAGCAAGTCATCGGCCTGTGCATGCAACAGATGTGGGACGAAGGCCCGCCACCCACCGCAGACTGCACCGGCGACTGCTACGAAATGCACGGCCACTTCATCAACATGACCGACGACTCCGTCACCCAGGTCGCCTGCGGCTTCTACACGACGAGCAGCGGCAAAGTCTGGGCCGTCCAGAACTTCACGCGCTGAGAGCGCGGGCTGGTGGCCTTCTCCTTGAACTTCTCGTCGTCGCGCTCACCCCGGATGTCTTGGCGCGGGGGCGCCTCGTAACTTCTATCGCGTCAGGGGACGCTCGTCGGGTCGGCCGGGTCGCTGCCCGCGTCCCGCTCGTCGCCGTCGCGGAAGCCGTCGCCGTCGCGATCGATGCCGATTCGCTCCCCCGATCCGGGCGGCACGCACGTGTACGTCAGCTCGCCGCGGCGCCCCCCGGCGAGCAGGCGGAGCTCGGCGTCCGACCGCCACGGCTCGCACGCGCGGTCGGCATCGAACCGGCCGCTCCCGGTGTACAGAAAGCCGAGCTCGTCGCCGTGGGACCAGCCCTTGACCACGAGATCGCAATCGCCGGCATCGGCGCGCGCCACGAGCAGATCGATGCGCGGACCGGCCACCGCCGCGTTCGATGACGTCAGCGTGATCTGCTGGCCCACGATCGGCTTCAGGTTCGATTCGAGCGCGAGCATGTACGCCGCCACCTGGTGCTTCAGGAGGTCTCCCTCGGGGCCGACGGGGAAGCCGCCGGGGTTCTCCGGGATCTGGACGAAATCAGAGAACGAGTTGAAGCGAAAGAGCGTGTCGACCGCGCCGTCGTGGAGGAACCCGAAGCCGCGGACCTGGTCGCCCATGTGCGCGTTCGAGCCGCCGAACGGGAACACGAACGACTCCGCCATGCCGAACATCCCTATCTTCTGGTACTGATTGCGCAGGTGCGGGACCTTGAAGATCTGGGACTCGTTGGCGTTGGCCGAGCCGCCGTCGCTGCCGAAGAAGCCCGGGGCGAAGTCGTCGGGGTTGGCGCCGGGGTCGACGACGTGACACCCGATGCACGACGCGCCGAGGATGCTCGAGACGGGCCCCCCGAAGAAGTCGCGCCCCGCGAGCTGATCGGGCGTGAGCGAGTCGTCGAGCGCCCGGATGGGGTTGGGCGGATAGGTGACCTGGAGGATGAAGTCCGCGAAGGCATCCATCTCCTCGTCCGAGAGCGGCTCGTCCCGCCCCAGCAGATCGACGAACGACGTCCGGAACTTCTTGAACGCCGCCCGCTCGTCGAACACGCCGCTGTCCGGCTGGGATGTGGGAGCATCATGACCGCCCGTCCGGTCGCCGCGCCAGTGCATCGGCCCGTGGTTGGCCATGCCGCGCAGGCTCTGGGTCGTCATCGGCCCCTTCATCGGATGGAGGGTCGGGTCCTGGCCGAAGAGATCGGTGCAGAACGGCCCCGGGTTCTCCAGCGCGGTGCCGTCCGGGTTCCCGAGATCCCACGCGAGGCTGTCGAGGTCGCCGAAGATATGGCAGCTCGCGCACGACGAGTCGCCGTGGCTCGAGCTCAGCGACGCGTCGTAGAGGAAGCGGCGGCCCCGGACGACGCTCGGGGGCTCCGGGTTGTGCATCGGCACGTGCTGGACCTCGCTGCGGGTCCGCGTGTCGATGACCGAGATCGCGTTGTCGAAGCGCGTGAGCACATAGAGCCGGTGCCTGCCCTCGTCGAGCACGAGGCCGGTCGGGCCGCCCCCGGGGACGTGGATCTGAGCCGCGCTGCTGGGCACGAACGTGTCGTTCTCGAGCTGCGCTGTGTCGAAGACGCCGATCTTGTCCGAGCCGAGCGCCGCGACATACAGGGTCGCGCCGTCGCGCGTCACGGCCATCCCCGTCGGCTGCGCGAGGCTCTTCGCGCTCTCGCCGTTCGCGATGGGCGCGCAGCAGGCGCCGTAGTCGATGTGCTTGTTGAGGTGCCTCGGGACGACGCCGTCCGGGCCGAGGACGGTGATCCGGCTCTCGTGCAGGTGGCCCCGCACGCTGTGGCCAGCGAAGAGGCCCGGCCCCTCGAAGCGCTCCTCGTTGCGGGCGTCGGTGTTGGAGACATAGACCTTCCCGCTCACCGGGTTCACGGCCATGTTGAACAGGATGGTCCCCACGCCCGTGAAGAAGCCGCCTGGCCCGTCCACCTGGCGCGGCGGATCGGCGAGCGCGTCGATGGCGAAGACGTCCTTGTCGGGCAGCGAGAAGCGCACCGCGTCGTCCCACGGGCGCCCGAGCTCGTCGACCCAGTGGGCCCCGTCGAACTTGAGGATGAGCCCGACCTCCGGCTGGGGGATGCCCTCGAAGTTGGTGTTGGGCCAGGGCAAGCCGCCCGTGGCCTCCCCGCCGTTCGGCACGAGGCTCTCGTCGATGCTGGTCGTGCGGTTCCCCGAATGGAAGGCGGCGGCGTAGACGCGGCTGCCGTCCGGCGTCGCCGCCAGCGCGCGCGGCGTATCGCTGAAGAGCGTCAGGATGGTGAGCGGCGCGCCGCCGAGCGTGGTGCCGAGGTCGACGGCGTCGAACACCCAGACGTCCGCGCGCCCGACGCCCGGCGTCGTGATCTGCGGATCGAAGGGGATGTTCTGCCCGCGGTGCGCCGTGGTGATGAAGGCCCGCGAGCGCCCCTGTCCGGCGAACACGATGTCGCGCGGCTCGTCCCCCACGAGCAGCGTGCGGACGACGCGCGCCCTGGCGACGTCTCGAACGTCGACGACGCTCACGCTGTCGGACAGGTGGTTCACCACCCAGACTTCGTCGTCGCCCCGGGCAGCCACGGCGACCGGCTCGAGGCCCACGGGCACGGACGCCGCGAGCCGCAGACGATTCGCCTGGACGCGGAAGATCTCCAGCCGGTTGTCGGGGGTGTTCGCCGCGAAGAGCAGCTTGCCGTCCCTGGACAGGGCCACCGGGCGGACCTGGCCCGATTCGAAGGTCGTGAACGGTGTGGCGGCCGCCGCGGGGAACGCGGCAGTGAGGAGTGCGGCTGTTGCACCGGTGCAAACAGCCAGGAAGCGGTGGAGACGGCATTCAGGCAGCATCGTTTCAAAGTACGTGAAATGGAATTTCTTTCGCAATGAAAAACGCGCGGGATCATCGCGGGATCCGGTCGAGCCGGGGCTGCGCCGAGCACGTGGACCGATGGCGGGAGCAGCGCCTTCAGCGCGTCGTGCAGGCGGCGGTGCGTCACGAGGCCGCTGGCATCAGCGCCCGACGACCTCCGGCGCCGGCAGACGTTCCCGGACCGCGTCAGCGGCGGCCGCGATCACGGCGCGCACGTCCACGAGGGGCCCGGAAGGGAGGACGAGGCAGACTGTCCCGCCTGTGACCAGACGCCGCAGGCGCGCTCGTCGGGGGCCGCGCGCCCTGTGACCGCGCGCCGCTGCTCGGACCGCGAGCGAACATCCTGACCGTCGAGAACTGCACGAGGTTTCCCGCAGGGGGCCGCGTCGGCATCGTTCGTGTATCGCCGGAGCCTCCGGGAGCGCGCTCGGCCCTCGGGCCGGCGCCCCGTTCAACCGGAACAAGGAGGTACCGATGAACCATGCGAGCAATCCGAGGTGGTGGGATGATCACAAGACGTCCGGCTGGGAGCGCGTGAAGGAAGCGCTGCGCCGCGACTGGGAGCAAACCAAGGCGGACTTCACGAACAACAAGGGCCAGGAGCTCAACCAGGACGTCGGCGACACGGTGAAGCAGGCGCTCGGCAAGCAGCCGATCCCGCCGCGCTACACGCCGAACAGCGACTGGGACCAGGTGGAGCCGGGGCTCCGCTACGGCTGGGGCGCGGCGGGCCACTACAGCGATCACACCGACTGGGACGACCGGGTGGAGAGCAAGCTCCGGGAGGAGTGGAACGACCTCAAGAGCGGCCGCACCTGGGACGAGGCCAAGGGCGCCGTGCGGCGCGGGTGGGAGTCGGCGCGGCGCAAGGCGTCCTGAGCCGCGGCGATCGGGAGACCGCGCGGACGGCGGTCCGCCCCGGCAGACGGCGGTCCGCCGCGGCGGATCACCGGGCGGAGGGGAGCAGCGCCTTCAGCGCGTCGTGCAGGCGGCGGTACGTCACGACGTCGCCGCACGGCACGCCCTCGCGCACGAGATCCCGGGCGACCTCCGGGCCGATGCCCGCGAGCACGCAGGCGCTGCCGAGGAGCCTGACCGACGTGGCCACGCGCAGGAAGAGCGCGAGCGCGCTCGCCTCCATGCGGTCGAGCCCGGTGACGTCGATGACCACCGCGCGCGCCCGCGTGGCCTTCACCGCGTCGAGGAGCCGATCCATCAGGTGCGCGCACCGCTCCTCGTCGACGAAGCCGATGACGGGGACGCACAGGATGCGGCTCCAGACCTCGAGGATGGGCATCGACAGCGCGCGCATGGCGGCGCGCTGGTGCTCGATGAGCGTCAGCTTCTCGGTGATCTCCCGCTCGTGCGCGAGCTCGCGGGCCCGGGCGAGCTCCTCCTCGGCGCGGGCGCGCGCGAGCGCCTGCGAGGCCGCGGGCAGGAGGCGGCGCACGAGGCTGACGTGGCGCGCGTCGAAGAAGGCGCGCGCCGGATGGACGAGCACGAGCAGCGCCCGCAGGGGGCCCGCCTGCAGCGGCGCGTGGAGCGCGGAGCCGCAGCGCTCGAGGACGGGCTCCGGCTGGCGCTGCCACTCGGGGAGCTGGCGGACGTCGAAGCTCGCGACGGGCCGCCCCGCGAGCGCCCGCGTGAACGCGGCCCCGGCCTCCCACGCGGTCGCCGACAGGCGCGGATCGGTCGCGACGAGGACGCGGCCGTCCGCCCCCTCCTCGAACGCGATCACGAGCCCGGCGGCGGCGCCGACCCGCTGCGCGGTCGTCTCGACGACGCGCGCGAGCGTCTCCGCGAACGTCCCCGGCTCCGTGAAGCGCAGGAGCGCCTCGGCCAGCCCCTCGGCTTCGAGCCGGAGCGCCCGCTCCTCCTCACGCGCGCGCTCCAGCTCGGCGATCGTCTCGCGGGCAGCCTCGTCCTCCATCACCTGCTCACTGCCCGAGCAGGACGACGCCGATGGAGAGGTTGGCGTGCTGGTTCCTGCCCCGGGTGAAGCAGCCTTGCTCGCCGAAGGTGAACCTGCCGAGGAACGGCGTCGCCCCGAGCGACGCGACGACCCCCTGGGCCACGCGATCGATGTCGTCGCGCACGGCGAGCATGCACCCGGCGCAGAAGATGACGAGCGCGCCCTGCGCGCGGAACGAGGGCGGCGCGGCCTCGAGCGCGGCGTCGACGACGGAGCGGACCCGGCCGATCAGGCTCTCGCGCGATCCGTGCATGAGCACGAGCTCGTCCCCGTCGTGGATGCTCGCGCTCAGCGTCATGGAGTTGTCCTTCTCCACGGTGCTCGGGTGGATGAGCAGGAACTGGGGGACCTTGCCGATCCAGCCCGAGGGCCGCCCGAGGGGCTGAAACGCCGTCTGCTCCAGGATGGATCCGCCGCCGAGCTGCGCGGAGATCAGGCCGCCGGTCCAGCGGTTGTAGACCTCGGCGGCCGGGAGCCCGTCGATCTCGGGCAGGCGCCTGCCGCTGGCGCGGGTCACGCGACAGCGGTGCTCGGTGGGGACGTAGCCGCTGCTGAACGCATAGGAGATCTCCCCGGACGGGTAGAGGGCGGAGAGCAGCACGGCGCCCTCGTGGGCGCGCCCGCGCTCCACCTGCGATTGCCGCCCGTCGAGGGAGTCCGCCGCCGACGAGCCGCCGAACACGGGAACGTTGGGGCCGACGACGTCCTCGATGCCGAGCAGGACGTCCTCCTCCGCGCCGGTCTGCGCGGTGAGCCAGAGCAGGGCCGGGAGCTCGCCCGCGCGCCCGGCGTCCTCGATCGCGCGCTCCGCGGCGCGGGCGCCGGCCGCGCGCGGGGCGTCGCCGATCCGCTCGGCCGCGACGCCGTAGGCGCCCTCCGCGTCGGCGATGCCGAGCAGGGCGAGGCCGGGGCCGGGCCCGCCGTGGACGCCGGCGCCGGTCATGACGGAAAGGCACGAGCTCGACCCATGGACGCGCACCGAGGCCGGCAGCGCCGCCGTGGCGCGCGCGAGCTCGCTGACGTCGTAGGGCTCGGTGTAGCTGAGGAACACGTGATCGGGATCCGCGCCCAGGCTCGAGCGGAGCGCGGACATGGCCTCGGCGAATGCCGTGCTCGCCGTCGCCGCGGTGGACATGGAGGTGGCGATCTTCATCAGCGCGGCCCTCCCGCACACGCGGGCCGATCCGCCGGAGCCGGCGCGCCGCCTGGCGAGCTCGACAGGTGATCTGTCGCGATCATGACATTTCCCTGCATCGGCGTCTGTCCTCCCTCTGGCCAGGATCGAAGCAATTCAAGCCGTTTATACACGAACTCGCGACCGCGACTGATCCGATCGCGGCGACGAGGCGCCGGAGCGCAGCCTCGGGGTGCGGCGCGATCGCGGCGCGCAGCGGGGCGCCGACCCACATCACGGCGGTCGCGCCGCTATCGCACGGACGCCTCCTGCTCGCGGAGCTCGTCGTACCAGCGCGCGTAGGTCGTGGACGCGACGAGGCGTCGGTTCTCGTCGGGCGCGCCGTCGGTCCACCACGGCGGACCTCGCTCGCCGAGGGCGATCTTCGCCGCGTGCACGCGGCGGCGTGCCTCCCGCAGCGCCCGCTCGTCGCCCGCGCGCAGCGCGCGCCCGACCTCGCGCCGCGCCGCCATGAGCTCGGAGACGAGGCGCTCTCGGGCCTCCTCCGGCAGCGCGGGGTTGGCCCGACGCCACAGGCGCCCGCGCACGATCAGGTAGCGCCCATCGGGCGTCGTGAGCGGCGCCGGCGCGGGGTTCGCCGGGCGCCCTGAGGCGGTCGCGCGGGGGCTCATGCGGCCGTGCCCCAGCAAATTCCGGGCGCGCCGCCGGACGGGCCTGGCACAGCGTTCGCCTGTCGTCGGCCAGCGATGGGTGCAAAGGAGAACGGGCGATGAAGGTTCTTGTGACCGGCGGCACAGGGGTGGTGGGGCCGGAGGTTGTGCGGCGGCTCCTGAGGAGGGGGCACAGCGTCCGGCTGCTGTCGCGCCACGCGAGCGACGATCGGAAGGCGTTCGAGGGCGACGTCGAGGCGTTCGACGGCAACATCGGCGACGCCGCCTCGGTGCGCGGCGCCGCCGAGGGGTGCGACGCGATCGTCCACCTCGCGGCGGTCGTCTCGGAGCGGCCGCCGGAGGTCACGTTCGAGCGCGTGAACGTCGAGGGGACACGCAACATCGTCGCCGAGGCCGAGCGGGCGCGCGTGCTGCGCTTCGTCTACGTCTCGTCGCTCGGCGCCGACCGGGGCGAGTCGGACTACCACCGATCGAAGAAGAAGGGCGAGGACATCGCCCGGACGTTCTCGCGCGAGTGGATCATCCTCCGGCCCGGCAACGTCTACGGCCCGGGCGACGAGCAGATCTCGCTCCTGCTCAAGATGGTGCGCACGCTGCCGGTCGTGCCCCTCGTCGGCAAGGGCGACGATCCGTTCCAGCCGATCTGGTGCGAGGACTGCGGCGAGGCGATCGCGCTCGCGGCCGAGCGCGCGGACCTCGCGGGGCGCGAGCTCGACCTCGGGGGGCCCGAGGTGACGACGATGAACCAGGTGCTCGACCGGTTCGAGGCGATGACCGACAGGCACCCGACGCGGCTGCCGCTGCCGGCGTGGATCGAGTCGACAGGGGCGAAGCTCGCGGCGAAGTTCGGGATCGAGACGCCGGTCAGCGCCGACCAGATCACGATGGTGACGGAGGGGAACGTCGTGCCCGAGGGCCGCGAGAACGCGCTCGACGTGCTCGGCGTCGAGGGGACGCGCCTCGACGAGGCGCTGGGCAAGCTCGGCGACTCGCTGCCCGAGCGGCTGCCGTCCGAGGGCATCGGGCCGATGCACCGCAAGATCTACCGCGCGGAGATCCGCGGCGCGCGGCTCGACGCGGAGGGGCTCATCGCGCTGCTGCGCGACGAGTTCCCGTCGCTCGCGCCCCGCGAGACGGTCGTCGTCGGCGCGGAGCCCCAGAGCCCGAAGCGCATCGCGCCGGGCGCGACCCTGACGATGGCCCTGCCGCTGCGCGGGCACGTGCAGGTGCGCGTCGAGGAGGTCGCGCCGCGCGCGATCACGCTGGCCACGCTCGAGGGGCACCCGCTCGCCGGCGCCGTGCGCTTCCTGGCCGAGCCGGCGGGCGACGGGGCGGTCCGCTTCGAGGTGCAGACGTGGAACCGCGCGTCGACGCTGGCCGATCTGGTGGTGATGGAGACGCTGGGCGGGGCGATCCAGACGTACACGTGGACGTCGCTCGTCGAGACGGTCATCGAGCGCAGCGGCGGCCGCGCGGACGAGGGCGTCGAGGTGAAGCGCGACGACCCGGACGAGCGCGAGGGCAAGGACTTCGAGCGCTGGCTGGAGGAGCTCATCCTCCGCCGCGTGCGTCGCGACGACGCCCCCGCGCCCGCGATGGCCGCGGGGTGAGGCGCGCCGCGATCGGCCCGGGCGGCCGGCGGCTCGGCGCGGGGGGCCGGCGGGCTGGCGGCGGTGTCGCTTCGTGCCCCGGCCGCCGCGCGGGCGGGGCAACCCGCCACGGCCCGGCGCGGGCATCGAGGCGCCGGGCTCGTCCGCAGCATGTGCTAGAGCAACAAACGGGTTGAACCCGCCTGAAACGAGCAGAACTTCGAACCGCCAAGACGCCAAGGACGCCAAGACATCATCATCATCATCTTCTTCTTCTTCTTGGCGTTCTTGGCGTCTTGGCGGTTCATTTCTCGCTCGCTCAACGTGATTGATTGTTGTTCTAGGTGCAGAGTGCCCACCCGCGCGTCGCGCGCGGCATCCGCCCGGGCAGAGCGAGCCATACCGTGTCCCACCCCCTCGACATCAACGATGAGCTGACCGTCCCCGCCGCGCTCCTGAGCTGGAGCGCCGTGCGCGCGTCGGGCCCCGGCGGCCAGAACGTCAACAAGGTCGCTTCGAAGGTCGAGCTGCGCCTCGACTTCGCGGCGTGGCCCGAGCTCGCCGAGGACGCCAAGGCGAGGCTGCGCGGCATCGCCCGCGGGCGGCTCGACGCCGAGGGGCGGCTGCTGATCGTGAGTCAGCTCACGCGCGACCAGCAGCGCAACCTGGAGGACGCGCGGGAGAAGCTGCGCGCGCTGATCTTGCGGGCGCTGGAGCGGCCGGCGCTGCGGCGGCCGACGCGGCCGACGAGGGCCTCGAAGGCGCGGCGGCTCGACGAGAAGCGGCGGACGGGCGAGAAGAAGCAGGTGCGCCGCGGCGGATACGCCGAGTGAGGCGGCGCGCGGCGGCGCCGCGCTCGCCGTCAGCGCTTGCGCCGGGAGCCCGCGACGACCGCGGCCGCCGTCGCCGCCGTAACCGCCTTCTTGAGCCACCGCCGCAGCTTGTTAACGTCGTTGCAGGCAGCGACCGCGCGCGCAACCTCGGCGGGTATCGCGAGCCCGCGCGATTGCAGCACGGTGGTGATGGCCTCCTGCGTCGCCCTGACCTCAGCGAGCGCCGCGCCGCGGGCCTCGCCGCGGGCCTCGCCGCGGGCCTCGCCGCGGGCCTCGCCGCGGGCCTCGCCGCGGGCCTCGCCCTCTGCGACCGCCTGCTCGAGCGCGGGCACGCGCTTGTCCAGCAGCGCGCGGGCCACGGCGTCGTCCGAGGACGTGGCGTCGAGCAACGCTTGAATCGGCAGCGGGCGCACGAGGCACGGATCCTCGATGACCGCGTCCTTCGGGAGCGGCCGCCAGCCGTCGGTCTCGCGCGACCACTCGAGCACCCGGCGCTGCTTCACCAGGATGCAGAACACCCGCCGCACGCCGCGCTCGATGAGCCGGCGCGCCTTGCTGGTCGGGACGGCGAGGGACTGCTTGTCGCAGACCTCGAACGCCATCTCCTCCAGCCGCCGGCGGCCGCTGCGGTCGGGCTTCTGCGCGAAGATGCTGGCGTCGGGCGCGTAGTCGCTGGCCTCGTCGGTCCGGGTGAGCATGTCGACGGCGCCGCGGTAGTCCTTCGCGACATGGGCGCCGAGCACGTAGGTCAGATCGAAGTGCTGGATCGCGTGCGGCGGATCGGCCGGGGCGGCGAAGAGCTCGGCGCCGTCGAGGTACTCCACCCGCGTCTCGGGCGGCGCCAGCCGGTCGTCCACGTGCGGGAGGCGCGCGCGCGACCTGCCGTCCGAAGGCGCGTGGAGCGTGCGACCGGAGCCGTCGCGGCCCGGTGCGAGGAGGGCGTGGTCGTGCTTGGCCATCGGCCGCAGCATAGCGCGACGAGCGCCCGGCAGCGATGGGCGCGCGGGAGGCGCGCGCGACACCGCGCTTACGCCGGAGCGGGCCGGATCATTCGCGCAAGTTCAGGTACCCCAGCTCGTAAAGCCCCATCCATCCGACCTCCGGGTCCGTGCAGGCGCCCTCCCTGAGCTGCGCCACGAAGGCCTCGATCGGCTTCTCGACGACGTCGATGAACTCGGTCTCATCCAGCGACTGCGCCCCGCGACGGACGCAGTCCACCGCCAGGAACGCGTGGCGCTCGATCGTCGAGTAGGCGCACTCGAGCGGGCGGCCGAGCGGCAGGAGCCGCCCGGCGACATACCCCGTCTCCTCGAGCAGCTCGCGCGCGGCCGCGTCCTCCGGGGCCTCGCCCGGCTCGACGCCGCCGCCGGGGAGCTCGTCGAGGATCCGGTCCGGCCCCGGCCTGTACTGGCGCGCCAGGATCACGCGATTTTCCTTTGAAATCGGGAGGATGCAGACGACTTGCCCCTCCTTCTTGAGCGAGAACCTGCGGACTTGCCCGTCCGGAAGCTCGAAGGTGACGTCCTCGATCCGCCGCCACGGCGAGTGCTGGATCACGCGCCGCTCCAATGCCTTCCACCGCACGACCGTCATGAAGAACCACCTCTGCGCCCGGGCGCTCCGGACGCTCCTCGAGGAGGCCGGAGGCGCAGGCGTAGCCCATGGCGGGCACGGCGTCGCGCGCGCCGGCCCAGCGGGGCCACGCGCCGGCTCGCTGGCGGGTCGCGCGACATCCGGGAGCGCCGGGCCCCCCCGTGCAGCCGGCTCCCTCGCTCCCGGGCCACGGCGCGCGCCCGTGAAGGCGGGCGCAGGATCGGATAGGACAGGGATCCGAGCGCCATGCGCCCCACCGGCTGCATCAAGACCATCCGGCTCTGCGTCCTCACCGCGTCGCGCGCGGGCGTCGACCCGCGCGAGGCCCTCGCCGCCGCCGGGGTCGACCCGGCCCTGCTCGAGGACCCGACCGCGCGCGTTCCGCACGACACGGTCGCCCGCGCGTGGACCCGCATCCCCGAGCTCGCCCGCGACCCCGCGTTCGGCCTGCACGCGGCCGAGCTGCTCGTCGGGCACCTGTTCGACGTCGTCGATTTCGTCACCGGCCAGTGCGCCACGGTGCGCGAGGTGATCGACTGCGTGCTGCGGTACCAGCGGCTCATCCACGACGCCATGGACGTGCGGCTCACGGTGGACGGCGCGCGCGCCCGCATCTCGCAGCGCTTCGCCGGCGCGCTCGCGCCGCCCCAGCTCTCCAGCTTCGTCGTGGGCCTGTGGGTCCTGCGCGCCCGCGCCCTCACCGGCGTGCCGTTCGCGCCGCACCGGGTCACCTTCGCCCATCCTGCCCCGGCGGATCGCGGCGAGTACGACCGCCTGCTCGCCGTGCCGCTCGCCTTCGACGCGGACGACAACGCCGTCCTGTTCGACGCCTCGTTCCTGGACACCACGACGCTGCGCTCGGATCCGGCGCTCGGCGCCGTGCTCCGCCGGCACGCCGACGAGCTGCTCGCCGGCCTCCCGGCCGAGCCGAGCGTGCGCGGCGTCCTCGAGCGCCACCTCATCGCGTCGCTGGGGCGCGGCGTCCCCGACGTCGCCGCCGCCGCGCGCGCCCTCGGCATGAGCGCGCGCACCTTGCAACGGAGGCTCGGCGACGAGGGCGAGAGCTACAAGAGCGTCCTCGACGAGGCGCGCCGCAAGCTCGCCGTGGCCCACATGCGCGAGCGCGGCCGCACCGTCTCCGAGGTCGCGTTCCTCCTGGGCTTCTCCGAGGTGAGCGCCTTCTCGCGCGCCTTCCGCCGCTGGACCGGGCACAGCCCCGCGGCGTACCGCCGCGCCGGCTGACGGGGCCAGAGGGCGGACGTCGAGCACGCCCAGCGTCGCGGCCTCACCGGCGCGTCGGGCGGACGGTCGGAGCGACTGACGCGGCAGCTTCCGGCGCGAGGGCCGCCCGGGCCGCGTCCAGGTGGGCCGCCGCGGCCTCGGGTGAGGCCGGCAGGCGTGCGACGAGCGCTGCGCGGAGCGCGGGCGGCAAACCCGCTCCGATGCGCGACAGGAGCGGGACGAGCGTCCACGGGTCGAGATCCGGCGTGCGGGCGAGGCGAGCCAGCGCCTGGAGGATCGGCGCGCGCGCCTCGTCGGAGAGGCCGGCGAACCGCTCCGCGGCGTTCGTGGAGGCGAGGAGCTCGATCGGAAGCTCCGATGGCGCAGCGTGGATCGTACCCAGCCGCAGCCCGAAGAAGGTGGGGCCGCAGTGGATTGCGCGGGGCTCCGGAAGAGGCGGTGGAACCAGGTCGTCGAAATCGACGTCGGCGCAGGCAAGCCACAGGGCGATCGGTCGCGTGGTCCGCAGGTGCCGCGCGACACGCCACGCCTCGATGAGGTTATGGACCGGGTACAAGGAGCGCTCGGCCGGGAGGTCCTCGGCGGGCATGGCGACGCGCACCACGATGGGCTCGACAGCGTCCAGCAGCGAGCTGGGCAGGGTACGGAGCTCGCCGAAGAGCACGACGCGCTCCGGCTCGGGCGCGTCGGACGTGCGGCCAAGGCGGGCGCACAGCCAGGCGAGCAAGAGCTCCGCGAGGAGCGGATCGCTCTCCAGGACCAGGTCGCAGGGGGAGCGGACAAAAGCGGCGAGCTGCTCCTCGAGCAGGGACGCTCGCGGGGACCGCGGGGGTAGACCCGCGAGCCACCCCACCGCGCGCGCCGCCTGCGCGACGGTCGGGAGGGTGGCGATGGGCACGCCGGGGCGCCGTGGGCGCGCGCCTCCCAGAGCTTCCGCGGCCGCCGCGCGGACGTCCCGGGCCGGGTCGCTCAGCAGCGCCCGTACCGCGGGATCCGAGCCCAGCGCCAGTGCCGCGCTCCGCCGCACCGGAGGCGAGGCGTCCGCGAGCGCTGCGCGGAGCGCTGGTCTGACCTCCTCGGCCGCCCCGAGCGCCCGGACCGCCGCGGCGCGGACATCGTCGTCGGGATCCGCGAGCGCGCCTGTGAGCAGGACCCGGGCTGACGGATCGGACGCGAGGGAGCGAACGGCCGCGGCCCGCACGCTCCAGCTCGCATCGCGGAGCATGCCGGGGAGCACCGCACGGGCGGCAGGATCCGACGCGAGCTCCTGGGCGGCTGCCGCCCGCACCGCCGGGTTCGGATCGCGGACGATATCATACAGGAACGGCTCGCCAGCCGGCTCCGCGTTCAGGGCATGGACCGCGGCGGCGCAGACCGCGGCGTCTGGGTCGCGGAGCAGAGCGCGGAGCAGCGGGCGCGACTCGGGATCCGAGGCGAGCGCATCGGCGGCCGCCTTGCGCACGTGCGGAAACTTGTCGCGGAGCGCGGCGCGCAGGACCGGGTGCGATCCGACGTCGCCCGCGAGCGCCTGGACCGCGGCCGCGCGGACCTCGGCGCTCGGATCCTGGACCAGCGCGCGGAGCGCCGGGAGCGCTTCGGGATCGCCTGCGAGCGCCCGCGCTGCCGCCGCCCGCACGCCCCACCGCTCGCTCCCGAGCGCGCCGCGGAGCGCGACCTTCGCGCCGGGATCGCCGCCCAGCTGCTGGAATGCCGCCGCCTGCGCGGCGAGGAGCTCGCTCCGGGCCGCGGCGCGCAGCAGCGGGCGCGCCTCTGGATCGGCCGCCAAGGCGTGCGCCGCTGCGGCCCGCACGGCGTAGTTCACGTCGTGGAGCGCGGCGCGGAGCGCCGGGCGCGCCTCGGTATCCCCGGCCAGGGCGGCGATCGCGGCCGCGCGGACCGCGTAGCTCGCCTGGCCCAGCGCCTCGCGCACGAGCGGGCGCTCTTCCGGGTGGTGCGACAGCGCGTCCACCGCTGCCGCCCGGACGGCCGGGTTCGGATCCTGGAGCGCGGCCCGCACGAGCGGTCTCACCGCCTCATCGTGGGCGAGCGCGTCCAGCGCGGCGGCGCGCACGAGCCAGTGCTCGTCCTGGAGCGCATCGCGAAGCATCCCGCGCGCCTCCGGGTCCGCCACGAGCGCGGTCACAGCGGCGGCGCGGACCGCGTGCTCCACGTCGCCGAGCGCGCCGCGCAGGAGCGGCAACACCGCCGGATCGCCGGCGAGCGCCTCCACCGCCGAGGCGCGGACGTTCCCGTTCGAATCGCGGAGGGCACCGAGCAAGACCGGGCGCGCATCGGGGTCGAGCCGCAGCGCAAGAAAGGCCGCTGCCCGGACGGCGATATCGATATCTCCGAGCGCGCGGTGCAGGAGCGCGCGCGCAGACGGGTCCGATGCGAGCGCCCTCACGACAGCCACCCTCACGGCGCTGTCCGTGTCGCGGGACGCCTCGATCACGAGGGGCCGCATGGACGGCTCGGCGGCGAGCGCGTGGACGGCGGCGGCCCGGACAGGCGCCTCGGCGTCCCGGATCGCGGCCACGATCAAGGGCGTTGCTTCCGGATCGTCGGCCAGGGCGAGCACCGCCGCTGCCCGCACCTCGCCGCTCGGATCGCGCAGCGCTTCGCGGATCATGGGCCGCGAGGCGGCATCTTCCCCGAGCGCGTGGACCGCCGCCGCCCGCACCGCCGCGCCCTCGTCGAGGAGCGCGTCCCGCACGAGCGCGCGCTCGACCGGATCCCATGCGAGCGCGCGCACGGCCGCCGCCCGGACGTCCTCGCTCAGCTCGCCCGCCGTTTGCTCGATGAGCCAGCCCGGATCGACCCGCGCGCGCGCCAGCATGCCTCCCACATGCTCCGCGCCGCGGCTCGACACGGGGCGGGATGGCTGATCGATCCCTGCTGCGCAGAGGAGAGCGCGCGCCGCCGCGCCTGTCACCCCCCGGAGCCGGCCGAGCGGCGCGAGCGGCGCCGTGGCGTCAGGGTCGAGGGCGCCACGCGCCGCACGCAGGGCGCTCTCCGCGCGCACGGCCAACGATAGCTCTGCCTCGCCGAACCGCCCCGATGGCAGCTCCAGCTGCGCCGCGAGCAGGCGGATGAGCTTCGCCCCATCCGCGGCGAAGAGCGCGTGCGCCTCTTCGCCCCCTGGCGCGAGGGCGTCGAAGATCTCACCGAGCAGGCGATGGTCCGCGGCGTCCCGGTGCTCGGCTCGAGCGAGCTTCCGCCCGAGCGCACGCGACGTGGCCCCGAATTGCAGCACCGGCGTGGGATCCAGGCTGGCTCTCGCGGTGTCCGCGCATGCGTCGTCGTCGCCGATGCTCACGTGAACCTCCCCGAGCTCAAGGACCTCGAAGCGAGCGCCAGGGTAGAGACCCTGGGGGTTGCTCGCAAGCGCGCCTGACGGCGCGGCCGGTCAACTCATTGGCGCGGCCGGTCAAGGACGCGACACCCGCCCGTGCCCATTCTTTCCCGCATGAGCTACATCACTCCGAGCCAAGCGCAGGCGCACGCGGGCCTGCGCGCCATGAAGGTCGTCCTCACCTCGGCCGGTCCCCTCGACGGGCCGCGGCGCGCCGCCGTCGCCGCCGTGCAGCGGCACCTCCTCCACACGGACCTCGACGTCGACGCGCTGGGCCCGATCGCGCCCGAGGAGCTCGCGCGCGCCGTCCGCGACCCGGCGCTCCGCGAGCAGCTCGTGAGCGGCCTCTGCGCCATGACGCTGTGCGGAGAGCGCATCGACGAGCGCGAGCTGCTCGAGGTCGAGCGGTTCGCCGCGGCGCTCGGCGCGCGCCCCGACGCGGTCCGCCAGCTCCACCGCCTCCACGAGCGGCGGCTATTGCTCCTGCGCATCGACATCGCCCGCAACGCGCTGCTCGGCAAGAGCGTGCGGCGCATGCTGGACGAGGGCGGCTTTTACGGCCTCGCCAGGAACCTCGCGAGCTTCGCCGGCATCGCCGAGAACGAGCCCGTGGCCGCGCGCTACCGCTCGCTCGAAGGGTACAGGGAGGGCACCCTCGGCAAGGCGCTCTTCACCTTCTATCGAGAGAACGGCTTCTCCTTCCCCGGCGAGAAGCGCGGGGTGCCCGAGGGCGTGCTCACCCACGATCTCAGCCACATCCTTGCTGGCTACGGCACGGATCTCCACGGCGAGGCGATGACGCTCGCCTTCCAGGCGGGGTATCGCCGCGAGAACCCGTTCGGCATCCTCGTGTTCCTTCTCGTCCAGCTCCAGCAAGGGGTCCAGCTCACGCTGCTCGCGCCGGCGCAGCAGGGGATGCTCGCGGCGCCGGGGCTCGCCGACGACATCGCGCGGGCGTTCGTCCGAGGCACGAAGATGACCGTCGACCTGATGGACGACTGGGACTTCTGGGCGGTCATGGACGTGGATGTGGAGGAGCTGCGCAGTCGTTACGGCGTCCTCCCCTGGGCGGCCGCGGCCTGACGCGGCTCACCCGCCGAAGCCGCCGGCCGCCGCCTTCGAGAACGACGCGCCGCCCTGGCTGGCGCGCACCGCCGACTGGGAGAACAGCGCGAACGCCTTGCGGATATCGGCCGCGTCGCTCTTCGGCGTCAGGATCCAGCGATCCTCGATCCCCATGGCGCGGAAGACGGCGCGGAAGTCGGTGTTCCCGTCGTCGATGCCGATCGCCGCCACGATGTGGGACTCGGCCCGGCGCATGTCGCGGACGAGCGCGCACACGTCCTTCGCCTTGGCCCACGTCGAGCCCGCGTCGGCGCCGTCCGAGATGATCAGCGTCACGGTGCGGGCCGGGACGCCGCTCAGCGCGAACTCCTGCGCCTTCGCGATCACCGTGCCGAGGAGCACCACGGTCTGGTCGTAGAGCGGCGTGCCGAGCTGGGGATCGTAGTTCTTCGTGTCCATCTTCACCGCCTGGGTGATCGGGCAGTAGGGGTACAGCACCGTCCCGTTCAGGTACCGGTTGTGCGCCAGGATGGAGTCGCGCTGCCTGGAGTCGGCGAGGGCGCTCACGACGAGGTTGTGCCCGTCCCGCACCGCCCGGGAGTTGCCGGCGAACTTGATGGATCCCGAGTCGTCGGGCATCACCGTGACCAGCACCACCTCCGACGACGCGACGTCGTCCACCTGCACGCCGAAGCCGGCCTGGATCTGGGCGCCGAGGTCGGTGATGTGCAGCGCCTGCATCGCCTCGGGCGAGAGCGCGCCCTCGTCGCGCGCCGCCTCGAAGAGCTGCTCTATATCGAGATCCGTCCTTTTCCCGTCGTCCTTGCTCATGTTCATCGAAACCTCCACCGTCACACGTTTCAGAGCGCGCGAATTCCGGGGCGCGCCGCTAGACGAGCCAGCGCGCGATCGGGTCGGTGCTCTTCACCAGGTTCATCCCGGCCGCGGCGAAGCGGCCAAGCGCCCTGTCCGCCTCGGCGGTGAAGTCGGCCACGAAGCCGCCCTTGCCGTCGGGCACCGTGACCGACGACATGCAGTCGGTCATGACGTAGATCTTCTTCGCCAGCGCGCGGTCGGTCAGCGCGATCTCCGTCAGGATGTCCTCGATCGAGCTGCGCACGCAGTGGCTCGCGGCCTGGCCGGCGATGATCACCGCGTCCGCGTGGAGCAGCGTCTTCAAAAAGAGCGTGCTCCGCTGCGCCAGCGGCTGGCCGTCGTGCCGCGTGAGCACCTCGGGCTGCATCACCGAGTAGTTCTCGGTGAGCGGGTTGCCGCCCTTGACCTCCACCCACGACTGCACCCCGCGCGCGAACGCGTGGAACATCCGCGCCTCGTGCACCACCCCCGCGAGCGCGTGCCCGTCGCTGCCGAGGATGCAGTGCGGCGGCCACAGGTAGAGCTTGTACTTGCCCGCCTTCTCGAGCTCCTCGCAGTAGTACCGGACCTGCTTCATGAGCCACGGATAGCTCCCGCCGCACAGCCACCGCGCCACGGCCGGGTTCGGCCGCACCTCGCCCGCGTCGATCTGCGCCGTCGTGATCTCGCGGTGCGCGGCGAGCGGGCGGTCCTCGCGATCCACCCAGAAGGCCGGGAAGAAGATCTGGTAAGCAAAGTGGGTGTCCATCGTGACGGTGACGTTCGTTATGACCCCCAGGTTCCTGTAGATGAACTCGGCGATGCGGCGGCTGTCGTCGACCGCGCCCGTGCCGCTCCGGCCGGCGACGTAGAGCGAGCCCTGCGGGAAGCAGAAGTCCTTCTGCACGTCGATGAGCAGGAGGTGGACGTTCTGCGCGTCGGCGGCCGAGGGCTTCACGCCGTGCGCCTTCTTCCACGCGGCGGCCGCGCCGTGCAGCGCCTCCTGGTCGGGGTGATAACCCCACCGCTCGGCGTTCTTCGGATCGTAGAAGGCGGGAAGCGGGAGCTCTGTCGTTTTCATTGTCTCTCTCCTCTCGAGTGGCCCGCGCGCGCGGGCCGGAAGAACTGCCGTGGATTCACGCGATGCGAAGCAAGGTGATCGCCTGGGCGTCGACGACGAACAGCCCCTCGGGGCCGACGAGCAGCCGGGAAGCCTGGGTGACGAACGGCTCGGTGCCGGGGAACTGCCGCGCCTCGACGAGCGCTCCGCCCCGGACCTCGACGCGGACAACGCCGCTGTCGGTCGCCGCGAGCAGGAACCCCGACGCCGCGCACTTGCCGGTGAGCGCGCCGAGCCACGAGCCGCCCCCCGCCTCGGCGTCGGCGGCGGCCTCCACGGCGCCGTCCTCGCGCACGACGACGCAGCGGTGCACCCTCCGCCCGGCCTGCTCGGCGGCGAGGAACAGCCACGCGCGCCCGCGGCCGTCGCGCGAGCGCTCGCCGCCGGCCCCCGGCGCGGCGCCCGCGTCGAACACGCACGTGGCCGCGGTGAGCTTGCCGCCGGGGAAAGGCAGCTTGACCGTGTCCTTCAGGCCGGGCCGCTCGGCGTCGAAGACGAACGCGATCGAGACGCTCCCGGCCCGATAGAAGCCGAGCCCGAACCGGGGGCCCACCCAGAACATCGTCTGCCCGGCGAGGACGTCGCCCATCGCGACGGCGCCCGCCTCGCCCGAGAGCGCGGGCGCGGCGGGGCGGCCGCTGCGCAGGAGCTGGCCGCCGCGCGCCCAGTAGCGGGCCCGGTCGTTGACGTCGAAGACCGGCGTCGTCCCGAGGCAATCCACCTGGATCCGCTCGGGCGCGGCGCCCGGCGAGAGCACGACGAGCTCGCCGCCCCGGCCGATCAGCGTCGACCGGCCCTGGACCGCGAAGCGCATCGCGGGGTGGGGCGCGCCGGACATGACGACGGCGCCGTCCTCCCGCACGAAGCGCCCGCCCTCGTGCACGAGGGCCGAGAGCCCGCCCGCGCCGACCGACGCCGCGAGGATCACCCCGCGCGTGCTCAGGAGCCGCGTGGCGAGCACCTCGCCGTGGACCACGGTGGACTCCTTGACGGCGGCCGGCGCGGCGCCCGCGCAGGTGGGGCAGGCGGCGCGCGCGTGCTCGACGCCGCACGACGGGCACCTCGTCCAGGCGAGCGCGTCGAGCAGCCGGCGCGGGAACACGCCGCGCTCGTCCTTGACGAAGACGCGGTAGAGCGCGTCGAGCAGATCGTCGGGCAGGACGCGGTAGGGGATCGCCGGCCTCGGATACCGCACCTCGCTGTCGAACACGGTGATGCGGCGGAGCGGCCTCGCGCTCTCGGGCACCCGCGCCGCCGCGGACCGCGGCCGGAAGACGCCGCCATACGGCCCGACGCAGAGCAGGCTCTGCATGACCATCACGGCGAACGCGTACCAGTCGGAGTCGCGCGAATACGGGCGCGACAGCACCGGCCGGGGGAGGGAAGCGTCGCAGAGCAGCGGATCGACGAAGCGCTCGGTGAAGACCTGACAGAGGAACGGGCCGAACTGGAAGCTGTCGGCGTCGATGACGAACACCTCGCCGCCGGCGACGAGCACGTTGAGGTCGTTGAAGTCGCCGATCACCACGCCTCGGTCGTGGATCGCCGCGACGGCCCGGTGGAGCCGCGCGAGCACCGCAGAGGCGGTGGCCGCCGAGAGCCCGCCGTGGCGCATCGACGGCTCGCCGTAGCGCAGGAGCGGCTCCGCGCCGCGCACGAGGCGCATGGCGTAGCCGACGATGCGCTTTCTGGATCGGTCGGTCGCGAGCTCGACGGGCGCGATCACCTGATCGGGCAGCGCCGGCGGGAACGCGCGCAGCTTGTCCTGGTGGCGCTCGATGCGGGCCTCGGCGGCGCGCTGCTCGGCGTCCTGCCCGGCGTAATCCGGGTGATCGGGCGTCTTCCAGACCTTGATCGCGCGGCCGTCGCCGAGGTCGAACACGTCGGCCTCCCCGCCCTTGCCGATCGAGGCCCGGGGATCGAGCTTCACGCGCTTCGCACCGAGATAAACGTCCACCTTCGCCTCCTCCGGGCAATCGAACGCGAGCCAGCGCAATCGAGCTCGATCGAGCTCGATCCGCGGCGACCTGGCGCGTGAAGCGCCCCGCCGCCTCCCTCCGCGGCCGCTGCGCTCCCGCGCAGGGCCGCGCGTCAATCGAGGGCGCTCTGCGCCCTCCGCACGACGACCACCGTCGTGTCGTCGCGGAGCAGCCCGCCCTCGCGATGCATCCGCTCCTCCTTCCACACGGGCCGCGCCACCGATCGGTTGATGAGCGCGAGCCGCCGCCTCACCGCGTCGGGGTTCCGGAAATACCTGTCGTCCTCCCAGAAGCTCGACAGCGGGCCGACCTCGCCGCCGCCGCCCGGGAGCTGCCGGGACGACGACTCCAGCAGATCGACGGCGCCGTCGGTCCCGAGCAGGGCAGCCCGGAGCGCGCTCGACGGCAGGGCGCGGTGCACGGTGAAGCGCGGCGCCTCGCCGCCCGGCGGCCGGTCGAGCAGGCCATACGCGAGGTACGGGGGCTCGTCCCGCGGGAAGGGGCCGAGCCGCAGGACCTCGTCGCCGAGGGCGATGAGGCCGTCGCCGAGCGAGAACGCGCACGCCCTGCCGCCGGAGACCGCGAGGCCGACGACGGTGAAGAGGAAGTAGGTCGACACGACCTCGGCGAGGCTCCCGCCCATGCCGGCGGCCACCGCCCGGAGCGGCGCGAGCGCCCCGCGCCGCACCTCTTCCCATGTCTCCGGCGACTCGATGTCTCCGCCGCGCCGGAGCGCGCCGAGCACCTGCTCGACGACGAGCCGCGCGCCGAGCGCCGCGCCCACCTCGCTGCGCGCGCCGCTGCCGCAGCCGTCGCAGACGACCGCGGCAAGACAGCCGCCCTCGGCCCGGAACGCATAGGCGTCCTGGTTGGGCCGCCCGGCCGCGAGGTGGTCTGTCCCGGTCACCGTGCCTCCGGCGACCTGGAAGGCCGAGCCCCCGCCCACGTCAGCCAAGAAAGCGACCTCGCGAGACATGGAGTTCCCTTCTGCGCCCGGCGAGGGCGCGCTGCGTCCGGACATCGGGCAGACGGACCGGGAGGCGCGCGCCGCTCCCGACGCCAGCGCTCCACCGTCTGCTCCACCGTCCATGCCGGCCTGCGGCGCTCGCGCGCGGCGAGCCCTCGGCCGTTCGTGTGTCGTACACACCAAGCTTAGTGTTCGATATACACGTTGTCAAGCCGGGCGCCGGCGGACCGGCCGCCCTCGCCGCGCAGCGCGCGCCGGCGGCGGGGGCCCGAGGGCCGCCGGGGGTGGCGCGCGCCTAGATCTCGAAGCTGAAGCCGTCCCTCTCGAGCCGCTCGTACTTGCGACGGTCGAACCGGTAGAGCCGCGCCGCGCGGTGCGCGACGTCCTGCTCGACCTCGTCGAGCTCGACGAGCAGCCCGGTGCCGAGCGCCTTCTTGCGGAAGTTGCGCTTGTCGAGCGGGCGCTCGAGGATCGCCTCGTAGAGCCGCTGGAGCTGCGACAGCGTGAACTTCGGCGGCAGGAGCTCGAACCCGATCGGCCGATACCGCACCTTGCCCTTGAGCCGCTCCAGCGCGACGGCGAGGATCTCCTCGTGATCGAAGGCGAGCGCAGGCGTGTCGTCCACCGCGAACCACGCCGCCTCGCGCGCGTCGGTCGCCGCCTTGACCCGGTGATCCCCGAGCTTGACGAGCGCGTAGTACGCCACGGACACGACGCGCTCGCGCGGGTCGCGCCCGAGCGCGCCGAACGTGTAGAGCTGCTCGAGGAACACCCCCGAGAGCCCCGTCTCCTCCGCGAGCTCCCGCCGCGCGGCGTCGTCCAGCGCCTCGTCGACGCGCACGAAGCCGCCCGGCAGCGCCCACCTGCCGCGGAACGGCTCGAGCTCCCGCCGGATGAGCAGGACCTTGAGGTCCCCCTCGTCGAGGCCGAACACGACGCAATCCACCGTCAGCGCCGGCCGCGGGTGCTCGTACGATGCAGACATGAGACCTTCCGTGCCTCCGTGTGGCTCAACCACGGACCTTTGTGTGATCCGTACACCCCTGTCAACCCGCGCCGCGCGCGCGTCGTCTGCCCGGCGCGGGGCGCGCGGCGGGCGGCCTCTGGCGGGCTCCGGGGAAGCGGTGCGACATTTCCCTCCGCGGGGCCGAGAAACGCCCCGGCGACCGTCGACAAACTCTCGACGCGCAGCGCGCGCGCACGGTAGAAGGCTTCCATGACGGGGGAGGGAAGTCCGATGTCGATGACCGCTGCGGAGAGCCAGAATGAGCCCGAGGCGAGCCTCGGAGAGGCAGAGCTGCTCCTCCGGGCCCTCCTCGACAACCTGCCGGTCGCCGTGTGCAGGTACGACCGCGAGGGCATCTTCAGGTTCCACGACGGCAAGGGGCTGGAGGTCTCCGGCGTGCAACCGGGGGCGCACGTCGGCAAGAGCGTCTACGAGCTCTACGCGAGCGCGCCGGAGGCCGTGGAGTCCATCCGGCAGGCGATCGCGGGGAAGGGGTCGCACACCATCTCCGAGGCGCACGGCGTTACCTGGGAGACATGGGTCATCCCGGTGCGCCACGGCGGGGAGCCCGGCGCGGTCACCATCACCATGGACGCCACCGCGGCGCGGCAGCGGGAGCAGGAGCTGCGGAACAAGCTGGAGCTGATCGAGAAGCAACAGCGGGTGATCCGCGATCTGTCGACGCCGATCATCGAGGTCTGGGACAAGGTGCTGACGCTGCCGATGGTGGGGGTGGTGGACAGCCTGCGGATCTCCGAGGTGATGGACAACCTGCTGAGCGCGGTGGTGAGCAAGGACGCTCGGTTCGCGATCCTCGACCTCACGGGCGTGGACGCGGTGGACACGCGGACGGCGGGGTACCTCATCGAGATGATCCAGGCGATCCGGCTGCTCGGGGCGGAGGGGATCATCACGGGGATCCGGTCGAACGTGGCGCAGACGATGATCGCGCTCGGGCTCGACCTGTCCGGCGTCACGACGGTGGGCAACCTGCGCGCCGGCCTCAAGCTGTGCATGCAGCGAATGGCCAGGGCGGGCGAGGGGGGCGGCGCGCCCGCGAAGTGAGCGCCCGTGCGGGCGCGGATCCGCGGTGGATCGTGAGGCGCGCCGGCGAGACGAGCGCCGGCGCGCGGATCAGCGGTGGATCACGAGGCGCGTCGACGGGTCCTTGCGCGTGACCTGGACCGCGTGCCACCCCTCGGGCACGGGCGGCTCGGTCCAGTGAAATAGCCACTTCGCGTCGACAGGCGAGAGGTTCACGCACCCGCCGCTCTGCCCGTCACCCCAGTTGTTGTGCCAGTACGCGGCGTGCACGAGGTACTTGCTGAAGAAGTGCTGGCTCCACGGCACCTCCGCCTCGATCCAGTCGTCGGCGTTGACGTGGGGCGTGATCAGCGTCTTCGTCACCCACTTGCGGTTGATGCGGTACTGGCCGAGCGGCGTCGTCGACGGCGGCACGATCGACTCGGTCTCGGTCTTCTCCGGCTCGTCGGCGCCGTTGCGCCCGGCCGAGATGAGCGTCGCGAAGACGGGCCGGTCGTCCTCGTAGGCGATGAGCCAGCCCTCGAGCGCGGCGATCTCGATCCACGTGTTCCTCGGCCCCTCGGCCCGCGCCTCGGGCGCATCGCCGCCGAGCCGGATGGGGCGCCCCCAGGGGTTGCGCGACTTGCGCGGCTTGATGACGACCGCGTCGCGCTCGAGCACCCAGTGCCCGTCGTCGCGGGTCTCGAGGTAGGTGAGCTTGCCGACCCGCCGCGATTTGCCCGTCAGCCCGACCCGGTCGAGGCGCTCCCACACGGCGTCCGTCTTCTCGAGCGCGTCCCCCTCGGTGAGGCGGTACTTGGGGCGCGGCTTGCGGCGGAAGAACGCGAGGGGGAGGCGCTCCTCGGAGGTGAGGTGCACGCCCTCGAAGGTGGCGCCCTCGTACGGCTTGACCTTGTCCTTCGGAATGAACGTGAGATCGGACGCCCAGAGCCACGTCGCGCCGCCCGCCTCGACCTCCCTCGTCCACGCGACCGACGATCGCGGGCGGACCGTCATGTGCCGCCTGTCGTGGATGCCCGACGGCCACTCCGGCGTCTCGAAGCCATCGACCTCGAAGAGGCGCTTGAGCCCGAGCGACTCGCCGTAGCGGTACGGCAGCGGCTGATCCACGAGCGGGGCGTGGGGGGCCAGCGTCTTCAGCATCGGGTCGGCCGGGTCGAGCGTGGCGCGGTCGCCGTCGACGCAGACGTAGCCGCGCGGCTCGACGGCGTAGAACGCCGGGCAGTCGCCCGAGCCCCGGACGGGCTCGGCGCTCTTCAACAGCACCGAGCCGCCGATCGAGAGCTGGCCGATCCACTGGGACTTCGGGCGCGGGGCCGCCCGGATCATCACCTCGCGGCTCTTCGAGTACACGCGGGCGGCCTCTGCGGCCGGCGCCGGCTCCGCGGCGGCCGGCGAGGGCGCGACCGCGGCGGCCGGCACCACCGGCGAAGGCCCGGGCACGACCGCCGGCGCGACGGCGCCCGCCGGGCGGTCGCCGGCGGGCTCCGCGACCGCGACGCCGGCGCTCCCCGACGGGCCGGCGCTCGAGCCGGCCTCGTGCCGCGACGACGTGCACCCGACGAGCCACAGGACGCCGAGGGCGGCGGTACAGAAGCGGCCGGACATAGGCACGCCACCCTAGCACGTTCGGCCTGTACGGCGGAATGACCTGCCAAACTGGAATCGCGGCGCGCCTGCGGGGCGCGGGCGGTCGAACACGGCTGCGCGTCATCGCGCGTGCCTCCTCCTTCCTCCTCTCACGCTCCCTCGGCCGCCATGATTTTGATCGCCGCGGGTGTCACGCTTGCCCCCGCTCGCGCCTAGAGCCGATGAAGGCCGGCGACGACAGCCGGTCAGAGAACAAGGAGAACGCTCATGCGTCGTTGGCTCAAGGTGACCCTGATCGCCGCCGTCCTCGGAATCCCCACGGCGGCCTACGCTGGCACGCAGCTCATGGACGGCTGTCCGTGCGGCGATTGCCCCTGCCCGGACTGCCCCTGCGGCTGAGCGGCTGAGGACAGGCACCGTTGGAACCGCGCGCGCGATCGCTGCTCAACGCGTCGATGAGACGCCTGGCTGACGGCGATCGCGCGGCGTTCGATGCCGTCTATGCCGCCCTGTGGCCGGCCATCAGCGCGTTCTGCCGGCGCATGCTCGGGGGCGAGGCGGACGCCGAGGACGCGGCGCAGCAGGCGCTCCTCAAGGTCTTCGACCGCGCCAGCTCGTTCGACCCCGAGGCGGACGCGCTCACCTGGGCGCTCGCGATCGCGGCGTGGGAGTGCCGCACGGCGCGACGGCGGCGAGCCAGGTCGCGCGAGGCGCCGGGCGAGCTCGCCCCGTCGGTCGCGGCCGACGCGCCGACGCCGGAGGACGCGGCGATCGCCCGCGATCTGGACGACGCGGCGCGCGAGGTGCTCGGCACGCTGGCCGAGGCGGATCGCGAGACGCTGCGGGCGACCGTGCTGGAGAGCGACCGCGACCCGTCGGTGTCGGGAGCGGCGTTCCGCAAGCGCCGCGAGCGCGCATTTGCCCGCCTCCGGGAGGCGTGGAGGAGGATCTATGGGACCTGAGGCGACCGCGCGCCTGAACCTGAAGGAGAAGGCCTACCGCGCGTACGAGCGCGGCAGGGCGCGGCAGGCCGCCTTGGCGGCGGCCCCGACGATCGCGGTGGCGCTCGTCGCCGCGCTGATGAGCGATCGCCCGCTCACGACGGCCGCCATCGGCGCGGCGCTCTACATCGCGGCGGCGCTGCTCTTCTGGCGGGGGCGACAGCTCGCGCGGGGCGTGCTCCCGGGGGTCGCGGCGGGGCTCGTGCCGTTCGCGGCGGCGCACGCGGCGCGCATCTACGGCCACCTGTGCACGCCGGAGGGGTGCGTGTCGATCTGCGTCCCCGCGTGCCTCGCGGGCGGGGTCGCGGCCGGCGTGCTGCTCTCCCGGGTGCTGCGCCGGTCCGAGCGGCTCGGGGCCTCCTGGGCCTCGGCGTGCGGCGTCGCCGCCCTGACGGGCGCGCTCGGCTGCGCGTGCGTCGGCTTCGGCGGCGTCGTCGCCCTCGCGGCGGGGCTGCTCACCGGCACCGCGCCGCTCGCGCTGCGCCCTGCGCGCGGCGGCGCGTGACGCGCCGGCGGCGTCCCCGTCAAGGCTCGACGCGGCACCTCGCGCTGCACCCGTCGCCGCCCGTCGTGTTGCCGTCGTCGCACGTCTCGAGCCCCTCGACGTCGCCGTCGCCGCACGCGATCGCGGGGTCGATCAGCGCGCGGCGCAGCGTGAGGTCGTCCCGCAGGGCGCCCATGTTGGCCATGAGCTCGCTCACGTCGCGCCGGGTCGCCTCGCCGGCGCTCGCCTTGCCGACCACCTCCGCCGCCTGATCGACCACCGCGAGCAACGCGCGCTCGTCCCAGGCCTCGACCGCGACGCGCGCGAGCTCCGCGCGGAACCGCTCGTCGAGCGCCGGGATCGCCCGGATGCGGCCCGGGAGCACGGCGACGGGCGCCGTCTCCGTGTCGAACCGCACGTCGTCCAGGATGCGATCCATCCCGTGGGGGAGGAACACGAAGCGCCCGTCGACAGGGCTCCTGTAAAGATAGTAGTTGTTCGCCCGGTACGCGTAGCCGTCCCAGTGACCCATCAGCGCCTCGAGGGCGTAGGTCGTGATGAACCGATCCAGGTCGAGCCGCTGGCTCACCTGCGCCGCGAGCTGCTCGTCCGGCGCGTCGCGGATCGCGTCGGCGAGCGCGCGGAGCGCGGCCGCCCCCGCGTCCTCCCCGCCGTCGAGCTCCACGGCGTCGATGTCGTGGACGAAGTCGCCGCAGCACGGGCCCTCGTAGACCGCCCCCTCGTCGTTCCCCCGGCCGAAATGGCGCCTCAGGAACCGCTTGTCGACCGCCTCGGTGACGACGTAGATCCCCTGGTCGACGCCGTTGAGCTTCACCACCGCGTGCGCGACGCGCGCCGCGGGCACCCCGGCGCGGGCGTGCAGCTCCGCGCCGATCTGCTCGCGGAGGAACGTCGGGTCCTGCTTTGCGTTGTTCAGCAGGAGCTTGTTGAGCCCGCGCAGCTCCGTCTCCTCGTTGAACTCGTCGAACTTGATGCTGAAGCTCGGCTTGTCGGAGAGCTCCTCGAGCTTGTTGCCCTTCTGCCGGATCCCGGCGCCGCGGACGACCTCGCCGTCGTAGACCACGCTGCACGGGACGCGCGCCTCGTCGTCCGTCGCGAGCTGGTCGAGATAGGCCTCGTCGACGGTGATCTCGACCGTGTGGAGCACCGCCCGGTCGAACACCGCCGCCGAGGCGTACCCCTCGTCAGCCGGGCAGCCGCTCTGGCTGGCCACGACGACGAGGAGGAGGAGAGGGGAAGCGCTGCGGGGTCTCATCGCCTACGGCGTATCACCCCGCGCGCGTGGGCTCGAGGGCGATCGCGGGCCGGCGTGCCTGCGCGGAGAGCGCCGCGAAGGGGCGCCGGCGTGTCAGGGCGTCAGGGCGAAGCAGTAGATCCCGCCGTAGCCGCCGCCGGACCCCACGCCGTTCGCGCCCGGCGCCGGTCCCCCCGCGTCCACGAGGTTGACGCTCGGCGCGCACCCGGGCGCCTCGTGGGCCGAAATCCAGTGGGCCATGTTGATGCCGCCCACGCCGCCGCCGCCGCCGAAATTCCTCGGCCACGAGTGCCCGACGCGCGGTTTCCCGGAGGCCCTGTCGCCCGACGCGCTCGTCCAGTCGTTGCACGTCGCCGTCGCGCCGAAGAGCCGCCCTTGCGCGTCGCTCCCCGTCATCGTGTCGTGGTTGTCGACCTCGTCCTGGCTCGGGTCGGGCTGGTGGTTGGGGACGCCATCCTCGTTCGGCAGATCGTCCCCGATGGCCCCGTCGGCCCCGCGGGGGCGCTCGTTCACCAGCTCCGCTTTGTTGCTGGCGACCAGCCGGCCGAGCCGGTCGTACCAGGGGCCCTCGCCGATGCGGTCGATCGCGTTGACCTGGTTGCCGTCCTCGCCCGCCGCGGCGCTGAGGAACGCGCGCCACGTCTTGCTCCCCGCGCCGGGGAGGCTCTTGTCGGCGATCGTCGCGCAGATCTTGTCCGCGCCGCGGAGGCCGGCCCCGGGGCCCGTCTCCCCGAAGCGGAGATCGCCCCCGAAGCCGTCCTGGGAGCCCGACAGCTCCCGCATGGCGGCGAGGCTGGTCACGAAGAAGCTGAACGGCTCCGTCGTCCCGCCGCCCGAGGAGCTGCTGCTGGTGGCCATGGCGCCGCCGCTGGTGGCGGAGCCGCCGCCGCTGGTGGCGGAGCCGCCGCCGCTGGTGGCGGAGCCGCCGCCGCTGGTGGTCGTGGCGCCGCCGCTGGTGGCGGAGCCGCCGCCGCCGGTGGCGGAGCCGCCGCCGCTGGTGGCGGAGCCGCCGCCGCTGGTGGCGGAGCCGCCGGAGCTCGACGACGCGCCGGTCGCGTCGTCGCTCGAGGCCTCCGAGCCGCAGCCGAGCACGTGCGAGAAGAGCGCCATCGTGAGAGGGAGCCACAAGGTGCGATAAGCAAATGTCATGGTGTCGATTCCCTTGTCCTCTTCGAGCCAGGTTGTTCGTCGCGTCGTGTCCGGCTGATCGCGGGGCCGGCATGCTGGAGCGCGAGCGCCGCGCGGAGCCGCCTCACGGCGCGCCGGCGGCCGCCCCGCGGCCGGGGTAGGGGCGCGCTTGCTTGATGTAGAGCGTCGCCGGCTCGCCCGGGTTCGCGTCGTCGTCGTACTTGAACTCCACATCCATCGCGTACCAGCCGTTGTTGCCCGCCGCGGGCCCGTACGCGGGGGAGAACCGCTCATGGATGGCGTCGAGCGCCACGCCGAGCTGGTGGACCTGCGCCGCCGTGAGGACCGTCTGGCCCTCGGGCATGAGGCTCGAGTGGGTGAGGTACGTGACAGGCTGGTTCGGCTGGTTGAAGAAGTAGAGGAACTCGTCGTTCGTCACGCCAGGGGGCGGGGCCACGACCTCCACGTCGCCGCCCGATTGCACGTTGACGTAGAACGCAGGCTGGACCCCGGCCGTGTCGAACGGGTTGTTGGTGATGGCCACGCCGTTCGCCTCCTCGTCCGGGAAGTTGTGGTGTACGAGCAACGCCATCCCGATGGTCCTGTGATCGATGCCGTAATAGGTGCGCTCATCGAAGGTCCGGAGCTTCCAGGCGCTCGCGTACGTCTTGCGGATGGCGTCGAGGACGTCCTCCCAGTCGGTCGGATCGCCGGTGTTCGAGTCGTAGCAGCCGGCGCACGGGAACCCGTCGAGATCCTCGCTGTTCGTGCTGGTGCGGAAGCGTATCGGGTGCCCGGCATACTCCGCCTCGATCTTCGCCCTGAGGAGGTCCTGGAGCTCGGCGTCGACGGGCGCGCTCTTCATGGCGTCGCGGAGCGCCTTCAGCCCCTTGTCGCGGACCGCCGTGTCGGTGTTGAACTGCGGATCGGCGAGCAGCGCCTCGATCTGCTCGTAGAAGCCGTTCTGCTTCATGAACAGGTCGTAGTAGTAGACCGGGATCGAGAACGCCTTCTGGATCGGGACCTCGGGGATCCTCGCCAGGATGGAGTAGTGGGCCGACTTGCCGCCGAAGGCGAGGACGGCCTTCTTGATCGCGTCCCGGAGCGGCTCGCCGTCCGGCGGATCGGGGGTCACCTCCTCGATGTCGCGCAGATCGGTGACCGTCAGATCCAGCTCGGGGAGCGTGACGGGCTCGGGCTTGTGCGCCTCCCAGAACGCCTCGGCCTCCGCCTGGGTGACCTCGCGGACGCTCCAGGACGACGGCCCCGCGGTGAGCTCGACCAGCTTGTCCTTCAGCGCGAGCAGCTCCGGGTGGCTCATCGCGTCGCGCAGCCCCATGTTGGGCGTGCGCCGGTTCTGGGAGAGCACGTTGACGTGCGAGAGCGGCGTCTGGAACTCCTCGGTGATGATCCCCTGGACGACGGAGATGTCGTTGGGCGCCTGGTCGAGGACGACGATGTCCTGGTGGGAGAGGTACTCGTCGGCGAGATCCGCCGCCTTCGCGAAGCGGAGCCGCCCCACCGCCGTGCCGAGCGAGAGCGGCTGGTAGTCGATCCCGGCGTAGAGATCGCCGGTGCTGACCACGGGGATGTCGGCGGGGAGCTTCTGCGCCTCGACCGCCACGGCCTCCGACGTGGGGTGGAAGGCGAGCTTCGAGCCGAAGAACGAGGCCCCCTGCACCGCCTTGAACAGGGCGGTGATCATGTCCGCAGACGCGGTGTCGTAGGGCGAGAGCTCGAGCGCCCACACGTCGGGACCCTGGTAATGCGTCACCGCGCCGAGGACGAAGCGGCGATCCGGCGTGAAGTACTCGGTCGCGTTGAACTCGGCGAGGGGAGGGACATAAGGCAGCGCGTCGCCGGAGAGGTGCGATGAAACGAAGTCGTAGTGGATCTGGTAAAGCACGCTGTTCTGGAAATACAGCGCGTCTTGATCGGCGCGATCCAGGACCACCTTGACCGAGCGCGCGCCGGGCAGGCTGGCGTCGACGGGCGCCGACGCGAGCGCCTCGAAGTCCGCGGCGCACCCCACGCGCTTCAGGAACTCCGTCGACCCGTCCTCGCTCGTACGTTCGCAGACCTCTGCGGTCGCGCCGGGCTCGTCGGACGAGCCGCCGCACGCGCCCGGCAGCGCCGCGGCGAGCAGGGCGAGCGCGAGGATCGACGTGATGCGATTGCGATGAACCATGAATCCTCCTGAGACAAGTAAGCTGATCGAGGGGACGCGCGGCGGTGCGCCTGCGTCAGGGCGTCAGGGCGAAGCAGTAGATCCCGCCGTAACCGCCGCCGGATCCGACCGTGGGCACGTCGAGCTGCGGCGGCCCCATCTCCACGAGGCTCACGCCCGGCGCGCACCCCGACTCGTCGAGGGACGACATCCAGTTGGCCATGTTGAAATCGCCGCCGGGGCCGCCGGGGCCGCCGCCGGGGAAGCCGGGCCCGCCGCCGGGGAAGCCGGAGCCGCCGCCTTCTCCGAACCCTCCTCCGAAGTCCCTCGGCCACGAGTGTCCGACGCGCGGCCTCCCCTCGACGTCCCTGTCGCCCACCGCGGACGTCCAGTCCTTGCACGTCGCCGTCGCGCTGTAGAGCCTGCCCTCGTCGTTGGTCCCCGTCAGGATATCGTGGTTGTCGACCTCGGGCTGGCTCGGATCGGGCTGGTGGTTGGGGACGCCGTCCTCGTTCGGCAGATCGTCGATGATCGCCTCGTCGGCCGCGATGGGACGATCGTTGAGCAGCTCCGCTTTGTTGTTGGCGACCAGCCGGCCGAGCCGATCGTACCAGGGCCCCTCGCCGATCCGGTCGATCGCGTCGACCTGCTTGCCGTCCTCTCCTGCCACGGCGCTCAGGAACGCGCGCCACCCCTTGCTCCCCGCGCCCGGAAGGCTCTTGTCCGCGATCGTCGCGCAGATCTTGTCCGCGCCGCGGAGACCGGCCCCCGGGCCCGTCTCTCCGAAGCGGAGATCGCCCCCGAAGCCCTCCTGCGAGCCCGACAGCTCCTGCATGGCGACGAGGCTGGTCACGAAGAAGCTGAATTTCTCGGTCGTGCCGCCGCCGGCGCCGGTGGTGGTCGTGGCGCCGCCGCCGGTGGTGGTGGTCGTGGCGCCGCCGCCGGTGGTGGTCGTGGCGCCGCCGCCGGTGGTGGTCGTGGCGCCGCCGCCGGCGCTCGACGACGTGCCGGTCGCTCCGTCGTTCGAGACCTCCGGGTCCGATCCGGAGCAGCCGACGACGGGTGAGAACAGCGCGAGGGCGAGGGGCAGCAAGGAGAGGGAGCGATAAGCGATGGTCATGGTCTTCGTTCCTTTTTATCTATCAAGCTGGACTGGTCGTCGCGCCGGGGACCGGCGAGGCTCACTGGCAGGTGAGATCGGGCTGGCAGGTCTGGCCCTCGGGGCACTGGGAGCTGTCGTTGCACGAGGTGAGCCCCGCGATCACCACCGACCGCTCGATCTGGGACGAGATGACGAGATCGACCCGGCCTTGCTGGATCGTCGTGGAGCCCACGGCCCTGCGCGTGACGACGATCGTCGGGAAGCCCGCGACGCCGAGGTCGAGGAGCTGCGTGACGAGCGCCGCCGGCAGGTCGAGCGAGCCGGTGTCCTCGGCGGAGCACTCGATCATCCCCTTCGTGCCCCCGTGATGGCTGATATCGAGCTTCACGTAGATCTCCGAGATGCCGGCCTGCCCCGGCGGGGTCCAGGCGAGCTGCACGCCCTGATCGGGCTCGATGTGGATCGCGTCGTTCAGGAGCTCCAGGGGGCTCACGCCCTTCGACTCCACCGCGAAGGCGCTGAAGAAATCGCCGCTCGCCTCCAGGCGAACCGTCTGTCCCTCGTCGGCGGGCGGATAGCCGAGCTTCACGCCGGCGGGCGGCTGGTAGTTGTTCGCCGTGGGTTTCATGACGAAGGCCGCCTCGCCCGACTCGAGGTTCAGGCCGGTCACCGTCACGTCTCCGGCGCTGTGCGCGGCCGGGTAGGCCTGGCACGTGTCGTCCTCCACGCAGACGGCGCTGCCGCCGCAGGGCTGGTTGCAGAACGGGACGCGCGGCGTGAGGAGCCGACAGCTCCCTTCCTCGGCCGCGAGCTCCCAGATGATCTGGGAGGGCGTGGTCCCGTCGTAGATCTTGCCGAGCACCGCGGTGGTCCCCGCCGGCGCGCCGTCCCCCGAGGCAGGGGACGAGCGCACCTGAAAGGCGCCGATGAGGCGCGTGGAGTCCCCGGTCGCGCCGTCCGACCCTCCGGCCCCGTCGGGGGGACCGGGTTCCGGGGGGTTGTTGCCGGTCGTCGTGGTCGAGCAGCTTGCAGACAGGAGGCTCAAGACCCCGCCGAGGGCGCTGACGCGCCACTCGCCGCGGGAAAGGAATTTTACAATTCGAAGGATTTTTTGCGTCATCTCGATGACAAGGTGGTGGCCTCGCGAGATGGCGGGTCAAAGTTTCTTGCGGGCGGCGTACCGCGCGGGGGCCGGCGATCGCGGGGCCGCGCGGGCCCTGCGGTCACCTGGCGCCGAGCTCGGACAGGCGCGCGCGCAGCCGGGGCGCGTGGACGCTCTCGCCGTGGCGGGAGAGGAAGTCGGCGATGGCCGCGCGCTCGTCGGCCGTGCGCCCGAGCCGACGAAGGCTCTGCGCCCGGCCGACGCGTGCCTCCGCGGCGAGGGGGCCGCCGCCGCCGGCGAGGTAGCGCTCGAAATGGGCGAGCGCCTCGGCCGCCTTGCCCTTGTGGAGCGCGAGCTGCCCGAGCGACACGAGGGCGGCGCGCGCCTCGGGGCTGGACGGGTGCTGCGCGATCAGCTCCCGGTACGCGGCGCTCGCTTCGGCGCTCTTCCCCTGCGCGAGCCGGGACTGCGCGCGCAGGAGCAGCGCCTCGGCGCTCGCCGCGGGCGGCTCCGCGCGCGGTCTGGGCGGCGCGCGGCCGGGGGCATCGGCGGCGCCGGCGGCCGCGGGGGCGCCGGCGGCCGCGGGGGCGCTGGCGGCCGCGGGGGCGCCGGCGGCCGCGGGGGCGCCGGCGGCCGCGGGGGCGCTCGCGGCCGCGGGGGCGCTCGCGGGGGCGCCGGCGGCCGCGGGCTCGCCGGTGGCGTCGGCGGCCGGCGCGGGCTCTCCCGCCGCGCCCACGCCGGGCGATGGCCCTGCCGGCGGCGTGGCGGCGGGGGCCTCGCGCGGCGCGCCGCCCGGATAGATCGCCCCGCTCCCGCCCGGCGCGGGCGGCTGCGCAGGCCCGTCGAGCAGCTCGGCCGCCAGCGCGACGAGCAGGGTCGCCGCGACGGCCACGCCGGCGATCGCCCCCGCGAACCCGCGCCGCAGCGACGGCCGCGGCGCCGCGCGCGGCCCGGCCGCGCTCGCGGGCGCGCGCTGGGCCGAGGCGCGCTCGAGCACGCGCTCCAGCATGGCCGCGTCGCTCAGCTCGCGGCCGTCGCCGCGCGGGTCGCCGAGCTTGCCGAGCGCGGCCCAGAGCGGCGCCTCCACGCGCAGCTCGGGGTCCTCCTGCTCGGCGCGGCGGAGCATCTCCGCGTCCTCCGGTCCGAGCGGCCCGCCGCGCGCCTCGGCGGCGAGGAGGGCGGGAAGGCGGTCCAGGTCGATCTCGGACTTCGGCGTCCCTGTCATGCTGTCCTCTTGCGGCCGACGGCGATGTCCTGGCGCACCTGCTTCCGGAGCGCGCCGATCCCCAGGCGGAGCCTGCTCTTCACCGTGTCGGGGCTGACGTCGGTCATTCCGGCGATCTCCTCGATCGAGTAGTCGAGCGCGTGGTGCAGGACGATCACGTCGCGCTGCGCCTCCGGCAGCGCGTCGAGGTACGCGCGCGCGTCGCGCGGGAGCGCCTCGAACGGCGGCTGGTGCGGCGCATGGGCGACCTCCTCGTCGATCGCGCTCTCCGGGGCGACCGGCGCGCCGTCGCGCCGCCGCTGCTTGACGTACCGGAGGATCGTCCGGACGGCGATGCGCCTGGCCCAGGCCTCGACGGTCGCCTCGCCGCGGTACGTCGATGCGCTCTCGAGGATCGCGAGCAGGGCGAGCTGCGCGGCGTCGTCGGCGTCGGCCGAGCTGCGGAGGAACGCGCGCGCGATCCGGCGGACCCGCGGCAGCACGTGCGTCATGAGCCAGGCCTGGGCCGCGGGATCCCCCGCGCCGGCGCGGCGCATCCGCTCGAGGTCGGGCGGCACGGGCGCCGCGGGCGGGGGCGCGGGGCGCGTCATGGCGCTGGCGAGACGCAGGTCGGGCAGCGGGCCGAGGCTCGCGCGGAGAGCTCGTGAGTGCTCGGCGTCCATCGCCGCGATCTGGTGCGATGCCCGCCCCGAACCGGGTCAATTTTCTTTCGGTGCCGGCTCACGCGGCGCGGGCGCTCACCGGCTGGCCCCACCCGCGGCCGCAGGCGGCGTCGGCAGGCCGAGGCCGACCTCCAGCCCCAGGCCGGCGAGGAACCGAACCCGGTGGGGCTGCAGCGCGAGGTCCGGGTGCACGGAGCCGTCGGGCTGCGTCAGGAGGAAGTCCACGCCGAGCGTCGCCTTGATGCGGAGCCGCTCGGTGAGCGGGTAACCGAGCTCCGCGACCGGCGCGACGCTGACGAGCACGTCGGTCTGGGTCTCCAGCGGCGGCGTCTCCTGCGGCGCCATCCGCTGCCACGTCGTCGGCGGCGGGGCGCCGTAGGGGGGCGGGGGCGGGAAGCGCGGCGGGGGCGGCGGCGGGAAGCGCGGGGGCCAGGGGGGCGGCGGGAAGCGCGGCGGCGGGGGCGGCGGCAGCGCATGGCCGGGCGGCGGCTGGGCCGGCGGCTGCGGGGCCGCCTGCGGCTGCCGGGCCGGCGGCTGCGCGCCGCCCTGGGGGATGCGCTGGACGACATCGACGGTGGCGCGCGCCCCGAGCTGGAGATCGAGGCCGAGCGGCAGGCGGAGCCGGAGCTGGCCGGTCGTCGTCACCGGGTGGCGCGCGAGGTCGAACTCGAACCGCTCGTCGCCGAGGGTCGCCGCGGGCATCAGCTCGTAGCCGAGGCCGACGACGGCGCGATCCACGGGCGCCCAGGAGGCGCGGAGCGCCGCGGCGCTCTGCCAGGGCGCCTCGCCGCTGAAGTTCGCGCCGGTGTAGCCCGCGAGGACGGCGACCGTGGGCAGCCGGTCCGGCGGGCGGTGGGCTCCCGGCTGGGCCGCGGACGGCCCCGGGCGCGGCGGCAGGTGCGCGGCCGCCGCGGAGGCGAGGGGCGCGCCGGCCGCGGCGGCGAGGGGCGCGCCGGCCGCGGGCGCCGCGGGCGCCGCCGTCGCGGTGGAGACAGCGGCCGCGGGCGGAGCTGCCGGGTCCGCCCCGGCCGAGGCGACGTTCACCTGGGCGAGCGCGGCCACGTGCCCCTCGCGGAGCTCCTCGGCGACAGCGCCGGCGATGTTGGCGAGCGACTCGAGGGCCGTGGCCGTCTGCCCGGGCGCGACCGGGATGCGCCGGCCGTAGATCTGGTGGCCGTCGCGCTCGACAACGAACAGGGCGAGCTCGCCCGTCGACCCGGCGTCGACCCAGAGCACGCCCCGCGCGTCCCAGGCGTCGGCGAGCGCGCGGGCGTCGGGGAGGAACTGCGCCAGCGCCGGCCTCGGCGCGCCGGGACGCACGATCTGGAGGTGGATCCCGAGGGGCCGGATGTGGGCCGCGACGAGGTCGATGGCCCGCGTGTTCATGCGGTCGGCGCTCGGGGAGGCGGCGAGGACGAGCACCGGCCTGCGGGCGGCGCGGGGCTCGTTCGCCGCAGCCGGCAGGGCGAGGAGCGCGCACGCGACCGCGCACGCGGCCGTTCGGGCAGCGCGGAGGGCGAGCGCGGACGACCCAGCCGGCACGGGCTATGAAACTTACCAGTGTTTCCCTGGGCGCACCATCCCCTGCCTCGTGCGGGACAGGCTCCTGTCGCGGCGTCTGTCCCTGGATTGCGCCGTCGGAGGGAGCATCGATGATGAAGCACGCGAGGAGTTTTCCTCTGTGTCTGTCCGTCGCCGCGGGGCGGTCTTGCGCGCTGCTCCATCGACGAGGCGCGCGCCCTCGCTCCGGCCGTGCTCTCCGCGCGGACGTCGCTGTAGGCTCTGCGGATGCCGGAAGCCGTGCGCAAGCGCATCCTGCTGGCCCTCCTCGTCGTGGCCGCCGTCCCGATCGGCCTCATCGCCCGGTTCCAGGGCGGTCCGGCCTGGCTGCGCAACAGCGCTGGTGCGGTGCTCTACGTGGTCGTGTGGATCGCCGCGGCGCAATTCGTGTGGATCTCGGCGCGCACCCATCGGCTGGCGCTCGCCGTGCTCGCCGCCACGTGCACGATCGAGCTGCTCCAGCTCAGCGAGGCGCCCTGGCTGTTGGCCGCGCGCAGCACCCTGCCGGGGCGGCTCCTGCTCGGCGGAAACGGCGGATTCGACCCCGCGGACTTCGCGCTGTACGGACTCGGCTGCGTCCTTGGCCACGCGCTCTGCCGGCCGCTCCGGGCCTCGGCATGAGGCCGGCGCGTCGGCGGCCTGGACGCGCGCGGCGGCGAGGCGCCCGCACTGCGAGGCGCGCGCCGCGGCGAGCCGCGCGGTTGCGACGTGCGCCGGGAGGGGCCAGGCTGGCGCTCGCATCACCCAGCAGAGGAGGAGGCGACGTCCATGACCGAGGCTCACCACACCGGCGGCTGCCTTTGCGGCGCGATCCGCTACCGCGCGCGCGGCGCGCCCTCGAGCACCAATCTTTGCTATTGCACCCAGTGCCGGCGGCAGAGCGGCTCACCCATGCCGGCCTTCGCCACCTTTCCTGACGAGCGCTTCGAGCTGCTCTCCGGCTCGCCCGCGACCTACCGGTCCTCCAGCATCGCTGTCCGCCAGTTCTGCTCGACCTGCGGATCCGCGCTGTTCTGGCGCCGCGACGGGTCGCGGGAGATCGATATCTTCCTTGGCACGATGGACCGGCCCGGCGACCTCCCGCCCCCCGCATTCCAGAGCTGGACCGTGCACCGCGTCCCCTGGCTGCCGCCCATCCCGGGGGCCACCGACTACCGCGGGAGCAAGACCGGCAGCCCGAGCTGAGCCGCGCCCCCCCGGCACCGCCCGCCGCGCCGCGCCCCGGGGGCCGGGCTGGTCAGCGAGCCGTGGCGCCGGCGATCCTCTGCGCCTCAGGCCTCCTCGCCGCCCTGACCTCCGCCGGCCGCCTGTCTGGCCTCCTCCTCGGCGATCTTCGTTCGCACTTCGTCCATGTCGAGCGAGCGCACCTTCTCGATCACCTGGTCGAGCGCCGACGCCGGCAGGGAGCCCGCCTGCGCGAAGAGGAGGACCTTCTCGCGGAAGATGAAGAGCGTCGGGATGGAGCGGATGTTGAAAGCCTGGGCCAGCTCCTGCTGCTCGTCGGTGTTGATCTTCGCGAACACGAGGTCCGGGTGCTTCTCGGAGGCCTTCTCGAAGACGGGCGCGAAGACCCGGCAGGGGCCGCACCAGGGCGCCCACCAGTCGATGAGGACGATGTCGTTCGAGTCGACCGTCTGCTCGAAGTTCGCCGCGCTGAGCTCTGTGGTACTCATCCACGGAGCATAGCCCCGAAACCCACCCGTGTCCCCGGGCGATGGGCCAGGCGGCTCAAGGCGGCTGAGCCCGTATCGCCGCGCAGATCCATCCGAGGCGAGCGTGCCGGACAGGGGGAGTGGTGTCGTCCGGAAGGCCACGCGCGTCGAGCCTCCGAGCCACGGCGGCACAGGGGGGCATTCGTTGTCTCGCCGCTCTCCGCCGCGCCCTCCGCGCCGCTCGACAACGGCCCGCCCCTCCTGCGATCGTCGTCGGCGATGGACAGGACCGGGCGCCTCTTCGCGCTCATGGATGCGCTCCGGCGCCACCGGCGTCCGGTCACCGCGGCGCGGCTCGCGGAGGAGCAGGGCGTCTCGGTGCGCACGATCTACCGCGACGTGCAGGCGCTGATCGGGCTCGGCGCGCCGATCGACGGCGAGGCGGGCGTCGGCTACGTGCTGCGGCCCGGCTTCTTCCTGCCCCCGCTGATGTTCACCGCGGAGGAGCTCGAGGCGCTCGTCCTCGGCGCGCGCTGGGTCGGCGCGCAGGCCGACGAGGGCCTCGCGGACGCCGCGAGCTACGCGGTGGCCAAGATCGCGGCCGCCTCGCCCGACGACCTCCGCCGCCGCATCGACGACACGGGGCTCTGGCCGGTCGTGCTCGCGTGGTCCGGCGCCGCGCCGCAGCCCGTGCTCGGCCTCGTGCGCAAGGCGATGCGACAGGAGCGCGCGCTCGCGATGCGCTACGCGAGCGAGTCGGGGAGCATCACCGAGCGCGACGTCTGGCCGGTGCAGATCGCCTACTACGAGGGCAAGCAGATCATCGCGGCGTGGTGCTGCCTGCGCGGGTCGTTCCGGCACTTCCGCGCCGATCGCGTCGTGAGCCTCGCGCTCACCGCGCAGCCCTACGGCAAGCCGCGCCGGACGCTCACGAAGGAGTGGCGAGAGGACTGGGAGCGCCGGGGCAGCGCGCCGGCATAGGCCCGCGGGCGCGCGGCGCGATCGCGTCGCGCGCGCTGCTGCCACGGGTTGTCAGGAGGGGTGGCGCAGGCTCCTCGGGTCCACCGCGGGCAAGGAGCCCACGAGGATCCGGGCGCCGCTCGCTGCCGCGAGGCGCGCGATCCCCGCTCCAGGCCCGCTCCAGGCCCCCGGAAGCGACCGTGGGTGGAGAGGCTGCCGGCTCGCCGGCGACGAATACAGGAGCACAGGAAAAAACCATGAAGATCCTTGTCACAGGCGCGACCGGCACCGTCGGCCGCGAGATCGTCAAGCAGCTCGTCGAGGGCGGGCACCATGTCCGCGCGCTGAGCCGCAACCCTGGCAAGGCGAAGCTCCCCGCGGGCGTCGAGGCCGTGGGCGGCGACCTGACAGCGCCGGAGACGTTCGCGGCCGCGTTCGAGGGCGTCGAGGCGCTGCACCTGATCAACTTCGGCGGCGAGGAGTATGCGCCGCTGGAGACAGGGGAGCAGATCGTCGCGCTCGCGAGGAAGGCCGGGGTGCGGCGCATCACGGTGCTGCTCGGCGGCTCGTCCGCCCCGCTCGACGCCGCGGTCGCGTCCAGCGGGATCGACGCGACGTTCCTCCAGCCGGTGGAGTTCATGGCGAATCACCTCGAGTGGGCGGCGTCGATCCGCGGCGAGGGGGTGGTGCGCGAGCCGTTCTGCGACCGGCTGAGCGCGGCGGTCCACGAGGCCGACATCGCCGCGGTCGCCGTCGCGGCGCTGACGCAGGACGGCCACGCCGGCAAGACGTACACGCTCACCGGGCCCGAGGTGCTGAGCCTGCGCCAGAAGATAGACCTCCTCGCCGCCGCCGCCGGGCGCGAGATCGAGCTCGTCGAGCTGACCGAGCAGCAGGCGCGCGAGCGGTGGGCGGCGGCGGGGTTCTCGCCCGAAGCCATCGAGTTCTTCGTGGAGATCTACGGGAACACGCCGGAGATCGGGCGCACCGTCGTCCCGACGGTCGAGCAGGTGACAGGACGGCCGGCGCGCACGTTCGCGCAGTGGGCGGCGGAGCACGCGGCGGCGTTCGCGGCGTAGCGTGAGCTGCTCGCGCAGGTCCGGCCCTCTCCGCTCGAGCCTCGTTATCCAGGAGAGCGGCTGGACCCGCCGGCGCTGGATTGCGCGGAGTGGGCTGAACCAGGCGTACGCGCGCTCAGCGCTGGATTGCGCGGAGCGGGCTGGTACAGGCGTACGCGCGCTCAGCGCTGGATTGCGCGGAGCGGGCCGAACCAGGCGTACACGCGCTCAGCGCTGGATTGCGCGGAGTTCGATTCTATCAGTTTGGACGGCCAGCTTGCCGTGGTGAGAGGGCGACTTCATAGATTCACGCGGAGCCCCGTGCGGGGGATTCCACGCTGCCGATCGTCGACTCACCTGGAGAATCGAGCCATGACAGACATCAATACGCCGAGAGATGAGCAGAAGACCACGGGCCGCAAGCTCGTCGTGCTCAGCCCTACCGTGAACATCCCTGTGATGACGAGCGCCCTCGAGGCGGTCGGCATGGACGTCGTGGTGGCCTCCCAGTACGGCGGCGCCGTGCCGCCGGAGAAGATGGAGACGGCCGACGCGATCGTGTTCGACAGGCTGCAGATGATGGTCGTCGCCGACACCTCGCCGGCGGCCCTCACGGTCATGGACGAGCTGATGAAGCGGGGCGTCATCCTCTCCGTGGAGGACGAGGGGTACGTTTACGCCATCGGCGCGCCCGCCCTGCACCCCTCGCAGCGAGAGTACCTGGATGGCTATCGGGCCGGCGTGAACGGGCTGGTCGACCACCTGATCACCGGCGGCGCGCCTGCCGCGACGCAGGGGTACGCGAGAGAGGGCTCCGCGCGCGGCGAGCGCCCGAGCGGCGTCCGCGAGGGGAGGCCGGACCGTGAGCTCCACGAACCAGGGACGAGACCGCAGGATCAGGGGGACATGACCTGGGGTCTCAACGCGATAGGGATGGAGAAGTCCCCGTTCACGGGGCGCGGGATCCGGATCGCCGTCCTCGACACCGGTCTTGATTCGAACCATCCGGACTTCCGGGGTCGGAAGGTCGTTTTCGAGTCCTTCGTGCCGCGCGAGACGGCCCAGGACGTGGCCGGTCACGGCACGCACACGGCCGGCACCGCCTGCGGGCCGCAGTCCGCGACGCAGGGGCCGCGCTACGGCGTCGCGCACGAGGCCGATCTCTTCATCGGCAAGGTCCTGGGCGGCCGACAAGGCTTCGGCCAGGAGGGCTGGATCATGAACGGGATCAACTGGGCCCTGAGCAACGGGTGCCGCGTCATCTCGATGTCCCTCGGGAGCGAGTCGCCTCCCAGCAACATGTACCGGATGCTCGGCGAGCGCGCCCTGCGCGAGAACGCGATCATCGTCGCCGCGGCGGGCAACGCCAGCCACCGCTCCCAGGGCCACATCGCGCGCACAGGCTCGCCGGCGAACGTCGATACGATCCTCGCGGTCGCGGCGCTCGACAGCAACCTGCGGGTCGCGGATTTCTCGAGCGGCGGCAAGATCGACATCGCGGGGCCAGGCGTCGACGTGCACTCGTCGTGGCCGCTGCCGCAGGGCTACAACACGATCAGCGGCACCAGCATGGCGACCCCGCACGTGGCGGGCGTCATCGCGCTGATGATGCAGGCCGATCCGCACGCGAGCGCCCGGGAGATCTGGCAGCGGCTGCAGGCGAACGCGCGCAGGCTCAACGCGCCCGCCACGGACGTCGGCGCCGGCCTCGTGCAGGCGCCGACGTCCGCGAGGACAGAGCCGGAGAAGCCGATCGGCAAGCAGGGCGCGTCGGCCCCCTCCTCGCCGCCCGCGCAGGGTCAGGACTCCCTCGTGGAGAGCGGCAGCGGCCAGCCCCCCTCGGCGCGAGAGTCCAGCACCCGGTAATCCCGCGGAGCCGAGCCCACCTGGCGCCGACGCCGCCGTCGTGGCGAGGCCAGGCGAGCGGCGCCCGCTTGTCGGCGGCGGGCGCCGCATCATGAAGGAACACGCAGCCTGTCGGACCGACCCCCCTGGAGAAGCACGTCATGAAGAAGAGCCAACCTCCGAGCGATGAGCAGAGGACAACGGGCCGCAAGCTCGTCGTGCTCAGCCCTACCGTGAACATCCCTGTGATGACGAGCGCCCTCGAGGCGGTCGGCATGGACGTCGTGGTGGCCTCCCAGTACGGCGGCGCCGTGCCGCCGGAGAAGATGGCCACGGCCGACGCGATCGTGTTCGACAGGCTGCAGATGATGGTCGTCGCCGACACCTCGCCGGCGGCCCTCGCCGTCATGGACGAGCTCAAGAAGCGGGGCATCATCCTCTCCGTGGAGGACGAGGGGTACGTTCACGCCCTCGGCGCGCCCGCCCTGCATCCCTCGCAGCGAGAGTACCTGGATGGCTATCGGGCCGGCGTGAACGGGCTGGTCGACCATCTGATCACCGGCGGCGCGCCTGCCGCGACGCAGGGGTACACGAGCGAGGGCTCCGCGCGCGGCGAGCGCGCGAGCGGCGCCCCCGAGGAGAGGCCGGGCCGCGAGCTCCACGAACCAGGGACGAGGCCGCAGGATCAGGGGGACATGACCTGGGGGCTCGTCGCGATAGGGATGGAGAAGTCCCCGCTCACGGGGCGCGGGATCCGGGTGGCCCTCCTCGACACGGGTCTTGATTCGAACCATCCGGACTTCCGGGGCCGGAAGGTCGTTTCCCAGTCCTTCGTGCCGGGAGAGGAGATCCAGGACGTGGCCGGTCACGGCACGTACACGGCCGGCATCGCCTGCGGGCCGCTGTCCGCGGCGCAGGGGCCGCGCTACGGCGTCGCGCCCGAGGCCGATCTCTTCATCTGCAAGGTCCTGGGCGGCCGAGAAGGCTCCGGCCAGGATGGCTGGATCATGAACGGGATCAACTGGGCCCTGAGCAACGGGTGCCGCGTCATCTCGATGTCCATCGGGAGCGACGCGCCTCCCAGAAACATTTACCGGATGCTCGGCGAGCGCGCCCTGAACCAGGGCGCGATCCTCGTCGCCGCGGCAGGGAGTAGCGGCCAGCGCTCCCGGGGCCACATCGGCCGCACAGGCTCGCCGGCGAACGTCGAGACGATCGTCGCGGTCGGGGCCGTCGACAAGAGCCTCCGGGTCGCGGACTTCTCGCCCGGCGGCAAGATCGACATCGTGGCGCCTGGCGTCGACGTGCACTCGTCGTGGCCGCGGCCGCCGGGCTACGCTGCGCTCAGCGGCACAAGCGCGGCGGCAGCGTACGTGGCGGGCGTCATCGCGCTGCTGATGCAGGCGGATCCGCACGCGAGCGCCCGGGAGATCTGGCAGCGGCTGCAGGCGAGCGCGCGCAAGCTCGACGCGCCCGCCACGGACGTCGGCGCCGGCCTTGTGCAAGCGCCGGTGTCCGCGACGACAGAGCCCCAGGCGCCGATCTCGAAATAGACACGACGCTCCCCTCCTCGCCGCACGATCACGGTGCGCCGGCCCGGGTCACGCCGGCGGCAAGACGCGCACGGGATAGGACAGCGTCACCCTCGAACCGCGCTCGGCCTGGATGTCGACAAGGAACGCCCAGCGGATCTCGTTGCTCGCCGACTTGAACGAGTGCGTCGCCTGCTCGGGCAGGTGCGCCATGACCTCCTGGTACCAGCCTCTCGCACGCTCGATGTCGAGGCCCTCCACCAGGAGCAGCACCCGCTCCCAGAGGCGGTGCGCGTCCGAGGCCGTGTCGGAGCCGTGCTGGAACTGGACCCGCTCCTCGCAGACGAGCGTGACGCGCACGCGGCGCACGCGCCGCGGCCCGCGCAGGGCCAGGCAGACGCGCAGCGGCGCTCCGAGGACCAGCGGCTCCTCCGCGAGCTCGATGGAGAGGTCCCGGCTCGCCCGCCGGAGGTGGCCGACCAGGAACCACCAGGCCATCCACGCGCTGAGGGCGAAGACGAGCGCTGCGAGCACCGACGTGCGCCCGGGGCGCTCCAGCGAGACCGCCAGACCCCAGAGCGAGAAGGCGGCGATGAAGATCGCGACCTGGGCGCGATGGCTGACCGGGCCGACGGGGTCCGTGTCGTGCAGGAGCCGCACGGGCAGGTGCGCGCCCGCCGCCGTGCGCGCCGCGGGGAGCGGCAGCCGATCGAGCACCTGGCGGTAGCGATCGAGGGGGCCGCCTTGGCCGCCGCTCCGGTAAGGGTCGCGAACGGCGAGCGGCGGCGCGGCGGGCTCCGCGCCGGACCTCCGCGCGCCCTTCACGAGCCGCCTCCCGGGCGAGACGGGCCGATGTCGCTCGCCGTTCGCCGCGCGCGGAGCGCGGCCAGGGCGAGGAGCGCGCGGCCCACGATCGCGAGGTCGCGGACCTCAGCGCACGGTGATGGGCTGGTCATAGGTCGCGTCCTCCTTCAGGAACCCGCCGGAGCACCGCACCCGGACGAGCCAGCAGATCTCGATCAGGTGGCCGCGGTAGCTGCGCGGCAGGAGCGGCAGCTGCGCCCGGAACCGGAAGCCCTCCGCGGGCGCCTCCTGCTGTCCCTCGGTGAGCACCTCGGCGTGGGCGACGCCCGTGTCGGTGCTCCCCTTGCCCTCGGTCTGCCACAGGACCGACAGCTCCACCCGGGGCAGCGGGCGGCCCGGGAGCGCGGTGAGGCGCACGACCCCGGCGATCTCCTCGCCGGCCTCGTAGGACGTGCGGCCCCCGGCGAGCTCGATCGCGGCGTGGGCGCTCACGGCGCCCCCCCGGCGGGCGCGTTCGCCGCGCCGTCGGGCTCGCCCAGCCACGCGCGGGCGAGCGCCAGGATGCGGGCGTGCTCTCGCACGTTCTCCAGGAAGCTCGCCCGCCACGCGGGGTTCGCGATCCGCGCCGCCCGCTTCAGCAGACGGCCCCGGCCGGCCTCGATCGCGGCGCAGGCCTCCTCGCGCGCGCCGCACGCCTCGAGCGCCTCCGCGCGCACGAGATCGAGCTGCGCCTCGCCCTCCTCGAGGTGGCCGAGCGATCGGACGAGCGCGGCGGCGTGCTCGTCGGCGCGGCGCGCGGCCTCGAGCGCCTCGGCGGGGCGCCCGCCGGTGAGCAGCACCTGCGCGAGCGTCGCCAGCGCGCACGGCATGAGCGGCGCGCAGTCGGCGAGGAGCTCGCAGCCGCGGCGCGCCTCCTCCTCGGCGCGGGCGAGATCGCCCGCGAGCCGCGACACCTCCGCGAGGTAGACGTAGGTGCCGCCCTCCATCCGCCGATCGCCGGACGCAGCGAACACGCGGAGCGCGGCGTCGAGCTGCGCCCGCGCCTCGCCGAGATCGCCGAGGAGGAAGAGCGTGCGGCCGAGGTTCTCCTTCGCGAACGCCGTCAGGTACGGCAGCCCGAGCCGCTCCGCGTCGGCCAGCGCGGCGCGCAGCAGGCGCGCGGCGTCGGCGTAGGCGCCGAGCTCGTTGCAGTGGTGGGCCGCGTTGACGCGCGCGTCGCAGGCGCCGCGCGCGTCGCCCGCCGCGATGTAGCAGCGCTCCGACGCCTCGCCGAGCTCCCGGGCGCCGCCGAGATCCCCGGCGAGGGCCGCGCGGTGCATGCGCAGCCGCAGGATGGGCGCGCTGACGGCCGGGTCGTTCCGGAAGCGATCGAACGACGCGTCGATCCGGGACGCCAGCGCCTCCGACTCCTCGCTCTCGCCGACGGCGTAGTGAAGGACCTGCGCGGCCTGCGCCATGGCGGCGAGCTCGGGCCCCGTCGTCGTGGACGGCGACCACCGCGCGCAGAGCGCCCTGGCGAGCTCGACGACGGTCTCCCGGTGCCCCACGACGGCGCAGGCCCAGACCGCCACGCAGGCGGCGCGGCACCACCACGGGCTCCCCTCGGGCAGCGCGCGCATCGCCGCGAGCGCGTGGCGCTCGGCCGCCGCGCTCTCGCCGAGGATGCGGCGCCCCTGCGCCTTTATGGCCTCGAGCTCGCCGAGCGCCTCGCCGGAAGCGCCGCAGGCGATGGCGCGCTCGGCGCGCTCGATCGCCCCCCGGCAGTCGCACCCGCCGAGCGCCTGCCCGGCCGCCTGCCGGTAATGGCCGAGCGCGCGCTCGAGGTCGCCGCCGCGCTCGAAGTGCGTCGCGAGGACCATGGCGTCCGTCTCGCCGGCCCTGGCGAGCCACGCGCCCGCCAGGCGGTGGCCGAGCTGCCGGTCCTCCTCGGTCAGCATCTCGTAGGCCGCGTCGCGCACGAGCGCGTGGCGGAAGGCGTACGCCACCTCGCCCTGGAACGTCGACGCGTGGAGGCGCACGATGAGCTCGCTCTGCGCGAGCTCCCCGAGCTGCTCGTCGAGGTGCGCCTCGCCCGCCTCGGCGCCGAGCAGCGCGCCCGCCGCGCCCCGCCAGAACACGCCCCCGAACACGCTGCCCGCGCGCAGCACCCGCCGCGCGTCCGGCGCGAGCCCCTCCAGGCGCGACTGCATCATCGCGAGCACCGTCTCCGGCACGCCGCCGCCGTGGCCCTCCGCCGCGGCGCGGACGAGCTCTTCGAGGAAGAAGGCGTTGCCCCCGGCGCGGTCGACGATCCGCGCGACGGTCTCGGGATCGGGCGCGCCGAGCGCCTCGACGACGAGCTTCTCGCACGTGCGGCGCGACAGCCCGACGAGCCGCAGGTCCGTCAGCGCGCGCTTGCTCCAGAGATCGGGGAAGGCCTCGCGCACCTCGGGGCGCGCCAGCGCGAGCACCATCAGCCGCTCGCCCTCGAGGAGCCGGAGCGCCGCGTCGACGTACTCCACCGTCGGCCGGTCGCCCCAGTGCAGGTCCTCCAGGACGAGCAGGACGGGCCGCGTCCGGCACTCGGCGCGCACGAGCTCCACCCACGCGGCCTGCATCTGGTCGCCCATGACCTTCGCGTCCTGCCGCGCCGTCCGGAGCAGCACGCTCGCCTCGGCCGGGAAGGGCGCGCCCACCATCTCGCCGAGGAACTCGGTGACCTGCCGCCGGAGCGGCGCGGCCACGCGCTCGGCCACGCGCGCCGCGAGCTTCTGCTGCCGCGCCTCGAGCGGCTCGCCGTCGAGCAGCCCCGCCGCGCGCCGGACGATCTGGGCGAGCATGCCGCACGGCGCGCCCATCCGCATCGGGTCGCCGCGCGCGATCCAGAGCTCGATCGCCGCGCCGCGCGCGGCGAGGCGGCGCGCGAGCTCGTGGCGCAGGCGCGACTTGCCGACCCCCGCGTCCGCCGTGACGAGCACCGCGCGGGCCTCGGACTCGGCGACGCACTCGTCGAACGTCGACTGCAGGAGGAGCAGCTCGCGCTCCCGCCCCGCGCACCGCGTCGGCCTGCCGAGCAGCTTGCGCGCCTCGTCCGCGGGCTCGAGCTCGCCGATGAGCGCCAGCGTCGAGCGGTCGAGCGACACCTCGAAGCGGTCGCCGAGCAGGTCCGCCGTCATCCGGTCGAGGAGCACGCGCGCCGCGCTGTCCGCGCCGCCGGCCGGGCGAGCGGCCTCGCGCGCGGACAGCGTGCGGGGGGACAGCGTGCGCTCTGCCTCGCGACCGGACAGCGCGGCGGCGGCCTCTGGATCCAGCGCGGCGGCGGCCTCTGGAGCGAGCGTGGCGGCGGCCTTCGGGTCCAGCGTGGCGGCGGCCTTCGGATCGCACAGCGTGGCGGCGGCCCTCGGATCGGGCGGCGCGCGATCGGCCGCGCGCGCGGCCGCGGTCCCCGCGAGCAGCGCGCTCGCGCGATCGATGACCTGGCCCATCGGCTGCGTCTTCTCGAGCTCGTCCCACCCGGTCGAGAGCGCCACGTGCGCGCCGGGCAGGAGGTCGCGCAGGGCCATGGCGCAGCGCGCGGCGTTCAAGGCGAGATCCGTCGGCGAGCCCGCGCCCGTGATGACGGCCGCGAGGGAGCCGTCCCGCAGCAGCTCGAGCTGCGCGCCGTGCCGGGCGGCGACCTGCCGGAGCGTCTGCGACGTCCTGTAGAGCGCGCCGATCAGCGGGGCGTCGACGTGCGCGGCGGTCGCGGCGAGCGAGCCCGCCGTCATCGCGGGCGCGGCCGGCTCGGGCGCGAGCGCGAGGATCACGCTGACGAGGCGCCGCTCGCGGCGCGTCAGGCCCGCCGCCGAGGCGGGCGCGATCGACGACGACCCCGCGACGCGCGCGGCGAGCGCGCGGAGCTCCTCGATGACCGCCCGCGCGTCCGGCCGGTCGCCCGCCTGCTTGGCGAGCAGCCGCGCCACGAAGGCGTCGAGCTCTGCGGGCACGCCGGGCGCGAGCGCGCTCAGCCGCGGGGGCTCCTCGAAGACGACCCGGGCCAGCATGGCGAGCGGGTGCGCCGCGGTGAACGGAGGCCGGCCGGCCAGGCAGGCGAACAGGACGCAGCCGAGCGCGTAGATGTCCGCGCGGGCGTCGACCTCGCCCTCGCCGATCACCTGCTCCGGGGCCATGTACGACGGCGTGCCGACCGTCGCCCCGGTGCGCGTCAGCGACGCCGTCGCGTCCGCGAGCCGCGCGAGGCCCAGGTCGACGATCGTCGCCCGCTCGAGCTCGCCGTCCCGGAGGAAGATGTTCTGGGGCTTGATGTCGCGGTGGACGATGCCCCGGGCGTGCGCGGACGCGAGCCCCTCGGCCACGCGGGTCACGACCTTGAGCGCGGCGGCCGGCCCCAGCCGCCCCCGGGCGAGCCGCGCTCCGAGGTCCTCTCCCTCGAGCCACTCCATGACGAGGTAGAGCTCGCCGTCCGGTGTCTGCCCGTGCGCGATGTAACGGACGATACAGGGGTGCGAGAGGGCGGCGAGCGCGCGCGCCTCGCGGGCGAAGCGGCTGCGTTTGTCCGCTGTCGGCTCGCGGATCACCTTGATGGCGACCGGCGCGCCGCTCTCGCCGTCGCGGGCGCGGTAGACGGTGCCGAGGCCGCCCTTTCCCGCCTGACGCTCGATGATATAGCGCGCCCCCAGCCTCTCCCCCGGCGTCATCCCACCGAGTATCTCATCCATCGCGCGGCCTTCGTGCCGGACGTGGAGGCGATCGGCGGGGAGCTCCGCTTCATGGCGGCGTTCGAGGGAAGCGGCTCCGCTGTGGGAGAGCTGTAGGCCTCTTCCCCCCGTGATGGGAGGGAACCCCAGGCTTCATGACACCGTGGGCGGCCACGGTCCGAACGCAGGGGGTCTCATCGGACGGGTCGACCTCCCGGCCCGCGGTGAGGGTCCTGGAGGCCCGCCGGGGCTGCTCGCCATGCCGGGTACCTTCCTGCGCCCGTGCTCAGGAGCCGCCGCGCGTCGGCAACTCCTGATCTGTAATCTGCCCGAGTGGCCCACCCAACAAGAGTTGTCTCCTGCCTGAGACCATGTGCATCGGACAGGCGCTTCGGCGGGCACACGCGCAACTCCTGCGCTCGCCGGAGGGGCCGCTGGCCCGCGGGATCTGTCGCTCAGCCGCGCTTCGCGTCGACGTCGGCCTCGCTCTGCCCCGCGTCGCGGGCCGCGCGGAAGTCCGCGTCGAGCCGCCACGCCTCGCGCGCTGCCTCGCCCGCCGTCAGGCCGTGCGCCACCCCGGCCGCGACGATCGCGCCGCGGAAGCGCGCGCCGGCCCGGCGGTACTCGATCGTCACGAGCGCCAGGCACAGCGCGACGAACAGCACGGTGCGGGCGCTCGGCGCCGGCTGCGACCACGCGAGCCAGCCGATGGCCACTGCGAGCAGGGCGCTGCACAGCCCCCATGACTCGCCGCGCTCGGTGCGCTCGGCCTCCGCGGCGCGGGCGAGCGCGCTCGCCACGGCGGGTGGCGGCTCGCCCGCCTTCTCGGAAGGCACGGCTGCCTGCGTGCCACGAACGACCGGCGCGCCGTCGCGTGCCATGAGCGGCCCCGACGACGCGCCGTTACAGTTCCCCGCCGCGCCGAGATGCATTGAGCTCATACAAACCCCTTTCTGGGTTCGCCGTCCGATCCCACGCACAAGCCCGCTTGCACGCCGCGCGCCATCGCTCGATCCGGCGTCTGGACGTGCCTGGAGCGATTGCCGCAGCGCGGGTTGGCGCAGCCCTCGCGCGGACACGCAATCGGTGCGCCCCGATCGAAACACCGCTGTCACGGCGGCGACGCAGGAAAATGCGAGCAGATGCGCGGAGATGCGCGGAGATACGCGCACGAGCCCGGCGGCGGCCGCGCGCCGAGCCTGCTCGCATGTCGCATACCCCGCGCCACCGGCGCGGGGGGAGGCCGGCTCGGGTGGATCCCGGCGCGGGCGCGCGGCGTGCGCATTGTCTGCGCCTCGCGCGCAGCCCGTGCGTCGGCCCTGCGCGGCGGGCGGCGCTTCCCGGGTAGGCGCGGCGCTCGCCGGGCGGGGCGCGGGCGTGCAAAGGCTGCGTGAGGCTGCGGAGGCGGCGCGTGCAGAGCAAATCGCGCGCCGCGGGGCCGTCACGGATAGACGTACGGCGCGTCGAGCCCGAGCGGGAACCCGAGCTGCCAGTAGGCGAGAAGAAACAGGCTCCACGCGACGAGGAATGTGATGGAGTAGGGGATCATCAGCGCCATGAGGGTGCCGATACCGGTGCTCTTCACGTACTTCTGGCAGAAGACCACCACGAGGGGGAAATACACCATGAGCGGGGTGATGATGTTCGTCGTCGAGTCGCCGACGCGGTAAGCCGCCTGCGTGAGCTCCGGCGAGATGCCGAGAGACATGAGCATGGGCACGAAGATCGGGGCGAGCAGCGCCCATTTGGCGGACGCGGAGCCGATGAGGAGGTTCACCGCCGCGGTGAGGAAGATGATGCCCACGATGGTGACCGTGCTCGGGAGCGCCAGGGCCTGCAGCGCCGCGGCGCCCTTGAGGGCCAGGAGCGCGCCGAGGTTCGATTTGTTGAACAGGTAGATGAACTGCGCGGCGAAGAAGGCCATGACCAGGTAATAGCTCATCGTGCCCATCGTCTTGCTCATCCCGCCGATGACGTCCCGGTGGCTCTTGAAGGTGCCGGCCGCATAGCCGTAGACGAGCCCCGGGACGAGGAAGAAGAGGAAGATGAGCGGCACGATGGAGGTCATCAGGGGCGCGGCGCTGACCGTGAGCTGGCCGCCGGGCGCGCGCAGCGGCGACGACGCCGGCGCGCATGCGGCGACGAGCGCGGCGACGCAGAGGGCCATCGCGCCGAGGCCTGCCCAGAGCGCGCGCGCCTCGCGCGGCGTGAGGTCCGCCATGCGCGTGTCCTGCTCGGGCGCCGCGTCGACGGGCACGCGCGCGACGCGCGGCTCGATCACCCGGTCGGTGATGAACCAGCCGAGCCCGATGATCAGCGCCGACGAGGCGCTGCAGAAGAACCAGTTGCAGAGCGGGTTGACGGTGCGCTTCGGGTCGAGGATGTTGGCGCCGGCCTGGGTCAGCCCTTGCAGCAGCGGGTCGAGGCTGGAGGGGATGAAGTTGGCGCTGAAGCCCCCCGAGACGCCGGCGAACGCGGCGGCGATGCCGGCGAGCGGGTGCCGGCCCGCGGCATGGAAGATGACCGCGGCGAGCGGGATGACGAGCACGTAGCCCGCATCGGCCGCCGTGTGGCTGATGATGGCCACGAGGATCAGCATCGGCGTGAGCAGCGCCCTCGGCGTGATCGTGAGCAGCTTCTTCAGGACGGCGTTGATGAACCCCGAGTGTTCGGCGATCCCGACCCCGAGCAGGGCGACGAGCACCACGCCGAGCGGGTGGAAGCCCGTGAAGGTCGGGACCATGCTCGAGAGGAACTCGGTGAGGGCCTTGCCCGAGAGCTGGCTCTGGACCTGGAGCGGCTGCTTCGTCCGCGGGTCGATCTCGCTGAACTGGAGCGGCGCGAGGGCCGCGGAGGCGAGCATGACGACGGCGGCGAGCACGACGAAGAGCACGGCCGGGTCGGGCAGCCTGTTGCCGGCGCGCTCGAGCGCGTCGAGGGCGCGGCTCGCCCAGCCGCGAGGCGCTCCGGGCGCGGGCGAGGGGAGCTCGGGTTGGTTGCTGGACATGCGCGCATCGTAATCCGGAACGCGCGCGGATGGGCGCCGTCGCGCGGCGGCGCGCGCGCGATTTCGAGGGCGATGCTGGCATGGAATTGTCGAGCGCCGTCGAGCGCTCCTCGACGTTTCGACGCCCGCGCGCCCGCGCGGACGCCGGCGTCTCTCAGGCCGCCTTGCGGGCCTCGTCGGCCTCGAGCTCGCGGACAATCGGGAGCACCTTCTTCCCGAACTGCTCCACCTCCTCGAGGTAATGCAGGAACCCGGTCAGCACGAGATCGACCCCGGCCGCCTTGTAGGCGACGATCCGCCGCGCGACCTGCTCGGGTGTGCCGATGAGGCCCGTGCGGAACCCGTCGTTGTACTGCACGAGGTCCTCGAAATCGGAGCTCGCCCACATGCCCTCGCGCTCGGGCGACGCCCGGCCGGCCTGCTTCACGGCGTCGCCGAAGCCGTTCACCGCCTCCACGTCCGCGTGCGCGATGATGTCGCGCAGGACCTGCCGCGCCTCCTCCTCCGTGTCGCGGGCGATCACGAACGCGTTCAGCCCGAACTTCACGCGGCGCCCCGCGCGCGCGGCGAGCTCGCTGATCTCGGTCACCTGCGCCCGGACGCCCTCGATGGAGTTGCCGTTCATGAAGTACCAGTCCGACACGCGCGCGGCCATGTGCCGCGCCGCCTTCGAGTTCCCGCCCTGGAAGATCTCGGGGTGCGGCTTCTGCACCGGCCTCGGCTTCAGCGTGAAATCGTTGATCCGGTAGAAGTCGCCCCGCAGCGAGAAGTGGTCCTCGGTCCAGATGCCCCGGAGCGCCCGGATGAACTCCTCCGAGCGCCTGTATCGCTCGTCGTGCTCGAGCCACGGCTCGCCGAGCGCCGTGAACTCGCCCTTGAACCAGCCGCTCACGACGTTGACGGCGAACCGCCCGCCCGACAGCTCGTCGGCCGTGGCGCCGAGCTTGGCGAGCACCCCGGGGTGCCACAGCCCCGGGTGGACGGCCGCGATCACCCGGAGCCGCTCGGTCGCGAGCAGCAGCGCGAGGCTGAACGACGTCGACTCGTGCTGGTACTCGGCGCCGTAGCTCGCCATGTACCGGACCTGGCTGAGCGCGTAGTCGAAGCCGCTGTCCTCCGCGAGCCGCGCGAGCTTCCGGTTGTAATCGATCCCCCAGTGCGTCCGTTGCTCGATCTTGCTCACGACGAGGCCGCCGCTGACGTTCGGCACCCAGTACGCGAACCTCACCGGGGCGCGCGGCGCCGGCGTTGACGTGATGTTTCCGTGATGGCTCATGATCCTGTCCTCCGTGCGTGCCCGCGCGGGCTCACTCTCCGCCGGCCTCGAACAGCTCGAGCGGCAATCCGACGAGCGATTTGCCTATCCACTCGCGCGCGATGTTGTTGGACGGCCCCATGGCGATCGCCGCGCGCGCGTCGCGGAAGGCGCGCTCGAGCGGCCCGCGGCGGTAGCCGTAGCCGCCGCTCACGTCGAGCGCGAGGCGCGTCACCTTGTTGGCCACCTCCGCGGCGTGGACCTTGAACTCGGTGAGCGGCAGGAGCAGCTCGCCCTGCGGCTTGCCCGCGGCCTCTAGCGCGTCGAGCTGCTCGGCCAGCGCCGCCTGCCAGGGCGGCAGGCTCTCCACGAGGACCTTCGCCTCTCCGAGCTGCTGGCGCAGCACCTGGTAGTCGGCGAGGCGGCGATCGAAGTCGCGGTGCACCGTGCCGAGCGCGTACTCCGTCACGGCCGCGAGCGCGCCCCGCGCGACGCCGTGCCACGCGGCGCCGAGCCCGATGAGGTACACGGGCGAGACGCCGTGATAGATGATGTCCTTGCCCTGGCCCTCCGCGCCGAGCCGGTCGCGGCGCGGCACGGGCACGTCCGTGTAGCGGATCGGCCCGCTGTGGTTGCCGTGCACCCCGAGGGCGTCCCAGCGCCCCGCCTCGATGCCGGGCCGCTTCCCGTCGACGATGAAGAAGGTGATGTCGGTCGGCCCCTTCGCGCCCGGCGTGCGCGTCTGGAGGACGTAGTAGTCGGCCTTGCCGGCGCTCGTCGTGAACGACTTGTCGGCGGAGATCAGGTAATCGTCCCCGTCGCGCTTCGCCTCGCTGAAGTTGAACCACCAGTGGCCCCCCGACGCCTTCTCGCTCGTCGAGTAGGTGCCGATGACCCCGCGCCGCGCGGGCCTGAGCCACCGCTCCTTCTGATCGTCGCTTCCGTACAGCGCGATCGTCTGCGCCGCCCCCGTGTGCATGACGTAGACGAGCGCCGTCGACGCGCAGGCGCGCCCGATCTCCTCGGTCGCGACGGCGAACGCCGCGTGGCCCAGCCCGAGCCCGCCGAGCTCCTCGGGCAGGAGCACTCCATTCCACCCCTCGCGCGCGAGCGCCTCCAGGTTCTCGCGCGGGAAGACCCCCTCGCGATCGACCCGCTCGGCGTTCGGCGCGATCACCCCGGCGACGATCGCCCTCACGCTCTCGCGGATCGCAGCATCATCTCGTCTGGCCATCTGCATCTCCTCATGACGGCGCCCGCGCGCCGATCGCATCTCCTCGTGACGGCGCCCGCGCGCCGATCGTCCTTGCCTCGTCCCGGCCCGGCGACCTCCCGTCCTTGCCGGGCCCCGCGGCGCCCGCGCGCCGGCGGCCTGCGTCGCCCTCCGCGAGTCCGCGCGCTGCCCTGCTCCGGGCGCGGCCTCGCGCCGCGCTCTCCTCAGGAGTAGAAGCTCGGCTCCGGGATCGCGCCGTTCAGCGCGTAGGCGCCGAGCTCGCGCGACTTGTAATCGACAGGGTCGTGGAGCGTGTGCGTGCGCAGGTTCCGCCAGAACCGGTCGATCCCGGCGCCGGCGGTCGTCGCGCTCGCCCCCATCACCTCGAACATCCCGTTCGTGATCTCCAGCCCGGCGCGCGACGTCGTCACCTTCGCCGAGGCGACGGCGATGGCGCACGCGCCGCGCTGCTCGGGGCTCAGCCGGTCGCCCTCCTCCCAGGCCGCCTGGAACGCCGCGCCGGCGCGGTCGGCGAGCAGCCGCGCGCCCTCGAGCCCGAGCCACATGTCGCCGTACCGGAGCAGGACGTAGGGGTCCTCGGTCGCGGGCGTCCCCTTCGCCGCGACCCACGGGCGCCGCCGCGCGCGCGTGTACCGCCGCGCCTCCTCGAGGGCGCCCTCGGCGAGGCCGAGGTACACGTTCGCGAGCACGAGCTGGGCGAGGCAGGGGCGCAGCGAGGCGAACGGCGAGCCGAGCGGCCCCGGCGTCGTGAGGAGCTCGTCCGCCCGCACCTCGACGTCGTCGAGCTCGACGGTGCCGCTGTCGGTCTGCCGCTGCCCCATGTTGTCCCAGTCGCCGAGCACCCGGATCCCCGGCCGTCCCGTGGGCACGGCGGCGACGACGAGCCGCGACGTTGTGTCGTCGATCGCGGACACGATGAGCATGTCCGAGTCGCCCGCGCCGGAGCAGAAGCTCTTCGCACCGCGCACGACGAGCGCGTCGCCGCGGCGCACGAGCCGCGCGCGCGTGTCGAGCGGGTTGAGCGCGTTCCCCCAGAACCAGCGCCTGGCGACGGTGTCGGCCTGGAGCCGGGTCGCCTGGCCCGCGCTGCCGAAGAGCGTCAGCGTCGCGAGCATCAGGTGGTGGAAGCCGAAGACGTGTGCGATGGCGCTGTCGGCGCGCGCGATACGCCGGACCGCCTCGAGCACGACGGGCCAGGGCGCTCCCCAGCCGCCCAGCGCCGCCGGCACGGAGAGCGCGAGGAGCCCGCTCCGCCGCAGGCCATCGCGCTCCGCCTTCGGCGTCCCGCCCCGCCTGTCCCGCTCCACGGCCGTCGCGGCGAGGGCGCGCGCGAGCTCGTCGGCGAGCTCCAGCGCGCTGCTCGGCGCCTGATGCGCCCGTCCATTGCTCACGTGAGCTCCTTCGCCCTGCATGCCTCCGCCTCGATCGACATGCCACGTCGCGACGCCGCGCGTCCGTGGCACGTCACTGGCACGTGTCATCGCCACGTATCGTTGGATACGCGCGATTGGGCACGACTCATGCCATTCCCATCCCGTCGCGCTGCCCGCGGGAACGGGCTGAGCAGAGCGGTGGAGCCCGCCCGGCGCTGCTTCTCCAGCAGCAAGGGCTGCGTGTGAGGTGTTGCTGGAGCAGCAGCGCCGGCCCGGCGCGCGAGGGGATCCCGGGCGCGGCGGCCTGCGCTGGCGCGCGGATCCGGCCTGCGCTCGCGCGCGGATGCATGGCTCCGCGGCCGCGGCGCGGGGCGTGCTTGCGGGCCTCCGGCCCGGCGATGCGCGGGCGAGGAGCTCATCTGTTCATGAACGTCTTCTGGTTTCTCCCGACGCACGGCGACGGCCGGTATCTCGGCACCGCCGAGGGGGCGCGCCCCGTCTCGCTCTCGTACCTCCGCCAGATCGCGCAGGCCGCCGACGACCTCGGCTATCACGGCGCGCTGCTCCCCACGGGGAGGTCGTGCGAGGACGCGTGGGCTGTCGCGTCGGCCATGATCCCGCTCACGCAGCGGCTCCGGTTCCTCGTCGCGCTGCGGCCGGGCATCGTCTCGCCCACGTGGGCTGCCCGTATGGCGTCGACGGTCGATCGCCTGTCGGGCGGCCGGCTGCTCCTCAACGTCGTGACCGGCGGCGACCCCGCGGAGTCCGAGGGCGACGGCGTCTTCCTCGGGCACGACGAGCGCTACGCGGTGACCGACGAGTTCCTCACCATCTGGCGCCGCGTCATGGCCGGCGAGACGGTCGATTTCGAGGGCAAGCACCTGCGCGTGAAGGGGGCGAAGGTCCTCTATCCGCCCATCCAGGCGCCGCACCCGCCGCTCTACATCGGCGGCTCGTCGCCCGCGGCGCACGCCCTGGCCGCGCGCCACCACGACGTGTACCTGACCTGGGGCGAGCCGCCGGCGGCCGTGGCCGAGAAGATCGCGGACGTGCGCCGCCGCGCGGCGGCCGAGGGGCGCGAGGTGCGCTTCGGGATCCGGATGCACGTCATCGTCCGCGAGACCGCCGAGGCGGCGTGGGCGGCGGCGAACGACCTGATTCGCCACCTCGACGACCGCGCCATCGCCGCGGCGCAGCAGGCGTTTTCGCGCTTCGACTCCGAGGGCCAGCGGCGCATGGCGGCGCTGCACAACGGGCGGCGCGACGCGCTCGAGATAAGCCCGAACCTGTGGGCCGGCGTCGGGCTCGTGCGCGGCGGCGCCGGCACGGCGCTCGTCGGCGACCCGGAGACGGTCGCGCGCCGCATGCGCGAGTACGCGGAGCTCGGGATCGAGACGTTCATCCTGTCCGGCTATCCGCACCTCGAGGAGGCCTATCGCGTCGCCGAGCTGCTCTTCCCGCGGCTCTCCATCGCGCAGAAGGGGCCAGACGTCCGCCCCAACCTCACGGGGCCGTTCGGCGAGGTGATCGCCAACGACATCCTCCCCCAGCGGTCGCAGAGCTGAGCCGGCCCGCTGCGATTGCAGCGCGGCGCGTATCCGCTGCGATTGCAGCGCGGCGCGTATCCGCTGCGATTGCAGCGCGGCGCGTATCCGCGGTGGCGGTGTGCGATCAGGAGTGGAGCGCCAGAAGCCCTCTCACCGCCGCCAGCGCCTCTCCGGTCCTGGAGGGCGGAGCTGCCGGGAGGGAAGCTGGAGGCTCCGAGGCGGGCGGCGTCGCGATCTCGCCGGATTGCAGCAGGCGCGTGCGCACGAGGTCGCGGCTGACGCCGAGCCGGGCCGCCGTTTGCCCCAGGTTGCGCTCGCAGCGGCGGTAGGTCGCGCGGATCACCATCTCCTCGACGCGCTGGTGCACGTTGGGACAGCCGCCCTCGAAGAGCGCGGCGATGGTCGTCTCGAGCGTGGCCATCAGCCCGTCGACGGTGCACGGGGCGCCAGGCGACGCCGGCGCCTTCGGGTGGAGGCTCGTGAAGCGCAGGTCGTCCCTCGTCACGCGGCCTGTGCGGCAGACGAGCGACGCCTGGTGGATGACGTGCTCGAGCTCGCGGATGTTGCCTGGCCACGTGTGCGCGAGCAGCAGCTCCACCGCGGACGACGCGAGGGCGCACGGCGCGGCCCCGGACCGCCGCCCGGACAGCCCGGCGAAATAGCGCGCGAGCGGCAGGATATCGCCCGGCCGCTCGCGCAGGGGCGGCACGGCGACGTGCGCGCCGCTCAGCCTGGCGAGCAGGTCCTCGCGGAACCCGCCGGCGGCGACAACGCTCTCGAGCGGCACGCTCGTCGCGGCGATGACCCGCACGTCGACCGGCGTCGCCTTGCGCGATCCGGCCCGGAGCACCTCGCGCTCCTGGAGCGCGCGGAGCAGCCTCGCCTGCGCGCCGGGCGGCAGGTCCCCGACCTCGTCGAGGTAGAGCGTGCCGCCGTGGGCCGCCTCGAACAGGCCGCGCTTTCGCGGCCCGTTCCCCTGCTCGTCGCCGAACAGCTCGCTCTCGGCCAGCGAGGGGGACAGCGCCCCGCACCGGACGGCGACGAAGGGCCTGTCGCGGCGCGCGCCGAGCTCGTGCGCGTGCCGCGCGAGGATCTCCTTTCCGGTCCCGAGCTCGCCGGTGAGGAGCGCGGCCGTGTCGGTCGAGGCGACCTGCTTCACGCGCTGGAGGAGCTGCTGCGATCTCGGGTCCTCGAAGACGAGCGCCCTGGCGCGCTCGGTCGTCGGGGTCGTCGATTGCGGGGTGGGGAGGGTGAGCAAGCGCATGGGTTTCACCTCGAAGCGCCAGCGGACTTCCTGGCGCGAATCCTGCTATGCACAAGCAACGAATCGAAGGGCGCCGCCCTCCTCCCCGGCCCGACCTCAGGCTGCTGCGACCTCGCGCGCCGGGAGCGCCAGGCCTTCGCGGACCACGCTGTCGATGAACGGCCTCACGACCTCTTCCAGCTTGTTTCCGAGCTCATCATCGATCTCGAGCAGCCCGTCCTCGCCGAGGCGCAGCGCCTTGTCGAGGAGGAACAGCCCCGCGAGCACGTGCCGTGCGCCGAGCGACTGGAGCACCGGCCGCAGCCCGTAATCGATGGCGAGCACGTGCGCGAGCGTGCCCCCCGTCGCGAGCGGCAGCACCGCTTTCCCGGCGAGCCCGAACTGCGGCAAGAGGTCGAGCAGCGCCTTGAGGGCGCCCGTGTACGAGGCCTTGTAGATGGGCGTGGCGATGACAACCCCCGCCGCCTCGGCGATGACGCGTGTCGCCTCGGCGATGGCCGGCGAATCGACGCGCCCGAAGAGGAGATCCTCCGCGGGCAGGTCACGAACATGGACGGTGGCGACGCGAAACCCTTCACGCCCGAGCCGCGCCGCGACGCGGCCCGCGAGCGCCGCCGTCTTGGAGCGCGCGGAGACGCTCCCTGTGATGATGGCAATGGTCGACATGGGGGCGACATAACAAGACCAGCGCCCGTTGTCCATCATAACGGACGAGTTGTCCGTCATGGGAGACGGCGCTGGCTGGACCGGCGCCGGGCAGCTCACGGCGTGGTGGACCTGCGCGCGATCGTCGTCACCCACATGTCCCTCCATGGTGCGGACCGGCGGTGGGGCAGATCGTCTGTCGCTGGTTCGAGCTGCTCCGTGCGGGTCGTTCATGCCACCTGTCCAGTGGATGTCCTGAGCGTGCGGGTCCTTCATGCAATCGTCAGCGGCTGGAGCGCTTGCCTCGCACCCTGGAGGCGTCCTCACCGGCCTTCACTGCAATCTTGCCGGCGAGCGAGATCGCGATCTCTGGAGGTATCCTCGCCAACCTCGGCCGACACGGCCCGGGCGAGGCTGCGGCGCAGCCCTCGCGGTACCGGAAGCGGTCTGCGAGAGGCTGCGGCGCAGCCCTCGGGGCACCGGAAACGGTCCGGGCAAGGCTGCGGCGCAGCCCTCGGGGCACCGGAAACGGTCCGGGCAAGGCTGCGGCGCAGCCTTCGGAGCACCGGAAACGGTCCGGGCAAGGCTGCGGCGCAGCCTTCGGAGCACCGGAAACGGTCCGGGCAAGGCTGCGGCGCAGCCACCGAGGCACCGGAAACGGTCCGGGCAAGGCTGCGGCGCAGCCACCGAGGCACCGGAAACGGTCCGGGTCAGGCTGCGGTGCAGGTGGTGCGGGACTCTCCGTAGACAGGCCGCAGCGCTTCGAACCGGCAGGACGCCAAGAACGCCAAGAACGCCAAATTATTGAGATTCCTTGGCGCCTTGGCGGTTCCCAAAGTCCCGCACTTTCGGCCAGAGTCCGGCACCATCCGAGCGCGCGCCGTGCGCACGACGACGCGGTAGCCCTGCTCGGCCATGGCGCACAGGAGCGGGATAGAAGGACGCTTCAGCGAGAGACCTCGATGTCATAGCTGGCGAGCTGCTCCCTGAACTCCCCCGGGAGCGCGAGCGACCAAGCGGCCTCGCCGAGGCACTGCCGCACCGCCTCGGCATCGCTCCCCGCGAGCCTGACCGCGGGGACGTCGACCACCTCGTCCACCGTGGTCTCGAGCGTGACGCGCGCGCTCTTCGGCCCCGGCGGGCAGCCGCCGAACGCCCGCTGCAGCGCGGCGCGGAGGTACGCGCGATGGTCGAACGAGCTCCCGCTCCCCGTCGGGCCGCCATGGCCAAGGCCGCCCCCGAGCCCCTCGCAGGTGCTGGATCCTCCTCCCGCGCTGCCTCCCAGGCTCAGGGTCATGGGGCGCTCTCCGGGCGCGCTCGCGACGTAGCTCGTCACGGGCGAGACGGCGCCGCCGCGGAAGGCGAGGACGGCCATCTCCGGCTCGGTGAGCGAATCGAGGAGCTCGGAGCCGAACACGAGCGCAGACCAGAGCCGGCCGTGCGCCGGGTCCGGCATGAACACGCGCCGGATGGGCCGCGCCCAGAGCTCGCCGGTCAGCACCGCCCGCGCGACCCGGCCGCGGTGGAGGCGAAGCAGCTCCAGGCCCTTGCCCTCGGGCAGCTGCTCGCCGAAGCCGACCTCCGAGGGGTCGACGCCGGGCAGCTCCACGTCCAGGCGGTCGATGCGGAGCGGGCGAACCCACTCCTCGTAAACGCGGCGCATGGCGCCGGCGTCGCCGGGCCTGGCGCTCGCGCGCGCGGTCCAGACGAGCCCCCCGGTCGCGCGCACCGGGGCGGCGAAGGGGTGCTCGTTGCGCGTGAGGTCCGGCGCGCCCTCGCCGACGACACCGACGTGCACGAGCGCGCCGCTCTTGACGATCGCGCCGAGGCGGCGGGGCGTGAGCGCGGAGCGGGCGCGGAGATCGGTGAGCGCGAGGATGCGGCGGGGGAGGCCCGCGGGCGTCGCGGCGAGCAGGGCGTCTGCGCGGGCGAGGGCGTCGTCGAGGCGGCTGCCGTTGCGGCGGGGGAGGACGAGCGCGTCGAGGTCGGCGGCGGCGCGGGCGGCGGGGACGAAGCGGCCGTGGCGCGGGCGGACCTCGCGGTCGAACGTGAGGACCTCGACGAGGGAGCCGTCGAGATGGGAGAGATAGGCCCGGGCGGCGGCGAGGGCGGCGGCGCCGTCGCGCTCGGGGAGCGAGCGCGAGGCGTCGAGGAGGACGACGACGCGGGCGTTGCGCGGCGGCTCGGAGAGGCGGAGAGGCGCGTCGACGCGGAGCGCGACGAGCGCGCGGCCGCTGCCGAGGGACGAGGAGGAGAACGCGCCGTCGAGCGCGAGCGAGGGGCGCGGGGCGAGGGCGAGGTCGGTCTCGTCCTGCGCGAGCTGGAAGGTGGCGCCGGGGGAGATGGGCTTGCCGTCGAGGAACAGGCGATCTCCGGGGCGCGCCGCGGAGACCACGACGGTGGCGGTGAGGGTCTCGGTCCCCACGCGCGGCAAGGTGAGGTGATGGCGGCCCTCGCGGTAGGCCGTGGGCACGCGGACGGTGTACGCGACGGTCCTTGGCTGGCCGGGCGCGCACGGGAAGGCCTGGAGCGCGAGGAAGCCCTGCGACCGCCACGAGAGGAGCGCCGCACCCTTTGGGTGGTAGCCCGCGACCCCGGTGAGCTCCATGTACCTCGCGGCGGCGGCCTCGGCCTCCATGAGGTCCGCGCGGAACCAGGACGGTCGTCCGTCCTTGAGCCCCAGCGAGGCGAGCCCGGTCGCGACCGCGCCTCGCGGCATGTTGAGCAGGAACAGCGCCTGATCGTGGCGCGGGCCGCCGTTGACGACGGTGCGCTGGACGACGAGCTCGGCGTGCCCGCGGTCGAGGCGAAGCGCAATGCGGTGCTCCTGCTCGACGAGCGCATTCGTCTCGGTGCCCTCGACGGTGTCGAGGCCGTCGGCCCGGGCGCCCGCGGCGGCGAGCAGCAGCGCGGCGCCGGCGAGGACGGCACCGGCGAGGCGAGGGGAGGCGGTCAGCGCGGCCGCGGGCGCCGGCCGGACGGCAGCGCGGCAGGAGCGCGGACGGGGGCGGAAGGTGAACATGCGAGGGGAGCGACACGGCGTCGCTGCGATGGTTCCCGCGCGGGGGGGCGAACAGGGCGCTCCTCGGGAGGGGGTCCACGTCAACCAGCGCGCGCAGCGTGGCTGTACGCGCACGCTACCGGCCGGTGCCGACGGCGCCGACCAGCTTCAGGAACAGAGCTGCATCCAGGTTGACACCGACGAAAGGCATGGGCCCCGCCTTCCATTTCCGCTCCACACCGATCTCCCCCGCCGGCACGCGATCGTTCTCCTCGTAGCCGCCGGTCAGCTCCGGCACGGTTTGCCAGTGCAACCCGACGAGCAGGCCGAAGCCGGGGACGGGCTCGTAGAAAACGCCGGGATAGAGGTGATCGAGCGGCTCCACCAGGGAGATGCCGACCCCTATGCCCAACCCCTCCCAGGAATTCCAGTCACGCTTCCGTTCGATGTTGGTCCCGCTGGGCCGCCAGGCGATGAACGGCATCGGCGGGGCGAGCCCCTGGGTCTCCGCGGACCTCTGGATCACGGGGACCGTCTCTCCCCTCACCGATGTGGAGCGGTACTCCACCTTGGTCGAAAAATCGGCGATCAGCGCGAGGCCGACCGAGAACCGGTAGATCGGGAGCGTGTCGATCGAGATCTGCGATGATTGCGTCTGCCCCTCACCCCGCACCGTGAGCTGCATCCTCGGCGACGCGCAGTGCTTGGCGACGAGCATGCGCACGGCGGTGTTCGCCTGAAGCTGGGCCTGGAGGGTACGGACTTCGCGCGCCGCGCTCGCGGCGTCTTTCTCTGCTTTCAGCGCCTTCTGCTCGTAGCTGTACCGCTCGGCGAGGATGTCCTTCTGGGCGCTTTCCCGCTGGGCGTTCAGCTCCCTCTTGTCGTCATCCGAGATCTCTTTCTTCTTGCTGGACGCGATTCTCTCATTGATGGCTTTGACATTGGTCTGCTCGTCCTGCAGATCGTCTGTCAGCGCCTGATCGCGGCTGAGCTCATCGAGCTTCTCGGCCAGCGCGTTGGCATCGGCCTTCCCCGCGACCGGCGTTGAGAGCTGCGCTGCTTTGGCGTCCAGATCCGCCGCGCGTTCCTGGTTCCTCTTTGCCTCGGCCTTCTGCTCGCCAACCTCCTTGGTCGTCTGCTCGATCTTCTCCTTCTGCCTGTCGACGCTCTGAGGCCCACGACCCAGCGCGTCGGTTCCTTGGGCCGACGCAGCGTTGACCGCGACGATGCTGCCGGCGACCCGGGCCTGATCGGCGTTGCCGCAGGTCGTCAGCGTGAGCTCCTGGATGGGCATCCCGTTCCGGGGGACCACCACGATGACGACCTCGTCGTCCTCGTCGACGCGCTCCAGCGCGAACGGCGAGGCGCCCGTCTCATCGAAGAACAGGATCGCGAAGTTTTGTATCGGGCAATAGAGGTTTCGCGGGATGTCCGTCTTGCCGCTGTCGAGGCAGTCGACCAGCTTCTGCCGCTTGATCCTCTTCTTCGCCTGTTCGTACGCGGCGCTGATCGCCTGAAGGTAATCGTACGCGCTGGCCGCGAGCGTGGAGCGGATGCGGTCGCTCGCGTCGAGCTGGAGGGCTATCCTCGTGAACGCCCCGGCGCTGGTCGTGGAAAAATCAAGCTGGGTCTTGTACCCGGCGCCGACGCCATCGAGCATCGGGACGTCGAAGCACGTGGCGGTGTCCGCCTCCTGTTCCTTGCACTCGGCCGGAAAGGCCTGCTCGCCCTCGATGAACACACTGGTGGTCTTGGTCGGCATGTTGTAGACCGCGACCGCATACCGCGAGCCCTTCTGCTTCCGCGCGAACGTCTTCGGGTGGACGAGGTGCAGCGTGCCGTCGGGCGCGTAGTTGAGCTCGAGCGCGACGGTCCACGTCGGCGGGCCGATCTGGATCGGGCCGGATTTGTCCGCGCGGGTGAGCGCGATCGCTGTCTGGGGGTCGTCCTCGCGCGAGGAGAGCCAGAGCGTCGACGGCCGCTCGTCGTTGACCGGGAGCGCCTCTTTCTCGAGCTCGAAGCACTCGATCAGGTTGGGGTCGCCCACGGCCGCAGCCGGAGGCGCCGCCCCCGCGGGGCAGTCGCTCTTCGTGAGGGGCTCGCGGTTCGCGAGCAGCTCAGCGCCTTTACGGCCGGGGCAATTTCGCCGGACGTAGTAGCTCTCGGCGTCCCCCGCCAGCGTCGCGCCCTTCGCGACGACGAGCTGACCTGTCTTCGCGTCGCAGGAGACATCCAAGAGCGCATAGGCGGGATTCGCCGGCGGTCCGGACGTTGGCGCGGGCTGCGGTGCCGCGTCGGCTCTGGGGGGGGCCAGCAGCAGGCTTCCGCACGCAGCGATCGAAACAAGAGCTATCCCAAACACTCGCTTCATGATGTTCACCGTCCCTCGGTGTTCGCTTCGCTCACCGGCTAGTTCCCGTCACCGCCCGCCTGGCCATCACCACCCTCGCCATCTCCGCCACCGCCACCGTCCTCGCCGCCGCCAGCGCCGCCCTCGCCGCCGCCAGCGCCGCCCTCGCCGCCGCCAGCGCCGCCCTCGCCGCCGCCAGCGCCGCCCTCGCCGCCGCCAGCGCCACCCTCGCCGCCGCCGCCAGCGCCAGCGCCGCCCTCGCCGCCGGCGCTCCCCTGGCTGCCTCCCTCACCACCTCCGCCCTGTTCGCCGTCATCAGCTCCGTCGCGCCCGCAGGTTCGCTCGATTTCCTGGCGGCCTACCGCGATCGGCCGCAGGTTGAAGCCCTCGCAATCACCGGGCTTGCCCTCGTGCGAATACGCCGTGGCGTAGATCGAGACGAGGTCTTTCCCATCGGGCAGCTCAAGCAGGAACGCGAAATCGCGCGTGCCGGCGGCGTCGTTGACGAGGAGCGCCGCGCTCGGGATCACGAGGTTTGCCTCGCCTGCTCCGACGCCTTCGTCCCCGGGACCGCTGCCCCCGCCGCCGCCCGCGCCGTCCGCCGCGCCGCCATCCCCGGCCGCGTCGCCCGCCGCGCCGCCATCCCCGGCCGCGTCGCCCGCCGCGCCGCCACCGCCGCCGGCCGCCCCGGCGCCGTCGCTCGGCGCCTCGCAGAACGTCGGCCCCGGGAGCATGCCCACCGTCGCGCCGTCGGCCCTCAGATAAATAACGACGGGCCTCAAGGGAGCCTCGCCGAGATCAGGCTGGCGCAGCTCCAGAAGCACATAGACGCGCCGCGGCGACTCGGACGAGCACGTCACCTCCGGGAGGATCCGGAGCGTCGGTCGTTCCCTCGTCCTCGGAGACCCGCCGTCGATGCACGAGGAGAGCGACAAGGCGCTCGTGAACAAACAAAGGAGCCCAATAGCTCCCGCCCGGAGCTGTCGGCTCGCGCGCAGCATCGCCATGTTCACCTCATGAGTACAAAATAGCTGGCCACCCGGTAGGGCGCGCGCAGCGCAAAGCCGCTGCACGCGCCCTACCGACCGCCGATTCGTCGCGAAGAGCTTCTTGTCCCCTTGTAAGTCCCGTCCTTGCGGAGGCGTGACCTGGGGCCAGTGTGCTCACGCTACACGGATCGTGCGCGCCTTTCAAGCATTGTGGTGGGCCACCGTTCATCGGTCACGTCGGTCGCGTTGGTCGCGTCGGTCGCGTTGGGCGCGTCGGTCGCGTCGGTCGCGTCGGTCGCGTTGGGCGCGTCGGTCGCGTTGGGCGCGTCGGTCGCGGTTCATCAATCCGAGCTGGCGAAGCGCCTGTACATCGAGTTGGGCGGCGGGGCGATGCGACCCCGAGGGACGGTGCCACGAACCTCGCCGGTGGCGGCGAGGAGGCGCTCGTAGACCTCGGCCGCGCGGTGCGTCTCCTTGTGAACCAGATAGAGCCTGCCCAGCTCCTTCAGCAGGTGGCGCTCCGATTCCAGGTCGTCGAGCTCGTGCGCGAGGGCCACGGCGCGCTCCCCGAGCTCGACAGCGCGCTCTTTCGATCTGCGGAGCATCGCGTAGAAACGCAAAGAGCTCCCTCGTTATCCGGAGCTCCTCCTTCCGGTCACCGAGCCCGCGGAGGACGACCAGGGCGTGCGCATGGAGCTCGAGGACGCTGCGGTGATCCTCCATGCGCTCGTAGAGCCCGATCATCTTGAACAAGATCCGGCGCTCGGCGGGGCCATCGCCGATCTCCCAGCAGATCGCCAGCGCCTGCTGCAGGAACTGCACAGCGGCAGGCGCCTCGCAGTCCGCCATCCTCTCCAGGTAAAACACCTCGGCGCGCCGATATCCCGCGCGGCGGGCGACGCCGAGCACGTGATCCCGATGCTCGAGCGACAGAAATCGGCCGCTCGGTCTCGTCGGGGGACCGGCTGACGCGGCGCTCAGCTGACGCTCTGTCTCGTCGCGGTCTTCCTCGGTCAGACGCGACGCCGCGAAGCTCCGCGCCGCGCGAGGTATGCTGTAGAGCCTCGTCGCCGGATTGTAGTCGAGCATGGCGCAGGCCTGGAGGTCGCGCAGGAGCGCGTGGAGCGCGGGAAACGCGGTGATCGACAGCGCGCGATCGACAGGGAAGAAGGACGAGACGACGCTCAGGCGAGCCCACAGCATCTCATGGACAGGCGCGAGGAGACCGTGGGTCACCCCGAGCGCCGCGTCGACCTGCTCGTATCGACCCCGGGCGTCCCGCAGCCGATCGACGTACGTCTCCGGGGGGCTTTCCCACCCCGCCCGGCCCGCAGATCAGCGGGCCCCAGGGATCCGCATGCTGCATCAGCTCGCCGAGCTCTCCCTCGCGGCCGGTGAAGCTGGGCGGAGGCGCCTGCAGCCGGTGCCGCTCGAGCATCGAGCGACCGCCGAAGCAGCAAATTACAGTCCTGAGCCGTCGCAATGCGTCCGCGATCCGGTCTCGAAGCAGCCTCGCCTCCGCGCGGCGTGGACACCGCGCGAGCAACGCGTCGACCTCGTCCAGGCTGCGCTGGAGAGCGACGCTCATCGGATCAGGCTCCTCCCCGAGGAGCACAGCTCGGCTGACGCTCCCGGGGCGCCGCACGAGGAGCACAGCTCGGCTGATCCTCGAGAGCTCCTCGGCGATCTCGTCGGTTGCAGGCGCGACCTGGGCCATCGAGCACCCCCCTGACGAGCATAGCAGGTGGAGGCCCCCGGGATGCTCCACGGGTTCGGGGCGCCAGGGACGGCGCGCGCTGGATCCGGAGGTGGCGAGGCCGAAGGCGCGGCGCTCGATGCGCTCGGTCGTCTCGGCGAGGAGGCGCAGGTGGCCCTGGTCGAGAGCTATCTCGTCCGACGCGCGGGCCGTGTCCGGGCCGCGGTGGACGACGCGCTGGCAGAGGTGCTTTCGCGTGAGGGGGCGCTGGAGGACGACGAGGCATGACACACGGCGCATCACGACGCCGAGCTTCTTCAACCCCGTCGGATGGGGAAGAGATACCTTCTGGACGATTGATACGTGGCCGATCTCGTACGGGTGAAGCGCCGAGACGACGACAACACCCTGGCGCCCTGGCGGTTCGAAATTCTGCTGGTTTCAGGCGGGTTCAACCCGGTTGTCGCTCCAGCAGGCGCCTTCTCCGATGCACCCCCCTCGGACGACCTTCAGGACAAGCGCTGACGCCGGCGCCGAAGGACGAGCGCAGAAGCGACCAGCGAGAGAGCGGCGGCGAATCCGCCGTGCCCAGCGCTCGCGCCCGTCCGGCAACCGCACGAGCCGTCGGCGTCGGCGCCGTCCGCGCCGTTCCCACCCGAGCCGCTGGCAGCCTGCGTGCTGTCCCCGCGACCACCAGCGCCGGCGGCGTCGCCACCGCCGCCCGCTCCACCGGAGGGATCGGCGCTGCCGCCGCTGCCCGAGCCAGCGGGGTCGGTCGTTCCGCCGGTGCCTCCGGCGACCGAGCCGCCGCTGCCCGACATCGTGCCCCCGGCGCCGGCGCTGCCGCCGGCGCCGCCTCCGCCGCCCTCGCCATCCGGCGTGGTGGGGCCGGTAAACCGCCACCAGTTGAACTTGAAGAGGTCGCCGCCGCCACCGACGAACTTCAGGAACAAGTCGTGTTTCCCGCTGCCCCCGCTGACCGTGCAGGTCTTGGTGGTCCAGGACGACGCGCCCGAGACGTCACACGTCCCGAGCAGCGTGCCGTTCTGGCTGTCGAGGCGGAGCTCGATCTTCGCGTCGCCGGCCGCGGACGACACCCGAGCCTCGAAGGAGGTCACGCCGTCCAGGAAGTCGACGTTCTTCACCTTGATGTAGTCGCCATTGCTGATGGACGTGACGTTCATGCCGCCGCCGGTGTCGGTGCACGCCTCGGTCTTGAGACCGGACGAGAAGGCGATCGTCTCGGCCTCGACTTGACTGAACGGATTCAGCGTGTCGACGGCGGACGGTCCGTTCGTGGACATCGTGATCTTCGGGATGCTGCCGTCGGCCCCGTACGTGAACTCCTCCACGCAGACCGAGCGCTTGAAGTCACCGCCGCCCGGCAATGCGCTGTTGTGATAGAAGAAATACGAGTGCCCCTTGTAGTCGACGATGCCGGCGTGGTTGGTGTAGGTGCGCCCGGCGTCCATGATGTCGCCGCGGATGCTCCAGGGCCCGGTCGGACTGTTGCTGGTCGCGTAGCTGATCTTCTCGGTCCCGGAGATGGCGGCGTAGACGAGGTAGTACAGCGAACCTCGCTTGTAGAGCCACGGCCCCTCGGTGAAGCCGTTCAACGGCACGTTGGTGATGCTCCCCGAGGTGCTGATCATGTCCGAGTTCAGCTTCACGTACCGGAGGGTGCCGTTCCCCCAGTACATGTACGCCTGTCCATCGTCGTCGACGAACACCGTCGGGTCGATGTTGCCGGATCCGGTCGCGGCCAGCTCCTTTCCCAGCGGGTCCATGAACGGTCCTGCCACGTTGTCCGACACGCCCACGCCGATCCTCGCGCCGGTGGCGTTGTTCAGCGGCACGTAGAGATAGTACTTGCCGTTCCTGGCGATCCCCTGCGGCGCCCACGCGTCGCCGGTCCCCCAGCGGAAGGTCCTGTAGCTCGCCACCGAACCGTGGTCCCTCCAGTTGACCATGTCCGTGGTGGAGTAGAGCCTCCAGTCGTTCATGGTGTAGAAGTTGTTCACCGAGACGTCCTCGTCGTGGGACGTGTAGAGATACAACGTGCCTTCGTGCACCATGGGGGCGGGGTCGGCCGTGTAGAAGGTCTGCACGATCGGGTTGTCCGCCCGAGCGGGGGACGGAAGCGCGGCGCCGATGGCCAGCGCCATCGCCGTAAGGGTCATTCTTCTTGCTCGGTACCACGTTGTGATCAGGCGCACGTTGAATCCTCTCGCGAGCGAGTTGCTGGCGCCCCGCACCCCTGGTGCTGACTCGACAAAGGCGCCCATCCAATGGGCGGATAGCCCGCGCAAAGGCGCGCAGGACGACCTACCCAGGGCAAAGCACAAGTATACCCCCTTCGAAATGTGAACGATCACATTTCTGATGTCAAACCCAATCGACCGGCCGGAGCGGGATGCTCGATCCCGGAGGGAGGACGACGCTGGCGGGCTCCTCCGGAGCGCCGCGTCACCCGGGGGCGGGCGCCGGACCGCGGCGATCGCTGGCCCGATGCGCTCGATGCCGACCTGCGCAGGGAGGGTCGGCGCTCGATGGCGGCCTTGCGCAAGGACGGCTGGCGCCCGATGCCGCAGGTTGTGGGCGTCCCAAGTGTCGCCTCTTACGCGCGGCGACTGGAGCGCGCGCTCCGCGCCAGGAGCTCGGCCCATCCTCGGCCGATCTGGATTGACGTCGCACCTGTGAACGTTCACATTTGGGGCTGTGATGGGGTAGTCGAGCTTGCCCTTCACCGGACCAGGAGACGCCAATGTCGATGAGCATCAAGCTGATGGGGGCCATGATCATGAGCGTCAGCATTGGCTTTGCCGGCGGCTTTGCGGTCGGCTTTGCTGGCGCAGGATGGGCCGCGGGCGGGACGGCGGACGTCCCCGCATCGGTCGAGGTGGATCGCGATCTCGAAGGAAGGCGCTGAGAGGGCCAAGAAGGGCGATATCGACAGCGCCAAGGCGAGCTGCAAGGCACCATCGGTGCGGCTCCTCGAGCCTCGCGCGGATGTACACCCCAGAGCCGAGCCGGCGCCCCTCGGGCGCGGCTACTGGATGGGGAAGAGGGTCGATACCTTCTGGCCGCCTGATACGTGGCCTACCTCGTACGGGTGAAACCCGAGCACCTCGAACTGCTGGTTGGTGCGGACATTGCCGAGCGACACGTACCGCAGGCCGTTCATCCCTGCCGCGTAATAAGGAAGGAAGGGCTGTTCGCCGCCGATGGAGTTCCCGACGAGCACCAGGCTCTGGCCAGCTGCTGGAACGGCGACGCCGATGGGACGCGCGAGCAGACAACCACGGATGTTGAGCAGCGCGCCGCCGTTGGTCCGGATGGACAGGGGGGGATGGCTCGGATCGGGGTCGGGCTCCGACGCGGCGACCTTGCAGCCGTCGATCGTGACGGGCGTGGGCGCGCTGGTCCCGGAGGCGAAGACGAACCACCCGGAGTGCTCGCTGCGGACGTCGCGCACCGAGAACGCCCCGCCAGGGGTGAAGCTGAAGTCGATTCCGTTGTAGCCGACCGAGCCGCCGTACACGCTCACGGAGTTGGCCTCGACGGCGAGCAGGCCGGTTTGATTGTAGGCCATCGACACCATGTCGAAATTGATGTTCAGCGTGTTGTAGTCCCGGAGCAGCACGCCGATGTCATTGTAGCTCGCCTCCAGGTTCACGAACTTCAGCTCGCTGTTCGCGACCTGAACGCCCGGGCCTACCTCGCCCACCTGCATCCCGATGTGAAAATTGCGCAGGTTGACGTTCCGCCAGAACGCCGTGTGCCCCCGGGTGCCGAAGCCCGTGCCGGTGAGGAGGAGGCCGGTCCCGGCGCGATTGGCGTTTGCGGGGAAGCTCAGCCGATTCTTCTGCGGATCCGGGGTGCCCGTGGAGGGCAGCTTGTTCAACAGCTCGAAGTTGCCGGCCTCGTAACGCGAGTGATTGTGGACCTTGATGGCCGGGCTACCGTCGATGATGGGTTGTCCGTCCGGCCCGCGAGGGTCCCACTCCAGCCTGGTGGCGCTCATGCCCGCCCCGAACAGCGAGACGGCACCGTCGAGCTGGATGGTCTTCCCCAGCTTGAAGACGCCGGGCCCCAGCCGCACCACGGCGGCCTTGTCCGGCGGGGACGAGGCTCCGCCGAGGGCCGCTTGAATCTCTGCCTTGGCCCTGTCGATCGCTTCCTGGATCTCGATGTCGGTGTTCTGGCCAGGCGTGGGCCCGGACGGGCGTCACCTGGTGGGACGGCCACCGCGAGGAGGTTGACTTTCGGAGCGCGGTTGGATCTCCTGGCCCCACCATGGGAAGCATTGTCGACGCCGCGGTGAAGACCTACATCGACGCGGCGAGCGAGCGGGATCCAGAGAAGCGGGCAGCGATGCTCGATGCGTGCTTTGCGGCTGACGGGCGCGTCGTCTCGCGCAGCCGCGAGATCCGAGGGCGAGCAGCGGTCGCTGACGAGATCGCGAAGCTGCTCGAGGATCCGCTGCTCGTGCGAGTCCGCGTGCTCAGCGTCATCGACACGGGGAACACCACGTTTCGATTCCGTTCGGTCGTCGAACGTAGCGATGGCAAGAATTTCGAGTTCTTCGACGCAGGAGAGGTAGACCCTGCGGGCCGCATCTCGCTCCTGCTCACGTTCGCCGGCCCTCTACGTGACGCTGCGGACGCCTGACGAACGGCCGGTAGAGGCCATCTACCTGTAACACGGCGGGTACGACTCGATCTCATCGCGCTGTCGTTCGCCTGCACCCGGTGAATGCCGGCAGCCCCGGTCGTCCTTCGCTCGGGCGCGCAACACCGCGTCGCGCTCTTGAGCCCGCCGCCTCCGGCGCAGGCCCCCCAGCGCCGGGCCTACGGCTGCTTGTCGAGATAGTAAGTCCTGCCGTCGAGCTCCGACAGGCTCTTGAGGCGGAGGATCGTCGCGTCGGCGGGATCGAGCGTCACGGTGTAGGGGTAGACGGTGAGCTGGTTCTGGCTCCCTCCCAGGTTGGCGAAGCACTCGTCGCCGGTGCAGTTGCACACGTTGTAGTTGGGCAAGACGCAGAGCTCGAGGCGACCGCAATCCACGAGCTTGTCTTCCTCCAGCGTGTGGCCCGCGTAGCAGCCCGGCGGCACCTCGCAGGCCGACCTGCTGCTGATGAAGGTGTAGCGCCCCTCGTCGTACATGCAGGCGTGGCAGTGGCGCGAGTACGGGGAGGGGACGGGCGTCTGCGCTGCGCACCAGCCCTCCCACACCTCGACGACCCAGATGTGAAACGACATCTCGCCGCCGCGGCCGCTCTCGGCGACGACGGAGTACCTGAAACCAGGGTGGATCTTCAGGTGATCGAGCCCGAAGAGATCTTCGGCGTCGTTCGCCGCCCTGTTCGTGAGGTAGAGCTCGTCAGGGTCGGACATCGGAGGGAGGTCCGTCGGTTCCCCGAAGAGGAGCGTGCCCTGGCCCTGCGCGTCGAGCACGAGCTCGACGCGCTCGGGGCCGCTGCCGATCACCCAGGTTCCTGCGAGCGGCGCGACGGCGAGCTCCGCGCCCTGGAGGGCCGTGTCGTGCTCGGCCTTCAGCACCGCCCCGATCTCCTGACACTGCTCTTCCGACGTCGGTTCTCGCTCATCGTCGCTCTCCACGCCGCCCGGACAGAGGTCGGGCGGGATCTCCTCTGTCCCGCCCGCGCCCGTCGCGGTGGTGTCCCCGCCGCCCCCCACACCGCTGGCGGCTGGCGGGGAGCCGCCCGTGCCCGTCTCGGTGGTGCCTCCGCTGCCCGTTCCCGTCGCGGCGGTGGTGCCCGGCGGGGAGCCGCCCGCGCCCGTCCCGGGCTCGGGACCACCACCGCCGCTGGACTCGTCGCCAATCTGGAGCACCATCCCGCAGCCGCCGACGAGCGGCGCGGTCGCCGCAAGCGCGGCGAGAAGGAAGAGGTTCGCGGCGCGCGCCGGCAGCGAGGCGCGCGAGGAGAAGCGGTTCGACATGGGTCATCTCCATCGAAGGGACCGCGTCGTGCGGTCACCGGGTACGTGGAGAGACCGGCTCAATTTTTTGGAGGTGATCCCTCGAGGCCGAGCGATTCGAGCCTGCCGCGGTACGCGGAGCCGGGGAACCGCTCGAGCAGGCTCGCGGCGCGAGCGCGCGCCTCGGCCGCGCGGCCGAGGGCGAGCAGGGCGCGGATGGCGATGATCTCGCGCTCTTGACCGAGCGCGCCTGTGGGGAAGCGCCGCGCGTGCTCGAGCGTGAGCGCGAGGGCCGAGCCGGCGTCGGTGGCGAGCGCGTCCTGCGCGCGATGGAGCAGCTGGACCTCGGTCTCCGCCTCGTCGGCGGCGCCGGCGGGGGGAGGGCTCGCGCTCGGGGGAGCCCCGCCGCTCGGCGCGCCCGGCGAGCGGAGCGCCGCCCCCCCGGCGCGCGGCGCGGCGGTGCGCGCGCGCGGGAGGAGATCGTCGTGCGGCGCGCTCGCGGGCTCGCGCGCTGCGCCGCGACCGGGCTCCGATCCAGCGGGTCCGGCGCCGTCGAGGCCGGGCTCCGCGGGCGGCGCGGGGGTGGGCCTGGGCGCGGCGACGCTCGGCCCGGCGGCGCTCGCGACGGCGCTGGGCGCGGCGTCGCGCGGGGCCGTGGCGGCGGCGCGCGGCGGCGTGGCGGCGTCGCGCCACCACACGCCGCCCACGACGCCGAGGCCGAGGAGCGCGCCGAGGAGCGCGCTGGAGGCCACGGAAGGCCCCGCGGCGGCCGCGGCGAGGTGCCCGGGCGCGAGCGGAGGCGGCGGGGGCAGCGAAGCGACCTGGGGCGCCCCGGCCGGCGGCGAGGCGCCCGGGGGCGACGTGGCTTGGGGCGCCCCGGCCGGCGGCGAGCCGCCCGGCGGCGAGGCACCCGCCGGCGAGGCGCCCGGGGGCGAGGCGCCCGGCGGCGGGAGCGGCCCGAGCGGGAGGCGCGCGGCGAGGCGGGCGAGGTCGGATGGCCCGGGGAGCTCGCGCTGACCCGCGCGCAAGACGGCGCGTACGGCGTCGGTCGTGTCCGAGGACGCATCGAAGAGCCGCGGCGGATCCTTCGGTTTGCTCAAGGCATCCTCCTGGCCGTGGCGCGCCGCAGGGCGGCCTCGATCACCCGGCGCGCCGCGTAGAGCCGCGCGTACGCCGTATGAAGCGGGCAGCCCACCGCCTCGGCGACCTCCGTCATCGGCAGCTCCTCCAGCTCGAAGAGGACGAACACCGCGCGCTTGTCGTCGTCGAGCATCTGGACGCACGCGTCGAGGAGCGCGCGCGCCTGATGGTCCTCGAGCGCCCCGTGCGGGTCCTCGGGCGCTACCTGGTCGGGCAGCTCGGCGTGCGTCGACTCGCGGCGCCGGTGGGCGCGCTTGCGGTAATCGGCCGCGACCCGGATGCAGATTCCATAGATCCAGGTCTGGACCGAGGATCGCCCCTCGAAGCTCGCGAGGCGCCGGTGGACGATCATGAAGACCTCCTGGCAGACGTCCTCCGCGTCGGCTTCATGGACGCCGAGCCGCCGCAGCGCGCGCCAGACGAACGGCGCGTGATCGAAGAAGAGCTGCTCGAAGGACGGGACCGGCCCTCCCGGCGCGGAGATCGCGCGCGGCCGGCCTTCGCGCGCGGTGGCGAGCAGGGGCATGCGCTGGGGTGAGTGGACGCGCGGCGGACGCGTTTTGAGACAATCGACGCGGCCCGGTCACGGCAGCTCGAGGCCGAGGCCGAGGTCGAGGATGGCCGATACCGGCGACACCTGGAAGATGTCGTGCCGCGCCCCCGCGGCGTCGGTGTAAAAATAGACATCTCGCACGGTCGGCACCGCGATCCCGAGCCCGACGGCCCCGAACAGCGGCCCAACGAAGCGCCGCCGCACGCGCGTGTCGAGGTTCAGATCGAAGACGAGCCGCTCGTGGCGGAACCTGCTCGGCACCGCGGGCCCCTCGACGCGCAGCGATCCGAGCATCGCGCCGGCGCAGCCCGAGAGCGCCGTCTCGCCGCGCACGATCTCGATGGGGCACACGGACAGGCTTCCGTAGGCGAGCGAGAACGCCGGCGATCCCGGCGCCGCGCGGACGCTTGGGCTCGCCCACAGCACGCCGCCCAGCGCGAAGCCCGGCCCGCGCGGCGGCGTCGCGTGCGCGCGCACCCCGACCCCGACGCTCGCGGGCCCGGGCACGAGCCCGAGCCCGCCCACCGCCTCCACCGCGCCCCCCACCCGCCAGGATGCGCTCGGCGCCGCGCTGACGGGCGGACACGCCGGAAGCGCGGCGGCCGCGTGCGCGGCAGGGGGCAGCGGGGCGGGCCGCACCGCCGCGCGCGGCGCTCCCCCGCCGGCGCTCGCGGCCGGCGCTCCCCCGCCGACGCTCGCGGGCGAGCTGCCGGCCGGGCTGCCCGCGGCGCGGGGGAGCAGGAGCGACGCGTCGGGGTCGACGAGCAACGCGATCACGAGCTCGAGCTGATCGTCGATCGCCCGACAATCGACGTGAGCGGCCTCGATCTCCCGCGACCCGATCGCCGCCCCGCCCGCGCCGAACACCCGGATCGTCGCCCGCCAGACGCCGGACTCCTGCGAGCGCTCGATCCGCCCCTCGATGGCCACCTCGCCGAGGGTGGGCGGCACGAACGCGACCCGCCCGAGCCGCCGCTCCACGGCGAGCGCGAGCGTCCGCGCGTCAATGCACGCCTCGGCCCCAGGCATCCGCACCCACGCGAGCGACGAGGTGCGCGGTCCCGCGTCGGCAGGACGACCGAAGGTGCCCAGCGCGGCCCCGACGAGGAGCGCGAGCGCCGCGGGTCTCATGCGGCAGCTTATCCATTCGATCGTCGAGGCCGTCAAGAAGGGGAAAATGGGGCCGGAGCTGCGTCAGGTCAGTGGGCTCTACGCAGTCCGAACCGGTCGATCGCGCTCAGGGAGAGCCCTCCTCGGGATCGACGTCGGCAGCATAGCAGTCCGAGAAACCGTCGCTGCTCGTCTTGCACACCTCGTCCTGGAAGCACCAGTAATAGCTCACGCCGAACGTCGTATCGCAGTACCGGACCCCGTGTACCCCGTCCTCGACGACGCACGCTGCCTCACCGAGCCCGGAGCAGTCGGTGGCCACGGTGTCCGGCTGGAACCAGCACCTCGGTCGGGCTCCGGGGCCGGTCTGGCACGCGAACGGGCGCGCTGCTTCTTCGCTCGCATCGCTGTACTCGGCGTACGGCGGCACGAACCCCGGGATCCCCGTCCCCGTCGCCTTGACGCTGCACACGGCGCCCGCGACGAGCGTGTCGAGGCGGCACTGGGACGTAGGATGGCCCTCCTTCGTCACCGCGGCCTCGGTCGTGTCCGGGGTGTCGAGCCGCGGGTAGACGAGCTCCCTCGGGGCCTGGAGCACCTCCTGCTCCTCGTACAACCGCCCCGTTTGCAGGCTGGCGCGCAGGATCCGGCCGCAGAGCTGCTGGCTCGCCAGGTCGCTGTAGGCCGTCGTGCAACGCTCGCGCGCGGAAGGGTCGAGCTCGGCGAACGCCGCGGCGTTCGCCTCGGTTTCATTCGCCCACAGCCGCGGCAAGCAATCCTTCGTGGCAAAGTAGTCGGACTGCCCCTCGGAGGAGATCGACGTGCCCAGCGCGCCGGCGCTGTCCCCGCCGCGGTTGGTCTTGAACGGGAACCCGCCGATGAAGTGCCCCATCTCGTGGCACATCGTGAGCGCGAACACCTCCGTCGTCATGCTCGGGGCCGTGAGCCATCCCCTGGTCACCTGAATCGTCCAGTCCTCCCCCGGTTTGAGCTGCACGCTGGCGCTGACCGCATCGCTGTCCCAGTTGATCCTCCACGAGATCTTGTGGGTACCTGCCGGATTCGCGGCCGCGGCGTGGTCCTGGTAGAGCGCGACCACGCGATCGAGGATCGCTTCGGCCTCCTCGCGCGTCGGAGGGCGCTCCCCCGAAAGCGGCGCGCTGTCGACAGGCGCATCGGCAGCGCCTCCGATGACGGAGGCGGAGTTGCCGTCCGTCCCCTTGGTGGAGACGTCGTCCACCTCTCCCATACACGCCGAAAGAAGAACTGACGAAGCAATGATAATGTAGAATTTCATGTCGAACTCCGTCGTGCTGAATCGCCGACCAAAGCCGGACCGAGCCAGGCGGCCGACGTTGGTGCAGCCAGGTGCGCCGAGGAGCCCTACGGACACAGGGCGGCGAGGAGCAGCGACGCGATGCGACCGACTTGGGCTGCCTGGCGGCGGGAGCTTCTGTTCGTGCTCTTGATGCCGCCGCGGGGATCGATCCTTCAGATTATTTTTCTTATGGTCTGCCCCGCCCGCCCGCTCGACCGCCTCATGCCACAGGACGGTGGTATGGCGACTATTTTCTCCTACAGCGCGATCCGGAGGCCGCGGTGCCCGACGATGGGAAGGTCGAATTCGGCGGCCTCATCCGGCGCCGGGCTCCGCCTCGGGCTCGGCCAGGGCGGCTGGAGCGGGGGCCCCTCGGACCCCTTTACGGGCTATCGTATCGGCAGGAGCGGGCCCCGCGCCGCGGGTCAGCCGCGGGCCTGATCCTGGATGGCGTTGAACACGGCGGCCATTTCATCGGCGCCGTGGCCGAGCTGCAACGCCCGTTTGTAGTAGGACAGGATGAGCTCCGGGATGCGCCGATCGATGTTGTTCTCCCGGCTGAGACGCGCGATGTGCTCGAGTGCGCCGGTGTGAATGTCCAGCGTGCAGTCGGTCCCGTTGAAATCGCCGGTCGACAGCATCTTCTTGCACATGTCGGCGGTGATCGAGATGAGCGGCATGATCGCCTGGTACCTGGCGAAGTACGCGTCGAGGGGAAACTTCTCCGACGCACAGATGGCCGCCCCGTGCAGGAACGACAGCGTGGCGCCGTAAAAGCTCTCCAGGAGAGCGCAGTCGAGCGCTGCCGCGGCCCCGATCGGCTCGCCGACGTGGGAGGTGGCCCCGCCGAGGACGCGCAGCGTCGGCTCGTGGCGGTCGTAGAGCTCCCTGGGACCCGAGTAGAACACCGGCGTCTGTTCACCGCCGATGTAGCTGGGGTAAGCCAAGATGCATCCGTCCAGGTAGTTGATTCCGAGGTCCGACGCCCATGCCGCCCCGCTGCGGGCGTCGTTGGGCGTGCCGCTGGTCAGCTGTACAATCGTCCGGCCCTTCGCGGCCTCGGCCACGAGGGGAGCGCGGAGGACCTGGTCGCTTGCCTCGTAGTTGAGCAGCGAGATGATCGTCAGGTCGCTCTCGCTGCACGCCTGCTCGGGCGTCGCCGCCACCTTCGCCTGGCCCTGAAACGGCTCTGCCTTGCTGTGGGTCCGGTTCCATACGGTCACCCGATGACCTGCGTTGATGTAGGCGCGCGCCAGCGCGGCGCCCATCTGACCCAGACCAACGATGGATACGGTCTCTTTGTGCGGCAAGATCTGATCTCCTCTTCCCTGTGATCACCTGCGCAGATGCCTGGAGACCACCGGCTGATGCCACCTCAGGCTTCATAGGCTGTCAAGGTGAATCCCAGCGCGCTGTGCACAGGGCTCCACCGCGCCTGCGGGGTGTCAGTCACACCGCTCGCCGCCGGCGCCGTGTCGCGTACATGAGGTCATGAGCATCCCGGGGAGGCTCGGGGCTGCGTGCTCTGTGCGGCGGCGTGCGGTGGGGTCGACAGACCAAGCGGGGCGAGGTCGCCCGTGCGCTCGCGACGGCGGGCTGGCGAGTCGCGGCGCGCCGGGCAGGCCTTCGAGACGCCGAGGGCTGCCGCCTGCACCCCGGCGCGGGCGCGCAGGTTCTCTGCCGAGGTCCATCGCGGAAACGAGCGCCGAAACGAGCAGCTGCCGGGCAGCTGTGCGCTGTGGGGGGTGAGCTGCGAAAGGACGCGCCAGCGCAGATCAAGCCGCCGCGGCTGCCTCGTCACCCGGACGGCCCGTGATCCCCCGCCCAGGCCTCGTCTGACGCACTCGGTTCATCTCTACCTTGACACGTGAACAGTACTGCGCAAAAGTTCGACCGGGTAGGCCTGCGCTCGCACCCCCTTCGAAGCTAGGAGATGACAATGCCCATCATCGGACGACAGTGCACACGCGATGGCAGGACGGTCTGCCTCGAGATGAGTCAGGCCGGTCTGCCGGTAAATCACGAGGGGCCCGGGCTCACGGTTGTTTACGGGTGGTCGAGCGAGGAGCGCCGCGCGCAAGGGCTCCCGGCTTCGATCCAAGGCGTCGAGCTCCGCACGGACTCGGGCAAGGTCCTCGCGTTCAAGTACTGCCCGTTTTGCGGCGAGGGGCTGGTGGGGAGCGCGACGAGCGTCCGGGCGACCGTGGCGCGACGCGCCGCGTCGGAAGGCGCCCGCACCGAGTCGCCGCCGGTGGGGGTCGAGCGCGCACAGCGGGGTGTGCGTGCGATCGAGGTCGTGCCGCCTCGCCCTCCGAGCGCACCGACGCGCGAGCAAGCGGCGACGGGCGCGACGTCGCTGAAGGTGCTTCGCGAGAAGCTCGGACTCTCGCAGGCCGAGCTCGCCGGGAAGCTCGGCCTCGCGCGCAGCTCGGTCGCCAACTACGAGAACGGACGGTCACCTCTGTCGCAACGGCTCCGCAAGTGGATCGCAAAGCACGAAGCGAAGCTCACCGAAGGGGGGAACGGCGCAGCCCGTCGCGGGAGCGCGGCCGCGTAAAGAGCAGAGACGGTGTCTCGGGCTGCGATGCTCCCGATGTCGATCCCGAGGAGGGATCGCCCTGTGGGCGCGCTCGATCCTCGTCGCCTTCCCCGCCGAGCCGGCGTGAGGCCGCGGCGCGCCGGCCCGCCGCGCGAGCGACGCATGTCGACGCGCGTGGCCGGGGCGTCGCGCGGGGCGGCTCAATCGTCGAGCCGGAGCGAGCCGAACGTCGGCTCGCCCGCGCGCCGGTAGGTGTTGACGACGACGCCTCGCGCGGTCGTGCGCGTGGCCCTGAGCTCGAAGGCCGTGGGCGCGACGCGCTCGAAGAGGCGCGTGCCGGCGCCGAGCACGACCGGGAACGTGAGCACGTGCAGCTCGTCGACCAGGCGGTGCGAGAGCAGCGCCTGCGCGAGGCCCGCGCTGCCGTGCACTTGCACCTCGCGCTCGTAGCGTTGCTTCAGGCCGGCGACGCCGGCGACGACGTCGCGCTCAGGTTTACTCCGCGGTGATGAACGCGACGCTGGTGTTCAGATCGGGGACGCAGAGGATGCGGCGCTCCGGATCGAAGCCGATGTCCGCGGCCGAGGCGACGGCGTGATCCGCGGCGAGGTCGTACGCGACCGTCCAGGTGCCGTCCGCCGAGACCCGGAAGACCTTGCCAGAACCATAATCCGACACCCAGAAGGCGTCTCCATCCCTCTCGACCCCGTCGAGCCTGCCGGCGAGATCGCCGAGGCGCGTGACGGTCCGGTCGGCGAGATCGATGGAGAGGAATGTCCCGAGCTGATCCTCTGTCTCGCCCCCCGCGCCCACCACGACGAGCGATCCGCCGTCGACGAGCACGCCGTTCGGGCCGACCACGTCCTCGAACTTGAGGAAGAGCTCGGCGCTCGTGGGGGCGCCGGGGTCGATTCGATAGATGACGTTCGCGACCGTGTCGGAGGCGTAGACCTGGCCTGTGCTCTCGTCGACGGCGACGTCGTTGACGAACAGGCCTTCCGGAATGAGGTATTCGGTGACGGTGTGGTCCGAGAGGGAGATGCCGAGGACACGGTCGACGTCGGTCACGTAAAGGGCGCCTTCGAAGACCCGTATCCCTTTGGGATTGTTGAGCCCGTCGAGCCATCTCGCGTCGAGGACTTTTCCGTTCTCGTCGAGGCGGCTGATCCAGCCCGCCTCGCCCTCTCCCCCGATGTTCGACACGTACCAGAGCCGGTCTTCCGGATCCCAGTAGCAGCTCTCCGGCGCGGCGAACCCGCCCACCTGCTGGAACGCGTAGGCGGGGCCGCCGCCGGCGCCGCCGGATCCCCCATCGCCTCCGGCGCCTCCATCGCCCCCGGCGCCGCCGGATCCCCCATCGCCCCCGGTGCCGCCGGTGCCGCCGGTGCCGCCGGTGCCGCCGTCACCCCCCGTGCCCGAGGAGGTGGACGACGTGGCCCCGCCCTCGCCCCCCGTGCCCGAGGACGTGCTCGCCCCGCTCGATGTGGTGCCGGTACCGGAATCGCCGACATCATCGTCGCCGCACGCGCCGAGCATCGACGTGAGGCAGATGGAAGCCAGCGCAACATAGCGTCGATTCAGGAACATGATCTCCTCGATGGGCTCCGTTCAGGTGTAGACCTCCCTACAAGCGCTCGCGCGCCAGCGTCAACCGAGCAGCAGGGTTCGGTCCACAGGCGCGTTCGCGCGCTCGTCTTCCAGGCATTCAGCCCGCGACGACCAACGCGCTGGCACGGACTCGAGCGGCTCCCCGGAATCCCGGGTCGGGTCGCCTCAACCCGGGTCGGGTTGCCCGGCGCTGCGGGCGCGGCCCCACTCCCGCACCTCGGCGGGCGCCCCGCGCAGACCGCAGTACAAAATAGAAGGAAGAGGACGCCGGCCGGGGGGAGCCGGCGCCCTCTTCATGAGCGCGCGCTCTACGAGCGCCCGCCCGCGGTCAGTTCGCGAACCGGACGTTGTCCAGGTAGTACGGCCCCGCGTTGGCGGTCACGTTGAAGATGAACTGCAGCTTCACATCGCTGGGCGATGCGTTCAGCGCGTTCTTGGTGGCCGTCGCCAGCGAGGCGAACTGGATCGTATGGAACTCCCCCGGGGTGAGCGGTGTCAGCTCAGCCTCGCCGGCCCACTGGTTGTTGATGCCGGCCGACGGGATCGAGATCATCGCCACGACCTTCCCGATCCAGCTCGGATTCGGCTGCACGGGGGACACGAAGAGGTCGACCGTGATCTTGTCGCCCACCGGGGTGAGCCCCGCGGTGCTGAAATTCGCGCTCACGATCTCGTTCCACGAGGACGGCATCTTCACCTCGAGCGACGAGATGCCCTCCTGCACCCGGCCCGTGTGGACCGAGAGCAGGGCCTGCGTCGAGGTCCACGCCCCCGGCTTCTCGAAGCCGAGGATCGGGTTGTTGAGGAGGAAGTCCTCCATCACCCGCTGGCGGAACGGCAGGAACTTCTCGCTGAGCATCTTCGAGATGCGGAACCGCTCCCGGGTCGTCGTCTCGTCGACCGGCTCCTTCTGCTCGGAGGTGTGGGTGAACCCCAGCGTCCGGAGGGGATTCTCGTCCAGGCCGACGTCGAGCGGGCTCTCGGGATCGGTGAGGTCGGGCACGGGCTGGCCGTTCTCGTCCAGCGTCGTCTTGAAGAACTCGTTGTCGACGTTCACGGGCTCATGGCACCCGGCGCAGGCGAGCGACTGCGCGCGGGCCACGATGTGCTCCGGGGTCAAGGTGCTCCCCATCGCGGTGAGCTTCGCCTGGATGCTGTTCCTGAACGCCGTCGGCGCGGTGGTGAACTTGTTCAGGTAGTTGTTGTGGATCGGGATCATCAGGCTCTCGCCGGCCTCGTGCTCGCTGGGCACCTCCGCCCCGTACGCGAACCGGTTGATGTCGTCCGTGGCCGCGAGCCTCTCCACCACGCTCGGGAAGAACGTGGCCTGGAAGTCGGTGACGCGCTGATCGCCCGAGGCGCTCGTGAAGAGCTTCCCGGCCGGGTTGTCCGATACGAACGAGGGCGCGATGAGCAGCCAGCCGCCGGTCGGACCGGCGTGCGCGATCTCGAACTGCCGGAGCGACCAGGAGGTCAACGGCAAGCCCATGGGCCTCACGAACTCGTTGGTCCGGATCTGGCCGCCCTCGGGGCCGTAGTGGTCGATGTGAATGACGGGCTCGAACCCGCTCAGACCATCGAAGTAGAAGTCGTGCAGCTCCGCCGCCCGGGTCGCCGGGCTCTTCGCGGGATCCGACTGGTTCAGCCAGAAGTTGACGACGGGGGCGCACCCGAGCCGGCCCTGGCTCGGGTTCGGGTTGGGGAGCCGGCCCTCGAAGATGATGAAGTTGCGGTTCAGGGTGTTGGTGATGCCCGACCGCTTCGCGAACACGATGCGGTACTCGCCGCAATGGGCGCCGTCCGGCGGCGCGAGGTCGAAGCGGTTCGCCAGGGTCGTGGCCATGTACGCGCTGTCGCTCTCCGAGTCAGCGAAGGGATCGCTCTCGGGGTCGTCCGCCGTCCGGGGGCAGAAGATGGGCCAGCCGTTGATCGAGCCGGTCTGGTTCTTCTCCTCATGCGGGATGGGGCCGGTGAGCGGATCGTCCACAGGCTCGAGATCGCCGGTGTTCGGCGGCTCGTCATCGCAGTTCGGGCCGATGTTGTTCGGGTCGCTCGATCCGGGCCGGTGGTTGTTAATGAACTGCCGGAACACCGAGAGGGGCGTCGCGGTGCTGGAGGCGCCCGCCTGGTCGATGAGCTGCTGGAGCACCTCCTCGAGCGTGAACGCGCTCACGACGTCCGTCTCCGTGACGATGAGCGATTTGCGGTCATCGATGAGGAACGGCAGCGTGAGCGCCAGGGCGGCCTCGCCAGCCTCGCCCTCCAGGACATCCTCCGGCGCGCCGTCCGTCGGCCCGACGTCCGAGCACGCGGCGGGCAAGAGCGCGAGCGCGATCAGCGCGGCGTGCCGCGACCTCCGCCACGCGCCGGCGGAGGTGTGATGGGAATGAGTGCGCACCGGACTGCTCGAACTCGACGACCTGGAGAACATGAGACCTCCTGAGAGTGACCACCTGCGATCGCAGCGTCGCTGCGCGCGCGACAAAGGAGCGGCCTGCACGGCAGCGAGCGCGCGAGCGCGCCGAGACGCTGCTCCATGAACGACGAGCCGCGCGCGCCCGACCCGGGCGCGCATCGCCGCTGGCCACGCTGTCACCGCAGCACGGCCTCATCGTTCATGACATGGACGATCCTGTGAACACCTGCCCGCGCGCCGTTCTCTGCGGCGACGCCCTGGGCATAATCACGAGCGGCGATGTTAGTCTGGTTTGTGATCAAATCAAGCGTTGCGGACTTTTCTTCGATTTCTGATCACGGTTCGCGGCGCGCGCGGCCAGCAAGTTTTGCGCGGCTCGCGCACTGGACATCTCCCGCGCGGCGCGCGCGGCGAGATGTCCAGTGCGCGCCTGTGGGGCGCGGCGGGGGAAGTCGCAGGCGCCGCGTCGTCCGGGGTCGTCCCCGCGCGCAGGAGAGGTGAAGCCGCAGAGGCACACTGGATACAGGAGAGAGAGCGAAGATGCTGTGTCCTTCGTGCCTCGAAAGGGTTTCTCTTCTCTCCTCTGCTTTGCGCTCCTCGGCTCTGCTGCCTGCGGGAACGAAGGACGAGCCCGGGCGACGCGGCGCCGGTCGGGGTTCGCGATGAGGTCACAGCTTGTGAACGAGAACGGCGCGGAGAAGGACCGCACGGACAGGGGCCGCGGCGATCGGCTCACGCACCCTGAATGCCGCTGAGCCCGCCATCCTTCACGGGATCGCGGGCGGGCTCGTAATTTTTTTCAGGGAGCCGCGTTCACGGCCCGGTGCACCCGCTCGGCGTAGGGGGTCGACGGGTACCGCGCGAGGAACGACGCCGCGCGCGCCCGCGCCTCGTCGACGCGCCCGAGGCGCATCAGCGCGCGGATCGCGACGTACTCCCGCTCCTCGGCGAGCCGCCCGCCCGGGAACTCGCGCTGGTGCTCCCGCACCGCCGCGAGGGCGGCGTCCGGGTCCTGCGCGGCCGCCGCCCTGGCCGTGTCGATGAGCTTCGACTCCCGGAGCAGCTCGTCGCTGTCGCTCGCAGCGGCCGCCGCCGGCGCGGCCGGCCGGGTGTTCCTCGGCAGCTCCCGGCGGGGGACGGACGCCGCCGGGCGCGCCGGCTCCGGCGCCGGCGCAGCCTCCGGCGCGGCGACGGGCTCCGCAGGCGCCGCGGCCACGCCGCCCCCGCGCTGGATCAGCTCCTCCAGTGGCAAGTTGACGAGCTGCGGCGGGGTCGCCGCCGGGGCGCCGGCGCGCTGGCCGTCGTCGAGGGCGAGGTAGAGCCCGGCCCCGCCGAGCCCGACGCCCACAGCGACGAAGATCCCTTTGACCCACATCGGCAGCGTCGCCCCGGCGCCCGCGCTCGCCGTACCGAGCGGCGCCACCCGCGCAGCGGTCCGCGCGAACTCGGCGGACGTCATGGGCCGCGGGCGCGACGCGGCGAGGAGCAGCTCACGCGCTCCCTGGGGGGCGCCCCCACCGTCCAGGATCCATCGCTTCGGATCGCTCATGCCCTCCCCCTGCGCTCTCGCGCGGCCTCCGCCTTCTTTAACAGATTCGCGAACTCTTTGCGCGCCGCGTGGAGCCGCGAGTAGACCGTCCCGACGGGGACGCCGATCAGGCTCGCGATCTCGTTGCACGGCATCTCTTCGATCTCGAACATGACAAACACGGCTCGCCGGTCGAGATCCATGGCCTCGAGGATCGACTCGAGCTGCAATCTCGCCTGTTGTTGAGAGGTGATCTCCTCGGGGCCTCTCGCCGAGTCCGGTACGTCGTCGACGATCTCGCCGAGCCGCTCGCGCCGCGTGTGGGCGCGGCGGCGCTGCGAGGCGGCGACCCGCCGGCAGATGGCGAACAGCCACGTCGTGACGGGGCAGGCCCAGTCGAACGAGGGGAGGCGCCGCTGGACGACGATGAAGACGTCCTGGAAGGCGTCTTCCAGGTCGGGGTGCTGGATGCCGAACCGTTGAAGGGTGGCCCAGACGAAGCCGCCGTGCTCGGCGTGCAGGGCGACGAGGCTCTGCGGCGGCTGCTTGGCGCCGCCCAGGACCTCCGCTGGCATGCATTGCTCCACGGACTGGTGAATGCCGGCAGCCCGGGGTTCCTTCATCAAAACGCGACCCCGACGCCGACGAACGCCGCGCCGCCGACCGCCGGCTGCTCGAAGGGCGCCGGCTGCTCGCCCTCGAGCCGGAAGCTGTACCGCGTCATGGGGACGATGAGGTCGGCGCCTGTCTCGATCCGCAGCGGCCCGACGACGCGGACGCCGAGGCGCGCGCCCGCGCCGGCGCTGATCCACGTCCGGGCGCCGGGATCGGTGGGGACGTACCGCTCGTCCTCGTCGATGACGGCGTACACGGCGCCCGCGAGCACCCGGCCGCAGAGCCCCAGGGCGATCGCGCGGCTGTGGATCGCCTCAACGCACCCGCCGAGCCAGCCCGCGGTCAGGCCGAAGGCGAACGTCGGGTCGGTCGCGGGCTGCTCCGGGAGCCACATCGCCCCGGTCTCCACGGTCCATCGCGGCAGGACGGACCACGCGGCCGCCAGGGAGACGCCGCCGCCGGGCGAGGGGATGAGGCCCACGGACGCGAGCCCGCGCCAGGTGATGGAGACCCCGACGTGCGGCGGCTGGGCGGGCGGCGGCGGGGGCGCGGGCCTTGTCTCGGCCGGCCAGGGGAACGGCGGCTCCGGCGGCTTTCCTGTCGCCGGGGGCGGCGCCGGAGGGGGGGGCGGGCGTGGCGGCGGCTCGGCGGGCGGCGGGGCCGGGGAGGAGAGCTCGGCGTCGGGGTCGACAGCGAGGACGATGATCTGCGTCACGGCGGCGGTGATCCCGTCGCAGCTCATCCCGTGATCGGCGATCGTGCGGACGGTCGGGGGGGCGCCGTCGCACCCTTCGGTCCGGACCTGGGCCGACCACGCCCCGGGTTGCCCGCGCACGACGGCCTCGATCGAGGTGACCTTGCCCGTCGTGACGAGCTCCCGCCCGAGCCGGCGCGAGACGTCGGCGCGCACCTGGGACGCCGAGGGGCACTGGGCCTCCGCCCCCTCGAGGCGCACCCACGACACGTCGGCGGCCGCGAGGTCGCACTCCTCCGCTCGCGCCACGGCCGGCGCCAGCGCGGCGGCCGCGAGGACGACCGGCGCCAGCGCACGCGCGCCCCCCGCGCTCACCATCGCGTCGCACCTCGCCGGTGGCTCGGGGTTCTGCGGGCGATGGTGAGACCTCGTACGGAGCGACGCGTCATGACGGAGAGGATGTTAGCTCACGTGCCAGTCGTGAGCGCGGTCGTGTACACCCGGGTGGTCGACGCGTCACACCCCAATTTACGGTGCCTTTGCGGGTGGCCTTCCTCGCATGTACACGAGAAACACGCGGCGGAGAAGGCGCGACGCGTGGCGCTTCCTCCCGTCGCGTCGAGCGGGCACGCCGCGATGTGAAGCGCGGAGGGCGTGCGCGCAGGGCGTGCGCGGTGGGCGCGCCGGGGCGCCGCTTCGACGCTGGATTTTTACATTGGCAGCGCTCTCGAAGCGCCAGTGTGGGTTGAGCGGCGTCGCGCTACGGCTTCTTGCCCACGGTGTAGAACACGCCCGCTGCGCCCCACGCCTCCGGAACGGTGGTGATCGTGTACACGTCCGCGAGGTCCTGCTCCGCCTCGGCGGCCTGGCTCGCGGGGATGAGCGCCCGCTTCCAGCCCGTGATGATGTCGAGGAGGTTCTTGAGCCCGAGATCCTGGCTCGTGCCAGGGAGCACGCGAGGCCGCACGTCCGCGAACCCGGGCGCCCTGAACAGGCCGTCGGAACACGTGGATCGAGCGAGAAATGAACCGCCAAGGCGCCGAGGACGCCAAGAAGGAGAGAATATCTTGGCGTCCCTGGCGCCCTGGCGCCCTGGCGCCCTGGCGGTTCGAAGCTCTGCTCGTTTCAGGCGGGGTCAACCCGTTTGTTGCTCCAGGGTCATGGCTGGCGACGAGCCTTCCTGCTCCCCGGCAACCGCACATCCCCTCTCGGCGCCCGCTTCGCGTAGCATCACTTCATCTCCGCCCCTGCTCCGAGCGCGCGCCCCCATGCACTCCCGCCCCACGACCATTGGCGTCCTCACCCCCTTCCTCGATGGCTTCTACTTCAACGCCGTCGTACGAGGCATCCACGAGGCGGTGCAGCAGCGCGGGCACCGCCTCGTCGTGGTACGCGCCACCCCCGAGCTCGTCGAGGCCCCGTCGCTCGCCCGCGACCTCGTGGACGGGTGGATCGTCGTGCTCAGCACCGACGGCATCGAGCGGCTCGCGCGGGCGGGGGTGCCGCTCGTCACCGTCAGCACCTGCGCGCCCGAGGCGGGCTGCCCGACCGCGATGCCGGACAACGCCGCGGGCATCCGGAGCGCGGTGAGCCACCTGATCGAGCACGGACACCGGCGCATCGCGTTCGTCGGCTGCCTGGAGCAGGAGGACATCCGCGCGCGCCTCGAGGGCTACAAGGCGACGCTCGCCGAGCGCGGGATCCCGTTCGATCCGGGGCTCGTCTTCGAGGCCGCGAACAACTGGCTCTCCGGGGGACAGGACGTCGCCGCGGCGATCCTCGCGCGCCGGGGCGACATCACGGCAGCGGTCGCCGGTACGGACAAGAACGCGCTCGGGCTCATGTCGGCGCTGCAGGCGGCCGGGTGCCGCGTCCCCGAGGACCTCGCGGTCACCGGCTTCGACGACATCGCCGAGGCGCAGTGGGCCGCGCCGCCGCTGACCACGGTGCGCCAGCGGTTCGACGGCCTGGGGCGGCTCGCGTGCGAGCTCGTGCTGGCGAAGCTCGACGGCGAGGTCGTCCCGCCGGGCCCCGCGCTCGCGCCGACCACGTTTGTCCAGCGGCGCTCGTGCGGCTGCAACGCGCTCCAGGGCTTCCTCCGCGCGGGGGACGCGGCGCCCGACGACGACCTCGGCGATCTCCTCGCCCGACAGATGGTCGCGCTGCTCTCCCCGCACGCGCTGCCGCCCGGCACGCCGCCCGGGTCGGCGTGGCCCGGCGTGACCCGCGTGCTCGAGGGGCTCACCGCGGCGATCGAGGGCGCGACGCCCCCGCCGGCGGCCGGGATCGACGACGCCTGCCAGCAGGCCGTCCGCCTCACGCCCGACGTGGAGAGCCTGATGGGCATCGTCCGCCTGCTCGGCCGGGCCTTCAGGCGGCGCCGCGCGCGGCGGGGCGAGGGGGTCGACGGCGCGGCCGAGGACCGCGTCGAGGAGTTCCTGGAGCAGGTGCGCCTCTCGCTCATGCTGGCCCGGCTCGACGCCGAGCGGGCGTTCGTCGGGGAGCTCGGGCAGGTCGTCCGGTCCGATCACGAGGTGAGCCTGGCGTTGCTCGGCGGCAGTCACGACGAGCTGCGCTCGCTCTCCTGGCTCGACGCGACGTCCACGATGTGGAGCTGCCTCGGGCTCTGGGAGGATCCGGCGACGCGCGAGCGCCTCGTCATCGTCGGCACCTACAGCCGCGATGGCAGCCCGACGCCGCCCCTCGGCAGCGTCGTCCCGCGGGAGGCCTTCCCGCCCGCGGAGCTGCTGCCGCCGTCGTCCGTCGGCGGCCCGTACCTCGTGTCGCTCCTGCCGATCCGCACGCTCCAGCGGGACTGGGGCATCCTGGCGACGGTCGGCCCGGGCTCGCCGGAGATCGCCGGCGACGAGGGCTCGGTGGCGATCTGGGGGGCGCTGCTCAGCGCGGCGCTCGAGCGCGACGCGCTGATGCAGTCGCTCTCGGAGCAGCACGCGAGCCTGCTGGATGCCTTCGAGCGCGAGCGCGCGCTGTCGGCGGCGGTGCGGGAGCTGGGGTGTCCGCTCATCCCGCTCTTCGAGGGCGTGCTGCTCGTCCCGCTCATCGGCGAGCTCGACGGCGACCGCGCCCGGCAGGTGCTCGAGACGGTGGTCGAGGGGGTGAGCCGGCACGGGGCGCGCTGCGTGCTGCTCGACATCACGGGCGTCCCGCTCGTGGACGCGCAGGTGGCGCACGCGCTGCAGCAGACCCACCGCGCGGCGGGCCTGCTCGGCGCGCGCGTCGTCCTCGTCGGCGTGCGCCCGGAGATCGCGGCGCGCCTCGTGGCGCTTGACGTCGACCTCGGGGACCTCGCCACGCGCAAGTCGCTGTCGTCGGCGCTCGACGAGGTAGCGCGCGGGGGGCTCCGCTCGCTCCGCGCGGGGCGGGGCGACGCGGGCTCGCCGCGCGAGCTGCGCCCTGGGCGGGGAAGGGCGTGATGGCGCGCGCGTCGCGGCGCGAGCCCGCCGCAGCGGGAGCTCGGCTGTGGCGCTGCGGGGCGCTCGTGTGCGCGTGCTGCGCCGGCGGGGCGGGCTGCGCGGAGGGCGCGCGCCCTGCGCCGGCGGCGACGGCGGTGCAGGGCGCGTCGGCGGCGACGGCGGTGCAGGGCGCGCCGGCGGAGCAGGGCGCGCCGGCGGCGACGGCGGCGAGCTCCGCGCCTGCCGGGGCGCCCCCGTCTCCGCCAGGGGAGCAGGAGCGATCGGGCGATGCGGTCCCGCGCGAGCGATGGGTCGGCGCGCTGGAGCTGACGAAGGGCGCGCAGCCGATGATCGCCGGGAGGATCATGGCGCGCGAGGACGCCGAGCGCTGGCTCGGTCCCGACTGGCGCGCGCTGCGCGGGCAGCGCGTCCGCGTGGTGGCAGTCCTGCGGGATCACGTCTGCGAGCCGCACGCGCAGTGCCTGAGCGGCGGGCGCATTCCGCTGCTCGAGCAGGTCGCGTCGGTCGAGCTGTGCGCCGCGGCCGGCCCCGGCGGCCGGCCGGATGGCGCCGATTGCGCGCCGTCACCTGCCCAGGTCGCGCGCTGCGAGGCCGACTGCCGCAGCCTCGGCGCCGGCTGCGGGCGCGACGGCGACCGGGGCGCGCTGCGCCGCTGCGGGTGCGCCAAGGTCGCATGCTACCAGGGCTGCAGGGAGACGGGAGAGCCGTCGTTTGCGTGCAGGTGACGCCGCTCGCGTCGGGGGAAGAGAGAGAGAGAAAAACCACAGAGGCACAGAGGGCACAGAGGATGAGAAGAAGATTCTGACCTCTCTCTGGCTCGTCCTCCGAGCCCCCTCGGCACGATCCGAGCCCTCTCCGAGCTCTCTCTCTGAGCTCTCTCTTCCTCTGTGCCCTCTGTGCCCTCTGTGGTTTCTCTCTCTCTCTCTCTCTTCTCTTCTCATCGCCCAGGCGCCCGCGAGCCCGCATTGCCGCCATCGAAGCACAGGCCACAAAGCGGCGAGGGCCGCCCGGCGATGCCAGGCGGCCCTCGGGCCCGCGCTTCCGCTGCGCTGGATCAGGCGCCTTCGCGCGCGAGGACCGGCGACGGGGCGGGGGCGGGCGAGGCCGGGGGCACCGACTCGACCGCGTGGGCGCCGCCCTCGCCGAGCGAGTAGGCCTCTTCCCCGTGGAGGGCGCCGTCGAGGCCCTCGTCCTCGACCTCCGCGTCGACCCGGAAGCCCATGACCGCGTTGATCCCCTTCACGAGCACGAAGGTGACCACCGCCGCATAGGCGGCCGCGACGGCGGCCGCGATGACCTGCTCGGTGAACAGCGCCGAGTTGCCCTTGATGAGGCCGTCCTGGCCGGCCGGATTCCACACCTTGGAGGCGAACACGCCGGTGAGCAGCGCGCCGAGCAGGCCGCCGACGCCGTGGATGCCGAACGCGTCGAGGCTGTCGTCATAGCCCAGCTTGCCCTTCATCATCACGGCGCCGTAACACACGGCGCCCGCCGCGAGCCCGATCGCGACGGAGGCCATCGGCCCGACGAAGCCCGCGGCCGGCGTGATGGCGACGAGGCCCGCGACGAGCCCCGACGCCACGCCGAGGAGCGACGGCTTGCCGTAGCGCACGCCCTCGATGAGGGCCCACGCGAGCGCGCCGATCGCGGCGGCGATGTGCGTGTTCACGAACGCGACGGACGCGAGCCCGTTCGCCGCGAGCGCCGAGCCGCCGTTGAAGCCGAACCAGCCGAACCACAGGAGGCCCGCGCCGAGCAGCGTCATGGTGAGGTTGTGCGGGACGATCTTGCGCGTCGGGTACCCCCGGCGCTTGCCGAGCATGATCGCCATGACGAGCGCGCTCGCGCCCGAGGCGAGGTGCACGACGGTGCCGCCGGCGAAGTCGAGCGCGCCGCGCGCGAGGAGCCACCCGCCCGGGTTCCAGACCCAGTGACAGATGGGGCTGTAGACGACGAGCGACCAGAGGAGCGTGAACACGACATACGACGAGAACTTGATGCGCTCCGCGTAAGCGCCCGAGATCAGCGCCGGCGTGATGATGGCGAACATCAGCTGGAACACCATGAACAGCAGGTGCGGCACCGTCATCCCCTCGCGGGGCTCGAAGCCGACGCCGTTCAGGAACGCATGGTTCAGGCCTCCAATGAACCCGCCCTTGGATTCGCCGAACGCCATCGAGTATCCGATGGTCACCCACGCCAGGGTCACGAGACCCATGGCGAAGAAGCTGTGCATGAAGGTGCTGAGCGTGTTCTTTGTTCGGACCATGCCCCCGTAAAACAGGGCCAGCGCTGGCGTCATCAGCAGAACCATTGCCGACGAGACCAGGAGCCAGGTGGTGTCCGAGGCGTTGATTTCGTTCACTGGTGGCCTCCTCGACGGCGAAAGTAAGAGGAAGCAGTTTTCCGGAATGTTTCGCCGGCATGTACTTCACGAACTCGTGAAATCTCCCACCCGACGCGGCGAGTCAGCGCGCGTGGGCCCGCCAACCGCACGCGCGCGTCATGACCCGGGGTTTACAGCGGCGTTGGTGGATTTGCCGTGGGGCTGCCCGCGTGCCGTGCCGCTGGGGTCATCGCCATTCCGGGTAGAGGGCCTTTCCTGTCTCGAGGAGGCTCTTCATGCTGGACAGGATGGCGGGCCATCCGTTGCTGATGGCCGGGAGCACCTTGCTTCCCTCGTCGAACCGGTCGTGGGTGAGCGTGAGCTTCACGTGCGGGCCGAACTGGGCGAGCTCGAAGGTGACGCGCGACGGGCGTTCGCCGAGGACGTTGCCGAAGGTGTAGGCGAGGAGCTTTGGTCGGTCGGCCTGGAGGACCTCTCCTTCCCAGTCGAAGGAGCCGTCTTCCTTGATGTGCTTCACGGCCGATCCGGGCTTCCACTCGGACTGGATGGTCCTTCCGCCCCAGTATTGCCGGGTGAACTCGCCGGTGGTCAGCGCCTCCCAGACCTTGTCCAGCGTCGAGGCGATGTACGTGACGTAGACGAACTCGGGCTTACTCATCGTCGCTCTCTCCCTCCAACGTGCGCTTGAGCGCGTCGAGCGCCCGCACGCGCTGGCGCTCGTACTTGCCTATCCATCGCTCGTAGATCTCGCTGATCGGCGCGGGGTTCAGGTAGTGGAGCTTCTCCCGTCCCTGCCAGACGACGACGACGAGGTTCGCGTCCTCGAGCACGCCGAGGTGCTTGCTCACCGCCTGGCGTGTCATCTCCAGCCCTTCGCAGAGCTGCCCGAGGGTCTGCCCGCTCTCGGCGTGCAGCCGATCGAGCAGCTTCCTGCGGCTCCGATCCGCGAGCGCCTTGAAGACCTTGTCCATCGAGCCGCCGCTCACCGGCCCATCATGCAACCAATCGGTTGCATGTCAATATGCAACCAACCGGTTGCATGTCAAGCAGGTCGATCGCGTCCCGTCGCGCGACGGCAGGATCGAGGGGGCCGGGCGGCTCGGCTCAACCTCGCCGCCCGCTGTCAGCTCACGCGCGCCCGGTCGCCTTGATGCTCTCCCGCACCCGATCGAGCGCCCCCCGCACCTCGGGATCCCGGTCCATCTCCGCCGGCGTCGCCGCCAGCCTCAGCGACCAGTTCTCCGGCCCCACCGTCCCCGGCGTGTTGACCCGCTCCCGCGTCGCCAGCACGTCCTGCACGAGCAGCAGCACGAGCTCGCTCTTCGACCCGTGGATCAGGTCGAGCAGCGCCCTGTGCGTCTCCTTCGTGAACTCCCGCCCGAACTCCTGCCGCCGCGGCGCGAGCTGCGGCAGATCGAGCACCCCCGCCCGCTCCCGGTCGTCCCGCGACTCCCACCACACGACCACCGAGTCCGTGTCGTGCGTCCCGAAGCACGCCACCGAGAGCTCCGGGTACTCCGCCGGATCGCGGAACAGAACGTCGTCCTTCTCCCAGATCAGCACCTTGTACCCGGGCACCCCGAGCGCCGTCAGCGACGCCCGCACCCACGGCGGCACCGCGCCGAGATCCTCCGCGATGAGCTGCGCCCCCGTCTCCGCGGCCCCCTCGATCATCGCCCGCACGACGCGCTCGCCGTGCTCGCGCTGCTCCGGCTCCTCCGCGGGATCGAACGTCGCCTTCGGCCGCTCGCCCCCCTGACCCTGGCCCTTCTGCTCCGGGAAGATGTACGTCCGGTAGAAGCCGACGAGGTGATCGATCCGGAACCGATCGTAGAGCAGCCCCGTGTAGCGGCACCGACGCCGCAGCCACGCGAAGTCGTTCTCCCGCATCTTCGCCCAGAAATACGGCGGCAGCCCCCAGTTCTGCCCCTCCGTGTTGAACTGGTCCGGCGGCGCGCCGACCGACATGTCGTGCCGGAACTCGTCCTGGTGCGCCCACACGTCGGCGCTGTCGCGCGACACCATGAACGGGAGGTCGCCCATGATCTCGATCCCCTTGCTCCGGAGATCCGCGCGCGCCGCCTCCCACTGCGTGTGCGCGAGCCACTGGACGTACTCGTAATAGAGGATGTCCCGCGCGCGCTCGCGCCGCAGCCCCTCGAGCGCCTCGGGCCTGCGCTGGCGGACCTCCTCGGGCCAGTCCCACCACGCGATGCCCTCGAAGCCGTCCTTGAACGCGCGGAACTGCGCGTAGTCGGGCAACCAGTCCGACTGCCGCTTCACGAACGCGGAGAGCTCGGCCGCGCGCGGCGTCTGCTTCGCGAGGTGCTCCCGCTCGAACCTGTCGAACGCGAAGCGCAGCGCCCGCCGCTTCACGCGGCGCACGAGATCGTAGTCGACGCGCGCGCTCCTCTTCGCGCGCTCGAGCGCCTCCACGTCCTCGCCGAGCGCCTCGCCGACGAGCTCCGGCGGCAGCTCCGGCACCGCCGAGAGCGAGATGAACATCGGATCGATCCCGAAGGCGGAGAGCGCCATGTACGGCGACGTCTCGCCGCCCGACACCTCGCCGAGCGGCAGGAGCTGCACGAGGCGCAGCCCGACGCCCTGCATCCACGCGGCGAACTCGGGGAGGTCGCCGATCTCGCCGATGCCCCACGAGCGCTCGCTGCGCAGCGAGAAGAGCGGCACCGTCACGCCGGAGATGCGGCGGCGCGCGCCGGAAGGAGAGGACGATTTCTGGGACGAGCCCTGGGACTGGTTTTCAACAGAGGGGGAAGACATGTGCGTTCTTGGCTTGGCTCCAGGCGTTCGGGGGCGGAGTCTATCCCGGGTCGCGCGGCTTCGCGATGCTCCTCGCGCGCGATCCTCGCGGAAACGCGCGCGTTCACGCGCGTTCACGCGTCGGGCGCGACGTGAGCGCGCCGCGCCGATGCGCTGCCATCGCGCGCGATCGGAGCGAGACCGGAGGGCGCGAAGGCACCGCCCGACCGCCCGCCGGGCATCGCCCGAGCGGGCAGGCAGGTGCCTGGCCGCGCGCCCGGCGCGCGAAAAACTCGCGCCCGGCGCGCTTGTGTCTCGACAGCGGCGCCATTTTCGCGAATAGGCGGCTCCACAGGTTTTTCCGATGACCAGACGCATATGGCCCGGCGCGCCGACCCCCCTCGGCGCCTCTTACGACGGCGAAGGGGTGAACTTCGCGCTGTTCTCACAGTCCGCCACGAAGGTGGAGCTCTGCCTGTTCGAGGCCGTCGACGATGTCGTGGAGCGCGTGCGCATCGAGCTCGCCGAGCGCACGGCCCACGTCTTCCACGGGTACGTGCCGGGGCTCAAGCCCGGGCAGCTCTACGGCTACCGGGTGCACGGGCCGTACGACCCGCGCTCCGGGCACCGCTTCAACCCGGCGAAGCTGCTGGTGGACCCGTACGCGTACGCGCTGTCGAACGAGCCGAACTGGAAGGCGCCGCTCTACGGGTACGACCGCGGGGAGCACCCGCCCGAGAGCGTCCCCGGAAAGGCCGCGAAGGCCGACGGCGCGGCCGGCGAGAAGGGCGACGGCGCGCGCGCGGGCAAGGCGAGCGACCGCCGCGCCGCGGACGCGCGCGCGAAGGAGTGCCCGCCGGCGCCGGCGGCGCTCGACGACCTCGAGATCTGCCACCGCGACAGCGCGTGGGGCGCGCCGAAGTCGGTTGTCGTCGACCACCGCTTCGCGTGGGACGGCGACCGGCCGCCGGCGACGCGCTGGCAGGACACGATCATCTACGAGGTGCACGTCAAGGGGTTCACCCAGCGGCACCCCGGCGTCCCCGCGCACCTGCGCGGCACGTACGCGGGGCTCGCGTCCGAGGCGGCGATCGCCCACTTCAAGAAGCTCGGCGTCACGGCGATCGAGCTGCTCCCGGTGCACGAGATGGCGAGCGAGCGCGAGATCTGGGAGCGCGGGCACGTCAACTACTGGGGCTACAACACGCTCGCGTACTTCGCGCCGGCCGGCCGGTACTCGTCGACCGGGCGGCTCGGCCAGCAGGTGGCCGAGTTCAAGGCGATGGTGAAGGCGCTCCACGCCGCGGGCATCGAGGTGATCCTCGACGTGGTCTACAACCACACCGCGGAGGGGAACCACCTCGGCCCGACGCTCTCGCTGAAGGGGATCGACAACTGGGCCTACTACCGGCTCGTCCCGCACAACCCGCGCTACTACATGGACTTCACGGGCTGCGGGAACACGGTCAACACGCGCCACTACCAGACGCTCCAGCTCGTCATGGACAGCCTGCGCTACTGGGTGACCGAGATGCACGTCGACGGCTTCCGCTTCGACCTCGCGTCGGCCCTCGCGCGCGGGCACCACGACTTCGACCGCCTGAGCTCGTTCTTCGACATCATCCACCAGGACCCGGTGCTCTCGCGCGTCAAGCTCATCGCGGAGCCGTGGGACGTCGGCGAGGGCGGCTACCAGGTCGCCAACTTCCCCGTGCTCTGGACGGAGTGGAACGACCGCTACCGCGACTCGGTCCGCCGCTTCTGGAAGGGGGATCTGCTCGCGGCCGATCTCGGCTACCGGCTCACCGGGTCGAGCGACCTCTTCGCGTCGAGCGGGCGGAGGCCGTACGCGAGCGTCAACTTCGTGACGGCGCACGACGGCTTCACGCTGAACGACCTCGTCTCGTACAACGACAAGCACAACGAGGCGAACGGCGAGGGCAACCGCGACGGCACGAACAACAACCACAGCTACAACCACGGCGTCGAGGGCCCCTCGAGCGACCCCGCGGTGGTCGAGCTGCGCGAGCGGCAGAAGCGCAACCTCCTCGCCACGCTGATCCTCTCGCAGGGGGTGCCGATGATCAACGCCGGCGACGAGATCGGCAAGACGCAGAACGGCAACAACAACGCCTACTGCCAGGACAACGAGCTGTCGTGGCACGACTGGGACCTCGACGAGCGGCGCAAGCAGCTCTTCGAGTTCACCTGCCGCCTCATCGCGCTCCGGCGCAGCCAGCCGGTGCTGCGCCGGCGGACGTTCTTCTCGGGCGGCTACGTGCACGGCAGCGGGCTCAAGGACATCGTGTGGTTCCGCCCCGACGGCGGCGAGATGACGCCGGAGGACTGGACGCACCCGAACGCGCGGGCGATCGGCTTCCTGCTCGGGGGCGACGCGATCTGCACGCCCGACGCCCGCGGCGAGATGATCACCGGCGATACGCTGCTCGTGCTCATCAACGCGAACCACTCGCCGCTCGAGTTCGTGCTGCCCGCGATCGAGCTCGGCGAGCGCTGGGAGGTGCTCGTCGACACCCGCACCGCCGGGGAGCCGGCGCGCACGGTGCCGGCGAGGGCAGGGGGCGAGCGCTACCTGCTCGTCGACCGCTCCGTCGTGGTGATGCGGCTCCTGGAGCGGAAGGGCACGAACACGAAGAAGAAGGTCAGCAAGCCGCCGAAGTCGCGGAAGGCGTAGCGGGCGGCGCTGCGGCCGTCAGGCGGTCGACGACGGCGCGGTTCGAGTCCTCCGTGCGGCGGCAGTTGTCGCAGCGGCCGCAGGCCTCCACGGCCGCGCCGCCGCCCTCGTCCGGCGCGCCGGTGTCCTCGAAGTACGCCTTCACGAGCGCCATCCGGCACTCGGGGCTCTCGGCGTACCGCATCACGGCCTCCAGGCGCTCGCGGTCGCCCACCCGCCGCTCCTCGTAGGCCTTCAGGAACGCATCGAGCTCCGCCTCGTCGGCGAAGTCGCGCAGCCGGCGCACGCCGCGGCCGCGGTCGACGATGCCGGCGGCCTCGAGCAGCGCCACGACGACCTTCACCTTGCGCTCGGGCAGATCCGCGACCTCGGCCAGCGTCTTCACCGGGATGCCGCCCCGCTTCTTGCCCTCGGCCCGCTGCGCCTCGAGGCGGCCGATGGTCTCGTACACGCGGTAGCTCTCGTCGGGGCGCGGGTACTTGCCCCCCAGGAAGAACGCCTGGATGCGCCGGTCCTCCACGCGGTAGAGGAGGACGCCCCGCGCCGGGCGGCCGTCGCGCCCGGCGCGGCCGGCCTCCTGGTAATAGCTCTCCAGCGAGTCGGGGAAGTTGTAGTGCACGACGAACCGGATATCGGGCTTGTCGATGCCGAGGCCGAACGCCTTGGTGGCCACGATGATGCGGTACTCGTCGTTCATGAACCGCTGCTGCGTCTCCTCCCGCTCCTTCGCGCGCATCTGCCCGTTGTAGCGGCCGACGGGCACGCCGCGGCCCTCGAGCCACCGGTGGAGATCGTTCGCGACGCGGACCGTCGCCGCGTACGCGATGCCGACGCCGCTCTCCTCCTCGAGGATGCGCGCGAGGCGCTCGCGCTTCTTCTCCTCGTTCGGGGTGCGGATCACCTCCAGCGAGAGCTGCGGGCGATCGACCCCGGTGTTCACCACCGTCGCGGAGCGCATGCCGAGCTGCTCCACGACGTCGTTCGCCACCTCCGGCGTCGCCGTCGCCGTCAGCGCCAGCACCGGCGGCCGCCCGAGCGCGGCGACCGCCTCGCGGAGGCCCAGGTACGCAGGGCGGAAGTCGTGGCCCCACTGCGAGACGCAGTGCGCCTCGTCCACGACGAAGAGCGACACGCCCGATCGCCGCAGCAGGTCGAGGTACTCCGGGTTCTCGAGCCGCTCGGGCGTCACGTAGATGAGCGGGAGATCGCCGTGCCGTATCCCGTCGACCGCCTCCCGCTCCGCCGTCGCGCTCAGCGTCGAGTCGAGCTTGGCGGCGGGGATGTCCGCCTCCGCCAGCTTCGCTTGCTGATCTTGCATCAGCGAGATGAGCGGCGAGACGACGACGGCCGGGCCCGGCAAGAGCAGCGCGGGGAGCTGGTAACAGAGCGACTTGCCCGCTCCCGTCGGAAGGAGCCCCAGGGCGTCTCGCCCGGACAGCACCGCCTCGATGAGCTCACGCTGGCCCGGCCGGAAGGTCTTCACGCCGAACCGCTCGCGCGCCATCTGCCGGATGTCCTGCCAGCTCGGCGCGCCCCGCTGTTGATCCATGGGGGCGAGCATGGCGCGCACGCGACGGGCGCGCCATGCTCGCGCGCTGTAACTCGCGCCCTCTCAGCGTGGCTCCGCCATGCCCAGTCAGGGCATCGATTGAGACGAAAAGCCACACTCCCGCCGGAGCCTGCGCCGGCAAACCGATTTGAAGGTTCGTGACGATTTCCATGCGCTCAGCGCGCGTCCGGGCGGCGCTGGGCGCGCCTCTGCTGTGATTCCCTATGTCCCTCAGGTTCTCCCTTCGTGCGCCGAGTCGGCGCGACAGGATCTCGCGACGATCCTGGCAAATACCCTCCTTCACCAAGGCTCGTTCGAAGTAGATTCTGCCGCGGAGGCACACGACGAATGACGGAAGCGTCGGACGATCAGAAGATGAGCGGCCAGGCAGACAGCGCCGCGCAGCAGGCGACGGTGGCGCGGCTCGTCGAGGCGGCGTGCGAGGGCGCGGCGCCGCGGCTGCCGCGCGCGACGTACCGCGTGCAGCTCAACAAGGACTTCACCTTCGAGCAGGCGCGCCGCGTCGTCGCTTACCTCGACGCGCTCGGCGTCAGCGATCTCTACACCTCGCCCTTCTTCAAGGCGCGCGCCGGGAGCCTCCACGGCTACGATCTCGTCGATCACAACACGCTGAACCCCGAGATCGGCGACCGCGGCGACCTCGATCGGCTCACCGGCGCGCTCGCGGAGCACGGCATGGGCCTCCTGCTCGACTTCGTGCCCAACCACATGGGCGTCGGCACGTCCGACAACGCCTGGTGGAACGACGTCCTCGAGAACGGCCCGAGCTCGCTGTACGCGGCGTTCTTCGACATCGACTGGGCGCCGCTCAAGACGGAGCTCAGGAACATGGTGCTGCTCCCGGTGCTCGGCGATCACTACGGGCGCGTGCTCGAGCGCGGCGAGCTCAAGATCACGTTCGAGAACGGCGCGTTCGTCCTCCGCTACTTCGATCACGTCTTCCCGGTGAACCCGCGGACGTACGGGATGATCATCGGCCCGCTCGTGCCCGGGCTCACCGCCGCGCTCGGCGAGGAGCACGACGCGCTCCTCGAGCTCCAGAGCATCCTGACCGGGCTGCGCAACCTGCCGCCGCGGACCGAGACGCAGCGCGCCAAGGTGATCGAGCGGCGGCGCGAGAAGGAGATCCTGAAGCGGCGGCTCGCCACGCTCGTTGCGGACTCGCCCGAGGTCGCGTCCGCGGTGGCCGAGGGGGTCGAGCGCATCAACGGCAAGGTCGGCGACCCGCGGAGCTTCGACCCGCTGGAGGCGCTGATCGCGGAGCAGGCCTACCGGCTGAGCTTCTGGCGCACCGCCGCCGAGGAGATCAACTACCGCCGGTTCTTCGACATCAACGACCTCGCGGCGATCCGGATGGAGCACCGGCCGGTGTTCGCCGAGGCGCACCGGCTCGTCTTCGAGCTCTGCGAGCGGGGCCAGGTCACCGGGCTGCGCATCGACCACCCCGACGGCCTCTGGAATCCGATCGGCTACTTCGAGGATCTGCAGCAGGGCTACCTCATCGAGCGCTGCCGCCGCCGCTTCCTCGCCGAGGCCGCGAGCGAGCCCGAGCCGCGGAGCCTCCTCGACCCGCGCCGCCGCCCCGAGGCCCGCTTCGCCAGGCTGGAGCCGGCGCTCCGCGCGGCGCTCAGGGAGCGCATGCGCGAGGGCGAGGGGGGCGCCTCGCGCCTCGCGCGGCCGATGTACGTCGTGGTCGAGAAGATCCTCGCCCGCGGCGAGACGCTGCCCGAGGCCTGGCCCATCCACGGGACCAGCGGGTACGACTTCACCGCGGCCGTGGCCGAGCTCTTCGTCGACGCGTCGAGCGAGGCGGCGATGACGTCGATCTACGAGCGGTTCATCGGCGACCAGATCGAGTTCGAGACGCTCGTCTACGAGAAGAAGAAGGTCATCCTGCGGACGGCGCTCGCGAGCGAGCTCAACGTGCTCACCCACGCGCTGAACCGGCTCACCGAGCGCGACCGCCGCTTCCGCGACTTCACCCTGGGCTCGCTCAACGACGCGCTGCGCGAGGTGATCGCGTGCTTCCCGGTGTACCGCACGTACGCCAACGAGCGGACGCCGACGATCTCCGATCACGACCGGGTCGCGATCGGCCGCGCCGTGGCCCTCGCGCGCCGGCGCAACCCGACGATGGAGGCCTCGATCTTCACGTTCGTGCGCTCGGTCCTGATGCTCGACGGCACCGACCTGTTCCGCGAGGAGGACCGGCACCTCTTCTGCGACTTCGTGATGAAGTTCCAGCAGCTCACCGGGCCGGTGATGGCCAAGGGGCTCGAGGACACGTCATTCTACATCTACAACCGGCTCGTCTCGCTCAACGAGGTCGGCGGCGAGCCCGAGCGCTACGGGGCCAGCGTGCTCGCGTTCCACCGCGGCAACGTGCAGCGGCAGAAGACGTGGCCCTGCTCGATGCTCGCGACGTCGACGCACGACACGAAGCGCAGCGAGGACGTGCGGGCGCGCATCAGCGTGCTCTCCGAGCTGCCGTCGGCCTGGGAGGAGGCGCTCCACCGCGCCGCCGCCGCCGCCGCGCCGCTCAAGGCCGAGATCGAGGGGCGCGTCGCGCCGGACAGCAACGAGGAGTACTTCTTCTACCAGACGCTCCTCGGCAGCCTGCCGATCGAGGCGCTGCTCGGCGCGCCCGAGGCGGCGCGCGCGCCCGAGGGCGACGCGCTCGAGGCCTACACCGGGCGGCTCGTCGACTACATGCGCAAGGCCACGAAGGAGGCGAAGGTCAACACGTCGTGGATCGACGCGCAGCCCGAGTACGACGCCGCCGTCGAGGCGTTCGTGCGCAAGGCGATCGCGTCGGCGCAGGTGATGGGCGCGCTCCTGCCGCTCGCGCGCGTCGTCGCGTACCACGGCATGTGGGGGTCTCTCTCGCAGACGCTCCTCAAGCTCACGTCCCCTGGCGTGCCCGACATCTACCAGGGCAACGAGGTGTGGGACTTCAGCCTCGTCGACCCCGACAACCGCCGTGCTGTCGACTACGCGGCGCGCGAGAAGGCGCTCGCGGAGGTCCGCTCGCGGTGGAACGGCGGCGACGCCGCGCTCGCGCGCGAGCTCTGCGCCGAGGCGCGCGACGGCCGCATCAAGCTCTTCGTCACGCACGTCGCGCTCGATCTGCGCCGGCGCTGCCCGGCGCTCTTCGGCGCCGACGGGGCCTACGCGCCGCGCGCCGTGACCGGCGAGCGCGAGGCGCACGTCGTCGCCTTCTCGCGCCGCGTCGAGGCGGACACGTCGAACGCGCGCGCGCTCGTCGTGATCGCGCCCCGGTTCAGCGCGCGGCTGCTCGGCGGCGCCGTCGCCCCGCCGATCGGCAAGGTGTGGGCGGGCACCTCCGTGGACGTGGAGCCCGGCCTCTACAAGGACCTCTTCACCGGCGCCGAGATCGAGGCGTCGGCGCCCGCTTCCTCGCCGCGCGACGCGGCCCCGACGTCCGATCCGAAGGGCGGCGCGGCGCTCCCGCTCGACCGCGTGCTCTCCGATTTCCCGGTCGCCCTGCTCGTGCGGGCGCCACAGCGAGGTCAGTGACATGAAAGCGATTCGCACCATGGGCGCGTGGATCGAGGGCGACGCGGTCCGCTTCCGCGTCTGGGCGCCCGATCACGATCGCGTCGAGATCGTCACCTACGGCGAGGACGGCGAGGAGGTCACCGGCGCGCTGCCGGCGACCCCGACCGGCGGCGGCACCTTCGAGGCGACGGCGCCCGGCCTCGGCGCGGGCGCGCTCTACAAGGTGAGGATCGACGGCGAGGGGCCGTTCCCCGACCCGTACGCGCGCGCGCAGCCGTTCGGCGTGCACGGGCCGTCCGCCGTCGACGACCCGTCGTTCGCGTGGACCGACGCGGGGTGGAAGGGCGTGGCGCTCGAGGATCTCGTCCTCTACGAGGTGCACGTCGGCACGGCGACCGCGGAGGGCACGTTCGACGCGCTCATCCCGCGCCTCGCCGAGCTGCGGGAGCTCGGGATCACGGCGATCGAGATCATGCCCGTCGCGAGCTTCCCGGGCGAGCGCGGGTGGGGGTACGACGGCGTCGATCTCTTCGCGCCGTCCGCGGCCTACGGCGGCCCGGCGGGGCTCCGCCGCCTCGTCGACGCGGCGCACGCCGCGGGGCTCGGCGTGATCCTCGACTGCGTCTACAACCACTTCGGCCCCGACGGGAACTACCTGCGCGCCTACACGAAGCGCTACTTCACCGAGCGCCACAAGACGCCGTGGGGCGACGCGGTGAACTACGACGGCGAGGGGGCCGAGCAGGTGCGCGCGCTCGCGATCTCGAACGCGGAGATGTGGATCCGCGACTTCCACATCGACGGCCTCCGCCTCGACGCGACCCACGCGATCCTCGACGACACCGAGCCGCACATCCTCCGCGAGATCGCCGAGCGCGCGCGGGCGGCCGGCGGGGGCCGGCGCGTCGTGGTGATCGCCGAGGACAGCCTGAACGACACGCGCCTCGTGGCGCCCGTGGAGCAGGGCGGCCACGGCCTCGACGGCGTGTGGGCGGACGACTTCCACCACGAGCTCCGCGTCTGCTTCGCCGGCGATCGCGACGGCTACTTCGAGGACCACGAGGGCACGGCGGAGGACATCGCGGCGACGATCCGCAAGGGGTGGCTCTACGAGGGGCAGGTCTCGAAGCACGCGGGCAAGCCGCGGGGGACGCCGGCCGAGCCGGTGCCGCCGCCGCGCTTCGTGCACTGCATCCAGAACCACGACCAGATCGGGAACCGCGCGCTCGGCGATCGGCTCGGCGAGACGGTGACGGCGGCGGCCTTCCGGACGATGTCGGCGCTGCTCCTGATCACGCCGTACACGCCGCTGCTGTTCATGGGGCAGGAGTGGAACGCGCGGACGCCGTTCCAGTACTTCACCGATCACAACCCCGAGCTCGGCCGGCTCGTCACCGAGGGCCGGCGGCGCGAGTTCCAGTACTTCTCGTCGTTCAGCGGCGCGGAGGTCCCGGATCCCCAGGATCCGCGGACGTTCCAGCGGTCGAAGCTCGACTGGAGCGAGCGGCAGCGGCCGGAGCACGCCGGCGTCCTCGCGTGGTACCGCGAGCTGCTCGGCCTGCGCGCCGCGCACCCCGCGCTGCGGCGCCGCGGGCGGGGCGACTTCTCGGCCGAGGCGATCTCGGACAACGCGGTCCGCATCGAGCGCCGCGGCGGCGAGACGACCGTGATCGCCCTCGTCGCGCTGCGCGGCGCGCTCGACGTCGACCTCGGCCGCCCGGAGGCGCGGGCGCTCGCGTTCAGCGAGGAGCCGCGGTTCGGCGGGGCGGCGCAGCGGATCCCGCTCGAGCGCGGCCGGGCGGCGTTCGAGGGGCCGGCGGTGCTGATCGTCGAGGTGCCGCGCGCGTGACGCCCGCCGCAGGGGTCGCGCTGGTCACGTCGCTCGCGCAGTTCGCGTCGACCCCGTGACCCCACCGCCCGCATCGATTACGTCGCTGCCGTGATGCTGAAGCCCGTCACGTTCACGCCCATCGGCGTCGTGCGCACGCCGTTCCCCGATCGGGTGAGCGCGCCGCGGCAGCCGCACGCGGCGGCCGGCGCGGAGGGGACGATCGAGCTCGTGCCCGGCCGCGGGCTGGAGCACGCGCTCTGCGACATCGAGGGGTGGGACTACCTCTGGGTCGTCTTCTGGTTCCACCTCAACGAGGGCTGGCGCCCGAAGGTCCTGCCGCCGCGGAGCGCCGGCAAGCGGCGCGGCGTGCTGTCGACGCGCTCGCCGCACCGCCCGAACCCGATCGGCCTCAGCGTCGTCAAGCTCCTCGCCGTGGACGGCCTCTCGCTGCGCGTCAGCGGCGTGGACATGATCGACGGCACGCCGGTGCTCGATCTGAAGCCGTACGTGCCTTACGCCGACGCGTACCCGCACGCGCGCACCGGCTGGGTCGCGCCGCTCGGGCCGGGCGAGGCGCCGGCCGACCCGGAGCCGGGCTTCGAGGTGGTCTGGAGCGAGCGCGCGGCCGAGCAGGCCGCGTGGCTCGACGCGGCGCACGGGGTCGCGCTGCGGGAGCGCGTCGACCGCGTGCTCGCGCTCGGCCCGCAGCCGCACCCCTACCGGCGGATCCGCGCCGACGGCGACGCCATGCGCCTCGCCGTCACCTCGTGGCGGGTGCGGTTCCGGGCCGAGGGGCGGCGCATCGAGGTGCTGTCCGTTTCGACCGGCTACCGGGAGAAGGAGCTCTGGGGCGGAGACGCACCCGAGCTCGCGGCGCACCGGCAGTTCGTGGAGCGGTTCGGCCGCGGCTAGCGCGGCGCGAGCGCCGCGCCGCCATCGATCATGAGGGTCTCCTGCGCAGGAGCGGGCCTCGAGGCGCGGCGCTCACGGGCTCGTCGCCGCTTCGTCGGCGCGGGCCGGATCACCCTTCCGGTGGAACAGCCGGTAGAGGACCGGCAGCACGAGCAGGGTGAGCACGGTCGAGGAGAGCACCCCGCCGATGACCACCGTCGCCAGCGGGCGCTGCACCTCGGATCCGGTGCCCGTGGCGAGCGCCATCGGCACGAAGCCGAGCGCGGCCACGAGCGCCGTCATCAGCACCGGGCGGAGCCGCGACACCGAGCCCTCGAGCACGGCGTCGTCGAGCGAGGCGCCGCCTTGCCGCAGGTTCTCGATGAACGTCACCATCACGAGCCCGTTCAGCACGGCGACCCCCGAGAGGGCGATGAACCCGATCGCCGCCGAGATCGAGATCGGGAGCCCCCGGGCCCACAGCGCCGCGATGCCGCCGGTCAACGCGAGCGGCACGCCCGTGAAGATGAGCGCCGCGTTCCTCACCGCGCCGAACGACAGGAACAGCAGCGCGAAGATCAGCCCGAGCGCGACGGGCACCACCAGCGCGAGCCGCTCCCGCGCCGCGATCAGGTTCTCGAACTGGCCCCCCCAGGCCATCCAGTAGCCTGACGGCAGCTTCACCTCCGCGTCGATCCGCGCCTCTGCGTCCGCCACGAACCCGCCGAGATCCCGCCCGCGCACGTTGCACTGCACGACGACGCGGCGCTTGCCGTCCTCGCGGCTCACCTGGTTCGGCCCCTCCTCGAGCGAGATGTTCGCCACCGCGTCGAGCGGCACGAACGCCGCCCGGTGCCCCGCCGCCGCGGCGGCCTCCGGGCTCGTGGGCCCCTCCGGCCGCTCCCTCCCGGCGCGGAGCGGGATCGGCAGCTTCGCCAGCGCGTCCACGTCGCGGCGGACCGCGTCGGGCAGGCGCACGACGATGTCGAACCGCCTGTCCCCCTCGACCACCTCGCCCGCGCTCACGCCGCCGATCGCGGTCTCGACGACCGCCTGCACGTCGGCGACGTTGAGCCCGTACCGGGCGACAGCGGCGCGGTCCACGTCGATCGTGAGCACGGGCAGCCCGGTGACCTGCTCCACCTTGACGTCCGCCGCCCCCGGCGTCGCCGCGAGGATCGCCCCCACGCGCCGGGCCTCCCGGAGCATGACGTCGAGGTCGTCGCCGAAGACCTTCACGGCGACGTCGCTGCGCACGCCGCTGATCAGCTCGTTGAAGCGCAGCTCGATCGGCTGGCTGAACTCGTAGCTCTGCCCCGGCACCTCGCGGATCACCTCCTCGATCGCCTCGGCGAGCTCCTCCTGCGTCGACGCCTTCGTCCACGCGCTCCGCGGCCGGAGCATCAGGTACGTGTCGGAGACGTTCGGCCCCATGGGATCGGTCGCGACCTCGGCCGTCCCGGTGCGGGCGAAGACGTGCTCGATCTCGTCCGGGAACCGCTCCTTGAGGACGCGCTCGAGCTGCGCCTGCATGGCGACGCTCGTGGTCAGGCTGATCGACGGGATCCGCGCCGGCTGGAGCGCCAGCGCCCCCTCGCTGAGCTTCGGCGCGAACTCGCTCCCGAGGCGCGCCGCGACGAGCCCCGAGGCCGCGAGCGCGAGGCCGGCGGCGCCGAGCACGGCGGGCCGGTTGGCGAGCGCCCAGCGGAGCGCGCGCTCGTAAGCGCGCTTCGCCCAGCCGAAGGCCGCGCTCTCCCGCTCCGACACCTTGCCCGTGAGGAGCAGCGCCACGAGCGCGGGGATGAACGTCATCGAGAGGATCGTGGCGGCCGCGAGCGCGAGCACGACGGTCTGCGCCATCGGGCGGAACATCTTCCCCTCGATCCCGGTGAGCGTGAGGATGGGCAGGTAGACGATCGCGATGATGATCTCGCCGAAGATCGTCGCCTTGCGGACCTCCTGCGACGCCTCGTAGGCGAGGGCGACCCGCTCGTCCTGCGTCAGCGCCCGCCCGAGCCGGCGCTGCTCCTCGGCGAAGCGCCGCACGCAGTTCTCGACGATGATCACTGACCCGTCGACGATGAGGCCGAAGTCGATGGCGCCGAGGCTCATCAGGTTGCCGCTGATCTCGCCCTCGACCATGCCGGTGACGGCGATCAGCATCGAGAACGGGATCGCGAGCGCGGCGATGAGCGCCGCCCTGAAGTTGCCGAGCAGCAGGAACAGCACCGCCACGACGAGCGCGGCGCCCTCCAGCAGGCTGCTGCGCACCGTGCTCAGCGTCGCCTCGACGAGGTAGGTGCGGTCGTAGATCGTCTTGACCGACACCCCCGGCGGCATCGACCGGTTGATCGTCGCCATCTGCTCGTCGACGCGGCGGGACACGGCGCGGCTGTTCTCGCCGATCAGCATGATCGCGGTGCCGATCACCGCCTCCTCGCCGTCCTCGGTGGCGGCGCCCGTGCGCAGCTCCCGGCCGACGCCCACCTCGGCGACGTCCTCGACGCGGATCGGCGCCCCGCCGTGGTGGCCCACGACGATGCCGCGCAGGTCGTCCTCGCCCCTGACGAGGCCCGTCGTGCGGATGAGGTACTGCTCGCCCCGGTGCTCGATGTAGCCGCCGCCCGCGTTCGCGTTGTTCGCCGCGACGGCGTCGAGCACGTCGCGGAACGACAGCCCGTAGCCGACGAGCTTCGCCGGGTCGGGCGCGATCTGGTAGAGCCGCTCGTGGCCGCCGATGGAGTTGACCTCCGTCACGCCCTGCACCGTCCGGAGCTGGGGCCGGACGACCCAGTCCTGGAGCGTCCTGAGGTCGGTCAGGTCGTACGGCGTGCCGTCGGGCTTCCGCGCGTCGGGCGCCGCCTCGACGGTCCACATGTAGATCTCGCCGAGCCCCGTCGCGATCGGGCCGAGCTGCGGCGCGCCGAGCCCCTCGGGCAGGCTCTCCCGCGCGGCGGCGAGCCGCTCGGCGACGAGCTGCCGCGCCCAGTAGATGTCGGTCCCGTCCTCGAAGATGACGGTGACCTGCGAGAGGCCGTACCGCGACAGCGAGCGGACCTCCTCGACGCGCGGCAGCCCGCCCATCGCGTGCTCGACGGGGAAGGTGATCCGGCGCTCGACCTCGACGGGCGAGAGCGCCTGCACCTGCGTGTTGATCTGCACCTGGACGTTGGTGATGTCCGGGACCGCGTCGATCGGCAGGCGGGTGAAGTTGTAGGCGCCGAGCGCCCCCGCCGCGAGCGTGAGCGCGACGACGAGGAAGCGGTGCCGGACCGAGAAGGCGAGGAGGCGCGAGAGCAGCGTCATCATGGTCGTGCGGCGCCCCTCAGTGCGCGTGGCCGCCCTCGGGCTTCCCGAGCTCTGCCTTGAGGACGAAGCTGTTCTTGCCCACGTAGCGCTCGCCCGCCGACAGGCCCGCCGCGATCTCCACGACGCGCGCGCCCTGCCCGGCGGGGTCCGCGGCCCCCCGGCGGCCGACCTTCACGGGCCGCGCCTCGAAGGCGTCGCCCTCCTGGACGAAGACGACGTCCTCGCCGTCGACGCGCTGGATGGCCTCGTCCGAGACGACCACCGGCGCGTCCACCTCCTCGACGCTCACGTCCACGGTCGCGAACAGCCCCGGCCGGAAGCCCTTGTCCGGCTCGCGGAGCTCGACGCGGGCGCTGGCCGAGCGGTTCCCCTCATCGAGCACGTGCCCGAGGTACGTCACCGTCCCCCGGGCCGGCGCCGGCGCCCCCTCGGCCGTGACCCACGCGGCCTGGCCGACGCGCACGCGGCGCAGATCCTTCGCGTACACGGTCACGTTGACCCAGACGGTGGACAGGTCCGCGATCACGAACACCTGCGTGTCCTCCTTGAGCACCTCCCCGACCGCGATGTGCTTCTCGATGATCGTCCCGTCGATCGGCGCGACCAGCGCGTAGCCGCCGCCCTTGCCGCCGCCGGCGCCCGCGGCGGCGCCGAGCTTCTGCGCCGCGCTCCGGTGCTCGATCCGGGCCTCCGCGACGGCCTGCTTCGCCTCGAGGTACTCCTTCTCGGCGGAGATCTGCTCCTTCCAGAGCGCGTCCTGCCGCGCGAAGCTCGCCTCGGCGAGGGTGAGGCGCTCCTTCGCCGCGAGCAGCTCGCGCTGGAGCTCGGCGAGCTCGCGGCTGTCGAGCACGGCGAGCACGTCGCCCTTCTTCACCGCGTCGCCGAGCTGCTTCTTGACCTCCCGCGCCGCGCCGGGCACGCGCGGCGTCACGTGCGCGACGCCCTCGGCGTTGAGCGCGATCTCGCCGGGCAGCCGCAGGGTGACGGCGACCTTGCCCGGCCCGGCGGTCAGGAGCTCGATCCCGGCGTTCTCGATCATCGCCGGCGACAGCCTGAGCCTCCCCCCGGCGTGCTCGTCGCCGTGCGCGCCGTGCTCGCCGTGGGGATGACCCGCGGTGTCCCCGTGATCCTCCCCGCGCCCGTGCCCGTCATCTTCCCCGTGGCCGTGCCCCCGGTCCTGCCCGTGCTCGCGGCCTTCCTCTCCGTGTGCGTGGGCGTCGTGGTCGTGCGCCGCGCCCGCGCCCGCGCCGTGGCCGTGCAGGCGGTGCTCGACGAGCACGGTGGCCCCCACGGCCGCGCCGACGAGCGCGAGCGCGCCGGCGGCGAGCGCCGCGACGCCCTTCCGCGTGAGCTCGAATTTTCCGCTGTTGCTGCTCATAGGGGCATCCTCCCTGCGGCGACGAGCAGCTCGATCTTCGCGGCCGCGTGGGCGTGCTCCGCGTCGAGCAGCGCCGCCTGCGTCTCGAGCGCCTCGCGGCGCACGAGCAGGACGCTCGGCAGGTCGTTCTCGCCGAGCTCGTAGCCGCGCGCCGCGAGCGCGGCCGCCTTCTCGCCCAGGGCGGCCGCTGGCGTCAGCGCCTCGAGCGCGCGCCTCGTCGCCACGTAGCGCGCGTGGAGCTCCTGGACCTTGCCGGCCGCGGCCGCGCGCGCGGCGCCGCTCCGGGCCGCGGCGACGTCCACCTCGGCGGCCGCCGTCGCCGCGCCGGACCGGTTCGCGTTGAGGAGGGGCAGCGGCACGGCCAGCCCGAGCATCCCGATGTTGGCGCCGTCGTCGCGCTCGTACTGGGCCGTGACGGTGACCGTCGGCCACCGCGCGGCTTGCTCCCGCGCCGACCTCGCCCGGGCCGCGTCGAGCGACGCCGCGGCGGCGCGCAGGTCCGTGCGCTGCTCGAGCGCCTCGAGCAGCGCCGCGAGCGGCGGCGGCTCGTCCGGCGGGACGAGCGGGCCCTGCATGGGCCCCCGCTCGTGCCCCCGCTCCGGGTCGGCCGCGGCGGGGAGCCCGAGCAGCACCCGCAGCGCGGCCAGATTTGCGTCGCGCGTGCCCCTCGCGGCCGCCTCGGCCGCCGCGTCGCGGCCGCGCTGCAGCGACGCCAGCGCCACGTCGACCTCGGGCGCCTCGCCCGCCTTGCGCCGCCGCGCCGCCGCGGCGAGGAGCCGGTCGCCGAGCGCGAGCCGCGCCCGCGCGAGCGCGACGTGCCGCTCGTCGCGGAGCACCAGGGCGTGCTGGAGCAGCGCCGCGAGCACGAGGCCGCGCCGGCCGTCCTCGGCGGCGCTCTCCGCGGCGCGCAGCTCGGCCTCGGCGGCGTCGATCCGGGCCCCGCGCTGGCCGCCGAGGTCGACCGGCCAGGACAGCGACGCCATCGCCGCCGCCGGCCGGCTCCCGTCGGGGTTGAGGCGGACGCCGCCCGCGCCGGCCAGGACGGGGTTCTCGAGCGACAGCGCGCCGGACGCGCCGGCGGTGGCGCGCGCGACGGCGACCTCGGCCGCGGCGACGCGGGAGGCCGGCGAGGCGCGGGCCAGCTCGACGACGCGGGCGCGGGTGAGCGGCGCCTCGGCGGCGAGGGCTGGTCCCGGGAGGACGACGGCGGAGAGGACGACGAACGGAGCGATGATCGACAGAGCACGCGCAGGAGAAAGGGACATGGCCGGGCAACCCCGAGCGCACAGCGCTCGCGCAAGAGCCGCATGAATCCCGGTCGTCAGGGGAGGCGTGGCGCGCTGTCCACGCAGCGCGCGGCGCCTCGTGCGCGCCTCACGCGCGGCGCCACACGCCGTGCGCGGAGCCTCGTGAGCGCCTCACGCGCGGCGCGGCACGCCGTGCGCGACACGCGGTGCGCGCGGCACGCGGTGCGCGCGGCACGCGGTGCGCGCGGCACGCGGTGGCGCGCGGCACGCGGTGGCGCGCGGCACGCGGTGGCGCGCGGCACGCGGTGGCGCGCGGCACGCGGTGGCGCGCGGCACGCGGTGGCGCGCGGCACGCGGTGGCGCGCGGCACGCGGTGGCGCGCGTTCCGGCGCGGAGCGCCTCTCCCGACCCGGGGCCTCAGGCGCGCGGCTGGCGCGGTGGTCTCTCGAGGCGGTCGAGCGCGGCGCGCCCCGGCATCACCGGCGGGGCGAGATCCTCGAGCTCGTACGCGGCGAGCAGCGAGGAAAGCAGCGGCGGCTCGACGCGCGGCAGCGTCATGGGGACGTGGCCGCAGGCGCAGTCGTGGCAGTCCGGGGGGCAGTCGCTGTGCGATCCGTCGTGGCTGCCGCCGTCGTCCTCAGCGTCCGCGAAGGCGGGCGCCGCCGGGTGCGTACAGGCGACGGCGATGCCGAGCGTCTGGAACGTGTGTCCCTGGCCGAGCAGGCCGATGACGAGCAGGACCGACAGGGCCGCGCCGAGCCAGCGGAGGAGCTGGCCACGCCGTCGCTGCGCGGGCCGGACGCGGAACATGCCCGTCAAGGATGGGGCGCCCCACCGCGGGGCGTCAAGGCGGAAGCTCGCGGCGCTCGGTGGTCTCCACGGCGCGGCGCCCGCCATCGTCGATGCGCACGCGCACGCGCGCCGGTTGCTGGCGGCGTCGGCGATGGCGGCGAAGCCCCGCGCTGCAACGACGCGGGCCCGCGCCCGGGGAGCGGCCCTGGCGCTCCCGGTTCAGTCGATGGATGCTGTGCGCGCGTGGTCAACGGAACGCGACGGCGCCGTGCGCGAGGCGGGCGCAGCGCCGTGTCCCCCGGTCTGCCGAGAGCGATGGATCCATGAGCGAGCCGCGGTCGAGCCTTCGTCGTGCAACCCACCCTCGCGACGAGCCGCCCGAAGGCGAGCGGCGGCCCGAAGGCGAGCGGCGGCCCGAAGGCGAGCGGCGGCCCGAAGGCGAGCGGCGGCCCGAAGGCGAGCGGCGGCTCAATGGCCTCGCCGCGGAGGCGCGCCGGCGCGAGACGCCCCTGACCCGCGCCCTCGAGCGGGCGCTCGGCGCGGCGCCCGGCGCGCTCCCCTCGGGGCTGCCGGACGCGCTGTGGGGCAAGGCGCTCGTCGGCCCGGCGCGCGACTTCCTGCAGCGCCCGGGCAAGGACTTCCGCGCCCGGCTCGTGGCGATCGGCTGGGCCCTCGGCGGCGGCGACCCCGCCGAGCTCCCCGACGAGCTGCCGCTGGTCGTGGAGATCCTCCACGCGGGCTCGCTCATCGTCGACGATGTCCAGGACGACTCCGCGGCGCGGCGCGGCGCGCCGGCGCTGCATCGCGTTTGCGGGGTGCCGCTCGCGATCAACACGGGCAACTGGATGTATTTCTGGGCGCTCGACCTGCTCGGCCGCGCGCCCCTCGGCGCCGCGGCCCGGCTCGCGATCTACCGCCGCCTCGGCCGCACGCTCATGCGCTGCCACGAGGGGCAGGCGCTCGACCTCACGGTGCGCGTCGCCGAGCTGGCGCAGCCGCTCGTGCCCGGCGTCGTGGCGAGCATCACGCGGCTCAAGACCGGCAGCCTGATGGGCTTCTGCGGCTACGTCGGCGCCCGCGCCGCGCGCGCCGGGGCGCCGCTCGTTCGGCGCGTCGCGCGGTGCTGCCGCGACGTCGGCGTGGGGCTGCAGATGCTCGACGACCTCGGCGGCATCACCTCCAGCGCCCGCGCCGACAAGGGGCTCGAGGATCTGCGCCACCGCCGCTCGACGTGGCCGTGGGCGTGGCTCGCCGAGCTGGTCGAGCCGCGGGCGTTCGCGGAGGCGCAGCGGCGGCTCTGCCTGGCCGAGGACGAGCGCGATCTCCGGGCGGTCGCCGAGATGCTCCGCGAGCGGGTCGGGGCGACCGGCCGGGTCCGCGTCGCGCGCCACCTCGGCGGCGCGCTGGCAGCGCTCCGGGCCGCGGTCGGCAGCGCGTCGCCTGTCGTCGAGCTCGAGCGCGAGATCGAGCTGCTGAAGCAGAGCTACGGCTGACGCGGCCCGCGCGCGCCGCCGCGCCCGCCCCGGCAGGGCGATGTGGCCCGACCGCACATCGGCGCTGGCTCGACCTTTGAATTGGTCCCCGGCCCAGCGCGGAGGATCATGGAGCGTTCGGGCACGGGCTGGATCGGCCGTCACGGCGGGGGCAGGGGCAGCGGCGGAGGCGTCGCCGGGGGGCTCCGCGGCCCGCGTGGGCGCGATCTGCACGGGCGCGCGGGGATCGCCCGGGTGCGCGTGGAGGTCGCCGGGCTCTTCGGGGACGCTGCGCGCGCCGCGCGCATCGAGCGGGATCTCGCCGCGATGCCCGGCGTCCTGGAGGTGCGGGCGAGCGCGCGGACCGGGCGGGTGCTCGTGCTGCTGCAGCGAGACGCGGCGGAGGCGGTCGACGCCGCGCTCGGCGCCCACGCCGAGGCGGGCGCCCCGCCGCCGCCCTCCGCGCGCCGCGCCGCGCGCGCCGTGGCCGAGGGCGTCGGCGCGCTCGTCCGCGCGGCGGGCCGACGCGCGCGCCGCGAGGGGGAGGCGGGCGAGGGCACAGCGGGCGAGGGCGCGCGGCCTGCGCGGGCCGGGGGACCGGAGCCTGCGCGGGCCGGGGGACCGGAGCCTGCGCGGGCCGTAGAGCGGATGCCGGCGCGGCCCGTAGAGCGGATGCCGGCGCCGCCCGTAGAGCGGGAGCCGGCGCGGCCCGGCCGTCGCGAAGGGGAAGACCTCCTCGCCGCCGCCGACCGCGCCCACGCCGAGGACGCGAGCGAGGTCGCCCGCGCCCTCGGCGTCGACCCGCGCGCGGGGCTCGGCGCCGCCGAGGCGCAGCGCCGCCTCCGCGACGTCGGCCCGAACGAGCTCGCGGGCGTCGCGACCCGCTCGACGCTCGATATCCTCGCACAGCAGATTTTTACAGTGCCCACCGCGCTGCTCCTCGGCGCGGCGGGCCTGTCGCTCTCGCTCGGCGACGTGATCGACGCGGGCGCCGTCCTCCTCGTCGTCGGCGCGAACGTCGTGGTCGGCACGTACAGCGAGTCCCGGGCCGAGGAGCTCCTGCACGCGTGGGGCGACCTCCAGGTCGGGTGGGCGCGCGCCGTGCGCGACGGCCGCGAGCAGCGCCTCGCCGCCTCGGACATCGTGCCGGGCGACGTCCTCGCGCTGCGCGCCGGCGAGCCCGTCGCGGCGGACGCCCGGGTCGTCGCGGCGCGCGAGCTCGCCGCCGACGAGAGCACGCTGACCGGCGAGAGCGAGCCCGCCGAGAAGGGCCCGGCGCGGGTCGACGCGGGCGCGCCGCTCGCCGACCGCCGCAGCATGGTGTACGCGGGCACCACGATCGCCTCGGGCGAGGGCACGGCGATCGTCGTCGCCACGGGCCGGCGGACAGCGCTCGGCGACATCCAGCGCGCGCTCTCCCGCGAGGGCGAGCGCACCCCGCCGATCGAGCAGGAGCTCGCCTGGATAGGCCGGCGCCTCGCGGCCTTCGCGCTCGCGAGCTCGTCGGCGGTCGTGGTGGTCGGCCTCGCCCGGCGGAGGCCGCTCCGCGCGCTCGCGCGCAGCGCCGTCGCCCTCGGCGTCGCGGCCATCCCCGAGGGGCTCCCCGCCGTGGGCACCACCGCGCTCGCGCTCGCGAGCCGCCGCCTGCGCGGCCGCGGCATCGTGATCCGCCGCCTCGCCGCGGCCGAGACGCTCGGCGCCGTCAGCGTCGTCTGCGCCGACAAGACCGGCACGCTCACCGAGAACCGGATGCGCGTCGCCGAGATCTTCCTCCCCGGCGAGGGCGTCCTCCGGGTCGAGCACGGCGGCCCCGCCCAGGTCGCGCTGATCGGCGAGGACGGGCGCGAGGTCGACGTCGCCGCCGGGCCCGTGCACGCGCTCGCGCGCATCGCCGCGCTCAACGCCGACGTCGAGCTGAGCGACGTGGGCAAGGTCGTCCAGGGCAGCGGCACCGAGCGCGCCCTCGTCGAGTTCGCGCTCGCCGCCGGCTACCCCGTCTCGGCGCGGCGCCTCGCGGCGCGGCGCGTGAGCGAGGAGCGCCGCTCGGCCGAGCGCGCGTTCATGGTGACGGTCCACGACCACCCGGAGCTCGGGCACATCGAGCTCGTGAAGGGCGCGCCCGAGCAGGTCGTCGCGCGCTGCGACGCGCTCGGCGACGCGCGCGGCGACGTGCTCCGGATCAACGACGAGATGGCCGCGCGCGGCCTGCGCGTGCTCGCCCTCGCGTGGCGGCAGAACGGCCGCCCCGACAACGACGCCCCGCTCGAGCTCGCAGGCCTCGTCGGGCTCCGCGACCCGCCGCGCCCCGGCGTGCGCGAGGCGCTCGCGGCGCTCTCCGGCGCGGGCATCCGCACCCTGATGCTCACGGGCGACCAGGAGCGGACCGCGCGCGCGATCGGCGCCGAGCTCGGCATCCCCGAGGACGCCGTGCACAGCCGGGTCACGCCCGAGGCCAAGCTCGACATCGTGCGGGCGCTCCAGCGGCGCGGCGAGATCGTGGCGATGACCGGCGACGGCGTGAACGACGGCCCCGCGCTCAAGGCGGCCGACGTCGGCGTGGCCATGGGCAAGCGCGGCACCGACATCGCGCGCGCCGTGGCCGACGTGGTCCTCGCCGAGGACGACCTGCCGAGCGTCACCGAGGCGGTCCGCGAGGGGCGGCGGCTCCACGACAACGTCCGCCGCGCGATCGCGTACTTCGTCGCCACGAACGCGAGCGAGGTCCTCGCGATGCTGGCCGGCTCCCTGGCAGGCGCCTCGCCGCTCACCCCGCTGCAGCTCCTCTGGATCAACCTGCTCACCGACGTCGCGCCCGCGCTCGCGCTCGCGCTCGAGCCGGCCGAGCCGGGCGTCATGCAGCGCCCCCCGCGCGACCACCGGGCGCGGCTGTTCGGCCCGCGCGACGTCCGCGCGCTGGGCGCGGACGCGGCCCTGATGTCCGGCGCCTCCCTCGCGGCGTACGCGCTCGGCGGCCGCGCCGCCGCGGGCACGCGGGCGTTCACCGCGCTCGTGACCGCGCAGCTCCTCCACATCATGGCCTGCCGCGCGGGCGCCGCGGACGGCGCGCCCGGGCCCGCGCCTCGCGGGGACAACCCGCACGTGGCCCGCGCGCTCGCCGCGACCGCCGCGCTCCAGGCGCTCGCGCTCGGCTCCCGTTCCCTCGGCGGCCTGCTGGGGGCGACGCGCCTCCGCGGCGGGGAGCTCGCGCTGTCCGTCGCCGCGGGCGCGCTGCCCTCGCTGCTCCGCCGCCGGCCGGGGCCCTTCGCGGGCGCCGGCCGCGACATCGTGATCGTCGTCAACGCCGCGCGCGACGTCATCGCCGACGACGACGCCGCGCGCGAGGGAGATCCGGCACCATGAGGTTTCATCCACCATCGTTCGCGCTGGGGGTCGGCAGCGCCGTCCTCCTGATGAGCAAGAAGCAGCACCTCCGGCCCGTCGTCGTCGAGATCGCGGCGCTCGGGCTCCACCTGGGCAAGCTCGGCCTCGCCCTCGTCGAGCGGCAGCGGGAGCACGCCGAGGATCTCTGGGCCGAGGTCGCCGAGCGCGCGCGGCACCGGACCCGGGGCGCGGCGCGCCGCGAGCGCGCGCCGCGCAAGAGCAACGGCGCCTCGGCGCTCCACGACGAGCCGTCGTCATGAGGGCGCCGGTGGTCGTCGCCCACGCCCTGGAGCGGCGCGTCCGCCTGCGCGCGCCCGCGCTGGCCGGCCACCGCGGCGCGTGCGAGCGCGTCGCCGAGCAGCTCGCGGCCGACCCCGTCTGCGAGGTCGTGACCGTGCGCCCGGCCACGGGCTCGGTGGTCGTCGAGCGCCTCGACGGCGGCCTCGATCCCGAGCGGCTCTGCGGCCGCCTCGCCGAGCTTGTTGGCGAGGCGCGGGACGACGAGGGTCACCTGCTCGCCACGCCGTCTCCCGACGCCCACCCTGGCCCGACGCGCGTCGCCCGCGCGCTCGCGCACGCGTTCGCCGGGATCAACGCGGACGTGCGCGAGGCGCTGGGCTACCGCGCGGATCTCGGGACGCTCTTGCCGGTCGTGTTCGCGACGGCGGGGCTCGCCGAGGTCGGCGTGACGCGCCGGCTGCCTGCGCCGGCGTGGTTCAACCTGCTCTGGTGGTCGCTCCGGTGGTTCATGACGTTCAACCCCGGGGCGGTGTCGGAGGAGCTGCGCAGCGCCGCCGGCGGCGTACCGGGCGCGCCGGCAGCCCCGGGCGGCGGACCCGGCGGGGCGTGCCCGCCTCGCGGCGAGCTGTAGCTCAGGCGCGTCGCCCGGCTGGCGTCACCCCGCGGCCGGGCGGGGCGCGCCGGCCCGCGGCCGGGCGGGGCGCGCCGGCCCGCGGCCGGGCGGGGCGCGCCAGCCAGATAGATGCCGCCCGTCACGATGAGAAGGTCGCCGGCGAGCCCCTGAGTCCAGCGCGGGTTGAGGCGCGCGTTGACCGCCTGGGCCTCCGCGACCGCGATGAGCGTGCTCAGCACCAGGGCGGCGATGGCGCCGATGCACACCGACACGCGGCTCTTGCCGCCGGGCGCCGATCGCGGAGACCGCCAGCTGCGTCCCGTCGCCCAGCTCGGTCAGGAGCACCGTCCAGAAGGTCGCCAGAAGGACTTCCAGCTCCAGGGCCTAGAAAAGCGTGCTGTTCCGGGAAATGCTCCCCGGAATCGGGCAGATCCGGAGCACCGTCGTCCGCCCGGCGACGGCGACTCCACGCGTGTGGGGGAAGAGAACCCGCGGGGAACGCCTGATGACACACAGGGACGGGAAGGACGGCGAGACAGCATTCCACCGGAGAGGACATGATTCTCGGCGCGCGCCTCGCCATCGGACATCCTCTCGCGGCCGGGGCGTGCCGGCGCGTTTTCAAGTTCGTGTCGCGCCCGTTGACCTCGACATAAGCCATCAACCGATCGAAATCGGCCCTGGAACTGATTGAACCTCGAGGCCGGCGCGCGTACCTTGTGCCCCGGTTCGTCAGCCCCGGAAGCAGAGGGGAACCCGTTGATGGCGCGATTGCAATTTTCTGTGTGGCTCGGTCTGGCGGTTGTGTCGCTCGCCGTGTCGCCCGGTTGTAGCTGCGGCCCGGAGGCCGCGACGGTCGCGGTGAGCGGGGCGGGGGTCGGGGGATCGGGCGGCGCTGGCGGCGCGGGGGCTGGCTCGGTTGTGGCCGCGGAGGGCGGGGGCGGCGCTGGCGGCGCGCCCGAGCTCGCGGACGTGGGGCGCACCGCGAGCGATGTGGTCAGCGCGGGCCAGGTGGTGAGGAGTCCGAGCTATCGCATGGTCTTCACGCTCGGTCAGCCGACTCAGAATCAGGGAAAGACGACCTCACCGAGCTACCGCATGCAGGGCGGCCTCGTGGGGGCGAACGGGAGCTTGCCATGAACGGGATGGGACCGCGTCTCCTCGCGGTTTGTGTTCTTCTCGCCGCCTCGCTCGGCATCGTGCGCGGCGCGGCCGCCGCGGTGCCAACGCAGATCACGCACCAGGGGCGGCTCTTCGGGGCCAACGGAGATCCGGTCAACAACGCGCTTCCGGTGACGTTCGCCGTCTATGCCTCCGCGGAGCCCGGGGAGGGCGAGGCGCCTCTCTGGAGCGAGTCGATCGCGATCACGTTCGATGACGGCTACTTCTCCACGGTGCTCGAGTTCACCGAGGAGCAGGCGGCGAAGGTCTTCGATGGCTCGGTTCGCTACCTGGGCATCACGGTCGGGGACGACCCGGAGATGGAGCCTCGCACCGCGATCGGGAGCGTCCCTTATGCGATGGTCGCGAACAACGCCGTCGGCGAGATCACGCCGAAGCGCGTGAAGATCGGCGACAAGGTCGTCATCGACGAGAACGGCAACTGGGTGGGCAGCCCGAGCGGCATCGTCGGGCCCGAGGGCCCTGCGGGTCCCCAGGGGCTGCCGGGCCAGCCGGGGGAGCGCGGCCCCGAGGGGCCGCCGGGCCAGCCGGGGGAGCGGGGGCCCGAGGGGCCGCCCGGGCTGACGGGGCCGCCGGGCCAGCCGGGGGAGCAGGGGCCCGAGGGGCCGCCGGGGGAGCGGGGTCCCGAGGGGCCGCCGGGTCCTGAGGGACCGCCGGGGCCGGTTGGGCCGTCGGGCGTCGTGGCGACCGTGGCGCTGGCGGGTAACGCCGCCCACACCTTCATGGCCAACAGCCCCATTTACCAGTTCGTCGGTCCTCCGGCGTCGTTGACCATCCGCGAGGGGCCCCAGCGCGTGACGGGCTCGGCTTCCGCTCCCCTCTCGCTCAAGGCGGGCGGCGCTCCGCTTCTCGCCACCGTGGGCCTCTGCTATCAGCGGGTCGACGGCTCCTCCGGCGAGATCGCCAATTTCTTCGGGGCCGGCTTCGCGAACCACCCGTTCTCGTCGACGCGCGCCACCTACTCCGTGTCGGCCACGACGGTGCTGCCGGTGGGGACGTGGAACGTCGGCATGTGCCTTCGCAACGAGGGCAGCTACCAGATCGATGGGGCCGGCTCGATGGTGAACGGCTGGTTCATCGTCACGAACGACTGAGGTCGCCGGCCGCGGCGGCGCCGGGCTCGTCGTTCGTGGGGCTGTTGGCGGGGATGGAGGCGCCCGCGCGCCCCGCTCGCGGGGCGCGCGGGCTCGTGCGTCAGCGCAGCGCCACCGGGCTCCGCGCGATGTACTCGTCGTAGGCGAGGGTGCGCAGATCCTCGATCCGCTTCGCGCGCAGCGCCCCGATGACGGCGCGCGCGAGCTGCAGGTCCGTGATGAGCGGGATGTTCGCGTCGACAGCGCGCCGGCGGATCAGGTAGCCGTCCGGCCGGCCGAGCTGGTCGTACTCGCGGGGGATGTTGATCACGAGATCGACCTTCCCCTGCTCGATGGCGCTCATCGCCGTCTCCCCCTCATCGGGCTGCTTCGCGAGGCTCGTGCACGCGAGCCCGAGCGCCCGCAGCGCCTCGGCCGTCCCCGGCGTCGCGTAGATGGGGAGCTTGAGGTGCTCGGCGATGATGCGCGCCTCGTCGGCGAACCAGTACTTGTCCTCCAGCGGGCCGAGCGACAGCAGCACGCCCTTCTTCGGGAACCGGAAGCCGGTCGCGAGCAGCGAGTGCAGGAGCGCCTCGTGCATGTCGTCCCCGAAGCAGCCGACCTCACCGGTGCTCGCCATCTCCACGCCGAGCATCGGATCGGCCCCCACGAGGCGCGAGAACGAGAACATCGGCGCCTTCACGCCCACGTAATCGAGGTCGAGCCCGCGGTTCTCGACCGGCTGCGACACGCCGAGCATCCTGCGCATCGCCTCCCGGACGAAGTTGTTCCCCGTGACCTTGGACACGAACGGGAAGCTCCGCGACGCGCGCAGGTTGCACTCGATCACCTTCACCGTGTTGTGCTTGGCCAGGAACTGCATGTTGAACGGCCCGGTGATCGAGAGAGAGCGCGCCACCTGCTGGGCGATCTGCTTGATCCTGCGGATCGTCGCGATGTAGAGCGACTGCGGGGGCAGGACGAGCGTCGCGTCGCCGCTGTGGACGCCGGCGTTCTCGACGTGCTCGCTGATCGCCCAGAGGACGATCTCCCCGCGGTCGGCGACCGCGTCGATCTCCACCTCGCGGGCGTGGGTCTCGAACTTCGAGACGACAACGGGGTAGGTGGGGGAGACGGCCTTGGCCCGGGCGAGGATGCGATCGAGCTCGTTGGGCTCGTGCGCCACGCTCATGGCCGCGCCGCTCAGCACGTAGCTCGGGCGCACGAGGACGGGGAACCCCCCGAGCTTGTTCACGATCTCGCCCGCCTCGCCCGCGTCGGTGACGTGGGCCCAGCGCGGCTGATCGATCTCGAGCCGGTCGAGCAGGTCGCTGAACTTCTTCCGGTCCTCGGCGGTGTCGATGCTCCCCGCGCTCGTGCCGAGGATGCGCGCCCCCGCCTGGTGCAGCCGGAGCGCCAGGTTGTTCGGGACCTGGCCGCCCATGCTGACCACGATGCCGTAGGGCTGCTCCCGCTCGTAGATGTCGAGCACCGTCTCGAAGCTGATCTCGTCGAAGACCAGCTTGTCGCACGTGTCGTAGTCGGTGCTGACCGTCTCCGGGTTGTAGTTCAGCATCATGGTCTCGTAGCCGAGCTCCGAGGCCGCGCGGATCGCGTTGACGCAGCACCAGTCGAACTCGACGCTCGATCCGATGCGGTAAGCGCCGGAGCCGAGCACCATGATCTTCTTCCGCCACGACGGCGCCACGTCCGTGGCCGACGCGTGGTAGCTCGAATAGAGGTAGTTCGTCTCGGCGGGGAACTCGGCCGCGAGCGTGTCGATCTGGGCGAGGTGCGGCACGACGCCGTGCCGCTTCCGGCGCTCCCGGATCGAGCCGCGCGCCGCGCCCGTCAGCGAGCCGATCATGCGGTCGCTGAAGCCGAGCTGCTTCGCCTCCCGCAGCGTCGCCTCGTCGATCTCGGGCTCCGGCGCGGGCCTGTCGGCCTGCGCCGGGACGGCGACCTTGAGCGCCCGCAGGTCCCGTTGCATCCGCACGATCGGCTCGATCTGGTTCAGGAACCACCGGTCGATCTTGGTGAGATCGTGGATCGCGTCGACCGACATGCCCTCCTGGAGCGCGCGGGCGACGGCGAAGATCCGGAGCGGCGTCGCGTTCTTCAGCGCGTCGGGCAGGTCCTCGAAGGTGAACGCGTCGGGGTCGAGCCCCTTCACGCCGATGTCGAGCATCCGCAGCGCCTTCTGGATGACCTCGGGGAACGTCCTGCCGATGGCCATGACCTCGCCGACGCTCTTCATCTCGCTGCCGATGCGCATCGAGGCGCCGCGGAACTTGCCGAGGTCCCAGCGCGGGACCTTGCAGACGAGGTAGTCGAGCGCCGGCTCGAAGAACGCGGTCGTCCTGCGGGTGATCGCGTTGGCGATCTCCGGCATCGTGTAGCCGACGGCGATCTTCGCGGCGACGTAGGCGAGCGGGTAGCCCGTCGCCTTGCTGGCGAGGGCGCTCGACCGGGAGAGGCGCGCGTTCACCTCGATGACCCGGTAATCGGTGCTGTGCGGGTTGAGCGCATACTGGATGTTGCACTCGCCGACGATGCCGAGGTGGCGGATCGTCTTCAGCGCCACCGAGCGGAGGAGCTGGTACTCCTCGTCGTTCAGCGTCTGCGACGGGGCGACGACGATCGACTCCCCGGTATGGATCCCCATCGGATCGAGGTTCTCCATGTTGCAGACGGTGATGCAGTTGTCGCGCCCGTCGCGGACGACCTCGTATTCGATCTCCTTCCAGCCGCGGAGGCACTCCTCGACGAGCACCTGGGGCACGCCGCCGGCGAAGCCGCGCCGCACCGCGTCCTCGAGGTCGCGCTCGCTCTCGACGATGCCGCTGCCCTTGCCGCCGAGCGCGTAGCCGCCGCGGAGCATCACCGGGAAGCCGATCTCGCGCGCCGCGGCCATGGCCTCGGCGGGCGAGCGGCAGGCGCGGCTCCGGGCCGTCTTCACGCCGATCTCGTCGAGCCGGTCGATGAAGAGCCGCCGGTCCTCCGTGTCGCGGATCGCCTTGATCGGCGTCCCGAGCACCCGCACGCCGTACTTGTCGAGGATGCCGGCGTCGTGGAGCTCGAGCCCGCAGTTGAGCGCCGTCTGGCCGCCGAAGGAGAGGGCGATCGCGTCGACCTCCTCCTTGACGATGATCCGCTCGACGAACTCCGGGGTGACCGCGCAGAGGTGGATGCGGTCGGCGAGCCCCTCGCTCGTCTGGATGGTGGCGATGTTGGGGTTCACGAGGACGGTGGCGATCCCCTCTTCCTTGAGGGCCTTGATCGCCTGCGACCCCGAGTAGTCGAACTCGCCGGCCTGGCCGATCTGGAGCGCGCCGGAGCCGAGCACGAGCACGCGCCGGGGTTTCTTGGGGAGATAGGCGCCGTACATGGCTCAGCTCCTTCCTGCGGTGGAGGTGGCGCGGGGCTCCGCGGCGGCGGTCCCTGCGGTCTTGAATCGCGAATCGGCCGACCCCTTCATCGCGCCGCAGAGGCGCAGGAAGTCGTCGAAGAGGTACCCGGCGTCCTCGGGCCCGGGCGTCGCCTCGGGGTGGAACTGGACGCTGAAGAAGGGGCGCAGCCGCGAGCGGATGCCCTCGTTGGTGCCGTCGTTGATGTTGATGAACCACGGCTCCCACTCGGCGGGGAGCGACTCGTGCTTCACCGCGTACCCGTGGTTCTGGCTCGTGACGTAACAGCGGCGGCTCAGGAGGTCCTGCACCGGCTGGTTCACGCCGCGGTGCCCGTACGGCAGCTTGTAGGTGTCGCCGCCGGCCGCGAGCGCGAGGATCTGGTTGCCGAGGCAGATGCCGAAGATCGGCTTCGTGTACGTCCCCAGCAGGCCGCGCACCGCGGCGACGAGCTGGCCGAGGTCCTTGGGGTCGCCGGGCCCGTTGCCGATGAGGACGCCGTCGGCGGCCTCGGCGAGCTCGGCGATGCGCGCGTGGTAGGGCGCGCGGATGACGGTGACGCCGCGCTGGAGGAGCGAGCGGACGATGTTGTCCTTCGCGCCCGCGTCGATCAGCAGCACCTTCAGCGGGCCGCCCTCGTACGTGATCGGCTCGCGGGGCGCGACGAGGCGGAAGACCTCCTCGCGCATGTCCACGGCCTCGGCCGAGCGCTTCACCCGCTCCAGGTCCATCTCGGCGGGGAACAGCCAGCCCTTCATGGTGCCGGCCTCGCGCAGCCGCCGCGTGAGCGTCCGCGTGTCGATCCCCGTGATCGCCGGGATGCCCTCGCTCGCGAGCCAGGCGCCGAGCGAGCGGACCGCAGCGTGGTGGCTGTACCGCTCCACGTAGGTCTGGACCACGAGCCCCTGCACCTGGATCCGGTCGGCCTCGTAGGGCCCGTCGACGCTCCCGGCCTTCCGGGGCGCGGGGACGCCGTAGTTGCCGACGAGCGGGTACGTGAGCGCCAGGATCTGGCCTCTGTACGAGGGATCCGTGAGCGTCTCGACGTACCCCGTCATGCCTGTGTTGAAGACGACCTCGCCGCTCACCGCGCGCGGGGCGCCGAAGCACCGGCCTGTCATGGTCGTGCCGTCTTCGAGTACGAGCTTCATCCGATTCGCATCCATCCTCATTGACCGCCTGGGCCGCCGCGGCGCGGACCGTTACGCAAGGGGGGGCCGCGGGCGCGTGACGCGCCGTGGGCCGGTGGGTGACCATGACCAGGTCCGCGCGCGGGTCGCGCGGCGGGCCGGCATCATGCTCGAGGCTGGGCGTTCAAGCACCCCCGGATGCCGGACCCGCTCGCTCCGGCACTCCGTCGAGGTGGGCATGGCGCCCGCCGTCCCGTTCTTCCACATGCCGGGGACGCCCATTTGCCGTCCCCTCGCTCCACGTCAACCAGGAATTATCGCCTGAGGTTTCCCGGCCGTTTCCGCAGTGATTTTCACGAGCTCGCCGGCCTGCCGGGTCTGCCTAGGGGGACTGCGGGCGCTCCAGGTAGGCCCGCTCGAGGACGAGCACGTCCATCTTCGTCCGGAGGAAGCAGTCGAGCGCTTCCTTTGGAGTGCAAACGATCGGCTCGCTCGCGTTGAACGAGGTGTTCAGGAGGACGGGCGTGCCGGTCAGCCGGCCGAACTCGAGGAGGAGCGCGTGGTAGCGCGGGTTCTCCTCGGCCGTGACCGTCTGGAGGCGGCCGGTGCCGTCGACGTGGGTCACGGCGGGGATCTCGGCGCGGCGCTCGGGCTTGACGCGCGACACCTTCACCATGAACGGGTCGGCCGCGCTCTGCTCGAAGTAGTCGCCCACGCGCTCGAGGGGGAGCGCCGGCGCGAACGGGCGGAACATCTCGCGGCGCTTGATCCGCTCGTTCATGATGTCCTTCACGTCCTGCCGCCGCGGGTCGCAGAGGATGCTGCGGTTGCCGAGCGCGCGTGGGCCGAACTCCATCCGCCCCTGGAACCAGCCGACCACCTTGCCCTCGCTGATCGCCCTGGCGACGCGGGGGATCAGGTCCTCGTCGGGGAGGGGCTCGAACGCGACCTGCTCCTTCCGGAGCAGCTCCTCGATGGCCTCCTGCGAGAAGGCCGGGCCGAAGTAGCTGTGCGTCTGGTGGAAGCGGCGGGGGTTGCCGAGCTTGTGGTGGTAGACGTGGAGCGCCGCGCCGAACGACGTGCCGGCGTCGCCGGCCGCGGGCTGGATGAAGACGTCGTCGAACAGCCCCTTCGGCCGGATCTTCCCCGCGGCCACGCAGTTGTAGGCGCAGCCGCCCGCGAGGGCGAGGCGCGTCGAGCCGGTGAGGTGCTTCGCCGTCGCGAGCAGCTCGAAGTACACCTCCTCGAAGGCCGCCTGCGTCGAGGCCGCGACCGCCATGAAGCGGTCCTCCATGCGGCTCTTCGGGCTGCGGGCGGGGCCGAGCAGGTCGACGAGGCGATCGGAGTGGATGGTGCCGTAGCGGGGCTCGCCCTCCCACGTCATCGCGATGCCCTTCGTGTGGTGCTGGAAGTACTCGAGCCCGAGCTCGAAGGCCCCGTCCTTGACGCGCACCACCTGCCGGAGCTTGTCGAGCAGCTCGGGCTGGCCGTGGGCCGACAGCCCCATGACCTTGTACTCGTCGCCGAACTTGGGGAAGCCCAGGTACTGCGTCAGCGCCGAGTAGAACAGCCCGAGCGAGTGCGGGAAGCCGACGCGCCGGAGGATCTCCAGCTTGTTGCCGCGGCCGCGCGCCCACATCGTGCTCACGAAGTCGCCGAAGGCGTCGATCGACACGACCGCCGCGTCGTCGAAGCCCGAGGGGAAGAACGCCGACGCGAGGTGGGCGAGGTGGTGCTCGACGCTGTGCGACGCGGCGCGGATGCGCTTCGGGTCGACGCCGAGCGCGGCGCCGAGGTGCACCTTCGGATCGCTCGAGCTGAACGATCCCTTGAGGATCCCTGCGGGAGAGCGCCGCGTCAGCGCGTAGAGGAGCTTGTCGCCGAGGTGCGCCCGCGTGTCGCGGCCGATCGCGATGTGGTCGATGTCCTCGACGCGCGCGCCGGCGGCGCTCATGCAGTACTCGACGGCGAGCCGCGGGAACCCTGCGCAATGCTTGATCCTGCTGAACCGCTCCTCCTCCGCCGCGGCGACGAGCTGCCCGTCGACGAGCAGCGCGGCCGACGCGTCACCGTGGTAGGCGTTGATCCCGAGGATGAGCATGCGCAGGCCATCTTCAGGTGCCCGCCCGCGAGGGTCAACGCCGTGGCCGCGCGCGCTCGTGCGAAGCGCCGTGCGCGTGTGAACGCCCGTGCGCGGGCCCGTGCGCGCCATGCGCGTCGCATGCGCGCAGGACGCGTGAACGCGCGCGCGTGTGGGCTCGCGCGCGGTCAGATCTCGGCGAGGCGGATGGCCTGGAGCCGGTCGCCCTCGTCGATGCGATCCTGATCGGCCGGCACGAGGACGAGCGCGTCCGCTTCGGCGAAGCTCGTCACCGCGCCGGACGCCTGGTTCGCCGAGACGCGCGCGACGAGCTCGCCGTCCGAGATCTCGAGGCGGGCGCGGAGGAACTCGGCGCGCCCGGTCTGGCGCCGCAGCGCGCCGGCCGCGCGGACCACCACGCGCGGCGGCAGCGGCGCGCTGTCGTCCTGGAGGGCGCGCAGCAGCGGCACGCCGAAGAGGACGAACGTGAGCGACGCGGACGCCGGGTTGCCCGGCAAGCCGAGCACGTGCACCGCGCCGCCGCGCGGGAGCTCGGCGCGGCCGACCGCGAGCGGCTTGCCCGGCTTGATCGCGACGCGCCAGAAGTCGAGCGTCACGCCCGCGGCCTCGAGGGCGGGGCGGACCACATCGTGGTCGCCGACGCTCACGCCCCCGACGGTCACCACAAGGTCCGACCCGCGCAGCGCCGTCGACACCGCCTCGGCGGCGCGCGCCGCGTCGTCCGGGACGAAGGGCGCGATGCGCACCGCCGCGCCCGCGGCGCGCGCCGTCGCGGCGACGAAGTAGCTGTTCGACTCCGCGACCGTGCCCGCGGCGCCGGGCGAGCCGGGCGCGCGCAGCTCGTCGCCGGAGCACAGCACCGTGACGACGGGCCGACGCGCGACGAGCACGGTCGGCCGATCGAGCGCGGCCGCGAGCGCGACCTTGCCCGGCGTGAGGCGCGCCCCGCGGCGCAGCGCGACCGCGCCTTGCGCGAGGTCCGCGCCGCGGCGCCGCACCCAGGCGCCCGCGCGCGGCGCCTCCCGCACGGTGATCTCGTCGCCGCTCCGCGCCGCGTCCTCCTGCGGCACGATCGTGTCCGAGCCGGGCGGCAGCCGCGCGCCGGTGAAGATCCGGCACGCCGTGCCCGGCTCGAGCGCCGGCAGAGGCCGACCGGCCGCGCTCTCGCCGCGCACGGGGAGCGTGAAGGGCCCGCTGCCTGCGAGGTCGGCCGACGCGAGGGCGTAGCCGTCCATCGCGCTGTAATCGAACGCGGGCATCGCGTCGGCCGCCGCGATGTCCTCGGCGAGCACGCGCCCGGCCGCTTCGTCGAGCGACACCCGCTCCGGGCCGACCGGGACCGCTGTCGCGAGCAGCCGCGCCAGCGCCTCTTCGAAGGGGATCATCCGCGTTGCTCCCTGTCCTGGGCGTGCCGGTGGTGGTGGCCGCCCTTGCCGGACGCGAGCGCGACAGCGTGCGCGAGGACGGGGCCGATGAGCTGCGTGACGGCGAGCTCCACCGCCTTCGGGCTGCCCGGCAGCGCGAACACGACGAGCCCGCGCACGACGCCAGCGGCCGCGCGCGACAGGATTGCGTTCGGCCCGATCGCATCCCAGCTCAGGCGCCGGAACGCCTCGCCGAAGCCGTCGAGCGTCTTCTCGAAGAGCGGCGCGAGCGCCTCGAAGGTCCTGTCGCGCGGCGCGATCCCCGTGCCGCCGGTGGTGACGATCGCGTCGGCCGACCCTGCGCTCGCGATCTGCTCGATCGCCGCGCGCAGGATCTCGGGCTCCTCGCGGAGGACGGCGTGGGACGTCACGGAGAAGCCCGCGCTCGTCAGGAGCGCGCCGAGGAGCTTTCCGCCTTCGTCCTCGTCGAGGGTGCGGGTATCACTGAGCGTCAGCGTGGCGACGCGCACGGGGGAGCGGCTCATGCGGCGAGATCTACGCCGCTCGACGGCCGATGGCGACCTCTTGGTGACGCCGGCCCGCTCGCCCTGGCGCCGCTGCGCCTCGCGGCCGCTCGGGGGCGCGCGGCACCTCGCCGGCGCAGCGCGGCCGCGCGGCCGGCGGCGCGCCGCGGACGGGGGAACGCGCCGCTGGCCTCCACGGCGGATGGCTTTCGCAGCGCCGCTGCGCTAGGGGGAGCGGCGTGTCCGGCCCCCTGATCCCTTATATCCAGCTCCCCGAGATCCCGCTCTCGTTCCTGGAGCACATCCCGATCGTGGGGCAGCTCATCGATCCGGCGAAGCCGCCCTCGATCAAGCCGTTCGGCACGCTGGTGGCGCTCGGCGTCTACATCGGCGCCGTGGTCGCCACGCGGCACGCGCGCGAGCGGCGGCTCGACGAGAAGAAGATGAGCGAGTTCATCTTCTGGGTCGTGGCGGCCGGCTTCATCGGTGGACACGTCTTCGACGCGATCTTCTACCACCCGCAGCGCGTCGCGCGCGATCCGCTCTACCTCTTCGCGCTCTGGGACGGCCTCTCGAGCTTTGGCGGCTTCACCGGCGCCCTGCTCGGCGCCGCCGCGTGGCGCTTCTATCGCCGCGAGAGGATCCTCCCGTACTGCGAGGTCGTGAACAGCGCGTTCCCGCTCGCGTGGGTGTTCGGGCGCGCCGGCTGCGCGTCGGTCCACGATCACCCGGGCCGCCTCTCCGACGCGTGGTTCGCGGTCCGTTACCCGCTCGGCAACGGTTATGTCGGCCGGTTCGATCTCGGCCTGTACGAGTGCGTGCTCACGATCCCGCTCGCGATCGCGTTCGCGGTGCTCTGGCGCAGGAATCCGCACCGCCCGCTCGGCTTCTACACCGGGGTGATGTGCACCGCGTATGCGCCGGTGCGGTTCGGCCTCGACTTCCTGCGCGAGCGCGAGGGCACGCTCCTCGGCGGCGATCCGCGCTACGGCGGCCTCACGCCGGCGCAGTGGGCCTGCTTCGGGCTGCTCGCGCTGGGCCTGTATTTCCTGCGGATGGCGGCGCGCGGTGAGCCGTCGAGCGCCGGGGCGGGGCCGCTCGCCGGCGCTCCGCGCGTCGCGGACGACGAAGCGGACGACGCGGACGATGACGAGAACGACGTGGACGACGAGGCCGAGGAGCCCCGGGCGCCTCGCGCCCGGGCCGGACGTTAGTCGCCGCTGCCGGGAATTCCGGGGTCCGGGCGCCTTCGTCCGGCGGTCGAGTCGGGAAAAGCGATGTCAGGAGATTCCCTGATGCGCCGGTCAGCGCTGGACCACGCCGCCCTCCTCCCCGAGCGCGCTTTCCCCGCCATCCGCCCATGTTTTCGCGGCATCCGCCGGCAATGAAGGTGGCGCGGGCGACGGGGCGGCGCACGGTGCGGCCCCCGCCGGCGGACCCGAACCTCGGGGGGCGGGGGTCGGGAGTGCTCCGTAGGGCCTGCATTTGGCTCGCTCGCCCGCGGCGGGTCCCTTGACGCGCCAGGGGCACTAGATATCGTGGGGTGGAGTTTGCACCAGAGGGTCGGCCCGCCGACCTTCGCTCGATTGAGCTCGGTTGGCCCTTCCGACGAAGGGCGGGTCGATCGAGGCGCGCTCGCGAAAGGCTCCGCATCATCGACATCGATCACGGAGCGAGTGGACCAAATAAGAGGGAACGCAGGGGCCAACCCCAGGTTTTTCAACAATGGCTGAAGATTCGCGTAAGTTGTTCGTGGCGGGCTTGCCCGACTCCATCACCGAAGACGTTTTGCGGCAGCTCTTCGAGGCCACCGGCGGCAACGTCGTCGAGGTCAGTCTTCCGAAAGATCGCGCGACAGGTCGTCCGCGCGGGTTCGGCTTCGTCACGCTCTCGACGACCGGCGAAGCCAACGCCGCGCGCGAGTCGCTCGACGGTTCATTTCAGGGCGGCAAGTCGATCTCGGTCCGGCCCTTCCAGGCCGAGCCGCCGCGACGCGAAGGTCGCCCGATGGGCCCCGGCGGCGGCCCTGGCGGCGCCCCTGGTGGCGGCGGCGGTCCTGGCGGCGGCCCTGCCGCGGCGCCGGATCGCACCCTCTACGTCGGCAACCTGCCCTACGACGCGAGCGTCGAGGAGGTCGAGGGCCTCATCGGCTCGACGGGCGCCGGGCCGGTGGTGCGGGTCCACCTCCCGATGGACCCTGACGGTCGCAAGCGCGGGTTCGGCTTTGTGACCATGGCCAGCGCCGAGGCGGCGCGCGCCGCGATCGATGCGCTGCGCGGCGTCGATGTGCGCGGCCGCCGGCTTGTCGTCAACCTCGCTCACCCGAAGGGCGAGCGTCCGGCGCGCGAGGAGCGCCCGGGCGGCTTCGGCGGCGGCGGCTTCGCCGGCGGTGGCGGCGGCTTCGCCGGCGGTGGTGGCGGCGGCTTCGCCGGCGGTGGTGGCGGCGGCTTCGGCGGTGGCGGGCCTCCGCCTCCTGCGCGCAAGACGTTCGACGATCGCCGGCGGCGCGGCGCTCACGACGGCGATGGCCCTCCCGGCGGCGGCGGCGGTGGTGGCGGCGGTGGCCGTCGCAGCAACAACAAGAACTGGGATCGTGGTCGCGGCGGGGACGACTGGGACGACGAATGAGCTCTCCCGGTTGACAACTGCACCGTTTCCCGTAGGGTAGGCGCCCTCCAGACGGGCGGTCGGGCGTCGCTGACCCCGCTCACGTCCTCTGGAACCCCGCCGGTTGCGGTGTCAGCGCCTCCTGTGCTACCCGCGCCTGGGTTCAACCAGGGCCGCCTGTGGAAGCAGGTCGGCCCTGTCCTCGGAGGCCTCCGATGCGCGACATCATCAAGCTCACGTGCGGCAACTGCGGCCGCGCGAACTACCACACAACGAAGAACAAGCGGACGATGACGGACAAGTTCGTCATCAAGAAGTTCTGCCCGACCGAGCGCAAGCACACCGAGCACAAAGAGGGCAAGATCTCGAAGGGCTAGGCCACGCTGCGCCGTTGGCTGCTGCCGCCGGGGCCCGCGCACGCGGGCCTCGGGTCAGGCATCTGCGCCCTCGCGGTGCTCGGCATATCCTTGTTCACTTCTAGGACGCAGCGATGATCTTCGACTGGCTCTACGGCCTGTTCTCGAACGATCTCGCGATCGATCTCGGCACCGCCACCACCCTCATCTACGTGAAGGGCAAGGGCATCGTGTCGTGCGAGCCCTCTGTGGTCGCCGTCCAGCGCGATGCTCGCGGCGGCAAGAAGGTGCTCGCCGTCGGCCGCGAGGCGAAGGAGATGCTCGGGCGCACCCCGGGCAACATCCAGGCGGTGAGGCCGCTGCGCGACGGCGTCATCGCCGACTTCGAGATCACCGAGGCGATGCTCCGGTACTTCATCGCGCGCGCGCACAACCGCCGCACGCTCGTCAAGCCGCGCATCATCATCTGCGTCCCGTTCGGCATCACCGAGGTCGAGAAGCGGGCCGTGAAGGAGAGCGCCGAGGGCGCCGGCGCGCGCGAGGTCTTCCTGATCGAGGAGCCGATGGCCGCGGCGATCGGCGCCGGGCTGCCGATCACCGAGCCGAGCGGCAACATGGTCGTCGACATCGGCGGCGGCACGACCGAGGTCGCCGTGATCTCCCTCGCCGGCATCGTCTACTCGCAGAGCGTGCGCGTGGGCGGCGACAAGATGGACGAGTCGATCATGGCCTACATGAAGCGCAAGTACAACATGGCCATCGGCGAGCAGACCGCGGAGCGCATCAAGATCACGATCGGCAACGCGTACCCGCTCGAGCAGCAGCTCACGATGGAGGTCAAGGGGCGCGACATGGTCGCGGGCATCCCCAAGACGGTCGTGGTCAACTCCGACGAGATCCGCGACTCGCTGAGCGAGCCGACGAACGCCATCGTGGACGCCGTGCTCATCGCGCTGGAGCGCACGCCGCCGGAGCTCGCGGCCGACATCGTCGACAAGGGCATCGTGCTCACCGGCGGCGGCTCGCTGCTCAAGAACCTCGACGTGCTCCTCCGCGAGGAGACGGGGCTGCCCGTCATGGTGTGCGACGACCCGATCAGCGCCGTGGTGCTCGGCAGCGGCAAGGCGCTCGATCATCTGGAGCTCTTGAAAGAGGTCACGATCAGCTGACCTCCGGTCTCGCGCCCCGCCCGTGAGCTTGCCGGCGGGGCTCCTTGGGGACGCGCGGCGCGCGCCTCCTTACGCGGGCGCCCCGCGCGGCGTCGACAGGGGTGGCCTCGCGGGTCGCCCCGTACTACCTGGGTTCGGGAGCCACGGTGAACCTGAAACGCTACCGCGACTTCGTGATCGTGCTGCTGGCGCTCGCGGTGCCGTTCTGGTTTTTGCGCGCCAGCATGCGCGACCCAAAGCAGAACACGGGGGCCGACCGGATCATCATCGGCATCGCGGCGCCGATCCAGTACGCGGCCGCGACGCTGGCGCGCGGCATCTCGAACCTCTGGGGCGACTACATCTACCTGGTCGACGTCAAGGAGGACAACGCCAGGCAGGCCTCGCAGATCGCGCGCCTGCGGGAGCGCGTGCGCAAGCTCGAGGCGCTCGAGGAGGAGAACCGGCGCCTGAGCAGGCTGCTCGACCTGCGCCAGAGCCTCCGCACCGACGTCGTGAGCGCCCAGGTGGTCGGCAAGAGCACCAACGACTTCTTCCGCGTGGTGCGGGTCATGCTGGATCGCGAGGCGCGCGACATCGGCTCCAACCTGCCGGTCCTCTCCGCGGACGGCGTCGTCGGCACGACGCTGAAGAGCGCCGGCGACACGGTCGACGTGCGGCTCGTCGTCGACGCCGGCAGCGGCGTCGACGTGGTCGTCGAGCGCACCGGCGCGCGCGGGTTCGTGCGCGGCACGGGCGACGAGACCAAGTACTCGTGCAGCGTGGAGTACGTGCAGCGCACCGACGAGATCGAGGTCGGCGACCTGCTCGTGACGAGCGGCGTCGGCCGGCGCTTCCCCAAGGGGATCCCGGTCGGGACGGTGACGCAGGTCATCCGGCGCGACTTCGGCATCTACCAGCAGGTGTACGTCGCGCCGGCGGTCGACTTCTCCCGGCTGGAGGAGGTGCTCATCGTCACGACGACGCCGCCGGAGGAGACGCCGCCGCAGGCGCAGCGCAGGTGACGCGATGAGAAACTCCGCGTTCCTGTTCATGGGAGCCGCCCTGCTGATCGTGCAGTCGAACCTGTTCCGGCTGATCGGCAAGCTGAACATCCCGGGCTCCACGCCGAGCCTGCTCCTGCCGCTCGTCGTGTTCATGGGCGTGCACGAGTACTCGATCGCGCGCGGCGCCGCGCTCGCGTTCCTGCTCGGCTACCTGCTCGATCTCTTCGCCGGCGCGCCGGTCGGCCTGTTCACCTTCATCACCGTCGCGACCTTCGTCGTGTCGCGGGCGGCCGGCGTCCGGCTCGCCGCGCAGACGCTGCTCACGAAGATCGCGCTGGCCTTCGTCTTCGGCCTCGTCGAGGGGGTGCTCATCGTGATCCTCACCGCCATCTTCGGGGGCGACGCGGCGCGCCCCCGCGCGCTCGCGCTGCTCGTCGCGCCGCACGCGGTCTCGACGGCGCTGTTCGCGCCGCTCGTCTTCCGGCTGGCCGAGCGCGTGCACCAGGCGACGATCAACGTCCCGCGGCCGGGGGAGAGCCCGCGGTGAGCCTGCTCGTCCAGCGCTCCGACGTCAGCGAGTTCCGCCGGCGCTTCCGGTGGATCGCGCTCGGCATGGTCGTCGGCTTCATGGTGATCATCGGGCGCATGTTCTACCTCCAGATCATCGAGGCCGACGAGAACAAGGCCATCGCCCGGGAGAACATCGTGCGGCGCGTGACGCTCGCCACCACGCGCGGCATCATCCGGGACAAGAACGGCAAGGTGCTCGCGGCGAGCCGGCCCTCGTACAACGTGTACGTCGTCCCGCGGCGCCTCGACATGGAGACGACCTGGCCGAAGCTCATCGAGTACCTCGGCGTCGGGATCGAGGAGCGCGCGCGGCTGGAGGCGCACATCACCGCCATCCGCGCCAGCGACGGCCCGCGCAAGAACCAGCAGATCCTGCTGAAGGAGGACATCTCGCGCGACGCGGTGGCGACGCTGGCGACGCACGACGCCGAGCTGCCGGGGGTCGACGTGGTCCCGGTCCCGGTGCGCTACTACCCCTACGAGGAGGTCGGCTCGCACGTCCTCGGCTACATGGCCGAGGTGGACGCCGAGCGGCTCGCGTCGCTCCGGAGCGTCGGCTACATCGAGGGCGACCGCATCGGCGTCACCGGGATCGAGCGCGCCTGGGAGAGCTACCTCCGCGGCACGCGCGGCTGGGAGAAGGTGCTCGTCGACGCCAAGGGGCGGCGACGGGCGGGCGGCGACGGGATCATCGAGGAGCCGCGGCGGGTCGATCCGATCCCCGGCCGCGACCTCCGGCTGACGCTCGACGCCGACATCCAGAAGGCGATCGACAAGGCGATGCGCGGCCAGCTCGCCGGCGGCGTCGCGCTGATCGACGTGCGCACCGGGCGGATCCTCGGGCTCTACTCGAAGCCCGGCTACAACCCGAACGCCCTCTCGGGCGGCTCGGGCAAGCAGGTCATCCGCGACGCCTTCAGGCGGCTCTACTCCGACCCGCTGAAGCCCGCGCTCGACAAGACGCTCTCCGGCGCGTACCCGCCTGGCTCGACGTTCAAGCCGTTCACCGCGCTGGCGGCGCTCGAGAAGGGGCTCATCGACCCGCGCCAGTCCACGCGGTGCCGGGGCGCGCTGACGTTCGGCAAGCGCACGTTCCGGTGCACGCACGTGCACGGCCCGGTCGCGATGCAAAAGGCGATCGCCGAGTCGTGCAACGTCTTCTTCTACCGCCTCGCGGCGGAGTACGGCGTCGGCATGGACGTCATCGCCGAGATGGGCCAGCGCTACGGGCTCGGCGCGCGCACGGGGCTCGGCATCAACGCCGAGGCGGGCGGCAGGATGCCGACCAGGGCGTGGATGACGCTCCGGAACAAGGGGCAGTTCCGCCTCGGCTTCGGCCTCAACGCGGCGATCGGCCAGGGCGCGACGACGGTCACCGTGCTCCAGCTCGCGCTCGCGTACGCGGCGCTCGCGAACGGGGGCACGCTCTACCAGCCGCAGATCGTGCGGGCCGTCGAGACGAGCGCCGGCACGGTCGTGCAGGAGTTCACGCCGCGCGTTCGCCGCCAGATCGACATCCGCCCGGAGAACCTCACGCTCGTGCACAAGGCGATGGTCGCCGGCGTGAACGAGGAGGGCGGCACGGCGTTCAAGGCCCGCGTCGCCGGCGTCGAGATGGCGGGCAAGACGGGGACGGCGCAGGTCTCGCACCGGCTCACCCGCGGCGTCGAGGCCGAGCGGGTCTGGTACTTCAACCGCGAGCACGCGTGGTTCGCCGGCTACGCGCCGACGCGCTCGCCCGAGGTCGCCATCGTCGTGCTGGTCGAGCACGGCGGCGCCGGCGGCAAGCACGCGGCGCCGGTCGCCTTCGAGGTCGTCCGCGCGTACCAGGAGCTCGCGAAGGAGCGGCGCGGCGGCCCGAACGAGGGGCCCCGCGCGGGCAAGAACAGCGCGGGCCGCGCGCCCGCCGCGTCGGGGCGCACGCCATGATCCGGGGCGACTCACTCTCCCGCGATCGCGACCACTTCGACTGGCCGCTCTTCATCGCCGCGGTGGCGATCGCCGTGCTCGGCGTCGTGAACCTCTACAGCGCGACGAGCGTCTACTCGGGGTCGCGCGCGGAGCTCTACATCAGCCAGGTCTACTGGCTCTTCATGGGCGGCATCATCGGCGGCGTCCTGATCGCGATCGACTACCGGCACCTCGAGCGCCTCGGGTACGTGCTCTACACGTTCGGCGTCTTCTCCCTGGCGCTGGTCTTCGTGCTCGCGCGCGACGTGCGCGGCTCCGCGCGGTGGATCGAGTTCGGCGCGTTCCGCTTCCAGCCCAGCGAGTTCATGAAGATATTCCTCGTCATCGCGCTGGCGAAGTACCTGCACGACGACCCGCGCAACGAGGGCCGCACCCTGCGCGATCTCGCCATCCCGGCCGCGCTGACCGCCGTGCCCGCGCTCCTCGTGCTCAAGCAGCCCGATCTCGGGACGGCGCTCATCCTCGTGTTCGTCTTCCTGACCATCGCGGCGGTGACGCGCGTGCGCTGGAAGAGCGCCGCGCTGTTCGTGACGTCCATCGTCATCGCGGTCCCGATCGTCTGGGAGTACGTGCTGCTCGACTACCAGCGCGCCCGCGTGGAGGTGTTCCTCCACCCCGAGGAGGATCTCCTGCACCGCGGCTGGCACGCCCACCACTCGCGCGTGGCGATCGGCAACGGCGGCCTGTTCGGCAACGGGTACCTGAGGGGCACCCAGAACCAGTTCCTCTTCCTGCCGGATCAGTTCACCGACTTCCCGTTCCCGGTCTTCGCTGAAGAGTGGGGGTTCGTCGGGAGCGTCGTCCTCGTGAGCCTCTACGCGTTCCTCGTCGTGTGGGGGATCCGCATCGCCTCCATGGCCAAGGACCGCTTCGGCGCGGTGCTCGGCGTCGGCGCCGCGGCGATCATCTTCTGGCACGCGGTCATCAACCTCGGCATGACGTCCGGCGTGCTCCCGGTCGTCGGCGTCACGCTCCCGCTGTTCTCCTACGGTGGATCGAGCGTGACCACGGTGATGGTCGCGATCTCGCTGCTCATGAGCGTGTCGATGCGCCGCTACTCCGGCGTCGCCTCGCTCGATCGGCTGTGAGGGCGGGGGCGCGCGCCCTCCTCGTCAGCCCGCTTCAGTTCTCGTCAGATGGCACTTTCAGCGAGGCGCACATCGATGACGAAGGCGAACGCCTTGAGCGCGTCGCGCTCGGTGACCTCGCCGCCGGCGTGCGCCCTCCGGACCGCGGCGCGGAACCCGAGGTAGCGGCGCCCGTCCAGGCCGAGCAGCGCCGGCAGCGTCGCGGGGTCGCGCGACGCCTCCCGCGCGCCCGCGAGCTCCCCGGCTCTGTCGAAGATCTCCGTGACGAGCGCGTCGCAGCGCGCGACGGCCACGGCGTACCGCTCCGCGGCGATCGCGGCCTCGATCTCCGCGACCGCCTCCCGCTCCGCGGTGGGCCACAGCGCCACGAACGACAGGCCCGGCTGGGCGAGGTGCCGCGTCGCCGCGGACGGGCCATCCGCGCGCGCGGTCGCCGGCGCCTCCGCCGACGCGGCCAGCCGCCGGGCGGCGAGCCGCAGCGACGACGGTATCTCGCGGCTCGCCGGCTCCCGCGCGCCGGCGCTGCGCAGCACGCCGGCGTTGCGCTGCATGGCCCCGACGCTCGGCGCCGCGCCCGCGCCGGGCGCGGCCTCGCCCTCGCCCGGGTCGCCGATCGTCGAGTTCGGGGGCATGGTCGACCACGGCTTGCTGGGCGGCGCGAGACGCGAGATCACCGCATCGAGAGGAGCCGACGGCGGCGGCGACGCGTCGCGCAGCGCCGTCACAAGCCCGCCCTCGATGGCGTCGAACCCGCCGAGCCCGCTCCCCATCGCGTCGGGCAGCCGGCTCTCGAACGCGCGAAGGACGGCGGCGCTGATCTCCTCCAGCCCCTCGTAGATGCCGAGCCCCGTCTTCGCCGAGGTCGCCAGCGAGAAGGCACGGAACGGGTTCAGCATCGCGTCGAGCTCCTCCAGCGGGAGGAGATCGGGCAAGTCCCGCTTGTTGTGCTGGAAGACGAGCGGAACCTGCCGCAGCTCCCGCCCCTGCTCGGCGAGGTTGTCGCGCAGGTTCTCCAGGCTCTCCAGGTTCGCGTCGGCGCGGACGGTCTGCGAGTCGCTGACGAACACGATCCCGTCCGCGCCCGTGAGCACCAGCTTGCGGGTCGCGTTGAAGTAGACCTGCCCCGGCACCGTGAAGAGCTGGAGCCGCACGTTCATCCCGCGGAGCTGCGGGAGCCGGACCGGCAGGAAGTCGAAGTAGAGCGTCCGATCGACCGGCGTTGCCAGGGAGACGAGCTTGCCGCGGTACTCGGGCTTCGCCGTGGCGTGCAGGTATTCCAGCGTGGTCGTCTTGCCGCCCAGACCGGGCCCGTAATAGACGATCTTGAATACGAGCTCGCGCGACAGTGGGTTCACCGACGCCATGGGCGGCGGCGACGATACACGAAAAGGGGATGGGGGGCGCCGGAGCGTGCGCGCGCCCCCGATGGAGGGCGCCGCGCGTCGTCAGCGGACGCCGACGAGCGGCTCGAACTTGTTCTTCTGGCCGATCTGGACCATGAGCGCGACCTGCCCCCGCTGCGCCTGGAAGTAATCGAGCCGCAGCCGGTGCGTCCCCTCGGTGAGCTGGACCTCCCCGTCCTCGGTCTTCGCGTTGTGGACGCCGTCGTTCGCGACGACGCGCTTGTCGTCCACGTAGAGGATCGCGCCGTCGTCCGAGGTGAGCCGGAGCTGGTACTCGCCGTCCTTCGGCACCGTGAACTCGCCCTCGAAGCGGATGGCGAACCAGTCGTTCTGCATGAGCGCGCCAGGGAAGCCGCTGGAGAACTCCTGCGATCTCACCTCGAACTTGTCCGTGAAGAGCATCGCGAACGGCACGAGCCCGTCGAAGCTCGGGAGCTTCTTGCTGCCCTCGGGGATCACGTACGCGAGCCCCCGGAAGGCGCCGCCCTCGCCGTTGCCGAACGCGTTCGGGGCGTTGATGCGCGGCGCGTTGCTCGCGGGCAGGCGCCACTTCGGCTGCCTGCGGCGCGCCGGCTCCGGGTCGGGCTTCGCCGGCTTGCGCGCCCGGGAGGAGGTCTTGGCGGGGGGCGGCGGGGGCGGCGGTGAGGTCTCCGCCGGCGTGTCGCTGCCGCTCTGGATGGTGACATGGCAGCCGCCGAGGAGAGACGCGGCAAGCACGCACGAGGCGATGCGCGATGAGGTTCGGACCATGACGTCTCCTGGGAGGGAACGGCCGGACGGGCCCGCCCCCCACGTGAATGCGAGGATGCCGCTTAGACGTTCGAGCAGGGCGCGGCAATCAGCGTCGCGCCACGCCTCGAGCCCGGCCCCGCGGGCGACCCCGGCCTCCGGGCTGCCGGCCCCTGGCTTCAGCGCTGATCGAGGCGCTCCTCGATCCCGGGCGTCTCCAGGCCCGAGCGCGCCTCGAGCGACTCGGCGGCGCGCCAGACCGGCGAGCGCTGGGCCAGGGCGAGCGCGGCGACGCAGGCGATCACGCCGGCGAGCGCGCCCGCGTTCACCACACCCTCGTACCGGCGGCGCGACGGGCCCGCGTAGATCACCCCGAGCAGCGCGCCGCTGATCAGGCCGCCGATGTGCGCGGCGTTGTTGATGCGGATGCCGGTGTTCGACGCGTTCACGACGAAGCCGAAGAGGACGATGTAGAAGACGGCCTGGAGCGCCAGGTCCTTCCAGCGCGGGTCGCGTCGACGGACGAGCCAGCCGAGCAGCAGGCCCATCACGCCGAACACCGCGCCGCTCGCGCCCGCGGTGAGCACGACCTCGGGCTGAACGAGCAGGTTCCAGGCGGCGCTCGAGACGAAGCCGACCAGGCCCGTGACGACGTAGGCGATCGCGAACCGCGCCGAGCCGACGGCGGGCTCGGCGGCGCGGGCGAGCATGCCCAGCGTCATCATGTTCATGGCGAAGTGGAGGACGCCCATGTGGACGAACACCGCGGAGAGCAGGCGGAACGGCTCGAACGGGGCGCCGGGCACGAGCCAGAGCGCGCCGAAGCGGAGGTAGTTCGACGCGTCCCACCCCGAGAGCAGGCCGAGGTCGCGGCTGTGCGCGGCCATTATCTGCCCCACGAACACGAACGCCGTGAGCGCGGCCAGGACCTTCGTCGCGGGCAGGCTCCGCCCGTCGAGGAGCCCCCGCGCCGGCGGCGCCGCGTGGGCGGCGGGCGCGAGCAGCGGCGCGCCGCAGCGGATGCAGCGGTCGAAGTCGCTGCCGTTGAGGGCGCCGCAGCGCGCACAGTGCAGCGAGCGCCTCCGCTCGCCGGGCGGTCCCGCCGTCACGGGGCGAGCCCGACCCGCCGCCCGCCCTCGAGGCGGGGGCGCTGCGCAAAGGTTGTATCGACGTTCACCAGGGCTCCTTCCACGGCGGACGCACGCCGCCAGGGACCGGCACACTGTGGCGGCTCTTCGCCGTAAGGTCCACGGCTTTGGGCCGTTGTCGAGGTGTGAATGCGGCAGCCCTCCCGCGCCCGGTCCTCGTCGCCGCGTGGCGCACCCGCGGCGGCGCGCCCGCGCTCCAGGGCCGCCGGGCCCGCGGCCCTGCCGCGGGCGCGAGGCGGACACCGATGCGATCGTCTCCACGTCCGGGTATCGTCGCGGCCGTGACCGCGGTGGCAGCAGCGAGGCCGGATCTGGAGGCGGAGCGCCTCCAGTGCGAGCGCGCCGCGCAGGGCGATCGCGCCGCGCTCGGCCTGCTCCTCCGCCGGTACGGGCCCGCGCTGTACCGTTCGGTGCTGCTCCCCCGCCTCGGCTCCGACGCCGCCGCGCAGGACGCGCTGGCCGAGACGTACGCGCGCGTCGTCGAGCGGTTCTCCCAGTTCCACTGGCAGAGCTGCGGCATCTACCCCTGGCTCCGCGTGATCGCGCTGCGCATCGCGCTCGACATGCTCCGCGCGCGCCGCCGCGAGGCGCTCTTCGAGCCCGACGATCTGCAGCGCGAGATCGACGCCGCGGAGACCGATCTCACCGCCCGCGGCGAGGCCGAGCTCTGCGAGAAGCGCGATCTCGCCGACGCGCGGGCGCGCGTCGAGGACGCGCTCGCGCGCCTCAACCCGCGCTACGCGGAGGCGATCCGGCTCCGGGTGCTCGAGGAGCGGCCGCGCGACGAGGTGGCGCTCGCGCTCGGCGTCAGCGTGGCGACGTTCGATGTCGTCCTGCACCGCGCCATGACCGCGCTGAAGAAGGCGCTCGCCGCGGGGATTGCCGCGCCGCGCGCGGAGCCCAAGGAAGGGGCGCGATGAAGCCGCGGCTGCCCCGGGGACCGCGCCCCTCACCGGCTGGAGACGAGGCGCTGGAGCGCCGCGCCGGGGCGGACCGGGGCCGGCACCTCGCGCTCGTCGCGGCGCCGGACGACGATCCGCTCGCGCCCGCGGAGGACGCCGAGGTGCGCGCGGCGCGCGAGCTCGCCGAGGCGCTCGATCGGGGCGAGGTCCCGCTCGCGGAAGCGCTCCGGGCGGCGGCCAGGCCCGTCGGGCTCGACAGGACGGACCACGAGGCGCTGCTCGCGCGCGCGCTCGGCGACGAGGACGCGCCGCCGACCCGGGCCGAGCTGCGCGCCGCCGAGCGTCTGCGGGGCGCGCTCGAGCAGCGCGCCGCCTCCGGCGAGGGCGAGCCGGGCAGGGGAGGCGGCGCCGGACGCGAGGGGTCGCGCGGATGGAGCGGCGGCGCGCACGACGGGCGCGACGAGCTCGCGCAGCTCGCCGTCGCGCTCCGGGCCGCGTGGCGCCCGGCGCCGCTCCCGGAGCTCCGGAGCCGCGCGCTCGTCGAGGGCGCCCTCCGCCCCGCGACGGCGCCCCGCGCCCGGCGCCTCGCGCCCGTCACCATGGCGGCGCTGTCGACCCTCGCCGCGGCCGCGGCGGCCGTGGCGCTGCTCGTCGGCGAGATCAGCGGAGAGCGCGCCCCCGCCGCGCGTGCGCCCGGCTCGCCGGCTGCTGAAGCCGTGCCGCTGCCCCGGCTGATCGAGGCGCGCTCGACCGCCGCGCTCTTCGATCCGGCCGCGCCGTTCCCCCGGGAGGGCGGCCACACCGATCGGATCGACCGCATCGCCGCCGCGCGCGCGTCTGATCTGCGCCAGAACCGCTACGCCGCGTGGGGGGTGCGCTGATGCGGCGCGCGCGCCTCGCCGCCTGCCTCGCCCTCCTCGCGGCGGCGCACGTCGGGTGCGCCCGCGACCGCGAGCGGTCGCGCGCCGCCGGCGCCCCGCGCGATCCGGAGTGCGCGTGCGCCCCGGCGCAGGTCGTCGACCCGACGCTGCTCGCCTTTCTCTCCCGGGCGCGCGCGGCGCACCACGCCGCCGACGTGGCGCTCGGCGCCGGCGATCGCTCCGCCGCGGTGCGCGCCCTCGAGGGGATCATCGCCGCGCCGAGGCCGCCGGGCACGCCGCCGGAGGTCGCCGAGGTGATCGCGGACACCCACGCCCGCCTGGCGGAGCTCCGGAGCGAGGCCGGCGAGTTCGACGCCGCGGCGCGCGACATCGAGGCGGGCCTCGAGCTGGCGCCCGCGCCGTCCCACTTCCAGGGCCACCTCTACGAGGTGGCGGGCGTGGTCGAGGAGCGCCGCGCGAAGGCGCTGGACGAGAAGGGCGATCGCGAGGCGGCCGCGCAGGCCCGCAAGCGCGCGCTCGGGCTGCTGGAGCGGGCGATCTCGATCCAGGATCAGGTTATCACCGACACCCTCGAGGGCGCCCCGGAAAAGTCGCGCTGAGGCGCGCGGCCGCCGTGGTCTGCAATTGCGACGCGCGCGCGTTCCTCGCTAGACTCCCCGAGAGGGGCCGCTGCCCGACGCGATGACGCTCCGTGTTCCAAGGCTGAAGCCCGGGTACGATCTCAAGTCGCTCCCGCTGAAACCCGCGGAGGCGTTCCTCCTCTCCAGGATCGACGGCGTCCTCACCGATCGCGATCTGTCCTTGATCACGGGCATGTCGCACGGCGACACCGTGGAGACGCTGCGCCGCCTGCGCGACCTCGGCGCGATCGTGCTGGACGGCGATGTCGCCGGCCAGCCCCCGCCGCGGGGTGCTCCCGAGGCCGGGCGGCGCGGGGCCGCGGCGGACCCGGAGAGATCGATGTCGTCCGGGGGCGAGCCTGTCCCGCCGCTCGGCCGGGACGCGCTCCAGCAGGTGGAGTCCCGACCGCTCTACGATCCTGCCGAGCTCGACGAGCCGGTCGAGCTCACCCCCGAGCGGAAGCGGCGGATCCTCGACCTCTACTACCGGCTCGAGGATCTCAGCTACTACGCGCTGCTCGGCGTCTCCGACCAGGCGGACAAGAAGCAGATCAAGAGCGCCTACTACCTGCTCGCGCCGGAGTTCCACCCCGACACCTACTTCCGCAAGCAGCTCGGCTCGTACAAGCACAAGATCGAGGCCATCTTCACGCGCATCACGCTCGCGCACGACACGCTCACGTCGAAGCAGCGGCGCGCCGAGTACGACGCGTACCTCGAGCAGACCCACAAGAACCGGGTGATGGCGGCGCTGATCGAGCAGACGCCCCGCGACATCGCCACGATCGCCACGGCCGTCGACGCGTCGGTGCGCGCTGCCTTCGCCGATCCGCGCGACGTGGCTGCGTCGCCCGGCCGTTACTCCTCCGAGCGCCCGCCCATGGAGCAGGCCGCGGCGCGCCCGGCCGCCGCGGAGCAGGTCGCGCCCGCGGCGACCTCCCGTGCCGCGGCGCCGGCGCATCCGCCCCGCGAGGCGAGCGCGGCGGACGGCGGGGGCGCGCCGGCGCGGGCCGCGGCGGCGAGCGCGCCGGTCGCGCCCGCGCCGAGCGCGCCGAGCGCGCCGAGCGCGCCGAGCGCGCCGAGCGCGCCGAGCGCGCCGAGCGCCAAGGATCGGCGGGAGACGTTCGCGCGCAAGCTCACTGGCGGCCTGCGCCGCGCGCCGGCGGGCGCGTCGCCCGCCGCGTCGCCCGCCGCGTCGATGGCGTCCGCCACAGCATCGGTCACCGCGTCCGTTGCGGCGACGCCCGCGGCGCCCGCCGTGCCGACCGCCGCGGTGGCGATGCCGAAGGCGCCGGGCGGCTCCCGCTCGCCCGAGTCGATGCGGGCGGTCGAGTCGCTCAAGGCGCGGTACGACGCCGCGCGCAGCGACGCGCTCCGCAACCAGATCGCCCGGCACGCCGAGGCGGCCCGCGTCGCGCTCGAGCGGAACGACCACGCGGCCGCGGCCAACGCGTACCGGATCGCCGCGTCGCTCGCGCCGGACGACATCGCGCTCCAGAAGGCGTCGGCCGACGCGCAGCGCCTCGCGGCGGCGACGCTGGCGGACGGCTACCTGAAGCAGGCCGAGTACGAGGCGCAGAACGGGCGCTGGTTCGACGCGGCGCTGAGCTACGCGAAGGTGTGCAGCGGTCGTCCCGACGACGCCGGCGCGTACGAGCGGGTCGCCTACGCGACGCTGCAGACCGGGGAGAACACGCGGCGCGCGGTGGAGTACGCGCGCCGTGCGGTCGAGCTCGTGCCCGGCTCCGTGGAGTACCGGCTGACGCTCGCGCTGGCGTACTCGGCCGCGGGGCTCGCGAAGAGCTCGACGGGCGAGTTCGACCGCGCCGCCGAGCTGGCAGGCACCGATCCGAGGCTGCGCGGCCTCGTCGCGCAAGCGCGCGAGCAAGCCCGACGATACGGTAAGCAAGTCTAGTGCCGCCATCGGGCATCGCGTCGGCAGGCCGTCCGTCCGTCCGCTGAAATTCGCGCGGGACGAAGCTCCGTTTCACCCAGGCGTGGTCCAGGGGTCCGCGCTTGTGCGTCGCGGCCGCTCCTCGTGCCCTCGCGCCGACTTCCTCGGGGGTCACGCACGATTGGCCCGCTCGGCTCCGCGAAACGTTCTAGCATCGTGACCTCGGCGGCCGTTCGGGCCGGAGATCACAAGAGGAGCAGCGGCATCGATGGAGCGTGTCATCGGCATTGACCTTGGCACCACGAACTCGTGCGTTGCCATCGTCGAGGAGGGCGTCCCGACCGTCATCCCGAATCGCGGTGGGTACAAGACGACGCCGTCCATGGTCGCGATCACCGAGGCCGGCAAGCGGCTCTGCGGTCACATCGCGAAGCGGCAGGCGATCACCAACGCCGAAAACACGGTCTACGCCGCCAAGCGGCTGATCGGCCGCAAGTGGTCGTCCCCGCAGGTGAAGAACGCGATCCTGACCGCCTCGTACAAGATCGTCGAGGGGCCGCACGGGGACGTCCGCATCCAGCTTCGCGACAAGACGTACTCGGTCCCCGAGATCAGCGCGATGGTCCTCCAGGAGATGAAGCTGTTCGCCGAGGACTACCTCAACGAGCCGATCTCGAAGGCGGTGATCACCGTCCCCGCCTACTTCAACGACAACCAGCGGCAGGCGACCAAGGACGCGGGCCAGATCGCGGGGCTCGACGTCATCCGCATCGTCAACGAGCCCACGGCGGCGGCGCTCGCGTACGGGTTCGGCAAGAACGTCGAGAAGACGATCGCCGTGTTCGATCTCGGCGGCGGCACGTTCGACATCTCGGTGCTCGAGATCGGCGCGGGCGGCGTCTTCAAGGTCATCGCCACCGCGGGCGACACGTTCCTCGGCGGCGAGGATTTCGACGCGCGCGTCATCGACTGGCTGGTGCAGGGCTTCAAGGAGCAGCACGACGTCGATCTGCGGCAGGACAGGATGGCGCTCCAGCGGCTCAAGGACGCGGCCGAGAAGGCGAAGTGCGAGCTGTCGAGCGTGCTGGAGACCGAGATCAACCTGCCGTTCATCATCTCGAGCGCGCGGAACGAGGCGCTGCACCTCCAGCGCACGCTCTCGCGGGCCGAGCTCGAGGGGCTGTGCGAGGACCTCGTCGAGCGGTGCATCGAGATCTGCAGCCAGACGCTCGAGGACGCGCGGCTCGATCGCGACGAGATCGAGGACGTCGTGCTCGTCGGCGGCATGACGCGCATGCCGCGGGTGCAGGAGGCCGTGCGCGACTTCTTCGAGCGCGAGCCGTGCAAGGGGGTGCACCCCGACGAGGTGGTCGCGCTCGGCGCGGCGGTGCAGGGCGCCGCGCTCGTGGACGAGACGAAGCAGATGATCCTGCTCGACGTCACGCCGCACGCGCTCGGCATCATGACGTTCGGGTCCAACTTCGAGGAGCTCATCCCGCAGAACACGACCGTGCCCACGGCCCGGTCGAAGATCTTCACGACGAGCCGCGACAACCAGACCGCGGTGAAGATCCTGGTCATGCAGGGCGAGCACACGAAGGCGACGGACAACGAGCTGCTCGGCGAGTTCATCCTCACCGGCCTGCGCCGCGCCCCGAAGGGCCAGGTCGAGATCGAGGTGACGTTCGAGATCAACAGCGACGGCATCGTCTCCGTGAGCGCGAAGGATCTGGAGACGGGCCAGCAGCAGTCGATCCAGGTCACCGCATCGAGCGGCCTCACGAAGGAGGAGGTCGGCGAGATGATGGAGGCCGCGAAGGAGTACCTCGTCGATCGCCGCGCGAGCGACCAGTTCGAGGGCGTCCGGCAGGAGGCCGAGAAGCTCATCGCCGAGATCGAGCGCATGTTCCCGCAGGTCGAGCAGATCGTGGCGTCGAGCGACTTCGGCCGCGACGCCATCGGCAAGGCGCGCGGCATCGTGGACCGCTCGCGTCAGGCCATCGGCCGGCGCGACGCGGCCGCGGTCAAGGAGCAGATGGAGGCGCTCTCGCGCACCCACCGGATGTTCAAGGGTGTCGTAGCCCGGCCGCAGGGGTGAACCGTGGCCGCGATGAGGGAAGACGATGCGGTCCGTGCCGCCTGACTCCAAGACCCTGGACGCCTCCTGGGGGCACGACGAGGTGGACGAGCTCGAGGACACCCAGCCGGTCGCCTCGAAGGAGATGCTCGCGCACGTCGCGCGCGCGCGCGAGCAGCACGGTTCACCCCGCATGGAGACCCCGCCGTCCGGCGTTCCCTTGCAGCCGGACCCCGACGGCAAGATCACCCTTCCGCCGCCGATCCCGGTCAGCGAATACGTGGCAAAGATGATGACGCGTCGCTCTCACTCGAGCTCCGAGATCGCCGCCCAGCGGCCGCACCCGCCCGAGGTCCCCGCGGAGGGGTACCCGCCGCCGCCGGCGCGCAGGACGATCCCCTGGGAGCCGCCGCCCGGCAGCGTCTTCTCGGGCAAGCACGGCGGCTTCGGCCGGGAGGGCGCGCAGCTCGGGCTGGAGTGCGACGAGCCGGGGGTGCCGTCGCGGCCCGGCGGGCGCCTGGGGTTCGGGTCGTTCGACGCCGACCGCGAGCTCGGGCCGGACCTCGACGACGATCTCCTGCGCGACCCAGGCGAGCCGTACCCGCACGGCTTCGGCGAGATCGACGTCTTCGGCGGCCCGCCGATCGACTCGCGGGACGTCCGCGTCCCGCCGAGCGCCAGGGGCCGCGCGCCCCGCCCGGACGACGGCGGGCCGCTGGGCATCGATTTCCGCCTCGATCTCGGGCTCGGCTTCGAGGACCCGGGCCTCCCCATCGACGAGCAGCCGATCACGCCGCCGCCCGGCACGCTCCGCTACGGCCTGATCGTCGAGGACGACGAGCCCGCCTTCCGCGGCGGCACGGGCGCCCTCGCCGGCTCCACCTCGTACCAGGTCTCGGGCGAGGCGCGCGCGCCGCGCCCCCTGGAGACCGAGCGCTCGCCGGCGTCCGGGGGGAGGGTCGACCGGGGGGTTCATTCCCGCGCGACCGAGCCCCACCTCAGCGCCCCTGGGCCGCGGGAGCAGATGCAGCACCGGTTCGATCAGGGCGACTTCGGCGGCGCGCTCGTGCTCGCCGAAGGCCTGCTGGAGGAGAACCCGAAGGACTGGATGGCGCGGCAGTACGCCGATAGCTGCGTCGAGATGCTGCGGCAGATGTACCAGTCGCGCCTCGGCGACGGCTCGCGCGTGCTCCGCCTCGCGGTGCCGCCGGACCAGCTCCGCTCGCTGAACCTCGATCACCGCGCGGGATTTTTGCTGTCGTGCATCGACGGGTGCAGCTCGATCGACGAGATCCTCGACGTGTCGGGCATGCCGTCGCTCGAGGCCCTGCGCATCCTGTACGAGCTCGTGCAGGAGGGGATCGTCTGCGGCGTCTAGCCGTCCGGCCCCCCTGGGGGGCCTGAGCTCGCGGCGCCGCGCGCCGGGCGGACGGCCGCGCCCTCGGACGCGGCTTTCCGCGACGGCCCTGGCTCGCTAGGTTGCACGGGTGCGCACGGCTCTCCAGGCCGCCGTCGGTCTCCTCCTCGCGCTGCTCGCCGCCCGCACGGGCGCGTCGCTCGTCGCCACGATCGCGCTCGGCGCTCCGGCCGAGCCGCCGGCGGCCGCTGCTGCGGGCGCCGCCGATGCCGCCCGCCCGTCGCCGACCCCCGCCGCGCTCCCCGCGCCCGCTCCCGGCGCGGCGCTCGCGGCGCGCGCCGAGCCGGTCGCGAGCTACACGCTGCGCGCGACCCTCGATCCGGCGCAGCACACGCTGCGCGGCGAGGGGACGCTCGTCTGGCGCAACGCCTCGCGTGAGCCGCAGCGCGAGCTGTTCGTCCACCTTTACCTGAACGGCTTCAAGGACCCGCGCACCGCCTTCCTCCGCACGCCCGTCAACGGCTTCCGTGGAAGCGAAATTCTGTATTATTACGGGAAGATCCAGGTCACGCGCTTCGCCGTGCGCGAGATGGGCGGCGCGGACGTGTGGCCCGGGGGGAAGCCGACGACGCCCGGCGATCCCGACGACGAGACCGACATCCGCGTGGAGCTGCCGCAGCCCGTCGCGCCCGGGGACGCGATCACGATCGACCTCGCGTGGGACGCGGAGCTCCCCTCGCTCGCGCTCAGGACGGGCCACCACGGGAGCTTCCACATGGTGGGGCAGTGGTTCCCGAAGATCGCGCGCCTCGAGCCCGACGGGGTCTGGGCGCATTTCCCCTTCCACCGGCTCTCGGAGTTCTACGCGGACTTCGGCGCGTATGACGTGACCGTCGACGTCCCGGAGGGCTTCACGGTCGGGGCCACCGGCCGGCTCGTCGAGGAGCAGCGGCGCGACGGGCGGGCGATCCGCCGGTTCGTGCAGGAGGACGTGCACGACTTCGCGTTCGCCGCGTGGGACCGCTTCCTCGAGATGCGCGCGACGACCGACGACGGCGTGGCCATCCGGTGCCTGTACCCGGCGGGGAACGAGCGCGAGGCGGCGCTCGAGATCGACGTGGTCAAGTTCGGCCTGTCGCACCTCGGCGCGGCGTTCGGCCGCTACCCGTACGGCACGCTCACGATCGTGCACCCGCCCGAGGGCGCCGAGGAGGCGGGCGGGATGGAGTACCCGACGCTCATCACGACCGGCGGGAGCTGGCTCTGGCCCGCGGTGGGCCTGCGCTTCGTCGAGGCGGTCACGATGCACGAACTCGCGCACCAGTGGTTCTACGGCCTCGTCGCGACGAACGAGCACCGCCACCCGTTCCTCGACGAGGGCCTCACCACCTACGCCGAGGCCGACGCGCTGCGCGCGCGCTACGGCGACGGCTCCGCGGCGCGGCTCTTCGGGATCGAGATCGACCTCCTGGCGCAGCACCGCGTCGGCGCGATCGCGTCGGGCCACAACGGCGCCGTGGCGCAGCCGGCGACGGCGTTCGTCAACGGGGAGGACTACGCCGGGCTCGTGTACACGAGGCCCGCGGTGCTCCTCGCGACCCTCGCGGGCGTGTACGGCGAGGACGTCGTGCGCCGCGCGGTCGGCCGCTACGCGCGCGAGAACCGGTTCCGGCACCCGGGCCCCGAGGCGCTCCTCGAGGCGGTGCGGCGGGAGGCGGGCGACGAGGCGGCCGAGGCGCTCCGCGCCGGGCTCTTCGATCGCGCCTGGGTCGACTACACGGTCGCGACGTTCCACTCGTGGCCCGCGGATGCCCAGGCGGCCGCTCCGGTCGCCGACCCCGCTGCGGCCGCTCCGCCGACGGACGCCACGGCGGCCGCTCCGCCGACGGACGCCACGGCGGCCGCTCCCGAGGAGGGCGGACGAGAGGCGCCGGCCTACCGCGGCCACGCCGTGGTGCGGCGCCGCGGCTCGCTGGTGCTCCCCGTCGACGTCGCGCTGTACGGGGCGGACGGCCGCGTACAGCGCGCGCGGTGGCCGGCGCGCGAGAGCGTCGCGAGGATCCCCTACGCCGGCGCGTCGCCGCTCGTCGCCGTGGTGATCGATCCCGACCACCGGGTGCTGCTCGACGAGGATCTCGCGAATAACGCGCGCCGCTCGGATCGGGACCTCCTCGCGCCCGCCGTGCTCTCGCGCGCGAGCTTCGGCGTGGGGCTCGCGCTCACGCTTCTGGGGCCATGAGCGCGCCAGCGGAGGAGGGAGCACCGGCGGGCGAGGGGGCGTCGGCGGAGGCGGCTGTACCGGCGGGCGAGGGCGCGCCGCGGCGCCCTGCCGCGCACGAGCGGCTCGGCGCCGTCGCGCTCTACTTCGGCCACCGCGCGATCGCCTCGCTCGTCGTCGCGACCCCGCTCTCCGTCCTCGCGGCCGACCTCGTCGGCGGCTATCCCCGGGGCGACGCCATCCTCTTCGATCCCGGCGGGCTGATGCTCACCGAGCTCGGGCGGCTCGCGGCCGTCGCCGCCGCGTCGCTGACGGCCCAGCTTGGCCTTGGCGCGCTGGTCGCCGCCGCGCTCGGGCTGGTCCCGCTCGCGGTGCTCCTCGCCGCGCTGACCCAGGGCGGGCCGCTCTCCGCGCAGACCGTGGGGGCCCGCGCGGCGCGCGCCCTCGGCCCGCTGACGCTGCTCTGGGGCGTCGCGCTCGCGGCGCAGGTCGCCGCGGCCGCGCTCGTCCTGCTCCCCGGGATGCAGCTGTGCGCAGAGCTCCTGGTCCTGCCCCGCACCCGCGACATCGCGGCGATCGCCGTCGCCGCGGTCGCGCTGGTGCCGGTCGCGGCCATCGGGCTGCTCCACGACCTCGCGCGGGTCGCCCTCGTCGACGATCAGCGGGGCTTTCACGCCGCCGCGTCGCGGGGCCTCGCGACCCTCCAGGCCGCGCCGCTCGCGGCGGCCTGGGCCTGGGCATGGCGGGGCGCCCTGGCGGTCGTCGCGCTCGCCTGCGGGGCCTGGGCCATCCATCTCGCCGGCGTCGGCACGGGCCCGCGCGTCGCCGCCGCCTTCGCCGCGCAGCTCGCGGCGCTCGCCGTCGCGGCCTACCTGCGCGCCTCGTGGCTCGCCGCCGCCCTGCGGCTATCCGATCGCGGCGCGCTCACGCACGAGCGCACGCCGCGCGGCGCCGTCGCCACGGCGCCGGACGACGCCGCCAGGTGAAGACCGCGGCAGGTGAACCTCCCGCCAGGGAAGCGCCTCCGTCGCCAGCGCGCTGCGCCGCGTCCATGGTCCCCAGGGGCGGCAAGAGGCTCCCGCCGGCGACGACGGTGCCGGTGCCCGCCCGGGCTCTGTCTGAAAGCGCGAACGGAGAGATCGCGATGCAGAAGTCCTTGACATGGCTCCGCATCCGCGTAACGTAGCCCGCCCGTGACCGACGCTTCGGCGTAAGCGCGGGGCCCGCAGCAAGCCCAGGTAGCTCAGTTGGTAGAGCAGAGGATTGAAAATCCTCGTGTGGGCGGTTCGATTCCGTCCCTGGGCACTATTCCTCCTTTCTTGTGCCGGCGAGCAGGCGCTGCCGCTCCGTTCTCACGTTCGTGCGTGAGCTTCTGCCTCGCCCCGGTCCGCTCCTGTTGTTCCCTCCGGGGTGACTCCGCCTTTCGTCGGGCGGCCTCAGCGACGGGTCGCCGGCGTGGGCGCGACGGTACTGTTCAGGAGTACTTTCGCGGATTTGGCCACATCGGGTGACAGTGGAACTTGGTTCCGGTGCGGTAGCGATCCTGGTAAGGTGACGGGGGGACCACTCGTTGCAACCTGAACACTCCGGGAGCGCCCCAGGGAACGGCGCCCCCTCATGGAGGCTCCCTCATGGCCGATCGTCGTGTCGACTCCTCGCGAAAGAGCTCTCCGGAAACGGCCTCCGCTTCCGACTCGGCGCCGCGGAGCCGGCCGACCGCGCCAGGTAACCAGGCCAGTGAGACGACGAAGAAGAAGAAGATCCTCGTCGTCGACGACTCGATGACTTCACTGCTGTCGCAGCAGCTCACGCTCGGCGCGGACGATTACGACATCGTCATCGCGCGCAACGGCAAGGAGGCCATTGCGAAGGCCGTGGCCGAGCGCCCTGATCTCATCCTGATGGATGTGGTCATGCCCGCCATGGACGGCTTCCAGGCCTGCCGCTGGCTTCGCGCGTTCGACGCGACGAAGACCGTGCCGATCATCATGATGACGACGAGGAGCGATCAGACGAGCATCAAGATCGGCTTCGCCAACGGATGCACCGACTACCTCGTGAAGCCTTTTGACAGCGACACGCTGCTCACGAAGGTCCGTACCCACCTCGGCGAATAGGCGCGCTCCGCCCGCCTGACGCGCTGCTGCGCGCCCGATCCGTCGATCGACATCGCCCGAGATACGTCGTATTCCTCGCTCGCTCTCGCTGGTCGGACGGCTCGCGGCGTCATCCGACCGGGCCCTGCTCGTCCCGGCCCGCGCCGGGGCGGAGGAGGCAGGCTCCGGCGCCGTGCCGTTCCAGGCCCCCAGGGACAGGCGCGGCGCGCGGTCGACCCTCAGTCGTTGACGAGGGCCCAGAACAGGAGCCCGGTCGCGCGATCGGTGCAGCCCCCCAGGTTGTCGATCTCCGGGCGGCACCCGTCCACGTCGACGCCACGGCTCCGGCACGCGAACTCGTCTTCCACGCAGGACATGGCCGCGTCGAACTGGTCCTCGCAGCCCTGTTCCTCCGCTTCGCGCTCGATGTCTTCCAGGTTGTCGATGCAGTCGTCCAGGTCATCCGGGCTGCAGTCCCCGGTGCAATCGCACTTGTCCTCACACAGACTCGAGATCGAGCTCCCACAGCCCGGAAGCAGGGCGAGCGCAACGGCGACCGTGAACGAGCTAGCGAGCTTCAAGGTGTACCTCCAGCCTGGTCGCGCGGCGCGCGAGCTACGATGATGCAGCTTGTCTATCGCGTCCGCGGAGGAGGTACAAGCCGCATGTTCGCGCCCCGGACGCGCCTGGAGCGGCTTCTGCGGGGCGCTCCGGCCGCGCGCACGGCAGCGCGGGACTCCGCTGCTGCCAGACGACATCTGTGTCGTTCGACGGCGCCACGGGCGATCCGCCGCGCGGCGACGAGCGATGTTGGGGCATGGATACCCGCTCATACGGGTACCCTCGTCCTTCGTCCCACGAGACCGCGCCTTCGCGGTCTCGTTCAGTTCCGCTTGCCGTCGGCGGGCTGCGCCGGCCAGAGCCGGCGGAAGCCGACGCCGAGGAGGACGCCATCGTCACGCTGGACCAGGCCGCCGTAGCGGCACTTCTCCACCAGCGTGCCCTCGGCCAAATCGCCGCCGTCCTGGAACCGGATGCGCTGGCCCTCGCTCAGGGCAGCGAAGACGCGCGCATCCGACGCGACCGCGACGAGCGACTCCGGCGCAGGGACGCGCAGCGGCGCGATATCCGCGCGCTGCGCGCGATGAAGCACGCCCCGGCTGGTCGTGGAGCGCGCGGAGGCAGCGTGATTTGTATCGTCCTGGACGGATGATACGGTGTCCGTGGCGTCGATCCACACGTCGACCGTGGCGCCGCGCCTGAACAGGACCACCCCGGGCAGCGCTTTGCCCGCGGCGGTCGTCAGCGTGACCAGCTCGCCGACGCCCGGCTCGGCCGACGCGCGTCCGCCGAGGCGCTCGCGCACGGCGTCCACGGTGGGCTTCGAGGCGGCAAGCGCCGCGACGCGCACGGGGTCGTCCAGCTTGATCAGGGGGAGCGAGAGCTTGCGCGTCATCGGACCTGGCATTCTACGCGAACCGGCGCGCGCCCGCCTGCGCGCGGTCCGGGAAACTCGCCCGGAGCTGGCTGGCGCCCGCGTCGTCGCGCGTTCCTGCATTCGTCTGCGCCCGCGCCGCCGCCCCGCTCCCGCGCCGCCGCCCCGCTCCCGCGCCGCCGCCCCGCTCCCGCGCCGCCGCCCCGCTCCCGCGCCGCCGCCCCGCTCCCGCGCCGCCGCCCCGCTCCCGCGCCGCGCGCCGCGCGCCGCCGGAAGAGGCACCTGGGCGACCCGCGAAGCCGGGCGCGCGAGGCCTCCGGGCAGCCCGTCACGGCAGCGACCCGATGAACCGGTGGACCTCCTCGTTGAACCGGTCCGGCTCCTCGAGGAAGGGGCAGTGGCCGCTCTCCTCGAAGACCAGGAGCCGCGCGTCGGGGAGATGGCGAACGAGGTGCTCGCCGGCCGCGACCGGGACCAGCTTCTCGTCGCGGCCCACGACGACGAGCGACGGAACCGCGAGCGAGCCGAGGACCGGCCGGTAATCCCGCATCGTCTGATCGAAGAGGATCGCCCCGGCGATCGACTCCTGCATGCGGGTGATCTCGTCGAACATCCACCGGCGATCGGCCGCGCCCGGCGGATCCTTGAACATGAGAGAGATGAACTCGTTCGCGAAGGCGTCGCGGTCCGTCTGGAGCTGCTCCATGGACTCCGTCAGCGCCGGGAGGTCGTACGCGCCGAGCGGCCAGTCGGGCCACTTGAAGTCGGAGGGGGACTGCTCGACGAGGACGGTCGCCGCGAGGCGCGCCGTCCCGAACTGCCTGACGTACTCCCAGATCACGAGGCAACCCATCGACCAGCCGACGAGGACCACCCCGTCGAGCGCGAGCCGCTCCAGGAACACGCGGAGATCGCGCGCGTACGTTGGGAGCGTGTGGCCCGACGGGACCTGGGTCGAGCGGCCGTGCGCCCGCAGGTCGGGCGCGATGGCGCGGTAACGGGCCGAGAAATACGGGAGCTGGCGGTGGAAGAAACGCCCGCTCATGCAGACGCCGTGGAGAAACACGACCGGGCGGCCCTGTCCGAGCTCCTCGTAGTAGAGCTCACAGCCTCCGAGGTTCAACCGAGCCATCGAGCACCTCCTGGAGGACCGGTCCCAGGCTGGTCAGGCGCGGCGACCCCGGCGCGTCAGCGAAGCGCCGGCGCGACGAGCTCGGCTAGAGCCCGATGGAGCCGCGGTACACCCATCCTGTCTTCCCCCGGTGCTCGATCTTGTACCAATCGTTCTGTCGGCCAACGAGCTTGACGCGCGTCCCGCGCACGAGGCGCATGACCACATCGCCCTCCTTGGGCGCCCCGCGGACGAGCGCGGTATCCCAGCTCACCGTGGCCAGGCCGCTCGCCGCCGTCTCGCTCGTCGTCGCGCCGGCGGCCTTCTCCTGGTCCTCGCCGCCCGCCTCGGTCTTCGCGGCCTCCGCCTGCGCGCCCGGGGGGACGAAGGTGGCCGTGTAAACAAGGGAGTAACGGCGGTGCTTGTGCGGGACTTCCTCGAGGGAAACGTTCGAGAACTCGCGCGCGGCGCACTGGAGGATCCCGCTGACCGTCGCGGCGGGCAGGGTCGTCTTCTTGCCCTTGACGACCTGCACCTCCTTCTTCTCGAAGTTGAGCTCGAAGCCGATCGGGAGCTTGCCGTCGACGCCGAGCGCCGCCGGGCACCTGGCGAGCTCCTTGAGCCGCGGCAACGCGATCGGGTCGAACTGGAGCTCGCCGCAGTCCTCGATCTTCTTGTTCTTCCTGTCCGAGCAGCGCGTGATCCTGCCGGGGCCGACGACGACCTGCTGCTGGTCCTTCGCGGTCTCCGGGGGCTTGGCCTCGGGCTCGGCGGTCCCGGGCGCGGCGGCGGCGGGGGCGGGCGGCGCGGACGCCGCCGCGGTCTCGGCCGTCGGCTTGAGGTCGCCGGGGACGCTCGGGCCGATGCGGACGCCGGCCAGCCTGGGCCAGGCGACGCCGACGACGAACCCCACGAGCGCGATCACCCCGACCCGCGACCAGACCGGCTGCTCATCGCCGGGACGGGGGATGTCGACCGTCAGCGGGCGCTGCCGCTTCGCCATGTCCGCCTTCGCCATGCCTGCACGTCGCCTAGCACAGGTGGGCCGCCAGAACGAAATAGTCCGTTCGCGCGCGGTCGCTCAGCGGGCGCCCGCCACGCCCGCCGCCTCGAGGAGCGGTCGCACCCTGGACTGCGCGATGGCGTAGACAGCGTCCACGCCGTCGCGACGGGCATAGACGACGTTCGTGCCGCGGAAGGCGTCGCCGGCGCCGATCGCGATGGAGAGGGACCCCGCCGGGGAGCGCGGCGCACCCGCGCCGCCCTCGGCCGCCGGCGCGGGCTGCGGCCGGGCCAGATCGACGGTGATCCGGAGCCGCGGCGGGCTCAGGCCGTGGTGCGGCGCCGGCTTGCCCAGCGCGACGGCGCCCTCGGCGCGCAGGTCGGCGAGCGCGTCGCGGACGCCCGCGGCGGTCGCTGTGGCCGCCGCCGGGTCGGCCGCCCCCGCGAGGGTGAAGCCGCCCGCCGCGGCCTCGACGACGACCGGCTTGCCGCCGGCCGGGGTGAGCGTCACCCGCGCGATGTCGTCGGGCGCGACGGCGAAGACGTCGCGGCGGAGGAGGAGGCGCCCGGCCGCGGCCTCGAGCGACGGCGGCGCCACGAACACCGGGGCGCCCTTGCCGGCGCGCGCGAACGAGCCAGCGCCGGCGCGCGCGCCGAGCTCGACCCGGGCCGAGCCCGCGGCGGGGTCGCCCGCGGGGTCGCCGGGGCCGGGCGCGGCGGTCAGCTCGGCCTCGACGACGAGGCGCGGCGCGGCGAGCCCGTGGCCCTGGCCGGCGTCCGGCGCGACCCACCGCTCGGCCTGGAGGGCGCCGAGCAGGTCGGCGAGCTCGTCCGCGAGCGCGCCGTCGGCCGCGAGGCCCTCGCCGGTCGGCTCGACGAGCTGCCAGGCGCCGTCGCCCGTCCGGCGGAGCCGCTGGACAAGGCCGGGGCGCTCGACGCGCAGCGCGTTGACCTGGTCGGGCGTGAAATCGAACACCTTCATCGAGCGCAGCGAGATCTCGGAGGGGAGGAGCGCCCCGGCGGCCGCGGCCGGGATCTCGGCGATCGCGCCGTCCTCGAGCCGCCGGACGTGGACCACGCCGGCCTGCTCGGCGCCGATCTCGAGCGTCTCGATCCGCTCCCGCGGCTCGCCCTCGCCGGCGGACTCCGGCGGCGTCGAGAGGACGCGGAGCGTGGCGCGGGGCGGGTCGAGGCCGAGCGCCCGGGGGTCGCTCGCCGTCGGGAGCAGGCGCGTCGCGCGGACGTCGAGGATCGCCTGGACGAGGGCGCGGCCCGTCTCGGTCGGGACGGGCCGGTCCTGCGGGGCGCGCAGGTGCCACTCGTTGCCGGCGCGCGCGAGCTCCAGCGAGCCAGGGCCGCCCTCGCCGCGCTCGCCGACCGAGAGCTTCACCTCGGCGACCTCATCGAGCGGCGCACCGACGAGGGCGAGATCGACGAAGCGCGACGCCTCCTCGGTCAGCGGCTCGAGGGCGCTCGCCGGCACGCAGGCGGCCGCGCGCGTGGGCTCGCGCCGCACGGCGACGACGTGGTCGGGCCGGTCCGGGCAGGCGCCGCCGAGGTCGATCACGCCGGGCTTCGCCGAGGGGTCGCCGGGCAGGAGCGTCAGCGTGACCCGGGGGCCGCCGGAGGCCGCGGCCTCCCGGGCCTCCTCCTCGGAGAGGAACGCCTCGGCCTGCAGGCGGCCGAGCGCGGAGAGGACGCGCTCCATCGCCGGCGCGCTGACCCGGACGCCGCTGCCCTCGGGCGCGCCCTCGGCGAAGCGGAAGCCGGCGCCGCGGCCGCCGCCCCAGGGGGCGCGCGAGAAGCGCCGCGGGCCGCCGTCTCCCTCGAGGGTGAGCCCCGAGAGCTCCGACGGCAGGTAGGGGACGAAGCTCCGAGAACGGAAGCGAACCGGCGGTATGTCGAGCGCCGCGGCGAGCTGCTTCGTGATGACGAAGACCCCCCGGCCGGCGACCTCGGCGTAGACGGCGCCGGGCGGCGTGGGGGCGCTGCCGCCGAGCAGCAGCCGCTCGCGGCGCGGGCCCATCGCGATCGCGATCGTGAGCCGGGGGGCGCCGAGGCCGAAGGCGGCCGCGTCGACCGCCTCCGCGGACACGCGGCGCTCGGCGGTCGCGAACTCCAGGGTGCCGAGGAGCTGGTCGACGGTGGGCTCGTCGGCCGGGTAGCGCTCCCCGTCGATCTCGACGTTCCAGGGGCGCTGGCCCGCGTCGTTGACCTCGCCGCGCGTGAGCCGCGCCGTCTCGAGCCCGGAGGGGAAGGTCATCGTCACGGTGAGCTCGGTGATCTCCTCGGGCCGCCACGCCTCGAACAGGTGCTTCCTGCGGCGCTCCGCCTCGTCCGTGGACACCGAGCCGCGGTCGAGCACGAGGAGCACGACGGCCGCCGCGGCGGCGAGCACGACGAGGATCAGCGTCGTCGCGTGCCGGCGGAGGGACCGCATCACGGCGCCCCTTCGCGCCCGGCGCCGTCCTCGCGAGCGTTCAGCGTGCCGCGTGTGCCGCGCGCGCCGCGGTCGGCGGGCGCGCCGCGGTCGGCGGGCGCGCCGGGGCCGCCCTTGCCGTCGGGGCGGCGCTCGGAGCTGCGCCGCGAGAGGTACACGGCGAGGCCGAAGAGGGCCGCCGCGAGCGGCATGTACACGACGACGTAGCGGAAGATGCCGGCGAGCGAGTCCTCGCTGAGCCGGAGGCCCGCCGTGACCGCGGGCTTGTCGGGGATGTCGAGCATCGGCGGGCTCGCGGCGAGCCAGGACAGCGCGCTCTCCACGAACACCGCCGTCCCGCGGAGCTCGGGGCTCTGCCAGTTCGCGCCGTACAGCGCGCTGGGCGAGCTGATCACGACGACCCGCGGGCCGTGCGCGGCGCTCGACCCCGCGGCCTTCGGCAGCTCGGCGGCGTAGGCGACCGTGAGCGGCCCCGGGTGATCGCCGTCGCGCGGCTTCGGCTCGGACGGGTCCCTGGCCCAGCCGAAGAAATCGACCATGCCGAAGGCCTTGTCGCTCGTGACGAGCAGCGGCGCCGGGGCGACCGGCCCTGTCTTCGCTGGCGCGAGCGAGCTCGCCACCGTGAGCACCGGGCCGAGCCCCTGATCGGCCGCCCTGACGAGCCCCTCGGTGATCGGGTGCGGCCGCACGATCGGCGAGAAGGTCTCGCCGAAGCCCTGCGTCGAGCGGAGCTTCGGGTCGAGCTCGAACACGAAGTCCGACCGGAGCTCGACGCCGGCCACGGCGAGCAGGCCCGAGAGCCCGAGGTCCACGTAGCGCTGATCGCTCTCGTCCGGCACGGGGCCGAGCGCGAGCAGCGCGCTGCCGCCCTCCTCGATGAACGCCCTGTAGCGGGCCACGTCGCGCGGGGGCACGGGATGGCTCGGCTCGGCGAGGACGAGCACGCGGCAGCGACCGAGGTCGACCTCGGCCGCGGGCTCCTTCGGCGCGGCGGGCTCGTCGTCGTGGCCGTGGTCGTCGTGGCCGTGAGCGCCGCGGCCGCCGCCGAGCTCCACGACCTCGTAGTTGTTCTTGTGGAGCCGGTCCTTGAGCGCCGCGAGCCCATCGGCGCCGCCGACCTCGACCGACTTCTCGCCGTGGCCGGTCGCGAAGCAGACCATCGGCCGCTCGCTGCGCACGACGCTCCGGATGGCGCCCGTCAGCGCCTGCTCGAGCCGCGGGCGCGCCCGGAGATCGTCCTCGTCCTCGACCTCGACGAGGTCGCTCGCCGTCAGGAAGTGCGGCCGGTCGCCGCGCGCGACGATGATCGCCGCGTCCGTGACGATGCGGCCGTCCTCGGTCTTGCCCGCCACGACGCCGTAGCGCTGCTGCACCGCCAGGAACTCCGCGGGGCGCCGATCGGGGTCGGTCACCTCGACCTCGATCCGCGAGGTCTCGGCGCGGTACGCGTCGAGCAGGTGCCGCACCGAGAGCGTCAGCGGGTCGCCCTCGGAGAGCAGGACGTAGACGCGGATCGGCTCCTCGAGCGAGCGCAGCGTCGCGATCGTCGCGTCGCTCAGCGTGTACAGGCCGCCCTGCGTCCAGTCCCAGCGTTTGTAGTGCCGGGCGACGAGCAGGTTGACGAGCACCGCGAGCACCATCGCGGCGATGATGCCGACGCTCACCGAGAGCTTCTCGCCGAGCGACGTGCCCGGCGGCGCGGGCGAAGGATCCCGAGCGGGCCGCTCCTCGGCCATCAGCCCCACCTCCACGCGTCCACCGCGCGCACGGTCACGAACAGCGGCAGCGCGATCACCGTGGCGTCGAAGACGAGCCGTCGCAAGTCCACGATTCCACGGGAGAAATCGTTCATCTGCGCCCACACGGAGACGTGGGCGCAGAGGTCGTGCGCCGGGCCGTCCGGGAAGATGAACTCCCCGATGCCGAGGATGAACAGGCCCATCACCGCCATCGTGCTGAGCACCGCCGCCATGAGCTGGCTCTTCGTGAGCGCGCTCGTCATCGTCCCGATCGCGAGGTAGCCCGCGCCGACCGCGACGACGGCGAGGTAGCTCGACCCGACGACCCGCCAGTCGAGCTCGCCCGTCCGGCTGATGAGGACCACGTAGAGCAGCGTCGGCGCCCACATCGCGACGTACGTCACGAGCGCGGCGGCGTACTTCGCCAGCACGACGCCGGTGGACCCGACGGGCGCGGTGAGGAGCGCCTCGATGGTGCCGCTCCTGCGCTCCTCCGCGAAGAGCCGCATCGTGAGCAACGGGCACACGAAGAGCAGCGGCAGGTAGATCAGGATCGTCTGGCCGAAGAAGACCTGCACCGGGCCCGTGTCGGCCGAGAGCTCCACCTCGCCCGCGAACTGGGTGGCGATGAGGAAGAAGTGCACGCCCTGCACGAGCAGGAACGTGGTGATCAGCACCCACGCGAGCGGCGTCACGAACAGCGAGAAGAGCTCGCGCTTGAAGATCGGCCAGAAGCCCCTCACCGCCGCTCCTCCCCGGCGCCGCCCGCGCCCCGGCGCCCGGCGCCGCCCTTCTTCTTCGGGGCCGCCTTCGGAGGCGCCTCGCCGCCGCCGTCCGAGCCGGGCGCGGCCGGCTCCGCGGCGGCGGTCTGCTCGCCGGGGTCGTCGGCGGCGGTCAGCTCGGAGAAGACCTGCTCCAGCGACGGGGCGTGCGGGACGAGCTCGCGCACGCCGATGCCCGCGCCGACGAGGGCGCGCACGAGGCGCTCGGTGGCCTCGCCGGGGTCGGCGCCGGCGTCGAACTCGACCGTGAGCCGCGCCGCGTCGCCGGCCGGCTCCGCCGCGGCCGAGCGGACGCCCGCCGCGCCGCGCGCCGCCGCGAGCGCCGCGTCCGGCGCGCCGCGCACGACGACGCGCGCGCCGCCGACGCGGCGCATCGCGCGCAGCTCGTCGATCGACCCCTCGGCGACGAGGCGCCCGCGCGCGATCACGACGGCCCGCGTGCAGGTCGCCTCGACCTCGGAGAGGATGTGCGTCGAGAGGAGCACGGTGCGGTCGCGCCCGAGCCGGCGCACGAGCGCGCGCACCTCGCGGATCTGGTTCGGATCGAGGCCCGCCGTGGGCTCGTCGAGGATGAGCAGCGGCGGGTCGCCGACGAGCGCGTCCGCGAGGCCCACCCGCTGCCGGTAGCCCTTCGAGAGGTGGCCGATCATGACGCTCGCCACGTCCTCGACGCGCGCGTCGCGGAGGGCGCGCGCGACCGCCTCGCGGCGCGCGCGCCGGGGCACGAGCTTGAGCTCGGCGCGGAAGGCGAGGTACTCCGAGACGCGCATCTCCGGGTAGAGCGGCGACGTCTCGGGCATGTACCCGATCGAGGCCCGCGCGCGCATCGGCTCCTCCGCGATGTCGTACCCGGCCACCCGCACGCGGCCGGAGGTCGCGCCGAGGAATCCCGCGAGGATGCGCAGGGTCGTGCTCTTGCCCGCCCCGTTCGGGCCGAGGAATCCGACGATCTCTCCCTGGCTCACCCGGAAGGAGAGGTCGCTCACCGCCAGGTGAGGGCCGTAGGACTTGGAGAGGTGCTCGACCTCGATCATCGGGACATCGGGGGGTCGGGGCCGTCGGCGCGGGCGGCGCGCGCTGGCCCGCGCGGCACGCGCAGGTGCGCGCGGGCCACGCCGCGGCGAACGCGCGGAACGCTTAGCGCACCGGGCGGGGTAGGGGAAGCGCGCGGCGGGCGTCCGTGCGCCGCGGTGGACGCGGGGCCCGCCGATCGCCGCCGAGTAGCCAGAGCCGCGCGTCTCTGGTAACCCTCCGCCGTCGCGCCCGGCGGCCGGGCGCTCAGGCCACGGGCCCCTCCGCCGTGCGACGCACCCGGTGCGCCGAGCGCCGCGGCCCCCTCACACCCCCGCTTCACGATGGATCAGACGCTCCTCCGGTCGTATTTCTCGACCATTTACGAGTTCCCCACGGCGGCGGGCACGCTGCGCGTCTCGCTGGACGGCGAGATCGTCCAGGACCAGGCCGGGCTGCCCGACCTCCTGACCCGCAAGTTCGCCGTGCTCACCGCCTACAACCCGCGCTCGATGCTCATCCCCCGCCGGGTGAACGATCAGCGCCACCACGTGCTCCGCGACCTCTTGATCCTCGGGTGTTACCGGGTGGAGCCGTGCGTCGGATCCGAGGCCGAGCCGGAGGGCATCTGGCGCGAGCCGGCCTGGCTCGTCCACGGCATGGACCGCGACGAGGCGATCGCCTTCGGCCGCGTCTTCCGGCAGAACACGATCGTCTTCGCGCAAGGCGGCCGGCCGGAGCTCATCATCACGGACCCGACCGCCGACGACATCGGCCGAACTTTCCAGGGCAACTGGCGCGTCCGGTCGTGACTCGGTCGTGACACTGAGGGCGGCCGCGGACGCGGAGCGCCGATTCCATGTTGAAACATACCCGCAAAATGTGGGTTCATGCCCAGGCGTTTAGGGATGGGCGGACCGGCCTCGCTCACCACATGAGGAGACACAGCAGAATGCGCACCCAGGTCACCCTCGCGGCGCTCGCCGCGCTCGGGCTCGTCGCCGGCGCTGGCGGCTGCGGCCAGAACAAGGTCTCGGAGTGCAACGCGCTCATCGAGGTCATCAACAAGGGCGTCCAGAGCATCGAGAAGGGCACGAAGACCGGCGCCGACCAGGGCGGGTCGAGCGAGCTGAAGGCGATGGCCGACGCGATGGACAAGGTGGCGGCCGACGCGGCGCAGGTGAAGCTGACCACCCCGGAGCTGCAGAAGTTCTCGGGCGAGTACCAGGCGATGGCCAAGGACGTCGCCAAGGCGGCGCGCGACCTCGCGACCGCGGCCGACGCGAACGACGCGGAGAAGAGCAACGCCGCCCAGGCCGCGATCGAGAAGGCGATCAAGCAGGAAGACCCGCTCGTCGACAACATCAACAAGTTCTGTCAGGCGCCCTGAAGCCCTGAAGCGACCGGCCCGCCGGCGCAGCCGCGTCAGGGCAGCGCGCCGGCGCGGTGCCGAGGAGCGCCGCGCGCTCAGGGCACGAAGCGGTAGCCGACCCCGCGCACCGTCACGAGGTGGCGCGGCGCGGCCGCGTCGTCCTCGAGCTTGTTGCGGAGCTGGAGGATGAAGTTGTCGATCGTGCGCGGGGTCCCGTGGTGCGTCGGGCCCCACACCTTGGCCTGGATCTGCTCCCGGGACAGGACCCGGCCGCCGGCCTCGGCGAGGCAGAGCAGCACGTCGAACTCGGTCGCCGTGAGCTCGATCAGCGCGTCGCCGCGGCGGACCTCGCGCGTCGCCGCGTTGATCACGATGTCGCCTGCGCGGAGCTGCTCCGCGTCCGCGCGCGCGATCGCGTCGCGCCGGAGCACCGCCTTCACCCGGGCGAGCAGCTCGGCCAGGCTGAACGGCTTCGTGATGTAGTCCTCGGCGCCGAGCTCGAGGCCCATCACCTTGTCCATCTCGGCGCCGCGCGCGGACAGCATGATCACGGGCAGGGTGCGCCGCTCGCTCCGCAGGATGCGGAGCAGCTCGAAGCCGTTCAGGCGAGGGAGCATCACGTCGATGATGATGAGATCGATCCCGCCGGCGCGGGCGAGCGTGAGCCCGCGCTCGCCGTCCTCGGCCACGAGGACGCGGTAACCCTCCGCGGTCAGGTTCATCTCGAGACCCATCGCGATGCTGGGATCGTCCTCCACGAGCAGGACGGTCCGCGCTGAGGCTTGAGGGTTCCGGGTCATGCTGGGGACGTCCTCTAGCATGTCCATGCCCGGTCCGGAGGCGCCGCGCCTAGGGCGGCGCCTCCGCTCCGGCGGCGCGCTCCGCGGCCCCGGGGGCCGCGGCGACGGCGGCCGGCGCGCTCGACGCGTTCGACGGAGGCTTCCCGGCGGGGCTCGTCCTTGGCGCGCTCCGGATCGGCAGGACGAGCGTGAACGTGCTGCCCTTCCCCGGCTCGCTGTCGACGAGGATCTTGCCCCGGTGCGCGCGGATGACGTGCTTGACGATCGACAGCCCGAGCCCGGAGCCCTCCTGATGCCGGGCCAGGAGATCGTCGACCCGGTAGAACTTCTCGAAGATCCGCTTGTGCTCCTTGCGCGCGATGCCCTTGCCGTTGTCGCGGACGGTGATCAGCGCCGACCGGTTGACGACATGGGCGGAGACGCGGATCTTCCTCGGCTGACCGCCGTACTTGTAGGCGTTCGACAGGAGGTTGACGATCGCGTCGACCAGCGCGCTGCGGTCGCAGAGCACGGGCGGGAGTTGCTCGTCGACGGCGACGTCGAGCTCGACGCTGCGCTTCTCGCGGGTCGGCTCGAACGCGTGGATCGCCTCGTCGATGACGTCATCGAGGCGGTGCTCCGAGAGCTCGTAGACGCGCCGGCCGCTCTCCATGCGGCCCCAGTCGAGCAGCCGGTCGATGAGCTGCTGGAGCCGGGCGCTCTCCTTCGTGAGCGCGTCGATGCAGCGGTCCTCGCTGTGCGTGTCGCCGCGCCGTAGCTTGAGCGTCTCGGTGAACATCCGGATCGACGTGAGCGGGGTGCGCAGCTCGTGCGAGACCTTCGAGACGAAGTCGGCCTGGAGCTCGGACAGGTTGCGCTCGCGCCGGAGGAAGACCCACACGAGGATGACCCCTGTCGCGAGCGTCCCGCAGAACGTGAGCACCAGGATGCCCATGATGAGGTTGTACTGGGCCTCGCCGAGCACGAGCAGGATGAAGCCGACGCCCGACAGGAGCACGCCCGGGACGATGACCAGGTAGACGAGGAGCTGGATGATCCGCCGGTAGCCGAGCGTTGTGAGGTCGCGCCGCGGGGTCCGCATGACGGCAGCTTAGTGGGGCCGCGCGCCGCCCGCGAGCGGCCTCGGGGGCGGGCTACGCCTCGATCCGCTCCAGCACGAGCGCGGGCGCCGGGGCGGGCGCCGGTCCGAGCCGGAAGGCCGCGCGGACGCGTTCGGCCGCGGCCTGCGCGTCCTCCGCCCGGCGGGCGTGGATGCGGGCGAGGGGCGCCCCGCGGCCGACGCGATCGCCGCGCACGGCGGCGAGCTCGACGCCCACGGCGGGGTCCACGCGCTGGTCGGCGCGCGTCCGTCCGGCGCCGAGCGCCACCGCGGAGAGCCCGATCTCCAGCGGATCCACGGCGACGACGTGCCCCTCGTCCCGCGCCGCGACCTCGACGACGACGGGGGCGGCGGGGAGCCTGCCCGGGTCCTCGACGACGGCCGGATCGCCCTTCTGCGCGGCGATCATCCGCGCGAGGACCTCGGCCGCCGCGCCGCTCGCGATGGCGGCGTCGAGCTTGACGCGCGCCTCGGCGGCGCTCGCCGCGGCGCCGCCGGCGATCAGCATCTCCTCGGCGAGGGCGAGCGTGCACGCGACGAGGTCGGCCGGGCCGCGGCCGTGCAGCACCTCGATCGCCTCGCGGGTCTCGATCGCGTTGCCGACGGTGAGGCCGAGCGGGGCGCTCATGTCGGTGAGCAGCGCGGAGACGCGCTTGCCGGCCGCGGTCCCGACGCGCACGAGCGCCGTCCCGAGCGCGCGGGCGTCGTCCAGGGTCTTCATGAACGCGCCCCGCCCGACCTTGACGTCGAGCACGAGCGCGTCGATGCCCTCCGCGAGCTTCTTCGAGAGGATGCTGGCGACGATGAGCGGGATCGACTCGACCGTGGCGGTCACGTCGCGCAGCGCGTAGATGCGCTTGTCCGCCGGCGCGATCCGCTCGGTCTGCCCGATCATGCACGTCCCGACCTCGCGGACGATGCGCGCGAACGTGGCCGTGTCGAGCGCGACGTCGAACCCCGGGATGGCCTCGAGCTTGTCGAGCGTGCCGCCCGTGTGGCCGAGGCCGCGGCCGGACACCATCGGGACGGGGACGCCGCAGGCGGCGACGAGGGGGGCGAGGCAGATCGAGACCTTGTCGCCGACGCCGCCGGTCGAGTGCTTGTCGACCTTCCGCCCGGGCACGCTCGACAGGTCGAGCACGTCGCCCGAGTGGAGCATCGCCCGCGTGAGGGCGACGGTCTCGGCGTCGTCCATGCCGCGGAAGAAGACGGCCATGAGCAGCGCGCTCATCTGGTAGTCGGCGAGCTCGCCGCCCTGGTGGGCGCGGATGATCCGCGCGATCTCGTCCTCGGACAGCCGCTCGCCGTCGCGCTTCTTCGCGACGAGCTCGACAAGGGTCTGCATGGGCGTCGAGCTTAGCCGGCTTGCGCCCTATTTGTCCCCGGCGCGGTCGTCCCTATGGTGGCTGGGAGCGCGCGGGCCGCCCCCGCAGGAGAGCGGATCCGGTGCCGGTCGCGTTCGCACTGGAAGGGAGCCGCACGGGGCCTCATGGACAGCCTGCTCTACGCCCGGGCCCAGATGGGCCTGTCGCTGGCATTTCACATGATCTTCGCCGCCGCCGGGGTGGCGCTGCCGCTGATCATGGTCATCGCGGACGCGCTCTGGCATCGGACGGGCGATCGCGACTACCTCGAGTTCTCGAAGCGCATGGCGAAGGGGACGGCGATCCTGTTCGCGGTGGGCGCCGTGTCGGGGACGGTGCTCTCGTTCGAGCTCGGCCTGCTCTGGCCGAGCTTCATGGGCACGTTCGGCGAGGTGGTCGGGCTGCCGTTCTCGCTCGAGGGGTTCGCGTTCTTCACCGAGGCGATCTTCCTCGGCATCTATCTCTACGGGCGCGGCAAGCTCCCGCCGAAGCTGCACCTGCTCTCCGGCGCGCTGGTGGCCCTGAGCGGCGCGATGTCGGCGTTCTTCGTGATCCTCGTGAACGCGATCATGAACGACCCGGTCGGGTTCACGATGGCGGCTGGCCGCCCGGTGGACATCGACCCGATCGCGGCGATGTTCAGCCCGCCGTGGAAGCACGAGACCCTTCACGGCATCCTTGCGTGCTATCAGGCGACGGCGTTCGTGATGACGGGGATCCACGCGCTGGTGCTCCTGCGGCACCCTGGCAGCCCGCTGTTCCGGAAGGCGTTCGCGGTGACGCTGGCGATCGCCGGGGTGACGGCGCTGGCGCAGCCGTTCGTCGGCCATTATGCGGCGGTGCAGGTCGGGGCCGGGCAGCCGGCGAAGCTCGCGGCGATGGAGGCGCACTTCGAGACGTCGGCCCGGGCGCCGCTCCTCATCGGCGGCCTGCCCGACGTCGAGCGGGGCGAGGTCGACCATGCGATCGAGATCCCGGGCGGCCTGTCGGTGCTCCTGCACGGCGATCCGGACGCGGTGGTGCCGGGGCTCGACGCGGTGCCGCGCGACGAGTGGCCGCCGGTGACGGCGACGCACATCTCGTTCCAGGTGATGGTGGCGGCGGGCTCTGCGATGGCGCTGCTCGCGCTCGTGGCGGCGGTGCTCGCGTGGCGCCGCCGGGGGATCCCGGATCAGCGCCCGTTCCTCTGGGCGGCGGTGCTGGCGAGCCCGCTCGGCATCGTGGCGATGGAGGCGGGGTGGCTTGTGACGGAGTTCGGGCGCCAGCCGTGGATCGTGCGGGGCGCGATGCGCACGCGCGACGCGGTGACCCCGTTCCCGCACCTGGCGGCGCCTTTCTGGATGTTCATGGCGCTCTATGTCTTCCTGGGCGTCATGGTGACCTACCTGCTCGTGCGCCAGCTCCGCGACGCGCCGCTCGCGGTGACGGGCGGCGGCGGCCCGCGCGGGGGAAGGGCGACCGGCGGCGGCGAGCCGCGCGCGACCGGCGCGACGGGCGGCGGCGAGCCGCGCGCGACCGGCGCGACGGGCGGCGGCGAGCCGCGCGCGGTCGCGGGAGGCGCCGATGCACGTTGAGTTGCTCCTCGGCGGGGTGATGGTGGCGGCGCTCGTGCTGTATGCGCTGTTCGGCGGGGCCGACTTCGGCGGCGGCGTCTGGGATCTGCTCGCCTCCGGCCCGCGGAAGCAAGAGCAGCGCGCGCTCATCGAGCGGGTGATGGGCCCGATCTGGGAGGCCAACCACGTGTGGTTGATCCTGGCGATCGTGCTGCTCTTCACCGCGTTTCCGCCGGCCTTCGCGGCGATCTCGATCGCGCTGCACGTCCCCCTCACGCTGTTCCTCGTGGGGGTCGTGTTCCGCGGCTCGGCGTTCAGCTTCCGCAGCTACGACTCGCGGGGCGATCGGCAGCAGAAGCGCTGGGGTTTCATGTTCTCGATGGCGAGCGTGATCGCGCCGGTCCTGCTCGGCATGATCGTCGGCGCGGTGGCGTCGGGCCGGATCCAGGTGAGGTCCGGGGTGGTGACGAGCGGCTTCTTCGCCCCGTGGCTCTCGCTGTTTCCGTTCGTTGTCGGGCTGTTCGCGCTGGCGCTGTTCGCGTTCCTCGCGGCGGTCTACCTGACGAACGAGGCGACGGATCCGGCGCTCGTCGACGATTTCCGTCGGCGCGCGCTCGCGTCGGGCTGCGTCGTCGCGGCGCTCGCGCTCGCGTCGTTCGGGGCCTCGTTCCAGGGCGCGCCGCTGATCCGAGAGGGCCTGACGGATCATCCGATCACGTGGCCGCTGCACGTCACGACGGGCCTCGCCGCGACGACGGCGTTCCACGCGCTGTGGACCCGCCGCTTCCGTCTGGCGCGCTTCGCGGCGGCGGCGCAGGTCGCGCTCATCGTGCTGGGCTGGGCGGCGTCGCAGTACCCGTTCCTTGTCGTGCCCGACGTGACGCTCGCCGGGGCGGCGTCGAACCCGAAGACGCTGCGACTTCTGGTCTGGGTGCTCGGCGTCGGATTCGTGCTGCTCTTCCCTTGTCTGTACATCCTTTTCCGGATTTTCGGGAACAGCCGCGCGGCGGCAGCGCCGGACGGCGACGAGGCGCATGAGCGGGAGTAGGGGCGAGGTGCGTGGAAGTCGCAACCGGTCGTGACTGGTCCCGATCGGTCGCGATCGAGGCTGGCCGGTGCGGCCGCGTGGCCGGTGCGGCCGGTACGGCCGGTGCGGCCGGTGGAACGGCCCCAATTGCTCGTGACCGGTAGCAACGGGTCGCCATCGTCCGACCACCTCGCCCCACCCGCTGGAGAGGCGTGAGGTCGGCTCCCTCAGAGGGCGTCTATCCGTCCGGGCGCTAGGCGGTCGCGGCGCGCGGCAGGGCGCGCATTGCATTCCTGAAACCCAGAACCCCCTCTCATGAGGCCGGTGAAAAAACGCGAGCGCTTTCGCGGGCCTCCCCAGCGCGCGGGAACCGTGTTAGGCTCGCAGTCAAGAGTTTCAGGATGCTTGTGGGGGAAGGAGCCCTGTAGAGATGGCGAACATGGCCAGATACCGTCGACACGCGATTATGGGTCTTCTTGCAGCGACAGCCGGTGTGACGGGCTCGTTCGCCGCGTGCTCTGATTCGTACCGCAACGAGCTCACCGGCAGCGGCTCCGGCCCCACCGGGACCGGCGGCGGCGCCGGCATCGGCGGCGCGGGCGGGGAGGCGGGGAGCTCGGGCACCTTCGGGGAGGGGGGGCGGTGCGAGTACACGTGCTCCAACGATCTGAAGAAGGTCATCAGCTGCAATGGCGCGACGGTCGAGGAGTGCAAGCCCGAAGAGGGGTGCCTCAATGCGCAGTGCGTGCCGGACCCGTGCAAGGCGGCGCGGGAGTCGAAGAGCTCGTACGGATGCGATTACTGGGCGCTGAAGACGGCGCTGCGGCCGACCACGCAGGGCGCATGTTTCGCTGCAATTGTCGCGAATACGTGGAATTTGCCGGTTCACATCAACGTCGAGCGCGGTGGAGAGCCGCTTCCGGTTGACACCTTCGCCTACATCCCCGAATGGAACGAGCAGACAAAGAGCGTTACCTACAAAAAGTACGCTGACACCAATGAGCTTGCCGCGGGGAAAGTTGCTGTCCTGTTCCTGTCGAGATTGTCTGCAGGGGGCGGTATTGAGGACTGCCCAGCGCCCGGAGCGCTGGATGAGGAAACCGGCGTCCCGGAGTTTCCGGGCGAGCCAATCACCGGTCGCGGAAAGGCCTTTCATATCACGACCGATTTCCCAGTCGTAGCCTACCAGATCCTTCCGTACGGCGGAGGTAAAGCGTCATTCACCTCCGCTACGCTTCTGCTTCCGACGAGCGCCTGGGATAGCAACTATGTGGCTATAAATGGTTACTCGGAATCAGAGTCGCAGTCTCCGGCGTACAATGGTGCGTATCCTTCGTTGGCCATCGTTGCTCATGAAGATGATACCGAGGTTACTATCCTGCCCAAGGTGAGTGTAGAGGCGGGGGACGGCGTTGAGCCCGCGAACGCGGGTGAAGCGAAAACATATGCACTGAATGCTGGCGAATTCCTGCAGATTACGCAGCGGGCTGAGCTGACCGGTAGCCCAATTCAATCGACCAAGCCTGTTGGCCTGTTCGGGGCGCATGCTTGCATGCTCGTGCCTGCGGGCAGTGATGTTCGTGATTGTGACTCTGGACAGCAGCAAATCGCGCCCGTTAGAGCTACCGGGAGCGAGTACGTCGCGGTTCGACACCGGAACCGAACGGAACAGGATGAGTCGCCGCCGTACCGAATTGTGGGCATGGTTGACGGCACGCGGCTCACTTGGGAGCCATCGAGGCCAGATAATGCACCTGAGGAGCTGCGGCTGGGCGAAGTGTATGAGTTTGCGACAGGTGAGCCTTTTGTTGTCAAGAGTCAGGATGCTAATCATCCGTTCTATGTCGGTCAGTATATGACGGGTGGTTCTCTCCTCGGGGGTATTGGGGACCCGGAGTGGGTCAATGTGATCCCGCCGTCTCAGTATCTCGATTACTATGCATTTTTCACCGATCCGACTTACCCGGAGACGAGTCTCGTTGTCGTCCGTACCCGATCGAGGGTGAATGGTGAATTTGCCGACGTTGAGCTGGATTGTGTTGGAAATCTCACGGGGTGGACTCCTGTTGGCGATGGTAGCTACGAATATACTATTGTTGATTTGATGACTGGGGAGTGGCAGTCGGTGAATGGGTGCGTGAACGGTCGGCACGAGATGCGGAGCGAACTCCCCTTTGGCGTCACGGTTTGGGGATGGGGTGCAATTCAGCAAAATTATCGTGTTTCCTACGCATATCCCGCCGGTGCTGGATTCCTGCCTATCAATAATGTCGAGATCCCTCCCGTGGCAAACTAGGGTCATCCCTTGACATCGATGTGTTCGGTATGATTTTGTAGATGTCATGAGGACTCGTCGGTCGACCGTGTTCTTCCGGCCTGACGCGGGATGGCTCGCCGTCGCCGTCTTTCTCGCCGGCTGCGGCGAGATCCTCGGTCTCGAAGAGTTCGTCGACGCTCCCTCCGGTTCGGTGGTCGGCAGCGGCGGGGGGGGCGGCATCCGGCAGCGACAGCGGGGGCATGACGTCCGGCGGTGGCAACGGCCCGGGGGAGCCGCCAACAGTACCCGTCCTGCGGCTTCCAAGGAACGATGCCTATCTTGGTGCTCAACGGAAGGTCGGCTCGCGCAGGCCTAGGTTCGTTTGGGAAGCGTCGACATCGCCTTCCGGTGCTCCCATCGAGTACGAGCTGCAGTACGGCACCGATCTCGAGGCGGACAATGCAGTCTCGGTCACCACAGACCTTACGGAGCATCAGCCGGCAGAGGATCTCGAGATGGCGCTGCTTCCGCCTGTCGGGCGGCGGTATTACTGGCGTGTGCGCGCCTGCGCGCAGGGAGCCTGTTCAGATTTTTCGCGGGCACGGTGGGTAAATATCGGCCGGACGAAGTGCGACTACAATGCTGATGGTCATGATGACGTCGCAATCACTGCCTACGGTCGCAGCCCAACGAGCAGTGCCATTTACTTCTACTACGGGATCCCCGGTACGCAGTTTGATTTGAATGACGATGGAATCGTCTTCAGTCCTTCTGGTGCTCGCGACGGTTTCGGGATATCCTTGTCGTGTGCTGGCGATGTTGACGGCGATGGCTATGCCGATGTGCTGGTTGGTGCGCCCTATCGAGACAATGCATTCGTGTATCGTGGCAGCAGCAGAGTCCGATTTAGTTCGGAGTATATCAGGATCGACGGGAATTCGGTAGATGGCTATCTCGGGCCCTATGTGGCTTCCGCAGGTGACGTCAATGGAGACGGATTCGCCGATGTCATCGTCGGAACAGCCGAGCGCTCCAGGTTGATCGCGTCTCTGTACCTGGGAGGCGCGTCAGAGCTCGATGCGCCCATCGAGATCGAGCTTGGTGAACCTGTAGAGAACCGGGAAAATGCGATCTCGCGCGCTTCATCGGCGGGTGACACCAACGGGGACGGGTTTCCGATGTAATCGTGGTATTCCATACGATTGATGGCGATGTCGTGCGGGTCTATCACGGCAACCCGGGTCGAGGGTTCGATGCCGCGCCGAAGGCAGAGCTTGTGGATCCGTCCGGCCAATCCAGGTTTGTTCATTCGTTCGGTACGGCTGGTGATGTCAATGGTGACGGATTTGATGACGTCATCATCGGCGCCACGCAGGATAGTCGTGCTTACGTGTATCTCGGTGGACCCCAGGGGTTGGAGACGGCGCCGAGCGTGACCCTGACAGGGAGCGACTCGTTTGGCGCCACGGTTGCGACGGTGGGTGATGTCAACGGCGACGGATTCGATGACGTTGCAATTGCCGACCGGTCTCCAAAGGTGCTTCTGTATTTGGGCGGTGATAAATCAAATCTGAGCGAGCCGGATGTTGCAATCTACAGGGATGCTATTGAAGACAGGACAGGGCAGCGCCTGGGATCACCTGGGGATGTGAATGGGGATGGCTACTCGGACTTTGCGATCGCCATGGCGGATGAGGATGCTGTATATCTCTATTTCGGGCGCTCTGTGGTCGCAAGTCCTTTGACTGAGGACGTCTTGATAGCGCAGCCCCCAAGTGATAGAGAGTTCGGCTTCGCCGTGGCGCACCGGTGACGTCGGGATGTGCGCCGCGAGCGTCGCCTCCTCGGCCGGGTGACGGGGCGCGATGACAGCCGGTGATGTGAACGGCGATGGGTTTTCTGATGTGATCGTATCTTTTTAGCCTGGTTCGCCTTCAGGCCGGCAGACGGTGGGGCTGTACTTCGGAGCGGTAGGGCCTGCTTTCGATGCTGTGCCAGACGTGGAGCTTATCGCGCCCGTGGAGGACTCGAAGCTTCGGTTCCGCGATCTCCGCAGCAGGTGATGTGAATGGCGATGGCTTCGGGGATGTGATCGTCGGATCCCACGGGCTCGCTCGTGCTTACATATACGTCGGCGGACCCGATGGCTTGGATCCTATGCCGGTCTTGACGCTCGAGGGCAAGGAACGTACGAATTCCGGTCTGGCGGTCGCGTCGGCAGGGAACATGAACGGGGACGGCTTCGGCGACGTTGCTGTTGGTACGAGCGACTATCGTGGTGACCCCGGGACGGTTTATGTCTACATGGGCGGTTCGGGGACGATGCTGAATGGCAGTGCGGACGTGGCCTTTTACAGACCGGTCCAGGGTGATGGTTTTGGACCTGTCCTGGGTTCGTCGGGAGATGTGAACGGCGATGGCTTCTCGGATCTCACGGTCGCTGCGCCGCAGGATGATGCCGTTTACCTGTTCTTCGGCAAGTCGGCGAGCGAGACCCCTGATCCAGAGGACGGCGCTGTGATGCAGCCGTTGGTTGACTTGACATTTGGCGTCGCGGTGTCGCGGCGGTAACGCAGCGCTCTGCTCCCAGCGCCGGGGTCGAGCCCTCGATGCGGCGAGTGAGATACCACCCGCACATCGGATCGCAGCTCACTCAACCCGGATCCCTCTCGCGCAGCGTACACCCTGAGTCCGGCTCGTGCGGTCCTCACTGTTCCTGAACGCTGTATCGAAGAGCGGTGCGATGGCATTCCCGCCGCGTACCACGTGCCCAGTTGAGCCCGAGCAGCCCAGGTTCGCGCAGTCCTCACACGGTACTGGATAGTCTCCGCTGCAATCCAGCGTCCACTCGGAGACGTTTCCTAATATATCGGCGTGGCCCCACCTGGCATCGCCCGATGGCGAGAACGAGCCGACGGGGAGGAGCGCGGAGAGGTTGCATCCAGTAGAGGAGCCGTTTCCTCTGCATTCGTTGGCAGCAAAGCCGCGCTCCTTCGAGGAACCCCACGGGTAGACGTTTTGCTCTGCTCCGCCGGCGGCGGCGTAGTTCCACTCTGCCTCCGTGGGCAGGTAACCCCCGTCCCATACGCAGAACGCGAACGCCTCGTACCACGTGACGCAATGGATCGGCCGGTGTTCGTTGGGGCCGGGGGTGGCGGTCCACGTCGGGTAGTAATCACACTCGAGCTGTGTCTTGAGCTCCGCGGTGTCTGCGGAGAGCGAAGATGCCCATGCGAATTTCCACCCGCTCCCCGGCACCCCGGAACGCTCGCCGGCGCCTGGCAGCGGGGGATCCACATGCGTTCCCTTCAGCGCCTCCACGAAAGCGCGAAATCGTCCCACCGTGACCTCGTATCTATCGAGCCTGAAATCGCTGACGGTGGCTGGATAGCTCTCATTGTTGCTGCGGTAGAACGTCCCGCCCGGCACCACGTCCGTGGCGCAACAGTCGTTGTCCCTGGAGGCCCCACAATTGACCCCTGTGCCGGCCGCTTCGCCACCCTGGCAGCTCGTCGGGACGCATGCCCCGCCTCGGCACCCCGGGAACGGCGTCGCGCATGCCGCCTCCTCGATCCACGCGCCACCTTCGCACCGTAGCGGTGTGTTGCCAGCGCATCCGCGCTCGCCCTCCGTACATGGGACGCATCGCCCTCCTGCACAGACCGGCTCCTCTCCGCTACACGGCCGCTGGTGAACCCACTCCCCGTCGGCGCATTGTCGTGGCGTGTCACCGACGCAGTCGCGGTCGCCGTTCGCGCAACCCCCCGTGCTCGAGCTCGAGATCGAGCCGCTCTCGCCACCAGCTCCGGCTCCTCCAGCGCTCGATCGAGGCGCATCCTCGAAGTCGTCGTATGCGTTCGGCGACCCCCATGCTGTCTTCGAGCCTCTGGGCTGCGTAGAAACCAGCACCGGAGGTATCGATGGATGAGAGCACACGCACCTGGCGCGACCGTGTGGCGCGCTGGCACAAGAGCGGGCACTCGGCCCGCGTGTTCGCCGAGCAGGAGGGGGTCAACGCCGGCACGCTGTACTCCTGGAGCCGCCGACTGGGCATGAAGCGGAGCGAGTACCCGAAGCGCTCGCCGGGGCCGACGCTGCCGGCGCTGCTGCCCGTGGTGGTCGCCCAAGCGGGAGCTACGGCGCCCTCGTCGAGCGCATCGCTGGAGATCGTCTTGCCGGACGGTGCGGTCGTCCGTGTCCCGCCATCGTTCGACGAGGCCACGCTGGCGCGCGTCGTTCGTGCGCTCGGGGGTGCGCGATGATCCCGGGCCGTGTATCGATCTACGTTGCCGCCGAGCCGCTCGACTTGCGCCGGTCGTTCGATGGTCTCGCTGCCGTCGTGCGGGAGGTGCTGCGGGAAGACCCGCTCTCCGGAGCGCTGTTCCTCTTCTTCAACCGGGCAGCCGACCGCTGCAAGGCCCTCTGGTGGGACCGCAGCGGGTATTGTCTGCTTTACAAAAGGCTAGAGCGCGGAACGTTTCGAGTCCCGCGCGCGATCACACCGGGCGGCACGAGCGTCATCATCGATGCCGCCGAGCTCGCGAAGATCCTCGAAGGCATCGCGCTTTCGCCCTCGAAATTGCGGCGAGAGGTCCGGCTCGCCGAGACCGCACCGCCTCCAGCGCCCTGATCCCACCTGAGAGCTCTGCCTTTTTCCGGGGAGCACCGAACGCTGCATTCCCCTGGGAAACGGTAATTTTCCTCCACGATTCCCTTCAAAAATCAGGAGCTCACGAGTACTTACGGCGTCGTGAGCAAGCCGGTCGAAGAGCAGATTCGTGAGCTCAAGGACAAGCTCGCGCGCGCTGCCCACGAGCGCGACGAGTACCGCAAGCTGTACGAGCTCGCCAGCATCGAGCTGGAGCGGCTTCGTCGGCACATCTTCGGCCAGAAGGCGGAGCACGTCGACCCCGGGCAGATGCAGCTCGCCTTCGACGCGATCGTGCAGATGCTCGCGGGCACCGGTGCGCAGCCGGATGCGGGCGCCGGTGCGCAGCCGGACGGTCGCGATGGCGCGGCGCCGGACGGCTCCTCCGGAGGCGGGGACAAGGGGCGCCAGGCCCGTCCGCACGGGCGGCAACGCCTGCCCGAGCATCTGCCTGTCGAGCGGATCGAGTTGCTGCCGCCGGAGGCGCAGGATGAGGGCGCGACCGCGCTTGTCCGCATCGGCGAGGAGGTGTCGGAGACGCTGGAGTGGCGGCCCGCGAGCTTCGTGCGGCTGCAGATCGTGAGGCCGAAGTTCGCGGTCAAAGGCGAGCCCGAGCAGGGCATCGCGATCGCCGACCTCCCCGTCAGCCCTGTCCCGCGCAGCCTCGCCGGTCCGGGTTTGCTCGCGCACGTGCTGGTGAGCAAGTATGCGGATCACTTGCCGCTCCACCGGCTGGAGAAGATGTTCGAGCGCTGGGGCCTTCACCTCTCGCGCTCGACGCTGTGCGGCTGGGTCGAATCGTGCGCCGACAAGCTCGCGCCCCTCGTCGGGGCGATGGCCCAGGACGCGCTGAACGCGCACTGCATCGCCATCGACGCCACCGGCGTGCTCGTGCAAGCAAAGGAAAAGTGCCGGCGGGGCCACTTCTGGGTCCTGGTGGCCGACCGAGATCACGTCCTGTTCCGGTTCACGCCCCATCACAACCAGGATGGCCCCAAAGAGTTCCTTCGCGGCTACAAGGGCTATGTCCAGGCCGACGCCTCGAGCGTCTACGAGCAGCTCTTCCGCACCGAGCAGGTGACCGAGGTCGGTTGCTGGGCCCATTGCCGGCGGAAGTTCTTCGAGGCGATGACCTCCGACCAGGACCGCGCGACGGTGGCCATCGGCTTCATTCGCAAGCTCTACGCGATCGACAAGGCGACCAAGGAGCTGCCGCCGAGTCGTCGAACCGAGCAGCGCCGGAAGGATGCCGAGCCCGTGCTCGTGGCCTTCCGCGCCTGGCTTGAGACAGAGGACGTGCTCGTCCTGCCGAAAAGCCCCATCGCCGGCGCCATCGGCTACGCGCTCAATCAGTGGACCGCGCTCACTCGCTTCCTCGAGGATGGTCGGCTCCGCCTGGACAACAACCGGAGCGAGCTTGAGCTCCGCCGCGAAGCCGTGGGCAGGAAGAACTGGATCTTCGTGGGCAGCAAGGACGGCGCCGAGTGGAACGCCACCATCGTGTCGCTCATCGCCTCCTGTGCGCTGCACGGCATCGAGCCGTGGGCCTACTTGCGCGATGTGCTGATCCTGCTGCCGACCTGGCCTCCCGAGCGGGTCATCGAGCTCGCTCCCAAGTTGTTGCCGAGCCGGCTGGCTGATGGCACTGCGCCCCGCCTGAATGATGGCCATCTTGCCGCAGCTCGGTAGGTCTCCCCAGCCGCCGATGCCCATCGCGGGCGTGTCGCGCCGGCGCTGTACGGCGATGGGCATCGTGCCGGCCACGGTCCCTCGCGGCGAGGCGATGGCCATCCTGGATCAGACGCGCCTCGGCCCGCGAGGCCGACGAGCCTCGCGGGCTGTGCGCCGCCGTTCAGCCGAGAGACGAGGCGAGCGTGAGCGTCTCGGCGACGCGGGCCACCGCTTCGCGGTCGACCAGCTTGCGCTTGCGGCGCGCCGATTCCCGCATCGCCGCCGAGGCGAGGCGGTCGATCTCGCGCAGCGAGCCCGACGCGAGCTCATGCAGCGCGGCGAGCGACTCGCGCGAGAAGAGTTCGTGTTCCACACCGGCGCCCTTCAGCCGGAAGGCCACGTACTCCGCCGTGTCCTCCACCGTGGCCGGCTCGATCATGAAGCGGTGGTGGATGCGCGTGAGGAGCGAGCGATGGGAGCGCAGCGCCATGCGGCCCTCGAGCTCCGGGAGGCCAACAAGGACGATCGACAGAAGAGCACGGCTGTCCCACTCGTGATTCAAGAGGATATGCAAGTGCGCCATCATGTCCGGGTGCAGCAGATGGGCCTCGTCGAGCAGAAACACCGGGTGGATCTGATCTCTGCGCAACTCGTGGACATGCCGCTCGACGGCGAGGAACAGGTTCGCGGCGCTCGAGGTCGGCTGCAGGCCGAGCGCGTGGCAGAGATAGCGGTAGAAGTCGCGTCGGCCGAGCGTCGCATTGTGGCAGTAGGTCAGGCGGAATCCGGCCTGGGGTAGCCGATGCCGCAAGGCCCGTAGCACACACGTCTTGCCGACGCCCGGCTCACCGACGAGGAGCACACTGGCACGCTCGAGGAGCGCGGCTTCGAGATCGTCGACGAGCACCTGCTTGGACGTGGGCAACCACAGCTCGGCATCGTCGAGCTCCTTGGAGAAGGGGGCCGTGCGAAGGCCGAAGAAGCCGAGCTCAGAAGATCGCATCGAGGTCCTCCTCCCCATCGGCCTCGTCCGCGCCGGTCGCCAGGGCCGCGTCGCGCGCGCTCTTGACGAGCAGGGCGCCGCCCGGGTCGAAGGCAACAGGCTGCCCCGCGGCCGACGCGCCGCCGCTCGTGGCTCGGCGCGCTGGCCGCTTGACGTGCGCGTTGTGTACCGGGTCGACAGGGCGAAGCGGGATCCGCTGCCCCTCCAGCTCGACGACCGGGGCGAGAGGCTCGTCGAGCAGGCAATAGGCGACCGTCACGACACGGCCGGCGAGGTAGCCGTGATCAAGCTCGAAGAGCTGTCCTCGGAGGGCGACGGTCGTGTCGCGGCGCACGCGCCGACGCTGCCGGAGCGTGAGCGCCTCGCGCAGGCGAGCCTCGGAGAGGGCGTCGATCTCGCGCTGCCCGGGCGCGTACACAAGCCCCGGCGCGCGCCCCATCAGCCCGGCGTGCGGCGACGGGTGGTAGTGGACGTCGAGGAAGGCCTGGATGCGAGAGGAGATGTCCTGCAGCGACGTGACCGAGCCCAGGTGGTCGAGCACGTTCTCTCGAAGCGTCCGCCAGAATCGCTCCATCTTACCACGCGCCTGCGGGTCGTAGGGGCGCGCGTGAAGCAGGGTGATCCCGAGGCGCGAGCAGAAGAGGCGCAAGGCGTCGCCACGGTAGGTTGCACCGTTGTCGAGGTAGAGCGCATCGGGGACTCCGTAGAGCCGGAGGGCACGGACGAGCAGCCGCAGCAGGGTGTCTTCCTTCTCGTCGCTCTCGACCGAGAGGATGACGATGAAGCGCGAGGCATCGTCGAGCAGGGCGTGGATCCGCACCGTGACCCTTCGGCCGTCGAGATGAAGTGTCGGGCCGTGACACACGTCACCATGCCAGAGCGCATCAGGGCGCTCGGCTTGCCACTTGAGCCGAGTCGTCGGCCCTTTCCCGTCGCGCTGCGGGATCTTGTCGAGCCCCTCTTGACGGAAGAGGCGACGCACGGTCGACGCGCTGACCGTGGCGCTCAGGCGTCCGTCTGCGCGGAGCGTGCGCAGGATGAGTGGCACCGAAGCGTCCGGGTGCTCCCGGCGGATGTCGCACAGCAGCCTTCTCAGCACCGGGTCGAGCTCGCGGCCGCGCCCGCGGTCGCGACGGGCGCGAGGGCAGAGCCCTTCGAGCCCGCGCTGGCGGTAGGCATAGAGCCAGCGCTCGAGTGTCGGCACCGCGAAGGTGCGTGTACACGAGCTCCCGGGCGGTCGCACGCGCTCCTTCGAGAGGGCGCGTAGCGCTTCGACGAGGTCGCCATGCTCGAGATCGCGAGCGCAGAGCTGCCCGATCACGCCGTGGCGGAAGATGGCGATCTCCTCCGCGTGGTCTCTGGGTTTGAGGATGTCCACGAGCGGTCCTTTCCACGGGTCCGTCTTCGACGACCCATGTGGACCCAGTGCCTCATTCCTGCACCGCCGTGCCCGATCCTGCGTGGTGGAGTCGCCGGAGCTTGCGTTGGCCTGCGGATGGGCATCACGCTGCGAGCACGGCGCCGCGGAACGCCAGGTGCGGCGCCGGCTCCCGCGTGCTGCCCTGAGGTGACAGCCCCACGAGCTGCATCGCGGTGCGCTCGGCGATCTGCGCGCGGGGGCTTTCCGCGCCATGGCGCCCGAGCCGAGGGAACAGCTGTCCACGGCGGCTGGCCTCGATCCAGCGAGACGGCGCGAGCCACCGCTCGGCCGCTGCGACGCCCAGGGTCGCGCAGGGGCACACCTCGGCGCGGGCGACAGGCGTGCTCACGCCGTCGAGCCCGATGCGAGCGAGCACCCAGCCGATCGCCGCCGCGGAGTAGCGCCGGCGGTGCAGCAACCCGCGAGGCACTACGACCACGATCGCGCCGCAGGCGCTGCAGCGGTAGCGTCGAGCTTGGATCGTGACCTGCTGGGGAGCGCCGCCGGGCTCGAGCGGGCCGCACACCAGCCGCTCGCGCAGGCCGTGGCCGCGCATCACCAGCGGGCCGTTGACGGGGCGGCCGGCCGCGTCGCAGCAGGGGCAGCGCGCGGGCCGCACGAGGTCAACCGTTGGCAGCACCGTCATCCAGCGCTTGATGTCGACGTCGGCTTGAACGATCCTGCATGAGCTCCGCTCCTGCACGGTGCTCGGAGCACGACGAGGGGAAGACGGGTCGCCACAACACGCATCCCCTCGTCGCCTATTTTGTGGCCGGCCTCGCGCCGATGCTCCGCTCCCTCGGCCCCGGCCTTACGTCAGCGAGGGGCTGACGTGTCGCAAAGTGTAGTGGTAATTGGGGTCGTGGAACGGGAATGCAAGGGCGCTCAGCGCGGCGAAGTCGCGCGACTTGACGTTTGTGTGAGATTTTTTGGTTGGTTTTAGGAATGCACAGCGAACGCCGGCCGACGGCGGGGCATCAGCCTCCACCCTGGCTTCCTCTCTCGGGCCCACACCGGCTCGCTGATGGGCGGGCAGCGGCCGATCAGGGGATTCCCATCACGAATAGGGATCGAGATCGGGGCGAACTCCACTTTTGAGAGGGCGCGGTAACACCAAGTCCTGGAAGCAAACCCTCGAGAACGCCGACGCTCGGCAGCGGCTCGCGGCAAGTTCGTGGCCCCGTGCGTCGGCCCCGACGCCGAGCTGATCGCTCCTCCGCGTCGCCATCGGCTGCCGCGGGTACGGACGCAGCCTCGCCGCCTGCGGGGCGCGCCGCTCGCCGGCTTTGGCGCGCTGGTGCCGCTTCTTCGGCGCTCCCTCGGTCGACGCGTGGCGCACGGCGCCTCGACGACGACTCGGGCGCGGCGGAGGCATCGGCGGCACGCGGCTTGGCCGCCGTGCGCCTGCGGGCGACCTTCGCGCGGGCGGCGACGTCGGCGTCGACCGCCCCTTCCCCCGGTTGCTGCTGCGCCCAGCCCCCCGTCGTCGCAGGCCGCTGTTGCTCTCGCATCGCGTCGCGAATCTACGGCGACGGCCCGCACCTCGCGAGGATGCGGTCTACAGAACGGATACAAGTCGTCCAGCCCGAGCACGATGCCGCAGCTCGTCGTCCCGGCCACAGCAAACAGGAGAGCCAGCCACGTGCGCGAGCGGTCGCCCGCCCACCGTCTCGTCACCGTAACCACGCGCCTCGCGCTACACCGTCGCCACGCGCCCACGCTACACCCCGTCCGCCGGGGCGAAGGGGCCGCACGCCGGCGCGTGCTCCCCGAGGCCCCCGACCCCCGTCACCCCAGGCACCCCGGACACGGCCTCGCCGCCCTCGCGCCCCTCCCTGGCCTTCCCTCGCGCCCACGGCGCCCTCGCCCCTGCGCCCCCCTGGCGCTCCCCTCGCACCTCCTGCCTCGACCCAGGAGACATCCTCCCCCGGCCCGAGTAATCTCCCGCCCGGACGCCGGCCCGCATGCGGCGGAAAGCTCGCGTCAACCTCGTTTTTCGAGCGTTGCTTGGAGGACAGCTCACCGTGATGGATCGACGACACCTGCCGGGCTGGAAGCCGCGACGCCGGTCGCGCCTTCGCTGCGCGTTGACCGCAGCGGCCCTGGCCGCCCCGGCCCTCGCCGCGCTCGCGCCCTCCGCCGCGCACGCGCAGGACCGGACCTTCTACCTCGATCGCCTCAGGATGGCCGGCGCCCCAGACGACGGGATCGGCGTCTGGCGCCCCCACATGGGGGAAAAGACGCGCATCTTCGGGCAACTCGGGCTCGGCGTGTCGGTCCACCCGCTCCGCAACGACAACTACGTCGACAACCTCGCCGTCGAGGAGCAGCTCCAGGGCGACGGGCCCGTCACCTCGCAGCTCATCACCTACCTGAACGCGGGCGTCGAGATCCTCGGCCGCGGCTCCCTCCAGGTCTCGTTCCCGGTCATCCTCTTCCAGGACGGCAACCAGACGTACAACCGCGAGCTCGGCCTCAACGAGAGCGTCGACCTCAAGACCGCCGCCCCCATGGACCTCCGGATCGAGGCGCGCGTCGTCCCGCTGGAGCTCGACGAGCGCCGCTTCCGGCTCGGCCTGACGGGCGCTGTCTTCGTGCCCACCGGCAACGTGTACTCGTTCGCCGGCGACAGGACCGTGAGCAGCGCCTTCGGCCTCGGCGCCGAGTACGACTTCAAGCACGTCCTCGTCGCCCTCAACGCCGGCGTCGCGATCCGGCCGCACGTCCGCCTCAACGAGCTCCACGTCGGCACCGAGCTCACCTACGGCGTCGGCGGCTACGTCCCGCTGCGCGACGACACGATCCGCGTCGGGGCCGAGATCTTCGGCTCGTTCGGCCTCATCGAGGAGACCCGCGGCGAGCTCGATGCCTCCCCGATCGAGTGGCAGCTCAACAGCCGGATGTTCCTCACGAAGGACAAGGCGCTCTACGCCGGCGCCGGCGTCGGCACCCGGATGAGCGGCGGCTACGCCCCCGACTTCCGCGGGGTCGCCGTCGTCGGCGGCTCGTTCAGCATCGCCGAGTCCGAGGCCCGCTCGCCCGGCTTCAACTACGTCATCGAGGCGGAGAAGGACACGGACGGCGACGGCTACCCCGACGTCATCGACCTCTGCCCGGAGGACCCGGAGGACGGCAAGCAGCCGAAGCCGAGCGACGGCTGCCCGGACATGCCCGATCGCGACGGCGACGGCATCCCCGACGTCGTCGACAAGTGCCCGGACGATCCCGAGGACAAGGACGGCATCGACGACCGCGACGGCTGCCCCGAGGAGGACGCGGACCAGGACGGCATCCCCGACGCCGTCGACAAGTGCCCGAAGGAGCCGGGGCAGGTCGTCGTCGACGACCCGGAGAAGAACGGCTGCCCGTACTACATCCGCAGGATCCAGGGCTCCGCGGAGATCGAGATCATGAAGCAGGTCGAGTTCGAGTTCGACAGCTCCAGGATCCTCCCGCAGAGCTATCCGATCCTCGACGAGGTCGTGCGGCTGCTCAAGGCGAACCCCGAGATCAAGCTGCTCAGCATCGAGGGGCACACCGACAACCAGGGCACGATCGACTACAACGACAGGCTCGCTCACAACCGCGCCATCGCGGTCCGGGTCTACCTCGTCAACAAGGGCATTCAGTCGGAGCGGCTCAGCTCGGTCGGCTACGGCTCCCGCCGGCCGCTCGTGTCCAACGACACGCCGGAAGGCCGCCAGCGCAACCGGCGCGTCGAGTTCCACATCAAGTCGCAGGCCATCGAGGGCCGGTAAGCTCCGCCCGGAGGCGGCCGCCGGCGTACCGGCGGCCGCCTCCCACGTCGCAGGCCATCGAGGGCCGGTAAGCTCCGCCCGGAGCGGTCGCCGGCATACACCGCGGCGGCCGCCTCCGGGCCCTCGCCCTCAGTGGTCGTGACGCCCGAGCGCCGGGCGGCGATGATCGCACTTGCCGGGGATCGGGAAGCCGCAGACCTCCTCTTCCAGCAAGCAGTCCTGCTTCGCGGGGCACTGCGCCGGATCGAGCACCGCCGGATCGCACGGGCGAGAGCAGAAGTCGGGCCCCGGCAGCGGCGCGTCGTAACGGCCGTTGCCGTCGACATCGATGTATATCGGGTTGGTGACCGCGTAGGGCGGCACCGGCGACCAGTCGGGCACCGTCGGCGTGGGCGCGAACAGGGCGTTGATCGCGGGGATCCTGCCGAACGCGTCGCTCGCCAGCCGGGAGAGCTGGATCTCCCCGAACGGCACGTCCAGGGACACAGGGCTCATCAGGTTCCTGTCCTCCAGCCCCATCGCGATGATCACCACCCAGGAGTCCCGGTCCGGCACCGTGAACGTGACCTTGCCGCGCACGTCCACGAGCGCGGTCGGCGGCATGTCCGGCTCCAGCAGGCGGATCATTCTGCCGTTGAGGTAAAATTCCACCCGGTCGACGCCGAACCAGCTCGCCGTCTGGACGTCGAAGAGGACCTCGAGCGGCGTCCCGGCGCTCCCCTTCGCCACCTCGCCGTACGTCTTGCCGCCGATCGTCGCCCGGATGAACGGGCCGTACGTCGTGAAGGCGTGCGCGCCCCGCAGGCTCTCCACCGCGGCCGGCGTCTCGAGGGCGGCAGGGGAGTCGGTCGCGCTGCGGAAATAGGTCCGCGGGAAGCCCGGCTCCTTCGAGGCGTCGTGGCTGTCGCTGCTCGCGATCTGCGCCGGGACGAAGCCCCGCTCGAGGTAGCGGAAATAGTCGTCCACCTGGCCCGCCCGGAAGGTGCAGGGCGCGTCGCGCGCCTCCGGGGCGACCTCCGCGTCGCCGAGCGCGGCGGGCCCGCAGAGCTCCTGGCTCTCGGGGGTCGCGCCGGCGAACGCCCAGTCCTTCTCCTGCTCCTCGGGCGTGCGCGCGAGGACGCGCTTCATGAGCGCCCACGCGAGCTCCGTGCGCGCGCGGCGCCGGCAGTCCGCGATCGCGACGGGCGCCGGCGCGGCGCCGGCGTCGCCGCCCGGCGCGGGCGCCGCGTCGCCAGGGATCGCGCAGGGCGCGCGCAGCCAGCCCGCCACCTCGGGGCACGCCGCCTCGATCTCGGCGGCGCTCCCGGCGGCGTTCAGCCGCGCGAGGCAGCGGTTCCAGTCGACGACCTCGGCCACGCTCGGCGTGCGCACGAGGTCGAACCGCTTGCCGTTGATGAGCTCCATCGCGTCGAAATCGCAGCTCGCGGTCCGGAAGACGGGGTTGTTCTCCTCGAGGAACGTCGGCGTCCGGGCCATCGTGTACGTGTCGACGCCGAGCTGCTCGATGTAGCCGAAGAACCCGTCGCGCGGGTGGGCGACGATCGTCAGCGGCGCGACCGTGCCGTCCCCCGAGGCGCGGATCGCGTCGAGGATCGTCCCGCCGGGCTCGCAGGTCCAGTCGTGCGCGCCGTGGCTCGGCACGTCGAGCTCGTCGTACCGGAGCGGGAAGCCGATGAAGTGCCCCTGCTCCAGCGTCGTGATCTCCGCCCCGATCGCGGTGGCGAGGTGGGGCGCGAGCCCGAGCGCGCGCACGGTCGGCTGGTAGTCGGTCTCGACGTCGTGATCGGTCGACACGGCGAGCTCCACGCCCTCGGCCGCGATCGTGGCGACCCGCCGCGGCAGCGGCATGCCGCTGTCGAAGCTCGGCCTGGAGTGCAGGTGCATGTCGGCCGACATCCACCCGGCCGTGTCGACCTCGCGCACGAGCGTCGCGTCGAGCTGGAGCGCGCGCCCCGGCGCGAGCGTCACGTCGCGCTCCACGTGGATGCCGTACTCGATGCCCCGCGACACCGTGATCGTGTATCGCCCCGGCTCGATCTCCACCTCGCCCTCGCCGGTGGCGGTGACCTCGATGGCGCGGTTGCCGTTCCCGAGCCGCCCGTCGCCGAGGTACACCCGGCGCCGCCCGTCCCCCGGCAGCCGCCGCCCCGCCGCGTCCAGCGAGGCGAACGCGATCTTGGCCGGTATCCGCTGCCCGTTCCCGTCGGCGACGCGGTAGCGCACCGTCGCCGGCGCGGGCAGGCGCGGCGAGACGGCGACGTGCTCCCCGGCGCGCAGGCGGACCCGGACGGGCGCCGAGGTCGCGGTCCCCGCCGCGTTCCGCGCCACGAGCACGTAGTCGCCCGGCGGCAGGGCGCCGCGGAAGTCGCCGTCCTCGGACGGGTCGAGCCCCACGTCCGCGTCGATCGCGTCGACGAGGCCCACGTCGCCCCGGGCCGCGCGGTTCGCCGCCACGAGCTCGTCGAGCGAGCCGAAGGGCCGCGACGGGTCGGGATCGGAGAACACGAACACCCGCGCGTTCGGCGCGGCCTCCAGCGTGCTCTCCCACAGCACGTGGCCGCCGACGGTGCCCGTCGCGGTCCCGCGCAGCCGGTGCATCACGCCCGTCACGCTCGCGATGTCGCCGTCGCCCACGGCTAGGTAGCGCTCGTAGCTGAACGCGCGGTGGGCGTCGCACGCCGCGTCGTCCTCCTCGCCGAAGAGGCACGAGCGGCTGGCGGAGACGAACGCCGTCGCCGCGCTGGCGAAGAGCGGAACGTTCACGACCGAGGGCGCCGCGCCCTCCTGCGCCTTCGTGAAGTAGCCGTAGCTGACGTCCCCGCCGGCCGCGGCGACGAAATCGAAGGTGAGCGGCTCCTGGAACGAGTTGCGCCCCGCGTTCCACGCGTCCTGGACCGCCGTGTCCTCGTCGAAGCCCGCGCCCGGCGCGAAGACGTCGTTCTGGTTGCCAAAGAAAACGAAGTCGCCGGCGACGATGCCCGCGCGGCGCGACCCCGCCTGCTGCGCGTCGTCCGGCGGATCGCCGAGGATGCCGCCGAACACCGAGACCGGGGCGGTGGCGTTGTCGAGCGGGAGGACCTCGCTGCACGCGCAGGTCGGGCACCCGCCTGTGTCCTGCTGGTACCCGTCCGGGCACGCATCGCAGCTCTGCTGCGGCGCGCAGCCGGGCGGCGGCCTGTCGTCGAGGAGGAGCGTCGTGCGCACCGTCACGAACCGATCGCCCGGGCGGAGGAGATAGTCTGTCCGGAACCGGATCCTGGATCGCACGTTGGGGAAAAAGAGGCCGAGCAGGTCTTCCTGGGCCCGGAGCAGGCCTATCGCCTCGAAGAGGAACTCGCCGTCTCCCTCGACGCGGATCCCGGCCTCCGCCCCGTCGGACCCGTCCGCGAGCACCGAGACGTCGGTCGCCGTGGGGTCGGGCACGACGAGGTTGGCGAGCGAGAACATCTCCGCGAACCTGTCGCGCCCGAGCCCCCCCTCCTCGCCGATCCGGCCGCGCCGCCGGTCGACGTCGACGATGGCGCCGCCGAAGATCCCGGGGCCGGGCGAGTCCCGCCCGCCCAGGATCGCCACGCGGATCTGGTCGTTCTCGAGGAGGAAGTCGCCGACGTCCGCCATCGCCACCGGGCCGCCGACGAGCTCGGTCCGGTGCTCTATCTGCTTGGCGCGGAGCAGCCGCTGCTCACCGCAGCTCGGGAGCGCGGGCGCGGCGAGCGCGGCGGCCGCGAGCGGCAGGAGCGCGACCCTCGTGAACCAGCGGTGTGTTCGCCGCACAGCGATCTCCCCTACAGCGAGAGCTGGAGTTGCAGGACGAGCGTGTCGTTCGCGAGCGAGAGCCCGCCGAGCTCTTCACGGTGCGTGTAATCGAGCTGCGCTTTGACCAGATCGTCGTAGGCGTGGTAGCTCACGCCGCCGGTGAGAACGAGGTTGTCCCCCTCGTCCTCGACAGCGACGCTCGGGTCGATCCACTCGACCCGACCCGAGACGCCGAGCTGCCGGGCGACGATCATGTAGCCCGCCTCGAGCACGACCGCGAGCGACGTGACCGACGTGACCTGCGCGATCGGCTGGGTGGGCACCGACCTGGGGCTCGCGCCGGTCCAGAGCACCTCGCCGAGCGCGTGAAGCCCCGCGGCGTGCACCAGCACGTCGGCGCTCGCGCCGTAGAGCGTGCGCGCCCCGCCGTTGCTGAAGAAGCCGTCGGCGCCGGCCGCGACGCGGAACGGCGAGCGGGCGACGTCCTGGATCGTGCGGCCGATCGGGCCCCGCGGCTCGGTGGCGAGCCTGCCGGCGACGGCGATCCCCTCGAAGCGGTTGCCGAGGGGGGCGAGGCTCTCGGCGTGGCCGGTGTAGAACTGATCGGAGCGCTGGAAGGCGTTGTAAACGCCCGCGTAGTAGCTGAAGGCGCGGTCCTGGAAGTGCCCCTCGGCCTGGATCCCGACCTGGGTGAACGGGGCGATCGCGCGCACGGCGAGCGGCCGCTCGGTGAGCGCCCCTTCGCCTGCGCCGGTCATCGCGGAGCGCGAGAAGGGGACGGTCCGCGCGCCCGCATAGATCTCCAGCGCGGGAAGCGCCGTGACGCCGCCCCACGCCTCGTGGATGCGCGCCGTCGCCTCGTCGCCCCCGGCGAGGTCCGTCGAGATCGCGAAACGGACGAGCCCCGCGACGTCGCCGTGCAGCCCGGCGCGGACGCGGCGCAGCCGGAAGCCGGGCTGCTCGGCGCTGTCCCCCGCCTGGCTCAGCGCGTCGTCGCCGACGAAGGGCGCGGCCTGCAGCGCGATCAGCGCGATCGGCGCGATCTCCAGCGGCCCGAGCGCGAGCCGCAGCCGCTCCCGGAAGCCCGGTCCGAGCGGCTCGCCGCCCGCGGCCGGCGAGGCCGTCACCGCCGCCGGCGCGGGCTCCTGCGCGCGCGTCGTGGAGAGGGCGAGCAGGACGGCGGCGCCGCCGGCGGCGCGAGCAAGATGCCTCATGGATTCAGGTTCTCCTGGAGGGTTGCGTGGAGCGCCCCACACCGCTCCGGATGACCGGCGGGCGCCATCGTGCCGTGTCCGCCCGGCGAGGTGCCGCTGAAACTAGAGGAAGACGCGCGACGCTGCAATCTGCGCCGCGTCCTGTGGTAAGGCTCGCGGCGCCTCGATCGGCCCATCGCCCACGCGCGCCGCGCGCCGCCGGCGGAGGGCAGGGAGGGCCACCCTTCTCATGCGAACGCCCGGATCGAGCCCACCCGACAGCGAACTCACGCCCGGGCCCGCCGCGCCCGCCGCCGCGCCGGGCGTCTCCGCCGGCGAGGCCGACTCTCCCGCTGCGGCGCAGGGGCCTCGCTGGTCGAGCGACAGGGTGTTTGTCGCGACCTTCGCGCTCCTCGCCGTCGCGGCCGTCGTGCCGATATGGCGCGTGCGGTTCCTGCCCCTGCTCGACCTGCCGAACCACCTCGCGGCCGTCCACATCTGGCACAACTTCGACGAGCCGTGGACCCGATTCCGGGACTTCTACGAGCTCAGCCTGCGCCCCGCGCCCTATGGCGCGTATCACATCCTGACGCACGCCATCGCCCACGTGGTCAGCCTCGAGGACGCGAATCGACTCGTGCTCTCCGGCTATGTGCTCGGCATCCCTGCGACGGCGCTCGCCTGGGCGCACCGGACGCGGCGCAGCCCGTGGCTCTCGATCCTCACGTTCCCGCTCGCGTTCAGCCTCTCCTGGGCGTGCGGCTTCCTGCCGTTCCTCGTGGGCATCGCCCTGCTGCTCGCCGCCGTCGTCGCGCTCGACGCGCACCTCGATCGGCCGAGCCGCGGGCGCGCCGCCGCCGTGGCGCTGCTCAGCGTCGGCTGCGGCCTCAGCCATCCGCTCATCCTGTTTGGCTATTACGTCTGCGTCGCCGTGCTGATGCTCTGCCACCTGCCCCGGTGGGGCCGGATCGCCCGCGCGCTGCCGCTCTTCGCGCCCGCCGTCGCGCTCCTCCTCTGGCAGCTCGTCGCCTTCAAGAGCCCCATGGTCGACCTGCGGAGCGGCCCGCGCTTCCAGGGCGCCTGGGTGCCCTGGCACGAGATGATCCGGTCGTTCCCCGGGTACACGCTCGACTCGGTCTCGGGCGAGCTCGACACGCGGCTCTTCTGGGTGCTGCTCGCCACGGCGTCGCTGCTGGCCCTCTGGAGCGTCGCCCGGCGCTTCTTCCCGCGCCGCGACGCGGAAGCTCCTCCTCCGCTTCCTTCGCACCCCCCGCTTCCCGGCCCGCTCCTCGACCGGCTGTACCGCCATCGCTCCCTGGCCCTCTGCGCGGCGATGGTGGCGTGTTATTTTCTCGTGCCACTGCATCTGGCCCGCCCGTTCGACTGGTGGTTCGTGAGCGGGCGCTTCTCACCGCTCATCTGCTTCTTCGGCTTCCTGGCCATCACGGCGCCGCTCCGGGGCCTCTCTCGCCTCCTGATGGCCCCGGCCGCGGTCGCGGCGCTCGTGTTGCCGCTCCACCTCTCGGAGAAATACGCGAGCTTCGACGAGCGAGCGCGGCCGTTCACGCGCATCGTGGAGCAGATCCCGCCCGGCGCCGAGGTGCTCTTCGTATCGCTCCCTCCGCGCGCCGATGAGGCCCTGATCATCGAGGGCATGAATCACTTCTCCTCGTGGGTGCAGATCCTGCGCGGGGGCTTCAGCGCGGATGGCTGGCACAACGTGGGTTTCCCCTTCACGCTGAAGCGCCGTCTCCCTGCGCCGCCGGCGAACCGCGGCGAGTGGTTCAAGCCGGATGTCCACGGCGCCGCCTACGACTACGTGCTTCTCCGGAACGAGCGGCCGGACAGGTCGGTGTTCGCCGGGGCGCGCACCCCCTTTCGCCGCGTCGCGCGCGAGGGCGCCTTCACGCTGTACCAGCGCGCGCGCTGACCACCGTCTCGGTCGCACCTCCGCCGCGGCCGCCCCGGCGCGGCAGCTCGCGCCGCGCGGCGCGCGCCACGAGGGGGGCGGCGCTCGTCAGCGGTCGCGCGGGCGCGCCCTCTGGCCGCGCGGGCGCGCCCTCTGCGCGGGCGCGCCCTCTGCGCGGGCCGCCGGATCGGGCCGTCGTGCTCGCCGGCGGCAGGGTAGTCTACGATCCTTGCGGCCGGCGCTCCTCGGTGTGTTCGCCGCCTGCGGAGGGGAGCAGCTTGCCGATGTCGAAGAGAACCCGCGCCGTCCATCGCCGCCCGCTGGCCTGGACCGGAGGGCTGGCCGCCCTGGCGGCGCTCGCGCTCGCGTCCGGGGTGGCGCCGTCCTGCGCCAGCGCGGAGCCCCCCGACGCCCCGCTCGGCGGCGGCGGGGAGGACGCCGCCGGCTGCCCGACCGACTGCGCCGCCGATCCGAGCGCGCCGCTGTGCGACAGGGCGACGGGGCGCTGCGTCGCGTGCCTCCCCGGCGCGGGCGCGTGCCCGGCCGGCCACCGATGCGACGCGGACACGAGGCGCTGCGTGGCCGGCTGTGAATCCGACGCCGACTGCCCTGCTCCGCTCACCTGCGATCCCGCGAAGCGCGCCTGCGTCGGCTGCGCGACGAGCGACGAGTGCCCCGCCGGCCTGGCGTGCACCGAAGAGGGCGAGTGCATCCAGGGGTGCTCGGCGGCGCACCCGTGCCAGGGCGGCGCGGCGTGCTGCGACGGCCTCTGCCGGGACCTCCAGACCGACGCGCGGAGCTGCGGCGCGTGCGATCGCGCCTGTCCGGAGCTCGCCCACGGCGAGCGCGCCTGCGAGGAGGGCGCCTGCGCGCTCGGCGCCTGCGAGAGCGGGTTCATCGATTGCAACAAGGACCCGGCGGACGGGTGCGAGCACGACGTCGCGGCGCGCGGGCCCTGCTCGTGCGCGCCGGGCGAGACGAGGGCGTGCTACCAGGGACCGCCGGGCACCGAGGGGGTCTCGCCGTGCGCCCCCGGCACCTCGACCTGCAGGCAGAACGGCCTCGGGTGGGGCCCGTGCCTCGGCCAGGTGCTGCCGGAGCTCGACGCGTGCGCCGACGGCGTCGACAACGACTGCGACGGCGCGATCGACAACACCGCCGATCAGGACGGCGACGGGTGGACGACCTGCGACGGCGATTGCTGCGACTCCCCGCTGGACGGGTGCGACGCCCCGGCGCTCGTGAACCGCGGCGCGTTCGAGGTGGAAGGCAACGGCGTCGACGACGACTGCGACGGCGCTGTCGACAACGCCGCGCCGTGTGACGCGGGGCTCGCGAGCGACTCGGCGACCGCGCTCGACTACGCGAGGGCGATGGATCTCTGCGCCACCACCGCGGCGAACCCGGCGTCGCCGGCGGCGCGCACGTGGGGCGTCGTCTCCGCGAGCTTCCACCGCGCCGACGCCGCCGGCGCGCCGGCGGCCGCCCAGCGGTCGATCCGCCAGGGCTTCGGCGCCGGCATCTCGCCGCTCCAGGGCGCGCGGCTGGCGGTGCTCTCGACCGGCGTGGCCGCGGCCCGGACGGCGCCGAACCACACGAGGCCGAGCTTCGCCCCGTTCCAGGGCGGCCAGGACATGGGGACATCGAGCGGCGTGCCCGAGGACTGGCTCGCGGCGAACGGCGGCAACCTCCCGAACGCGCCCGGGTGCCCCGAGCCGCAGGGCGGCCCGACCGCCCGCGATCCGGTGATGTTGCGGCTGCGCGTCCGCGTGCCGACGAACGCGAGCTCGTTCAGCGTCTCGACGTACTTCCTTTCGTCGGAATACCCCGAGTGGGTGTGCAGCCGGTTCAACGACTTCTTCCTCGCGCTCCTCGACTCGTCGTTCGCGCCGCTCCCGGGCGAGCCGCCGAACCCCGGGGACAAGAACCTCGCCTTCTACGACCCTCCGCCCGCCGGAGCGCCGGTCTACCCGCTCGGCGTGAACCTCGCGTTCGGCGGCACCGGGCTCTTCACCCAGTGCGTCAACGGCCCGACCGGGTGCGGCGGCGGCGCCACCCCCGGCACGACGGCGACCTGCGCGGGCGTCGAAGCGCTCCAGGGGACGGGCTTCGACGTCGCGCGGCCGCCCGCCCAGTTCGACGGCGAGCCGGGCTGGTGCGGCTCGAGCGAGCTCACCGGCGGCGGGACGGGGTGGCTCGTCATGAACGGCAACGTCACCCCGGGCGAGATCATGGAGCTGCGGTTCGTCCTCTGGGATACCGGCGATCCGTGGAACGACTCCGTCGCCCTCCTCGACAATTTCCGGTGGTCCGGCTTCGCGACGACGCCCGGTACGCGCGAATGAGGCGTCCAGCACGGCATTGCTGACGGCCGGCGAGCCACGGCGCAGCCGACGTCGGCGCCGCGAGCCCCGGCGCGGTGGAAAATTGCGCATCTCCACGCGAAAGCGATAGTGAACTTTTCGCTCGGCCCCTCGCCTCGGTAATCCAAGCTGCCACCACCTGCCGGAATGGACGTCCGTGAAGGCGCTTCAGGGCGAGCACCCCGGCCAGCGGCGTTCAGGGCGGCGCGCGAACGCAGCGGACGGACGGCGACCCGATTACACTGCGCGACGAACCCGGGGACCGCGGCGCGCATCCCTCGGTCTCGCGCTCGCAGGAGCGCTTCTGTTCATCACCCAAGGAGACTGCATGAGGAGAACGATCACCCCGCTCGCGCTGTTGCTCGCGGGCCTGTCTTTCGCCACGCTCGGCTGCGACAGCAAGGGGAACGACGCGACCGCCCCGGGGGCGGTCGCCGAGGACAAGCCGGCCGAGAGCGCCGCACCCGCGGCGACGACGGCTGCGCCCGCGGCGGCGACGGCCGTGGCCGCCGCCGCCACCGCCGAGCCGACGGCCGCGCCGGCGGAGACGGCCGCCGCGGCCGCCGCGCCGGCGGAGACGGCCGCCGCGGCCGCGCCGAAGGCGACCGCCGCGGCGTCGGCCGTCGCGGCGGCTGCACCGGCGTCGACCGGCGCTGCCCAGGCGGGTGAGAAGAAGTTCGAGTGCGGGTCGAAGGGCCAGAAGCCCTGCCCGATGCAGGCCTGGATGAAGAGCACGATGGCCTCGGCGACCTCGAGCGGCGACGGCGAGAAGATCGCGGCGGGGCTGCAGTACATCGCCGGCAAGCCGCCGCCCGGCATGGGGAGCTGGGCCGCGATCTCCAGGGCCGGCGCCGCCAAGGCGAAGGCCGGCGACATCGACGGCGCCAAGGCGAGCTGCAAGCAATGCCACGATCTCTACAAGGAGCAGTACAAGAAGACGATGCGCGATCGCCCCTGGTGAGCCGCCCGCCGCGTGCGCCGCGAGCGCGCTCCCGCGCGCGCCGCCCGCCGCCGCGCCCGTCGCGGATGGTCGGCAGAAGTATTCGTAACTTCAAGACATTTTTTCCAGATCGCGGGGGCGCCGCGCGCGCCGGGGGCCTGGCGCGCGCCGGGCGGCGCGGGTCGCCCGGCGCGCCGGTTGGCGGTCGCCGTCCGGCCGGCGGAGCGCGGGACAAACATCTTGGATGGGCGGGGGTGATGCGATAGAGCGCTGAGCCTATGGCGCGCGCTGTTCGCACAGGCCCTGGGGGTGCCCCTGCGCCGGCCGCCTCGCCGGCTCGCGCGCGGGGGGCCGGCGGGTCGGGCGGTGCCGCGGGCGCGCCCCGCGCGCGCGCCGGCCAGGCGGCCGACCCGTTCTCCAGCAGCGCCCTGCCGCCATCGAAGCCGCGCGCGGGCACGACGCCGCGCCTCACGGGCGACGTAGGGCTCGACGCGAGGCCCGCGACGGCGGCCCCGCCCGCGCCGAGCGTGCGCCCTCCCGCGACCCCGTCTGCGCCGAGCGTGCGCCCTCCCGCGACCCCGTCCGCGCCGAGCGTGCGCCCTCCCGCGACCCCGTCCGCGCCGAGCGTGCGCCCTCCCGCGGCCCCGCCGCGGGTCGACTCGATCCCGCCGGCGGCCGCGTCGAAGAGGCCGCCGCCGCCCGAGGAGGAGGACGACGACGACGACGAGGGCGAGGCCAGGGGCGGCTCGCAGCGCGGCCGGCCGCGCGGCCCGTTCACGCAGCACCGGCGGCTCGACGCGCTGCGCAGCCTGCTGCAGAAGCACCCTGCCGGCCTGACGATCTACGACCTCGCGCGCGAGCTCAACGTCACGCCGCGATCGCTCCGGCGCTACCTCGTCGAGGTCAAGCGCGAGCTCGATCTCGTGTCGGTCGCGACGCGCCCCGGCGGCCCGCGCCTGTGGCGGCTGTCCCCGAGCGAGGCGCCCCGGCGCGTCGAGGTGCGGCGGACGCAGGCGTACGCCCTGCTCGCCGCGCGCCGGCTGTTCGAGCCGATGCGCGGCTCGACGCTGTTCGAGGAGATCGACCTCGCCGCGCAGCGCCTGCTCGGCGTCGCGCGCCGGCCGGGCCGCGGCCCGAACGCCGGCGTCGCCGACGCGCGCCTGGAGGAGCGGTTCCTCTACCTCCCGTTCGCGCCGAAGGACTACGCCGCGCGCACCGAGGAGCTCGACGACCTGTTCCAGTCCGTCGCCGATCTGCGCCCGCTCCGGTGCCGCTACCGCCGCGCGCGGGACGGGCGCGAGGAGCGGGTGCTCATCCACCCGTACGCGCTCGTCCTCTACAAGGACGCGATCTACTGCGTGGGCCTCCACGTCAGCCGCGGCGAGGTGCGCACGTTCCTCCTCGATCGCATGCGCGACACCGAGTGCGCCGTCACCGAGCGCTTCGAGCTGCCCCCTGATTTCTCGATCGACGACTACTTCCAGGGCCAGTTCGGCATCTGGCGCGGCGGCGAGCCCCGGCGCGTCGTGATCGACTTCGACGAGCGCGTGACCGAGTTCGTTCGGACGCGCAAGGTGCACCCCTCCCAGGAGATCACGCCGCTGCCGGGCGGCGGCGTGCGGCTCACGATGCACATCGGCGACATGACCGAGCTCGCGACGTGGGTGCTCGGCTTCGGCGAGACCGCCCGCGTCGTCGAGCCGCCCGATCTCGTCGACCGCGTGAAGCGCGAGCTGGCCGGCGCGCTCGCGCGCTACGCGGAGCCGCCGCCCGCCGACGGACAGGCCTGACCGGCGCGCTGGCGGGCGGTGCGCGGCGCGGGGGCGCTCAGGACGGCCAGCGCCGCTCGGCGGCGATGCGCGCGGCGATCTCCTCCAGCGCGGCGGCGTCGAGGCGCGCGAGCGCGGCGCGGCGCGCGTCGGTCAGCTCGATCTGGAGCGCCTGGCAGAGGCGCTCGATGGCCGCGCGGAGACCGCTGCGGAAGGCCTCCTGCTGGGCCTCGGCGAGGACGGGGTTCTTCTCGTCCAGGAGCACGCGCGCGACCGCGTTGCGCCCCTCGGCGCGGTCGAGCAGCGCCCGCACCGGCAGCGGCCGGATCAGGCAGGCGTCCTCGATCTCCGCGTCGACGGGCAGCGGCCGGAACGCCCGGTCGGCCGGCGACCACTCGGCCACCAGGCGCTTCTCCACGAAGATCGCGAACATGCGCCGGATGCCTCGCGCCGTGAGCCGCTCGGCCCTGTCGACGAGGTCGCGCAGCGGCTGCGTGTGGACGACCTCGAACACGACCTCCTCCAGGTAGCGGGCGCCGGTGGCCGGGTCGTTCCCCTCCTTGCGGATCGACGTGTCGGTGGCGAAATCCGACGCGCCATCCGTCCGCGTCAGCATGTCGGTCGAGGCAATGTATCCGGGCCGGACGTGGAAGAGCGCCTCACCGTCGACCTGGCAGTGGGCGTCGGCGTGGGGCGGGCTCGCGGGCGCGGCGGTCACGCGGCGGCCGCCGACCATCTCCTCGCGGGTCTCGGCCTCGACGAGGCGCTCATCGACGCGCGGCAGCTCGCCGTGGCCCGGCAGCCTCCGGGCAGCGGGCGGGGTCGCCTCGGGGGCCTGATGCAATGCAGCGGGGTTCTTCGACGGCCTGCGCAGGGTCACGGTGGCATCCTCCAGCGAGAGGTCCCCCCGGCGAGTCGGCGGGACACACCATGGAGTTGCGTGCTGGAGCGCGACCTCGTGCGGAATTCTCGAGGGAAGGGCCCTCTCACGCAGCGGGCCGAGCGCGGCTCGGTCCCCTGCGCCGGGCCGTCCGCTGCGCCGGGCCGCCTCAGCGGGACGCGCGGAGCGCCTCGTCGATCATCTTCTGGTGCTCCGCCGGGTCGGCCCAGCGGGCGCGCCCCTCGGGCGGGAGCTGATCGATCGGGTCGAAGTACGTGTACCGCTGCCCCGGCTTGACGCTCGGCGCCTCGAACACGGAGATGCCGGTCGTGCGGTCGTAGTGCTCGAACGAGTGCGCGTCGCGCTTGCCCCCGCCGCCGGGCGCGTCGACGACGAACGTCGGCGTGTTGAACCCGGCGGTCGAGCCGCGCACGTGCTTCTCGATCATGAGCCCGGTCGCGAGCGTGGTCCGGAGGTCCTCCACGCCCCGCACGAGGTCGTGGATGTAGACGTAATAGGGGTGCACGTGCAGGTGCCCAAGGCGCTTCACGAGCAGCTTCATCGTCTCGGGCGTGTCGTTCACCCCGCGCTGCAGCACCGACTGGTTCCGCACCGTGATCCCGCGCTCGAACAGGCGGTTCATCGCGTCGCGCGTGATGCCCGTGATCTCGTTCGGGTGGTTGAAGTGCGTGTGGATCACGACCTCCTTGTGCAGCTTCCGGCCGAGCTCCACGGTGCGCGTCACCGCGTCGATCCACTCGTCGTCGGTGAGCAGCTTCTGCGGCATCACGGCCGGGCCCTTCGTGGCGAGCCGGATGCGCTGGATGTTCGGCATCCTGAGGAGCGCCTCGCCGATCGCGCCGAGCTGCTCCGGCCGCAGGTTGTACGCGTCGCCGCCGGAGACGACGATGTCCTCCAGCTCCGGCCGCGACGCGATGTACGCGTACGCGCGCCGCCACCGCTCCTCGTCGACCTTGAAGTGGGTCTTCTCGACCTCCTCCGTGTCGATGCCCACCGCGTAGCTGCGCGTGCAGAACCGGCAGTACACGGGGCAGGTGTCGAGCGGCAGGAACAGCGCCTTGTCGGCGTACCGGTGCGTCAGCCCGGGGACGGGCGCGTCCGCGCGCTCGTGCAGCGAGTCGAGCCCGAGCTTCGGGTGATCGGGCAGGATGCGCGAGGCGAGCGGGATGAACTGCGTGCGGAGCGGGTCGTTGTACGGATCGCTCCAGTCGATCAGCGAGAGCATGTACGGCGAGACCCGTACGCTCATGGGCGCGTGCGCGAAGCCCTCGGTCGCGTCCCGGATGAAGTCGTCGGACACCATCCCGCGCAGCGTGTCGAGCAGCTTGTCCGGGCGGGTGATCGACTTCTTCGCCTGCCACCGGTGATCCATGAACTGCTCGTCGGTCACGTCGGCGTACGCCGGGATCCTCCGGAAGTCGGGCATCTCGAGCAGCTTCGCGTGCTCGAGCGACGCCGGATCGACCGGCGGCTTGAGGGGCGCGATGTCGTTGCTTCGCTTGGTGAGTTCGATGAGGCTCGAGGTCGTCGTCATGTCGTGGACCCTTGTCCGCGCGGAGGAGAGAGGGCGTCTGCGGATGGCCGTCCGCCTGCGCCCCTCGGGGGCCCGCCCGGGAGGGGCAGGGGCAGCGGTTTATCGGATCGTAGCATCGCGGTGCGCCCGTCGGGGGCGATGTGCGCCGCGTCTTCGCCTGGCGGGCGGAGGTGCTCTGTGGCGGGCGAGCCGGTCAGGGCTCGATGGAAGCCAGCGTGGTGTCCCGGGTGGTGCGGTAGCGTGCATAGTAGGTTCGCACGCGCGTCACATACGCCTGCGTCTCCGCGTACGGCGGGATGCCGCCGTACCGCATCACCGCCCCTTCGCCAGCGTTGTACCCGGCGATGGTGAGATCGAGATCTCCGTTGAAGAGGTTGGCCAGGATGCGCAGGTACCGCGTTCCGCCGAAGATGTTCTCGCGCGCGTCGAACGCGTCGCGCACCTGCATGCGCAGCGCGGTCTCGGGCATGAGCTGCATGAGCCCCTGCGCGCCGACGGGCGAGACGGCCCGCGGGTCGTAGTCGCTCTCGCACTTGATGACCGCGCGGACGAGCTCCTCGGGGATCTGGTAGAGCGTCGCGGCCTGCCGGATCCACGCGTCGTAGCGGCTGAAGCGCTCGAGCGATTTGTCGCTCGGGGCGACCGGGGTGACGCCCGGGCGCGCCGGGGAGCGGCGCCCGTCGCCCTTGATGTACAGCTTGAAGCGCCCGTCGCCGGCGGCGCGGTTCGAGAAGTGCACCGTCCCATCCGCGTCGGTGTAGGTGAAGATGTCGGCGTGGGCGCTGCCCGGGTGCAGGGCGAGGGCGGCGAGCCCGAGTGCGGCGGCGAGCGCGCGCAGCGGCAGGCGAAGCGAGGATCCGGAGGTGGACGTGACGGGCATCTCTGGCCGAAGCATAGGTTGGGATCGTCCGCTCGTGCAAACCGCACCGTGACGGCGGAACCAGACGTTGGAGACGTTGGAGACACCGGAACAGGCGTCGCAACCGATACGGGAACCGACATCGGAGCAGACGTGGGAAGCGGCGTCCGAACGAGACGGCGGAACAGACGGCGGAACAGACGTCATGACAGACGGCGGAGCAGGGCCGCGGAAGCAACGCCGCGGTCCCGCGGTGGCATTCCGGGGCCGGACGCGGCGGCGCCGGCGCGCCTCCGTGGGCGCGCCCTCGTGGACGGTCCGTCTGGTGAGCACGTCCCGGCCGCTGTACTAAGGCGGGCGCCATGGAGATCGGCTGGCGGCACGTGCTCGTGGGGGTTGCGGCCCTCTTCCTCCTGTTCCTTGTCGTCAAGATGCGCCCCGTCCGGCGGCGCCGCGACGCGCTGAGCGCCGAGGTCCAGGCCGCGCGGGAGCGCGCGCGGCGCGCCGCGACCCCCCGCGAGCGGGCGGAGGCGCTGTGCGACGCGGGAGTACAGGCGCTGCGCGGCGGCCGCCGCGTCACCGCGGCGGTGGGCTTCTTCGTGCGCGCCATGCGCGCCGACCCCACGTCGGCCCGGGTCATCGAGCTCGCGAGCGGCGCGCTGGCCAGGCGGAGGCCCCGGCTCCTCGAGAAGATCCTCTGGCGGAGGCTCGCGGTGCTCCCGTGGGACGGCGAGCACCGCGACGCGGCGCGCGCGGCCGCCGTCGGGCTCCAGGCGCTCTACCGGCGCGAGATCCGGGACCGGAACCGCGCCGAGATCATGCGCAAGCTGGCCGAGACGTTCGGCTGATCTCCGCGCCGGGGCGGGCGCGGCCGTCAGCTCGCCCAGAACGTCCGCGGCAGCGCGCCGCGGTTCGACAGCGAGACGAGGTCCATGAGCAGCGCGATCGTGACGTGGACCAGGAAGCCCGAGTAGATGCTCTTCGTGCGCATCGCGAGCGAGCCGAGCGCGATCCCCGCGACGACGGCGCCGGCCGCCTCCAGGTACGGCTTGCCGAAGTGGATCATGCAGTAAGGGACGACCATCGCGAAGATCGCGCCGGAGCCCATGGTGTGCCGCAGGCCGGCCAGCCAGAAGCCGCGAAAGAAGATCTCCAGCGCGAAGAACTGGGCGAAATACATCAGCTCCCAGGCGATGAGGTCGAACCAGGATCGCGATGACTGCTTGTAAAAGGGGTAGTACGACCCGAAGTCGGGCGCGCTCGCGACGATGAACACCGCCGGGACCACGACGGCCAGGCAGAGAAGGTAGATCCACGCGTGCTTCGCGAGCCCGCGGACGCGCAGCCCCATGTCGAGCAGGCTGTCCCTGGGGAAGCAGAGCTTCCACGCGACCATCGGGATGGCCACGTAGCCGAACACGCGGGTGAACGACCACCAGACGTAGCTGTAGAGCTCGTCGTAGCGGCGGAGCGAGACGGGCAGCAGCGCGCCGGCCGGCGCGAGCGACTGGGCGAGCTCGACCTCGCGCAGCCACGGCCGGATGTGCGCGTCGTAGACGGCCCGGCCGCCGTAGTACTGCTGAAGGAGGAGCACGACCGCGGTGATCGTGAACAGGACGGCGGGGCGGCGGTCGTAGCCCCCGGCGGCGAGGGTGCGCCGCTGGTGCTCGTGGGCCTCGACGTCGAGCTCCCGCCAGGTGCGCCGGAAGAAGAGCCAGAGGACGGGCGCGAGCGCGACGAACGCGGCGACCGGGAAGAGGGCCTTGAGGAGCGTGCTCGCCAGGGCGGAGGACGGCTCGGCGAAGCGGGAGCTCGCTTCCTGGAGCGGCGGCTTGAGCGGCCGGAGCCAGTCGACGTGCGCCACGAGCCAGCTCCCCAGGTTGAGCATCGGCGCGCCCTGTACCATGATCCGCGGTCCAGCACAGCGCCGACGAGCGGCGTACCGCTCCTCGCCGACGCCCCCCGCGCCGCTCGCGGACGCCCCTCGCCGATGACCCCGCGCCGCCGCGGCGGACTCCCGCAGCGCGCCCTTGCGGTGACCCGGGCCGCTCTGCTAGATCGCGCTCCCTCTTCAATGCCGCGCGAGTCATCTCGCGCATGTCCGGCGCAGGCCTCGCCTGCCCGTGGGAGTATCAGCAATGGCCAGCAAAAATCCGCTTGCGATCGTGAAGGAGCGCTTCGGCGACAAGGCGAAGCTCGTCGAGGCCGTGAAAGGGTTCGCGACCGAGGACCTCTGGCTCGGGCGCGTCAGCTCGGATCGGGGCGGCAGCAAGGGGCTCGAGCACGTCTCGAACGCGAAGCTCCTCCGCCTTCACGCGACGTTCAGCACCGTGAAGGAGAAGTTCGGGACGCGGGCGCGCCTCATCGACGAGACGCTCACCGTCCTGAACCGGTCGAAGGACCAGGGGTACAGGAAGCGCCTCGAGGCGTACCCCGTCCCGCGCCTCTACGACCTCTACCAGTCGGCCTCGAAGCGGGCGAAGGCCGCCGCGGCGACCCCGAAGACCCAGGCCTGAGCCCCGCCCGCCGAGCGCGCCCGTCCATGCCGGATCTGACCGGGCTGCCTGCCCTTGAAGGTCCGGCGTTCCTGTCGTAATTGAGCCGCGTCGCCAGCGCGCGGTGTGCAGCCGTCCAGCGTCGGACCGACGATCTGACGTCCCCCTGTTGAGCGTGAATCCCCTCTTGTTGGGCCCTCCCAGAAAGGTGGGTATCGCCCGCCGCGAGCCCCGCCAAGGAGAACGACTGTGAGCAGCGCGCACGAGACCGAGACCGGCGTCTGGACCACGGACGACGCCAAGTCGCTCTACATGATCGACCGCTGGGGCCGCGGCTACTTCGACGTGAGCCCGGACGGCAACCTCACCGTCGCGCCGCTCCAGGAGCGCGGAAGCAAGATCGCCATCCGCGACGTCGTCGACGCCGCGCTCGAGCAGGGGCTCCGCACGCCGCTGCTGATCCGCTTCCAGGATCTGCTCCATCACCGGGTGCGGTCGCTCAACGAGGCCTTCAACAAGGCGATCGCCGAGAGCAAGTTCCGCGGGACGTACCGCGGCGTGTTCCCGATCAAGGTGAACCAGCTCCGGGAGGTCGTGGAGGAGATCCTCGACGCGGGGAAGACCTACCACTACGGCGTCGAGGTCGGCTCCAAGCCCGAGGTGTTCGCCGGGCTGTCGGTCCACACCGATCCCGAGTCGCTGATCGTCTGCAACGGCTACAAGGACGAGAACTTCATCCGGACGGCGCTGATCGGGCGCAAGCTCGGCAAGAAGGTGATCCTCATCGCGGAGAAGCTCTCCGAGGTGCGGATGATCACGCGCGTCGCCAAGGACATGAACGTCGAGCCCATGATCGGGCTGCGCGTCCGGCTGCTCACCGAGGGGGCGGGCAAGTGGAAGACCTCCGGCGGCGAGAACGCGAAGTTCGGGCTCTCCACGGCCGAGATCCTCGCGGCGATCCGGATCATGGACGAGGCCGGGATGAGCGCCTCGTTCAAGCTCCTCCACTTCCACATCGGCTCGCAGGTGCCGGACATCCTGATCATCAAGCGCGCCGTGCGCGAGGCGACGCGCTACTACGCGAAGCTGCGCAAGATGGGGCAGCGCATCGAGTACATCGACGTCGGCGGCGGGCTGGCCATCGACTACGACGGCTCGCGCTCGACCTTCCACTCGTCGATGAACTACTCGGTCGAGGAGTACGCGCGCGACATCGTGCACAACATCGCCGACATCTGCGACGAGGAGCGGGTGCCGCACCCGAACATCGTCTCGGAGTCCGGCCGCGCGATCGTCGCGCACCACTCGGTGCTGGTCGTCCAGGCGTTCGGCTCGATCGAGAAGACGCCGATGTCGCCGATCGACATCCAGACCGAGGAGCACAAGCTCATCCAGAACCTCCTCTACATCAAGGACAACCTGTCCAGCCCGAACCTCGGCGAGTCGTGGCACGACCTGCTCCAGATCAAGGAGGAGGCGCAGAAGATGTTCGAGCTCGGCCTGCTCAACCTCGACGTGAAGGCGCGGGTCGAGATCCTCTTCTGGGAGATCGCCGAGAGCATGCAGAAGATCGCGTCGGAGCTCGATCCCGAGGAGGTCCCGGACGACCTCGGCGAGCTCCGCAAGCAGCTCGCCGATCAGTACATCTGCAACTTCTCGGTGTTCCAGTCGCTGCTCGACCACTGGGCGCTCGGCGCGCTCTTCCCGATCGTGCCGATCCACCGGCTGAACGAGCGCCCCGCGGCCGACAGCACGCTCGTCGACATCACCTGCGACTCCGACGGCAAGGTGAGCAAGTTCATCGATCTCAACGATGTGAAGGACACGCTCCCGCTGCACCCGATCTCGGGCGACAAGCCGTACTACGTCGGCATCTTCCTGACCGGCGCGTACCAGGACATCATGGGCGACATCCACAACCTCTTCGGCCGGGTCAACGAGGTCCACGTCTTCCTCGATGAGGACGAGGACAGCGGGTACTACATCGAGGAGACGATCGCCGGGAACAAGATCCAGGAGGTCCTGGCGCTGACCCAGTACGACAACCGCGATCTCGTCGGGAAGGTGAAGGCGCAGGTCGACGGCGCCATCAAGCAGGATCTGCTCAAGCCGACCGAGGGCATGCGGCTGCTCGCCGATTACGAGCGTGGGCTCAAGGATCAGACGTACCTGAGCCTCTGAGCCGCGCCGTGCCCTCCGAGACCACGGCGCCCCAGACGGCGGTGAGCGCGGGCCGCGCGTCGCTCCCCGGGCGCCGCCCTCCGGGCTGGGCGCGCCAGGCGTGGCTCGTCGCGGGGAAAGATCTCTCCATCGAGCTCGCCACGGGCGAGATCGTCACGACCAGCGGCTTCTTCGCGGTGCTCGTCGCCGTGATCGCGTCGCTCGCGTTTCACGCGGGGCAGGACGCGACGGAGCGGGTCGCGCCCGGCGTCATCTGGGTGAGCGTCGCCTTCGCGTCGGTGCTCGCGCTGAGCCGCACCTGGCAGCGCGAGCGCGAGGACGGCGCGCTCGCGGGCCTGCTCGTCCTGCCGATCGCGAGGAGCGCCCTCTTCGCCGGCAAGGCGCTCGGCCTGTGCCTGTTCATCGGCGCGGTCGAGGCGATCATCATCCCGGTCGCGGCGCTCCTGTTCGCGGTGGATCTCGCGGAGACGGGCGCGGGGCTCGCGCTCTTCTGCCTCGCCGCGACGCCGGGCATCGCCGCGAGCGGCACCCTGTTCGGGGCCATGACCGTGCGCACGCGCGCCCGCGACCTCGTGCTCGCGAGCGTGCTCTTCCCGCTCCTCGCGCCCACCCTGCTCGCCGCGGTCGCCGGCACCCGGGAGCTGTTCGGCGGCGCGTCGATCGGCGAGCTCACCGACTACATCGCGCTCATGGCCGTGTTCGACGTGGTGTTCATCGCGGGCGGCGTCGGCCTGTTCGATCTGATGATCGAGGGCTGATCTCCCGTGCGCCCACGCGGGTGCGCGGCCAGGGCCGGCCGCGCGCACGCTCACGGGGCCGCGCGGCCAGGCCCGATCGAGCGCGCGCTCACGTGGCCGCGTCGCGCGCCGCCAGCACGTCGTCGGCGATGGTCGCCGCCGCCTGCTCGATGCCGGCGAGGTCGAGCGCGGCGCCGGTGCACTCGCCGAGCGCCCACACGCCGTCGCCGGCCCGGCCGCGCGCGTCGACCCGCACGGCGTACCCCGCGCGCCGGTCGACCTCGACGCGCGCGCCCGCCTGCGCGGCGACCTCGAACGAGGGCGCGGCCGGCGCGTCCACGGCGACGGCGACGACCTTCTGGTCGGTCGTCGGGCTGTCGGGGCCGAAGGGCGCCTTTCGCACGGCCACGCCCTTCACCTGCGAGATCCCGTGCACCGCGGCGAGCGCGGCCAGCGGGACCCGCGCCGCGATGCGGTCGCCGAGCGCGCCCGCGAGCTCGTCGGCCCAGAACCCCTCGCCGGCGAGCGCGACAGGGCCTGTCGGCTCCACGCCGTGCGCGAGCAGCCGGCAGAGCGCGCGCGCCGAGAAGACGCCGGGCAGATCGTTGTTCGGGAACGCCGCGACGCCGTCGTGCGCCCCCGTGGCGAAGACCTTTGCCTGCGCCCGGATCACGGTCGCGCCCGCGTCGCCCGCGACGAGGAGCTCGCCCAGGTAGACGCCGGCGGCCACGTGCCGGGAGAGCACGCGGACGCCGGCGAGCGGGTGCCGCGCGAGGAGCTCGGCCGCGCGCCGCGGCGCCCCGGCGAGCGACCCGCCGGGCGCGAGCCCGTCGTCGATCAGCGCGACGCGCAGCCCCCGCGCCGCGAGCGCCGAGGCCGCCGCCACGCCGGCCGGCCCGGCGCCGATCACCGCGGCGTCCACGTCGAGCCGCGCGGCGGGCTCAGGCGGGACCGCCGCGCTCGGCAGCCGCCCGAGCCCCGCCAGCTTGCGCGCGATCGACTGCATCACCGCGGACAGGCCCGGGACGCCGGCCATCAGGTGGTGGTGGTCGATCCCCTGCGGGAAGAACCAGTCGGTCACCTGGAGCAGGTCCGCCTGCCGCGAGCCAACGACGTTCTGGACCTCGATGCGCTCGCCGCCGGCGGCCGGGCGCAGGCACGTCATCACGTTGGGCTCCCCGTCGACCCGCGCGAGGCAGCCGTCGCAGCCGCCGCGCAGGCACGTCGGCGCCCGGGGGCGGTGGAGCTTCGGGCTCCGCGCGAGCGTCACGCGCCCCGAGGCCATCAGCGCCACGGCCAGCGGCTCGCCCCGTTCCGCCGGGACGGCTGCTCCGTCGAGGGTGATGGTGACCGGATCCCGGAGCGCGCGACCTCGCCGAAACATGGGCCGGACGCTAGCAGACGCGCGCCGGGACGCGCCCGCGCGATCGCGGCGCGCGAGCGGTTGCGACGTACGTAAGCGCACGTAGAAGATGTCCCCCGCTCGGCGCCGTGATCTATGCTGTCGCCGATGCGCCTCGGCGTCCTCGGCCCTGCACAGGGTGACCTGCCCGCGCTCGCTCGCGGCGCGCAGCACCTGCTCGACGAAGGGCACGCCGAGCGGGTCATCTACGTCGCCGAGGACGACGCCCTCGACAGGGTCGTCGAGGGCTGGGCGCAGCGCCTCGTCGGCGCGAACCCCACCGGGGGCGCCCTGTTCGAGCGGGCGGCGCGGTGCGCGACCGCGACGCCGGAGGCGATCGACGCCTTCGTCGCGTCCGAGCGGGCGCGGCTGCGCCTCAAGGTGCTGATGAGCCTCCCCCCGGGCCAGCGCACGATCGAGATCCTGGACGGGCGCGTCGCGCTCTTCGTGTTCGACAAGGCGGCGCTCGACGAGGAGGACATCGTGGCCGCGTCCCTCCTCGTCTTCGGCAAGAGCTCGGGGCCGCTCATCAAGAAGGTCGGTCCGCGGACGTTCTTCTCCCCGGGGCCGATCGGCTCCGAGGGCGGCAGGGCGCTCCTCGACGACGGGCAGGGCGGGGTGCGGATCGAGGTGATGAACGCGAACGGCGCGGTGACCGCGCGCGAGATCGTGGGCCCGTCCGCGGCCGGCTCCAGGCTGAGGGTTCAAGGTGGCACGCACGGCTGAGGCGCCCGCGGGAGCGCCGGCCTCGAGCGCGCCCGGGGCGCGGCGCGTCGCGATCTTCGGCGGTAGCTTCAACCCGCCGCACGTGGCGCACGTGCTCGCGGCCACGTACGCGATCGCCGTCGCGCCGATCGACGAGGTGCTCGTCGTCCCCGTCTACCGCCACCCGTTCGCGAAGGAGCTCGCGCCGTACGAGCACCGCCTGGCGATGTGCCACCTCGCCCTCGGCTGGCTCCCGGGCGTGTCGGTGTCGACCGTCGAGCGCGAGCTCGGCGGCGAGAGCCTCACGCTGCGCACGCTCGAGCACCTCGCCGCGGAGCACCCGGGCTGGGCGATGCGGCTGCTCGTCGGCGCCGACGTGCTCCCCGATCTGCCGCGGTGGCACCGCTTCGATCGCATCGAGCAGATCGCGCCGCCGATCGTCCTCGGCCGCTCCGGCTTCGACGCGTCCGTCGATGCGCACCCGGGCGAGGCGGCGCACCCGGGCGCGGCGGGGCACCCCGGCGCGGCGGCGCACCCCGGCGCGGCGTCCGCCGTCGGGCGGCCCCCCCTGCGCGCCGCGGACGTGCTGCTCCCGCAGATCTCGAGCAGCGACGTGCGGCGCGCCTTCGCCGCGGGCGATCTGGAGGCCGTTCGCCAGCGCGTGCCGCGCGCGGTGCTGGACTACGCGCTCGCGCACGGCCTTTACAGGAGCACCTCATGAACGACATGGACAGCACGCGCCCGTCGCCGATGCTCCGGGAGGACAGCGCTCCTCTGGACGTGTTCATCTACGGCGGCGGCAAGGTGGGCCGCGGGCTCGCGCGCGCGATCCGCGACGCCGGGATGCCCGTCACCCTTCGGCCCGCCCGGGATGGCCTGCCGGCGGAGCGCATCGAGGCGGACCTCGTGATCCTCGCCGTGCGCGATCGCGACATCGCGCCCTGCGCCGAGGCGCTGCGCGACCGCGGGCTCGTGGGCCACCGGGACGTCGCGGTCGTGCACTGCGCCGGCGCGCTCGGCCCGGAGGCGCTCGCGGCGGTGCGGGGCGGCCGCGTCTCGGTCGCGCAGATGCACCCGATGATCTCGTTCGCCTCGCCCGCGTTCGTCCCGTTCCTCGAGCGCGGCCAGCTCCACGTCGACGGCGATCCCGGCGCCGTGCGCGTCGCGCGCTCGCTCGGCGCGCGCCTCGGCATGTCGCCGCGAACGTTCCCCGGCCTCGACCGCGTCGCCTACCACGCCGCGGCGGGCCTCGTCGCCAACGGCGCCGCCGCGCTGGCCGCCGCCGGGGTCGACCTGCTCGAGCGCGCGGGCGTCGATCGGAAGATCGCCGCCGAGATGCTCGGCCCGCTGCTCCGCACGGTGGCGGACAACGTCGAGGTGCTCGGCGTGCCCGACGCGCTCACCGGGCCGGTGCGGCGCGGCGACGCGGGCGGCGTCGCGCGGCACCTCGAGACGCTCCGTCGGCTCGCGCCGCACCTCGTCCCCCTCTACGTGGCCGCCGCCGCGACGCAGCTCCCGCTGGCCCGCGCCCTCGGCGAAGCGCCTCCCGATGCGTTCGACGCCATCGAGCGGGCCCTGGACGGAAGCAAGTAGTAACGCTGAAATTTTCTACTCTGGCGGCACGGACTTATCGATGTCCGATGGCTGGATTCGTTGATGCGTGGTCCGGCGCGAAGGTACGCTTTTGTTGCCTTGGGATCACCCGCCGCAGCCTGTGCTTCTTCCGCCACGACGAGCGACGCCGGAGGTTTCCGGGCGCTCGACGAGCGCGTCCTCGATGCCGCGTCCCGTGGGGTGCTCCACGTCCATGGACAGCGGTCGGTCCTGGACGCGGTTTGCTCCCACGTCGCGCGCCGAGCGCGGGGTGTCGGGCGCTCGCTCATCTCGGCCGCGCACGCCGCGGACCGGGATCCCTGGCGCGACCTCGCGCTGCGCTGCGGGGTCGTCTCCTGCGACCCGGCCGCGGCCGCGCAGGGTATCGGCTCCGCCGCGCAGGGCGCGATCCTGCTCGTCTCGGAGGGGGAGCCGACGAGCTGGGGGGGCCTCGTCCTGGAGGAGCTCTCGCGCCTCATCGCGGAGGGCTCGTGCGCCGCGCTCGTGATCGTGTGCAGCGACGCGGCCAGGCGGCCGTGGACGAGCGCGATCACGATCGAGGCCGTCGCCTCGCCGGACGACCTGCACCGCTTCTGGGAGGCGGTCGCCGCGGACGCGGAGCGCCGGGTGGTCGCGAAGCTCGAGCGGCTCGACGCGCTCGACGGCTGGTGCTCCGCCGTGCTCGCCACGCCGCCCGAGCAGCGCCCCGCGCCAGAGCCGCCGAGCGCCGCGGCCAGGCGCCTGCTCGATCGCCTCGCGCTCAGCCAGCGGCCCTGGCCCGCCGCGCAGCTCGGCCAGATCGCGGGTCGGCGCGCGGACCAGGGCCTCGCGGACGTCGCGCGCCAGGGCGCGCTCCAGGAGCTCGCCGCCCTCGGCCTGATCGAGGTCGACGACCGCGGGTGGGTCGCGGCGCGGCGCGCGGCCGTCGATCCGGCCGGCGTCGATCCCGAGGACGTGCTCGCGGTCGCGGAGGCGCTCGAGGCGCTGCCGTCCGACCCGTGGGGCGCCTCGCGCGCGAGCGAGCTGTTCGCCGCGCTGGGCCACCACGACCGCGCCGAGGCGGCCGCGGTGCAGGCCATCGCCTCGGTCGGCGAGCCGTCGGCGCGCGCCGACTTCTGGCAGCGCTGGGCGCGATCGATGCGGTCGCTGTCGGGCGAGCGCGCCGCCTCGGGCGACCGGCTGCTCCGCGCCGCGGAGCTCGCGCTCCGGCTCGGCGACGTCGAGTTCGCGATCGACTTCTCCTCGGCGGCCCAGCGCGAGCGCGAGTCGTTCGCCGCGCTGCTCGTGCACGGCCGCGCGACGAGCGCGCGCGGCGACCTGACGACCGCCGCGATGGTGCTCTCGCGGGCGCTCTCGCGCGCGGGGACGCCCGCGGAGCGATCGCGCGGCGCCGTGGAGATGGCGGAGCTCTGCTGCAAGACGGGCGACCTCGCCGCGGCCAGGGGGTACGCGGAGGAGGGGCTCGCCGGCGCGGGCGAGATCGCGACGCGCCTCCAGGCGCGCAACATCCTCGGCAAGCTGCTGCTCGCGCAGCAGGCCTGGACCGAGGCGGAGCTCCACTTCGCGGCCGACGCGTGGGACGCGGCGTGCGCGGGCGAGCACGTGAGCGAGCTGCGCGCCCGGCTGAACCGCGCGATCGCGCAGCTCTCCAGCGGCCGCCTGGACGAGGCGCGCTCGATGCTCGCCGGGGTGCTCGAGGACGGCGAGCGGCGCGGCGAGCGCGTCGCGACGGGCTACGCGCTGACGAACCTCGCGGTCATCGCGCACCTGAGGCACGAGTACCCGGACGCCCTGCGCCTCCTCGAGCGCGCGATCGATACCTTCCGGAAGATCGGCGACAAGGTCGCGCTCGTGAACCTCATCGCGAACCTCGCCGAGATCCGGCTCCAGCTCGGGCTCGTCGAGGAGGCCGAGCAGGCGCTCGCGTTCGCGCGGAAGGCCTGCGGCCACGTCGTCCCCGGCGTGCGGATCACGCACGTCGCCTACGTCGCGGCGCAGATCCACCTCGCGTGCGGCCGCACGGCGGAGGCGTGGTCGGAGCTCAGCGCCGCGTTCGCGTACGGCGCCGGCTCGAAGCTCGGCGAGTGCTACGCGATCGCCGCCCGTATCGCGCTCGACGACGGCGACCTCGTGCAGGCCGCGCAGATGATCGCGAAGGCGCGCGCCGAGGCGAGCTCCGACTGGCTTCGCGCCGAGGTCGCGCTCCTCGAGGCGCTGCGCGCACGCGCCGCCGGCGAGCCGTTCGCGCAGCGCGCCGCCGAGGCGCTCGCGCTGTCGCGCCAGGCCCACAACCGCGAGCGCGCCCTGGAGGCGCACGTGCTGCTCCACCACGCGTCGGCCGTGGACCGACCGCCGCACGCGCCGCACGCACCCGAGGACGAGCCCGCGGCCGCGCGGTCGCACCTCGACGCGGCGATCGCGCTGCGCGATCGCATCGCCGAGTCGCTCCCGCCCGAGATCGCGCGCCGGTTCCTGTCGCGCCGGTGCTTCGCGGAGCTCGCCCGGATCGAGGCGTGCGCGCGCAGCGCCGCCGAGGCGGAGCCGAGGGGCTGCGAGCTCTGCGGATCGAGCGCGTGCGCCGGGTGCGCGCGGGCGTCTACGCGCGCCCCGCGGCCGCTCGTCGCGGCGCCCGCGCTCAAGCGGATGGTGGGCACGACGCCCGCGCTGCTCAGCCTCGTCCACCAGATCGAGAAGGTCGGCGCGAGCGACGCCACCGTGCTGATCCACGGCGAGAGCGGCACCGGCAAGGAGCTCGTCGCCGAGGCGATCCACGAGGTGAGCGCGCGGCGGATGGGCCCGCTGGTCAAGGTGAACTGCGCCGCCCTCGTCGAGACCCTGCTCCTGTCCGAGCTGTTCGGGCACGAGAAGGGGTCGTTCACCGGCGCGGCGTCGCGCCGCCGCGGGCGCTTCGAGCTCGCCGAGGGCGGGACGCTCTTCCTCGACGAGATCGGGGACATCTCGCCGCGCACGCAGGTCGCGCTGCTCCGTGTCCTCCAGGACAAGACGTTCGAGCGGGTCGGCGGCGTCACCCCGCTGCGCGCCAACGTCCGCATCCTGTGCGCCACCCACCGCGACCTGCGCGCGATGGTCGCCCGCGGCGAGTTCCGGGAAGATCTCTACTATCGCCTCCGGCAGGTCGTCCTGGAGGTCCCCGCGCTCCGGCAGCGTCCCCGCGACCTGCCGGTGATCGCGGCGGCGATCCTGGAGCGGATCGCCGCCGAGCGCGGCACGGCGCCGAAGCGCCTCTCCAGCCGGGCGCTCGCGGCGCTGTCGCGGCACCCGTGGCCCGGCAACGTGCGCGAGCTCGAGAACGCGTTGCGCGCTGCGGCGATCTTCGCGGACGGCGACGTGATCGAGCTCGAGGACTTCACGACGAACGTCGAGGGGCTGCGGGACCTCGACGCCGCGGAGCCGATGAGCACGCCGACGACACCGCGCGCTGGCACGCCGCCTGCTGGCCCTGCGAGCGAGCCGCCCAGCGCTCCCCACGCGCCGGCGCCCGAGCGGGCCGCGCCGGAGTCTCGTCCCCCGTCGGTGCCCGCGGATCGCACGCCGCTGGAGCTCGCGTACGCGCATGTCCGGGGAGGGGTCAGCCTCAGCGACATGAAGCGTGAGATCGAGCGCGAATGCATTGCTAGGGCGCTCGACGAAAGTCGTGGGAATATCACGCGCGCCGCCGCGCTCTTGGGCATGAAGCGCCCGCGGCTTTCCCAGCTTGTCAAACAGTATGGCTTTGGCGGGACTTCGGAGGATTGAACTGATGCGAGGTGGCTGGACGAGTTGGCTGTTCGGGGGCCTCGCGGCGCCGCTGTTGATCGTGGGGTGCGCGATCGCGCCCGAGGACCACGATGAGCAGGGCGTGGAACCGTGGAGCGAGCTCGACCCGATGATCTCCGAAGAGGCATCCGCCAGGAACGACGACCCGGACGGCGACGTCGGCCTTGACGTCATCGCGCCGGCGCCGCTCCGGCAGCGCGACGCGGCGGTGCCGTCCGTCGGCGAGCGCTGGCCCACCACGAGCTACGTGCGGTCGCGGGACCGCGACGACTCGGAGCCGGATCCGCTCCCCTGGTGCCCCCCGGGGCGCGCGGACAGCCACGACAAGGCGCCGTCCGACAGCGACGGGACGCGCTGAGCCGAGCGCCCGCGCCGGGCCGAGACGCCCGCGCGCCCGCGCCGCGCGGGCGGCCGCCCTTTCGCGTTTTGCGGTTGTCGCCGGGCGCGCTGCGGTAGCCTTCGCGCGTGGAGCCGCTCGGGTTCGATCTCCGCACACGGACGACCCTGGTCTGCGGGGCCCTGGCCCTGGCCATCGCGGCCTCCACGCTGCTGCGGGGCCGCGTCCGCCGCGTCCACCTGTTCTTCGCCGCGTTCGCCGCGGACGTCGGGCTCTGGTACCTGTCCCAGTCGCTCTTCGGCTTCTTCCAGGCCTCGATCTGGGAGCGCTTCACGGCGATCCTCGCCGTGCTGCTCCCGCAGTTCGCGCTCCACCTCTTCGAGGCGATGATCCCCCACGACGGGGACCGGCGCTCGCGGCTGCTCCGGTTCGCGGGGGTGCTCGTCATCCCGCTGTTCATCCTCGTGCTGATGAGCCGCGAGCCGGGCTCGTGGCTCGACTGGCTCACGCGCGGCTGCATCTTCACCTACGTCTTCGCGCTGCTCACCGCGGGGCTGTACACGCTCGGCCAGCGCGGCAAGCGGAGCTCCTCGCGCGCGACGCAGCGGCGCGTGCGGTTCCTCGTGGTGATCGGCGCGCTCGCCGGCCTCGCCAGCGTCGCCGATTTCGCCTGGTTCCTCGGCGCGGAGCCGCCGCCGGTCGGCGCGGCCCTCTCGATCGTCTTCCTGTTCGTCCTCGCCCAGGCGCTCCGGCACGAGCGGCTCCTCGACGCCTACGAGATGCTCGCGCGCCTGCTCGTCGCCACGGCGGTCGCGTTCCTGATCGCGCTGATCTTCTATCTCCTGCTCACGTTCATCGGCGGCTTCAACACGATGTACCTGAACGCCGTGCTCGCCGCGATCGTGATCCTCGTGCTGTTCGATCCGCTGCGCGAGCGGGTCGAGGAGCAGATCCAGCGCCTCTTCCTGCGGGAGCGGTTCGATCTCGATCGCTCGCTCGCGGAGGCGCGGCGTCGCCTCGTGCACACGCTCGAGGTGGAGGAGATGGGCGCGATCGTGATGAGCGCGCTCGAGCAGTCGCGCCGGGTCACGGGGGCGGCGCTCTACCTGCGCGATCAGGACGGGACCGGCTTCGACCGGCTCGCCTCGCTCGGGCCGCGGGTCCCCGAGCGGATCGAGGTGGCGACCGCGAGGGCGATGCTCGATCGCCTGGAGCGCGGGCCGATCGCGATGGAGGAGCTCGAGCGCGAGGCCCGCGAGCGGCGCGCCCGCCGCAGCCACAGCGACGCGGAGGACGACGGCAACTTCGCGCGGCGGACGGAGGTGCGGCCGCAGGTCCCCGAGGACGCGGTGCTCGCGGCGGCCGAGGTGCTCGGCAGCCTCTGCTCGGGCGTGGTGCTCTGCGCGCGCGACGAGCAGGGAGAGCCGATCGGGCTGCTCGTCGTGGCCGACTCGCGCGTGCGCGACGCGTTCTCGCCCGAGGAGCTGACGCTGCTCGAGACCCTGGCCGCGCAGATCGGCGTCGTGCTCGAGAACTCGCGCCTCTACGCGCAGATGAAGGAGCGGGACCGGCTCGCGCTCCTCGGCCAGATGGCGGCGGGGCTCGCGCACGAGATCAGGAACCCGCTCGGCGCGATCAAGGGCGCGGCGCAGCTCCTCGCCGATCCCGTGCCGGAGGCGCAGATCGATCCGGCCTCGCGCGAGTTCCTCGGGATCATCCTCGAGGAGGTCGACCGGCTCGATCGGGTCGTCGGGTCGGTGCTCGACCTCGCGCGGCCGGCGCAGGGCTCGGTCGTGCCGACCGACGTGAACGCGATCGTGCGCCGCACGTTGCAGGTGCTCTCGATCGAGCGCCGCAACGACCAGCTCGAGGTCGAGGTCACGCTCGATCCCGATCTCCCGCGGGTCGCCATCGATCCCGAGCAGCTCCGGCAGGTGCTGATGAACCTGTTCCGCAACGCGGTCCAGGCGATGAAGGGTCGGGGCAAGGTGGTGATCTCCACGCGCGTCCGCTTCGGGCGCGGCACGCGGCCCGGCGCTGGCTCGGACGAGCCGTTCGTCGAGCTCAACGTCACCGACAACGGCCCGGGCATCTCCCAGAAGGTGCTCGCGAACATCTTCCTCCCGTTCTTCACGACGAAGGACAAGGGGACGGGGCTCGGGCTGTCGATCAGCCAGCGCATCGCGCAGAGCGCGGGCGGCCGCATCGAGGTCCGCTCCTACGAGGGGAAGGGGAGCACCTTCGCCGTCATCCTCCCCGCCGCCGTCGACAAGCTGGGCGCGCCCGCGTCCGCGGCGCTGCCCCAGGCGGCGCCGGCTCCTCAGGAGCGGGCAGGGTGATGCCGACCCGCGCGCCCGCGCCGCGGCCGCGGCGCCCGGGCGCGCGGCACGCCCGCGCCGCGCGGTGCGCTCAGCCGTAGCGCGACGTCATGAGGCGCTCGAGCGCGGGGCGCTCGCGCACGAGCGCCAGCGTGTGCTCGGCGTGGCCGTGCGCGTAGCCGTTGCCGATGTAGAGGTCGACGTCCTTGCCGATGCCCTCGGCCCCGAGCGCGGCGGCGGTGAAGCTCGTGCTCATCGCGAAGAAGTACGTCTTGCCGCGATCGCGCGTGACGACGATCGCGCTGAGCTCCACCCCGGGGACGTTCACGCACGACAGCGTGAGGTCGGCGCCCGCGTCGCCCGTGAACGGCAGCACCGCGTCGCGCACCGCGATGGGGTCGCGCGCGTCGACCACGGCGACGTGGTCGCAGATCTCGAGCGCGCGCAGGTCGGCGGCGAACTCCGGGGACGCCTCGACCCCGATCACGCGCCCCGCGCGGCCGACGCAGCGCCGCGCCTCGGCGGCGCACAGGAGGCCGGACTTGCCGCCCGCGCCGAGCACCACGACGCTGTCGCGCGGTCCGGCGAGGCGCGCCACCTGGGGCGCCGCGCCCGCGACGTCGAGCAGCGCGAGGGCGAGCCGCTCGGGCATGTCGCTCGGCATCCGCGCGAGCGGCGCCGACGCGAAGATGACCGCGGTGCCCTCGACGTCGACCTGCGCGGACGCGGGCCGAACGGCGACGATGCGGCGGAGCGCGAGCGGCGTGAGCGAGAGCGACGCGAGCGTCGCGATGCGGTCGCCGACGGCGACGCCGCGGTGCTCCGCGAGCGAGCCGACCCGGCGCACGACGCCGAGCAGCATGCCGCCCGAGCCGGTGACCGGGTTGTGCTGCTTGCCCCGGCGCGCGACCGTCTCGAGCACGAGCCGCGCCACGCCGTCGGGATCGCCGCCGGAGGCCTCCTCCATCTGGCGGAAGCTGGCGGCGTCGATGTTCAGCGTCTCGACGTCGACGACGATCTCGGTCTCGAAGTGGCGCGAGGCGTCAGCGTCCAGCCGCTCTGCCGGCTGGGGGAGGGCCCCCGGTGGTTCGAGCACGCGGTGCGTGCCCAGCGGATCGCCTGCGGCGAGGGTGCGTTGCGTCGCTTCGGAGCTCACGCCGAGGCCGTTGAACATGCCGGGGCCGAAAGCAAGGGCAATGAACCGAGCGGCCGCGATCTCCGCGGTGGAGGCGGCCCGCTGCGCTCATCTCCGGGAGCTGGAAGCCAGCGGGCTCAGCAGAGGCAACCGGCCGATTTTCCGGGGAATTGGGTGCACCAGGGAGGGAACGAGGACGCCCGGCGGCGGGCTCCGGGCCGGGGCCGAGCGGGGCAGGGGGGCGGGCGGCCGGCGCGCTGCGTTAGGCTGAGCGGGCGAACTCATTTGAAAGAACGGACCGGATCTCTTGACCACCTTTGCTCGGTGAAACTAGACTTTGCCCCCTGCTGGCGCTCGCATTGCGCGCGTAGCGCATGAAGGTTTTTACTCCCTGCGATGGATAACCACGCTCCCAAGGTGTCGGCAACGCGGCAACTGGCGTTGCGCTTCATCTCCGGGAAGTACCAAGGCGGCGAATTCCCCCTCGGGGAGCAGCAGGAGATCGTCGTGGGTCGCTCCAGCGACCTCGACATGGTCCTCGTCGAGGACATGGTCTCCCGGCGCCATGCCCGGATTGCCTGTACCGATCAGCAGATCGTGATCGAGGACCTCGGCTCGACGAACGGCACGTTCGTCAACGGCGAGAAGATCAAGAAGACGACCTTGAAGGAGGGCGACCGGGTGCTCATCGGCACCAGCATCCTCAAGGTCGTCTCCACCGATCCAGGCGCGCCCCCGGCGCGCCGTCGGATGGACGAGCCCTCGCTCAGGAGCGGTCAGACCCGGTCGATGTCCGGGTCGATCGACGAGATCCCGCTCCCCGATCTGCTTCAGCTCTTCGGCACATCGAAGAAGAGCGGAGTCCTCGTCGTCCGTTCCGACGACGACGTCGGCAAGATCTACCTGCGCAAGGGCATCGTGACCTTTGCGACGATCAACGATCTGACCGACGTCCCGCCGCTCAAGAGCGTCTACCGGATCCTCACGTGGGTCGGCGGGACGTTCGACCTTGAGCCGGCCGAGGAACGGGTGATGACCGGTGAGATCAGCGCGACGGTCCAGGAGCTCCTCATGGAGGGGCTCCGGCAGATCGACGAGCTGAACAACATCCGGCACCAGCTCCCGGACCTTTCGGCGCGCCTGGTCATCCCCCAGCCGCTCAAGCCGCTGCTCCGTGATCTCTCGCCCGTCGATCTGGACGTCCTCCAGGTCGTCTACAACCACGGGCACCTCGCGATGGTCCTCAACAAGAGCCCCGCGACGGATCTGGAGACCGCGCAGTCCGTGCTGAAGCTGATCAACGCAGGCTACCTGCGCGTCGAGTGACGCCGAGCTGAGCGCGCGGCGCCGTGAGCCGCGCGCGTCATGGCTCCGTGCGACGAGCTGTCGCGCGCTGCGCGGCGCCTCGCCGGCGCACGCACGGCGAGGCGCTGCGAAGAGGCGCATGCAGGCGGCGGGCGCGCGCACATGGGCGGCGGGCGCGCGCGCAGGCCATCATCCGGGCGCCGCCCGGCGACGCGCCGCGCCCCCGAGGGAGCGGCGCGTCCGACGAGCGGCGGGGGGTCAGGCCTTCGAGGCGTCGCGCTTCGCCGCCGGGTCGAGCGCAGCGCTCGCCAGGCGGAGCGTCACGGCGCGGGCGTGCGCCTGCAGGCCCTCCGCAGTCGCCAGCTTCTCGATGATCGGGCCCTGAGCGCGCAGCGCCGCGCCGGAGTAACGGATGACGCTCGCGCGGGTCACGAAGTCGTACACGCCGAGCGGCGATCCGAAGCGGGCCGAGTTGCCGGTCGGGAGCACGTGCGACGGCCCCGCGAGGTAGTCGCCCGCGGCGACCGGGGTGAGGCTGCCGAGCAGCGCGGCGCCGAGCGTGCCGATCTCCGAGAACAGCGCTTCGGGGTCGGCGACGTGGAAGGCCACGTGCTCGACCCCGAGCTGATCGGCGATCTCGGCGAGCCGCGCGCGCGACCCGACGACGAGCGCCGCCGCGTGCTCGGAGAGCGACTGCTCCACGATCGCGCGCCGCGTGAGCTCCGGGAGCGCGGCGGCGAGCTCGCGCGCGACCGCCTTGGCGAGCTCGGCCGACGTCGTCGCGAGCAGCGCGTAAGACGCCTCGTCGTGCTCGGCCTGCGAGAGCAGGTCGGCCGCGACGAGCCGCGGATCCGCGGTGTCGTCGGCGAGCGCCAGGATCTCGCTCGGCCCGGTGATGCCGTCGATCGACACGTCGCCGAAGACGAGCCGCTTCGCGCAGGCGACGTAGGCGTTGCCGGGGCCGACGATCTTGTCGACGGGCGCGAGACCCGGGAGGCCGTAGGCCATCGCCGCGATCGCCTGCGCGCCGCCCGCGTCGAGCAGGGTCGTCACGCCGGAGAGGTGCGCGGCGGCCAGCGTGGCGTCGTCCGCCGACGGGCTCGCGAGGACGATCTCCCGCACGCCGGCGATGCGCGCGGGGATCGCCGACATCAGCACGCTCGAGGGATAGCGGGCCTTGCCGCCCGGCGCATAGACGCCGACGCGACGCAGGGGGCGCACGCGCATGCCCAGGAGGACGCCTTCCTCCTCGTAGCTGAAGCCGGCCTGCAGCGCGGGGCCGCCCGGCGCCGCGTTCGCCGGCCCGAGGTCGCCCGCGTCGCGCTGCCGCTCGTGGTACCGCGCGATCCTCGCGGCCGCGGTCTCGAGCGAGGCGCGGACGTCGGCTGGGAGCCGGGCGAGCGCCTCGGCCCCGCCGAAGCCGCCCTCCGCCTCGGGGCCCGCATGGCGGATGAGCGCCTTCGGCGTCCTCCGCTCGAACTTCTCGATGTAGCCGAGCACGGCGGACGTGCCCCCGCGACGCACGTTGTCGATGATCTCGGTCACCGCGGGCGTGACGTTCGCGAGATCGCCCGTGCCGCGGGCGCGCAGGGCAGACAGGGTGGATTCGAATTCAGGCGAACCTTCGATGTAGATGGGCAGCATGGCTTCACGTGGACCGGCGCGGCGGGATCTCCGCGCGGACGGCGACACCCCGTACCACAGCACCCCGGCCGGTGGTACGCCGGCCGCGCGCGCACGCCCGCACGGTCGTCCGCGCCGCCGTCGCCCGCGCCGCCTGCACGCCGGCCGCGCGCGTGTGGCCGCACCTCGCGGCGCGCCGCGAAGTTCCCCGGCCAGACCGGATGGAGTAGGGTCGCGCCATGCGGCCCGGCTCGTTTGGCGTCGCCCCCACCGCGCTCTCGCTCGCGCTCCTCGCGATCGCGCCCGCGGTCCTCGTCGGGTGCCCGGAGAACTCCTGCTTCCTCAAGATCTGCCAGGGCAGCAGCTGCCGCTGCTCGATCTCGTCGTGCAGCGACGGCGCCGGCTTCGATACGAAGCAGAACCGCTGCCGCTGCCTGAAGGGCTACCTCTCCATCGCGGGCCAGTGCCTGACGCCCGAGGCGGCGAACGCCTACTGCGGCGTGGGCCGCCACTATGAAGCCGGCGGGTGCGCCCCCGACCGCTGCAGGCCGGGCGACGAGATCGACCAGAGCACGGGCTACTGCGTCTCGCGCGAGCAGGTGGCGAGCAACATCGGGGTCGCCGTCGGCGCCGGGCAGAAGCTCGGGTGCCCGCCCGACCAGGAGCTCGTCGTCGACGGCCCGACCGCCGCGTGCGTCCCGCGCTCGCAGACCTGCGCGCGCGACGAGGTCTGGACCGGTCAAGCCTGCGCCAAGGTGGGGCAGTGCCCGACGGGCGCGATGTGGGATCCCGCGCTCGGCCAGTGCGTCCAGTACGCGCAGGGCTCGGGCGAGAGCGGGCTCACGGTGAACGTCGGCCAGTGGGCGTCGGCGAACTACGGGCCGAACGGCGGCATGGGCACGAGCGGCTTCTGCGGCGCCTTTGCCAAGAAGCCGCACAGCTTCGGCGTCGTCGAGGGGGCGTCGGCCTACGTCCGCATCGCGGTGATGATGTCCTTTCCGGAGAGCGAGATCGCCCGCGGCGTCGTGCAGGCGGTGACGGTGTTCGACGCGAGCGGGAACCCCGTCCCGCCGCGCGGCGCCGCCGAGGTCGACACGGCCGCGCGCGGCATCTTCAACACGCTCGTGCTCGGCGGCGGCAGGGCGAGCGCGCCGACGTCGTCGACGACCGTCCGTTGCGCGGTCATCCACGCCGGGAAGCCCCAGCCGGTGCCGGCGGTCGGCGGGCTGTGATCGCGGCGTGCCGCGTCCCATCATTGACAGCGCGCTCGTGACGCGTCGGCGGGCTGTGATCGCGGCGTGCCGCGTCACATCCTCGACAGCGTGCTCACGACGCGCGTGGCGGGGAGGGCGCTGAGGCCGACGCAGCTCACGACCTTGTTGCGCTCCATCACGAAGTTGCGCGCGGTCGGCTCGATCTTCGCGAACTCGACGCTCAGGCGCGTCCCGTCGAAGCTCGCGCGCAGGGGGCGGCCCTCCACGGCGCTGCGGACGTCCTGGCACGTGCCGCGCGAGCGCGACGGATCGAACTGGCGCGACTCGGGCGCGATGAAACGGAGCCGGTCCTCCACGGCGAACACCTGGGTCTCTCCGGGGATCTCGCGCAGCGAGAAGCGGGCCTCGCCCTCCACGTAGTCCTGCGGCGCGAACTGCTCCGGGTCGCGGACCCGGAACTCGAGCGTCTCGCCGGCGAGGACGGCCTCGAGCTCGCGCCCGTTGCCGACCCACAGGCCGGTCAGGCCGGCGAGCGGCGACGGATCCGGCGGCTCCGCGCTCGCCTCGGGGGCGGCGGCGCTCGCGCTGGCGACCGCGGGCGGCGGCGGCGCGGCGCGCCTCCGGCGGACGTCGCGCGGCCTGTCGAGCACGCCCAGCCAGAGCAGCGCGGCCGCGCCGCCGAACACGACGACGGCGCCGGCGCCGATCGCGAGCCGCGAGCCCAGGCCGCGCTGCGACCGCGCGGGCCAGCCCGCCGGCGCGCCGCCCGGCGACAGCGCCGCGTTGCGGATCTCGTCGACGGTCGTGGCCGCGGGCGGCGGCGGGCGGCTCGAGACGCCGAGCGGCGCGGAGGTCGCGGCCGGCGCGGGGCGGGCGATCGCGTCGAGCGCCGCGAGCATCTCCTCGCAGCTCGCGAAGCGATCCGCCCTGTCCTTGGCGCACGTCTTCCGGAGGAACGCGTCGAGCTCCGGCGGCACGTCGCGCCGCACCGCGCTGACGCTGGGGAGCGGCACCTCGGCGTGCAGCCGCATGATCTCGATGTCGCTCTCGGCGTCGAACGGCACCTGCCCGATCAGCATCTCGTAGAGCACGACGCCGAGCGCGTAGATATCGACCCGCTTGTCGAGGTCGCGGCGCCCGAGGACCTGCTCCGGCGACATGTAATAGAGCGATCCGATGATCCCCTTCGTCATCCCGCGCCCCGCGAGCGCGTCCGCCTCCGCCTTGGCGATGCCGAAGTCGGTGACCTTGGCGACGCCGTCCTTGCCGCGGATCAGGACGTTCGCAGGCTTGAGATCGCGGTGGATCACGCCCTCGCGGTGCGCGGCCGCGATGCCGGAGGCGATCTGCCGGAAGATCGAGAGCGCCTCGGGCAGCGGCATCGGCCGGCGCTCCTCGGCGTACCTGGCGAGCGTCTGCTCCAGGCTCTCGCCGTCGATGTACTGCATGACGAGCCAGAGATCGTCCCGCTCCGCGACCACCGCCTTCAGGTGAACGACGTTCGGATGATCGATCTGCGCCAGCGCGCGGCCCTCGGCGAGCGTCCGCGCGCGCACGTCGGGCCGGTGCCCGAGCTCCTGCCGCACCGCCTTCAGGACCACGTACAGCCCGGTGTGGACGTCCCGCGCGAGGTAGACGACCCCCATGCCGCCCTCGCCGAGCACCCGCTCGACGACGTACTTCTGATCGACGAGCGTCCCCGCCGGCAGGTGACCCCCTGGAGCGCGCCGCGGGAGCGAGCCTGCCAGCGGCGCCGGGACCACGTGCGCCGCCGCCGCCGCGCTCGCGCCACCGCCGAAGGCGGGCGGGGCACCCGCGCCGCCGGGCCCGAAGGCGTGCGGGCCACCCGCGCCGCCGGGCCCGAAGGCGGGCGCCGAGCCGTCCGGGAGCAGCGCCTCGATCAGCGGCTGCCCAGGGACGGTCGCCTGCGGGCGGGGCCCGGGCGGCGCCGGCAGCGCCGCGCCGCCCGCGTTGCTCCGCGCGGCCATCGGCGCGCCGCACGACACGCAGAACCGGGCGGAGCCCGGGTTCTCTGCATTGCAAGCCGGGCACCTGGCCATGGGCACGATCAGCTCGATCCACGGCCGCCCGGCGAGCGGCCAGCCGTGGACGCTACGTCACGTCCAGTGACCCGCGCGCAGCGCCGCGGAGTCGATCGTCTTGATCTTCGGCGCGAGCGCCTCGCGGAAGATCGCCTCGTCGTCGTCGTCGAGGCCGCTCTCGCCGAAGCCGGACGCGACCTCCATCGAGGTGGCGAGGATGCGGAGGAACTGCTGGAAGCTCGACGCGCAGAGCTCCGGCTTGAGCGAGTCGGTCCCGGTCATGCAGGTGAACACGGGACAGTCCCCCTCGGCGTCGAGCTTCGAGATGTCGAGGAAGTAGGGATCTCCCAGCAGGGCGCTGCGCGCGATGAGGATCCAGCTCTTGCGCCAGCCCGGAAGGGAGCTGTCGCCGCCGTTCGCCTGCTGCTCGGCCGCGAGCTTCTCCGAAGGGATGAGGCGTACGCGCTCGACCGGAGTCACCGTCTCGACGTCGAGCGGGTCTGCCTCCTGCAGGAAAGCACGGTACCTGGCGGGCACCCGCAGCGTCCTGCGCAGCTCTTCCACCACCGCTGGAGCCGCCTTTCCGAACCTCGCAGGGATGCCTCTTCGGGCAAAGGCATCCTTGAGCGCCGTAACCGACTCGGCAAGGTCGCTATCCACCGAACATCCCTTCCTTTGCAAGTCCACCGGGCCACCCGCTTCGGCGGGCGCCCTCATCGCTTCGAAACCGCTTCGCTCCCGGGGAGAGCTCCGGCGCGCACCCGGAGGAATACCCCGCGCCGGGCCAGGTAGTGTAACAGAAAAACGATGGTCGACGTTGCGTACGCTGAGAGTCGATTCCGGCCCCCGGAAATCGCCCACCGGTACGGTCCGGGCGTGCACCTCCTCGACGACCCACTCGCATGGACGCTGCTGGCTCGTGCCTGCTCCCCGGAGACGGTTCAGCCCGACGTCGGACGCCTCGTCGGCGTTCTCTACCAGATCCTGGCGCGCGTGGTCCTCGCCGCCGAGCTGGGGCGCGCCCGCGTCGACGTCCCTACCCGGATGATCTCGTCCCACCCGCAGGCGGTGTACCGCGGCACCGCGCTGTCGCGCGCGACGAAGGCGGTCACGGTCGGCATCGCGCGCGCCGGGACGATGCCCTCCCAGGTCGTCTACGAGCTCCTGAACGAGGTCCTCGACCCCGCGCTGGTCCGGCAAGACCACCTGTTCATGAGCCGGCAGACGAACGAGCACGGCGAGGTCATCGGGGCCACCTGGCACGACGCCAAGATCGGCCGCGACGTCGACGGCCGCCACGTGCTCTTCCCCGATCCGATGGGCGCAACGGGCTCATCCATGGTCAGCGCCCTCTCCTACTACAAGACCGCGCTCGAGGGGCAGCCGGCCAAGTGCATCACCATGCACCTCATCGTGACGCCCGAGTACATCCGCCGCGTCACCACCGCCCACCCGGACGTCATCATCTACGCGCTCCGGCTCGATCGGGGCCTCTCGCCGCCGCGCGTCCTCAAGACCGAGCCGGGCACGCACTGGGACGAGGAGCGCGGCCTGAACGACATCCAGTACATCGTCCCGGGCGCCGGCGGCGTGGGCGAGATCCTCAACAACGCCTGGCTGTAGGCGCGCGGGCCGGATCGAGCGCGCGCGGGGCGCGTCAGCGGCGGCGCTTCGACCGGCGGTTGTGGCCGACGGCGAGCGCGCGGTAGTCGATCGCCGCGTGCGGCCGGCTCATCGCGGGGCGCAGGTCGGCGGACAGCCGCGCGAGCTCCGCGATCATCGCGCCGAGGTCGCTCGCGCCTGCGGCCCTGCGCTGCGCGAGCTCGCCGTAGGCCGCCTCGAGGGACGCGATGCCCTTGCCCGAGACGTGCCCGCGGCGCGAGAGGTCCACGTAGCTCCGCGCGAGCGCCGCGCTGTCGAAGTTGTGGGCGACGACCAGGTCCTGGGCGACGCGGAGCACGGCGTGGGCGCCGATGCGGCCGTCCTCGTGGAGCACGAAGGCCGCCTGGAGGTAGTTGTAGAAAGGGACGACCCTGTCGCCGAAGATCCGGAAATCCGAGGGGGAGGACTGCCGATCGAGGTGGATCAGGATCCGCTCGACGACGGGGCCCTTCTCGACGTAGCTCGCGAACCGGATCGCATCCAGGATCGTGTCGTCGTAGGCGTGCCCGAGCCGCATCACCTCGCCGAGCTCCAGCGGGGTGATCCGGCCCTCGCAGATGTCGGCGTACAGGGAGTAGACGAACGCGTCGGCCTCGGCGTCGTCGCCGAGGAGCACCTCGCGGATCAACGCGCCGCTCGCGTCGCGCTGGCTCGGGAGCTCGCAGCGGCGCTGGAGCAGCGCGGGCAGCTTGTAGCCGAGCTGGCCGCGCAGCGCGCGGAAGCGCAGCCGGAGGATGTTCTGCAGGTTGGGCTTCAGCGTGAGCGAGGCCCAGCGCGCGCCGTCGAGGCGCAGCTTCTGCTCGATGCGCGAGCGGAGCTGCTCCGGGCTGCCCGAGAGGATGTGCGTCTCGACCCCCGCGCGGCCGAGCTCGCGCAGGAGCGAGCCGGCGCCCGGCACCGTGCGCTTCTGATCCGGCCGCTCGATCGCGGTCCGCAGGAGATCGCGCAGCGTGTCGAAGTCCGTGCGGAGGTAGGTCTTGTCGAGATCCCACCGCGCGATGAACGGCGCGCGCGCGGGCGCCGCCGCTGCGTTCGCCTGAGATCGGGGCCCTTGCGCTCGTTCCTCGCCGTTCACGGTGATCCGCTCAGCGCGACATCCACTCGCGCCGCATCCTGTCGAGCGACTGCACGACGTCGCTGTCGGCGCTCTGCCGCGCGAGGTCCATCGCCTCCCGCAGGTACATCGACGCCTCGCCCGTGCGCTCGCGCTGGTGCGCCACGTGCGCGAGCGCGCCGAGGACGAGCGCGCGATCGGGGCCGCCGGGGCCGGCGAGGTCGAGCGCCTCGCGCAGCACGCCGTCGGCGTCGGTCAGATCGCCCGCGCGCGCGAGCGCCTCGCCGAGCTTGCGGCTGAAGATGAGCACCGCGCGCACCGGGTCGTCGAGCTCGCCGCGGAAGATCTCCCGCCGCGCCAGATCGAGGCCGCGGCGCAGCGCGAGCACGCTGCCGGCGTTGTCCCCGCGCGCGGCGGAGCGATCGGCCGCCTGCTCGAGCAGCATCAGCGCGACGAACGCGTTCTGCGCGTGGTAGGCGTGGATCGCCTGCACCTCGATCGGCAGCGCGAGCGGGTCGCCCGCGCTGTCGAACGTCGCCTTGGCGTGCAGGTCGCGCCGGACGCCGGCCGGGATCGTCGCGAGCGTCACGTCGCGCAGGAGCGGGTGCGTCGTGCGGATGCCGCTCGAGTGCTCCTCGATCATGCCCGCCGCGACGAGCTTGCCGAGCAGGTCGTCGAAGGCGCGGATGTCCGGCAGCAGGCGCTGCAGCGTGGCCCGGTCGGCCGCGTCGCCGATGACCGCGAGCGCCTGCAGGGTGCGGCGCGCGTCCTGCGGCAGCCGCTCGATGCGCGCGGCGACGAGGTCGGCCATCCGCGCGGGCGGGTCGCTGCCGCCCTCGAGCGTGTAGCGGACGAGCTGGTCGATGTAGAGCGGCGGCACGGTCGCGCCGTCGCCGCCCGGGCCGGACGGGCTCGCCGCGCTCGGCGGCAGGCCCACGGCGGCCTGATCGGCGGCGCCGTCGGCGTCGCGCCGCGGCGACAGGCGCGCCCCGCCCGTGCTCGGCGGCGTCTTGCGGGCGCCGCGGTGATCGACGTTCACGCTGCTCCGGAGGAGCGAGAGCGCGATGTCCTTCGGCAGGCCGCCGAGCGCGCGCACGGCCCCGCCCCACTCGGGCTCGAAGCCCGGCGTGTGGCTGGCGACGATGAGCAGCGCCGCGAGCGGCGGCTCCGCGATGACGTCGGCGAACGCGTTCCGGCTCGCGCCGTCGACGGCGTGCAGGTCGTCGATCGCGAGCAGGACGCGGTGCGGGAAGGCGGTCTGCTGCGCGCGCGACAGCGCCCAGCGCAGCGCCTCCGCGGCGATGAAGCGGCGATCGTCGGGCGACAGGCCCCCGGCGGCCGGCTTGTTCCAGGCGTGCCGGCGCACGTCGCTGCCGCGGTCGCCCTTGCCGAAGATCTCCAGCAGCCCGCGCCGCGCCTCGGGCGTCGCGCCGCTCCAGTTCGACGCGTTGCCGCCGTCGGGCGGCAGCTCGGCGAGCCCGGCGATCGCTGTGCGGAGCGCGTAGTAGCCGACCTCGGCGCCCCACGGATCCGGGCCGGCCTGGATCACGACGTCGCCCCGGCTCGCGGCGACGTCGAGGAACTCGCGGAGCAGCCGCGTCTTGCCGACGCCGTGCTCGCCGACGACGCGCGCGGCGACGACCGAGCCCTCGACGTCGGCGAGGCAGTCGTCGAGCCACGCGAGATCGTCCTCGCGCGCCGCGAACGGGAGCGGGAGCGGGGGCGCCGCTGACGCGCGCTCGCGCCGCGCGGTGGGGGGCGCGGCGCCCGGCGCGGCGCGCGGGGCCGGGGCGGGCGCGTGCGCCTGCGCGATCCTCGCGCCGCACTCGCCGCAGAACTTCTGGCCGCGCGGCACGATGGCGCGGCACGAGGCGCAGATGACGGTCGCCTCGGCGAACGAGAAGCGGCCCGAGGGCGTGTCGAACGTGCCGACCGCCGCCCGCAGCGCGGCAGCGAACTCGTCCGCGGACTGGTAGCGCCGCGCCGCGTCCTTCTCGAGCGCCCGCAGCGTGACCTCGACGAGCGGCTCGGGGATCTCGCGCTCGGGCGCGACGAGCGCCGGATCCGGCGGGGGCAGGGAGAGGTGCATCAGCACCACCTGCGTCGGCGACTCCGCCTCGAACGGGAGCCGGCCGGTGAGGAGCTGGAACAGGATGACGCCGCACGCGTAGAGGTCGCTCCGCGCGTCGATCGGATCGCCGCGCCCCTGCTCCGGGGCCATGTAGTCCGGGGTCCCGCAGACGATGCCCGGGCTCGTGATGTTCGTCGTCGCGACCTCCGCCTTCATCTTCGCGAGGCCGAAGTCGACGACCTTCACGAAGTCGCCGCCCGAGCGCATCTGCTCGAGCACGATGTTCTCGGGCTTCAGATCGCGGTGGATGATGCCGAGGTGGTGCGCCTCGAAGAGCGCCGCGAGGACCTGGCAGAGGATGTCGACGATGCGGCGGAAGGGGAGCGGGCCGTCCTCGTAAACGACGCGGGCGAGGTCGCGCCCGCGCAGGAACTCCATGACGAGGTAGAGCTGCCCGCCGTTCTTGCCGAAGTCGATGACGCCGACCGAGTTCGGGTGGTTGAGGCGGCTCGCGGCGCGCGCCTCGGTGATGAACCGGACCGAGGCGCTCTCATCGCCGAGCAGGTGCGGATGGATGATCTTGACGGCGACCGTGCGCCCGAGGGCCTTCTGCTCGGCCCGGTAGACGCGGCCCATGCCGCCCACCCCGACGAGCTCCAGGATCACGTAGTTGCCCGGGAGGGTCGTGCCGATCAGCGGATCGTCGGACGTCCGGTTGAACTCCGAGATCGGGAAGCCGCACACCGGGCAGAATTTGTGCGCCTGCTCGCACGGATTCGCGCATTGCGGGCAGACCACTGTGGACACGCGCGGGACCTTACCACGTTCGGGAAAGCGATTGGAGTCGAGGTCGGCGCCGGGCCCCGGGGCGCGGCCGGGAGGGGGCCGGGGGGGCTCGTCCAGCCGTCTGTTAGGTCCTGGATCCCACTTGGGGTAACCTCGGGCGCGATGGTTACGCCTCGCCTACGTCTCGGTCAGCTCCTGGTCGACGCGCGGATGATCACCCCGGAGGCCCTCGACAGGACCCTGGAGCTGCAGCGCACGGACGGGCGGCGGCTCGGGACGCTCCTCGTCGAACAGGGTCTCATCAACGAGACCCAGCTGACGCAGATCCTGTCGCACCAGCTCGCCGTCCCCTGGGTGTCGCTGCTCCACATCGAGTTCTCGCGGCAGCTGCTCAACCTCGTGCCGCACGACGTGGCCGAGCGGTACTGCCTCGTCCCGATCTACGTGCGCCACGTCCGCAACCAGGGCGAGACGCTCTACGTCGCGATGGACGATCCGACGAACGAGGACGGCATGAAGGAGTGCATGGCGTTCTCCGGCCTGCCCGTGCGCGCGATGATCGCCCCGCCGAGCGACATCCGGAACGCGATCCGGGTCTACTACGGAGCGCGGGCGCGCTCGGCGCCGCCGCCTGCGCCCGCGCAGCGCGCGCCGGCGGCGGAGCCGCAGTCGCGGGCGCGACCGGTCGATCCGCCGCCGTCCTCCGAGCTCACCAGGGCGCCGGAGACCGCCAGGCACTCGGAGGAGGTCTCGTCGACGCCGGAGCCCCTGTTGCTGACGAGGCCCGCGCTCCGCTCCGGGGCCCGGCTCGTGGAGGACGCGATGCCCGCGATCGAGACGTCGGAGGTCGACGCCGAGGACGTGGGCGTCCTGGACGACGAGATGGGGTGGGAGGCGCAGCGTCCCGTGGAGCGGGAGGTCCGCGGTCGCCCGGAGGAGCGGGAGGTCCGCGGTCGCCCGGAGGAGCGGGAGGTCCGCGGTCGCCCGGAGGAGCGGGAGGTCCGCGGTCGCCCGGAGGAGCGGGAGATCCGCGGTCGCCCGGAGGAGCGGGAGGTCCGCGGTCGCCCGGAGGAGCGGCAGATCCGCGGGCGATCCGACGAGCGCTCGCGGCCGACGCTGAAGGTGGCGCCGTCGCCCGAGCTGCTCGCGGCCGCGCAGGCGGCGCAATCGACGCAACCGGCGCAACCGCCGCAACCGACGCCGTCGACGCAGGCGGCGCAGCCCGCGCCGGCCACGCCGTCCGAGCGCCGGAAGACGCTGCGCCCCAGCACCGCGCCGGGACCGGTGACGCCGGCCGCCAGCGAGGCCACGCCCAGCATGGACATGGCGCCCGCGCCGAGCACGCCGGCGGCGGCGCTCCTCGGCGCCGTGCTCGGGCGCGCGAGCGCCGCGGCGCGCAGCGTCCCGGAGAGCCCCCCGGAGCCCGCCCCGGACCACGGGGAAGATCCCCCGAGCGAGCGCGAGGTGCGCAACATCCCCGCGCCGCAGGGCCGCGGGCGGCGCAGGATGGTCTCGCTCACGCTGCTCGACGGCACGACGATCACGCTCCCCGCGCGCGGGAGCAAGCCCCAGCGCCAGGCGCCGTCGTCCCACCGAGCCGCCGCCCAGTCCGAGCCGCCGCCGGCGCCGGCCGCGGACGATCCGGGCCTCACCGCGCGCGATCTCGTCTCCGCGCTCCGCGCCGTCTCCCACGGCGCCGACGCGAGCGAGATCCTCGGGAACAACGTGCGCTGGGAGGCGATGTTCGCGGCGCTGCTGTCGCTGCTGCTCAAGAAGCACCTCATCGCCGACTGGGAGTTCGTCGACGAGCTGAAGAAGATCTGACGCGGAGGACGCGCAGCGGCGCGCCGGGCTCGCGCCGGCGCTCCGCGCGCGTCGCCGTCCGCCAGCGCGCGTCGCCGTCCGCCAGCGCGCGTCGCCGTCCGCTAGCGCGCGTCGCCGTCCGCTAGCGGGCGGCGCCGGCGCGGATCAGCGCGTCGACGTCGGCGTCCGAGAAGCCTGCGTCGCGGAGCACGGCGCGCGTGTGCTCTCCGGCGCCGGGCGCCGGCGCGAGCGCGACCCCGCGCGGCGTGACGGGCGTCCTGAGCTGCGGGATCCGGCCGCGCGGCGACGCGATCTCGAACAGCAGATCGCGCGACGCGAGGTGGGGATCGGCCGCGGCGGTCCGCGGATCGAGCACCGGCTCGAGGCAGCAATCGCGCTCCGCAGCGAAGGCCTCCCACTCGGCGCGCGTCCTGCTCCGGAAGACGGCGGCGAGCTCGCGCTTGAGCTCGATCTGGTGCGGCCCGGGGACGAGCGCGCTCGGATCGGGATCGAGGCCGGTCCCCTCGCAGAACGAGATCCAGAACTTCGGCTCGAGCGCGGCGAGGGCCATCGCGCGCCCGTCCTTCGAGAGGTAGGTGTTGTACGGCGCGATCCCGCCGGTGAGCAGCTCGTCGCCCGCGGCGCGCGCCGCCCCGCCGTCCGCGCCTGGCTCGCCGCCCGCGAGCGCCGCGGCGAGCGAGGGGAGCGCGAAGCCGAGCGCGCCGTCGGTCATGGCGATGTCCAGCACCGCGCCGCGCCCCGTGCGCTCGCGCTCCCTCAGCGCGGCGAGGACGGCGATCGCGCACCACAGGCCGCCGCCCACGTCGGCGGCCTGGAAGCCGGGGACCTGCGGCGGGCCCTCCGCGGGCCCCTGCGCGCCGAGGACCCCGGCGCGCGCGACGTAGTTCAGATCGTGTCCCGCGCGCGCGGCGAGGTCGCCCGTCTGGCCGTAGCCGGTCAGCGCGCAGACGATGAGCCGCGGGTTGTCCGCGCGCAGCGCCTCGTGGCCGAGCCCGAGCCGATCGAGCACCCCCGGGCGGAACTGATCGACGAGCACGTCGTACGTCGCGGCGAGCCGGCGGAAGGCGTCTCGCCCCTCGGGCCTCTTGAGGTCGAGCAGGGCGCTGCGCTTGCCGCGGTTCAGGAGCTGGAACGCCGCCGATTCACCCGCGATCTGCGGCGAGATGTGGCGCAGGAGGTCGCCGCCGGCGAGGTCCTCGATCTTGTCCACCGTCGCGCCCAGATCCGCGAGCACGAGCGTCGCGAAGGGGCCCGGCAGGAGCCTCGAGAGATCGAGGACGCGCGTGTCGGTGAGCGGGCGCATGGCGACCTCTTTGTCGCGAGCGGGGGGCGATGAGAAGGAAAGAGACAAGGCATGCCCGCCGCGGGTCGGAGCGCCCGGCAGGCGCCTCGGCGCGGGGGGAGGGGCGCGCGGGCCGCGATCGGGCGGCAGCCCGCCGCAGCGCGGCGCCCGAGGTGGGCCGCCGGGGCGCCGATCAGCCCGCGTTGAGCTGGAACAGCTTCGGGAGCTTCATCGCGAGCATCTGGTTGCCCGTGACCTTGAGCTTGCCCGCGAAGAAGAGCTGCATCGAGTTCGCCTGCGGGTTCTCGTGCAGCTTCTGGAAGTCCTCGGCGCTCAGCGCGATCGTGACGTCCGCGGTGCCGGGGTTGCCGGAGGCGATGCTGGGCGTGGCGCTCGCCAGGTCGATCAGCCACTCGCCGCCGCCCTCGCCCGTCACGTTGATCTGGTACTTCCCGCCGATCTGCTTGGCCGTGTCAGAATTCTTCGCCAGGGCAGCGGGGAGCTCCTCGTTGAACAGCTTCTGGATATCGACGGCCATGGATCGCCTCCGGATCTCGTGTGGGACGTGGTGACTCGAATCGACCGAATACCGGGCGCGGTTTACCCGTGCCCGAACGCGCGCGTCAAGCGAAGCCCGACGTCGGGGGCCTGCTCGAGTCGTTCCGTCAGGACAACCCTGGTGCGCGCGTCGCCGTGCTTCACGCGCGGGCGCGCGGCGCCTGCGCGGCAGGCCGAGGCGCCTTGTCCAGCGCGGATCGGATCGGGACCATCAGCAGGCGATCGACGGCGACGCGCTGGTCGGCGGGTGGCGGGCTCTCCGGCGAGCCCTGCATCAACCGGAGGTCGCGGAGGGCGCCGCGATCGAGGGAGCCGAGCGACGCGCTCGGCGCGCTCGGCCCATCGAGCGCCGGCGTCATCGCAGGGAGGAGGCAGACCAGGACGATCTCGCTCGTGCCCTGGCGCACCCACGTCCCCTGATAGACCGCGATCGCCTGGCCGAGCGCCTCCTGGAACACGAACGCGCGCCACTCGAGCGGCGCGGTCAGATCGAAGACGCGGCCGCCGGCGCGGAGCTCCAGGCCGTCGAGGCTGAGCGCCGCGCCGCGCGCGTCGGTCGCGACGAAGCGCTCGAGGCACCCGGGCGAGCGCGCCGTGAGCTCGTCGAGGAGCGCGACGAGCGCCGGGGGGCCGAGCGAGAGCGCCTCGCCGTCCGGGCCGAGCGCCTCGAGCCCGATCTCGTCGGCGCCCACGACGTACGCGCGGTCGAGCAGCGCGGCGAAGGTGCGGCGCGACGGGCCGTCGAAGCTGGCGCCGATCGAGGACATGCCGGCGCTGGAGCTGAGCAGGGCGACGATGCGATCGCGGCGCGGGGGCGCGAGGAGCGTGACGCCGAAGCGGTCGCGCGTCGCGAGCAGCACGTGCTGCGCAGCGCCGCCCTCGCCCTGAAGGACGAGCTGATCGCCGTCGAGGCTCAGCCCGCGCCGGCTCGCCTGCACGGGCGGCAGGAGGCGCCGCCGCCGCCCCCGCGCGAGCAGCGCCACCGCCGCCGCGACGAGGGCGAGCGGCAACAGCGCGCGCACCATCACGCTGCGCGCCGTCGCGACCAGCACGATCGCCGCCACGAGGAGCGGGATCGACAGGAGCCGCCGCGAGCGCGCGGGCTCCTCCGGGACCACGCAGGGCGCGGTCGCCTCGAACCACCGCGCGACGGGGGAAGACGGAGAATCCGAGGACCCGGCGGCCGCGTCGCTCGCCGGTTCGTCGGCGCGCTGCGCTGCCGGCCAGCCCGTCGCGGGCGGAGGCTCGTGCGCGCGGGCCTCGATCGGTGGGAGCGTGGCGACGGCCTCAAGAGGGTTCTGGCCCTTCGCCTCGCGTCCCATCGCACCTCCACCCCAGCCGAAAAGTTCGGGGTAGGATAGCATCGAGCGAGACCAGAGCGAGAGGAGACTTTGGGCGACGCGCTGCGTAGGCGGCGCGTTGTTCAAGGTTTCGTTTTCAGGGTCCGGGAGTTCCGGTTCTGAGGCTTCCGGTTCCGAGGGGAACCCGCGTCGGGGTGGATGGCGCTGGCCACGGAGCGCCGGGCGGCGTCGAGGACGCGACCGGTGCGGAGGTAGCTCTCGGCCGCAGGTGCGGGACCGATGGAGCAGAAGCGCCCGTGAGGTGGACATGGAGGCTGCCGCGATCTGCGTCGACGGCGACCCGCTGGGTGCCGGCCTCATGCAGCGACAGGAGGATCCGGACGGCGATCGCCGCGGTCGGCGACGAGCACCTTGCGGATCGCGAGCCGGCCCTGTCGCACGAAAGCACCTGCACGAGCGGCCCTGTCGCGGAGCGACCCCGAGCCGAGCCGAGCCGAGCCTCGCCGCGCGCGGCGGCGGGCTCGCCCGACGGGGGATCAGGCCGCCGAGAGTCTTTCCCCAGGCCGAGCAAAAGGGTAGGTCTGCCCTGTGCAGCGCCGCGATCTACCGCCCGAACTCTCGTTCGCGGCCATCCCCGCCGTCGAGCCGCGCGAGCTCACGAGCCCGCCGCCCTCGCGCCGCCCGAAGGGCGCCGAGCCGGAGGTGGTGTCGGTCGCGGAGCTCGATCGCCGGCTGAAGCGGATCCTCGAGGGGTCGACGGCGGACGTGCGCGTCGAGGGCGAGATCTCGAGCCTGCGCGTCGTGGGCAGCGGGCACGCGTACTTCACGCTCAAGGACGAGAGCGAGGAGGCGGCGATCGACTGCGTGATGTACCGGACCGCGTCGCCGCGCGCGCGCAAGCTGCTCGCGGACGGCGCGCGCGTGGTGCTCACGGGCCGCGCCACCGTCTACGTGCCGCGCGGCCGGCTCCAGTTCTGCGCGGACGACGCGCGCCTCGCGGGGCGCGGCGCGCTGCTCGAGGCGCTCTTCCGCCTCAAGGAGAAGCTCGCCGCCGAGGGGCTCTTCGCGCCGGAGCGCAAGCGCAAGCTGCCGGTCGATCCGCAGATCATCGGCGTCGTCACGAGCGGCGACGGCGCGGCGATCCACGACATCGTGACCGTCGCGTTCCGCCGCGGCGGCGCCCGGCTGATCCTCGCGCGCACGCCCGTGCAGGGCGCGGGCGCGGGGCAGCGGATCGTGCGCGCGATCGCGCTGCTCGAGGAGTTCCCGGGCATCGAGGTGATCATCGTGGGGCGCGGGGGCGGCTCTGCCGACGACCTCAGCGCGTTCAACGAGGAGATCGTCGTCCGGAAGGTCGCGGCCGCGCGCGTGCCGATCGTGAGCGCCGTCGGCCACGAGATCGACGTCGCGCTGACCGACCTCGCCGCCGACGCGCGCGCCGCCACGCCCTCGCAGGCCGCGGAGATGCTCGTCGCGGACGCGGCCGCGCGGCGCGCCGCGCTGGAGCACCTCGAGGCGCGCATGCGCCGCGCGATGGCCCACCGGCTCAGGGGCGCGCGCGCCGATCTCGACCGGCAGCGCGCCCGGCTCGGCTCGCCCGCGCAGATCCTGGCGGAGCCGCAGCAGCGGATCGACGACGCGGTGGCGCGGCTGCGGCGCCGCATGGAGCGCATCCTCGTCGAGGACCGCGCGGGGCTGCAGCGCCTCGAGCGGCGGCTCGCCGCGCGGCACCCGCGCGCGGTGATCGCCGGCGCCCGCGGGGCGCTCCGGCCGCTGTCGGTGCGCCTCGCCGCGGCCGCGCAGCGCCACGTCGCCCTCTTGCGGGAGGGCTTCGCGAGCGACGTCGCCCGGCTCGAGGCGATGTCGCCGCTGCGCGTGCTCGCGCGCGGCTACGCCATCGCCACGGACGCGTCGGGCCGCGCGGTCCGCGACCACCGCGAGGTGGCGCTGGGCGATGCGGTCGCGGTCCGCGTCCACCACGGCGCGCTGCTCGCGCGCGTCGTGGCCACCGCGGGGCCGGACGAGCCGCTCGTCGAGCCGAGCGCGCCGGCCGCGGCAGCGCCGGCGGCTGCGGCCGCCGCGGCCGCGCGCCAGAACGGCGGGCCGCGCGGCTCGGGGGGCGGCCGCGCGCCGAGGCGCAGCAGGTCGCAGCCCGGCGCGCCCGCGTGCGAGCAGCTCGGGCTCGGCTTCGTGGCCGAGGAGCCCGCCCCGGCCTACGGTCGCGCGGGCGGCTCCGGGCAGGTCTCGGCGGGGCAAGGCGGAGCAGAGGCCGGCCCGGAGGAAAGGCGTCATGTCGAACCCTGAGCGGCGAATGTTCGGTCTGGTCGGGCACCCGGTGGGCCACTCGGTCTCGCCGGCGATGCACTCGGCCGCGTTTCGGGCCCACCAGCTCCCCCACATCTACAGCGCGTTCGACGTGCCCACCGGCGCGGAGCTCGCGCGCTTCGTCAGCGACATCCGCAGCGGCCTCATCGCGGGCGCGAACGTCACCATCCCGCACAAGCGCGCGATCATGTCGATGGTCGACGACGTGGACTCGAGCGCGGCCGAGGTCGGCGTCGCCAACGTCCTCTGCGCGACGGAGTCGCGGCGCGTGACCGCGCACAACACCGACGTGCTCGCGCTCCGCGACGAGCTCGCGCAGCTCCTCCGATCCGCCCCGCCCGCCGGGGACGACCCGGCCGGCCGCGGCGGCGCGACCTCGAGCCCGCGGCAGCGCGCGGTCATCATCGGGGCCGGCGGCGCTGCGTTCGCGGCGATCGCCGCCTGCAAGATGCTCGGCTACCACCTCATCAGCGTGACGACCCGGTCGTGGACGAGCACCGAGGCGATGCTGGAGTCGCCCGCGGGGCAGCGCGCGTCCGAGCTCGGCGCGCTCACCGCGCCGTGGCCGATCCCGACCGACCGGTCGATCAGCAGCAAGTCCTCGGAGGCGCTGCGGCTCAACTGGAGCGAGTTCGCCGTCGCGGCGGACCTGATCATCCAGGCGACGAGCGCCGGCATGCTCGGCGGGCCGCCGGGCGACGAGGTCACGAGCATCATCCCGTGGGACTCGCTCTCGCCGGATGTGTGCCTCTACGACGTCGTCTACAACCCGCCGGTGACGCCGTTCCTGCGGATGGCGCGCGACCGGGGGCTCCGCGCGTCCGACGGGCTCGGCATGCTGGTCGGCCAGGCGGCGCAGTCGTTCACGCTCTGGACCGGCCTCCCGGCCCCGGTCGACGTGATGCGCGCCGCCGCCGAGGACTCGCTCAGGAAGGCCACCGGCGGTCGATGAGCTCTGACGGATCCCGGAGGAGCGCTCCGGCCCACGACCCCCTCTCGTCCACGCCAGCGGCCTCGCGCGCTCAGGGCGCGGCGCTGGACCGCGCGTCGCCGTGGCCGCACGTCCAGGTGCACGGCCAGCTCTCCATCGCGCGCAAGGAGTGGCTGCACACGAACGGGGCGGGCGCCTACGCGAGCTCGACGATCGCGTGCATGCACACGCGCCGCTACCACGGCCTGCTCGTCGCGGCCCTGGACCCGCCGCGGCGCCGGCACGTCATGCTCTCGCACGTCGACGCCAGCGTCCGCCCCCTCCGGCCGCAGAGCTCGCCGACGGACCGCCGGGCGTCGTGGCCGCGGTGGGACCTCGCCAAGCACCAGTTCCCTGGCATCGATCCGGAGGCCAGCTCGTTCTTCCTCGAGCGCTTCGATCAGGACCCGCTCCCGCGCTGGGCCTACGCCCTCCCGGGCGGCGAGCTCGAGGTGACGCTCGGCCTCGTGCGCGGCGAGAACGCGGCCGTCCTGCGCTACACCTGGAGCGGGGCGGATCCCGTGATGCTGACGCTGCGCCCGCTCCTCGCGGCGCGCCACATGCACCAGCTCCTCCGCGAGAACGGCGGCATCTCCCAGAAGGTCGAGCTGCGCGCCGGCGCGGTGCGCGGCGAGCCCGGCGCGGCGCGCGACCGCCCGGCGATCGGCGAGGTCCGGGTCCAGCCGAACCGCGCGCTGCCGCGGATCTGCTTCCGCTACCAGGGCACGTTCGTCGGCTCGCAGGACTGGTGGCGCCGCTTCGAGTACCTCGGCGAGCAGGATCGAGGCCTCGACTTCCTCGAGGATCTCTGGACGCCGGGCCACTTCGAGACGGTGATCGGCGCCGAGCCGATCCACCTGCTCGTGGCGGTGGGCGCGCTGCCCGAGGACGAGCCGGAGAGCCTGCTCGCGGCGGCGAGCGCGGCGATCCGCGCCGAGGACCCGGGGCCCCGGCGGCCGCTCCTGGAGCGGCGGCTCTCGATCGCGGCCGAGGCGTTCCGCGCCGACGCCGCCGCGCGGCCCGGCATCATCGCGGGCTACCCGTGGTTCGAGGTGTGGGGCCGCGACGCGCTCATCTCCCTCCCGGGCCTCTACCTCGTGCCGCGCAAGACCGAGGGGGCGATCCGCGTCCTGCGGGCGCTCATCGACTCGATGCAGGACGGCCTCGTGCCGAACCGGCTCCCCGACGCGGGCGAGCCCGCCGACTTCCAGGCGGCGGACGCGACCCTGTGGCTGTTCGAGGCGGCCCGCCTGCTCGCCGACGCCGTCGGCGACACGCACCCGTTCGTCGCGGGCGAGCTCCTCGCCGCGCTGCGCGACGCCTTCGAGGCGGCCCTGCGCGGGACGAGGAACGGCATCCACGTCACCGCCGACGGCCTCTTCGCCGCCGGGCGCACCGGCGAGGGCGCGATGGACGGGCTCACGTGGATGGATGCGCGCGTCGGGGGCCGCGCGGTCACCCCGCGCGCCGGCTGCCCGGTCGAGCTCACGGCGCTGTGGGCGAAGGGCTCGGAGACGCTCGCGCGCCTCGCGCGCGCGGCCGGCGACGAGCGCCTCGCCGAGCGCGCGGAGGCGGCCTCGCGCGCGGCCCGCCGGGCGTTCGCCGCCCGCTTCTGGTGCGAGGAGACCAGCTATCCGTACGACGTGATCTCGGAGCACGCGGAGGGGGAGGGCGCGTTCCGCGACGCGTCGATCCGCCCCAACGCGGTGATCGCCGTGGCCGTGGATCCCGCCTGCTTCACGCCCCAGCAGGCCTCGGCGCTGCTCGAGCGGGCCCGCCTGGAGCTCCTGACGCCGGCCGGCGTGCGCACGCTATCCCCGGCGGACCCGGCCTACGTGCCGCGGTACCAGGGCGGGCCCGAGGCGCGCGACAGCGCCTACCACCAGGGCACGGTCTGGCCGTTCCTCCTCGGGTTCTACGCGCGCGCCGCGAAGCGCTACTCCACGCTCGGCGAGCACGTGATCCCGCTGATCCAGCGGCTCGTGGCCTCCGCGGCCGCGAACGAGATCGCGCTCAACCAGGTGCCCGAGGTCGCGTCCGGGGAGTCGCCGCACCACCCCGGCGGCTGCTTCGCCCAGGCCTTCAGCGTGGCGGAGCTGCTGCGCGTCATCGCGTGGGATCTGCCCCACTCGGACGGGGGCGGATCCGGCGCGCCGCCGCGCTGAGCCGTCGCGCCAGCGCGGCGCGCGTCAGCCCGCGCGGGAGCCGTCAGCCCGCGTGGGAGCCGTCAGCCCGCGTGGAAGCCGTCAGCCCGCGTGGGAGCCGTCAGCCTGCGTGGGAGCCGTCAGCCTGTCGATCGAGCGTCGACTCCTCGCGGATCGCCTTGCCGCCCTGGGCGGTGAAGCGCAGCAGCTTGCCCGGATCCTCGGCCTCCATCGCGAAGGACTCGATCTCCTCGAACAGCGCCTCGGTCTTCCGCGGACCGCACGTGGGCAGGAAGCCGCGGAGCACGCGCGGGTCGTAGAACCGGAAATACTGCTGCTTGCCCGCCCCGCTCTCGACGAGGAGGAACCGGCGGAGGTGCTTCCGCACGTCGCCGAACGGGCGGCTGCTCGTCAGGAAGACGCCCCAGCCGTCGCCCCAGCCGCTGTCGATCAGCGCGTCGAGCAGGCTGGACTCGCGCGGGAGGTGCACGAGCGTGGGGCTGATGTCCGCGAGCAGCTCGCCCTGGAAGCCTGTGTAGAGCGAGGCAGCCTGCTCGCCCGCCTCGACGAGGAGGAGCCGGATCCGCGGATCGCGCGCCGCGTCGAGCACCGCGAAGAGCGGCGCGCGCTCCTGTCGGAGCCGCGCCCGCGCCGACGCGGCGTACGGCGCGCCCGTCGCGACGGCGACGGTCCGCCGCGCCCTCCGCGACGGCGGGGCGGGCTGGGTCGGGGTGCACCTACCGTTCGCGCCGTTGGGCTCGCGGCGCACCACCGTGAACAGCGTCGCCCCCGCGCGGATCTCGTCGCCGTCCCGCAGCGGCACCTCGCGCGCGCGCTCGCGGTTGACCTGCGTCCCGTTGCGGCTCCCCAGATCGCGGAGCAGGTAGCTGCCGTCGATCTGCTCCACCGAGAAGTGAAGGGCGGAGAGCTCACCGTCGACGGCGATCGGGAGATCCGACTCCGGCGCGCGGCCGACGAGCAGCGGGCGGTCGCCAGGGATGCGCGCGGTCTGTCCGGCCAGGGGGCCCGAGATGACCCGGAGGAGGAAACCTGCTTCCTGGTCTTCGCTCATGGTCGTCTCCATCGCACAGGGCGCCGATGAGGCCGGCGAGTAAGCCTAGAGCATCGATCGGCGCGAAATCCACACGAAGGCGGGAAGCGTGAGAGAGGCGTCCGGAAGACTGCCAATCTTTCCAGCTTGCCCGCCCTTTCAAGCAGCTTGCGCGGAATTCGCGCAGGTGTCCGCTGTCTTGCCGCCCGAGACAGCGACGGTGAGCGGCCGTGGTTCGAGCGATCGGGCGGCTCAACCATGGCGGTTGCGCAGCGGCTCCAGGCGGAGCCAGCGCGCGACGAACGCCCGGTCCTCGGGCGCGAGCACGCCGGTGACCCGCGCGGCCACGAGGTAGAGCGCCGCGTAGAGCGGGGCGCCGAGCGTGAGGGAGAGCGCGGGGCGCGCGTCGAAGGTTCCCGTGATCAGGAACGCGGTGAGCGGCGCCGCGGCGACGAGGGCGGTGGCCGCGACGCGCCCGTAGTGGGCCCACGGGAAGACGCCGCGCAGGCCGACGCCCGAGAAGCGCGCGATGCGGGCCACCATCAGGACGATCATGATCGCCTGCGTCAGGACGGCCGAGAGCGGCGCGCCGATCATGCCGATCGTGGGCAGCAGCGCCAGGCTCGCCGCGGTGTTGAACACCATGGCCATCACCTGGATCCGCAGGATGACCGCGGTCTGGCCGAACGCCATCAGCATGATGCCGTACGCGGTCACGCGCAGCGGCAGGAGCGCGGAGTAGATGCGGAACGGGACGGCGGCGCCCGCGTACGCGTCGCCGTACACGGTGCGCATGAGCGGCTCGGCGAACAGGAGGAGGAACGCCGCGACCGGGAGCATGATCAGCGTCGTCTTGCGGATGCCCGAGTGCCAGAGGTCGATCGCCGCCCTCGCGCCCTCCTCGCGGGTCCGCCCGCCCTCGACGCGCGCGACGAAGTCGGGGAGCATCGTCGACGTGACGGAGTAGGCGAGGACGCTGACGAGCGGCAGCTCCTGCGAGCCGACGGCGAACTCGGCGAACAGGCCCGCGCTGAAGAAGAGGCCGACGACGAACTTGTCGAGCTTCTGGTTGAAGAGGCCGGCGAAGCGGGTCACCGAGAGCGGGAGCGCGTACGCGAGCTGCGCCCTGACGCCGCCCGGGAACGGCGCGGCGGGGGTCCCCTGGAACAGCCGCGCGTACAGCCGGTGCGACAGCCAGAGCCTCAGGACCTGCGCCGCGCACTGGGCGGCCAGGATCCACGTGATGGAGCACCCGAGCGCCGCGGGCAGCAGCGCGCCCGCGGCGCTCGCCACGGTGACGACCAGCGCGACGCCCGCCGACTTGCGGTGGTTGTTCGTGGCGATGAAGAGCGGGCCGAAGACGCTCGCGGGGAAGCCGACGACGCTCGTCAGGCCGATGAGCAAGAGGGGGACCGTGATCCCCTCCCGGCCGCCGAGGAAGACGCCGGGGAGGAAGGCGAACGCGGCGAAGACGAGCGCCGTGAGCGTCCCGAGGCCGAGCAGGAGGGCCATGCTCTGCCGCACGAGCCCCCTGAGCTCGGGGCGGGTCACCTTGGGCGTGAAGTAGAGGAGCGACTCCGGGACGTAGAGCTGCGCGAGATCGCGCCCCGTCGTGAACAGCACCGTCACGAACGCGAGCACGCCGTACTCCGACTTGCCGAGCAGCCGCACGACGACGATGCCCTGCACGAGGGTGATCAGGTTGTTGACGAGCTGACCTCCGACGATCATCCCGATCCGGTCGGCCAGCGACGAACCGTCCTCCGCGCCGTCCTCCGCGCCGCCGGTGGGCGCCGCGGGCGCCGCCGCGGCCGCCGGCGCCCGCGGCGGCGCGCTCGCGTCGGGGGGGGGCGGCTGCTCGTCTCGCATCGCGGCTCGGTACCACAGGCGCCGGGCAGAAGCCCTTCCTGCGAGTCGGTCGCCGTGGCATGCGACCCGCGATGGGCGGCGCGGAGCAGGCGAACGACAGCGAGACCTTCTACGATCGGCTCTGGCAGCACACCGAGACGGCGGCCGATCCGGCGATCGTCGCCAAGGGCGACCTGCTCCTGCGCATGATGCCGCCGGGGGTGCGCACCGTGGCCGACGTGGGCTGCGGCGACGGCTACCTCACGCACCGCCTCGCCGAGCGCTACGACGTGCTGGCCATCGACCGCAGCCCCGTCGCCCTCGCGAAGCTGCGCGTCCGCACCCTGCAGGCGAGCGCGGACGCCTTGCCGCTCCCGGACGGGGCGGTGGACCTCGCCTTCTCGAGCGAGATGCTCGAGCACCTGCCCGATCAGGTGCTCGCCGGCGCGGCGCGCGAGCTCGATCGCATCGCCGCGCGATACCTCCTCATCTCGGTGCCCTTCCGGGAGAACCTCCGCCGCAGGTTCGCGCGCTGCCCGCGCTGCGGCCTGGAGTTCAACATCTACGGCCACCTGCAGTCGTTCGACGCCGCGTCGCTCGACCGGCTCTTCCCGCGCTTCGAGCGGATCGCGACCGAGCTCGCCGGTCGTCCCGAGCGGGCCACGAGCCGGCGGATCGAGCAGCTGCGCCAGCGCGCGCTCGGGTGCTGGTTCCTCCCGCGGGGCACACGCGTCTCCTGCCCGGGCTGCGGCGAGGCCGATCTCGCCGCGCCTCGGGTCGGGCTCGCGCAGCACGTGGGCCGGCTCGTCCTCGACGTGGCGACCGTGGCGTGGCAGCTGGCGTCGGGCGAGCGAACGCAGCCTTACTGGATCATCGCGCTCTACCGGCGCCGAGAGCTGCCTGCGCCGTAGAAGCCCGGTTCGAGAGGGGTGGGGCAAAACACCCCACCGGGGAGAAAAGGCGCAGCGCAAATCGTGCGCGGGCAACCCTCGATGTGCCGAACTGCCGGGGCGCGGTTACTGGCATGACACATGCCAAGCAAGTGCAGAGTTCGTGGTGAGAAGCTGCCACCGCCGGTGAGCGCAGCGCGCACAGCGCGGCTCCCGCAGGAGAACACTGCATGTCCCAAAGCGTCCTCCCTTCATCGGCCGGGATAGCCTGGCACAGCCTGCCAGCCGGCGAGGCGCTCTCGAAGATAGAGAGCGCCGAGACAGGCCTCGCGACCGACGAGGCCGCCCGGCGGCTCAAGGACGTCGGGCCCAACGTCATCCAGCGCGCGAAGGGCGACAGCGCGCTCAAGCTGCTCTTCCGACAGATCAACGACCCGCTCATCTACGTGCTGCTCGCGTCGGCGGCCCTCGCGATGATCATGGGCGAGGCCATCGACGGATCGGTCGTGCTGGCGGTCGTCGTGCTCAACACGGCGATCGGGTTCGTGCAGGAGCTCCGCGCGGGCAAGGCGATCGAGGCGCTCGCCGGCATGGTGCCCCAGTCGGCGACGGTCGTGCGCGACGGCCAGCGGAGCGTGATCTCGGCGGCGGACGTCGTCCCCGGCGACGTGGTGGTGCTGGAGGCCGGCGACAAGATCCCCGCCGACGCGCGGCTGCTCTCGGTGAAGAACCTCCACGTGGACGAGTCGGCGCTCACCGGCGAGTCGGTGCCCGTCGACAAGCAGATCGACGCGGTCCCGGAGGACGCGGGCGTCGGCGACCGCAAGAACCTCGCCTTCGGCGGGACGCTCGTGACGAACGGCAACGCCATGGCCGTCGTCGTCGCGACGGGCGGCAAGACCGAGCTCGGGCGCATCTCGTCGATGCTCCACGAGGCGACCGAGATCGAGACGCCGCTCACGCGCTCGATGGCCAAGGTGGGCCGCGTGCTGACGATCGCGATCGTGGCGGTCGCGCTGCTCATCGTCGGGGTCGCGCTCTTCCGCGGCTACCCGCCGGTCGACGCGATGCTGGCGGGGATCTCGCTCGCGGTCGCCGCGATCCCGGAGGGGCTGCCGGCGATCATCACCATCTCGCTCGCGATCGGCGTGCAGCGCATGGCGCGGCGCCGCGCGGTGATCCGGAAGCTGCCCGCCGTCGAGACGCTGGGCAGCACCGGCGTCATCTGCTCCGACAAGACCGGCACGCTCACGCGCAACGAGATGACCGTCCGCGCCCTGTGGACCCCCACCGCGCAGGCCGCCGGGGAGATGCTCGAGGTGACCGGCGTCGGCTACGCGCCGGTCGGCGAGCTCTGCCGCGGCGGCGCGCCGGCGGGCGAGGCGCCCGAGCCGGTGCGCGCGCTGCTCCGCGCGGGGCTGCTCTGCAACGACGCGCGCATGAAGCGCGAGGGCGACACGTGCGGCATCGAGGGCGACCCCACCGAGGGCGCGCTCGTCGTCGCCGCGCAGAAGCTCGGCGTGGACGTCGACGCGACGCGGCGGGAGCACCGGCGCGTCGACGCGGTCCCGTTCTCGTCGGAGCGGCAGCTCATGGCGACGCTCCACGAGGCGCCCGGCGGCGAGCGGGTGATCTACATGAAGGGCGCGCCCGAGGCGGTGCTCGGCCGCGCCGCGATCGGCGACGCGGAGCGCGCCGAGGCGATGGCGCAGGTGGAGCGGATGGCGGCGCAGGGCATGCGCGTGCTCGCCGTGGCGGCGCGGCCCGCGGGGCGCGACGCGGCGACGCTCGACGAGGAGCACCTCGCCGAGGGGTTCGAGCTCCTCGGCCTCGAGGGGATGATCGATCCGCCGCGGCCGGAGGCGATCGACGCGATCAAGGCGTGCCACGAGGCCGGGATCACGGTGAAGATGATCACGGGCGATCACCTGGCGACCGCGCGGGCGATCGGCGAGCAGCTCGGGCTCGTGCAGGTCGGCGGGCGGGCGATGAACGGCACGGAGATCGCGCGGCTCTCGGACGAGGAGCTGCGCGCGGCGGCGGCGTCCACGAACGTGTTCGCGCGCGTGGCGCCGGAGCACAAGCTCCGCCTCGTGAAGGCGCTGCAGGCCGACGGGAAGGTCGTGGCCATGACGGGCGACGGCGTGAACGACGCGCCGGCGCTGAAGCAGGCGAACATCGGCGTGGCGATGGGGATCACGGGGACGGCGGTGTCGAAGGAGTCCGCCGACGTGGTGCTGACCGACGACAACTTCGCGAGCATCCGGGCGGCGGTCGAGGAGGGGCGCCGGGTCTACGACAACCTGGTCAAGGCGCTCGCGTTCGTGCTGCCGACGAACCTGGGCGAGGCGCTGATCCTGCTCGTGGCGGTGATGACCTTCCCCATCCTCGGGGGCGCGCCGCTCATGCCGATCACGGCCGTCCAGATCCTCTGGGTCAACCTCGTCGCCACGGTGGCGCTGTCGCTGCCGCTCGCGTTCGAGGCGATGGAGAAGGACGTGATGGGCCGGCCGCCCCGGGACCCGAGCGAGCCGATCCTGAGCAAGTTCGTCCTCGTGCGCACGGTGATCGTCGCGGTGCTCATGACGGCGGGGGCGATCGGGCTCTTCCTGTACGAGTACTTCACGGAGGTTCGCGGCGGCGTCGTCTCGGAGTACGCCTACCGCGAGGCCCAGACCGCGGCGGTCACGACGGTCGTGCTGTTCCAGATCTTCTACGTGCTCAACTGCCGGTCGCTGCGCGACTCGATGCTGAAGATCGGGCTCTTCTCGAACCCCTGGATCTACGTCGGCATCGCCGCGCTCCTCGCCCTGCAGCTCTGCTTCGTCTACGCGCCGTTCATGCACACGCTGTTCGGCTCGGCGCCGCTCTCGCTCGGCGCCTGGATCAAGTCGATCCTCGTGGCGATGACGATCCTGCCGGTGATGAGCGTCGAGCGGTGGTGGCGCGGCCGAAGGGCGCGGCGCGCCGAGGAGAGCGAGCGCCGCGCCGCGGCGTCGTCCGCGGTGGGGGGCGTGGCGGGCGCGATGGCGCACCGCGGCCGCGCCTGATCCGGGTCAGAGCCCGAGCCGCCGCAGCGCGCCGCGCGCCGGCTCGGGCAGCCTGGCCCCCACGACGATCTTCCAGAGCGTACGGCTGCTCCAGAGCCCCCGCCGCATCGCGGATCGCGCGAGCGCCACGGCGCGCGTCATGTCGCCCGCCGCGTAGCTCGCCTCCGCGGATCGCCGCTCTCCGTGGGCCAGGAACAGCGCCCGGCGCCGCGGATCGGCGAAGAAGCGGGGGTGGCGCGCGACCATGATCTCGTGCGTCTCGTGGTAGCGAAGCGCGTAGCTGCTCGAGACCTTCGTCGCGTGGCCCATCCGGTACAGCACGCACACGCCGCCGCAGTGCACCCCTCGGACCCCGGCCTCGGCGAGCCCGATGTGGAAGTCGTAGTCCCCGTTGCCGCGCGCGAGCTCCGGCGCGTACCCGCCGAGCTGCTCCCACAGCGCCTTCCTGTAGACGCTGCCGCCGCCGGGGAGCGCCTGCTTCGACACGAAGTCGTCCGGCTCGACCACCGCGGGGTAGCGCCAGAGCTGGCGTCGCGCGCCGAAGAGCTGGAGATCACCGTAGACGAGCCCGACCCCCGGGTGCTCGTCGAGGGTCCGGTTCGCCTTCTCGATGGCGTCGGGGGGGAGCTTGTCGTCGCCGTCCAGGTAGAGGTGGTAAGGCGTCTCGGTCAGCTCGAACGCGCGGTTGCGCGTGGGATACGGGCCCATGTTGACGGGCAAGCGGGCCTTCCGGAGCTTCGGGTGCTCGAGCGAGGCGAAGATCTCCTGGGTGCGCCGGTGCTCGGTCCCGTCCATCACGAGCACCGCCTCCCAGCGATCGTCGGTCTGGGCCAGCAGGCTCTCCCAGCACTCGAGGAGCCAGTCGCCCTCGGCGTAGCAGGTGATGCCGACCGTGATGAGGGGCCTCGTCATCGTCCGTCACAGGGTGGCGCGGCCGGGCGCCCCCAGCGAGCAGGCCATCGCGGCGCGGTAGAGCGCCTCGAACCTGTCGACGCACCGCTGCCAGTCCGCGCGCTCGACAGCCCACGCGCGCCCGCGCTCCGCGAGGCGCGGCCCGAGCTCGGGCTCGTCGATCAGCCGGTCGAGCGCCGCGACGAGCGCCGCGTGGTCGGCGGGCGGCACGAGGAGCGCGCGATCGCGATCGAGCACGCCCTCGTAGGCCGGCAGGTCGCTCGAGACGATCGGCACCCCGAGCGCCGCGAGCTCGCAGAAGGTGGACGGCACGCCGTCGACCTCGAGGAGCGAGACCGCGGCGTCGGCCATCGCGTAGAGGCCGGGGAGCTCGCCGTACGGGCACGGCGCCGCGAACTTCACGCTGGCGCCGACGCCGAGCTCGCGCACGAGCGACCTGAGCTTCCGCACGTAGGCGGGCTCGTCGTGCCGGCCGTACAGCTTGATGACGAAGACGCCCTCCCTCGCCCACCGGCTCGCGGCGAAGGCGCGGAGGATGCGGTCGACGTGGTAGTGCGGCTTCGTCTGCCGCGGGCTCAGCAGGACGCGCTTGCCGGGCTCGATCCCGAGCTCGCGCCGGAAGCGCGCCGCCCCCTCGAGCGCCCGCTGCCGGTCGAACGTCGCGAGATCCACGCCCCAGAGGACGATCTCGCAGGGGACGGCGCCGGCGCGCTCGCCCATGCGCTCCCTCGCCCGCGCGAGCAGGGGCACGCTGTCGGCGGTGACGGCCGAGGCGTGGGACAGCACGTGGTTGACCCGGCGCACCGTCCACCGCGACCTGCGGAACACCTCGGGGTTGATGTCGGAGCCCCACGCGGTGGCGACGATCGGCGGACCGCCCTGCATCCTCGACCAGACGTCGTGCCACGGGCGGAGGAAGTTCAGGTGCACCACGTCGACGCCGAGCGCGCGCGCGCGCCGCCGCGCCCAGAGGCGCCGGAGCGCGTGGGGGACCAGGGCGGGGACGAGCCTCAGCTCCTCGCAGCGCTGCCCGTACTCGCGCCGGATCGCCGCCGCGATGCCGGGCGCATCGCAGAGGATCACCCGGTGCCCCCGGGCGGCGAGCGCGGCGCCGAGGCGGGCCTGCTGCGTGGCCTTCGGGTCGCCGTGGAGGAGCACGGTCAGATGCACGGGGCGCGTGTACAGGACGGCGCCGCGCGCGTAAAGCGGCGTGGCGCCTCGCGAAGCGGCGCCGAGCCTCGTGAGACCTCGTGAAGCCTCGTGAGGCCGCGTGGAGCGCCGTGACCCGGCGTGAACCGCCGCGCCGGCGCTCGCGACACAACGCGCTGGTAGCCAGGCACGGACCACGGCATGCTCGCCGGTCGAGATGATCTACCTCGTCGCCGCGACGCGCCCGAACTTCATGAAGCTCGCCCCCATCTGCCGCGCCCTCAAGGCGCGCGGCCTGCCGATGCGGCTCCTGCACACGGGCCAGCATTTCGACCCGACGATGAGCGACGTGTTCTTCCGGGATCTCGGCCTGCCCACGCCCGATCACACGCTCAAGGCAGGCGGCGGCTCGCACGCCCAGCAGACGGCGGCCGTCCTCGTCGGCGCCGAGGCGGACCTGATGGAGCACCGGCCCAAGGTGGTCGTCGTCGTGGGGGACGTCACGAGCACCCTCGCCGGCGCGCTCGCGGCGTCCAAGCTCGGCATCCCGGTCGTCCACGTGGAGGCCGGGCTGCGCTCGCGCGACTGGACGATGCCCGAGGAGATCAACCGCGTCCTGACCGATCAGCTCTCCGATCTGCTGCTCACGCCCTCGCACGACGCCCAGCCGAACCTGCTCGCCGAGGGCATCCCGCCCGAGCGCATCAAGTTCGTCGGCAACGTGATGATCGACTCGGTCCATTACGCCCTCAAGCGGCAGACCGACGCGCTGTCGCGCTTCGGGCTCGAGCCGAAGAAGTACGCGATCGCGACGCTCCACCGCCCGGCCAACGTCGACAGCGCCGAGCGGCTCGCCGAGACGCTCGACGCGCTCACCGCGATCGCGCAGCGCCTGCCGACGGTGTTCCCCGTCCACCCGCGCACGGTCGCCCGCGCCGAGGCGTTCGGCCTCTCGGGGCGCCTGCGCGAGACGAAGGGGCTCCGGATCATGGAGCCGCTCGGGTACGACGATTTCGTCACCGTGATGGGCAATGCGCTGCTCGTCGCCACCGACTCCGGCGGCATCCAGGAGGAGACGACCGCGCTCGGGATCCCGTGCCTCACGATGCGCCAGGGCACGGAGCGGCCCATCACCGTGACCCAGGGCACAAACACCGTTGTCGGGCTCGACGCGGCGCTCATCGCGCGCGAGGTCGACGCCATCCTCGACGGCCGCGGCAAGCGCGGCACCGTGCCCGAGGGGTGGGACGGCAAGACGGGCGAGCGCATCGCCGACGCGCTGGAGGCCTTCCTCGCGGGCGATCCGCCGCCCAGGACCGCCGGCCCGCGCGCCTGAGCCCAGAGCGCGCCTTTCGCGCTCACCGACACGGCGCGCGCCTCGCGCGCTCACACGGCGCGCCTTGCGCGCTCACCGACACGGCGCGCGCCTTTCGCGCTCACCACCCCGCCACGCAGCGCTTACCACGCGCGCTCACCACCGCCCCACACCGCCTCTCGCGCCGCCCACGTGGGCGGCGCGCCCCCGGGACAACCGCGCTCCCCACAACACCCGACCAAACTGCGTCTCCGTGGCCGCAGGACGGGGATTCCGTCTATTCCTGGACGAACAGTCCAGTTATGAATGTACCGTGGCAAGGGATCTTCGATCGGGTGTCGACTGGACATCTCGGGGGCGGGGTCGACGGGGGTTCACGCTCGTCGAGGTGATGCTCACGGGCGGGCTCGTGGCGGTCCTGGCCGCCCTGGCCACCCAGGGCGTATCGAAATACATGGTGCTCGCCACGTCGGCCGAGGCCAAGCACACGGTCGGCGCCATCGCGCGGGCGGTCGTCGTGTCGGCCGACCGGCTCCAGGCGAACACGGGCGGCGCGGCGGCCCAGCCGCTGTGCAGCGACGCGGTCACGGTGCCCAACGCGTTTTACCGGGTGCAAGGGATCAAGTACCAGCCCGACCCCAGGCCGGGTGTGGATTACAACACGGGGAGTCCGACCGTCGGGTGGAAGTGCCTCGGATTCGAGGTCACCCACCCTCAGTCGTACCAGTATCGCTATCGGCTCGGCGGCTCGCCGATGCCGGTCTCGAAGTCGCACTGGCCGGCCGACGTGCCGCCGGAGCGCAGGTGGGCGGCCTATGCGCGCGGCGACCTGGACGCGGACGGGACGCACGCGTGGTTCGCGCTCGACGGCTACTCGAAGGACGGGCAGGTGGTGTTCGCGAGCGCGATCGGCACCATCGACCCGGACGAGTAGGCGGCGGCGCCGTGGATCACGCAGCGCTCCACAGGTTGTTCGGCGCCCTGGCCTCGCGCCGCGGCGGGGACGGCGCCGCGATCGAGCTCCCGGGCGCGGACCTCGCGGCCGCGCACCTGCCCGGCGCCGATCTGCAGGGCGCGAACCTCGCCGGCGCGCGGCTCGACGGGGCCAAGCTCGGCGGGGCGAGCCTCGCGGGGGCGCGGCTCGGCGCCGCGTCGCTCGTGAACGCCGACCTCACCGGCGCCGACCTGACCGGCGCCGATCTGCGCGGCGCCGATCTCTCGGGGGCGCAGCTCGGCCGGGCGCAGCTCGCCGCCGCGGATCTGCGCGGCGCCCGGCTGCCGCGCGCGATCTCGTCGGCGAGCTCGCTCGCGGGCGCGCGCGTCGACGCGCCGGCGTGCGCGCGCTCCGGCGTCGACGAGGGGGCGATCCTGGCGCTGGCGGGCGCGGGGGCGTCGTTCGACGACGTCGCGTCGTTCCCGTCGCCGCTGCGCGAGGCGCTCGCGGGCGCCGACGCGGGCCCCGAGGGCGCGGCGCGGAGCCGCCGGCTCGCGCCGCCCGAGTCGCAGCGGGGGAGCGCGCCGCCCGAGTCGCAGCGGGGGAGCGCGCCGCCCGAGTCGCAGCGGCTCGGGGCGGGGCCGGACTCGCGGCGGATGCCCGCTGGGCCCGAGTCGCGGCGGATGCCCGCTGGCCCCGAGTCGCGGCGGATGCCCGCTGGGCCCGAGTCGCAGCGGATGCCCGCTGGCCCCGAGTCGCAGCGGATGCCCGCTGGCCCCGAGTCGCAGCGGATGCCCGCTGGCCCCGAGTCGCAGCGGATGTCCGCGCCGCCCGGATCGCAACGGAGCCCGGCGGCGCCGTCGTCGCAGCGGGGGTCCGATGCCCCGGAGTCGCAGCGGATGTCCGCGCCGCCCGCGTCGCGCCGCCACGGCGCGGCCGCGGGGACGCCGCGCCGCCCCGCCGAGTCGGCCGAGCCGCCGCCGGGGCGGGGGCGCCGCGGCCCCGCCTCACCCGGCGCCCAGCGTCCGCCCCAGGAGGCGCCCCTGCTCGCGCGGCCGGCCGAGCTGCGCCTCGCGATCGCCGGCGGCGCGCTGCTCCTGGTCCTCGCGGCGGCCGTCGCGCTGGTGAAGGTGCCGCCCCCCGGGCTCCTCTGGGCGGCGCGCGCCGGCGGCGCCCTCGGCGCGGCGCTCCTGACCTTCGCGTTGCCGCCGTTCGGGACCGAGCGCGGCGCAGCGCGCGCGCTCGGGGCGCGCCTTGCCCTCGTCGCGCTCGCCGCGACGCTCGTCCACGGGATCGACCCGTCGCGCCTCGCGGTCTTCCGGCTGCGCGCCACGCTCTCGTCGGGCGACGCCGAGAGCCGGTCCGCCGCCGCGCGCCAGCTCGCGCGGAGCGGCCATCGCCGGTTCGACGGCCTCGACCTGTCCGGGCTCGATCTCTCCAGCGCCGACTTCACCCAGACGAGCTTCAGGAACGCGCGGCTCGCCGGGGCGAACCTGTCGGGCGCCGCGCTGATGGAGTCGACGTTCGAGGGCGCCGATCTGAGCGACGCGGACCTCCGGGGCGCCGACCTCTCCGAAACGGACGCCGACAAGGCGCAGGGCTGGGAGCTCGCCGCGTGCGACGAGGCGACGGAGCTGCCCGGCGACGGCGCGTGCGTGCTCGGACACCCGGTCCGCGCGGCGCTGCCGGTGGAGGACGCCACGGCGCGCTCCACGCTCGATGGCGCGGCGCCGGCGGGGGCGCTGTAGGAACGGCGCGTCCGCCGCCGCGGCGCGGAAAGGGCTCGTACAACCGGAAGCGGTGACAGGCAGGCAACCGGGCAGCCCTCGCGGGACCGGAAACGGTGTGCGGAGGGCAGCGCGGCAGCCCTCGCGGGACCGGAAACGGTGTGCGGAGGGCAGCGCGGCAGCCCTCGCGGGACCGGAAACGGTGTGCGGAGGGCAGCGCGGCAGCCCTCGCGGGACCGGAAACGGTGTGCGGAGGGCAGCGCGGCAGCCCTCGCGGGACCGGAAACGGTGTGCGGCAGGCAGCGCGGCAGCCCTCGCGGGACCGGAAACGGTGTGCGGAGGGCAGCGCGGCAGCCCTCGCGGGACCGGAAACGGTGTGCGGAGGGCAGCGCGGCAGCCCCCGCGCAGGCAGCGTGACAGCGAGCGCCCCCCGGCCGTCAGCCCGGCCGCCGCGCCGCCGCGCGCGCCGCGCGGGCCGCGGACGCCTCGTCGACCGCGAGCGCCTCCTCGGCGGCGGCGGCGAGCTCCGCGAACGTGGCCCCGGCGAGCGCGTCCTCCACCGCGTCGAACGCCGAGGGGCACATGCTGAGCTGCGTGACCCCGAGGCCGACGAGCAGCGGCGCGACGTCGGGATCGCCCGCGGCCTCGCCGCACACCGAGACCGGCCGCCCCGCGGCGTGCCCCGCCTCCACCACCGCGCGCACGAGCCGCAGCACGGCCGGGTGCGCCGGATCGGCCAGCGCGTGGAGCCGCGGGTGGCCGCGCTCGGCCGCGAGCGTGTGCTGCGTGAGGTCGTTGGTCCCGATGCTGAAGAAGTCGGCCTGCCGCGCGAGGCGCTCGGCCATCAGCGCCGCCGACGGCACCTCGACCATGATCCCCGTGGCCACGGGCCAGAGGTGCGGCCTGCCGGCGGCCGCGAGCGCCTCGTGCGCGCGCCCGAGCGCGGCGCGCACGGCGGTCACCTCGGCGGCGGTCGAGACCATCGGGATGAGCACGCGCACGCTGTGGCCGCGCCCCGCGACGAGGATCGCGCGGAGCTGGGCCTCGAGAAGCGCCGGCCGCGAGAGCGACAGGCGGACGCCGCGGACGCCCAGGCTGGGGTTCGTCTCGGCCTCGAGGGCGAGGTACGGAAGCGCCTTGTCGCCGCCCGCGTCCAGCGTGCGGACGACGATGGGCGCGCCGGCGAACACGGCGAACGTGTCCGCGAGCAGCGCCGCCTGCTCGTCCTCGCCGGGCTCGTCGAGCCGGCCAAGGAACGGCATCTCGGTGCGCAGCAGCCCGATGCCGCGCGCCCCGGCCTCGCGCGCGGCGCGCGCGTCCGACGGCCCGGCCACGTTCGCCCAGAGCTCGACCTCGCGGCCGCACGCGAGGCGCAGGCGGCCGTCGCGCGCGGCCGGCGGCCGCCGCGACGCGCGCTGGATCGCCCGCCGCTGCTCGATCGCGAGCGCGGTCTCGGGATCGGGATCGATCCAGACCTCGCCCGTCGCGCCGTCGAGGCCGGCGCGGGCGCCGCCCCCCTCCGGCACGAGCGCCGCGGCCCCGGCCACCGCCGGGATGCCGGCGGCGCGCAGCAGGATGGCCGCGTGCGAGGTGGGGCCGCCGCGCCGGTCGATCACGCCGAGCACGCGCGCCGCGTCGAGCCGCGCGGCCTCCGACGGCGTGAGGTCGTCGGCCACGACGACCGCCGGCGGCCCCTCGGGCAGCGTGCCCGGGGCGCCGCCGAGCAGCGCGCGCACGACGGCCTCGCCCACGTCGTGGACGTCCGCCTCGCGCGCCCGCAGGTACGGGTCCTCGAGCTGCCGGTAGATGGCGGCCGCGGCGTCGACCGACTGGCAAAAGGCCCAGGCCGCGTTGCAGCGATCCCGCGCGATGCGCGCGAGAGCCTCGTCGACGAGCGCCGGATCGCAGAGCAGCGCCTGGTGGGCCTCGAGGATGTCGCTGCCGCGCAGCGCGCTCGCGAGGTCCTGCGCCGCGAGCTCGATCGCGCGCTGCAGCCGCTCGGCCTCGGCGGCGGGGTCGTCGACCGTCGTGTCGGGGACGTCCGGGATCGACCGCTCGAGCCGGACCAGCGGGCCGAGGGCGACGCCCGGGGCGACAGGGATCGCGAGGCCCGAGACGGCGATCGACGCGGGCGCGGCCGCGGGCGCCTTGCGCTGGAGGAGCGCCGCGAGCGCGTCGACCGCCGCGGCCGCCTGCCGCCCGGCGGCGCGCAGCCGCAGCACGTCGCCGCGGCGCGCCCCGAGCGACGCGAGCGCGATGAGGCTCGCCGTCGGCACCGGGCCGCGGCCGCTCGTCACGTTCTCCAGGGTGATCGCCGCGTCGAAGCTCGCGGCGCGCGCGATGAGCTGCGCCGCCGGGCGGGCGTGCAGGCCGCTCGGGTCGGCGATCGCGACGTCGGCCGTCGCGGTCGCTGCCTTGCCGGCCGTCGCGGCCGCTGCCTTGCCGGCGGGCGCGGCCGCTGCCGCGCCCGCCTCTGCCGCGGCGGGGCGCTCGACCTCGCCGAGCTGCGCGATCTTCGCCGCGAGCGCCTGCCGCGCGTCCGCGGCGACCTGATCGACCGTGCCGCCGGCCGCCGCCCGCACCGCGGCGGCGACGGCGCCCTCCACGATCGGCCCGGCGCTGAGGCGCGTGCGCGCGCCGAGCTCCGGATCGACGAGCTCGAGCGCCGTCTCGGCGCTCAGGATCGCGCTGCCGAGGTCCATCAGCACGACGGCGCCGGCCGGCCCGCAGACGCGCTCGAGCGCCGCGGCGATCGCGGTCGCGTCGGTGCCTAGCTCGGCGCCGCCCTCGCCAGCGCCCGCCGCGCACGCGATGGCGACCGACTCACCGGTCATCTGGCGGGCCAGCGTCTCGGTGGCCTCCGCCAGCGCGCGGCTGTGCGAGACCAGCACGAGCCCGACGTGGCCCGCCGCGCCGGTCATGCGCCTGCCGTCGCGGCCAGGCACCGCAGCAGCAGCCAGCTCGACGTGGCGCCGGGGTCCTGGTGCCCGGCGCTCCGTTCCCCGAGGTAGCTCGCCCGGCCCTTGCGGGCGATGAGCGGCACGGTCGCCTCCGCCCCGGCCTTCGCCGCCTCCGCGGCGCGGGCGAGCGCCTCGGCGATCGGCGCGCCGCCGCCGCCGTCACCCCCGCCCTCGGCCCCGTCGGGCCCCGGCGCGCCCTGGGCCGCCCGGAGCGCCTCGATCGCGGGGACGAGCGCGTCGACCATCGTCTTCTCGCCGGGCGACGCCTTGCCGCGGCGCCGCACGCCGTCGAGGCCCGCCTCGAGGCAGCACGTCAGGGCCGCCAGGTCGAGCGCCGCGGCGCCGGCGGCCTTCTGGCCCGCGTCGCGGAACAGCGTGCCGTAGAGCGGCCCGCTCGCGCCGCCGACGGTCGACAGCAAGATCGTCCCGACGGCCTTGAGCAGCGCGCCGATGTCGCCGCGATCGAGGGTGTCGAGCCGGGCGCGCACCGCCGTGAAGCCGCGCGCCATGTTGACCCCGTGGTCGCTGTCGCCGATCGCCGCGTCGAGCTCGGTCAGGTACACCTTCTCGCGCTCCATCGCGTCGGCCGCGCGCTCGAGCCACGCCGCGATGTGGTCGCCGCTCAGGGTCTGCATGGCTCACGCCCCCCAGCGGAGCGCCGGCGTGTGCACGGGCGCGTCCCACCAGCGGATCATCTCGTCGTCGAGCCGGAGGAGGGTCGCCGACACGCCGGCCATCTCGAGCGACGTGATGTACGGCCCGACGAGGCTGCGCGCGACGTTGAGGCCGCGCTCGCGCGCGATCGCGTGCGCCTTGCGGTAGACGACGTAGAGCTCGATGAGCGGCGTCCCGCCCATGCCGTTGACGAACAGGAGCACGTCGTCGCCGGGCTTGAACGGCAGGTCGTCGAGGATGGGCTGCATCAGGAGCTCGGCCACGCGGTCCGCGGGCTCCATCGGGGCGCGCCGCCGGCCGGGCTCGCCGTGGATGCCGATGCCGACCTCCATCTCGCCCGCGCCGAGCTCGAACGAGGGCTTGCCGGCGTGCGGCACGGTGCAGGCGGCGAGCGCGATCCCCATGCTGCGGCCGCGCGCGTTGACGCGCCGGCACAGCGCCGCCACCTCGTCGAGCGGCCGCCCCGCCTCGGCGGCGCCGCCGCAGATCTTCTCGGCGAGGACGGTCGTCCCCACGCCGCGCCGCCCGGCCGTGTAGAGGCTGTCCTCGACCGCCACATCGTCGTTCACGAGCACGCCCTCGACCGAGATGCCCTCCTCGCGCGCGAGCTCGGCGGCCATCTCGAAATTCATCACGTCGCCGGTGTAGTTCTTGATGATGTGGAGCACGCCGGCGCCGGCGTCGACCGCCCGCGTCGCCTCGGCGATCTGATCCGGCGTCGGGCTCGTGAACACGGCCCCCGGGCAGGCGGCGTCGAGCATGCCGCGCCCGACGAACCCGGCGTGGAGCGGCTCGTGCCCGCTGCCGCCGCCCGAGACGAGGGCGACCTTGCCCTTCTCCTTCGGCGCCGCGCGCGTGACGAAGAGCGGCGCGGTGTTCACCCGGAGGAGATCGGCGTGCGCCAGCGCCATGCCCTCGACCGCCTCGCCGACGAGATCTTCCGGCGCGTTGATGAGCTTCTTCATCCTGCCCTCCGCTCCGTCCGCCTGGTCGCCGCCGGCGTCGACCGCTGCCGCCGCCGGCCGTCTTCGTCTGCTGGGTCTGCTTCGTGTTTCGTGTGCTTCCGCCGGCAGGATATCCCCATGGCGTCGCCCGCCGCGAGGGGGGATCTTTGGCCCGCGCTGCCCTATCCTCCAGGCCATGGATCGGCTCGCTCCCACGCTGCGCCCTCGCGGCCGCCCGGCAGGCTTCCAGCGCTGGCGAGAGCTGCTCTTCCTCCACTGGGAGACGCCGGTCGCCGCGCTCCGCGCCGTGGTGCCGCCCGGCCTCACGCTCGACACCTTCGAGGGCAGGGCCTACGTCGGCGTCGTCGCCTTCACGATGCGCGACGTCACCCCGTGGTGGTCGCCGAGCGTGCCGGGGATCTCGAACTTTCACGAGCTCAACGTCCGCACCTACGTGCACCGGGACGGCCGGGACCCCGGCGTGTGGTTCTTCAGCCTGGACGCGGCCAAGGCGATCGCGGTGATGATCGCCCGGGCGGGATGGCATCTGCCGTATCACTTCGCCTCGATGGACATCGAGGCGCGGGGCGGCGAGGTCCAGTATCGAAGCGAGCGGCGCTGGCCCGGCCCCGTGCCCGCGCGCTTCGAGGCGCGCTACCGCGTCGGCGAGCCCATCGGCACCGCGGCGCCTGGGACGTTCGAGCACTTCCTCGCCGAGCGTTACCTGCTGTTCGCCGCGCACCGGGGCGAGCTCCGGGTCGGCCAGGTGCACCACGCGCCCTATCCGCTCCACCGGGCCGAGGTGAGCCACGTCGAGGAGAGCGTCGTCGCCGCGGCCGGCCTGCCCGCGACCGAGGGGGCGCCGCACGTGCTCTACAGCCCTGGTGTCGACGTCGACATCTTCGCGCTCGGGCCCGCCGCGCCGCCTGGGTGAAGCGGCGCCGGGACCCGCTCCGCGGCGGCGCGCTCGCGCGTCGGTGCGGCGCGCTCGCGGCTCAGTGCGGCGCGCTCGCGGCTCAGTGCGGCGCGCTCGCGCGTCGGTGCGGCGCGCTCGCGGCTCAGTGCCGCTCGAGCCAGTGGATGACCTGGGACTCCAGGCCCGGCACGGCCCCGAACCCGAGGCTCAGCGTCTGCGGGAAGCCGACGTGCCCGCCGAGCTCGAGCCACTGGACGTCGAGGAGCGGCGACACCGGGTAGGCCTCGAGCACCGGTCGCACCGTGTCGAGCGGCACCATCGGATCGGCCTCGGTGGCGACGAGCAGCGACGGGACGCCGAGATCGCGCAGGCGCGGGGCCGCGCTCTCGCGCGCGTAGTACGCCTCGGGGCTCTCGTAGCCGAACCAGCGCGTCATGATGCGCCGGTCCCACTCGCGGATCGTGCGGATCGCGAGCGCCTCGCGCAGGGGCAGGGGCACGTCGCGGCAGGACGCCACGGCCGCGTACATCTCCTTCAGCCCCGACAGCACGTGGCGGCGGTACAGCCAGCGCTCCGGCCTGTCGATCGCGGCGACGGACCGCGCGAGATCGAGCGGCGGGCAGATGGCCGCCACGGCGCGCAGCCGCGGGTCGTGCGCGCCGGAGGCGGCGTAGCGGAGCGCGAGGTGCCCGCCGATCGAGTAGCCGACGAGGAGCACGCGCTCGTACCGGGCCAGCTCGGGGGAGGCGATGGCGGCGTGCAGGTCGGAGAACAGGCCGGCGTGGTAGATGCCGGCCCCGTCGCCGCCGGCGCCGCGGAGGTTGATGCGGAGCGACGCGAGCCCGGCGCGCTCGGCCTCCGCGGCGGCCGAGACCACGTAGTAGCTCTCGGCCGTGCCGCCGAGCCCGTGCACGACGACGAGGATCGCCCGCGCGCCGTCCCGGTGGCGGATCCTGCCGAGCAGCCGGACGGGCCCCGCAGGAGACTCGTCGACGTGGACCGAGAAGGGGGAGGACGGGGGGAGCGCGGGGGCGCGAAGCTGATGCTTGAGCCAGGGAGCGATCGTCCAGAAGTGCCCGTGGAGGATGCGCCGCATCGGCGCGGTCCTACCACGGGCGGCGCAGCGCTTCTAACGCGTCCGCGCGCTCACGGGCACGCGATCTCGTCGGTCCCGGCGCAGTCGAGCGGGCACTCGTTGCAGAGGGCGCAGGTGAGGGCCGCGTCGAAGATCGCGGCGCTCTCCGGGTCCCCCGTCCTGCAGGCGTCGCACTCCGCGCCCGGGCGGCACGTGCGGATGCAGCTCACGTACTCGAGGCAGGCCTCGCTGTCGGTGCACGCCCGGAGCTCGTCCGCGCAGTTGCCCTCGAACGCGCACGCCACGCACCCCTCGGTGGAATCGCCGCACACGCCCCTGCCGTCGCAGACGGGCGGCGGGACGGCCCGCCGGATGTTGAGCGTGAACGCGCCCGCCGACGTGTCGCGGGAGCCGTCCACCATGACCACGACGGTCTGGCCCGCCTCGAGCCGCACCGTGACCTCCGACTGCTCGACCTCGGTGTCGTCGTTGCACCCGAGCTGGGGCCCCCGGCAGAACCCGTCGCGCACGTGGATCACCGTGTCGAACGCGGAGCCATACGTGTCGAACACGTAGTCGCCGGTGACCGGCGCCGTGAACGCGTACCCCGCGTCGGGGCTCTCCGCGACGCCGCACTCCGCCGTCGCGGTCGGGCTCGCGCTGTTGGGCCGGCCGACCGTGCTGCCGGTGATCGTCAGCGGCACCGCGGACTCGAGCGTGCCCGCCGGGCAGCTCGGGGCGCTCTGCCGCGTGATGCTCAGCTCGAAGGTGCCCGTCTCGCCGTCGGCGCCGTCGACGACGATGAAGACGGTCTGGCCCATGGCCAGGTCGGCCGTGACGACCGCGGCGCCCGGGTCGGCGCTGCAGGCGAGCTCGGAGCAGCCCGCCGCGTCGAGCAGGGCGAGGACGACGTTGTACCCCGAGCCCGTGCTGTCGAACGAGTAGACGCCCGCGGTCGCGGCGGTGAACGAGTAGATGCGCTCGCTCGAGCTCGTGGCCACGCACGTGGGGGCGTAGGTGCTCGACCCGCCGGCCGTCGTGCCGTTCACGATCTGAGGCACCGCGCTGCCGAGGTCGCGGCCCGGGCCGACCGTGCACGCGCACATCCCGGACTGGCAGACCTGCGAGGCGTTGCACTCGGTGCCGCATTCGCCGCAGTTCGCCTCGTCCGTCTCGGTGTCGACGCACTCGCCGCCGCAGGTCGTGAGCCCCGAGCCGCATGCGTCCTCGTCCTGGCAGACGCCGTCCTCGCAGGTCTGCCCGTCGTCGCACGCGTTGCCGCAGCCGCCGCAGTGCGCCTCGGCGGTCTCGGTGTCGACGCACGCGCCGCCGCAGGTCGTGAGCCCCGAGCCGCACTCGTCCTCGTCCTGGCAGACGCCGTCCTCGCAGGTCTGCCCGTCGTCGCAGGCGCTGTTACAGCCCCCGCAGTGCGCCTCGTCGCTCTCGAGATCGAAGCAGCCGTCGCCGCACGCCGTCTGGCCGTCGTCGCAGCCGACGCAGGCGCCCTCGACGCAGGTCTGGCCGTCCTCGCAGGCGATGCCGCAGCCGCCGCAATGGTCGTGATCGTACGACGTGTCGACGCAGACGTCATCGCACGAGGCGAGCGGCGCGGCGCACGTGGGCGGGGTGGTGATGCCGCCGTCCGAGCACGACGCCACGGAGGCGAGCACCGCCGCGGCGAGCCAGAGCAGGGTGTACGTCGGCGCGAGCCTGGAGCGCGATCTGACCTTTTGCATGAGCCTTCCCTCGGCAGAGATGCCGGCGACGGGGGTCGTGAAGAGCAGCTACCGGGAGGATACGCCGATGGCCTTCCAGGCTGTCAATGCTCGCGGGCGCGCGAACGCGGCTCGCGGGCGCGCGAAGACGGCTCGCGCGCGGCGCTCGCCGTCATGCGTCACGGCCGCGGCGGCCCCGCGGCTGTCTCGCGTCGCGCGCGCCTCAGGTCCACTGCGTGCGCGGCGCCGCCGACGACGCCGCGCCGCCCAGCCGCGAGGCCGGAAGGAACTGGAGGAGCGTGAGCGCCTCGGCCACGTCGTCGCGGCCGATGAGGCCCAGGTATCGCTCACCGTCGTACACCGCGACCACAGGGGCGCCCTTCTCGGACATGAGCCGCGCCACCTCGTCGAGCGAGCGCTCGGCGTCCACGCGGACGACGTCGCGCCGCATGATCCCGGCGACGTAGGCGCTGCCCGCGCCCTCGGCGAGCGCGCGGATCACGTCGGCGCGCGTCAGGACGCCGATCGGCTCCCCCTCGAGCAGGACGGCGAAATCGGACTGGTACGTCGTGAGGATGTGCTCGGCGGCGTCGTGAACGCGGTCGCAGGGCGCGAGGGCGATCGCGCGGCGGTTGTAGGCGCGCCCGACGGGGACGCCGCCGAGGACCGAGCTCGCGCGCTCCGCGGCCCGCTCCTGCGCGGCGCCGAGGAAGACGATCACCGAGATGAAGGCGAGCACGAGGTGGCCGGTGAACACGGCGACGGCGAACAGGCCGACGGCGATGACCTGCCCGATGACGGAGGCCGCGGACGTCGCGCGCGCCTGGCCGACGGCCATCGACAGCCCCGCCCGGAGCACGCGCCCGCCGTCGAGGGGCAGGGCGGGGATCATGTTGAACAGCGCGAGCGCCACGTTGGCGCCGAGGAGCCAGAGGACCGCCGTCGGCAGCGAGGGGGTCGAGGCCGCCGACCCGAGCTCCGAGAGCGCCGGGAGGAAGCCGAAGAGGCCGCTCGCGACGAGGAGCAGCGCGGCGAGGACGACGTTCACGGCGGGGCCGGCGAGCGCGATGAGCAGCTCGTGGAGCGGCTTCTGCGGGCGGCCCGAGAGCATGGCGACGCCGCCGATGGGCAGGAGCAGGATCTCGCGCACCGTGAGCCCGAAGCGCCGGGCCACGAGGCTGTGACCGAGCTCGTGCAGGGCCACGCAGGCGAAGAGCGCCAGCATCAGCGCGGCGCCGAACAGCGCCCCCCGGGCGCCGTGGCGGCCGCTCCACTGCAGCGCGCCGACGGCGAGGATGAGGCCGAACGTCGCGTGCACGTTGACGTCGATTCCGGCGACCCGGGCGACCCTGAATGACCACTTCATCTGTCTGGCTCCTGCTGGATGCGCGCGAGCGGCGCGTCACGGAGCGGGAGACGCCGACGACCGCGCGCCGGGCGGTCGGCCGCGTCGCCTGGTCATGAAATCTCTCGATGCCTGCTCGACGATCCTCGGGTGATAAAAGCAATGCGCGTACCGCGCTTCACGGCGCCGCAGGCCGGGGCGCGGCGGCGTCTCCGCGGCGTGGCGCCGCAGCGGGGCATTTCGCACCGGGCCGCGGGGTCGCGCTGTGGGCGCGGGAACATCTGGAGAGCGCGCCCCGACGCGGCGACGCGGGCAGGCGCGGCGCGCCCGTGAGGGCCGCTCCACGCCCGCCGCTCTGTCCGCCGCCGTGCGCGGCGCTCGCCGCCCACAACGGCTCTTTCCGGGACGGGAGCGGGGGCCGCGGATTGCCGGGGCGCGGGCGGCGGTCTACACGGCGAGGCGCGCGCGAGGGCCTGCCATGACGCAAACCGCTTCGAGCACGGACAAGTTCCCCCCGCAGATCAAGTACATCATCGGCAACGAGGGGTGCGAGCGCTTCAGCTTCTACGGCATGAAGAACATCTTAACGTTCTTCATGATCAACTACATGTTGATCCACGAGCACGTGGCGAAGGCCAATTACCACCTGTTCGTGAGCGCCTGCTATTTCTTCCCGCTCCTCGGCGGCTTCCTCTCCGACCGCTTCCTCGGCAAGTACCGGACGATCCTCTGGCTCTCGCTCGTCTACTGCGCGGGGCACGCGTGCCTCGCGATCTTCGAGGAGAGCCCCACCGGCTTCTACGCTGGGCTCGCGCTCATCGCCCTCGGCTCGGGCGGGATCAAGCCGTGCGTCTCGGCGCACGTCGGCGACCAGTTCTCGGAGGAGAACAAGCACCTCGTCAAGCACGTGTTCGCCCTCTTCTACTGGATCATCAACTTCGGATCGTTCTTCGCTTCGGCGCTGATCCCGAAGACGCTCGAGTGGTTCGGGGCGCGGGTGGCGTTCGGGATCCCCGGCGGGCTGATGCTGGTCGCGACGCTCGTGTTCTGGATGGGGCGCGACAGGTACGTCCACGTGCCCCCGACCGGCAAGAACCCGCACTCGTTCCTCCGCGTCCTCCGGGACGCCGCCCGGGGCCGGCGTGACGGGGACGGCGACGCCGGGCGCGGGCACTTCCTCGACGCGGCGCGCGGCAGGCACCCCGAGGGCGCGATCGAGGGGGCCAGGGCCGTCCTGCGGGTGATGACGATCTTCGCCCCGATCCCCGTGTTCTGGGCGCTGTTCGACCAGAAGGGGTCGACCTGGGTCGTGCAGGCGACGCGCATGGATCTCGAGGTCCTCGGCCACCGGCTCGCCCCGGCGCAGCTCATGGCGCTCAACCCGCTGCTCGTGATGCTGATCATCCCGTTCAACACGATGATCCTGTACCCGGCCCTCGAGCGGCGGGGGTTCCGGCTCTCGGCGCTCGGCCGCATGACGGCGGGCATGGCGACCGCGGGGCTCTCGTTCGTCGCGGTCGCCGCCATCGAGCTCGCGATGACCTCGGGCGGCCGGCCCAGCGTGCTCTGGCAGGCCGGGCCTTACGTGCTCATCACGTTCGCCGAGGTGCTCGTGTCCACCACGGGCCTCGAGTTCGCCTACTCCCAGGCGCCGCGCGAGATGAAGAGCACCATCATGAGCTTCTGGAACCTCACCGTGACCGTGGGCAACCTGATCACCGCGGGCGTCGCGGCGCTCAACGTGTTCACGGGCGCGATGCAGTACCTGTTCTTCGCGGCGCTCATCTTCGTCGCCGCCGTCGTGTTCGGGCTCCTCGCGCGGCGCTACGTGGTGGTCGACTACTTCCAGCGGAGGTCCGCCGGGGCCGCGCCGGCGCCCGCCGCCTGACGCGCTCAGCCCTCGCCGCCGCGCGCCTCGTCGTCGAGGTCGTCCGGGGGCGGCGGCGGGACGCGGACCCGCACCGTGCGGATCTGCCGGGGGCTCGCGTCGACGATGTGGAGCTCCGCCCCGTCCGGGGTCGTCACGACGTCGCCCGGCGCGGGGATGCGCCGGGCGAGCCCCATGCAGAGGCCGGCGACCGTGGACCAGCGCGCGTCGTCCGGCAGCGCGATGTCGAGCTGCCGGCTCAGCTCGTGGACCGGCATGTCCCCGGGCACGAGCGCCGACCCGTCCGGCTCGCGCTGGATCGTCTCCTGCGATCGCGCGTGCGCCTCGTTCTCGGCGAAGATCTCGCCGACGAGCTCCTCGACGAGGTCCTCCATCGTGACGATGCCGATCATGCCGCCCAGCTCGTCGACGACGACGGCGAGCTGGAGCCGGCGCCGCTTCATCTCGGCGAGCAGATCGACGGCCGGCATCGACCCGATCACGAAGTACGCGGGGCGGAGGACGCTCTCCAGCGAGAACTGCCCGTCGCTCCACAGGAGCGCGAGCACCTCCTGGATCGTGACGTAGCCGATCACGTTGTCGGCCGAGCCCTCGTAGACCGGCATCCGCGTGTGGCCGTGATCCAGCACGGTGCGCTGCACCTCCGCCGCGGTCGCCCCGCGCGGCAGCGCCACGACGCGGCCGCGCGGGAGCATCACCTGGAGCGCGGTGAGCCCGGCGAAATCGAGGGCGCGGGAGGCGATCTCGCCGGCGCGCTTGTCGACGGAGCCCGCCTCGGCGGCGTCGTCGACGATCTGCTGGATCTCCTCGGGCGAGATGCGCGCCTCGACGAAGTTCGTGCGGTCGCCGAAGAGCCGCAGCACCAGGTTCGAGCTCGCCGTGAGCAGCCAGACGAGCGGGCGGGCGAGCGACGACAGACCGCGGAGCGGCGGGCCGACGAGCATCGCGTACGGCTCGGCGCTCCGGAGGGCGAGCGACTTCGGGACGAGCTCGCCGAGGACGAGCGAGAGGAAAGAGACGAGCGCGACGACCGCGGCGAGCGCGAGCTCCTCCCCGGCGTCCCCGATCCACGGCACGGCCTGGAGCACCGGCGTGAGCTCCCGCGCCAGGGTCGACCCGCCGAAGGCGCTCGCGGTCGCGCCGACGACGGTGATGCCGATCTGCACCGTGGCGAGGAAGCGCTCGGGGTTGTCCCGGAGCCGCTTCACCGCGCGCGCCCGGCGGCTCCCCGACTGCACGAGCTGGTCGAGCCGCGTCTTGCGGAGGGTGACGACCGCGATCTCGGCGCCCGCGAAGATGCCGTTCACGAGCACGAGGGCCAGGATGACGAGGAGCTCCGAGGCGATGGCGGTTCCTTCCAAGATGCTCCGGGTGCATAGCAAGTCGTGCGCCGGCGCGGCAGGGGGCGCGCGCGTCGGCGAGCGACCGTGGCTGGGCGCGCCGCGCCGCGCCGCGAGCGCACAGCGCCGTCCATGCGTCCGTCCACGCGACAGGCGGGCGCTACGGATCCGGCGCGCGCCGCCCGGCTCCCTGGCCCGCGGCGCGCGGGGCCGGCGCGCGGGGCCGGCGCGCCGCCTTCGGCCCGGCTCAGGCGCGCTGCCGGTCGGCGCCGTACGCGCGCTCGACGCGGCAGACGCGCACCTCGTAGGCCTCGTACCAGTCCGCGCGCCCGCGCGCCTGCGCGGCGCGGTGCTCCTCGTGCTGCCGCCACGCCCGGATCGACTCGAGGTCGCGCCAGTAGGAGACCGTGATCCCGTGGCCGTCGGCCGAGCGCACGCTCTCGATGCCGAGGAAGCCGGGCTGTTCCCGGGCGAGGGCCTCCATGCGCTCGCCCGTCGCGCCGTAGCCGTCGTCTCCGGGCGTGCGGCGCGAGGTGAAGATGACGGCGTAGTAGGGGGGATCGAGGTCGGGGCAGGGGAACCGCATGCCCCATGATGCCGCAACCCGGGCGGGCCGCGCAGCAACCCCGGCGGGCCGCGCAGCGACCCGGGCGGGCCGCGGCGCAGGCCAGCGCGCCGGGATCAGGCGGCCTTGCTGGCCCGCCGGTCGCGCACCGCCTGGGCGAGCAGATCGAGCACGGGCACGGTGTCGTCCCAGCCGAGGCACGCGTCGGTGATGCTCTGGCCGTAGGTGGGGAGCTTGCCCGGCGCGAGATCCTGCCTGCCGCCGACGAGGTGGCTCTCGATCATCACGCCGAGGATGTCCCGCGAGCCGGAGCGGAGCTGGTCGGCGAGGCTCTCGGCCACGGACCGCTGGCGCGCCGGATCCTTCTGGCTGTTGCCGTGGCTGCAGTCGACCATGAGCCGGCGCGGCAGGCCCGCCTTGGTCAGGCGGTCGGCGGCCTCGCGGACCTGCTCCGGCGCGTAGTTCGGCCCGCGCTGCGAGCCGCGCAGGATCACGTGGCACGCGGGGTTGCCGCGCGTGGCCACGATCGCCGAGATCCCCTGCTTCGTCACGGACAGGAAATGGTGCGCCTCGCGCGCGGCCCGCACGGCGTCGACGGCGATCTGGACGTCGCCCTCGGTGCTGTTCTTGAAGCCGACGGGGCACGACAGGCCGGAGGCGAGCTCCCTGTGGATCTGGCTCTCGGTCGTGCGCGCGCCGATCGCCCCCCAGGAGATGAAGTCGGCGATGAACTGCGGCGAGATCGTGTCGAGGAACTCGGTCGCGCTCGCGAGCCCGAGCTCGGCGATGTCGCGGAGCAGGCCGCGGGCGACGCGGAGCCCCTTGTTGATCGAGAAGCTCCCGTCGAGGTCGGGGTCGTTGATGAGCCCCTTCCAGCCGACCGTGGTGCGCGGCTTCTCGAAGTAGACGCGCATGATCACGAGCAGGTCGTCGCTCAGCCGGTCGCGCTGCTCGCGGAGCCGCGCGGCGTACTCCAGGGCGGCCTTGGGGTCATGGATCGAGCAGGGGCCCACCACCACGAGGAGCCGGTCGTCCTCGCCCGAGATGATGCGCTCGGCGGCCTTGCGCGCGAACGCGACCGTCTCCGAGGCCGCGGGGCTGACGGGGATCTCTTCGATAAGGATCGCGGGGGGGATCAAGGGCCTCAGCCCTGCAATACGAAGGTCGTCGGTCGAGTAGTACATCGTTGAGGTTCCAGCATAGCGCGTTGCGATATGCCCCGACTACCTGCGCGTTGGACGGACGCGCTTTCTGGCGGTCGTCGCCCGACTGTCTTCTGTCTGTCGCCCGGTCTCGATCGGGGCCGAGCGGTTCCGATCCGCCTGAAGATTTCTCGGGGCGCCCGCGGGCTGCCGGCGCGTCCCTGGCGCTCGGTTCGTCGCCGGATCGCGCCGATTTTTGCCGGTTCTGGCGGGTTCTGGTGATTTTCGGCCGGATCCCGGCCGGAGCGGGCGGGCGCGCCTGCCGTCGCCGTGCGCGGCGGCTCACGCGTCCGCCGGCGCGTGCAGCTGCTCGGCGCCGCGCCTCGGGCGGAGCGGGCCGCCGCCCGGAAACGGCTGGCGGGGCGCCGCGGCGGGCCCTGGGGTCGCGTGGGTCGCGCGGGCGGATCGCCCGGGCGGCGCGGCCGATCGCGCGGCGGGCTCGCGGGCGGCGCGCGCTGCGGGTCGCGCTCCGGGCTCGCCGGCAGTGCGGCCTGCGGGTCGCGCTACGGGTCGCGCAGCGGGCTCGCCGGCGGTGCGGCCTGCGGGTCGCGCTGCGGGCTCGCCGGCGGTGCGGCCTGCGGGGCGCGCTGCGGGCTCGCCGGCGGTGCGACCTGCGGGGCGCGCTGCGGGCTCTCCGGCGGCGCGCGCTTCGGGGCGAGGCGGTCGCCGGCGCTTCGGCTCTGCACGCGGCTCCTCCAGCTCCGCGCGCAGCGCGGCGATCGCGCGCGTGCGCCACTTGTAGGCCGTCGACAGGGGAATGCCGTGCTGCTCCGCGACGATCGCCATCGGCACGCCTTCGATGTCGTGCTCGATCAAGATCCGCTGCTCCTCCGCCTGGAGCGAGCCGAGGTGCGACAGGATGAGCGAGCGGGTCTGCTCCGCGTCCATCTGCTCCTCGGCGTTCGGCCGCTCATCGGCGACGCGCGGGGGCCCGCCGGAGGACAGCTCCTCGCGCCGGTGGTGCGCCCGGTCGCGGTAGTGGGCGGCCACGTGCACCGTGATCCTGTTGAGCCACCGCTCCGGCCGCGCGCGCAGCGGATCGTACGTGGGGAAGCTCTGGTATCCCGCAAGGAAAACGTCCTGGAGGATGTCTCGCCTGTCGCGGCGGGGGACCCCGAGCCGCTTGAGCCAGTTCCAGACAGCGTCGTAAGTCTTGCCCCGGAAGAGCCGGACGAAGGCGCGCTGTCGATCCAGCGGCATCAGCGGAGCGGAGGTGCGGTGCGGTTGTCCCATGCCCGCTTGGTTAGGTGGAGCCGATCTCCCATCTCAAAGAAACGTCATCACCCCCTGAAAAAGGTCCTTCTGTGCGCGCCCGATCGCCGGCGCTTCCCCCCGCAATCGCCATGGACGTGTGACCTCCGCGCGACAGCGCGGAGGAGCGTGAGGGCGCCCGGCAAAGAGGGCTCGGCGCTCTCCTGGTGTCATGGCGGTCTTCTGATCTGGATCGCTGCGCCGGACGCGGCCGCGCGTCGATCTAGAATGCCGTGGAGGGCGGACTCGTCGCGGCCCTCGCGCGGAGCGCGCGCAACGCCGCGTTCCTCTCGGCGGTCAGGCGGCCGACGGGGAACCGATTCCCATGCTCGATGAGGAGGCGGTTCGCCTCCGCGTGGTGTCCTCTCGCGAACGCCGCGATCGCGCCGTCGATGAGGGCGCGCTCCGCGGCGATCTCCTGATCCCTCGCGGCGGCGGCGCGCGCAGCGGCCGTGGGCGGGGCCGCGCCGCCGGCTGAACGGAGCGCGGCCCCTCGCGCGGAGAGCGCCGCGCCGCCCGCTCGCGCGACCGCGGCGGAGGCGCTCGCAACGCCAGCGCCTGCGCCGCCCCGCGGGACGTCCAGCGCCGCCGCGGCGTTCGGCGGCGGCGCTGCGCCTGCGGGCGGCGGCGCTGCGCCTGCGGGCGGCGGCGCTGCGCCTGCGGGCGGCGGCGCTGCGCCTGCGGGCGGCGGCGCTGCGCCTGCGGGCGGCGGCGCTGCGCCTGCGGGCGGCGGCGCGACCGCGGCCATGGCGGGCGCGGTCGCGCCGTGCGGTCCGGCGGGGGCCCGGGGCACGGCGGCGTACAGCGCGCCCAGCACGATCGCGAGCGACACCGCGGCGCCTGCCAGCGGGACGGCCACGCCCGCGGCAGCGTGGAGCGCGCCGGCCCGCGCGGGGGCGCCGCCTGCGAAGGCGGACCGCCGCGGCCAGAGCGCGCCGCGGGCGCGGCGGTAGAGCCGCGCGAGCAGCGTGCCCGCGGCGTCGCGACCGGCGCGCGCCTCCTGCACCAGCGCGCCGGCGCCGAAGGGGATGAGCGCGAGGCCGCGGCCGCGCTGCCGCGCCTGCCACCGCCGCATCGCCGCCTCGATGTCGAGCCAGGCGAGCCGGTGCCGGCTCCACGCGGTGCTGAGGGGGATCGAGAGCTGCTGCGCGATCTCGGCCATGTCGATCTCCTCGATCTCGTGGGCGACGAACACGCAGCGGCGCTCCAGCGGCACCTCCTCGAGCAGCTTGTCGAGCACGCCGCGCCGGTCCCTCGCGATCGCGCGCTGCTCGGAGTCGGGGGTCGCGTCGGGGAGCGCCTCGAGGTCGTCGAGCGGCCGGAGGCGCTCGCGCCGGCGGTGGGCTCGCCGGAAGTGGTTCGACGCCTGGTGGGTCGCGATGCCCATGAGCCACGACCGCACGCTGCCCCGGCTCGGATCGAACCGCGGCAGCGCGCGGTAGGCACCGGCGAGCACCTCCTGGGCGACATCGTCGATGTCCTGCGCGCGGACCCCGAGGCGCGCGAGGTAGCGGGCGATGAACGAGAAGTGCTCGTCGGTGATCGCCGCCATCAGGGCGTGGGAAGGTTCCTCGGACGTGCTCTTGCGTGACGCTGCCCCCATCTGTTTCCCCCTCGTCCCTCGTTCCCTTTCGTTCCCCCCTCGAGCGCCGAGGCGCTGCCGTCGCGAAGAAGCCTGTCAGTGCGGTGCCCACGGCCCCCGAGCGAGCTCAGCGCGCGGCGGGCGCGCCCCGCGCACCGCGCTGAGGCTGACGTCGAGCCGGAGACCGACGAGCCCGCCAACCGCGGGCGGCGCCCAGAGGACGGCTGTCGGGGTCTCTATGCGGAACTCCGAGAGACGGAGCACGATGTCTCCGTAGGCCTGGACGGTGAACAGACGGCTGAGCCGCATCTCGAAGCCGGCGCGCGGCCCCGTGGCGAGCCAGAGCGCCGATGCCTCGTTGATCGCGACGTCCGTGGCGGCGGTCGTCACGACCCCGATCGACACGAAGGCGCACGCGAAGAGGTGACTCGCCCGGGTGCACGGCACCGCGCTCGCCGTGGCGAGCCAGGTCGCGACGGATCCCCGGTCGACCTTCATCTCGGCGGGCCACTGGGCGCTGCCCTCCACGCCGAGCGAAAAGGAGGGATAGCGGAGCGCGAGGTGGAGCCCCGCTCCCGGGGTCGTGTCCTGCAGGAGCCCGAACACCGAGGCCAGCGCGAGCCCGGCCGTGAGGTCGGGCCCTGCGGCGGGCGGGGGCAGCTCGGCCGCGGCCTCCACGGGCGACGAGAGCGGCAGGGGCGGCGCGGACGGCGAGAGCGCTGGGTCGAGCGCGGGCTGCACGCGCAGGCGCGGATCGAGCGCGACGCGCAGCGAGAGCGCCATGTTCATGACGAGCTCCGTGCAATCGTCGTTGTAGGCGACCAGGTGGCGCGACCAGGTGACGGCGCCCTCCGCGTCGTGGATCTCCAGGGTCGCGTGCACCTCCCGGCCGGGGCCGCGGAAGATGAGCGTCCTGGCCTGCAGCGCCGCCGAGGGCTCCACCGGGTCGTAGCCGAGCTGCCGGGCCATCTCCTCGCGCAAGAGCTCCTCGCCGGGGCAGCGCTCGGTCCCCGGCGCGCGCCGCACCTCGAGCTCCACCGCGACCCGCGGCGGCGCGGCCGCGGCGCGCCACGGCGAGAGCAGGGCTGTGGCCGCCACGGCCAGGCACGCCGGCCCGAGGGCCCTCGGCCGCCTCGGCGCTGCTCTGCCGGTCCCGGTGTTCCTCGCTGGTGTTGCTGACATGATGCTCATCGCGGCGTGATGACGCGCTCGTCCAGGCCAGGGTTCGAGAACGAATCGGCCGCATCACCCCCCCGGAGACGCGGCCATGTGCCTCCGCTACAGCGCGTCCACGGGCAGCACCACCCCGACGCCCACCACCGCGGAGAGCGGCGGGACCTGCCATATCTCCCTGTTGTTCACCCACAGCGATGGACGGCTGTGGTTCGTGCGCAGCTCGGCGAACCCGCGCAGCGACAGGTGGTCGGAGAACGGCCAGTCTCCGGCGGCCCGCAGCCCGACCGAGCTGACCCACGGCTTGCGCGTCTGGATGCGGACATCCGGATCGCTCGATATCTGCAGCTCGCCGGCGTCGAAGACGGCGCACACCGAGAGGACCCCGCGGTGACCGCAGAGGTCGAGCGCCGGCATCGCGAGGCTCGCGTGCACGACGACGCCATCGGCGAAGGTGTCCGCCAGCGAGGTGAGCATGCGCGCCTCGACGGAGATCGACAGGCTCGGCCAGCGGAACGTCGTCGCGAACGACGCCCCTCCGGCGATCGCGGGCAGGAGTCCCGCCGCGAGCAGCGGGGACGCGGAGAGCTCGCCGCGCACCATCTGATCTTCCTCCTGCGTCTCCCGTTGCGCTTGCTGCGGTTCCCGTCGTGATTCAGACCGAGGCGTATCCGCGTGCGCCGTGGCCGTTGCCAGGGAGGCAACGAGCATGGCGGCGCAACCGGCGCGTGACATCGGCGTCCCGGCTAGGGCGGGATCTCTGCCGCACCGGGCGGAGTGAACGCCTCGACACGAAGCACCCCGCCGCCTCCCCTCCGGCCGCTATACCCCCTCATATGGCCCCCTCCTCACCATCTCCCGCGCCCGTGGGACACTGCACCTCGGCCTTGCGGCGGAGGTGGGCTCGGCGAGATCGCTCCCACGTCGCAATCTTGTAGATACTGACTTTGGCGCGTCCGTAAAGCCTTTTGTGTGCGCGCCCGAGCGCACGAGGGACGCATTGCGTTTTGCTCTGTCAATTTCTCCTCATTGCGCGAATTTTCGTCCTGCGTTCGGTCGTGCCATGGGGTCGTCCGCGGACGACGCTTGCCTTGCTCGTTGTTCTGGCGATGCCTGACGCCGGTTCAGGGAGCCCCCCATCTCGCGACCTTGACGGCGCTCCTGTCGAGCGCAGGCGAGGTGGCGTTCAGTTGTTGTTCCTGTCCGGACGTGTCTTGCAGCAGAAGGTGCTGGGCCCGGTGAGGATGACCTCCCCCTCCAGCTCGCCGCCGCTCGGCTCGCAGCGCCCGGGCTCGTTGATGTGCCATACCGCCTTCATGCTCTTGGGCTGGACCCCGGGCGTCGGGGCGAGGCAGCCCGGATCTTTTTCCGACGCCGCGCCGGCGCCGAGCAGGTCGCTGCACGCCGCGTCCCGGTAGGAGAGGAGCGCCAGCGAGCACTCGCCGCCCGTGGGGGGGCCGCACTCGCACGGCGTGCAGCGGCGCTCGTCCTCCATACCGTCGTAGAGCACGACCTGCTCCGGGTAGTCCTGGGGGCAGGTCACCTCGCCCTCGCCGAGGTGCATGATGCACAGCGAGAATTCCCGCATTTGCTCGGCCGGCACACACGTCTTCGGGGCGCCACAGGTCTCTTTCCGGGTCACGCCGGCGCACGCCTTGCCGGAGCGATACCACCGCGGGAAGAGGATGCGCGGAACGGGCGGCGGCTCGACGCTGGCCTTGCAGGGCATGAACCTCGGCGACCCGAGCAGGAGCGCCTTGTGGTCGCTCACGAAGTGCTCGCTGGGCACGACGCAGGCGCCGTTCAGGACATCCAGGGTCCTGTTCAGCGGGATCCCCGCGCCCTCGCACCTCGCCGACGGCGCCATCGTGAGGCCCTCGGGCAACGCGCAGATCGACTCGCTGCACCGGCACGGGCTGCACACGATGGGATCGTCGAGGGTCTCGTGCCCCGTGTACACCGTGACAGGGGCGGAGTCAGGGCACTGCGGCTCATCCACCGTCCTGCCGACCCAGAGCAGGGCAGGGCCGTCGAAGCCCTCCGGCGTCGGGTCGACACACTGGCCCTTGCACGTGCCGCATTCGGCGATGCACGCGTCAGGATCGGGATCGTCTTTGCACTTCTCCGGGCACGCCAGATAAACGGACGTTCCGCTCAGGTTACAGCCTCCGGGGCACGCGGCGAACAGCAGCGCAAGCGCGAGACGGGTCCTCTTCATGAGATCTCCTTGTCGGCGAAGAGCTCGCAGCCCCCGACGGGCTCTCGGCTTGCTCGGCTTACTACAGGTCAGACCGTTTCAGGCGAAGACGCGCCGGAGCGCGACGAGGAATGACGCCGCAGGGCCCATTGCGGTTCGGGCCGGTGAATTCTAAGCGGTCGTGGATGTGGGCAGTGTCTGCCCGCGCGGCGCGGGGTTGGGCGCAGGAATGCATTTTCCGAAACGGAGACTCGCTGCGTGCCGTATGCGCACTTTCGCCGAGCACGGCGGGACGCCGCGGAGCGTCGCGGGACGCCCTCGACGCCGCCGAGCGCGAGGGAACACAACCGGGCGCAAGGGAACACAACCGCACGCAACCGCCTCGGTCACCGCCGCGACGCGGGGCAGGCGCGGCCTGCTGGGTCGACAGGCGAGCCGCGCGCCCGCCGGAACCACGCGAAACCATGCGGAACCATGCGGAACCATGCGAAACGATGCGAAACGATGCGAAACGATGCGGAACCATGCGAAACGACGCGCGCGGGCGCCTCTGGCCGGCCGTGGAAAGCGCTCGCGACGCCCGCGCTTGCTGCGTTAGGCTCAGCATCCAGATGCGTGGGGATCCATCCGCTACCGAGCCCGGGCCCCAGCGCCCGGCGCCACGTCCTCAGGAAGAAGCCGGCTCGGGAGGGGCGCCGGGCGACGCGCTGGTCCCGTCCGCGACCGTCTCGCTCTCGTCAGGGCGCCGCTACGAGATCGCGGCGACCGCGTCGGGCGATCGCCTGGTCGTCCGCGGCAGGGACGGCGAGCTGCTCTTGCAGATGGAGATCACCGACGCCGGTCCGGTGCTGTCGTTCTCGGAGCCGAGCGGCGAGCGCGCCGGCGCGCAGCCGGGCGCCTGGGGGGCCGAGTCCTCCATGCCGCCGCGGCGCGCGACCTGGGTGCCGCAGTCCGCGATCGTCCCGCTCGCGAGCGCCAAGGGGGGCCCGTCGGAGGCCGACGAGGCGATCCAGGTGCCGCGGGCCATGCCGCTCCCCACGATCAAGCTCCCGCGCGACGCCGAGCTGCTGGAGCTCGACGGCGGCGGCGCGAGGTCGGGGGTCACCCTGCGGCGGCCCCCCGGTGAGGCCGGCGAGGGCAGCGCCGCCCCGGCCACGCCGGCGCCCGCGGGCGCCGCGGCCTCCGGGCCGGCCCAGGCGCCGGACCTGCACGGCGCGCGGCGCGCGGTGCCCTCGCTCAGCCTCCAGGAGTACGCGATGCTCTGCGCCGAGTCGTCGGTCGGGGCGGCGTCGTCGTTCGAGCAGGCGCTCCTGCGCCACGGCATCGCGGACCGGGACCTGTGGAAGGCGGTCGATCGGAGCTGGCAGGACCGGCTCGAGCGCGAGCCGATGCTCACGCTGCGCTGGATGGAGCTCACCACCCGCTATCGCGAGCACCTGACGCGCCGGTAGCGCCCTCCGCGTCGGGCCGCGCTCCCGCGAATTCCTGCTACAGCAGCGCACCGCGCTCGCCGGGCGAGCTCCGGGGATCTGGAACACGAGGCGGCGGAAGAGGACGCCTGATAGTCTTCACGATCTCTCCGCCTCCTGGGACATCGAAAAGAAGCAAGAAACAAGAAGCGGCGCCGGTCCAGCGAGAGCGCGCGAGCGCGCAACGGAGCCGGCGTCGGCGTCTGGAGTGTCTGTGCAGGGTCTCCTCGAAGCCATCAGAAAAGCCTGTCTTCCGGGCCTCTGGTCCCAGGGCGTGAAGCTCGCCCGCGAGGGCGCCGCCTTCGGCCGGGAGGACCGCGGCGAGTCGGTCGTGATCCGCGTCAAGGCGGCGGGCCAGCCCGTCGCGCCCACCGTCACCCTCTATCCAGCGGACGCCGAGTGGACGTGCGACTGCGGCGGCAAGGTCGATCCGTGCGCCCACGCCGTCGCGGCGGCGATCGCGCTCTCGCAACCGGCCGCGCAGGCCCAGCCGGCCGCGCAGGCCCAGCCTGGCGCGCCGGCCGCGCCGAGCCCGCCGGGCGCGCAGGCCACGCAGGCGGCGGCGCCGGGCGCTCAGGCCCAGCCCGCGCGGCTGCGGTACCGGCTCCGGCGCAAGGGCCTCGTGCTCTCGCTCGAGCGGATGGTCGTGCACGCGAGCGGCGCCGAGGAGCCGCTCCGGATCTCGCTCGCCAGCCTCGCGGGGCGCGGCGTGAGGGCGGCGCCGGCGAGCGCCGACCGGCCCGGGCCGAGGCTCCCCGAGCTCTACCCGACGCACGAGGACCTCGCGATCGACCGGCTCGTCGGCACGAAGCAGCACGGGTATTTCCCCTCGGATCGCCAGCCCGAGCTCTTCGCCGCGCTGTCCGGCGTCGCCGACGTGGAGCTCGACGGCGCGCCCGTCCGGGTCTCCGGCGAGGCGATCGGCCCCCGCGCCACGGTCCGCGATCACGACGACGGCGTGGCGCTCGTCGTCGAGCGCGACCCGCGCATCGACGAGGTGATCGCGTCGGGCGTGGTCCGCTGCGGGGGCACGCTGCACCTGCTCCGCGAGGTGGACCTCACGGGCCCGAAGCTCGATCGCCTCCCGCTCCGCCGCGTGTTCCCGCGGGGCGACCTCGGCAAGCTCGTGACCGACGTCCTGCCGGAGCTCACGAAGCGCGTCCCGGTCACCGTCCAGAGCCAGCGCCTGCCGCGGCCGGGCGGCGCGTCCCGGCCGCGGATCCTCCTCGAGCTCAGCCAGAAGGACCACACGCTCTCCGTCGTGCCCAGCCTCGTCTACGGCGACCCGCCGGAGGCGCGCATCGACAACGGCCGGCTCGTCCACCTGTCCGGCCCCGTGCCCGTCCGCGACGAGGCCGCCGAGCGCGCGCTGCTCGCCCGGCTGCGCGACGAGCTGCACCTCATCCCGGGCCGCCGGGTCGACTTCGACGGCGCCGAGGCGGTCCGCTTCGCCACGCGCCTCGAGGCGTGGGACGGCCGCGCCTTCGCCGAGGCGCGGGGCGAGCTCTTCGGCAGGGCCGAGCTCGTGCCGCGCTTCGTCATCGACGACCGCACCTTCGACGTCGAGTTCGAGCTCGCGACCGGGCAGGAGGACGGCGCCGACGACGGCGAGGGCGCGGGCGCCCCGCGGAGGCGCGCGGACGCCGCGTCCGTGATCCGGGCGTGGCAGGACGGCCTGCCGCTCGTGCCGCTCCTCGGCGGCGGCTGGGCGCCGCTGCCCGCGGCGTGGCTCGAGAGGTACGGCGCGCGCGTCGCCGACCTGCTCGCGGCGCGGCGCGACGACAGGGAGGTGCCGCCCGCGGCGCTCCCGGCGCTCGCCGCGCTGTGCGACGAGATCGAGCACCCGCGCCCGTCCGGCTTCGACAGGCTGATGCCGCTGCTCGACGGCTTCGCGTCGCTCCCCGAGGCGCCGCTGCCCGCCGACCTGACCGCGACGCTCCGCCCGTACCAGCGCCGCGGCGTCGACTGGCTGTCGTTCCTGCGCGACGCCGGGCTCGGCGCGGTGCTCGCCGACGACATGGGCCTCGGCAAGACGCTGCAGACGCTCTGCGCTGTGCGCGGCCGGACGCTCGTCGTCTGCCCGCGCAGCGTCGTCCACAACTGGGCCGACGAGATCCGGCGGTTCCGCCCCGGCCTCCGGTTCGCGATCTACCACGGCGCGCGGCGCGCGCTCGATGCCGCGGCCGACATCACGCTCACCACCTACGCCGTGCTCCGCAACGACGTCGAGCTGCTCGCGGCGCAGGCGTGGGACGTCGTGGTGCTGGACGAGGCGCAGGCGATCAAGAACCCCGACAGCCAGGCGGCGCGGGCGGCGTTCGCGCTCCGCGCCGAGCTGCGCGTGGCGCTGAGCGGCACGCCGGTCGAGAACCGCCTCGACGAGCTCTGGAGCCTGATGCACTTCACGAACCGCGGCCTGCTGGGCGGGCGCGGCGCCTTCCAGGACCGCTACGGCCGGCCGATCGCCGAGGGCGCGGCGGGCGTCGCGGCCGAGCTGCGGCAGAAGATCCGCCCCTTCGTGCTGCGGCGCCTGAAGCGCGAGGTGGCGCCCGAGCTGCCGCCGCGCTCGGAGATGGTGCTCTACTGCGAGCTCGAGGAGGCCGAGCGCGAGCTCTACGAGGCCGTGCGCGCGGCCACGCGCAAGGACGTGGTGGCGAGGCTCGCGGAGGGGGCGAGCGTCATGGCGGCGCTGGAGGCGCTGCTCCGCCTGCGCCAGGCGGCCTGCCATCCGGCGCTGATCCCGGGATCGGGCGTCGCGGAGGCGGGCGCGGCGCCGGCGTCGCGGACGACGCCGTCGTCCAAGGTGATGCGGCTGCTCGAGGCGCTGGAGGAGTGCGTGGCGGACGGCCACAAGGCGCTCGTCTTCTCGCAGTGGACGTCGCTGCTCGACCTCGTCGAGCCGCACCTCACCGCCGCGGGGATCTCGTTCAACCGGCTGGACGGCGCGACGCGCGATCGCGCCGGGGTCGTCGCGGCGTTCCAGTCGTCGGGCGGCCCGCCGGTGATGCTGATCTCGCTCAAGGCGGGCGGCACCGGCCTGAACCTGACCGCGGCGGACCACGTCTTCCTCCTCGACCCCTGGTGGAACCCCGCGGTCGAGGACCAGGCGGCCGATCGCGCGCACCGCATCGGGCAGCACCGCCCTGTGATGGTGCACCGGCTCGTCGCGAAGGACACGGTGGAGGAGGGCATCCTCGCGCTGCAGGAGCGCAAGCGCGCGATCGCGGGCGCCGCGCTGGGCGAGGCGGACCGGGCGGTCTCGCTGACGCGGGAGGACCTGCTCGCGCTTCTGCAGTAGCGCGCGCCGAGGCGCGCTCCGCGACGGTCGTTCACGACCCGGCGGGCTCCCGGCGCACGCGGCGACCAGGCGCTGGACGCCGCAGGAGGGCGCGGTGGCGCGCGGTTGCGGGCACCGCGCCATCATGGGATGAGCGGGGCGTGATGCGAACGTTCACGCTCCCCCTCGTCGCGCTGCTGACGTCGCTCGTCGCGTGCACCGGCAACGGGCCGCGCGAGCCGTCGACCGAGCCGGCGGCCCCGGCCCCGCCGACGGCCCCGGCCCCGCCGGCGACCCCGGCCCCGTCGGCGCCGACGGCGCCAGCGCCGACCGGGGACGCGCCGACCACGCCAGCGTCGGCGTCGCCGTCGCCGGCCGCGTCGTCGCCCGCCGTGTCCGGCGACGAGGCGCTGCTCGGCTCGTGGACGTCGGCCGCGTGCGGCGCGCGCAAGTACGAGCGCGTGCTGGCCCTCGCGCAGGGCGGCACGTTCGTCGCGGAGGATCGCGTCTCCCCCTGCCCGCCGCGGGTGGCGTGCATCTGGTCGGGGATCATCCACCGCAAGGGGGCGTTCAAGCGCTCCGGCAACACCGTCTCGCTCTCGGTCACCGAGGCGTCGCACGGGCCGAGCGGCCAGCCATTCCCGACCACGCTCACCGTGGATCCGTCGACGGACGCCCTCGTCGAGGCGGGCGACGGCGGCGCGGCCTGCTCCTACAAGCGCGCCGGCCGATAGGCGCGCTCCCCAGGGACACCGGCGCATGGAGCTCGGGGGCGGCGCCGCTCGGCCGGAGCGTCGGAGGTGCCGGCCGGCGCCCCGCCGTCACGCTGGAAGCGAGCCGAAGAGCGACGCCCACACGGCGCGCGTCCGGGCCGTCAGCGCGTCGGCGGCCGGCACCTCGATGGCGTCGTCGGCGACGAGCACCTTGGCGTAAATCGCCTCGTACACCCGCTTCACCTCACCCGGCCGCACCATGTCGCGATCGTGAGCCGGCATGATCCCGACCAGCCTGTATCTCTGCCGTTCGGCCAGGACCTGCTGATGGGGTGATTTCAACGTCGCGAAGTAGTACGCGAGCTCTGCTCCGATCGCGCGCCCGAGCCTCTCGAGCAGCATGGGCCCGAGGAGCGCGAGGGACGCGCCGCGATGCGCCGGAGCGATCGCGCCCATCCGGGACGAGATGGTCCTCGCGCTCGCGTTCTTCTCGAAGGTGATCATCGCCACGATGGCGCCCTGGTGCCTCGCGATGATCGGGAGGATCGGCCGGTCCTCGGCGACCTCCGCGAGCATCGTCTGCTCGTGATAGAACTCCGGCGTCAGGTGGCATGACTCGGCGCCGACGACGATGTCCGGGTACCACCCGCGGAGGTCCTCCACCAGCGCGAGGACATCGGCTCGCCGGAGCTGCATCAGCTCGTAGCCGCTCGGTGCCTTCGTCTCGTCGAGCGTGGCGAGCGCTCTGTCCCAGTCCATGTGACCTGCCCCTCCGTCAAGTGAGCCGTTCGTTGCTGAAGGAGATACGGATTCCGGCTGGACCCAGCCGGCCACGCGAGCGCCCCGCGCCAGTCGAGCTCTTCCCTCGCGCCGGAGCCGCCCTGCGGGTCAAAACGCGGGCGCGATGCCGAGTCAAGCGCCTCGGCCGGCCGCGGCCCCGGCGCGCCGGTTCGCGGGAGGGCGCCCGCGTGCTATGCACCGCCGCTTCGATGAGCTCCGAGAGCCAGTCCGCCGGCGCAGGCCGGCCGTTCACCGCCGCCGAGCTCGACGCCTGCCTGAAGGTGCTCGAGTCCATGGTCGCCGATCGCGCGCTGCTCGCCTCGGTCGGCGCGGAGGACCGCCGCCGGCTCCTGCTCGCCGCCGGCCGCGTCTCGCGCCCCGAGCGCGCCGAGCAGCGGGAGCTCGCCCGGGCGTTCCGCAAGAACGACCGGCGCGCCCAGAGGTCCGCGGACGCCGCGCTCCTCGACGCGGTCGGCATCCGCGCCGCCCGCCGCGAGCCCGTCTTCCGCACGCCGGACGCCCCCGCGCTCGCCCCTCCGGCTGCGCCCGGCCCGCCTGCGCTCGCCGCGCCCGCCGCCGCCCCCGCCGCCGAGTCGGCGCCCGCCGCCGCCCCCGCCGCCGAGCCGGCGCCCGCTTCCGGCCCCGCCGCCGGAGAGCCCGCGCCGCCGGTCGATCCGGGCGCGCCGGAGCTCGCGAAGCCGCGCAAGTGCTACGTCTGCAAGGCCGAGTTCCGCAAGGTGCACTTCTTCTATGACTCCATGTGCGGCGCCTGCGGCGACTTCAACCATCGGAAGCGCAACCAGACGGCGCCGCTCGACGGCCGCGTCGCGCTCGTCACCGGCGCCCGCGTCAAGATCGGCTATCAGGCCGCGATCATGCTGCTCCGCGCCGGCGCGCGGGTGATCGTCACGACCCGCTTCCCGCACGACGCCTCCCGCCGCTTCTCGGCCGAGCGCGACTTCGACGTCTGGGGCTCGCGCCTCTCCATCTATGGGCTCGACCTCCGCCACACGCCGAGCGTCGAGCGCTTCACGCGCCACCTCCTCCACACGCTCGATCGGCTCGACTTCATCATCAACAACGCCTGTCAGACCGTGCGGCGCCCGCCGGGCTTCTACGCGCACCTCATCGAGGGCGAGGCCGTGCCCGTCCACGCCCTCCCCGAGGCCGCGCGGCCGCCCCTCCAGGAGTACGACGCCCTCCGCGCGCGCGGCGCGCTCCCCCTCATCGCGGGCGGCGACCCCTCCGCCGGCCTCCGCGAGCCCGCGCTCCTCTCGCAGATCCCCGGCCCCGGCGACGAGCCGCTCGACGACGTGCTCTTCCCGAAGGGCCGCTACGACGCCGATCTCCAGCAGGTCGATCTCCGCACGATGAACAGCTGGCGGCTGACCCTGGCCGAGGTCCCGACCGTCGAGATGCTCGAGGTCCAGCTCGTCAACGCGGTCGCCCCCTTCGTGCTGAACTCCCGGCTGAAGCCGCTCATGCTGCGACACCGCACCTTCGACAAGCACATCGTCAATGTGTCGGCGATGGAGGGGCAGTTCTACCGCCGTTACAAGACGGACAGGCACCCTCACACCAACATGGCGAAGGCCGCGCTCAACATGATGACGCGCACCTCCGCGCCCGACTACGCGAAGGACGGCATCTTCATGAACAGCGTCGACACCGGGTGGGTCACCGACGAGGACCCCGCGGCGCTCGCCGCCCGCAAGCTCGAGGAGCACGGCTTCCACCCGCCGCTCGACATCGTCGACGGCGCCGCCCGCATCTGCGACCCGATCTTCTCCGGCCTGCTGAGCGGCCAGCACATGCACGGCCAGTTCCTCAAAGACTACATGCCGACCGACTGGTAGGCGCAGCCGGCGCCGGTCGGCCGTCTCGCGCCGTCTCGCGCCGTCTCGCCCCGGCCCGCGCCGCCCACGGGAGGCGCCCGCCTTTCAGCAAGCTCAGCAGCAGCCGCCGACTCGCCGGAGCGCCGTTCCGTGGCGGGACGGCTGCGCGCGCCCCCTGGAATGCGCGCCTCCTCCGACCGTGCCGCCCCCGCTGCCCCCGGCGCGAGCTCTGCTTTGACGCTGTGCATCCTTGTTGTTGACAGCCGAGACGGCCCGCTGATAAGCGATCACTTAACACTTACCAGGAGGGAGCGTCCCCATGGAGGCCCTGATCCACAATCCGCTGGCCCGCTTCCTCATCCAGGCGTTCCTGATCATCGCGTGCGCGCGCCTGGTGGGCCTGGTCGCCCGCCGGCTGGAGCAGCCGATGGTCATCGCCGAGGTGACGGCGGGCATCCTGCTCGGCCCCTCGCTGTTCGGCTGGCTCTTCCCCGACGTATCGGCGGCCGTGTTCGCTCAGGAGTCGCTGCCGCTCCTCAAGCTGGTGAGCGAGGTCGGGCTCATCGTCTTCATGTTCCTCATCGGCCTGGAGCTCGACCCGAAGCTCCTGCGCGGGCGCGGCCACGCCTCGGTCATCATCAGCCACACGAGCATCGTCGTGCCGTTCGCGCTGGGCGGCCTCCTCGCGCTCTACCTGTATCCCCGGCTCTCCCCCAGCTCCGTGCCGTTCATGTCGTTCACGCTCTTCATGGGCGTGGCCATGAGCATCACGGCCTTCCCGGTGCTCGCGCGCATCCTCACCGACAAGCGGCTGCTGGGCACGAAGGTCGGCGCGCTCACGATCACGTGCGCCGCCGTCGACGACGTCACCGCCTGGTGCGTCCTCGCCTTCGTCGTCTCGATCGCGCGCGCCACCGGCCTCGTCGGCGCCGTGTGGACGACGGTCTTCGCCGTTGCCTACATCGCCGGCATGCTGTTCCTGGTCCGCCCGTTCCTCGCCCGGCTCGGCGAGCGCGGATCCAGCAAGGAGGGGCCCTCCCAGAACCTCGTCGCCGTCACGCTCCTCCTGCTCATCGTGTCGAGCTGGATGACCGAGATGATCGGCATCCACCCGCTGTTCGGCGCCTTCATGCTGGGCGCGATCATGCCGAAGGGCACCGGCTTCGCGCAGAGCCTGGCCGAGAAGCTCGAGGACTTCGCCGTTGTCTTCCTGCTGCCGCTGTTCTTCGCCTACAGCGGCCTGCGCACCCACATCGGCCTGCTGAACTCGGCCGACGGCTGGATCATGTGCGGCCTCATCATCGCGGTCGCCTGCGCGGGCAAGTTCGGCGGCAGCGCGGTGGCCGCCCGCTTCACCGGCCTGCGATGGCGCGAGGCCAGCGCGCTCGGCATCCTGATGAACACCCGCGGCCTGATGGAGCTCATCGTCCTGAACCTCGGGCTCGATCTCGGCATCATCTCGCCCAAGCTGTTCACGATGATGGTGCTCATGGCGCTGGTGACCACCTTCATGACCTCGCCCCTCCTGCGCTGGATCTACCCGCCGGAGGAGCTCGCGAAGGAGCTCGCCGACACCGCGGAGCGGACGCCGCTGCCCACGGCGGCAGAGGTGTTCACCGTGCTGATGTGCGTCTCCTACGAGCGCTCCGGCCCGGGCATGGTGACGCTGGCGAGCGCGCTCGCCGGCCGCGGCCCCGAGGCGCGGCGCCTCTACGCGCTCCGCCTCCTCCCGCCCACCGATCGCGCCTCGTTCTGCCTGGACCAGGGGCCCGAGCGCCAGGGCGCGGCCGCGCTCTCGCCGCTCCTCTCGCGGGCCAAGGAGCTCGACGTCGAGGTCCGGCCGCTGTCGTTCGTCTCGCCCAAGCCGAGCCAGGACATCTGCAACGTCGCCGACGTGAAGCAGGCCGACCTCGTGCTCGTCGGCTGGCACAAGCCGCTGCTCGGCCAGACCGTGCTCGGCGGCACCGTCTACGAGGTCATGCGCTGCGCCCGCACCGACGTCGGCGTGCTGATCGATCGCGGGCTCTCCGCGGTCCGCAAGCTGCTCGTGCCGTTCCACGGCACCGCGCACGACAAGGCGGCGCTCGCCCTGGCCCGCCGGCTCGCGCAGCAGGTCGGCGCCGACGTGACGATCCTCCATGTCGTCAACCCGAAGCGCCGCGCCGACGACGCGCTCGGCGCAGAGGAGACGGTCGACGAGGTGTTCGAGGGCGAGGAGGGCGGCGCGCTGCGGAAGGCGAAGGTGACGCTCAAGGTGGTCCAGCACGAGTCGCCCGCGGACGCGGCCCTCGAGGAGTCGAAGCGCGGCTACGATCTCGTCCTCGTCGGCGCCGGGCCCGAGTGGGGCCTCGCGCAGCGCCGGTTCGGCATCCGCGCCGAGCACATCATCCAGGGGTGCCCGACCTCGCTGCTCGTCGTGCGCCGCTACGAGCCCGCGGCGGTGCCCGCCCCGGCGCCTGCGCCTTCGCAGCCCATGCTCTCGGCCGCCCTCCGGGCCGAGCCCGACCGCACCTGACATCCCATGCCCGCCCTCTCCGACGCTGAAAGCGCGTCACGCGCGCGCGCGCTCGCCGAGTTCGGGGCCGCGCTGCGGCTCCTCCGCGTCGAGGCGGGCCTGAGCCTGCGCGCCCTCGCGCACCGCATCGGCGTCTCCAGCGCCTACCTGAGCCGCGTCGAGCACGGGCACGACGCCATCCCCACGCCCGACCGGCTCACGGCGATCGCGGGCGCGCTCGAGCTCCCCCCGGCGCTGCTCCTGGAGCTCGGCCGCCAGGTCGAGCCGCTCGTCTCCCGCTACCTCGACCGCGTCCCGGCGGCGAACGCGCTGTTCGTCGAGCTCGCGCGCCGCAACCTGAGCGGCCCGCAGCTCGCGCGCGTGAAGGCGTTCATCGACGCCGAGTTCCCTTTGAGCGCGCCGTTCGGCGAGGCGCCCGCGCGGCGGCTCAGCGCGCTGCTCACGCCCGAGCGCATCGTGCAGCACCTCTCGTGCGCGCACATCGAGGACGTCATCGACGTCGCCGCGTCCCGGCTCGCCGCGCCGGGCGGCGCGCCGACCGCGAGCGCGCTCGCCCAGGAGATCCTGCGGCGCGAGCGCGAGTCGCCGACCGCGCTCGGCAACGGCGTCGCGGTCCCGCACGCGATCGTCCCCGGCGCGCGCCCGGCGGCCGTCGTCGCGACGCTGGCCGAGCCGCTCGCCGTGCCCACGCCGGGCGGCGCCCCGCTCCGGCTGCTGGTCGTGCTCGTCTGCGGCGAGGGCGGCCGCGCGCACCTCGAGCTGCTCGCCCAGGTGGCCCGGCTCGCGAGCCGCAACGCCGCCGACGTGCTGTGCGCCGCGCGCGGTCCGGCGCAGCTCATCGAGCAGCTCGCGCAGATCGAGGCCGGATGCGGCTGACGGGGGCGGCCCCGCGGCGCCGCGCGGGTCGGCCCCGGCGGGGCGCGAGGCGCCGCGCGCGGATCGGCCCCGGCGGCGTCGCGCCGGGGGCCGCCGTCACTCGACGCGGACAAGGCGCTGGATCACCGACGCGCCGCCGCGCGCGTCGCGCACGACCGCCGTGATCGTGGCGATGCCCGGCTCGGCCGGCGGGATCCACGTCACCGCGTGGCCGCCGAGGTAGCCCCTGGACGCGTCGCTCACGAGCTTGATGCCGCCGTCGATGTCGCCCATGTCGGCGAAGTAGTTGACCCAGACGATCTCCTTCAGCGGCTCCAGCTTCGCGTCGGGATCGGGCTCCGCGACGTCCTCCGGGATCATCGCCTCGATCGTGTAGGTGCGGCACGCGTCGAGCGGGTCCTTCGCGTTGCACCCGACCTCGCGCCGCTCCTCCGCGTCGATGGGGCAGGGGGTCGCCTCGGCGAGCGAGGAGATGTCCTCCGACATCTCGGCGCCGTCGAGCTCGAGCCCGTTCAGCGCGGGGTTCGCGTTCCTCCGGCCGCCTCTGGGGCCGACGTCCGGGCCGCCTTCGGCGGCAGCCTCGGCTTCGAAGACGTAGACCTGCGTGTAGCCGGGGACGAAGCTGTCCGGCCCGAGCCGGCGCCCCTCGCTGTCGAAGCAGGCGACGGGGAAGGTCCCGGCGCGCCCTGTGCCCTGGTCCTCGACGGGGCCGAGCGTCCCGGTGCAGGCGACGAAGAAGACGTACGCGCTGCCGTAGGCCGGGCCCGAGACCGGGGGCACGCGGCCATCGAGGATGCCCTCGCCGATCTTGATCGTGTACGTGTCGCCGATGCCGGGGCGCACGCCGTTGAGATCGGGCAGCGGGGCCGTCGGGTCGCCGGCGCGTTGCCACGCGTCGAACTTCTCGGCGAGCTCCGCGAACTGCGGATAGCAGCCGTAGTAGTCGTCCCCGATCGGGTTCTCGCACCCGCCGAACCAGTAGACGGTCACCGGCCGCGACCCGTCCTCGGGGCCGCCGAGCCCGTCCTGGTAATGGATCCGGAAGGTGACCTCCTCGCCGGGGTCGGCGTACGGCTTGTCGGCGACAACGGCGAAGACGCGGAGCCCGTCCACGAGGCTCGGCGGATCGAAGCCAGCGACGCACCCGGCGGAGATCGCCGGCGCGGCGATCGCGCCGAGCGCGAGCGTCCCGAGCAGCGCCCGCCGCCACCTGCGCCAGCGACCCGCGCCGGCGTGCCTCGCCGCGCCGCCCGTCGGTTGCGCCGGTTGCGTCGGTTGCGTCGGTTGCGCCGATCGCGTCGATCGCATCTCAGAACTCTCCCCGCAGCCCGAAGCTCGGCAGGATGGGCAGCCCGCTGACGTACTGCCGGGCTGTGTAATTGTAGTTGTACTGGATCGCTTCGCTGTTCGCGTTGTTGTAGACGTTCTGCACGTCGAGGTAGGCGGACAGCTTCCAGCGCCTGAACTTCCACGTCTTGTCGAGGCGCACGTCGAGCTGATGGAACGCCGGCAGCCGCTCGCTGTACGGGGTCGAGAACGGGATCGGCGTGTACGTCCCGGTGGGCGCGTAGAAGAGCGCGTTGGTGCGGTACGGATCGCAGCTCAGCTCGTTCACGTTGCACACGTTGGGCGTGACGAGGTTGCCGGAGACGAGGCGGAAGCGGGCGCCGAACTCCCAGCCGTCGCCGAGGCGGTAGCTGCCGAGCACCGTCAGGATGTGGGTCTGGTCGAACGAGACGAGCCGCTCCGCCTCGCCGGGGCCGGGCACGCGCGTGCTGCGCGACAGCGTGTACGCGGCCCAGCCGAAGAAGCGATCGTCGGGCTTGTACTTGAGGAGGAACTCGCCGCCGATGACCCGGCCGGACCCGACGTTCTGGTAGTCGAGCTGCACCGACCCGGGCTGGTTCACGCCGAAGACGAGCTCGTCGAGCTGCTTGTAGAACCCCTCGGCCGACGCCTCGATGTTCCGGGTCACCTCCTGCTCGACGCCGGCCGCGTAGTGAAGCGCCCGCGTCGACCGCAGCCCCGGGTTGCCGAGCGGCGGGATCACCTCCTGGAACTGCGGCGGCTGGTGGAACACGCCGACGCCGCCCTTCAGCGTCGTCCGCGGGAACCCCGGGACCACGTCGACGCGCCCGTTGACGCGCGGGCTCACGGTCGCCTGCTGGTTCAGGTCCTGGTAGTCGAGGCGCACGCCGGGGACGATCTTCGCGCGGGGGCTCGGGGCGAGCTCGAGCTCGGCGTACGCCGCGGGGTAGAAGAACTCGCCCTCGCGCGAGAACTCCTGCAGGGCGCGCGTCGAGAACGGCTGGTTCGGCGGCTCGCCGGGGCGGTTCAGGGCCGGGCCGCGGAAGTTCACCCCGTAGAGCCCGGCGAAGACGTCGACGCCCGCGTTGAAGACGACGCCCTTCGACATCCGCCGCGAGTACTCGAGGCGGCCGGAGAGCGTCTTCAGATCGATCTGGAAGTAGATCGGCCCGATCCCGAAGTCGGCGTCGTCGCGCGCGATCGCGAGCACGCCGTCGAGCCGATCGCGGTCGGTGAGCTCGTGGTCGTAGCGGAGCTGCAGCCGCTGAAACGCGGTGTGCAGGCCGACGTCGCCGGAGAGCGCCGGCTCGCTGGGCTGCGGATCGGCGAGCAGCAGCTCGAGGGCGTCGTCCGCGCCGAAGAACGTGAGGCGCAGGCGCGACGACGGCGTCGGCTCGGTCTCGAGGAGGACCTGGTAGTCGTAGTAGACGGGCGCCTGGGTCACGCCCGCGCCCGCGGCCTCGAGCGCCGGGCCGAACGTCTCGCCGATGTAGCTCCGCCGGCCGGCCACCATGAAGCGGGTGTTCTCGAGGAACGGCACGGGGCCCTCGAGGAGGAAGCGCGCGTCGATGAGATCCATCTGCGCGAGGCCGTGGAGCTTGCCGTCGTCCCTCGGCGAGCGCAGGGAGACGTCGACGATGCCGCCCTGCACGCGGCCGTATTTGGCGCTGAAGTTGCCGGGGTAGAAGTCGATCTTCTCGAGCATCTCGGTCGGCACGACCGAGGAGAGGCCGCCGAAGTGGTAGATGAGCGGCACCTGCGTGCCGTCGACGAACGTCTGCGTGTCCTGCGGGCCCGAGCCGCGCACGATCAGCAGGCCGGCGAGCGCCGGCGGGCGCGCCACGCCCGGCAGGTTCTGGAGCGAGCGCAGCGCGTCGCCGTTCGTGCCGGGGATGCGGTTGATCTCGCGCTGCTCGAGCGTGCGCTTCGTGACCTCGCGCGGCGGGCGGTCGCCGCGGACCGTGACCTCGAGGCCGTCGCCGCGGGGCAGGAGCCGGTACTTCACCTCGAGCTGCTCGCCCGCGGCGATGTCCTCCTCGACGGTGAGCGGCTCGAAGCCCGGCGCCGCGATGGTGACCTTGTAGCGCCCCGGCGGCAGGCCGAGGAAGGCGAAGCTGCCGCGCTCGTCGGTGGTGGCCTCCGTCGCCGCGGGGGCCGGCGGCGCCGCGGCGGAGGCGTCCCGCTCGCGCGCGCCGCCTCCGGCCTCGGGCGCCCGCGCGACCGAGACGGTGGCGCCCGCGAGCGGCACGTCGCCGCCGCTCGCGAGCACGGCGCCGCGGAGGTTGTCGGCGGCCGCCGGGGGGGCGCCGTCGGCCGGCGACGCCGTCGACGGGGCGGTCTTCAGGGTGAACGTGTAGCGGTACAGGATGCGCGCCGCGGCGGGGGCGCCGTCGGCGCGGCGGGCGGGCTCGAACTCGAGCTTCTGCGCCGCGGCCACGGCGGCCTCGTCGAAGCCGTGCCCGGCGCTCTCGACGACGACCGCCTGCTTCACGCGCCCGTCGCGATCGATGTCGAGCTGGAGGGTCACCGACGCCTCGAGCCCCTGCTTCTCGGCCTCGGGCGGGTACTCCGGCGGCGTGTAGTTGAGCGCCCGCGGCGGCGTCGGCTGCCCTGCCGGCGCGGCCGGGGGGGCGGGGGGCGTGACGAGCGCGCCGCCCGCGCCCCGCGGCACGCTCGGCGGCTCCGCGGGCGCCTGCGGCGTCCCCTGGCCTTGCTGGCCCTGCTGCTGCGCGCGCGCCGGGGAGGGCGCGTGCGCGGCCGCCAGCAGGGCCGCCAGCGCGGCGGCGCGCGGCGCCCGGGAGCGGCGCGGGAGCGGGCCTCCGGCGCGGATGGGGGCGGGCTCCTGCGTCATCGCGAGGTCACACCGGGTCGCGCCGCTTGAGGATGGCGCAGAGCGTGACGAGGATGATGACGGTCATCCCGGCGAGCACCGCGAAGGGGAGCCAGGTCTGGTCGTACGTGGTGAATCCCCACGCGCCCGCGTAGTTGTCGGCCGCCATCTGCGCGATGGCGCACTTGAACTTGCCGGTCTCGATGAACTCCGCGGGGATCGAGTCGGCGCGGTGCAGATCGATGACCCAGGCCGGGTCCTCGGCGATCGCGTTCCGCTCCGGCGCGATCGCGCCCTCGAACCCCCAGCGCGCGGGGATGATGTACATGAGCGGCCGGAGGTGCGGCACGGTCGTCATCGGCACCATGAGCCCGCCGAGGACGACCTGGGGGATGAGCGCGATCGGCGTGAGCGCCATCGCCGCCTCGGACGAGGCGACCACCGTGGAGAGGAGCAGCCCGAGCGCGACGGCGCTGAGCGACGTCGCGGTCAGCGCCGCGAGCTGCATGGCGAACGCCTGCGCGCCGCCGTGGAAGCCGAGCGTGAAGAACACGATCGCGAGCAGGACCGTGCACTGGATGACGCAGAAGACGGCGAGCAGCAGGTACTTGGAGAGCACGTAGTTGACGAGCCCCAGGTTGACCATGCGCTCGCGCAGGTAGATGGCCCGCTCGCTGACGATCTCGCGCGCGGCGTTCGAGGTGCCGAACCAGACCGCGGCGACGACGAGGAAGAAGATCGCCGCCGTGTGATCGGTGGTGGCCTCCATGCCCTTGAGCACTTCGCTGCTCTGGTCCCCGCCGCCGGCGCGGCGGCCGAGCTCCTGGAGCGCGCCGAGGCACCAGGCCGGGATCGCCTTCTCCTGCCCGCCGAACACGATCGCGAGCAGGATGCCGATGATCGGCGCCTGGAGGAGCATGATCAGCGTGCCGCCGATGTCGCGGATCTTGACCTTGAAGTAGCGCGACAGGAGCAGGCCGAGCTGCCCCTTCGTCGTGGCGCGGCCGGCCGGGATGCCGCGCTGGCCCTGGCCGGTGCCGATCTCCCGCCGGCCGGAGTACATGCGCCGGTACGTCGGGTTGGCGTCGTTGAAGAACTCCTTGCGCCACTCGATGGCCGCGAGCTTCCGGGCCTCGCCGCGCGAGACGTTCGGGTCGCGCGCGCGGAGCTGGTCGAAGATGGGCCGCTCGCGCATCGCGAGCATCTCGAACATGTCGCGCGGGTTGTCGACGTCGTTCGCCTGGCCGTGCCGCTCCTTCCAGCTCCCGAAGAAGCGGTACGCGTCGGGCCGGGTGGGCCCGAAGAACGTCGGGATGCCGCCGTAGCCGAGGATGAGCGCGTGGCTGAACTTCTCGAACTCGTCCTTCGCCGGCTGGTGGATCGTCATGATGATCGTCTTGCCGGTCGCCTTCGTCAGGTCGTGCAGCAAGGTGATCAGCGCGGTCGTGTCGTCGGCGGCGAGGCCCGAGGTCGGCTCGTCGAGGAAGAGGATGACGGGATCGGTGACGAGCTCGAGCGCGATGTTGACGCGCTTGCGCTGCCCGCCCGAGAGGATCTTGTTCTCGGGCTTGCCGATCTGGAGGTTCTTGACGCCCTCGAGGCCGAGGTCCTTGATCGTCTGCTCGACGCGCGCGTCGATCTCGGCCTCCGTGTAGTCGGGCGGGAGGCGGAACTTGGCGCTGTAGCGGACGGCCTCGAAGACGGTGAGCTCCGGGTGGACGAGGTCGTCCTGCGGCACGTAGCCGATGGAGCCGCGGAGCGTGTCGTAGATGTTGTAGAGGTCCTCGCCGTTGATGCGGACGACGCCGCTCGTCGGCGGCAGGTAGCCGTTCAGGGTGAGCAGGAGCGTCGTCTTGCCGGCGCCCGACGGCCCCATGAGCGCGATCATGTCGCCCGGCAGCGCCTTGAACGACACGTTGTCGAGGAGCGTCTTCTGCTCCTGCGGGTTGTCGCGGTCGGGGACCTGGAGCGAGAGGCTCCACGCCTCGATCTCGTAGAGCGGGCGCCCTGCCCAGCGATCGGCGGAGTACTCCTCCTGGACGACCTCGACGGCGCCCGCGCCCCCCATCTCGATCTGGAGGGGCATGGGCCCGATGTAGATCTTCTCGCCGCTCTGGACGGCGATCTTCTGGCCGGGCGCGATGCGGTTGCCGCGGACGTAGGTGCCGTTGGCGCTGCCGCGGTCCTCGACGTAGAGCTGCCCGCTGATCGAGTGGAGGAGGGCGTGGTGGCTCGACACCTGCGGGTGGGCGAGCACGATGTCGTTGTCGGGGGTGCGCCCGATCTTCTTGACGTTCGATCCGCCGCCGGAGAAGTCGAGCTGGCCGAGGACGGTCTTGTTCTTCTTGCCGGGCGCGCCCGCGGCCGCGGGCAGGGACGACGCGGCGTGCGCGGGCTGCGACGCGTACCCGGCGGGGGCGGGCTGCGACGCGTAGCCGCCGGCGGCGGGCTGCGGCGACGCGTAGCCGCCCGCCGGCTGCGGCGGCGGGGCGTAGCCGGCCGGGGAGGGCTGGGGCGGCAGGGCGCTCGCGCCGGGCGCGGCGGGCAGCGCCGACATGCGGGGCGCCTGCGCGAACTGGACGAGCAGGTTGATCTGGACCGGGACGGGCCCGAAGGCGACGGCGCCTCGCGGATCGATCGGCGTCGGCGTGCCGGGCGCGATGCGCTGCGCGCTCACGTACGTGCCGCTCGTCGAGTTGTGGTCGATGACCATCATGCGATCGAGCGTGACGGTCGCGTGCTGGCTCGACACGCTCGGGTGCTGGAGCACGAGCGACGCGCGCGCGGGGTCGCGGCCGATCACGACCTGGCCGGGCGCGGGCGCGAGCGTGCCGGGCGACGCCAGCATCAGCGTGATGGCCGGGTGATCGAGGGGGACGGGCGCCTGCGCGACGACGAACTGGGTGCGGAAGTCGAACGGGACTTGCTCTCCCGGCGCGAGCGGGCGTCCGTTCGCCGACGCGGGCCCTTGCGCGCAGACGAAGAGCAGCTTGCCACCGCCCTGGTTGAGGATGCGCGCGTGCTCGGGCAGGACGCCGGGAGCGACGAGCACCACGTCGCAGGTGGGAGCGCTGCCGATCGTGATGCTTTGTTTACCTAGCCCCGGGATCATGCGGGCCGCGTTTCACCACAGGCCGCCAGGGAGAGCAAGGAAAGAGGCGCGCCGTCGACGGCGCTCGCGCGCGCCAGGCGCGTGGAGTGCGCCGGGACGTGGGGAGGGGAGCCGCGCAGGAACCTGGGGAGAGCGTCGCGCCTGCTTCGACGGGCGCGGCGCGGTGATCATGGCTCGGTGAGAGGGTTTCGCCTTCCGGGCGGACAGCGCTTCAGCGTGGAGCGGGGGGGCGGCGGGAGCCGGGCGGCTCGGCGCATCACAGATCGAGGAGCATGAAGCCGGCGCGCGCCTCTTCGAGAGAGGGCGTGCGGGTCGACGCGGGCTCGTCGTCCATGTCCGCAGGTGTGCCATCCATGTCGTGTCCGTACTCGAGCTCTTGGTCTCCAGGCATGGAGGGACCTCCGGAGAGCCAGGTTAATCCGGAATATGGCCCTTCTTCAATTGCATTCCGTGGCCGAGATCGCCGCGCGCGGTGCTCATCCGGCGACACCGACCGTCGTTGGGTGATCGCGCGCGTGTACGCGCGTGATCGGGCGTGACCTGGCGCGATCGGGGCGTACGGGCGAGCGTGCGGACGTGTCTCCGTCGTCGCGCTCAGCCGGCGGTGAGCTTCCAGAGCAGGATGACGAGCAGCACGACGATCACGGCCGAGAGCGCGGCGATGGCGGCGACGGTGACGCTTCGCTGGGCGCGCACGGTGGTCGGGACGCTTGGCGCTGCGGACGAAGACACGGGGCCAGAGAAGCTCGGCGCAGGCGCGCCGTAGCCGTGCGCGCTGGGCGGCGCGGGGGCGTGGTGAGGGTGCGGGGCGGCGGCGAGGGGGCCGCCCGGTGCCGCCGCGTGATGCCCCGCGAAGCCCACCGACACGGGAGGAGCGTCCTGGGCGGCGATCGTGGGAGGGGGCGGGCCGAAGGCGGCACCCGGGTGAGGCGCGGCGCCGTAGGGGCCCTGGTGAGGCGCGGCGCCGTGGGGAGCACCTTGGTGAGGCGCCCCGCCGTGGGGAGCACCTTGGTGAGGCGCCCCGCCGTGGGGAGCGCCTTGGTGAGGCGCGGCGCCGTGGGGAGCGCCTTGGTGAGGCGCGGCGCCGTGGGGAGCGCCTTGGTGAGGCGCGGCGCCGTGGGGAGCGCCTTGGTGAGGCGCCCCGCCGTAAGGACCAAGGTGAGGTGGCGCGCCCGGGTGAGGCGCCGCGCCATGGGCGGCGCCCGGGTGAGGGGGCGCGCCGAAGGGGCTCGGAGGGGGGGCTGCACCGAACGGGGCAGGGTGAGGGGGGGCGCCCGGGTGAGGCGCCGCGCCGTGGACGGCGCCCGGGTGAGGGGCCGCGCCGAAGGGGCCTGGGTGAGGGGGCGCGCCGAAGGGGCCTGGGTGAGGCGCCGCGCCGAAGGGGCCTGGGTGAGGCGCCGCGTGGGCCATCGGGGGCGGCGCGTGCGCCATCGGAGGTGGCGCGGGGGCGGCGGGCGCGCTCACGGGCAGGGGAGACAGCACGGCGGGCGCGTCGGGCGCGCTCAGGTGTGGCGCCGGCGGAGGCGCTCCCGGCACGGTCGGCGGCAGCGCCGAGGCGGCGTCCGCCGCTGTCGGGCTCACGGTGGGCGCGCCGTCGTTGGCCGTCAGATGCACGGCGGGCGCGCTGTCGAGGGTCGGGTGCACCTGCGGCGCGCCGCCGGGAGCCTGCGGGGCCACAGCAGCTTGCAGGGCCACGGGGGGCAGGTTGTCGGTGATCGTCGCGACAACGCCAGCCTCGCTGTCGATGGTCGTCGGAAGGATCTGCGGCGCGCCGCTGGCCGCCTGCGGGGCCACGCCGGGCACGTCGTCGGTGACCGTCGGGCGGACCGCGGGAGCGGCGGGCGCGCTGTCGAGGGGCGTCGGGTGGAGCTGCGGCGCGCTGCCGGCGGCCTGCGGGGCCACGGGGGGTTTGCGGTCGCTGCCCGTCGGGACGACGGTGATCACGTCGCTCGCCGCCACCGGATGCGGCGTGGGCGTGCTGCCTGTCGGAACCACGGTGGGCGCGTTGCTGGTCGGCGTCGGACGCGGCGCAGGCGCGCTGCCCCCGGGGGCCGGTGCGCTGCCGGCGGCCGCGGGGCCAGGGAGGGGCGTGCTGCCGGCGGCCGCGAGGCCAGGGAGGGGCGTGCTGCCGGCGGCCGCGAGGCCAGGGAGGGGCGTGCTGCCGGCCGTCATCGCGACGGTCTCCTGCGGACCCGACGGGCGCGGCTCATCGCCCCCGGCGCCGCTCGCTCCCGGCGGCCCCTGCGCGATCGTGAGCGAGCGGCTGCCGGTCTCGATGACCCGCGCCATCTGCACGGTGATGTTGTCGTGGCCGCCGCGGTGGTTCGCGAGCTGCACGAGCATCCTGCACGCGTGGTCCACCGAGCCGGACGCGAGCGCCTGCCGCGTGCACCCGAGGATGTCCGCGCTGAGCACGAGATCGGTGAGCCCGTCGCTCGTCTGGATCAGCACGTCTCCCGGGTACAGCTCCATCGGCTCGGGCCGGACCTCGACCTCCACCTCCGGCTTCATCCCGAGGGCGCGCGTGATCTTGTTCGCGTCGGGGTGGCCGATCGCCTGCGCCTCGGTGATCATGCCCGCGTCGAGCATCCCCTGCACCATCGAGTGGTCGCGGGTGAGGGGATAGATCTGGTTGCTCCGGATCACGTACGCGCGGCTGTCGCCCACGTGCGCGATGTCGACGCCCCTGTCGTGCAGGACCATCGCCACGACGGTCGAGCCGGGCCGGGCGCGGTTCTCCGCCGGCCCGCCGAGCTGGTAGACGCGGCGCCCCGCTTCCTCGATCGCGACCTTGAGCGCCGCCCGCGGATCCACCGTGGGCGGCGTCTGCTCGATCACCTCGAAGATGGTCGTGATCGCGGTGCGGCTCGCCTCGCTCCCCCCGTAATGCCCCCCCATGCCGTCGCACAGGACGCAGAGGTGACCGAACTGGGTCTCGGCGTAACCGCACGCATCCTCGTTGACCTGCTTGTTTGGATCTCGACCCGCATCGCTGGCCTGGGCGAACTCGATCTTGAGGTGCAGGGAGGACTCGGTCGGGGGCATCATGGGGGAGCGTCGCTCGGGGCGTGAGGCCGGGCCTCGGACACGCTACTCCAAACGGACGCTGAACTCGACGGGGCCGAACCGCAAGGACGCGCCGGGAGGCACGGGCGTCCACACCGCCGCGGCGACGCGCTGGCCGTTCACGTAGGTCCCGTTGTTGGACCCCTCGTCCCGCACGAAGAGCTGGCCGGCCTCGAGCTTCAGGCTCGCGTGGGTGCCGGACACGCGCGGCTCCGAGAGCGCGATCATGCACGCGGCGCCGTCGCGTCCGGCGCGCACCTCGGGGCCGGGGAGCACGGTGAAGATGCCCGCCGGGCCCGAGAGCGTCGCCCGGCTGGCCCCGCCCGGGAGCGGCATCATCGGCCCGCCGCCGTAGCCGAAGTCGCCCGGCGGAGGCGGCGCGGGCGCGTACGGCGGCATGGCGGGCCCGCCGCCGGCCACGATGGGCCGCGGCGGCGCGGCGGCCACCGCGCCGCGGCGACGGTTGCCGCCGCCGCGGAAGATGGAGACGAGCAGCAGCACGATGACAACGCCGCCGAAGGTCACGCCGCCGATGAGCAGGTACGGCAGCGGCGCCTCCTTCGCCTTCAGCGTGAGGATCTTGTCGGCCGTGACCGCGCTCGTCCGGCGCGCCTGGTTGTCGTAGACGATGAGGCGCGCCGTCATCTGGTCGCCCTTGCCCACGAGGAACTTGTCCGTGTCCGGGAGCTCGAACTCGACGACGCTGTCGCCCGCCGAGATCGCCTTGCCGCGCATCCCGCCCTCGATCAGCGTCCGCTGGGCCTTCTTCGCGTCCTCGATGTTCCCGCCCTGCAGCGACTGCGGCGCCGCCTGGTTCTTCGGGACCATGTAGATCTCGGCGCGCTGCGTGTTGCCCCCCCAGCAGAAGTTGCCGAAGATCTTGACCGTGCCGCCGGGGTGGAGCGGGTCCTTCTTCGCGGCGCGATCGGTCGCCTCGCGGTCGATGTCGAGCGGCCACGCGGTGGGATCGATGCCGACGGGGACGTTCTGGAACGTGGCGTCGCCAGCGATCGGCGGATCGGTGTTGATGAACGCGAGCTTGAACGTCTGCGTGATGCTCGGCGCGACGCACGAGACCCGCCACTTCACGATGTGCATCTTGTTGAAGCGGGTGCGGATCGCGTTGACGATGTTGGCCGCGCGCCGCTGCTGGCCGTCGCGCACCACGCTGAAGAAGCCGCCGATCTCGGTGTTCGCGAGCGCCTCCATGAACTCGCGCGCGTTCGCGGAGAACTCCTCGACGAGCCGGCTCGGGAACCAGATCGACACGATCGGCACCGGCGTCTTCGGCAGGACGTCGTTGTTCTCGGGGAACCGCCCCTTCGTGAGGTAGTCGCGGAGGAGGGTCGCCGCCGCGGCGTTCGAGCTCGGATCCGCGCCCGCGGAGCCGTTCGAGAGGACGACCATCGCCTGGTGCATCGGCACCTGGACCCCCTGGCCGGCGTTGCCGAGCTCCTTGAACGCGTCGGTCGCGGCGTTCTTGATGATCGTGAAGAGCGGGCGCGTGCGGCCCTGCGTCGGGTACGTGCGCGTGACGCCGGCGATCGACTGCGCCGCCGTCTGCTTGTTGCTCACCCACTTCGAGTCCTCGACGACGCCGCGATCGTTGAAGAACATCACGTCGACGATGTCGTTCGGCTGCATCGCGTTCACGAACGCGCTCGCGACCGCCTTCGCCTCGTCGAAGCGGGCGCCCATGCTCGACGCGGCGTCGATCAGGATGAGCCACGCCGTCCCGACGCCCGGCTGGCCGGCGCTGTCGCCCCACCGCGCCTTCGACTCGAACTTCGCCGGCAGATCCGTCCCGTCGACCGTGACGGAGAAGATCGCGTTCTTGTCCGGGAAGTCGAAGGACGAGTAGAGCGCCGACGGCTGCTCGAGGGCGTCGGCGACGCAGTCGAGGTTCGCGTCGCCCGTGAGCGCGGCGCAGTTGCGGGTGAGGTCGCTGAGGCGCTTGTTCTGTACGACCTCGAGCACGGTCGTGAGGACGGGCGAGCCGTCCACGGTGCTCGCGCGCGGGTCGACGCGGAGCAGGTGCGCCTCGGGGGCGGCCTCGGCGCGGCCTTGGCCGGCGAGGAGCGCGAGGACGGCGGCCGCGAGCGCGAGGAGCGGGGCGCAGAGCGTGGCTCTTGCCCCGCGCCCCCCGCGACGGGCGGGGGCGCTCATGGAGTGGATCGGGCGAGTCGCGTCATGAGAGGGGATCATGCGTGGGGATCTCCAGCGAGCGCGAGGGAGCAGAGGAGCGCTCCCCGCGCGAGCGGGGCGGCCGCCGCGCGCTGGCGGCGGCTATCCGGTTGGTTTTCACGCAGCCTGGCCGGGGCGCCAGGTGCCGGTCGAACGTCGCGGGGGAAGGGGGCCGGGCGTGGCAACGGCTCTCCTCGTGCGATGGGGCCCGTCAAGCGCGCGCGGCCACGCTGAACAGGATGACGCTGAAGCCGCCGAAGCGGATCTTGTCGCCGTCGCGCAGCTCGCGTCGGCCCTGGAAGCCGATCGCCTCTTCGTTGTGGAACGTGCCGTTGGTGGAGCCGAGGTCGGCGAGGAGGAGCCGACCGCCGTCGACCTCGATCGTCGCGTGGTGCGTCGACGTCGTCCCGTGCGCGATCTCGATGTCGACCTTCTGCCCGGTCTCGGCGCGGCCGACGACGTTCTTTCCCTGCCAGAGCGGCCAGAACCTGCCGAGCGGGTCGTCCTGGAAGCTCACGAGGAAGCCCGCGAGCGTGCGGCGCTCCTGCCCCATGCTCCCGGCCCGCGGCGGCACGGACGGCTGGCGCACCGCCGGCGGCGCGGACACGTACGGCGGCGGCGGCGCCGGCAGCGGCATGCCCTGGTGGGGCGGCGGGGGCGGAGGCGGCGGGGGCGGGGGTTCGTACGCCCCGCCGAGGCCGCCCGGCTGCCCCAGGGGCGGCGGTGCGGGCGGCCCGCTCTGATTGGGCGGATAGGCCCCGGCCTGGTTGGGCGGGTAGGCCCCGGCCTGGTTGGGCGGATAGGCCCCGGCCTGGTTGGGCGGGTAGGCCCCGCCCTGGTTGGGCGGGTAGGCCGTCTGGTTGAAGGCGTCGCCGCTCATCTGGATGCCGTCGAGGGCGATCGGGTGGCCTCCCTCCATGCAGAACGAGCCGCCTGCCGGGATCGCGTGCCCCTGGACGCAGCGCGCGCCCTGCGGCTGCGGCGGGCCGAAGCCCTGCTGCGGCCGAGGGGCTCCCGGATAGCCGCCCTGCTGCTGCTCCGGGAATCCCGGCGACGAGCCGTAGCTGCCGGCCGGCGGGCCGAACGCGGGCGGCTCCGGCGGGAACGGCGGCGGCTTCAACGGCAGCGGAGGAGGCGGCTGGGGGCCGCCGAAGCCGCCCGCGTTCGGCCCGAAGGGGGGAGGCGGCCCGAAGCCGGAGCCGCCGCCCTCGGGCGGCAGCGGCGGGAAGCCGGGAGGCGAGCCAGGAGGAGCCGGAGCCCCGAAGGGCGGCGCCGGCGGGGGCGGACCAAAACCGCCGCTCGGCGAACCGAAGTTGGGAGGCTCGGGGGGCGAGCCGAAGCCCGGAGCAGGAAACGCGGGCGGCGGGGGCGGCGGCGGAGGCGGCGGCGCTCCGAACGCTCCCGGCCCGGACGGGGCGAGCGGCGAGGCGCAGACAGCGCAGAACTTATCGGCGGGGGTCGCGGGCGCACCGCAACGCGGACAGAGCATGGTGATCCTTCTCGGGTTTCGCGGCGCCGGGGGCACCGCCGCCGCGAGCATACCGTGGGCGCTCGGCCGAGGATCAAGAAGAAGTATGCGGGAATCCTTGCTGACGGCCGCCAATGCGGCCCGCGCGCGAGCGCATATCGCCGCGCAGCGCGCAACGGCCCCGGCGCCGCGCCGCCGGAGCGGACGCGCGCGATACCAGAGGGCGGCTGCCCGCAGGGCAGCGCGATCTGCGGGGGTCTCTCTGCGACCGGGACGCCGGCCGGTGAGGATCAGTCCTTCGCGTCGCGGACGCGGGCGGCCTTGCCGGCGAGGCTGCGCAGGTAGAAGAGCCGCGAGCGGCGGACCACGCCGCGCGAGACGATCTCGACCTTGTCGATGCGGGGGCTGTGGAGGAGGAAGATGCGCTCGACGCCGACCGTGAAGCTCACCTTGCGCACGGTGAAGGTGCTCCGGACCCCGGCGCGGTGCCGCTTCAGCACGACGCCCTGGAACACCTGGATGCGCTCCTTCTCACCCTCGACGATCCGGTAGTGGACGCGCACCGTGTCGCCGACCCGGAAATCCGGGATCCCCTCGCGGAACAGGGGAGCTTCGATCTTCGCGAGGATGTTCGAGGTCTGCATGGTCGGTCAATCCTTCAAAGGGTCGGGGATCCGTCTTCGCGGTCCCCTGCTCTAGGGGCAGGGCCGCCGCCGTTCGTTGGCTGCGTCCGGCGGAGCGGAGGCCGCGCGCGGCCGTGTGCTTCACGCGATGAACGCAGATGCAGCCCGGTTGCGGTTCCGGGAGCATGGACGCGAGCGCATGCTCGCGCACCTCCCCGGGGGGTACCGGAGAGGTGCGGCATTATGCATGCGGGCGATCTGCTGTCAACGGCGGCAACAGCGCGGATGCGCGTCGCGTTCTGTCCGGGCGGGCTCAGCGACGGACGGGGATGATCTGCACGCGGCGGGCTTCTCCCTCGCCGTCGCTCTTCGTGACGACGCCGGGGAACTTCGCCAGGGCCAGGTGAACGACGCGGCGGTCCTGCGGGTTCATCGGCTCGAAGGTGATGATCTTGCCTTCCTCGACCGCCTGCTTGCCGAGCCGGCGCGCCATGGAAGAGAGCGTGTCCTCGCGGCGCTGCCGGTACCCCTCGGCGTCGATGATCACGTGGCGCCGCTTCTTGCCGGGCCGGTTGATCACGCGGTTGGCGAGGAACTGCAGCGCCGAGAGCGTCTGCCCCTTCTTGCCGATCACGCGGCCAGCGTCCTTCCCCTCGATCTCGAGGCGGATCTCCTCGGGCGGATCTTCCTCCTCGTTCTCGAGGAGGTCGACGGTGCAGTCCATGCCCATCGCCGCGAGCACGTCGATGACGAAGTCGAGCGCGATGTCGGCGCGCCCGTCCTCCACGAACTCGGCCGCGTCGCCTGCGCCCTGCGCCTCTGCGTCGACATCGACGTCCGCCGCGTCGATTCCCCTTTCGGCAGCTTCACTATCCACGGACACGTGCTTTTCCCTTTCCGAGAGCAGGCGCCGACTTGTCGTCGTCGCCGGGAGTCTTCTTCATCGCGGATTGGGGCTCCGCGGTCGCGACCTCTCGCACCTCGATGCCGCCGGCGCGCTCGTCCCTCGCCTTCAGGTACCGCTCGACGAGCACCTGCTGCCCGATGCCGAGCCAGGTGTTCGTCAGCATGTAAACGCCGAGGCCCGCCGGGAGGAAGAGCATCATCGCGGTGAAGATGCCGGGCATCAGGTAGAGCATCATCTTCTGCTGCGCCGGGTCGCCCTGCGGGGGCATGAGCTTCTGCTGGATGAAGCTCGACGCGCCGAGGACGATGGGGATGATGAAGTACTTGCCCGGGGCCGACAGGTCCGGGATCACGGGGCCGAACGGGGTGTGGTAGAGCTCGACCGCCGTCTGGAGCGCGGTGTAGAGGGCGAACCACACGGGCATCTGGAGCAGCATCGGGAAGCAGCCGATGACCGGGTTCGCGACCTTGTTCTTGCGCCAGAGCTCCTGCATCGCGAGGCCGCGCTGGGTGGCGTCGTCCTTGTACCTCGCGTTGAGCTCGTCCATCTCCGGCTTCAGCTTGCGCATCGCCGCGGCGCTCTTGATCTGCTGGATGCTCAGCGGGAAGAGCAGGATGCGGACGGTGATCGTGAGCAGGCAGATCGCCCAGCCCCAGCTCCCGACGGCGCGGTAGAGGACGTAGAGGTACGAGACGAGCAGCTTCGCGATCGGCGAGAACCAGCCGAGGTTGATGACCTCGCTCGTCTCATGGCCCACGGCGGCGAGCAGGTCGCGCTCCTTCGGGCCGGTGAACGAGAGGACCTTGTAGGTCACCGCGCCGCCGGGCGCGAGCTCGTGCTCCGGATAGGCGAGCCGCGCGCGGTAGACGTGCCCGAAGCTCGGATCCTGGGCCTTCTGCGGGTGCTTCGACGTGTCCCAGACCTCCTCGATCTGCGTCTCTGCCGCCGGCTGCCCGGGCCCCTCCAGCGGGACCGCGATCTTGCTGAAGTAGCTGCTGGAGACCGCGACGAAGCGCGCGTTCCCGGGCGTGCGCCGCCAGCGCTCCGGGGTGAACTCCGGGTCCTTGAAATCCTCCGGCTCGAAGGCGTCGGGGTGCTGGCGCTCCGTCTTCTGGTCTGTCGCGGCGACCGTCTCGGTGATCCACTCCGAGATCAGGCCGAGGTGGCCCTCGGTCTCCTTCTGGGTGCGCCACGCGGTCTGCTCGACGGCGAACCGGTGCCTGCGCGGCTCCTGCGCGAGGTTCTCGACAGTGACCTGCAGCGTGAGCTCGAAGGGGCGGCTGGTGGCGGCGACGACCTTGGTCAGCCGCGTCGCGTCGTCGGTATAGGTGAACGTGCAGCTCTTGCCGTCCTGCGCCGAGAGCTTCCAGTCCAGGTCATCGTACGGCACCTGCTGCGCGTTGCCGCCGGGCAGGCGCAGGTCCGTCCTGAGAGGCATCCTCGACTCGAGCGACGTGGTGACCAGGTCCATCGGCCTGGGCTCGCCGTTCCCGACCGTGTACTTCGGGTCGGTCATCCAGAGGTGCCGCACCGACGCGCCCCGCGTGGACAGCTCGGCCTTGAAGCGAGGTCCATCGATGACGCATGTCTCCGCGGGAGCGCGCTCCGCGGGGGCCGTGCTGTCGTTGACGTCGAGCGGCTGGAATTGCTCCTCGGCGCTGCCGAAGAGGAGCGGCCTGCCGTACTGGAGGAACAGGAAGATGGCGAGGCCGAGGAACAGCCATTTGGCGATATTGCTGCGTTCCATGAAGTCCTTCGTCGGTCCCAGGATCTCGACCCGCGCCCCTGGCGGCCTGGATCTCGTGACGCCTCACGAGGCCGCCCAGGGTCGCTCCGGATGGGCTTCGCTCCGTGACGTGTCGGGCGCCGCGCCGCCGGGGCCGAGTCGACGGTCGCGCGGGATCAGTCCATGAGATTGACCCGGCCGCTGAAGCCCGCCTGCCGGGCAGGCGAGGCGTGCGAGGCGAGCTCCGTGCACTCTGTGCGATCTGTGCAAGCAGACGAACAGCGCGCCGCATCCCGCCGGTCAGCGTCCCGTTGCGGCAGCGCCTGGGCCGCCGCACCACGGCGGAGACGAGGTGGAGGAGGAGGGTCGAACCCGCCCGGATGAAACGGGTGACACCTACACAGTCGTCTGAGCGAAAGCAAGCTCCCCCGAAGGGCGCCATGCCCCTGGATGCAGGCCGCGGCGTACCGCGAGCAGGACGGCTCGAACCGGCAGACCGGCCCCATCAACGCCACGATGACCCTGGAGAGCGTCATCTGGTAGACGCGGATCAGCGCGAGGAGGAGCTTCGCCAGCATGCGGTGACCCGTGGGAGAGCAGGGAGCTTGGGGCTCGGCGCACCACGGCGCAAGGCTGCGCGGCATCATCATCGGGATCGGGGGCGCGCCGGCCCAGCCGGATCCTCCGCGCCGCGCTCGTCCGCGCCGCGCGTCCCGGAGGCGGGCGCGCCGGCGCTCGGCGGCGCGGCGGCGACCGCGTCACGCGCCCGGCGGCGGAGCACCGGGACCACGCTGCGCAGCTCGGCGAGGACGTCCTCGAGGCCGAGCGAGCCGGCGCCGGTGCGCAGGATCACCACGATGTCGACGTGGTCCGGGAAGAGCTCCGGAAACCTCCGGAATGCCTCCCTGAGCAGGCGCTTCGCGCGGTTGCGGGCTATGGCGCCGCCGACCTTGCGCGAGGCGACGAGGCCCAGGCGAGGCGTCACCGGCGACGCGGCCGCGTCGCGGAGCGAAGCTCCGCAAGCGGGCCCGCCGCGAGGCCTCGCGGCGACGGGGGCCGCGACGAGGATCAGCAGATGGCGGGTGGTGACGCGGTGGCCGCCGTTCTGGATGCGGACGAAATCGGCCCGCTTGCGGATGCGCTTCGCGCGCGGGAAGGAAGCGGCGGACGCCGACGAGCGCAGGCGCGCTGGCGTCGCCACGCCGCGTTACTTCTTGTAGATGGTGGGCGCGAGCCGGGCGCGGCCCTTGCGGCGGCGGTTGTTGATGACCTTGCGACCGCCGGCGGTCGCCATACGCGCACGGAAGCCGTGGGTCCGGGCGCGGCGGGTGTTATGGGGCTGGTAGGTGCGCTTCATGGCTGGTGGTCCCTTGGCGTTCTGGACCGCGAACGGCGGCGTCCTGGCCGCACGTCAAGCGGGCGCGCAAGAAAGCACGGCATACGGCTCAGGTCAACACCAGACGACGCGGCGCGGCCCCGTTTCGCCGTTCTCTCTCACCTTTCTAGGTACCTGGGTTAGCGTGTAGCCTCCGATCGACCGCGACGGCCGTTCTAGACGGGTCACAGGAGGGAATTTGGCGCGCACCGGAGGACACAAGGGGGAAAAGCCGCACGTGACTGCGCGGAGCGTCAAGCGCCGCGCGCTGGGCGCTGCTGCGGCGGGAGCGTTGTTCCTTGGCGCGCTCCCTGCGAGCGCACAGACCAGAACGTTCTACCTGGACCGGCTCACCATGGCCGGCGCTCCCGAGGACTCGATCGCACTCTGGCGGCCGCAGGTGGCGCCCGAGACGCGCTTCTTCGGGCAGTTCGGGCTGGGCTTCGGCCTGAACCCCTTCCGGGTCGAGAACATGCTGAACGACGAGCGCTCCGCGGAGCGGTTCAGCAGAGAGCACGGCGCGCCGGTTTCCTCGCAGTTCATCGGGTACCTCAACGGAGGCGTCGAGTTCCTCGACCGCTTCAGCGTCCAGGTGGGGCTGCCGTTCATCGCCCTCCAGACGAGCAACCAGACGAACGACTCGTCCATCGCCGGCGCGCGGGACGCGGCGAGCCCGTCGACCGCCGCGATCATGGACATGCGGCTCGAGGGGCGGGCGATCCTGTACCGCTCCGACGATCGCTCCTTCAAGCTGGGCGTCAACGCGGCGGCGTGGGTGCCGACGGGCCACGGGTACTCGTTCTCCGGCGACAAGAGCACGAGCGCGCTGGTCGGGCTCTCGGGCGAGATCGACCTCAAGTCGATGTTCTTCGTCCTCAACACAGGGGTGCAGTTCCGTCCGTTCTCCTCGCTCAACGACTTCAACGTGGCGAGCGAGTGGCGCTGGGGGGTCGGCGGCTTTGTTCCGCTGCGGAACGGGACCTTGCGGCTCGGCGCGCAGATCTTCGGATCCACCGGCCTCGGCCGGAGCACGACGTTCACCGGAGACAACACCCCGCTCGAGTGGATGGCCGAGGGGCGGCTCGCCCTCGACGAGAAGAAGAAGGGGTGGCTCGGCCTCGGCGGCGGCACGCGGCTCAGCGGCGGCTATGCGCCGGATTTCCGCCTGGTCGGGGTCATCGGCTACGCGTTCGGCATCTCGGACGTCGAGCCCGCGTCGCCCGGCAGGCGCTTCCAGGCGCCCCCGCCGCGCGCCGCGGACACGGACAAGGACGGCTATCCCGACGACATCGATCTCTGCCCGACCGATCCCGAGGACGGCAAGCCGCCGAACCCGAGCGACGGCTGCCCGGCGCTGCCCGATCGCGACGGCGACGGCATCCCGGACGTCAGCGACAAGTGCCCGGATCAGCCCGAGGATTTCGACAAGATCAACGACGCCGACGGCTGTCCGGAGGACGACGCCGACGAGGACAGCATCGCGGACGCGAAGGACGCCTGCCCGAAGGAGCCGGGCCAGCCGAGCCCCGAGCCGACGAAGAACGGTTGCCCGCAGTTCATCCGCCGCATCACGGGGTCGAGCGAGATCCAGATCCTGAAGCAGGTGCAGTTCGCGACCGGCAGCGCGCGGATCCTGCCGAACAGCTACGGCATCCTCGACGAGGTCGTCCGGCTGCTCAAGGTGAACCCGGAGATCACGCTCGTCGCGATCGAAGGCCACACGGATAACCGCGGCCCGGACCAGCTCAACGAGAGGCTCTCGAACGACCGCGCCCACTCGGTGAGGACGTACCTGATCGAGCGTGGCGGCATCGACCCGGCCCGGCTCACGGCGGCGGGCTTCGGGCCGAGGCGGCCGATCGACACGAACGACACGGAGGCCGGGCGCCAGAAGAACCGCCGCGTCGAGTTCCACATCCGGGAGAGCAACACGGGCGGCGGCGACAAGACGGGCGGCAACAACGCCGGCGGCGGAAGTGGCGGCACGGTCACGCCGTAGCTGCCGGGTCGGAGCGGCGCGCGCGGGAGCTCTGCTGTTCGCGGTCCTCTCGTTCGCGTGCCGCCCCGAGCAGGGCGCGCCCTACCAGTGCGAGTGCACCTTCGTCACCGATTTCGACGACGACTCGAGGCTGGACGTGGAGATCTGCGCGCCGAGCGAGGAGCGCGCCGAGGGCCTCGGGCGCGGGTGCGCGCAGACCCACGCGCCGGGCCCCGTGTCCGGGTGCTCGTGCAAGAGCATCCCGGGGCGCGGGGCGTGTGAGCTCCGCGCGTGCCGCACTACCCCAAGAGAGCCCTGAGCTCGGCCGGCCCCGCGACCGGGGCCGAGCACGTCCGGCCGCGGCAGACGTAGGCCACGGCCGCGCCGGGGCGCGCCGGCTTCCCCTCGGCGACGACCTTCACCGCCGCGGCGCTCTCCGGACGCGCCGGATCCACGACCACGACCGCGCGGTTCGGCAGGTAGACCTTGAACGCCTCGCGGGCGAGGTCGCCCGTCGCCGCCGAGCTCGCCTCGCCGACGACGACGACCGTGACGCTGCCGCGCGCAAGGCGGTCGAGCGCGCACACGGTCTGGCCGAGGCCGAACGGGTTCTCGTGCGCCGCCGGCGCGAGAGCCTCGAGCTGCCGCTCGGCCGGTGCGAGGTAGCGCTCGTCGGCGATCTCGGCGAGGCGCAGGCAGAGCTGCGCCGCCATCGAGACGGCGGACGGCGCGGCCTGGTCGTAGATGTCCTGCGTGCGGGCGATGAGCGCGTCGCCGTCGTCGGGCGTGAAGAAGAACCCGCGCGCCGCCTCGTCCCAGTGGTGCGCGATCATCGCGTCGGCGATCGCGCGCGCGACGCCGACGTAGCGCGGATCGGAGGTGGCCTCGTACAGGTCGAGCGCCGCGTTGCCGAGGTACGCCTGGTCGTCGAGGAACCCCGGCCGCACGTCGCCCGCTGCAGCGCCGCTGCGCTCGGCCCTCGCGCCGCCGGGCGCGCCGTCCTTGAGGTAACGGCCGACGCGCCCGCCGCGCACGAGCTTCCGCTCGAGCACAGCAAAGGCGCGCGCCGCGGCGTCGACCCAGGCGGGCTCATCCAGCGCGCGGCCCGCGTCGGCGAGCGCGCCGATGAGCAGCCCGTTCCAGCTCGCGAGCACCTTGTCGTCGCGCGCCGGCCTGGGCCTCGCCTCGCGCGCGGCGAGCATCCTGGTCCTGGCGCGCGCGAGCGCCTCGCGGCACCGATCGAGGTGCGTCGCGGCGCCGTCGTCTGCGTCGAGGATGGCCGCGGCCTGCTCCACCGTGCGGTGCTGCGAGAGCACCGTGGCGCCGGTGTCCTCGAAGTTGCCCTCCTCGGTGATGTCGAACACGAGGCGGGCCATGTCGACCGCGAGCTGATCCTCGCCGACCGCCGCGCGCAGATCGTCGAGCGTCCACACGAAGAACTTGCCCTCGCTCCCCTCGGAGTCTGCGTCCTGCGACGCGTAGAACCCGCCCTCCGGGTCGCGCATCTCGGCGAACAGGTAGCCGACGATCTCGCGCGCCGTCTCGGCGTAGATGGGCTTCTTGAACGCGCGGTAGCCGTCGACGTAGAGGCGCAGGAGGAGCGCGTTGTCGTAGAGCATCTTCTCGAAGTGGGGCACGAGCCAGCGCTCGTCCGTGGAGTAGCGGTGGAAGCCGCCGCGCAGGTGATCCCAGATGCCGCCGTCACGCATCCTGTCGAGCGTGAGCTCGACGCTCTCCGCCGCGACGCGGTCGCCCTCCAGCGCGCCGCGGCGGAGCAGCACGTCGAGCGACATCGTGCTCGGGAACTTCGGTCGCGTGCCGATGCCGCCGTGGCGGTTGTCGAAGCGCGCGAGGAGCGCTCGCGACGCGCGCCGCAGCAGGTCCGACGAGGCGGGCTCGGCGTCGATCGCGGGCCTCGCCGCGCTCGCTGTCCCCGCGGCGCGCGCGGGCGCGCGCTGCGTGCGCTCGATGGCCTCGGTGATCTCCTGCGCCTGGAGCTCGACCTCGTCGCGCCGGTTCCTGTACGCGTCAGCGACCGCGTCGAGGACCTTCGGGAAGCCGGGCATGCCGAGCTTGTCCTTCGGCGGGAAGTACGTGCCCGCGAAGAACGGCCGCTGATCGGGGGTGAGGAACACGGTGAGCGGCCAGCCGCCGCTCCGGCCCATGAGCTGCACGACGAGCTGGTAGATGTGATCGAGGTCGGGCCGCTCTTCCCGGTCGACCTTGACGTTCACGAAGAGCTCGTTCATGCGACGGGCGATCGCCTCGTCCTCGAACGACTCGCGCTCCATCACGTGGCACCAGTGGCAGGCGGCGTAGCCGATGGACAGGAGGATCGGCCTGTCCTCCCTCCGGGCGAGGTCGAGCGCCTCGGCGCCCCACGGGTACCACGCGACCGGGTTGTGCGCGTGCTGCAGGAGGTATGGCGACGACTCGTTCGCGAGGCGGTTCGTGTGGGCTGCCATGGAGCCCACCTAGCGCCGGGCGGAGGGGACCGCCAGCCGGGGCGGCCGGGGCGCCGGAGCGCCTACGCGCGCTCCAGCACGAGCGCGCAGTTGTGCCCGCCGAACCCCGCCGAGCACTTCGCCGCGTAGCGCAGGTCGACCCCTCGCCGCTCCCGCACGATGTCCAGGGACCAGCCCGGATCGATCTCCTCCACGTTGATCGACGGGTGCAGGAGCTGATCGCGGAGGGAGCACACGACAGCGATCGTCTCCACGGCGCCGGCGCCGCCGAGCAGGTGCCCCAGCATCGACTTCGTCGCCGAGATGGGGATGCGCGCGAGGCGCTCGCCGAAGACGCGCCGCAGCGCGAGCACCTCCGCGGCGTCGCCCTGCGGCGTCGATGTCGCGTGCGGGTTGATGTAGCCGATCGCCTCCGGCGCGGCGCCCGCCCGGGTGAGGGCGCGCTCCAGCGCGAGCGCGAGGCCGACCCCGCCGGAGTGCGGCCGCGTGAGGTGCTCCGCGTCCGTGGTCATCCCGAAGCCTGCCACGTAGGCGAGCGGCCTCGCGCCGCGCGCCCGCGCGTGCTGCTCCTCCTCGAGCACGAGCGCGCCGGCGCCCTCGCCCATCACGAAGCCCTGGCGGCGCCGGTCGAACGGGCGGCTCGCGCGCGTCGGGTCGCCGTCGATGGCCCGGGCGAGCGCCTTCGCGTTGCCGAACCCCGCCACGGTGTTGAGCCGCGTCGCGGCCTCGGCGCCCCCGGCGACCATCACGTCGGCCTCCCCCGCCTCGATCATGAGGGCCGAGGTGGCGATCGAGTGCGTGCCCGTCGCGCACGCGCTCGCGAGGTTGTACGACGGTCCCATGAGCCCGTAGCGCATGGAGATGAGCGCCGCCGCGCCGTTCGGCATGACGCCCGGGATGAAGTAGGGCGACACGGCCCGCGGTCCGCGGGCCGCGCTGCGGGCGACCTGCTCCTCGAAGATCTCGACGGAGCCCATCCCGGTCGACATCAGGCATCCGACCCGGGTCCTGTCGAGCCCGCCGTCCGCCGCTGACGCCGCGGAGCCCGCCGCCGAGCCCGGCGACGGCGCGCCCTCATCCTCCGCCGCAGGGGCGCGCTGGATCGGCGCGATGCCCGCCTCGCGCAGCGCCTCCACCGCCGCCGCGAGGCTCAGGTGGGTCACCCGGCCGTAGATGTCCGCCTCCTTGGGCGACAGGTACTGCCCGACGTCGAACCCCTTCACGCTGGCGGCGATGTCGCTGCGGAGCTTGTCGACGGGGAAGTCGCGGATGTAGTCCACGCCGGAGCGACCGGCGAGGAGGTTCTGCCAGGTGGTCGCGGCGTCGTTGCCCAGCGGGCAGACGGCGCCGATACCGGTCACGACGACGCGCCTTCGCATCGGGATGCTCTTCTCTCTACGTCGGGGGGAAAGGGCCAGGGAGAGGGGCTCAGGCGGAGAGCGCCTGGGGGGCGTCGCTCAGGCTCGGGGCGCCTGCGAGGCCCTCGATCGACGTGTCGCGGCGGCGCTCCCCGCCGCGGCGCAGGTCGAGCGCGGCGCGCTGGGCGGCGAGCATCTCGTGCCGGCCCACGCCGAGGTACTTCAGGATCGGCATGTAGACCTTCTGGATGAACACGTTTCGATCGACGCCGGCCTCGCGCATCTTCAGGATGCGCGAGTCGTAATCGGGGACGATCCCGACGCCCGGCATCTCGAAGTTCGCGAACACGTGCGCCATGTCCGCGAGCGTCCCCTGCCGGTCCTCCTCGAGCAGCACCTTGATGACGCTCTGGTAGAAGCGGCAGTGGGCGATCTCGTCGCGGGCGATGTAGTCGTAGATCGTCCGCAGGCACTCGTCGTTCTCCACCGCCGCCCGCTCCCGGTGCTTCACGTAGATGACGAACGTCGCCATCTCCTGCACGCAGCCGTAGAACGTCATCTGCCGCGGCGTGTGGAACGGGAGGTTCCACTGCTTCGCGAAGATATTGTGCTGCAGGTCGGTGAGCTGCTCCTCGGTGCGCTTGCCCGAACGGAGGAGGTACTGCATCAGCGTGAGCGAGTGCTTCGACTCCTCGTAGGCCCAGTTCGCCTGGAACCACGCCTGGCCGAAGTAGCTCCGCACGAGGTTGATGCCGTTCGACACGTAGTCGGGCAGGTACATCTCGACCGAGCAGAAGGTCTCCGCGCAGAGCGCGAGCTCCTCGCTCGCTTCCTTGTTCACGCGATCCCAGGGGATGTCCTGGAAGACGTTCCAGCGGCGCTCGCGCTCCGCCTTCTCGAAGAACGTCATGTACTCCCGGAAGATCTTCTCCTCGAGCCGGCTCATGCGCTCGCCTCCAGCCGCTCTCCGACCTTGTTGCAGAGGTCGCCCACGGTGATGAGCTCGACCAGATCCTCGTCCGGGATCATGATCCCGAGCTCGGTCTCCATCTCTCCGACGATCTGCATCATCGAGAGCGAGTCGATGCCGAGCTCCGTGATCACCGACGCCGCGGTGACGTTGGGGAACTCGCGCTTGTCCACGCGCGCGGCAACCGTCTTGAACATCTCGAGCAGATTGGTCTTGTCCGTCATGGTTCAGTCGATCCTGCGAAGCTCGTATTGAGCGAGGGAGCTGTAGTGCTTGTCGAACGCGTTCACGCACGTCGACAGGTAACGATCGTAGTCGTCGAAGACCTTGTCCCCCCACGTCGACCGGATGGTCTTCTCGTTCAGCCTGAGCCGGCGGAGCCACTCTGCGGTGGTGCGCTGGTAGTGCTCGCGCCGCGTGTTCACCTGCATCACCTCCCAGTAGGGGTTCGCCGCCTGGATGATGTCCTCGAGCCGCGGGTTCAGGCCGCCGGGGAAGATCTCCTTGGTGACGAAGTAGATGTCCTCCAGCTCCTTGCGCGTGCCGGCCGGGAGCCCGCCCCAGGGCGTCATGCGCGGCGTCCTGTTGCGGAGGATCGTCTGGAGGCCGAACCAGGCGCCCTTGTTCGTGAGCTCCCAGGCCTTCTTGAAGTAAGCCCGGTAGATGTCGATCGCCTTGCCCTGGCGCGCCTCCTCCGGCGAGCACAGGTGGTCGATCATGCAGATCGAGATGAGGCTGTCGAACCGCTCGGTCGTCGTGAACGTGCGGAAGTCGCCGCCGATCACCTCGACGCCCGGGATCTTGCGGGCGTTCACCTCCGCGGCCTGCGCGGTGGACAGGGTGACGCCGACCGCGCGCTTCACGCCGCGCGTCGTGGCCACGTACTCGAGCGCCGCGCCCCAGCCGCAGCCGATGTCGAGGACCTTCCTCTCGGGCGTCACCTTCGCGAAGTCCGACAGGATGCGGAGCTTGTTGAGCTGCGCGGCCTCGAGCGACTGCTCGGGCGACTCGTAGACGGCGCACGTGTAGTTCATGCGCTCGTCGAGCCATAGCCTGAAGAACTCGTTCGAGACGTCGTAGCTGACCTCGACCTCGGCCTTACTGGATCCCATCGATGACTCCTTCGACACGTGCCGGGGCGCCGCCCGCGCGGGCCCCTTCGGTTCGCGACGTCGTCCCGCTCGGGCGGTCCACGTCGGCATGGGCAGAGGGCAGGACGCCCTCGTCGACATCCGAGGCGAGCTCGAGCTCGCCGGCCTCGTAGCGCCGCTTCATCTCGCGGCGACGCACCTTGCCGCTCGACGTCTTCGCCAGCGTCCCGCGCTTGATGAGCGCGACCTCGGAGAGCTGGACGCCGAGCTCGGCGCGCACGGCCTGCGTGATCGCCTGCGCGACCCCGGCGACGCCCCGCTTCACCTCGGCGACGACCACGGCCCGCTCGGCCCCGGAGGCCCCGAGGCACGAGAACGCGACGCAGTGCCCCGCGCGCGCCCCCTCCACGGACGACGCCACGCGCTCGATGTCCTGCGGGAAGTAGTTCTTGCCGCCGAGGATGATGAGGTCCTTGGAGCGGCCGCAGAGGTACACCTCGCCGGCGACGGTATAGCCGAGATCGCCCGTCCGCAGCCAGCCCCCGCCGAAGGCGGCCTCCGTCTGCTCCGGCTCGTTGAAGTACCCGGCCGCCACGCTCGGGCCGCGCACCCAGATCTCGCCCACCTCGCGCTCGCCGAGCGGCGCCCCGTCGGGCCCCGCGATGATGAGCTCGTGGCAGGGGAGGGGGCGCCCGCACGACACGAGCTCGAGCGACGCGCCGCCGTTCGCGGGCCGCGCCTTGCCGGCCTGCATCGCCTTCGCGTCCACGCGGTCGGTGGTGAGCGGGGCCTCGAGATCGCTGAAGCTGATCGCCAGCGTGGCCTCGGCCATGCCGTACGACGGCAGGATGCTCTCCGGGCGGAGCCCGCGCTTGCCGAAGCGGTCCAGGAACGCGCGCAGCACGTCGGCCTGGATCGGCTCCGCGCCGCACCCGAGCGCGCGCAGGCAGGAGAGATCCCAGCTCCCCGCCTGCGCGTCGGTGACGGCGCGCGTCGCGAGCGCGAAGGCGAAGTTGGGGGCGAAGGTGATCGTCCCGCGGAACCTGTGGATCGCGTCGAGCCAGAGCGAGGGGCGGCGGATGAACGCCGTCGTGGGCAGGAACATCACCGGCACGAGCGCGTAGAGCGGCGCGATGACGAAGCCGATGAGCCCCATGTCGTGGTAGAGCGGCAGCCAGCTCACGCCGCGATCGTCGGGGGTGGAGCGCAGCCCGTCGAACATGATCGCGTGGCTGTTCACCGACAGGTTGCGGTGGGTCACCATCACGCCCTTCGGCCGCGAGGTGCTCCCCGAGGTGAACTGCAGGAACGCGAGATCGTCGAGCGACACCTGCCAAGGCTCCGACGCGGCCGCGGCGTCGAGCCCCTCGGGCTCGCGCAGGTCGCGCTCGACGACGATCTGCAGCGCCGGCGCGTCGGCGGCCCCGGCGTGCCCGTTCGCCGCGAGGTACGCCTCGATCATCTCCTTGAGCTGCTCGTTCGTGACGAGCACGCGGGCGCCGGACGCGGTGAGGATGTGCTGCACCGTCTCGCTGTACGCCTCGAGCTTCGCCAGCGACTGCGGCGGATACATCGGGACGGCGACGATGCCGGCCGTGAGCGCTCCCACGAAGGTGAGGACGAACTCGTCGGCCTCGGTCAGGATCAGGGCGACGCGGTCACCCTTGCGGAGCCCGAGCTTGCGGAGCGCGTACGCCCTGCGCTGCGCCTCGAGCCAGAGCTCGGCGTAGCTGACCGAGCGCTCCTCCCCCGAGCTGCGAACGAACGTGACCGCTCGATCGGCGTGCACCGCATTCTGCTGGAGGACTTCGACGAACGTTCGCATGGCTGCCTGACATCTCAGACCGACTGGACGTAGGTATCCGTCCCACAGGGACGCCCCGGGCCTGAGTGAGCGCAGCCATAAGCGAAATCCGGACCAGGGCAAACAGAAAACAATGATGTCCAGGATCCGAGCCTGATTTCGCCGCGCGGGCCCGCCTCGAGCCACATGGGCCCGCCTCGAGTGACGAAAAATCGTGCGCAGAGTGCGTCGAATATTCGTCACATGACGCCCAGGGCGCGAACGGGTTTTCGCGTGTCTCCGGGGGGCGCCGTCCGGCGCTGCCGTCGATGCCGATTCGGGCGCTGGCGCGGGCGGGGGCGCCGCCGCGACCGATTACCACGGCTGCCGGGGTGTTGCCTCGGGTTCTCCGCGGCGCGCTCCGCGCGGCGGCTCGCGAGCCCTCCGGCGCCCAAAACGCGAGAGGCGCCGGTCTCCCGGCGCCTCTCGATCGAGCGCGCCTTGCGCGCGCTCACGCGCGACGCCGGCTACTCGGGATGGCCCATGTCCATGTGGCCCGCGGCCTCGTCCTCATGGGCGTCTTCGCCCTTCTTGTCGTCCTTCTTCTCGGCCTTCTCGAACTTCTTCGGCTCCGCGAGGGCCCAGTCGGCCGACCACGACGAGATGACGTAGATCGTGCCGTCTCCGCCCTCCTTCGTCGCGTAGCGGCTCTGCCCCTTCGCCGTCTTGCCGACGTTGATGGTGAAGTCGCCGGCGTCGTCCTTCAGCTTGATCTTGATGACGCCGCCGTTCGCGATCGGGTCGTCGAGCCCCGTGTCGGAGGCGGGCTTGCCGTCGCCGAAGTCCTCCGCGCCGAGGCCCTGATAGGCGCGGAGCAAGTCCTTCACCTTCTCCGGGTCGAGCTTCTCCCACTTCGCGCCCGCCGGGCCGAGCTTGCCGGCCTTGCGCGGCGCGAACGTGCCGGACCACACGTCGCCGTTCTTCGAGAAGCTGAACAGGCCGTTCTTGTTCTCGACCGAGGCCTGGATCACGTTGTCGTCCTCGAACTTGAGGATCGAGTTCTCGCGCCAGTTCTTCGCCTCGCGCGTGTAGAGGTAGCTCGAGTAGCCCCCCACGACGTACACGCCGTCCTTGCCCTCGACGCGCGCCATCTGCCCGCGCGAGCCGCTCTTGCCGAAGTAGATGTCGAGCGCCTTCTCGTCGCCCTTGTAGGCGACGAGGTGGAGCGCCTTCTCGTCGGTGAGCTCGTACTGCCCGTAGGTGGCGGTCGTCCGGTCGATCGCCTCCTTCATCTTGAGCTCCTTCAGGTTGTCGAGGACGCTCCGCACGTTGGCCGTGTGCGCCTTGGCGCTCACGGGCTTCGTGACCTCCCACGTGTCGCCCTTCTTCTCGAGCGTCACGTCGGACTTGTCGGCGTTCTTGATCGAGATCTTCGTGATCTTCTCGACGTCGTCCTTGGAGAACCCGACGCTCGGCAGATCCGCCGTCGCGGCGGTCGCCGAGTGCGCCTCGCGCTCCGCTCTCTCTCGCTTCTGCGTGAAGAACACGCCGACGCCGAGGAGCGCGAGGACGACGAGGGCGATGTAGATCTTGTGCTCGGTCTTCATGGCTCTTTCACCCCACGGGGCTCTGGCTCAGTCGAGCTTGATGTTCTCGCGGGCGCTCTCGCGCCGCCGCCACCGGACGAGGCCGAACGCCGCGAAGAGGGCCGCCGGCAGGATCGTGAGCGTCCACTGCACGCGCTGCTGCACGTTCTTGCGCTCCGCCCTGTACTCCTCGGCCTTCTTGGCCAGCGTGGCCTCGTCGTCCGTGGCCTCCTGCTTCGGCTTCTCGATGTCCGCGTAGGTCAGGTTGGTCTCGCTGAACATCTTCGCGGTCGCCGCGAGCAGCGTGCTGTCCCCCGCCATCCAGTCGAGCGTGTTCTTGAACGCCAGGATGGTGGCGGTCAGGTACTTCTGCGCGTACGACTGCGACAGCATCTGGAGATCCTCGTCGCCGCCCATCCCGCCCATCATCTGCATCTGCGGCGGCATGGGGGGCGGGTTGCCGGAGCGGGCGAACGGGTTCGCGAGGAACTGCGACGCCGAGATCACGAGGATCCGGCCCCGGTCCGCGCTCTCCGCGGGCGCCGAGATGCCGAGCCCCTCCTGGCCGCCGAAGGCGCTCTTCAGCTTGCCCTCGATCGTCACCGCGATCGCGCGCTGCGCGTACTCGCCCGTCGGCTTCCAGTCGGCCGAGAACTTCATGTCGATGTTCTCGGACGTGTCGACCGTGGTCTTCGGGGTCGAGCGGGCGACGACCTTCATCGTCGCCTCGGGCTGCTTCTCCGGGTGCGGCACCAGGGTCGACGGGAAGGGGAAGGCGAGCTCGGGCAGGCGGAAGAAGCCGGGGAACGACGAGTCGAGGATCTGCTCGTTCTCGTCGAACCGGCTGTCCTCCTGGAGCTGGAGGATGCCCGGCGCGCGGAACCACATGAGCTGGCCCGTCTGCGTCTGCACCGGGATGGCCATCGAGCGGCTCCAGTCGAGGATCGCCTCCTTCTTCATCTCGACGCCGTAGCCGTCGAGCAGCTTCTCGAGGCCCCAGGTGTTGAGCGTCGCCTTCATCGAGGGGTCGGACGCCTTGAGGTTCACCGCGCCGGCGAACACGGCGAGCGCCTTGTTGCCGAGCATCAGGAACTGGTCGATGCGGCGCAGCTCCTTCTCGGTGAACTCCTTGCCCGGCTGGGTGATGACGATGCCGGCGAGCTCCTTGTTGATCTCGTTGTCGCCGCCCTTCAGGTCGACGTCCTCGAACTTGTAGAACGGGAAGTGGTGCTCGAGCAGCGCGCGCATCGAGGGGCCGCCGCGGCCGCCCTGCGAGGGGACGAGGTTCGCGTCGCCGAGCTTGATCTCGTCCTTGCCGGTCACGACGCCGATCTTCGTCTCGATGCCGTCCGCCTTGTCGCGGATCTCCCGGATGGTGTTCGTGATCCAGAACTCGAGGCCCTGCGCCTGGTCGGGCGAGAGCATCGGGATCGCCTCCTTCTCGCTGCCGTACTTGAAGGCGATGCCCATGAACCCGCGGGTGATCGTGGCCTGGTCCTGGCCCGTCTCGCTCCCCTCGCCGAACGCGGCCTCCTGGAGGCCCGCCTCCTTGGCGGCGGCGCGCTGCTCGTCCGTCTTGGGCTCGATGATCGTGTAGTGGAGCTTGCCGTTCGAGGCCTGCTCGTACTCGTTCATCAGGTCGGTGAGGTCCTGGATGAACGCCTCGTGCTTCGGGAGCCCCCGGGTGACGTAGACGTCGATCTGGAGATCCTGCTTGAGCCCCTCGCGGACGAGGTGGGCCGAGCCCTTCGAGAGGGTGAACCTCTCGTTCTTCGTCATGTCGACGCGCTTGTAGGCGCTCAGCGAGATGACGTTGGCCACCACGAGGATGGCGGCCACGATGGCCAGATAGACGCCTGTCTGCGTCGCGGCTTTGGCTTTCCGTTCCATGGTAGTCCTTACGCCCACTTCCTGCGCTCGAGCGCCCTGAACGAGGCCATGAGGCAGCCTGCGGTGACCGAGAGGAAGAAGACGATGTCACGAGTGGACACCATGCCGCGCGCGAACGGCGCGAGGCGGGTGTCGAAGCTGATGAAGGAGAGGACGTCGCGCACGAAGGCCGGGGCGTAGTCGGAGAAGTTGTCCACGCCGTGCAGGAACGCGAGCACCAGGAAGGTGATGAAGAACGCGATCACCTGGCTGTCGGTCAGCGACGAGATGAGGAGGCCGATCGAGACCGCCGCCGCGCTGTAGAGCACGAGGCCGATGTAGCCCGAGACCACCGGCCCCGTGTCGAGCGCGCCGAGGTGCCAGGGCCACGTGAACATCAGGATCGGGTAGAGGATCGTCGAGAAGACGAGCACGAGCACGAGGCCCCACGCGCCGAGGAACTTGCCGAGGACGACCTCGTGGTCCTGCACGGGGAGGGTGATCAGCATCTCGAGCGTGCCGCTGCGCTTCTCCTCCGCGAGGAGCCGCATCGTGATGACGGGCACGATGAGGAACGAGAGCCCGACGGGCGCCCACGTGAAGAGCTGCACCAGCGAGGCGCGGTCCGCCTGCCAGAAGCCGCCGTTCATGAAGAAGAAGATGACGCCGAGCGCGATCAGCCCGAAGCAGATCACGACATAGGCGAGGGGGGAATCGAAGTTGGAGCGGAACTCCCGCTTCGCGATGGTCAGGGTGGTGCTCATACCGTTCAGCCCTTCTTCTTGGCCGGCGCTTTGTCCTCCGCGCCTTCCTCGTCGTCGCCGTCGTCGCCGTCCTTGGCGTCCTTGTCGTCGGCGCTGTCGTCGTCCTCGTCCTCGTCTTCGTCCTCGTCGTCGTCGGCCGCGGCGTTCGCCTCGTCCTCGTCCTCGTCGTCGGTGATCAGCTTGCGGCCGCGGTCCTTGCGCTCGTCGCCGCGCGTGAGCGACTTGAAGACGTCCTCGAGGCTCTGCGAGTCGCGGCGCATCTCGAGGAGGAGCCAGCCCTTCTGGACGATGAGCTGGAAGAGCTCGGGCCGGATGTCCCCGCCGAGCGCGCCGAGGAGCTGGAAGCTGTGGGCGCTGTCGTCGGTCGGCAGCTCGGTGACGCTCGTGACGCCGGGCAGCCGGGAGAGCGCCTCCTGGACCTCCTGGGCCGTCGGGGGCTTGCGGCTGCCGGACCGGTAGCCCTCGCCGCCCTCGAAGACCTTCTTCTCGTGGACGGTGACGACGTACCGGACCTTGCCGCTCTTGGCGCGGATCTCGTCGAGCGGGCCGTCGGCGACGACACGCCCCTTCGAGACGATGATGGCGCGGGCGCAGGCGGCCTCGACCTCGGAGAGGTTGTGGGTGGAGAGCAGGATCGTCCGCTCCTTGCCGATTTCCTTGATGTAGCGGATGACCTCCGCCTTCTCGTTCGGGTCGAGGTCGCTCGTCGGCTCGTCGAGGATGAGGATCGGCGGGTCGTGGACGAGCGCCTGCCCGAGGCCGACGCGCTGGCGGTAACCGTGGGAGAGGGTGCCGATGTCCTTGCCGAGCACCTGGGCGAGGCCGCACACCTCGACGATCCCCTTCATCCGCTTCTTGAACACCGACTGATCGAGCCCGCGCATGTCGGCGACGAAGGAGAGGTATTCCCAGACGTTCATCTCGCCGTAGAGCGGGGCGCGCTGGGGCAGGTACCCGAGCTTGCGCCGCACATCGAGCGGTTCGTCGAAGACGTCGTAGCCGTGGACCCGCGCCGTCCCGGCCGACGCCGAGATGAAGCAGGTGAGGATGCGCATCGTCGTCGACTTGCCGGCCCCGTTCGGTCCGAGGAAGCCGACGACCTCGCCGCGATGGACCTCGAAGCTCACCTTGTCGAGCGCGCGCAGCGACCCATAGCGCTTGGTCAGCGAGCTCGCCTCGATCATCACATCGCTAGCCAAAATGACCTCCTTCGATGGTTCCTTGGACGCGGAGCGCCCTGCTCCGCGGTTCGCCCTTCGCGATCCCCCGCCCTGATTGACGGGCGCGCCGTCGGGGCGCCCTGGATCGCCCATTACCCAGGCGAAAGGCGGCGCCATCGTAGCGGCGGGGGGATCTCTGTCAACAGCGCCGACCCGAAGCGACCGGATCCGGGGGTTTATTCCCGGCGATCGGGGCTCCACTGGGCTCGTAATGTTCGGGCTATCCCGGGTTCGACCCTGGAGGATGGGGGGCGGTTCTTCCGGGACGTGCTGTGTCCGTCTGTCCGTGGTGCTGTTGAAATTCCTCTTGACCCAGGCGTCCACGTTGGACTAGTTGGCCACACCTCGCGTGAGCCTTATCGTCCAGAAGTTCGGCGGCACGTCCGTCGGGTCCATCGAGCGCATCCAGCGGGCGGCCGCGCGTGCGCTTGCAACACAGCGGGCCGGTCATGACGTCGTGGTCATCGTGAGCGCGATGGCCGGCGAGACGAACCGGCTGCTCAAGCTGGCGTCGGACATCGCGCCCGTGCCTGACGCGCGGGAGATGGACGCGCTGGCGGCGACCGGCGAGCAGGTCTCGGCGGCGCTGATGGCCATCGCGATCCAGGCGCAGGGCGGCCAGGCGCGGAGCTTCCTCGGCCACCAGCTCAAGATCCTGACGGACAGCGCCTACACGAAGGCGCGGATCAAGGCGATCGACGCGCAGCGGCTGCACGAGGCGCTCGCCGGCGGCAAGATCGCGGTCGTCGCGGGGTTCCAGGGCGTGGACGACGCCGGGAACATCACGACGCTCGGGCGCGGCGGCAGCGACACGAGCGCGGTCGCGATCGCGGCGGCGGTGGGCGCCGAGTGCGAGATCTACACGGACGTCGACGGCGTTTACACGACGGATCCGAACATCTGCAAGACGGCGCGGAAGATCGAGCGGATCAGCTACGAAGAGATGCTGGAGCTCGCGTCGCTGGGCGCGAAGGTCCTTCAGATACGGAGCGTGGAGGTTGCGATGAAGTATGGTGTCCCGGTGCACGTGCGGTCGTCGTTCTCGGACGTGCCGGGCACGTGGGTCGTCGGCGAGGAGCAGTCGCTCGAGAGCGTGACGGTGACGGGCGTCGCCCTGGAGCGGAACGAGGCTCGGGTGATGCTCGTCGGCGTCGACGACAAGCCGGGCGTCGTGGCGCAGATCTTCAGCGCGCTGGCCGAGGAGAACATCAGCGTCGACATGATCATCCAGAACGCCCCGAGCTACGGCCAGGAGGCGCGCGGCGCGTCCGGCGAGGTGAAGGCGGACGTGACGTTCACGGTCGGCAAGGCCGACCTCCCGCGCGCGAAGCTCGTGATGGAGAAGATCGCCGGCGGCGTCGGCGCGGTGGGCATCCGTTACGAGGAGGACATCGTGAAGGTGTCGATCGTCGGCCTCGGGATGCGCACGCACGCGGGCGTGGCGGCGCGGATGTTCCAGCTCCTCGCGGCGGAGGGGATCAACATCCAGGCCATCTCCACGAGCGAGATCAAGATCTCGTGCCTTGTCTCGACGAAGTACGCTGAGCTCGCCGTGCGCGCGCTGCACGATGGCTTCGGCCTCGGCGCCAGGGCGTAACAGAACCTGTGCTACCGTCGTGATGCGCTCGCTGTGAGCGGCCGCCGACACTGTCGGGAAGGCTGCTCGCAGCGCGTCGCGTCATGGCGTCGCGATCGCTCCTGAGGGGCGCCCGGCGTCGCTTCGGGTCCTCGTGGAGGTTCGCATGCGTGGCAGGGAAGTTGGGCTGCTGGGGCTGGGCGCGCTCTGCGCGGTGGCAATTTCCGTCGGCGCTGGCGGCTGCCAGCCCGAGGGCAACACGAGGCCGCCGGGGTGGTCGGAGGGGCCGGGAGGGACCACCGGGCAGGGCGGCCGCGGGGCGGAGACGGCGAGCTCGGGGGACGGCGGCCGCGAGGGCGGCGGCGAGGGCGACGGGGGGACGGCGACCACGGGGAGCGCCGGCGGGGGCGGCGGCGGGACGGAGGACACGCCGGCGGCGCGGGTGGCGACGATCGAGGACCTCACCATGGGGACGGTCACGTCCGGGATCGTGGAGCTGAGGGGCGTCGTCGCGATGAGCCCGAAGTTCCTCGTGTCCCAGAGCAACACGGGGCGCTGTACCTACGGGGTTTATCTCTCGGCGCCAGGGCTCACGGAGACCGAAGCGTACTCGGGAATTCTCGCTGTCGATCGAGGCGACGACGCGTCCACCGGCGACGACACGAAACTTCATTGCGCCAAGCTCGGTGAGCAACCCGCGGGGGGGGAGATCCCCGACGATGTGGTGCCTGGTGACGTTCTGAACGTGGTCGGGCAGCCGTCGTATTTCTCGCTTAATTTCTGTGGCACGGATGCATGCGGCGATCTGCTCTGTGACGAGCAAGAGCGTGCATGTTACGACGAACGGACGGCGTGCGCCGCGGGCGAGCACCAATGTTGGGAGGACTGTAGCCCGGACCCTTTGCCGTATGCGGACAGCAAGGTTCGTCAGCGACAGCTCGCCTACATCGACAAGATGGAGAAGGTTGGCAAGGCGTCCGTGCCTGCGCCACATGTGCTGGATAGCCAGGAAGACATCTTGCTGAGCTCGCCTACCGATGAGCGCTTTCATGACCGATGGGGCGGTGTGAAGGTGCGAGTCGCCAATGTCTCGGCAGTTCCGTGGTCGAAGGGAAATGTCGTCAATTTTGGTAACATCGTTGTGGATCTTGACCAGGAGATAGGCGAGGCGACGCTTCAGGTCGGTAATAATATTTACTACCGCGGGTATGCGCCCCCAGAGGACGCCTGTCACAAGGGGCCGACGTTCTCGGGCACGACGCCGGTGTGGAGTCAGATCGACGGGTTCAGTACGTTGGATGAGTGTATCTGGACTTTGCAGGTCGTCGATCCGTGCACCGGGTTCGTTCCGGCCAGCGAGTCATGCGACGTGGAGACGAGCTGTCTGTAGAGCGGAACACGTAACGCGATGACACGGTCGTCGAGGGCTTCAGAAGAGCCGTCTACTCGACCGCCGATGTGTCCTTAGGGCGCGAATTTTCCCAGGAAGATGTCGGCGCCGCCACTGGCAGGGAGATCACCTGCCCCCACGTTCACGGTACCCCTGACCGTCGCCGTGCAGAGCACCTCCGATCGAGACGATGTCGCGATGGCGAGGCCCAACTGGTCCTCTGCATCACCGAAGCTCTTGCTCCAAATGTGGTTTCCATCCTTGTCGAGCTTGACGAGCGGGAAGTCGAGTCCTCCGCCTGCGGGAAGATTCTGTCCACCGAAGCTGACGACTCCTGTCGTGCTACCCGTGAACACGATGTTGTTGGCCTCGTCGACCGCGACAGCCGAGCCATGTTGATCGCCGGTGGCACCGAATGACCTGCTCCAGAGGTGAGTTCCGGCGCTGCTGAACTTCGCCACGAAGATGTCGTCACCTCCGGCGGACGTGAGTGCGTCGGCAGGAGATCCAAAATTTATCTCTCCTGCGTAGTTTCCAACGATGATCACGTTGCCCAGCGAGTCGGCTCCGATGCCGGCTCCGTGCTCACTCAGCTCGCCACCGTAACGAGCACTCCACACGACGCTACCCTCGGAGTCAAATTTCGCCACGAACACGTCGCTCCCTCCGGCGCTCGTGAGCGTGACTACGCTGAATTTTTCGGTGCCTACGAAGCTGCCCGTGATCACGATGTTGCCAAATGGATCGAACGCTACTCCGCCCGTTGATCGGTGTTCGACTACCTCTTGGGTACCTACGTCGGTCTCGAGGAATCTCTTGGTCCAGGCGACTGAGCCGTCGTGGCGGTACTTGGCCAACCAGAGCTGGTTAGTGAATCCGGAGTCGCAGGGGGTGCATATCTGCTTGCCCAGGATCGCGATGTCGCCTGAAGTACTCACTGCGAGCTTGGGCGCCTCCGTAGAGTCGCCGCGGTCGATGCTCGTCGCCCAAGTGACATCACCGTGCGGAGTGAATTGGGTGAGAAATATGCTCCGATAGCCTCCCGGTGTGACCACGCTGCCGTCAAAGTCGATCGTTGAGTCGAACTCACCAGTGAGGATGATCCTTCCCGAATCGTCGACCCCGGTACCACGGACGTCCGGAAATCCACTGTCACCGAATCGCTTGCTCCAGAGAGGCTTACCCGTGGGGTCGAATTTGGATAGGTAAATATCGGGGCCGTTCGCTGAGATCGGGCGCTCCGGGTCAAATGCGAGTGTTCCTTGGAAATAGCCAGCAATGATGGCATTGTCGTCCTGATCAACCGCGAGAGCTGGCGCGGTCTGATTGCTTACGTCTCCGAATCTGCTCGCCCACAGGACGCAATCGGTTCCGTCACAATCCTCGTCCCGTGTGTCCACGCACGTCTCCTGACCCGGCGTCATTTGTCCCAGGCACTCGTCGTCGAACATGCCTTCATCGTTGCACGTTCTTTTTCCGTCCTGGCAGATGCCAATCCCTCTCGTTTCAGGTGGGCCATCATAGCAACTGACAGGTTTGTCTGGCTCGCAGGTTGCTCCTGCGCCTCCGGTTCCGCTTGATTGGGATGGAGGAGCATCCTTGAAATCGTCCAATTCCAACAGCAGCCCGCATCCGGCTCCGGTCCCTGCGAACGCAACTGCAAGAAGTTGGAAGTGGCGTTGCAGAAATCCATATCTCATGACCAGCACCCTACAGTGTCATGTGTGTAACGGTGATCCGCGGTTTCTTCACGCGCAGCTGAACCGATTCCTCACGGCGCCAGCATCAGCACCTTCACCTGGCTCGGTGAGACGCGCATCCCCGGGCAGTTCGTGCTGTTCTGGAGCGACATGCTCGTCAGCCTGCTCGCCGGCATCCCGCGGATCAGGACCGAGAAGGCCCCGGTCAGGTGGCGGCTCGGGCCCATGACCGTGCCTGACGCGACCCCCATCGCGACGCCGGCGTTGTCGCCGTTGGTCAGCGGGATCGTCGTGGCCAGGTTGTGCGCCGGCGCCGCCATGAAGAGCACGTTGTATACCGCGGGCACGCCCATCGGCCCGGCGGCGATGTTCGGATAGGGCACGGGCACCGGCGCGGGCGAGGGCGTCAAGCACACGTCCGGAAGCCCCATGTCGATGCCCATCATCTGCGAATTGGCAAACATCGCTTCTGCTCCTCTGCTCCCCGTTTGCTCCCCGTTCAGCTCAGCCGAGGTGGATCTGCGCGCCGTCGAGCTTGACCAGCTCCTCGGCCGTCACGAGCGTGTTCTCGCCGCGCAGGCTCATGTTCTTCTTCGCCACGTAGTCGACGCGCTCGGCGCGGAGCTGCTCGAACTCCTCGACGAAGCGGTACGCCCGCTTCACCCGCTGGACGATCCGCTCGACCGAGGCGTCGAACGCCGCCGCCTTCACCCTGGCCTTCTCGATCTCGGCCTGCACCGCCGTCCCGAGGTAGGACAGGCTCTCCACCAGGATGCTGCCCTGGCGCGCGTTGACCTTCACCTCGCCGGCCACCACCCCGACCTCCTTGGCGGACGCGAAGGTCACGCCCTCGGCCGCGCCGACGACGAACCGCCCGCTGGGCAGCTTCACGCGCAGATCCCCCTCGAGCACCACGCTGACGTCGCTCCCGTGGCGCTCCAGCACGGCGAGGATGTAAGCGCCGCGCCCGGGCAGCACCGAGACGAGCACCACGTCGTCCGCCTCGGGCTCGACCATGCAGCTCACGGCGCGGCGCGCCTCGAGCTCGGCGGCGCCGGAGGCCACAACGAACGCGCCGGCCGCCGCGCGCACCACGCGGCCGACCTCCTGGTAAACGGCCTCGGGCTCGATCTTCCTCGCAACGTTGTTTCGCATCGTGCCTCCCGCGCCGGCTCAGCCGGCCTTGCCTCGGAACCTGTCCTGCCACGCCTCCGCCTCGGCGAGCCGCTCGTCGTCGCCCAGCGCGAGCGCGCGGCTCGTGAAGACGGCCCGCTCGTCCCGCGTCCGGTGAAAGCGCGCCCGGAAGAGCGTCGCGCCCGTGAAATCCGCCGCCCGGACGTCCGCGTGGGAGAAGTCGGCGTACGTGAGCTCCGCGCCGGGGAAGCGGGCGCGCTCGCAGCGCGCGCGGTGCCAGATGCTCTGATCGAGCGTGGCGCTCGACAGATCCGCGCCCGCGAGCTCGGCGTCGACGAAGATGGCCTGCCTCAGCAGCGCGCGGCGCAGGCTCGCGTCCGTCAGGTTGGCCTCGACGAAGATCGCGTTCGCCGCCGTGGCCTCGTCGAGCCGAGCGCCGGTGAGGTTCGCGCCCTTGAAGCCGCACTGCGTGAGGTTCGCGGCGGTGAGGTTCGCGCCGGTGAGGTCGGCCTCGGTGAACTGGCTCAGGGTGAAGTCGAGCCCCGAGAGGTCCATCCCCGCGAACCGGCCGCCGATGAAGACGACGCTCCGGCAGCGCGCCGAGGCGAGCGCGACGGTCGTCATGTCCGCCTTGATCAGGTGCGTGAACTCCAGCCGAGCTCCCGAGAGATCGAGGTGCGTCACGTCCGCGTCGACGAGCACCGTGCGATCCAGGCTCGCGCGCGCGAGCCGCGCGCCTGCGAAGCGAGAGCTCGCGAACGCGGCGATGATCAGGTCCGCCTCCGAGAGATCGGCGAACGACAGATCGCACTCGGCCACCTGCGCCGCCGCCCAGGTGCTCCGGACGAGCTTTGCCCGGGAGAACACGCACCGGTGCATCGCCGCGTGGTGCAGGTTGGCGCCGGTCAGGTCCGCCTCGGTGAAGTCGCACGCGGTGAGGATCGATTCCTTGAACGAGGCGCCAGCGAGCCGGGCCCCCTTGAAGCTCACCTGCTCGAAGAGCCCGCCGGAGAGATCGGCGCCGCTCAGATCCTCCCCGTCGAGGCAGGCGCCCGCGATCGTCTCGCCGCCCTGGATCATCGCGATGAGCTCAGCCCTGTCCACGCTGCCTCCGGGGCACGAACCGCACCTCGTCCATGTTCGCCTCGTCGAAGCGCGTCCGCTCGTCGCCGAACACCTTCGCGAGATCGGCGCGGAAGAGGTTGGCCCGGGTGAAATCCGCGCCCATGAGCCGCGCCTTCTGGAGGACGCCCAGCATCAGATCGGCATACGTCAGATCGGCGTCCGACAGCTCGGCGCGGATGAACCGCGCCTCCCTCGCCGCGATCCAGGCCATCCGGGCGCCGCGGAGGTCGCAGTCGCTCAGGTCGCTGCCGTTCATCCGCGCCTCGGTGAAATCGGCGCCGGAGAGGCTCGCCCCGCGGAGGTTCGCGCCGCTCAGCGTGGCCCCGCGGAAGTCGGCGCCGTCGAACGCGCACTCCTTGACCATGCGCAGGTTCTCCGCGTGCGCGCCGCGGAAGACCGCGCCTCGACCCTCCGAGGAGAAGAACGCGGTCGAGATCAGCCGGGCGCCCGAGAGATCGACGCCCTCGAGCTTGCACTCGATGAACGTGGACCTCGAGAGATCCGCGCCCGCGAGCCGCGACCCCGCGAAGTCGACCCGGAGGAGCGTGAGGAGCTGCGCCAGGGCGCCGGAGAGGTCGTTGTCGCGCAGCGTGGCCTCCGAGAGATCCGCCAGCGTGAGCTCCGCGCCGCGAAACGACGCACCCGTGAGATCCGCCTTGTACAGCACAGCGCCCGAAAGGTCCGCGCCGGAGAGGTCGGCGCCCCTGAGCTTCGCCAACCCGAGGTTCGCCTCCTCGAGCTTCGCGCCCCGGAGCACGGCGCGGCAGATGTCGGCGTGGGCGAGGACGGCGCGCTCGAGGTCGGCCTCCTGGAGGTCGGCGTCCGCGAGGCTCGCGCCCTCGAGCAGCGCGCCGGTGAGGATCGCGCCGCGGAGGTCGAGGCCGGAGAGATCCGCGCCGGTCAGGTCGCGCCCGGCGAGCGAGCGCCCCGCGCGGTGCGCCTCGACCACCTCGTCGCGCAGCCGTCGCGCGGCCTCGCCGGCGAGCCTGCCGGCCGCTGGACCGAAGTGCGCGGTCTGCCGGTATCCCTCCAGCACCTGCGCCTCCATCTGCGCGAGCCTCTGATCCAGCGCGGGATCTGCGAGCGTCGCCTCGAGCTCGGCGTTCGGGTATCCGGCGTTCGCGAGCAGCGTCGCGAGATCTTCCAGCCGCTCGCGCTCGGCCCTCGCCGAGAACCTCGGTGGACCGGCGGCCTGCCTCATCGCCTCTTCCTGGAGCGCGTCGTAGTCCATCCCCGCCGCCGCGTAGGCCGCGCGCGCCTCGGCTTCCGCCCTGGCCCGGCGGTCCTCCGCCTCGGCTCGCTCCCGCTCCGCGCGCGCCTCCAGCGCCTCGACGAAAGGCCCCAGATCCTCGATGTCGGGGATGGGCTCCTCGACGGCGGGCTCGTCGGCCTGATCGAGGCCGAACTGCGCCGGGTCGAGCCCGAGCTCCACGACCGTCGCGCGCGCCCTCTGGCGGTTCGCCTCGGCCCTGCGCCGCGCGCCGCCCTGCATGTTCTTCCGGAGGAGATCGTCGCTCTCCAGGAGCCGCTCGACATCGGACCTGTCGCGCGGCGGCCGCGCGCCCGAGGGGAGCGGCGGCAGGAGATCGCTCTCGCGCAGCGCGGCCAGGTGCCCTTCTTTCGGGTCGAGCCGCCGCGCCAGCACGTCGCGGTAGTGCTCCACCGGCCTGGGCTCGCCGAGCGCCTCCGCGCCGATCACGATGTGCAGCACGTCGGCCGCGTCGTCCTCGTCGACGAGCGCGATGCCCCGGAAGAGGAGGACCCCGCGCTCGGCGTGAGGAAAGAGGTGCACGGTCTCGAGGCGCATCGGCACCTCGCTGAAGCGCTCGCCGTCACCGCCCTTCCGGTTGAGGAACGCGCGCGTCGCGATCCCCGGCAGCGCCGCCTCGATCACGGGCTTGTCCGGGTGCATGTTCTCCAGCACCATCGGCTCGTCGCCGCGGAAGAACCCCTGGATCTGCTGGTCTTCGGGCGCGGCGTTGAACAGGCCGAGATCCGTGTCCTCGGCGAAGCCCGGGAACCGTTCCTTGAGCCATTTCTGGTCGTAGGTCCCGATCTTCGCGAAGCGCTGCGGCCACATGAGGTCCATCGGCCCGAAGCCCGCCGGCGCAGGCTGGTCGCCCGGCGACGTGATCAGCGACCCCGGCAGCTCGATGTTCGGAAGCGGGTGGAGCTCTCCCGTGTCCGTCTCGACCGGCCGGGCGCCCTTGCCGACGGGGTTCATCGCGAACCCCGGCCCGCCGAAGGCGCGCTCCCACACGATCGGCATCTCGGTGAACGGCTCGGGCTCGGTGGGCATGCCGCGCCGCCAGATCCGGTCGCCGACGGCGTAGAGGGTCTTGTCCACCGCGCCGAGCCGCGCCCGCACGGCGCACGCCGGCGCCCGCCCCTCGCGGGGATACGCCCGCCCGGAGATCAGGAGCTCTCCTCTCGGCTTGGGCATTCCCATGTCGAGCACCGCGTCCTTGCCGAGCTCGGCCGCGGTGAACTTCCAGAGATCGATCTCCGAGAGGACGGCTGACGGCGGGCCGAACGAGAAGAAGGCGAGGATCGTGACGGATAGATAGCAGTCGCTGCCGTCCTCGAAGACCCGGTGAAGGAGGCCGAGCTTCTGGGGTTTGATCGTCTTCATGGGGGAGGGGAGGCGCGCCGCCGGAGAGCAGGCCGACGGCCTCGACGCCGATGGGGCGCGAGGCCCCCTGGGGCTGACCGTGGATCGTCGTCGGCGCGGTGCACGCCGCGGCGCCACTGTCATCGAGCCGCTCGCATCCGTCAATGCGGCGGCCAGGAACCGGCGGGGGTTCAGGCGCGCGCCGCCCGGCTCGCGTCGGGCGGCGCGCGCCGCTACGCCTGCGCCATCGCCGCGGCGAAGCGCAGGAGCCCCTCGCCCCAGCCGCCGAGGATGTACGTGCGATCGTAGAACTCGGGCACGAGCGTGTCCTGGTACCCGGCGACCTGCACGAGGAACACGCGCACGTCGCGGTGCACGCGGGCGCGGTAGGCCGCGACGAGCTTCGCCACGTCGATGTACCGCTCGTTCCAGGCGAACTCCGCGTAGTCCTTCGGGCGCGAGCCGTAGAGGCCGCCGTGGCCGGCCTGCATGTCGCTCAGCACGAACACCGCGTCCCAGCGCTGCCGCTCGCGGATCGCGCGGTCCCAGAACAGCCACACGCCGTTCTCGGTCGCCGTGCCGATCGTGCGGGCGATCTGCTCGGCCCGGTCGAGCTGCGAGAACACGCTCTCCTTCCTTCGCACCGCGAAGCTCTCCAGCCGGTCGCCGAAGACGCCGAGGTGCCCGTCGTCCGCGCGCATCCCGGCCACGACGCCCGTGAGGTTGGCGATCGTGGAGATGCGCATCGTCCCGAGGCTGCTCGTCGTCGTGCCCTGCGCGGAGCCGCTGTTGTCGCAGAGCACCATCACCCGGCCAGGGAAGTGCGGCACCTGGCCGAGCGAGCGGTGCAGGCACTGCTCCACGGCGTCCAGCACGGCGCCCGGCGCGCGGTCCTTCACCGCGCAGTAGGCGCTGTAGTAGCGGAAGGGGAGCTGCTTGCCCTCCGCCGCCGTCGCGACGAGCTTCGGCAGGAACACGTCGTGCGGCACGCCCGCCTCGAGCAGGTTGCGCAGGTTGCGCAGGAGGGCCATGTGGCCCATGACCGGCAGCGCCTTGCGCCACGCGCACCGGTTCGAGCCGCGCGACGAGATGATCGCCTCCCAGGTGCGGCCTGTCGCGCGGAGCGCGCCCTTCGCGAGGCGGTCCACGCTCGGGCTCTTCGGGTGAACGAGGTTCACGACGTCCACGGTCTTGCTCCCCTTGCCCTCGAGTCGGTACTTCGCGAGGGCGTGATCGTCGAAGCGCTCGAGCGCGTCGCGCAGCGCGCGCTTCAGCGCGTTGGGCACCGGCTTGCCGAACCGGTAGAGCTGGTAGGCGAGGGCGACCGCCGGCTCGTCCGCGCGCCGGAGGATGCGCGGCGCGTAGCGGCGCACGAGGCCCGTCCCGCGCACGGAGGCGGTGTTCGCCGCGCGCACGAGGATGACCTGGGGCGTCGTGCGCAGGTGCTCCTCCTCGCGCAGCCGCGCCGCCTCGGCGAGCGTCGCCTCCGGATCGGCCGCGAGCGCCTCGTCGATGGCCTTCTCGATGAGCGCCGCCGGCGAGAGCGCGCGCCACTCGGCCGGGTCGACGGCGCCGAGCGTCTCGCGCAGGCGCTTCACGTCGGCGTCGGAGAGCCGCGCGCTGTCGGCGGGGCGCGTCTTCTTCGCCTTGACGGGGCGCGGGTCCGCCGGGTCGCGGTGGTAGTACATGGGCTCGCCGAAGAAGCACGAGGAGGCCGCGAGGCGGAGGCGCTTCAGCGGATCGGCGATGTCGTAGGAGCGCCCGCCCATCCAGTTCAGGTGCGACGCGCTGTCGTGCTTGGCCTTGCGCTTCTGCTGCTGAAAGAACGCCATGATGACACCTCCTTCCTCGACGCACGCGCGGCGAGGGATCGAGAAGGGGGGCGCAGCGCGGAGGATGGTGGTCACGGGGTTGTCGTGATTGGAACGAAGGAACCGTGACGCTCACTGCCGCGCTGCGCCCTTGTGCCAGAGGCGGGATTCGAACCCGCGACCTCGTCCTGAGAAGGGAAGTAACCCCGGCGCTCACTGCCGGCGCTCATCGCGCCGGAGAACACCGTCCGGGGTTGTTTCGTGCTCTGACCGCTGAGCTACTCTGGCGTGGACGCTGAGGGGGTATTGCAGGAGGGATGCCAGGCGGGCTCGGGCGGGGTTTTTCGGGGGAGCCGCGTGGAAGGCGCGCGGGGGCGCGGGTGGGTCCTATCGTGTAGGATAAACGATTAGACGAAGAGATAGAGGAGCGGCGCGCCGCCGCGGACGCGGGGGGGGGCGAGCTGTCGCCAGCCGAGCTCCCGCCGCCCGGCCGGCGGCGCGCGAAGGGGCTCCACGGCCGTGGGGGCCGAGGCGCACGGCGTGGGGGCCGAGGCGCACGGCGTGGGGGCCGAGGCGCACGGCGTGGGGGCCGAGGCGCACGGCCGGGCACGGGCCGGCGCGGCACCGGCCGGGTGGCTCGAAGGGGTCCGGGAGGTGGCGACCGTGGCGGGCGCTCGTGACGAGCGCGCGCGGAGGTCGCGACCAAACGCACCGCATGATTTCGACGGATCGGACTGGTCGCGACCAAACGCACCGCATGATTTCGACGGATCGGTGCCGGTTTGCAGCCTCATGGGGCCACCTGACGGCGTTTTTTGCAGGGTCATGGGGCCACCCCAAACGCAGGAGGATGGGGCCACCCGCGCGGGGGCGTGACCCAGTTTTTTGCAGGGTCATGGGGCCGGCTTCCGAGGTTTTTTGCAGCCTCATGGGGCCAGCTCGGGACGCCGCGGTCGGGATCTGAGACGGGCTCCTTCCGACGACGGCGCGGGTCGCCGTCGGAAGGAGGCCGATGCCCTACCGAGAGCTGATCATGGTTGACATCAAGGAAATGCTCCGCCGTCGTGCGGCGGGGCAGAGCGCGCGTCACGTGGCGCGCGAGACAGGGTTCGATCGCAAGACGGTCGGCAGGTACTTCGAGGCCGCTGCGACATTGCCACTGCCGCCCGATCGCGAGCCGACGGACGAGGAGATCCACGCAATCGCCCAGCGCGTGCAGGCGCGCCCGGTGCCCGACGCGAGCGAAGAGTGGAAAGAGATCGGCGCGCATCGCGCACGTATCGAGGCCTGGCTCGCCCAGCCTCGGCCGCTGAAGCTGACGAAGATCCACACGCTGCTCAAGCGCGACCACGGCGTCAGCGCGAGCTACGACACGCTCCGGCGCTTCGTCATGGAGGAGCTCGCGTGGCGCAAGAAGACGCCGACGGTTCGCGTCGCTGACACCGAGCCCGGCGAGGTCGCGCAGATCGACTTCGGCCTGATGGGTAAGCTGTTCGATCCAGCGACGCAGCGGGTTCGAAATCTGTGGGTGCTCGTGGTGACGCTCGCGTACAGCCGCTACCAGTTCGTGTGGCCGTCGTTCGAGCAGACCACGGCGGCGGTGTGCGCGGGGCTGGATGCGGCGTGGAGGTTCTTCGGCGCGATGGCGCGCGTGATCCTCCCGGACAACATGAAGGCCATCGTGCTGCGCGCTGACGAGCTCGCCCCCGTGCTCGTGCCGGCGTTCCTCGACTACGCGCAGACGCGCGGGGTGTTGGTGGATGCCGCGCGAGTCAGGTCGCCCAAAGACAAGGCGCGTGTCGAGAATCAGGTCGCGTACGTGCGCGAGAGCTGGTTCGACGGCGAGTCGTTCACCAGCCTCGACGAGGCGCGCGCGTCCGCTGAGCGATGGTGTCGCCACGTCGCCGGTGCGCGCGTCCACGGCACGACGCGCGAAGTGCCGCGCGAGGTGTTCGAGGCACGCGAGAGGAGCGCCATGAAGCCGGCGCCGACAGCTCCGTTCGACGTACCGCACTGGACTGATGCAAAGGTGCACCCGGACCATCACGTGCAGGTCCTCCGGTCGCTCTACAGCGTGCCAACGCGCTACGTCGGCAGCACGGTGCGCGTTCGCGCCGACAGCGTGTCCGTGAGGATCTACGCCGGCACGCAGCTCGTGAAGGTGCACGCGCGCGTTGCGCCGGGCAAGCGCTCCACCGACCCGAGCGACTACCCCGTGGGCAAGGACATCGCGGCCGAGCGCGATGTGGCTTCGCTCATCGCGAGCGCGAAGAAGTGCGGCGTGCACGTCGGCATCTACGCCGAGCGGCTGCTCGATGTGCCGCTACCGTGGACGCGCATGCGGCTCGTCTATGCGCTGCTGCGGCTGTGCAACAAGTTCGGCAACGGGCGCGTCGAGGCGATCTGCCAGAGCGCGCTCGCGTTCGATGTCGTCGACGTGCAGCGCGTGACGCGCATGCTCGAGACGGCGAAGACGCCCGCGTCACCGCCCACGGATGAGCGCAAGGTCGTTGCGCTCCCCACGCCGCGGTTCGCGCGCAGCACCGAGCACTTCGCGACACGCACGCTGGCGGCTGCCGCGACGAAGGAGGAGGCGTGATGAGCTCGAGCGAAGTCGACCCCGCGCTCGTCACGGCGCTCAAGCGCCTGCGCCTCGGCCGCATCGCAGCGACGTTGCGTGAGCGGCTGCTGCTGGCCGAGAAGCAGTCGATGGGGCACGAGGAGATGTTGCTCATGCTGCTCACCGACGAGATCGCGCGCCGCGAGGCGAGCGCGACGGAGAGCCGCGTACGCGACGCCGGGCTCGATCCCAACATGCGCCTGGAGCTCTGGGACAAGACCGCGAAGGTCAGCTTCGACAAGCGTCTGCTCGGTGGGTTCACGAGCCTGCGCTTCCTCGAAGAGCACAAGCACATCGTCATCCTCGGCTCGGTCGGCGTGGGCAAGACCTTCCTCGCGAACGCGCTCGGACACCTCGCGTGCCAGCACGGCTACAGCGTGCGTTTCCTGCGCGCCGACGCGATGCTGCGCAGGCTGCGCCAGAGCAGGCTCGACAACTCACGCGACGCCGAGATGGTCGCGCTCACGACCGTCGACCTGCTCATCCTCGACGACTTCGCGCTCGAGGCGATGAGCAAGGAAGAGAGCCGCGACGTCTACCAGCTCTTCCTCGAGCGCACGGGTCACGCGTCGATGATCGTCACGAGCAATCGCGACACGGCCGAGTGGCTCGCGATGTTCGACGACGTGCTGCTCGCGCAGAGCGCCGTCGATCGGTTCAAGAACGCGGCGTTCGACTTCATCGTCGAGGGCGAGTCGTACAGGCCACGGCTCAAGCCGAAGCTCGACGAGAGCAACACGGCCGCGCCAGTGCCCGCGCGCAGCAAGCCGCCCACCCATCCACGCAGCAAGCGGCGATGACCGCTGCGGCCCCGGCGAGGACGTCGATCCCGGGGCCGCGCCGCTGACCCCCTCGCTCCACTCGGCGCGCCTCGCCCACCCTCGTCAGCATGGCCGCGAGGGGCGCCGGGGGCGGGGTGGACGTTCCTGCTCCTGAGCGTCGTGACCCCTGCGCCGGACCTACCAGGGGGCCCGGGTGGCCCCATGACCCTGCAAAAAAGAGGGACGTCGCCGGTCGCTTCGCGCCCGGCTCCGGGGACCTCGACACGCTTCGCGGTCTCGGGCATGGTCGAGACCGATCACGTCGTCTCCCCCTGGCCCCATGACCCTGCAAAGGGGTGGCCCCATGACCCTGCGACGTGGCAGATCGGAGAGGTCGCGACCTGTCGCACCGCATGATTTCGACGGATTGGACAGGTCGGGACGTGGGCGGGGCTGTGAAACGAGGGAGCGGGTTGGTCGCGGTGCCCCCGGCGACTGCGGAGCGGGGGGAGCGTCGTGGTCCAGCACGCCCTGTGCGCCGCCGAGCCGCGGTGCGCGCTGCCGCTTCGTGTACAGTCGCGCAACGCGTTCGAGCGCGCCGTCGACCCAGAGACAGGATGAGCACAGCGACCGTCGAGTTTGCCGGCATCGAGCTCCTCAGCCCGTGCCCCCACTGCAGCGCGCCGATGGCGGTCAACACGCTGACCGACCGCTGCCGCTGCTCGAGCTGCCTCATGGAGTCGGCGCTGCCGCCGTCGGTCTGGGACGAGGCGCTGCGCGGCGTCGAGAAGGACGTTGTGCAGTTCGCGCCCGGGTACCTGCGGCACGGCCCGGAGTGGGGCGATGGGGGCCCGCCGCCTGGGCCGCACGTCGAGTGGCTGCGCGGGCACGACACGCCGCCGTGCCCGCGGTGCCAGCGGCCGATGCGCCTCGCGCCGCAGGGCGGCTGCGTCTGCGGCGCGTGCGGCGCGGGGCGCGCGATCTTGCCGAAGCCGCCGTGGCTGCCGGCGGACAGCCCGGTGCTCGGGTTCGTGAGCGACGAGCCGGTGATGGCCGAGGAGCGGCCGCGCGAGCCGGTGCACGTCGCGTGTACCCAGTGCGGCGGGCCGCTCGTGGCGGACGGGTCGAGCCGGATCGTGCCGTGCGGCTACTGCGCGGCGCGGGTGGCGCTGCCCGACGCGGTGTGGGCTGCGCTGCACCCGCCGCGCGTCAAGAGGCGGTGGTGGCTGGCGGTGCACGTGGCCGACGATCCGCGGCGGGAGCCGGCGAACCCGAGAGCTTTTGATGAACCGGCAGCCCTCGGATGCCTTCTCTCTGTGTGTCTTGGATTTGAGATAATTATGCTTGCTGTTACGGCGCTTCGCAGCCTTATCGTAACCGCAGCCGGCTTGGTCATCCCGCTGATCGTCGTTCTTGCCGTCTGGCTACGAGGGAGATGGCGCTATCGACGTATTTGTCGCCCCGAGTACGAGGTCGTCGGTCACGTGCGTGGACCTTGGAGACTACGTCATCGCGTCGACGTGCTGATCGCGCCGCCGCGCCAACCATCCGCCGTGCTAGCGCGCACTGTTCTCAAGCATATCTCCGAGGTGCGGTTTGCCGAGCTCGGCGGCGACGGGGGGAAGATCCGCGCATGGGCGGTCCCAGGCAGGCCGGATTTGGTCCACGTCGAAGCGATGCCCACCACCCTGGAGTGATGTCCTCGCCTTGAAGAGGTGAACTGCGGGGCGCGTACCAATTGCTGTGTGCTTGATATGTCGTTGTCTCGTTGCAGTGGTATGGTCCATTGATATGGATCGAAGAGCGCCCGAACGCGTCATTGTCGAGAAGGGGCTGTCATGCGATCGAAAAGATGCCAACGAGTGTTGCTCTTAGCCCGTTCTTGTCGATCTTCGTTGCGGCATCTTTGAGATTGATAGAATTGTTCTGCATCTTGAAGGCGGCGAAGTCGACCTTGAATCCGGTGACGTCCAGCTTTTGATAGCCGATGTTGACGCTCCAGCCGAAGGTCTTTGTCTCGGAGATTACGGCTTTCGTCTCCACTCCTATAACCGCCGACTTGTACCAGGTCCTGTCATTCCAGCTCGCGATCAGCGTGTCCACGAAGCCTTTCGTCTCCTTGTGGCTCCCCGCGTTAGTGACCTTGAACTCCGGTGCGTCGATGACGAAGCTCGGCGCCTTGATGGTGCCGCCCCCGCTGAGCGTCCAGGTGAGTCCCTTCGTCTGCCAGTCGAGCGCGCCCACCGTCCAGCCGACGTTGCCGCCGGTGAGCTTCATCGTCTCGAATGTCTCTTCGTGCAGCCCCTTGACGGTCGTCTTGAGGCTCGCAAAGTCCTCGTCGACGTCGCGAGCCTTCGTGTGCTTCTTTCCGACGATGTCGGTGTCCTGGCTGGCGTAGCGCTCGATCACGTCGTTGGCGGTCGTCTTCTGCTGCCCATCGACGGTCGTCGTCAGCGACGTGTCGTATCTCTCCGTGACCGCGCCCTCCACGTGGTCCTCGCGCTGGCCCGCGACGTGGACCTTCTGGTCGCCGCCGACATCCACGGTCTGGGTCGCGCCGACGGTGACGAGGTTGTCGCGGTGCGCGTGGAGCTCGAGCAGCTCCTCGCCCTTCTTGTCCTCCATCATGATCTGGTTGAACCCCTCGCCCCCGGGCGACGTCTTGCTCTTCCAGATCGAGCGCGTCTTCTCGGCCGGCAGCTTGAGCGGCGCGACGCTCCACGCGTTGTGGAGGCGGCCGACGATGACGGGCTCGTCCGGATCGCCGTCGAGGTAGGCGATGATGACCTCCTCGTTCACGCGCGGCAGCATCACCATGCCGTAGTCGAGCCCGGCCCATCCCTGCGAGACGCGGACGAAGCGGGTCGGATTGCCCTCGTGGAGGTCGCGCCGATCCCACCGGAACTCGACCTTCACGCGGCCGTGCTCGTCGACGTCGATCTCGTCCACGCCGGCCTTGTTGCCGACGACGAACGCGGTCTGCGTGCCGAGGATGCGCGGCCTGGGCCGGCGCGCCGGACGCCAGGGATCCACCGCCGGCACGCAGACGAGGACGTGCCGCCGCACCGGGCGCCCGTCGGCGCCCTCCGCCACCGTGCAGCGCGACCGGACCACGAGGAGCTGGCCGTTCACGTCGGCCCGCGGGTGCGCCTCGACCGTGAAGCGGCCGCCGGCGGCGAGCGCGAAGCTCGTGTGGCACTCGAACGTGCGCCGCTCCGACCGGGCCTCTTCCAGGTACCGCCTGGCGAGCGCCTCGCCGTGCTTCTCGGTGGCGGCCGCGAACCGGTTCGTCGAGAACTCGTAGCGCTCCAGCGTCGCCTCGCGGACGAAGGCCTCCTGCGAGGTCTCGGCCCGCTGCTCGAGCACGTACTCCGGCTTCCTGAAGTCGTAGTCGCGAACCGTGACCATCGACGTCTCGATCGACGAGGTGATCGCGATGAACGAGACCGTCGGCTCCGGCGCGCTCATGCCGACGCCCACCGGCGGCACGAAGCGCACCCGGGGCGCGCCATCGTCGGTGAACGCCGTGTCCTCGGCGAGCACCCAGTCGCTGCTCCCGGACCCGTGGTCGAAATACGAGATGAGCCCCTCCTCCGAGAGCGCCCGGAACATGAAATCGAAGTCGGTCTCCCCGTACTGGACGCGGTACTCGCGCGCCGGCCGGTCCGGCGAGGCGATGAGCGAGCACGGCGCCGGGATCCGGCCGCCGTACGCGCCGACGACGACCCGGGCGACGTCGTCCGCCGTGAGGTTCTGGAAGATGCGATGGTCCGATCCGCGCGTCGTGAGCCAGAGCGGGGGCACAACGACGAGCTCGTAGCGCGACACGCCGGTGGGCTCCGCCGAGAGCTGCCGCACGCGACGCACGATGCCCTGCACCCTCTTGAGGAAGGGCTCTCCCTTGAGCTCGACGACGATCTCCTCGCCCACGACGCCGGAGAGATCGACCTCCGGATCGGTGCTCGTCACGTCGAGCGTCAGCTCGAAGAGCTCGTTGAGCGCGTCCCTGTAGTCGATCTGGTGGACCTCGAAGCCGGTGACTCCGGATCCGGGGAACGTCAGGCTCACGTCGATGGCCATGGTCGGGTCTCCTCGGGTCTCGCGCCGCAGGGCGCGGCGTTCATCTGGGCTCGTGCGGGCTGTTCCCGGCGGCGGAACAGCGGGTTCGATGCTGCCAGTAGAGCTCCTGCCAGCGCCGGTGCGCCGCCTCGTCGCGCGCGAGCCGGTCGCGCCAGAATCGGTCCACGGCGAGGCGCGCGTCGGGCCGGTCGAGGCCGTAGCGGGCGAAGAGGGCCTCGGCGTCGCCGGGAGCGACGGCGAGCTCGGCGCACAGGGACGCGTACTGCTCCAGCGAGAGCGCCGGGGCCGAGGGCGGGCTCGAGGGAGCGGCAGGCGTGGCGCGGGCGGCGGACGAGAACGGCAACACCGCCGCCGCGGGCGCTCCGGACGTCGGGTGCGTTCCGGTCAGGCTGGTGAAGTGGCGCATGCCTCGGGGCACCACGGCCGCCTCTGCGGCGCGGGTCGCGGGGACCGGCGGGGCAGGGGGACCGAACGGCAGCACGGGCGCGGTGGACGCGGCGCCGGAGGTGGGCTGGGTGCCCCGGAGATCCCCGAACCCCCGCATGCCCGGCGGAACCAGCGAGATCGGGTCCGCCGGCTTCGCGGCGGGCTCGGAGCCCGAGGCGACCGGCGCGTCGCGCAGGTAGCTCGGCACGGCCGGCGCGCGGCCCGGGACAGGCGCGCCGCTCGGCCGCGGCGCCTCGCCCGGATCGCGCGGCGCCGGTGGCTCCTGGCGCGCTGCGCCGGCCACATCGGCGGGGGCGCGCGCCCCCGCGGCTGCCTCCTGGGGCAGCGCGCTCGACCGGGGTCGCAGCGCGTTGGGCGACGGGATCATCAGCAGGCTCTTGAGCTGTTTCGTGATCATCGCTGTCGGCCGTGCCGCCGCTCCCCCGCCCGCCAGGCGACCGCTTTTTTCAACGCCAGCGACAGGTATCATGGCGCTGGCGGTCTCGACGCAAGAACGCACGGCAGCGACGGGCGCAGCGCCGCGCGCCTCGGGCTGCGCCGCGAGACGCTGAGCATCGGCGCGGCGCCATGGTGTGCCGCTTCCACGCACCGGCGGCGTTCGACGGAGTTCCGCTCATGCTGGACGCATCGGGAGGGATCGTCGCCCTGGCCGGGCCGCCGGCGAGCGCCCTCGATCGAGGCGCCTCGTCACGCCGATGGGCCGCAAAATCCCCTCCCTCCGCTCGCGCGTGTCGGGTAGAGAGCACCGGCTGTGGCCGCTTGCTGCTCATGCCACCCGCGCTCGGCGGCGTGGCTGGCCAGGTGGTCGTGGCGGTGCGGCGGTTACCGACAGGCCCTGAACGCGCCCGCGCAGTGGAGTTGCCCTCATGCCCCATCCCACCATCTACCAGCGCGACATCGAGGCCTATGGCCGCTTCACCTCGTCACAGATCCAGAGGCTCGTCGTGCCGGTCGACGCGGGCTTCAGGCAGGCGCTGCGGGCTGTCGTGACGCGCCTCGACGCCGCGACCGGGGCCCTGATCGAGGCGAGGCGGAGGGCGGCCGCCGCTGCGGTGGCCGCGCCGGCGCCCCGCGCATCGAGGCGGGGTCGGGCCGATCCTGTCGCGGGGGCCCGCGACCTGATGCGCCGACTCGTCGAGCACGCCGCGTCGCGGCCCGGCGGGGTCGCGCTGGCCCGCGACCTCCTCCAGGGCCGGACGCTCGCCACCGTGCTCCGCGGCCGCCCCGCGAAGCTCGCCGCCGCGCTGACACACGCGCTCGAGGTGATCGAGCAGGACAGGCGTCGGCTGCCCGATCGCGAGGCGTGGGCGGCCGAGCTCCAGCGCTCCCGCGAGGCCCTCGAGCCGCTCCTCAGGAGCGTGCGCAAGACCCGCCTCGCGCGCCGCACCATGACGCCCGAGGTGAAGGCCGCGCGCGACGCGTGGATCACCACCTACGGCGCGGCGAAGCTCCTCGTCGAGTGCGTGCTCCGGCTCCACGGCAAGGTGTCGCTGATGCCGGAGATCTTCGACGACCTCGCGGACGCGACCCGCGCCCGCGGGGCGACCGCCCTGGCGCCGGGCTCGCCCGCCGACGCGCCCGCGCCCTCGTGATGGGTCGTCGTCGCGCCGAGGCCCGATATCCTCGGTAGGCCCGAGGGGAGGGGGTTCGTCGCGCGGCGCGGCGAGGGGCCATGTCGCGCCCCCGGGCCACGCCGAACCTCCTCACCCCGCGCACCCGACGAACATCGACCGTGCCTACCGCCCCCCGAGGTGCGTCCGGAAGAACCGCACGAGGTGCCCGTACTGGAGCACCTGGTTGTCCCGCTTCTGCGCCCCGTGCCCCTCGTCGGGGAACAAGATGAGCTCGGACGGGATCTTCCTTGCCTCCAGCGCCCGCTGGATCTGCACCGACTCGCCCGCAGGCACCCGCGGATCCGTCACCCCCTGGATGATGAGCAGCGGCGACTTCACCCGGTCCAGGTACGTGATCGGCGACAGCTTGATCAGCGCCTCCCGGTCCTTCTCGGGATCACCGTACTCCGAGACCCGGAGGATGCGCCGGTAAGGCGCCGTGTTCTCGAGGAACGTGACAAGGTTGCTCATGCCGACGACGGCCGCCCCAGCGTCGTACGCCCCCGCGAACATCGTCATGCCGATCAGCGCGGAATACCCGCCGTAGCTGCCGCCGAAGATGCCGACCTTGGGCGGCCGACCCTCGTGGCCGAACGTCGCCCGGACGAACTTCGCCGCGTCCTCGATGTCCGTGATGACGTCGAGCCGCTTCGCGCCGTCGTCGGCGTGCAGCCACGTCTTGCCGTAACCGTCGCTCCCGCGCACGTTCGGCTCGACGAACACGAACCCCGCGTCGACGAAGATCTGCGCGCGCGCGCTGAACCCCGCCCTCACCTGGCTCTCCGGGCCGCCGTGGAAATGCACGATCACTGGGCACGGCCGCTCGCACGCCGCCGGGCGGCGAACGAACATCGGGATCTGCGTCCCGTCGCGCGCCGGATACGACTCCAGGCTGGCCGCCGCGAACGCGTCCGGCGCCATCTCGGGCATGCTCGGGGCGTGCCACTGCGTCAGCTTGCCGGTCGTCCAGTCGAGGACATGGCCCGTCGCAGGCGACCTCGAGGTCTCCAGGAGCAGCGCCGTGTACCGGCCGTCCCGCGTCGTCGCGACCGGCACCACATGATCGGCCGCGGGGAGCGCCGGCAGCCTGACCTCGCGGTGCGTCCTCGCGTCGAGCGCGCGGAGCCGCGTGTAGCCCCGCTCGTTCACCGTGTAGAGGATCCTCTTCTTCGCTCGGTCGATGGAAAAGGCGCTGACGTCGAACGGGATCTCCGGCGTGATCGGCGTGAGCTTCCCCGCCTTCCAGCTGTAGAGACGACGGTGCTCCCCGAGGCGCGGCGTGAGCACGAGGACCTCGCCGGGCGCCGCGCCGTACAGAGCCCTGTAGTCCTCGCGCTCGCCCTGCCCGAACAGCGGCGTCGGCTCCCCGGCCGCCGCACCGGCCTTCGCTGCGCCCTTCGCGCCAGGCGCCCACTCGTAGAACTCGCTCATGTTGGAGCCGACGTCCCTCGCGAGCAGCAGGCGTCCGTCGGCCGCCACGTCGACGGCGCGCCAGATGCCCTCGCGATCGAACACGAGCTCTCGCTGCTTCGACGCGATGTCGTAACGGTAGATGGCATACGCGTCCTTCCGGACGTCGTTGGCGCGATAGTAGATGTGCCGCCCGTCGTCGGTGACGAGCTGGAGCTGCGTCTGCACGCCGGGCTTGTGCTGGATCGCGAGGAGCGGGCCGCCCTTCGCGTCCTGCAGGTAGAGCCCGGGGTTCTCCTCGCCCTTGCGGTCGCGCGACAGGACGAGGTGCGCGCCGTCCGGCGTGACCTCCTGCACCACCGTGGGATCCTCGCCGCCCGTGAGCTGCTGCGGGAAGCGCAGGGGACCGTCGAGCCGAAAGACCTGCCTCGTCCCGGTGATCGTCCAGGTGAAGTAGAGCGCCTTGCCGTCCGGCCCGAGGACGCCGCCGCCGGGCGCGCGCACGTCGAGGAACGCCTGGATCTGACGCGACACGTCGTCCGGGAGCGGAGGCGATGCGTACCGGGCGAGCAGCTCAGGGGAAACGCTCGTCGCGCCGTGCCCCTCGTACCCCGGCCGCTCCGGCGCGGGCGCTGGCCGCGGCGCCTCGGCCGGGGCCGCCGGCGCCGGCCGCACGGACGCGGCAGGCGCGGGCGCCGCGGGCCCCGGCCCCGAGGGGGCGGGGGCGCACGCCGCGGCGAGGGCGACGAGGGAGAGAAGGGCACCGCCGCTGCACCGGCGCTGCCGCGGGGAGACCAGCGCGCCGCCACGGCGCCGCCGCTGCTTCGGGGAAGACGACATGTGGCACATTTCGCCGGAGCAGCCGCGCCCAGGCAAGGTCAAAGGCCGGGCAGCGCCGGGGGCCGGGCAGCGCCGGGCGCCGGGTAGCGCCGGGGCCCGGCCTCAGTCGGGCTCGCCGGGGAGCCTCAGGCGGCCGAGGGCCGCCTCCGCGGCCGCGAGCTGCGCCGCGATCTGGCGCAGCATCTCGGCCTCTTCGCCCTGGAGCGAGATGTTCGGGACGAGCGCGTTCAGGGCCCGGCGGTTGTACGCGAGCCCGAGCGGCGAGCCCTTCTCCAGGTTCATCGCCATGGACTCGGCCAGCACCGCCAGCGCCTCCCGGTGCAGCCCCTTGGCCGAGAGCACCTCCGCGAGCGCGGCCGTCGAGCGGGCAAGGCCGATGAGGTCGCCGAGCGCCTCCTCGGCCTCGATCGCGGCGGTGAGGCGCTGCGTGGCGCGATCGAGGCGCCCCTTGCGGAGCTCCAGCCGGCCGATCGTCTCCCAGACCCGCGCGAGCTCCCGGGCGTCGCCGAGCTGCTTGTAGGTGCGCTCCGCGGCGAGCGCGTGGTCGATCCCCATCGAGAGCGCGTCGGACTCGCGCCCGGGGCGGGCGGCGACGTGGAGCGGGATCCGCGCGAAGAGGTGGTCCGTCTCCGCGAGCTCGACGCGCGCGACCGGATCGAGCCGGGCACGCTCCTCGAAGACCTTTCGCGACTCGGTCAGGAGGTGCGCCGCCCGGACGGGGTCGCCCATGCGCACGTAGACAGCCGCCTGATCGTTGAGCAGCCGGGCCGATCCGAGCGCGTCGCCGGCGTCGAGCAGCAGGCGGCTCGCCGTCGTGAGCTCGTCCAGCGCGCGCTCGAGCGAGCGCATGTCGCCGATGTCGTAACAGACGCTCGCGATGAGCGCGGCGACCTCGGCGTGCAGCTCGGGCGGGTCGCCCTGCGCGAGGAGCGCGCGCGCGGCGCCGAGCACCTCGAGCGCGCCCGCGAGCGTGAAGGCCGGATCCGGGCCGGCCGCCTGCCATTGCACGCGGCCGATCCCGGCGAGCGCGCCGATGCGGAGCCTCCGGCGCGCGGGGGCGGGCGGCAGGCTGTCGAGCAGCGCGAGCGCCTTCTGCCCGTAGCTCAGCGCCTGGGCGTACGCGCCCATGGCCGCCGCCTCGGCCGCGGCCGCGCGGTAGCGCCGCGCGGCTTCCTCGAGCTCGCCCGCCTCGGTCAGGTGGGCCGCCGCGCGCGCGTCGTGGGCCCGGCGTCCGGCGCCGTGCTGCGACGCGCCCGCGGCGGCCGCCGCGCTCGCCGCGTCCGCGCGATCGGGCGCCGGCGGGGCCGGGGGGAGGGGTACGCCGCCGGGCGGCGCCGCGGCGCGCGGGGCTCCGGCCGCGGCCCGCGCCGGGTCGACGAGGCGCGCCGGGGCAGCGGTGTCGGCCGCGGGCCACGGCAAGGGCGCGCGGGACGCGGCGGAGGGCGAGCGCTCGGAGAGCGCCGAGGGGACGCGAAGCGAGGCGCCGCGCGCCGAGCGGAGCGGCTCGTCGGAAGGGGCGCCGCCGGCCGCGGGCGAGAGATCGGGGGGCACGCGCACCGGGCCCGGGATGGGCGCGTCCAGCGAGTCGGGCGGCGCGTCGAACCGGATCGACTCGGGCGGCTCGGAGAGGCGGCGGCTCTCGGGGCTCCGGTGGAACAGCTCGGCGTAGGGCCACGGCGGGTTGCCGGGTCCGGCGGGCGCGATCGGCGTGGGCCGATCCTGCGGGTCGCGCGGCGGCGCGCGGCGCGCGCTGCTCGTGTGCGCGCCGCCCGCGCTTGCGTGGGCCATGGCGGGCGGCGGTCGCAGCGTGTCGGTCGCGCGCGGCGCCGCGCCGAGCGGCGCCGGGAGGCCGGGCTCGAGGTCGTCCTCGCGCTCGCCGGTGGCCGGCGCGCCGCTGCCCTCCGCCGTCGACCCCGCGGCGGCGGTCGTCGACCCCGCGGCGGCGGTGGCGCCGGGCGACGCGGCTGCGGGCGACGCGGCTGCGGGCGGAGGAGGCGAACCAGCGATCGTGCGCGGCGTCGCGATCGCTGGCGCCGACGTCGTCGACGCCGGGGCGGCCGGGCCCGGCGCCGTCCCGGCCTTCGCCAGCGCCGCGGCGGCCCGCGCGGCCGCGTCGTCCCCGCGCGGCGCGCTCAGGTTCGCGCCGCTGATGACGTGCCGCTCGACGGGCGACGCCACCACGGCCGCGCTCTGGGCCGGCGGCGCGGCGGCGTGCGCGGACGGCGCCGCGCCAGGGGCCTTCGGCTCCAGCGTGGCTGCGGCGGACGGCGCCGCGCCAGGGGCCTTCGGCTCCAGCGTGGCTGCGGCGGACGGCTCGCGCGCCGGCGCGTCCGCGTCGAGCGCGTCCTCGCTCAGGAGCGTCGCGAGCCGACGGTGCCACACGCGCGCGAGCGACGGGAGGATCGACCTGCGGAGCGCCTCGACCGTCTCCTGCGGGAGGTGGAAGCGCCCCTCGCCGCGGTCCTCGACCGGGACGCCCGCGTCCGCGGCGCGCTGCAGCGCCTCGAGCACGTCGACGGCATCGACGCGGAGGAGCGCGGCGACGAGATCGCTCTCGAACCCCGAGCCGACGATCGCGCCGGCCCGGAGCACCCGGAGCACCTCGCCGGGGAGCTCGCGGAGCGCGATCTGCGGCGGCGGCGGGGGCGCGCTCACGCTCGTCAGCGTCGTCGTGCCGTCCGGCGGCCGGAGGACGGCGTCGGCGCCGAGCGCCGCGCGCACCGCGCCGAGCAGATCGCCGGCAGGGCCGGCGGGCGCGCGCAGGCGGAACGACAGGACGAGCGCGACCCGGAGCGCCTCGTGGCGGGACACGACCCGTCGCAGCACCTCGAGCGTGGCCTGGTCGGCGAGCTCCACCGCGTCGAAGACGATCGCCCACCGGCGATCGGTCTGCTGCGCGAGGCGGTTCACCGTCTCGACGAACTCGGCGTCCGCCATGCGCTCGTGCACGTCGCCGAGGAGCCGCCGCCGGAGCCCCGAGACCACGCGGCTCCGCGCCTGATCGAGCAGCGGCGGCGCCCCGCCGACGAGCCGCTCGACCTTGGTCCGCACCTCGTGCAGCGGACCCAGCGCCGCCTCGGGGACATCGCAGCGCACGCGCAGGACGCGCAGCCCGAGCTGAGGCGGCGGCTCGCCGGGGACGATGTCCAGCAGGGCCGTGTGCCGGCCCTCAGAGACGCGCTGCCAAAGCTGTTCCACGGTCCGCTCCTTCCGTCTGGCTCGCCCGGAGGCCTCGCACGACTGCGCCCGCCCTTTGTAGACGCTTCCCGCGCCGGACGTCATGGAAATGACAGCCCTTTTCCGCCGGAAGCGCGCCTCGGGCGCGCCCGGCCGCAGGGCTCCGCGGCGCGCCGGCCCCGGTCATCGCCGCCGGGTGAACCTGTAGATCTCGCCGTCCTGCGAGAGCACGTAGAGCTCTCCGCGCGCGTCCTCGCCGAACGAGGTCACGCGCGAGAGGGCGTTCTCCGGATCGAGGATCGGCTTCCAGTCGGTGGGCTCGGTCGCGCGCCCGTCCTTCCAGCGGAAGCTGCGGAGGAGCGCTGTGCAGTAGTCGGCGTAGAAGTAGAGCCCGTCGAGCTCCGGCAGCTCCGCGCCCCTGTAGACGAAGCCGCCCGTGATCGAGCAGCCGTCGTTGTGGGGGTACTCCACGACCGGCGGCGTCAGCCCGTCGCGGCTGCACGAGAGGCCGCGGAGGCAGTGCCCGTCCCCCTCCACCACGTTCCACCCGAAGTTGTGGCCGGCGAGCCGGTCGACCGGCACGACGTGGACCTCCTCGTAGCGGTCCTGCCCGACGTCGGCGATGTAGAGGTCGCCGGTCTTGCGGTCGAAGCTGTAGCGCCACGGGTTCCTGAGGCCGATCTGGACGATCTCCGGCGCGGGCCGATCCTGCCCGGCGCCGCTCACGTCGAGCGCGAGCATCTTGCCGAGCAGCGAGCGCCGGTTCTGCCCGTGCCCGTGGGGGTCGTCGCGCTTGCCGCCGTCGCCGGTCCCGACGTAGAGCCTGCCGTCCGGCCCGAAGGCGAGGTGGCCACCGTTGTGGTTCGAGTATGGCTGCTCGATGTGGAGGAGCTCGCGCGCCGTCGCGGGATCGGCGCGATCGGGGTCGCCCTGCGCGGCGCGGTGCTCGACGACGCGGGTGTCGCCGCGTCGATCGGTGTAGTTGACGAAGAAGCGCCCGTTCTCGGCGTAGCGCGGGTGGAACGCGAGCCCGAGGAGGCCTTGCTCGTCTCCCGTCGAGACGAGCGCGGACAGGTCGAGGAACGGCGCGCCCTCGGCGCGTCCCTCCTCGAGGACGCGGATCCGCCCGGTCTTCTCGACGACGAAGAGGCGCTCCCGGGCGTCGCCCGGCGCGAAGGTGAGCGCGACGGGCGCGTCGAGCCCGCGGGCGAACACGGTGAGCGTCACGGCGCTGGCGGCGTCCTGGCTCGGCGGCGGCGGCGCGGGCGCGCCGCACGTGCAGCCGGGGGAGAGCGCCGCCGCGACGGCCGCGACGGCCGCGAGCGAGCGCCGGATCGCGCGCAGGCCGAGCAGCGCGGGAGGCGCGGCGCGCTCGCGGCGCCTCGCGTGTTCCCCGCCGTCGCCTGCCCCCCTTGGACTCACCACTGCCTCCGGATCGCGCGGGGCTAGTAGCCCCAGAGGAACTCCGCGCGGGCGAACGCCGTGAAGTAGCTCCCCGAGCCGTCGCCCGCGCCGGGGAGGAGCAGCGTGTACTTGCCGGCGAAGCCCGCGGCGAAATCGCGGTTGAAGGCGTAGTCGATGCCGAACGGGATGGAGACCCCGAACTGGGCGCGGTGGCAGCCCGGCCGCCCGTACGAGCCGCAGGGCGCGAGGCGCACGCTGTCGTACGCGCCGGTCATGAGGCCGACGTACGGGACCCACTGCAGGATGTCGATGACGTAGGTGGCGCCGGCCGACGCGCCGAGGAGCATGAGATCGCCCCCCGGGTGCGACGCGGTGTTGAGCTCGACCATCGCGTTGAAGGCGTCCGTGAGGCCATAGGCGAGGTGCAAGCTGCCGCCGATCCCGGGGTACGTCCCTCCGTCGGCGAGGAGCGCGTAGCCGACGCTGGCGCCGGCGTGCCATTGCCGTTCAAAGGCGTCGGCGCGGGAGGGGGCGAGGAGCGCGGTGAGCGCGAGCGCGGCGGCGGAGAGCGGGGCGGCAGGGGAGCATCTCATGGTCGGTGGCGGCGATCGGCCCGGAGCGCCCCCGCGTCGAACGATGCGTCGCGGCGACGGCGCGCGCGCCGGGCTCTCGGTGTGCGCGCGCGGCGCGAGGCTAGCATGCGCACCGCGGGGATCCTCAGCGGAGCTGCTGGCGGCGAGGCGTGGCGCGGGACATCCCCGCGTCCTCGTCCTCGAACTCTTCCGCGTAGATGCGCGCCGCGGGGTCCGGCGCGCCGTCGCGCGCGTCGACGCGGAGCGAGGGCTGGGGGAAGCGGACGCCGGGCTGCCCCGAGATGCCGGGGCCCAGGACGCCGGGGAACGTGTAGAGGATCTCGCCGCGCTCGCCGATCTCGACGCCGACCTCGTCGGGGCGCTCCTTGGCGAGCTCGGTGAGCAGGACGTCCGCCTCCGAGGCCGGCAGGTCGAGCACGACGCCGACCTCCTGCGCCGTGAGCGGGCGGCGGCGGTGCGCCGCGAGCGAGAAGATCGCCTGGACCTGGGCGTCGCGCGAGGCCTTCACCCCGGATCGCGACAGCTTCCGCCCGCCGATGAGCAGCAGCAGGCCGAGCGTGAGGGCGACGAACCCGATCGGCAGGCCGATCGCGAGCCCGGCGATCGATCCGGGGAACAGCGCGGCCGCGCCGAGGCCGAGGAGCAGCGCCAGCGCGGTGCCGCCGATGAGGACCAGCCAGCCGAGCGCGCCGGCGACGGCCCCGCCGAACCTGGACGGCTTCCCCGCCAGGCTGACCGACCTGCCCGCGAAGGGCAGGCGCTCCCGGCCGCACGCGGTGCAATACGCAGCGAGGCCGCGGTGGATGACGGGCGCGTTCTTTCCGCAATGAGGGCACATGAGGACTCTCCCCGCGAGCGATCCCCCGCGAGCCAGGCTGTAGCGTAGGAACCGAGCACCTCCACCGCCAGCCGTCGGGCGGCGCGAGCTCCATGATTTCGGTGCATGGGACGAAACGCCACGCTGCGGGAGGGTACGTCCCGGGTGCGCTGATCGTGGCGCGGGCTCAGAGGCCGAGGTAGCGCGCGATCTCGGCCCGGGTCGGGTCGGCGGCCACGGCGCGGAGGGCGTCGTACCGGCGTTGCCAGGCGGCCGCGCTCCCGTCGTCTCCGCGCCACCGCGCCGCCTCGGCCCGGGCGAAGGCGTGGTGCCGGAGCGAGAAGCGCGCGGCGTCGAGCGCGAGGAAGGCGTCGAGCCACACCTCGGCGTCGCCCTCGCCGTCGCCGAGGAGCTGCGCGGCGAGCGCGGCGTACGCGACGAGCGCGGGCGGCGCGTCGCCGCGACGGCGGAGGGCGGCGTAGCGGAGGGCGCGGCGCGTCGCCGGCGGGGCGTCGCGCGCGGCGCTCCAGGCGGCGAGCGCGCGCGAGAACGCCGGCTGGTCCGCGCGCGCCCAGGGCGCGTCGGGGCGCGCGAAGCCGACCCACGGCCACGCGGCGGAGAGGTCCGCCGGGAGCAGCGCGGGCGGGCTGCCCGGGCGGAGCGGCGCGGCGTCCGGGGGGCGGGCGAGGGCGAGCCGGGTCCAGCGCGCGCGGGCGTCGAGCAGGTCGAGGTCGTCGCGCGCGCCGCGCGCGACGTCGGAGCGCGCGGCGGCCTCCTCGTCGGCGAGGACGGCCGCGCGCGCGGCGTCGAGCCGGCGCCCGCGCGAGGCGAGGAGCTCGGCGCGCTGGAGGAGCACGGCCGCGCGGAGGGATGGCGGCGCCGCGGCGATGTCGATGTGCTCGACGAGGTCGAGCGCGCGATCGCGATCGCCCGCGAGGCGCCACGCGCTCGATCGCGCGAGCGCGCGGGCCGGCTCGGGCGCGAGCTCCGGGGCGAGCGCCCCGAGGCGGTCCAGCGCGTCGATCGCCGCCGGGGCGTCGCCCTCGAGGGCGAGCTCGCGCGCGGCGTCCAGCGCGAGGGCCCCGGCGGCCGCGCGAAGGGCGTCGCGCTCCGGCGGCGTGAGCTCGGGGGCGGCGGCGAGCTCGGCGGCCCGCGCCGCGGCGCGCGCGCGGAGCGGCCCGGCGACGACCGGCCTCGCGAGCCCGCGCTCCGGGAGCCAGTCGAGCGCGAGCAGCGAGCCCGCCCGCAGCGCCGGAGCGGCGCCCGCGGGAGCAGCGCCCGCCGCTCCGATCGCCGCGGCGGGCGCCGCAGCGCTGTCGTCCCCGGTCGCAGGCTCGTCCCCGCCGGCCTCCGGCAGCGCGAGCGCGGCGGCCTCGGCCGCGTCGATCGCGTCGCCGTCCGCCAGCGCGACAGCGAGCAGGTCCCTGCGCGCCCCCGGCGCGAGCGCCGCGGCGGAGCCGAGCAGGTCGCGGATCGACCGGATCGCGCGCCGCCCCGCCTCGGCGGCGCCCGGGCCGGCCGCGGCGGCGGCGGCGAGGCGGGCGCGCTGCGCGAGCCGCGCCTCGACGGCGTCGGCCACGCCGGCCTCCGCGGCCTCGGGCATCGGCGAAGGCTCCACGCCGGCCCGCGCCGCGCACGCGACCAGGACGGCGCGGACCTCGCCCCAGTCGCGCGCCATGCCCGCGTGGCGCTTCGACGCGCGGTCGTCCTGGTTCAGCGTCAAGAGCTCGATGCCGCGCTTCGCCTCGGCGCCGTCGCCCAGGCAGAGGATCGCGCCGATCGTCGTGCGCAGGTCCTCGTCGCGCGGATCCATCACCGCGTAGCCTCTCGCGATCGCGATCGCGCGCTCCACGTCGCCCTCGGCGAGCGCCGCGCGCAACGTGTGGACGCGGACGTGCCAGTCGGGCCAGCGATCCGGCTGCCCGAGGAGCGTGCGGCGATCGCCGAGCCTCGCCGCCTCGCGCCCGAGGCGCGGGGCGCCGCAGGCAGGCCCCAGCGCGTCGAACGTGATGCGCGCGGAGCCGGCGGCGACGACGGCCTCGGCCGTCTCCACCGCCTCGGTCGCGCCGGCGAGCGCCGCGCGATCCGGGCGGCCGACGGCGGCGTCGATGTACGCGGCGACCGCGGCGCGCGCGCCGAGCTCCTCGGCGTGCGCGCTCGCCGCCCTGTGGGTCCATGGCAGGCGGGACGGCAGCGCGAACCAGCGGATCCCGGGGCGGCAGTCGGGCAGCGCCGGGCCGCGCGGCGCCTCGATCGAGGCGAGGCACGCGGCGGCCCGGCGCTCGCCGACGAGGACCATCGCGACGGGGCCGAGGAGCGCGAGGGCGACGAGCGCCGCGGTCGCTGCGGCGAGCGACGCGACGAGGGGCCGCAGCCACGGCGGGCGCGCCGTCGCGGCGCCGCGTCGGAGGGGGGAGCCCCGGTCGTCCTCACGGGGCGGGGTCGTGGGCTGCGCGCGCACGCGACGGCTTTTAGCCCACGGCACGGCCGAGCGACACCGTTTGCCTGGCCGCGCCGCCGAGGTCAGGCGGCGCTAGAGCGCGCTCCGGCCCTCGCCGGCGCCGGCCTCCGGGGTGAGGAGCGCGCCCGCGAGGTCGGCGACCCCGGAGAGATCCTCGACGCGGGGGACCTCGATGTCGAGCCCGCGGGCGAGCTGCGGGGCGCTGGCGAGGGCGACCTCGGCGACGGTGAGCCTGCGCCCCGTCAGCTCGTGGAGCGACGTCACCCCGTGCTCGCGGATGCCGCAGGGCACGATCATATCGAACGCCTTCAGGTCCACCGCGATGTTGAACGCGAAGCCGTGCATCGTGAGCCAGCGCGACAGGCGCACGCCGATGGCGCCGATCTTCGCGATCTCGCGCGCCCACTCGGAGCCGCCCCACTCCTCCGGGGCCGCGCGGTCGACCCAGACGCCGATCATCCCGTCCACGACGCCGGCCTCGACGTGGTGCTCGCGCGCGAGCAGGATCATCACCTCCGCGAGCGACCGCACGTACCGGCGCACGTCGCACCGGTCGGGCCTGAGATCGAGCAGCGGGTAGCACACGAGCTGGCCGGGCCCGTGGTAGGTCACGTCGCCGCCGCGGCCGGTCGCGACGAGGTCGATGTCGCGCTGGTTCAGCGCGCCCGAGTCGAGGAGCACGTTCTCCGGGTTCGCCCGCGGGCCGAGCGTGATCACGGGATCGTGCTCCAGGAGCAGGATCGTGTCGCCGATCCGCCCCTCGGCGCGCGCCTCGACGAGCTGCTTCTGCAGGTCGTGAATGGGGGCGTAGCGGCGCCGGCCGATCCACACGGCGCGCGCGCGCCTCGGCCCGGCCGCCCCGGGCGCCGGGCCCTGGTCCGGCGCGGGCTTCAGGAGATCGCGGAGCGAGGTGTTCGGCATGGCTACTCGGGGATCTTCTCGCCAAGCGCCCGCCGCTCGTCGCGGTACGCCTCGATCTGCGTCGTGAAGCTCGCCGCGACCTCGGGGTCGAACTGCGAGCCCGAGCACCGCTCGATCTCGGCCACCGCGACCTCGTGGGGGAGCGCCCTGCGGTACGAGCGGTCGCTCGTCATCGCGTCGTAGGTGTCGGCCACCGAGATGATGCGGGCGATGATCGGGATCTCGTTGCCCCGCATCCGGAGCGGGTAGCCGCGCCCGTCCCAGCGCTCGTGGTGCAGGTGCACGCCGGGGATGAGCGGGTGCAGGAACTTGATCGGATCGAGGATGTCGCGCCCGTACGCGGGGTGCCGCTTGAACACCTCGTACTCGTCGTTCGTGAGCTTGCCCGGCTTGTTCAGGTTGAGCACGCACCCGATCTTGCCGATGTCGTGCATGAGCGCGCTCTGCCGGACGATCTCGATCTCGTGCGGGCCGAGGCCGAGCCGCTCCGCCAGCATCACGGCGTAGACCGCGACCCGATCCGAGTGGCCCGCGGTGTAGCGATCCATCTTGTCGATCGCCTTGGCGAGCCCCTCGATCGTCTGCTGGAACGTCGCCTGGAGGTCCTGGTAGAGCCGCGCGTTCTCGATCGCCGCCGCGGCGCGCGACCCGATGATGCTGAGCAGCTTGCGCTGCCCCTCGTCGAAGCGCTTCGTCCGCGTGAACGACGCGACGGCGATGAAACCCATGAGCTTCTTCTGGATCCGGAGCGGCACCGCGACGAGCGACTGCAGCGGTAGCGCCGGCTCGGCCGCGAAGAACCTGAGCCCCTTCATGCCCTGCTCGAGGAGCTGCGCGTCCGGGCGGAAGTGATCGAGCACGACCGCCGGGTCGAGCCGGCCGAGGTCGGCGTCCGCGGGGACGGACGCGCCGCGGAGGTGCTGCCGCTCGAAGAAGCTCCCCTCGCCGTCGTCGAGCCACGTCGAGATGAGATCGCCGCGCACCTCGTGGAGGCAGCTGTCGGCGACGGTCTCGAGCACCTGGTCGAGCGACAGGCTCGCCGCGATGGCCTCGCTCACCTTGTAGAGCGACACCGCCTCGCGCAGACGGATGTTCTCCGCGGCCATCCGCTGCTTCTCGATGCCGCGCTGGACCACGTGCACCACCTCGTCCAGCTTGAACGGCTTGAGCACGTAGTCGTAGGCGCCGCGCTTCATCGCGTCGATCGCGGTCTCGACGGTGCCGAAGCCCGTCATGATGACCGTGAGCGCGTTCGGCGCCGTCTTGCCGATCTCGTCCAGCAGCGCGATGCCGCCCATCCGCGGCATCTTGAGGTCGCTGATCACGAGGTCGTAGTGACCCTTCGTGAGCTCGTTCAGCGCGCTGGTCCCGTCCTCCGCTGTGCGGACGTAGTAGCCCTCCATGCCGAGGAAGTCGGCCAGCATGTCGCGGATCACCTTCTCGTCGTCCACGACGAGGATGCGAGGGCGGTCTTCTGGAAACGTGGACATGCGGCCGGCAAGCCTACCAGATCCGCCCGCTGCACATCGATCCAAGGTGGGCTCAGGTCGGGCACGCGAGCCGACCCGCGCCGCGAGGCTCGCGCGCCCCGTGGCGCCGCGGTGGAGCGCCGGGCCGAGGGGTCCCGGCTCCCGCTGCGTCGGGGGGAAAGCGCTGAATCCGCGGCCGCTGGCGGAGCGATGTCGCTGGGAAGGGGAAGGGCAGGTGCCGGAGGCCGCCACGGCCGCGTGCGGCCGGACGCTGCGCCCGAAGCGGGCACAGCCGTACGGCCGCTCAGTCCTCGTCGCCGGTCGAGATGATCGGGTGCCGGATGGTCCGGGGCGACTCGTCGAGATCCGGGACGCGGATCGAGATGGGCCCGGGGCTGCGGATCGAGGGGGGTGGCGCGGACTCGGAGTCCTCGGTGCGCAGCGGGATCATCCTGCTGCTCGGCGCCGGCTCGTCCGCGGCGGTGCTCAGCACGGCCACGGCCCGCTGCTCGCCGAGGGCGTGCTTCTGCTCGAGGAAGCGGAGCACCGAGGGGCCTGTCGAGCGCTCGAGCGCGGACCGCAGATCGCCGGGCAGCGTCGACTCGATGATCATCTTCACCCCGGTGCGCGGGTGCTCGATCTCGATGCGCACGAGGTGGACGAACGAGCGATCGAGCCCGTGCTTCTCCTCGAAGTACCGGTTCGTCGGCACGTGGCCGTAGCGCTCGTCGCCGAGGATCGGGTGGCCGATCGCGGCGAGGTGCCGCCGGATCTGGTGCGTGCGCCCGCCGTCCGGGATGACGCGGAGGATCGAGTGGCCCGACGCGACAGCGAGGCGGCGATAGCGCGTGCGCGCCGTGTACGTGCGCGTGCCTTCCCGGAGGTCGCGCGTGATCGCGCCCTTGCCCGGGGTGACGCCCTTGGCCGCCGCCAGGTAGATGAGGCGACCTGTCTTCGTGAGCGCCTCGCCCCAGCGCGCGGCCGCCTCCTCGCTCCGGGCGAGCATGACGAGGCCGCTCGTGCCCGGATCCAGCGCGTGCACGATGACGGGCGTCGACGTGACGCCCGGGATGCGGGCGCAGCGGGTGAGCAGCGAGCCGAGGTACTCCGCCTGCGAGGCGACCGGCTCGTGCGGGCCCTTCTCGACGACCAGCACGCCGTCGTCGTCGTAGATGACCTTCGGCGCGGGCGGGGGCGTCCGCCGGAGCGCGGCGATCGTCTCGATCTCCTCCGTGAGCGGGATCATGTCGAGCGGCGTGAGCTCGGTCGACGAGTACCCGAGGCGGCAGAAGTGATCGAGGTCGCGCGCGAGCGTGTCGGGGTCGCACGAGACGTAGACGAGCAGCGGCGCGCCGAGGCGCGCGATCGCCTCGCGCGCGGTCGGGGAGACGCCGCGGCGCGGCGGGTTCACGACGATGCCGTCGAACTTCTCCGAGCTGCTCACGAGCGAGCCGACGATCTCCGAGACGTCGCCGGTGCGCACCTCGACGCGCTGGCTCAGGCCCTGGGCCTCCGCGGCCGCGCGGGCGTTCGACGCCGCGGGCGCGAACGACTCGACCATGAGCACGCGGTTGCCCCCCTGCGCCAGGGCGAGCGAGATCGCGCCCGAGCCGCCGTAGAGGTCGAGGATGCGCGGCGGCTCCTTGCGCCGGGAGGCCGGGCCCATCGCGGCCTCGCCCTCGATCACGGGCCCGTCGTTCTCGAGCGACGCGATCTCGCGCAAGAGGAGCGCGTGCACGCGCGCGGCCTGCGCCCGGTGCGCCTGCACGAACGAGCCGAACGCGGCGATGTGGTACGTCTGGCCGATCCGGTCCTCCGCGTGCGAGACGCCGTCGAGCACGATCGTCTCGGGGCCGAGGATCTGCGGCGCCTCCGCGTCGTGGAAGTTCGCCGCGACGCCGATGACGCGGGGGAGCATCGGGCGGATCGCGCGGCCCGCCTCGCGCAGCTCGTCGCGCGTGCACGCGCGCTCGCGCTGGAGGACGAACGTGATCAGCACGAACGCCGGGTTGTCCTCGGTCGCGCCGAGCTCCGCGTAGAGCGGCGTGCCCGGCGCGAGGTGGACCTCGCGCAGATCGAGCGCGCGGAGCACGCCGCCCCGCGCCGGATCGTACGGCAAGAGCAGCGGCCGGACCTCCGGCGGCGGCGACGCGATCAGCTCGCGCAGCCGCGAGGTCACCGCGGCGAGCGCCGGGGCGAGGACCCGGCAGCCCGGGATGTCGACGACCTCGTGGTGCCCCGTGCGGCCGTACAGCCCGATCGCGCCGGAGGGGGCGACGATGAGCTTCGCTCGGCCGCGATAGCCGGTGATCGGATCGGCCGGGATGACCGGGCTCGTCTGGAGCAGCTCGAGCGACGGGTAGTGCGCCGCTGCGGACACGACCCGCGCGCGCTTCGTCGTGAGCTGCTCAGCGTAATCGCCCGCGATGAGCGGACAGCCCGCGCACTCGACCGAGTGCGCGCACTCGATCAACGTGTTCGGGATCTCGCCTGCTTTCAATGTGCGCCGCACGGGTCCGGACAAAACGCCGCCGCCCGATCCCTCTGCGCTGGTGCTCTCGCCCAGCCCGTGCGGTTCTTCGATACCTGCGCCGGAAGCCATTCCCGGGGAGCTTACAGGGGCTCTCGTCCAGCGTCGAAGGTGTAAAGCGGAGCGCGTCGAGCTTTTCGTCTGTCGTGCCCCGACGTTCGGGGCGCGTTCTGGACGCGTTGCGGGTGCGTTGCGGGTGGGCGCACGGCAGACGTCCAGGATCGGCTCGCTCCGTCGAGCCGACTGTCGGTCGGTGAGCCAGGTGCCAATGTGGGCGGCGCTCCGCGCTGCGCGTCACGGCGCCTCGGCCGTGCCGTTCGCGACATCCGCGACCGCGAGCGCACCTCCGGCCCGCGCGGCCAGCGGGCGAGGTGGTAGACTGACCGCCTCTTGCGTCTTTCGATCGCTTCTCTCGTGGGCCTCCTGGTCGTGCTTTTCGCTCATCCGGCGCTCGCCGCGCCGGGGGACAAGGAGGCGAACCAGGGCATCAATGCGGCCAGGGGCGGCTTCTGCAAGCGGGCGATCCCGCTCCTCGAATCCGCCGAGAGCCAGCGGCACCGCCCGAGCTCGGCGGTCCCGCTCGCCGACTGCTACGCGAAGCGAGGCGAGCTGCTGAAGGCGAGCGAGATCTACCACAGCGTCGCAAGCGAGAAGAAGGAGCCCGGGTACACCGCGCGAGATGTCGCCGCGATCACATCTGCGAAGAAGAAGGCGGCGCAGATCGACGCGCGCATCCCGACGCTCGTGGTCAAGCCGGTGGAGCCCTACGAGGGGCTCGTGGTCGAGATCAACGGCGAGGCGGTCGGCGACCCATCGACGCCGCAGCGGTTCGATCCAGGCGTGCAGCTCGTCGTCGTCGCCAGGGCCGAGGGCCACGAGGAGACGTCGCAGAAGATCACGCTGAAGGAGAAGCAGCGGCGCGAGATCAAGCTGCGGCTGAAGCCGAAGCCGGGCGCGACGAAGCCGCCGGCGAAGAATCCGCCCGAGAAGCCGGTGGCGACGAAGCCGCCGGCGAAGAAGCCGCCCGAGAAGCCGGTGGCGACGAAGCCGCCGGCGAAGAAACCCCCGGAGAAGCCGCCGGCGAAGAAGCCGGTGGCGACGAAGCCGCCGGCGAAGAAGCCGGTGGCGACGAAGCCGCCGGCGAGGAAGCCTCCGGAGAAGCCGGTGGCGACGAAGCCGCCGGCGAAGAAGCCTCCGGAGAAGCCGGCGGCGCCCGAGCCGCCTTCCGGGTCGCCGCGCCGCGCCGAGGCACAGGCCGAGGGCAAGCCGGGCGGTGGCAAGGTGGCGGAGCGCCCCGTGGAGATGCCCGAGCCGACGCCCCTTCCGCGGCGCAGGCAGCGCGACGTGTGGCTCGGCGCCGGCTTCCAGGGCTTCTACATCCCCCAGGTCGCGTTCCAGCTCCTCGGGGAAGGGGGGCGGGACGTCCTCGTTCCCGGCGGCGACATCGCGCTCTCCACGAGGCTCGGGCGGTTCGACCTTGTCTTCTCGGTCGCGTACGCGCGCTTCTGGATGCCCGAGACGCCCTTCAAGCCGAAGGGGCACCCCGACACCGACTACGAGATCGTCGAGAGCGATCTCCAGGCGCTCCAGGCGGGCGCCCGCCTTGTCTGGAACGTCCCGCTCGATCGCGACGAGGTGTTCGCCTTCCGCCTCGGCGCGGGCATCGGCGTGGGCTGGACGTTCCTCGGCGACCTCTACCGGACCCAGGCGTACCCGGGCGACGCCGTCCCCGGCGACCCGAGCACCTTCGTGCCGGGGGACCCGTACCGCTACAAGAAGTGCAGCGCGCCGAACGACCCGGCGGGGAGCTTCCGGTACTGCAACCAGCTCGACTACGACGCGGACCACTACCCCGGCTACGCCGAGCCGAGCTGGTTCACCCGCCCCAAGGGCAGGCCGCAGGGCCTGAAGCCGGTCGTCTATCCGTGGCTCGTGCTGCCGGAGATCGGCATCGCGCTCCGGCCGTGGGATCGCGTCGCCTTCGATCTCCGGGTCGGCGCCTCGGTGACGGGCCTGCTCGGGGGGCTCGGCATGCGCGTCGCCCTCTGACCGCGGCGGCTCAGCGCTCGAGCTTCACGGCGCGGCCGAGCTTCCGCGACAGCACGGCCTCGACCGTGCTCCAGAGCTCCTCGCCGGTCCGCTGCGCCACCCAGCGGGACTCGGACGGCCTGTAGTCGAAGTGCCACGCGGCCCGCTCGGCGGCCATCCAGATCTGCCGCGCCGCGCGGTGGCTGTTGACGACGTACTTGACGCCGTCCTCGAACTCCAGGGTGAGGATGCCGCTCTGCAGGTCGGCCTCCACGCCGTCGGGGATCTCGTTGATCGCCCGATCCAGCGCGCGCAGCGACCGATCGGCCACGGCGTCGAACTCTCGCTCCGACAGGGGCTCTCCGCTCATGCCGATCCGCTTACACCGGCGCGCGCCCAGGCGGTATGGGAAGCTCGCCCGCCGTCAGTAACCCGGCCAGGGCTCGGCCGGCTTCGGTGGCGCCGGCGCCAGCCGCTTGAAGCACATCACGCCGGCGTCGAGCGCCACGAGCTCCCAGCCGTTCTCGCCGCGCGCCTTCGCGACAGCGCGCGCCTCGTCGATGCCGTGCGTCTGCTCGCAGTCCTGCTCCCACCGCGGCGCCGGCGGCGCGCTCGGCGCCGGCACCTGGGCCCGCACCCGCCCCGTCGCGAGCGCACAGGCCGCGCCCAGCACCAGACCGCCCAGCACGAGCACGACCTTCTTGTCCATGGGCCAGCGACATGGTGGTCCGCGGCGGGCGGCACCGTCAAGCGACGCACCGAGGACGTTCGGCGCGCCCGGCAGGATTCGAACCTGCGACCCGCGGCTTAGAAGGCCGCCGCTCTATCCAGCTGAGCTACGGGCGCTTGGGGACGACAAGCGCATCTCTCGTACTGCATCGCGGGCCCGGAATCGAGCGCAATCCGAGCCTGATCCGCGCGTCCATCGAGCGTGACGAGCGCGTCGCGAGCGGCGTCGCGGGCGCGTCGGCGCGGCGCGCGCTCGCGAGCGCCGCGCCGCCTCCGCATCAGGTCGACGCCGCGAGCCGCCGGACCTGCTCGCCGGTCCGGCCGTACCGCCGCTGTCGCCGGCTGTAGGTCGCGAGCGCCTCGTCGAAGGTCGCCTCGGTGAAATCGGGCCACAGCGTGTCCGTGAAGAACAGCTCCGCGTAGGCCGCCTCGAAGAGCAGGAAGTCGCTGAGGCGCTTCTCGCCGCCGGTGCGGATGATGAGATCCGGATCGGGCATCGCGCTGGTCGTCAGGAAGTTCCGGAGCGAGTGCTCGTTGATCTCCTCCGGGATGACGAGCCCGGCGCGCGCGCGGACGGCCAGCGCGCGCATCGCGTTCGCCATGTCGCGGCGGCCGCCGTAGCTCAGCGCGAGCGCGAGGGTCATCTCGGTGCCGCCCGCGGTGTCCTCGACGAGCTTCTCCATCGCGCGCCGCGTCGGGGTCGGGATGTCCTCGAGGTCGCCGACCACCTGCACCGCGATGCCGCGCCGGATCAGCTCGTCGTGCTCCCCCTCGGCGAACTCCTGGCAGATGCGCATCAGCGCGTCGATCTCGTCCTTGGGCCGCGACCAGTTCGCGACGCTGAACGCGTAGAGCGTGAGGTACGGGATGCCGCGATCGCGGCAGGCGCGCACCGAGGTGCGCACGGCCTTCGCGCCGTGCTGGTGCCCCTGCATGCGGGGCAGGCCCCGTGCCGCTGCCCAGCGGCCATTGCCATCGAGGATGATCGCGACGTGCTTGGGGAGAGTGCTGGACGTCATGGGGTTTCCTGGGTGGGGACGGCGCACTGTGCGCCGAGGATGGGCGCGGTAGGGGGGCCGACGGTGATGCGATTGTGGAGGTTCTGTGGAGGATGGCGCGGGAGAGCTCAAGGGCGTTGCTCGTGACGCGGCCCGTGACGCGACGCGAGCGCCCGGATCGCCTCGCTCGACCGCCGGTCGCGCCCTCGCAACCACCGATCGCGCGCGGTGTCAAATGGAGGAAACCTGCCGGAAACCAGGAGGGCGTGCAGGGGGAGGGCCGGGGGCGCCGGGGAGCGCGCGAGGACCCCGGATCAGGCGCCCGGCAGCGTGATCTTGAACTCGACCTCGGGCGGCCCGCGGTGGGTGCACTCGGCCGAGCCGCTGTGCGCCTCGGCGATCGCCTTGACGATCGCCAGGCCGAGGCCGGTGCCGCCCCGGTCGGCGCGGGTCGTCACGAACCGGCGGAACAGGCGGCCGGCGACGTGCCGCCCGATCTCGCCGCGGTTGCGGATCGAGATCGCGACCTGTCCGCCCAGGCGGGACACGGCGATGCGGATCGGGGCGGCGGCGTCGCCGTGCGTGCGCGCGTTGTCGAGCAGGTTGTCGAGCGCGCGCGACAGCCACAGCTCGTCGCCGCGCACCGCCGCCGAGCCCGGGGCGTCGAGCTCGACGCGGCTGCCGCGCTCCCGCGCCCGCGCCGCGGCGCTCTGCGCGATCTCGACGAGGTCGACGACCGCGGCCTGCTCCACGCCGCGCGCCTCGAGGCGCGCGAGCGACAGGAGCTCCCCGAGGAGCGCCTCGATGCGCGTGATCGCCTCGCGGATGCGCGCGACGAAGCGGCCCGCCTCCTCGCGGTCGTCGAGCGCCCCCTCGGCGAGCACCTCCGCGCTGGCGCGGATGGCGGCGACCGGGTTCTTGAGCTCGTGCGAGAGATCCGCGGCGAACGTCTCGACGAAGGGGCGGCCCTCGATCTGGCGCCGCATCGAGTCGATCGCGCGCGTCAGCCGCTGGACCTCGCGGCCCTGGGCCGGCGGCGGCGCCGCGCGCACCTCCCCCTCGCTGACGCGCACGGCGAACTCGGTGAGCGCCTCGATCGGCGTCGCGATGGCGCGGCCGATCAGGAACGACGAGAGCGCCGCCGCGGCGCCGAGCACCGTGCTGATCACGAGGATCGGCGGGGCGAAGTCGGCGACCATGCGCTGCACGACGATGGTCGGCTTGACGACCTGGACGCTCCCGACGCGCCGGCCGCGGACCTCGATGGGCGCGGTCACGAAGACGGTCCCGGGCTCGCCCGGCGAGGCGCCGCGCGCCCGGAGCACGCGGCCGTCCGGGTCGAGCAGCGCGATGCTCTGCGCGGCGGGGCCGTCGGCCTCGCCGTCGAGCGCGCGCACGGCCGCGAGGTCGACGCCGCGGACCTCCATCTCCATCGCGGCGACGGCGGCGAACGCGGCGGCCTCGTCGCGCGCGCTGCCCTCGGCGAGCAGCGTCGCGCGCGCCTCGATGCGATCGATCACGAGCAGCCCGAGCCCGAACGCGAACGCGCCGACGATGCCGCCGAGCGCGATGAAGATCTGCATCCGGATGCTCATGCCGGCCGTCCGGGCGCGGACGAGGCGCGAGGCGAACAGCGCGACGAGCAGGATGATCGAGACCGCCGCCGCCGCGGTGACGACGAGGCGCAGCATGCGTCAGTCGCCGCCTTCCCTGGGGCCCGGTCGGTCCGTGACGCGGTAGCCCACGCCGCGCACCGTCTCGATGAGGTCGGCGTCGCCGCCGGCCTCGACGACCTTCTTCCGGAGCCCCTTCACGTGCGAGTCGATGGTCCTGTCGGTGATCGCGAACCCGTCGCCCCAGACCCTGTCGATGAGCTGCGCGCGCGTGAAGACCCGGCCCGGCGCGGCGAGCATGCAGGCGAGCAGATCGAACTCGACGCGGGTGAGGTCGACCTTCTGCCCGTTGACGTGCGCCCGCCGCGTGGCCTCGTCGACGGCGAGCGGCAGCGGCGCGGGGGCGTCGGCGGCGGGCGAGGGCCGCGCGGCGCGGCGCAGGACGGCCCGCACGCGCGCCACGATCTCCCGGGGCGAGAAGGGCTTCGTGACGTAGTCGTCGGCGCCGGTCTCGAGCGCGGCCACGCGGTCGGCCTCGCTGTCGCGGCTCGACAGGACGATGATCGCGGCGCGCGCCGCGCTCCGCCGCACCTGGCCGATGAGGTCGAATCCGCTGCCGTCGGGGAGCATGAGGTCGAGGATGATGAGGTCGGCCTTGTCGATCTCCCGCTCCGCGGTCGCGAGCGTCGTGGCGACGGTGGCGACGAACCCGTCGCGCCGCAGGAAGTAGGCGATGGACTCGGCGATCGCCGGCTCGTCCTCGACGACCAGAACCTTGGCCATGGTCCGGGAGCCTAGAACGGCGCGGCGGACGCGTCGACTGGGCAGGCCGGCGGGGGCGGCCGTCGCTGCTGCGCGTCACGTAGCGGCGTGGCCGCATGGGCGCGCGATCACGTCGTCATGCGTCAGCTCGTCGTGTCAGCTTGCGCGGCCATGCCTCCCGCTGGTTCATGCGCTCACGCGATCGCCGCGTTGACGATCTCGCGCACCACGTTGAGCAGCCTCTCGTAGTGCTCCGGGACGGGCCGCAGGCCGGCGCAGTGGACGACGAGCCCGCCGCGGCGCAGCTCGAGGTGCCCCTGGAATCCGCGGCGGGCGAGGAGCTTGCGCAGGCGCGGATGGAACGCCGCGGCGGCGTCGCTCCGGGAGGCGGCGAAGGTCGTCACGTGCGCGTCCCAGAGCGCGTCGCCGAGCTCGACCCGGGGCGGGGGAGGGCTCTCGATGAACGCGACCCGCGTGAGGAAGTGCTCGCCCACGCGCATCGCGGCGCGGCGCGGGAGCGCCGGGTGCGTCGCGAAGCCGAGCAGCGACCGCTCGAGCGGCTCGGCCTCGCCCTCCGCGTACCAGGGCTCGACGATCACCGCGTGCCCGGGGTTGGCCGTCCACGTGCAAGCGGAGACGTAGGCGGAGGGCGGCGCGATCGTGTCGTACGGCTCCCAGCGGCGGAACCAGCCCTCGTCGGGGCGCGGGGTGAAGGCGAGGCCGCGCCGGGCAGCCCACGATGCGATGAGCTCGGATCCGGGCGGAGGCAGCATGTCGGCGAGGTTAATCGGCGCGGCGGCGCCCCGAAAGCCTCCGCCGCCACGCCGCGGCGAGCGCGCCGGCGCCGAGCGCGAGCCACGACGCCGCGCCGGCCGCGGCGCCGCTCCCGGGCGCGTCGCACGTGCAGCGGCCATAGATGCCCACCGTCGTCGAGGGGTCGTCGCCGTCGTCGTCCTCGTGGCCCGGGTAGGCTCCCGTGCCTCCCTGGCCCGCCGTGATCGGCGCGCCTCCCGCGTGGCCGTCCGTTCCGCCGGTTCCATCCGCGCCGCCGGCTCCGCTTCCGCTGCCGTCTCCGCCGGCGCCGCCAGTTCCGCCTTCACCTCCGGCCCCGCCCGCGCCGCGGGGGCCGCCCTCGCCACCGGCTCCGCCCTCGCCGCCGCCGCCCGTCTCCCCGCCGTCGTCCGCGCAGCGCGTGACGTGGAGCGGGCGCGTGCGCGTGCAGTCCGTCGGCGAAGCGCAGCGCGGATCCGGGAGCGCGGCCGGCGCCCTGTCGCCGCCGATCTCGCCGAGGGCCGGGTAGGCGACCTGGGTCCGCTCCCAGCGCTCCCCTGTGTGCTCCATCCAGCCGAGCACCCGCTCCTGGTACGGCGCCGCGCCGCCGATCGCCGGGTCGTAGACGCCGCGGCCCGCGTCGTGGTTCGGGTTGTTCGGGTTGTTGACGTACGACAGGCCGTTGTAGGCCCACAGGGCGCTGTACCAGTGCTCGATCACCGACGGCTGCCGGTCGCCAACGCAGCGCGTGGCCCTCCACTTCATCGCCAGGATGTGCGCGCCGGTGGCCGCGTTGTAGGCCGGGTCCGCGGCGACGCGGCGCGGATCGAAGTCCGGGCTGTCGCCGCTCCGCATGCCGCTCGTGATCTGGACGGCACCGTAGCCGCAGTCGAACGAGATGATCGTCTGCGAGCTCCCGCCGACCTGGTCCATGGGCCTGTCCGGCGCGCAGAACTGCCGCCACCCGGACTCCTGCATGCCGATCGCCTTCAGCAGCTCGCAGGGGAACGTGGCGGAGGCGTCGCGCGGCGCCTCGGGCGCGTCGCAGCCCTGGCGGAGATTGAACGCGGCGGGGCCGGCGTCGCCCCAGGCCGCGGGGCCCCGCGAGACGCGATCGAAGATGGCGTTCCACTCCGCGATCGACGGGTTGGCGCCGGGCACGGCGTCGATCGCGCAGCCGCGATCGTTGTAGGCGCTCGCCGCGGTGTAGCAGGGGCAGTACGCCGCGCGCGCGGCCGGCGCGATCAGCGCGGCCGCGGCGAAAACAGCGGCGCTCGCGAGGAGGCGGCGGCTCATCGCGGCGCCTCCGACGTGGTGAAGCCGGCGACGGCGACGCGCGCCCCGGGTGGCGCGGGGATCGCGGCGACCTTGCCGCTCTCCGCGCGGATCGCGAACGGCACCGGGAACGCGGACGGGCTCGTGTGCAGCGCGGCCACCCACGCGGCGTCCGGCGAGACGGCCTGGATGGCGTCGACGCCGGCGCCGAGCGGGCCGCGGACCGCGGCGCGGGCGCCGACGAGGACGAGCCCCTTCCTGGGATCCGGCGTGTACGCGAGCCCGCCGCCCGGCCAGACGTGCGGGGCGAGGCCGTTGCTCGCGCTCGTCTCCAGCCGGGTGCGCTTGCCGGTCCCGAGATCGATCCGATCGATGACCCACGTGCGGGGGTCGACCTCGTGCCGCCCCTGGTACACGAGCGCGCCCGCCGCCTCATCGATGGAGAAATCGCGCGCGAACGGCGGGATCGACGGGGCGAGCACGCGCGTCGCGCCGGTGTCGGGGTTCACGAGGACGATGTCGGCCGACCCCGGCGCGACGCGGTAGATCACGAGCTCGCCGCCCCACGCGCCGGCGAGGAAGGCGAGGTAGCCCGTGTGCCTGTGCACGGCGCGGGTCGCGCCGGTGGCGAGGTCGACCTCGTCGATGGTCAGCGCATCGACCCGCAGGCGCGCGACATCGCCGTCGGGGGGCGGCTCCGGGCCGGCGACCCCGCGCGACACGAAGACGCGCCCGCCGGCGGTGACGAGCGGGCGGCTCGCGTGCACGACGCCGTCGCAGAGCGCGACGGGCTCCGCGTGCGGCTCGATCCGGAAGAGGCTCGCGTTGAACGAGCGATCGCGGGACGGGCTCGTGTCGGCGGTCGCGACGACGATCTGCGTCCGCGGCACGACGCGCGCGCGGACGACCGCATCGTCCAGATGACGGAGCGTGGCGAGCGCGGGGCCAGCCTTGGCGCCGCCCACGGGGGCGATGTGGAGCGTGGTCCGGGGTGTCCCCGGGTACGTCGCGAGGATCGCCACCTGCACGGGGGCGGCGTTCGCGGCCGGCGCCGCGAGGGCCGCGGGCACGAGGAGCCGGCCGACCGGCGCGAGCGCGGGCGCAGGGCGCTCGCCGCCGTCGGCGAGCACAGCCGCCGCGGCGATCGCGAGCGCGCCGGCGAGCGCCATTCTGCTCAGGCGGAACCGTATCAGAAGAGAGCGGGCGGAGGAGCTGAGACGCACGCTGGAAGAGTAAACGATGCGCCGGCGATCGCCCCCTTACCTGCGGGATCGCGCCGGTGCGCCCCGGTCGTCCGGGGTGGCAGCTCACCTTGCCCCCGCGCCCGCCGCCGGCGGCTCACGGGGTGACCCGCGCTCAGAAGCGGCCGGACACGCCGATGCCGGCCGCGTCAGGCCCGGCGACCGGGGTCACACGGAGCTTCGCGGCGGGGGCGAGCAGGCCGGAGGGCGACCGGGGCTGGTTGAACCCGAGCTCCCAGATGAGGCCACCGGCGATGCCGGCCGCGCCCAGCCCGAGGAGCACGCCGCCGACGGTCGCGTACGTGCGGCCCTGGTTTCCTTGATCGGCCACGTCCGGCTCGCAGTTGATCCGCGTCGGACAGCTCTCCTCGGCGGCGCTGATGTCCCCGAAGCCGCTCGAGGTCAGGATGCCGCCGACGAGCAGCGTGACGACGCCGGCGCCCGTGGCGATCCACGGCGCGTAGCCGTGAGGGGGCTGCGGCGGAGGCGCCTCCACCGTGCGGCTCGGGACCGCCGAGACGGTGGGGACAGGCGGGGGCGGCACGGGCGCCGACGCGGACTCGCTCGCGGTCGGCGTCGGCGCCGACCGCAGGGAGTTCCTGAGGTTCTGGATCTTGTCCTGGATCGTCTGCGCGTCGCTCGCGTCCGGCGTGCGGGCCAGGTACGTCTCGAGCGCGTTGATCGCCTCCGCGCGGTCGCCCTTCTTCTCGTACGCGTTGGCGATGTTGATGAGCACGGGGTGCGCCGTGCAGTCGAGCTGGTAGGCGTCCTTCCAGTACTGGATGGCGCGGTCGTAGTCAGCCCGCTCGTAGAACTGCGTGGCGGCCTTGTGCGCGCCCTTGGCGCCCTCGAGGTCGGCCGGCGTCGCCGTGCGGTTGCACTCGGGGTACTGGGTGGCCGGATCTCCTGCTAGGGCCAACCCCGCAGCGAGGAACATCCCCGCGCCGAGACCGACCAGCCAAGTCCGAAGCACACGCATCCGAGCCGCCCTCCACGAGAAGTGGGCGCAGCATACTGATCCGTCTCGCCGGCAGCGAGAAAAAGGAATCACGACGGACTTCGAGGCAATGCGATCGGCCTGCCGGACCGGCGGACCGGGCGGCCGAGCCAGGCGCCCCGCGAGGGCCTCCAGGGAAAGCCGACGCCCGTACAGCGCGCCCGCGCGGGCGGCGAGCGCGGCATCACGGCGCGGCGCGCGCGGCGTCACGGCGCGCCGGTGCGGGCGCACGAGGGCGCGCCGGCGCGGGGGCGCGACAGGGAGAGGCGCGGTCCCGACGCTTGCCAAGGTGCCGGTTCTGCTAGTCTCGCCCGGTGATGCTCCCCGAAAAGAAGCAGATCCTCGTCGTGGATGACGAGGCGAACCTCCGGCGGGTCCTCAGCGCCCAGCTCGGCCGGGATGGCTACGAGGTCCACACGGCCGAGGACGGCGAGGAAGGCCTCGCCTTCCTGAAGGAGCACCACATCGACCTGGTGATCACCGATCTCCGGATGCCCAAGGTCGACGGCATGGACCTGCTCCGCGCCGCGCTCCGCGACGACCCCTCGCGGCCCGTCGTGCTCCTCACGGCGCACGGGACGGTCGACAACGCCGTCGAGGCGCTCAAGACCGGCGCCTTCGACTACATCACGAAGCCGTTCGATCAGAACGAGGTGCGCGTCGTCGTGAAGAAGGCGCTCCGCACGCGCGACCTCGCGAGCGCGGACGCGACGCGCGACGTCACCGCGGCGCCGCCCCGGGGCGGCTCCGACCGGTTCGGCATCATCGGCGAGAGCCCGCCCATCCAGGAGCTCTACGCGATCCTCGAGCGGGTCGCCGACACGCCGACGACGGTGCTCATCAGCGGCGAGAGCGGCACCGGCAAGGAGCTCGTCGCGCGGGCGCTGCACGAGAACTCCAGCCGGCGCGACAGGCCGTTCATCAAGGTCAACTGCGCGGCCATCCCGAAGGATCTCATGGAGTCGGAGCTCTTCGGCTACGAGCGCGGGGCGTTCACGGGCGCGGTCGCGTCCAAGCCGGGGCGCTTCGAGCTCGCCTCCGGCGGGACGCTGTTCCTCGACGAGATCGGCGAGATCCCGACCGAGATGCAGGTGAAGCTCCTGCGCGTGCTCCAGGAGAGCGAGTTCGAGCGGGTCGGGGGCATCAAGACGATCCACGTCGACGTCCGGCTCGTCGCCGCGACGAACCGCGACCTGAAGCGGGAGATCGCGGCGGGCACGTTCCGCGAGGACCTCTTCTACCGGCTCAACGTCGTCCCGATCGCGCTGCCTGCGCTGCGCGACCGGCGGAGCGACATCCCCCACCTCTGCGCCCACTTCGTCGCGAAGTTCAACGCGCGCCTGAAGAAGAGCATCGAGGGCATCGAGCCCGAGGCCCTCGAGCGCCTCTCGTCGCACGCGTGGCCGGGGAACATCCGCGAGCTCGAGAACGTCGTCGAGCGCGCGCTGCTCTTCGCCGACGGCTCGCGCATCCGCCTCGACGACCTGCCGGAGGAGATCCGCAGCGGCCCCAGCTCGTCCACGGGCGCGTCGGTGCCGCTCGTGGCGGCGGCCGCGGATCCGGCCCTGGCCCTGGCCCCGTCGACGCCCGACGGGCTCAAGGAGCAGGTCAAGGCGGCGATGAGCAAGCTCGAGCGCGACCTCATCGAGCGCGCCCTCAAGCAGACGCACGGCAACGTCACGCACGCCGCGCGGCTCCTCAAGATCTCGCGCAAGGGGCTCCAGCTCAAGATGAAGGAGCTGAACCTCCGCGAGCGCGACCCCGAGTGATCCCGTGGGCACCGGCGAGCAGCGCTCCGACCGCGCGCCGAGGGGGAAGGCCCTCGCCGCCGCCGTGTCGCTCGCCGGGCTCCTCGCGGCCTCGCCCGGCTGCGATCGCGGCGGCGCGTCGCCGCGCGCGGACGCCGAGCTCGACGCCGCGCCGCCCTGGGACGTGAGCCTGACCGAGCCGGAGCCGCGCCCGGGCATGGCGTGGATCCCGAAGGGCGTGCTCATCGCGGGCACGCCGCCGGACCGGCTGCCGCGCATCGCCGACGAGGAGATGGCGGGCGCGCAGGTCGTGATGCACGGCTTCTACATCGACGTCTACTCGTACCCCAACGAGGTCGGCGCGATCCCGACGACGAACGTCACGCAAGAAGAGGCGCGCGCGCTCTGCGAGGCGCAGGGCAAGCGCCTCTGCACGGAGCTCGAGATCGAGCGGGCCTGCAAGGGGCCCGAGAACACCACGTACGAGTACGGCGACACGTACAAGGCCTCGGCCTGCGCGACAGGGCAGAGCCGGGTGCTGACGCCCAACGGGGTGAACGCCGGGTGCATCAGCGGGTTCGGCGTGCACGACCTGCACGGCGGCGTGTGGACGTGGACCTCGAGCCAGTGGCTGCGGGACCGCAGCAAGCCGGGGCTCGTGACGCTGCGCGGGGGCAACGGGCCGAGCGGCGACCTCGTGGGGCGCTGCGCCCACGGCCGCGGCGTCAAGCCCGACGCGCGCCGCCCCGAAGTCGGCGTGCGCTGCTGCGCCGGCGAGGTGAACAGCTTCGAGGTCGTGCTCGACGTGGATCGGGATCGCCCGCTCCGGCTCGAGCCGCTCTTCGACCCGCGCGCGGCGGCGCAGCTCTCGCTGCTCGCGCCGGAGGAGGTGCGTGCCGCGGCCGGGCCCGCGCCGGCCGAGGACGCGTTCAAGGTCGAGCGCACGTGGACGTGGCACCCCCGCGACAACGAGGAGCTCGTGCTCGGCGGAGGCTGCGCGCGCCCGGGCGCCGCGAAGGCGGAGCCGCGCGGTCGCGGCAAGCGCGCGAAGCGCGCGCGCCCGGCGGACGGGACGGCGTGCGGGCTCATCGTCGCCCGGATGCGCTCCGGCGCGCCGGCGCTGCTCGCGTTCGTCCCGTCGGACCTCTGGGAGCCGACGCTGGGAGAGACGGACTCCCCGCGCGAGCTCCTGCTCTACGGCGGCGACGCGCTGGGCGCGTTCCGTCGCCGCGTCACGTACGAGTGGGGGAAGATCGGCGTCGCCGACAAGGAGCGAAAGCGCAAGCACAAGGGCCGCCGCGGGCTCTCGTACGATTGAGCCCCGTGTCGCCGGGCGTGGCGGCGGGGGTGGCGCCGGGCCGCGGAGGCAACCACATTCCGTGGGCGCGCTCCGGGCCATGGCACAATGGCCTTGCGCCCGCGCGCCTGGAAGGGCAGCGCTGGCGTCGCGCACCGCCGTTCAGCCCGCGCGCCGCCTGCGCTCCGTCCGTACGCTCCCCGATGACCCGCCCGCACGATCCCGAACCGCGCGATGCGCCGAGCAGGCGTCCGGACGACCTCGCGCGGCGGCGCGCGGCGGTCCGGAGGTCGCTGCGCGCCGCGGTCGCGCTGGGCTGCGCGCGGCTCCGCGGCGCGCGCGGCGGTCGCCTCGGCCTCGCCATGGCCGCGCTGATCTCGCTGGGGTACGGCGCGATGGCGCTCGTGCTCCGGCTCGACGACGGGACGACGTCCCTCGAGGGGCTGCTCGGCTCCGCGGCGCGCGGGCTCGCGTGGGCGGCGGCAGGCCCTGTCGCCCTCGCCGCGGCGCACGACCGGCCCGCGGCCGACCGCCGAGACGGCATCGAGGCGCTCGCCGCCGCCCGCGGGATCTCGCGCGCGTCGCTCCACGGCGCCCGCAGCCTCGCCGCGATGCTCGAGGTCGCGCGCGTCGTCGCCCTCCCGCTGGCCGCCCTCTCCGTGCTCGCAGCGCTCCTCTCCGGCTCGGCGCTGCTCGCCCTGCAGCACCTCGCCTTCGGCGCGGCGCTCGCCCTCTTCGGCGTGGTCTCCGGCGTGACGCTCGGCGGCCTCGCCGCGGCGAGCGGCCGCGTCGCCGCGGCGCGGGGGCGCGCGCTGTTCCTCGCGCTGATCCTCGTCCCCTGGGCCCTCGCCGACCTCGCCGGCGATTCGAGGTGGTCGATCCCGGGCGCGCTCGGCGCGTTCCTCTCCTTCGCGGCCCGCTCGGCGGGGGGGCCTGTCGGATGAGCCCCGGCGCGCCCATCGCGGTGCTCGAGGGGGTGCGCGCGCGCGACGGCGCCGGTGAGGCGGGGCGCCCGCGCGGGAGCCTCTTCGGCGCGGCGGCGGCGCTCGGCCCGGGCGTGCACGCCGTCCTCGGCGCGCCGGAGGACGGCACGCTCGCGCTCGCCGAGCTGCTCGCGGGGCGCGCCGCGCCCCTCGCCGGCCGCGTCCTCGTGGCGGGGCGCGATCCGTTCCGGAGCGCGTCGACGCGGGCGCGGATCGGCGTGCTCTCCGTCGCCCCGGAGCTGCCCGACGGCGTCTCGGTGGCGTCGTCGATGTCCGTCGCGCTCCGGGCCCGCGGCGCCCCCCCGACCAGCGCCGCGGCGCTGCTCGAGGCGCTCGGCGTCGCGCCGCTCCTCGCCCGCAGGCGGGCGTCGCTGAGCTTCGCCGAGGCCCGGGCCGTCGAGCTGGCGCTCGCCCTGGGCGCGCCGCAGCCTCTGCTGCTCTGCCTCTTCGAGCCGTTCGCCGACGTCGCCGTGACGTCGCTGGCGCGCGTCCGGGAGCGCCTCCGCGCGCTTGCGGACGGCGGCGCCTGCGTCGTGCTGATCACGTCGTCGACCGTCGACGCGAGGGCCCTCGCCGACCGCATCCACGTGCTCGATCGTGGCGCCTTTGTCCGGACCGAGCCCGGCGACGGCGAGCGCCTCGCCGGCGCCCCGGTCTCGGCAGCGCCGGGGGCAGGGAAGCCCGACGTCGAGCTCCACGTGCTCGTCCACGAGCGGGCGCCCGACGCGCCCGGCGCTCGCGCGCTCGCCGCGGCGCTCGCGAGCTCTCCCTCCGTGCGCGCCGGCGCGTGGGAGAAGGGGCCCGGGGGCGTGTCCTCGATGCTGCGGATCCGGGCTGCGGACCGGGAGGCGGCGGCTCTCGCGATCCTGGATGCGGCCGCCCGGGAGGACGTCATGCTCGCCGCGATCTCCTCTCCCGCGCCGTCGATGCACGACGTGAGGGCGGCGACCGCGCTGCACCTGGTCGCTGTGCGCCCGCGCTGGCCGTTCGGTGCGCCGCGCGGCGATGCCGCGCTCCCGCCCGATGCCGCGCTCCCGCCCGATGCCGCGCTCCCGCCCGGCGCCGCGCTCCCGCCCGATGCCGCGCTCCCGCCCGGCGCCGCGCTCCCGCCCGGCGCGCCGCCCCGGGGGCCGGTCGCCGTGGCAGCGTTCGGCGCCCCTGCGCCGCCGGCCCCACCGCTTCCCTCCCCGCCGTCCGGCCCGGCGCCCGCCGGCGTGTTGCCGGCCGGCGCACTGCCGGCGGCTCCTGGCGGCGCTTCTGGCGGACAGCCCGCGGCGGAGCCGCCGCTGGCCGACGGTTCACCGCGCGCTGCAGAGACAGGACCCCACGATGGCCGGTGAGGGCGCGCCCGTGGCCGCAGTCCAGCCGCTGCCGCCCGCCGAGGGCCACCCCCGGCGGAGCGCGGCCGCGCTCCTGGGCGTCCGGCTCGGCCTGGAGATGGCGCTGAGCCGCCTCCGCGCGCGCCGCCCGCTCCTGGCGCTCGGCCTCGGCGTCGCGCTCGCGGTCGCGGCCGCGGTCATCGAGGTCGCGTTCGGCTCCTCCGGGGCCGTGGACCGCGCGCTGCTCGCGACGTTCCGCCTCGTCATGCCGCTCACGATCTTCGCCCTCGCCGCCGACGCCGCGGACCGGACCACGCTGCGCGAGGCGGCCTGGCCGGCGGCTCGCTTCGGTGCCTCGTCCCACCACGTCGCGCTGGGCATCGCCCTCGCCGCGCTCCTGTCGTCCGCCGCGGCGGGCGCGCTGCTCGCCGCCGTCGTCGTCGCGATCGCCCACGGTCCCGGCGCTGCGCCGCTGGCCCGGGACATGGTCACCAGTGGGTGGATCGGCGCGCTCACCGGCGCCGCCTACGCCGGCTGGTTCTCGCTCGGCGCGACCTTCCTGCGGCGCGGCTCGGGCCGCTTCGTCCCGCTCGTGGCCGACTTCGTGCTCGGGGGCTCGGCCGGGGTTGTCGGCGCGCTGTTGCCGCGGGGCAACGCCGTGAACCTCCTCGGCGGGCCCCCGCCGCTCGAGCTCGCGCAGCCCGCGAGCGCCGGCCTGCTCGCGCTCAGCGCGATCGTCCTGGCGCTCGCCGCGGCGGCCCGGTGCAGGGAGTAGCGCTGCTGCTCCGGGCCTTCAGCTGCGGTCGCGTTCGGTCGAGGCTCCCCCGACCGCCCGTCTGACCTCCCCGCGGCGCCGTGGACGGCGCAAGGGGGATGGCTTCATCCGCCCGTTCACGTACTCTTCAAGGAATGACCTACAGCGACGACGAGGCCACCAAGGCGGTCAACACGCCTCGTTCGGTCCTGCTCGTCGGCTCGGCGGAGGAACTGGCCGCGCGGTGCAGGGGGATGTGCCTGCGGGCCCGCGTCATGCTCATCGTCGAGAGCGATCTCGCGGCGCTGACGAACACGGCCGTCGAGCGCAAGCCGCTCGCGCTCCTGTTCCCCGACGACATCTACGCGTTCGACAGCGCGGAGTTCGACGCGCTGGCGCGCGACATCCAGGCCGCGGTGGTGACCCTGGAGCCCGGGATCTCCGACGAGGTCATCGAGGCGCGGCTCGCCGAGGCGCTGCTCCGCGCCGAGGTCCTCCGGCAGCCCGAGCCCACGTCGAGCCGCTACGTGCTCGTCCCTGACGGACCGCGCCGCTCCAAGCGCCGCTGAGGGGGCCCTCCGGCCCCCGCGCGCCCCGGCGCCCGCCGCACGACCTCGGCCCCCGCCGGCGCGATTCCGCTCTCCCGCAGGGCGCCGCCCTCGCGCATGATGGCGCCCGATGATGGCGACAAGGAGCTCCCTCCCTTGAATGAGCTGCACCTCGACCCCGCCGCGTCCAGCCTGACGATCCGCACCCGCGCCGTCGGGATGCTCGCGCGGCTGGCGCACGACCTGGAGATCGCCGCGTCCGATCTGCGCGGCCTGGCGCGGCTCGACGGCGACGCCTGGACGGCCGAGCTCTCCGTCCCTGCGGCCGGGCTCCGCGTCGCAGGGGTCCTTCGCGGCGACCGCGTCGACCCGGACGCGCTCTCGGCCGGGGATCGCCGCGACATCGAGCGGCGCATCCGGGACGAGGTCCTCCGGGGCACCGAGGTCGTGGAGATCCGCGCCTCGGGGGCCGCGCGGGATCGCGCCGACGTGCGCGTCCAGATCGCCTCGGGGAGCGCCGCGCTGACGGCGCGCCTCGCCCCGCGCGAGCGCGGGGAGGGGGCCGTCGGGGTGGCGGGGGGCTGTCAGCTCTCGCTGACCGCGCTCGGCGTGCGCGAGGTCAAGGGGCCGCTCGGCGCCTTCAAGGTGCGCGACGAGATAGAGATCCTCTTCGATCTCACTCTGCGGCCGGCGGGCTAGGCGGCTCGGTCGGGAGCTCGGGGGCGGCCGCGCCGCGCGAGCACGCCCCGTGGACCTGGTAGGGCTTGCCGGAGAGCCGCTTCGCGAGCGAGGCCCCGCGCCAGGCGACGTACGCCTTGTTGAACTCGAGCACCTGATCGGCGGCGAAGTACGGGTTCTTCGTCTTGCCCAGCGTGACCAGCGTGAGCACCTGCTCCGCCACGCTCACGGGGCAGCCCTCGAGTCGGATGACGGTCTCGTTCCGGGCCATCGCGAGCTTCGACGTCACCTTCACCATCTTGGCGAGGACATCGTCGTGCTTCGCCGTGTACGGGTCCCGCGCGCTCCGCTCGCGGTACAGGCTGTCGATGCTGATGAGCTGGTCGCCGATCTTGCCCTTGTACGTCGCGCAGTCGCCGATGAAGACGACCTTCTCGCCCGGCTTCGCGTCGATCGGCCCCTCGTAGGCGCCGAACACCACGTGCATCCGCGGCATCTTCGCGTCGCACTCCTTGTCGTACTCGCGCAGGATCTCGATCGCCTCCTCGATCGCCCCCGGGCAGCCGCCCCAGCAGTAGTCTGTGTGCTCGGGCTCGGGCGGCGACCCCGCGTACGCCGTGATGTTGGTCCCCTCGAAGTACTTCTCGACGCGGACGAGGCCCACCTTGAACCCCTTCGCCTTCTGCTGCGCCTCCGCGAGCGTCACGTCCCCCGTGATCTCGATCTCGCCGAGGTCCATCGGGCCGAACCCGCGCTCCGCGGGCAGGCGGATGTGCTCGACGCTCCTCGGATCGACGCCGATGATCTGACAGCACACCGCGTCGAACGCGACCTGGTTGTTCCCCATGATGATGAGCCCCAGGTCGAACGGCGTCGGCGTGAGCATCCGGCCCTCGCCCGCGGTGATCGCGTCGATCGCGATGAACTGCGGCTGCACGATGTACTGGAGGTCGGCGACCTTCTCGTTCAGCCGGTGGTCGTGATCGATGAGGCGGTGGCGATCGTCCTGGATCCCGATGTAGTTCTTCATCGAGAAGGTCACGGTCGTCCACGGGTGCGACTTGAACTTGGGGCAGTTCACGAAGAAGTCGGCCTTCGCGACGGGCTCTGGCGTGAACACGTAGTCGCGCAGCCGGCCCTCGTGCGTGAGCGGGATCTCGACCTGCTGCTCTTCCTCGAAGTGGTAGTGCTTGACCCCGGTCCGCCGGAACATCGGGTAGTAGCCGGCGCCCTCGTACGTCATGCGGGTCGGCAGCGTGATGCCGCACCGCTCGCCGACGGCGAGCTCGGTCACGCGCCCGTCGTCGCGATCCTTGAGCGCGCCGATCACCCCCTCGATGAACTCGGGGCGCGTATAGGCGTGGGGGAAGTGCGCGCCGGAGGCGACGACGTTCGGCTTGATCAGCGTCCGGCCGTGCGGGCGCAGCCCGAGCTCCTCGAGGCCGCTGCGCACGATGTCGCGGATCTTCGCCACGTCATACGTCGAGCAGCGCCGCAGAATTACACGAGGGCGCGACGTAATTTTCATGGAAACCAGCGTAAAGGCCGCCGTGGACCACCGCAACACCCGCCGGTCGCCAGGCCGCGCTGAAGCAGGCCGCGCTGAAGCAGGCCGCGCTGCGGCGCGGATCAGCTCGGACGCTCGCCGGCGACGAGCTGCGCGAGCTCGGCGCGGACCTCACGCGTCGCGTCGATGAGCCGGCCCTCCAGCTCATAGACGCGCTCGGCCGGCGCAGGTTCGCCGGGCGCAGGGGGGATCAGGCGACAGCGGGCCACCTTCACTCGGATCGCCGTCCCGCTCGAGCGGAGCGAGCCCTCCACGCGCGCGCCGGGGGCCGCGGAGGCGGTCGAGCGGAGCCGCGCGCGGTCGCCGTCGAGCTCGACGAGCTCCGCCTCGCCGCCCCTGGACCAGGTGAGGTGCGGCGTCATTCCGGCCTCCGCGGGCGGGCGCGGTTCTCGCTGCGCTCCGCGCGGGGCGGGCCGCCGCGCCCGCGGTCGCCTCCGCCGCGGGCACGCTCGATGGCCGCGCGCGCTTCCCGCGCGGCGTCCTTCTCCTTCAGGCTCTCGCGCTTGTCGACGGTCTTCTTCCCCTTGGCGAGGGCGATCTCCACCTTGACGCGGCCGTTCTTGAAGTAGAGACGGGTCGCGATCACCGTCATGCCTTCCCGCTCCACGCCCTTGCGGATCGCCTCGATCTCGCTCTCGTGGAGCAGCAGCTTGCGCGGGCGCTTCGGCTCGTGCCCGAACGCCGCCTGGGGCATGACGGAGATGTTGACCCCCTTCAGGAACATCTCGCCGTTCTCGATGGCGCACCAGCTGTCCGTCAGCTCGGCCGCGCCGTCGCGGAGCATCTTCACCTCGCTGCCGAGCAGGACGAGCCCCGCCTCGTACCGGTCCTCGAGCGTGTAGTCGAAGGTCGCGCGCTTGTTGCGCACGATGAGCTTCTCTCCCTCTCGTTCCTTCTCTTTGTCGGCGCGGCTCACGCGGCCGCATAGCGCGCGCGCCGCCGCCTGTCCACCGTCTCCCCGCGCGCCCGCCGGGCCGGCGGAGCGCGCCGCTCCCGCAGGGAAGCTGCGGGTCGGCGCGGCGGCGGGGTCGTCGCTTGACGCCGATCGCCACCGCCCGTCCAATACACCCTGAGCACGACTTTCCGTCGGGCCGGAGGACTCAGCGACTCAGTGATCCGCGGACTGCGCTCATCCGCCTGGCTCGGTGCGGTGATGGTGATCGCCGCGCTGGCCCCCGCGTGCAGCTGTAGCTGCGCCGCCGACGCGGGGATGGTGGCTCCCCCGATCGCGAGCGGCGACGGGGCCGGCGGCGACGGGGGCCACGACGCTGCCGCGAGCTCGGGCAGCGGCGGCGAGGGGCCTGGTGGGGGCGCGCCGGCCGCTGCGCGCGTCGGGACGAGCGAGACGGTGACCGCCGGCGAGGTCGCGAAGAGCGCGCGCTACCGGATGGAGTTCACGCTCGGCCAGCCGACGCAGAACCAGGAGACGACGACATCACCCCGGTATCGGATGCAGGGCGGGCTCATCGGAGCCAGCGGGAGCTTGCCATGAAGAGGACCTGGCGATGAGGGCATCGACGATCGCGCGGTACATGACGGCCTTCGCCCTGGCGGCGGGCGCGGTAGCGGGCGCAGGGACCGCGGCCGCGGCGGTGCCGGCGACCATCACCCACCAGGGCCGGCTCTACGACGCGGAGGGCGCGCCCATCGACGAGACGATCGACGTCGTCTTCGCCCTCTACGACGCTCGCGAAGCGTCGACGCCCGTCTGGAGCGAGGTCCATGCGATCACCTTCGAGGACGGCTACTTCTCGGTGCGCCTCGGCTCGATCGTCCCGTTCGATGGCGCGATCTTCGACGGCGCCGAGCGGTACCTCGGCATCACGGTGGGCGACGACGTGGAGCTGGAGCCGCGCGCGACCGTCGCGAGCGTGCCGTACGCGCTCCTCGCCGGCAACGTGAGCGGCGACATCACGCCGAGCTCGGTCACGGTGAACACCTCGAGCGGCAGCACGGTGCTCGTCGACCGGAGCGGGATCTCGGTGAACGGCACCCTGGTGATCAACGAGAACGGGGAATGGGTCGGCTCGCCGACGGGGCTTCAGGGGCCCGAGGGGCCGGCAGGACCGCCAGGCCAGGCCGGGCCGGTAGGGCCGGCGGGCGCCGCCGGTCCGGCCGGACCGAGGGGGCCGGAAGGCCCGGAGGGGCCGGAAGGGGCAGCGGGACCCGTCGGGCCCGCTGGACCGGTGGGGCCGACCGGGCCCATCGGTCCGGCAGGTCCGGTAGGGCCGAGGGGGCCGGAAGGACCAGCCGGGCCCGCTGGTGCCGCGGGGCCCAGGGGGCCAGAAGGCCCGATAGGACCCGAGGGCCCGATCGGCCCTGTGGGGCCGAGGGGGCCGGAAGGGCCGATCGGGCCGATGGGACCCGAGGGCCCGGTCGGTCCGATGGGGCCGGAGGGGCCGATCGGACCGGAGGGACCTCCCGGGCTCGACGGCGCCGTGGGCCCCGCGGGACCCACCGGGCCCCAGGGACCCCAGGGGCTCCGCGGTCTCACCGGCCCCGCTGGTCCGGTCGGGCCACAGGGGGTCGTGCTGTCGCTGATGGTCCATGGCGTCGGCCCGCACGACGCGTTGCCGGCCGGGATGCCCATCGCGTTCTTCGGCCCGACGGCCTCTGTCGAGATCGCGTCGACGAGCCAGTCGATCTACGCGACCGCCCATCGGTACCTGGGCGCGGACACCCTCCCGGCGGACAATCTCAACCTGTACATGTGCACCCAGCGGGTTCGCTCGGGACCGTCCGGCCCGGTGCTCGACGAAGTGCGCGTGGCCGGCCTCGGCATGACGGGAGGTCGTGTCCCGGCGCGCACGCGCGTGTCCTTCGGGCTCAACGCCGTGATCACCGGCCTCGCCGCGGGCACCTACAACATCGGCATGTGCGGCCAGACCTTCAGCGCGAACTGGGTCAGCAACGATTACGGCTACCTCTCGCTTCTCCTCGTCAACGGCGGCTAGCCGATCAGCGTCGCTGACAGGCGCGATGCCCGCGCTGCTCCGATCGAACCGGACAGACACGAGCGCGTTCGCCTTTCCTCGCTTGCCGTGAGCGCACGGGCTCGGCGCGACGCGCGGGCTCGGCGCGACGCGCGATAATTTTGCGTCAAAGAGCGGAAAGCAGCGGCGCGCGTGCGTCTGCGCGCCGCCCACGCACGATCGCCCGCGACGCTTGGACGCTCGGCTGAAAGGGGGCTAAACACTCGCGCTTTCACGCGGGTCTGTCCGCTCCGGACGCCATCCCCGCGGGGCACCCTTCCGCGCCTCTATGCAATCGATCTGTCTCCGCGGCGCCCGCACGCACAATCTCCAGGGCATCGACCTCGATTTCCGGCCCGGCGAGCTCGTGGCCATCGCCGGCGTGTCCGGCGCCGGGAAATCCTCGCTCGCGCTCGACACGCTCTACTCCGAGGGACAACGCCGGTTCGTCGAGAGCTTCAGCCCGTATGCCCGCCAGTTCCTCGAGCGGCTCGAGCGGCCGCCGATCGACGCGCTCGAGCCCGTGGCGGCCGGCGTCGCCGTCGATCGCCGCGCGCCGGTCAAGAGCTCGCGGTCGACCGTCGCCACCATGGCGGACCTCGAGCCGTACTTCTGCGCGCTCTTCGCGCGCGAGGCGGTGCCCGTCTGCCCTTCCTGCGGCGTGCCCGCCGCGCGGACCGACCCCGCGCGCGCGGCCGACCTCGCCGCGAGCGCGCACGAGGGGGCGACCGCGCTCGTCACGTACCCGATCCCCGTGGCGGGCGCCGAGCGCTTCCTCGACGTGCGCGAGTCGCTCCTCGCCTCCGGCTACCGGCGCCTGCTCGTCCGCGGGGAGGCGCGCGATCTCGACACCGTGGCGCCCTCCGAGGCGCTGAGCGGCACGGACAAGGTCGAGGTCATCGTCGACCGCGTCCGCGTCGCCCCCCGGGAGCGCCGGCGCCTGGGCGCCGCCATCGAGGAGGCGTGGAAGGGCGGCGGCGGCGACGCGTCGCTCCACCTGCACAAGAAGCGCGAGGAGCCCGACGGCAACGGCGCGGGATCGACGCGGCTCCGGCTCGTGCGCGGGCTCGCCTGTCCCTCGTGCGCGCGCGCCTTCGATCCGCCGCGCCCCGGGCTGTTCTCGTACCAGTCCCCGACCGGCGCGTGCACCTCGTGCCGCGGCTTCGGCCGCACCCTCGGCATCGACTACGACAAGGTGATCCCGGACCCGTCGAAGTCGATCGCGGGCGGCGCGATCCGCCCCTGGAATGGCCGCTCCACGACGTGGGAGCGAAAGGTGCTCCGCGCGTTCTGCGACCGGAACGGCATCCGCACCGACCGGCCGTGGCGCGAGCTCTCCGAGGCGCAGCGCGCGCTCGTGCTCGAGGGCGAGGGCACGTGGAGCCAGGGGAAGTACCCCGGCGTCAAGGCCTGGTTCCGGTGGCTCGAGACGCGCACCTACAAGATGCACGTCCGCGTGCTGCTCGCGCGCTACCGCACCTACGACGTCTGCGGCGCGTGCGACGGCAAGCGGCTCTCCCCCGAGTCGCTCCTCTACCGCGTCGGCGGCCTCGACCTCGCCGCCTGGCACGAGCTCGAGCTCCGCGACGCCCGCGCGCGGCTCGAGGCCGAGCGCCCCCAGACGGGCCAGGGCGAGATGGCGCGGCGCGAGCTCATCGCGCGCCTCGGCTACCTCGAGCGGGTCGGGCTCGGCTACCTCTCGCTCTCTCGCCAGGCGCGCACGCTCTCGGGCGGCGAGGCGCAGCGCGTCGCGCTCACCGCGGCGCTCGGCACCTCGCTGACGGGCGCGCTCTTCGTGCTCGACGAGCCGACCGTCGGCCTGCACCCGACGGACATCCCGCCGCTCGTCGCCGCCATGCGCGAGCTCGCCGACCGCGGCAACGCCGTGCTCGTCATCGAGCACGAGCCCCTCGTCATCCGCGCGAGCGACCGCGTCGTCGAGCTCGGCCCCGGCGCCGGCAAGCAGGGCGGCCGCGTCACGTTCGACGGCCCGCCCGAGGGGCTCGCCGCGCGCGGCCCGCTGCCCGCGGCGCCCGCGGAGCGCCGCGCGCCGACCGGGAAGATCACGATCCACGGCGCCCGCGAGAACAACCTCCGCGACGTCACGGTCGACATCCCGCTCGGCGTCGTCACCGCGATCACGGGGCCGAGCGGCTCGGGCAAGAGCACGCTGGTGAACGACGTTCTCTACCGGCATGTCGCGCGGGCGCGCGGCTACAAGGACGTCGAGGCGCCCGGCCTGTACCGGCGCATCGAGGGCACGGCCGACATCCGCACGATCACGCTCGTCGATCAGGCGCCCCTCGGGCGCACCTCGCGGGGCAACCCCGCGACCTACACCGGCGCGTGGAACCGCATCCGCGCGCTCTTCGCCGAGCAGCCGGAGGCGGCGGCCCGGGACCTCGGGCCCGGCCACTTCTCGTTCAACGTCGCGCTCGGGCGCTGCGAGGCGTGCTCGGGCGAGGGGAGCGAGACGATCGAGATGCAGTTTTTGGCGGACGTGTCGCTGACGTGCCCCACCTGCAAGGGCAAGCGGTTCCGCGACGAGGTGCTCGAGGTGAAGCTCGACGGCCGCTCGGTCGCCGACGTGCTCGATCTCTCGATCGACGAGGCGTTCGACGCCTTCGCGCGGGAGCCCTCGGTGCGGCGGGCGCTCGCGCCGCTCAAGCAGCTCGGGCTCGGCTACCTCACGCTCGGCCAGCCGCTCTCGACGCTCTCGGGCGGCGAGGCGCAGCGGCTCAAGATCGCGCGCGCGCTCGGCGAGCCGTGCGCTGGCGCGCTCTTCGTGCTCGACGAGCCGAGCGCCGGCCTTCACCCGGAGGAGGTGAAGCACCTCAACGCCGCCCTCTCCGTGCTCGTGACCGAGGGCGCCTCGGCGATCGTCGTCGATCACGACCTCGACGTCATCGCCGCGGCCGACTGGGTCATCGACCTCGGCCCGGGCGCCGGCAGCGAGGGCGGGCGCGTCGTCGCCGAGGGGACGCCGGAGGCGGTCGCCAGGACGGCGTCGCGGACCGGCAGCTCGCTCGCCGGCTGGTTCGCGCAGCGGGGCGAGGGCGCGGCGCGGCGGCCGCGCCGCGCCGCGGCGGCCGCGGCGACCTCCGCCCCGAAGCCCGGCAAGCGCGGCGGCAACGGCGCCGCGCGCGCGCCGCTGGACCCGGGGCGCATCGAGGTGGAGGGCGCGCGCGAGCACAACCTCGCCGAGGTCTCGACCGTGATCCCGCACGGCCAGATCGTCGTCGTCACCGGCCCGAGCGGCTCCGGCAAGAGCACGCTCGCCTTCGACGTCGTCTTCGCCGAGGGCCAGCGGCGCTTCCTCGAGACGCTGACCCCCTACGCGCGCCAGTTCCTCCCCACGCTGCCGCGGCCCGACGTCGACCGCGTGACCGGCGTGCCCCCGTCGATCGCGCTCGAGCAGCGCACGACGCGCTCGGGCGCCAACTCGACCGTCGCGACCGTGACCGAGATCGCCCACTACCTGCGGCTGCTCTACGCCAAGGTCGGCGAGGCGCGCTGCCCGGACTGCGACGTCCCCATCGAGGCGCGCTCGCCCGACGAGGTCTACCGCGCGCTGCTCTCGACGCGCGGCGCGCGGACGCTCCTCGCCCCCGCCGTCGTGGCGCGCAAGGGCACGTACCTCGACGTGTTCACCGCCGCCGCCCGCGCCGGCATCACCCGCGCGCTCGCCGACGGCGAGCCGTGCGCGACCGACAGCCCGCCCCGCCTCGACAAGCGCCGCGAGCACTCGATCGACCTCGTGATGTACGAGGGGCGCATGGACGGGCTCGATCGCGCGCTCTTCGATCGCGCCCTCGCGTTCGGGCGTGGGGCGGTGAAGCTCGCGGGCGGCCGCGGCGGCGAGCAGCTCCTCTCCACGACGCGCACCTGCCCGCGCTGCGGCGGCGGCGTCCCGGAGCTCGATCCCCGCTGGTTCTCGTTCAACACGAAGCAGGGCCGCTGCGAGGCGTGCGAGGGGACGGGCGCCTCGGACTTCGACGACGACGCGCTCGCGACGCCCGATCCGTGCGAGGCCTGCGGCGGCTCGCGCCTCGCGCCGATCCCGCGCGCCGTCCGGCTCGCCGGCGAGCGGTACCACCAGGCGTCGGGCCGGTCGGTCGCCGCGGCGGCCGCGTGGGCGAGGGGGCTGCGCTTCACGGGCGACCGCGCGCTGATCGCCGAGGCCCCGCACAGGGAGCTCTGCCGCCGGCTCGACTTCGTCTGCGAGGTGGGCCTCGGCTACCTGACGCTCGACCGGCGCGCGTCGACGCTCTCGGGCGGCGAGATGCAGCGGCTGCGGCTCGCGGCGCAGCTCGGCAGCGGGCTCACCGGCGCGCTCTACGTGCTCGACGAGCCGACCATCGGCCTGCACCCGCGCGACACGGATCGCCTGCTCGGCAACCTGCGGCGGCTCGCGGACATGGGGAGCACCGTGCTCATGGTGGAGCACGACGCCGACACGATCCGCGCCGCGGATCACCTGATCGACCTCGGCCCCTCGGGCGGCCGCAAGGGCGGCAGGATCGTCGCGGCGGGCGCGTCGCGCGAGGTGCTCGCGAACCCCGACTCGCCGACCGCCCGCGCGCTCGCCGGCGAGGACGCCCTGCTCAGCGCGCGCCCGGCGCGCCCTCCGTCGCGCGAGCACATCGAGCTCCTCGGCGCGCGCGCGCACAACCTCCAGGGCGACGCCCTCCGGATCCCCGCTGGCCGCATGACGGTCGTCGCCGGCGTCTCCGGCTCGGGGAAGAGCACGCTGATCCAGAAGGTGCTCTACCCCGCCGCGCGCCGCGCGCTGAAGCTCGAGGCGCCCGAGCCGGGCCCGCACAAGGCGCTGAAGCTGCCGAAGAGCATCCTGCGGGCGGTGGCCGTCGACCAGTCGCCGATCGGCCGGACGCCGCGCTCTGTCCCGGCGACGTTCCTCGGCGTCTGGGACGAGGTCCGCAAGCTCTACGCCGCGTGCCCCGACGCGCAGGTGCGCGGCTACGGCCCGGCGCGCTTCTCCTTCAACACGGCCTCGGGCGGGCGGTGCCCCGCGTGCGAGGGCCAGGGCGTCATCGCGCACGAGATGTCGTTCTTGCCCGACGTGACGACGCCCTGCGAGGCGTGCGGCGGCGCGCGCTTCGAGCCGGCGACGCTCGACGTGCGCTACCTGGGCCTCTCCGTCGGCGAGGTCCTGGACCTCACCGCCGAGGAGGCCGTCGAGGTCTTCGCGGCGCACCCGCGCATCCGCGCGCCGCTCGCGACGATGTGCGATCTCGGCGTGGGCTACCTCCACATCGGCCAGGGCTCGCACACGCTCTCGGGCGGCGAGGCCCAGCGGCTCAAGCTCGCGGCGGAGCTGACGGCCGGCGCGCGCCCCAAGCCCACGCTCTACGTGCTCGACGAGCCCACGACCGGCCTGCACCTGGCGGACGTGACGCGCCTTGTCCGCGTGCTCGATCGCCTCGTCGAGCGCGGCGACACGCTGGTGATCATCGAGCACCACCCCGCGGTCATCGCGTGCGCGGATCACGTGGTGGAGATGGGCCCGGAGGGCGGCGCGGGAGGGGGGCGTATCGTGGCGGAGGGTACCCCGCGCGAGCTGGCGCGTCAGCCGACGGCGACGGGCGAGGTGCTGAAGAGGATCTTCGCGAAGGCGACATGAGCGAGCGCGCCAGCCACCGGGGGCGCGCTCGCCTCGAGGGTACGATCAGGCCTCGGAGCGCTTCGCGTACTGGTACGCGGTGTACGCGGAGATCAGGTGGCAGATCCAGCCGAGCCAGCCGCCCGTGCCGATCCACAGGCCCGGCGTGACGATCAGCCAGAAGATGCAGCGCAGAAACGCGCCGTTGTAGAGCTGCCCAACGCCAGGAACGAGGAACGAGAGGACTGCGGCGATCCCGGATTTGCTCATGGCATCGGAACCTGATCACCCCGACCGCCATGTCAAGCGGGCTCAGGAGGGCGCCGGATCGCCCGCGCCGCGGTCGCCGGCGTGGCGGGCAGCGCCGCTCCGCTCCGCGCCGTTCCCGTCCGTTCCTGTCAGTTCCTGCCTGGAAGGATGATCCTCCGCCGGCCTGACGAGGACGTAGAGGGCGTGGGGGTGGGGGTCGTCGCGGACGGCGTCGTCTGGGTTGGCGGCGTTGTCGTCGCGGTGGGCGTGGTCGCCGGCGGCGTTGTCGTGGCGCCCGCGCTGGGCGTCGTCGGCGTCGGCTTCGGTTGTGGTTTCGGCTGCGGCTTCGGGGCCGCCACGGGGACCGGCTCCGGCGGGGGCGGCTCGGGCGTGGTGGTCGCGGGCGGGGGCGGCGGCGCGTCGCCGGCGACCGACACGGGGGCCGGCGGGGGCACCTCGACCGCGGGCAGCGCGGCGTCGTCGGACGAGCTGCTGCGCATCATGAAGAAGGCCATCGCGCCGCCACCGAAGACGACGAACGCGCCGAGCCCGATCAGCGCGAGCGGCAGGCCGGAGCTCCTGGGACGAGGCCGCGCCGGGACCGGGTACATCGGGGGGCCGCCTGGCATCTGGGGAGCGCCGCCCGCGTGGTACCCCGGCGCGCCGGCTGCACCCGGTGCGCCGAACGGGGGTCCGCCGTACGGGCCGCCGGGGGGCTGGGCCGGCTGCCCGTAGGCGCCCCCGGCTCCGGGGGGGTCGTACGTCGCCGTTGCTCCAGGTCCGTACGGTCCGGGGCCGCCCGCCGGCCCCGCGCCGAACGGCGGTGCGGTATTGCTCCCGCCTTCGACGATCGTCCGTGGGACGCCTGCGCCAGCCGCTCCTGGCCCCTGCGGCGCGGCGCCGGGCGGCACGGGGAAGGTGCCCTGAGGCGAGTTGGGCCCTGCGAGCGGAGGCTCGCCGGGCACGGTCTTGCCAGGGCCGTACATGCCGCTCGGGGGCGCAGGCCATCCGGGCGGGGGACCGCTATTCTGGTTGCTCATCGGGATCGCATCCTACCGCGCGCTCCGGGCGAGTCGGTTGTTCCGTGCGCTCCGGGCGAGTCAGTTGTTGGGCACGATGATCACGCGTCGCCGAGGCGGGCTGGACGGCGTGGTGGGCGGGCTCGTCGACGGCGGGCTCGTCGTCGGCGGGTTCGGCGTCGTGGTGGGCTGCTGGGGCCCGGTCGGAGGCTGTGCGCTGGTCGGCGCAGGGAACGGGAACGGGAACGTCGACGGGATGACGAGCGGCGGCAGCGAGGGGATGATCGCCGTCCCGCTGGGGCGCGTCGGCGGCGCTGGCTGCGTCCCCGTCGCGCTCGGCGTCGTCGGCGTCGTCGGGGGCTTCGAGGTCGACGGCGGCTTCGGCTGAGGCTTCGCGACGACCGGCGGCGGCTCGACCGAGGGCGACGTCACCGCGGGCGGCGTCGTGGCGGGCGGCGTCGTGACGGCGGGACCGGGATCCGACGGGACGGTGATCGCCGGCTGGAGCGTCGGCAGGGTCGGCGGCGCCTCCGCCTGCCTCCCGCGGTTGACCTCGTTGGCGATGTACAGACCGCCCACGACGGCGCCGGTGATCCCCGTGGCGACGAGGAAGATGGTGAACAGCGACGTCCCGCGCCGCGGCTGCTGCGCTCGGTGCGCCGGCCCTCCGTGCGCGGCCCCGGGCAGCGGCTCCATCGGCGCCGTCCCGGGGACATACCCCTGCGGAGCGCCGCCGTAGGGGCTCCCGTAGCCCGGCGCCGGCCCGCCGTTGAAGGCGCCCGCGGCGACCGCCGAGCCCCGGCCCATGAAAGGAGGCGCGTTCCCGACCGCCGTCCCGCCCGGGCGCGGCGCCACGTCGAACGGCCCGGGCTCGTGGCTCGTCGCCGGCACGCCGGGCATGCCGTGCGGCGGCATGTACGGCGCGGCGCTCACCGTCGCCGGCTGCCCGACCGGAGGATAGCCGCCCTGCGCGAAGTACGGGCCCGACGACGGCTCCGGCCTCGGCGTGAACGCCGGGGCCGACGCGGACGGGCCCCGGGCGTCCGCGGCGAAGCCCCCCATCGGGGTCGAGGCCCCGGGCGTCCCCGGGGGGCCGCTCGCGGCGCGCTGCGCGCCGTCGTCCTCCGGCGGTATCGTCTTGGGGACGGCGCTGATGCGGCCGTCGCCCATCGGGTTCGTGGCGGGCGCCAGCGCGGACGGCGAGGCCATCGCGGGCGCCGCGAGGGCTGCCGGCAGGGCGGACGCGGACGACCGCGCCAGGCTGACCTCGGAGGGCGAAGGGGTGAGCGCCGACGGCGCGCGGGCGGCCCGGGCGAACGGCTCGAGGGCGCTGCGGAACTCGGCGGTCGTCGCGAACCGATCGGGCGGCGAGGCCGCCATCGCGCGGTGCACGGCGGCGCAGAGCGCCGGCGAGATCTCGGGCGCGAGGTCCGAGAGCCGCGAGATCTGGCCCGACAGGTAGGCGCCCGCGATCTGCTGGGGCTCGTCGCCGCCGACCGGGCGGCGGCCGGCCAGCATCTCGAAGACGATGACGCCCAGCGAGAAGATGTCCGCGCGCGCGTCGACGGAGTCCGCCGAGTACGCCTGCTCGGGGGCCATGTACTCGGGCGTGCCCATGATCACGCCCGGGCGCGTGAGCCCGCGATCGAGCTCCCCCGTGACCTTCAGCTTGGCGATGCCGAAGTCGAGCAGCTTGATGAGCGGCTCCCCCTTGGCCGTCCTCATGATGATGACGTTGTCCGGCTTGAGGTCGCGGTGGACGACGCCCGCGCGGTGGGCGGCCTCGACGCCCTCGAGCATCTGCATCGCGTACTCGAGCGCGTCGGCGTACGCGAGCCGGACGCCCGCCCGGTAGAGCTCCTCGTACAGGGTCTGGAGCGTCTTCCCCTCCAGGTACTCCATCACGATGAAGGCCAGGCCGTTGGCCGTCTGGTCGACGTCGACGACCCGGACCACGTGCGCGCTCTGGATCTGCGCCGAGACGCGCGCCTCCTGCAGGAAGCGCTGCACGAGGCCGGAGCGGCGCGACAGCTCGGGGTGCAGAAACTTGAGGGCGACCGTCGTCCCCAGCACCTCGTGGCGGGCTTCGTAGACGCTCCCCATGCCGCCGTCGCCGATGAGGCGCACGAGTCGGTACTTGTTGTGGATGACCTGGCCTGCCTGCGGACGCATCGATCTCCGTTGAGGGCGCTGGCGCTGAGGGCGCTGGAGTTGCTCGGAGAGTCTCACAGGCTGGTAGACGAACGTCAGCCCCATTTGTGCGACACAGGGTCGCGATGATCGCGATCGGCACCGTTTTTTCGGCGACGCAAGCCCCATTCGATCCGTCCGGGCCCCGTCCAGGGCAGCCACGCCGCCCAGGCCGCCGTACTGCGCCCGGGGTTCGATGTGACGCGTTGCGTTATGCTGGGCCCGGGTGGCGCGACGGCGCTGATGCGCGCGCGTGGGAGCGGGTATACCTGGGGGCGCCGCGGGGTGCGGCGCCGAGGGAGATGCCTGTGCTGGCTGCGCCGTTGCTCGATGCCTTGATCGATCGCGCTCTGGAAGAAGATCTCGCGGGGGGCGATCTCACCACCGAGGCCTGCGTCGAGGCCTCCGCGCGCGCGACCGCGAAGGCGGTCGCGCGCAAGCCGCTCGTCGCGTGCGGGGGGGCCGTGTTCCTCCGCGTCTTCCAGCGCCTGGACCCGGCGGTGGAGGGCGAGGTGCTCGTCCAGGACGGCACCGCGGTCGACACCGGCGCCGTGCTCTGGACGGTGCGCGGCGCGGCGCGCACGCTGCTCTGCGGGGAGCGCACCGCGCTCAACTTCGCGCAGCGGATGAGCGGCGTCGCCTCGGAGGCGCGCCGCTACGCCGCGGCGGTCCCGGCCGGGTCCGGCGTGCGCATCACGGACACCCGCAAGACGACGCCCGGCCTCCGCGCCCTGGAGCGCTACGCCGTGCGCGTCGGCGGCGCGCACAACCACCGCGACAACCTCGGGAGCGCCGTGATGATCAAGGACAACCACATCATCGCGGCGGGCGGCATCACGACGGCGATCGCCCGCGCGCGGGCGCGCGCCCCGCACACGACGAAGGTCGAGGTCGAGGTCGCCTCGCTCCAGGAGCTCGACGAGGCGCTGGCCGCGGGCGCGGACATCATCATGCTCGACAACTTCACGCTGGCCGACGTCAAGACCGCCTCCGCGCGCGCGCGGTCGTCGCAGCACGGCCGGCCCCTCCTGGAGGTCTCCGGCGGTATCACCCTGGAGCGCATCCCCGAGCTCGCGGCGGCGGGCATCGACGTCATCAGCGTCGGGGCGCTGACGCACTCGGCCCGCTCGGCCGACATCGCGCTGGATCTCTCGCTGTGAGGCCGCTCGACGCGCGGGTCATCGAGCGCGAGCTCTCGCGCCTCGGCGCGTCGCTCGGGCGGCCGCTCGCCGTGGCGGCGGAGACCGCGTCGACGAACGACGATGCCCGGAGCGCGGCCGCCGCCGGCGCGCCGCACGGGGCCGCGTTCCTCGCCGACGCGCAGACCAAGGGGCGCGGGCGCGGCGGGCGCTCCTGGCACTCTCCCCCCGGGGAGAACCTCTACCTGTCGGTGGTGCTGCGCCCCCGCCTGCCGGCGACCAGCGTCGCGCCGATCGCTCTCGTGGTGGGCCTCGCCGTGGCCTCCGTCGTCGAGCGGCGGCTCGCCTCCTCGGCGCGCCTCGGCGCGCCCGGCGGCGGCGCTGTGGCCGACGTGCGCCTCAAGTGGCCGAACGACGTCCTGGTCGGGGGCCGCAAGCTGGCGGGGATCCTCGTCGAGGCCCAGCTCCGCGGCGACGCGGTGAGCAGCGTGATCATCGGCGTCGGGCTGAACGTCCACACGTCGCGCTTCCCGCCGGATCTCTCGACGCGCGCCACGTCGCTCGCGATGCTCGGGGTCGACGACGTACCGCGCGAGGTCCTCGCGGCGGAGCTGCTCCAGGCGCTCGGCGACGCGGCGGCGAGGTTCGAGGCCGGGCGGCTCGCCCCCTTCGCCGAGGATCTCGCCCGGCTGGACTGGCTGCGCGACCGCCGCGTCGAGGTGGCCGGCGTGTCCGGCGTCGCGGCGGGGATCGACGCGGAGGGGCACCTCCTTGTCCGCGGCGGGGACGGTGTCCTCCGGTCGGTGGCGGCGGGCGAGGTCAGCGTCGCCTCCGGCTGAGCGCCTCGCGCCGCTTGCGTTGCGCGCGCCGCGCGTCCAAAGCTTGCGGCCCATCGCGGGTCGCCGGCGGCGTGGAGCTGGCCGGGCCGACCGGGCTCCTCGGAGGCGCCGCTTCCTTGAAAGCAGACACCCTCGTCGTCCATGAAATCTACGCCAGCGTGCAGGGCGAATCGACGTTCGCCGGGCTGCCGTGCACGTTCATCCGCCTCACCGGGTGCAACCTGCGCTGCGCCTGGTGCGACACGACGCAGGCGTTCTACGGCGGCAACCGGATCCGCCGCGGCGATGTCCTCGAGCGCGCGCTGTCCTTCGGCACGCCGCTCGTCGAGCTCACGGGCGGAGAGCCGCTCCTGCAGCCCGGGGCGTTCCCGCTCCTCGCGGAGCTCTGCGACGCGGGCCGCACGGTGCTCGTCGAGACGAGCGGCGAGGCCGACGTGTCGCGCGTCGATCCGCGGGTGCACAAGATCATGGACCTGAAGGCGCCCGGCTCCGGGGAATCCCACAGGAACCGCTGGTCGAACCTGGACCACCTCACGCCGCGCGACGAGATCAAGTTCGTGCTGGCCGACCGGGCGGACTACGAGTGGATGCGGGGCACGATCCGCGAGCGGGGCCTCGACGCGCGCGGCGTGACGCTGCTCGCCTCGTGCGTCTGGGGCAAGCTCGCGCCGAGAGAGCTCGTCCAGTGGGTGCTCGACGACGGCCTCCGCGTCCGGGTCCAGATCCAGCTCCACAAGGTGATCTGGGGCGCCGACGCGCAGGGGGTCTGATCGGCGCGGCGCCCTCTCCGCGGCGTGTCGCGGGTGCGGGCGCCGCGCTCGCGCCGCCTCAGCGCTCGCCGCGCAGGAACTGCTCGAAGTCCTCGACGTCGCGCGGCGAGCCGAGGACGAGCGGCACGCGCTCGTGGAGCGAGCTCGGGACCCTGTCGAGGATGCGCTGGGACCCGGTGCTCGCCTTGCCGCCGGCCGCCTCGAAGATGAACGAGAACGGGTTCGCCTCGTAGAGCAGCCGCAGCTTGCCCTGCCCGCCGCGCTCGGCGGGGTAGGCGAAGATGCCGCCCTTGAGGAGCGTCCTGTGCGCGTCCGCGACGAGCGATCCCACGTACCGCGCGCCGTAGGGCCGCCCCTCGTGCTTGTTGTCTTCCTTGATCCACGCGTTCCAGCGCCGCACCTCCTCGGGCCACCGCGCGCTGTGGCCCTCGTTGATGGAGTACGTCGAGCCGCGCTCCGGGATGCGGATGTTCTCGTGGGAGAGGAAAAATTCACCCACGGTCGGGTCGTACGTGAACCCGTGGACGCCGCCGAGGCCGGTCGTGAGGACGAGCAGCGTGGACGACCCGTAGAGCACGTAGCCGGCCGCGAGAAGGTCGCGGCCGGGGCGCAGGAAGTCCGAGGGATCGGCGCCCATCTTGGCGTCGCTCTTGCGGAGCACGCCGAAGATCGTGCCGATCGAGATGTTCACGTCGATGTTCGACGAGCCGTCGAGCGGGTCCACGACGACGATGTACTTGGCGCGCGGGTCCGTGGAGAGGAGCCTCATCTCGCCGAGCTCCTCGCTGACCACGGCCGCGCAGTGCCCGCGCCTGCCGAGCACGCTGAGCAGGGTCTCGTTGGCGACCTCGTCGAGCTTCTGGACGATCTCGCCCTGCACGTTGGTCTGCCCCGTGTACCCGAGGACGTTGGCGAGGCCGGCCCGCCGGACCTTCGACGTGACGAGCTTCGCCGCCAGGCCGATCTGGTTCAGCAGCGAGGTGAACGCCCCCGTCGCCGCGGGGAACCCGAGCATTCCCTCGAGGATGTACGTCTCGAGCGTGATCCCGATGCGCGACGGGGCCTCCGGCGGCGTCCAGCTCAGGTTCCGTTGGTCCGATGAGAGCGACATGATCCCTCCGCGTTGTTGGCCAGGACGTCGCCGCCCCGTCGCCTGCGTGCGCCCGCGACGGCTGCCGCTGCCCCCCGAGAGCCGACCGGCGCGACGTCGAGAATTGCGTATCCCATGGCGCTGCACAACATCCACACGGGCGCGGCGCTCCGGGGGCGTTCGGCTGGACACGTTCGTCCAGCTCCTGACGAGTCGCTCCGAGCCCGCCCGCCTGTCTGCGCTGCTGCGCGGGATCAGCAGGGCGGGTTCACGCTCCCGGCGGCCGTGCGATCCCGCGCTGCAACCCCATCGACGGAGTGATTCATGGCGCTCACGACCCGTGTGGAGCAGATCCTCTCCTGGTATGCCTCCGAGAACCCCGGCACGCTGACGAACCTCGTCCGGGTGCTCAACCACGGCGCGCTCGCGGGGACGGGCAAGCTGGTGATCCTGCCCGTGGATCAGGGCTTCGAGCACGGTCCGGTGCGATCGTTCGCTCCGAACCCCGAGGCCTATGATCCCGACTACCACTTTCAGCTCGCCATCGACGCCGGGTGCAGCGCTTACGCGGCGCCGCTCGGGTCGCTGGAGGCGGGCGCGGCGAGGTTCGCGGGGCAGGTGCCGCTGATCCTGAAGCTCAACAACAGCGACACGCTGGCGAAGGTGGAGCAGCCGATCTCGGCGGTCACCGGCTCGGTGGAGGACGCGCTCCGCCTGGGCTGCGTCGGCGTCGGTTACACGATCTACCCCGGATCCGGCGCGAGGAACCGGATGTACGAGGACCTTCGCGAGATAACCCTCGAGGCCCGGCGCAAAGGCCTTGTCGTCGTCGTCTGGAGCTACCCGCGAGGCGCCGGGCTGTCCAAGCAGGGCGAGACGGCCGTCGACGTCTGCGCCTATGCCGCGACGATCGCGGCTCAGCTCGGCGCGCACATCATCAAGGTCAAGCCGCCGACCGCCCATGTCGAGCAGGAGGAGGCGAAGAAGATGTACGAGAAGTACGGAATCCCGATCCAGACGCTCGCCGAGCGGACCCGCCACGTGGTGCAGGCGACCTTCAACGGCAAGCGGGTGGTGATCTTCTCCGGCGGAGAGTCGAGGTCGACCGAGGCGGTGCTCGCGGACGTGCGCGAGATGGCCGCGGGCGGCTCCTTCGGCTCGATCATGGGGCGCAACGCGTTCCAGCGCCCTCGCGCCGAGGCGCTGAAGCTCCTCGCCGACGTGATCCAGATCTACAGGTCCGCGCGCTGACGCCTCGACCCGGCGCTCGGGGCCCGGGGGCGGCGGGCGCCCCGGTCCGGCCCTATCGCCGCGGCGCTCCGCCGCATGGCGTCGTCGAGCCCCGGGGCCCCGGCCTGGCCAGCCCTCGCCGAACACGAGGCCTGAGCGGGCCCCCCGCGGCGCCGCACGCCGGGCCGTCCGCCCACGGAGAGCGCTCTCCCGGTCGCGCCCCGGGCCGATCGCTTGCGGGCATCGTCCACGTCGACGGGGTTAGCCCTTCGTGATTAGATGCCGCGCTGGAGACCCTCCACGTCCGGGCTCAGGAGACCGCATGCCGATCAAAGTGAATCTCGCCTCGTCAGACCCGCTGAGCACCGCCGTCGACGTCGTCGTCATCGGCGTGCCCGAAGGCGCTTCGACGGGCGAGGGCGTGCTCGCGAGGCTCGTGGAGGCCCTGGGCCAGTCCGTGGCCCATCAGGTCAAGCGGGACGACTTCACGGGGAAGAAGGATCAGAGCATCGACTTCGCCACGCACGGCGCGCTGAAGCCGGGCCGCGTGCTGCTCCTCGGCCTCGGGTCGAGCAAGCCCACCGACGTCGATTGTCGGGTGCTCGCGGCGAAGGGCGCGCGCTTCGCGAACGGCGTGCGCGCCGAGAGCGTCGCCGTCGCGGTGCCGCCCGGCGTCGAGCGCGCGGAGCGGGCCGCCGCGGAGGGCCTCGTGCTCGGGTCCTACCGGTTCACCCGCTACTTCACGGGCGATCGCGTGCCCAAGGTCGCGCTCTCGCGCGGCACCGTGATCGTCGAGGGCAAGCCGGGCAAGGCGGCGCGCGACGCTGTCGCGCTCGGCCAGCAGGTCGGCGAGGCGATCTGCGCCGCGCGCGATCTCGTCAACGAGCCGCCCAACGAGCTCTACCCCGAGGCGCTGGCGCGCGTCGCCGCCGAGGCCGGCAAGCAGCACGGGCTCAAGGTGACGGTGTTCGACAAGGCCGCGCTGAACAAGCGGGGCATGAAGCTCATCATGGCCGTGGGGCAGGGGAGCGCGCGCGAGCCCCGCATGATCCACATGGTCTACGCTCCTCCCGGGAAGCCGAAGGGGAAGCTCGCCTTCGTGGGCAAGGGGCTGACCTTCGACAGCGGCGGTCTCTGCATCAAGCCGGCGCCCGGCATGGAAGAGATGAAGGGGGACATGGGTGGGGCCGCGAACGTGATCGGCCTGATGACCGCCGTCGCGGCAATCAAGCCGAACGTCGAGGTGCACGGCATCATCGGCTCTGCAGAGAACATGCCCGACGGCGCGGCGTACCGGCCCGGAGACATCTTCGGCTCCCTGGACGGCAGGACGGTGGAGATCATCAACACCGACGCCGAGGGGCGCCTCGTCCTCGCGGACTGCCTGGCCTATGCGCGCGCGCTGAAGCCGGACCTCATCGTCGACAACGCGACCCTCACGGGCGCCTGCATGGTGGCGCTCGGGCCGACGGTGTCGGGCTTCTTCACGAACCGCGAGGAGCTCGCGGAGCGCGTGCGGAGCGCCGCGAAGGCCGCGGGCGAGTCGATGTGGCAGATGCCGCTGGTCGAGGAGCTCCGCGAGGGCCTGAAGAGCGACTGGGCCGACATCAAGCACACGGCCGACCGCTGGGGAGGGGCCATCACCGCGGCCCTGTTCCTCCGCGAGTTCGTCGGCGATGTCCCCTGGGTCCACGTGGACATCGCGGGCCCGTCGATGGCGAGCAAGCCCTACGGCATCGTCTCCAAGGGCGGGACGGGCCACGGCGTGCTTACCTTCCTCCGCCTCATCGAAGGCTTCACCGGTTGAACGTGCAACTCCGCCGCAAGCTCGCGCGCGCCATGGGCCGCGCCATCAACGACTTCGACATGATCGCCGACGGCGATCGGATCCTCTGCGCGGTCTCGGGGGGCAAGGACAGCTACGCGATGCACGCGCTCCTCGTCGACCTCGCGCGCCGCGCGCCGATCCGGTTCAGCGTCATCGCCGTCAACATCGACCAGGGGCACCCTGGATACCCCGGACACCTCCTGGCCGACTACATGGCCGCGGGAGGCCACGAGTTCCGGATGATCTCGGAGGACACCTACTCGATCGTCACCGAGAAGATCCCCGAGAACAAGACCTACTGCTCGCTGTGCTCCCGCCTGCGGCGGGGCATCCTCTACCGCATCGCGCGCGAGCTCGGCTGCTCGAAGATCGCCCTCGGCCACCACCGCGACGACGCCGTGACGACGCTGCTGCTGAACCTGATCTTCGCCGGTCAGCTCAAGTCGATGCCTCCGAAGCTCGTCTCCGACGACGGCGACAACATCGTGATCCGCCCGCTGATCTACTGCGCCGAGGACGAGCTCGCCGCGTTCGCGGCGGAGGAGCGCTTCCCCATCATCCCCTGCGACCTCTGCGGGTCTCAGGAGAACCTCCAGCGCAAGGCGGTGAGCCGGCTCCTCGCGGAGCTCGACGCGCGTCACCCCGGAACGCGGCAGAACATGCTGGCCGCCCTCGGCAACGTGCGCCCGAGCCACCTGTTCGACACGGGCCTCTGGAAGCGGCTCGGGCTCGAGGTCGCCCGGGAAGAGGGGGGCGCGAGCGGCGACCTCCGCGCCGACCCGCCGGCGCAGGAGGTGCTGCCCGTTGGCAACCTGCTGAGGAACCTGGCCTAGCGGCTGGTCATGAGCACGGACGCCCCCGGTGCGATCTCGATCGGCGCTCCGCGCGACGCGGAGTCGACCGCGTCCGCCGCGGGCGGGCGCGGCGGGGCGCCTGTCCGCGGGGTCGAGCGCCCGTCGAGCTCCGAGGGCCTCGAGGCGTCGCAGCCCGGGGCAGCGCGCTTCGACGTGGGTCTCGGCGACGGGCGCGCACCGCAGGCGCTGCTCGCCGCGATCGTCGCGTGGATGATCACGATCGCGCCGGCCGCCTTCGGCCGCGGCGCGCCCGCGTCCGCCGGCGTCGCCGCCACGCTCGCCTTCCTCTGCGGCGTCGCGGCGCCCCTGCTCGCCGCCTCCCGCCGCCGGCTTGCCCGGCATCTCGGCATCTCTGCCTTCCTGGCGCTCGCCACGCTGACCTGGCTGCTCGCGTCTCCTTCTCTCCAGCCCGCCCGCCTCGACCCGGTGCGCGCGGCGATCGGCGCGATCGCCTGGGGCATCTTCGCGCTCTCCTGGCGCGATCGGTGGGACGCGCGGCGCCCGCCCGAGCCGGACCCGGAAGCCCCCCTCCTCCATGCCCGGGCCCACCTCCCGCCGCTCGCCACGGCGGTCGTCGCGTTCGGCGCGCTCGTGAGCCTGGCGATCCTCGTTCTCGCGTGGCGCGTCCGGGACCCGGAGCGGGCCCTCCTCGCCCAGGCGGTCGCCGTCGCCTGCGCCGTCGCGCTGATCACCGCCGCCTCGGGGGTCGCGGTCGCGCGTGGCCGCCGGCACACGGCCGGCGCGCGGCGGCTGACCCAACGCGCCGTCCGCCAGCTGCTGGTACTGAGCGTCGTCGCCGTCCTCGGGGCGGTCGTGATGATGCTGCGCTGAGCGGCGGCTCCGGCCGTGCCCTCGGCCCGCTCCTCTTCCTCACCGTCCCCCGCATCCCCGCCGGTTCCCTGCCAAATCGCGTTACACTCGGGCGCGTGTCCCGCGCAGTCGACGTGTTCGCGATCCTGCTCCTCGCCGCCGCCGCGTTCTCCTTCGCCTTCGGGGTCCACGCGCTCGGGGATCGCCAGGATTTCAAGGCGATTTACCTCCTGGTGATCGGCGGGCTCTCGCTCAAGGCGTCCACGGAGATCCTTCGCCCCCGCGGGGGGAGCGCGTGAGCCCTGGACGTCGAGCCGTCGCGGCTTCCGCTTGCCTGTGCGCGTGCGTCGCGTGGGCTGCGCTGTCGACGTCCGCGCGGGGGGCGTCGCCGTTGCCGCCCGGCGTGGCGGCCCGCGTGGGCGCGATCGACATCCCCGTCGACGCGGTGGCGCGCATCGCGGCAGCGCAGCAGATCCCGCCTGCGCAGGCCCGGGACGCGGCGGTCCGCGACGCGCTCTTCGCCGCGGAGGCGCGGGCTCGGGGCCTCGATCAGGCTCCCGAGGTGCAGCGCGAGATCACCGCGGCGCTCGCGCGTCGCCTGCTTCACCGCCTGAAGGAGGAGGCGGCGGGCGCCGGCCCGGTGACCGACGACGAGCTGCGCGCCGCCACCGAGCGGCACTGGCTCGATCTCGATCGCCCGGAGGGATACCGCACTGTGCACGCTGTCGTGAGGCTCTCGGCGGATGCCGACGAGGCCACGCGCGAGAAGGCGAGGGTGCTCGCCGAGGCGATCCGGAAAGCGGTGCTGTCGGCGCGCGACCTGGCCCAGCGCTCCGAGCCGCCGCGCCCCGCCGAGGCGCGGCAGCCGCCCTCCGATCCGGCCGCCGACGCGTTCATCAGCGCGGCGAAGGCCGTCCCCGCCGACGGCCTCGAGGTCGTCGCGCAGCCGCTCCCGCCCGTCACCGCCGCTGGCCGCGCGCTCACCCTGGAGCCGCAGCAGTTCGACGCCGATTTCGCGCGCGCGGCGGCGTCCCTCGCCGCGCGCGGGGACCTCAGCGCGCCGGTCGCGTCGTCGTTCGGGGTGCACGTGGTCATGCTCCTCGAGCGCATCCCCGCGCAGGTGGTGGCTGTCGAGGAGCGGCGCGCCCTCGTGCGCGACGAGGTCGTGACGGAGCGCGCCCGCGCCGCGCAGTCGAAGCTCCTCGAGGCGCTGCGGCGCGAGCCGCGGGTCGTGGGCGGCATCGACGCGCTGCTGGAGCTCGTGCGGATCGAGCCATGACCACCCCGCGCAACGGAGCTCGCAAGCGGAGCCGGAGTCCGCTTCCCCGTGACCAGGCGCCGTCGTCGTTCGCGACCATCCTCGAGGATCTCCTGTGCGCCATCCCCGGCGCACACGCCGCCGCGCTCGTCGATTTCGAGGGCGAGACCATCGACTATGCCGGCTGCCTCGACCCTTTCGATCTGAAGGTCACGGCAGCCCACTGGCAGATCGTGCTGTCCGAGGTGGCGACCTCGCCGCTCGGCGTGCCGCGCCAGATCACGGTGCGCGCCCACCGCAAGAGCTACATCGTCCGCCAGCTCCAGCCTGGCTATGCGGTGGTCATCGTGCTGCACCCGCGGGCGGCGTTCGCCGCGTCGCATCGCGCGCTGCAGGAGGCCGACGCGCGGCTCTGCGCCGAGGCCGGCTGGATCACGTCGCGCACCACGCGGTGGTACTGCGTCGATGTGGAGACCGAGGCCTCGGATCGAGGGCGCCCGGCCCGTCTTCGCGGCGCCGGGGGCTGGCAGCCCGTCGAGGTGATGGGCTCGATGGTGGGGCTCGGGCCGCGCGAGAAAGGCTTCCGGATCCGGCTGCCCAGCGGGGCGGAGATGCTGCTCATCCGGGAGCGGATGGGCCGCTGGTTCGCGGACGAGCACCCGGAGACCTGAAGGCCGGCGGCGGAGCTCGCCCG